>NZ_CP085024.1:0-2891898 GCF_044794325.1 Staphylococcus pseudoxylosus
ATGTCAGAAAAAGAAATTTGGGAAAGAGTTCTAACCTTAGCTCAAGAAAAAGTTAGTTATCCCAGCTATCAAACTTTTCTTAAAGATACAAAACTTTATCAACTACAAAACAATGAAGCCATTGTAGTTATAGATGATCCTTTTGTTGCTAATTGGTTAAAATCGAATTACGTTGAAATTGTTCAAAGTGCCTTATACGAAGCAATTGGTCATGAAATTATGCCTGTTTTTTATACAGAAGATGAATTGGAAAACTTAAATCCAACTAAAAACCAAGAAACTAATGAGGCTGAGCAATTCAAAAAAGAATATACACCTGGAGTAGATGAAGCTGCTATTGGTGGAGAACAATTCAATACCCATAATACATTTGAAACATTTGTTATTGGACCTGGCAACAGATTTCCTCACGCAGCAAGTCTTGCAGTTGCTGAAGCGCCGGCACAAGCATACAATCCATTATTTATCTATGGTGGCGTTGGTTTAGGTAAAACCCATTTGATGCATGCAATTGGCCATTATGTATTAGCAAACAATCCTGATGCTAAAGTTATTTATACCTCAAGTGAAAAATTCACCAATGAATTTATTAAATCTATTCGAGATAATAAGACTGAACGTTTTAGAGAAAAATATCGTAATATTGATGTACTTCTCATTGATGATATTCAATTTATTCAAAATAAAGAGCAAACACAGGAAGAATTCTTCCATACGTTTAATGAATTACATCAAGCAAATAAGCAAATTGTTATTTCTAGCGATAGACCACCTAAAGAGATTGCTAAACTTGAAGATCGGCTGCGTTCACGTTTTGAATGGGGACTAATCGTTGACATTACACCACCAGATTATGAAACAAGAATGGCAATTTTACAGAAAAAAATTGGTGAAGAAAACTTAGATATTCCCACTGAAGCACTTACTTATATTGCAAATCAGATTCAGTCAAATATTCGTGAACTTGAAGGTGCATTGACTCGTGTATTAGCATTTTCGAAATTACAAGGTCAACCTATTACCACTGAATTAACAGCTGCAGCATTGAAAGATATTATTCAATCACCTAAATCTAAAAAGATCACTATACAAGATATTCAAAAAATTGTTGGCCAATACTATAGTGTAAAAATTGAAGACTTTAGTGCCAAAAAACGTACAAAATCAATTGCTTACCCTAGACAGATTGCGATGTATCTTTCTCGTGAACTAACAGATTTTTCACTTCCTAAAATTGGCGAAGAATTTGGTGGACGTGACCATACTACTGTTATTCATGCACACGAAAAAATTGTAAAAGATATACAAAATGATCCAACATTTAAACAAGAAGTTGAAAATTTAGAAAAAGAAATAAGAAATCAGTAAAACATTCTGTACTATAACAGTTTTATGGTAGCTTATTTGAGGAATAACATGATGGAACTATTTTTGTGAATTGTGGATAATGTGTAAAAGTCATACACAGTGTGCACAAGTTATCCACACCCTTTAAAGGACGATACTATCACTTAAATTTGAGTTATCCCCTAATCCACAAGCCCTACTACTATTACTACTGTTTTAAAACCTATATAATTTAATATATAAACGACTGGAAGGAGTTTAATATGATGGAATTCACAATTAGAAGAGATTATTTTATTAATCAATTAAATGACACGTTAAAAGCCATCTCACCAAGAACAACATTACCAATCTTAACTGGTATAAAAATTGAAGTTAAAAACAACGAAGTAATACTTACTGGATCTGATTCAGAAATATCAATAGAAATCACTATCCCTAAACAAGTTGATGGTGAAACGATTATTGAAATTGCAGAAACTGGCTCAGTGGTACTTCCTGGTCGTTTCTTTGTAGATATTATTAAAAAATTACCAGGTAAAGAAGTTAAATTATCTACCAACGAACAATTCCAAACATTAATAACATCTGGTCATTCTGAATTTAATTTAAGTGGTTTAGATCCTGATCAATATCCGTTATTACCACAAGTTTCTCGTGATGATGCAATTCAATTGTCAGTCAAGGTACTTAAAAACGTGATAGCACAAACGAATTTTGCAGTGTCCACCTCAGAAACACGCCCAGTACTAACTGGTGTTAACTGGCTTATACAAGATAATGAATTAATATGCACAGCTACAGATTCACACCGCTTGGCTGTAAGAAAAGTAGCTTTAGAAGACGATTCTGAAAATAAAAATGTCATCATTCCAGGTAAGGCATTATCTGAATTAAATAAAATTATGTCTGACAACGAAGATGATATCGACATTTTCTTTGCATCTAACCAAGTACTTTTCAAAGTGGGTAACGTAAACTTTATTTCACGTTTATTAGAAGGTCATTATCCTGATACGTCTCGTTTATTCCCAGAAAATTACGAAATTAAGTTAGGCATTGATAACGGTGAATTCTATCACGCAATTGATCGTGCATCATTATTAGCACGTGAAGGCGGAAATAATGTAATAAAATTAAGCACAGGTAATGAATTAGTAGAATTATCTTCAACATCTCCAGAAATTGGTACTGTGAATGAAGAAGTTAAAGCAAGTAATGTAGATGGGGGCAATTTAAAAATTTCTTTCAACTCAAAATATATGATGGATGCACTTAAAGCTATTGATAACGATGAAGTGGAAATAGAATTTTTCGGAACTATGAAACCATTTATTTTAAAACCAAAAGATGATGACTCAGTTACACAACTTATTTTACCAATTAGAACATACTAAGTTAGTATTAGGTGTGGATAAGTGAGCCATTGCAACTAAATTAAGCAGCATATAATTTTATATGCATAGCATGAAACAGTTAACTAAGCCATATTGAAACTATTTTATTAACTGACTGGTTAACTTTGCAGGAGCGAGACTATGAAACCAATTTGTATATTGGTTTCTGTCCGTTCCTTTTTTTATGGAAATTTAGCAGAATAAAAGTAATGTGACACATTAAAACGTGTATATAAGAAAGGGCTAATGCTAGAAAAGTGAGTAGATTAAGAGAATATAAAATAAATTTTAATGATTAGAAGCATATAGAAGGCCAATATAAGTGAAAAATAGACAGTAGTGGACCGAAACATCGTAATTCAAAAAAATACGCTAAAAAATAGCTTAAAATGCAAATTTTAGTTGAGCGCATAAAAATCATGAATTTTATAGCAACACTTTTAATTTATTTTTA
Source organism: Staphylococcus pseudoxylosus (assembly GCF_044794325.1). NCBI lineage: Bacteria > Bacillati > Bacillota > Bacilli > Caryophanales > Staphylococcaceae > Staphylococcus > Staphylococcus pseudoxylosus. Next base: position 3,199 of record NZ_CP085024.1, read on the forward strand.
AATAATGATTTGTACATAGATTGATATTAATTTTAAGGAAATGGATTATTAATCATTAATTTTTGATATAATATTACTAGTAAAGAGCTGTTATAAACAACTTTGAAACTAAATATAAAAAAATAGTTAAAATAAGTTGAAAGAAATCGCTTACTCACTGTATTTTACATGAAATTTTTCGTAAAAAAAGGTATAATATATAAGTGAGCTTAAAAGAAATGGAGTGATTGATTTGGTTGAAGAAGTAATCGTTGATGGGGACATTACTTTAGGACAATTTCTAAAGACAGAAGGTATTATCGAATCTGGCGGACAAGCAAAATGGTTCTTACAAGATTTTGACGTCATGATTAATGACGAGCGTGAAACACGTCGTGGTAAAAAATTAAATCATCGAGATAGCATTGTTATACCAGAAGTCGGTTCATTTTTGATTTTACATCAAGGTGAAGAATGAAATTAAAGAAACTCCAGCTAGAACATTATCGAAATTACGAGTCAATCAGTTTAAATTGTCATCCTGACGTAAATATTTTGATTGGTGAAAATGCTCAAGGGAAGACAAACTTACTTGAATCCATATATACCTTAGCATTAGCAAAAAGTCATCGAACATCTAATGACAAAGAATTGATACGTTTCAATAGCGATTATGCTAAAATAGAAGGTGAACTTAGCTATAGATATGGCGACATGCCTTTAACGATGTATATTACCAAAAAAGGCAAACAAGTTAAAATCAATCACTTAGAGCAAAGTAGACTGACACAATATATAGGTCATTTAAATGTCGTATTGTTTGCGCCTGAAGATTTAAACATTGTCAAAGGATCGCCACAAGTTAGACGCAGATTTATAGACATGGAACTTGGTCAAATATCTGCGGTATATTTAAATGATTTATCGCAATATCAGAGAATTTTAAAACAAAAAAATAACTATTTGAAGCAACTGCAATATGGTCAAAAGACGGACAGTACAATGCTAGAAGTCTTAAATCAACAATTTGCAGAGTATGCGTTCAAAATTACACAAAGACGTGAACATTTTATTAAAGAACTTGAATCACTAGCTAAACCTATCCATTCTGGTATTACCAATGAACGTGAAACATTGTCACTAGAGTACTTGCCAAGCATTAAATTGGCAGATGGAGAACAAAGTGAGACGGAACGCTTAGAGGAAGTCTTAACTTTACTTAATGACAATATGGAACGTGAGAAAGATAGAGGCGTATGTTTATATGGTCCTCACAGAGATGATTTAGGTTTTAATGTAAATGGTATGGACGCTCAGACATATGGTTCGCAAGGTCAACAGCGAACAACGGCACTATCAATAAAACTCGCAGAAATTGAGTTGATGAATATTGAAGTCGGTGAGTATCCAATATTATTGCTAGATGATGTATTAAGTGAATTAGATGATTCGCGTCAATCTCATTTATTGAGCACTATTCAACATAAAGTGCAGACTTTTGTAACGACGACATCCGTAGATGGTATAGAACATGAAATTATGAAAAACGCTAAACTTTATCGCATTAACCAAGGCGAAATTATAAAGTAACAGAAAGTGAAGGTGGAAGCATTGTCAGATGTGAACAACACGGAAGATTATGGTGCTGGACAGATACAAGTATTAGAAGGTCTAGAAGCGGTACGTAAAAGACCTGGTATGTATATAGGATCAACTTCAGAAAAAGGTTTACACCATCTTGTATGGGAAATTGTCGATAATAGTATTGATGAAGCACTTGCAGGGTATGCTAACCAAATCGAAGTTGTTATTGAAAAAGATAATTGGATTAAAGTAACAGATAATGGACGTGGTATTCCAGTAGGTATACAAGAAAAAATGGGACGTCCAGCAGTTGAAGTTATTTTAACAGTACTTCATGCCGGTGGTAAATTCGGCGGCGGCGGATACAAAGTTTCTGGTGGTCTACATGGTGTAGGTTCTTCTGTAGTTAACGCCTTATCTGAAGACTTGGAAGTTTATGTATATAAAGATCGTCAAGTTTATCATCAAGCTTATAAAAAGGGTGTTCCTCAATTCGACTTGAAAGTAGTTGATGAAACAGAAGATGATAATACTGGTACAGTGATTCGTTTTAAAGCGGACCCTGAGATTTTTACAGAGACGACTGAATATCACTATGAGACATTACAACAACGTACAAGGGAACTTGCTTTCTTAAATAAAGGTATTTCAATTACTTTAAGAGATGAACGTGGTGAAGAAGTCAGAGAAGACACTTATCACTACGAAGGTGGTATTAAGTCTTACGTTGAGATGTTAAATGAAAACAAAGAACCATTACATGAAGAGCCTATATATGTCCATCAAACAAAAGATGATATTGAGGTTGAAATTGCATTACAATATAACAAAGGCTTTGCAACTAACTTATTGACTTATGCGAATAACATACACACTTATGAAGGTGGTACACATGAAGAAGGCTTTAAACGAGCACTTTCTCGTGTATTAAATAGTTATGGTATAAGTAGTAAAATTATCAAAGATGATAAAGAGAGACTTTCAGGTGAAGATACACGTGAAGGTTTAACAGCGATTGTCTCAATCAAACATGGCGACCCACAATTTGAAGGGCAAACAAAAACAAAACTAGGTAACTCTGAGGTACGTCAAGTTGTTGATAAATTATTCTCTGAGTTGTTCGAGCGCTTCTTATTAGAGCATCCGCAAGTAGGACGCATTGTTGTTGAAAAGGGTATTATGGCTTCTCACGCACGTCTTGCTGCGAAAAAAGCACGCGAAGTAACACGTCGTAAATCTGCTTTAGAAATTTCGAGTTTACCTGGTAAACTTGCAGACTGTTCTAGTAAAGATCCTTCCAGAAGTGAAATCTTTATCGTAGAGGGTGACTCTGCCGGTGGGTCTACAAAATCAGGTAGAGACTCAGAAACACAAGCAATTTTACCATTGCGTGGTAAGATATTAAACGTTGAAAAAGCTCGCTTAGATAGAATATTAAATAATAATGAAATCCGTTCTATGATTACAGCATTCGGTACAGGTATTGGTGGAGAATTTGATTTGAGTAAAGCGCGTTACCACAAAATTGTATTAATGACTGATGCTGACGTCGATGGTGCGCACATCAGAACGTTGTTATTAACGTTCTTCTATCGCTTTATGAGACCGTTAATAGAAGCAGGCTATGTATATATTGCTCAACCGCCTTTATTCAAATTGACACAAGGTAAACAAAAGTATTACGTGTTTAATGAACGTGAGTTGGAAAAACTTAAAGCTGAGTTAGATCCTACACCGAAATGGTCAATTGCACGTTATAAAGGTCTTGGTGAAATGAACGCAGATCAATTGTGGGAAACAACAATGAACCCAGAAAATAGAGCTATGTTACAAGTATCATTAGATGATGCGATAGAGGCAGATCAAGTTTTTGAAATGCTTATGGGAGACGTTGTTGAGAATCGTAGACAGTTTATTGAAGATAACGCAGTCTATGCCAACCTAGATTTCTAATACAATGAACTGAATTTTTGAAGGAGGATATCTTGATGGCTGAATTACCTGAATCAAGAATTAATGAACGAAATATAACGAGTGAGATGCGCGAATCATTTTTAGATTATGCGATGAGCGTTATTGTATCACGTGCTTTACCAGATGTTAGAGATGGTTTGAAACCAGTACATCGACGTATATTGTATGGTTTGCATGAACAAGGTATGACACCAGATAAGTCATACAAGAAGTCTGCCCGTATTGTTGGGGACGTAATGGGTAAATATCACCCACATGGTGACTCATCTATTTATGAAGCAATGGTAAGAATGGCACAAGACTTCAGCTATCGATATCCTTTAATTGATGGACAAGGCAACTTTGGTTCAATGGATGGCGATGGCGCAGCGGCGATGCGTTATACTGAAGCACGTATGTCTAAGATCACATTAGAAATGCTTAGAGATATAAACAAAGATACGATAGATTTTATAGATAACTACGATGGTAATGAGAGAGAACCGGCAGTCTTACCATCAAGGTTCCCAAACTTACTAGTTAATGGTGCTTCAGGGATTGCAGTAGGTATGGCTACAAATATTCCACCACATAATTTAACAGAAGTTATTAATGGCGTATTGAGTTTAAGTTATAACCCTGATATCACTATTGCGGAATTGATGGAAGATGTTCAAGGTCCTGACTTCCCAACGGCGGGAATTATACTTGGAAAGAGTGGTATTCGTCGCGCCTTTGAAACAGGTCGTGGATCTATTCAAATGCGTTCTCGTGCTGAAATTGAAGAACGTGGTGGCGGACGTCAACGCATCGTCGTTACAGAAGTCCCATATCAAGTAAATAAAGCCCGTATGATTGAAAAAATTGCTGAATTAGCACGTGATAAAAAGATTGAAGGTATCACCGATTTACGTGACGAAACAAGTTTACGTACAGGTGTACGTGTTGTTATTGACATTCGTAAAGATGCAAACGCAAGTGTTGTACTAAATAATTTATATAAACAAACGCCATTACAAACATCATTTGGTGTAAATATGATTGCTTTAGTTAACGGTAGACCTAAATTAATTTCACTGAAAGAAGCTTTAGAAGCATATTTAGAGCATCAAAAAGTAGTGGTACGTAGACGTACAGAATACAACTTGAAGAAAGCATTAGATCGCGCACATATTTTAGAAGGACTAAGAATTGCATTAGACCATATCGATGAAATTATTCGAGTGATCCGTGAATCAGAAACTGATAAAGTAGCGATGGCTAGCTTACAAGCACAATTTAAATTATCTGAACGTCAAGCTCAAGCTATCTTAGATATGCGTTTAAGACGTTTGACAGGTTTAGAGCGAGACAAGATTGAATCTGAATATAATGAATTAATAGCATATATCGAGGAATTAAAAGAGATTCTTGCTGATGAAGAAAAATTATTACAAATCGTCCGCAACGAATTAATCGATATACGTGAACGTTATGGTGATGAACGCAGATCTGAAATTCAACTTGGCGGATTAGATGATATCGAAGATGAAGATTTAATACCTGAAGAACAAATCGTGATTACATTAAGTCACAATAACTATATTAAACGTTTACCAGTTTCTACATATAGAGCACAACACCGTGGTGGGCGTGGCGTACAAGGTATGAATACACTTGAGGAAGACTTTGTTAGTCAACTTGTAACGTTAAGTACGCACGACAACGTATTGTTCTTTACTAATAAAGGACGCGTGTACAAACTTAAAGGTTATGAAGTGCCTGAACTATCACGTCAGTCTAAAGGTATCCCAGTAGTCAACGCGATTGAACTAGATAATGACGAATCAATCAGTACTATGATTGCCGTTAAAGACTTAGAAAGTGAAGATGATTACTTAGTATTTGCAACACTCAAAGGTAGAGTGAAGCGTTCTGCATTGAGTAACTTCTCTCATATCAATAAAAACGGTAAGATTGCGATTAGCTTCAAAAATGATGATGAACTGATTGCTGTTCGTCTCACTGATGGAGAACAAGACATTCTGATTGGTACATCTCATGCATCACTAATACGCTTTAACGAAACTACATTGCGTCCGCTCGGTCGTACAGCAGCAGGAGTTAAAGGTATTACACTTAGAGAAGATGATAAAGTTGTCGGTTTAGATGTCACTAATGCTGAGAGCGACGAAGAGATTCTAGTCGTTACTGAAAATGGATACGGTAAACGTACCCCAGTTGGTGATTATAGATTATCAAACCGTGGCGGTAAAGGTATAAAAACAGCTACAATTACTGAGCGTAACGGTAACATTGTATGTATTACTTCAGTAACTGGAAAAGAAGACCTGATGGTTGTAACAAACTCAGGTGTCATTATTCGTATTGATGTAGAAGATATCTCGCAAAATGGTCGTGCTGCCCAAGGTGTAAGATTGATTAAATTAGGTGAAAACCAAATTGTATCAACAGTAGCTAAAGTAAATGATGAAGATGAAATTAAAGAAGTTGATGAATCAACTGAAGCTAAAGCCTCTGATGTAGATAATGACAATGCATCACAAACTGATTTACAAGGTTCTCAAAATAGTGAAAACATTGTAGAAGATGATGCGCCAGGAAATGCGATTCACACAGAAGTTGAAGACGAGGAAAATGCGTCAAACAATGATGAACGACAAGAAGTAAGACAAGACTTCATGGATCGTGTTAATGAAGATATAGACAACGCGGATCATGGAACTGATGAAGACAACGAAGAAGAATAACGCTAATAAAAAGACCTACCTCATATGAGGTAGGTCTTTTTTTATTTTTCATTTTCTAATGATTTCATAGCGATTGGAATCTCACTGATTAGTCTAGAAGGCGGAACGACATACATTTTTTCAGCTAATTGTTCGCCAATAAAACTGTGTGTATATGTCGCACTTGTAACAGCTTCTTCGATATCATTAAATTGTCCAACGAAGCTAGTTATCATACCAGATAAAGTATCACCCATGCCTCCAGTAGCCATCGCTGGTGTACCAATAGGTAGTTTGTAATCTTTATCTTTAAAGTAAAGTTCTGTACCGTGCATCTTCAGTATAATTGTTGCACCAATACGGTCTACCGCTTCACGGTTACGTTCATAAGTTTGTTCATCTATCGGGATACCACTTAAACGTTCCCACTCTTTTTGGTGCGGTGTGAATATGACTTTACAAGTTGGAATCTCAGGTTTCAATTTACTGAAAATCGTAATAGCATCACCATCTACTATCAAAGTTTGATGAGGTTGTATATTTTGAAGTAGGAAAGTAATTGCATTATTACCTTTAAAATCACAACCTAATCCAGGACCGATTAAGATACAATCTGTGTTTTCAATCATTTTTGTTAACATTTTTGTATCATTTATATCGATTACCATTGCCTCAGGACAACGTGAATGCAAAGCAGCATGGTTTGTGGGATGAGTTGCTACTGTTATTAAACCACTACCACTGTATACACATGCTCTTGCTGCAAGCATGATTGCACCACCTAAGTTCGCATTACCACCAATTAAAAGAATTCTACCATAATCACCTTTATGTGTTTCATCTTTACGTTTTGGAATGCTCACTGATGATAAAGTTTCCATATTGAAACCCCCTTCTTAAATTACTGAATGTGTGTAAATTTCTGTATTTTAATAAAGAAAATGAACCGACTAACACCTTAAAGAGGTTCTGCTTTTAATAGCGATTATAACAATTGCAGAACGATTTGTATTTCAGTTACTTTTCCTTTGTTTTCGTAATAGGAATTATAAATACAATAAGAAATATTATACCTGGTTGTCCTATTAGTCAATAGTTAAAAGCGTTAAGAAATTATAAATTTCAATAAACTTATTTTTATTACAACTTTATCCCATTAAAACAGTAATTTAATACCATGTTACGGATATTGGTTAAGCTATTGTCCAACAAAAAATGTAAGCGTATACTCAAAATAATTAGAGAAAAATATTAAGCGAGGAGATGGGAAAATGACATTACAACTTAATGGGGAAACATTAACGATTAATGATATTAAACAGTTTTTAAATAGAGAAGATAAGGTAGAAGTTACGGAAGATGCATTTGAACGTGTGAAAAAGAGTCGCCAAACAGTTGAAGATATTATAGAGAATAAAGAAACAATTTATGGGATTACAACTGGCTTTGGTTTGTTCAGTGATGTACGTATAGACCAAGGAGAATACAACCAATTACAAGTCAATTTAATTCGTTCACATGCATGTGGTATGGGGAAACCATTTTCAGAAGAAGTTGCATTAGTGATGATGGTATTAAGATTGAATACGTTATTAAAAGGGCACTCTGGTGCAACTGTAGATTTAGTAGAACAACTACTGTATTACATCAATGAAAGAATTATACCTGTTATTCCGCAACAAGGATCATTAGGTGCTTCGGGAGATTTGGCGCCACTATCACATTTGGCTTTGGCATTAATAGGAGAAGGTAATGTCTTTTATAAAGGTGAAGAAGTAGACAGTCGGTATGTCTTAAATCAGTTAAATCACAAAGTTTTAGAGTTACAAGCTAAAGAAGGGCTTGCGTTGATTAATGGCACACAAGCAATGACTGCTCAAGGGGTTATAAATTATATAGAAGCGGAAGCTCTAGGTTATCAAGCGGAGTGGATTGCCTCCCTTACACACCAAGCTTTAAATGGTATTACAGATGCCTATAATGACAAGGTACATAAAGTGCGTAATTTCCAAGAACAAATTGATGTTGCGGCCAGAATGTTAGACTGGTTGGAAGGTTCAGAATTGACGACGACCCAAGGTGAAATACGTGTACAGGATGCTTATACTTTGCGCTGTATCCCTCAAATTCATGGTGCTAGCTTCCAAGTATTCAATTATGTGAAGGAAAAATTAGAGTTCGAAATGAATGCTGCAAATGACAATCCACTTATATTTGATGAAGGTGATGAAACACTTGTTATTTCAGGAGGGAATTTCCATGGTCAACCTATAGCGTTTGCTTTAGACTTTTTAAAATTAGGTGTCAGTGAATTAGCGAACGTGTCAGAGAGACGTCTAGAACGCTTGGTAAATCCTCAATTAAATAATGGGTTACCGGCCTTTTTAAGTCCACAACCAGGCTTACAAAGTGGTGCGATGATTATGCAGTATGCAGCAGCAAGTCTTGTTTCAGAAAATAAAACACTCGCACACCCAGCAAGTGTTGATTCTATACCTTCTTCCGCTAACCAAGAAGATCATGTTTCCATGGGAACTATAGCTTCAAGACATGGCTATCAAATGATTGAAAATGCACGTCGTGTATTGGCCATTGAAACAATCATTGCTCTGCAAGCTGTTGAATATAAAGATATTGATAAGTTATCACCTAAGACGTATGAAAAATATCAAGAACTACGTCATATTGTGCCTTCTATCACAGAAGATAGACAATTCCATAAAGATATTGAAGCAGTATCACAATATTTGCGTGATGTTGCTTATATGGATGAAATATAATTGACATAAATACTATCACTCTTGAAAAAAATGAAGTTATTTGCTATATTTAATTTAACTTAATAAGTCATTGTTCGTAGGATAAGTAGTATTAATTTTTTGGTTTCAGAGAGCCTGTGTTGAGTGTGAACAGGTAGCCAAGGTTAATGTGAATCTACCTACTATTAAGAGAACAATCGGATTTAACCGTTATTTTTGTGAGAGTGCAGTCTAATTTAGACTGTTAAATAGGGTGGCAACACGTAGACCACGTCCCTTGTAGAGGGATGTGGTCTTTTTTGCGTGTTTATCTCAAATTTTAAAAATTGAAAGGATGGATGAAGTTATGTTAGATATTAAATTATTTCGTAATGACCCTGATTTCGTTAAAGAAAAAGTAGCTAAGCGTGGTATGGAAGATACAGTAGTAGATGAAGTACTAGAATTAGATGAACAGCGTCGTCAGTTAATTAGTAAAGCTGAAGAAATGAAAGCTGAGCGTAATAAAGTTAGTGGTGAAATTGCTCAGAAGAAACGTAATAAAGAAGATGCAGATGATGCAATCGCAGCAATGCGTAAGCTTGGTGATGAAATTAAAGTTTTAGATGATACGCTTAATCAAGTTGATGTGGATCTTAACGATAAATTATCACGCATTCCAAATATTATTCAGGATGATGTGCCTGAAGGTGCTACAGATGAAGATAACGTAGAAGTTAAACGTTGGGGTACACCAAGAACATTTGATTTTGAAGAAAAAGCACATTGGGATTTAGTAGAAGAATTAAAAATGGTTAATTTTGAACGTGCAGCTAAAGTATCTGGAGCTAGATTCGTCTTCTTAACAGGGGAGGGCGCACAATTAGAAAGAGCATTAATGAACTATATGATTACGAAACATACAACACAACATGGTTATACAGAAATGATGGTACCACAATTAGTTAACGCTGATTCAATGTATGGTACTGGACAATTACCTAAGTTTGAAGAAGACTTGTTTAAAGTTGAAAAAGAAGGATTATATACTATACCTACTGCAGAGGTACCGTTGACAAATTATTACCGTAATGAAATTATCGGACCGGATGAATTACCAGCTAAATTCACTGCTCAATCAGCATGCTATCGTAGTGAAGCGGGCTCAGCTGGTCGTGATACTAGAGGTCTTATTCGTTTGCATCAATTCGATAAAGTTGAAATGGTTCGTTTTGAAAAACCAGAAGATTCTTGGCAGGCTTTAGATGAAATGACTGAACATGCAGAAGCAATTTTAGAAGAATTAGGCTTACCATACCGTCGTGTTATTTTATGTACAGGTGATATTGGTTTTGGCTCAAGTAAAACTTATGATTTAGAAGTTTGGTTGCCAAGCTATAATGAATATAAAGAAATAAGTTCTTGTTCAAATATTACTGATTTCCAAGCACGTCGTTCAAATATTCGTTTTAAACGGGATAAAAATGCTAAACCAGAATTAGCACATACACTTAATGGTAGTGGATTAGCAGTTGGACGTACGTTTGCTGCAATAGTTGAAAATTATCAAAATGAAGATGGTTCTGTAACAATACCAGAAGCATTAGTGCCATATATGGGTGGTAAAACAGTCATCCGTCCTATTAAATAAAATATTTAAAGTGCGTAGTTAAAGTATTAGCTACGCACTTTTTTATATGTAGAGGAGAGGGTAGGGGAGGTGTAAAAGTTGGTGTAAGAAATACATAAAATATGCGCTATTAAAATAGTTGATTTGATTGAAGTAACTGGAATTTTTAAGGGATGTCTAATAAATAACACAAAATTCTGAAATATCTATATAGCTTTATTCACAACTTTTTAAGACGAACGTTAGACTTACGTCACACAAACCTACCTCTAAAACTATTGATTATTTTTATGATATTATATTAGAATAGATTTACTGTTTTTAGCGTTTGAGGTGAGAGGGTGGAAAAATGGACAATGAGGCGCATGTTACTTTTAAACAAGGTGTAAAAGCATGTATTCCTACTTTGTTAGGTTATGCTGGTGTTGGCCTGTCTTTTGGAATTGTTGCAGTGGCATCGGGATTTAGTATGTTGGAAATTATTTTACTTTGTTTGTTAGTGTATGCCGGCGCTGCACAGTTTATTATTTGTGCACTTGTTATTTCTGGCACGCCCATATCGGCAATTATATTGACGACATTCATTGTGAATTCAAGAATGTTTTTATTAAGCATGACGCTTGCGCCAAGTTATAAAAACTATAGTTTATTAAATAGGATTGGTCTTTCTACATTAGTAACAGACGAAACATTCGGTGTAGCTATTACACCACATTTAAAAGGTGAGAAGATAAATGATCGTTGGTTGCATGGATTAAATATAACGGCATATGTCTTTTGGACATTTGCATGTATGATTGGTGCAGTCTTTGGTAAATACATACATCAACCAGAAGCACTAGGATTAGATTTTGCAATTACCGCTATGTTTATATTCTTAGCTGTCTCACAATTTGAGTCGATTAGACGCTCGAAGATAAACATATATTTTGTATTGATTATATGTGTGATTGTAATGATGCTTAGTTTAAGCTTGTTTATGCCTTCATATTTAGCTATCATATTAGCTTCGACTATTGCAGCGTTGATTGGAGTGGTGATGGAACGATGACAACGACGATACATGTGTTAACAATTATCGTGTTATGTGGTGTGGTAACGTGGCTTACACGAATTATTCCCTTTATCTTGATAACTAAAATAAAATTATCTGAACGTGTTATTAAATGGCTATCATTTATACCAATTACATTATTCACTGCATTAATCATCGATGGATTAATAGAGCAACAAGAAGGTGTGATGGGTTATAGCATTAACGGGCCGTTCTTAATAACGATGCTCCCAACTATTATTATTGCTGTGATATCACGTAGCTTAACAATCACTATACTTAGTGGCATTATCATTATGGCAGTGTTACGTTGGGTATTTTAAACAATCCTATTGAAGTAAGTTATATTATCCGTTAAACTATAAACAATTAGAAAATTAAGATATTTCAGATTACATTAACACTTTAATTTTATCTGAATTAATGAGCTTATCTTTAATACAATTAAAATCAAATCTTATTTCGAGAAGCTGAGGGACTTGGCCCGTAGACGCTTCAGCAACCGGCTTATAAAGTACGGTGCTAATACCATCGATACACTCGAATGATAAGAACTTTTAACTTCTTACTTATTTTATGAGTGAGGAGTTTTTTTACTAAGTAGGAGGTAAAACATGACGAATTATACGGTTGATACACTGGAACTAGGACCATTCACAACGGAGTCAGGTGAATTCATCTCAAACTTAAAACTACGTTATGAACATGTAGGTTTAAAAGGGCAACCACTTGTGGTGGTTTGTCATGCTTTAACAGGTAATCACTTAACGTATGGTACAAATGAAAACCCTGGATGGTGGAGAGGGATTATTGACGGTGGTTATATGCCTATTAATGATTACCAGTTTTTGACATTTAATGTTATTGGAAGCCCTTATGGTTCAAGTTCTGCATTAACAGATCCAAACTTTCCTGAGACACTTACGTTAAGAGATATCGTACGTGCTATAGAATTAGGAATTGAAACATTAGGTTTCGAAAGGATTAACATATTAATCGGTGGTTCGTTAGGTGGCATGCAAGCAATAGAATTATTATATAATCGTAAATTTGATGTTGAAAAAGCAGTGATTCTCGCAGCTACAGATAAAACATCATCCTATAGTCGTGCGTTTAATGAGATAGCGAGACAGGCTATTCATTTAGACCATAAAGAGGGTATGAGTATCGCAAGGCAGTTAGGTTTTTTAACATACCGTTCGTCTAAAAGTTATGATAAACGTTTCTCACCAGATCAAGTTGTAACCTATCAAAAACATCAAGGTAATAAATTTATGAATCATTTTGATTCTTTATGCTATTTAACACTCCTAGACGTCTTAGATAGTCATGACGTAGATAGAGGACGCAATGATGTAGATGAAGTTTTTAGTAACCTAGACACTAAAGTAATGACAATGGGCTTTACAGATGATTTGTTATATCCAGATGACTTAGTACGTGCCGTGGGAAATCGTTTTAAATATCACAAACATTTCTTTGTACCAGATAACGTAGGTCATGATGGTTTCTTACTGAATTTTAATGACTGGGCGCCTAATCTATATCACTTTTTAAAAGTATATAAAATCAAAAGAAAATGATTTAACGACTCTATTATATTAATTTTTAGGATGAAGCTATATGACTACTTTCGATAGGGGAGGGTAGACTGACATATATATAGTACATCCTTTTTTTGTACAATTATTTAAGTTGTGGTGGCATAAAATGAAACTAAAAGTAGTAGCATTAAAAATGTAATACCATGAAGTGTTGATTAGTTCAGTTATTTATACGTTTATAATTATGGAAAGTATAGTATATCGTTATCTTCTGTATTTGGATTGCCAATAATTGTATAAAAGTTTTAAAGAGGTTAAAATAATAGTTATAGTCAAAAATAGTATGGGAGTGGCGAAATTGTTTTCAAAAATATATCCTAAAGTAACTGTGCTTAGTATACTAACGCTAATCGTAGTGGCTTTAGCTTTACATATATTACCTCCGTTAGGCCTGGTGTTAGGTATCTTTGCAACAATTCCAGGTATTATCTTATGGCATAAGTCTATTGAATCATTTGGTTTAACAGCAGTCATTACAGTGGTATTAACAACGTTACTAGGTAATATATTTGTGTTGAGCACTATGGTCATCATACTCTTAGTGAGTTTTGTTATTGGCCAATTATTAAAAGAACGTACATCTAAAGAACGCATACTTTATATAACAACTACATATATTAGTATGTTCTCGTTAATTGCGTTTATGGGACTACAAACGTTTGATAAAATACCAAGTTCTACAGTTTTGATAAAACCAGTGAAAGATTACATGCATAACGTTGTTTCTGGAATTGCGGGAACTGCAGAATATAAGCAAATGCTGGAAGAAGGCTTCCGCCAGATGTCAGTTCAGTTACCAAGTTATGTCATTATTACAGTATTTCTACTTATTTTAATCAATTTAATTATTACTTTTCCAATTTTACGTAAGTTCAAAATCGCTACACCAATATTTAAACCGTTATATGCTTGGCAAATGAAGCGTTCACTATTATGGATGTATATTATCGTCTTAATTTGTGTTATGTTTTCGAGCCAACCAGGGACTTTCCAAAGTATCGTTTTAAACTTTGAAATTGTGTTATCATTATGTATGTATATTCAGGGCTTAAGTGTTATTCACTTTTTCGGAAAGGCAAAATCAATGCCAACCGCACTTTCTGTGTTATTCATGGTTATAGGGACAGCTTTAATGCCACTAACACATATTGTGAGTCTCCTGGGTGTTATAGATTTGTGTATTAACTTAAAAAGTATCATTAAAAAATGATTTGAGGTGGAAGAATGAACCGTCAATCCACTAAAAAAGCGTTAGTTTTACCATTTATTATTATGGCGTTCACAGCAATTGCACTTGTCGTAGTTTGGTTTGTTTTTAACCAGCTCATTGCAGGCATAGCGACAGTTGTATTAGTGATTATTATTGTAGGGACAGCAATAATGGTAAGACGAGCTTTACAGAAACTAGATAGCTATGTTGATAATCTAAGTGGCCATATTTCGGCAGGCAATAATATCGCAATTAAAAATTTGCCAATCGGTATGATTATCTTAGATGAAAATGAAAACATAGAGTGGATGAACAAATTTATGTCGGAACGCTTAACGCGTAATGTAATTTCCGATCCAGTTAATGAAGTATATCCTAATATCTTAAAGCAATTAGAAAAAACACAAGAAGTTGAGATTTCTGAAAATGAGTACCACTATCGCGTACGTTATTCTGAAAAAGAACATGTATTGTATTTCTTTGATATTACTGAAGAAGTACAGACAAATAAGCTATATGAAGACTCTAAACCGATTATTGCTACATTGTTCTTAGATAATTATGACGAGATTACGCAAAATATGAATGACACACAAAAATCAGAGATTAACTCGATGGTTACACGTGTGATTAGTAGATGGGCTAGTGAGCATAACATTTATTTCAAACGTTACAGCTCAGATCAATTTGTTGCTTATTTAAATCAAGATATATTAAACAACATAGAAGCAACAAACTTTAGTATTTTAAGTCAGTTGCGTGAAAAGAGTGTCGGTTACCGTGCACAACTAACTTTAAGTATCGGTGTCGGTGAAGGATCTGAAGATTTAATAGATTTAGGGGAACTATCACAATCAGGCCTAGACTTAGCACTAGGACGTGGTGGTGACCAGGTTGCTATCAAGCATATGAACGGCAATGTACGTTTCTATGGCGGTAAGACTGACCCAATGGAAAAACGTACACGTGTTAGAGCACGTGTTATATCACATGCGCTTAAAGATATTCTGATGGAAGGCGACAAAGTTATCATCATGGGACATAAACGCCCTGACTTAGATGCCATCGGTGGTGCAATTGGTGTGTCACGTTTTGCAATGATGAATAACCTAGATGCGTATATCGTCTTAAATGATTCTGACATTGATCCAACATTACGACGTGTTATGGATGCAGTAAATGAAAAACCAGAATTAAAAGACCGTTTTATCACATCGGATGAAGCATGGGATATTATGACATCTAAGACAACATTAGTCATTGTAGATACGCATAAACCTGAAATGGTTATCGATGAGAACATTTTAAATAAAGCTAACCGTAAAGTGGTTATTGACCATCATAGACGTGGAGAAAGCTTTATTTCGAGTCCATTGCTTGTTTATATGGAACCATATGCAAGTTCAACTGCAGAACTTGTGACAGAACTACTTGAGTATCAACCGACAGAACAACGATTAACGCGTTTAGAATCGACAGTAATGTTTGCAGGTATTATTGTAGATACGCGTAACTTTACGCTACGAACAGGTTCTAGAACCTTCGATGCTGCAAGTTACTTACGTGCACACGGTGCAGATACAATATTGACACAACATTTCTTGAAAGACGATCTTGATACGTATATCAATCGTACCGAGTTGATTCAAACAGTAAAATTACAAGAAAATGGTGTGGCTATTGCACACGGTTCGAATGATAAAATTTATCATCCTGTTACAGTTGCACAAGCTGCCGATGAACTGTTAAGTTTAGATGGTGTAGAGGCTTCGTACGTAATTGCAAGAAGAGAAGAAAATGTAATAGGTATGTCTGCCCGCTCACTTGGTGCTGTCAATGTGCAATTAACAATGGAAGCACTTGGCGGTGGTGGTCATTTAACTAATGCAGCCACACAGTTAAAAGATGTAACAGTGGATGAAGCAATAGAACAATTACAACAAGCTATAACAGAACAAATGAGTAGGAGTGAAAATGCATGAAAGTAATATTCACACAAGATGTAAAAGGTAAAGGTAAAAAAGGTGAGGTTAAAGACGTACCAGTAGGTTATGCAAATAACTTCTTATTAAAGAAAAATTATGCAATAGAAGCAACGCCTGGTAATTTAAAACAATTAGAACAAAAAAATAAAGCTGCTGAAGCAGAGCGTCAACAAGAAATTGAAGATGCTAAACAATTAAAAGCACAATTAAGTGAAATTGAAGTCGAAGTGTCTGCTAAAACAGGCGAAGGTGGTAAATTGTTTGGTTCAGTAAGTACGAAACAAATCACGCAAGCATTACAAGAACAACACAACATTAAAATTGATAAACGTAAAATGGATTTACCAAACGGTATCCATGCATTAGGTTACACTAACGTACCAGTTAAACTAGATAAAGAAGTTGAAGGTACAATCCGTGTACACACAGTTGAACAATAATAGTGGATTGAGATATGAGGTGTAATCACAATGGATGGAATGTATGAACAAAATCAAATGCCACACAGTAATGAGGCTGAACAGTCTGTCTTAGGTGCCATTATCATAGATCCAGAATTAATCAACACAACTCAGGAAGTATTGCTTCCTGAGTCATTTTATAGAGGTGCACATCAACACATCTTTAGAGCAATGATGAACCTCAATGAAGATAATAGAGATATTGATGTGGTAACCATTATGGATCAGTTGACACAAGAGGGTCGATTGAATGAAGCGGGTGGTCCTCAATATCTTGCAGAATTATCAAGTAATGTGCCGACAACACGTAATATCCAATACTATACTGAGATTGTTTTTAAGCATGCAACTAAACGTAAATTAATACAAACTGCAGATAGTATTGCGAATGATGGTTATAATGATGAGCTGGAACTAGATACGATACTTAACGACGCTGAACGTCGTATATTAGAATTATCATCCTCACGTGAAAGTGATGGATTTAAGGATATTCGAGATGTACTTGGTGAAGTATATGAGAATGCAGAACTATTAGATCAAAACAGTGGTCAAACTCCAGGTATTCCAACGGGCTACAGAGATTTAGACCAGATGACAGCAGGGTTTAACCGTAATGATTTAATCATTTTAGCAGCACGTCCTTCGGTAGGTAAGACTGCCTTCGCACTTAATATTGCGCAAAAAGTTGCAACACATGAAGATCATTTTTCAGTAGGTATATTCTCGCTAGAGATGGGTGCAGATCAACTTGCAACACGTATGATTTGTAGTTCAGGAAACGTGGACTCAAACCGCCTGAGAACTGGTATGATGACTGAAGAAGACTGGAATAGATTTACTATAGCAGTCGGCAAACTGTCCCGTACTAAGATATTTATCGATGACACACCAGGTATTCGGATTACAGACATTCGTTCTAAATGCCGTCGTTTAAAACAAGAGCACGGATTAGATATGGTTGTTATTGATTACTTACAATTAATTTCAGGTAGTGGCTCACGTTTTTCAGATAACAGACAACAAGAAGTTTCTGAGATTTCACGTACATTAAAGGCTATTGCTAGAGAGCTAGAATGTCCTGTTATTGCACTGAGTCAGCTATCACGTGGCGTTGAGCAGCGTCAAGATAAACGTCCGATGATGAGTGATATTCGTGAGTCAGGTTCTATCGAGCAAGATGCCGATATCATCGCTTTCTTATACCGCGATGATTATTATAATCGTGGCGAAGACGAAGAAGACGATGATGATGATACTAATTTCGAACCTCAAACAAATGATGAAAATGGGGAAATTGAAATTATTATCGCTAAGCAACGTAATGGCCCTACAGGAACAGTGAAGCTGCACTTTATGAAACAATATAACAAATTTACAGATATAGACTATGCACATGCTGAAATGGGTTAAAAAATAATAAAAAATATTTTCCGTATGATAAATCGATTTGAAGTTTTATTGTACGGTTTTTGTTTGTGTTTGGTTCATAGATTTATAAGTAAGTATGTGTCCTTGTTTTACAAATTAGTCCGATAAGACCTTGATATCACTAGCCTAAAGCTGCATACAAGTTAGTTGATATTTTTTGTTGAGTAGAGAGAATCATTGAAAATCAATGTTCGATTTTTGGTTTGCAATCTATCCTGTGTATTGGTAAAATACGTAATGGTTAATCGAGAAAACTTGGAGGTGCTCATATGTCATCAATAGTAGTAGTTGGGACACAATGGGGAGACGAAGGCAAAGGTAAAATCACAGATTTCTTAGCAGAACAAGCAGATGTTATTGCACGTTTTTCAGGCGGTAATAATGCAGGTCATACTATTAAATTTGGCGGAGAAACATATAAATTACACTTAGTACCATCTGGTATTTTTTATAAAGAAAAATTAGCAGTGATTGGTAACGGTGTCGTTGTAGATCCAGTGGCACTATTAAAAGAATTAGACGCTTTAAATGAAAGAGGTATTTCAACAGATAACTTACGTATTTCAAACCGAGCACAAGTTATTTTACCTTATCATATTAAACAAGATGAATATGAAGAAGAACGTCGTGGAGATAATAAAATTGGTACAACGAAAAAAGGGATTGGCCCTGCTTACGTAGATAAAGCACAACGTATTGGAATTCGTGTTGCCGATTTATTAGACAAAGAAACATTCGAAAGATTATTAAAAGATAATATTGAGTACAAAGGTGCATACTTCGAAGGCATGTTTGGTAAACCATGTCCAACATTTGATGAAATTTTTGAAGCTTATTATGCAGCCGGCCAACGTTTAGCTCCATTCGTTACTGACACTGCAAAAGTTTTAGACGATGCATTCGTAGCAGAAGAAAAAGTATTATTTGAAGGCGCGCAAGGTGTAATGTTAGACATCGATCATGGAACATACCCATTTGTTACTTCAAGTAACCCAGTTGCAGGTAATGTTACTGTTGGTGGCGGTGTAGGTCCAACATTCGTATCTAAAGTGATTGGTGTATGTAAAGCATATACATCACGTGTAGGCGATGGTCCATTCCCAACTGAACTATTTGATGATGACGGACACCATATCCGTGAAGTAGGCCGTGAATACGGTACAACTACAGGTCGTCCACGCCGCGTAGGTTGGTTCGATTCAGTTGTATTACGTCACTCTCGCCGTGCGAGTGGTATTACAGACTTATCAATCAACTCTATTGATGTGTTAACAGGTCTAAAAGAAGTTAAAATCTGTACTGCTTATGAGTTAGACGGTAAAGAAATCACTGAATATCCAGCAAACTTGAAAGACTTACAACGTTGTAAGCCAATTTTTGAAACATTGCCTGGTTGGACAGAAGATGTAACAGGTTGTCGTTCATTAGATGAATTGCCTGATAACGCACGTAGATATTTAGAGCGTATCTCTGAATTAAGTGATGTTAAGATTTCTATCTTCTCAGTAGGTCCAGACCGTAATCAAACAAACTTATTAAGTTCATTATGGTAAGTAAATAGTGCCAGTGAACTTCTGTTAAAAGAAAACCTTGTAGTCATTCATTTTGTAAAAAATGATTTGGCTACAAGGTTTTTTGTATATATTTATTTTTGCATTATGCAATGCGCGTCACGAAACTCTAAAATTTTATTCGTGGCTAATTCATAACCGTATTGTTCACTATGTGAAGGGTCTTTAATCATATCTATATTGTTTTGGTATTCTTCTAAATGATTAAGCATTGTTAATACGGTTTGTTTCAATTGTTCTACAGTAAAAGTTTCGGAATTTAATTGTTGCCCGATATTTAAATCTTCTATTTGTTGTGCTACAACGGGTTGGTCTGCATTTTGTGGAAAAGCTAGCATCGGTACGCCCATCATAATTGCTTCATTTGCACTATTCATACCTGCATGTGTCAAGAATAATGAAGTGTATTGGAGTAATTCAGTTTGAGGTACAAATGACTTTATAATAAAGTTGGAAGGCACTTCATCAAAATCCTCTATACGATTCGTTTCTCCAATAGAAACTACAACTGTGGCGTCAACATCAGCCAATGCTTTAAAACACTTATTGAAAAACGGGATATTTTCATTAAAAACAGTACCTAAAGAAATGTAGATAATTGGTTTAGACTGATCAATTTCTGCCATGAAGTCCGAAGGCTGTGGCATGATGACGGACGGTCCAGCAAAGAAATAGCGATTACTGTCAAACGTATCAGAGTTAATTTGGAAGTTTCGCATGACGTATGAAATATTTAAGTCGCCTGGATTATTCATCACTTCAAATCTTGATGGAATTGAAATATCATAAGTTTGTTCTAAACGTGTCTTTAAAGTAGTAAACGCTTTGTCAGCTTCATCTTTTGCTTCATCGCTTAAATTTACGTTCAATTGATTTGTGAATTGCTCAAATGAATCTTTAGTGTGTGCAAATGTTGTAATAGAAGAAATAGCAGGAATACCTAATTTTTGAGCCAACATATAGCCGCATCCAAACATAGAATCATAAATCATATAGTCATAGTGTTCATCTTCGATTTCTTTTAATATTTTTGGTAAGAACAGATCTGTAGTATTTAACAAGCCATTCATGACATTAAAGAGATTATCACGTCCATAAGTCGAAAAATGAGCCATCATATCATCTGAATTGAATGTACGTATTTCTACGCCAATATCCTGAAGCCTATCTGTGAATTTATCAGTTGCGTAATATACAACTTCCTCGCCTTTCTCTACTAATGTTTTACAAACGGCTACTGTTGGATTTACATGTCCTGCAGAACCTGGGTTAATAAATAGTACTTTTGCCAATTGAGTGCCTCCTCATATGTATTATTTAATTATTTTATCAAAATACATAGAAAACCTAAAATATTTCAAATTTAATAAATAGGTTTAATATTAAAGTTTGATGCATTGTTATTGGTATTTTAGTAGTGATCCTTAAAGTTTGAGTGCGATTTTGTCGGGCTTTCATCATATTTTTATAGTTTTTTATAGGTATTGGTAAAAAAGCTATACATTATACCATTAAGATAGAAAATTATACTAATTTAATTTAAAAAAGAGCTTGTCATCCTATGAAAGAGTTGGTATAATTTATTTTGTGCTTAAGAGAGGCTCCTTGGTCAAGCGGTTAAGACACCGCCCTTTCACGGCGGTAACACGGGTTCGAGTCCCGTAGGAGTCACCATTTTTAGGTCTCGTAGTGTAGCGGTTAACACGCCTGCCTGTCACGCAGGAGATCGCGGGTTCGATTCCCGTCGAGACCGTATAATGCCCATCCAACAGGATGGGCATTTTTTTGTATCTATTTTTTAATTACTACTTGATTAGATTAGACTTCAGTATAAATTGCTAATCTAGCAAGTATAATATTTTGGTAGTTACATCAGGATAAAAAGAATTTATAAGTATTAAATATAGAAGGAAAGTAGATTTTTATTTCGTAAGTAAATTGTGTAAGCAATTAATTCGAACGTAAACGCAATATTGTTTAGACTGGAAATATCTATTCATGACTCGAAGAGTACCCATTTTATAGCAACAATGTTATAATTTTACAATATACAATTTTAATTTTCTA
Organism: Staphylococcus pseudoxylosus; assembly: GCF_044794325.1. Classification (NCBI taxonomy): domain Bacteria; kingdom Bacillati; phylum Bacillota; class Bacilli; order Caryophanales; family Staphylococcaceae; genus Staphylococcus; species Staphylococcus pseudoxylosus. The sequence continues at coordinate 25,195 of NZ_CP085024.1, forward strand.
TTTAGAAAAATAGAATTGAAGTGCCATAAATGGTAAATTATATTATAGAGATATGCGTAGAATTTAATGTAAATGTACTACAATATAGAAATGAGGTTTATAAAATATGGCTAGAAAAGTTGTTGTAGTCGATGATGAAAAACCAATTGCTGACATTTTAGAATTTAATTTAAAAAAAGAAGGATACGAAGTATTTTGTGCCTATGATGGAAATGATGCAGTAGATTTAATATATGATGAAGAGCCAGATATCGTGTTGTTAGATATCATGTTACCTGGTCGTGATGGCATGGAAGTCTGCCGTGAAGTACGTAAAAAATATGAAATGCCAATCATTATGTTAACTGCAAAAGATTCAGAAATAGATAAAGTATTAGGTCTTGAGCTAGGTGCCGATGACTATGTAACGAAACCATTTAGCACACGTGAATTAATCGCACGTGTGAAAGCAAATTTACGTCGTCATTATTCACAACCAGCACAAGAAATTAACGACGAATCTAATGAAATTACTATTAAAGATATCGTTATCTATCCAGATGCTTACTCTATTAAAAAACGTGGCGGTGACATCGAATTAACACACCGTGAATTCGAACTATTCCATTATTTATCTAAACATATGGGGCAAGTCATGACACGCGAACATTTATTACAAACCGTTTGGGGCTATGACTATTTTGGTGATGTGCGTACTGTAGACGTTACAATTCGACGCTTACGTGAAAAAATTGAGGATGATCCATCTCATCCAGAATATATAGTGACACGCCGTGGTGTTGGATATTTCCTCCAACAACATGATTAGAGGCCATGTTAAATGAAATGGCTTAAACATTTTCAATCCTTACACACGAAACTTGTTATCGTCTATGTATTGCTGATTATAATCGGTATGCAAATTATCGGTTTATATTTCACGAATAGCCTTGAAAAAGAGTTAACACAAACATTTAAAAATAATATTTCGCAATATGCGAAACAAATAGAAATTAATATTGAAAAGGTCTACGACGAAGATAATTCGGTAAATGCTCAAAAAGAAGTTCAAAACTTATTGAATGAGTATGCTAATAGACAAGAAATAGAAGAAATTCGCTTTATTGATAAAGATCAGATTATCATGGCTACTTCAAAGCAGTCTACGCGTAGTCTAATAAATCAAAGAGCCAATGATAATTCCATTCAAAAAGCACTGTCACTAGGTGAAATCAATAGCCATACCGTATTAAAAGATTACGGTAATGGTAAACAACGTGTTTGGGTATATAACTTACCTGTTAAAACATCTAACGATGGTACGATTGGTGACGTTTATATTGAAGCAGATATAAACGATGTATATAACCAGTTAAGTAATATCAACCAAATCTTCATCGTTGGTACAGGGATTTCATTGTTAATTACGGTAATCCTTGGGTTCTTTATTGCACGTACAATTACGAAACCCATTACAGACATGCGGAACCAGACCGTAGAAATGTCTAAAGGTAACTATACGCAACGTGTAAAAATTTATGGTAACGATGAAATTGGCGAGCTCGCACTCGCCTTCAATAACCTATCTAAACGTGTACAAGAAGCACAGGCAAATACCGAAAGTGAAAAACGGCGTCTCGATTCCGTTATCACACACATGAGTGATGGTATTATCGCAACAGATCGACGCGGACGTATACGTATTGTTAATGACATGGCATTAACGATGATGGGGACAATGAAAGAAGATATTATTGGCGATTATATGCTTAACGTATTGAATCTTGAAGAAGATTTCTCATTAGATGAAATTCAAGAGAATAACGATAGTTTCTTGTTAGACATCAATGAGACGGAAGGCATTATCGTTCGAGTTAACTTTAGTACGATTGTTCAAGAAACTGGCTTTGTCACAGGTTATATCGCCGTGCTACATGATGTAACTGAACAACAACAAGTTGAACGAGAACGTCGTGAATTCGTGGCTAACGTGTCTCACGAATTACGTACACCACTGACTTCGATGAACAGTTATATCGAAGCATTAGAAGGTGGCGCGTGGAAAGATGACGACCTAGCACCACAATTCCTATCCGTTACACGTGAAGAAACAGAACGTATGATTCGTCTTGTAAACGATTTACTACAATTATCTAAGATGGACAACGAATCTGATCAAATTACTAAAGAAATCGTCGACTTTAATATGTTTATCAATAAAATCATTAACCGTCACGAGATGTCTGCGAAAGATACGACGTTTATCCGTGAAATTCCAAAACAAACGATCTTTACTGAAATTGATCCAGATAAGATGACACAAGTGTTTGATAACGTTATTACCAATGCGATGAAATATTCACGTGGTGATAAACGTGTTGAGTTTCACGTGAAACAGAATGCGTTATATAATCGTATGACGATCCGTGTGAAAGATAATGGTATTGGTATTCCAATCAATAAAGTAGATAAGATCTTTGACCGCTTCTATCGTGTAGATAAAGCACGTACACGTAAGATGGGTGGTACAGGTCTAGGATTAGCTATTTCTAAAGAAATTGTAGAAGCTCACAATGGCCGTATATGGGCAAACAGTGTAGAAGGACAAGGCACGTCAATCTTTATTACGCTTCCATGTGAAGTTTTAGAAGATGGTGATTGGGATGCGGAGTAAAGAGTTAATCAAATCCATAATCCTTATCCTTCTTGTATTAATGAGTGCCGTTTTAACATATATGACTTGGAATTTCTCACCCGATTTAGCCAATGTGGATAAGCAACAAGATAATAAAGAAACAGAAGCTAAGACCATAGGGAAGCCATTAGATCAAGGAATGGATAAAGTGGTTACACCATATCAGGTAATTCATTCTAAAGGTGAAGATTCTGAAGGTATGGAAGCGACGAAAAGTAATGTAGAAGCAACATTGAAGCCATTGAAGAATCATCGTGTATTACGTTCAGAGCAAATGCATAGTAACCATAACTTAATTATCCCAGATCTTAGTGATGAATTTTTAATATTGGATTTTACGTATGATATGCCATTAGCTACTTATTTAGGTCAAGCCTTGAATATTAACGCTAAAGTGCCAAACAATTTTAAATTCGATCGCTTAATCGTCGACAATAATAAAGATGGTACAGTGAAGCTCTATGCGATTAGTAAAGATCGCCATAACGTTGTACGTATGACAACGTCTGCTAAACTCAGCCAATTTGAAAAGGTAATGAAGCAGCAACAGAAAAATATGCAGCCTTATACTGAGATTATTACGAATAAAGATACGATTGATAGGGCTACACATATTTTCGCACCAAAAGCGCCTAAAGGCTTGAAATCGTATCACACTATTTATAATCGCATTAGTGTAGATACGATGAATGCAATACTATTTAATGACTCTGTCGTTGTGCGTAGTTCGAAAAGCGGTAACGCAACATATAATAATAATACGGGCGTTGCCAATTATAGCGATGACAGTGAAAAATACCGCTATACAAATCTCTCAGAAGATGAAAATCGTTCTACTAATATGAAAGAAAGCATACCGAGTACCTTTGATTATATAAACAATCACGGTGGCTTTACAGATGATTTCAGGTTATTCAATGTGGATAACAAGACTGGTGAACTGACATATCAAATGTTCTTAAACGGCCGTCCAACGTTTAATAATGATGATCTTAATAACATTAAAGTATCATGGGGCGATAAAGGCGTCTTTAGTTATGCACGTGCACTATTGAAAGCCAATGTAACGATTGATAGTGGTGAAGATGAGGTTAAACTTCCTGGTGCTGAGACTGTACGTGCAGAGTTAGCAAACAATCCAGAGATTAACTTTGAAGAAGTAACAAACATGACGATCGGCTACAATATGGATAACAAATCAGATAATACCGATATTGAAATCCAACGCAATAGTGAATTCAAACCACAATGGTATGTACAATATGATGGCGAATGGCGTGCATACAGCGATGGGGGGCTAGAATAAATGAACTGGAAACTTACAAAAACTTTATTTATTTTCGTCTTTATTCTAGTGAACATTAGCTTGGTCATTATCTATATAGATAAGGTGAATAAGTCCCATATCAATGATAGTGAAGCTGAAAATGCTGTGGATTTTAAACAAGAAGAAATTAAAATTCCAGACAACCTCCCAAGTGTTAAAAATTTAAAAATGCAGTTGTTAACCGCGCGTTCATTTGATTTTTCATCCTATGCTAAAGCGCATTCTGATATATCGAGTGAAGACTCAGGTGCCGTGGCCAAAGGTGATATCAGTAGTCCTATCGACATCAGCAATGATCAATACACCGATTTAAAGACATATGTCAAAGATAAGGTGTATAAAGGTAAAGACTATGAAATGAGTAACATAGACAACAAAAACGTAACGTTTGAACAAACTTATGAAGATTACCCAATAATGAATAACAACAAAGCGAGATTAGAATTTAATATAAATAATGATGGTAAAGCTTCGAGCTATAAACAAACGGCAATGAAGTCTATCACACCATCAGAAGGTGCTAACAACGAGAAAAAACAAGTGAATACGGCGAGAAGCGCAATAGAAGCCCTTTACTTTAACCGTTACCTTAAACGCAACGATGAAGTTACCAACGCAAGACTTGGTTACTACACGGTTGTGAAAGAACCCAATGTGCAAGTACTCGAAGCCAATTGGGAGATTAAAGTAAAACATGGAGAAAAGATTAAAACTTACTATGTTGAAGCTGTTTCAGACAGCCCGAAAGTAATTGAAGAATAATATAACGAATCAAACGCATGTCTCTTAAAGAGATGTGCGTTTTTTTCTATCCCAAATAATAACTAACGACTTATTTCTCGAAGAGAGACATAAAACATTAATAAGAAAGCGTTTACAAAATTAAACTACAATGGTAATATTTCACTTAAGCTAGTTAGTTAATTTAAAAAACAAACCAACTAGCAAAGGGGGAATTTAATGGATAAAATTTCGGGTACGCATGATAGTTCTTATGCTGACGAAAGCCAAGTTAATGGTTCAACCAAGTTACGCACTTCTGAAAAAGTTGTATTTGGGGTAGGGGATTTTGGTGCTAATTACAGTTGGACTTTTATCGCATCATTTATCATTATTTACATGACAGATGTAGTTGGTATTGCAGGCTCAGTTATTGGAACTATTATACTTTTTTGTCGTTTTGCAGATGGTTTTTCAGACATTTTTATGGGAAGTATTATAGATAATACAAACACTAAAATGGGGAAAGCCAAGCCTTGGGTCTTTTGGACAGCACCTGTATTGGGCGTTTTAACATTTATGTTATTTAATGTGCCAACGTCGTTTAGTTATACAGGACAAATTGCATATATTTTTATCGTATATTTTTTGATTTCAGTTATTTTTTATACAGCGAATAATGTTGCTTATTCATCACTAGTATCATTTATGACTAAAGATGAAAAAGATAGAGTTTCACTAGGAAGTATACGCTTTATATTCTCTAATATAAGCGTGTTATGTATAACAACTTTCACAGTCTATTTTGTAACAAGTTTTGGCGATAATCAGCAAGGTTGGACATATACTTCAGCTATATACGCGTTGTTATGTGCAATCCCATTAATGATTACAGGTTATTTTGTAAAAGAAAGAAATGTGGCCGAAAAGCAATACCGTGAAGTTAAAAAAACAAAGCGTATTCCATTTAGTTTAATTATTAAATCTTTAATAACTGAAAAATATTTCCTGATCACAATCGTCTTATATTTATTGTGGTATTTGAGACAAACGGATAATAGTATGAGAATTTATTACGCAACGTACATTTTTAATGACGCAAATGTAATGGCAATTATGAGTATAGCGACACTATTACCTACCATTTTAGGATTATTAGTAGCACCTCAATTTGCCGAAAAAGTAGGTATCAAAAATAGTATTATCATCGGATTAATTATATCTATTATTTCGTATATTATGATGGGCATATTCTCAGAGAACTTAACACTTTTAGTCGTTGGATTAATTATTCATGGAATAGGATTAGTACCTTTTACAGCAGCATTAAGCGGTATTGTAGCAGATGTTGGAGATATCATTTATTGGAAGACGGGCGTACCAGTACAAGGCTCAATATTCAGTTTAGCAAGTGCTGGCATGAAGATTGGTTCAGGTTTGCAATCTGCAATTGTTGGATGGTCACTATCCGTAGGTGGGTATGTTGCTGGAGCCTCAGTTCAATCCCAAAGTACCATTTTTGCGATAAAATCCATGCAAATTTATTTTCCATTGTTAGCAGTAGCTATCGTAACCATATTCACTTTATTTTTGAATTATGAAAAATTTATTAGACACATAAAAGAACAAATTAGAACAAATAACGTAGGTGAAATGAGAGACAAACAAATATATAAATAAAATGAGGGATTACTATGACAAATTGTATTCATGTAGATAAAAAAGGTTCAGATTGTGGATTAGGTAATGTCGAATCACCATTCTTAACAATAGATAAAGCTGCTTCAGTTGCACAACCTGGGGACAGTATCATTGTGCATGAAGGGATATATCGTGAAGAAATAACACATATAAACACAGGATTAAGCGAGTCTAGAAGAATTTCATTTGAAGCAGCCAAGGACGAACAGGTGATTATTAAAGGCTCTGAAGAAATAACAGGATGGCAACAAATCGACGGCAGTATATGGAAAGTAGAAATAGATAACAAGATATTTAAAGATTTTAACCCATTTGCTACAAAATTATTTGGCGATTGGTTAGCAGTCGATAACGATAAGAGTTTAGGACAAGTATATTTAAATGATCAATCACTTTTTGAAGTAAGTGAATATGAACAATTGGCTAATCCGAAATTGGTTGAAGAAACACTAGACCATTGGACAAATAAACAAGTTACTTATGATTATAAAGACCTATCAGTCTATGTCTGGTACGCAAAAGTAGAAAAAGATATAACGACGATATATGTGAATTTTCATGACTATAACCCCAATAATGAAGTAACGGAAATAAATGTTAGAAAAAGCGCATTTCGTCCCTTCAAAATGCATACAAATTATATTACAATAAGAAACTTTGAAATTGCCAACGTAGCAACGCAATGGTCACCTCCAACTGCAGCGCAAACAGGCATGATTGATACACATTGGAGTAAAGGCTGGATTATCGAAAATAATACACTTTATAACGCCGTGTGTAGTGCGATTGCTATAGGTAAAGAGATTTCAACAGGTGACAATTTAAATACTTATAGAAAAGACAAACCAGGTTATCAATATCAAATAGAGACCGTCTTTAAAGCAGTAAATAGTGATTGGAATAAAGAAACCATAGGATCGCATATTGTTAGAAATAATGTGATACATGATTGTGGACAGAATGCAGTAGTAGGACATTTAGGAAGCGCATTTAGTAAAATATATAATAACTATATTTATAATATAGGTAATAAGAGAGAATTTTTTGGTTATGAAATTGCAGGTATCAAGTTGCATGCTGCGATAGATACACAAGTGTACAACAATTATGTTCATAATTGTTCACTAGGTATGTGGTTTGATTGGCAGACACAAGGAACAAGAATAAGTAAGAACATATTTAACGATAATACTAGAGACTTGTTCGTAGAAGTAAGTAGCGGTCCGTATATTGTAGATAACAATATACTAACTGCGGATTATGCTTTAGACAACCATGCACAAGGTGGGGCTTACGTTAATAATATTATTAATGGCGAAATAGTACATAGGTTAATGTTGGATAGAGCAACGCCATACCATGTGCCACACAGTACATTAATAGCAGGATTTGCACCAGTTTATGGTGGCGATGATAGATTTTATAACAACATATTTATTGGACAAGAAGGTATATCTAATGTAGGAACTGAAATTTATAATGGTTATAGCACGTCACTATCAGAATTTAAAGAAGCGGTTGCTAAAGAAGAAGGCGATCATGAATCATTCCATAAGATAAAACAACCAGTCTATATTGAAGATAATGCATATTTTAATAAAGCGAATCAATTTAATAGAGAAGATCGTAATTTTATAGATGAAAATGTTAACCCTGATTTATCAATAGTTGAAGAAGGTAATGATGTATATTTAAATATCTCTGTACCAGAATCATTTATTGAATTTAAAGGAAAAGTACATGATACCGAGACATTACCTAAAGTACGTATTGTTGATGCAGACTATGAAGATGAAAATGGTAATTCATTAACACTCAACACAGATTTAAATGATGAGTTGAGAGAAAATGAGTCTATGATAGGCCCACTTCAAACGCTAACTACTGGAAATAATAAAGTGAAAATTTGGACTAAAAACGATGCAAAATAATAGCGTTTATTTCAATAAATAAGAAAGTTATATAACTATATAGCATGACGTAAAAGATTTGTTTTCTACATTGCGTAGGAGATGAATCTTTTATTTTTATAAATTGAAAAATGATTAACAAACCTTTCCAATTTTATTCAGATGAAATATCCATAAAGTATGTTAAAATTAAATACTGTTGATGAGCGTTATACAAAAGCAAAAAATAAAGCGCTGTAGTATAATAAAAGCGTAAAATTCGCGATAAGTTGAAGCGGAAAAGAGAGAGTAAGATTATGCGACAGGATTTTTAAAATTCTGTGATTGCAGTCGTATGCATGATATGACATTAGCTATGCGCAGTGCTCCTAATAGCAAGAGCAACGAAAATTTTAGACAGAGGGTATATTGACGGCACATAAACCGAAGTCTGCCCTATAACAATATATTACTAAACAGTGTTTACAGATTAGAAAGGGTGAATCGCTTGATACGTATGAGTGTATTAGCGAGTGGTAGTACAGGAAACGCCACTTATGTGGAAAATGATAAAGGCAGTATCTTAGTTGACGCAGGTTTAACTGGGAAGAAAATGGAAGAACTTTTTGGACAAATTGATAAACAAATTAAAGACTTAAACGGTATTTTAGTTACTCACGAACATTCAGACCATATTAAAGGATTAGGCGTATTAGCACGTAAATACAACCTGCCTATTTATGCGAATGAAAAAACATGGTCAGCCATTGAAAAGAAAGACAGTAAAATTCCAATGGATCAAAAATTCATCTTTAATCCATACGAAACGAAATCATTAGCTGGCTTCGACATCGAATCGTTTAACGTTTCACATGATGCCATCGATCCACAATTTTATATATTCCATAACAACTATAAGAAGTTTACTATTTTAACTGATACAGGTTACGTTTCAGATCGCATGAAAGGTATGATTCAAGGCAGCGACGCATTCGTCTTTGAAAGTAACCACGATGTAGATATGCTACGCATGTGTGGTTATCCGTGGAAGACAAAACAACGTATCTTGAGCGACATGGGACACGTTTCCAATGAAGATGCAGCACACGCAATGACAGACGTCATCACAGGTAGCACTAAACGCATTTACCTATCTCACTTATCTCAAGATAATAACATGAAAGACTTAGCACGCATGAGCGTCGGACAAGTTCTAAATGAACACGACATCGACACACAAAAAGAAGTATTGTTGTGCGATACTGACAAAGCCAACGCTACACCGATATATACGTTATAAGGAGCGGGACAGAAATTTAAATTTCGTTGTCCCGCCCTCGCAAGGATGACTAGGTTTCTAAAAAGCTTATACAAGGTGCATTTAGAAACCAGTCATCTACTGCGCATTAACAGATTATCAATAATAGCGAATTAATGTGAGACTCAGGCTTCTTAATGCATTAGCCAATGGCTAATGTAATCCAAAAGAGGAAGAGAGTGTAACTGAAAAGTTTAGCGGATTGTAAAGCATTGGAAATAAGCCAACGTTAACTTAATTTTATAGTGGCATTTAATTAAAAAAATCAGAGACTTTTCATAAATTAGCTGAGATTTAATATGATGTTTGAGGCGCAGCCTCTTTTTAATAAAGTATTACGTAATAATGATGCATTCTATAAATAAACTCACAAATTAATTGAGGAAGACTAGTGATTATTGATAAATCATTAGGCTGATTTGTATTGTAATAATCTAACCAATATCACAATTTGAGATATTGGTTTTTTATTATTTGTAAGAATAGTATTACTAAATTCGTTGGTCATACATCCCTGTGTCTTAATTGAAAACCAATATACAATTAGAGCATAATTATAAATAGTGGATAACTTAGCTAATAAAAGCTTTTTATAGGTAAAAATCATGAAGAAAACGTAAAATTTGTGAATAAGTATGTAAGACGCCCATCAACTTATCCACTGTTTTATCCATAGTTATCCAGAGATGTGCACAATTAACAAGGAAATACCCACATTGTACACAGGGTTATCCACAAATCAACATGTTATTAACGTATTTTTGCTTAGAAAACGTAAAGATTATTAAATAATGATATACATTCCTGTTATAATAAGAGGGAATAGTGTGAATAAGTGTACAACTTGTGGATAACTCTAATAACTATTGTTTATTATGAACTTGGAGGACAATGATGAAGATTACGATACTAACAGTAGGTAAATTAAAAGAAAAATACTGGAAACAAGCAATCGCAGAATATGAAAAACGTTTAGGAGCATACTCCAAAATTGAAGTTATAGAAGTGCCCGACGAAAAAGCACCTGAAAATATGAGCGATAAAGAAGTTGAACAGGTAAAGGAAAAAGAAGGCCAGCGTTTACTAGCAAAAGTAAAACCTCAGTCAACTGTCATAACACTTGAAATCAAAGGCACTATGTTGACGTCTGAAGGATTAGCTAAAGAAATAGAAGGACGAATGACTAGAGGACAAAGTGACTTTACTTTTATTATTGGTGGATCCAACGGCTTACATAAAGACGTGCTAGACCGCAGCAATTATGCATTATCCTTCAGTAAAATGACCTTCCCACACCAAATGATGCGCGTCATATTGATAGAGCAGATCTACCGTGCATTTAAGATTATGCGTGGGGAAGCGTATCATAAATAAAACTAAAAAACGGATTGTGTATAATATATTTTAAATATAAAAAGGATTGATTTTATGTTAAATAAATTAGAAAATGTTAGTTATAAATCATTCGATAATTACACTAATGAAGATGATTTGACTGGTTCTGTTGCAAAGTTAGAAAAATATAGCTAATCACCATTTTATTGTGTCAGTCTTCGCTTAACCGGCTAACATGTAACTAATTTCGTGGCATGGTGAAAATCCGTAGATCTGAAGAGACCTACGGTTCTTTTTATATAATCCGTAAATACATTCAATGCCTTTGAGTGTATTTTTTGCTGTATTGAGACATTGATATCTTGTCTTTCTCAGCTTAATATGACGATGATCTTGTTCAATGAGGTTATTGAGATATTTAGATGTGCAATGACAATTAGGGATCAGCTTAAACACTTTCATTATTTTAGCTATGGCTACCTTCGTTGAAGGTACTTGATCTGTAATTATCATTTGAGGTGTGCCAAATTGTTTAATAAGGCGCTTAATAAACGCATATGCTGAATGACTATCCCGTTTCTTACGTAACCAAATATCTAATGTATGACCCTCTGTATCAATGGCACGATACAAATAACACCATTGCCCTTTGATTTTGATATATGTTTCATCAATACGCCACTTATAATATGCTTTTTCTTCCAAATTTGTTACAAAATAGGTTCATATTCTTGAACCCAACGATAAACGGTTGAGTGATGAACATCAACACCACGCTCCCTTAATATTTCAGATATATCACGATAACTTAATGCATATCTTAAGTAGTAGCCAACGACTACAGTTATAACATCTTTATCGAATTGTTTATATCTGAAATAGTACATACAGAAGACTCCTTTTTGTTAAAATTATACTATAAATTCAACTTTGCAACAGAACCCTTGTAAATCTGGTAGACCCAATTGTTATTGCATTATAGGTCTAAAATTCATCGTTATAATTTAGTTAAATCCTGTAAAGGACGCTTACACGTTTGTTCCAAACGGTGCAAAAATCATAATCGACCTTCGTCGATTTTTTTATTTTAAAGTTAAAGAAACGGCTCGAGATATTCCGAGCAGTTATAAAAATTAATTTGTCTTGAATATTGTTGTTACATTTTTGAAAAGTGATGTAGATTTATAACCATAATTTTTGGATTTACATTGACGATACTGCATCGAAAGAAAAAGGCAATCTATTTTTTCTAGGTTGCCTTTTATTTTTATACCTAAAGGCATACTTACACACCTAAAAAACGTCGTGCTAAAAACAAATTTACATGTGGTAATCCAATATCCTTATTATACATTTTAACATTTGATTTAAAGCAACCTTTAAAAATATATAATTTTCAACCTATTTAATTACATTTGTTTCTTAAAACGCATATATGAGCCAGAATAGAAAATAGTTCCAGAAAAGATAAAAATTGCTTAAAAATCGTTAAGTTTTGACATTATACTTTTTAATCACTTAATAAAATTATTACTTAAAAATACTATTTTAATAAACTGATAACTGTACTTTTCCAAAAAAATGTGTATGATTCAACTTATATTCAATAATTAATTAGAAAGGGTTGATATTGTGAATATTTTAATAACAGGTGCCACAGGTGGTATGGGTAATTATGCTCTTGAATTTTTGAAAAAATTAGTTCCCCAAGATGAGATTTTCGCTTTAGTAAGAAATAAAGAAAAAGCAAGTCAATTGGAAGAAAAAGGATTTAATATAAGGTTTGGAAATTATGATGATTTTGAAGCGTTATCAAAAGCTTTCAAAGATATAGATCGTCTTTTATTTATCTCAGGGAATGAAGTTGGGCAACGTCAAAAGCAACATAAAAATGTTGTAGAAGCAGCTAAAGCAAATGGTGTTTCTTATATTGCTTATACAAGCTTTGGAAATGCTAATATTTCTAGTAGTCCGTTAGCAGAGGATCATAAATATACCGAAAAATTAATTTTAGATTCTGATATAAATTATACATTTTTGCGTAATAACTGGTATTTAGAAAATGAATACGGGTTAATTACAGCTGCTTTAAAAAGCGGAAACTTTGTTCATTCAGGTGGAGAAGGCAAAGTCGGTTGGGCATTGAAAGAAGAATATGCTCAAATAGCTGCTTATGCAGTATCAGGGAAATATGAATTTCCTAATATTATTGAAATTGGTGGAAATTTGATCACATATCGCCAATTAGCAGAAGAGTTAGAAAAAATTTCAGGTAAAAGTCTTGAGATTATTGATACAGATGTTAACACGGCTTCAAAATTCTTACAGGAAAACGCAGAATATCCTAAAGATTTAGCTGATTTTCTTGCTTCAGCACAAGAAATTATAAAAAGTGGAAGTTTAGATATTGAACCTGATGATTTAAAAAAATATATAGGAAACTCGTTATTACCGATTCAACAATCACTAAATAGATTATTAAAATAGTATAATCGCTTTAGGTTTAGATTTTGAACTGTTCTTATTAGAGTGCTAGCGATAAAGATGAAACTGTTGGGCGAATCCAACTATTTAAAGTTACAACAATTCACTGAAGCTTTAAATATGAGTGTGTAAAATGAACAATAAGAGACTAACAACAAAGTTATAAACTTTGCTGTTAGTCTCTTAGATAATAAATACTGATTGATATTACAAAATTATGCTTTTAATTTTTTAATAATTTCTCTATTGAAATCATCTAAGTCGTCTGGGACACGACTCGTTACAATATTGTTATCTATTACAACTGATTCATCAACAACGTGTGCACCAGCATTAGATAAATCTTTACGTACATTGATAACGCCAGTTATTGTGCGGCCCTTTAAATCATCAGTATCAACTAGTAGAAGTGGACCATGACAAATCGCAAACGTAGGCACATCATTTTGAGTAAAATACTTAGTAAATGTACCATAGCGACCTTCTTTATCACCACGTAAATGATCGGGTGAGAATCCGCCAGGAATTAATAATGCATCATAATTTTCTGGTTTCGCATCTGCAATGCTAACATCTACAGTTACTTTCTCCCCATGTTTGCCAACAAGTTCATGTTTTGCTGTATCTCCAATAACTTCAGTCTCAAATCCAGCATTTTCTAATGCTTCTTTTGGACTAGTCAGTTCTATATCTTCAAATTCATCTGCTAAAATGATTGCTACTTTTTTAGTCATAATACAACCTACCTTTCAATTATACTTTAAAACCTAAGTACTATATACACTAGAAAAAGGAAGTTTAAACATAATAGGTTGATTGATATCAGGAAGTTTGTTTTGTAATTCACTTAATGGTATTTGATAACCTAGAATAAGTTTTATAGACAATTTCATAGTAAATTATTAATTGAGTATAGTGTTTGCTTAAAATAAAAATAGATTATGAGCATAACGCTAGATTATTATATTGAATATTTTCTAATAGTATAGAAGTATAAAATTGATCAATATACAATCCTCTCTTTATAAAAAGTTTCAAAAAATCTTTCAGCTTTTAAAGACACAGTTTTTTATCGTTATACTAGATTGAAATTGAAATATTTTGAAAAAAGTATTAATGAGGTTTCGATAACAATAAAATAGTGAAGTATATAGTTATAATAATTTAGGAGGTAAGAAAATGAATAATGTAAAAGATAAAGTTGTTGTGATAACAGGGGCATCTAGTGGTATTGGTGAGGAAACTGTGAATTTGTTATCTGAAAATGGTGCCAAGCTTGTTTTAGGTGCGAGACGTTTAGATAGATTAGAAAAAATACAACAAAAAGTAGGTCATGATAGTGTAAGTATTAAAAAAACTGATGTAACAAAGCCCGATGAAGTAAATGCATTAATTGAAACAGCTTATAATGATTTTGGCCGTATAGATGTTTTAATTAATAACGCGGGTCTTATGCCTCAATCCTTTTTAGAAAAGAATAAGCAAGATGAATGGAATCAAATGATAGATGTGAATATTAAAGGTGTATTATACGGCATTGGTGCAGTATTACCTTATATGAGAAAACAAAAATCAGGCCATATTATTAATTTGGCTTCTGTGGCGGGACATGTTGTTTTCCCAGGTAGTGCTGTTTATTGTGGTACCAAATATGCAGTGAGAGCGATAACTGAGGGATTAAGACAAGAAGAAGCTATAGTGGGTTCAAATATTAGAACAACAATTCTATCTCCGGGGGCTGTAAGCACTGAATTAACAGATCATATTAGTGACAAAGATATGAAACAAGATATAGATGAATTATATAAAAATGCAATTAAACCAGATGCTATTGCTAGAGCTATTAATTACGCAATTAATGAGCCGGAAGAATCTTCTGTAAATGAATTTATCATTCGTCCTAGTAGCCAAAGTTTATAATTTGGAATCTCTTATTTAGTAACTAATTTTAATAAAATACGCTGAGTAGATTATTTTATAATTCACTTAATCTTAAACGATTAATTTGCAAAAGATAGAAGATAAAAGTGATTTTCATCTTCTACCAATTATAGAAAAGCTAAATATTTGGGTATATAAAATTCTTTATTATTATATTTAATTAACAACAAAACACCTTTAATTTATATAGTGACAAAAATGTCAGTATTGTTATTTATCGTAAATAATACCATAATGATAATATAAAAGATATATAGGAGGTAATAACATATGGAATTACAATTAGCAATTGATTTATTAAATAAAGAGGATGCTGCAGAATTAGCAAATAAAGTTAAAGATTATGTAGATATCGTAGAAATTGGAACACCAATTGTTATAAATGAAGGATTACCAGCTGTACAACATTTAAATGATAATATTGATGGTGTAAAAGTATTAGCAGATTTAAAAATTATGGATGCTGCCGATTACGAAGTAAGCCAAGCAGTTAAATTTGGTGCAGACATAGTAACAATTTTAGGCGTTGCAGAAGATGCATCAATTAAAGCAGCAGTTGATGAAGCACATAAACATGGCAAACAATTATTAGTAGATATGATTGCAGTACAAGATTTAGAAAAACGTGCGAAAGATTTAGATGATTTAGGCGCAGATTATATCGCTGTTCATACTGGTTATGACTTACAAGCTGAAGGTCAATCTCCTTTAGAAAGTTTACGTAAAGTTAAATCTGTAATTAGTAATTCTAAAGTAGCAGTCGCAGGTGGTATTAAACCAGATACAATTAAAGATATTGTTTCAGAAAATCCTGATTTAATTATTGTTGGTGGCGGCATTGCAAATGCTGATGACCCTGTAGAAGCTGCTAAACAATGTAGAGCTGCGATTGAAGGAAAATAATGATGACAGAAATCACAAATTATCGTTTAATACTAGATGAAATAGACAACACATTATCACATGTGAAAGACAGTGAAGCCGAAACGTTTTTAAAGCAAATTATTAAAGCAGAGCAAGTTTTTGTATCTGGAAAAGGACGTTCGGGTTTTGTAGCAAATAGTTTTGCGATGAGATTGAATCAGCTTGGGAAGGGGGCACATGTAGTTGGTGAGTCCACTACACCTTCCATTACCGAAAAAGATTTGCTTGTTATCCTTTCTGGCTCAGGTTCGACAGAGCATTTAAGATTATTAGCAGATAAAGCTAAAGCTGTAGGTGCAGAAGTTGTATTATTGTCAACAAATCCAACGTCAAAGATTGGTGAACTTGCAAATGCAGTGATTGAATTACCGGCGGGAACGAAATATGATGCTGAAGGTTCAGCACAACCTCTAGGTAGCTTATTTGAACAAGCATCACAAGTGTTTTTAGATAGTATTGTTTTAGATTTAATGACTGAGATAAACGTTGATGAAGAAACAATGCAGCAAAATCATGCTAATCTGGAATAAAACCTACAAAAGATGATTCACTTTAATACTCCACATTTATTTGTGGGGTATTTTTAATTTAAAGAAACGCCTTGAGATATTTCCTAGTAGTTATAAAATTAATTAGTATTGAATATCACTACTACATTTTTGAAAAGTGATGTAGATTTATAGCCAGAATTTTTAGATTTACATTGACGATACTGCATCAAAAGAAAAAGTCAATCTACTTTTTCTAGGTTGACTTTTATTTTTATATCTAAAGGCACACTTACACACCTAAAAAACGTCGTGCTAAAAACAAATTTACATGTGGTAATCCAATATCCTTATTATACATTTTAACAGTTGGTTTAAAGCAAACTTTAAAAATATATAATTTTTAACCTATTCAATTACATTTGTTTCTTAAAACGCATATATGAGCCAGAATAGAAAAGAGTTGCAGGAAAGATCAAAGATTGCTTAAGAATCAGCAAGTTTTGGCGTTAGAGAGTAATAAAAAAGATTCAAAAATTAATTAGAGGAAGAGAGGCTGCTTAATTATTCCTTTGATACACCTACTAATGATAGATAAAACGTGGATGTGTAAGAAGTATCATATACTACAGACACTGTAAATATTAATCAACATTAGGAAGAAAAAAAGGGTGAATAAACACAACTTAAAAAGGCTTTTGGAGTCGTTTGTTAGTAACTAATTGTAATTAAAAAGGTGCGACAAGCTCATAAACTTGTCGTACCTTTTTATGTAAATCTTACTTCTGATACTCATCAATTTAATTTTAAATTCAAGTTTATTTATCAATAAAATTGGGTATTGTTTATTAAGAGACGTAGAACGCTTGCCACACTTATATCAAATTAATTTAATTGTAGTGAGCAATTTAGCTTATTATGAAAAAGATGAGCTGAGGCAAGCATGTGCCTGCTCATTTTTAAAATTGGAGGCTAAATTCACAAAAAAAATTCTATTAACAGGTGCTTCAGCATATATAGAAAATAAGTCTAATGAACAAAATATTATATGGAAATCTTCAGATTTATTTGATTTAAATGAGATAACAGAAGTAATGAAAAACGTAGATATCGCTATCTATCTTGTTCATTCGATCATACCTTGAGCTAAGTTAACACAAGCAAGTTTTGAAGATATGGATGAAATATTAGCAGATAATTTTGCTAAAGCATCAAGGTTTTAATAAAGTTAAACATATCATATTTATGAGTGGCCTAATTCCAAATACGAATGAATTACCACAATGTTTAAGAAGTCGCTTAGAGTGTAAAGACATTTTAGGAGCATATGGTGTGCCAGTAACTACGTTGAGAGCTGGACTAATTATAAGTGCTAAGGGAAATTCTTATCCAATACTAAAAAATTGGTATCCAATGCTCGTTTTTATATAGTTAATATGAAATTTATATTCATAGATTGTTGAATATAAATTGTTTTATGCTACGTTTAATTTCCTACTACTATTTCCTAAAAAAGAAAAGGAGCTAAATATGATTAATATTATATCAGCGATAGGATCACTTGGAACATTTATTATGGCGTTATTTTATTTTGTATCAGTATCAGTTCAACTTTACCAAATGAAAATAAGTTTTATTCCTGCATTAGGATTTAATCAGATTTTATTAATTAGAGATAAAGACCAAAAATTAAATTTAAAAAACACCACTTCCAATGTGGAAGAAAATGAAGATTATTTGAAATTATATAATTTAGGAGGCGGTGCAGCAAAAAAAATCACCATTGAAGTTTTATTAGGTGAAGATAAAGTTATTCAAAAAAAGTATGTTAATATGTTACCTAGTAAAGAAGGTTATATGTTACCTATAAATAAGACAGTATTTGATGAATTAGACGATACTATAAAAAATAACGGTTACGAATCCAATATGAATATTAAGTTATCCTATTATCATAATGTGAGTAGAAAAAAACAAGAAATATTTTTAAAAGGGCATATAGATGCATTCAATAACTACAAAGATAAGGAAATTTATGAATTACAGTTTATTTAAAGTAATAAAATGAATGAAAAATAAGATAGTTAATAGTAAGGTCTTTCTTTAACAAAATGCTTTTTAATCATAAAATATGCTAATGATTCTTATAATAATCGTATTTTTTATATCATCTCATTAGTTGATACTTTGCTTGTTCAGTTAACACTAACAAAGAAAAAATAGAGTTCAGCTTGTTTTAAATACTGATTATGAGTTAATTATTTTATAAGAATACTAATCTACATTTTCATGATTAATTCATAAAATAACTAGCCTAGAATTACAAAGAGTGTAAATTTATGTCTATAATTAAAATTCTAGTTAGAAAAATCGTTCCTTATTAAGACAAAATTTGATTATGAAACGATTAGGAGAGCTCTTTTTAAAAGGACTCTTTATATATATATCTTCTAATAAAAAATGTTATGTGATATATTAATGGATGAAGTTTCTAATTTGAGGAGGAGGTAGAAAAATGGTTAATGTAGCGCTATTGGTTCGACTTGAAGCAAAACCTGGAAAAGAAACGGAAGTTGAAAGCTTCCTACGTGGGGCCCTACCTGTGGTTCAGGAGGAGTCAGAAACGATCGCATGGTTTGCGATCCGACTTGGACCTACGACATTCGGCATCTTTGACGCATTCCCGGACGACACAGGTCGTCAAGCACACCTTTCTGGTCAAGTGGCTGCGGCATTGACGGAGAAATCTCCTGAACTTTTCGTAGAGCCACCAGTGATTGAAAATATTGACGTCCTTGCTTCCAAGCTTCCTAAATAAAGTCATATTATCGCTGCCATCGTATCTGTCCAGAGACAGTGGATGGCAGTTTTTTGATTATTAGTTTTGGCGTGAGCTATATAAAGTGGAAGGTTCTGTTGCAAAGTTAGAAAAATATAGCTAATCACCATTTTATTGTGTCAGTCTTCGCTTAACCGGCTAACATGTAACTAATTTCGTGGCATGGTGAAAATCCGTAGATCTGAAGAGACCTACGGTTCTTTTTATATAATCCGTAAATACATTCAATGCCTTTGAGTGTATTTTTTGCTGTATTGAGACATTGATATCTTGTCTTTCTCAGCTTAATATGACGATGATCTTGTTCAATGAGGTTATTGAGATATTTAGATGTGCAATGACAATTAGGGATCAGCTTAAACACTTTCATTATTTTAGCTATGGCTACCTTCGTTGAAGGTACTTGATCTGTAATTATCATTTGAGGTGTGCCAAATTGTTTAATAAGGCGCTTAATAAACGCATATGCTGAATGACTATCCCGTTTCTTACGTAACCAAATATCTAATGTATGACCCTCTGTATCAATGGCACGATACAAATAACACCATTGCCCTTTGATTTTGATATATGTTTCATCAATACGCCACTTATAATATGCTTTTTCTTCCAAATTTGATACAAAATAGGTGCATATTCTTGAACCCAACGATAAACGGTTGAGTGATGAACATCAACACCACGCTCCCTTAATATTTCAGATATATCACGATAACTTAATGCATATCTTAAGTAGTAGCCAACGGCTACAGTTATAACATCTTTATCGAATTGTTTATATCTGAATAGTACATACAGAAGACTCCTTTTTGTTAAAATTATACTATAAATTCAACTTTGCAACAGAACCCTTATGTAGATGAAGAAAAATTCATTCCAGCTTTGTCTATCCACCTATCGCCTTTATCTACGCACTCCACCTTTAAAATCTACAATTTCTTTATGCTTATTCATTCACTATCCCTCCATACTCTTCTTATCGTTCTTTTAATTCACACACCCCCTTTTCCCTCGTCACTCGGTCATGGCAGTTTGTAATTCTTGTTCAATTAAGTCGATATGTGTACTGATTAAATTCCGTTGTTCATTCAAGAATTTTAGGTGTGCGCGTAACACGCTTGGGACATCTATTTGGTTTTGATAAAGCATATCTGTGTTTTTTCGGATTTCTTTTAATGGCATATTCAAATTGCTTAGGCACTGGATAAATTTAATCATTTCGATATCGTCGTCTGTGTATAAACGCTTGTTATTGCTATCTCTGTCGATGTGTTTCAAGATATTCTTTTTCTCGTAATAACGCAGTTTGCTTTTAGGTATATTGCAATAATCTGAGACATATTCAATGTAATATTGTTCCATGTAAGCAAATCCTTTCCCTTAAACCAAGGTTTAACTGATATTGTACTCTATATAAACATGAATGAGGAGGAAAGACAATGAAAAAAGCTTTAATTGTTGTAACAAACATTGCGAAATACGATAATTTAGACAGACCTACGGGTGCGTGGTTCTCAGAGGTTACGCACTTTGCGAAAGATTTCTATGACGCAGGTTATGATGTTGATTTCGTAAGTCCGAACGGTGGATATGTGCCTCTTGATCCTATCAGTCTTAGCCCTGAAATGATGGGAGCTGAGGACTGGGAATACTACACGGATCATGATTATATGAATAAATTTGGACAAACATTATCTCCAAAAGAGGTTAATCCTAGCGACTATCAAGCCATTTACTTTGCAGGTGGACATGGTGCGATTTGGGATTTTAGAAATAACAAAGAACTTAACGACATTGCGTTAAGTATTTACAATAACCAAGGCGTTCTCTCTTCTGTATGTCATGGTGCGGCTGGTCTACTCGACATTAAAGAAAATGGCGATTACCTCGTTCGTCATAAAGACGTGACTGGTTTTACAAATAGTGAAGAACAAGCAAATGGTACAACTGAATACATGCCATATTTATTAGAAGACGAATTTATTAGTAACGGTGCACATTTTAAAAAAGAGGATGACTGGAGCAATTTCGCAGTCGTAGATGGTCGCATTGTGACTGGTCAAAATCCTCAATCAGGACATGCTGTTGCTGAACACGCTTTAAAAATCTTAGCTAATCAATAATTTCATAAAGGAGCGATACACATGAAATCATTAATTATCGGTGCTAATGGTGGCGTCGGTCAACATCTTATACGTAAAATGAAAGCACGAGATGTTGATTTTACTGCCGGTGTTAGAAAAGAAGAACTAGTTGAATCTTTAAAAGCAGATGGTATCGATGCAACTTACATTGATGTCGCAAAACAGTCTATTGATGAATTAATAGAATTATTTAAATCGTATGATCAAATCCTTTTTTCCGTTGGTTCTGGTGGGAGCACAGGTGACGATCAAACAATCATTGTAGATTTAGACGGTGCAGTGAAAGCAATTAAAGCAAGTGAACACGTCGGTCATCAACACTTTATTATGGTATCAACGTACGACTCACGTCGAGAAGCGTTTGATGCGTCAGGCGACTTGAAACCATACACTATTGCTAAACATTATGCGGATGACTACTTAAGACATGCAAATTTAAAATATACCATCGTGCATCCGGGCGCTTTAACAAACGAACATGAAACGCAACAATTCAATATGAGTGCACAATTTGAAAATGTACAAAATCCGTATATTACAAGAGAAGATGTAGCAGAAGTGCTTGTTTCTGTATTAACTGATGAAGTATTACAAGGTCACGAATTCCAAATCATCAATGGTGATTTGTCATTATCAGACGCAACGACTAAATATCTGAAGGAATAATCAACAAGTTGTACTTGCAAAACGATCACAAGCGATCCCTCAAGACTGATGTATTTAGATTTGAAACAATAGAAGTATGAGAACCTCAAGTAGGTGAAGTTCAAGTAGAATCCATTTATTTATCTATAGATCCTTACATGAGAGGCAGAGTGAATGATACAAAAAGCTATTTTCAATCTTTCTAAGTGGATGAGCCATTACAATTTGTCGTTTTCGCATTCGCGAAACTATTATAAGACTTATCATAGCAACGTCTGGAACATACATTTTGTTCCAGGCGATTTTTTTATATTTACACTTAAAATCAATGTATATCAAACACTTACTTTGTAATTTGACTATAGTGATAAGTCTCTAAACTAAGAAAATGAAAAGTTAAATTGCGTGTATGAATGTAAAAAGAAGTAAAAAATTTATATTTTTATATAATTATTTTGTGGCATTGTAACATTAATGTAATAATGTGGACTGTAAGACAAATATGAGGAGGGTTTTTATGAAAAAAGTTTCTAAATTAATTTATACTGCATTTAATTCAAAAGTTATTTTACAGTTTAAGGTTGACGATAAAACAAAATAAAAAACCGCATCATTAACCGATACGCAGAAGCATATCATAAATGATGCGGTTTTTTAATGTTAATTATAAAGCGCAAAACTAAAATAAATTTATATCTTAAATGAATTGAATATTTATTGTTTGGTAATATTAAAGAGTGATAAGTAAAGTATTTAATATTTTGATTTATATAGTGTTTACAAATTTTACGATAAATAGAGAGATGTGAAAATATGAAACATTCAAGAAGATTAATAGTATTTGCAAGTTTCTTAATTTTAACGATTTTTATTGGGGGATGTGGAAGTATGACAAAAGAAGATAATAAAGAAGAAAAAATTAAAAAGAGTTTTGAAAAAACATTAGGTATGTATCCTATCAAAAACCTTGATGACCTATACGATAAAGAAGGTTATCGAGATGAAGAATTTGATAAAGATGATAAAGGGACATGGACATTATATTCTGAAATGGCTATACAACGTAAAGGCGATGATCTTGAAACGAGAGGTATGGTTTTGAAAGTAAATCGAAATACAAGGACATCAAAAGGAAATTATATAATTAATAAAATATCTACGGATAGTAAAGGGGTTAGTCAAAATACTCAAAAAAATACCCTATAAAAATGGAAAATAATAAAATCATTCCAACTGAAAGAATTGAAAATTTTAATGTGAAGAAGGAAATAGAAGAATTCAAGTTTTTTTCTCAATATGCAAATTTCAACTCTTTAAAAGATTATAAAAATGGAAATATAGCAACCAATCCAAAAGTTCCTAGCTATTCAGCAGAGTATGATTTAGAAAATAGTGATTATAATGTAAAACAATTAAGAAAGAGATACGATATTCCTACCCAACAACCACCTAAATTATTGTTAAAAGGTACAGGTGACTTAAAAGGTTCTTCTATTGGGTCTAAAGATATTGAATTTAATTTTATCGAAAAACCTAAAAAGAACATATATTTTTCTGACAGTTTAGACTATAAACCAAGTGAGGGTCATTAAATATGAGCTCAATAGTAATGAAGCTCAAATTTTATCAAATGAAATTGACAAAGCTGATACGGATGGAGATGGTGTAATTACAACTAAAGAAATGACCCCTACCTTACAACAATTTGCAGAAGAAGGAAAATTCCAACCAGCTGGTGGAGGCGCAACTGCATCAGAAGATAGTGCCGGACAGGAACAACCTAAATATACTGCAGAAGACGCAAAAAATATGACAGATGATGAATTTCTTGCGGCATATAAAGAAGGTATGACTGAAGATCAAGCTGCAGCAGTGGATGAAGCTACAGAGGGGTCAGAAGATTATGTAGACTTCTTAAGAGGTCAAGTAGAAGCTCGTGCAAATGGTCAAGGTGGGAATTATTAAATTTAAGGACGGATAGGTTATGAAAAGATTATTAAGCGCAATAACAATAGTTTCTATTTTAGGTATATTAGCAGCTGTTGGGTTTTTTGGATATACTAAATATCAAGCAGAAGAGTTAGAAAAAGATAAATTACAAGCTCAGCAAAAAGAAAATGATGACAGTGATTCGCAAAGTATTAACGAATCAGCTAACAATGAGAGTCAAAATAATAGTCAACAGCAATCTACAACAGAAGAATATACAAGCGATGAACAACAAGTGACTAGAAATAAAGTGTTTGATTACGCTATTGCTGCTGTAAATGAAGTTGGGATGCTGATTTATAAAAATTCCAAGAACCAGTTTATAATAATGGAGAATGGAAAATTGATGCAAATAACAAATCAGGTGCTGGAGCAAATACCATCATAGTTAAAGATGATGGGACAGTTCAAATTTGGAATGGACCTAAAACATCTATAGATCATGAAACTAAAATTGAATTGTAGTAAGAAAATGATGAAACATCAACTATACTAGCTAATAATACATGTGGACTATATAAGTATATAATCAGAATAAAAGAAGTAATACTATAAACAGAGCATTTCCTACTCCATAAAGGTAGGAAATGCTCTTGAAATTATATTTTTTACTTATTCGTTATTTTTAAAAGTTCAATATTTTGAATAAACGAAATTAAAACTCACTAAAAACTTTTATTTTAAGTTCATGAACTATATTTTCAAACAGTTCTATAATTATACTACTAATTGTCTCTAATCCAATCAAAATCGAGAAGAAAAGTATATATAGCGATAATAATCAATAGTATTATTCGAAAGTAAATCTAGTTTTATTATCAAAATTTCTACCCTCTAAACCAGCTAATTCTTCTTCTGATGCAGATGGTGCCTTCATTTCAAAAATTTGATCGACAACTGTATAGTCATAATAACCTAAACGTGCAATAGGTCTAATAGATTGTATATCAAGTTTCCCGTTATCTAATATCACTTCGTCATCAATGTGAACTTGTGCTACACGGCCGACAACCATATCTACAGTAGATACCGGATCGCCAGTAGGGATACGCACTGTTTGGACATATTCACATTCAAAATGTACAGGAGATGCTTTGACTCTGTGACCAGGCGCTTCAATGCATTTCTCTTTTTCTACACCTGCAAATTCAAATTCATCTTCTTCTGGTGGCAATGCCTTAGCAGATAAGTTTACTGCTTCTCTTAAATCATAAGTTGCCATGTTCCAGACAAACCATCCTGTTTCTTCTGCATTTTTAACTGTATCTTTACGCTCGTGTTCTCCTAAAACAGATTGATTAGCTGCAAACATTACCATAGGCGGATCCCATGTTAAATTTTGGTATTGGCTATAAGGTGCTAAATTATCTTTACCATCCTTTGATATTGTTGAAATCCATCCAATTGGTCTAGGAACAGTACTGCTTTTAAAAGGATCGTGTGGTAAACCATGGCTACGTGTGCCTTGTTTTGGTGAATAATTCATAACATGATCACTCCTCAAAAATTTTGAAACTACTGCAAGAATAATTGTAATTAATGTAAACGTCTAATACTAAATTTGAATTGATTTATTAGTTCAAACTATAGAACAATGATAAGTGCATCAATAAGTTGTTTGTTCATCGCTTGGCAAGAATAATGAAGCAAGGAATGCTAAGCATGCAATAGAGGATATGATTACAAACATACTTGTAAAATTATTTAGAGAAGTAAGGTAAATCGATAGGATCGGAGCAACTGCTGTACCTAAAAATAGAATAAATGTGTTAACAGACAAGAAGAAACCTCTATTTCCATACACTAACATATTTACTTTTGCGATAACTAAAGGGACTGCAAACGCAATTCCAGCAACAAAACATATACTTAAAAATGTTATTAGCAGAATATTATGTGCAAAAGGCATTAATATTAATGTCACACCACAAACGCCTAAAGCAATATTTAAAACAAATTTGACACCATACCTACTACTAATACGTCCCGACATTAATGAACTTAGCATACCAAAAACACCGAATAATTTTACTAGAAATGCTGTGTGATTATCTCCGTGTATAGAATACGATAGTATGAATTCATTTATTACTGCATACATAGAAATGAATGTTGTAAGTAATGTTAGAGAAATAAAGTAGCAGATTAATACTTTTCGATTTTTAGCAAAGTCTTTGAAATTGCTAAAGTATTTAAGGATTTGAACATCTGAATTTTTTACAGGGCTTTCTGGGACATTTCTAAAGATGATAATAGCTAAGCAGATGTATAGCGAAGAAAGTATAAAGAAAATAATGTGCCAATCGAATTGGCTAATTAATATTTCTGAAAAATTTTGACCTAAAATACCAGATAGCATAAAACTTGTACTAATAAAACTTACTGTTGTTAACCTCTTTTTAAGTGGATAAGTTTCGGTAGTGTAAGTAATAGCTATGGGAGAAAATGCAGCTGCAAATATTCCTTGGAGGCCTCGTAAAATCAATAATGTATTAAAAGAAGTTACAAATCCAATCGAAAAGCAAACTATAATTAGACCAATTAGTGAAAGTAAAATGACGCGTATTCTTCCAAATTTTTCTGAAATAGTACCATAAAATAAACAGCTAATGGAATAAGTGACTGAAAAAACCACACCATTCATTGCTGCAACTGACTGAGATATACCAAAATCATTAGCTAAATGCTCTGTTATAGGTATTGCGGTATATAGATTAAACATAATTAAGATACCAGAAATAAACAAAACAAATGTTATTATATTATAATTTTTTGACGCTTCCATACGTATTACTCCTTGAAAATGAATTGTTTCCATTATTACATTTATTTAGGTTTTGAAACCCCTTTTTTGGAAAATTGTTCATTTCAGTTTTGAATTTTTTGTGAAGTGGAAATAGGTAAGTGAGTGTAGAAGTTGATGACAATCGAATGGGAGCTTTTTCAGGAGGTAAATTAATGAAAATAAACTTAAATTGGGAAAATACTTTTCAAGAATATCAAGATATATTGAATTCTGGTTTAAATCCAGAATGGTTATATAGCGCTAAAGCAAATATGATACTAATTCCAGCTTATACAGGAAAGGGGAAAGAGTTTTTTTACACTAGTGACATAATTAAAGCAAGTAAGATTATCCCTTTTTTTAGACAATTGTGATAATTTCGTAGAGTTATTTCATAATTCGTGCTAATAAAGATTGAAAAGTTTTAAAAAGGGTACAACATTAAGTAAGAGACTTGGAGCTCTTGTCAATTAAGATAATGAGCAAGTGAGCTCGTTACGTAAAAGATGAGCTGAGGTAAAGTTTACCTGCTCATCTTTTTCTATTTGGAGGCTAAATATATGAAAAAAATATTATTAACAGGCGCTTCGGGATATATCGGTAGTCACTTAATGAATAAATTAAAAGATAACTATGAAATTATAGCTATTTCTAGAAATATAGAAAATAAATCAAATGAACACAATGTTACTTGGAAGGCAGCTGACTTGTTTGATTTAAATGAAATCACTGAGGTAATGGAGGACATTGATATCGCTATATATCTTGTCCATTCTATGATGCCTTCAGCTAAGTTGACGCAGGCGAGCTTTGAAGATATGGATGCATTATTAGCTGATAATTTTGCTAAAGCCGCAAGTTATAACAAAGTTCAGCATATTGTATTTATGAGTGGTTTGATACCTAATACAAGTGAATTATCACCACATTTAAGAAGCCGTTTAGAGTGCGAACAGATTTTAGGATCATATGGTGTACCAGTAAGTACTTTAAGAGCTGGTTTGATTATAGGATCTAAAGGAAGTTCTTACCCTATATTAAAAAAATTAGTAGATAGATTACCTGGCCTGTTACTGCCAAAATGGGCTTATAATACAACATTGCCAGTCGCAATAGACGACGTGATTGACGGTTTATATAAAATTGTAGAGAGACAGCCGAATAAGAATGAATCGATAGATATTGGTGGACCTAGTCATATGACTTATAAAGACCTTTTCAAGCAAACTGCAGAGGTACTAGATAAACGATTACCTACGATAGATTTGCCTATTATTCCAATTTGGCTAAGTAAATATTGGGTGAAACTTATTTCTGGGGTACCAAAAGAAATGGTTTATCCGTTAATGGATAGCTTAATTCATGATATGATTAGAAACGATGAAAATGTTGTGAAAGATATTTCTATAGGTAAAATTGATTATAAAGAAAGTGTGCGTAATGCCTTGGAAGAAGAAACTAAGACACAAAAGAAAGGGAAGTCATCACGTAAGGGCGATATTAAAGATGTTAGAGCAATATCAAGGGTAGTCTTACCTAAAGATGTAAATATGATTCAATTGGCAGAATCATATGCAAATTTTTTAAATAGAATTACATTAAATGTCGTTAATAGTGATTTTAACGAAGATAACTTTACGATTAGTGTGCCGTGTTTAAATAAGGACTTACTATTATTAAGTAAAGATTTTAAAGCTTCTAATAATGAGAGAATTTTATATCGAATTGTTGGTGGAGATTTCGCTTTAGATTCAGATGGTGGTAATGCGAGATTAGAGTTTAGAAGGTTACCTAATAGTGACGCATGTATCATAGCGTTACAAGAATATGAACCGACGTTACCTTGGTGGGTATATAAGTATACCCAAGCAAAAGTTCATAAAAGTGTAATGAATCTTTTTAAATTCAAGATTAATAGCCAAAAAACTAATAAAGGAGAATACTTTAATATGAAGAAGTTTATTTTGCCAATTGTTATTACAGGTGCAATTGTTTTGAAAGTATATGGATTGAAAAAGTATTTAGCTAGAAAAAATAACATGTCCAATGCCGAATTGTAACGGCTAAAATAAAGGCTAGTTAGTTACAAAAAAAGAGGGGATCAACTATGAAATCAAACGAGATAATTAAAACAATTATAAAAGTTATAACACCAATTACAGGCGGTAAATTTATAGGGAAATTTGCAGTGAAAAACGCGAGAAAAGATTATAAAAATAATGTTAAACCACCTTTTTCACCACCCGGCTATGTCTTTCCAATTGTGTGGCCAATACTTTATACAACGATGGGCGTAGCTTATGCATTAGTGACTAATAAATCTACTAGTAAGGATTTAAAAGGTGCTTATTACACGCAATTAAGCCTAAATTATCTATGGTCGATATTTTACTTCAAATATAAATTACGCTTTAGTGCGTTGATAGAGAGTGTTGTATTACTGGGCGCAGTAGTTACAACAACTGTAAAATTTTTCAATGTAAAAAAAGTTGCTGGCATTTTACTAGTTCCATATATGCTTTGGAGCGCTTTTGCTACTTATTTAACAGCTGGTAATTGGTATTTAAATAAAGATAACCCAAGCTATACAGCGAAATCTGAGCATTAAATTGATGAAAAAGATTATATATATTGCGCTATATTGGTTTATAGTTCAAATGATTATTGCTCAACTTGGTACTCGTATTAGTTATAAGTTCTTAGAAAAAGATAATAAGTATTTTCGAAGTTGGAATATTGAACAAGAGGGTCAATTATGGCAACAATTAGTTAAAGTGCAATATTGGAAAGATCATTTGCCAGACGGTCAATATCTTAACCCTAATATCAGTAGTAAAGCGACTTTCGATTTATCTAAAAATATGAATGATATACAGCGATTTATATTAGAAACTAGACGTGCAGAGGTGGTTCATCTGCTATCCATATTTCCTGTTATTGCGTTTTTTAAAGCGTCAAAAAGCGTTAAAATAATTAATTTTATATATGTCATTATAGCTAATGTGCCTTGTATGATTGTTCAGCGCTATAATCGCCCTAAGTTAATACGTATTTATAATAAATTACAAAAAAGAAAAGGTGATTAAATGGGAAATAAGAAAGTGGTTGTCATAGGAGGTGGCTTGGGAGGGATTGCCAGTGCAATTTGTATGGCTCAAGCAGGCTATCAAGTGGATTTATATGAACAAAATAATCATATCGGTGGAAAGGTAAATAGGTTAGACATAGATGACTATGGATTTGATCTCGGTCCATCAATTTTAACCATGCCTAAAGTATTTCAACGCCTATTTCAACGATGTGATGAAAGGCTAGAAGATTATGTTAGCATTCGTAAGTTAAGTTTACAGATTAGAAACGTTTATCCAGATGGCCAAATTTTAGATTTATATGAATCCATGGAAGATATGTTAACTAATAACAAGACGTTAACAAATAAAGATATAGAGCAACTTTCTTCGTTTTTTAGTTACGCACAAAAGATACATCAAGTTGCTGAAAAAAGCTACTTTGGTAAGGGATTAGATACGATGTTTGCAATTATTCGTTATCATGGTCCGTTTTCAGCTTTAAAGCAATTCGATTATTTTCATACAATGCAACAAGCCATTAATAAAAGGGTGGATAACCCATATTTAAGAGAAATGCTAGGTTATTTCATAAAATATGTAGGCTCCTCATCTTATGATGCTCCGGCTGTATTGAGTTTATTACCTCAAATGCAACATGAGGAAGGTTTGTGGTACGTAGATGGTGGCATTCATAAGTTAGCGGAAGCGATGGAACAATTAGCGAGAAAATTAGGTGTGGGCATACATTTTAACACCCCTGTAAAACGTATCAATTATAATAGTCAAAATAAGGTGACAGGGATAACAATAGAAAGTAATAAGGAAATATATGCAGATTACATTATATCTAATATGGAAGTAATCCCTGTTTATAAGTATTTATTGAATTTTGATGCAAACCAAATAAACAAATTGGAACGTAAATTTGAGCCAGCTAGTTCAGGTTATGTCATGCATCTTGGTGTGGACAAAAGTTATCCAGAGCTTCAACATCATAACTTTTTCTTTTCAAGTAATTCTAAAGTTAATTATGATCAAGTTTTTCACCAGTATGTTTTGCCTGAAGATCCGACTATTTATGTAGTGAATACAAATAAAACAGATAAGACACAGGCGCCAGAGGGACACGAGAATATAAAAATATTGCCACACATACCGTACATTCAGAGTAAGTCATTTAGTGAAGCAGAATATCTGCAATTCCAAGAACGTATATTGGATAAATTAGAGTCCATGGGCTTGAAAGATTTGAGAAAGCACATTGTATATGAAGACGTATGGACACCACATGATATAGAAAATACATACAATTCTAATAAAGGAGCTATATATGGCGTAGTATCCAATAAGAAGAAAAATAAAGGTTTTAAATTTCCTAAAAAAAGTCAGTACTTCAAAAATTTGTACTTTGTAGGTGGTTCTGTAAATCCTGGCGCTGGTATGCCTATGGTTACTTTGAGTGGTATGCAAGTAGCAGAATCTATTATTAATGGAGAAAGTAGTTGAGGCTGAATGATACTTTATATAATAGCAATAGTATTGACGATACTATCACTAATAAGTGGAATGTGTATGTATGCGCTTCGAGCGATTATAAATAACTCCGGAAAAGGAAGAGGTCAGACAGCCGTCAGTGTTATTGTACCTGCTAGAAATGAAGCGGAGAACTTACCTAAATTACTTAACAGTATAAGTAAAGAGCAAGAAATAGAAGTAATTGTTATGGATGATGGTTCAACTGATGAGACACAAGTTGTCGCTAGATATTATGGTGCGAGCGTATATACTGTTGAAAATGATACTACATGGCAAGGTAAGTCACATGCTTGTTGGCAAGGTAGCAAATATGCAACGCATGATTTATTAATGTTTGTTGATGCTGATGTTCAGTTTGCTTGTGATGATAGTATTCAAAATATAGCCAATCAATATGATTTACAAGGTGGTAAAGGTTTGTTGTCAATACAACCTTATCACAAGATAAAAAAGCTATATGAAAATATATCGGCGATTTTTAATTTAATGACAATCGTAGGTATGAATCAATTTTCAATCACGAAATCAGCAAAGAATGAGCAAGGCGCGTTTGGACCAGTCCTTGTGACAAATAAGCAAGATTATAAATTGACACAAGGACATTTGAAAGCTAAAAATCAAATCATTGAAGGCTTTGCAATAAGTAAAGCATATAATCAGCAAGGTTTGCCAGTTAGTTTGTATGAAGGCCAAGGCGTAGTGAATTTTAGAATGTATTCTCAAGGATATAAAGCGCTATTAGAGGGTTGGAGTAAACACTTTGCACTTGGCTCTCAAGTAACTAAAAACTCTACGCTTACGTTTGTATTTTTATGGCTATTTGGTTCACTTACAACAGTTTTAGCGATAATTTTTTCAATTAATTTAGGCTCGTTATATATATTATTAGCTATTACTCTATATTTTATATATGCGATACAATTTCATATATTTATTCGAAGAACAGGAAATTTTAATATCGTTGCGAGTTTATGTCATCTACTGCTCTTCATATGCTTTGTCGTGATATTTTTTAAATCATGGTTAGATATCAATGTATTCAAACGTATATATTGGAAAGGCCGTAGAATAGATTTATAGCTTAGTTTTTTATACAAATATCAAGAAGTTCTAGGCTTACTGAGGAGGCCAATAAATGAATCAATTAGAGAGAGATTATAATCATTGTCACAATATAATGAAAGAACATTCAAAAACGTTCTCATATGCCTTTGATTTTTTGGATTTAAAAAGGAAAAAAGCAATTTGGGCTATTTATGCAGTTTGCAGAATCATAGATGACAGTATTGATAAATACAAAGACCTTGAGCAATTAAACGGCATAGCTAGAGATTTAGATGTGATTTATAGCGATTGTGATTATATTCAAGCGTATCAAAGTGATGCAGCTATTATGAATGCTTTAAGTAATACATTGAATACATATTCAATACCTAAAAAACCTTTTGAATCTTTAATTCAATATGTGAAGGAAGATTTAGTTTTAAAAGAAATGAAAACTGATTCAGATTTATATGAGTATTGCTATGGTGTGGCAGGTACTGTCGGTGAATTGTTAACTCCTATATTAACTTCATCAAATGAAAATAATTTCGAGCAAGCTGAAGAAGCTGCGATTGCTTTAGGCAAGGCAATGCAAATAACTAATATTTTAAGAGATGTCGGCGAAGATTTTCAAAATGGAAGAATTTATCTAAGTGTAGAAAAATTAGCTCAATATCGAGTTAATCTACATTCTATATATTATGAAGGAGTTACGCCAAATTATATAGAACTGTGGGAAAGTTACGCTACAGAGGCAGTTAGGTTATATGATATTGCATTAAACGGTATTAATTATTTTGACGAAGAGGTACGTTACATTATCGAATTAGCTGCGATAGCTTATCATGAAATACTTGTGGAAGTAAGGAAGGCAAACTATACGTTGCATAAGAAAGTATATGTAAGCAAATTGAAAAAAATGAAAATTTATCGTGAACTTAGTGCGAAATATAATAGGAGTGAAACATTATGAAGATTGCAGTTATAGGCGGCGGTGTTTCAGGTTTAGCTGCAGCTTCAAGGTTAGCAGCAAACGGTCACCAAGTAGATTTATATGAAAAGAACCAACAAATAGGTGGTAGGATGAATCAGATCAAGCAAGATGGATTTACATTTGATATGGGACCAACCATCGTAATGATGCCTGAGATTTATCGAGACGTTTTTAATTACGCTCAAAAAAATATGAATGATTACTTGGAAATTAAACAATTATCACATATATATGATGTTTATTTTAGTGAAACAGATCAAATTCGCGTTCCTACAGATCTTGCTCAATTAAGAGATATGCTTGAAAGTATTGAACCTAACTCTACACATGGTTTTATGTCCTTTTTAACAGATATATACGAAAGATACGAAATAGCACGAAAATATTTTCTAGAACGTACGTTTAGGAAACCTACAGATTTTTATAATCCTTTTACTATATATCAAGGTATGAAACTCAAAACATTTGATAAAGCAGATAATTTAATTGAAAAATATGTTGATAATGAAAAAATCCAAAAGATTTTAGCGTTTCAAACATTATATATAGGTATCGACCCTAAACGAAGCCCGTCATTGTATTCAATTATACCCATGATAGAGTTAATGTTTGGTGTTCACTTTATAAAAGGTGGTATGTATAGCTTTGTCAGAGCGCTTCAAACGCTAAATGAAGAATTAGGTACTCGAATTTATACCAACGCAAACGTTGAAGAAATTATCATTGATGGTAGGTATAAGTGTGCGGAGGGACTAAAAGTAAACGGACATATAGAAAAGTATGACAAGATAATTTGTACTGCTGATTTCCCATATGCTACTTCATCTTTAATTAAAAATGAACATCATCCTAAGAAGTATACGACACAGAAAATTGATAATATGGACTATTCTTGCTCAGCCTTTTTAATGTACATAGGTGTTGATAAAGATTTATCTGAAGAAATCTTGTTACATAATGTTATATTTTCAAAGGATTTTGATAATAATATCAATGAAATATTTTCCGGGCAAATATCCCAAGATCCATCAATATATGTATACGCTCCTAGTGTGGAAGATCAGTCGTTAGCGCCAGAAGGTCAAACAGGTATTTATGTGCTGATGCCCGTTTCAGAATTGAAAACAGGTGATACGGATTGGTCTGATGAGTCAACAATCACACAAGTAAAAGATATTATTTACAATAAGCTTTTTACGATTAAAGCGTTAAAAGATTTGAAAAAGCAAGTTGTGACAGAAATTATTTATACGCCTAAGGATTTTGAAGGAGATTATAATGCTAAATTTGGAGCAGCCTTTGGTTTAATGCCTACTTTAGCGCAAAGTAACTATTACAGACCGCCTAATGTGAGCAGAGATTACAAAAATTTGTATTTTGCTGGAGCTAGTGTTCATCCAGGGGCGGGAGTGCCAATTGTACTGACGAGTGCTAAAATTACAGTTGATGCTATGTTAGAAGATATTAATAATGGTATATAAAAAACGGGAGTGGGACAGAAATCAAATTTTCTAATATAGATTTCGTAGTCCCACCCCGGCAAGGGTGACTAGGATTGAAAAAAGCTTGATATAATAGCATTTTCAATTCAGTCACCTACTGCCAAATTGAAAAGGAGCCTGAGACATCTATTTATGTCTCAGGCTCGCCTTTTTAACTAATCGAACGTAATGGTTTGTGGTGTGTCTAATTTTTTATCGTTCATAATTTTTATGGATTTTGGTATTACTTTAATTACACACAAGTTTGGATCATCCTTAGAGTCAAAAAAGGACTTATCTTGTTTGTTCCAAATCCAATCAATAGTCTCTTGATCTTTCAGTATTTCAACATTAGCATCAATTTCTAGAAAACTACGATTATTCGTTTCATCGTAACCTATAAGTACATGAGCTTTGGGATTATCTTTAAATTCAGCAATTTTTTTAGACTCAATGCTTGTCTTAGTATAAAGTGTGTGTCCATCATTATAAAATACCATGTATCTACTATTAGGTGTATTGTTATGTGCAGTAGATAGGACACCTATTTTTGATGTATTTAATATATTTTCAATTTCATTTTGTAATTGTTCGTTATTCATAATTTAATCACCTCTGATAATAATATACCCTGAAGTTGCCTATAATATGTAAGGTATTAAAATTTATTTTATTTTTTAGTGAATTATACAAAAGCTAAAACGGGTATATGATTGAAAACACAATCTTAAGTTAAAGGACAATTATAAAGTGAATTTGTATGAAACAAGCTGGGAGGCAATAAAATGCATTTAGGAGTCATACTTAACAGAGTTTTTAGAACGAAAGATAATCCACTTTTTCAATATATAGTGAAGCATCAAAATGAGATAAATAAATTGTATTTTATCTTACCTTTAGAAGATTTAACTGACGCATCAGAAGTAAAACGTGACTATTACCATAAAGTTGTAAAAGGATTTGTAAATGCTTTAGATAAGCATGATATACAACCTTATATTGTCACATATGAAAAGCTAGGTGAATTAGCAGAAACATTGGCGTTATCTCACGTATTAGTAGCAAAAGATATTATGAGTTATCACAAAGAAATATATGACTATCCTCATGTAAAAAAGGCTTTTGAAAATCACCAAGTTACAGTAATTGGACAGCGCGTGAATCATTACTTTGAGCCAACAAAGACTTTTAATAAACAGCAACAGCCTTATAAAGTATTTACTAGTTTTTATAAAGCAAATCGTCAGGACTTAGTACACACCCCTAAAAAAAGTTATCAATTTAAGCAGTTGTCTCAAATTGCGGAAAAGGGTTCAAATCAAAGTGACTTAAAATTTGAAAATAATAAAGATATAGAAAAGTTAGCGCGTAAAGATTGGGATGATTTTTTAAATGGTGACATAGCTCATTATGATAAATTGACTGACGATGTGTCGCAGGATTTTGTAAGTGGATTAGGTAAATATTTAGCATATGGACTACTCGATATTCGTGAAATTATAAATGATTTACTTGAAGATTATGAGAGCGATGAAAAAAATTATGAAGCTTTTATAAGAGAGGTTCTATTCCGTGAATTTTATTATGTGTTAATGACACAGTATCCAGAAACGGCAACTAAATCTTTTTCTGAAAAATATCGAAACATGCAATGGTCGTATAATAAAACACATTTTGAAGTATGGAAAAAAGGTCAAACTGGTTACCCAATCGTTGATGCTGCAATGAAGAAGCTGAATCGTACAGGATATATGCATAATCGCTTACGAATGGTCGTAGCACAATTTTTAACGAAAAATTTATTTATTGATTGGACTTGGGGGGAGGAGTACTTTAGACAGTATTTGATAGATTATGATAATGCATCTAATGTACATGGATGGCAGTGGTCAGCATCAACTGGAACAGATGCAGTGCCTTATTTCAGAATGTTTAATCCTATACGTCAAAGTGAGCGTTTTGATGCGCAAGGGTATTTTATTAAAACACAGCTAGAAATATTCAATGATGTGAGCAGTAAATACATTCATGATCCAACTAAATATAAAGACAAGTTACAAGAAATTTATCATATTGAAATTGGAAAAGATTATCCACAGACTATCGTGAATCATAAAAATAGTAGAGATTATGTTATGGATAAATTTAAGCAATTTTGACATATCATCCAATAAAAAGGAGTGATTCATTTGTTGAAAAATGAAATACATCGTATTTATTTAGACAAAAATAATAATGAGGTAACTATTAATAGATTTAATGTGACATATCACTATACTATATTAGAACAAATTAATGATTTGCCACAATATGGTTATGCAGTTTTAAACCATTTATATGCTAATCCTGGTTTAGAGGCAGACTTCGAGCGTGTGTTCTTAAATAGAGATAAACATCTAGAGAATACTGAAGGGTTTGAAAATCTATTATTTCTAAAGCCACATAGTACACATGAACATCATGTTATCATTACGTTTTGGCAAGATGAAGCAGCTTACAAACATTGGCAAGAGTCTCAGGAATATAAAGCATCCCATAAAAATAGAGGAACCAAGCAAGGTGCTGATAAATCTATTGTAAACAGAAACCTATCATTTAATATTAGTTTAGAATTTAAATAACATAATTTTTGAATTAAATGATATTTCTGCAAACATATAGGCGAGTTATTTAAATACTAACTTGCCTATTTTTTAAGCGATATAAAAATTTTAGCAAAATCACTGATAAGGGGAAGCGTATCACAAGTGATGCGTTTTTTTGATAAGATTCCCTTGTTAATGACATTAGTAAAAATTATAAGTTTTGACCCAAAATTGTATATGTCACGTAAATATACTTTTTGTCCCTCTTAGGTTTGAATTCAGTTTTGACTATCAGCCACTTTCCATTAGTATGTGATTCATTAAATTAATGATTTAACGCATACCCTATTTATTGGAAACAAGCAATGCTATATAGGAAAACTATAGATAAACCTGAATTTTTAGAAATAACGATTACATATGCGATGATTATTGTGCCAGTTATATTTATCTAAATAATTAATCATTATCATTTGCCAAATGGACATAAAATATATACGATGCTTCAAGATGTCTTTTAACTAGTTCTTGAGAATTTGTTCTAAATATCTAGAATGAAAGTCTTATTTTATTATAAATTCATAAGACACTTACGTACTAAAATCAGACACTTAGGAAATAATTAATAATATGACAACATAATATTATATTAATAAAGTTGTGCAAAAAATATTTTCTAAGGAGTGTCTTTTAATTATGAAGAAATTCGTTTCTAAGTCAATTTTAGGTAGTATGTCAGTAGCATCTTTACTAATGGTGGCAAGTCCAGCAATTTATGCCGCAGAACAAAGTGCTGAAAAACCAACAGCAGAAAGTCTTCAAAATAACGACCAAGAAAACATTAAAGAAGTTACTACATATGAAGATTTTAAAAATGCAGAAGGACCTGTAAGCATTAATCCAGCTAACTTATCTGATAAACAACTTGAAGAACTTGGCCAAAACCCTCAACAAGTTAAAGAGGAATTTGGAATAAGTAAAGATGGTATTCAAAGAGAAGCAACTAAACAGTGGTCTCAAAAAATATCTAAAAACCAACTCGCAGGTGGTGCAGCAACAATTGGTGGAGTTATAACAATTGTTAGTGGATTATTAAGTGGTGGAACAGTTGCTACTGTTTCAGGTGGCGCATTTAGTGTAATTTCTGGAGTTATAACATCTTCTAAACATAATGGTGTAACTGTTGGTGGCACAGCTACTAAAAGATTAGTTAGAGAAAATCCTTATCAAAAACCAGTTAAGAAATGGGTATACAAAATCACATGGGCAAAACCTTATTAATATAAACACAAAAGAGGGGATAATACCCCTCTTTTTAATTTAAAAAATTATTCCTAATAATATTAAAATTGAACTAAGGATAAATAAAATTGAAGCAATCTTTTCACGTTCAAAAAGATATATTGACGTTGAAAGAGTAAATATGAATAAAAATACTAATCTAAAAGTTTCTCCGAATGAAAATACATCAATGAAATCTAATAAGAATCCTAGAAAAAAGATTACACTTATTATGAATAAAGCCGTCTGATAGTTTTTCCAATCCTTCATTTGAACTCTCCTTTATATATATATTCTTTCTTTATCATACTTACATAAATTAAACAAAAAGTAAAATCTACATTCTTTTTTTAAAAATTATATTTCAAGCAACTTCTTTAAAAATACTCTCCTTATCACTTACATATTCATTTTTGTAGATATAAATATATAGAAATTACTACTTAACTAATCGGAGGATATTTATATGGCTACAAACAATGTAATTCAATTACCTACAAATAATCGTTTACCAAAATCTTAATCATTAATGGTAGGGATCAAGTCGGAAAAGATTCATTTATTAATGAAGTAGATAAACAAACTAAGTATAGACACATTAAACGTAGTTACTGTAGGTGCTAATAAGAAAAAGTAAAAACGATGAGTGAATTACATATAACGCCAGATATGACTCAAAATGAGTGCAAGTTAAAGCGTAATAACCTTTTAATTTTACCTGGAGGAACGAACTGGAATGACCAAGTACATCAGCCAATCATAGAAAAGGTTGGAAGTGCATTAGAAGAAGGCGTTGTTATTGCTGCAATTTGTGGTGCAGTGGATGCTTTAGCTAGTAGTGGCTATTTAGATACTAGGAAACACACGAGTAATAATTTAGAATATACTAAAATGATATGTCCTAATTATAAGGGTGAAAAATATTTTGAAATGAGGTCGGCTGTGTCTGATAAAAATTTAATTACTGCGTCAGGTATTGCGCCAATAGAATTTGCTAAGGAAGTTTTGAAAAAGGTAAACGTATTTGAATCATATACATTGGAATACCGGTATAAGTTGAATAAAATGCATAAAATTGAAGATTTTCATCAGTTAATGAAATCAATTGATTTATTCAAATAGCTTAAAACAGCCCTTCATCAATATGAAGGATTTATATTGTAGATAACCGCATATTATAGGAGTATTTTTGATTTAGTCAAAGATATTTATGTTCTGAAATATCAATTTTCAATAAAAGCATCAGTACAATTAATAAAATAAATGATGGGAACCAAACAAAGTTTAAATTTAATATACTTAGATAAATACAGAGTGCAAGGGCTGGGAGACCTAAAGCATTTCCCAGGGAATAAATGTGTTTTACAGTATGACTCGAATATGTTGTAACAACGATTTTCCTGAAAATAATTCTTGCGCCACCAAAAATGAAACCGAACAATAACATTAATAGCAATTTAAGTACAAGCGCGTCTGCAGCCCAATACCACAAGACAGTGATAGAAATACTTACTATAAAAA
This sequence comes from Staphylococcus pseudoxylosus, assembly GCF_044794325.1. Classification (NCBI taxonomy): domain Bacteria; kingdom Bacillati; phylum Bacillota; class Bacilli; order Caryophanales; family Staphylococcaceae; genus Staphylococcus; species Staphylococcus pseudoxylosus. The sequence goes on from NZ_CP085024.1 coordinate 65,911, forward strand.
ATAAGTGTAACCAATTATGAGATAGAAATTTACTGAGTATCATCCCAATCAAAGCCATTCCTAGACCTAAAGCACAGTCTAATAGTGCGACTTCATGAACTTCTCCACTTTTAAAGGTTGTAAAAGTAGGTAACATGAAGTTGATAGTTCCTAATATTGGCCACATAAGCATACTTATGAAATAATGTATAAATTTTACAGATTCTTTAGTATGAACTTCCTCATCTTTAGAAAGAAGTTGATTATCCTTATGTTGTTTCCTAATGGCAAAGTAAAGAAGTAGATAGGTCAAGGCATACATTAAAAATATCCAACGCAGAGCAATAAATGTAATGATGACTGAAACAAATAAAGGACCGATCATTAAAGCAACTTGATTTATTGTCATTGAAAGTGAAATATATTGGTTAATAAATCGTTCACTTTTCTTTTCAACTAATTGTGAAAACCAAAATTCTAAACTTGTTTCCAACAGAAAAAATATAACCCATAAAGTAAAGTTTAGAATAATTAATTGCAGTGCATTTTGATAGCATACCGTTATGACAATGACTATATAAAATAGAATTATGAAAGATAATTTTGTAAGGGCAGCACCTGAATAATTTTTAAAGAATAACTTTATTAGAAATGGAGTGAATATTGCTGGAACAAATGAAAGAATTGTAGCAATTGCTAATTCACTGGTAGATTCAGGGTTTGCTAGTTCCCAATTTATAATGAGGATTAAACCACCGCAAATAAATCGGTATAGCGCAGTAATGGTTAAATAGTTAGTCATTGTGAGCATCACTGCAATCAAAAATCTTATTTGCTAATGCATTGGCTCTGTTAATATGTTTGTATGTTTTTGTAGTTGGTAACTCAGGCCAGTTAAACTGAATAAGCCCCTCACGATTACTCCAATTTTCAGGATCAGTTACGGTATCCCCAATATTTTTAAAGACATTTATTTTTTTGATTTCGGTATCTTTTGATACATCTGGATAATGAATGTGCATTATCTTACCTTTTTGTGCTTTCATAAACGCTATGGCAGATGCTTTTTTGGGCGTAAATGCATATGTAGGCTTTACTTCATTATTGATATACATAGATATATGAAGTTTGTAGGGGTTAATGTCATAAGAAGATTCGACTAAATCCATAATAGCATCGCCACCAGGTCTAGCTGCAGCTTCTATGACATAGAGGTTGTTGTCTTTTATTTTTATTTCAACATGAGCGATGCCAAGCGTAATACCTAAAGATTTACAGGCTTGTATTGCAAGGTCTTTAATATTTGTATCCTTATACCTGAAACTGGGAACTAAATGACCCATTTCAGTAAACCACGGTCTAGGTGATAAATATTTCTCTGTAACGGTAATGACTTCATAGAAATTGTGGCCGCACAATACTTCAACTGAAACTTCGTCATCACTATCAATAAATGCTTCGATTAGGAATTCACTCTTAGATACTTGAAAGTCGTCTGCATAAATCTCCATCGTTTGTTTCGATTTAGTATAGGCATCCATACATTCTTGTTTATTATTAGCTAAATAAACACCGCCACTACCTCCAAAATCAACTGGCTTTATAATGACTGGAAAATTAAATTCATTCATGAGCTGTTTTAATTGTGAAGCATTATCAAAATACATAGACTTTGGTGTGGGAATATTAACTTGATCAAATATGGATTTCATGATGTGTTTATTTCTACACGCATCGATAACTTGTTCATCAAGGTAAGGCAAACCGTAGTCTTGATTTAGTCTGTTGGCTACTTTTAGCGTCCAATCATTTAAAGGAACGATAGCTTTTGGTTCGTAACCTTGAGATTTATGATAAGCTATTTCACTTTTTAATTCTTCATAGCTTAAAGGATTGGCATTTATACAATAATCAAAATATGAATTATATTGATATTTCGCATTTTTAATAGCTGTCCAAATTTGAAAATCTCCGATTGCTTTACCCCCTGCATAAGAGCGTTCTCTAAGAAACTGATCTGCACCTAACAACAATAGATATGCTTTCATATTAGCCTCCTCGTTTTATGAAATATTTATTATATAAAAATAATACCATATAAATTTAAGTTATAAAATGATAGAGTAATGAATTGTAGAATGTCTTTATAGATGCTTCTTAGAAGAAGTTAGCTTTAAAAATATAAACTCAAGAATATTTACTTAATATATATAGTAGTTTTTGTTAGCGCTTAAACAAGGAGGGTTAAAATGGTATTATAGTTCTGACTTAGGAGACACATTACTTTGGCTAAAAGAACTTACAACTTCCTCTGAGGAGAATATAAAAACAAAGAAACCGTATAAAAATTTTTACCCTTACGTTTATATGTCTGAACATAAGGATAGTGTAATAATATTATTCTTATATAGAGTAAAAATTTTAATGTTGAAGGAGATTGTTAATTATGGTCAATAAAGTCGTTTTGGAACAAGCTGCTCAAGAATTTAGTGAAGCTAATAAACCACATCCTCGTATTTATGAATTAGAGCCTAAAGATGGTAGAGCTTTACTAGAAGAAGTGCAATCATCCTCAGTCGAAAAATACAATGTAGATATTGAAGATACAACATTTACAACTGAAAAATATGGAGATGTGCCAGTGCGTTTTATACGTCCAGAAGGAAATAAAGATACACTGCCTGTCATTTTTTATATACACGGCGCTGGTTGGGTATTCGGTAGTACTAAAACACATGATAAATTAGTTAGAGAGTTAGCCGTAAGAACGAATTCGGTCGTTGTTTTTCCAGAATATACACTTTCACCCGAAGCGAAGTATCCAACAGCAATTGAACAAAATTACGATGTTTTACAACAATTAAAAGAAGTTGCTGATGAGAAAAAACTAGATATCAATAAGCTTACAGTTGCAGGGGACTCAGTGGGCGGTAATATGGCTACGGTTATGACAATAATGACCGAACAACGCCAAGGCTTACCAATCAACCAACAATTACTATACTATCCAGTAACAAATGCTGAGTTTGATACTGAGTCATATAATCAATTTGCTGAAAACTATTTTTTAGCTAAAGAAGGCATGAAGTGGTTTTGGGATCAATATACGACAGATCCTAAGGAAAGAGCAGAAATAACAGCTTCTCCTCTTCGAGCATCAATAGAAGATTTAAAAGAGTTACCGAGTGCCATGATTTTAAATGCTGAAGCTGATGTATTACGTGATGAAGGTGAAGCGTATGCGAACAAACTAAGAGAAGCTGGCGTAGAGGTAACACAAATGAGATTTCAAGGTATTATTCATGATTTTGTTATGGTAAATTCTATGGATCAAACAAATGCGACACGCGCTGCTATGGACGTATCGACAAAATGGATTAATAAAAAGAATAATCAATAATAAAATCGTTAATTTATCATATATAAATTGATGTTATATAAAGTGGATCAATGAAAGGAATTGATTCACTTTTTTAAAATTCAAAAGGAGTTGTCAACATGCAAACAGTATTAGGAAGTAATGGACAAATTGGACAAGAAATAGCAAAGGAAATTTATAATAACTATACTAAAGATATTCGATTAGTTGGCAGAAAGCCTAAAAAAATTCATGATACTGATGAATTAGTAGCAGCAGATTTAATGAACTACGAGGATACTTATAAAGCCGTTAAAGGAAGCGAAATTGTATATTTTGCTGTGGGTCTACCTGCTAATTCAGAAATGTGGGAAAATAAATTTCCTATAATTATGGAAAATGTAGTTAAAGCATGCCAAGAAACAAATACTAAGTTAGCATTTTTTGATAATACATATATGTATGAGAAAAACGCTGACGTTCAAGTAGAAAATAGTCCGTTTGTTCCAGTAGGTAGAAAATCACAAGTTCGTGCTAATATGGCTGAAATTTTGTTGTCAGCTATGAAAGACAAATCTATTGATGCAGTTATTGGCCGAGCACCAGAATTTTATGGGCCTGGATTGACTCAAAGTATAACGAATTCTTTAGTATTTAATCGAGTGAAAAATGATAAACGAGCATTTGTTCCTGTAAATGACGCTGTATTACGGACGCTTATTTGGACTCCGGATGCAAGTCGCGCTTTAGTACTATTAGGTAATACGCCTGATGCATATGGTGAAACTTGGCATTTACCGACCGATGACAGTATCACTTATAAAGAAATAATGAGTAAAGCAGAAAAGATATTAGGTAGAAAAATTAATTATACGATTGTACCGATGTGGCTATTTAAAATAGGTAGTTTATTTAACCAACAAGTTAAAGAACTTACAGAGTTGTTACCAAGATATAAGTATGACAATGTCTTTAAATCTAACAAATTTAAAGAAAACTTTCCTGACTTTAAAGTTACAACATATGAAGAAGGTATTAGAAATATTTTAAAAGGAGATTAAAGTAATGAAAAAAATTATGATAGTTAATACAAGTACCGATTATTTTGAAGGCAGCAGTAAAGCGACAGGACTATGGCTTGGAGAACTTGTTCATTTCTATGATCATTTTAACTCTAAAAATTATCAAATTGATTTATTTAATATTAACGGGGGGAGTACACCAATTGACCCGGTTAGCTTAAAACCATTTATGTTAGATAGTATGACTAAAAAGTATTACAACAATGAATCATTTATGGGTGTGTTAAGTAATTCTCAATCTATAAATGAAGCAAAACCTTCCGAATATGATGTGATTTACTTTACTGGCGGGCATGGGGTAATGTTTGATTTCCCTAATAATGAAGCCATACAACATGCAATAAATGAAGTTTATAATCATGGAGGTATTGTTGCTGCAGTGTGCCATGGTATAGCTGCGTTACTGAATGTAAAAGATGAAAATGGCAGGTACTTTATTGATAATAAAGAAATAACTGGTTTTTCTAATACTGAAGAAATTTTAGCTAATCGTAAAAAAATCGTACCATTTATGTTAGAGAATGAAATAAAAAAACGTGAAGCGTTTTACAGTAAAGCCAAAGTGCCATTTATTCCCTATGTTAAAGTTGACAATAGACTGGTTACCGGACAAAATCCACAATCACCAAAACAAGTTGCACAAGCTGTTGATAATATACTTAATAAAAATTAAGCTGAGCAAATTTTGCTCAGCTTTTTAAAACCCCCATTTTAACGGTAAATTATTAAACGCAATCGTCCCTTTGATGAAAGGGACAAAATATAAATAAATTGTCTATCTGGAGTTAGAAATTCTATCGCTGTGGGGGTCTTAGAATACAGAGGATTTACAAATATTGTTAACATGAGAGAAGGCTATCAAGCATTCCCAGCATTATTTAAATAATTATGACAATAATGAGTTATTTTTAAATTTAGGTATTATTTCTATGTAAATGTATGATGAAATAAAATTGCTTCACTATTTTTAATGGAGATGAAGATTACGATGAATTTTCAGTAACAATAAAATTCATCTAAATTTATGTAATGGGACTTAATTACTTTATTAGTATACAAACTATAAATATTAGCAAGTAGGAGAGAACAGTATAATTTCTGTTCTCTCCTATTAATTTATTATATTTATTATTTATCATCATCAAACCAATAGATAAAGTAACATAAGATAAATGATGTTAAAAATAACTTCCCAAATACAAAAGTTTGTTTATGAAACGAGTAAGAAAATCGTTAATTATTAGGCTATTTTTAGCTTCATTTTTTGATAATTATCTTTATCTAATTTACTAATACTAGTGGGAACGGTTAATAAAAATTTTTAGAAAGTAATGACAATCTATATTTTAAAGTTAAATGATACATATTTCATTAATTAATTTCTCTTTATCACTTTCATTTAATTCGTTATCGCAGATTAATACATCAAGTTCGTTAAAATCACATATTTTTATAGTCACAGTTTTATTTAATTTACTACTGTCTGCTGTAAGGTAATTAATTTTAGACATTTGTAATATTCTGCGACGTGTTTCAACTTCTTCTAAACTGTAATCAGTAATGCCATTATTTGAGGAAAAACCACTACAACAAATAAATGATTTTTCAATATTTAACCGATCAAAATTAAATAAAAAATCAAAACTTGTAATAGATTGTTCTGATTTACGCACTTTTCCTCCTATGCTAATTACTGTGTGACCTTGGTTTAATGTTTGTAACATGACCGGGATAGAATTAGTAATGATAGTTAGGTTCTCATGATAAGTTAAGTTTTTAGCAATTTGTAAAGTAGTAGAGCCACTATCTAAAAAGATACAATCTCCATTTTTAATTTCATTGGTTGCTTTTTTAGCAATCTCTTCTTTCTTAGCTAAGTTTAAAGATAAGCGTTGTTCAATCATTGATTCCCCATTTTGCTCTTTTTTGATACGGATGCCTCCATATTCTTTAGTAATCAAATCTTCTTTAGCTAATTTTTGAACATCTCTTCTTAATGTTTCCATAGAAATATCTAAATTTTCTTGTAACGATTTCAATTTCATAAAATCGTTTTCTTCAAGTACTTTAATTATTTTACGTCTTCTTTCAGTAGGTAACATAGTGGAATCCTCCTAAATTATATAGTAATATATTAAACAGTTGGTAATTAATTAGTCAACACTTAATCATTTTTTACATTTGTTTAACATGAGGTTAATAAACAATTTGTATACTTTTAGTATAGCAAATTGGAGGTGCTACATTGTTAGAATTAAAAAATGTTTCAAAAAAATATAAAAATAATGAAGTTCTAAATGATATTAACTTAGCTATCAACAATGGAGAAATTGTTAGTTTACTTGGCCCGAGTGGTTGTGGCAAAACAACGTTATTAAATATGATTTTAGGTTTGACAGAAGTAAGTGCTGGAGAAATTATTTATAATAATGAAGTTATTCAAAATAAGCCAATGCACAAACGTGATTTTAATATTGTATTTCAAGATTATTGCTTGTTTCCACATTTAAATGCTTACGAAAATATAATTTACGGTTTAAAAAATTTGAAGAAAAATCCATATGATAAAAAGGTGACTGATTTAATAGAATTGCTCGAGCTTAGACCACATTTATATAAAAAGATACATGAATTGTCAGGAGGGCAAAAGCAACGTGTATCTATTGCAAGAACGATTGCTATGGAACCTAAAATTTTATTGATGGATGAGCCGTTGAGCGCATTAGATGGTGTAATTAAAGAATCTATTAAAGATATGATTCAAAAAATAGCAAAAACACTAAATTTAACGACAATCATTGTAACCCATGACCCAGAGGAAGCCTTAACTATGGCTGATAAGGTGGTTGTAATAGAAAATGGAAAGGTAGCACAATTTGGTACGCCAGATAATATTATTAATGAACCGAAAAATAAATTTGTCGAACAATTTATTTTAGACCAGCTTAAAGTGAAAAGAAATCATATTTATCAACTATTTGGAGCATCCTATGGTGCCTAAAATTTATAGTCAGCGTATATTATTTACACTTATTATTTTATTTTTTCTTATATTTCTTGTTATACCTATTATTTTCTTATTAGGACGTTCAATTATCAGTGATGGTCAACTTAGCTTACATTATTATGATGATATTTTAAATAACAAAACTATAGTGACTTCATTATTTAATAGTATCAAAATATCGTTGTTAGCGGCTACTGTGACAACTATATTAGCTTTTTTTGCAGCTTATACAATTCATATGACACACGGAGCGAGTTGGGTTAAAACATATAATAAAACAATGGTGTTGTTACCAATGCTTGTACCGACAATTACATATGGTTTTATACTTATGTATCTATTTGGTAATGAGGGGATATTAGCTCGTATATTAGGTGATGCACCATTTACGATTTATGGTAAAAATGGTCTTTTTATTGGTTATGTAATCTATACATTACCAGCAGCCTATTTCATTATCTCAAATGCATTTAATTATGTAGACCATAGATTTTATTACATTTCACTAATTATGAAAGATAATAGGTGGAGACGTTTCTATCATACATTATTAAGACCATTATTAATTCCGATTGCAAATGCTTTTGTATTGTCATTTATATTAAGTTTTACTGATTTTGGGATTCCAGCATCGATAGGTGCGGATTATAACGTTATAGCAACCTCATTGTATCAAATGATTTTAGGATCTATACCTAAATTTGCAGAAGGTGCAGTAATTGCGGTACTAATGCTTATTCCAGCAGTCTCCGGCTTTATATTCTTGTCAGTGATAGAAAAATGGAATGTGAGACAACAAGGAGATAACCATACTAGTGTCAAAAAACGACCTATTCATGACAATATTATGAATGGTGCGAATTTTATACTGAGCACTGTTATTTTATTAATATTCATGGTTATGTTTATCGTACCTTTTACAGAACGTTATCCGTATCAATTGAACTTTACATTGATGCATGTAATTAAATTATTTCAAGATGATATTTTGATTCATATTTATATTCAAGCATTATTTGTAGCTGTAGCAACAGCAGTCTTTGGGACTATTATTAGTTTCTTTAGTGCGCTCATTACTGTGCGTACTCAATTATATGGGAAACAAGTGTTGAAAATGATGTCGATGGTTACGAATACCGTTCCAGGAATGATTTTAGGTCTTTCATATTTATTGTTTTTCCAAAATAGTAGCATTAAAGGCACATTTCTTATCATTATTTTGAGCATTGTAGTGCATTACTATACGACACCATTCTTAATGGCTAAGTCTGCGTTAGATAAGCTAGATCCCTCGTGGGATACAACAAGTACATTAATGCGAGATACTTGGATGGAGACAGTATTCAAAATTATTATTCCTAACATGAAAACAACTATCGTAGAAATGGTTAATTATTATTTTATCAATGCAATGGTAACTATTAGTGGTGTGATCTTTTTAGTGTCGACATCGACACAAATCGTATCTACACAAATTAATCAGCTACAACACTTTAATCGCTTTGTAGATATCTTTATCCTTTCAATTTTGATTTTTCTTACTAATGTTATTGCGCGACTGTTAACGAGTTGGTGGCTAAAGTCACAAAGTAGAAAAGGGGAGAGCTAAATGAAATGGAAACTGTTTGTTGGTGTATTACTATGCCTAATACTGTTATATTTTTCGTATTTTGGTCTTGGCTCATCTACCGATAAAGTCGTCATTGCAACGAATTCTGATGAAGAAGCTATTACTGTTATGGAAAAAACTTTAGACCAACATGGCTTTAAAGGAGAATATATTATTCAGCCACATTCTACTGCTGAATTAGGAGGGAAAATGATTGCAGAAGGTAAAAATATTGAAGCAGATGTTGTTACACAATCTACTTATTACTTAGAAAGTGCACAAGATAAAAATAATATGTTTGCCTCAATGGAAGCAGAAAAACAGAAAAAGGCTATTGATTCCTTTCCTAATTATATAACTCCATTATTAGGAAATATGGGTTCCTTATTTGTGAATACTAAAGCGTTAGAAAAGCAAGGCTTACCTATTCCTAAAACAGTAAAAGATTTGACCCAACCTGAATACAAAAATCAAATTGCAATGCCAAATATTATGGAATCCTCAACCGGGTGGTTAGTCATTCAAAGCATTTTAGGACAATACGGTAATGACGAAGGTAGCAAAATTTTAGAAAAATTAATTGATAATACAGGACCTCATTTAGAAAGTTCAGGTTCTGGGCCACTTAAAAAAGTAGAGTCTGGGGAAGTAGCTGTTGGTATTGGATTAAGGGCCCAAGCCGTTAAATCTGAACAGAATGGAAATCCGATACATTTTATTGACCCTAAAGAAGGTAATTATTCACTAGTGGAAGCTGCAGCTGTAGTGAATAAGGGCGGTAAGAAACAACAGAAAGCACAGGAAATGGTTCAAACAATTCAACAACATGGCCGTGAAGATTTACTGAAAACATATCCAGTGCCTTTATACCAAGGGGAAGAAGTAGAGAGAGCACAGAAGCCTAAACATCCTAAAAAATGGGATGAACGCTTAACGGTAGAATTATTAGAAAAACATCAAGATATTTTTAATGATGCTAAAAAACGAGTAGAAAATAACTAAGGAGGCGTTTATTATGTCACAATATAAACTTTTAACACCAGGACCATTGACAACAACGGAAACAGTAAAAGCGCAAATGCTAGAAGATCGATGTACTTGGGACGTTGACTATAAAAGTCTAACACAGTTAATACGTCAAAAATTGTTAACAATAGGAATGACAGATCCGAGTAAGTATACGACAGTGTTACAACAAGGGAGCGGCAGTTTTGTAGTAGAGAGTGTACTACAGACAGCATTATCCGATGATGATCATATACTTATTATTAGCAATGGTGCGTATGGTGAAAGAATGGTTAAGATGGCGCAAGTAATGAAAAAAAGCGTTACTCCAGTCTATTTAGGATATAATGAAATACCAAATATCAATGAACTGAAGGAAATAATAGATAGTGACACCTCAATTACGCATATCGCATTTGTTCATTGTGAAACAACGACAGGTATTTTAAATCCAATCGAAGAAATATGCGAAATGGCTACTCAAAACAACTTGCAAGTAATAGTAGATGCAATGAGTAGTTTTGGCGGTGTCCCAATCAATATACAAGCATTAGATATTGACTATTTAATTAGTAGTGCTAATAAATGTATTCAAGGTGTGCCAGGATTTGGATTTGTTATCGCCAAACGAACATCATTAGAACTATGTGAAGGGAACGCATCGAGTGTCTCCCTAGACCTTTATGATCAATGGAAAAATATGGATATAGATGGAAAATGGCGTTTTACTTCACCCACACACGCAGTTGGAGCTTTCAGACAAGCCATTATAGAATTAGAAGAAGAAGGCGGTGTAGAACAACGATATCAACGATACCAAAGTAATAATACGTATATTATCAATGAAATGAAGAAAATTGGATTTGAACCTTATGTTAAAAGTACAGTACAATCACCAATTATTACTACATTTTTATATCCTAATGAATCGTTTGAGTTTAAAGCTTTTTATGAATATATGAAACAGAGGGATTTTGTATTATATCCTGGTAAATTAATGGAGACACCTTCATTTAGAATTGGTAATATTGGCGATTTACATCGAAATGACTTTGAATTAATGATTAAATTAATAAAACAATATCGAATAATGAGAGGGGAATAAATATGACTAAAATCAAAGGAATTATATTCGATTGGGCTGGTACTACAGTTGACTTTGGGTGCTTTGCGCCTGTAAATGTATTCATAGATATCTTCAAAGAAGCTGGTATTACTGTAAAAATAGAAGAAGCACGTGAACCCATGGGTATGTTAAAAAGAGATCATATTCAAACTATGTTAGAAATGCCAAGAATACAACAATTGTGGCAAATGCAATACGGCAAAGTACATAGCGAACAAGACATAGATCATTTATATAATCAATTTGAAAAGTTATTAATGAAGAATTTAAAATCATTTACTGATCCAATAATTAATGTGACGGAAGTCATAGACGATCTTCGAGAAAAAGGATATGTTATTGGTTCTACAACAGGATATACAAGAGAAATGATGAAAATAGTGAGTTCAGCTGCGAAAGAAAAGGGATATGCACCTGACCATATTGTAACAGCTGATGATGTGGGGGGGTATGGTAGACCCTATCCATATATGATTTTTGAAAATATGCGCCAACTCAAATTACAATCGGTTCATGAAGTAATAAAAGTAGGAGATACTGTATCCGATATCAAAGAAGCAGTTAATAGTGGTGTTACAGCAGTGGGTATTATTAAAGGCAGCTCAGTTGTTGGATTAAGAGAAAATGAGTGGGATGATTTGAATAAAGAGGAAAAAAATAAAATTATAGAAGAAACAAAACAAAAATTTATAGCTAATGGGGCAGATTATGTATTACAAGATATAACAGAATTACCGCTATTATTAGAAGAATTAAATAAAAAAGAATAAAACATTAAAGACATTCTTTATTTACTAAAATAATCTCAAACATAGAATGTAAAATAAAGACACTTTCGTTGAATTCATCTTTAGAATGAGTTTATTCGGAAGTGTTTTTCTATGAAAATTATCAAATTCGTTAACATAAGGGAATAAATTTCTTCCTCTCGAAATATTCAAGATTTTTAAACTAAGTATTATGGGTTTAATAACAATTTTTATTAAAAAATATAATTATGAAAGATTTAAGAGCATTACTTTAATATGTATATTTTTCTATTAATCATCAATTATGTTAATAAAAAGTGAATATTAAATGATTGGGGAATAGATGAAATTGTTTGTATGTATAATGCTTTAATTATACCCTATAAGGGTATATAATGTTATGATAATTAAAAGTATGGAGTTAAGGAGGTTTTAATTTGTCAAACCATGAACATCATGATCACTATGACAACCATGACCATCATAGTGATCACGAACATCACCATCATGGTGAGTTTAAAGTTAAATTTTTTGTCTCATTAATTTTTGCGATACCTATCATTGTTTTATCACCAATGATGGGAGTTAAATTACCATTTCAATTCACATTTTCAGGCTCTGAATGGGTAGTGTTAATACTTGCTACAATTTTATTCCTTTATGGCGGTAAACCATTCTTAATTGGCGGTAAAGATGAACTTAAAGTTAAAAAACCAGGAATGATGACACTAGTTGCTTTAGGAATTTCAGTAGCTTATATTTATAGCTTGTACGCTTTTTATATGAATAACATTAGTAGTACACCAGATCATACGATGGACTTTTTCTGGGAATTAGCTACATTAATTTTAATTATGTTATTAGGTCATTGGGTTGAAATGAATGCGGTGGGAAATGCTGGAGATACATTGAAGAAAATGGCAGAGCTTTTACCTAATAGTGCTTTTAAAGTAACGGATAATGATCAACGTGTAGAAATTAAAATATCAGACATCGTTATTGGGGATATCGTTGAAGTGAGAGCCGGAGAAAGTTTTCCTTCAGATGGAATTATCGTTCAAGGTCAAACATTTGTAGATGAATCATTAGTCACAGGGGAATCTAAAAAAATACAAAAAACCCACAATGACTATGTTATTGGGGGTTCTATTAATGGATCAGGAACTATACAGGTTGAGGTTACAGCTGTAGGTGAAGATGGTTACCTTTCCCAAGTGATGGAGCTTGTTAATCAAGCGCAAAATGATAAATCAAAAGCTGAGTTATTATCAGATAAAGTCGCTGGTTATTTGTTCTATTTTGCGGTAAGTATTGGTCTGATTGCATTTATCGTGTGGATGTTTATTCAAAATAATATTGATTTCGCATTAGAACGCCTAGTAACTGTATTAGTAATTGCTTGTCCCCACGCATTAGGCTTGGCAATACCTTTAGTAACTGCTCGTTCTACTTCGATAGCTGCCCATAATGGCTTAATCATTAAAAATAGAGAGGCTATAGAACTAGCACAATATATAGACTATGTAATGATGGATAAAACTGGCACACTTACAGAAGGAAATTTTTCAGTTAATCATTTTGAAAGTTTGCAAGCTGACTTGAGTGATGATGCAGTAATAAGTCTGTTTGCATCGTTAGAAAGCCAATCTAACCACCCGTTAGCAATAGGTATTGTAGATTTTGCGACAGAGAAAAACATTTCATACGTTGAACCTCAGGATGTGAATAATATTTCAGGTGTAGGGTTAGAAGGCATAGTTGATAATAAAAAGTACAAAATTACAAATGTTTCTTATCTTGATAAATATGAATTTGATTATGACAAAGACTTGTTTACAACATTAGCTCAACGAGGTAATTCTATTAGTTATTTAATTGACGAACAACTAGTTATTGGTATCATCGCACAAGGAGATAAAATTAAAGTAAGTTCTAAACAGATGGTAGCTGATTTATTATCCAGAAATATCACACCAGTCATGCTAACAGGCGATAATAAAGAAGTAGCGCATGTTGTTGCCAAAGAATTAGGTATCAATGATGTACAAGCACAATTAATGCCAGAAGATAAAGAGAGTATCATTAAAGATTATCAAAGTAATGGTAAGAAAGTAATGATGGTTGGTGATGGTATCAATGATGCTCCTAGTCTTATAAGAGCTGACATTGGTATAGCAATTGGTACAGGTACAGATGTTGCCGTTGAGTCAGGTGATATTATTCTTGTTAAAAGTAATCCATCTGACATTATCCATTTCTTGACGCTTTCAAAAAACACCATGAGAAAGATGATTCAAAATTTATGGTGGGGTGCAGGATATAATATAATAGCTGTTCCCTTAGCCGCTGGTATTTTGGCTTTTATAGGTTTAATTCTCTCTCCAGCTGTAGGAGCAGTGTTAATGTCACTAAGTACAGTTATCGTTGCAATTAACGCCTTCACGCTGAAATTAAAATAGTAGATAGGAGTTTTTATCATGATTAAAAAAGCGACTTTTCTTATATTAGCATCAATTTTAGTATTATCTGCTTGCTCAAATAGCAAGGAACAAAATGAAGAATCTAAAGACCAAAAACATGAAAACCACATGAATCACAATAGTGAAAGTAAAGCTCTAGAGGATATGACATCAACTAAGAAAGGGAAGTTTAAACCAGGAGATAAAGTGACTATAACAACAGCTCATATGCCAGGCATGAAAAGCGCAGAAGCTACAGTTAAAGGTGCCTACAAAACGCATGCTTATGTTGTCAGTTATAAACCTACAAATGGGGATGAAAAAATAAATAATCATAAATGGGTCGTAAATGAAGAAATTAAAGATGCTCCTGAAAAAGGGTTCGAAAAAGGCGCTACAGTTAAATTAGAAGCTGATCATATGGATGGTATGAAAGGTGCACAAGCTAAAATAGATGATGTAAAAAACACAACTGTCTACATGTTAGATTATAAATCGACAAAAAATAATAAGATGGTTAAAAATCATAAATGGATGATAGGTGATGAACTAAAACCTCGTTAAATACAATATTAACATCTATAATTAAATGTTTAAGAATATACTTTTGAAAATAGATGATTGAAAATAAAACAACCTATTTTTGTACCTATAAATTAATTTAATCAACAATATAATATTTTTCATTTTTGACAAAGAACCTCTTAACTATAAATTAAGAGGTTCTTTAGCTATTTATGTCTATAGACGATCGCATTTATTACGTGATCATAAGGTAGAAGAAAATAATTTACTATGGGAAAAACAAAATTTACAGTAGAAGAAATTGCTAAACAAACTGGAGTAATTAGACCAACTGTATATAGGTTACTAAAATAATATATTTTCTATAATTAAAAAATTAAGCTCTTCCAACTATAAATAATGCAATTTTCTTAGCTAATGCTTCTTTCTCTATCGTGTCATTGCTATCAGCTAACTGTAATGCGGCTTCATGAACCATTTGTGCAAAAATAGGCACAAATATTTCTTTTTCATTATCTTCATAAACACCTTTCAAACTTATTGTTAAAACATTAGTCAACTCGTTTAGCATTTTTTCTCTCATTTGAGGTAATGCTAATCCAGCATAGCTACTTCTGCATTCAATATTAGGTTCTTGATAAAAATCATGAACTGCTAAAATGAGTTGACTTATATTTTCTTCGTTAAAAATCATGTTTTCCGAAATATAGTTCTCAATAGAAACTGTGGCAAAACCTTCCATAACATAGTCGATTAAGTCATATTTATCTTCAAAGTGCGCATAAAATGTTGCTCTATTTACTTTGGCCCCTTTTGTGATATCTGCTATTGTTATTTTCTCAAAATCTTTTTTATCTACTAAACTAAAAAAGGCGTTAATCAATGATTGTTTCGTATGTGTCACTCTCAAATTTTTTACTTTTTCTGCCATTTGAATCATCTCCTCAACAATTTAAAGTACTTGTTGCTATAGCAACATTTAAGCATGGTTTGTTGATTGTTATACCACTTTATTAGCTGTATATTTTACTTAAAGCAACACTTTGTTGTTTTAATATATCATAGACAAGGAGCTACTTAAAATGAAAACATTAGTCATTGTAGGAGCAGGTACTGGTTTAGGACTATCTATAGCTAAAAAATTTGGTGCTGAAGGATTTAGAGTAGCAACTATTTCTCGAAATGCTGCGAAATTAAAAGTTATTCAAGAAGAACTGAGTAATTTAAACATTGAGACAAAAACTTATATAGCAGATATCACAGACTTGGAAGCATTAAAACAATCTATCCAAACAATTAAAATTGAGTTTGGTTCGATTGATGTCATAGAGTTTAGCCCTTACGCCAAAGAAGATAAATTTACAAATATATTAGAAACTACGCCAGATAGTGTATCAGAAATGTTAAAAACTTATCTATTCCCATCAATTCAGTTGGTTAACGACGTTTTACCAGATATGATAAATAAAGAGGATGGGGCAATTCTATTTACAACAGGTGTATCTACAATATTCCCTTTACCTTTTGCTGGAAATGCTGGAATTATAGGAGCTGGCTTACGTAATTATGCTGAAAGCCTCTACACTCAACTGGAAGATAAAAACATATTTATAAGACATCTTTCAATAGGAACAGTGATAGAACCTGGAACAGTAGGAGACCCAAATTTGATTGCAGAAGCATGGTATAATTTATATAACCAAAGAGAAAAGTTTGAAGAAACCTTCCCAAAAGATCTTAAACAATCTGATATTTTCTAATTTGTGTATTGTGCTTAAATGATAAAAATTTATTTTTATATTAATTAAACAATTTATGTTTTACTGTATTAGGATGTTATAAAACATTTATCAAGTGAATAACATAGACTAGCCCCTCACTATCAGCAATAGTGAGGGGTGTAGGTTTTACTAATCGTCTATTTAATTACATCGGTGTAGCTAATACATAAATGTTGCATTAATATAATTACTGATGACGAGCGTTACGTGAACAAGGGATTTAAATATAGATAATGCTTTTCTCTCAGGGGCTAATTTGATCCTGAGAGAAAGGCAACTAAAGTATTATATAGTTTGTGAATGTTATAAGTATCATACTTTCCTTAAGTAAATATATATTAAATAGAGTATATAACTTCACTGTTGCATATAGTCATTTCAATTAAATCATCATTCAATACTACGTTGGTGTCCAGTGGGTTTTTATTTAATATTACAAAATCAGCTACGTTACCTTTTTTTATAGCTCCTTCGTAATCGTCCGTATTATTCAATTTAGCAGCGTCTATAGTCATTTTTTTATATGCTTCGCTACGTGTTAAACGTTGATTTTCACCTAAAACTTTTCCGTTTTTTGTGATCCTATTAACTGCAATTTGAATTGATTCTAAAGGAGAAATCGGTGTAACAGGTGCATCTGTATGAATTGTGAATGTCATATGCGCATCTTCAGCCCATCTTAATGGGTCTAAATTTTGTGCTTTATCTTCACCTAAAAATACATCACGATGTAAATCTCCAAAATAATATACATGGTTGATAAAGAAAGAACCACCAATGTTGTGTTCAGCCATTTCTTTAATATCATCCTGTGTGACTGTTTGTAGATGTTCAATACGATTTAATAAAGGTGTTTTTTTATAATCAGCTGTAGCTTTATAAGCGTTAATGACTGACTTAGCAGCAAAATCACCATTAGCATGCGTCACGATATTAAATCCTAATTTTTGAAAATGTTTAAATATATCAATTAATTTGTTGTTATTCATTAGTGGTCCAGGCGCTTCACTGCCATCCAAGTACTTATTACGAATTGATGCAGTTTGTAATTGTATAGAGCCATCGCTAAAGCATTTAACTCCACCTAAATGTCCCATACCATTACTTATATTATTTAACTTTTCTTCAATTTCGTTAGCATGAATATTTTTTAAATTGTTATCTTGTTCTAATAATTCATGGCTTAACATCCAACGTGTACGAATTCTTTGAGGAGATTCTAAGAATTTAAGTACGCCTTCATAATCTATATAACCTCTACTTCCGATTAATAAATCAGATGTGTTAGTTATACCACTTTTAACATAGTCATCTACAGCTAAATTCATTGTATAGATAGTATCTTCTGGTTTAGCCTCAGGTAAAACACGTTGTAATTTTGCAGTTGCTGGAATTTCAATTAATACACCATTAACTTTGCCATGTTGGTCACGCTCATAGTAGCCACCCTCAGGATCTGGGTCATCCAAACTAACCCCCATATATTCTAAAGCTTTTGTATTAACAGTAGCCATATGCCCTGAATAGTGCATAACGCATATAGCAATATCTTCTGAAATTTTATCTAAATCAAAGCGATTAGGATGTCTTTGTTCTTCTAATGATTTTTCATTATAACCGAAGCCCATAACCCAACCTTTTTTGTATAAATTTTCTTTTTGTACTTTGAATTGCTGAATTAATTCATCTATATTAGAAATTTTATTTGCAGAACAATCTACCATTGTTTTTGTAGTACCATATGCTGTGGGATGACTATGAGTGTCAATAAAACCTGGTGTAATCCATTTTTCTTCTAAATCAAGTGCCTCATTATCTCTTATAATTGAATCTTGGGGTATAATTTGATCAATATATCCCTCTTTTAAATATAATGTAGCAAGATAAGGCTTGTTATCTATCATATCTAAAATATTTGCATTAATTATCTTTGAAATTTTCATTTAAAAACCACCTATTTTTTTATTAATAGAAACTCATTGAATACCTTATTCTTAAAGTAATAATTTTTCAACAATTTATAGTTTACTATTTACACTAATGTGTATAAGTTATGATAAATAAGAATTTATAAAAACAAAAGACGCTAAAAGAGCAATATTTATGTGTGTTTTGTATGACTTAGTGATTTAGCTATCTTTTGCCAGGATATAAAGCTATACCGGGAAATATTAATAAACTCCCAATTGCTATAGTTAATGATGTTAATGGAAATTATGGATATCAAATATCAAAGCAATTAAACAAAAGTTTACCTTTTGATAATATTAATAAAAATATTAAATACGTAGAAGCAAATAAAGAACTAAAGAAATAAAACACAATAAGGTGAACGTTTTCCTGTTTCAGGAGGAGCTTTTGCTTTTAGTTTGTTAGTTAAATTTTTAATGCCAAACATTTTAAATATAGATAAGTCGTATAATATGCCATGCCAAGACATTCTAGCTAATAAACATTTCTTAAATATATACATACTTCTAAGTTCTTTAGCTTGATTAAAAGGCATTGTTTCTTGTGATTTTTTATTATAACCAAATTCACCGTAAATAAAGATGATTTAAAGGGGTGTAAAATCTCTAGAAATCAATTAATACAATTTGCTGGTTTAATGAGGTTAAGAATTGTTGATTAAAACAACGTCAAAAAATTTTTTAGATTTTAGTGATAAATCAATTGGTGAAGCTAAAAAAAATCAAAACCTATTTTTTCGCATATACCATCTATTGTCGCTTCTATTTGCTGACAAGATAATAAGCGCAATCTAATCGATAATAACTGATACTGTGATATTACTAACAACCTTAAACGTACTTACGTTGACAAATTTATTCATGTGGAATAACTAAAAATAAAATCTTATTCTGCAGTTTCCCCGCCATCAACGGGGAGGTTGATCCCTGTAATAAAAGAAGATTGTTCAGAACATAACCACACTGCGGCATTCGCTTGTTCATTCGGTATGCCCATACGGCCCATTGGAATAGCAGATTCAAAAGCTTTTGCTTGTTCTTCTGCATCTTGACTCCAATTTTCTACAGCTGCTGTTTTTGTCATACCAGGACAAATTGAGTTAATGCGTATGTTTTGTTTGCCAAATTCTAGTGCCGCACTTTTAGTTAACCCATTAACGCCGTGTTTAGCAGAAATATAAGGCGTTAAACCAGGTGTTCCAACTAACCCACCTGTAGATGCTGTATTAACAATTGCGCCTCCACCAGATTCAAGCATAGCTGGTATCTCATATTTCAAACATAAAAATGTACCAGTTAAAGTAACATCTATTACACGCTGCCAATGTTCTGTGTCAATTTCTGTTACTGGGGCCGTTGGAGCACCGATGCCTGCGTTATTATGTGCCCAATCCAATTGACCAAATTGTTTAACAGTTTGGTCAATTAAATTTTTAACGTCTTTTTCTTCGGCTACATTACACTTAATAAATTGTGCTTCTCCACCTTCGTTTTGAATGAGTCTTACAGTTTCATATCCTGCCTCTTCAGAAATATCTGATACGACAACTATCGCACCTGCTTTTGCAAAGGCGATAGCACTTGCTCTACCAATGCCATTACCTGCTGCGGTTACAATACCAACTTTATTTTTCATTATTTATCACGCTTTCTTTATATGATTAATATAATTTAATACTACCACCGTCTACCATTACGGTTTGTCCAGTAATATATTGAGCATCTTTACTTCCTAGAAATACAGCGACTGGTCCAATATCCTTTTCTACGTCTCCAAATTTTTGTAGAGGAATGCCTTGGATAACTTGGTTATAATATTCTGGATTATCTTTTCTCCATTGATCAACACCTTCAGAATAAGCAATAGGGGAAATAATATTAGCATTGATACCAAACGATCCGAATTCATTTGCAATCACTCGTGTTATGCCACGAATAGCTTCTTTTGCAGCAACATAGGAACCTTGATTTTTATCTCCCTTAACAGCTGCGCCAGAACCAAAATTTATAATATTTCCTTGTGTTTCTTTTAGATGAGGAATTACCATTTGGCATAAATAAAACGTTGCGTAAAATCCCGTGTTAAATGACAAATTCAAATCATCTTCCGTAATATTTAAAAAACTATTCATACGAGATGCATGAGCATTATTAACTAATATGTCAATTTGTCCATATGTCTGTAGAGTACGGTCAACACAATATTGTAATGATGCTTTATTACTTAAATCTGTTTTGATAAACAAAGTATCATAACCTTGATTGTTTAATTCTTGGCTCAATGCCTGTCCTTTTTCTTCAGCAATGTCAGCAATAACAACTTTTGCATTTTCTTTAACGTAGGCTCTTACAATTCCAGAACCAATGCCTCCTGCGCCGCCTGTTACGATAGCAATTTTATTATCTAGTCTAGCCATTTAAATCACCTTTCTTTTTAGAATTCCAATATCCTTCTTTAACAAGTTTTTCTTTATTTTTAAAAGCCAAAATAATCGCAATGATATTAACCAAAAATAGTAAAATAATGATAATAAGGCCCGCGGTATAGCTTCCTGAAATATCATATATAAAACCATAAGCTGGTAAAGCGACAATAGATGCAAGGGCTAAGCCAATTGACGAGGTGGAATAAATTTGACTATAGTCTTTACTTCCAAATAATGACGAAGCCATCGCTGGTGCTATTGTTCCAATCGATGAAGTAAACACCCCAAATAAGAATAAAGCAACAGCTACTACCACAATAAAATTAGGCATAGCAATCAATAAAATAGTGGCGATTAGCCCTAGTATCATAGCCAATAAACCCACTTTTTTTGCGCCAATCTTGTCTGTTAGATAACCAAATACGAGTGAACCGACAAAAACACCCACCATCAGTGCAGACATCATTGCGCCAGCAATACTAACTTTTTGTCCATGATTAACAAGATAAGTAGGGACATGCATTGTAAAGCTTGATATGGCGGTAATAATGAAGAAAAATAGGGCTAATAAGAAAAAAGCTGGTGTTTTTTTGGCCGTAGTATACGCAATACCTTCGATGTTTTGTATTTGTTTATGGGGATCTATATCAGTGCTTGTATCTCCATAAGCTGTTGTATTTTTATCTTTAGGAGAATTACGAATTAATAATAAAATGATAGGTGCAACAATAATAAGCACACCTAATCCTGTAATAAAGTATGCATTTCTCCAACCAAACTGACTAATTAAAGCGCCTATAATAGGTTGCGCAAATACACCCAGTAATCCTCCAATTGCTGATAAAATACCAAGGGCCAGCCCTTTCCCTTTATTAAACCATCTTTCGATTAAAACAGGACCACCTATTACAGTAATGAAAACACCGCCGATAGCGAGTGGTATAGCTAAGAGGTACCATCCCCAAATTGAATTCATTAAACCAAATAAAGCGAACGCACCTGCTTGAAAAACAATGGCAAAAAATAATACTAACCGTGCACTATATTTAGATAATAGCTTTCCCCCAAACGGTAGAAACAGTAGGGTTACAATCGAAGAAACACTTAAATAAATCGTTAAATTTCCTACACCTAAATTTAAATCTTGGGACACAGGGGATAAAAATAAACCCGCTGAATTATTTAACGCTGCTTTACCTAATCCTACAGAAACACAGAGTCCTATTAATATGAACCACGCAAAATGTAACTTTCTTTTATGCATTTAAGCCACCTCTAAAATTTAAAATATTTATCTGTTTTCTGTATTTAGATATTTTACACGTTCAAATAATTTCTTTTGTATGCTTAGTAGTTGCTCAACTTCTTGGGTGTTTAAAACAGAATAAACTTCATTTCTCATGTTTCGCCCTTGCTTTTGAGCTTCTTCTAAAACATCTAATCCTCGATCAGTAATTGTAATTAAAATAACACGTCGATCATTTTCTTGTTGCTCTCTTACTATATAGTCTTCTTTTATAAGATTGTTCGTTAATTTAGTAATAGCGCCAGAAGTATAGCCTAAGGAAAGCGCTAGAGACGAGGTTTTTTGTGGCCCCTCCTCTTTTAATTTGGATAGAGCCAATATCTGTGAAATATTGACGTTCATATCAAATTTTTTCATAAAAAGTGTCATTGTAGCATCATTAAACAGTTCGGCATTATGAATAAGTTCAAAAAAATTGTTGTTTTCCATGTTATCTCCTTCCTAAAAATAAATTGTAATGTTAATATACCAGTAATTATCTTTCTGGTAAAATATTTAACGGTATAATAAATGTCTGGTTTTTTATAAATTGAAAATAAGCAAAAAGATAATAATTTTAGGGAGAAGACGAGGAGGAATTATGAGTATTTATATAGAAAGTATTGATTCATTTAATATAAATGAAGTTAAAAATTTAAAAATAGCTAAGAAACAATTTCATTTTATAGAAACAATAACGGATTGTTTGAACGAAGCAATGAAATTTTCACAGTGGCATCCAGTAGCAATTTATAAAGATGATATTGTCGTTGGATTTGCGATGTATGGTTGCTTTGGAGAAAACAAAGAAACTTGGATTGATCGGATCCTGATTGATGAACAACATCAACGTAAAGGCTATGGTCGAGAAGCAATGAAATTGCTGATAAATTTAGTTTTAAATAAATATGATATAAACACAATCTATTTAAGTATTGTTAGAAACAATGATATTGCAAGAGCGTTATATGAAGAGTTAGGTTTTCGTTATACATCAATAGATGATTTAAATGGTGAATTAATATTTAAGTATGATAAACATTAATTATCACTGTAGTGCTTAATAGCTAAAGTTAAAAACATAAATTAAACCAAATAAGGAGTGTATAGAAAAATGAAAAGATTAAAAGATAAAGTTGTAATTATTACTGGAGCTGCACAAGGTATGGGCAAAATGCATGCTGAAAAAGCTTTAAATGAAGGTGCAAAAGTTGTGATTACTGATATAAATAAAGATCTAGGGTTACAAACTTCACAAGTACTCGGAGAAAACGCTATATTTATTCAACATGATGTGGCGAATGAAGAACATTGGAGCAATGTAATAAGCACAGTTATTAAGAAATGGGGGCGTATTGATGTATTAGTCAATAATGCAGGAATTACTTACAGTACACCTTTAGAAGAATTGAGTTTAGCAAGTTATATGAAGATTGTGAATATTAATCAGGTTTCTGTATTTTTAGGTATCAAGACTGTAGCAAAAACAATGAAATCTCAAAACGCCGGTGCAATCATTAACATATCATCTATGAACGGCTTAGTAGGGGGCGCTATTGGATATACTGATACAAAATTTGCTGTTAGAGGTATGACTAAAGCAGCATCTAGAGAATTATCTCCCTATAATATTCGTGTTAATTCCGTACATCCTGGGGTTATCCAAACCGCTATGTTAGAGCAAGAAGATGTTAAAGAACAAGTAGAACAATTTAAAAAAACGATTCCCATGAGACGTGTAGCACAAGTAGAAGAAGTATCAAATATGGTTATCTTTTTAGCTTCAGATGAAGCTAGTTATTCTACAGGGGCTGAGTTTGTTATTGATGGTGGTCTGACAGCATTATAATAAAGCAGTTTTAAGAATTTCATACTATGGCAAACTATTATTTTATATTTTTGTTTTGACGCACCAAAATTCTAGTTAAAAATTTTTATGGTCCTATAGTTACTTATCTTTTTATATTCAGTACAATAAGAAAAATAAGTTCTTATTTAACAACGTTATCGAAAAGCAGAAATATATTCTATATAAAACAAGGAACATTATTACGTACATTAACTCGACCAAAGCATCATATAATAAACTTCCCTTTATTATTAACAAATCAACAATAAAGGGAAGTTTATTATAAATGATGTGTTTTTATAACAGATATGTTTTTGACATAGGTTGTTGCTGTGTTTGTTGAAATTAAAGTTTTATAGTTATAAAATTTGTGACTTTGCTCTATTAAAATCTTCTAACATTTCATACCATGATGCTTCAATGCTTTCGTTCAATCCAAAGAGACCGCTCCGTCCCAATATATATACATCTGGCCCAGCCTTTTGAATTTTTTCAAAAGTATTTTTATTTGAGGATCCATCCATTTCTATAAGATACCCAAAGTTGTTGATATCTCTTAACACACGTAATTCTCGTATTTTTTCTAGTGTATGGTCTATAAATTTTTCACCTGCAAAACCAGGATCAACAGTCATAATAGTTATTTTATCGACCAAATCGATATATGGTGTTATTACATCAATTTTAGTTTCGGGGTTTAAAACAACTCCAAACTTTAAATCTGCATTGTGTACTTGATTGATTAAACGATAAGCAATTCCGTTCATAACTTCTGCATGTACACAAATATAGTCACTTCCAATTTTTATTAATTGATCTATCCATTGAGTTGGATTGGTTACCATTAAATGTGTAGAAATTGGTACAGAAGAAATTTTTTTAACTTGTTCAATAAACCAGGGTGACAAAGTAATGTTTGGTACAAAGTGTCCATCCATAATATCTATATGGTATGAATCGACATGTTTATTTAAAAAAGTGATTTGATCTTTAAATTTATCTAAGTCCATCGTCATTAATGATGGAGAAAATTTTGCATTCACCATAAATTTACCTCCTTAAGTAATCTTTAGTTCGTTTAAATCTATGTCATCTTCTTCTGTCTCGCCTTTTAAGTCATTTGATTCATCAATTGGTCTTTTTAAAAGGGTAAGAACTAAAGCAGTAACAATTACATTAGCTAATACGGCTAGTACAAAAGTAAATGGTTGAGACATGGTAGGTAGTACTAATAAACCTCCGAACGGTACCTGCGCATCTCCACCGAGTACCATAGAAATCGCACCACCTACAGCACCGCCTATTCCAGTTGCAATAACGCTTCGGATTATATCATTTAATGCCAGTGGTAAAACCCCTTCAACAATCTCAATGAGCCCCATTGGAAAAGCAGTTTTCAACGTTTCGACTTCAACTTGTTTATAAATATTTTTTTTGAAAATTTTAGCAACCCAGTAGGCTAAAGCAAATCCTAAAGGTGTGGCAGTATTAACAACAATCAATGCAGTTATAGGTTCATGAATACCTTGTGCTTGTAATGTCAAAACGAAAGCAAATACTGTTTTGTTAATCGGTCCGCCAAAGTCAATACTAGCTAGGACTCCAATCAATAGGCCATAGAATAATTTAGAAGTGCCATTTAATGATTGTAAGTATTCCGTTAACCAATGTGTAAAAGCACCAATAGGAACGCCAATGATATAAACCATAATCAATCCTCCGACGAGTGAAGCGATAAATGGAATAACAAGCATTGGCATAAGACCTTTAGCCCAATTTGGTAATTTTATGAATTGAATAATTAGTAATACAAGGTATCCTGTAAGAAACCCTCCAATGATACCACCTATAAAATCTGCGCCAACAGCTGTTGAGGTTAAACCTATAATTACACCAGGTGCAATACCTGGTTTGTCTGCAATGGAATAAGAAATACCTGTAGCAATTATTACAGGTAATAATTTTAATCCTAGACCTCCTATGACAGCGAGAACATCCCAAAATGAATAACCTGTTTTAGTTAGATCGGTAGAACTATCTCCACCGAATGCCATTCCTATAGCTATCATAAACCCAGCACCACAAACTACAGGGATAAGATAGGAAATGGCAGTTAATAAATGTGTTTTTAAATTTAAATTATAAAAAAATGATTTCATAAACCTCATCCCCTTTAAGATGTAAGTATCTGTATGATTTCTTCTTTTCTTTTAGCACCAAGTAATTTAGAATTTATTTCATCATTACCTAACTTTCTAGCTATTTGAGATAACAATTTTAAGTGGTCTTTTGAGTTTTCGGTGCCAATTGCAATTAAAAACACTATTTGAGCACCGTCATTATCCAATGATTCCCATTCCACTTTATTATTTAATGTTGCAATTGCGACGCCTGGCTTCTGAACACTTTTACTTTTGCCATGTGGGATGGCTAATAAATTACCAATCCCAGTAACACCTTCATTTTCTCGGTTATACACATCATTTAAAAAAACATCTATATCGTCGATGTAATGTTCTTTTTTAAATGATGCTGCTAAATTCTTTAAAGTTTCATCTTTATTAGTATAATTTGATTTAGGAAAAATTATATTTTTATCTAAGATATTTGTAAGTTCCAAATTTTCACCTCTTAACTTTTGCTTGCAGCAATTTCTTCTATTTTTTCAATTAACTTATTTGGTGATTTAATTGCTAAATCTGTAGGTATTTCAACTATTTTTTTTCCATCGAAACGCTCTTTATTTGATATTTTGACGTCTACTGCGAGTATCACAATATCTGCATTGTTTATTGATTCTTCACTTAACTCATTTTCGGAACCAATCGTTCCTTGTGTTTCAATTTGAATTGAATGTCCTTGCTTTTTAGCTGCTTGTTCCAATTTCTCTGCTGCTATATATGTGTGTGCAATACCTACTGTACATGCGCAAACACTTACGATATTCATATGCAATTACTCCTTTGTCATCAATTTTTTTATATAATCTTCATTTGCTAAGTCCCTCATAAAACTTCTTATTAAATTTTTCTCTCTATCTTCAGCTTTCTTGGGCATTAGTATTAAAATAATTAAATCTATTAGTCTGTTTTGCCACATAATAGGTGAGGAATTGTTTTTGACTAAGATAATACGAGTTTTATAAATGTAAGATTCTTTAATATGCGGTAATATTACTTTGGGATATATTTCTAAGTTCCCTTTTGACTCTCTTAAAGCAATGTCCTTTAACATGGTATTCTTTTTATCAACAATGCTCTCCTCAATAAGCAAGTTCTCAATGTCACCTAAAATTTTGTACTCATTATTTGATTTTGTCGTTAATTCAAATAAAATTTCATTCATAATTAACACCTAACTTTGGAATAATAGATTTTAATTTTGCTTGGTCATTTTTATTAAACATTGCACTTACGACAACGACAGGCCTAACGTTAAAATCTTTTATGGAAATAGTGGAAATTATTAAATCAATATCGTTAATAATTTCACTATTGATAGTATCTGATGATATTACATCTGTTACTTCAATCTCAGGTATGTTTTTTTCAATTTTAACCCTTAATAGTTCAGAAGTACCTATACCGGTTGTACATGCAATAAGTGTTTTGATTTTTCTAGGGTTACGTTCTATTTCACGAGCAAAATATAATGTTAAAAATCCTATTTCATCTTCTGAAATGGTTGGTATTAATTTTTTAGAAATATGAGATGTTTGAGAATGTATTTCAGAATATTCAAACTTTATTTGTTCTAATAAAGTATTTTTAATAAGAATATTGTTCTCTAGTCTATTTATCATGGGCTTTATATGTTTCATTAAATCAATACGAAATACAGCGTTTGAAAAATCACTATGCAATTTTTTTTCCAAAGGTGTTATTAAATTATTAGCAAACTTTATAATGTCATCTGAAAAATCACATTCTTTTTCATTGTTTGAAGGTTTATCATGTTCTATTCGATATGATGTTAGATACTTATATAAATAGTCTTTTTCTATGCCAGGTAGCTTGGAAGATAAATATGTCTCGAAATTTTTGATAATAATATCACAAATTCTGTAATATCTTGAATCCATAGTGTTTTCATCAGTCTCTATATTTTTATGATTTCTAACATCATGTTTTCCATGTTTTCTAAAACGTAATATTAAAATATATAGGTGTGAAAATATATTAATATTATATGGATATGGGATGTTAACATTAAGTGTTTTTTCAATAGTGCTTATTTGGTTATAAACAAAATTTTTATCTTTCTCTTCCATGCTTTTGGGAATACTAGATAATTTTTCAACATTTAAATATAAAGTATCCATACTTTGCATTAGTGCACTTCTAATATTGGATTCATCCCCTGAAATTACCAGGGTACGATCTTTACGAATGAGTTTTAGGCTAAACTGTTGGATAGTTTCTATAATGGCTTTTTCGTCTACTGATAACATACTTTCACTAATATAAAATTTACTTACAATTTGGTTCACATTAATTGGTTTTGGGGAGCTTATTAAAAGGTCCTTTATAATTTCGTTTCTTCTTTCAATAGGTGACATTGCTAACTTTACACTTTTAGAAATAATATTTTGTGTAATTTCCAAACTATTAAAATCAGGATTGATATAAAATCCTTTTCCTTTTGCTGAATAAATTTTTTTACATGTAGTAGAATTATTAATTTCATTTATCAAACGATAAATACTTTTAGAAGATATTGATAATAAATCAGCTAATTCAGTTGCCTTGGTGTATCCTGAGGTGTTTAGTAAAAAATTTATAACTGTATTCTTTTTTTCCTCCTTATTCAAAATTATTCCCTCCTCCATACATTCAGTATATATTAACTTTTTGTAAGCGCTTAATCTAAAATTGTCCAATACAATGGACAATTTATTATAATCTTATTAAGCATCATATAATTTTCTAGTATAATTCTTTGAAAATATAATTAAATAACGTGTTATATATATAATAGTAAAATAAAATGTTAATTATTGACATTTAAAAAATAATATGATTATATTCTTATGCTTTCACATACATATATGAGTTTCACATATATGAAATTAGGAGGATTAGTATGGTTAAATCTGCAAAACGTGTGTTTGAAGTTTTAGAGTTATTGAAAGATGCTGTAGTGCCATTGAGTGAAAAAGAAATAGGAGATAAGTTGAATATCCCACCAAGTAGTTTATTTAACTTACTTAAAACAATGTTGGATTCTAAATATATAAGGAGAGATTATCAAAATAAATACTTATTAGGACATAAATTGATTAATTTAGGTAATAGGGCTCGGGAAGATTTAGATTTATATAATGAGAGTTTGACGTACGTTAAGCATTTAAATGAAAAAATTAATGAAACCATTTTTTTAGCCTATCCTCAAAACAATGAAATGATTTATTTAACTAAATTTGATAGTGATAGATCTATCAGGACGGCAGCCCAACCAGGGGTTAACAAACCAATTTATTCTACTGGATTAGGCAAGGCATGCTTATCAATGTATAACGTAAAAACGTTGGAAAATATTTTTGAAAACATTGACTTTGAAAAGATAACACCTAAAACTGTTGATAATTTTACAGAACTTAGAAAGCAATTATTAATATTTAAAGAACAAGGTTACGCTTTAGATGATGAAGAAAATGAAATAGGGTTATATTGCGTCGCAGCACCAATATTGAATGATGAAAAACAAGTTGTTGGTGCAATAAGTTGCGCAGGACCAAAAGAACGAATTATTAAAAATAAAGATATCCCAATTCTTATAAAGAAAAACGCTTATTTTATTTCAAGAGCAATGGGTTTAACGAGAAATGGAGTTGATATAAATTGACTGTAATTTCATACGGAGAAGTCATGGGTGTATTCTCAGTTAATGATGGTAAGTTTATGCATAGAGACAGCGCACAGTTTCATATTGCAGGTGCTGAAGCGAATACTATGATTGGGCTATCTAAATTAGGGGTTGCTTCACAATTTATCTCTGCTATAGGTAATGATGGAGTTGGAGATGCTATTCAATATCAATTAAGAGGAGAAGGGATAGGTACTCAATTTTTAACTAGCTTAAATAATTATTCTACTGGAATCATGACTAAAGAAAGAAGCGTTTCGAATACAATTCGTGTAGATTACTTTAGAAAGTTTAGCGCGATAAATCATTATGAAATCAGCTATTTTTTTAAAACTATTTTTGAAAGCGCAACCATATTATATGTTACTGGTATTACTCCATCTTTAAGTCAACTTACTTATGAAACAACAATATCATTAATAAAAGGGGCTAAAGAAAGAGGAATAACAGTAATATTTGACCCTAATTATCGAAAAAAACTTTGGAACCAAAATGAATTCAAAAAATTTTATAAAAAAATAGCTAAAGAAATTGATATTTTATTAACTGGTAGTAGCGAAGCAAACATTTTATTTGGAAATAAAACAAATGAAGAAATTGTGAAAGAAACAGATGCTAAGTTATTAGTTATTAAAGACGGTTCTAATGGTGCGTTTTTTGCAAATCACGAAGAAAGTTTCTTTAAAGAAGCATATAAAGTTAAAGAAATAGATTCAATAGGTGCGGGTGACGCATTTGCGGCAGGTTTAATTTATGGAATTCAAAAATATAATATTGATGATTTATCACAATTGTCCAAATATGCCTTAGCTATGGGGGCTTTAGCTACAACATCTTATGGAGACTTTTATGGATTGCCAACGTTAAATGAATTAAACCAATTTTTAAATCATCAACTAAGTGATGTGGAAAGGTAGTATTTTAAATGAACATTGATGCTATTAAGAAATATAAAATCATATCAATAATTAGAGGATATGATACTAAAGATACCTTAGAAATAGTGGAACAGTTATATAAGGCAGGTATTAGATTAGTAGAAGTAACACTTAATTCTCCAAACGCTCTGGAGTCTATCAAGAGTTTAAACGAAATTTACAATGGAGAAATGTTTATTGGAGCAGGCACAGTTCTAAATGCTGATTGTTGTCAGAAAGCTATAAATATAGGTGCGAAATTTATTGTTTCGCCAGATACAAATTTAGAAGTAATATCTTGTACGAAAAAAAACAATATAATTTCAATTCCAGGTGCTCTCACGCCTTCTGAAATTACATACGCTGTTAATGCAGGAGCAGATATAGTAAAAGTATTTCCAATATCTGAAATGGGACCAGCATATATTAAAGATATTCGAGCGCCACTAGATAAAATAGATTTGTTACCAACTGGAGGTATTGATGAAACAAATATTAAGCAATACATCGATATGAATTCAATTGGCGTGGGCGTTAGTAGTGCTATTGTAAAAAGTGGTCTAGAAATTAATGAAAAATCTTTAAATGAAATTAAAGTAAAAGCTGAAAATTTGATAAAAAAGATAAAATAGGAGGATATTAACATGAAAATTACAAGTTATGAATTATATCAAGTGCCGCCTAGATGGTTGTTTTTAAAAATAACAACAGATAGTGGGCTTACTGGTTGGGGGGAACCAGTAATTGAAGGAAAAGCAGCCACTGTGAAAGCAGCAGTAGCTGAGTTGATGGATCAAATTATTGGGGAGGATCCATGTAATATTGAGGGTTTATGGAACCAAATGTATCGCTCTTCGTTTTATAGAGGGGGACCAATATTGATGAGCGCTATTGCTGGAATTGACCAAGCACTTTGGGATATTAAAGGAAAACACCTTAATGCTCCCGTTCATCAATTATTAGGTGGGAAAGCGAGAGAAAAAATAAAAGTTTATTCATGGATAGGTGGAGATAGACCGACTGATGTTGCTTTAGAAGCCCAAAAGGTTTCAGATAAAGGCTTTACAGCGATTAAAATGAATGCAACCGAAGAATTACAATATATTGATGACTTTAAAAAAGTTCAGGATGTAGTTGAACGTGTCAGTGCGATTAGAGAAAAAATGGGGGACGGTTTTGGTATAGGTATTGATTTTCATGGTCGAGTACACAAACCTATGGCTAAAATTTTATTTAAAGAATTGGAATCTTTACATCCGTTATTTATTGAAGAACCTGTATTGCCAGAACATAACGGTACTTTAAAGAATTTATCAAACTTTTCTATTCCTATTGCTACTGGAGAAAGAATGTACTCACGTTATGATTATAAATCAGTGTTAGCTGATGGGTATGTAGACATTATCCAACCTGATTTATCTCATGCTGGTGGAATTACAGAATGTAAAAAAATAATATCCATGGCAGAAGCGTATGATGTAGCAGTAGCACCACATTGTCCTTTAGGCCCGATAGCATTAGCTGCGTGTTTACAAGTGGATGCGACTTGTCACAATGCAATCATACAAGAGCAAAGTTTAGGAATTCATTATAACAAAGATAATGATTTATTAGATTATGTGAAAAATAGAAATATTTTTGAATATAATAATGGGTTCGTAAAAATACCTGACGCCCCCGGTTTAGGTATTGAAATTGATGAAGACTATGTTAAGGAGCGAGCAAAAGAAAGTCACAACTGGAAAAATCCAATTTGGAAACATAAGGATGGTTCTATTGCCGAATGGTAAATAGCATTAAGGGGGGTAAATATGAGCTTAGTTGGAGTTATATTTAGTGTCGTTGTTAGCGTGGCGATACTGTTAGTGTTAATAATTGTTTTAAAACTAAATACTTTTATTTCACTAATAATTACATCAGTAATTGCCGGCCTTTTTCTAAACATACCTCTGGAAGAAATAATGGGAAGTATTGAAAATGGGATAGGAAGCACGCTTGGCCATATAGCTTTAATATTTGGGCTTGGCGCTATGTTAGGTAAATTACTATCTGATGGTGGTGGTGCAAGCAGAATTGCAGAAACATTAATTTCAAAATTTGGTGAAAGATATACACAATGGGCAATTATAATTGCTTCATTTATTATAGGTATCGCTCTATTTTTAGAAGTTGGTTTAGTTTTACTTATACCATTAGTATTTACTATTGCCAAAAAACTTAATGTATCACAATTGAAAATTGGTATTCCAATGATGGCAGCTTTATCAGTAACACACGGGTTCTTGCCGCCACATCCAGGGCCAACAGTTATAGCTAAAGAGCTACATGCTAATATTGGTGAAGTACTTATGTATGGAATAATAATAGCGATACCTGTAGCTGTTATATCTGGACCTTTATTCTTGAAAGTTGCAGAAAAAATTGTGCCCTCTGCATTTAGAAAAGAAGGAGATATTTCAGAGTTAGGAACTCAAAAGCAATTTTCTGAAAGTGAAATGCCGAGCTTTGGATTAAGTGTACTTACGGCATTGTTACCTGTTTTATTAATGTTATTATCTACTGTTTTACAATTAATAACGGGACATGAGGATGGCAAAGGTATAAACTATTTAGAAAACTTTGTATATTTCATAGGCACTGCTGGGACAGCGATGATGATTTCAGTTATGTTCGCTATTTTTTCTATGGGATTATGGAGAGGAAAACGGATTGAAAAAACAATGGCTTCAGTAACTAATTCAATATATCCTATTGGAATGATGTTACTTATAATAGGTGGTGGCGGCGCCTTTAAACAAATCCTTATTGATGGTGGTGTAGGAGATACAATTAAAGAGAGCTTTACGAATACATCAATGTCTCCGTTACTGTTTGCTTGGATTATAGCAGCAGTGTTGAGGATTGCATTAGGGTCTGCGACAGTTGCAGGAATATCTACCACAGCAATTATATTACCAATTGTACAAAATTCAGATACTAATGTGGCGCTAGCAGTTTTAGCGATAGGGGCTGGTAGTTTAATCTTTTCTCATGTAAATGATGCAGCATTTTGGATGTTTAAAGAATATTTTGGACTTACGATTAAAGAAACATTTTTAACATGGTCACTTTTAGAAACTGTCCTTTCAGTTTCAGGTATTATATTTATTTTATTTATAAGTTTATTTTTATAAATATTAGCAAGATAGGATATCTTGTTCCATATTTTAGCTATTATTTTAATACTATATTTACAATAGTATAGTTTTTATGTAGTACACCACAACTTTCACAAAAAGCTTGCGTATACAAAAATTTTACGTATTCGCATAATAACACTTAAACTTTTGTCCTTTATATTCAATTTCTCTCAGTTTATTGTCGAAAATAATATTAGAGTCTTCAATTCCAAGTGTTTTTGATATGAAATAATTGATAGGCGCATAATCTCTCCTTAGTTTATTTGGTAGGACATTTAAATTATAGAGATTTTTGCGCTTTTTTTGTATCAAAAAACAGGACTGATTTTTATATCAGTCCTGTTTACCTTATTATTTCAATAGAAATTGACTTTTATTTATTAACCAAATATTTTATACCCTGAATCTTGATTAGATTTATTTCAATGCTAATGGAAAGTCTTTATAACCTTCGCTAACGTTTACAATATTAGTAAAACCTCTATATTCTAGTATACCGATTGCAATCGAACTTCTAACTCCTGATTGACAATGAACGTATATTTTATCATTTTTATCAAAAGGTATACTCTCATTTAATAATTTTCCGTGAGGGATATTCACCGCTTGTTCTAAATGACCTTGGTTCCATTCTTCATTGTTACGCACATCTAGCACATTGGTTTCTTTGTCGGTCATATCCGCGCTATGAATAGAAGATGTCATGATTGTTGTTTGTGGTAAACGATACCCTGCTACATTTTCAAAACCAATTAACTGTAAAGTATGCACTGCTTCTTCAACCGTAGCTTTATCACCGATTAAGTCTATATCTTTATTATAGTCTAAATACCAACCAATTTGATTAATGAAGTTGTGATTATAAGGAATATTGATAGTTCCTTGCGCATGACCGCCATGGAAAGCTTCTTTACTACGAAGATCAAATGCGATTCTTTCATTGTTTAAGCTAGGGTAAACATTATATGGTTGATACATGTTCATACCAAATTGGTTAATTTGTTTCATTTGGGCAAAATGATGCGGTGGGGCTGGTTGATTTGACGTTAATGTTTCAATAAACGTTGCTTCCTCAGTTACATTAAAGGCCCAGTTGTTTATTTTTTCGTAACCTAACGTAGATATCGGTACTGCCCCTAAAGCTTTACCACATGGACTACCTGCACCATGGCCTGGCCAAATTTGAATATAATCTGGTAAATCTTTAACACTATTTATAGATTGATACATTTGTTTGGCACCGACTTCTGTTGAGCCTTTCATTTGTACTGCTTTTTCTAATAAATCAGGTCTACCTATATCACCAACGAAGATAAAGTCGCCACTAAATAGCCCCATCGGTATATTAGAACCTCCGCCTTCGTCAGTGAGTAAGAAACTGATACTCTCTGGGGTATGACCTGGTGTATGCAAGACTTCTAATTTAATATTTCCTACATAAATAGTGTCTTGATGTCTAACAAAATGGGTTTGTTGTGGCATGTTTTTATAACTCAAGTCATCGTTACCTTCACCAGATACATATATACTTGCGTTTAATTTTTCCGCAACGTCTCTAATACCTGAAGCAAAGTCAGCATGAATATGCGTTTCAGCAGCTTGGGTAATTGTAAAACCTTCTTCATCTGCCACTTCCATATATTTTGTTAAGTCTCGTATTGGATCAATAATCATCGCTTCTCCTGTACGTTGACATCCAATTAAATAAGATGCTTGAGATAAATTATTATCATAGAATTGTTTAAAAAACATAAAATTCTCCCTTTTTAAAAATATAGTTTAGTTTATTAAATAAATAAATTGTGACTGGCTTGTTCTGTTTCACCAATATAAGTCCCTACGCCACCATATTCGACTTCATCTCTAAGTTCTTCTTTTGTAATGCCCATAACGTCCATACTCATCGTACATGCGATTAACTTGATGTTTTGATCAATTGCTTGGTCTATAAGTGACGGTAAAGAATCAACATTTTTCTTTTTTATAACATAACGCATCATGATATTACCTAAACCGAACATGTTCATTTTTGATAATGGCATGCGTACTGGTGTATTAGGCAACATAAAATCAAACATTTTTGCAATACCTTTCTTCTTAACATGAGTTGCTTGTGCTTTTTTCAATGCATTAAGCCCCCAAAAAGTGAAAAAGATAGTTACATCTCTGCCGGCAGCTTTAGCACCGTTTGCGATAATCATTGCTGCTACTGCTTTATCTAACTCACCATTAAATAAAACGATAGTCGTACCTTTATCGGTATGATTTACTTCTATTTCTCGCAGTTTTTCTTTTTGAATAACGGCGTTAATTTCATTGTTATTTTCATTCAGTTTTACAAGTGTGTGTCCTGTTTGTTTTACCCAGCTTTTAATATCGCTAAGAAAACCAGGATCAGTGACGGTCACTTCGATTTGGTCACCAATTTCAATATTTTTAATTTCTTTACTAATATTAACTATTGGGCCCGGGCACTGAAGACCATTAAAATTAAATTGTTTGCGGCTCGGTTTGAGTGCTTTATTACTCTCTTCTACCACATCGTCATGATTAATGTTTTGTTTTTCATAAGCTGTATAACCACCGTCTAAATTCACAACGTCATAACCTTGTTTAGCTAAATATTCACTTGCTTTAGCGCTTCTGTTACCACTTTTACAGTAGACATAATAAGTTTTATCCTTGTTCTTAGAGAATGTGTCAATATTTTCTGCAGAATGTAATATTGCACCATCAATACGTCCTAATTTGTATTCTTCTGGTGTTCTAACATCAATCAATTGTCCTTTTTTCGCTAATTGCTCTAACTCTACTTTACTTAATTCGTTAATATGTTCTTCTTGATATTGTTTCATATTTTCCTCCTCTAGATACCTATAGGGGTATAGTAACAGGTGGGAATAACTTGAGTCAAATACCCCGTTGGGTATTTGACAATTTACTATAAATTTATTACTATAAGTATATTCAATTTAAAATCGGAGGAAACCAATATGGATTATAATAAACAAATGGTAAATCGCATCAATAGAATACAAGGCCAATTAAACGGCGTTATTAAAATGATGGAAGAAGAAAAAGATTGTAAAGATGTCATTACACAACTCAGTGCATCAAAGAGCTCAATCCAACGTTTGATGGGTGTTATTATAAGTGAAAATTTAATAGAATGTGTAAAAGCAGCCGATGATAAGGGAGAAAGTTCTCAAGAAATGATTAATGAAGCTGTAAATTTATTAGTAAAAAGTAAATAATGGACATGCTAAATATAATAGCAATGTTGTTGATTGGCGTATTCGGAGGTTTTATATCTGGCTTGGTAGGCATAGGAGGAGCCATTATTATTTATCCAGCTATTTTGTTGTTACCAACATTATTAGGTGTTCCTGTCTATAGCGCATATATTGCTTCGGGTCTCACTTCTAGTCAAGTGTTTTTTAGTACACTCAGCGGTTCATTTAAAGCGAGAAAGAAAGCTGAATTCTCACCTAAACTTGTAATGAATATGGGTGGGGGTATGGTTATTGGAAGCATATTCGGAGCAATGCTAGCTAATTTATTTAACGCTAATTTTATCAACACTATATATATAATAATCGCTTTAGTTGCATTACTATTAATGTTTATTAAAGTTAAATCTGTTTCCCAAGAGGTTAGATTCAGACCTATTTTACTTATCTTAGTAGGATTTGTGATTGGTGTAGTGTCAGGCATTGTAGGTGCAGGCGGCGCATTTATTATTATTCCTGTATTATTAGTTTTATTCAAACTGCCAATGAATACAGTAGTGACTAACAGTATCGTCATTGCTTTCATCTCATCAATAGGGGCTTTTATTATTAAGTTCATACAAGGCTATATCCCTATCGAAAGTGCAATATTTTTAATAATTGGGAGCATGCTCTTTGCGCCTATAGGACTAAAAGTAGGTTCCAAGCTACCTGACATTGTTCAAAAAAGTATTGTTAGTATCTTGATCGCGATTGCAATTATACAACTTGTATTTTAATTAATTTAAAAAGGGGCTTTAAAGTGAATCACTGGGATGAAAAATTTGATTCAGAAGAATATATTTATGGCAAAGAAGCGAATTCATTTGTTAAAGATATTTTTAAAAAGCAAACAGACAATAATGAGAAAATTTTATTACTTGCAGAAGGTGAAGGCCGTAACGCGATATATCTAGCAAAACTCGGGTATGATATAACGACTTATGATATGTCGCAAGTGGGGATTAATAAACAATACCAATTAGCGAGCGAAGCACATGTTGACATCGATGCAAATTATGGAGACATCACAAAACCTAACTTAGCGCCTCAATCATCATTTGACTATAGTATTAATGTATTTGGTCATGTACCTAATGAAGGCAAACAAGAGATGTTCAATAATCTCGTTCAATCATTAGTTGTAGGGGGTTATAGTTACTTTGAGTTTTATTCAAAAGAACAATTAGCATATGGCACTGGTGGTCCTAAAGATGAATCCATGTTATATACTATTGATGAAATCGAAGCTTATTTAAAACACTTACCTGTTAAGATTCATCAATTAGAACAGCATGAGGTTTATCGGAATGAAGGTATTAAACACACTGGTACAGGTTCTATAATCCAAGGCTATATAGAAAAAATATAATATTTGAGTATAAGATGATAACAGAGTCCTTGAAATAAATGACTTTGACTAAAAATAAGCGTCAATTTCTATTGAGTTAATATAGAAATTGACGTTTTTATATAGTCAAAAGCGCCATGTAATAAATGATTTGTTACATGGCGCTTTATCTTATTGAAATACACCGTTAAAAATAAACAGCTATATTATACTCTTGGCAAAAATCATTGATATTTTTTGGAGGAATTTTATCGGTAAACATTTTGTTAATGTCACTTAAATCACAATAGGTGAGTAAAGTGGATTTCCCCATTTTACTATGGTCGGCTAAGATAAATGTTTCTGTGGCTTTACTCGTAATATACTGCTTTATTAAATTCTCTTCCATTTCAGAATTAGACAATCCGTTTTGAATATTAACACCTGTTGCTGACATAAAAGCTTTATTAATATTGAATTTTTCTAGCAACATATTAGAATCAATACCTATAAATGATCTAGTTATTGGTTTATATTTTTCCCCGATAATAAATAAAGTGACATTGTCAAATTGTGAGGCTTTATTCATAATATCAAGGCTATTCGTTATTATAGTAAAAGTCAGATGTTTATCTACATAATCTAACAAATGGATTGTGGTCGTACCTGTATCGATATAAATAATATCATTGGCTTCTATTTCGTTAGCAGCTAGTTCGCCAATTAATTTTTTGGAATTACTGTTTTCGATATTTCTTTGATTATAGTCCACGGCTTTATGTGAGTCTTCAATTACTTCAATACCACCGTAAACTTTTTTAACGATATTCATATCTACAAGTTGATTAACGTCACGCCTAATAGTGTTAATTGAAACATTGAACCTTTGCCGCAATTCTTCTATAGAAGCGGTTTTATTTTCTTTTATGAAAGATTCAATTTCATAAATACGTTTAGCTTTCATATATAATTCCCCCATTTATTACAATATAACCAATTTCATGAAAATACACAACCTAATATGGAAAAAGTTACTCAAAAGTTGACATAATTTTGAGAATATTATAAAGTTATTCCAAGAAGTAACCAAAAGATTACCAAAAGATACAAAAAATAAAAAGTGTTTTGTAAGCGGTTACCAAAAAATAATTGGAGGATTTTATAATGGCAGAAATCTTAAAGAATTATATTAACGGTGAATGGAAAGAATCAAAGAGTACAGAGACGCTGGATGTTTTGAATCCTGCAACTAAAGAAGTGATTGCCAAAGTACCTCTTTCGACACGTGAAGAATTAGATGAAGTTGCACAAATCGCTGCTGAGGCATTCCAAGAATGGAAAGAAGTTGCTGTACCTAAGCGTGCGCGTTTGTTATTCAAGTTACAGCAACTATTAATAGACAATAAACAAGAATTAGCTGAAATCATAACGAAAGAAAACGGCAAGAATACAACAGAAGCTTTAGGTGAAGTACAAAGAGGTATTGAAAACGTTGAATTTGCGGCCGGTGCACCGTCGTTAATGATGGGAGATTCATTATCAAGTATTGCAACAAATATTGAAGGTACAAGTTATAAATATCCGGTAGGTGTTGTAGGGGGGATTACACCATTTAACTTCCCTATGATGGTGCCATGTTGGATGTTCCCAATGGCCATTGCTTTAGGTAATACATTTGTAATTAAACCATCAGAGAAGACACCATTGTTAGTAAATAAATTAGCCGAATTAGTAGAAGCAGCCGGTTTCCCTAAAGGTGTATTTAATGTTGTGCATGGTGCACACGATGTCGTTAATGGTATTTGTGAAAATGAACATATCAAAGCAGTTTCATTTGTAGGATCTAAACCAGTTGGCGAATATGTCTATAAAAAAGCGACAGAAAACTTAAAACGCGCCCAATGTTTAACAGGAGCTAAGAACCATACTATTGTATTGAATGATGCGAATATTGATACAGCTGTGAAAGATGTCATTGGAGCTGCATTTGGTTCTGCAGGTGAACGTTGTATGGCTGCGGCAGTTATAGCAGTAGAAGAAGATGTTTATGACGAATTTAAAGAAAAATTAGTTCAAGCAGCTAAAGATATCGTGATTGGTAACGGTTTGGAAGATAACGTATTTTTAGGTCCTGTAATTAGAGAAGAGAATAAATCTAGAACACTGAGCTATGTGGATGCAGGTGTCGAAGAAGGCGCAACACTAGTGCTAGATGGTAGAGAAGACAATAAAGAAGATGGCTATTTCGTTAAACCAACTATCTTTGAAAATGTCACACCTGACATGAAATTATGGCAGGATGAAATTTTCGCACCAGTGTTATCACTAGTTAAAGTTAAAAATTTAAAAGAAGGTATCGAACTCGCGAATAAATCAGAATTTGCAAATGGTGCTTGCTTATTCACTGATAGCGCTTCTTCCATCAGATACTTTAGAGAAAATATTGATGCAGGTATGTTAGGTATTAACCTTGGTGTACCAGCGCCTATGGCTATCTTCCCATTCTCAGGTTGGAAATCTTCATTCTATGGCTCATTACATGCTAACGGTAAAGATAGTATTGAATTCTATACACACAGAAAAGTTGTTACAGCACGTCATGACGAACCTAATTTTTAAGGAGTGAACATTGATAATGGCTCAATTATTAAATAAACCTGTACATCGTCGTCTCAGCGATGATGTGCAAGTTATCCACGATTTAAAACCCAGCGACATTAACTTAAATTATATTGGTTTAAAAGTACTAGATATTAAACAGAATGGTATTTACGAAGCATCAACTGAAGATTTTGAATTATGTATTGTGGCTTTAACTGGAAAGATTAATGTATCAGATGGTAATGAAACTTTTAATGACCTAGGGACAAGAGACTCAGTGTTTGAAAGAATTCCAACAGATAGTGTGTTTATTTCGAAACACCATAATATAAAAATTGAAGCAACGCGAGATGCTAGAGTGATTTTATGTTATTCGCCTACTGATGAAGTTAGGCCAACACAACTGATACCAGCAAAAGAAAACGGTGTTGAAGATAGAGGTAAATATTCAAATCAACGTCATGTGCATAATATATTGCCAGATACACATGAAGCGAGCGAAAAATTATTAGTAGTAGAAGTTTATACGAACCAAGGTAATTGGTCTAGTTATCCACCACACAAACATGATCAGGATGATTTACCTAATGAGTCATTACTAGAAGAAACTTATTATCATGAAATGAATCCAAGTAAAGGTTTTGTGTTCCAAAGAGTATTTACCGATGATTTGTCATTAGATGAAACAATGGCAGTTGAAAATGGTGATGTTGTAGTAGTTCCAGAAGGATATCATCCTGTAGCCGTCCCAGATGGTTACGATGGTTATTATTTAAATATCATGGCTGGTCCAAAAAAAGTTTGGAAATTTTATAATCAACCAGATCATGAATGGATTATTGACCGTAAATAAAAGGGGTGTAAATAAATGACTAATAAGAAACACATCGTAGCAATTGGTCGTGCTGCAATTGACTTAAATGCGAAAGAAATCAACAGACCAATGGAAGAAACAGCTACATTTAGTAAATACGTTGGTGGATCTCCGACGAATATCATGATTGGCGCATCAAAATTAGGTTTAAACGTTGGTATTATTGCCAACGTATCCGACGACCAACATGGAAGATTTATTACAAACTATTTTGAAGAAGTGGGTGTAGATACTTCACAGATTCATATTGATGAAGAAGGCCGTAAGATTGGCCTAACTTTTACTGAAATAAAAAGTGCTCAGGAATCAAGCATCTTAATGTATAGAGAAAATGTAGCTGATTTATACCTTGCACCAGAG
The DNA here is from genome assembly GCF_044794325.1 of Staphylococcus pseudoxylosus. Lineage (NCBI taxonomy): Bacteria > Bacillati > Bacillota > Bacilli > Caryophanales > Staphylococcaceae > Staphylococcus > Staphylococcus pseudoxylosus. Next base: position 108,516 of record NZ_CP085024.1, read on the forward strand.
CATGTAAATCCAGATTACATTAAGAATTCCGAATATTTGCTCATTTCAGGAACTGCGTTATCCCAATCGCCTTCAAGAGAAGCAGTGTTAAAAGCGTTATCGATTGCTAAAAAACACGGTGTAAAAATCATATTTGAATTGGATTATCGTCCATATAATTGGGTGAACAAGGAAGAAACATCGATTTATTATGAATTAATTGCTGAGCAATCAGACGTTGTTATCGGTACGAGAGATGAATTCGATATGGTTGAAAGCTATCAGAATATTTCAGACCAAGAAATTAGTCATTTGCTGTTTGAAGCAACGCCTAATTTGGTTGTTATTAAGCATGGCGTGCAAGGTTCATATGCATTTGATAAAGCTGGTCACGTTTATGAAGGAAAAGCATTCAAAGCGAATGTAGTAAAAACGTTCGGTGCAGGGGACTCATATGCAGCAGCATTTATATATGCCCTCGTTAAAGGTAAACCTGTAGAAGACGCGTTGAAATATGGAGCAGCTTCAGCAGCCATTGTTGTAAGCAGTCATAGTTCGTCAGAAGCAATGCCTACGATAGATAAAATAGAAAACTTAATTAAAGAACAATCATAAGGCGGTGTTGAATTGTGGTCAAAACAGTGAGATTAACAACAGGTGAAGCAATCGTTAAATTTTTAACAAAACAATACATTTATGTTGATGGAGAAGAAATAAAATTTGTAGAAGGTGTAATGAATATCTTTGGTCATGGCAATGTGCTTGGTTTAGGTGAAGGTTTGTCTAAATATCAAAAAGAATTAAAAATAATTCAGGGCAAAAATGAGCAAGGTATGGCACATACTGCAATTGGATTCAGTAAGCAAAGTTTAAGGAAAAAAATATTTGCCGTAACCAGTTCTGTGGGTCCTGGTTCAGCGAATCTGGTTACTGCAGCTGGCACGGCATCAGCAAATCATATTCCAGTGTTATTCCTTCCAGGAGATACGTTCGCTACACGTCAACCAGACCCAGTTTTACAACAGATAGAAGATCCTCAAAGTATTGGGACAACTACAAACGATGCCTTGAAGCCTTTATCTAGATATTTTGATCGTATAACGAGACCAGAACAAATTATGTCAGCACTCATTAGAGCATTTGAAGTTATGACAAATCCTCAAACAGCTGGTCCAGTAACGATAGCATTAAGTCAGGATGTACAAGGAGAAGCATTTGATTTTCCAGAAACATTCTTTGATAAACGCATACATTATGTAGATCGATTAGAACCTTCTAACCGTTCTATTGAAGCTGCGATTGAAGTGCTTAAAACTGCTAAAAAGCCTTTGTTAATCGTCGGAGGTGGGGCTAAATATTCTGAGGCACAACATGAAATTGAGCAACTAATAGACAATCATCATATACCGATGGCTGAGACACAAGCAGGAAAATCAACCATTGCAGCGTCGCATCCATTAAATTTAGGTGGTTTAGGTGTAACTGGAAACTTAGCAGCAAATATTTATGCGAAAGATGCGGATGTCATTGTAGGTATCGGCACAAGATATTCTGATTTTACAACTAGTTCAAAAACAGCTATCAATTTTGATTCAGCCAAAATCATTAATATGAATGTAAATAGAGTGGATGCTTATAAATTAGATGCGATTCAAGTAGTTGGTGATGCGAAAGTATCTATTTCTAGATTAAGACAGCAATTAAACAACCATCAATATGATATTGAGGACACTGTTCGTGATGTTAAACAAGAATGGAACAACGAGCGCAATCGCTTAGCGAACATCGATATCAATGATACGCATTATGCACCTGAAATAGCAACGCACTTTGATAAAGAGAAACTAAAGCGATATGTAACATCATTACAAACCGAGTTACCACAAACGAACGCTTTAATAGAGGTCAATAACTCCATTGATCATGACGCAATTATTGTCGCTGCAGCTGGTTCATTGCCAGGTGATCTAGAAAGATTATGGGAAACAGACACCTTTAATACTTATAACATGGAATACGGTTATTCAACTATGGGTTATGAAATTGGCGCTGCTGTTGGTGCTAAAATATCAGAACCAAATAAAGAAGTATATGCGCTCGTTGGCGATGGAAGTTTTCTAATGTTGCATTCCGAATTGATTACCGCACTGCAATATAACTATAAAATTAATATCATTTTATTCGATAATAGTGGTTTTGGTTGTATTAATAATTTACAAATGGATAACGGTAGTGACAGCTTTTGTACAGAATTCACTGATATGAATGGTGACATATTAAATGTTGATTATAAAAAAGTCGCTGAAGGATATGGTGCAGTTACTTACAAAGTAAATGATGTCAATGCATTAGCAACAGCTATCACAGAAGCTAAGAAAGAAGCGAAATCTACATTAATAGAAGTTAAAACATTACCTAAAACGATGACGGCAGGATATGAGTCATTTTGGAATGTAGGTGTTTCTGAACATAGCGACAAGCCAGCCGTACAAGAAGCATTTTCAAACAAAGCCGAAATCATGAAAACAGCGAAACATTATTAAGACAGGTGAGAAAATAATGACAAAAATAAAAATAGGTCAGGTAGGTCTTGGCCGTTTAGGCAAAGTGCATGCGTCGAATATTGTAAAACATGTGAATAATGCTGAATTATACGCAGTCGCAAGTGTAGTTGAACAAGAATTAGAATATGCCAGTGAAGTGTTAGGCGTTCAACATTGTTATACATCATACAGTGACATGCTGGGTAACGACGCGTTAGATGCGGTTGTAATTGCTTCACCAAGTGGATTTCATGCAGTCCAAATTACTCAAGCCCTAGAAAAAGGGTTGCACGTATTTTCTGAAAAACCGATTGGCTTAGAATTGGAAAATATTAGACAAGTTGTAGATAAAATTAATGATTATCCACATAAGGTATTTCAATTAGGCTTTATGCGTAGGTTCGATGAATCTTATTTATATGCAAAAGATGTAGTAGATCGAGGTGAATTAGGAAAAATTACAGCCATGCGTTGTTATGGTATTGATCCTAGTTCAGGGTTAGATAGTTTTATACAATTTGCAAAAAATAGTGCTAGTGGTGGTTTATTCTTAGATATGTCCATTCATGACATTGACTTAGTGAGATGGTTTACTGGTTCGGAATTTAAAACAGTTTATTCCCTAGGAAATAATATTGCAGCACCTGAATTAACTGCTTGTGATGAATTAGAAACAGGCGCATGTTTATCAGAGTTAGAGGATGGAACAATTGCATATTTTTTAGCTGGAAGAAATGCGCAACATGGCTATCACGTTGAAACAGAAATTATAGGGACGGAAGGCATGATTAGAATTGGTAACGCACCTGAAAAGAATTTAGTCACTTTATATGACAAAAATGGTGTAGTGAGGCCTACCTCAGATCATTTTCCGGAACGATTTAGGTTTGCTTTTATAAATGAAATGAATACATTTGTTAGCGCCATTAAGAATAAAGATCAATCATCTGTTACAGCTATGGATGGATTGAAAAGTACAGAAGTAGCAATTGCTATGCAAAACTCCATCGAAACTAAGAAGGTTATTACGTTATGAGGTGAACAGAATGACTAGAAATATTCGTTATGCATGTGCGCCAATCGCATGGACGAATGATGATATGCCAGAATTAGGCAGTGAAAATTCATTTGAGCAATGTATTAGTGAAATGGCATTAGCTGGGTATGAAGGCACAGAAATAGGTAATAAATACCCGAGAAACCCTGAAGTATTAAAGTCTTATCTTGAACCACGTGGTTTATCGGTTGCTAGTGCATGGATAAGCTTGTATTTAACATCAAAACCGTATGAAGTAACGGCAGAGGCATTTATTAAACATAGAGACTTCCTATATGAAATGGGCGCTAAAGTGATTGTCGTATCAGAACAAGGTAATAGCATTCAAGGCAAATTAGATAAAGCATTATTTAGAGACAAGCCTACTTTCACCGAAGAAGAATGGCAATTGCTAAGCGAAGGTTTAGAAAAATTAGGCGAACTAGCGCACGAAAAAGATATGGAAATTGTATATCATCACCACATGGGAACTGGTATACAAACTACAGAAGAAATTGATGAACTAATAGAAAGAACAAGCAAAGACAATGTTTCTCTCTTGTTTGATACTGGGCATCTGGTTGTTTCTGGTGAAAACCCCATAGAAATATTTAATAAGCATGTAGATCGCATTAAACACATTCATTTTAAAGATGTAAGGCCAGAAATTAAAGAGGCAGTGGATAAAAAAAATCAATGTTTTTTAGATGGTGTACGAAAAGGTATGTTCACTGTCCCTGGTGATGGGGCGATTGATTTTGAACCTATTCTAAACCTTATATATCAATCAGATTATAAAGGATGGATTGTAGTTGAAGCAGAACAAGATCCATCTGTAGCAAATCCTTTTATATACGCTAAAAAAGCAAAAGAGTACATGGCTCAATACCAATGAACACATAGTTCATGTCAGACTGAGGGTATTCTTAAGCTTCCAAGGGGAGAGAGTAATCATGAGTATGTTTGCAGTAATTTCATTTTTAGTAGTCATTGTAATAATCGCATTATATGCATTCTTAAAAAGTAAAAAAATTAATACGAAAAATGCTGATGGATACTTTATGGGTGGCAGAAGTTTAACTGGTTTTACGATTGCTTCTACAATTATCATGACCAACCTGTCTACAGAGCAAATCGTAGGTCAAAACGGTCAAAGCTTTAGAGCTGGTATGGAAGTTATGGCTTGGGAAGTAACTTCAGCGGTAGCAATTGTTATATTAGCGCTTGTGTTTCTACCAAGATATTTTAAATATGGTGTAGATACGATATCTGACTTTATTGAAATGAGGTTTGATACATTTACTAAGAGATTGGTATCGCTACTATTCATATTCACATATGTTGTATCGTTTCTGCCGGTTGTCCTGTATTCAGGCGCACTGGTATTTAATAAAATTTTTAATATTAGTGAAATTTTAGATATAAGCGATATGACGGCTGTTGTACTGATTTCAACATTTATAGGTATCTTCGGGATCATTTATTTGTTTATCGGAGGTCTTTCTTTAAGTGCACATAGTGATTCTATTTATGGAGTAGGACTTATTCTCGGAGGTCTTGCTATACCAGTTTTAGGGTTAATCATGTTTGGTGACGGCAGTTTCTTAAAAGGTTTCGACAAAGTGATTCAAAATACACCTGAAAAATTAAATTCTATTGGTGCCATTGATTCGGACATCGTACCTTGGCCAACGTTGTTCTTTGGTATGTTCTTTAACAATTTATTTTTTTGGTGTACGAATCAAATGATTGTTCAAAAGGCGCTCGCTGGTAAAAATTTAAAAGAAGCTCAAAAAGGTGCAATGTATGTTGGTACATTTAAAATATTTGGCGCATTATTCCTAGTATTCCCAGGTGTACTAGCATTCAATATGTTAGGCAATAAGGTTACTAATCCTGATACTGCATATCCTATGCTTGTTAATGAAGTGTTACCAGGTTGGGCTTATGGTTTATTCGGTGCAGTTATATTTGGAGCGATTCTCAGTTCATTTGTTGGATCACTCAATAGTACGGCAACCTTATTCTCGCTTGATTTTTATAAATCCGTAATTAATAAAGAAGCAACTAATAAACAAGTTTCTAGAGTTGGTAGATTAATAACCGTCCTTGTCGGGATTATTGTAGTGATTATTGCACCAATGATTTCACTGTTTCCACAAGGTTTGTATGCTGTAGTACAAGAGTTTAACGGCATTTATAATATGCCATTATTAGTACTGATACTTGTTGGATTTTTTGTTAAACGTACATCACATCAAGGTGCTAAAGTGATGTTTATTTTACACATAGTTTTGTATGCGCTTTCAAAGTTATTGATATCAGAGATACATTATTTATATGTTCTAAGCGTATTATTCTTTATAGATTTATTTATAGTATTAATATTCAACAAATGGAAACCATCAGACGAATTTGATTTCAATGTCAATTACGCAAAAGTAGATATAACGCCTTGGAAATACAGATATTTCGTAGGGGCTATGATTATCATTGTTGTAATAGCAACTTATATCTTATTCTCACCACTTGGTTTAGCTTAATAGGAGGAATTTCATGACACTTACATTCGGAGTGATTGGCGCTGGTAGAATTGGTCAATTACATATTAACGGTTTAAGAAATAATAAAGACGTCAAAATTAAATGGGTTTCAGATTTATATTGCGATAAATTGTCGGAATGGATTGCAGAAGCAGGTATAGAAAATAAAACAAAAGATCATAGAGATATGATTAACGACCCAGAAGTAGATGCGATTGTCATCTGTTCACCTACAGATACACATGTTGAAATTATTAAAGAAGCGGCAGCAAAAGGTAAGCACATCTTTTGTGAAAAGCCTATCAGTCTTTCTTTAGAAGAAGCTGAGGAAGCTGTTGAAGCTGTGAAACAAGCTAATGTAAAACTTCAAATGGGCTTTAATAGAAGATTTGATAAGAATTTCAAACAACTTCATAACATTTTAAGTAAAAAAGAACTAGGTAAGATTCAGACATTACGCATCACTTCAAGAGACCCAGAGCCACCTCCAATTGAATATATTAAACATTCTGGTGGATTATTTATGGATATGACAATTCACGACTTTGATATGGCGAGGTATTTAATGCAATCTGAAATTGTTGAAGTGTATGCAACAGGTTCAGCATTAGTCAATCCCGAAATCGCAGTATATGATGATATTGATACGGCGTTGATTACATTAAAATTTGAAAATGGTTCAATTGCAATGATTGAAAATTGCAGAAGAAGCGTTTATGGCTATGATCAGCGTATAGAAATTTTAGGGGATCATGGTGCAATAGATGTAGGAAATGAACAATCTTCGACTTTAAATTATCATCGCATAGATGGTATTAGAAGGGATAATCCGCCTCATTTCTTTTTAGAGCGTTATAGTGACGCGTATAAAGTTGAAATGGACGATTTTATTGCTGCGTTGCAAAATGATACAGACGTCATTTGTTCAATTGAAGATGGATATAAAGCGCAACAAATTGCGTTGAAATGTAAAGAATCGCTAATATCTAATCAACCAATGAGAATATAAACAAGGGTGGGATGCTAATCAATGAATACACTTATACAACAAGCCAAACAAGAACATTACGCCATACCTCAAATCAATGTAAATGGATTATTATGGATAGAAAGTATTTTAGAAGCAGCAGAAGCAATGCGTTCACCCATTATAGTAGGTACAACTGATAAAGTAATTGAATTTCTTGGTGGATATCATTTTATATGTACGACAATAAAAAATAAGATTAAAGCAATGAACATAACGGTACCGGTTATTGTTCATTTAGATCATGGTTTGACCGTTGAAAATTGTAAAAAGGCAGTGGATGCTGGTTATGATTCAGTGATGTTTGATGGCTCAAAGTTATCCATCGAAGAGAACATTAAACAAACCAAAGCGGTCGTTGATTATGCACATAAAAATAATGTCATTGTCGAAGGCGAAGTAGGAGCTATTGGTGGTAACGAAGATGGTATGATTGGCAATGTAAAATATGCCGATTTAGATGATTGTATCAGGCTAGCCCAAGAGACCAAGTTAGATACATTGGCACCTGCTCTAGGATCTGTACATGGAAAATATCAAGGTGAACCCGATTTAGGATTTGCAGAAATGAAAGCCATACAAGAAGCCATTGATATTCCGCTAGTGCTACATGGTGCATCAGGCATTTCGGATGAAGATTTATTAACAGCCATACACTTAGGTCATGCTAAAATTAATTTTAATACAGAAATCAATATCGCTTGGAGTAACCAACTAAGACAAACACTTAATCAAGATAAGTCATTGTTTAATCCACAACAAATTCTAAAACCTAGTAAAGAAGCGATGGTAGATACGATTAAATCAATTATTTACAAATGTACGTCTCATAAGCGGGTATAACAGAACATATGTAGAGAGGAGGATGAGCGAAAATGCCACTCATGAAAGTTGATTTAATAAAAGGTAGAGAAAGAGAAGAAATAGAACAAATATTGAATATCTCTTATGAAGTTATGCTAGATACATTTAAAGCACCCAAAGGTGACAGGTATCAAATAGTTAATCAACATGAAGATTATGAAATGCAAATTTTGGATACTGGATTAGGCGTAGAACGAACAAAGGATGTCATTGTGTTCACAATTATTACTCGACCAAGGACCCAACAACAAAAACAAAGGTTCTATAGTGAGGTGACAAATAAACTTCATGACCACATGGGAATTCGTAAAGAAGACATCATGTTTAGTTTGATTGAGAATACAGATGAAGATTGGAGTTTCTTTAACGGAGAAGCTCAATTTCTAAATGGAACGCTTTGAAAAAGGCAAAGTTTAAAAGGGTTCTTATTATCTGTATGAATGAATTTTAAACAATATACAATTTAAAATAGTAAAGACGCTTCTTTGTTAATCGAAGCGTCTTTTATTATATTTTATATATCTAATAGTTCGAATTGCTTAATTTGTTTTTCAATATGTATTGAAGAAGTATTTTCTTTTTCTGCTTTGCGCATTTGTTTATGTTCTTCAATATGTGATGGACGGGACAGCCATGCTTGAAAATATTTTTTCTCTAACCATTTAGATACTATGGAATATGAAATGGTAGAGTGCTTTTCGTTTTTCCAAATTTCAACATCTATTAAACCGTCATATCCATGGAAGTCATCTTTGGCATGTAATGCCTTGTTGTCTAAAACAGCTCTATCCTCTATATTAGCTGTGAAATCAGCTTGTGCGATGAACATACTATCAATCCTCCTTAAGACTATTAAGTAATCATATCAAAAATCATATGATTAGACATATATATTATCCTGAATTAATCTATCTTATTTAATAAATAAGATTTTTGTGAAATATAAAACAAGTTTTATTACTAGACGGATATTTAAAAACCAATTACACTAATTAGACTTATTAGGGGGGCTAAAATGGATATAAAAAACAACACAATATTAATAACTGGGGGCGCCTCTGGAATAGGACTTCAGTTCACTAAAAAGTTTTACGCAAACAATAATAAAATTATTATTTGTGGACGTAATACTGAAAAGCTGAAAAGTATTGAAGCGGCATTTCCGGAAGTGATTACAAAGGTATGTGATATATCTAGTTCTGAAGAACGTCTGGATTTATATCATTGGGTAATTGAAAATTATCCAGATATAAACGTACTGGTTAATAATGCTGGGATACAAAATCGATTCAATATTTTGAATAGCGATGCAGCGGTAGATTGGGAAAACTTAAATGTAGAAATAAAATCTAATTTTGAAGCAACCGTACAACTTTCAATTCTATTTAGTCAGTATTTTGCTGATAAAAAAGCTCATTCAAATATAATTAACGTGTCTTCAGGTTTAGCTTTTGCACCCATGGCAATAGCACCAATTTATTCAGCAACAAAAGCCGCAGTACATTCATTTACCATTAGTTTGAGGCACCAGTTATCTGAGACAAATACAAATGTTTTTGAAGTCATACCACCTGCAGTAAATACTGATTTAGGTGGCAAAGGTATCCATACTTTTGGGGCGAATCCGGTTGATTTTATCAATGAAATTTTTGAAGGACTAGTTCAAGAACAAGTTGAAATTGGCTATGGTTCTGCTAAAGAACGCTTGGAAATGTCCAAAGAAGCATTAGACGAATATACAGCAGAAATGTATAACGCTTTGAAAAATACAATTTAACAAATTCAAACTTTAGCACATTATGAAAAAGCTTAGATTTTTCTAGTTTTTGCTTAATGATACACATATAACGTGGACTGTTGGTTATCAACAGTCCATTTTTATATTTAATAAATTAATTTGATATTGGTTTTATTAAGTATTACGAATTTAAGTCGACTGATTTTTCTAATATACGCTCGTTTTTTAGTTATATTTAAAAATTGTAACCAAACCATTCGATACACAAAATTTTATAACACCAAAAAACGCAGCTTAAGTCCAACGCCAATTAATCTTTGAGAGGTTGTAATAATGACATTACTCGTGAGTTATTATATTAAAAACAATCTTTTAAAAGACTTGCGGAATTTTGCCCATGCATCCTCATCAAGGTAATATTTGTCTGCTGTTTGGATGATGACCTCTTTTTTCAATAAGTTATTGAAGGTTCTTTTGTGCTTAATATTTAAATCATCGTAGGTTTTAGCATTTTTGGGCGAAGTAGCTTCTAATTTAATCATTTGCTTAGCAACTCTATTTTGTTTCCATACAATTGCTTCTGAACCATTAGACATAAGCCTCACTCCTTTTTATATAATTATAACATTATATAAATTAATTATCTTGACGTGTTAAAAGTATATACGGAGATATCAGTTTTTAATATTATTCTTTACAGATAATAGGGGGGTCTAAGTATTACTAAAAGAAATATTGCGACTCGTATTATGAGTCAATAAAACGATAGAAGCCCACTACTCATGTTGTAAACAAAGGTAGTAGGCTTTTTATGTCGAATAGAAGTTACTGTCGCCATGGCTAATAGATGGTTATAACACAATTGTTGATGCTTTAGTGAATATGTTTTGCCATGTTTGATCGAATTCTGTATCAGTGACAATGTAGTCAATATCAGATAAATGGGCGAATGTAATAAGACTGCTATTATCGAATTTTGATGCGTCGACCGCTAAAATAACTTTATTCGCTTTGCTAATCATTAACTCTTTAATGTGCGCTTCATACTCATTAGAATCAGTAATCATGCCATCTTTAGTTAAGGCTTTACAGCTTAAAATAGCATAGTCAGGATTAAATTTATTAATTGATTCAATTGTTTGCGGACCAACTAATGCTGATGAGTGTTTTAAGAGCTTACCTCCAGTCGAATTAATTTCGAGTGATGACTGGTTTAACTCATATAAGGCATTGACTGCGTTTGTAATAATATGGATTTTTTTATCAGTAATTGCGAATTGTTTTAACGTTTCGATAACTGTTGAGCTTGAATCTGAAAATAAGCTAGTATCGTCTTCAATAAAGCGATTGATTTTTTTAGCAATTTTAAGTTTGGCTTCTTTATTTCGTGTGTGACGAACAGAATAAGGTAGTTCTTCAGACTTTAATAATTTAGCTCCACCGTAATTACGTTCAGCAATGCCTTCTTTTTCTAATTTTTCTAAGTCTCTGCGGATAGTTTCTTCAGAGACTTTAAATGTTTCTGCTAATTTACTTACGTAAACAACGTTGTTTACGTATAACTCATTCAGTAAATTTTTTCTCCGTTCAAAAGGCTTCATCTGTCATTGCTCCTAATTTATTTTTCTCTAGTATAGCATAACCTAGCCTAAAACCTCACATATCATCATTATAAACAACAACAAACAACAAAATATGTGGTTTATTGTTGATTTATAATGACTATAGCTCTATAATGTAAAACAAAGAGGTGAAGATATGAAACATTACATCGCAGTTGATATTGGTGCGTCAAGTGGAAGAGCAGTCCTAGCGCATGTAGAAGATGGAGATATCAAAATACAAGAAATTAATCGTTTTGCTAATGGATTTACCACACAAAACCAACAAGAAGTGTGGGATGTTGATTATTTGTTTGATGAGATTATAATATCACTCGAACGGGCCAAAACGTTAGGCGTTGGTTCATGTTATTTAAGTATAGATACCTGGGGCGTAGACTATATTTTTTTAGACGATAAAAGTAAGCGCTTGCAAGAGTCGGTGTCATATAGAGACACGCGTACGAACCATACAATGGAGAAAGTATTTCAATTAATAACTAAGCACGATATCTATAACAAGACGGGTATTCAATTTTTACAATTTAATACGTTATTTCAGTTATATGAAGAATGTAAATCGGTAAAACAACAAGCAGAATATATTTTATTAGTTCCAGATTATTTAAACTTTCGCTTAACTGGACGATTAACTAACGAAGTTACTAATTTAAGTACTACGCAATTATTAGACCTATATGGCTATAACTTAGATAACGAATTGTTAGAAATAGTCGATATCAAGCCTCAACAGTTTGCAGAAGTGGTTGAACCTGGCACATATCTTGGAGATGTGAGACCCGATATTCATAAGTTGCATAATTTACCAGAAACGTGTGTTTATGCGACCGCGTCGCATGATACTGCTTCTGCAGTATTAGGATCAGTAGGTCATAGTGGGAAAGATTGGGCATTTTTATCCAGTGGGACGTGGTCATTAATTGGTCAAGAATTATCAGAGCCTATTGTCTCTGAAGATGCTTTTAATCAGAGCTATTCCAATGAAAGAGGGATTCAAGGAACTTATAGGTTTTTGAAAAATATTATAGGTATGTGGATTATCCAAAGAGTCCGTAAAGATTGGCCCAAGAATTATACATTTCCCGAAATGGTAAAACAGGCACAACAACATACTGATTTTAAAGTGTTCGTTGATTTTAATGATGCACGCTTTATAAATCCAAATAACATGGTTAAAGCTATTCAAACCTATTGCATTGAGACTGGACAATCCGTTCCACAAACTATAGGAGAATTAGCACAAACAGTGTATTTAAATTTAGCTATCATTTATGCAGTTTCTATAGAGGCATTGAATGAGATAACAGGGTCGACGATTGAAGTTATTAATATTGTAGGCGGTGGCTCTAATAATGAATATTTAAATGAACTTACAGCTTATTATACGAACTGCGATATTATTGTAGGCCCTGTAGAAGCAACAGTTTTTGGTAACTTAGCAGCCACAATGATCGCGACAGAACAATTTAAAGATATAGCAGAAGCGAGACAAGCGATTGCACAGTCAAACATGCTGCAACATATCATGAAACCTAAAGATACAACAGACAGAATCACTGATATTAATTTATTTAAGGAGGCAACACAATATGCACACAAATTATAAAGAAGCATTTGCGTTAGCAAAACAACAATATGAATCAATAGGAGTTAACGTAGAAGCCGCATTAAATAAACTAAAGGATATTAAAATTTCTATTCATTGTTGGCAAGGGGATGATATCGAAGGCTTTTTATTTAATGAGGAACTATCAGGTGGTATTTCGGTAACAGGTAATTATCCTGGTAAAGCACATAATGGTGCAGAACTACGCAGTGACTTAGAAGAAGCGCTTAAACATATTCCAGGAAATCATAAAATTAATTTACACAGTATTTATGCTGAAACAGAAGAAACGATTGATTTAGATGAGATTGAGCCTAAGCACTTTAGAAATTGGGTAGAATGGGCGAAACAACACAGTTTAGGGTTAGATTTTAATCCAACGTGCTTCAGTCACGAAAAAGCAGCAGACGGCTTAACATTAGCACACCCACAACAAGAAATTCGTGATTTTTGGATTGAACATTGTAAACGTGCACGCCAAATCGGTGCTTATTTTGGTCAAGAATTAGGCCAAGCGTCAATTACTAATATATGGGTACCTGATGGGTACAAAGATACACCTGTAGATCGTCTGACACCGCGGAAACGTTTAATGAATAGTTTGGATGAAATTTTCAGCGAAGACATTGATGAAGCCTATAACGTAGATACTTTGGAAAGTAAGTTATTTGGTATCGGCTCAGAAAGTTATGTAGTAGGATCTCATGAGTTTTATATGGGCTATGGCTTAACACGAAATAAACAAATTCTATTAGATGCTGGTCATTATCATCCAACTGAAGTGGTTTCTAACAAATTATCAGCTTTGTCATTATTTACTAAAGGTTTAAGTTTACATGTGTCACGACCGGTGCGATGGGATAGCGACCATGTCGTAACGTTAGATGATGAATTAAATGAAATAGCTAAAGAATTAATTTATAACGACTTAATAGATACGACAACTGTAGGCCTAGATTTCTTTGATGCTTCTATCAACCGTGTAGCCGCATGGGTTATTGGTACTAGAAATATGCAAAAAGCATTATTAAAAGCACTATTAGACCCGGTGACACAATTAAAAGAAGCTGAACTAACTGGAGATTTTACGCAACGTTTAGCATTACAAGAAGAAATGAAAACTTATTTATTTGGTGCTATTTGGGATGAATTTTGTCTTAGAAATGATGTAGAGCCAGGGTTAAATTGGTATGAAGCTATTAAAAGTTATGAACAAAACGTATTGGCAGAAAGAGGGATATAAATGGAAAAATTTATCGATTCGCCTATGGTTAAATCATTATGCAACATTACTAATGTGATGTACAACAAAGGCTGGGATGAACGCAATGGAGGTAATATTTCGTGGATTATTGATGATGATAAAGTAGCACCTTTCTTAGATGATTTCACGAGTAACACACGTAACGTTGCTTTGCCGTTTACTGTTGAGGCGTTAGCACATAGTTATTTATTAGTTACAGGAACAGGAAAATATTTTAAAAATATTAAAGACGACCCTCAAGACACACTTGGTCTAATTCAAATCGCTGCTGATGGTAAAAGCTATGATATTTTATGGGGGTTTGTGAATGCTGTATATGCGACAAGTGAATTACCCACACATTTAATGAATCATATCCAACGCTTAGCGGTCGATGAAAACCATAGAGTTATCATGCACTGCCATGCTACACATACCATTGCGATGACATTTGCACATGTATTAGACGAAAAAGCATTGACCAAAACGTTATGGAAGATGTGTACAGAGTGTTTAGTTGTATTTCCAGATGGTATAGGTATTATTCCTTGGGTAGTCCCTGGAACAGAAGAAATCGGACAATTAACGGCAGAGAAAATGACGTATTGTCGAAGTGTATTATGGCCATTTCACGGAGTTTTTGGAGCTGGACGAGACTTAGATGAAACATTTGGTTTAATTGAAACCATTGAGAAAGCAGCAGAAGTTTATACGTATGTCCAAGCACAAGGCGGCGCGAAGCAAGAAATTAGTGATGAACAGCTTAGTGCACTTGCACAAGGATTTAATGTAGAACCGAAAGCCGGCTATTTAGAAGTAGGTGTGAAGTAATGCAACAGATAGCCTCAGTAATGTATGTGAAAGAAGGGTGTCACGCAGAGTACAAACAGCGACATGACCAGATATGGCCTGAAATGAAAAAACTATTAAAAGGATATGGTGTGAGTGATTATCATATTTATTTAAATGAGCATACCAGTGAGTTATTTTCGATCTTAACAATAGAAGATGAAACACTACACGCTGAAATTGCGCAACAACCGATATGTCGTCAGTGGTGGGACCATATGGCAGATATTATGTATGTGAATGATGATAATAGTCCGAAGTCAATCGAGTTAACAGAAGTGTTTTTCCTAGAATAAAAAAAGGGGATGGAAAAATGAACTTAAAACCTAAAAAAACAACGGGATGGGTGGCAACGATTGCGATTGCAATGGCGAACTATATCGAAGCTGGTTCCATCATCGCCGCAGCGAGTAGTTTATCACTGTGGCAAGCGTATTTAAATATTGATAACATGCAAATTGGTTTGTTAAGTGCATTGAGTGCAAATGCTTTGGGAGCAGCAATTGGTGCATTGATAGGAGGTCCAATTACTGATAAATTGGGACGTAAATTTATTTTCAAATATGATTTAATTCTATATATGCTGGGCATATTAGCAATTATTTTATCATTTAATTTCCCAATGCTATTGATTGGTACTATCGTTGTCGGCATTGCAGTTGGTATCGGCGTTCCTGTTGCGTGGACGTATATTGCAGAAGAAGCACCTGAGGATGAACGTGCGAAACGTGTAGGTACAGCACAACTGGCCTGGTCCATTGGTCCTGCAATTACCTTTTTGTTAGCAGTTATTGTTGCACCGATGGGTTTGTTAGGTTCACGTTTGATTTTTTTACATCTATTCATTATTGCAGGTGTAACTTGGTGGATTCGTCAAGGTATGAATGAATCTGAAATTTGGGAAGCAGAAAAAGCAAAAGAGAAAGCAGAAGCGACTCGTGATATTAAAAAAACCTCAGTAATTAAAGAATTATTTACCAATCCTGTGAATTTAAAAGCGATGTTATTATTAATGGGTATTTACCTGTTTTGGAACTTAACTTCTGGCGCTATGGGTTATTTTATGCCATTTATTTATGAAAGCGTTGGCGGTTTGTCTAGCGCTCAAGCGAACATATTACAAGCCTTGTTGTGGTTCTTAACAGTAGTGACGACATACTTTGGTTTTATGAAGTTAGGAGATAAAGTTAATCAAAGGCTGTTGTTTGGTGTTGGCGCAACTATGGGTATCGTGGCATGGTTAATTTTGACATTTGCACCAATGAACTGGGTTTCACTTATATTGTTCGTTGTACTTTGGGGTTCATCTGCAGGTATTGGAGCGCAAGCCTTTTATGCATTATGGACAAGTGAACTCTTCCCAACAAGGTACCGCGCAGGGGCACAAGGGTTAATGTATTTTATTGTACGTACTGGTATTTCAATTTATTCCTTTGTCTTACCTACGATTTTGGCGACGTTAGGTTTTAAAGTTACCGGTATAATTATGATTATTTTCTTAACAATTCACGCTATGATCGGCTTAGTATTAACACCGAAAACGCAAGGTAAGACATTAACACAAATTGAAAAAGAGCGTTATGGCCACAGTGCAAGCATTCAACTAAAAGAAGCAACGCAAGCAAATAATTTAAAAGAAGTGAGAGGTTAAGTGATGTATCAAATTAAAGATTATGTAAATGGCCAATTTGTAGAACGACCAGAAGAACCCGTAATTGATGTTATAAATCCGGCGACAGAGGATATTATTGGACAAACATATGCAGGTACACAATTGCATACTAAAGAAGCGATTTATAGTGCACAAAAAGCAAAAATTAATTGGAGCGAAGTGCCCGCTATTGAAAGAGCACAATATTTAAAGAAAATAGCCACGGGAATACGTGAACGTAACGAAGAGTTAACAGAAATCATTATCAAAGAAGGTGGAAAAACGCGTGATTTAGCTAGTACAGAAGTGTTTTTTACTGCTGACTATTTAGATTATATGGCTGAGTGGGCGCGTCGTTTTGAAGGTGAGATTATTCAAAGTGATCGTAAAAACGAGCATATTTTATTGTATAAAAAACCGCTTGGCGTTACATCAGGTATTTTACCTTGGAATTTCCCATTCTTTTTAATCGCACGCAAAATGGCGCCAGCATTAGTAACTGGTAACACAATTGTCGTAAAACCATCAGAAGAGACGCCTATTAATGCTTTAATTTTTACTGAGATTTTAGATATAGTAGGCTTACCGCCAGGCGTTTTCAACTTAGTCAATGGTACCGGCGAAGTTGTTGGTGATGAACTAGCAAGCAATGAAGCGATTGAACTCGTATCGATTACAGGTAGTGAAAGTGCAGGGAAAAAAGTCATGGAAGCGGCGAGTCACAATGTTACAAAAGTAAATTTAGAGTTAGGTGGTAAAGCACCAGCCATTGTCTTAGAAGATGCTGACATTGACAAAGCAGTACAATATATTATTGATTCACGTATTATCAATAGCGGTCAGGTGTGTAACTGCGCAGAAAGAGTCTATGTACAATCATCCATACAAGATCAATTTGTAGATAAATTAGTAGCAAAAATGGCTGAAGTAACGTACGGTAACACTTTAGATAGTGATCATGATATGGGACCATTAATTAATAAAAAAGCCCAAAAAAATGTGCATCATCACGTAGAACAAGCTATTCAACAAGGAGGACACTTAGCATGTGGCGGCTTTCTACCTAAAGGTAAAGGTAACTTTTATCCAGCAACCGTAATTACGGATTGTCATAACGGCATGGAAATCATACAAGAAGAAGTTTTTGGACCTGTATTACCCGTCGTGAGTTTTGAAACTATTGATGAAGCAATAGCTCTCGCAAATGATAGCAGGTTTGGTTTGACTTCATCTATTTACTCTAACGATATGAAACGAGTCTTCAAAGCTGTAGATCGCTTAGAATTTGGTGAAACGTATATTAATAGAGAAAATTTTGAAGCTATGCAAGGTTTCCATGCAGGTGTTAAACATTCAGGCATTGGTGGTGCTGACGGCAAGCATGGCTTAGAAGAATACTTACGCACACATGTCGTATATATGAATATAGATTAGACTATGGTTATCATTTTTTAACTATAAATAGAGAGAAAACCGGGACATTATGAATGTCTCGGTTAAAAATAAGATAGAGAGCTACATTTGTCATTGTCTTATATAATAACTTTTTAATTCATAACTACAAGTTTATTTACATAGATTAATAGTAATATATAAAAGTTATTGATCAAGGGTTTTTTCAAACTCGATAAGCTGTTGCTTAATTATATCTAACGAATCAATAGTAGGTTTTTCTACTATTTTAGACCATGATATAAATATATTTCCGAAAAAAGCACCTTTTAACGTGTCGTGAGGATCATCATCAGTAAACTTAAGTGTTGGTATTACTTTTAAAAATTTATAAAGCGTTTGAGATTGGAAGTCAGGTTCAGATTTGAGTTTGTTCATTGTTTCCATATAGTTTACTTTATCTGAGTATGACGCATCATCTAATATTTGAATTAATTTTTTTATAAATAATTTTAACGTAAAAGATTCTCCCATTAATCCTTCAATTGTATCTTCTAATACATCTTCATTACTTAAATATAGAATTTCACTTTTAGAATTAAACAGCCTAAATAATGTGCGTCTTGATATTTCTGATTCTTTCGCAATTCTTTCCATACTAGTTTGATTATAACCGTGTTCTTTAAAGAGGTTATTTGCAATTTCTAGCACATGTTTCCTAATATCTGCTTCCATGAGTATACCTCCAAATTAATTTAACATTATTATAGCATAATTCTTTCTTTTTGACACCGAGTGCCAATAGGAGTATATTACTCGGTAAGGCACTGAGTGCCAAATGTTAAAAAGAGGATGATATAGTATGAACAATATGAAAATTTTAGTGTCAGGTGCTAGCGTTGCAGGGATTACGTTAGCATATTGGTTGAATGAAAATGGATTTGAAGTAACTATAGTTGAAAAATCCAGTGAAATTAGAGGTGGCGGTTATCCTATTGATGTAAGAGGTAGTGCAATTAATATAACTAAGAAGATGGGGATATATGAATTATTAAAATCAAAAAGCCTAGATAATATGCAAATTAAGTTTTTAGATAGTAAAAATAATATTGTTGGTCAGTTTACTGATAATGCAATGAAGGAACATGACGATATTGAAATACCTAGAGGAGAACTTACTAATGCTTTATTTGAAAAAATATCATCAAAAAATATAGAAATTTTATATAGTGATTCAATCAAAACGATTAATGAAGAAGATAATGGCATCAATATAGAATTAGAAAGTGGCAGAAAAGAAGTATTTGATTTAGTAATTGGTGCAGACGGTATACATTCAAATACAAGAAAATTAGTATTTGGTAGCGAGCACAATTTCACAAAATATTTAGGCTATAATTTTACTGGTTTTTCAATGGAAAATGAATTAAACATGTACAAAGAAGGTCGCATTTATTCAGAATCTGGGAAAACATCAGTGATGTATGCTACTAAAGATGAAAACTTTATTCATGCTTTTCTAGTGTTTTATGAGCCTGATGAAACACGAGTTGATCATAGAGATGTTGAAACACAAAGAGCTATCGTTAAAGAGAAATTTAGTACTTTAGAAGGTATAACCCCTAGAATGCTAGAAAGTTTAAATAAATCAAATAGTATATATTTTGATACAACAACACAAATTATCATGGATACTTGGTCCAATGGAAGAGTTGCATTAGTTGGGGATGCTGCGCATGCGCCTTCTTTTTTAACTGGACAAGGTTCAAGCCTAGCTATGATAGGAGCATATGTTTTAGCGAATGAATTAAAATTGAACAATAATATAAATGATGCCTTTGAATCTTATGAAAGAACTATGAAACCATTTGTCGAGTTAAACCAAAATGTAATTGGAAAAGATAGTTTTTCCATAGTAGCTCCTAAAAATAACGAAGAGTTAGAAAAAAGAAATGTAATCTTAGAGCAAATGAGCGATAAGGCTGAAGAAGAAGTTGGAGCTAATGATGTAGTCGATATAACTAGAGTTATAGATTATCCAGGTTTATAAAACGCATCTTGTATAGTTATTGCTAGCAAGTTATTTGTGTTAATGAGAATAATAGAGGGCATCAATATATGTGTCTATCTGCCCTCTATATAACTGTTAAAAGAAATTAGTATACTTTATAAAATTAAATAAAAACGATTCTTAATGCATAGTATTATGATGTTCGCTTATTAATATCATTTAGCGTAATAAATAAGAAAAAATGTCTGTTTGATACGTCAGCCACTATTATATTGATATTTTCAGTACTCATATGGCAAAATGTATTTACTACCATAAGGGGTGTTATATGAAAATAAATAAAATCATAAATAACAATGTGATTAGTGTCACGCAAAATAACCAAGAACGTGTCGTTATGGGGAAAGGCATTGGGTTTCAAAAACATGAAGGAGATATCGTAGAAGAATCGAAGATTGATAAAATTTTTGATTTAAGTAGTCAAGAGATATCAGAACGTTTCAAAACGTTATTAATTGAAGTGCCAATTGAGGTTGTTCAAGCAGTTGAGAAGATTATTGATGTTGCTAAGGTTGAATATCATAAAGACTTGAGTGATACGATTTATGTCGCACTCACAGATCATATAAACTTTGCCATTGAGCGTCAACAACAAGGTATGTCGATAAAGAATGGCTTATTATGGGAAATTAAAAAATTCTATCCTACTGAGTACGAGATTGGGATACGTGCTTTGGATTGGATCGATGAAAGTACAGCCGTCAAATTACCAGTTGATGAAGCGGCGTTCATCGCCATTCATTTGCTCAATGCAGAACATAATAATTTAGCGGATTACAACCAAGTGACCGAAATGGTACGAAATATTTTAAGTTTAGTAAAATATCATTTTAGATTAGAATTCGATGAAGAAAGTCTAACTTATTATAGGTTTGTAACGCATTTAAAATTTTTAGCACAACGTATTTATGCTAAGAACCCACTTAATACAAGTGAAATGGAACTCTATGAAATCGTAAAAGAAAAGTATAAAGATGCGTTTAGGTGTGTGAAGAAGATTGAATCATTTTTAATGAAAAAGTATCAATATGAAATGACACATGACGAAGCGTTATACTTAACGATTCATATCCAAAGATTAATTTCTAGAAATGAAAGCGTTGACAATTAGTAATTATGTGGTAGATTAATGTTAAGAAAACAAAATAAACAATTAATTGTTTAGGATTGTAACTGTTCGGCAGGCGAGACCTAAGCCATTAATAGACGATTTTATCTGGGGATAAGTGTGTCTATTTATGGTTTAGGTCTCTTTTTTATTGTTCTAAATAAGATGGGAGTGACTTAAATGGGAAATGAGCAAAGAATGGCTGGTAAAATTTTAAAAAATATCGGCGGTAGTGATAATGTAAAAAATTTAACGCATTGTATGACACGTTTAAGATTTGTATTAAAGGACGAAAGTAAGGCCGATGATGAAGCCATAAAAAATCTTGATGGGATAATGGGTTTGCGAAAACAAGGAGGACAATATCAAATTATTGTCGGCAATAATGTTTCACGAACGTATGCGGATCTAATGAAATTGGGTGTAAGCGGTGGCGCTAAAAGTAACGAACCCATTGAAAAGAAAAAATTAACACCTAAACAAATAGGTATTAATATTTTAGATGCCATTATTGGTACGATGTCACCTTTAATACCTGCTATTATCGGTGGTTCAATGATTAAATTGTTAGTAATGATTTTAAATATGACTGGGGTATTATCATCTGAAAGTTCAACATTTAATATTCTAAATACCATTGGTGACGCGCCATTCTTCTTCTTACCTATGCTGGTTGCAGTATCGGCAGCTAGGAAATTTAACAGTAATGTATTCTTGGCATTAGCAGTAGCTGGAGTCATGGTCCATCCAGTATTTATGGAGATTATGGAGAAAGCTGCTGAAGGTAAAGCAGCAACATTTGCATACGTACCCGTAATGTCCGTGAAATATACGTATACGATTATTCCTGCTATCGTTATGACTTGGCTGTTGAAATATATTGAAGATATCATTGATCACATTACGCCTATCGTTATGAAAAACTTTTTAAAACCTATGTTGATTTTGTTAGTTGCAGCACCAATTGCAATTATTATCGTTGGTCCTGCTGGCATTTTAATAGGTACAGGGTTATCACAATTTGTCTTCTTCGTACATGATCAATTAGGTTTCTTAGCAGTAGCCATTGTAGGTGCATTATGGCCTTTATTGGTTATGACAGGTATGCATCGTGTGTTCACACCAACAATTGTACAAACGATTGCAGAGACTGGTAAAGAAGGTATGGTTATGCCATCTGAAATTGGTGCAAATTTATCACTTGGTGGTGTTTCACTTGCAGTAGCATTTAAAACTAAAAATAGAGAGTTACGTCAAACATCATTGGCGGCAGCATCATCAGCAATTATTGCAGGCATTACTGAACCAGCATTGTATGGTGTAGCTATTCGATTAAAACGTCCTATGATTGCATCGATGATTACAGGATTTGTTGCAGGGGCGGTTGCAGGTCTAGCGGGACTTGCGAGTCGATCAATGGCTTCGCCTGGACTGTTCACAAGTGTACAATTTATAGATCAAGACAACCCTATGAGTATTTTATGGATTATTGTTGTAATGGTTTTATCTATTGTATTGTCATTTATTTTAACCTTAGTGCTTGGATTTGAAGATATACCAGAAGCAGAAGATGATTTATTAGATGCAGAGACGAAGGGCGACATGATTGTAGAAGCACCTGTTGAAGGTAAAGTGAAACCGATTGAAAGCGTGGAAGATGATGTGTTTAGTCGAGAAGTGATTGGTAAAAGTGTTGCAATTGAACCAACAGGCAATAAAATATATGCGCCAATAACTGGAACAGTGACCTCAGTCTTCCCTACCAAGCATGCTGTTGGAATTACAGGTGACGATGGTGTTGAAGTATTAATTCATGTAGGTATTGATACTGTTAAGCTAGAAGGCAAACCGTTTACATCTGCAGTTGAACAAGGCGACCATGTGAATAGTGGTGAGATTATTGGGTCCTTCGATTTAATTGAAATTATTGAAGCAGGTTATGATCCGACAACGATTGTAGTAATTACAAATACAGATGATTATGACTCGATTACGTCTTTCGATACTGTTGACGTTAGTGCTCATACATCAATATTAGGAGTGGTTAAAAAATGACGATAAAAACTTTTCCAGAGAATTTTCTTTGGGGTGGCGCTATTGCAGCAAATCAAACAGAGGGTGCATGGAATATTGGAGGGAGAGGTCTAAGTAATATAGATTTAATCCCACATGGACCAAACAGACAGGATATTAAATTAGGTTATAAAGCGTCGCAATTAAGTGAGACAGAATACTATCCAAGCCATACAGGTATTGATTTTTATCATCATTATAAAGAAGATATTGCTATGCTTGCTGAAATGGGATTGAAAGTCTTTAGAACCTCAATTTCATGGAGTAGAATTTATCCGAATGGAGATGAAGCAACTCCTAACCAAGCTGGTATTGATTATTACACAGACTTATTTAAAACATGTAAAGAACACAATATCTCTTTGCTCGTAACATTGGCGCATTTTGATATTCCTATGGGTATTGTTGAGCAATACGATGGTTGGAAGAATAGAGAAACAATTGATTTATATATTAAATTTGCAGAAACATGTTTTAAAAACTTTGGTTCATATGTTGATTATTGGATTCCATTTAATGAAATTAATGTTGTGTTACACAGCCCATTTTCGGGTGGTGGATTATATTTTAATGAAAATGAGGATAGGGAAACATTGTTATATCAAGCAGCGCATTATATGTTAGTTGCAAGTGCTAAAGCTGTGGAAAGTTGTCACCGTATCACGCCCGATGCTCAGATAGGTTGTATGATTGCAGGCGGTAGTTTTTATCCGTACAGCTGTAACCCGGAAGACGTCTGGCAGTCTATGATTGATGAAAGAACGAATACATTCTTTGTAGATGTTCAGGCTAAAGGGAAATATCCTTACTATATGGAATCACTATTTAAGTCTAAAGGAATTCAAATTGATATCTCTGACCATGATAAAGAGGTTTTGAAACAAACTGTAGATTTTGTAGCGTTCAGCTATTACGCCTCTAGAACATCTATTGCTGATATTACAAGAGTAGAGAAAAATGAAGGTAATGTAATAGTATCGGCTAAAAATCCATACTTAAAGATGAGTGATTGGGGATGGGTTGTCGATCCACTAGGTTTAAGGATTACGATGAATCAAATATATGAACGCTTTGAGAAACCACTCTTTGTTGTTGAAAATGGATTAGGAGCAAAAGATGCCATAGAAGCAGACGGCAGTATCCAAGATGACTATCGCATTGATTATATGCAACAGCATATTCAAGCAATGCATGATGGCATTCAAGACGGTGTACCATTACTTGGTTACATTAGTTGGGGTATTATAGATTTAGTATCAGCATCCACAGGTGAAATGAGTAAACGTTATGGTATGATATTTGTTGATAAAGACGATGCTGGTAAGGGCACTTTAAAACGTAAAAAGAAGAAATCATTTGATTGGTATAAAAAAGTCATACAGCAAAATGGTATAGAAATCTAAATAGCTAGAGAACCAAGTATTTATATTTGGTTCTCTTTTTGTTTTGTAAATGGATAACATAACCCAGCCATTTTCTTTGTTAAAAGATATATGCAATATAGATTCTCAGTCTATGAATTTTATAAAATGCTACTATAATCAAATAGCAATTGTATATTTATACTAATATATAGATTTAATGTTATGTTTACAAATCATATATGTAATTAATATAGGCTTAAAATAGTAATGTTAAAGTAGTGAGGAAAGAGTAATATGAATCGTCAGAGGAGGAGTTATATGAATCAGAAGAAACATCAATCGATTGCTTTCCGCGCTGCAACGAGTTTTGTCTTATTATTTAGTCTTATTGCTACACCACAAGCAGCACACGCAAGTGAATCAGAGAAGGCTGCCGATCATGCCAATCCAACAGCCCAACAAGATAGTAATAACAAAATAAAACTTTTAGATAAAAAGCCTAAAGTTGAAGATATCAAAAAGCAAAACAAACCGAACCGAGTTATTACAAATATAAATGGTAACCCACAGTCAGAAATGGGTTTTAGCTGGTATACCTCAGATAAGTTTGATGATTCCAAAGTATGGGTCTCAGAGTCTAAGAACTTTAAAAATGCTAAAACGTTTGATGCAGATGCTCAAAAAGTAGATTCAAAGTACCTTGAAAGAGATAAACATGGAAATATCATTTTTAAAGATATTGCTAAAAATGATGAAGGTGAACCAGTAAAAGGTAAAGACGGTAAAGAAAAAGTGAATGGTTATTATACAGATAAACATGCTGGCGGACCAGAATGGATGAGTGGCGACAAGCATGGTAAAACAAATTTAATAACTGAGGCAGAGTATACATACAAAGCTCAAGCAAAAGATTTAAAACCAAATACGAAGTACTACTATAAAGTAGGAAGTGATGATGGTAAAAAGAGCCAAATTGGACAGTTTAAAACAGCAGGCAAGAAAGGCGACCCATTTAATTTCGTACAATATACAGATACGCAAAATGCATTTTGGAATGAAAATGTAAGAAATGAAGCTGCATTTGGTGCAGATACATTGAAAAATGCTATTCAAACGGCTGGAGATCCTAGCTTTGCATTACACACAGGTGACTTTATTGAAACAGCAGAAGTTGAAGATGAATGGAAAGATTTATATAAACAATCGCGTCCATCATTCATGTCATTACCAGTTGTAGCTACAGCAGGAAATCATGATGAATATGCATTAAATGAAGAAGATGAAAAACTATTAACTAAATTTAATGAGCATGTGAATGTACCAAAAGAAAATGACGCTGTAAATGGTGGCTCTTACTACTCATTTGATTACAATGGTGCACACATGGTTGTTGCAAATACAAATGACAACAAAAAATCTAAAGACAATCCAGATGAAAAAGCAATTGGTAAAAAACAAATGGAATGGATTAAGAAAGACATCAAAAAAGCACGTGATAATGGTTCGAACTGGGTAGTATTAAACCTACACAAACCTATGTACTCTAAGTCTTATCATGCTTTATCAGACAAAGATGTTAAGAAAATTAGAGAAGAGTTAACAAAAGAAATCGATGAGTTAGATGTAGATTTAGTCTTACAAGGTCACGATCATGTATTATCACGTACACATCCACTAGAACATACATCGACAAAAAATAGTTTCGTGAATGCTAAAAAAGAAGACACTAAACAATTTGTTGGCCAAGACAACGTAACATATTATGATAATCCAAAAGGTTCTGTGTATGTGCTACCAAATACTGGTGGAACAAAAGAATATGACAGTATCTATGACCGTTCATTAGAACATATTAAAAAGGTAAGACCAGAATTAAGCTGGTTAACTGAAAAAGATTTAGCACACTATAACAGCCTATTTAAATTAGGTAAGCAACCTCAAGAAACAGATGCCTTTAATGATAGTCACGAAAATAACCGTGACTCTTCTTCACAAAACTTCTCAGTCTATGAAGTTGAAGGCAATACATTGAAAGTTAAAATTTATCAATTAAATGGTGACATTAGTAAAGGTGAACAGCGTAATGTTGAACTAGTTGATGAATTTGGTATTCAAAAAGATAATAAATAATTAAATCAACGCCTAAGTTAGAGGATAATAATCTAACTTAGGCCTCTTGATTTCCCAGGAAATTGAGGATTGATAAATAATGAAACAAGCAATAAGATACTTAGCAATATTAGTTTTGTCTTGTATGGTGTTAGCTGCTTGTAATAGTGAAGAAGCAACTCAACAGTCAGGTGAAAAGGCTAAAGCTACTAAACATGCTAACCAAGAAAAATCATCTAAAGCGTCTATATCAGATAAAGATAAAAAAGAAATAAAAAAAGAGGTCTTGTCTTGGCTTGCAAAGCATGAAAAAAACAATGATAAAGCAGTGTCAAATCGCTATTTCGGTAGTGGTAGTATGTCTGACGGGGATTGGTATGCAGGTACTGAAGGTGGGGAAATTCAAGTAAGTGATAAGGATAAACCAGGGCCGAAAGCTTTTGATCTACATACTGTGACAGGCGCAGTAACTTACACATCAAATGAAGGGATAACTGGTATAGATAAAGCTTCAAAAAACTTATCAAATATTGAAGGGTATAGTACAGTCGCTGATATTCATAAACCCGTAACTAAATATTTATTTGCAGATAATGGCAAAGTGTATGAATATACATTTAAAGCTTCAAAAGATGTTACACTGTCATCTGGTTTTGCACCTAAAGATCATAATGGAAAAGACCCAAACTTAAGTCCAAACCAGATGTTCAAAGTAAGTGATAACAAAGCACTTAACGATTTTTATAGTGAGTTGTTGAAGCAATACGAGTGAACTAATAAATAAAGGATAAGACAGTTTAATTATGAAAAGAAAAGAGATTCAGATATTATCTGAGTCTCTTTTCTTTATATACATGTTAATAATTTTGTGAAATGAGTAGTATTTTTTATTTAAGACAAAAATTGTGTGTTTGAATCTGATATTAAAAATGTTAATTAGATAGACTTTTAAAAATAATTAGACTGTTGTAATATGTAAAGTGATTATATAAGAGGAGGTGTCGAGATGTTTCTTATAGCTTATAGTTGCAGATTTTTACAAATCGTTCGCAACAAATTTTCAGTATTAAGTTCAAAATTGGTGGAGTCTGTCTTTTTTGAAGTTAATAAACAGTCTATAAGGAACTGATACCTATAAATTGCTTCCTTGTAGACAGTATGGAGGAAGTAAAATGAATATATTAAACGCGTCGAATATTTCAAAGAGTTATCTAGATGAAACGCTATTCGATGGTATTAAAATAACACTTAATTCTGGAGATATTATTGGTATAGTGGGAAGAAACGGTGAAGGTAAGACTACATTACTGAA
This sequence comes from Staphylococcus pseudoxylosus, assembly GCF_044794325.1. NCBI lineage: Bacteria > Bacillati > Bacillota > Bacilli > Caryophanales > Staphylococcaceae > Staphylococcus > Staphylococcus pseudoxylosus. Next base: position 136,646 of record NZ_CP085024.1, read on the forward strand.
TATACTATCAGGCTTAGAAAAACCTACAACAGGTGTTATTAGTTGGAAGAAAGAGCTGAAATTAGGATATTTAAACCAAATACCTAATTATAAAAACAATACAAATATATATCAATGTTTAAAATCTGTATTTCAAGGATTAAATGCTATATCAAAGCAACTTGAATCTATAGAAGTAAAGATGAGCCAGGAAACAGAGAATATAGATTATTTAATGTCTCGTTACGGGGAATTACAAACATATTATGAGGAGCAAGGAGGCTATACAATAGATGCCAAGATACGTAGAGTGGCGCATGGTTTAAACATAGCGCATCTTCTTGAATCAGAGTGGGGAGAACTATCGGGTGGTGAACGAACAAAGGTAGGAATTGCTCAGATGTTAATAAAGCCTACCGATTTATTACTACTAGATGAACCAACTAACCACCTCGATTTTCGCTCAATAGCATGGCTAGCAAATTATATAAAAAATTACGAAGGGGCTATTGTTATTGTTTCACACGATCGTTACTTTTTAGATGAAACAGTAAATCAAATATTAGAAATAGACCAAAAACAACTCCATGTTTATAAAGGAAATTATTCATATTTTGCTGAAGAAAGAGAAAAAAGATTATTGGCTGAATTTGAAGCTTATAAAACACAAGAGAAGAAAATAAAAAAAATGAAAGAATCTATAAAGCAGTTAAGGTTATGGGCAAGTCAAGCTAAGCCACCAAATGCAGCAATGTATCGTAGAGCAAAAAGCATGGAGAAAGCATTGAATCGTATAAAACGTTTGGAAAAACCAGTTTTAGATTCACAAAAAATGAATATGCATCTTGAGGAAGGTAAACGAGTATCTAACAAAGTTATTGAAATGGAAAATGTTGCCAAGAGCTATAGTTATCCATTATTTGAAAATGTAGATATGTTAATTAGAAGAGGTGAACATATTGCTATTATAGGTGATAATGGCACTGGTAAATCAACATTGCTAAATATGATTATAGGAAATGTTGAAACAGATAAAGGCATAATAAAAACGGCATCTAATTTAAAAGTTGGATACCTTTCGCAACATGAATTTGAGCAAACAAAAGATGATACGGTATTAAATGTTTTCCAAGAAGGAGCCAATGTGACTGAGGGAGAAGCCAGGCATATGCTAGCCAATTTTATGTTTTATGGTAAAGATGTATTTAAACAGGTTAAAGACTTAAGTGGAGGCGAAAAAATAAGGTTGCGATGGGCGCAAATAGTAAATAGCCACTACAATTTACTGATTTTAGACGAACCAACAAATCATTTAGACATTGAAGCAAAAGAAACGATTGAAGAAGCTTTATTAGATTATGAAGGTACTATTATTGCAGTATCGCATGATAGATACTTTCTGAATAAGTTATTCAATGCTACTTATTTATTAAAAGATAAATCGTTGAAGAAATATCAAGGTAACTATGATTATGTTAAAGAAAAAGGGTTTCTTGACTAATCGATGAATAGCAGATATTAATATCTTAATATGAAGTGATTATTATACAAAAGTGCTACCTACAAAGTTTATGTAGGTAGCATTTCTCATGTTATAAAAAAAGAAAAAATGTATGATAAAAGTTTTAATAATATATGATTTAGTTTTTTAGTTGAAAGTAACTAAAAATAAAACACATTATACGAAGTACAAAAAGCAATGCTATAAAACTTTATAATATATGAATAGAAATAGGTATTCACTTTTTTTGAAATTTATTATATGCTTTGAAATATATTAACTAAATGAGGTGAGCACATGAATAAATTTTCAAAATCTGTCATATCCATTTCGCTTGCAACTGTATTTACAATTGCAACACCACTAACTACATATACTACTGTTGCACATGCAAATGAATCAACTGCACCGGTAATGGAACAACAAGATCAAACAAATCTAGGTTCAGAAAATATTATGGCAGTTTCATGGTATCAAAATTCAGCAGAAGCTAAGGCACTTTATTTACAAGGTTATAATAGTGCCAAAGTACAATTAGACAAAGAGCTTGAGAAAAATAAAGGTAAACACAAACTTGCGATCGCGCTAGATTTAGATGAAACAGTTCTAGATAACTCACCTTATCAAGGTTACGCGTCTATAAATAATACATCATATCCGGAAGGTTGGCATGAATGGATACAGGCAGCTAAAGCAAAACCTGTATATGGAGCTAAATCATTTTTGAAATATGCTGATAAAAAAGGCGTAGATATTTACTATATTTCTGATAGAGACAAAGAAAAAGATTTTAAAGCAACTCAAAAAAACTTGAAAGAGCAAGGGATTCCACAAGCAACAGATCATCACATCTTGCTTAAAGGCAAAAATGATAAGAGTAAGGAATCTAGAAGAGAAATAGTAGAAAAAGATCATAAGCTAGTAATGTTATTTGGTGATAACCTATTAGACTTCGGGGACCCTAAAAAGCCTAATGCTAAAGAGCGTGAAAAGTTTGTGCAACAGCATAAAGAAGACTTCGGTAAGAAATACATCATTTTCCCTAATCCAATGTATGGTAGTTGGGAAGCGACATTATATAACAATAACTATGATATGAGTGATGCACAAAAAGATGAACTAAGAAAACAATCAATTAAGCAGTTTAATCCTTCAACTGGAAAAGTTAAATAATAAGAAGAAACTGGTAGTGAAACAATAGTTGTTTCATCACCAGTTTTTAAACTTTACCGAAACCAACATTAGTTAAATTTGAAGAACCAGAAGTATAAATATATTAGAATTACATTTCGCAAATTTTATATAAAATCCTCATTAAATCCACCAACAAATTTTGTTGGTGGATTTTTCTTTTGAAATAATTATTTTTTAAAATTGTAAATTGACTCTATAAATATATAATGATAATATAATTCATATTAATCCAATCGGAATAATAAATGATGGAGGGATAAAGATGAAAAGAATGAAATTAGGATACTTTTTAACGGGCTTTGGTCACCACGTTGCTAGTAGTAGACATCCAGATGCATTAGCACACGGGGGAATGAATTTAACAAAAACAATTGAACAAGCAAAACTTTTAGAACAGGCAAAATTTGATTTTCTATTTATGTCAGATAGTTTATATCTTGACGAGAAAACACACCCAGATATGTTTACGTTTTTCGAGCCAATTTCCTTAATGTCGATTATTGCTAGAGAAACAGAGCATCTTGGTTTAATCGTGACAGGTTCTACTTCATTTTCAGAGCCATTCAACTTAGCTAGAATCTTTTCATCTTTAGACCATTACAGTGATGGTAGAGCGGGGTGGAATATTGTGACATCAGGTATTAATAATACAGCTAAAAATTTTAGTGGCGTAAATAATGCGGATCATGACTTAAGATACGATCAAGCGGAAGAATTTGTCGATATATCCAAGCAGTTATGGGATTCGTGGCGAGATGTTAACCCAGAACGACTTCACGCTGCAGGAGGATTTTTTGATGAAAAACAACCTGAACCAATAAACTATAAAGGAGATTTTTATAGTGTCAGAGGACCTTTAAATATAGAGCAATCACCTCAAGGGTATCCATTACTTGTTCAAGCTGGTTCTTCTAAAAAAGGTACTGCATTTGCCTCAAAACATGCAGAAGTTGTGTTTACAGCACAAAATGATATCGATAATGCAGTTGCTTTTGCTCATAATTTGAAAGAACAAGTTGCTGATAAACGAGGTCCAGAACAAGAAATTGTGATCATGCCAGGTATTTTCCCATTTATTGGAGAAACACGGGAAGAAGCTGAAGCCCACTATAAAGAATTGCAAGATTTGATAGTTCCAGAGATGGGATTAGAATTATTGTCTTCTTATTTAGGTGACACAGATTTAAGTGGTTATGAGTTAAGCACCCCATTTGAAAATGTTCATATAGATAAAGGTAATAATATTCAAAGTCGAGTAGACCTAATTAAGGATACAGCGAAGAAGAATAATTCAACGTTAGAAGATGTGATGAAACATGTTGCTGGTGCAAGAGGTCATCATATCATTGTAGGAACGGCTGAAGATGTGGCAGACAGAATGGAAGAATGGTTTACTCGTGGTGCGGCCGACGGATTTAACATAATGCCTCCGTTAAACCCTACACAATTTGAATTATTTGTAAATAAAGTTGTTCCAATATTAGAAGAAAGAGGTTTAGTTCAAACGGAATATAATACAGGCACATTAAGAGAAAAGTTAGGATTAAGCACTACTAAAGCACATATTTAATCTGTGGTCCTTTCAATTAAGATGGAGTGATACTCTAGAAAGTAGGGAGAAATATGTATATAGCATTTACATTAATATCATGTGCATTTTTTATTGTTATCGTAGCTTGGTACTCTTATTATAAAACTAAAAATACTGTTAGTAGTTCGGGAGGTTTCTTCTTAGGAGGCAGAGGGTTAACAGGAGGTTTTATTGCAGGTGCATTAATACTAACTAATTTATCTGCAGAGCAGTTAATAGGTTTAAACGGACAGGGTTATCAAAACAATTTATCTAGTATGGGCTGGGAAGTGACAGCAGGTTTCTCTGTTATTATCTTAGCTACAATTTTACTGCCAAAATATTTGGGAGGCGCATTTACTACACTTCCAGAATTTATAAATAATCGCTTTGATAAGCAGACGCGTCTATTAATTGTCTTATTGTTTATGGTAGGCTATGGCTTTATAACTATACCGTCTGTACTATATTCAGGTTCTTTAGCTGTATTACAAATATTTGATATACCTCATATGTTTCATATAACATACGAACAATCTATATGGGTTATTGTTTGGGTTATCGGTATTATCGGTATGTTATATGCGATTTTAGGTGGTTTGAAAGCTATTGCTATTTCAGATACTTTAAATGGTATAGGGCTTTTAATAGTAGGTGTCTTAGTACCGATACTTGGTTTTATTGCATTGGGTAACGGTAGTTTGTTAGAAGGTATGAAGACCATTGCGACAAATCATCCTGAAAAATTAAATGCCATTGGTTCAAACAAAGATGATGTACCATTTGGTTCGATTTTTACAGGAATGATATTTGCTAATCTATTCTATTGGGGGACAAATCAATATGTGATTCAAAGAACGTTAGGCGCAAAGAGTTTAGCTGAAGGTCAAAAGGGCGCATTATTTACAGGATTTCTAAAAATACTAGTCCCTTTTCTTATGATGATTCCAGGTGTCATTGCATTTCACTTATATGGATCAGGCTTAAAGAATATGGATTTAGCGTATCCTACGTTAGTAAAAGATGTATTTCCTACATTTTTAGATGGCTTCTTCTTAGCCGTATTATTAGGTGCTGTATTCTCTAGTTTTAATGCATTATTGAATAGTGCATCAACGTTATTTGTTTACGATATTTATAAAGTGCTAATTAATAACAAAGCTACAGATAGACAAATGATAAGGGTGAGCCAATGGTTTGGTGTGATTTTGGCATTAGTGACTTTCTTTATTTCACCAATGTTAATGAATGCCCCACAAGGATTATGGACAATCATTCGCCAATTTACAGGTTTCTTCAATATACCAATTATAGCGATTGTATTGGTTGGGATATTTGCTAAAAGAGTTCCTGCCATTGCACCTAAAATAGTTATTATTTCCCACGTAATTGTTTATTATTTATTGATATGGGGGTTACCGATGTTCTTTAAATATGAAATGGCAATTAATTTTATATACATACAAGGCATCTTATTTGTAATAGAAGTGCTAGTAATGTTGATTATAGGGATGATAAATCCATTAGCTATACCATTTAAATTTAGTCCTAACCCTAAAGTAGATATGACACCATGGAAATATACAATACCTGTTACAGTTCTCTTGTTAGGGGCTATTGTTTTTACATTTATATTGTTTTCACCCATTGGTTTAGCAGCACAACATCATATTGTATCGGCATGGTTTTGGCCATCTATAGTACTATTAGCAATAATTGTTGTCGCCTTTTATTATATAGGGTTAAGACAATGGAGTAAGAAATACGAAACAACGTTAAAGCAACAGTATAATAAAGAATTATTCACAGATTTGAACCAAAATGAGTTATCTGGAGAACCGTTAATTCGATAAATAATATGATTTATATAGCTATACTAATTTTAAGACTGTAAACATAGTTACTTTCAAAGTAATGTTTATAGTCTTATTTTTTGTTCTAATTAGCAGGTATGTAACTTATGTCAGATAGATAAAATAAAAACCATAATCAATGAAGTCTGACACCACATCGATTATGGTTAACTATGCACCCTCCAGGAACGTCTTTTGAAAATTCTAAGTTAGACTCCGCGCGAGTTAGTTTAACTTATTAAGCGTTGAAATCACTGAAACCATATCGTCGTTGATGACTAAATCTGCATTATGATCATAAGGTGTGGCATCTCTATTAATAATAATAAGATTTTGTCCTTTGAAGTTTGAAATTAGACCTGCCGCTGGTTGAACTACGAGTGATGAACCTAAAACAATTAATGTGTCAGCTGTTTCAATTTTATTAATAGCATTAAAAATAGTGTTTTGATTTAACATTTCTCCATAAAGTACGATATCAGGTCTAATGATACTGCCACATGATTCACAATGGCGCAGGTGATGTTGCATGACATAAGATTTAGAATATTTATTAAAGCAATTAACACAATAGAACTGATTTAAAGTGCCGTGAAGTTCATCTACATTCGAACTACCTGCATCAGAATGAAGGCCATCGATATTTTGGGTGATAACGCCTAAAGATTGTTGGTCTTTTTCAAGTTGTGCTATCCATTGATGAATAGTATTAGGTTGTTTATCAGCGAGGAGTAAACGTTTATGATAAAAATCAACAAATCCTTCTGGATCATCTTGTAGATAATTAGTACTTAACAAGTATTCAGGTGAGTAACCTTCTTTTGAAATTTCATCAAATAAACCACCCATAGACCGAAAGTCAGGCACACCACTTGCTACAGATACGCCAGCACCTGTAAAAAATGTGATTCTACTGGAATTATTAATGATATCTTGCAATTGTTCAATATTACGATTCACACGTATCACTCCATTAAAAATATACTCTGTTGTAACGAATATTTGATTATACTTACTTTAATTTTAAATACTAGCCATTATTTTAGCAAATATGGAAAAGTATAATTGAGAGCAAATAAGTTTATGGCTATTTTAAGGCATCTAATTCACTAAGACTATTAGAATCTAAAAAACAAAATCAATAAAGCCTCGTCATTTACAGTACTTTTTATGTACTAGTGACTGATTGGGGCTTTATTTTTTTATATAAAAATTTTAAAAATTCCCACATATATTTTTACAATAAAAGCACAATTCAAGTTTTTTTAATAATTATTAATTGAAAAATATTATCATTTGTATTGACAACTAAAAAAGACCAATATATGATATAAATCAAATCGTAATTATTACGATTTATTAAGACTGCGTAATGAGCCAAAGTTTTTTAATCAATGTTAGCAGGCTTATATAAAAATTTTAAATAGAAGGAGAGTCGTATGAATCGAAAGGTTATAGAATTTTCTAAGTATAATCCATCGGGAAATATGACGATACTAGTGCATTCGCAACATGATTCAAGAGATTACGCATCCATAGCTAACCAATTAATGACAACGAATCATGTTTGTTGTGAGCAAGTTGGATTTATAGAGTCTACCAATACGGATTTGAATAGAAATTGTCATTTAGTTATGAGCGGAAATGAATTTTGTGGTAATGCCACAATGTCATACATACATTATTTACAAGAAAGTAACATATTACAAAAAAGACAATGTGCAATAAAAGTTTCAGGATGTTCAAGGTTGATTCAGTGTGAAGTACATAGCAATCAACATTATGAAGTCAGTATGCCCCAAGCACAGCACGTGTCCGGAGTAAAGCTTAATATTGATCAGCAACAACGGCATGCAATAGAAATTGTATATGAGTCATATGTACATTTTGTTGTGCCAGTCACTGAAGTGACTACCAAATTGCAACATCAGGTTGAACAATTTGTCCGTCAGCAAATATGGAATGATAAGTATAAAACTATAGGTATCATGTTATTCGATGAACAACGTCAATTTCTAAAACCACTTATTTATATCCCAGAAATTCAAAGTTTAGTTTGGGAAAATAGTTGTGGTTCTGGTACTGCATCGATAGGGGTTTTTAAAAATTATAAAGCTGAAAGCGCATGCGAGAATTTTATAGTTCATCAACCAGGTGGCAGCATTTTAGTAACATCTAGGAAATGTCCAAAGTCTGGGTTCCAAACTTCCATTAAAGGGCAAGTCTCAACCGTCGCAACAGGAAAAGCATTTATAGAATAGGAGACTAAAATGAATCATTTAGATAAAGAGATTAGTGTGATATTACATAAATATTTATTGAATTTTGAAACACTATATGAAAATGTCTTAGAAAACAGTGACTACATCGATGCATTAGAAACATTAGTGGATGAGTATAGTCAGTTTATATTAAATCCAGTTTTTAGAAGGTTGTATGAAGATTGGGAAGATGAAGTGGTAAAAGAACATCTTACGACGAGACTTCAATTCATATCAGCCCAATGTGTTAAACAAGTAGAAGTTATTCGAGCACAACGTTTATTAGACGGTAAGGCTTCTACTTCAGGCTACTTTGATAACATCGAGCACTGTATTAATGAAGAATTTGGACAATGTCATATAACTGAAAATGACAAATTATTGTTAGTTGGATCTGGTGCATATCCTATGACGCTCATTCAAGTGGCAAAGGAGACTGGCGCTTCTGTTATTGGCATTGATATTGATCCCACGGCAGTTAATCTAGGGCAAAGAATTGTCAAAGTATTAGCACCAAATGAAGATATAGAGATTACAGAGCAAACAGTAGACCAATTACTAGATATCGAAACAGTGACGCATATTATATTTAGTTCAACAATTCCAGTTAAATATGACATATTAGAGCAACTTTATGATTTAACGAATGAAAATGTTGTTGTTGCAATGCGATTTGGTGATGGCATCAAATCACTGTTTAATTATCCTTCTAAGGAAACTAGCCTAAGTAAATGGCAATGTGTAGATAAACGTATACAACCTAATCAAATTTTTGATATTGCTTTATATCGTAAGGCAGCAATAAAGGTTGGTGTAGCAGATGTCTAAAATGTTAATTATAGGTACGGGGCCAGTTGCAATTCAATTGGCCAATCTGTGCCATATAACAACAGACAAACAAATAGATATGGTGGGCCGTGCCTCAACATCGTTGAAATCAAAAAAATTATTCCAAGTGTATCAAAACGATAAATATTTTGAAGTAAAGACACAAAATGATGCCCATAAACAAATTGCAGGTCGCTTTCAAATCAACCATTTATATGCGGACATACAAGATGTTAAAGGGGTTTATGACACCATTATTATGGCGTGTACTGCAGATGCATATCAGAGTACATTGGCACAACTATCGACAGCAACATTAGAAAAAGTAAAGCATATCTTGTTAGTATCCCCTACATTTGGTTCACAAATGATTGTAGAACAGCATATGGCTAACTTTAATAAAGATATTGAAGTTATATCATTTTCTACATATCTGGGTGACACGCGTTTGTATGATACTGAGCAACCTAATCATGTTGTAACAACTGGGTTGAAATCCAAGTTATACGTAGGTTCTAATCTTGATCATTCGGCAACTATTGTTTTCTTAAAAGGTGTGTTCGAGCAATTTCATATCGTTTTGACTGATATGCCAACGCCTCTACATGCTGAAACACGCAATAGTTCTTTGTATGTACACCCACCATTATTTATGAATGATTTTTCATTAAAAGTTATTTTTGAAGGGACAGAAGTACCTGTTTATGTGTATAAGTTATTTCCAGAAGGTCCAATTACGATGACACTCATTCATGAAATGCGTTTGATGTGGACAGAGATGATGACTATTTTAGCAGAATTTAGTATGCCGTCAGTCAACCTTTTGGAATTCATGGTGAAAGAAAACTATCCTGTGCGTCCTGAGACATTAGCAGATGATGATGTCTACAGTTTTGAAAAGTTACCGGCAATTCATCAAGAATATTTGCTGTATGTGAGATATACAGCAATATTGATAGATCCGTTTTCAGAGCCTGATCAACACGGCCGCTATTTTGATTTTTCGGCAGTACCGATTAAGCAACTTTATGAAAATGAACAAGGGGTTGTTCATATACCACGTATGCCAAGTGAGGATTATTACCGTACTTCAATTATTCAACATATTGGCAAACTATTAGATATTAAGACACCAATGATTGATACATTTATGAAGCGTTATGAACAATACTGTCAGGGCTATAAAAAGCATAACTATAATCAACAATTATCATCACAATTCAACGTGAACTTATATAAAGACGATAAATCTTTGGTAGCATCATTTTTAAATACTAAAGGTAAGATTTAATAGCAATAATTTGTAATATAAAAATATTAAATAGTTTTTGACCTTACATAAGTTATGTACGACACGATTATAACTAAATGATATTACAATTTTTAAATGAGAAAGAGGAAAAATGATGAACAAAATTACTAAGATGAGTGCAGTATTAATTGCATCAGGTGTTATTTTAGCGGGATGTGGAAACGGCAAAGGCATAGAAGAGAAGAAAGAGAATAAGCAGTTAACGTATACAACAGTGAAAGATATTGGAGATATGAATCCACATCTCTATGGTGGGTCTATGTCTGCAGAAAGTATGATTTATGAGCCACTTGTACGTAATACTAAAGACGGTATCAAGCCATTGTTAGCTAAAAGTTGGGATGTGTCTGATGATGGTAAAACGTATACTTTCCATTTGCGTGATGACGTTAAATTCCACGATGGTACAGGGTTTGACGCTGAGGCAGTTAAGAAAAATATTGATGCAGTTCAACAAAATAAAAAATTGCATTCATGGTTAAAGATTTCAACATTAATTGATAATGTCAGTGTTAAAGACAAATACACCGTCGAACTTCAGTTAACAGAACCATATCAGCCAGCTTTAGCAGAATTAGCAATGCCGCGACCATATGTATTTGTATCACCAAAGGATTTTAAAGATGATGGCACTAAGAACGGCGTGAAATCATTTGATGGCACAGGTCCATTTAAACTTGGTGAACATAAAAAAGACGAGTCAGCAGATTTTAATAAAAATAATGATTATTGGGGCGAAAAATCTAAGTTAAACAAAATACAAGCAAAAGTAATGCCAGCAGGTGAGACTGCCTTTTTATCAATGAAAAAGGGAGAGACAAACTTTGCTTTCACAGACGATAGAGGTACAGATAGCTTAGACAAAGACGCTTTAAAACAATTGAAAGATTCTGGTGATTACCAAGTTAAACGTAGCCAACCAATGAATACCAAAATGTTAGTGGCAAATTCTGGTAAAAAAGACAGTCCAGTGAGCGATAAAACTGTGAGGCAAGCCATTGGTCATATGGTAAATAGAGATAAAATAACTAAAGAAATCTTAAATGGCGAAGAAAAGCCTGCAACACAACTATTCGCGAAGAATGTTACAGATATTAATTTCGACATGCCTACACGTAAATATGATGTAGAAAAGGCGGAAGCGCTGTTAGAAGAAGCGGGTTGGAAACAAGAGAAAGATAGTAATGTCCGCAAAAAAAATGGTAAAGAATTAGCAATGACTATGTATTATGACAAAGGCTCTTCTAGTCAAAAAGAGCAAGCAGAATTTTTACAAGCAGAATTTAAGAAAATGGGTGTTCAATTACAAATTAGTGGTGATACATCAGACAAAGTTGCAGAACGTCGTACATCTGGTGACTATGACTTGATGTTTAATCAAACTTGGGGATTATTGTATGACCCACAAAGTACACTGAGCGCATTTAAAGCAAGTAATGGTTATGAAAGTGCCACATCAGGTATCGCTAATAAGAATGAGCTGTACGACAATATTGATGAATCATTTAAAATTCAAGATAGTAAACAACGTTCTGATGCTTACAAACAAATTTTACAACAAATAGATAATGAAGGTATTTTCATTCCTATATCACACGGCAGAATGACAGTGGTTGCACCTAATGATTTAGAGAAATTATCATTTACACAGTCGCAATATGAATTGCCTTTTAATGAAATGCAATTTAAATAAAGGAGTGCATTTATAATGTTCAAATTTATTTTAAAGCGTGTGATGATTATGGTTCCACTGATGATTGTAGTAAGTTTTATGACGTTTTTACTAACTTATATAACAGATGAAAACCCGGCGGTTACAATTTTACATGCACAAGGCACACCAGACGTATCACCACAATTAATTGAAGAAACAAATGAGAAGTACGGATTAAATGACCCGTTAGTGACTCAATATATGAATTGGCTATTACAAGCATTGCAGTTAGATTTTGGTACGAGTTATATTACAGGAGATCCTGTTGCAGAACGTATTGGTCCAGCATTTTTAAACACCTTAAAACTAACTGTTATTTCTAGCATTATGGTAATGATCACCTCAATTATTTTAGGGGTGGTCAGTGCCTTAACAAGAGGGAAATTTGCAGATCGTGCGATACGTTCTGTGGCTTTCTTTCTAACAGGCTTACCGTCTTATTGGATTGCTTCGATATTAATTATTTACGTTTCTGTAAATTTAAATTTATTGCCAACTTCTGGACTGACAGGTCCTGAAAGTTACATATTGCCAGTTGTTGTTATTACAATTGCATATGCTGGTATTTACTTTAGAAATATTAGGCGTTCAATTGTTGAGCAGTTAAATGAAGACTATGTACTGTATTTGAAAGCATGCGGTGTTAAATCGACAACTTTAATGTTGCACGTATTACGTAATGCATTACAAGTAGCCGTCTCAATATTCTGCATGTCTATACCAATGATTATGGGTGGGTTAGTAGTAATCGAGTATATATTTGCTTGGCCAGGATTAGGGCAATTAAGCTTGAAAGCCATATTAGAACATGATTTTCCTGTCATACAAGCGTATGTATTAATTGTGGCTATACTATTTGTTGTATTTAATACATTAGCAGATATAATCAATGCACTCTTGAATCCAAGATTAAGGGAGGCATCGTGATGATTATTTTAAAACGTTTATTACAAGATAGGGGCGCTGTTATTGCTCTAGCCATTATTGTCTTATATATTGTGTTAGGTTTTGCAGCTCCTGTTGTAACAGTGCATGACCCTAATCATATTGATACAGCGAATAAATATAGTGGAATAAGTTTACAACATTTTTTAGGTACTGATCATTTAGGACGAGATATTTTAACGAGGTTGATTTATGCGATTAGACCCAGCTTATTATATGTTTTTGTAGCGCTCTTTATTTCTGTTTTAGTTGGTGCCATATTAGGTTTTATTTCTGGTTATTTCCGGGGTTATATTGATGCACTTATCATGCGTATGTGTGATGTGATGTTAGCATTCCCTAGTTATGTTGTTACACTCGCACTGATTGCTTTATTTGGTATGGGTGCTGAAAATATTATTATGGCATTTATTTTAACGCGCTGGGCATGGTTTTGCCGTGTAATTCGCACAAGTGTTATGCAATATACTGCCTCAGACCATGTTAAATTTGCCAAGACAATTGGCATGAGTGATTTGAAAATTATTCGCAGACATATTATGCCGTTGACACTGGGGGATATTGCAATAATCTCAAGTAGTTCTATGTGTTCCATGATTTTACAAATATCTGGGTTTTCATTTTTAGGATTAGGTGTTAAAGCGCCGACTGCTGAGTGGGGCATGATGCTCAATGAAGCTAGAAAAGTAATGTTTACCCATCCAGAAATGATGTTTGCTCCGGGTATTGCAATCGTTATTATAGTTATGGCATTTAACTTTTTATCAGATGCATTACAAATTGCGATTGATCCAAGGATATCTTCAAAGGAAAAATTACGTGCTGTGAAGAAAGGATTGGTGCAATCATGACGTTATTAACAGTACAACATCTGTTTATCAAAGATAGCTGGACAAATCAGACCATTGTTAACGATGTGAACTTTACAGTGGATAAAGGTGAAGTGATAGGTATTATTGGTGAAAGCGGTAGTGGTAAGTCAGTTACATGTAAAGCTTTAGTAGGTTTAAATCCTAAGCGTTTAAATGTTGAAGGAACAGTGACATTTAATAATGTACAAATGCTTACTTTGTCAGAGATGCAGTTAAAGAAACATAGAGGCAAAGACATTGCGATGGTTATGCAACAAGGTAGCCGTGCATTCGATCCATCATCTACAGTGGGCAAGCAATTGGTTGAAACTATGAAGGTTCATACGCAATTATCTATTCAAGAAATTGAAGCAACATTGACAGAATATATGCATTATATGGGATTAAACAATCCCATACAGATATTAAAGTCATACCCCTATATGTTATCTGGGGGAATGTTACAGCGTATGATGATTGCTTTAGCTTTGGCATTAAAGCCCAAACTAATTATTGCAGATGAACCGACGACAGCTTTAGACACTATTACACAATATGATGTGTTGCAGGCGTTTAAAGATATTAAGCAACATTTCGATTGCGCCATGATCTTTATTTCACATGACTTAACAGTGATTAATCACATCGCAGACCGAGTAGTTGTGATGAGAAAAGGACAACTTATTGAAGAAGGCACTAGAGAAGCGGTACTATACCAACCACAACAAGCGTATACGCAGTATTTATTATCTACACGAAAAAAAGTTAATGATTATTTTAAATATGTATTAAGGGGTGACTCCAATGCTTAAGATTATGAATGTTGAAAAGTCGTATTCGCGTTCACACATATTTCGGCGTAGCATGACCCCTATTGTTAAAGATGTGTCCTTTGAATGCCCAGTTGGTAAAGCAATTGCAATTATCGGCGAGAGTGGTAGCGGAAAATCAACATTAAGTAGGATGGTATTAGGTATTGAGAAGCCTAACAAAGGTTTAGTAACGTTGAATGATCAAGCCATGTATAAGAAAAAGGTGAGAAATCATCAAATAAGTGCGATTTTTCAAGATTACACATCTTCATTACATCCTTTCCAATCTGTGAAAGAAATATTATTAGAAGTGATGTGCCAGTGTGACAATCAACCTAAGGCAGTCATGGAGGCACGAGCGATTGAATTATTAGAAGAAGTTGGATTATCGCAAGTATATATGGATAAATATCCAAATATGTTATCCGGCGGTGAAGCGCAACGTGTGGCGATTGCACGCGCCATATGTATGAACCCTAAATATATATTGTTCGATGAAGCAATCAGTTCTTTAGATATGTCGATTCAAACCCAAATTTTAGACTTGTTAGTAGATTTACGCTCGAAAAGGCAGTTAAGTTATATTTTTATTACACATGATATTCAAGCTGCTACTTATTTGTGTGAGCAGTTAATTATTTTTAAAAATGGCAAGATTGAAGAACAAATTGCAACCAAAGATTTACATCTAAGTGATAATGCTTATACAAAAGCATTGATTGAAAAACAATTATCATTCTAAGGAGTGAGACAATGAAAGGTGCTATGGCATGGCCTTTTTTGAGATTATATATACTAACATTAATGTTTTTTAGCGCGAACGCTATTTTGAATGTCTTTATACCATTACGAGGACATGATATTGGAGCTACAAATACGGTTATCGGTATTGTAATGGGTGCTTATATGCTAACTGCTATGGTATTTAGACCTTGGGCAGGACAAATTATTGCACGTGTTGGCCCAATTAAAGTATTACGTATCATTTTAATTATTAATGCCATTACTTTAATTCTATATGGTTTTACTGGATTAGAAGGCTATTTCTTGGCACGTGTGATGCAAGGTGTATGTACAGCATTCTTCTCGATGTCATTACAACTAGGCATTATTGATGCCTTACCAGAAGAGCATCGTTCAGAAGGGGTTTCGTTGTATTCACTATTTTCGACAATTCCTAATTTGATTGGTCCTATTATCGCCATTGGTATTTGGCACGCTGATAATATATCTATTTTTGCGATTGTTATTATTTTTATTGCGCTATCCACCATGTTCTTTGGTTATCGTGTCACAATTGCCGAACAAGAACCGGATACATCCCATAAAATTGAAGAAATGTCATTTAATGCAGTTACGGTATTTGCTCAGTTTTTCAAAAACAAAGAGTTGTTCAATAGTGGTTTAATCATGATTGTAGCATCGATTGTATTTGGTGCGGTAAGTACTTTTGTTCCGTTGTACACTGTGAATTATGGTTTTGCGAGTGCGGGTATATTCCTAACTATTCAAGCGATAGCAGTGGTTGTATCAAGATTTTATTTAAGAAAATATATCCCATCGGATGGATTATGGCATCCAAAGTTTATGGTAACAGTATTATCGCTACTAATGGTTGCATCTTTTGTTGTGGCGTTTGGCCCACAAGTAGGCGTCGTGATTTTCTATGCGAGCGCAATCTTAATCGGTATCACGCAAGCATTGGTTTACCCAACATTAACGTCGTACCTAAGCTTTGTCTTACCTAAAGTAGGGCGTAACATGTTATTGGGTTTGTTTATTGCATGTGCAGATTTAGGTATTTCTTTGGGAAGTGTCATAATGGGACCGATTTCTGATTCACTAGGATTTAAATGGATGTATATTATTTGTGGTCTGCTTGTGATTTGCGTAATGACGTTAAGTATGATGAAACGTCCTATATCTTATAAATAGAGCTAGTGTAGATTAGCAAAAGTTTTACTACGTGATGCTTGAAAAGGGTAGTAATTACAATCATGAAAATAGTATTGTCTGCATCGTTTTGCTTAGCGTGGATGCTAAAATGATGTATTGATCAAGTTTAAAATTATAGAGATATTACATATAAAACATATAATAAACGCTATAAATTGCTTAAGAAAGGCATTTTATAGCGTTTTAAATTTGGAAATTCAAATAAATAATAAGGAAAGCTTTGTTAACATACTTTATACTTAAAACAAAATGGCAGAATAGAGGTTATTGTAGTGAGGCAGTTATGGATTTGGGGTATATGTATCATAATTAAACCACAGACGCAGTTAAAGCAAGGCTAGTAGCACCATAAATAGATTCTATTTTCAAACTTATCAATGATATTATTTTTAAATATATATACAAGATTTTAAAACCTGATTGCTATGTAGAACTTTATTTTAGTACACTGTAATTATCAAACTTATAGGGGAGTTTAAATGGACAGTTCACAGAATCAGGTTATCGAGAGTTATAAGGCATTTTGGACACGTTTTATTGATGTTAATGGAAGGTCAACACGCCCTGAATTTTGGCATCCTTTCTGGATTAATTTTTTAATATCTTCTGTTTTAGGTGTTGTATCTAGTGGTTTACTTAGTGGCTTATTTGCAATAGCTATTATTGTTCCTACTTTTACGGTGATGGTAAGACGCTTACATGATACAAATCGTACTATGATTCTTGCTATCATTTCTTATATTAGTGGTTTTATTACATTGATTGCTGCAACGCTATTTATTATAGGTGTTATTATTATTGTTGCCAATACAGAAAGTCATGGTTTGCTTGGTGCTACAGTTATGGCGGGTATTTTCGGTACTGTAGTTGCAGGATTGGTCACACTTTATACTTGGTTTGTACTGATACTTGCAGGTAACAAAGAACCTAATAAGTACGGTACAGGAGGCAGTTGCGAAACTGATATTGAAGTATATACACAACAATAAATATGATGTTAAATATTGACGGCTGGAAGCATATTCAAAGTAATGATGCTCCAGCCTTTTTGTTTGTTTAATAGTGTCTACACTATAAAGTATTCGAAACTTCAGCGATTAATAAGCTTTTGAAAAGGGTACAATTAATTAAATATCTAAGTGTAAAGGCTATAATAGCATTAAAGTAATTGTAATGAGCAAGTTAGCTTGTTATGTAAAGGATGAGCTGAGGTAAAGCGTGATTTTGCCTGCTCATCTTTTTAATTGGAGGTTTAAGATATGAAAAGAATTCTTTTAACAGGTGCTTCAGGCTATATTGGTAGCCATTTAATGAATAAATTAAAAAAAGATTATGAAGTTATTGCTATTTCTAGACATATAGAAAATAAAAAAAATGAACAAAATGTAACGTGGAAATCTGCTGATTTATTCGATTTAAATGAAATAACAAAAGTGATGAATGAAGTCGATATTGCTATATACCTAGTTCATTCGATGATGCCTTCGGCCAAATTAACACAAGCCAGTTTTGAAGATATGGATGCATTATTAGCAGATAATTTCGCAAAGGCAGCGAGCGTTAATAACGTGCAGCATATTGTATTTATGAGTGGTTTGATTCCCAGCACTGATGAATTATCACCGCATTTAAGAAGTCGCTTAGAATGTGAACGAATTTTAGGATCATATGGCGTGCCAGTAAGTACGTTAAGAGCAGGTTTAATAATAGGTTCTAAAGGGAGTTCTTATCCAATATTAAAAAAATTAGTAGAACGTTTGCCAGGATTGTTATTACCGCAATGGGCAAATAATACGACATTGCCTGTCGCAATCGAAGATGTAATAAATGGACTTTATAAAATTGTAGAGCGTCACCCACATGTTAATGAATCGATTGATATTGGTGGCCCAACACATATGACCTATAAAGATTTATTTAAACAAACAGCAGATGTATTAGACAAATGCTTACCTATGATAGATTTACCTATTATTCCCATTTGGCTTAGCAAGTTTTGGGTTAAATTGATTTCTGGTGTTCCGAAAGAAATGGTTTATCCACTAATGGATAGTTTAATACATGATATGGTTAGAGATGATAAAAATACTGTGGAAGGTATATCTATTGGAGCTATTGATTATAAAGAAAGCGTACGTATCGCATTAGAGGAAGAAACTAAGTCGAAAAGCAAACATAAAAGTAAAAGCAAAGGTAAGCTAACGGTTAAAGACGTTAGAGCGATTTCAAGAGTTACCTTACCCAAAGATGAAAGTATGAGTCAATTAGCAGAGCGGTATGCAAACTTTTTAAATCATATTACATTAAATACAGTTAGCAGTAACTTTAACGAAGATGATTTTACCATAACGGTGCCGTTTTTGAATAAAGAATTACTATTATTAAGAAAAGATGTTGAGGCATCCAATGACGAAAGGATTTTATACCGTATTGTTGGTGGAGACCTTGCTTTAGATTCAAAGGGAGGGAACGCGAGATTAGAATTTAGAAGGTTACCTAACAGTAGTGAGTGTATCATAGCACTTCAAGAATATGAGCCTACACTTCCTTGGTGGGTTTATAAATATACACAAGCGAAGATTCATAAAAGTGTGATGAATCTCTTTAAATTAAAATTGAGATCCAAAAAATGTTCAAGAAGTAGAGATAAGGTAACAATAATTTTACCAGTGATTTTGATAGGTTCAATGATCTTTAAACTATATGCTTTTAAACAACATTCAGCTAGAAGTAAACATGCTACGAATGTAGAACGGTAAAAGCGGGTGTCATTACATTCTGATTTAAGAAGGAGATTTTATAATGAGTATTATCAATAAAATTAAACCAGTCATAAAAGTTATAACGCCTATTTTAGGTGGTAAGTTTATTGGGAAATTTGCCGTTAAGAATGCACGAAAAGACTATAAAAATAATGTGAAACCACCATTTTCACCACCAGGATATGCTTTTCCAATTGTGTGGCCAATACTCTATACAACTATGGGTGTAGCATACATGTTAGTATCCCATAAAGCTGATAATAAAAAGTTAAAAGGTGTTTATTATTCGCAATTAAGTCTGAACTACTTATGGTCTATATTGTATTTTAAATATAAATTACGATTTAGTGCATTGGTAGAAAGTTTTGTATTACTTGGAGCAGTAACAATGACAACTATGAAATTTTTCAATGTTAAGAAGATTACTGGCTTGCTATTGGTTCCATATTTACTTTGGAGTGCATTTGCAACGTATTTAACCGCCGGGAATTGGTGGTTAAATAAAGACAACAAAGATTATAATAGAAATTCATGATTTTTATAAAATATAGCTAATATGCACAATGAAAAGTATAAGTAAACATTTATCAATTGTTGAATCATTTATATTTCAACTATTGATAAAAATGTTTGTCAGTGAGAGTAGGAGGGCATAGAAATGCGTTTAGGAGTCATACTCAATCGTGTTTTTAGAGTTAAAGACAATCCACTATTTGAATATGTAGCAGAACATCAAGATGAGATAAATAAAGTGTATTTTATCTTACCTATAGAAGATTTAGATGACGCAGCAACAGTAAAGCGTGATTATTACCACAAAGTAATAAAAGGGTTTGTAAGTACACTAGAAAGGTATGATATACAACCTTATATTGTTACATACGAAAAGTTAGGTGAATTAGCTCATACATTGGAGTTGTCTCATGTATTATTAGCGAAAGATATTATGAGTTACCACAAAGAAATGTATGACTATCATCATGTCAAACGAGCATTTGCAAACCGGCAAATTACAGTAATTGGGCAGCGTGTGAATCATTATTTTCAACCTACAAAGACTTTTAATAAACAGCAACAGCCTTATAAAGTATTTACTAGTTTTTATAAAGCAAATCGTCAAGATTTAGTACATACCCCTAAGAAAAATTACCAATTTAAGCAGTTGACTAAAAATACGCAAAAAGGTTTTAATCAGAGCGACTTAAAATTCGGAAATAGTAAAGATATAGAAAAGTTAGCGCGTAAAGCATGGCATGATTTTTTAAATGATGACATCGTTCATTACGATAAATTGACTGACGATGTATCGCAAGATTTTGTAAGTGGATTAGGTAAATACTTAGCATATGGACTACTCGATATTCGTGAAATTATAAATGATTTGCTTGAAGGTTACGATAGCGATGAATCAAGTTATGAAGCTTTTATGAGAGAGGTTATATTCCGTGAATTTTATTACGTGTTAATGACACAATACCCAGAAACGGCAACTAAGTCTTTTTCTGAAAAGTATCGCAACATGCAATGGTCTTATAATAAATATCATTTTGCAGCGTGGAAAAAGGGGGAAACTGGCTATCCAATCGTTGATGCTGCAATGAAGAAGCTAAACCGTACAGGGTATATGCACAATCGATTAAGAATGGTGGTATCTCAATTTTTAACCAAAAATTTATTCATCGATTGGACATGGGGAGAAGCATATTTCAGAAAATATTTAATAGACTATGATAATGCATCTAATGTACATGGTTGGCAGTGGTCAGCGTCGACTGGAACAGATGCAGTGCCTTATTTTAGAATGTTTAATCCTATACGTCAAAGTGAACGTTTTGATGCAAATGGCTACTTTATTAAAACGCAATTGGAAATATTCGATGAAGTTTCGAGTAAAATTATTCACGACCCGACAAGCCATAAGACCCAATTTAAAGAAAAATATCACATTGACATTGGTAAAGATTATCCAGAAGCTATCGTAGATCATCAAAGTAGTAGAGATTATGTTATGCACAAATTCAAACATTTTTAATAAATATCTTTGTATATTTTAAGTGCAGTGTTTGAATAAAATCTATGGAAAAGCATTATGTTTCTCCTGTTCAGTGTGCCGTTTGTCTAACCTTACACTGACCGTACGCTTACTATCTTAAGAATTTATGTTAATTATTTAAACTTCAGCGTTAGAAGTAATTGTTATCTCATTTATAAACATTTGAAAGGATATAGGACATAAACCCCGTATTAAAAATAAAGTACTAATCCGCATGAATGTGCCCCCAAAAAGTTAGATTTTCAGGCTAACTTTTTGGGGGCATTTTTACGGATAAAGATTATAATATGACACAAATGATACTAACGATAGAAATTAACGCATACGCTTTAGTTAGAGATGAAAGACAAGAAAATAATAATTTAAATATTTAATTGCTTATATGAATTGGACCTCCTGGACCTACAGGTATACCTAGTAAATACCAGATGATCATAAAGATTGTCCATATGATTCCTCCAATAATACTATAGGGCAATAAATTAGCGATTAGGGTACCGAGTGCAATTTTCTTATTGTACTTACGTGCAACAGTTAATAAGAAAGGCAGGTAAGGAATCATAGGTGTAATAGGATTAGTGATAGAATCGCCTATTCTATAAACCATTTGAGTAAAGGCAGGATGGAAGCCTAATGTTGCAAACATCGGAATAAATATTGGCGCTAAGATGCCCCATTTAGCAGAAGCACTACCCATAAAGATATTAATTGTTGCTGTAAGTACAATTAAGCCAATAATTAAAGTGACACCGCTTTGATGTTCTAGTAATTGAGCGCCATTAATCGCAGTAATTTGGCCAATATGACTCCAATCAAAGAAAGCCAATAATTGTGCCGCAAAGAAAATAACGATAATGAAACTGCTCATATCAGCCATACTCTGTGTCAATATTTTACCCAGTGATTTACTATTTTGTATTTTACCGCTTTTAATGCCATAAATAATACCTGGAATAGCAAAAGTAATTAACAGTATCACACCAAAACCATTCATCAAAGGTGAGTCTACAAGCAATTTCCCAGTGTCATTATTTCTTAAAAAGCTATGTTTAGGTATGGCTATAACAATGATACATATTAACCATAAAGCTAATATCAAGTTTGACCATAACAGTGCTTTACGTTCTTGAACAGTAAATGTTTTTTTATCTGCACTTACATCGGTATCTTCATCTATACTTAAATGTTGAAAACGCGGGATGGTCACTTTTTTAGCTAAGAAATATATAATTGGCACTAATAAAAAAGTTGATATAGACATAAAGAACCAATTCATTGCAACATTAATTGATAGATCGACATCAAATAATTTGAGCGCAGATTGTGTAAATGAAAATGATAAGGCATCATCTAGACCTATGATGATATTTGCGCCATAACCGACTTCAACAGCAGCATAACTCATAATTAAGCCAGAAATTGGATGATAGCCCAATTTAATAAAAATCATTGCTGTAAGCATTGGCATAATCATAGGTGCAGCGCCACCCGCAGCATTACCTAATATAGATATAAAAATTAAAAATGGTAAAACGAGTTTATGTGGTGTCTTATCGACCACACTATGTAATAAATGTTCGAAATATCCAGTCTTTTCAGCAAGTCCCATACCAATCATAACCACTAAAACCATACCTAAGGCTGGAAAGGTTACGAAGTTGTTGATTGTTTCAGTTAATATTTTTGTTAAGCCTTCCCAATTTAACAAATTGACTACATGAATGGTTTTATTATTTGTTGGTTGTGTTGCTTGGACATTGAATAAAGATAGCACCCAAGACAAACCAAGTACAATGAGGCATAATAAGAAGAAAAGCATACTAGGGTCAGGTAATTTATTACCTGCGCGCTCAACCCTCGTTAAAACATGAATAGATATTCGTTTTATCATATAATTTTGCCCCCCAAAAAATAAATTAAGCTATTATTATAGCAGATAAAATTCCAAATTATTCGATTTTTCTAAAAATTTTCTGTTATTTAAATCTGCTTACGTGAAAAATTGTGAAAGCGGAACTAATGGTAACTTTTGTGTATTTATAAGGGGGAGTTTTGTACACAATTTGTTAAAAAAGGATTGGGAGCTAGGGGGCTCACCAATCCTTTATAGTCTTATAAATTATTTTAAATATGCTATCTGTATCATGGCTATTGTGCACATTCATAAGGGTTAAAATCAAGCGGCATAGGAGTAGCAAATCCTAGCATTACAAAGTCTTCCTCACCTGTGTTTGTCATACCATGGGCATCGCCTGGAAATGATACAAATATATCGCCTGCTTGGATTGTTTTTTGATGATTATCGTTGGTAAAAAATGTTCCTTTACCTTGGAGAACAATCCATACATCATCTGCCTCTTTGTGTGTATGACAAGGCAATTTTTGACCTGGTTTTAGGCACCAAACAGCACCAGCTGAATGTGGTGATTCATAGAATACAGTTTTTTTAGCTGCTTCATTAGAAAAATGTTGTAAATCAGAAATTTTAAAAAATCGATTAGATGTTTGTAACATCGTTCTCACTCCTGTCAGTTCACGATATAATTTGGTGTTTCGTCACTAAGTTGTTTCACTACGTTTGTTGCTACAATATCTGCCATCATATCTCTTGCTTCAAAAGTTGCATTACCAATATGTGGTGTAATGACTACATTCTTCATTGATTTAAGCTCTTCTGTTATTTGTGGTTCGAATTCAAATACATCTAGTGCAGCACCTTCAATTACACCTTCTTTAAGTGCTTTGACTAGTTCTGCCTCATAAACAATTGGACCTCTAGATGCATTGATTAAATATGAAGTTGGCTTCATTTTTTGAATGGCTTCGTAATCAATCATATGTTTTAATTGCTCATTATAGGCACAATTTAAAGTCACGAAATCTGAACGTTCTAACAGTGTATCGAGTGTGACATATTTAGCGTTTAACTCAGCTTCTTTATCTTCATAGCGTTTTGGACCTGTGTAAAGTATGTTCATATCAAAGCCTTTCGCACGCTTTGCAACTGCCGTACCGATTTCTCCTAAGCCTATAATACCAATTGTTTTGCCTGATACTTCACGACCTCTAAAGAATAGAGGAGACCAGCCATTGAACCCTTCATTACGGCAAAGTTGATCGCCTTCAGGAATACGACGAGCGACAGCCAATAAGATTCCCATTGTTAACTCAGCTGTTGCATTTGTAGAAGCTATAGGTGTATTCGTAACATTAATATGGTGTTCGCGAGCCGCTTGGATATCAATGTTATTAAAACCAGCACCATAATTTGCAATGATTTTTAATTTTGGCGCCGATTCAATGACTTGTCGGCTTACCTGGGTAGACAATAAAGTGATTAATGCATCTGCATCTTGAATTTTTTGTATTAACAGTTCTTGAGAAATCAATGTTTCGCCTGTGTACATATCAACATCAAAATGTTTTTTGAGTTGATTAAGTCCTGTTTCTGGAATTGCGCCTGCTATAAAAACTTTTTTCATAAAAATCGTCTCCTTTGATTATGTGAAAAGTTTCACAATATTTAATTTAAGTTTAGCATGTGCCTGGTGATTAGGTATGTCTAAAATGATGAAGTAGTAGGTGTTTTTTGTCTGAAACAAACAAATTTCAGAATATAAAAAGCCTCCTAAACGTTAGATATAGAAACATAACGTTTAAGAGAGCGTAGGGGGAAGGGTATTAAGTACAAGATTTTCGGTTATGTGTGTTTCAAAAATAATTTGGAATAAATTAAGATTAGTAAAATAGGAATTTATAAAGAAGAAATAAAGAATTGAATATGCTTATTTAAGTTTGATCGCTATATGAAAGAGTATGAGACATAAATAGATATTCTTAAAATAAAAGGCTGGGACAGAATCTTGATATATCACTCCCTTATAGTTTCGATTTGTACATCGTCTAGTTTGAAAGGGCTATATCATATCGTGTCTCAGCCTTAAATTTCATATTTAATTATATTTGATATCGGATAAATAAATAATTTTAAAATCATTATTTTTACACTAATATTACAATTTTAGTTTTGTAATTGTAATTCGATTTCTTCTAAACTTTTACCACGCGTTTCCGGTAAGAATTTAACTACAAAAATGAGTGCTAATGCCCCTATAACTGCAAAAATCAAGAATACATATTCTACTTCTAACATATTAACAAGGATAGGAAATACTTGAGAAATAATAAGTGTTCCTATTTGTAATACTACAATAGCGATACCAGTAGCTGCACCTCGAGCGCGTGTAGGGAACATTTCTGGCAACATTACCCACATAATTGGCCCCCATGTTGCGCCAAAGAATAGTATAAATAACGATAAACAAATGATAATAATCCAAGCAACTTGAGTAATACCCATAGTAGCAATTGTAATTGTCATTATCAAAAGTGAAATAATCATCCCAATATTCCCAATTACAAGTAATTTTTTTCTATCAATTTTATCGATGATAACTATAGAGAGAATTGTTACCAAAACATTGACTATTCCTAAACCAACTGTTCCAAGTATAGAGCTTGAACTTCCTAATCCAGCTTTAGTTAGTATAAGTGGTGTATAATATATAATTGCGTTAATGCCTATGATTTGTTGGAAAAATGCAAATAAACAGCCAATGATAAGTACTGGACGTACCCATTTTGCTCTGAGTAATTTCCATGCGGATTCTGAGTTATGAATTACATTTTTCATATCGTTTATTTCTTTTTCAATCTCATGTTGTTTAAATGTTAAGCTCATGACGTGACGTGCTGCTGTTTCAGATCTGTTTTCTAATAGCCATCTCGGACTTTCAGGCATAAATATAACGCCGATTAATAATATGATAGCCGGTACAACTGCTAAGCCAATCATCCATCTCCAAGCTTCTGCATCAGCCAATAAAAAGTTTGTACAATAAGCTACTAATATACCAATAGTTATCATTAAAGGGTTTAATGCGGCTAAGGAACCTCTGAATTTTGTAGGGGCCATTTCAGAAAGATATACAGGTATAATAGCTGTTGAACTACCAACACCCAAACCTATAACAAGTCGTCCTATCACTAATAAATCGACACTATTTGCAACTGCCATTAATAAAGAACCAATAATGTAAATGATAGCAATAATAAATACAACTTTACGGCGCCCTAATTTGTCAGAAATCGGACCACTCAAGCCAGCGCCTATAATAGCACCGATTAGCATAGAAGATACAACTAATCCTTGGGTAAAGCTAGTAAGTGGAATATCATTATTAATAAATAGTAAAGCTCCTGAAATTACGCCATTATCATATCCATAGAGTAAACCGCCAAGTGCACCTAGTACAAAAATGAGTTTTTTATTAACTTTGAATTCCATTGTTATCCACACTTTCACTTGTTATATTGTCTATTAAATACACTTTCGTTTCATATGGACGTAATGTATTTTTAAGGATAGGTTCACCATAATTTCCAATTAACAATTTTTTATTTTCATTTTGTTCAATTCTATAATTAGTATTTATTTTTTCGTCTGTAAAATTACTTACAACATATAATTTGCTTTCATTTAAAGTTCTCTCGAAAGCGAATATCTTGCTGTTGCTTCTATCTATTGCTTTAAAGCTGCCATAAACGATAATTTCATATTGCTTTCTTAATTGGATGAGTGCTTGATAATAATAAAATATAGAGTCGCTATCATTTAATGATGCTTCTACATTAATATTTTTATAATTTTCATTAACTACGAACCAAGGTGTACTGTCAGTAAATCCAGCATTTTTTGTTGAATCCCACTGCATAGGAGTGCGTGCATTGTCTCTAGAGGCAAAATGAATATATTTCATCATTTGCGAATTAGTTATAGAATTTTTATTTTCGACTAATTCTTTATATGCGTTTAATGTTTCAATATCTTCATATTGCTCAATATGATTTAAGTGAATGTTTGTCATACCGATTTCTTCACCTTGGTAAATATATGGTGTGCCTTGCAATAAATGTAATGTGGTAGCTAGCATTTTAGCCGAAAGTGTACGATATTCTGGTCGATCATCACCAAAGCGGGAAACACATCTTGGGTTATCGTGATTATTCCAATATAATGAATTCCATCCAATACCTTGAAGGTTTTCTTGCCACTTAAATAAACTTTCTTTTAAATCTCTTAAATTTACTTTTTGATTATTCCATTTACCTCTAATAGGATCATAATCTAGTGACATATGTTCCCATTGGAAAATCATTTGTAATTCATTACGCTCAGAACCAGTGTATTTTAATGCTTCTTCAATCGGTACATTCACCATTTCTCCAACTGTCATTACGTCATATTTTGATAAAACCTCTTTATTCATTTCATTTATATAACGATGCGCATTAGGACCGTTTGCAATAAATGAAGCTGAATTTGGTTCAAGGTTTTGAGATATGTTAGGGTCATCAGGGATATTTGGATCTTTTGAAATCATATTTATAACATCCATTCTAAAGCCATCAACGCCTTTGTCTAACCAATAGCGCATCATATCATAAACTTCGGATCTTAGTTGTTCATTGTCCCAATTAAGATCAGGTTGTTTTTCTGAAAATAGGTGCAAATAGTACTGATTAGTTGTTTCATCGTATGTCCACGCAGGACCATTAAAATAACTTTGCCAATTATTCGGATGATTACCATCTTCACCATCTTTCCAAATATAGTAATCTCTATAAGCATTATTCTTATCTTTTCTACTCTCAATAAACCATGCATGCTCGTCTGATGTATGATTAACTACTAAATCCATAATAATCTTTATATTTTTTTTGTGTGCTTCTTCTAATAACTGATTAAAATCATTCATATCTCCAAAATCATTCATGATTTTCTTGTAATTAGAAATATCATATCCATTATCATCGTTTGGAGATTCATAAATTGGGTTTAACCAAATAACATCAATACCAAGTTTGTCAAGATAATCTAATTTTTGTATGATACCTTGTAAATCTCCTATGCCATCATTGTTACTATCTTTAAAACTACGTGGATATATTTGATAAACAACTGCTTCTTTCCACCAATTTTTTTCCATAAAAAACATCCTTTCTATAAAGAGAAATTTTTACTCAAACGTTTGAGTAAAAATAATAATTAAAAATCTAAGTTAAAAACTTAGATTTTTAAATGTGCTTAATTGTTTCACCTTCTATTAAACTAAAAGGGATATAAGTTGATTTAAGAGGTTTATAATTAGAAATGGTATTAATTAATGCTTTTGCACCCTCAAAACCAATGTTAAAGAAATCTTGTCTAACGCAATGTAAACGTGGGCGATACATTTGAGAGATGCTTGTACCATCTATAGACATCACCGAAAAATCTTTAGGAATAGAAATATCAACAAGAGATAACCCATTTATTACACCTAGTGCTATTTCATCACTTGCAGCTAGTGTAGCGCTTACATTCATCTTTGTCAATTTATTTTTTGCACTGACGTAACCACTTTCGTAGCTATAATCACCTTCAATGATCCATTTTTTATATCCTTTAATATTATAGTCTTGTAGGGCTTGTTGATATCCTTTAATTCGTTCTGATCCAATGTTTTTCTCGTCAAAATCAATACCAGTAAAAGCGATTTTTTGATGTCCTTTATTAATTAAATACTGTGTTCCTTTATAAGCCATTTGAAAATCGTTCGAAGCGATAAATGGAGCGTTATTTTTAGGGTTAACTGATAAATAAATATATGGAATATTCATGTTTTTTAAATATGTGAAATTACTATCTTCTAAAGTCAATGAAATAATAATTATGCCAGACACTCTACGTTCAAAAAGTAGCGCTAAAGCTTTTTTTTGCCTTTCTGCATCTTGATAGCCAGCGTGTACCCATATAGCGCTAAAACCTTCTTCGGTAACTTGCTTTTCAATACCATTAATAATGTCACCAGAAAAATTAGTCGTTGCATCCATCATCATTACACCAATTACTTTTCCGTGTTGCTTAACAAGTTCTTCTGCAGCTAGATTCTTGTTATAACCTAGGTCTTCTGCTATACGCTTAATTTCTTTTTCAGTTTTAGAGCTATAACCACCAGCATTGGATAAAACTCTTGAAACTGTAGAAGGTGTTTTATTAGCTATTTTTGCAATATCTTTAATAGTTACCGACATTTTTGCCCCTTCGTTTCTTTAATAAATTTACAAAGCTCTATTAAAGTCATTATATAATATATAGAAATATATTGAAACGGTACATATAAACCTAAGCTTTTTCTAGAAATAAAGAACGATTAACAAGAGGATTAACGAAATTGTGTAATATATTAATTAAAAAGTTGATTTCCTTTGGCTCATTGATTGGCAAATTGGCGCCGATATTCAGAAGCGCTGATTTCAAAATGTTTTGTGAAATTTTTAGAGAATAATAGTGGATCTTTGTAACCAACGCGTCTTGATATCTCACTTATATGTGTGTTCGTATGTATCAATAATTGTGAAGCATGATACATCCTTATATAGGTTAAGTATTCTTTAGGCGAACAACTCAAATTCTTTTTGAATAATTTATATAAATGACTTCGTGTAATATTGACAGTTTTAGCTACTTCTTCAACAGTGATGTGTTTTTGATAATTTGTATTTATAAAATCAACAGCATGTTGAATATCTTCATTTACAATATCAACTTGCACTGAAAAATTTTTAGGGAACTTTTCTTGTAAGGTATAAACTAATTGATATAAATATTGCATAATTAGAATATCATTGGAGTTGTTTGACTCAATACTTTGAGAGAGTTCGCAAATAAGCTGAATGATTTTCTTAATATCTGTCGTATCTTGTCCTAATATGACGTGACTATCAACAATACTACAGCGAGATAAATAATTTAATATTTGCTTCCCATTCATGCCTACCCAATAATAAGTCCAAGGATTTGAAAATGAAGGCTTATATTCTACTTCCATGCCACGTTCAAGCAAGAAAATATCTCCAGCAGTTAAACGATAAGTTTTACCTGCATAACTAAAAGTACCTTCTCCTTGAGTTACGATATGTAATACGGACTTTTGAAAAACAGTATACTTATAACCTACATTAGGTACACCGATTTCAATACCGCATTCGGCTAAATTGGCATCGATGAGCTTCTTTTGAAATTTCTTCCACAATACTTGCATGTTATCCCTCTTAATTAAAAAACATATTTGAACTTATATTTATATTAATTGAAAATGAAACATTTTGCCATGTTTTATCATCATAATGCTATTCATAACGACAACTTACTACTGATAGAATAAAAACAACAGATTTGTAAGCGTTTTAATTCGAACTAACGTAGAGGTGAATATAATGAATAGACATTTAACAGGCATGCAAAAATTTTCTTTTGGATTCGGTGCTATGGGTAAAGACGCCATCTTTAATATTGTTGGTGTATTTTTAATGTTTTATATCACAGACATCGTAGGACTATCTCCTGCTTTTGTTGGGGTCATGCTTTTTGTTGCACGTATATGGGATGCGATTAATGATCCAATTATGGGTGTAATTGTCGATAATACAAGTAATCGTTTTGGTAAATTTAAAACTTGGCTAGTGATTGGAACGATAGTGAATGCTATTGTTACAATTTTATTATTCACAAACTTTGATTTACCGCAAACTGCGATGTATGTGTATGTATCCATCATATATATTGCGTGGGGCATGACTTATACGATGATGGACATCCCCTATTGGTCTTGGTTACCCAATTTAACACATAACCCTAGAGAACGTGAAGAAGTATCTGTAATACCAAGATTTTTTGCAAGTTTAGCAGCATTTGTCGTGGGAACATTTGGTTTGTTCTTTATACATAAACTTGGTGATACTTTTGGTAAAGGCAGTGACTCAATAGGTATCTTTATATTTGCGATAATTTGTAGTGCAGTTTTTATATTTACAATCGGAGTTACTGTTTGGAAGGTACCTGAAGATAAAGAAATGGAACAACAAACAGGGATTAAAGTAAACTTTAAAGATATTGGTAGAATTTTATTTAAAAATAAAGAATTATTAGCAATCATGGGCGTTTTACTTACATTTAACCTTTGTTTACAAACACTGAATGGTTCTATTATCTATTACTTTAAATATGTAGTAAATGCAGAGCATCTATTTGCAATTTTCAATGCAATGATACTTTGCGAAATGTTTGGTTTATTAATGTTACCACGTTATATCAAATGGGTAGGCAGAACCAAAGCTTTTAATACTGCTATTATCCTTATTATTGTAGGTTTATTATTTATTTTGATTTCAGGATTTGTCGCACCACAGAGCGTCGTCACTGTAATTGTAGGTGCAGGATTATTACGAATTGGATCAGGGTTTATGATTGGTATCACTACGGTGTCATTAGCAGATGTTATCGATTATGGTGAGGTTAAGTTTGGGCAGCGTAATGAAAGTGTCATTACGTCAACGAATACATTTCTAACAAAAACTTCACAAGCTGTAGCGGCGCTGATCGTAGGTCTTGGATTATCCATTTTAGGTTATACGCCAAATGAAGCACAAACAGCGCTGACCATTAACGGGTTACGTATTTTAATTATTGTATTGCCTATCATTTTCGTAATCTTAGCAGCGTTTTTATATCATAAAGCGTTTCATTTAAAAGGGGATTTCTTAACGGATATAGAAAAGACATTGCAATACAAGCGTCAGAGAGAACACAAAGAACGTATGAATAAATAAGGGGAGGAAATTAGCCATGTTAGAGCAACAATTTCATGAAAATATAGATATTCAACATGTAAATATTTTGCCACGTCGTGCATTTTATATTCCATATCAACCGGGAGAGGGGGCTTACCATTTAGAAACCCGTTATCAAACTAATAATGTAACGCTATTAAATGGAGAGTGGTGTTTTGAATATTTTAATACACTAGCAGACTGTTTGAATGAAACAAAGAAAGTGGATAAACATCATATCCCGGTCCCATCAGTTTGGAATTTATATGGCTATGATCAAATACAATATTTAAATACTCAGTATCCAATACCTTTTGATCCGCCATATGTACCTAAGGATAATCCGTGTGGGCGTTATACACGCTCATTTGAGGTGACAACATATGACGAGTTCAGTGACTATCATTTGAATTTTGAAGGCGTAGATAGTGCGTTTTATGTTTGGATCAATAATCAATTTGTTGGTTATAGCCAAATAGCTCATTCGATTTCTGAATTCGATATTACCGATTTTATCCAACAAGGTGCGAATCATATCGACGTACTTGTACTTAAATATTCAGATGGTACTTATTTTGAAGATCAAGACATGTTTCGACACTCGGGCATTTTTAGAGATGTTTATATCTTGAAACGCGCAACTGAACGTGTTGATGATTTTAAAGTGGAAACAAAGCTAAGTGACGATTTAAATTCTGCACAGATAGATGTAAAAATAGAACGGGCGCATAATCTAAAATCAGTAGAATTCCAATTATATAATCCTGAGGGTGAAGAGGTAGCAAGCATATCTGGAGTACATGAATATCAATTTAATGTCTACAAACCGCATTTGTGGTCTACAGAAAATCCAACTTTATATACATTATACATTTTGACAGATCAAGAAGTGATTACACAAAAAGTTGGAATTCGTGAAGTGGCTATCCAAAATAATCAATTTTATATTAATGGTCAATCCATCAAACTGCGTGGGACAAATTACCATGATAGTCATCCAGAAACTGGTTACGTAATGACAGAACCCCATTTTAAAAAAGACTTAGAATTGATGAAACAAGGGAACTTTAACGCCATTCGTACAGCGCATTACCCAAAATCCCCATTATTTTACGAAATGACGGACCAATATGGTTTCTACGTAATGAGTGAGGCTGATATTGAGACCCATGGTGTCGTTAGGTTATATGGTGAAGACAATAATGAAGATTTTAATATTATAGCTGACGATAGTAAATTTGAAACAGCTATCATAGAGCGTATTGAAGCTTCTATTATGCCACTGAAAAATTACAGCTCTATCGTATCTTGGTCATTAGGAAATGAATCGGGATTTGGTAAGAATATGGTCAAAGGTGCAGCACGTGCCAAAACACTAGACAACACAAGGCCAATACATTACGAAGGTACATTATATCGAGATGAGCAACAACACTATGATCTATCTAATATAGATATGATTAGTAGAATGTATCCCTCTCCTGAAGAGATTGAGGAGACTTATTTGAAGAAACCGGATTTGGATAAACCGTTTATTTTATGTGAATATGCACATGCAATGGGCAATTCTCCAGGAGATTTACACGCTTACCAAACACTAGTTGAGCAATATGATAACTTTATCGGGGGATTTGTTTGGGAATGGTGCGATCACGCTATTCAAATTGGAATGAAAGACGGTGAGCCTATGTTTAGGTATGGTGGAGACTTTGGAGAAAAACTACATGACGGTAATTTTTGTGTCGATGGCATTGTTTTTCCAAACAGGGTGCCCCATGAAGGTTATTATGAATTCAAACAAGAACATAGGCCACTAAAACTTGTGTCACAAGATGATTTTAAAATCGTGCTACGTAACCAATTGGATTTTACGTCTGCAGAGCAATATATGTTTGTAGAGGCTACATTGACAAATTTGAATGGGGAAAAAACGATCAGTGAAATACCTCTTTCAAATTTCTTGCCACATACTACGCAAACAATTGATTTGAGCGATTATCTCAATATAGAACATATCAGTGATGTCATATTACGGTATAAATTAAAAGCTGATGATCAATTTCGTCACGAAAATTTTGAATTAGGACATGATCAAATCGTATATCAACGTCGAACAATTAAGGAACAGGATGAGCAATCGGGCGAAAGGAATATTCTAGTAAATGAAACTGATAAATTAATCGAAATTTCAGTAGATCAAAGTGAAACATACGTTTTTAATAAAGATAATGCAAGCCTTGAGTCAGTTCTCAAGCATAAACATATAGTAATTAATCAAAGCACAACAAATAATATTTGGAGAGCGCCCACTGATAATGATACGAATATAAAATGTGATTGGGCATACTCTGGTTATAAAGATATCACTACTCGCGTGCGCGATTATCAAATTGTAGAAAGCGAGACAGAGGTCAGTCTTATTTTTAATATAGCAATGGTCAATGACGCGGTGCCACCGATACTATTTGGAACAGTGACTTGGCGTGTTCAACATGATGGAATACTTAATGTAACTTATGATTTAGAAAGAGATATGAAAGCACCTTATTTACCACGGTTTGGTTTAGGCTTGACCTTACCTAGAGTGTTTGAACAAGTAAAATATTATGGCAAAGGTCCTTTCAGTAGTTACCAAGATAAAGGTGTAGCCAATTATTTAGATGCGTTTGAGACGACTGTTACAGGCAATGGTGAAGTCCATATCAGACCCCAAGAAACAGGAAGTCATAATGAAACGACATTCGTTGAAATTAGTGATGGCTGTAAAAGGGTTATCGTGACAAGTGACAATACATTTAGTTTTAATACAACGCATTATTCATTAAAACAGCTGACCGAAACAACTCATAAAGATGCACTAGAACTTGAAGATCAAACCTATGTATATATAGATTATGCACAAAGTGGTATAGGTTCAAATAGTTGTGGACCAGAATTAAATGAAGCATATCGATTAAATGATCGACACATCGAGTTTAGCTTTAATTTGAAATTTGTCTAAGTAATTTTTTTGAATAATATATAAATAAAAACAGCCCTAGTTAACTCATGTTAGTCAATTAGGGCTGTTTTTTATATTGCTGAAATTCAACTTAATTATTAGTGATTTCTATATTAAAATTCACTCATTATAATTCTTGATTCTTAAATATTTTTAATGAAGTAATATAAGATAGAACAAAAGCAATAATGCCAACTAATGCATATACGCCGACAACCAATATGCTGTTTCCTAGATTTGTAGCGTCTGAACCTGATACTGCAACTTCTGATAAATTCATGCCAAAGAAGACAATGAAAAATAAGATAAGTACAATAAACGTAGAATAAGTATAAATGTTTTTAAGCAAAGGGGGATTGCTTTATGCAAGAGGAAGATTATAAAATTTTAGCGATGCTTAATAAAGAACAAAGCTTTACTAAAGCTGCCAAACGATTATTTATGTCACAACCATTACTTTCTTATAGATTGAAAAAAATTGAAAAAGATTTTGGAATTAATATAGTTGAAAAAATAGGAAATCAATTTAAATTCACACCCGAAGGTGAGTATCTAGTCAAATTTTCAAATAAAGTTTTATTTGAAATTCAAAATCTAAAGTCAAATATTAATGAACTTCGTGAAAATTTGAAAGGTAATATGAAATTAGGAGCTAATACAAATTTTGCTATATATACGATGCCAGAATTAATCAAACAATATTATCAAGCCTATACAGATATTTATATATCTATGACAAGTGGTTGGAGTATTGAAATTTTAGAACAAATGGAAAATAATGACCTTGATATAGGGATTTTAACAGGGGATTATGATTGGTATGGCAATAAAATATTGTTGAAACGCGATCCATTAACCATTATTAGTAAAAAAGCGATAAGTTTGAAGCATTTAGATCAAGAATATCGAATTGTTTATAAATCTCATCAAAATTTTAACACTTATATTGAGCTAGAAAATTCAATTACTAAATCAATCAATGATTGGTGGGGTGAACGCTATGATACGTACGCTAGAAATATAATTCAAGCTGATAAAATTGAAATTTGTAAAAAATTTGTAGAACAGGGAATGGGATATGCTATCGTTCCTAAATCATGTATTTTAGATAGTGATTCTTTTTATACTAAGGATTTGAAATTTAAAAATGGTGATAGTATTACTAGAAATACATGGTTATTATATAGGGAAGCAGCAATGAATAAGGATATAGCAAACTTTATCTCCTTTTGTAAGATATATTTTGAAATAAAGTAATTTAAAATAGCGCTAAGTGGTTTTTAAGCTACTTAACGCTTTATTTTTTTATTATTTGTAAGCATTTTTTATAAGCGTATAAAGAAATTTTATAACTGCTGTACTTTATAACATATCCCTCTAAATAAAGCTGATGATATCAACGTTTTTTTATAAATTATCTCCTTATAATTAGTCGGAAAATTCAGAAATCAATTTGCTGAATTGTCATCATGGTGCTAAACTTCAACTAATTTGAAGGAAGCTTCAAATCAAAGGGGGATTGCCATGAAAGCTAAAAGACAAACAGATTTGTATATTTTAGGCATGGTTTTGGCAATATTAACATTTTGGCTTTTTGCACAATCAATGATTAATATCATTCCAACAATGCAGAAAGATCTAAATGTTTCATCGGGTATTTTAAATATTTCTACAAGTTTAACATCGTTATTTTGTGGATTGTTTATTGTAGTTGGTGGAGGTATTTCAGATAGACTTGGGAGAAAGAAAATGACTTACGTTGGTTTAGTCATTAGCATCGTGGGGTCATTGCTTGTGATTTTGGCCAGAGAACCTGTTTTATTGATTTTTGCTAGAGTACTACAGGGTTTATCTGCAGCGCTTGTAATGCCAGCTACATTAGCATTAATTAAGACAACATTTCAAGAAAGTGAACGTCAACGTGCCTTAAGTTATTGGTCATTTGGCTCTTGGGGAGGTGGCGGCATAACCACATTTGTTGGGGGATTAATCGCTACATATTTTGATTGGCGAATGATATTTATTTTTTCAATTGTGATTGCTGTTGTTGCGATGATTTTATTGAAAAATATAGAGGAAACAAAAGTTGCTAAAGTAAATAAAGGGAAATTTGATATTATTGGCTTTTCAATTTTTGTAGTTATCTTATTAGTTATTAATATTATTGTTACACAAGGACAGGACTTGGGGTGGACAAGTTTTCCTATTATTGCATTATTCATTGCATCTATCATATTAACAATCCTATTTATTTTTTTTGAAAGAACAAGAAAACATCAATTTATAGATTTTGAGTTATTTAAAACTAAACCATTTACGGGTGCTGTCCTTACCAATTTTTTACAAAATGGCATTGCTGGCACAATTGTTGTAGCGAATACGTACATTCAGATTGGCAGAGGGTTTACGGCTTTTCAAACAGGATTACTGACGTTGGGCAATATTACAGCTTTGTTGCTGATGATACGCGTGGGTGAGCGATTATTACAGAAAGTTGGCCCTTATAAACCAATGTTTATCTCAATTATTATAGCGAGTGTTGGTATGAGTTTTGGAGCATTAACATTTTTATCTAATTTACCATACATTATCGTTGTGTTTATTGGCTTTTTAATTGCAGGTATTGGCATTGGTTTGTATGCAACACCTTCATTAGATACGTTGTTGGTTAATGTAAGTGACGATAAAGTAGGTATTGGTTCAGGTATTTATAAGATGGCGAGTTCTTTAGGTTATTCCTTTGGTATTGCTATTTCTACCGCAATATATACTTCATTTGCTGAATTGTTTCACAATGAACACTTGGCAGGAGCGCTTGGCATGTTAACGCCATTAGGATTTGGCATGCTATCAATTGTTATTTTGATAGTGACGATGTATGAAAAGTCCTTGAATGCTGATTGTATATAGACACATTTTAAATAAACGGGGGTATTTTATTATGATGAATCCAGAAGAAAAGCAGACATTAAATTTACCATTTACAGGAATTTGTACATTTGGTAAATATCCAGTGTGTGATAACATTGAAAAATTATCAGATATTAATGCAGATGTGGCAGTAATTGGCGTGCCTAATGATATGGGAACACAATGGAAATCAGGGGCACGTATGGGTCCGCGTAGCGTGAGAGAAGGTTCTACACTATATAGCTTTGGGTTGGAAGGCGCTTATGATATTGAAAATGATATCACTTATTTAGGGCGAAAATGGAAAGTATTTGATGTAGGTGATGTGGATATCGTGCATGGTGATATTATGCAAAGTCACGATAACACTGAAGCGACATTGCGAAAAATTGTTGATAAAGGCGTCATGCCAGTCATTATCGGCGGAGATCATTCAATTACAGCTGCTACAGGAAAAGGTGTTGAAGCTTTAGGGCCATTCCATGTGTTGCAAATTGATGCGCATTTAGACTGGGCTGACCATCGTTCTGGTCAAAGATATGGTCATGGTAGTTGTATCAGAAGATTATCTGAAATGGATCATGTGAAAAATATATATCAATATGGTATTCGAGGCATTAGTAGTAGTTTAAAAGAAGATGTAGATGCAGCACGTGAATATGGTGCAACTATTTTGTCGCCGAGACAAATGCGTGAAAAGGGCCCGGAAAATTTAGCAGCATTAATTCCAGAAGGCGAAAAATTATATATTACAATTGATATCGATGGTATTGACCCTTCAATTGCACCTGGTACGGGTACACCATCACCAGGTGGTTTACTATATGACGAAGTAAACGAGTTATTAAAAGCAGTAGCAAAACATAATGAAGTAGTCGGGTTTGACTTAGTAGAAGTAGCACCTGCTTATGACCTAACTGGTATGACGGGTCAGACTGCTGCACGTATTATGTTGGATTTATTGAGTTATGTATTAAAAGAAAGAGAGTTAAAAGGAGAAAGATAAATATAACAATAATTAGTTGTATCATATGATATTAAAATAAAAACACTTCCCATCGATTTAATCCTATTCAAATCGATGGGAAGTGTTTTTGTTTTTGGTGTAAAAGTGAATAGTCATTAAATATATCATATATTTTAATTTTGAATAGAATGCTTAAATTAAAATTATAAAATATTGATAATGTTTGTTATAATTATAACATGCTAAAAAATTTAATAATAAAAAACGTGTAATTATAGTATTTGTCTTTTGAAATAGAATAGATAAGGCATACATGAGCAATTTAAATAATTATCAAAATCTATTGAATTACATATCTAGTAACTGACAACATCTAATTGCAATATAGGAGGAATAAAATTGACAACATCTAACAAGCTTATATTCAATCGTACATACATGCTCATGTTAGCAGCAGGTATTTTTGCCATGATTGGATTTAGTACAATTTTAACAACGATTACATGGTATGCTGTTAAAGAATTACAATCGTCGATGGCATTAGGTTACATATTAGTATCGGCTACGGTGCCTAGACTACTGATGATGACATTTAGTGGTATGGTGGCTGATAAATTTAAGAAAACAACGATTATGTATTACTCAAATATTGCAGAAGCTGCCGTTATGGTGATTCTATATTTTCTTATTATTAATAATCAACTTTCATTAATTCCGTTAATGATTTTAGCTGCTTTATTTGGCATGCTCGATGCATTTTTTGGCCCTGCATGTACATCATTGATTCCTAAAGTGGTTAAACAAGCACAGCTTCAAAGAGCCAATTCTCTTTTCCAAGGTGGTACTCAAATATCATTTATACTTGGACCAATTGTTGCAGGTATGATTATGGAAAATTTTTCAATCGCAACAAGTTTCTACGTTGCTCTAATCTTTGTATTTTTATCAGCAATATTCGTTTTCCCGTCCTTTATCAAAGAAACGGAAGTACCAGAACGTTCCAATGAAACGCCAATTAAAGATATTATTGAAGGGTTCCGTTATGTAAAATCATCTCGTTTTTTAATCACAGGCATTATTATTCTTGTTACGGCTAACTTTTTTGGTTTGGGAGCTTTAAGTGTAGGTATACCTATATTAGTAGAAGCTTCGGGAGGTACGCCTATTAATTTAACTTACTTACAATCGAGCTTAGGTGTAGGTATGTTATCTGGTACAGTATTACTTAGTGTCGTCACTTTAACTAAAGTAAGAGGGAAAATAACATTATTTACATTATTAGCTATGCTTTTAATATTCTTGGCATTTACACAAGTAACAGATTTAATTTGGCAAATAGTATTATTATTCTTAATAGGATTCTCGTACACAATTGTTTATATTCCTTTTATTACCATGGCTCAAGAATTTTCAGATGAAAAGGTGACAGGCAGAGTGATGAGTTTAATCTTCCTTGCAATGACTGGTTTTGATCCAATTTCATATGTTGTCATTTCAGGATTAAATACAATGGATATTTCAATTTTTAATGTTTTAGCAATTTCAGCCATAGCCAGTATCGTCGTTTGGTTGTTTATTCTAATGAATTCTAAAGTATATAGAACAATTGATTAATAAATAACGGATTATTATACAATTTCATATATAATTGAGAGCCTCTCACTAATTGTAATAGTGAGAGGTTTATTTTGTGTTGAAAATGTTATGAGAGTGATAGATTTTTTTAAAAAATGATTATTAAAAGAAGATTAATATGTGTTTGATGAAGATAATAGAAAATTTTAATTCGTATAGATTTAATTTAACAAAAATTAATTTATTCGTTATAATACATTTTCGCTTTATTTATGTATAAATTTATACTATATTGAGTATTGTGTGTATTTCGGGGTGTATTAATACACAATGTAATGTAACCTAAGACTTTAAAAAACTGACGAGTAGATATGTACTTTTACATTTAGAGGAGGAAAAGCAATAAGAACATTGACTTCTTAATTGATGTACTGCGAAAGTTAAAACAAATGACTTAATAATAGAAAAGTAACTATGGCATATCAGATTTAAATAGTGAAAATATAGATAATAATGAACAACAGACAAGGAGCTTGGTTATGCTTAAATCTACGATTGAAAATGTAGAAAATGAAAAATATAAATTACAACCAATGAACACACATTACTTGAAAAGAATAGAAAAAATAAATCTAGAAGAGGTTTACTTTTGTATTGAGAAAAGTGATGTTGTATCAATAGAAGCTTTAGAAACACATATACAGCATTCCAAAAAAGCAATCGCATTGATTGGTGAAGACAATGTGAGAACGACACTTCAAGATTGTGGTAATGGCTTATATCAAGCCACAATAATTTACTTTGAAAAATCACTCGATTCGCTTATGGATGCAACAAAAGATTTAACGCTTTTAGAAACACAAGAGGCGAGTAAATATATACTAATAGATTAAAATAATAACACTTTCGCATGATTTCATTTTAAAGGTGAAATAAGCGAAAGTGTTTTTTTATGGTGAATGAAAAGCGTTTAAATATGTAAAGTCATATGGTGAGGGATTTATATACTGTGAAATATAAAAAGCCACTCTTTAAGATGGCTTAAAGTGTCTATCCTTCTATTAGATACCTGTAAATTTCATATTTTCATTTGGTAAGATTTTCTATTTTAACAAAATATTATGAATAGAAGAGTAGGTTTGAATGCTATTGCAAATAGTTTTAGTATAAGATTAATTTTATTGTACACATTAATTTCATTGCCTTATACTTATCTTGAAAATATTTTGGATTTCCAAATTTCGTCAAACCACTTTAGGAGGTTTTCTATTGAAAAATGCAACGGAGTTAACGCAATTATTGAAATCGTTAGATGGACAGAAATATGGTGCTTATAAACGCCTTAAAGGGATATATCAGTTCAAACAGTTTCGACTTGCGATAGATCATATACAAGTAGACCCGTATGCCCCTCCATCCAAAATGAGGGTAGTGATGAGTAGAGACATAGCAAATATCCCTAACAATTTATTGGACACTAAAGATAAAATCATCGCTGTAGCAGACTTTTTAGCGCGAACATTTAATGAAAGTATAAGTTCGTTTAAGCAAAGCAGCCAAAATGCAAAAGCTGCATCAAACATTACTATAGATCAATGTGGGCAAGAAATTTTAGAACGGACAGCTGTAGTAATCAATAAACATGATATCGAAGTAAGACTTGAAATTAGTTTACCCGCAGCAGGAAGAAAAATTTTAGGGAAAGCTGCGGCAAGTACGTTAATAGAAACACTGCCAAACATTGTACATGAATCATTGCTCTATAAAAATATAGATCATGCGAAATTAGATACACAAGTTACATTAATGTTAGATCAAGCTTTTATTCGTAAGGAACTTGAACGTCGGGGTCTCGTTTCATTTATTGCGAATGGTTCGATATTACCGCGCAAAAGTGGCGTATCAGATAAACATTTACCTAATGCAGTTGCGTTTACAAGTCCTAAAAATGTAGAAGTACAAATGGCTATGCCAAGTGGAAAGACAGTTACTGGAATGGGGCTACCTAAAGGTATTACCTTAATTGTGGGTGGAGGCTTTCACGGTAAATCGACTGTGCTGGAAGCACTTGAGCGCGGTATCTATAATCATATTGATGGAGATGGTAGAGAATATGTTATTACATGTCATGATGCCATGAAGATTCGAGCTGAAGATGGTCGCCATATTGAGAAGGTGAATATTAGCCCATTTATAAATAATTTACCGGGAAATAAAGATACACATCAGTTTTCCACTGAAAATGCGAGTGGGAGTACATCCCAAGCAACGAATGTTATGGAAGCATTAGAAGCAGGTACATCATTATTATTGATTGATGAAGACACTTCAGCTACCAATTTTATGATTAGGGATAGCCGTATGCAACGCTTAATTGCACCTGAAAAAGAACCTATCACACCATTTGCGAGTAAAGTAAAACCACTGTATGAAGATTATAGTGTTTCCACTATTTTAATTGTAGGTGGCTCAGGTGATTATTTTGAGGTTGCCGACCAGGTGTTAATGATGGATGAATACGTCTTAAAAGATGTTACTGAAAATGCAAAAGCGATTGCTCAAACACCGGATAATACAACAAATGCTACAAATCATAGTGATTTTGGCAATCTACCTGCTAGGATACCTTTAAAATCGAGTTTTACTAAAAAAGGAAAAGACAACCGGTTCAAAGTAAAAGGACGTTATGCCATTTTGTATGGCAAAGAACTTATCGATATTTCCGGTTTGGAACAATTGGTAGATACAAGTCAAACTCAGTGTTTAGCAGTAATGATAAATTATTATCAAAGCCATTTGTTAAATGAGCAGGATACGTTATCGCAAGCTGTCGATAAATTATACACAGTTATTCAAGAGCAAGGATTAGATATAATATCGTCATTCGAGGGACATCCGGGTAACTTAGCGCTACCAAGAAAACAAGAGTTTTGTGCAACACTTAATCGTTACCGTGGACTAAAAGTGAAAAATAAATAAACTCAAAAAACACCGCCAAATAGTTGTCGGTGCTTTTTTGGT
Source organism: Staphylococcus pseudoxylosus (assembly GCF_044794325.1). NCBI lineage: Bacteria > Bacillati > Bacillota > Bacilli > Caryophanales > Staphylococcaceae > Staphylococcus > Staphylococcus pseudoxylosus. Next base: position 180,424 of record NZ_CP085024.1, read on the forward strand.
TCATATAAATATAATTATCGAATGATTTTTGGAATCTTGAAATTTTTAGTCTTTATTTAAATGAATAAGAATAATGTTATTTAATCATTTTACGCATCTTATAAACTTGCGCATGATTATTCCCGGACTGTCCGATAATTTTGTAGCCCTGTTTAGCATATAAGCGTTGAGCCGTAGTGTTTTCAACTTCAACGGTTAACGAAATTTTTGTATAACCTTTGTGTAACGCAAGTTGTTCAGCATATTCAAGTAAAGCACATCCAACACCCATACCTCTGAATTGAGCAAGTGTTGCTAACATACTCACATGATACTCGTCTGTATTGCCTTCATCTAATCTTATAAGGGCGATGATATCTTTAAATGCATGTAAGAATTGAGGGACTAACTGCAACTTTTGAATTTTTGCAATTTGCCATACAGTCGTAAAGGTTTGTTGCTGAAGATCTCTGTATGGCAAGCACGATATAGCACCTGCCGGTTGTCCATGAATCATAGCAACCATTGTATTTTGATAACTAAAGCGATTACTAGGTTGTTTCCATAATTTATGCATATTACGAATTAATACTTGCTTATCTGTTGTATAGAATAAAACTTTTGCCATATCATTTATAGCGAGTAAGTGGAAGTACGCGCCTTTTGGTAATTGTGGGTAAGCCGGAACGATTTTTAAATTGTTCATTAGTCATCCTCCTAAAAAACATTTTTCTCAATATATACCCATGTTCATAAATAAATAATTTAGCATCATTTAAAATATAGATCTATTAACTTAAGATGATCATGTGCTTTAATTCGATGAGGGTGAGCCATCGGGTTGTGTGACGGCACTGTTACGTACCCTGTAAAAACCAACGATCAATTATTACTAGGTTTGCTACGTACTATTTCATATTAAATAGAGTTAAGTATTTTATAATATCATAAATATTGGTTAATTTATATTATTTTTAAAAAGAAGTTTACAATACATTTTGCATTGGTTAAACTTGGGATGTGAATAAATTAAGTAGTGCAATATACATATATTAAGGAGCTTATGTTAAATGAAGGGGAAATGGTTTTTACCAACAGTTTTAACGAGTGTATTATTAATCACTGGATGTTCAAACGAGGGTACGAAAAATGGAGACAACCAAGCAAATAAAGAAAATAAGGACAGTCAATCTACTAAAAATAGTGATGATGTGAAATATCCAAAAGATGGAGTAAGAGGGATTTATGTAAGTGCTGATGCGACAAACGGCGAAAAATTTGAAGAACTCACAAAGTTTATTGATGAAAGTGATTTAAATGCAATGGTTATAGATGTTAAAGATGATTCAGGGAACGTTACTATAAACTTTAACACTAGTAATAAAGAAATTGATAAACATACATTAGATATTGTTGATGCCAAGCCATTACTTAATAAAATGAAAGAGAAAGATATTTATCCTATTGCAAGAATCGTTACTTTTAAAGATAAGAATTTAGCAGAAAGTCATCCTGAGTGGTCGTTCAAACAAGCAGATGGTTCAATATGGGAGAGTGATGGTGGCGATAAATTTGTTAATCCTTTCATTAAAGAGGTATGGGATTATAATATAAATGTGTCTAAGGAAGCTGCAAAAGCAGGTTTTAGAGATATTCAATATGACTATGTAAGATTCCCTGAAGCATTTGAAAATGTAGAAAGTAGTTTGACATATGATAAAGGAAACTATAAAAATAGCAAGTTAAGTGATGTTGATCAACGTGTAGACACAATTTCACAATTTTTAAAAACTGCTCGTAAAGCGTTAAAACCTTATGGTGCAGAGGTGTCGGCTGACGTATTTGGTTATGCTGCTATGGTTGAAGAAGCACCAGGGATCGGTCAAAGTTTCCCTAAAATAGCAGAAAATACAGATGCTATCTCGTCTATGATTTATCCGTCACATTGGAGTCCAGGTGACTTTGTTTTAGAAGCTCCAGATAAGGAACCCTATGAAGCTGTTGATCATTATTTAGATAAAGAAACAGCTGTGTTAAATAAATTAGGTGATAAGAAACCGAAGTCTCGTCCATGGCTACAAGACTTTACAGCACGATATTTAGGTGAAGGTAAATATATGGAATACGATAGTAAAGCTGTAGAAGCACAAGTACAAGCACTTAAAGATCATGGCATTAATGAGTACCTATTGTGGAATGCAGGTAATGATTATTCTAAAGGTGTAGATTATACTCCTGAAGCAGATAAAGAAAAGTTAGACCAAAATAAAGAAGATTTAAAGAAAGATAACAAAGACAAAAAAAGCAACAAAGATAAAGGTGACAAGTGATTTATAAAGGTGAACATATGATTTAAACAATCATGTCACTTTAAATTAAAGTTTCATTAATATAAAGGGGTAGTATGTTGAAATCAAGTTGAACATTTTGATTTCTCTGCTACTCCTTTTTTATATATTTAATTTTTTATTTCCAATTAAACAGAAGTATAGTAAGCCAGTAATTATTATGATAAAACCCATAATAGTATACATATTTCCATAACCAGTTAAAGGCATAACATAACCTAATAAAAATTGGTCACTGTCTTTGTATATATTGAGTTGAAAAATGATAGACTACTCCCGACAGTACAGGCTTTTCGTGTCTCAAATAATTTTTTAATCTAATAGATTTTAAATATACAGCTACCATGGTTTAGTTGTCCTTTTAATAAAAATTTAATAATTAAACAATACACTCTTCAAATTTAAATAACAACACAATATATAATTAATTTAGGGAACTATTATATAACTATATTTTACATTTAATGAATGTAATTTTTGAATATCCAAAAATTAAACACAATATAATATTAGAAAAACTACATCATTTCTTTAATATGTTGTATAATATACAATATGTTATTTTTATATTAATAAACACCAATGAGGAGTACATTATTTTATGATCAGAATTTTAGTTCCGTGTTTTAATGAGGCAAGCGTTATTGAAAAAACATATGCTGAATTAACAGAAATCATGCAACAAGATAGTCGCAACAATAATTATAAATACGAATTGCTTTTTGTGGATGATGGAAGCAAGGATAACACTTTAACTATTATTCAACAATTAGCGCAACAAGATCATGCAGTAAAATACATATCATTTTCAAGAAATTTCGGTAAAGAGTCTGCCATGTATGCAGGATTAAAGGCAAGTGTAGACGTGGAAGCTTTAATTATTTTAGATGGTGATTTACAACACCCGCCAACCTTAATACCCCAAATGATTCAATACTTTAAGGAAGGCGAATATCAAATTGTTGCCAAAAGGGATAGAACAGGTGAGAACATAGCACGTAAACGTGTGTCACAATTGTATTATGCAATGATTAATAGAATGGTGGATGTCACACTAGAAGATGGTGTTGGTGATTTTAGATTATTAAGCCAGCGGGCAGTGAAAGAAATTGTGAATATGGGTGAGTACAATAGATTTTCTAAAGGCTTGTTTGCGTGGATTGGTTTTGAACCGAAAGTCATTGAATATCAAAACGTAACACGGGTAGAAGGAGAGTCTAAATGGTCATTTAGCTCATTACTCAATTATGGTATCGATGGTTTGATTTCATTTAATAATAAGCCGTTGCGTGCCATCATTTATTTAGGCCTTTTCATTTGCGGATTGAGTTTTCTCTATATTTTATTTAACTTTATTTACACATTGAATTACGGTGTGTCTACACCAGGATATTTCACAACAATCTTCTCCGTATTGTTTTTAGGTGGGATACAGCTTACGTCATTAGGTGTGATTGGAGAGTATATAGGAAGAATTTATTATGAAGTGAAACAGCGTCCACTCTATATTGTTCGTCAATCTAACTTGAATGATCAAGAGGTGGAATAATATGAAATTATTAAGGATAAATAAGACGTACCTTACAGTAACCGCACTGTTTATTTTTTATATTTTTATGGCTATGTTTACGCCATTAACACATGACGATTGGGATTGGTATAGTCACTATGGTATTCAGATGTTGCAAGAGCGCTTTACAAATTTGAATGGACGTTATTTGGGTAATATGTTAGAAATTATTGCCGTTAGACTTGATTGGTTTAGATGGTTGTCTTATGCGATTTTTAGTATTTCGATTATATGGATAATTGGACGTTTTGTGAATGAAGCTAAGATTTTATATTATTATTTGTGTGCATTTATTTTGATGCTTACGATACCAAGTGATATATATAAGCAAACGTATGGTTGGTTTGCTGGATTTTATAATTATGTTCCTGCGACGTTCTGCGTGCTGTTTATTATTTGGTATATCTCAACAATACTATTTAAGCAAAAAAATTTAGATCCTATAACTAATATTTTGTTTTACTGTGTCTGTTTTGTAGGACAATTTTTTATGGAAAATACAACGTTATTCAATACGATGATTTTAATTTTGGCAATCGTATTACATGTATTACTTTATAGAAAGTTAAATCCTAAATTTATATTAGGTTTGACTATTTCATCACTAGGGACAATTTTGATGTTTATAAATCCCAATTATCGCAAAATATTTTTTGAAGATAATAGTTATCAAAAAATATCTAGTGATACCGGCATTATTGATAAAGTTACAACAACAATAACCACAGTACTACCTGATTGGGTGGTTTTTAACCAAATGACGATAATCTTGATGATTATTGGTGTTGCTATTGCACTATTATTCAGAAACGCTACGTTATTTAGACGTCCTAAATGGATGCAAGCATTTGTTATAACTGGATTACTGATTTTACCAATATACTATTTCTTTATTTATGAACAATTTGCCTTACAAAACTTTCATATACTTCTTATTGCTAATTTAGCAAATACATTCGTTTGTATATGGTTTTTAAGTGCATTTATTTTAGCAATTCATATAGTCGTTGAACCGAAAGAGGTTAAATATACGCTATACTTATTGCTGGCTGCTATTTTGTTAGTATGTGCACCTTTGGTGATTGTGTCGCCGTTAGGGCCAAGAAATTTTTATACAGTTTCTGCTTTGTTTGTCATAATCTTTATAATATTATTTTCACAGTTGAATATTACTGGTCAACTTTGGAAACAGATTGTGGGTGTTATAGCAATTGGTAGTGCGACGTTTTATTTAGGGACATTTTTCTATATTAATCAAAAAAATGAAACACGAATTACACAGTTAAAAGAAGAGATACAAGCACATCCTAAAAAAGAATTTTATACGATGGAAAAATTACCTTTTGAACATTATTTGCATCATGCTACACCAACAAGCACAAGGTATCAGTCATTATTTAACAAATATGAAGGTATACCTAAAGATACAAAAATAAAATATGTGCCCTTTGGTAGTAAACATAATTAGGATGTTTGTATGCAGCATTTATAGATAGTAAAAGTAAATATAACAAGGGAGTGCACAGAAATCATATTTTGCTAAAATGATTTCTGTACACTCCTTTTTTTCTTAGTTAGTACAACGCTTAGTTATCAAGCTATAAGTCTGATGAGAGATATAGCTTGAGATAAGGTAGCCGTATTTTATAATTCTTTTTCTAATATAATTGCTTTGTAATCATGAATATCTATGCGAGCGAAGATTTCACGTTTTAAGTTTTTGATATGTTCTCGTTTAGCTATATTACTCATCATGTTATTAGGTACATGATTTTCCCAATGTTCAAGTTCTGAGAATAATTCGTGCAATGATTTCATAAAATTACCACCTTTTATTTTTTTACAAATAAAATAGCTCTTCTTAGATAAGAAGAGCTTCCGCACATCTTCTCATCTGTCAGTTCGTAAATTAGAACTGTTGGATTTAGCACATCGCTCGTCTGAGCTGTTGCTGGAGTTTTACAGGGCCAAGTCCCTCCACTCACTCTTAATAAGAGAACTATTCTATTTCAAGTTATTGTAACGAATGTTCATTGAATTAGCAAATAAATATATTGTCGAAATCTGTGGGTCATGAGATATGCACTTTCAAATATTGAAACAATACACTTCATAATTAATAAAAGATGATACCAAGCAATAAACCTAAAATTACAATTAACCAAGATGGTGCTTTGCAATATGCCAATAATACAAATAATGTAGCAGCAAATGCAAAATCTATATGGGTGTTTACTGATGATGTGAATATTGGATCATAAAAAGCTGCGATTAAAATACCTACTACGCCAGCACTGACAGCTTTTAGCATTGATTTTGCGTAGCGATTTGATTGTACATGCTCCCAAAAAGGTAAAACACCAACTAATAATAAAAAGGCTGGTAAGAAAATAGCAATTGTTGCAATGATACCACCTGTAACACCAGACATAACGGTTCCAATATATGCAGCAAATGTAAATAATGGTCCTGGAACTGCTTGTGTTAATGCGTAACCTGATAAAAAGTCATTGGCACTAATCATATCAGTTGCTACAAATGATTGTTCTAATAAAGGTAAGACAACATGTCCACCACCGAACACAAGAGCGCCGGAACGATAAAAGTTGTCGATCATATTAATCCACGAATTGTGAGTGACAAAATTCAATATAGGTAAAATTAATAAAAGACTAAAAAATAGTATAAGAGAGATGGCGCCTACTATTCGAGGAATATTAAATATTTTTATCGAAGACTTCTGTTCATCTGTTTCTCTAAAAAGCGCTAATCCGACTATAGCCACTACAGTCAACGCACCTAATTGTGATAATGGATGAATGACTGTTATAGCTACCACTAAGGTGAACAACGCTAAAATTTTTGTTTTTAAATCGGGTAATAATTTTTGTCCCATACCTATAATTGCATTTAATACAATTGCAACGGCGACTAATTTTAGGCCGTGAGTCCAACCTAAATCGTTGCTATAAGCTAACAGTAAAGTGGCGCAAAGCATTAGTACAATCACTGAGGGGAGAGTAAAGCCAATAAATGAAATTACTCCGCCAATCAACCCTGCCTTAGTTATACCAATACCAAATCCAACTTGACTACTAGCTGGCCCAGGTAAAAATTGACATAATGCAACTAGATTGGTGTATTGTTGTTCTGTCAGCCATTGCCTCCGTTTTACATATTCATCATAGAAGTAGCCAAGGTGAGCAGTTGGACCACCAAATGAAGTGCAGCCTAACCTCAGGGCTACGAGAAATACTTCAAGATATTTCATAACAAATAACCTCCCAAGTTTAAATTTCTCCGACAATCTCTTTTAATTTCTGCTGGCTTTTTTCTAACATTTTCTTACCAAATGGCGTGATTGTATAGTTCTTACGTTGTTTACCGGCAACGACAGTTTTTTCACTAACGAGTAATGACTCATCTTCCATTCGATGTAAGAGAGGATATAATGTTCCAGCGCTCATTGCATAACCATGTGTTCTTAACTCATCCATCATCCAGCTGCCATAAATAGGATGTTCATTAGCATGATGCAAAATATGGATATAAATAAAACCGAGAAACATACGTCTTTCTAATTTCGAATCGATATCATCCAGCCCCTTTAATTAATAATAACGTTAGCCGATATCGGTTTTCGATATCACGGACAATATAGCATATATCACGGTGTTTTTGACTAGATTTACAGAAAGTTTAAAAACTTATAATAATTGTTACTTTAATATATTTAAATAAATGGAATTAAGAATAATTAAGAATATTTACGAATGATAGATAAGTAAGGTACAATTGTGTGTAAGCGCTTACTATAGTTATTTGACGTGTTGATTTAAATCGTTTATTTAAAGGAGAATGCATATGAGAGATAAAGTAATTATTGTGACAGGCGGTAGTAGTGGTATGGGTAAAGCAATGGCAACAAGATTTGCCGAAGAAGGTGCAAACGTGGTAATTACTGGTCGATCATTAGAACGATTAGAAGCGGCCAAAGCTGAAATAGAGAAGTTTGAAGGGCAAGTGTTATGTATAGATATGGATGTGAGAGACCCTGAAAGGGTTCAATACACAGTAGATAAAACAATAGCAACATATGGAAAGATCGATGGCTTGGTCAATAATGCGGCAGGTAATTTTCTATGTCCAGCAGAAGACCTATCCCTCAATGGTTGGAACTCTGTTATAGATATTGTCCTTAATGGCACTTGGTATTGTACACAAGCTGTAGGTAAAGAATGGATAAAAAATGGCCAACAAGGGCGCATTATCAATATGGTAGCAACCTATGCATGGAGAGCTGGTATCGGGGTGGTGCATTCAGCAAGTGCTAAAGCTGGTGTGTTATCTATGACAAGAACACTAGCAGTAGAGTGGGGCAGTAAATATGGTATTACAGTCAATGCAATTGCGCCAGGACCGATTGATCATACAGGGGGTTCAGGAAAACTTAGTTTATCAGAAGAAGCTAAGCAACAAACGCTTGATAGTGTTCCGTTAGGTAGAATGGGACAACCAGAAGAAATAGCTAGTTTAGCTAAGTTCTTATTATCAGAAGAAGCTAGCTATATAAATGGTGCATGTATGACTATGGATGGTGGCCAATGGTTGAATCAAAACCCATTTTAATTAAGGCATGACAAGAATAACTAATGAACATATACCATAAAACTAATGGAGCATATCGTTCGTACAGTTTTTTAATTAGTACACAAAACTAAAATATAATTTAGTTAACCGATACAATTTTAATTTAACCTTATTCAATTGAAATTATTGTCTTTTTCTACTATGATATAGACTTGTGTTAAAAAATTAATAAAAGCTTTAATTTACGAAACTTTTTGGTTCAATAACTAGAAAGTTTCTTTTTATGTCGTCTGATTTTTTACGGAAGAAAATGTTACATTGAGGGATTTATGTGTGTATTTTAAATCATTAAGAAAAGAGGTGTTTGGGGGATGTTGTATAAAATCCATTTTAAAAATATATGTTTTTGTATTTTAGGTACGTTTCTTATTAGTATAGGTATCAATGCGTTTGTCATTGCTTCAAATTTAGGGGAAGGTGGCACAGTTGGTATTTCTTTAAACTTGAAATATACACTAGGTTTATCACCGGCGCTCACTTCCTTGATTATAAATATGATATTAATTGTGATAGGTTGGAAATATTTAAGTAAAACTACCGCAGTTTATACTTTAATCACAGTTATTTCGAGTTCAGCGTTTTTAGGACTGACTGAATCGTTTAATATGCATTTGGAATCTGATTTTATCAATACTGTGTTTTCTGGTGTGTTGATCGGAATTGGAAGTGGACTAGTGATTTCTGCACGAAGCACATTAGGTGGTACTTCTGTTATTGCTAAAATTATAAATAAATATAGCGAGATGAAGACATCACAGGCATTGTTTATTTTAGATTCAATCATTGTATTATCTTTCTTAATTGTACTGCCAGTCCAAAACGTATTATATACGATTGTAATGCTTTTTATTGTTGAAAAAAGTATGACATTTATTATAGAAGGATTTAATCCGAAAAAAGCGATTACGATTATTTCAGATTATAATAAAGATATCAGTTTAGATATTAATAATGAAACAGGTAGAGGTTCCACACTATTAAATGGTGTAGGAGGCTATGAACGTAAAGAAACGAATGTACTTTATGTCGTTGTACCGCAAAACCAATTAGCTAGAATTAAAAAAATTGTTAACGCGCATGATGAAAACGCATTTCTAGTAATCCATGACGTGCGTGACGTCTTAGGTAATGGATTTATGAAACTACAATAAATTCGGCATTGTAGTTAGGAAATCAACTTTATATAAAATGATTGCGTGATTTCAAAGAGTTATTTACTGATTATATCATTAATGTTTTGAAGATCCGTGGCTTATGTTGAAGCCTCGGGTCTTTTTAAATTTAAAAATAGCTATAAATGAACCTATTGACATAGGTCTCTTTATAGCTGAAATTAATATATTAATTATGGATGGAACATAATCTTATTAAAATGCTTCTTGTTATTTACGATTGCATCAAATGTCGCAGGACCTTGTGCTAAATCTAGATAATCTGAAATCATAGCATGTACTTTAATTTTCCCAGTAGACATATAATGTAGTGATGCATGCCATTCTTCACCAGGAAATGGCGCAGATAAGCCATTCCAAGAACCAATCACATTGAGCTCATTACGTAATATCTTTTCAAAATGTTCGCGATTGATTTCAATATCTGAATAAGGTATACCAAGTAGTAAGACTTCTCCGCCTTTAGACGGTAATGTTAAGACTTGCCCTATAGTATATGGTGATCCGGCAGATTCAACGGCTACATCTATGTTATACGGGAGGTTTTTAATAACTTCATTTAAATTTTTCTCTTTAGAATTAATTGTATCATCAACACCAAGTGTTTTAGCAACTTCTAGTTTGTTGGGGTCTATATCTATAGCAATAGTCTTAGCAGCACCAAATATTTTAGCCCATTGTAAGGCTAGTAATCCAATACTTCCACAACCGATGACAGCCACAGTCGCACCGGGTTTCATAGTGGTTCTATAAAACCCATGTGCTACCACTGCAGATGGTTCAACCATAGCGGCCGTATCAAAATCTACATTATTAGGTAACTTTAAGACGTTATGAGCTGGGAGTTTAACGTATTCTGCAAAACATCCTGCTTCATAAGAACCTATGACATATAAATTTTCACATCTAGAATACGCACCTTTTTCACATTGTTCACAGTTGTGGCATACAATCGCAGGGCACCCTGTCACGGCATCACCAACAGATAAATGTTTTACATCATTCCCTATACTATGAACAGTACCTGAGAACTCATGGCCAAATGGTGTACCTGCTTGGTAAGGTCCTAATTTTTTATAACGCGAATTGTCGGAACCGCAAATTCCTGTTGCCACTACTTTGATAATAACATCATTGCTGTTGTCAATTTCAGGTGGTGTTGTTTCTTCATATCTTAAATCTTCAATGCCATATAAGTTTAAAGCTTTCAAATGTTGTCACCTCTTAACTTGTAAATATGAAATGAATTAACCTTGCTCAGGAGTTGTTTTTCTCTTTTTTAAAAATTTAGCGACAAAGTAACCGACAATGACGATAGTATTCGCATATAGTAAGTTGTTCATATATAAATCTGTAATATTTCTCAAGGGTCCAAGCATGAAATCCAACATTAGTTCTACCATATTTTTACGCTCCTTTTATCGTTTGTATATTAACGATGGCTATTTTGAGAATTATTCGATAGGGCGAAGCAATACTTTGATACCTTCACCACTTTTTATATGGTCGTATCCTTCTGTCCATTGTGTAATATCAAGTTCGTTTGTAATAAGAGATTCTGCGTTGACTTCACCACAGCTTAGTAGTTGTAAAGAAGGTTCCCAATCTGCTGGTTTTTGGCTTCTAGTACCTACAATGCGTAATTCCTTTTGAACTATTTGCTCTAAATTGAAAGGGATTTCGCTATCTTTAAAGATACCAACTTGAACATATTGTCCTTTTTTACGTAAAATATCTAATCCTTGTTTGGCGGCAGGTATTGCGCCAGAACATTCCAATACGACATTTGCACCATAATCATTAGTGACTTTATTTACATATGATTTTAAATCAGTATTTTGAATATTAACTACATGATCTAAGTTAAGTTCATTTGCTTTATTTAGTCTTGCTTGATCATTATTCAATCCGGTGATGATAACTTTAGCGCCTTTACTTTTAACAACTTGAGCGACTAACAGTCCAATAGGACCAGGGCCAATAACAACGACAACATCTTCAGGTTGGATGTTAATTTTAGAGACGGCATGGTGCGCGCAGGCTAATGGTTCAGTCATCGCAGCAGCTTTGTAAGAAACATTGTCGGGTATGCGATGGACGCTAGTTGCTGGAGTAACTAAGTATTGCGTGAAACCACCATTTTGTTGAGTACCCAAGCCTTTACGATGATTACATAAGTTATAATCACCGTTTTGACAATAGTCACATTCCCCACAAATGTAGTATGTTGTTTCGGAAGTAACACGATCCCCAATGTTAAAATTTGTAATATTTGTACCGACGTCTACAACTTCTCCCGAGAATTCATGCCCTAGTATTACAGGGAAATTCACTTTATAATGTCCTTCATATGTGTGAATATCTGTACCACAAATGCCTGCATAATGGACTTTTATTTTTATTTCATCTTCATTCGGTGAAGGCGTTTCTGTATCTAATAATTCTAGGTTTCCAAAACCTGCTTTAGTTTTGACGAGTGCTTTCATGTGTAGTCAGCTCCTATAAGTTAATTAAATAAGCCAAAGAATTTGAATATAATATAGTTTAAGATGTTACCGCCTTGGTCTATACTTGAAATTTGCGATGAACCAGATGGCATTTTTACATTTGTACCTTCTGCCATACTTGTGAATATCGGTGCAACATCAGTTGCGATATATAAGGAAATTGCAATCATGATTGTGCCAACAATAACTGAGTGTATAATGTTTCCTCGAGCAGCACCTACAATAAAAGCGACAATAAACGGAATGGTTGCTAAGTCACCAAAAGGTAGCACTTGGTTACCAGGCAAAATAACAGCTAACAATACGGTGATAGGTACTAAAATTAAAGCGGTTGCGATAACTGCTGGATGTCCTAATGCAACAGCAGCATCTAAGCCAATGTAGATTTCGCGATCACCAAAACGTTTATTTAACCATGTACGTGCGGATTCTGAAACAGGCATTAAACCTTCCATCAAAATCTTAACCATACGAGGCATCAACACCATAACTGCAGCCATTGACATACCAAGATTTATTACGTCACCAGCGTTGTAGCCAGCTAATAAACCAATTGCTAAACCGAGTACTAGACCGACGAATATAGATTCACCAAATGCACCGAATCTTTTTTGAATCGTTTCAGGATCTGCATTTAAGTTTTTAATTACAGGTACTTTTTGCAATCCTTTTACTAAAAAAATACCTGGAGCATATGAAATGGTACTACCTGTTGCAATAGACACCCCAGGTAAGTCATAAAATTCACTCATCATTGGTGCAGTCCAATCAGCCACTTTTAGACAAACAATTTGGAATACTGCAGCGGCTATTAAAGATTGCCAAATACTGCCAGATATTGCATAAACCATGGCCCCCATAAAGGTATAGTGCCAGAAATTCCAGATATCTACGTTCATAGTACGTGTTGTTTTTGTTAATAACATTGCGATGTTAACGACAATGCCTAAAGGAATAATAAATGCAGCAATTGTAGAGGCCCATGCAATAGAAGACGTTGCTGGCCAACCCACATCAATGACATTTAAACTAACCCCTAAGTTTTTAACCATGGCTTGAGCAGCAGGGCCAAGGTTGTTAACTAGTAAGTCAATAACTAAGAAAATCCCAACGAATGCAACACCAATTGTCAGACCTGACCTGAATGCTGCGCCCACTTTTTGCCTAAAGAATAATCCTAATAGGAATATAACGATAGGAAGTATAACTGTTGCCCCTAAATCTAAAAAAGCTTGAATAAAATCTACAAATCCACTCATCCCTTACACCATCCTCTTTATATAAAGTACTATTGGTATAAATTAAGATGTCACTTTGCTATAACTATAAAAAAATTGTTTCGGCATTTATCCCAACAGTTCGTATGATTATTTTAATAAATGGTTCATTAGCTTTGTAATGCATCTAAAATTTCTTTTTTAGTATCTTCAACCCCAATACCAGTTAAAAAGTTACGTGCATTAATAACAGGAAAGTCGTATTCTTTTTGTGTCATAGCAGTTGTAACTAATAAGTCTGCTGTATCAACATACGAGCCTACCTCAGAAATTTTTATTTGTTTTAAATCTACTTTGATGTTGTGTTCTTTCGCCATTTCTTCAATTGCACTGTTCACTACCGTTGATGTTGCAATACCTGCACCACATGCTACTAATACTTGTTTCATAATAAATTCCTCCTAATTTTTGATTTGTATATTTAAGATATATTGCTTCAAAGTTTCATGATTCCAAAAAACTGTTTATGCTTCTCTAATTTCATGTTCGATAATATCTACGATGTGAGTACTGTTTGTTGAAGTTGCAATGGCTTCAAGTATCTGATTGTTTTGAAAAATCCCCATTAATTTTTGAAGTAATGATAATTGTGTATCTTCTTTATCCATTGCGAGCATGAAAATTAATTTTACATCTGTTGTTGCTTCAAGCTCTCCCATAACCACAAAAGGTACGGTTTCTTTAAGTACAGCCACGCCGATAGATTTTGAATTAACGTGTTGAATGTCTGTGTGTGGAATGGCTACCGAACAATACACTGTAGGTAAGCCTGTAGCAAAAGATGCTTCTCTTTCAATAACTGCATTTTCATAAGAAGATTTGACGTAACCATTGTTGTACATGCGTTTGGCTAATTGACTTAATGCCTCTTCTTTTGTGGTTGCCTCTAAACCAATAATGATGTTAGATGTATCCAATTTTAAATTTTCCATATGGCTCAACCCCTTTGTTTTACTCTATTATTGAAAAGTGTTTAATGACTTCGAACACTTGTGATTTTGAATCCGTTTGTATAATGTTTTGTACCATTTCGGCGTCTTGAGCCAAGTCCCGTAATTGTAGTAGAGGTCTTAAATGTTTGAATTTATCTGTAGCTGCTATAATCACAAACACGTTTACATCGAGTCCTGTTTTTAGTGTTAATGGTTCGTCTAATACCAACATACTCATAGACGTACGATTCACATTTTGTTCGTTTTCTGCATGTGGTATTGCGATATTTTGGTTAATAACCATATACGTTGCGTCAAAATATTGAATCATAGAATCAATGTAATTAGCATCTATATAGCTTTGGTTATAAAGAGGTTTAGCAGCTATTCGTATGGCCTCTTCTATATTTTTAACGTGTGAGATTAATTGAATATGATTGATAGGTAGCAAATCTTGCAAATTTAAGTGATAATCCAATGATATTGAAGATGATTCGATTGATGTATAGGCATGAATTTCATCGAACTGTTGTTTAATCTCATTTAATAAGCTGTCCTCATTATGAATATCAGCGTGTTCACGTATCATTGCTAACATTTTTTGAGCGTGTATGTCAGTATCAAATGTGTTGTTAAGTTGTCCGAATACGTGTTGGCGTAGATGATGTTTTTCTTTAGCAGTTAATATCGTTTTAGTGATATACAATCTCTTATTTGTCATGATGTGCATTGGTGAGAAAACCACATCAAAGTCGAGTATATAATGGTTAAACTCGCGAAGTGATAACGCATCTAAAAATATAAATTCAGGAAATACACTTCGTAGTTCTTGCAACATTAATTGAGAAATTGATGTTCCTTGTGTACAGACAACAACTGCTTTCACTTTTTTATCAATGTCTTCATCTTGTCTTCTTAAAATGCCACCGATAATAATGGTTAAGTATGCAATTTCATTATCGGGCAGAGGTTGTTGTAATATTTTTTCCATTGGTTTAGAAGAAAGTTTTACAAGGTGAAACAATTCTTTATAATCATCTTTCAGAGTATTCTGTAAACTTTCGACGTCAGATAATTGATATCTAATTCTGTAAAAAGCTGGTTTCATATGAAACATTAATTGATTAAGTAATGTTTCACGCTCTTTAAATGTGATGAAAGTGATTTTTTCAAATTGATCAAGCATAGACTGAAGTGCTACATTTAATTCTGGTAAAAATGTTGAATCATCTAGTTCTGACCATTGCACACTTGTTGATAAAAGTTGTAATGTTATAAACAATTTTTCTTGTCGAGGTATATCAGCGTAATTTGTAGTGAGTATTTCTGTTGCTCGATATTCCTCAGTGTCCGAAAGATCATCATAGCCAATAGAAAAGGGTGAGACAATTTTGTTATGTTGAATTCTTCTAATAATAAAATAGAGTTTATAACGTAACGTTTGTGTACTTTGGTCTATAAAATTGTTTTGTAAATACTGTTCGATTTTATTAATTTGTATATCTATTATTTGAAGTTTTTCTTTGCGTAAGCCTAAAATACCAAAAACATCATGGTTTAAAATGTTTAGCGTATATGCTTTATCAATTAAGTTAGTCAAAAGTTTTCTGATTTCAAATTCATTACCTTTTAAATGATAGCCTTTCTGTCGCGAGTATTTCAGCATAATATTATATGGTTCTAGTAGTGATTTTAATTGCTTTAAATCGTTTAATACAGTGTTCTTACTAATTTTTAAATCGATAGAAAAGTGATTTAACGATAACACTTCATCTTCTTTAAACAACATCAGTAAAATGAGATGCGCGCGCTGACAAGCAGTATATACTTGCTCATTTTCCTGTGGTAAAGGTTCAATATATACATTAAGAAAATGCTTAATTGCGTCATCAACGATGAAGAAGCCTTGGCTAGTACGCTCTATCGTAGGTAAATTTTGTTCGGTTAACCATGTATTGATTTTTTGTATTCTATAGCCAAGTTGTCTACGAGATATATTGAACATTAATTCGAGATCTTTGCCTTTAAGCTTAGGGTTTTTAATCAATTCTGTAATGACGCTAAAGTTTTCTGTTTGTATATTGAATCCCTCCCTTGTTGTTGACTCTAATTTAGCACATAGGATCAAAGAGTTGTACATTCATCAGACACAAATCCAATTTCATTTTATGTACATCATTGTGATAAACGTTGCAATATTCAATGAACATCATTGTTCTAAGATTTTTTATTAGATTATGAAATCAATAAACATATAAAGCGTTTTTTTGTATTTATGAAAAGGGAGAGCGAGATTTAATAATAGCTTTAAATCATATTTAGCGCTATAGTGTGAAATTACTATAAAATTTTGAATTATTGCGTTTTGAATTGACATATTTTTGACAAAATTTCATAATAGTATATGAATATAAAAATCTAAATATTCACATAAATATGTTTGGAATGATGCATATCGATGAAGTAAGCATAAGATGTAAAGCAAGGACAATGTTGTCAGAGGCAGCAATAAATAAGATTTCAGAGGTATCAGGACAATTACAAATGATTGCTAATTTGAATCAGGCAAATGTTTTTATTGATTGTCCAATAGAAGCGCATGGTGAAGTTATTGTTGTTGCAGAAGCAGTTCCGGTGAATTGTAAAAGCTTGTATCAAGGCTCTGTAATAGAAGCTAATGTTTATGAAAAGTTTGAGCCTGCTGTATTCGAAGTGCTTTCAGGTAGTGAATTTGCACAACATCGAGCAATTTCACAGGAGGGTAAAGTAGTAGAGCAGAGCGCTACACCAATTAAATTAGCTAATGAAATTATTGGCATTCTAATAATGGAAATAGATGTCAGTAATAAAATTATGGAAGAAAAAAGATTAAAAGCACTAACGCAAGCAACTAGTACTTTAAGTGATTTGGTATCGAATTCAGAAAGTAATCCCATTTTTGTACCGGACATGATTGAAGAAAGCTTGTTTGATTTAGATAATGAGTTGAATATCCGGTACTTTAATTTGGCAGGAGAAGCAATGGTAAGTGAACTTTTACACTTGGACTGTGAAGCAGGGCTGAATTTCATAGAATTGTTTCCATCTATCGAAAATATGCTTACAGATGGACGAATTATTACAATTGAAGAGCGAGCGCTACAAGGGCATTATTTTCAAATTAAATGTATACAGTTGCTTGAAGATGGCGTGATGACCGGTCATTTAATTCTGTTAAAAGATATTACAGATTTAAAAGAAAAAGAACGGGCGTTAATATCTAAATCCGTTGCTATAGGTGAAATTCATCATCGTGTGAAAAATAATTTACAGACTGTTGCCAGTTTATTGCGTTTACAGATGAGGCGAGGATTACCCAATGGAAGTGAAAAGTATTTCCAAGAAAGCCTAAATAGAATTTTAAGTATCGCTTCTGTCTACGAAGTTATACTAGATGAATCATCCACAGATTCTGTAAATATTGATAAATTAATTAAAAAAATTGGGAATATGATAGTTTATAACGAATCACCTAATAAAATGATACATATTAATTATCAAACTGATGAGAATATCCATTTAGTTTCAAATATAGCAGTGTCTATCGCACTAATTGCCAATGAACTTATAACGAATTGCTTAACACATGCATTTAATGGACAAGCAGAAGGGGTAATAACAGTTTGTCTATCTTATAATGCTCAATCTGAATTAATTAATTTAAATGTACAAGACACGGGAAAGGCTGCGTGTGAATTCAAACAATCATTTGGTTTGAAAATAGTAAACACAATTACGGAAAATGACTTAGATGGGGCTTTTAAAATTGAACGTAACAGTGTTGGAACGAACGCGAGAGTAACGTTTCAATACAAAGGGGAGAATTAAAATGACATCTATTATAGTTGTTGAAGACGAGTCAATCGTTAGGATGGATATCGTAGAAATGTTGGAAGCTGCGAATTATAATGTAGTTGCTGAAGTCGGTAATGGAGAAAAAGCATTAGAAGCTACTGATAAGTTTCGACCCGATTTAATCATTATGGACATTAAAATGCCGAAAATGGATGGTTTAAAAGCAAGCAAAATCATTTCGAAAAAATACAATATTCCCATATTGCTACTGACTGCATATAGTCATTGTGAATATGTAGAAGAGGCGAAACAAGCGAATATAGTGGGCTATATTGTGAAACCTATTTCCGAAGCACAATTATTACCAGCTGTTGAGATTGCAATGAGGCAAGCTCAAAATATTGCTGAATTAAGATTTGAAGTGGATAACACTAAAAAACAAATGAATGATAGGAAACTTGTTGAAAAAGCAAAAGGCATATTGATGAAGCGATTAAATTTAACAGAAGAAGCAGCTTATCAGAAACTCAGGCGAAAGAGTATGGATAAGCAAGTGGGTATTGAAATTGAAGCTTCTAAAATCATAGAAAAATTGAGATAACAAAACAAGTGAATATAAAAAGCAAAGGTGCTTATTTGAATTAATCAAATAGGCACTTTTTTGTTTTCTTATAGCCTTTAACAATGGGGGGAACATTATGGAGCATATTGGAACGGTAATTATTTATATTATTATGGCATGCGCAGTGTTAGGTGCATTTGGTGCGATTCGTAATGCAGATAAAGGTATCGGTAAAGAGTTTATGGAAGGGATTTATACGATTGGTCCTATTTTTGCTAATTCAGCAGGCATCATGGCATCAATTCCTTTCATTTCAAAATTCATAGCACAAGTTTTTGGGCCGCTATTTGACAAGATTGGTGCTGATCCAGCAATCGCAGCCACTTCTATACTTGCAACAGATATGGGTGGATATCAACTTGCAGATGTTTTAAAGCAAAGTTATGAAGGATGGATAATGGCGATGATTGTTGGTTTTATGGCAGGGGCAACGATTGTGTTTACAATACCGCTAGGATTACCAATGCTAGATAAACGAGATCATAAGTATATGGCGTTAGGGATATTGTCAGGGCTATTGGCTATACCATTTGGTGTTTTTATTTCCACGGTAATAATTTTATTAAGCCATACAAAAATTAGAACAGTCATTGATACAACAAGTGCAGCAACACATATATTTCAAATTAGCATGTCTACAGTATTTATTAACCTGTTACCATTAATTCTATTTGTATTAATCACAGCAATAGGGTTGTATTTCTTTTCTGACATTATGATTAAAATATTTATTGTCTTTGGTAAAGTTCTAGATACATGTATTAAATTAGTATTTGTCTTTTCTGTAGTAGAAATATTTACAGGTTTGTTTACCACTATATTTGGTAGTTGGGGATTTGATCCCATTATGGCTGATAAGCACGACAATTTTAGAGCATTAGAAAATGCAGGTAATATCGCTATTATGTTATCAGGTGCTTTTCCAATGGTATATTTAATTCGTAAATACTTTTCTACGGGACTGCACAAAGTTGGAAGTAAAATAGGGTTAAGTGAGGTAGGAAGCGCAGGTTTTATTGCAACAATTGCGAACATTTTAGCAATGCTTAAACTTGTAAGAGATATGCCACCAAAAGATAAGGTGCTCAATATAGCTTTTGGTGTATGCTCGGCATTCTTGTTAGGAGATCATCTTTCTTATACAGCAAATTTTCAACCTACACTGATACCTGCTGTAATGATTGGTAAGTTGAGTGCAGGTATTATTGCGATTATATTTGCATATCTATTATGTATTCCAAAAGCGAAAAAATTAGAGGAAATTGATAGACGTGCAGGCATTATTGGTGAAAATGAATACCTAGAGAATAAGTAATAGATCGAGTCTATAAATCTAGAATTTTCACTATTCAGAACGATTGTGTCGAATATAATTCTTACAAAGTTGATGAAAAAATAAGAATGTCTCAGTTATTGTTTGTAAAATTAAAAATCCCGAGACTTATCATCTCTCGGGATTTTTAATTTATATCTTATTAAGCAAATTTGATTGAAATAATAGTTAACTTAAAGTATTAGCGTATGTCTATTTCTAAATGTGTTTTAAAAGGCCATGAAGTACATGATTTTTTACGATAGCGCTCTAAAGTATTTATAGCAATGTGTAACGTTTTAGAAGTAGTTTGCAGTGATACCGCCATCCACGTTAATATTTGCGCCGTTCGTCCAGTCTGATTCATCTGACGCCAAATATAACGCACAGTTTACAATATCTTCTGGTTTCCCGAAGCGGCCAGTTGGTTGTCTGTTTAATCTAGTGTTTTTAGCTTCTTCATCTGAGACTAACCACTCCATTAGTAAGGGTGTTTCGATTGGTCCGGGACTTATTGCGTTAGTTCTAATACCTTTAGGTCTAAATTGTATAGCTAAGGATTTTGTTAAAGAAACAACAGCGCCTTTTGATGCGGTATAGGCATCTTGTGGTACAGAACAACCCATTTCGGCGACAAATGATGCAATATTAATAATAGAACCAGAATTATGTTTCTCCATTTCAGGTATGACATATTTTGTCATAAAGAAAATGCCTTTAACATTGATATTCATGACTAAGTCCCAAACATCTTCACTTGTATTTACTACAGAATTATCTGCTTCAGGCATAACACCTGCATTATTGTAAAGTACATCAATTTTTCCATAAGATTGAACAGTGTTTGCAACTGCATTTTTAACATTTTCTTCGTTTGCAATATCTACTTTGAACAATGAGGCTTCGCCACCATTGTCTTTAATTATTTGCACAGTTTCAAGGCCAGCTTGCTCATCTCTTTCAAAGACTGCAACTTTAGCACCTTCTTTAGCAAAGGTTTGTGCTGCAATTTTCCCCATACCGCCACCTGCGCCGGTAATAATACATACTTTATCTTTTAGTCTCATAGATTGTTCCTCCTTATAATAATAGTTTTGCATGGTATTAGCTCTGTTCAAAATAACGTGAACGTTCCCAAGTCGTGACGTAAGAATCGAAATCATTTTGCTCAGATTGTGCAGCTTCTAAATAGTGATTTGCGACATCTTCACCTAGTACTTCTGTGACAACTTCACTATTTTTCCATTGCAAGATAGCTTCATGTAATGATGATGGGATTCGCGTGATACTGTCTTGTTCGTAGGCGTTACCAACCAATTCTTCGCTTAAAGGAATCTTGTTATCAATACCATATAGTCCAGCTCCTATAAGCGCGGAATATGCTAAGTAAGGGTTCATATCTGCACCTGAAATACGTGATTCAAAGCGTAATGAATTGCCATCACCAACTACACGATAACCTGCTGAACGATTGTCTCTGCTCCATGCGATGCTAACAGGTGCCCAAGAATTAGGGGCGAAACGTTTATATGAATTGACGTAAGGTGCAAACATTAAAGCAAAATCTTTAGTATATTTTAAAATGCCAGCTAAGAAATGTTGCATGGTTTCAGATTTAGGTTCGTCGGCGTCATCACCAGCATAGAAAGCATTTGTTTTTGTTCCTTTTTCCATCATGCTGAGATGTATATGACCACTCGATCCAGTCCACGCTTCGTAAGGTTTGGCCATAAAGGTTACGGCTTTATCATTTTGTATACAAATTTCTTTCATTCCATGTTTGAACATAATGTGTTGATCGGCTGCATTTAAAGCATCAGAATATTTTAAATTGATTTCATGTTGTCCTTTGTATGCTTCACCTTTTGAAGATTCGACAGTGATTCCCATGAGGTGCATTTGGTGTCTTATTTCTTGATAAATAGGCTCGTTTTTACTGCCTTGTAGTAAATTGTAATCTTCATTTAAATGTCCAGCAGCTTCTAAATTGTTGTAACCTTGTTTTGAAATTTCTTCGAAAGAATTATTGAATAAGTAGAATTCTAATTCACTAGCCATATGTGGTGATAAACCATGTGCTTCAGCCTTTTGGATTTGATGTTTTAATATATTTCTTGGTGCAATACAAATAGGTTCACTACCATCTACGGAGTAGACATCACAAAAGACCATGGCAGTTTTTTCTAACCATGGCACAACTTTTAACGTATCTAAATCAGGTACTGCTAAATAGTCGCCATAGCCCTTATTCCAATTCATAAATTCAAAGTTTTCATTTGTATCCATTTCGAAATTTGTACCTAGTAAGTAGTTACAAAAATGTGTACCATCTGAAATATCATTTTCTAAAATAAAGTCTCCTGTAATTCGCTTACCCATGAGTCTTCCTTGCATATCACAAAATCCCATGATTATAGTGTCAATTTCATCTGATTTGACTAATTCAATTAATTTATCTTTTGTTATGTTTCCAGTTACTCTATTTTTGTTTTGCATATGTGACATCTCCTTAGCTATTTTATTTAAGTAAAGATAGTGAAATATATTTTAATTCTAGGAAGCCATCTAGACCGAAGTGACTACCTTCGCGTCCCATCCCGCTTTCTTTAATACCGCCAAATGGTGCTTGAGGTACACTTAATTGAGTTCCGTTAACGCCAACCATTCCAAATTCTAATTGCTCACTTATTTGATATACTGTATTGATATTATTAGAGAAAAAGTAAGCTGCTAGTCCATAAGGTGAGGCATTTGCTATTTCTATTGCTTCTTTAGTAGATTCAAAAGTAATAATTGGTGCTACTGGTCCAAAGATTTCTTCTTGAGCAATCGACATAGTTGGCGTGACATCGGTTATAACAGTAGGTTGATAAAAAAGTTCAGAGCCAGCTATATCAGCTTTGTGTCCACCAGTTTGAATAGTTGCACCATTTTCCTGAGCTGCTGCTACTAATTTTTCAACTTTTTCAATGGCTTGTTGATTAATTAATGGACCAACTTGTGCACCCGAGTCATTGCCAGGAGCTACTTTTAGCTTATTAACCCTACTAATGATTTTTTGGGTGATTTCTGATTTGATATCTTTGTGTACGAGTATGACGTTAATTCCATTACACATTTGCCCACTATTTTCAAATTTATTATCGACTATAGCGTCAGCTGCGTTATCTAAATCGGCGTCAGGTAATACGATTGCAGGTGCGTTACCACCAAGTTCTAGAGATATACGTTTTATCTGTTTGGAAGCTTCACTCATTAATGTTTTTCCAATTTTAGTAGAGCCAGTGAAGGACATTTTTTTAACACGTTTATCGCTAAAAAGTTTGTCAGATATTAACGAAGAGCTACCTGTAACAATATTAGCAACGCCTTTATCGATGCCAGTAGCTATTAATTCTTCAAAAATAGCAATTGCAATTCTAGGTGTTTCACTAGACGGTTTCACAATAACTGTACATCCTGCTGCTAGTGCTGGCGCAACTTTACGTGCAACCATTGCACCTGGGAAATTCCAAGGTGTAATTAGGCCACAAACACCTACGGGTTGTTTAATTACTGAAATACGTTGGTTTTCAGATGAGGGTGGAATGATTTCTCCATATATACGTTTGCCTTCTTCGGCAAACCAGCGAATGAATTTAGCACATACAGCAATCTCACCAAATGCTTCATTATATGGTTTGCCTTGTTCTTCACTCATAATAGTTGCAAGTTCTTCTTGTTTGTTAAGCAAGTTGACTGCCCATTTTTCTAAAAATGCTTGTCTAGTTTCAGCAGTATAATTAGACCAACTTTCAAAAGCATTAGCAGCACTATCAATTGCTTTTTGAACGATTGCATCATCTACACTAGGAACTTCTCCAATCGTTTTACCACTTGCAGGATCGACAACTGATAAAGTTTTTTCAGTTTGAATTTGCTCACCATTTATCCAATTGTAATTTAAATTTCGTGTCATAAAATCGCCCCTTAACATGCAAAAAGGCGCTTATATACACAATCAACGAGATTGAGATATAAGCGCCTTTGCTTAATTTATTTTTACTTGTGAAAATTCAAAATAATATTGCTTGTTTCTTTTAATATTGATATAAACAAAGATTACTAAAATTTTTAAATCTTGTCAATATTCAGATAATATATTATACTTTTTCACAATTAAAGGCAGGGGGTATGATCAATGCAAGATACATTAGATTTACTAGAACATTTAATTCAATTTGATAGCTCTAGTCAGTATACTGCAAACGAAACGATAGACTATTGTGCGGAATGGTTACAAAAAGAAGGTTTGTCGTCAGAAATAATAATAAATAATGGTTATAAGATGCTTGTTTGTAACGTAGGGGAAGGTAATAAAAAACTTGTTTTAAATGGTCATGTTGATGTTGTTAGTGGTAAGAAAAAACAATTTACACCACAAATTGAAGACGGCAAGATTTATGGGCGGGGCTCAGCAGATATGAAAGCAGGCGTCGCTTCATTTATGTTAGTGATGCGTGATTTGAAGAACGTTGATTTAGGAGATGTCTGTGTTCAGCTTCAATTAGTAACGGATGAAGAAATTGGAGGATATAACTGCGCTTCATATTTAACGGATCAAGGTTATTTAGGTGATTTTGTAATTTGTGCTGAACCAACACAAATAGGGATTGGCTTTCAAGCTAAAGGTATTTTACAATTTGATATTCAATTTAAAGGGAAATCAGCTCATGGTAGTAGGCCATGGGAAGGGGAAAATGCAATTGCTAAAGCAATGGAAGTTTATCATAAGATACTTGATTTACCTTTTGCTAAAGAGTCTACAGATATATTTGAGGCCCCTTCAATTAACCTTGCCAAAATTAAAGGTGGCGAAGTATACAATAAAGTTCCAGATGAATGTCTAATTTCATTTGATATTCGTTATTTACCTAATCAAGATAAAGAAGATATTTTAGCGCAAATTAAAGAGATTACTGATGGTGAAATCTCTTTGAATTTAACTGGCCCAAGCGTTAAAAATGAAATAAGCAATCCTTATATCCAAAAATTAATACAACATATCAAAATGGTTGGAAATAAAGAGCATGTTGATGTATTCGGGCAACATGGTTTCGCAGACACAAGATATTTTTCAAGATATGATGTCCCTGCTATTGAATTCGGTCCCTCAGGAGGAGAATGGCATGGTGATGGCGAGTATGCAGTTATTGAATCTTTAGAGACATATAAAGATATTATTATTTCATTTAGTAAGAATTTTGCGCATTAGAAAAAGAATAACTCATTCATCATGAGGGTAAAGGCTTACTGTAACGAAGATGAATTATAACCTTGGAAATAATAGGCAATTCAATTCCAATCATAAATGAGGAGATCTAATGAATAGAATTAATTTAATCACGTTAGGTGTTAAAGATTTGAAAGCATCACTCCAGTTTTATAAAAATATTGGTTTTAAAACAACTGCCGAGGTAACAGATGATCATTTAGCAATCGTGTTTTTTAATAATGACGGTACAAAATTAGAAATTTTTCCTGTTGAAGCATTAGCAAAAGATATCAATGCAGATAGTCCTCCGACAATAACTACAGGTGGCTTTATAGGTATTACTTTAGCTTACAATGCCAAGTCTAAAGAGGAAGTCGATTCAATTTTAGAACAAGTCGAGACATTTGGTGCAACAGTTGTTAAACCAGCCCAAGATTTAGATTGGGGTGGTTATGGTGGCTATTTTACAGATATCAATGGTTACTATTGGGAAGTCGCATTTGGTGATATGTGGGAATTTGATGAACAAAATATGCTGATTATTCCTGATTAAATTCATGAGGTTCGGCAATATAACTATTGAGGGTAGAAATGATATAACAGTCATCAGCGGATAAAAATAATGAATGATTAGGTGATTTAATATGGATGTAAGATTTCCAATTGGTAAATTAGACATACCTGAAAATGTAACATTAGGTGATGTTCAAAAATGGTTAGCAGAAATCGACAATTATACACAGCGTTTAAGAGATGTAGTTGAAAATATCACTGATGAAGAATTAAATAAAACGTATCGTGATGGAAGTTGGAATGTACGTCAGTTGGTTCACCATATTGCAGATTCACAACTCAATATGTATCAAAGATTGAAATTAGCATTAACAGATAATAATCCAATCGTCCCACCGTTCAATCAGGAGAAATGGGTAGAGTTAGAAGATAGTTTGGCCCCTATCGAATATGCGCTTCAAATGTTAGAGGGGATTAATGCGCGCATTGTAGCATTAGGTAATCATATTGATAAAGATCAATTAGAACGTAAATTCACGCTTAAAGATAGTGGCGAAATCACAGTTGCTACAAAATTAGCTAAATTGGCATGGCATGAAAACCATCATTTAGCACATATTGAAATTGCATTATCGAGATAATGTAATTTCAAGCTAATTATCGGTGGATAAATTAGTTATTAACTAGTATTTATATTGTTACAGTTACCATGATAAAGCGCTACGGAATTAATTAACTAAATTGATTCCGTAGCTTTTTTTGTGTGCATTTGTTTTAACACGATTAGATAAATAGTTGTTACTTAATGGATTAGAATTATAGATGTTTATGATGTTATTTAATTCTTAACTGAAATTATCTCTATATTTAAGAATGAGTTAAGAAACGTTAATAATCAGTTAATGTTAAATGATTTATTTACGCCGTATTATAAAACTATGAAAAAAATAAATTGAAAGTAGGTATATATTTATGAACATAAAAACATTATTTATCTCGGGAACGGTAGCGACATCATTGTTACTAGGAGCATGTAATAATATGGACACTAAGAAAGAAGATATGGAAGAAAAAACAAAATCTGAGATAAAAATGGATAATAAAGATATGAGTGAAAGTAAAGGTATGAAGGAAGGTATGTTTAAAGGCGAAAATAAAGAAAAAGTAGAAGGTAAGGCGATGATTCATGATAATAAACTGATGTTAAAAGATTTCAAATCATCCAAAGGCCCAGATTTACATGTATACCTCACTAAAGATGGCGATATTAAAAAAGGCAAGAAAATCGACAAAGTTGATTATGATAAACCAGAGCAAACATTTGATTTAAAAGGCATAAATACCAATGAATATAACACCGTAACAATATACTGCGACAAAGCTCATGTAACCTTTGGTTCAGCAGAACTAAAATAATAATCAAGTAGTATGTGGATTGACTTCTAGATTATAAGTTGGGTCAATCCACATTATATTATAAAGGAGTGGATTAATAGGATGATATCGAAAATGATATTGCTGATGATTCGATTAGGTTCTGGTTTTTATATGCTATTTCAAGGTTATGAAAAATTAACAGGTGGTTTTGCGATAGATGGTTTAGTATCAGTAATTAAAGAAAACCAGGATTCCCCAGCTTGGTTTAAATTTTTCTTTGAAGCAGTTGTGGCGAATCATCTAGAAATATTTAAATGGATGGTACAACTTGGAGAGATTGCTATAGGACTTAGTTTGATTCTTGGTTTACTTTCATATACAGCAAGCTTTTTTGGTGTTTTTATAATGTTAAATTATATTCTTGCAGATATGATTTTCACATACCCAATTCAATTGTTTTTCTTTATAATTATATTAATGAATAAAGAGATAATAAATTCAATAAGTTTAAATCATTTTATAAAAAGAAAACAATTAAGGAATGATGAAAATGCCCCACATACTTATAGCGGATGATGAAAAAGATATTAGAGAAATCTGTAAAACCTATTTTGAATTTGAGGGTTATCAAGTAACCCTTGCCGAAAATGGTAAAGAAGTACTTGGGTTCTTAGATGAATCTATAGATTTAATGGTGTTAGACATTATGATGCCTGAAGTGGATGGTTATGACGTGGTTAAAGAAATGAAAGCACAGCAATTAGATATTCCATACATTTATTTAACGGCTAAAACAAGTGAGTCAGATACAATTTTTGGGTTAATGTTAGGCGCAGATGATTATGTAAAAAAACCATTTAGTCCAAGAGAACTAGTGATACGAGCGAAAAATTTGCTGGATAGAGTAGCAACGAAACCTAAAAAACATGAAGTTATCTGTTGTGGTAATCTTAAATTGAATAATATAACTAAAATAGTAGAAATTAATGGTGAAGCTGTACCATTTCGTATTAAAGAGTTTGAGTTACTTTGGTATTTTGTGACGCATGAAGATGAAGCTATTCCAAAAACTTCATTAATCGAAGAAGTTTGGGGTTATGAATTTTACGAAGATGTCAATTCACTTAATGTCCACATTCATCGTATTAGAGAGAAATTGGAAAGTAGTCATTTTAATGAATATACCATTTCGACAGTTTGGGGCCTCGGTTATAAGTTTCAAAGGAGTGTTTAAATGACGATCCGTAAGCAATTAATTTATTCATTCATGGGTTCCTTATTTATAACGACGCTTTTGGTTTTTATATTATACAAATTAATGTGGTTCGATGTGCATCAAACTATATTACTTACACTTTGTTCTTTTGTATCAAGCATGATGACAATGGCTATCGCGATATTTTTCTCTGTTCCAACGATTCATAAAATTGAAAAATTAAATGACCGCACTGACCAAATTGCTAAGGGTAATTATAAAGTCGAAGATTTAAATATTCAATCACCGAAAGAGTTAAAAGAATTAAGTGATGCCTTTAACCAAATGACTATAAGAATCGATAACCAAATGAATCAAATTAAAGCAGAACAAGATGAAAAATTATATATGGTTCAGAATTTAGCGCACGATTTAAAAACACCATTAGCCAGTATTAAGTCATATTCAGAAGGGCTTAATGATGGCATGATTTATACTGAATTAGCCAAGCAAGATGCTTATCAAGTACTTATTAACCAAGCAGACCGTTTAAATCAAATGTTTGATGACTTAACCGATGTCATGTCTGTAAATAATAAGCGTTCCAATACGCGAATCAATATTGATCAATTATTAATGCCTATTTTGGAGTCATATCAACAATGTTTGAAAAAGAACAAGAGACAATTAGAAGTTAATATTCCACTCAATATAAAGGCTTTCTATCAAGATAAGATCGCATTGGAACGAATTATTACTAATTTTATAGATAATGCATTAAAATTTTCAGATACTGATAAAGTAGTGACAATTACAGTATTCGAACATGAACGTAATATGTTAGGCATTTCAGTGAAAGATGAAGGCATAGGTATAAAGGGCGTACATTTAAGATATATTTTTGATAGAACTTATAGAGTAGATAACTCAAGAAATAAAGAAACTGGTGGATCTGGGTTAGGGTTATATATTGCGTCGACATTAGCTAAACAAATAGGTGGTGAAATTTCTGTTGATAGCACATTTGGAGAAGGCACGACGATGACAGTGTATTTCCCGAGAAATTAAACGGTTTGATTTATATGATTATTGTATAAAAGGTATGTTGTTTGGATAATCCAAATTAATGTACCTTTTATTATGTTTGTTTAAATTTAAATCAATAATTAGTAAAAAAAGAGCAGAGTTTTCGCACTAATTACATTAATGTTACAAAGATATACATTGATAGATAAACTATAGAGACTTTCATGGCAGTTTTCAAAAAAGATTTTGTCATAAAATTAACTAGATTGTATGTAATTAGGATGTAAAAAAGACGTCTGTTATTTTAATTTCATTGTAACCTACAAGAGTTTTATGGATGTTATAGTACTATTTGTGAATTAATTGAAGCAGTAAATTATCTATGTGTTTAGGTAATTGAAATTCAATAATAATTTTAAAAATAAAAACGAAAATTATCTTCTGGGAGGATTATTAATAATGAAAAAAACAGTAGTAGCATCAACATTAGCAGTAGGATTAGGTGTAACAGGTTTCGCAGCAGGAAATTCAGCAGACGCTTCAGAGCAAGGTGTAGATAAAGCACAATTAGCTCAACAAGCACAAACTAATCCAGAATCATTAAACGAAGCGCCAGTACAAGAAGGTGCTTATGACATTAACTTTAATCATAATAATTTAAACTATAGCTTCCAATCAGACGGCCAATATTGGACTTGGAGCTATGGACAAGGTAATGCTTCAGCAGAGCAACCAGCACAAGCTGAACAACCAGCACAATCACAACAAACAGAGCAAGCTCAACCACAACAAACAGAGCAAGCATCAAGTGAGCAACCAGCTCAACAAGCTGCTCCACAAACTGAACAAACTCAACAACCAAAACAAGAAACAACTCAACAAGCTTCAACTTCTTCAAATGAATCAAGCTCAAGTGAAGCTTCAGAAGGTTCATCAGTAAATGTTAACTCTCATTTACAAGCAATCGCGCAACGTGAATCAGGCGGCGACTTAAAAGCTGTTAACCCATCATCAGGTGCAGCAGGTAAATATCAATTCTTACAAAGCACATGGGATTCAGTAGCACCATCTCAATATAAAGGTGTATCTCCAACAGAAGCACCTGAATCAGTACAAGATGCTGCAGCAGTTAAACTTTACAATGAAGTTGGCGCTTCACAATGGGTAACTGCATAATATAATAGAATTTCAAATTTTGATTATATGAATTTTAAGAGGCTAGGACATTAATAAATGTTCTAGCCTCTTATTTGTTTATGCTTAATTCTTTTATGTGAACTTAGTAAATTAGCTAATATTAATATAATTTAAATTGTTCAAAATAAGATATTTATATATAAAAATTGTTTTCATTTGGAGTTTGGAAATTAGAACAAGTGTAATTTGTTAGTTAATCATATATAAATATAATTCTGTAATAGCTTAAATGGAATATTTTAGCTATTGATATATTCTAGGTTGCTCATTTAAATGTGTGAAAAATAAGAACGATGTAGGTATTATTTTCACACTAATTACAAGCATGTTACATAATCAAAAAGTGTATAAATACACTTTTTGCCTTTGTGAAAGTTTTTAAGTAGTCATATATGTATGGTTAATGTACTTTTTAACGTAATGATGATGTAAAAAATTGATTGCTTTTTTAATTTGGCTGTAACCTACAAGCTTTTTATGGGTGTTATAGTAGTAATTACAAATTAGTTGTAAAAAGTAAACAACTTCGATTGTTGAAATTGCGATCTAATTTTTAAATTTAAATATGGAAATTATCTCTTAGGAGGATTATTAATAATGAAAAAAACAGTAATTGCATCAACATTAGCAGTAGGATTAGGTGTTACAGGATTAGCAGCAGGAAATTCAGCGGATGCATCAGAACAAAATATTGATCAAGCAAATTTAGCGCAACAAGCTCAAAATAACCCAGAACAATTAAATGAATCAGCATTACATGATGGTTCATATAACTATAATTTTAATCAAGACGGATTAAATTACAATTTTAATTCAGATGGAGAAAACTTTACTTGGAGCTATGGTGAAGGATCAGGAGAGGGTTCAACTAGTTCATCAGCACAAAGTGTAGACAATAGTGGACAACAAAACGAACAAGCGGCACAAACTGAACAAGCTTCAAGTGAACAGTCTGCTCAAGCACAACAATCAACTCAACAAAGTGCACCACAACAAGAGTCAGCTCAACAACCACAACAACAAGAAACAACTTCACAATCTTCAGCTAGCTCAAACGAATCAAGCTCAAATGAAGCTTCAGAAGGTTCATCAGGTGTGAATTCACACTTACAACAAATCGCGCAACGTGAATCAGGTGGCGATATTCATGCTACAAACCCATCATCAGGTGCTTCAGGTAAGTTCCAATTCTTACAAAGTACATGGGATTCAGTAGCACCATCTGAATATCAAGGCCAACCAGCTGGTAATGCACCAGAAGCAGTACAAGATGCTGCAGCACAAAAATTATATGATGAAGTTGGCCCTTCACAATGGGTTACTGCATAATATAAATATTCAGTAACAAAAATAGTATAAATTTTAATAATGAAGATAGCGGTTGGGATATTTAAATGTCTCAGCCGTTATTTTTTATTTTGATAAATTCTATAAACGTCGATAAATTATTGGTGTAAATATGGGTATACATAAAATAATAAAGATTGTAGTTTTTAATGAAAATTTCAAGCAACAAAAATATTTGGGAATTTAGTTAGGGGCAATTAATATGAGAAAACTTGTAGTGTTTTTACACAGCTCTTTGGATGGATTTGTTGAAGGTTCTCAAGGTGCCATGGATATTGATTGGATTGCTTATAATAACGAATTAGAAAATTTTGCTGATGAAGTGTTGCAAACTGCTGACACAATTGTTTGGGGGCGCAAAACCTATGAAATGATGTATGATTACTGGTCGACAGTTCCATCAGATAAACATGCTTCTGAACATGAATTGAAACACGCTAAATGGATTGAAAATGTTGAAAAAGTCATATTTTCAAAAGCTTTGAATAGTGTCGATTGGCATAATTCACGTTTAGTTAAAAAGAATGTTAAAGATGAAATTATCCGGATGAAGCAACAAGAAGGTAAAGATATTGTAGTATTGGGTAGCCCCCGATTCGCACATTATTTGATGCAATTAGATATAGTGGATGAATATAAAATTACTATTTCGCCTACATTGATTGGTAAAGGATTGCCATTATTTCAAAATATACATGAACGAGTAGAATTGAAATTACTTGATAGTAAAACATTTAAATCGGGTGCTTTAGGCCTTATTTACCAAAAAATAAAGAAAAAAAGATAGAAGTTGGCTAAGTTGCTGATCTCTATTTTGAAAAGTAACTATACAAATATAAATAAACAAACCTTAGGTGAACTATCGCCTAAGGTTTGTTTCAGCTTCAAATAATGATATTAAAAAAGTCGATTCAGTTGAAAACATACTTATAGTTAGTCTTCCAGTTCAATCGATTTTTTAGTATGTGCTTAATGAGATTTATTGATTTACTAGTTCTTTGAAATTATCTAAGCGGTTAGCTTTTTCTTCGTCACTAATATCATGTTTTTTTACGTAACGATTATTTTCATGAGCTGCACATTCATGAGAGCAAGCACCTAAGTAACGTGCTTCATTTTCTTCTGATACTAGTATTTGTTTATTACATTCAGGATTGCTACAGTTTATATAACGTTCACATGGCGTGCCGTCAAACCATTCTTTACCTACAACTGTTTTATCTACATGGTTTACTTCTACACTGATACGTTCATCGAAAACGTACATTTTACCATCCCAGAATTCACCTTTTGTTTCTGGGTCTTTTCCATAAGTAGCGATACCGCCTTCAAGTTGACTCACATTTTCGAAGCCTTCTTTTAATAAATAGCCTGAGAATTTTTCGCAACGAATACCACCAGTACAGTAAGTTACAATTTTTTTATCCATAAATTGGTCTTTGTTTTCTTTAATCCAGTCAGGTAAATCTCTAAATCTTGTAATATCAGGACGAACTGCACCACGGAAATGGCCAAGGTCATATTCATAATCATTTCGCGCATCAATGACGATTGTATCGTCGTCTAATAACGCTTCTCTAAATTCTTTTGGAGATAAATAATCACCTGTTAGCTCTCTTGGATTTACGTCATCTTCAAGATCTAAAGCTACAATTTCTTGTCTTGGGCGTACATGCATTTTCTTGAAAGCATGTCCTTCAGCTTCATCGATTTTAAAAGTAATGTCTTTAAATCTTTCGTCAGATTTTAATGCAGCCATATATTTATCGGTAGCTTCAATCGTACCAGAGACTGTACCATTAATGCCTTCTGTCGATACTAAAATACGGCCCTTAAGTTCTAACTCTTTACAAAAATCTAAATGTTCAGTGGCAAAAGTTTCGGGGTCTTCAATAGTTGTATAATTATAATACAATAATACTCTGTAATCCATAATACTATTCTCCTCTAATTGATTTTTTCTCTTATAGTTTTTATATAAAATGATTAGTTTGACGATATTCGTGCGACAGTAGTTCATAATAAATATGGTTAAATTAACATCGATTAATTATTTTTATAAAATGACAAAATTATCCTCACTATATTGTAACAAAAAAAGGACAATATTCAATTTAAAAATTTTGCAAAGTCAAATATTTATATAAACGTTTTAAAACTGTATTTATGTAATCAATATGAGAAAATGCTCTGTTCAAGCATAGCATCTTCAAAAGATGATAGTTGAAAAGAGCATAAAAATG
This sequence comes from Staphylococcus pseudoxylosus, assembly GCF_044794325.1. Classification (NCBI taxonomy): domain Bacteria; kingdom Bacillati; phylum Bacillota; class Bacilli; order Caryophanales; family Staphylococcaceae; genus Staphylococcus; species Staphylococcus pseudoxylosus. Next base: position 214,779 of record NZ_CP085024.1, read on the forward strand.
AATATGAATTATTTATTTTTATTAGTAAATATGAGTGACACGATTAAACTAATTGTACTGACTGCAAAAATGATATTCATAATTGCTAATATCTCTATAATAACAACATCTTTACCTAATCTTTCAAAAGCATTTTCTTGCAGTTCTTTCTCAGAATTAAAGTTACTATCAGTTCGAGAAGGTTTTTCCTCGATATCCTCTAATAATCTTTCTTTAACCTTAGGCATATAATACCTCCTTATCGTCTATTTAATTTTCCCTTTTTAAATTAAAATCAATCATCTAAAAATATGAAACATTGAATTGTGTAACTATGGTTACTATACTTTCATTAACTGACGGAAAAAATAAAATTAAACAGGAGAGATGGTTATGGAAACAGTATATTTAGCAGGTGGATGTCTATGGGGTGTGCAAGCCTTCGTTAAAACACTTCCTGGTGTTGTTAATACTGAGGCGGGTAGAGCTAACGGTATTTCGAATACGTTAGATGGCGAATATGATGGTTATGTGGAAGTTGTTAAGACAGACTTTGACCCTGGAAAAGTAACGATAACAAAGTTGATGGAGTACTTATTTGAAATCATTGATCCATACAGTGTAAATCAACAAGGAGAAGATATTGGTTTGAAATATAGAACTGGTTTATATAGTGAAAACCCTAAACACTTGAAAGAAGCTCAAGATTTTATTGATTTATATGAAAATAATCATTTAATTGCAACGGAAGTGTTACCTTTAACAAATTATGTGAGAAGTGCTAGAGCACATCAAGACCGATTATCCAAATTTCCAAATGATTATTGTCATATACCAAAAGAGCTTGTTAATAAATATAAATAGTAACAAACGATTTAAATGAATCTTAAATATATTAGTGAGGTGTGAATGTTATACCTCCTTTTTATCTTTTTGAATATTGGCGAATAATTGATACTTAAATAATAGTATTAAAATACTCTAACTATTGTGAATACGTGGAAAAACTGTTAAATGAAATACCATCTTATTATACAGAATGTTTTATAGTATGATATAAAATAGAAAAGTGATAAGGAAAAGCAATGATTGTGAATTTAAAGTTAGACATTATAAGTAAATGTTAAAGATAGTGAAGTAGGTTATTGATGTAATTCAATGCTTTTTGTAGAAGGGAAGATAAATTTGGAAAAGAAAAAAATTTCAGCAGAAGATGTAGCTAAACTTGCTAAAGTATCACAATCGACGGTTTCTAGAGTTTTTTCGCCAGGTAAAAGTGTTTCAGAAAACACAAGAAAAAGAGTAATGAAGGTAGCAGATGAATTGAATTATAAACCGAATGCTTTAGCTAGAGGTTTAATTACAAATAAATCAAAATTGATTGGGATAGCAATGAAAAATAAACAAAATCCATTTTATCATGAAGTGCTATCATTATTTACACAAAAATTGAAAACCTTTGGTTATTCTGTACTTTTTGTATATACAGAAAATGAAGAAATTCAGCAGGAAGAAATTAACCAATTTATAGAATATAACGTTGAATCTATTATAATCACTGATGCTGTATTATCTTCAGAATTAGTAAAAAAATTAAAAAGTTCAAATATACCTGTAATTCTATTTAATAGATATGATGAAACTTTGAATTGTAATTCTGTATCAAGTGATAATTACTTTGCTGCAAAATCAATAGCTAAATATTTTTTTGATAAAGGTTATACAAATAATTTATATGTATCTGGGCCAAGTAACACTTCTACTAATAGAGATAGATTATACGGATTCAAAGATTATTTTAAAGAAAAAGGCCAAGATATAGACATTATTGAAGGAGATTTCAGTTTTGAAACAGCCTATCAAAAAGCTCTGAGTTACTTTAAGAAAGGCAAGAAGCCGGAAGGTGTGTTTGGAGCAAATGATATAACAGCTTTAGGGATTCTTGAAGCAGCAAAAAAGATGAATTTTGATATACCTAAAGATATGGAAATAATAGGGTTCGATGATATAAAAATGGCAGCATGGCCCAATAACCTATTAACTACTTGGGCACAGCCTTTGGATCAAATGATAAACGAGACGATTAATATTTTAATTAATGGTGACTTTAAAAAGGTAGAACAAATAAAGCTAAAAGGAAAATTAAAGCTTAGAAATACAACAAAGTAATTGACAATTGGAAGCGCTTACTCTAAGATTGAATGAAATATTGCATACGTATGCAAAAGGGTTTCATCTCTATTTGCATACGTATGCAAAAGTGAAAGGGGATTTTAATATGTCTTATATATTAAAAAAAGGTAAAAATCAGGAAGATATAAAGCAGTCTGACGAAAAGGTAAGTAAAATTGTAAGTAACACAATAAAGACAATTGAAAATGAAGGTGATAAAGCATTACGTGATTTGTCTATTAAATTTGATAATTGGAGTCCGGAGTCATTTAAATTAAATGAAAAGCAGATTCAAAAAATTATAAATAACATACCACAACAGGTTAAAGATGATATCGCTTTTGCCCAACAAAACATTGAAAATTTTGCAAAAGCTCAAAAAGAGTCATTGAAAGATTTTGAAGTAGAAAATTTACCTGGCGTTATTTTAGGTCAAAAAAATATACCAGTAGAAAGTGTGGGATGTTATATACCAGGGGGACGATACCCAATGATTGCTTCTTCCCATATGAGTATATTAACAGCTAAGGTTGCTGGAGTTAAACGAGTAATTGCATGTACACCGCCGATAAATGGAGAGATTCCAGAAACAACTGTATATGCAATGTATAAAGCTGGTGCTGATGAAATATATATTTTAGGTGGAATTCAAGCAATGGCTGGTATGGCAATAGGTACAGAGAGTATTGAGGCTGTTGATATGATTGTAGGTCCAGGCAACGCTTTTGTTGCAGAATCAAAACGTCAACTTTTTGGAAGAGTAGGCATTGATTTATTAGCAGGTCCTACTGAAACTTTAGTAATTGCGGATGAATCGTCTGAACCAGAAATGATTGCAACTGATATTTTAGGACAAGGTGAACATGGTCCTACTTCACCTGGTGCAATTATTTCTATGTCTGAAGAAGTTGCTAAAATTGCTATTGAAGAAATTGATAAACAATTACTTACCTTGCCCACTGCAGATGTAGCTAGAGAATCTTGGGATAAATATGGTCAGGTGATAATCGTAGAAAATGAACAAGAAGCAATAAATGAAGCAAATCAATTAGCATATGAACATGTAGAAGTTTTAACGAAAAACCCAAATTATTTTTTAGATAATTTAACGAATTATGGAGCATTATTCCTTGGGCCAGAAACAAACGTAGCATATGGAGATAAAGTGATAGGCACAAATCATACATTACCAACTAAAAAAGCAGCTCGATATACAGGTGGTTTATGGGTAGGTAAATTCATCAAGACAGTAACTTATCAAAAAGTAACATCTGAAAAGCAAAGTGCTTATATAGGTGAATATGCAGCGCGTTTATGTGAATATGAAAATTTTGCTGGACATGCAGAGCAAGCTTTACTACGAGTGAGAAAGTATGGAGATAAAGGAAATAATTAATTTCCTAAAGGGGGACATACTTATATGTGGGGTATATTAGGGTTGATTGGTGGATTAGCTATATTGACTATTTTAGTTATGAGAGGGATGAATTTACTTATTGCTGCGCCTTTGTCTGCGTTAATTGTAGGAGTGTTTAATGGACTTCCTTTATTTTCTCAACTTGCAGTTGGTAAACAGACGGATTTCGTGACAAGTTATATGGATGGATTTTCTGGTTTTGTCACTTCTTGGTATCTTATGTTTCTAACAGGCGCGATATTTGGAAAAGTTATGGAAGATAGTGGCGCAGCAGAAAGTGTTTCTCATTGGATAATAAAAAAAATAGGGATGAAACGAGCAGTTTTAGCTATTGTATTAGCATGTGGCGTATTAACGTATGGTGGCGTTAGTTTATTTGTTGTAGCATTTGCGGTATATCCGATGGCAGTAAATTTGTTTAAAGAATCTGATTTTCCAAGAAGATTTATTCCGGCAACACTAGCGTTGGGGTCCACAACTTTTACGATGACTTCAGCAGGTTCTCCAGAGATACAAAACTGGATTCCTATACCGTATTTACATACTAGTCCCTATGCTGGTTGGGGGGTTAGTTTAGTTACTGCATTATTTATGCTGATTGCTGGTTATTTATGGTTAATGCATATGATAAAAAAAGCCAATAGAAAAGGAGAGCATTTTATTAGTAGGGAAAATGATGAGGTTGAATCTAGAAAAGGGTTACCTAATCCATTTTTAAGTATTATCCCTTTGTTAATAGTATTGGTTGTAGCTTTTGTTTTGCATGATGTACTTGAGCAATCTGCCTTAATAATTGCTCTTACAAGTGGTGTTATTGCTACTTGGATATTAAATAAACCTTATTTCAGAGATTTTTGGAAAGCTGTTGGTAATGGGACTGAAGGAGCATTAATTGCACTTGGTAATACTTCTGCTGTTGTTGGATTTGGTAGTGTTGCTCAAGTAACCCCTGCCTTTAAAAGTGCAATTGATTACGTGACCAGTTTACCTGGCTCCCCTTTAATAACTGGGGCATTTGCAGTAATGGTGATTGCTGGTCTAACAGGGTCATCTTCAGGTGGTCAATCGATAGCGCTTCCTATATTAGGTCCACATTATTTAGATATGGGGGTTAATGCAGATGCCTTACACAGAACAGTTTCTATGTCATCTGGAACTTTAGACTCCTTACCACATGGCGGATATGCTGTTACTACTATTAGATCAATTGCAGGCGAATCTCATAAAGATGCCTATCCTGCCTTTGGAGCCATGACTGTTATAATTCCGCTTCTTGCAGTTATTATAGCAGTAACCTTATTTATGATAGAATTTTAAACATTATTAATAAAAAGAAGGGTGCTTATGGAAAATATAACAATTATCGGTAGCGGAACCATGGGACATTCAATCGCATTATCCACAGCATGGGCTGGCTATAAAACTCAAGTGTATAGTTTGAATGATAGTGATTTGGATTTAGCTAAAAAAGAAATAGAAAATAAATTAGATGACTTGTATAGTAACGAATTAATTACTGAAAAACAATTAAGAGAAACTAAAAAAGATATAATATTTTCTACAAATTTAGAAAAAACCGTAGAATATGCAACATTTGTAATTGAAGCTATTCCTGAAGATTTAGAAATGAAGAAAGAGTTATATACACGTTTGAACAGTTTATTAGATGAAGATGTCATATTGGCAAGTAATACCTCTGGATTTACATTAAACCAATTATCACAGTTTTATACTTTTCCAGAAAATTTTATAATAACGCATTTTTGGAATCCCGCACATTTAATACCGCTAGTAGAAATTGTAAAAAATGATGTAACGCGTCAAAGTGTCGTCAACCATACTACAAACTTAATTGAAACCATCGGTAAAAAACCTATATTAATTCAAAAAGAAATACCAGGTTTTATTGGGAATAGATTACAATACGCGCTTTTTAGAGAAGCGCAGTCCTTATTAGATAAAGGCGTTGCATCAAAAGAAGATATTGACGCAGCAGTTACTTATAGTGTTGGAAGAAGATATCCAATAATAGGACCATTAATGACAGCAGATTTAGGAGGATTAGATACTTTTAGTTCGATTTCCAATTATTTATTTGAAGATTTGAACACCGATAAATTTTCTGGAGAAACATTAGCACGGCATGTTCAAAGTGGCGAATTGGGTTATAAAACAGGCAAAGGTTTCTACAATTGGGATGGAAACCCTACTCAAGAAATAATAAATAAAAGAGATGAAATATTAATGTATTTTTTGAAAAGAGATTTAGAAGAGAAATAAGGTGATTATTTTGTCAAAAAGTTTTAGCGATTTAAAAAATAAAAATGTAGTTATTACTGGTGGTAATAAAGGAATCGGCCAAAAAGTTGCAATAGATTTTGCTGAATTAGGAGCAAATGTAATTATAATAGGTAGAGATAATAATGCATTAAATCAAACATTAGATATACTTAATCGTTACGATGGAAATCATAATGCTTTTTCACTTGATATAACAAAACTTAATAAGGTTTCTGAGACTGTTGAGCAAATAATTGCAATTTATAAAAGCATAGATATATTGGTGAACAATGCTGGCATAAATATTAGTAAACCTGCATTTGAAATTGAAGAGGAAGATTGGGATAAAGTATTAGAATTAAATTTAAAATCTTTATTCTTTATTTCTAAATTTTTCGGACGCTATATGGCAGAAGAAGAAGGTGGAAAGATCATTAATGTAGCTTCTCAAGTTGGTTTTGTAGGGTACTATAATAGAGCGCATTATTCTTCAAGTAAAGGGGGAGTAATACAATTAACTAAATCACTCGCTATAGAATGGGCAAAATATAATATAAATGTTAATGCGATTGCTCCAACGTTTGTTGAAACTAAGTTGACAGAAGAAATGTTTAAAGATGAAAAATTTAAAGAAGACGTTTTAAATCGCGTATTATTCCATAAGTTGCCTAAATTAGATGATATTACTGGAGCAATATTATACTTAAGTTCTAATTTGTCAAACTTTATTACTGGTGAAACAATAAAAATTGATGGTGGGTGGACTTCAATTTAAAGAAACTAAGTTTTTTAAATTGATAAAGTAAGAGAAAATAATATAATGAGGGCGTATTACTATGTAAACGTCCTCATTATTTTTGTCAATTTGTATTACATTTTATAAGTAGAAGCAATTTTTCAAAAAATTCATAAATAAAGTTGAAATTCAATGAAGGATTATCATAAACTAATTAAGTTATATAATTACGCTTATATTTTTTATAGTTTAATTTTAATTATATATTGATTTGTGTCAATTAGAGAAAGAGTGCATAAAAACTTGATGACAATGGCGGAGGGATTTATTAATTCAACATTTTCATGTTTTTATTCTAGTCTCAGTAACAAAATATGACGTATGCTATAATATACGTTATTACTAAATATTGGTGCGATTAGGAGATTTTCAATTATGAATAAGCCCAAATATCAAATTGTAGCGAATGAAATAAAGGAAAAAATAATAAATAAAACGTATCAAGTCGGTATGTTACTACCAACAGAAAAACAATTTCAGGATAGATATCATGTGAGTCGTTATACGATAAGACAGGCGATGGATGTACTTGTTAAAGAGGGATTTATTAAAAAGAAAAAAGGTTCAGGCTCTTATGTGAGCTATAGTTATTTGAACGCGCGCCAAACGAATGAAACTAGAAAAATAGGTGTTATCGTGACATATTTATCGGATTATATTTTTCCAAGTATCATTAGAGGTATAGAAAATGTGTTAAGAAAAAATGGCTATTCCTTAATACTAGCAAGTACTAATAATAATCATGAAGAAGAACGTAAATGCTTAGAAATGATGTTGAATCAAGGTGTGACAGGATTAATTATAGAACCCACTAAAAGTAATGTTTATAATCCAAATCTGTCTTATTATTCACTATTCAAACAACGCGACATTCCAATTTTAATGATAAATGCAAAATATGATGAATTGAGTTTACCTTATACAGCAATTGATGATGTGAAGTCTGGCTATTTAGCGACTAAATATTTGATTGATCATGGGCATGAGCACATTGCGTTGATTACGAAAATTGACGACAATCAAGGTAAGCTAAGGATGAAAGGTTATTTTAACGCCTTTGAAAACAATCATATTCTATTTAAAGGTGAACATATCTATACATTTGATACTGAGAGTAAACTACAAGTAATCGAACAAATTGTAGAACATATTTGTAATAAAAAGATTAACATTACTGGCTTAGTTTGCTATAACGACGCTATTGCATATGAAGTCATACAGGAATTGAAAAAAAGAAATATACAAATACCGAATGACTTATCGGTTGTAGGACAAGATAATTCAGTATTGAGTAAGTTAAGTGAGATGAATTTAACTACAACTTCTCATCCACAAGAATTACTAGGTAGTAGAGCAGCTGAATGGATGATTAGTGCAATAGATACAGATAAACAACAAACCTCACAACTCATAGATACATATATTATAGAACGTAATTCAGTGAAAAAAATATAAATACTGACTCAAACCAATAAAGATGTTGGTTTGAGTCTTTTTTCACCTCTTATATGTACGGACATAATATAATTTATGTTGACATGTACGGACAAATAATATAAGGTATATTTGAAAACGGTTTCAAAGGAGCGATAAAATATGGATGATTTGAAACGGAATTTAAAAAGTGAAGATATTTCAATAGGTATTGAATTAGGCTCTACTAGGATTAAAACCGTAGCTATAGATCAAAATTTGAGCACTGTTGCATCTGGCCATTTTGAGTGGGAGAACCAATTCATCGATGGATATTGGACATATTCGATTAATGATATTTGGGTAGGGTTGCAGAAGAGTTATAGTGCAATGACAGTAGAAATCAAAGAAAAGTATGATTTAACCCTAAGAAAAGTGAAGTCTATTGGGGTGAGTGGTATGATGCATGGTTATCTGGCATTTGATCAAAACGAAGACTTGCTCGTGCCATTTAGGACTTGGAGAAATGGAAATACAGCTAAAGCGGCAACATTACTTAGCGAAGCATTTCAATTTAATATACCTGAACGCTGGAGTATTGCACATTTGTATCAGGCTATATTAGATAATGAGTCACATGTAAATCGAATAACTTATTTAACTACATTAGCTGGATATGTACATTGGTACCTAACTGGTGAAAAAGTTTTAGGTATTGGTGATGCTTCAGGCATGTTTCCTATAGACATTGATACCAAAAGTTATAGGAAAGATTTGTTAGAGGAAGCAAATCATATTTTTAAAACAAAGTATTTTGAAAGGTCAGTTGAAGAGCTATTACCTGAAATTAAATTAGCGGGTGAAAGTGGAGGGCTACTTACAGAAGAAGGAGCAACGTTATTAGACCCTTCTGGTAACCTTGAAGCTGGCATTTTGATGTGCCCACCAGAAGGAGACGCTGGTACAGGTATGGTTGCAACAAATACGGTTGCTCAAAATACAGGTAATATATCTGCTGGCACAAGTGCGTTTGCCATGATTGTATTATCAAATACTTTGAAAGATATGTATCCGGAAATTGATGTTGTGACGACTCCTGATGGCAGCGAAGTAGCTATGATTCATACCAATAACTGTACTTCAGATATTAATGATTGGATGAATTTGTTTGGTGAAGTATTAAACGTCATGGGTGTTGATTTTTCATCAGACGAGTTGTACGGACATATTTTCGAGCGTTCATTAAGTAGTGATGATAACATAGGCGGTCTGCTTTCATATAATTATGTATCTGGAGAGAATATTACAAATGTAGACACAGGCTATCCATTATTTATACGCGAACCTAATTATCAGTTCAATTTAGCAAACTTTATGAAAATGCATCTATTTAGTGCCTTTAGTACTTTGAAAATTGGCATGGATTTACTAAAGGAAAATGAATATATCGACATAGATAAATTGATTGCTCATGGCGGAATATTTAAAACGAAAGACGTTGCTCAACAGATACTAGCTTCTGCATTTGAACAGCCTATAACGGTTATGGAAACCGCAAGTGAAGGGGGTGCTTGGGGTATTAGTGTTTTAGCGTATTATGCCGCATTAGATACTGAAGATTCATTGGATGTATTCCTTAATGATTCTGTTTTTATAAATACGAAGGAAAAGACGTTACAGCCAGTAGCACAAGAAGTCATTAATTTTAATAACTATGTAGAAAAAATGAAAAAGGGATTATCAATTGAACAATCCGTAACTAAATATTTAGGAGGAGATACGAATGCTCGAAGCGTTAAAAGCTGAAGTATATCAAGCGAATTTAGAATTGCCTAATAGAGGCCTAATTAAGTATACCTGGGGTAATGTTAGTGCGTTCGATTCAGAATCACAATTATTTGTTATTAAACCAAGTGGTGTAGATTATGATGAAATGAAGCCTGAGGATATGGTTGTTTGTAACTTAGAATGTGAAGTTATTGAAGGGGATTTGAAACCATCTTCAGATATGCCAACACACGCAGTATTGTATAAAAAATTTGATGGCATTGGTAGTGTGGTCCATACACATTCACCTTGGGCGACTACTTGGGCACAATCTGGACTGCCTGTTCCTGCAATGGGTACTACACACGCGGATACATTTTATGGAGATATTCCTTGCGCAAGATTTTTAACAACAGCAGAAATAAATAAGGATTATGAGTATGAAACAGGTAATGTCATCGTTGAAACATTTGATGAAAAAGGGATGAATCCACATGAAATACCTGCTGTTTTGTTACATGGGCATGCACCATTTATATGGGGAGAGAATTGTGACAAGGCTGTTATGAATGCAGTTGTTTTAGAAGAAGTATGTAAAATGAATATATTTACGCGACAGTTAAATCCTTTTGCAGAAACATTGCCTAAAGCAATACTTGATAAGCATTTTGAAAGGAAACACGGAAAAAACGCCTATTATGGTCAAAAATAAGGGGGAAGTAAAATGACAAATGTTAAAAAATTCTGGTTTGTAGTTGGATCACAAGCACTATATGGTGAAGAGGCTTTAAATCAAGTTAAGCAAAATGCCCAAAATATCGCTGATGGGTTGAATGAAAGTGGGCAATTACCTTTTGAAATTGAATTACAACCGAAATTGGCAGTTTCAGCAGATGTGATAACTGAAATTATGAAAGAAGCTAATTATCGTGACGATATTTTAGGTGTTATTACTTGGATGCACACATTTTCGCCAGCAAAAATGTGGATAAGAGGTACTAAATTACTACAAAAACCATTATTACATTTAGCGACACAATATAATGAAGATATTTCCTGGGAAAACATCGACATGGATTATATGAACCTACATCAATCGGCACATGGTGATAGAGAATACGGTTATATTAACCGTCGCTTGAATAAAAATAATGAAGTTATATTTGGGCACTGGAAAGACACAAACGTTCAACAGCAATTAAGAGATTGGATGGTTATAGCCAATGCTTATAGCGAAAGTTTTAATTTAAAAGTCGCTAGATTTGGTGACAATATGCGCAATGTAGCAGTAACAGAAGGAGATAAAATAGAAGCGCAAATTCAATATGGTTGGACTGTTGATTACTACGGTATCGGTGATTTAGTTGAATACATTAATCAAGTTACTGATGAAGATGTAGCTGCATTATTTAAAACATACGAAAACTTATACGAATTTGATTACAGAGATTATAGTAAAGCGACATTTAACAGTTCTGTAAAAGAACAAATTAAGTACGAAATAGCGATTAAGCAATTTTTAGATGAAGGTGGCTATACTGCTTTCACTTCAAACTTTGAAGATTTACATGGTATGCAGCAATTACCAGGTTTAGCAGTACAAAGGTTAAATGGACAAGGGTATGGATTTGCTGGTGAAGGTGACTGGAAGACGGCTGCTTTAGATCGTTTATTGAAAATTGCTGCAGATAATGAAGCAACAGGATTTATGGAAGATTATACGTATGATTTAAGAAGCAGTCATGCACATATTCTAGGATCACATATGTTAGAAGTTGATCCGACACTTGCTGAAACGAAACCTAAACTTGTTGTGAATCCACTTGGTATAGGGGATAAAAATGACCCGGCAAGATTAGTATTCGATGGTAAATCTGGTGAAGGCGTTGTCGTAACTATGCTTGACTTAGGGACACGTTATAAATTTATTGTTAATGAAATAGAAGCTAAAAGTCTCGATGAACCAGCTCCTCATTTGCCTGTAGCTAGAGTGCTTTGGGAAGTGAAACCATCATTAGAAAAAGGCGTAAAACGTTGGATAGAAGAAGGCGGGGGACATCATACTGTACTTTCTCTAAAATTAACACGTTCACAAATAGAAATACTATTGAAAATGTTTGATGCCGAATACACACTAATTAACTAATTTTCAAAAACGTTTGTCGTAAATCTATGCATAGGTGATTAAGTTTTTCATTAAAAAGAGGGTGAATGGGATGAAAGTTAATAGTAAGGTTTCAAATCGTTTTATCTATTTCTTTGGAGCGTTTGGTGGTATATTATTTGGTTATGATATTGGGGTTATGACAGGAGCGCTACCATTTTTAAGAGAAGACTGGGGTATTGAAAGTGGATTTATTATAGGTTTAATTACATCTTCAGTTATGTTAGGTGCGATATTTGGTGGTATTTTAGCTGGCAAACTGTCGGATAAATTAGGTAGAAGAAAAATGATATTAATTTCAGCAATTATTTTCGTTATTGGTTCAATCTTGTCAGGTATTGCCCCACATGATGGTAATTACTTTTTGATTTTATCAAGAGTTATACTTGGTTTGGCAGTAGGTGCAGCATCAGCTTTAGTTCCTGCTTATATGTCTGAAATGGCACCAGCGAAATATCGTGGTCAATTATCAGGAATGAATCAAACTATGATTGTATCTGGAATGTTATTATCTTATATTGTTGATTATTATTTAAGAGGATTACCTATGGAAATTGGTTGGAGACTAATGTTGAGTATCGCAGCAATTCCGGCACTAATTTTGTTTTTAGGTGTCTTAAAACTACCAGAATCTCCAAGGTTCTTAATTAAAAATAATAGGTTTGATGAAGCTAAACTTGTTTTAAGTAATCTTAGAAATAATTATAAAGTCGATGAAGAATTTGAAGAAATTAAAAAAACAATTCAAAAAGAGAATAATGTGAAAAATAATCAGTCATTAGCCATATTATTTAATGGTAAATATAAATATTTAGTAGTTGCAGGATTAGGTGTAGCAGCTTTTCAACAGTTTCAAGGGGCGAATGCAATATTTTATTATATTCCATTAATTGTAGAACAAGCCACTGGAAATTCTGCGAGTGATGCACTTATGTGGCCTATTATTCAAGGTGTCATACTTGTATTAGGATCATTACTCTTTATTTGGATAGCGGATAAATTTAATAGAAGAACATTGCTTATGCTAGGTGGTACCGTAATGGGCTTATCTTTTATATTGCCTGCTATTATTCATATATTTTTACCCAATGCGAATCCGATATTGATAGTAATCTTTTTAAGTATTTATGTTGCCTTCTATTCCTTTACATGGGCACCACTTACATGGGTTATTGTCGGTGAAATATTCCCGTTAGCAATTAGAGGTTTTGCTTCGGGTAGCGCATCATCCTTAAATTGGATTGGTTCTTTCTTAGTTGGGCTTCTATTCCCAATTATGACAGCTTACTTTTCACAACAAATTGTTTTTGCAATCTTTGGTGTTATCTGTATTCTCGGTGTATTATTTGTGAAAAAATTTGTTCCAGAATCAAGAGGTCGTACGCTTGAAGAGATTGAAGCAATTGGAGAGTCACGCGATTTGAATAAGGTTAATGCGCAAGTGAAAAATATATAATAATTTAAATAGAAAACAATCTGGTAAATAATAAAAGACCTTTTCTATGAAACGCCTCAATTAAGAAGGGTTTCTAGAAAAGGCCTTTTTTAATGCATATGTTTATTTAAAGAAACCTAAAATGAAGTCTACACCTTTACCTAAAACTTCTGCGATGCTTACGCCCATTGTAGCCCAGTCATGTGCTAAACCTGCATTTACTGCGTTGCCAATTGCTTCTACGATTCCTGCCATGTGAAACACTCCTTTTTTAGAAATTTAAAATTAAAACATTTGCTTTAATTTATTAAATACAATATAACTTGTTTTATTAATTAATTGTATAAAAATGCCTAACTAAACATTTTTTATGCCTAAGTGTAATAATAGTTTTTTTATAGGAATTGTAAGTATAGTATACAAATTTTAATTCTTTGTAAAGTTTTTAATATTGTGTAGCGCTTTTGTTGGAATTGTGACATGATGGTAAGTTATGCAGCTGAGTTTATTGTGAATAAGGTTGAGATTAAGGAAAGAAAAAATAAAAAAGAGAGGACAATAAAAATCATATTTTCAAAAAATTGATTCCATTACCTCTGTTTGTTTTTGTGAAAAAGTGGTGGGAGAATTTTTAACATTGTTATTAGTGAACATATGATGAGTATGAAATAAGCGTGGTTGAACACGATGATTTTATTAAATAAAGATTTACATAGCAATAAGAAAGATGGCGGAAAAATTTCAGCCCAACAACGAATCGGGGGTAATCTTATTAATAATAGTTGATAATTCCTCTGTAGTTTCTGGTTTTCCGTTATCTACCCAGTCTTGAATCATACCAAAAATCGCATTGCTCAAAAAAATTACAAAATAATGTTGTTCTCTTTCACTTAAATTAATCGTTTTTACTGAAGGCAGAATATTTTTTTCTGCATTTTTTTGCAACATTGATTTTACTTGGTTTTGAATTTCAGTAGAACCATTTTTAGAGATGAGCAATAATAAAAGTTCGGCTTCATTATTCCAAAAATTAAGCATGTGATAAAAAAATAAATGACGGTCTGAGTTTAAAAATTCATGAACTTTCTTACTGCCAGTTTTTATAATTTCTTGCTGATATTGATGTACTAAATCATATTTATCTTTGTAATGTAAATAAAAAGTTCCTCTACTTACATTAGCTTCATTACAGATATCTTTTACCGAGATATCATCGAATCTTTTAGTTTTTAAAAGCGTTATTAAAGCTTTTCGTGTATTTTTCTTCGTCTTCAATATGCGAGCATCGGTAAATAATTCTTCAGTCATTCGTTTCACTCCTAATATTATTAGACATATTTTTTAAATGTGTTCAGTAACGATAACCTTTTTATTGTTTTTATATTTTATAGGTATATAATCGCATTATGAATGATAATTGACACTATGTCTAATAAGGGGGCTAAACATGTCTGAAGTTGCAGCTAAACTAACAAGTGCGACAAAATATTATGGCAAAAAGAAAGTTTTAGATCATATTGATATTGAATTACCATTTGGAAAGGTTTTAGGGTTAATTGGTCCAAGTGGTTCGGGTAAAACGACAACGATTAAGTGCCTTATGGGTATGGAGAAATTGGATGAAGGTCATGCTCAAATATTCGATACTAGTATACCCAACCGTAAAATTCTTAATGAAATTGGTTATATGGGGCAAAGTGATGCGCTATATGAATCGTTAACTGCTCGAGAAAATTTAGTGTTCTTCGGTAATTTGATGGGTTTAGACGGTGATAAGCTAAAACAAGCGATTGATAAGAATATGAAACTAGTTAATTTAGAGAATGAATTACATCAAATTGTGAATACATTTTCAGGTGGTATGAAGCGCAGATTGTCTTTAGCGATTACGTTACTGTCAAATCCTAATTTAATTATATTAGATGAGCCAACAGTGGGTATTGATCCGAGCCTTAGAAAAGATATATGGAAACAACTTAACCTACGCACAGAGGAAAATAAGTCAGTAATTGTGACAACGCACGTCATGGGAGAAGCGGAACGCTGTGATTACATTGGATTGATTATGGAAGGCCGTTTATTCACTATGGGAACACCAAAAGAACTGAAAGAAAAATTCGGTGTAAATTCTATAGAAGAGGTATTTATAAAGGCTGAAACGGAGGTGCAATCATGAGATTTAAAGCCGTTTTTATAAGAGTTGTTAAGGAATTGTTGAGAGATAAAAGAACATTGGCTTTAATGTTGTTCGCACCGATTTTAGTATTAACATTGCTATATTTCGTTTTTGATACAAATTCAGAGACAAATTTAAAAATTGGTATTACTGACCGTGTGCCTAACAAAATTGTAAATGAATTACCTTCAGATAAAGTGGATATAGAGAAGGTTGATTCATCAGATTCTGTAAAAAATACGATGGTTGATTCAGAGCTGGATAGTTATATTACGAAAGATGGATCTAAAATAGAAGTAACATATGCTAATGAAGACCCTAGTAAAACTGATGCTACGAAACAGTTACTTGCTAGTGCACTTCAGAAAAATAAAATGCAAGATATGATGAAAATTGTAGAAAAAATTCCAGATAATATGCAACAAGAAAATAAGCAAGCTTCAGAGAATGTGGAGTTGGATCATCATTATCTATATGGTGATGCGGATAGTACGTACTTTGATAAAATGTTCCCAATTTTAATTGGTTTCTTTGTTTTCCTTTTCGTATTTTTAATCTCTGGTATTGGATTACTTAGAGAACGTACTAAAGGTACACTTGAACGTTTATTAGCCACGTCGATTAAAAGAAGTGATATTGTGTTTGGCTATTTAGCAGGTTATGGTTTGTTTGCTATATTACAAACGTTACTCATCGTGTTTTATGCGATTATTATCTTAAATATAGAACTTGCAGGTAGTATATGGTGGGTATTATTGATTAATATTTTAATCGCATTGGCCGCATTGGCTATGGGAATATTTGTTTCAACTTTTGCTAATTCTGAGTTTCAAATGATTCAGTTTATACCTATTGTAGCAATTCCTCAAATCTTTTTCTCAGGTATTATTCCTTTAGAAAATATTGCTAATTGGGTAAGTTTCATAGGTTATCTATTTCCCTTAAGATATGCAGGTGATGCATTGACGCACATTATGATAAAAGGGCAAGGGCTTGAATATATTTGGTTTGATATTTGTATATTATTCGTCTTTATTATTGTGTTTACCATTTTAAATATTATTGGGCTTAAACGTTATAGAAAAGTTTGATTTTATGTTAACTTGAAAAATCAAAAGCGCCTTTCTTACCAGTGTTAATGTTTAGAAAGGCGCTTTTTTTAATGCTTAAAATTTTGGTGACAAGATTTTAACCAATTGATATTATGTGTTTCTCTTTCAATAGCATAATCTAATACTAGATAATGCCCATAATGTTGTTCTTGAGATGCTTCGTTGCTAAATAATGCCGTACGTCTTTCTTTTAAATGTGCTAACTTTAATTCGTGTAAATGAATTTGCTCGTCGAACATTACTGGCAATATAGGATCATTTCTATCATTGATAAAATACAATTTTAAATTGAATTCATTTTTGTGAACTGACAACTCAGGCGTTGGAGAAACTAGCCATTCATTCAGTAGTTGTCGTCCTGTATCAGTAATAGCATATATCTTTTTTTCTAATTTTTCTCCTGTTATTTCAATCGTTTTATCAATTAAAAGACGATCGTGCAATTTTTTTAATTCAGGATAAATTTGACTATGATTTGCTTGCCAAAATTCTCCAATATCACGTTCAAAAGCTTTTTTTATGTCGTAACCAGACATAAGTTCATTTTTCAAAAGGCCTAGTAATACATATTGTAATATGTTTTTTTGTGCCATAACATCCTCCTTGACGTTTTGTCGAATAAAGTATAGCATTTATATGTAATCAAAAACATGTAATTAATTACATGTTTGGAAGGGGCTTTTTATGACTAATAATTTTGAAACATTAGAAGATTTTTTAGGGACGCATCTTATTTATACTTATGATAATGGTTGGGAATATGAGATGTATGTAAAAAATGAGAATACGATTGATTATCGTATACATGGTGGTATGGTAGCTGGTAGATGGGTTAGAGATCAAGAAGCTAATATCGTGAAATTAACTGAGGGTGTTTTTAAAATAACTTGGACTGAACCAACAGGTACAGATGTAGCATTAGATTTTTTACCTAATAATCAGATTATGCACGGTACCATTTTCTTCCCTAAATGGGTTGAAGAGCATCCAGAAATTACAGTGACTTATCAAAATGATCACATTGATTTAATGGAAGCATCTCGTGAAAAATACGATACTTATCCTAAATTAGTCGTACCTGAATTTGCGAAGGTTTCATATATTGGTAACGCAGGACAAAATAATGAAACGGTTGTTAATGTCGCACCATATGAAGGTATGTTAGAAGATATTAGAAGTGGTAAGTTTTTTGATGAAAATTATCAACATACAAAATAGTAATTACGTTAATTAAATAAGTGTATAGTATAAAAACATTAAATACTGATTCTGTCTTTTTAAAGGGAAGAATCAGTATTTTTTATTAAAAAATAAACATTATAACGTTATAATGATTGCGCTTACAAACATTATAATGTTATGATGTTTTGCAAGAGGTGAAATGCATTGAAAAGCACAGGTGTTATTAAAAATATTGAAACTTTAAATAAAAAAAGAATTGATATATTACTTGAAAAGGGGGTTATTAAAGAAATTTCAGACGGAAATACATTACAAGGAAAAGTAATTTTCAATGGTTCAAATTCTTTTGTTTCAACTGGTTGGATTGATTTACATGTTCATGCTTTCTCTGATTTTAGTCCTTATGGAGATGAAATAGATGAAATAGGAATTAAACAAGGGGTTACTACAATCGTAGATGCAGGGAGTTGCGGTGCTGATAGAGTTAGTGAGTTACACGAAAGAGCGAAACAAAGCCTAACTAATGTATATTCATTTTTAAATATATCTAAAATAGGGCTTGAAAGAATAGATGAATTATCAAATATGGGTTGGATAAATCAACAAGCGTGTATTAAAGCTGCTCAACAATTTGAAGATATGATTATAGGATTAAAGGCGCGTATTAGCAGTAGTGTAGTTAAAGATAATGGTGTGGTGCCTTTGGAGAGAGCTATAAAAATTAGTGAGCAATTAAAATTACCAATTATGACTCATATTGGATCCGCACCACCTAAAATACAAGATGTAATTCCGTTACTTAGAAAAGGCGACATTATTACACATTTTTTAAACGGTAAGTCTAATAATCTATTTGATCAAAATGGAGAACCTTTAACAGTTTTAAGAGAAGCAATAAGTCGAGGAGTGAAGTTAGATGTTGGTCATGGTAATGCAAGTTTCTCATTTGAAGTAGCACAACAAGCGCGACGTAACCATATTCAATTTAATAGTATAAGTTCAGATATTTATAAAAAAAATAGAATAGAAGGACCAGTATTCAGCTTATCTAATGTACTTACTAAATTCTTGTACCTCGGTTATACATTAGAAGAAATTATTAGAGGTGTCACAGAAAATCCAGCCCAAATAATAAATAAACCTGATTTAGCAAAATTTAAAGAGGGTATGACAGCTAACTTAACCTTATTTGATGTTATAGATTCACAGCAAAATATTATAGATTCGCATGGACACGAAATTACAATTACAAAAGTAATTAAAGAAAGAGGCGTGGTAACAAATGGAAAATTCATTGAATTATAAATACGGCTTAAAACAAGTTATAAATGCAAGTGGAAGAATGAGTATTTTGGGCGTGTCTTCTCCAACAAACTCTGTAATGGATACTATGAAATTTGGAGGACAAAACTATGTAGAAATTGCAGATTTAGTTGATAAATCTGGCGCTTATATTGCTAATAAAATTAATGCTGAAGATGCTGTCGTCGTAAATTCAGCGTCTAGCGGAATCGCATTATCTATTGCAGGTGTTGTTACTGAAGGAAATGAACGTAAAAGTCAAAAGCTTCACAACGAAAGCATAGATAAAAATGAAATCATATTATTTAAAGGACACAATGTTCAATATGGTGCACCAATCGAGACAATGATTTACTTAGGTGGTGGTCGTGCAGTTGAAGTAGGGTATGCAAACGAAGGCAAAGAAAATCATATACAAGAAGCAATAAATGAAAATACGGCGGCCATTCTATATGTGAAATCGCATCATGCGGTGCAAAAAAATATGGCCTCTGTTGAAGAAATATATCAAGTAGCTCAAAAATATAATATCCCGTTAATTGTAGATGCTGCTGCAGAAGAGGCGCTGACAAAATACATCCAGTGTTCAGATTTAGCCATTTATAGCGGTTCAAAAGCAATTCAAGGTCCAACTACTGGTATAGTCGCTGGTAAAAAATCATTGATTGAATCTGTGAAAACTCAATTACATTTTATAGGACGAAGTATGAAAGTAGGGAAAGAATCAACTTTTGGGTTATTACAAGCATTAGATGAATACTTCGATAAAGTTGATAATTCAGAAGCAGAAAAAAGTGAATTAGAAAAATTATCTCCCATTAACAACTATGAAGGTATTCGATTAGAAATTGTCCAAGATGAAGCAGGAAGAGAAATTTATAGAACACGCGTACATGTAGATTCATCTATTTTAAATATGTCGGCAGAACAATTTGTCGAAAAATTGAAAAATGCTGATGTTGCAATTTATACACGCAATTATGGAGTGAAACAAGGGTTCTTTGATATTGATCCAAGGCCATTAAAACAAGGTGAAATAGAAATTATTTATGAAACAATTGTTCAAATTGTACAGGGGGAAATTTAATGAAAATATATGATAGATTTTATAAAGATAGAGTTGCTTTGAATGTCTTAGCTAAAGGGGAAGAGAATATCAAAGCAGTATACCAAGCAGCTGATAAAAATATCGTTATAGGTGTGTTATCGAAAGATTATGATTGTGTAAATAGTGCGGTAACAGCGATGACACAATTTGGAGAAGAGGTTGACGACGCTATTTCGATTGGCTTAGGTGCTGGTGACAACCGACAAGCTAAAGTAGTAGCTGAAATCGCAAGATACTATCAAGGGGCGCATATTAACCAAGTATTTACTGATGTAGGACAAACAACTGCTAAAAGTGGTGAACAATCTTGGGTCAATGCATTAGTCTCTCCCACAGGCAAAACAGGCTTCGTAAATATTTCTACTGGACCTATTAGTAGTGAAGGAGAAGAGAAAGCAATTATACCTATTGAAGCAGCAATTAATTTAATTAAAGATATGGGAGGATCTTCAATTAAGTTTTTCCCTATGAAGGGATTAGAAACAGTTGAAGAATATAAAGCAGTAGCCGAAGCTTGTGGAAAAGCAGAATTTGGGTTAGAGCCAACGGGTGGCATCACTAAAGATAATTTTGAAGAGATCGTGAAAATTGCTTTAGATTGTAAAGTTCCGAAAATTATACCGCATGTTTATTCATCTATTATTGATAAAGACACAGGTCTTACAAATATAAATGATGTAGAATGGCTTACTTCTAAAATTAAGCAATTAGTGGATTTATATGAATAAGCACATTGCAGCTTATGGGGAAATTATGATGCGGTTAGAAGTACCCGACAATCTTTTATTGAGACAGGCGGAAAATTTAAAATACTCTTTTACTGGGACAGGCGTTAATGTTACTGGATTATTGTCACAATTTGGCTATGACACGAGTCTAATCAGTGCGGTGCCAGAAAATTCAATTGGTACAGCTGCAATTGGTGCGATAAGGAGGTTAGGTATTCACAGTGATTTTATAATTAAAAACAATGATAACTTGGGTATGTATTTCTTAGAGCAAGGTTTTGGTAATCGTCCTAGTAATGTGACATATACAAATAGACAACAAAGTAGTTTTAACACAACAGATATCTCAGAATATGATATTGTTCAATCCATGAAAGGCGTTGATGTGTTGCATATTTGTGGCATATCTTTAGCTATGAATAACCTAACTCAGAACAATGTGCTTACTATTGTTAAAGTGGCAAAAGAGCAAGGTGTTAAAATTGTTTTTGATTGTAATTTTAGGCCTTCTTTATGGGGTGAGAATGGTAACCAGCGTGCAAAACCCTACTATGAAACCATTTTGAGAGAAGCGGATATTGTAATTATGAGTGAAAAAGATGCAATTAACACACTCAATTTAACAACTACTAAGGAAAGTAAAGAAGAACAATTAGAAGAATTATTACTTGTTGTAGGCGAAAAATATAATATAGATATTATTGCTGGTACTATTAGAACGATTCAAGGAAGTAATCAAAACAGCATCAAAGGATATTTATTTAAAAACGGAACAATGTATTATTCGGAAGATATTGAAGTGAATATCTTAGATAGAATTGGTACTGGAGACGCATATACATGTGGCGTAATCCACGGTGAATTATCAAATATGGATCCTCAAGCAATGGTTACATTTTCAACGGCAGCTTGTGTATTGGCACATACAATTTCCGGGGATACACCATTATTTGATACTGATGATATAATAAAAATCATAAATGAAGAAAAAAATGATATTGAGAGGTAATTGATTTATGACGAAATTATCATCAGATAAAGGTCCATTATATTTACAAATAAAAGAAATTATTGAAGACCGTATTATTCATGGTATCTATACTATTGGAAGTTATATACCAACTGAAATTGAATTTGAAGAAGAGTTTAATGTAAGCAAAGTAACAGTTAGAGCGGCCATTAAAGAATTAGTTACACTAGGCTACTTGGAGAGAAAAAGCGGTAAAGGTACAACAGTCATTAACCACAAACAAGTGAGTAATGAAACCAATAATAAAAATTTCACAGAAAAACTTGTAGAACAAGGAAATAAAATTCATAAACTTATAAAAGACATTGTAGTAGAAACGCATGAAAAAAATAGTGAGTTATTTCAAATGTTTGGCGAGAAATCTTATAAAATTACAAGAGTCTATTTATTAAATGATAAACCATACATTCTATTTAATCATTATTTACCATATCCATTGAGTAGTTTAGACGAGTATGGAGAATTAAAGCATAATAATGATCTTTCTATATATAAAATTTTAGAAGATGAGCAAATAGAAATAAAAGATATTGAGGATAACTTCTCTGTAGGCTTAAATGAACAAGCCACAGCGTATTTGAATCTTCAAACCTCAGATCCTTTACTTGTAAGGGAGAGAATATCGTATTCAGTAAATAACCAAATTGTTGAATATAGTATAGGTTATTATAATAGTAAATTGAAAAAATATAGCATCAATTTGAAAGGATAAGGAATCTCTTGTGATTTGTTGGTAGCGCCAACATAGTTGGGGGAAAAAGATGGATTCTAATATATATTTATTAATCATTACGCTACTTTCGATCATTATTGTCATATTAGGCGTTGCATGGTGGAAATGGCATGCATTTATCAGTTTAACAGTGGCAGGTTTATTTTTAGCTATCATGGCAGGTTTATCTCCTGAAAAGATAGTTACAGCATATGAAACAGGCGTAGGGGATGTTTTAGGCCACTTAGTAGGTATCTTAGCGTTAGGAACAATTTTAGGAAAACTAATGTCTGATTCTGGAGCAGGTATGCAAATATCTGATTATCTTGTTAAAGTCTTAGGTTATAAAAAATTACCATGGGCTATGATGCTATCGGGTTTTATTATCGGGATACCTGTATTTTTTGAAGTGGGGATTGTAATTTTATTACCACTGGTGATTTCAATTCATAAAACGACTAAGACGAATATATTACTTATTGCTATACCACTATTAGCGGGATTATCAATTGTGCATGGTATTGTACCACCACACCCTGGTGCTATGACAGCAATTGGTATATATGAAGCAAAATTAGGTAAAGTATTGTTTTATTCGCTGCTTATTGCATTACCTACAGCAATTATTGCAGGACCTATTTTCGGAAAATTTATAAGTAAAAGGGTTATACCAGAAAAAGAACCAAATATTATCAAGGTAAACAATAAAACAAATGGTTTGCCAAGCGTTATGGTTTCATTTTTAGTAATTATTTTACCAGTACTTTTAATGTTGCTATCTATCGTGACACCTTATTTAGGAGATATTCCTAGTATATTAAAAAATACATTGCTATTCATAGGTAATCCAGTAATAGCATTATTAATATCTTGTTTTGCTGCATTCTATTTATTAGGATTCAAACAAGGTATGACGAAAAACATAATTAAAGATTTGGTAGAAGAGTGTATCTTACCGATTGGTTCTATTATTTTAATCATAGGTGCTGGCGGAGGATTTAAACAAATACTTATTGAGACAGGTGTAGGAGATTCAATTGCGCAGATGACAGAAAATCTCTCGCTATCGCCATTACTATTAGCTTTTTTAGTAGCAGGTTTAATACGTGTCGCTACAGGTTCTGCCACTGTTGCTTTAACTACAGCTGCGGGAATAGTTTCACCAATTATCCAACATATGTCTGGGGTGAATTTAGAATTGTTGGTAATAGCTACCGGAGCAGGGTCATTAATGCTCTCTCATGTGAACGATGCCGGATTCTGGATGGTTAAAGAATATTTAGGTTTAAATGTAAAAGAAACTTTTAAAACGTGGACAGTTATGGAAACTTTATTGTCATTTGTGGCATTTGCAATTGCTTTTGTAATAGATAGTATTACTTAGTTGGAAATTGTTTATAACATCAATATAAAAAGCCAGTCACCGGTAAGAGTGGCTGACTTTTTTTATTTACAGTAAAATTAGCACATTATAAAATCGGGATTCAATTTTTAGTTTGTTGAGTTAGATTGACTTTGAATTTTTTCTGAATTAATTTGAACTTTTTCATCTTGATTTGAAACAGATGTCACGCCTTCTTTTTTCCAAACGCTCTCTAGTTCTTCAAGTGTTTTACCTTTGGTTTCAGGAATGAATTTCCAAACGAATAGTCCTGATAAAATACTCATCAGTGCATAAAAACCATAAGTCATGGCGCCGCTAACATCCATCATAGTGGGATAAGTGGAAGTAATCGTAAAGTTAGCTAACCATTGAACTGCCACGGCTATTGCCATAGCACTACTTCTAATTCTATTAGGGAATATTTCTGATAATAATACCCAAATGATAGGTCCCCAACTCATCATAAATGAAGCAGTATAAAGTACTAAAAATATTAAAGTTATAACACCGAATGCACCGTTTGCAGCTAGGACACTCATACCAATCATGCCGATTGCCATGCCAGTTGATCCAATTATTAGTAAAGGTTTCCGTCCAAATTTGTCTACATATAATATAGCAATGATTGTGAAGATTACGTTTACTAAGCCCATGACAACGGTTTGTATCATAGATGTGTTGCTACCTGAACCTAAGTTTTCAAAAATACGAGGTGCGTAATATAAAGCAACATTGATTCCAATAAATTGTTGGAAAACAGATAATAAAATACCTACTATAATAACAGTCTTACCAAAACTGAAAAGTGGCGCTTTCACATCTGTTAACTTATTTTTAGTAGCTAAAATGTCATTTAGCACATTTTGAGCATGATTCTTTGAAGCATAAATTTTATTAAGAACCGAGAGGGCTTCTGTATTTTTATTACTTAATGATAAGAACCTAGGTGTTTCAGGTACTAAAAATAATAAAAAGAAAAATGCTATTGCGGGAATCGCTTCAGTAATAAACATATAACGCCATCCAATATCTTGAATCCAACTTTGGGATTGGCCATATGTAATACCGTAATTTACAAAATATACTACTAACATACCGAATATAATGGCAAATTGATTCCATGAAACGAGTTTACCTCTAATTGACGAAGGGGCTATTTCACTAATGTACATAGGAGAAATTGCAGAAGCTAATCCTACGCCGATACCGCCAATAATACGATACAAATTAAATGCAATGAGTAGGCCAAGGTTAGATCCAGTTGAATCAAAAAATAAAAATTCGGGATAGCCTGACAAAATTGCAGAAACGATAAATAGGATGGCAGCTACTTGTAATGATTTTTTTCTACCTAAGCGACTTGAAAAACTTGAAGACAATAGGCCACCAATAATACAACCGATTAGCGCACTAGAAACTGTGATGCCATGAATGAAACTGCCATAATCTTTCGTCAAATATTGCTGTAGAGATTGTTCAGCTCCAGAAATAACTGCTGTGTCATAGCCGAATAATAAACCACCGAGCGTTGCGATTAAAGCTATTTTAAAAATAAATTTCTTATTATTATAAGTTGACATATATCCATCCCCTTGATAGATCACTTAAATTTATTAAGTTTTTGAGTTACTGTCTGCGTAGCGTCATAAATTGTTTTATATATATTAAATAAGTCTTGATAAGATTTTGTATTTGCTTCAATGGGATATACTTTTTGATGGTATGCTATCCATGCTTCGCTCATGTCATTGAAAGTATTAAACCATTGTTCTCCCATAGCAGCTAACATTGCCGCACCATAAGCTGGACCTTGTTCTTCTGTTCGTGTAGAAATAATTGTATCGAAAATATCTGCTTGAATTTGCAACCATTGATTATTTTTAGCTCCACCACCGATTGATACAATTTCAGTAATGTTAATAGCGTTGTTTTTCATAATTTGAATACTTTCATTAATAGAGTAAGTAATGCCTTCTAGAGCAGCACGTTTCATATCGAGCGGTGTCGTATTTGCATCTAAACCGATGAAACTACCTCGTACTGAAGCATCATTGTGTGGTGTACGTTCACCTAATAAATAAGGTGTGTACATTAATCCATTAGAACCAACTTCTGAGTGAGCAATATCTTTTAAGAAAGTAGTAAAATTTTCATCAGGAGAGATAAGTTGCTTAAGCCATTCCAGGCTATATCCAGCAGATAAAGTCACGCCCATAATGTATTTTTGGTTTGGAACACAATGATTAAAGTAATGTACGCTTCCATCATTTTCATAATCAATACGATTTTCTATAGACAATGCGACGCCTGAAGTTCCGATACTGACAAGTTGCTTTTGTTCGTCGGTAATACCTGAACCTAAAGCACCACAAGCATTATCTGCGCCACCTTGGTACACGTTAATGTTCCAATTAATACCTAAAATATTTTTTACTTTTTCAGTTAATTGGCCACTTTTTTGATGTGAAGCAATGACTTCTGGACAAATGGATGGATCAATGTTTAAACGATGTAATAATTCTGTGGACCAATTTTCATCTTTTACGCTAAACATAATTGTACCTGCAGCATCTGAAGGTTCTGTGTAAACATTACCTGTCAATTTATACACGATGTAGTCTTTAGGAAGCATAAACTTAGCGATATGCTTGTAGTTGTTTTGCTCATTATTCTTTAACCACATAAGCTTAGGTAAGGTGAAGCCTTCTAGGACTGTGTTTTGTGTTAATTCTAATAACGAATTAAGGCTTAGCTTTTGTTTAATGTCTTCAACTTCTTGAGATGTTCTTGTATCATTCCATAAAATGGCTGGTCTAATTGGAGTGCCTTCTTGATCAATGACTACTAGACCGTGCATTTGACCAGAAAAACTGATACCAGTAATATCATTTTGAGTATAATGATTTAGTATATGTTTTAGACTCTCTAACGTTGCTTCATACCAAATTTCAGGATCAATTTCGCTGTATCCTGACTTAGGATGTTCCGTATTATAAGAGACGCTATAAGATTCTACAACGTCACCACTTTTATTTACTACAAGCGTTTTTAAAGCACTCGTGCCAATATCTATACCAATTACATAGGGCATTTTATCAATCCTTATTATTAATATTTAAGATATATTGATTAATTTGTGATTTAATGACTTCTAAATGATCAGAAGTATTATTAATCGTATTAATATTGAAAGCATAATCTTCTAATTCATTAAATGAAGTCTTTCCTTCAACTATTTTTTTACCAATGCCTTCATTAAATGATTTATATTTTTCATCCATAATATTTTCAAAAAAATTATCTTCAATCATCTTATAAGCAACACGTAGACCTAATGCGAAAGTATCCATACCTGCAATGTGAGTTAAAATTAAGTCTTCTTGTTTAAATGATGTTCTTCTAGGTTTAGCATCAAAGTTTAATCCGCCTGGAGCCAACCCACCATTTTTAAGTATTTCGTACATTGCTAACGTAGTATCATATACATCAGTTGGAAATTCATCTGTATCCCATCCTAAAAGGGGATGTCCTTGGTTAGCATCTACTGAACCCAACATATTATTATCACGTGCATATCTTAATTCATGTTGGAATGTATGGCCAGCAAGTGTCGCGTGGTTAGCTTCAATATTAAATTTAAAGTCTTTATCTAAATCATATTTTTGTAAGAAAGCGTGTGTTGTTGCAACATCAGTATCATATTGATGTGTGGTAGGTTCTTTAGGTTTTGGTTCTATTAAAAATTGCCCTGTATAGCCGATTTCATCTGCGTAACTTTTTGCCATTTTAAAGAAGGTAGCTAAGTTATCTAACTCTAATTTCATATTAGTATTTAATAAACTTTCATAGCCTTCACGACCGCCCCAAAAAACAAAGTTTTCGGAACCAAGTTTTTTAGCAATTTCTAATGATTTTTTAACTTTTGCAGCTGCATATGCAAATACTTCAGCATTTGAAGACGTGGCTGCACCATGAACAAAACGCTCGTGAGTAAAGTTGTTGGTTGTATTCCAAAGTAATTTCTTACCGGTTTGATCCATTTTTTCTTTAATAAGTTCTACGATGATATCTAAATTTTCATTAGATTCTTTTAAAGATGCACCTTCTGGAGCAATGTCTACATCGTGAAAACAAAAGTAATCAATACATGTTTTTTCCATAAATTCAAAAATTGCTTCTACTCTTGCTTTTGCTTTTTCTATCTCATCTAATGAATCCCAATCACGTTCTGCAGTACCTACACCGAATGGATCGGAAAGGTCAGCAGTGAATGTGTGCCAATAAGCGACACTAAATCTTAAAAGTTCTGACATGGAGTGATTACCCAATTTTTCTTCGGGATTGTAATACTTAAAACTAAAAGCGTTATTTGACTTAGGACCTTCGTAATTTACTTTATTGATATCAAAATAAGACATAATATTCCTCCTATATTTTAGTTGGTTAATTTAATAAACAAACTAACTTTAGAGGTAATATAGCACATCGTTTATTTTTTGTAAACGCTTTCTAAAAATAAAAAAAGAGTGGGCCAGAAATCAATTTAGCTCGAAAGATTTCATCGATCCACTCAAGTAAGGAACAATAAGCAGTCCGAGACATCTACTTTATGCCTCGGACTGCTGCGATTATTTAATGTTCATTTGAATGTTATTTATATTTAATGTTTTTTGCATTATTGCTAAGGTACCACCCAATAAAGTAGCCTGTTTTACATTAGTGGTCAGATGTATTGGAATTGGACTAGCTTGAGAAAAATGGGAGAATTGTTTTTTAATTTCATCTAAAATATTAGGTAATTCATTAATTAGGGGACAGTTAATGTAAATAGCGTCTGGATTAAATTGTGTGTTCAAATTGTGAATCAGAACTGCTATTTTGTTTATAAAGTGTTCAATTTCCCGAGCAACAATGGAATTCCCCTCATTATAATATTGAATCAGTTCTGTAAATGTAAGTGTAACGCCCAACCTATTATTTATTTTCTGTATTAAAGCATCTTGAGAGCATATATCTTCGATTTTATAATATTTATTGTCATTATCATTTATAGATTCCGAAACCAATGTCTTACCTATCTCCCCAGCCTCTCCGTTTGAGCCACGATAAAGTTTTTTATTTATTATGATGCCAGCGCCTATGCCTTTGTGAATACTTAAAGTAATCAAATTATTTATGTTTGAATTTATATATAAACCTTTTTCATATAGCGCTGATAAATTTGCTTCATTTTCTATAACGACAGGAACATTTGTGAATGACTTTAATTCATCAGTAAATGTGCTGCGTTCATTTTTATGAAAAGGAAGGTTGATAATGTTTTGCTGATCGTCGACGATACCATGTATGGATATAGATATACCAAGCAACCCATGTAACGTATCATATTTTTCTGACACATTTATATTAGATTCTAAAATTTGTAATATACTGCTTACATTCTTATCTTTTAATTCGTAGGAATCTTGCATTAATATAGTGGCATCAAAGTAGTTGTACATTAATTCAACAGAATCATATGTTAAATCCATGGAAATATAGTAACCATATCTTTGGTTGATTTCGAGTAAAATAGGCTTACGTCCACCACTTTTAGTACTATTACCTTCTCCTACTTCATTAACTAAACGCTTATGTTTTAAGTTGTTCAGAATGTTAGAAATAGTAGCTTTATTAAGTTCTAAATTCTTCGATATTTGTGTTCGTGAAATATTACTGTTATTGAATATTTGTTTTAATACACGCTTCTCATTTTCATTTACTATAAAATTATTTTCCATTTATTATTACCTCTTATCTAATTTGGACAGGGGGAAGTTCGGTTAATATTACCAAGTGTAACATAGTGTAATGTGAGTACTAGGTGTTGGCAAACGATATAAGCAACATTATTCTATAAACAATTATATATTATAAAGTGGAAAATATAAATTTAAGTTATAGACGTAGAATATTGAGTGAGCATAGATTGATTAATATACGGCACACTTTAATAATGAAATTAAGTAAGCTTATAAAATTATGATTTCATTTTAATGACGACAATTTAAATGACTAAGCTTAAGTTCAAATTAATTTACCAATTGATTGTTATATAATGAAAACAAATTCCATATAATATGTTTATTGATTTTACAATAATAAAAATTAGCTAATTATAATAACTTCGATTGACAACTGATGTTGAAGAGAGTATGATATGAAAATGTATAAGGGGTGTACTGTTTTGAAGATTTATATATCCCCATAAATTTGAATAGCTATAAACGCCCCGGAATAAGCACTCTAGCATGTTTCGGTTTTTAAAGTTCTAATAGTACACACGGTGTACAATTTAAAAAAGGAAGGTAAGAAAAGATGTTTAATGAATTTAAATTTATTTTTAGAAACAAAATGTTAATAATAGCGCTTATAGCAATTGCAGCTATCCCATTGCTATATGTAGCATTATTTGTAGGTTCAATGTGGAGCCCATATGATAAGACAGATCAATTAAAGATTTCCATTGTTAACCAAGACAAGACTGCAAAATTGAATGATGAAAAAGTTACAATCGGTGATGATGTAGTCGATAAATTAAAAGATAATGATAAATTTGACTTCCAAGAGGTTTCTAAAAAAGAAGCATATGACCAACTTGAAAGAGGGAAAAGCGTTGGTACAATTATTATCCCTAAAGATGCATCAAGTAACGCAACAACATTATTAGATAAAAACCCTAAAAAAATAAATTTAGAAACACAAGTAAATCCAGGATCAAGTTACACTGGTAGTCAATCAGCTCAGAAAGCCATTAATACAGTGACAGACTCAATCAAAGACAATATTCGTTCAAATTATTTAGACCAATTATTTGATAGCGCCAAAAAATCAAAATCTGGTTTCCAAGATACCTCTGAAGCTTTAGGCGAAATGTCAGATGCTGAATCTCAACTTATTGATGGAAATCAACAAGTTACAGATGGTTTGAAACAGTTAGAACCTGCAGTAGGACAGCCTGCACAACAATTGATTTCAGGAAATCAACAAGTTACAGATGGTTTAACTCAATTACAACAAAATAATAATCAATTAAAAGAAAAAATTGACCAATCAGTTTCTCAACAAGACGGTGTCGCATTTGAAGGAGATAATGAAAAAGCTCTAAATAATGTGACGAAAGTGGATGAAAATAACGCTACAGAAGCTGATAAATATGGTGAAACAATTGTCCCATATATGGCAAGTGTTAGTTTATTTGTAGGCGCAGTTTCATTTAGCGCAATTTATCCTTTAAGAAAAGTATTAAGTAAAGAGACAACATCGATTAAACAAGCGTTTGGCAAACTATTATTGTATCTTGCACAAGGTACAATATCATCACTTCTAATGAGTAGTTGGGCGATATTTGCACTGAACATGTCTATCGATAATATCGGTAAATTTATCTTGGTAGGATTATTGTGGGCCATCGCAGCAATTACCATCACAACATTCTTAAGCCTATTGCTAGATAGAATCGGACTCTTTATATCAATGGTCTTACTGATACTGCAGTTAAGTTCAAGTGAAGGGATGTTCCCAATAGAATTATCTGCACAATTCTTCAGATGGATTCACCCATTCTCACCAATGTCATACGCAATACAAGGTTATAGAGAAGCGATCTTTACTCATGCAGGACATTTTAACTTTGGTTTTGTTGTAGCCTTGCTCATAGGTATTATTGTAGTAATGATGATTTTACAATATATAGTCATATTATGGTTTAACAAAAGACAAAGGGTACCATTCTCATTAGAGTTTAAATAAGTGTTATTCGGAGGCGGCTTATTTGGAAAATGTAGATAAGACAATTGAAGAAGCGATTATTAAGTTTCAAATAGTAATGTTGCATTTAAATAAAGAGATTGTAGATATCGTTAAAGAGACCGGGCTAAGTAATTTGCTTTCAAGAGAACAAATTGAGGCAATGAGAATTATAAAAACTGAAGGCAAAGTAACGATTAATGAATTAGCTGGTTTACAAAATATTTTTAAAACGGCCGCATCAAAGCGTATAGCGAAATTAGAAGATATGGGCTATGTGCAACGTGCGTATTCAGATAATAAACGTATCAAACTCATTAAATTGAGTGATGAAGGTGAAGCATTTTTGAAGAAAGCAACAGCTGTTATGACAGAAGCAGTGAAAGATCGCCTTGGAAATAAATTTACAGCCGAAGAAGTTCATCATTTCGTAGATCAACTTACACATATTGATAATGCTTTTAGAGAACACAAATAATTACAAAAAATGACCCGAGACATATATTGATGTTTCGGGCCATTTTTTTATGTAGACATTCTTGTTGAAATAAATTAATACAATGAAATTATTTTAAGCAAGTAGGTTTTGGTCTGGTTCTCTTAATTTTTTAACCTAATACTTATAATAATAAGAAATGCTAATACCTATAAAATATAGACTTAAATATTAGCAATTAGTATAATTAACATTGTAATTAAGTATTTTTTATATTATGTTGGTAAAGATTATTGTTTTAATAAATTTAATTTTATAAATAGGAGGAACATTGTTATGAAAAGAACAACAGAACGTGTGCTAACGTGGATTGGTATTGCGCTACAATTAATTGCTGTAATAATATTGGCTGTTTTAATTCCGATGTTTGGAAATAGTGAGCTTAAAGATACTTTTATCAATCAAATGATGCAAGAAGAAGCTAGTGTTACATATGAAGATGCTAATGCATTCTTTAGTACTCTAAGCGGACTTGTAACTACAGGTTTAGTAATAGGTATTGTAATTTTAATTATTGCATTGATAGCAGCATTCTTAATTGGTAAAAAAGCTAAAGTAGCAGGCATTTTACTAATTATTGCAGGTGTAATTTCTTTATTAGGTAATTGGATTAATGCTGTACTGTGGATTATTGCTGGTATCATGCTATTAGTGAGAAAACCAAAAGCGCCTGTTTATAGTAAAGATAATGATGAGGACGTAAATCCATATATTAAAGATGGTTCACAAGTCAACGAACACAATAATTCGTTTGTTTTATCAGAAGAACAAAAAGAAAATGAAAAAGAAGCTATAAAAGATGAATATACAAAATCAGATGAAGAGAACAAATATAAGTACTAAATAGTAAACGTAATGACATAATTTTAAGCACCAAGTCGCCTTAATGTATGAGGGACTTGGTGTTTTTCATATACAAAAATGACGCGAAATCATTCAGGTTTAATTAAATCTAATATTTGTTGTAAATATTTATATAACTCTTGCTGCTCGATTCTTTCATTCACTTGATTAATAGGATTTTGATTGATAAATTCTTTAGGTGACATGTGCATTATATTTTTAAAATCACGCAAATAAGTATTGTAAGAACGAAATCCATACTCTCTCCAGGTAGATTCCCAATTACCATGTAATAAAAGATCCCTCGATAAACTGTAAATCTTCACTTTTTTTATATACTTTAATAAAGATATATTCATTTTTTTTGAAAATTCACGTGAGAGATAACTACTGTTCACATAAAACTTCTTTGAAATGTAAGATAAAGTTAAAGGTTTTTTATAATTTTTATTGATATACTCGACTACATTTTTAATTAGTTTGTTTGAATATGACATATTCACATACAAATTATCTTTTGAATGATTAAGGTAATTAATAAGTTTTATCACTCCAATATCCGCATTGAAAAAATCTTCCTCTAGAATTGCTTTTAATGTCTCAATATAAGTTTCAGTTATTACTTTTGGAGGTGTATAATTGTCTGAAGCACCTGCTCTGTACACTAATGAAAAACGGTGATAGGTGATGTTGTTTACAGAAATACAAGCAATTGTAGCTTGCCTACTAATTATTAAATTTTCTTCGAAATCATAAACTATAAAAATTTCACCTTGCTGGAAAGTATATGTAGAAGTTAATTTTTGAAAGGAAATTTCACCTACGATGACTAGATATATATTTGCAAAGTTAGGTGTATTTAGATAGTTGAGTTTGTCATGTTGTTTATAAATAACTAGGTTGTAATTCACTATAATTCCTCCGACCTTTCTATAGTGAAATATAATTCTTAAATTAATTTCAGCTGCAAAAGTATATATTATATTAAAAATATTACAACTAATTTATATTACGGTCAATTATTAAAGTATAGTTAAATAAAAATAACTTAATAATATAAAAATATTCGATTTAGTCGGCGGTTTAACATGATTTTTAAATATTTTTTGCATAGAAATACCATTATTTTACTCTGGTTTTTGATTTGAATCCTAGCATAGAAGTTTTTGGATACGCATGCGCAACTCATTGAGGGATTAGGTGATATAAATAACCTATAGATTATCTAGATGTATATTAATTATTAAAAATCTTTTTCTATAGTCATTTGCTGGTGTTGTTTTTGAAGGATTAAATAAAACTTATTGAACAAACTAAATTGTTTTATTGAGGAAGATGTTTAAAAGGTGTAAATTAATATTATAAGGATGCTATTTGATTTATTATCTATATTTAAAATTTATTTTTTAAAATATCAAATAAAGAGGTGAAGTAAATGTTAATAATGGTTGCAGTTCTTACACCAATATTACTTGTTGGCTTTATCGTGATGTCGATTTTAGAAGAAAAGAAAAACAATAAGAAAAAAGGAAAGAAAAAGTAAGTTTATTACTATAAATTAATAAGCAAAATTTAATTTGCTAATATCGAGACATGTTGTTTAACGTGAAACATAACTTAACAGTCTTGTGAGTATGCTCAGTTCTTGCTTTGTATAAAAGAATTTGCAATGGTTAGGTCATATGCAAATAGCTTTAACGTGACCTCTGAGTGATTGATTTTCAAGGGGGGTACTTATGTAAATTTCTCATTATTTCATAAGTACAAAAGTAAGTGGAATTAGGCAAAGGGGGCAAAACTAAAATGCATGAAATGTTAATTGTTTTAGAGACTGTATTATTGCCTATTTTTATTATGATTGTAATAGGGTATGTACTGCAGAAAAAATTCACATTAGATTTAAAAACATTGGCAAAGTTAAACATATACATATTTGTACCTGGATTCATATTTGTAAAATTTTACAAGACGAATTTTGAAATCAAGCTATTATTGTATATCGTATTATTCTTTATTATATACATAATTATCCTGTATGGTATTGGTAAGTTATTGGCCTATTTTGGTACAAAGGATAAAGGTGAAGCAACAACATTAACGAATAGCGTATTATTTTTTAATTCTGGTAATTACGGCGTTCCGGTAAATGATTTAGTATTTAAAGGAGATCCTTTGGCGATGTCTGTTCAAGTCATCGTGCTTTCCTTACAAAATATATTTACTTTTTCATATGGTATATTTTCAATACAAGCTGTGCACATTGGGAAACTTAAAGCGATATTAGGTTACTTTAAGATGCCTGTTTTATACGCTTTAATATTTGCGATTGTTTTGAATTATGGTAATGTCCCTATACCTAAGTTTATATGGACAC
Organism: Staphylococcus pseudoxylosus; assembly: GCF_044794325.1. NCBI lineage: Bacteria > Bacillati > Bacillota > Bacilli > Caryophanales > Staphylococcaceae > Staphylococcus > Staphylococcus pseudoxylosus. The sequence continues at coordinate 250,437 of NZ_CP085024.1, forward strand.
CGGCAAACTATATTGCAGATGCAATGATAGCAATTGCCTTATTATTATTAGGTGCCCAAATTGCTAATATTAAATTTAGCTTTAAGTGGTCAAGTTCATATGTGTTTATATTTGTGAGGCTGATTGTTGGTCCGGTGATAGCCCTTGGTATTATCAAACTGATGGGACTTGAAGGTATCATAGCACAAGCGTTATTTATTACTTCAGCTATGCCTACATCCGTGAATAGTTCAGTTATTGCCCAGGAATATGATAATCATCCAGAACTTGCGGCTGAATTAGTCTTTTTATCAACATTACTGAGTGCGATAACTGTAGTCATCGTCATTTATATGTCGAAACTATTATTCTAACTTCAGAGTCATTGTCATATCATATGATTGGAAATTTGAAAGTTATTTCAATATGATACAGTTGTTGAATATTTAAAATCTAACAAAAGGAATCGATGATATTGAATGAAGCAGTGTTAGGTATAGATGTAGGAACAAGTTCAGTTAAAGTTATAGCCGTGAGTAAAGAAGGAGAAGTTTTAGCTAAGGTTAGCGAAGAGCTTGATATGATACAACTTCAATCTGGATATAATGAGCAACAACCAGATGAATGGTTTGAGGCAACAAAAGTATGTATTAGACAAATATTAAGTAACAACGCGTTAAATGATATCTATATTCGTGCCTTATCGTTATCTGGTCAAATGCATAGTTTAGTGGCATTAGATAGCAATAATAAACCGATTCGAAATGCAATATTATGGAATGATACTCGATCAACACATCAGTGCGCAACAATTGAACAACAATTTGGTAATTATGTGTTATCCAATCCGGTGTTAGAAGGTTTTACACTGACGAAATTGCTATGGATAAAAGATCATGAGCCTAAGAATTGGAACAAGATAGCATCATTCTTATTACCTAAAGATTATGTGCGTTTTAAGCTTACTGGTAAAATAAATATGGAATATTCAGATGCTTCGAGCACACTATTAATGGATCCAAAACAGAAAAATTGGTCGAAGGCCATTGGCTCACAATTTGGTATTCATAATATTTATCCCCCACTCGTATCATCCGGAGATTTTATTGGATATGTAGAAAGTAGCCTAGCTAAATTATTAGGTTTAAAAGATGATGTGGCTGTTTTTGCTGGTGGTGGTGATAATGCATGCGGTGCACTTGGTGCGGGTGTTATCAAATCCAGTGATACATTATGCAGTATTGGGACTTCTGGTACGTTATTAACTTGTGAAGAAGGAGAAGGAAAGACGTATCGGCATAATTTGCACTATTTCAATCATGTTGTTGAGGATAAATCCTATGTAATGGGCGTGACGCTTGCTGCTGGAGATAGTTTGAATTGGTTGAAAAAGTATATGTTTCCTGACTTAACTTTTAATCAAATTTTAAGTTTAGCAAGTGAATCTACAATTGGCAGTGAAGGGTTGTTATTTGCACCATATCTTTCGGGTGAGCGTACACCACATGGCGATTCGAAAATTAGAGGCAGCTTTATCGGGTTAAGTACTTTACATACAAATGCAGATATAGCTAGATCAGTAATTGAAGGTATTACTTATTCATTGTATGAAACATTGGTATATTTACGTGAAAAAGAGAAGGACATAACGCATATTACATCAATCGGTGGTGGTGCGAAAAATGATTTTTGGTTACAATTACAGGCTGATATATTTAATGCGAAAGTCAGTAAATTGAAATATGAAGAAGGGCCTTGCATGGGTGCTGCAATGCTAGCTATTGTCGGTTTGGGTTGGTATGAAAACATAGAAGATGTAGTTAATCAATTTATTGTCTATGATAGAACTTTTCTGCCAAATAAAGCTCATCATGAACGCTATATTAAATATTTTGAAATATATCAAGAAGTCTATCGTCAGACCCGGCCTATAACGGCACGTTTGTTAGAGTTGTCTTTATAAGTGAGAAAACACATAATCATGTTATCTATTATTAGAAACATGTGCTACTAATGTTAAAGTGATACTTGAAAAGTAAATCATTATAAGTTAGATTGTAAGTAATCGCTAAAAGATGTGAATGAACATTTATTTTGAAAATTTAATAGATAGAAACCACTGGAAGTGCCTTTGATAAAGGCTGAGACTGAAGTAATGACTGAGGGATTCCTAGAACCTGATCCAGTTCGCACTGGCGTAGGAAAGTGGCGTTTTCTATGATAGAAGCAATCATATAACGTTATTTTTCCGCCAGGGAAAATAACGTTTTTTTATTTGGGGTGAATATATTGTTTATTGCTATTACACCATATCAAGATTTGTCTAAATCACATATTAAGCATTACTGTGAAATCGAAAGTGTTATTGATTACTTATTAATAAGAGTGCCAACGAATACTGAAGAAGTCATTCAGTGGGTTAATGAATTACTAAAAAATGAGTTTCCTAAGGATAAGATTATTGTTCATAGTGATATTAATGTAATCCTAAAATGTGACTTGTCGGCAATTCATTTTAGGGAAAACGACCCCTGTGTTGAGGAAGTACAAGCTAATTATCCCAATATACAAGTGAGTATGTCTACGCATCATAAAGATGCTATTGCTAACGCTAAATATTTGGGGCTAGATTTTGTGTTGTTTGGACACGTATTTGAGACACCTTCTAAACCTCAGCAAACACCTAGAGTAAAGTCTGAGATTGAAGCAGCTCTACAAATTGATATTCCGATTATTGCAATTGGAGGTATAAATCAACATACTTTATCTTCTTTACCTAATGAATTTTCAGGCATAGCCGGGATTTCTATTTTTAATCAATACTCGAAACAAAAACTCAAGCATATGAAGGAAGTGTGGGATGGGCATGTATGATGTCATTATTATTGGATCAGGAGTCATGGGCATGTCAATTGCACGTGGGTTAAGTCAAACTTTTGCGAATATAGCTGTGATAGATAGAGATGAAGCAGGCAAGCATGCATCTTATAAAGCGGGTGGGATGTTAGGCGCGCAAAATGAATTTACCGAAAACAGTGCTTTGTTTAGTTTGGCAACAACTTCTCAAAGGATGTTCGAACCGCTAAGAGACAGTTTGTTTGAAGAGGTTGGTGTGGATATTGAGTATTTAAATAGCGGATTAATAAAATTGGCTACGGATCATTATGATAATAAAAAGATTGAACAACAATATCAATTTTTAAGACAACATTTTACATCTGTAGAACGTCTTAGCCCGACTGATGTTCAGCACCTGTCCAACGAGGCCATTACTTCAAAACATACAAATGGTATCTATATGCCTGAAGATAATCAAATTAATGCAAACCGCTATACCAAAGCGTTGTTAAAGTCACTTTCACATCGACATATAGATAGGATATACCAAACAACTGTGACCAATATTGAATCCGAAAAAAGTGGCTACCGCGTGGAGACACAAAGTGGAACCTATTATACTGAAAAGTTAATTGTCACGGGTGGTGCTTGGACAAGCAAACTTTTACGGCAATATTTACCTTGTGAAGCGGTAAGTGGTGTGAAAGGGGAAGTACTATTGATAGAACAACCCGATTTGAATTTGGATGTTACCATGTTCCTGACAAATGGTTGTTACGTCGTCCCTAAATTAAAGAATAGATATTTAGTCGGTGCAACAAGTTACTTTGATGACTACTCAGTTGGGGTGTCTAATTCAGGAAAAGCTTGGCTTAAGTCACAGGCTTTGCACTATATACCTGATTTAAAAAATGGAAAAATCATAAATCAATGGTCAGGTATACGGCCTTATTGTCAAAATGAACAGCCTATTATGGATGAAGTAGATAAAGACTTATTTGTGATTGCTGGCCATTATCGCAATGGAATTTTACTTTCGCCTTTAATAGGTGAGTTGATGAGTCAATGGATTATCAGCGGGCATAGGCCAAAACAATTGTACGATTTTCAGATTAGGAGAGGTGAACGAAATGAAATGTAAGATTAATGGTGATGTATTTAACTTTGAACAACCAATTAATATACAAGAAATAATTCAATCATTAGGACTGGATGAAACACGGATTATTGTAGAGCATAATGAAACATTAATTAAGCGAGAACAATTTACATCTCGAATAGTCAATGATGAAGATAACTTAGAATTATTAGAATTTGTAGGAGGCGGTTAATATGTTTAAAATAGGCAACTTTACATTAAATTCAAGATTATTATTAGGTACAGGAAAATTTGATAATGAGGAGATACAAACTAAGGCTATTGAAGCGTCAGAAACAGAAGTATTAACTTTTGCAGTGAGACGCATGAATTTATATGACAAAGATTTACCAAATCCATTAGCAAAAGTTGATTTATCGAAATTCATCACATTTCCTAATACTGCAGGGGCTAAGACAGCTAAAGAAGCAATCCGTATAGCAGAAATTGCTAACCACGCAGGTGTTTGCGACATGATTAAGGTAGAAGTCATTGGTGATGACGAAACATTACTTCCAGACCCACTAGAAACATATGAAGCATGTAAAGTGTTATTAGACAAAGGTTATACGGTTTGTCCGTATATATCTAATGATGTTGTGTTAGCGAAACGCTTAGAAGAGTTAGGTGTTCATGCAATTATGCCACTTGCCTCACCTATTGGTACGGGGAGAGGAATCAATAACCCATTAAATTTGCGCTATATTATTGAACGCGTTAATGTACCAGTAATCGTAGACGCAGGTATTGGTTCACCTAAAGATGCTTGTCATGCGATGGAATTAGGTGCTGATGGTATTTTACTTAATACAGGAATATCAAGTGCAGCAAATCCTGTGAAAATGGCAGAAGCAATGAATAAAGGGATTAATGCAGGAAGATTGAGTTATGAAGCAGGAAGAATACCTGTGAAGTATACAGCACAAGCATCGAGCCCAACTGAAGGTATTGGGTTCTTATGATAGAACGATACAATCGACAAGTAAGGTATCATCAGTTTGGTGAGCAAGGTCAAAGTCAACTTCAAAAAACACACGTCATGATTATGGGTGTAGGTGCACTGGGTAGTCACAGTGCAGAAATGTTAGTAAGGATGGGGGTAGGCTCACTTACTGTAATCGATATGGATATTGTTGAATTGTCCAACATACATAGACAGGCATTATATGATGAGTTGGATGCGGAACAGATGTTACCTAAAGTTGAAGCATTAAAGCATAAGTTGAATCAAATCAATAGTAACGTACAAGTGACAGCAATAGATTGTGAAATAACAAATTTAAATATTGAAAATCTATTAACGACATATCATCCGGATATTGTTATAGATGGTATGGACCATTTTAAAATCAGATATTTAATCAATGAATCTTGTAACAAGCAAAATATACCTTGGATTTATGGTGCTGCAGTTGGTAGTAAAGGTACTGTTTATGGTATCGATGATCAAGGTCCATGCTTGAAATGTCTACTTGAAACAATGCCAAGTACTGGTGAAAGTTGTGCAATAAATGGTGTGCTACCACCAGTGATTTATCAAGTAGCTAGTATGCAAGTTTCCGAGCTAATGAGATGGGTCTCTAACGAAGCATTTTCAAAAAAACTTATAACTATGGATTGCTTTAATATGCAATATAAGTCTATGGACATTAGTGCTTTAAAACAAAGTGATTGTAATGTTTGTGAGAAACATGATTATGCATTATTAAATGATAAATATGATACCAAGATAGAGAAGCAATGCGGAGACATGTTTTTGTTACGCTTTAATGCCGACATGTTTAACCATACTGATTATTTACCTATGACCGTAAAAAAAACTAATGACTTTGTGAAACTATTGTCATATGGGCCTCATGAAATCACCCTGTTTAAAGACGGAAGAATGAATGTCTATGGTGTTGAAAATGAGGAGACAGCCGAGAAAATTTATAGAGAAATTGTAAAGAGTTTGAGTTGAATATAAAATAATTTAAAACACTGATTAGACAATAGGATGATTAACTATTGTTTAGCAGTGTTTTCTATGTTTTTATGTTATTAATTCAGATATTTTGAAAAAGCAATTAAAGTTCATAAAAACTTCGAAATGATTTTACGAATTTGTGAACGGCTAGCTCACTCATTGAAACACTATATATTGTAGTATAAATTGTAATAAGGCACAATATATAGGAATGAGGGGATAAAATGAATAAACTCGAACAAGATTTAAAGCATTTAATAACTAAAGATCCTACAGTGGTAAATGAAAATGCCAACAAGGATAGTGCCACATTTTCGACAATGAGAGATTTAACAGCCGGTGTAGTATCTAAATCATATGCGCTAAATTATTTATTACCAGAACATGTAGCAACAGCTCATAAAGAAGGGGACATACATTTTCATGATTTAGATTATCATCCTTTTCAACCGCTTACGAATTGTTGCTTAATAGATGCAGAAAGTATGCTTAAGAATGGTTTTCAAATTGGTAACGCAACTGTGACTTCGCCTAAATCAATTCAAACCGCTTCAGCCCAACTTGTACAAATCATTGCCAATGTTTCTAGTAGTCAATATGGAGGGTGTACAATTGATAGGGTTGATGAATTACTGAGCCATTATGTTCAATATAATGAAGCTAAGCATCGAGAATTGGCTGAAAAATTTGTGCAATCACAAGACATAGAAAATTACATTGATTATCGAGTTTCACAAGATATTGAAGGTGCTATAGAAAGTTTAGAATATGAAATCAACACATTGTATACATCAAATGGTCAAACACCTTTTGTAACATTAGGGTTTGGATTAGGAACAGATACATATAGCCGTAAAATCCAACAAGCAATACTTAATACTAGAATCAAAGGTTTGGGTAAAAATCGTATCACTGCCATTTTTCCAAAACTTGTGTTTTCAATTAAAAAAGGCGTAAATTTTAGTTCGAAAGATCCGAATTATGATATAAAACAATTGGCATTAGAATGTTCTACTAAAAGAATGTATCCTGATATTTTGAATTATGATAAAACGGTCGAAATATTAGGTGATTTTAAAGCTCCAATGGGGTGTCGTTCATTTTTACCAGCTTGGAAGAACGAAGATGGACAATTTGAGAATAATGGAAGATGTAACCTTGGTGTTGTGACATTAAATGTGCCTAGAATGGCAATTGAATCTAATGGTGACATTGAAATGTTTTGGAAGATATTTCATGAACGAATGGCACTAATGCATGATGCGCTCGTATATCGCATTCAACGTATTTCTGAAGTAACACCTGATAATGCGCCTATTTTATATAAAAATGGTGCATTTAAACATCGTTTAACGGATACAGAAGATATTATGACGTTGTTAAAAGGAAAACGAGCTACTTTATCTATGGGATATATCGGTTTGTATGAAGCCGCTACAGTGTTTTATGGTCCTAATTGGGAAACAAAGTCTATAGCTAAAAAATTTACATTAGATATATTAAAGGCAATGAAAGTTTACCAGTTGAAATGGACTGAGCAATATGATATTTGGTTCAGTATTTATAGCACACCAAGTGAGTCTCTAACTGATCGTTTTTGTAGACTAGATATGGAGAAATATGGTGAAATACCAAACGTCACTGATAAAGGATATTACCAGAATTCATTCCACTATGATGTGAGAAAAGATATTACACCATTTGAGAAAATTGATTTTGAAAAGGATTATCCTTTTTATGCAAGTGGTGGTTACATCCATTACTGTGAATATCCGAAATTAAATCATAATTTAAAAGCGTTAGAAGCAGTATGGGATTATTCATATGATAAGGTGAGCTATTTAGGCACGAACATTCCGATTGATCATTGTAGGGAATGTGACTTTAAAGGTGATTTTAAAACAACAGCAACGGGCTATCAATGTCCTGAGTGTGGTAATGATGACCCTACTACAGTTGATGTAGTAAAACGAACATGTGGCTATCTTGGTAATCCAGTCCAACGTCCTACGATTGAAGGCAGACATAAAGAAATGTGTGCTCGAGTGAAACATCTGAAAGACCATACCATATGACAATATTAGATATTAAAAGAGGACAAGGTTACATTGCCAAAATTGAGTCACAAAGTTTTGTTGATGGAGAAGGTGTCAGATGCAGTTTATATGTCTCAGGATGTCCATTTGCCTGTGCAAATTGTTATAACAAAGTGGCGCAAAATTTTAGATATGGTGAAAAGTTTAACGGTTTAATCTTAGAAGAAATATTAGAAAACTGTGAACCTGAATATATTTCCGGGTTAAGTATCTTAGGGGGAGAACCATTTTGTAATTTAGACATTACATTAAAGTGTGCCCAAGCATTTAGGGAAAAATTTGGCTATTCAAAGACATTATGGGTTTGGACAGGTTTTTTATTTGAATATTTAATGGAAGATAAAGGTGAAAGAAATGAATTGCTTAATCATATAGATGTGCTTATAGATGGTCCTTTTATTAACCATTTATATCAACCTAACTTACCATATAAAGGTTCTTTGAATCAGCGAGTCATTGACGTAAAAGCATCTTTGTCACAGGCACAAGTATGCGAACTACAATTAATGTAATTTAATGTAGAAACAAGGTTGAGATAAATAAGCTTATAATTACGATTACCAACTTAACAAAACAGTAGGATATTATCATAGCGTGTATATTAATACAGTAAAGTATATTTAGGATAAAAATATATCGGACTTTTTACTTATAGTCAGACTTATAGGGATGGGACAACACAATCATTTTTGAAAAAGGTGATTTCTGTCTCGTCCTTTTTAGTGTCATTATTAGTGAAAGTCGCTAAATGATGAAAGTTAGTTTCAAGTGTCAACTTTTCATAAACGGATGCATATCACAAGCGAATTACTATTAATATAAAGCATAATTAACTAAAATAAACATTGATGAAAGATATAAAGTAATTAATTTTTGACATAGAGAAGGGTGAAAGGAGCAGATTAATCATGTGCACTGGTTTTTCATATTTATCGAAAAGTAATCAAGTGATATTAGGGCGAACAATGGATTTTGTGTATCAATTAAAAGGAAATCCCGCTGTACAACCACGTCATTTTTATTGGGAATCACGCGTAGCATATAAAGGGAAAACAAAGTATGGTTTTGTTGGATCGGGTAGTGATATGGAAGGATTCTTATTTGCAGATGGCGTAAATGAACATGGTCTCGGTGCTTCAATACAGTATTTTAGAGGATATGCAACATATGCCACTGATGTAAGAGAAGGGTATATGAACATTGCTCAAAGTGAAGTGATTACATGGGTGTTGGGTTACAATAAAAACATTGAAGATTTAATAGAAAATGCTAAATCCGTAAATGTTGTCGCACACACGCTCAATGATATAGCTGAAGTGCCTCCATTACATTATCATATTACTGATGATTCAGGTAGAACGATTGAACTAACTTTTAAAGATGGCAGTATGGTCGTAAATGAAAATCCTGTAGGAGTCTTAACTAACAATCCAGATTTGAATTGGCATTATGAAAATTTGAGGAATTATATAAATATCACGCCACAACGTCCTCAACCAAGCCAACTAATGAATACTATTTTCCCAACGCTAGGAAATGAAGGTGGAACATACGGATTACCCGGTGGATACACTTCAGCGGAACGTTTCGTTCGAATGACTTACTTAAAAAATAATTTAGAAGAAACAAGTAACGCAGAAGAAGATATACTCAATGCATTTAAACTTTTAGAAATTGTTAGTATACCCAAAGGTGCAGTTAGAGACGAAGAAGCGGCACTCCATTATACTTTGTATCAAACAGTCCTAAATTTAACTGCACGTACAATGTACATTAAATGGTACGACTCAAATCAGATTACAGAATTACAACTCACAGAAAATTTATTAAATAAAGAAGCAATAACGATATTTGAACCAATTTCAGGCTTAGTAACAAATCGGTTAAATTAACAAATATTATAGATGACAGAACGCCTTTCAATATAAAATGGAAGGCGCTCTTTTTTGTTTCATCTCAAAATTTTACTGTGAAGAACCATTTTTTTACTTAATATATAAAGCTGTTACTACTCCTTATACAAAAAAATATAATTATAGATGATATTGATATTATCAAAAAAGGAGAAGTAGACAACTATGAGAGTACTCGCAGAATATATTGCTAGAAGAAACAATAAGTATTCTATTCGGAAATTTACTATTGGAACAGCATCAGTGCTATTGGGAACAGTTCTTTTTATGAATCAAGATAGTGAAGCAGAAGCAGATATGGTAAATGACAAAGAAACCATTGAAGCGCAAAATAACGCTGAAGATCAAGTTATTTCAGAAATAAAACAATTTGATTTAGAGAAAAATGGAGGGGAACATTCTAAAGAAGCTCAAATTGACGAAAATAATTCAAATGTTGTAAATCAAACAACATCGAAAAGTGAAGAGACAAATAAAGTAACACAAGAAGACGAGCAAACCCCTCTTAATAATGAAGTGAAAGCAGAAAAAGGGGAAAAGAAAAATGAAATTTCAAATAAAGTAGATGAGGTAACAAACTATAACTTTGAAAAAGAGCAAATAAAGAAGCAAGAAAATAAAATAACTGAACAAAATCAAACAACCATATCATCACATGAAAAATCTTCTGATGGAAATATGGATAATGCCAATTCTACACCTGTAAAAGAAAAGCAATCTATATTAGAGCAAAAAGGTGAAAACGCTAATCAAATTAAGAACAATAGTGTTGAAGAGCAAAAATTTGTCGATAATGACGAACAAATCAAACCCCTTGTAGTTACACAAAAAATAGAAAGTAACAGTGATACTATTCAAAATACTGGCTTAAATATAATAGATTTAAATAATGGAACAAAAGATTCAACTAATAATAAACCTAAGTCAAGAGTGACAAGGAGCTTGAATAGTTCACCTTACAATAAGCGTTTCAAAGATAGACGTTACAATGCAAGATTGAGTTATGATGCCGTACATTCAGGTGACTATATTACAACAGCTATAAGAGAAGTTGAAAAAAATAGAGATGAATTAACTGAAGAAGAAAGAAAATTATTCATGAGAAATATCATTCGACAAACTTCACTTAAGAATAATAAGAGCGTTTATAATAATGTTTTTAGAGGCATTTACTCAGTACTTGGAAATAGAACAATTAATGCTTCTCAAGCAGACAAAATCAATGAGTTATTATCTAAAATGAAAGATTTAACTTTTAATAGAGACAATAATGATTATCGAGCTGTTTATACATTTACAAATCAATCTGATGTAACTAAAAACCATTTTGGTATCGTAGAAGATAAGATTTTTTATAATGATGACGAAGTACTGATTGCAACAATGGTTTTATCTAAAGAAAAAGGTAGAGGTACTTACCGATTTGAGAATTACGCTATAAGACCCAACGCAAGTCTTAATAAAAAAATAAAAAAAGTTTTCGCTGTTTATAATGGTAGACAAAGGGTGTTATTACAACAAGACCATCTAGGATACTACTCATATACTCGACCAGATAGTGGATCCAATGGAAATCCAAACACTGGAGGCGGTTCCGGAGGTAGTGTTGAATTTGCTATATCGTTTGACGCTAGTTACTATATAGATGTTAAAAAAGATGAATTATTTGGATATATATTAAGTGATACATTAGATCCAAATGTACTGAGAGGAGTCAACATTACCAATCAATCTGTGGATATTGATGATGTAGCAAGAAGAATTAATGCTACTTTAGTTAAAGCTAAGAAACAAAAGGCAGAAGAAGCTATCCAATCTGCAGAACAAGCACAACAATACGCTGAACAACAGTTAGCAGAAGTAACAGCTGATGGAGCGGTAAGTCCCGCTGAAAAACAGAAAGTTGATGAGGCAATAACTGCTTTGGAAGAAGCAAAACAAATAGCTATAACTAAGCTTGGCGCTGTGTTAGAGGGCACAGCAGGTAAAGATGATCTTCAAGGTAGGATAGATGAAATCCCTACACTTACTTCCCCAGAAGTAAATGATTTAGATAGTAATGGTATAGTAGATGCTGTTCAATTGGCTGAAGCTGATCAAGCTGTTCAATCAGCAGAACAAGCGCAACGAGCTGTAACTCAAAAATTGTTAGAAGTGAATTCAGATGGACTAATCACTCCAGGTGAAAAAGCTGAAATAGATAGGTTGAATCAAGTATTAGAAACAGCTATGACAACTGCATCTGTAAAGATAGATAATGTGCCTGAAGGAATACCAGGTAAATCAGATCTTCAAACAAGGTTAGCGAAAATCACCACAGTTGTATCACCAGAAGTGAATGATCGTGATAGTAATGGTGTACGAGATGATCAGCAAATATCTGAAATAGCACAAGCCTTAATTGCGTTAGAAGCAACAAAAATAATAGATGATCAAAAGTTAGCAGCCGTATTATCAGATGGCTTAGTAACTCCAAGTGAAAAAGAAGAAATTGATAAATTAAATAAAGTTCTATCGATGTTAAAAGAGGAACTATTAGAAAAAGTTAATGAATTACCTGGTAGTATGCTAGATAAGGCCCAATTTCAACAAAATATAAATCGAATTACTTCTTTAATATCGCCAGAAGTAAATGATAGAGATAGTAACGGAGTTTTAGATTCTGTTCAACTATCAGAAGCAGAAAGAGCAATTATAGCAGCCGAAGAAGCTAAGCGAGCGGTAGATAATAAGTTATCAGAGATAACAGCGGATGGCTTAGTAAATCCAAGTGAGAAAGCAGACTTAGACCGATTAATCGAAGTGATGAATGAGGCTAAAGCAGACGCTTCTACAAAATTAAACAACGTACCAGACGGTATAGCTGGGAAAGGTGACTTACAAACACGTCTAGAAGGAATCGGTACAGTAACAGCGCCAGAAGTAAATGATCAAGACGGTAATGGCGTTTTAGATACAGAGCAGTTAAGAGATGCGGAGAAAGCGATTGAGTTAGCGGAAGAAGCTAAGAGCGCTGTAGATAATAAGTTAGCGGAGATAACAGCGGATGGATTAGTAAATCCAAGTGAGAAAACAGAGTTAGACCGATTAATTGAAGCGTTGAATGAGGCTAAATCAGACGCTTCTACCAAATTAAACAACGTACCAAATGGTACAGCAGGCAAAGACGACCTACAAAGACGTTTGGACCAAATAGGTTCAGTAACAGCACCCGAAGTAACAGACAAAGATAGTAATGGAATTGCGGATACAGAACAATTATCGGGAGCGCAACAAGCAGTCGAAGCTGCAGAACAAGCAAAAACAGCAGTGGATAGTAAGGTATCAGAGGTTACAGCAGATGGATTAGTAAATCCAAGTGAGAAAGCGGAATTAGATAAGTTAATAGAAGCATTAGAAGCCGCTAAGACGAATGCAGTAGATAAACTGAACAATGTACCAAACGGTACAGCAGGCAAAGAGGATCTACAAAGCCGTTTAGAGCAAATAGGATCAGTAACAGCGCCGGAAATAAATGACCAAGACGGTAATGGTGTTTTAGACACTGAACAATTATCAGAAGCAGAACAAGCAATCGCGGCAGTGGAACAAGCGAAAACAGCAGTGGCTGATAAATTAGCCGAGATTACATCAGACGGCTTAGTAAATCCGACTGAAAAAGCAGAGTTAGAAAAATTAATCGAAACATTAGAAGTTGCTAAGACAAATGCATCAGATAAATTGAATAATGTACCAGACAGTACAGCTGGAAAAGCCGGGTTACAAACACGTCTAGATCAAATTAGTACAGTAACAGCACCAGAAGTCAACGACCAAGATAGTAATGGCGTGCTAGATACAGAGCAATTATCAGAGGCGGAACAAGCAATTGAGGCAGTGGAACAAGCTAAGCAAGCAGTAGATAATAAGTTAACTGAAATCACATCGGATGGATTGATTAACCCGACTGAGAAAGCCGAGTTAGATCGACTGATTGAAACGTTAGAAACAGCGAAGACAAACGCAACAGAGAAATTGACTAAAGTACCAAATGGTACAACAGGCAAAGATGGATTACAAACTCGCTTAGACCAAGTTGATTCAGTGACATCCCCAGAAGTTAACGACCAAGATAGTAATGGCGTGCTAGATACGGAGCAGTTAACAGATGCGGAGAAAGCGATTGGTTTAGCGGAAGAAGCTAAGCGAGCGGTAGATAATAAGCTAGCAGAGATTACAACGGATGGATTAGTAAATCCGACTGAAAAAGCAGAGTTAGAAAAATTAATCGAAACATTAGAAGTTGCTAAGACAAATGCATCAGATAAATTGAATAATGTACCAGATGGTACAACAGGTAAAGACGGGTTACAAACACGTCTAGATCAAATAGGAACAGTGACAGCACCCGAAGTAACAGACAAAGATAGTAATGGAATTGCGGATACAGCACAATTATCGGAAGCGCAACAAGCAGTCGAAGTAGCGGAACAAGCTAAGCAAGCAGTAGACAATAAATTAGCCGAGATAACAGCGGATGGATTGATTAATCCAAGTGAGAAAGCGGACTTAGATAAGTTAATAGAAGCATTAGAAGAAGCTAAGACGAATGCATCGGATAAATTGAATAATGTACCAAACGGTACGACAGGAAAAGACGAGTTACAAAGACGTTTAGACCAAATAGTGTCAGTGACAGCACCAGAAGTAAATGATTTAGATAGCAATGGTGTAGCAGATGCTGAACAACTATCAGAAGCACGTCGAGCAATTGAAGCAGCGGAACAAGCGAAAACAGCAGCGAATAATAAACTAGCAGAGATCACAGCGGATGGTTTGGTGAATCCAAGTGAGAGAGCAGACTTAGATAAGCTGATAGAAACATTAGAAGCAGCAAAAACAACTGCGTCAGAAAAACTGAATAATGTACCAAATGGTACGACTGGTAAAGCTGATTTACAAACACGCTTAGATGGAATAGGAACAGTAACGTCTCCAGAAGTCAATGACCAAGACGGTAATGGCGTTTTAGATACAGAACAATTAACAGATGCGGAACAAGCAATTGAGGCAGTGGAAGAAGCTAAGCAAGCAGTAGACAATAAGTTAGCCGAAATCACAGCGGATGATTTAGTAAATCCAAGTGAAAAAGCTGAGTTAGATCAACTTATCGAAGCATTAAAAACAGCTAAGACAAATGCAGTAGATAAACTGAACAACGTACCAACTGGTACGGCTGGTAAAGGTGCGCTGCAAACACGCTTAGATGGAATCGGAACAGTAACGTCCCCAGAAGTAAATGATCAAGACGGTAACGGCGTTTTAGACACAGAACAGTTAACAGATGCGGAGCAAGCAATCGCGGCAGTGGAACAAGCTAAGCAAGCAGTAGACAATAAGTTAACTGAAATCACAGGTGATGGCTTAGTAAATCCAAGTGAGAAAGCGGACTTAGATCAACTTATCGAAGCATTAGAAGCCGCTAAGACAAATGCATCAGAAAAACTGAATAATGTACCAAACGGTACAGGAGGTAAAGACGAGTTACAAACACGTTTAGATGTAATCGGAACAGTTACATCACCAGAAGTCAACGACCAAGATAGTAATGGCGTTTTAGATACAGAACAATTAACAGATGCGGAACAAGCAATTGAGGCAGTGGAACAAGCTAAGCAAGCAGTAGACAATAAGTTAGCCGAGATTACAGAGGATGGCTTAGTAAATCCAAGTGAGAAAGCAGAGTTAGATCAACTTATCGAAGCATTAGAAACAGCTAAGACCAATGCAACAGAGAAATTAAACAACGTACCAGGCGGTATGACTGGTAAAGCAGACTTACAAACTCGCTTAGACCAAGTTGATTCAGTGACAGCGCCGGAAATAAATGATCAAGACGGTAATGGCGTTATAGATACAGAACAATTATCAGATGCGGAGAAAGCAATTGAAGCAGTAGAAGAAGCTAAGCAAGCAGTAGACAATAAATTAGCCGAGATTACAGCGGATGGATTGATTAATCCGAGCGAGAAAGCTGAGTTAGATCAACTTATCGAAGCATTAGAAACAGCAAAAACAAATGCATCAGAAAAATTAAACAACGTACCAGGCGGTATGACTGGTAAAGCAGACTTACAAACTCGCTTAGACCAAGTTGATTCAGTGACAGCGCCGGAAATAAATGATCAAGACGGTAACGGCGTTTTAGATACAGAACAATTAACAGATGCGGAGAAAGCAATTGAAGCATTAGAAGACGCTAAGCAAGCAGTAGAAAATAAGTTGTCAGAGATAAAAGCGGATGGTTTGATCAATCCAAATGAGAAGGCAGAATTAGATGGATTAATTGAAGTATTAGATGGGGCTAAAGCAGACGCTTCTACCAAATTAAACAACGTACCAAATGGTACAGCTGGAAAAGCTGATTTACAAACACGTCTAGATCAAATTGGTACAGTAACGTCACCAGAAGTCAACGACCAAGATAGTAATGGCGTGCTAGATACAGAGCAATTATCAGAGGCGGAAAAAGCAATTGAGGCAGTGGAACAAGCTAAGCGAGCAGTAGATAATAAGTTAACTGAAATCACATCGGATGGATTAGTCAATCCAAGTGAGAGAGCAGAGTTAGATAAGCTGATAGAAACATTAGAAGCAGCAAAAGCAACTGCGTCAGAAAAACTGAATAATGTACCAGATAGTACAGCTGGAAAAGAAGATCTACAAAGACGTTTAGTCCAAATAGGTTCAGTAGTGGCCCCAGCTATTACAGATGCGGATAGTAATGGTGTAGCAGATACAGAACAGTTAACAGATGCGGAGAAAGCAATTGAAGCAGTAGAAGAAGCTAAGCAAGCAGTAGATAACAAGTTATCTGAGGTTACATCAGACGGTTTAGTAAATCCAAGTGAGAAAGCTGAGTTAGATCAACTTATCGAAGCATTAGAAACAGCTAAGACAAACGCATCGGATAAATTGAATAATGTACCAAATGGTACAGCAGGTAAAGACGAGTTACAAAGACGTTTAGACCAAATAGGTTCAGTAACAGCACCCGAAGTAACAGACAAAGATAGTAATGGCGTTTTAGACACAGAACAATTAACAGATGCGGAAAAAGCAATTGAGGCAGTGGAACAAGCTAAGCAAGCAGTAGACAATAAGTTAACTGAAATCACATCGGATGGATTGATTAACCCGACTGAGAAAACCGAGTTAGATCGACTGATTGAAACGTTAGAAACAGCGAAGACAAACGCAACAGAGAAATTGACTAACGTACCAGACGGTACGACTGGTAAAGCTGATTTACAAACACATCTAGATGGAATTGGTATAGTAACGTCCCCAGAAGTCAATGATCAAGACGGTAATGGCGTTTTAGACACAGAACAATTAACAGATGCGGAAAAAGCAATTGTGTCAGTTGAAGAAGCTAAGCGAGCAGTAGATAATAAGTTATCTGAAATCACAGGTGATGGCTTAGTAAATCCAAGTGAGAAAGCCGACTTAGAAAAATTAATCGAAGCATTAGAAACAGCTAAGACCAACGCAACAGAGAAATTGACTAATGTACCAGACGGTACGACTGGTAAAGCAGATTTACAAACACGTTTAGATGGAATTGGTACAGTAACGTCCCCAGAAGTCAACGACCAAGACGGTAATGGGGTTTTAGATACAGAACAATTAACAGATGCGGAGAAAGCAATTGAAGCAGTAGAAGAAGCTAAGCAAGCAGTAGACAATAAGTTAACAGAAATCACGGCGGATGGCTTAGTAAATCCAAGTGAGAAAGCGGAATTAGATAAGTTAATAGAAGCATTAGAAGCCGCTAAGACGAATGCAGTAGATAAACTGAACAATGTACCAAACGGTACAGCAGGTAAAGAGGATCTACAAAGCCGTTTAGACCAAATAGGATCAGTAACAGCGCCGGAAATAAATGACCAAGACGGTAATGGTGTTTTAGACACTGAACAATTATCAGAAGCACAACAAGCGATCGAAGCAGCGGAACAAGCAAAAACAGCGGCGGATAATAAGTTATCTGAGATCACAGAGGATGGCTTAGTAAATCCAAGTGAGAGAGCAGACTTAGATAAGCTGATAGAAACATTAGAAACGTCAAAAACAAATGCATCAGAAAAACTGAATAATGTACCAGACGGTACAACAGGTAAAAACAACTTACAAGGACGTTTAGACCAAATAGGATCAGTGACGGCGCCAGCTATCACAGATGCGGATAGTAATGGTGTAGCGGATACAGAACAACTCGCGCAAGCACAACAAGCAGTCGAAGCTGCAGAACAAGCAAAAACAGCAGTGGATAATAAGTTATCAGAGGTTACAGCAGATGGATTAGTCAATCCAAGTGAGAAAGCGGACTTAGATAAGTTAATAGAAGCACTAGAAGCCGCTAAGACAAATGCATCAGAAAAACTGAATAATGTACCAGACGGTACAACAGGCAAAGATGTATTACAAACACGCTTAGACCAAGTTGATTCAGTGACAGCGCCGGAAATAAATGATCAAGACGGTAACGGCGTTTTAGATACAGAGCAGTTAACAGAAGCAGAGAAAGCAATTGAAGCAGTAGAAGAAGCTAAGCAAGCAGTAGACAATAAGTTGTCAGAGATTACAGAGGATGGATTGATTAATCCAAGCGAGAAAGCAGACCTAGATAAGCTGATAGAAACATTAGAAGCAGCAAAAGCAACTGCGTCAGAAAAACTGAATAATGTACCAGATAGTACAGCTGGAAAAGAAGATTTACAAAGACGTTTAGTCCAAATAGGTTCAGTAGTGGCCCCAGCTATTACAGATGCGGATAGTAATGGTGTAGCAGATACAGAACAACTATCAGAAGCACAACGAGCGATCGAAGCTGCAGAACAAGCTAAGCAAGCAGTAGACAATAAGTTAGCCGAGATAACAGCGGATGGTTTGGTGAATCCAAGTGAGAAAGCAGACCTAGATAAGTTGATAGAAGCATTAGAAGCCGCTAAGACAAATGCATCAGATAAAATGAATAATGTACCAAACGGTACAGCTGGTAAAGTCGATTTACAAACTCGCTTAGACCAAATAGGTTCAGTAACAGCACCCGAAGTGAATGATTTAGATAGCAATGGTGTGTTAGATGACGAACAATTATCAGAAGCACAACAAGCGATCGAAGCAGCAGAACAAGCTAAGCAAGCAGTAGACAATAAGTTAACAGAAATCACAGCGGATGGCTTAGTAAATCCAAGTGAGAAAGCAGAATTAGATAAGCTGATAGAAACATTAGAAACCGCTAAGACGAATGCATCAGAAAAACTCAATAATGTACCAAATGGTACAACAGGCAAAGCTGAATTACAAACACGCTTAGACCAAGTTGATTCAGTGACAGCGCCGGAAATAAATGATCAAGACGGTAACGGTGTTTTAGATACAGAACAGTTAACGGATGCGGAACAATCAATCACGGCAGTGGAACAAGCTAAGAGCGCTGTAGATAACAAGTTAACAGAAATCACAGCGGATGGTTTGGTGAATCCAAATGAGAAAGCAGACCTAGATAAGTTGATAGAAGCACTAGAAGCCGCTAAGACGAATGCATCAGAAAAACTGAATAATGTACCAGACGGTACAACAGGCAAAGCAGATTTACAAACACGTTTAGATCAAATTGGTACAGTAACGTCCCCAGAAGTCAATGATCAAGACGATAATGGCGTTTTAGATACAGAACAATTAACAGATGCGGAACAAGCAATTGAGGCAGTGGAACAAGCTAAGCAAGCAGTAGACAATAAGTTGTCAGAGATAACAGCCGATGATTTGATTAATCCGACTGAAAAAGCAGAGTTAGATCGACTGATTGAAACGTTAGAAACAGCTAAGACCAACGCAACAGAGAAATTAAACAACGTACCAGGTGGTACGGCAGGCAAAGACGATCTACAAAGCCGTTTAGACCAAATAGGATCAGTAACAGCACCAGAAGTAACTGATAAAGATAGTAATGGAATTGCGGATACAGAACAATTATCGGAAGTGCAACAAGCAGTAGAAGCTGCAGAACAAGCAAAAACAGCAGTGGATAATAAGTTATCAGAGGTTACAGCGGATGGCTTAGTAAATCCAAGTGAGAAAGCAGAATTAGATAAGCTGATAGAAACATTAGAAGCCGCTAAGACGAATGCATCAGAAAAACTCAATAATGTACCAGATGGTACAACAGGTAAAGACGGGTTACAAACACGTCTAGATGGAATTGGTACAGTAACGTCACCAGAAGTCAATGATCAAGACGATAATGGCGTGCTAGATACAGAGCAATTATCAGAGGCGGAACAAGCAATTGAGGCAGTGGAACAAGCTAAGCAAGCAGTAGACAATAAGTTAACAGAAATCACAGCGGACGGATTAATTAATCCGACTGAGAAAGCCGAGTTAGATCGACTGATTGAAACGTTAGAAACAGCGAAGACAAACGCAACAGAGAAATTGACTAAAGTACCAGACGGTACGACTGGTAAAGCAGACTTACAAACTCGCTTAGACCAAATAGGTTCAGTAACAGCACCCGAAGTGAATGATTTAGATAGCAATGGTGTGTTAGATGCCGAACAATTATCAGAAGCACAACAAGCGATCGAAGCAGCGGAACAAGCTAAGCAAGTAGTAGACAATAAGTTAACAGAAATCACAGCGGATGGTTTGGTGAATCCAAGTGAGAAAGCGGAATTAGATAAGCTGATAGAAACATTAGAAGAAGCTAAGACGAATGCATCAGAAAAACTGAATAATGTACCAGACAGTACAGCTGGAAAAGCCGGGTTACAAACGCGTTTAGATAGAATTGGTACAGTAACGTCACCAGAAGTCAATGACCGAGATAGTAACGGAGTTTTAGACATAGAGCAATTATCAGAGGCGGAAAAAGCGATTGAGTTAGCGGAAGAAGCTAAGAGCGCTGTAGATAACAAGTTAACAGAAATCACAGCGGATGGTTTGGTGAATCCGACTGAGAAAACCGAGTTAGATCGACTGATTGAAACGTTAGAAACAGCTAAGACCAACGCAACAGAGAAATTGACTAACGTACCAGACGGTACGACTGGTAAAGCTGATTTACAAACGCGCTTAGATGTAATCGGAACAGTAACGTCCTCAGAAGTCAATGACCAAGATGGTAATGGTGTTTTAGATACAGAACAATTATCAGATGCGGAGAAAGCAATTGAAGCAGTAGAAGAAGCTAAGCAAACAGTAGACAATAAGTTAACTGAAATCACAGCGGATGGCTTAGTAAATCCAAGTGAGAAAGCAGACCTAGATAAGCTGATAGAAGCACTAGAAGCAGCTAAGACGAATGCATCAGAAAAATTAAATAATGTACCAAACGGTACGACAGGAAAAGCCGAGTTACAAAGACGTTTAGACCAAGTTGATTCAGTGACAGCGCCGGAAATAAATGATCAAGACGGTAATGGCGTTTTAGACACTGAACAATTATCAGATGCGGAGAAAGCAATTGAAGCAGTGGAACAAGCTAAGCAAGCAGTAGACAATAAGTTGTCAGAGATAACAGCCGATGATTTGATTAATCCGACTGAAAAAGCAGAGTTAGGTGGACTGATTGAAACGTTAGAAACAGCTAAGACCAACGCAACAGAGAAATTAAACAACGTACCAGACGGTACAGCTGGAAAAGCTGATTTACAAACTCGCTTAGACCAAGTTGATTCAGTAACAGCGCCAGAAATAAATGATCAAGACGGTAATGGCGTTTTAGACACAGAACAATTATCAGAAGCACAACAAGCGATCGAAGCAGCGGAACAAGCAAAAATAGCGGCGGATAATAAGTTAGCGGAGATCACAGGTGATGGCTTAGTAAATCCAAGTGAGAAAGCAGACTTAGATAAGCTGATAGAAACATTAGAAGCAGCAAAAACAAACGCAACAGAAAAACTGAATAATGTACCAGATGGTACAACAGGTAAAGACGGGTTACAAACACGTCTAGATGGAATTGGTACAGTAACGTCACCAGAAGTAAATGATCAAGACGATAATGGCGTGCTAGATACAGAGCAATTAACAGATGCGGAACAAGCAATTGAGGCAGTGGAACAAGCTAAGCAAGCAGTAGACAATAAGTTAACAGAAATCACAGCGGACGGATTAATTAATCCGAGCGAGAAAGCAGAGTTAGATCAACTTATCGAAGCATTAGAAACAGCAAAAACAAATGCATCAGAAAAACTGAATAATGTACCAGACGGTACAACAGGAAAAGACGGGTTACAAACACGTCTAGATCAAATTGGTACAGTGACTTCCCCAGAAGTAAATGATCAAGACGGTAATGGCTTTTTAGATACAGAGCAATTAACAGATGCGGAACAAGCAATTGAAGCAGTAGAAGAAGCTAAGCAAGCAGTAGACAATAAGTTAACAGAAATCACAGCGGATGGTTTAATTAATCCGAGCGAGAAAGTTGAGTTAGAGAAATTAATTGAAGTTTTAGAAACAGCGAAGACAAACGCATCGGATAAATTGAATAATGTACCAAATGGTACAGCAGGTAAAGACGAGTTACAAAGACGTTTAGACCAAATAGGTTCAGTAACAGCACCCGAAGTAACAGACAAAGATAGTAATGGTGTTTTAGATACGGAACAGTTAACAGATGCGGAGAAAGCAATTGAAGCAGTAGAAGAAGCTAAGAGCGCTGTAGATAACAAGTTAACAGAAATCACAGCGGATGGTTTGGTGAATCCAAGTGAGAGAGCAGACTTAGATAAGCTGATAGAAACATTAGAAGCAGCAAAAACAACTGCGTCAGAAAAACTGAATAATGTACCAAATGGTACGACTGGTAAAGCTGATTTACAAACACGTTTAGATGGAATCGGAACAGTAACAGCACCGGAAGTTAACGACCAAGATAGTAATGGCGTGCTAGATACAGAGCAGTTAACAGATGCGGAGAAAGCGATTGGTTTAGCGGAAGAATCTAAGCGAGCGGTAGATAATAAGCTAGCAGAGATTACAACGGATGGATTAGTAAATCCAAGTGAGAAAGCGGAATTAGATCAACTTATCGAAGCATTAGAAGACGCTAAGACAAATGCATCAGATAAACTGAATAATGTACCAAACGGTACAGGAGGTAAAGACGAGTTACAAACACGTTTAGATGAAATCGGAACAGTTACATCACCAGAAGTCAATGATCAAGACGGTAATGGTGTTTTAGATACAGAGCAATTATCAGAGGCGGAACAAGCAATTGAGGCAGTGGAACAAGCTAAGCAAGCAGTAGACAATAAGTTAGCCGAGATTACAGAGGATGGATTGATTAATCCAAGTGAGAAAGCAGAGTTAGATCAACTTATCGAAGCATTAGAAACGGCAAAAACAACTGCATCAGAAAAACTGAATAATGTACCAGACGGTACAACAGGTAAAGACAGGTTACAAACACGTTTAGATGGAGTCGGAACAGTAACAGCACCAGAAGTCAACGACCAAGATAGTAATGGCGTGCTAGATACAGAGCAATTATCAGAGGCGGAACAAGCAATTGAGGCAGTGGAACAAGCTAAGAGCGCTGTAGATAACAAGTTATCTGAGATCACAGGTGATGGCTTAGTAAATCCAAGTGAGAAAGCAGACTTAGATAAGCTAATAGAGGCATTAGAAACCGCTAAGACAAATGCATCAGAAAAACTGAATAATGTACCAAACGGTACAGCAGGCAAAGAGGATCTACAAAGCCGTTTAGACCAAATAGGATCAGTAACAGCGCCGGAAATAAATGACCAAGACGGTAATGGTGTTTTAGACACAGAACAATTATCAGAAGCACAACAAGCGATCGAAGCAGCGGAACAAGCAAAAACAGCGGCGGATAATAAGTTATCTGAGATCACAGGTGATGGCTTAGTAAATCCAAGTGAGAGAGCAGACTTAGATAAGCTGATAGAAACATTAGAAGCAGCAAAAACAAATGCATCGGATAAATTGAATAATGTACCAAACGGTACAGCAGGCAAAGAGGATCTACAAAGCCGTTTAGACCAAATAGGATCAGTAACAGCGCCGGAAGTAAATGATCAAGACGGTAATGGTGTTTTAGACACAGAACAATTATCAGAAGCACAACAAGCAATTGAGGCAGTGGAACAAGCGAAAACAGCAACGGATAATAAGTTAGCCGAAATCACATCGGATGGTTTGGTGAATCCAAGTGAGAAAGCAGACCTAGATAAGCTGATAGAAGCACTAGAAGCAGCTAAGACCAATGCGTCAGAAAAATTAAGCAATGTACCAGACAGTACAACAGGCAAAGATGTATTACAAACTCGCTTAGACCAAGTTGATTCAGTAACAGCGCCAGAAATAAATGATCAAGACGGTAATGGCATTTTAGACACTGAACAATTATCAGAAGCACAACAAGCGATCGAAGCAGCGGAACAAGCAAAAATAGCGGCGGATAATAAGTTATCTGAGATCACAGAGGATGGCTTAGTAAATCCAAGTGAGAAAGCAGACCTAGATAAGCTGATAGAAGCACTAGAAGCAGCAAAAACAACTGCATCAGAAAAACTGAACAATGTACCAAATGGTACGGCAGGCAAAGACGGGTTACAAACACGTTTAGATGGAATCGGAACAGTAACAGCACCAGAAGTCAACGACCAAGATAGTAATGGCGTGCTAGATACAGAGCAATTAACAGATGTGGAACAAGCAATTGAGGCAGTGGAACAAGCTAAGCAAGCAGTAGACAATAAGTTAACAGAAATCACAGCGAACGGATTAATTAATCCGAGCGAGAAAGCAGAGTTAGATCAACTTATCGAAGCATTAGAAACAGCAAAAACAAATGCATCAGAAAAACTGAATAATGTACCAGACGGTACAACAGGCAAAGCTGATTTACAAACACGTTTAGATCAAATTGGTACAGTGACTTTACCAGAAGTAAATGATCAAGACGGTAATGGCGTTTTAGATACAGAACAATTATCAGATGCGGAGAAAGCAATCACGGCAGTGGAACAAGCTAAGCAAGCAGTAGATAACAAGTTAACAGAAATCACAGCGGATGGTTTAATTAATCCGAGCGAGAAAGCTGAGTTAGAGAAATTAATTGAAGTTTTAGAAACAGCGAAGACAAACGCATCGGATAAATTGAATAATGTACCAAATGGTACAGCAGGTAAAGACGATTTACAAACTCGCTTAGACCAAGTTGATTCAGTGACAGCGCCGGAAATAAATGACCAAGATAGTAATGGCGTGCTAGATACAGAGCAATTATCAGATGCGGAACAAGCAATTGAGGCAGTGGAACAAGCTAAGCAAGCAGTAGATAACAAGTTAACTGAAATCACATCGGATGGATTAATTAATCCATCCGAGAAAGCCGAGTTAGATCGACTGATTGAAACGTTAGAAACAGCTAAGACCAACGCAACAGATAAATTGAACAATGTACCAAATGGTACGGCAGGCAAAGACGATCTACAAAGCCGTTTAGACCAAATAGGATCAGTAACAGCACCAGAAGTAACTGATAAAGATAGTAATGGAATTGCGGATACAGAACAATTATCGGAAGCGCAACAAGCAGTCGAAGCTGCAGAACAAGCAAAAACAGCAGTGGATAATAAGTTATCAGAGGTTACAGCAGATGGCTTAGTAAATCCAAGTGAGAAAGCTGACTTAGATAAGCTGATAGAAACATTAGAAGCCGCTAAGACGAATGCATCAGAAAAACTCAATAATGTACCAAATGGTACAACAGGCAAAGATGGATTACAAACACGCTTAGACCAAGTTGATTCAGTAACGTCCCCAGAAGTAAATGATCAAGACGGTAACGGTGTTTTAGATACAGAACAGTTAACAGAGGCGGAACAAGCAATCGCGGCAGTGGAACAAGCTAAGCAAGCAGTAGACAATAAGTTAGCCGAGATAACAGCGGATGGTTTGGTGAATCCAAGTGAGAAAGCAGACCTAGATAAGTTGATAGAAGCATTAGAAGCCGCTAAGACAAATGCATCAGATAAACTGAATAATGTACCAAACGGTACGACTGGAAAAGCTGATTTACAAACACGTCTAGATGGAATCGGAACAGTGACAACACCAAAAGTCAACGATCAAGATAGCAATGGTGTGTTAGATGCCGAACAATTATCAGAAGCACGTCGAGCAATTGAAGTAGCAGAACAAGCGAAAACAGCAGCGGCTGATAAACTAGCAGAAATCACAGCTGATGGCTTAGTAAATCCAAGTGAGAAAGCCGAGTTAGAAAAATTAATCGAAGCGTTAGATGAGGCTAAAGTAGACGCTACTGCAAAATTAAACAGTGTCCCTGTTGGAACGCCAGGCAAATCAGACATACAAACACGTCTAGATGGAATCGGAACAGTGACAACACCAGAAGTCAACGATCAAGATAGCAATGGCGTCCTAGATGCAGAACAACTTGCTGAAGCAAACAAAGCCATCCAAGTAGTGGAACAAGCAAAAGCGAAAGTTGAAGGAAAACTAACAGAAATCACAGCGGATGGATTAATTACTCCAAGTGAGAAAGGCGAAGTAGACAAGTTAATTGAAGCGCTCCAAAAGGCTAAGGTGTCAGCGCTAAACATAATTAAAAAACTACCGAATAGTGATATAGATATAAATTCACTTCAAAACAAATTAGAGCAAATTACATTAGTGACTTCACCAAAAGTAAATGATCAAGACGGCAATGGCATATTAGATATAGAATCTCCAAATACAAAAGGTCAAAATCATGCTAATGTAAATAAACATTTGGACAATACTATCAGAAAATCAAAATCACAAAAACCTATGAATAATAATGTGAAAATACAAAATTCAAATGAAAGAGATAATATGCTATTAGATGAAAGACCTCATACAGGACTTTATAGACATAACTCAGAAGCGCGACAATTAAACGTAATTTCAAGTTATATACAAATAATGGAAAATGAGGCTAATGGAAATTCAGAAAATAATATGAATTCAATAACTCATTTACCTGATGCAGGAGGAAAAAATAAAGATAGTTGGATTTTTGGAACTCTATTAGGAGCTATAGGTTCAATGATACTCTTAAGAAAGAAACAAGAAAAAAGAAAGGAGCAGAAAAATAACTAAAATTTAATAACCACTATCAATATAGTACAAAAAAGAGCCGAGGCATGTTATTTATGCTTCGGCTCTTTAACTTTATAGATAGCTAAAATATGATTGCAATAGTGATTTAAAAATCGTATTGATCATTTTCTTCTTCTAAAAGCTGATTATATAATTTAGAAACACGCAAGGTTGATGTTGCTAAATCATTAATTCTAAATATAATGTCATCATTAACGATAGTGCCATTAGAAAAATCACGTTCTTCGATAAATACATAAGTTTGCATAACGTGGGCTTTCATATAGCTTAAAATTGGTTTTAATTGTGTTTCAGCTATTAAGTAATGCTTCGGAGAACCCGCAGTTGCTATAATACCTACAACTTTATCTCTAAATGCATTAACAGGAAGTAAATCAAATACGTTTTTAAGCGTTCCTGGTATAGATGCTTGGAAGATTGGAAAACCTATAAAAATAATATCAGCTTGCATTAAAGCAGAAGTTAACTCTAATGTGTCTCCAGAATAATCCAAGTAATTTCGTCCATCGCTAAAAGATAAATCTAAATTCTTTAAATCGAATAATTGAATATTAAGTGTATCATCTTGATTTGTTATGGCTTCGTTTAGATATTTTATAGCAGTACTTGTTTTAGAGCCAACCGTAGAACCAGATAGTAGCACAACGTTTTTCATTTTATACCTCCTATTTGTTCAAATGTTTTTTAACACCTGGAATGATTTCATTACCAATGAGTTCTATATTTTTCATTATTTTATCGAAAGGTACGCCACCGAAATCAATTTGAGCCATAAATCTCTGATGATTATAAAGTTCATGTTGGTAAAGTATTTTTTCAATGATTTGTTGTGGGCTTCCAACCATTAAGGCATCTCTATAATCTGGTGCATTAGCAAATTGTTGTTTTGGATATCCAGCACCTCTTATAAATGACATACCAACATTAAGGTGAGGGTAATATTCTTTTAATGCTAATTGTGTAGTTTCAGCAGTATAGAATAAACTAGCAGTAGAAACTGGTAACGATTGGGCTGAAGTATCGAAACCATGTTCTTTTGCAGTTAATCGATATTCATCTATTGAATCTTTAAATGTCATTGCGGGCCCACCTAATGTTGTAATCATCATTGGGATACCTTGGCGTCCTGCTTTAATCGCACTTGCTGCAGGTCCGCCAACAGCACGCCAAATTGGTAGTTCATCGTCTATCGGTCTTGGGAATATTTTCATATTATTTAAATCTGGTCTAAATTTACCAGACCAAGTGATTTTATCAGTCTTATTCAACTCTAACAGTAAATTTAATTTTTCTTCATATAGCTCATCATAATTATTTAAATCTAAACCAAATAAATCAAAGATACCTGTACGAGAAGCTCTACCTGCTACTATTTCTGCTCGTCCATGTGATATTAGGTCTAATGTTGCAAAATCTTCAAATATTCTAACTGGATCTGCTGCGCTTATAATTGAAGAAGAACTAGATATTTTAATTGTATTAGTTGCTTGGGCAATAGCACCTAATACAACTGTATGTGCTTGTGTAGTAAAATGCTCTTGGTGACTTTCGCCAACACCGAATACATCTATACCTGCTTGTTCTGCTAATTGACTTGCCTCGATTAATTCTTGTATGCGTTGTTCATAACTTACCTTTTCACCGTTATGAGGGTTGAGTAGGTGATCTCCCAGTGAATAAAGTCCAAATTCTAATGGAGTATTTTCATTCATTTTTAAAATAGCCATATATCATCATCCTTTATAAATCGTGTAATTGTGATTCAATTTGAGTACGTTGATCTTCCATGAAATCTGGTAAATTGAGTTGTTTACCCAAATTCTCAATAGCTGTGTCTACTGTGAAACCAGGGGATTCTGTTGCAAATTCATACATAATGCTATTATGTCGGTAGTATAATGATTTGAAAAAGTAGCGATCAATAATACCACTATTATTTCCAGGGTTTTGATTAACTGTTGCTAAAATAGCTTCTAAATTTGAATCTTTGGGTGTGTTTACAGCTATGTGGTGCACATAGCCTTGACCTGGTCTAGCGCGTTGTCCTTGTTGTTCGACAATCATAAAGTCTGAGTATAAGCCAGTTTCATCCAAAGTCATAACTGTTTCATCTGTATCCTGTCTCTGGGTATAGCGCAATTCATGTTGTAAAAAATCAACAGTTTTTTGAGTATCTCGTAGCCTTAATTCGACAGGTCCCATACCTAAAATTTGATATTCAATAGGAATATCTGAGTATGGGTTTTTGCGCCATGATTTTGGTAAATTATAATGATTGTTAGCAATTAATATAATCTCTAAATCATCTGGATCTTTAAATAATAAGGCATGTTGGTTTAAATATGTCATATTTGTTGTATCTATATTGTTATCTTCTAATCGAGATTGAAAATAAGTTAAAGATGGTTTATCAGGAACTAATAAACCGATACGATGAATGGAATTTGTACCAGGACGATTTTTCCCTAGATTAGGTATCTCAAAAAAGCTTAACAATGTTCCCGCAGAACCAATTTCATCTCCGAAAAATAGATGATACATCGTAGGATTATCTTGGTTTACAGATTTTTCTACTAAACGTAATCCTAAAATTTGAGTATAAAAATCTTTATTTATTTGTGCATCTTTTGTATACATTGAAATGTGGTGATGGCCAATGATATTCATATAGCGCCCCCCCGTAGATTTGATAGTTACTATTGTATTAATTATTACCTGCTTAGAGTATATATAAACGATTGGTATAAAAAATATACTTGTTAGCAATAATATATACCTTGTTTAACAGAAAATCAATACCTAGCATTTGCACACTACTATTCATTAATTATAAATTAATTTTACTTCATAAAAAGACACGAAACTATTAAAGTTTCGTGTCTTTTTAAATTATTCATTGTTTTTAAATTCTAAATAATAAAGGCTGAATTCTAAGTCGTTTTTTAAATGGTCTTCGAGTAACGTGACAGCCAAATTAATATCTCTGTCATAAAGCGCTGAAACAATGGCCTTGTGTTCTTCTATTAAGCCGGGGCGACGTTTGTTAATTACAGTTTGGCTAAATAAATAAATGAAACTCTTATATTTCTGATATGTATCTAGAATAAATTGGTTATTAGTAGCAGCGATAATTTTTTGATGGAATTTGTCATTGATTTCAATGATTTTAGCTTCATCCTCGACTTCAATATCTATCTCTGTATAACTTTTTAATTCTTCTAAATCTGATGTTGTATAAACAATCGCAGCTTTTTTTAATGCGTGTGTTTCTAATAAAATACGCATTTCAAATATTTGTCTGTATTCTTCACTGGTTGGTATAAAAATATAAGCATTTTTAATAAAGTATTCTAGTTCTAGTTGCTTTAATGCTTCGCGAAT
The DNA here is from genome assembly GCF_044794325.1 of Staphylococcus pseudoxylosus. NCBI lineage: Bacteria > Bacillati > Bacillota > Bacilli > Caryophanales > Staphylococcaceae > Staphylococcus > Staphylococcus pseudoxylosus. The sequence continues at coordinate 280,944 of NZ_CP085024.1, forward strand.
TGGAGTTCGACTTACCTCATACTTCTTTGCAAGTTTAGCTTCTGTAATTTTCTCATCTTTTTTAAAACTACCAGAAATAATATCATTTCTTATTCTTTGATAAATTGTTAATTCATTATTATTCAATTAACTCACCTCATTACAATAAGTGTACTATAAAAAAAATAGTAATAAAATGTATACATTTTAACAAGTTTGGTATACAATATCTGTTGTAAACGTTTTCAGGAAGGGTGTTAATTATGAAAGTAGGATTTATAGGTTTAGGAATTATGGGGAAACCAATGGTAGAAAATTTATTAAAAGCGAACGTAACTGTTCTTGTTAATGATTTAAATAAAGAAGCAGAAAATGAAGTAGTGATGCAAGGTGCAAGTGCTGTTTCAGTACAACAAATGGCTCAACAAGCTGATTATGTTATTACATCGTTACCAAATGGTGCGATAGTAAAGGCTGTTTTATATAGTGGCGAAGATGCAATAGTTAAACAAACTGATATTAAAGTAAAAGCTGTTATTGATACTAGTTCTCTTACGCCAAATGAATCATTAGAAATAAGTAAAGTACTAGAAACAAAACAAATTAAATATATGGATGCTCCTGTAAGTGGAGGAGAACCTTTAGCGATAACAGGTGAATTATCAGTAATGATTGGTTGTGCAGAAACTGATTTACCAGAAGTTCAAAAAGTTCTATCACCTATTGCTACATCAGTTATAAGAGTCGGAGATGTTGGTGCTGGTAGCGTAGTAAAATTAGCAAATCAAATTATAGTTAACACTAACATTGCTGCACTTTCTGAAGCTGTAGTATTAGCGAAAAAATTCGATATAGATTTAGCAAATATGTATAAAGCAATTAAAGGTGGGCTAGCAGGTTCTAGTGTAATGGATGATAAGTTTCCAAAAATGATTGAAGAAGATTATCGACCAGGGGGAACGCTAAATATAAACTTAAAAGATATGAAAAACGTGAGTTCAACAGCTGATACAGTCGGACTTACATTGCCTATAGCAAATCAAGTGAAAGAAATATACAAATCAGAAGTTGCACATGGTAATGGTATGAATGATCATTCAGGCGTTATAAAATACTTTGAAAATATAAATAATATGTAGGTGAGAATATGTTAACTGAGCGTTTAATAAATATAACGAAGCAAGATGTTATTTCAAAAAAACTTAGTAATTTTAAATATAAAATTATCGTTCTAGATGACGACCCAACTGGTACTCAAACAGTAAAAGACTTACCAGTATATACAGAATGGTCAGAATCTTTAATTGAAGATGGTTTTAAGCAAAAGAATCATATGTTTTATATATTGACGAATTCTAGAGCATTAAATGAACAAGAAACCACACAACTACATCAAGAAATTAGTCGTAATATCGCACGAGTTTCGCAACGATTAGATCATCCATACATTATAATAAGTAGAGGAGATTCAACATTAAGAGGCCATTTTTATTTAGAACCGAAAGTCTTGAGCGAAGCTTCAGATGAACAATTTGACGGAGTATTTTATATACCGGCGTTCTTCGAGGGAAAACGTTACACATTTGATGGTATCCATTATTTAAAAGAAGGCAACGCATATATGCCTGTGTCTGAAAGTGAATTTGCAAATGACACTACATTCGGATTCAGTAGTAGAACGATGGCAAGTTTTATTGAAGAGAAAAGTAACGGAGAAATTAATGCTGATGACGTAAAACATATTCGTTTATCACAAATAAGAGAACGTGATGCCCAATCAATTAATGAAGTGCTTAACAGTATCTCAAATTTTGATGTTGTGATCGTCGATGCATTAAATGATGAAGATATGGATTATTTTGTTGCATGTTTAACCGCATTTTTAGAAAGTAATGATAAAAAATTCATGTTTAGAACAGCAGCGTCATTTGTTAAGGCTATGTGCGAAACGCCTGGAGAGATTATTAACTTAAATCATTATAGTGATCAAACGAATGGTGGACTTATGATTGTAGGATCACATGTTAAAAAAACTTCATTACAACTACAACATTTATTAACAAATACTGATATTGCAGCCATTGAGTTTGATGTAAAAGCAGTCACTACAAATGATTTACAAACGTACATAAGTCAACAGATAGCAAAGGTGACATCACTTATTCAATCGGGAAGAGATGTCGTTGTATATACTTCAAGAGATGTAATAAAAACAGAAGATTTAACGAATAATTTAAGTATTTCTACGAATATTTCCAATGCATTGGTTGGTATTGTACAAGGCTTGAAAGTAAAACCAAGATTCGTTATTGCTAAAGGTGGTATTACTTCCAGTGATGTTGCCACTAAAGGACTGAATATTAAAAAGGCACTCGTTATCGGTCAAATAACACAAGGTGTACCAGTTTGGCTAACAGGGGAAGAAGCAAAATATAGTCAAATGCCTTATGTTATTTTCCCGGGAAATATTGGAGATGAAGATACGCTAACGACTGTATATAAAATGAATACGAAAGAGATATAGAAAGTAGGGGAAGAACATGATGGGAGAATTTTGGCCATTAGTTGCTGTTGTGATGGGTGTACTCATATTATTAATGTTAATTATGTGGTTTAAACTTAACACATTTATTGCGCTAATTATCACTTCAATGGTAACCGGTATTTTACTAGGAATGCCTTTAGATACAATAGTAACCACTATTGAAAAAGGTATGGGGGATACATTAGGACATATTGCTATTATTTTTGGTTTAGGATCAATATTAGGTAAGTTGCTGTCAGATGGCGGTGGCGCTACACGTATTGCTGATACATTAATCAATGTGTTTGGTAAGAAATATGTGACATGGGCAATGATTATCGCGTCATTTATTATTGGGATATCGCTATTCTTAGAAGTAGCATTTGTATTATTGATTCCTTTAGTATTTACATTAGCTAAAAGGATGCAGATTTCAAATTTAACAGTTGGTCTTCCGATGGCAACTTCTATAGCAGTAACACATGGTTTTTTGCCACCACATCCGGGACCAGTTGCAATTTCAGAAGCGATAAATGCTAATATTGGCCATGTATTGATGTATGGCGTTATTATCGGTATACCTTTAGCAATTATTGTTGGAGGTATTTTTCCAAAAATTGCACATAAATTAACACCTGAAGCTTTTAAAAGAAAAGGAAATCAAGCAGCTGTAGGTGAGTTTAAAGTGTTTGAAAACAAGGATTTACCAAGTTTTGGTATGAGTTTGCTCACGGCACTTGCACCAGTTATCTTAATGCTACTAGCTACAATTGTACAGTTAATCACTGGTAATGAAGACGGAAAAGCAAGTGGGTTCGAAGGATTTATCTACTTTATTGGAACCTCTGTAACTGCGATGTTAATTGCCGTATTATTTGCAATTTATTCTATGGGAATTAGAAGAAAACAGAGTATGAAACAGATTATGGATACCGTTTCGAATGCTATTACCCCCATTGCAATGCTTATTCTTATCATAGGTGGCGGTGGAACATTTAAACAGATACTAATTGATGGTGGTGTAGGTGACACAATTTCAGAGATATTTAAAGGTACTGAAATGTCACCACTTATCCTTGCATGGCTTGCTGCGGCGTTATTACGTACAGCATTAGGTTCAACAACAGTGGCAGCAATTTCGTCGGTAGGTATAGTTTTACCATTATTGCAGTCATCTGATGTAAACATTTCATTAGTTGTTTTAGCTATCGGAGCTGGGAGCATTTTCTGCTCACATGTGAATGATGCAGGATTTTGGATGTTTAAAGAATATTTTGGTTTAACCATGAAGGAAACATTTTTAACGTGGACCTTATTAGAATCTATCTTATCAATTGTAGGTTTAGGATTGATTTTAATTGTGAATTTCATCGTATAAAAATGAATTGGAGTGAGTATTCTCAATCAAGTTTGGTTGGAATCTCACTCCTTTTTATTATAAAAAGTGGTCAAGTCAGTTGCAAAGTACCATCTTCCATATGATATACACGATCACAAAATGATGTTAAACGCTCATCATGAGTCACAACAATACAAGTTTTATTGTGTTGAACGGTTTGTTCTTTCAATATATGCATTACTTCCATAGCGTTATCTGTATCTAAAGAAGCGGTCGGTTCATCTGCTAATATGAGCGAAGGTTTTGTGTATAATGCTTTAGCAATAGCGACACGTTGCTTTTGTCCACCAGATATTTCACTTGGTAATTTGTTTTCTATCATTTTGAGATTAAGTTGTTCCATAAGTTGCGCATATTCATTTGATGTTAGAACGTCTTTTTTTTGTTTTTGTAATAATTTAAATTGTTGCTTTACCGTTAAAAAAGGAACAAGATTCGTTGCTTGTAGAATGAAACCTATTTCTTGCATACGTGTATCCGATAATGCTTTTTGGTTCATTTGTGAAATGTTTTTATTATTGATGATTATTTCACCAGATGTAGGCGTCTGCAATGCACCTGCCATTGTTAAGAATGTACTTTTTCCAGAACCAGAAGGTCCTATAATAGCGATAAGTTCATTTTTATCAAAATTAACTGTCGTAGGTTTGACAGCTTCAATGGTTTGGTTACCATCTTTAAAGTATTTGGTTACATCTTTAAATTCTAGCATTTAATACCTCCTTATTAACTAATCGCTTTGAGCGGGTCAACTTTTCTAATTGTTAAAATCGAGAAGAGGCTTCCTATAAGTGAAACCACGATAAGCACAATGCCATAGACTGTTAGTGTGGCAAAACTAAATTTAATTGGAACCGCATCAGGTAAAAAGAAACCAGTAATTATAGTAAGTACAAGACCTATAATTGTACCAATGACTGCAATGATAAAAGTTTGTGACAATACTACTTTAGCAAGGTAAGCATTTGTAAAACCTTGTGCTTTTAAAACACCAAAGAGATTTGTTTTTTGTAATGTAATGACATATAAAAAAATAGCTATGACTGTTGCAGAAATTATGAATAAAAATGTAATCATAAAGTTTAATGTTAGGTTTTGTGCTTGATAACCAGGTAAATTTTCAATAAATTTCTCAATTTCAATGGCTTCTAAGTCGTTATCTAAAGACTTTTGCTTCCACTTTTTATCTTTGACAATTACAGCATTTGTTTTATCTTCTATTAATGATGGATTGATATTTTGAATAGTCTTATTATTTGAGAATAGTACAGGAGAAGCATTATATTTTGCACTTTCACTAAATCCAACAATTTTTAACTTTTCGTCTGATTGTGATAATGACAATTTGTCACCTAATTTGAAACCTTTATCTTTCAATGTTTTATCCGCAACGACATCATTTTCACTTTTAAATTTTTGTCCTTCTAGGATTTTAGGGAGTAAGAAAGTGTTAGATGTAACTCCGAAAAGTAATGCATTTTCTTCTTGTTTACCATTTGAAACAATGACTCCAGTTTGTTTTAATGTCGTTTGTTGCTTGTAAGTATTTGTTACTTTGGATTTATTGAAGATAGATTGTTCCACAGTCTGGTTTGCATCGCTATTCAATATAATTGCATCAGCTTTCCATTTATCAATTCCTTCTCTATTCATATTCATCAAGCCACTTGCTAAACCTGATAATAGAAAAAGGAGATAACTAATCATAATTAAAACACCTATGATTAGACTGAATTTCAATTTATTTCTTTTTATTTCATTCCATGCTAAAAACATATGTAACCGCCTTTTCAATTAAAATAATCAGCCCATTAAAAAGCACCCATTATATGTATATTTATCTTCATATAATAAGTGCTAGTTCAATAATTAATCAAATTTTACTATTTCAGGTTGATCTAACTCATTATCATTCATAATTTTTATAGTGTTAGGTAAGATTTTTAATACGCATAGTTCTGGGTCTTCACTATTATCAAAGAAAGATTTGTCTTGACGTTTCCATAGCCAATCAATTGTTTCCTGATCTTGTACTATAGATAATGTTGCTTCAATTTCTAAGTAGCTTCTGTTATTGGTATCGTCATAGCCTAATAATATATGTGCTTTAGGGTTTGATTGGATTTCATCTATTTTAATAGAATTAATATTTGTTTTGGTATATAAGATATTACCATCATTGTAAAACACCATGTATCTACTATTGGGCACATTATTATGTGCTGTAGATAATATGCCGATTCTTGACATGTTCAAAATTTCATTAATTTTATTTGATACTTTAGAATTACTCATTGAATATATCACCTCACACATACTAATTCCCTATTTTTATTATATTAAAAGCATAAATCTCATTTTCGATCACAAAAAATGTACGATGATCTGTTTTTTAGGACTAGCATACATAGTTATTCTAACAACATCATAAAGGCTAATATAATTAAGCATAATGACATGAAAATCTTATAGACAGTATTATATTTTAGTAATGTTTTTTTGAAACAAAGCCCTAAAAATGCCCATGCAATAGCACCAGAAACACCTATTAGAGCGATGGTAACTGTATAGCTCATGGAAGCAAAAATTGTCATATTTTGTGTAGTGACATAGGTGACAATTGCTGTTAGTACATAAACGATAGTCTTAGGATTCATGTATTGAAGAAATAATCCATCACGTAAGTGATAAGTGTGACTCAAGTTAGCGTCTTTGTGATTATGTTTAAAAACTGTATAAGCTAGATATAATAAATAAACAAATCCTACTAATTTTATAATGAAAATGAAACTTGTGAAATAAATTGTCATAAACTCACTAAAAATAAGACATAGCAATGATAGTGTTAAGAAGCCCAAACCAATTCCAATTAAGAATTTTAATGTACCTCTAATACCTAATCGTAAGGCACCATCCAAAGCTAATAAATTATTGGGCCCAGGCGTATAGCTCATGAAAAATGTATAAATTATAAAAGATATAAACAAATTGCATTCTCCTCGCAGTATCCTTTATTATGGAAATATAGCAGTGATAATTCCTATACAAAGGATTTATCCTTTTAAAAGGATTTTATATCCGTTTTATAGTAAAGTCAATATAAAAAGGGGCAGTTATGATGGAATTCCATAAAATTGTGGCAAAAAATATTTATTTATATAGAAAGAAAAATAAAATTAGTCTGGAAAAATTATCAAAACTCACTGGGGTGAGTACATCTTCACTAAATGAGATAGAAAAAGGAAATACAATTCCATCTATTAATACTGTTTGGAAGATTAGTAACGGGCTGAAATTGTCGTTTAGTAGCCTTATGAGTGAAGCAGAATCTGATTATATACAAGTGAAAAAGGAAGATATTGTGCCAGTAACAGAAAATGAAGGGAAATATAGGGTATATCCTTACTTTCCATTTGAAAAAAGTAAGTCATTTGAATTCTTCTATGTTGAATTAGATCCCGGTGCAACTTTAAATTCTGAACCACATTTAGCGGGCTCCGAAGAATCAATTATCCTTATTGAAGGTCAATTAGAAATGCATTTAGAAAATGAAGTGATTACCTTAAAAGAAAGAGATGCGTTGAGATTTAAATCTGATATTGCTCATAGTTATATTAATAATGGGAACGATATTACACTCGTTTCAATGGTTATAGATTACAAGTAAAAAGAGTAGTGGCGTAACGCAATTATTTTAGCGATAAGTGGTTTTATTGCCGTATTTAGCACAAGGTAAAGCGTTATGAAAGTATTTTTATATTACAAAACCGTCATTTCATGAGTTTATTTTATATATCTTGTCTCATTTTATTACTGAATATAACTTGGGGGCGTTTAATTTTAACGCCACTTAAATATTACGGTAGAATGTCATTAACAAATTATATAGGTCAAACTTTAATCATATACTTATTAATTTTAATATTTGATTGAGAGCAGTGGCGTTTACTTCACACATTATGGATTTGTTTGATGATTTATATAGTTCAAATAATTTCAAGTATGGTATGGCTAAAATATTTTAAATTGAGGTCTTTAGAATATATTTGGAAATTAGCAAATTACATGAAGTGGCTTAACATGCCAAAGTAAAAGTTAAGATTTGTAGTTGGAATATACATTATCAAAAAAGAGCGTTAAACCGCGTAGTTTTGAGTTCATAAAACATATATTTGTAAATATGCATGTTTTTACAGGATATGATCCGAATCTTTATTCTTTCGCTTATACTATTTCCCAGGACATTATCAAGGTGCAAAATTTCATAAAAATAAAATAACCGTCAACTTCTATATGCTTTCATAATAGAAATTGACGGTTATTTTTTATTCAGAGTTCATTTGTCACATGTTAAATATTGTAACTGAATATACATTGAATCAATACTTTAAATTCAATGAATTTATTTTAGTAACAAATTATTTGTGAACTAGCAGAATTTTATATTACGTATTCTTATGAAAATTTTGTTCATTTCTTGCTTTATTTATCCAAAAATCAGCATTGGGAACTTCTTCGTTTGTAGGACGATATACAGCTAATCTACCGGAACCTTTTTCTTTTTTCTGCTTTTCAAAATCTTTAAGTGCATGAAAAGCAGGTCTGAATAGAATCCATATAGCTATGATGTTTAACCATGCCATCAAACCGACACCTAAGTCTCCCATATCCCAAGCGGCATCTGCTGTTTTTAAAGTTCCAAATGCAGTTGCAATAATTAACATACAGCGAGTCAAAGTGATATAAAAATTTGATTTTTTAGGGGTCATTTTACGCGTTAGATATGCCATATTTGTTTCAGAAATGTATGAATATGCCAATATTGTAGTAAATGCAAAGAAAAATAAAGCAATAGCTATAAAGTATGAGCCAAAACCAGCAAAATTGGGATCAAAATGGTAGTCAGATCCTTGAAATGCTTTATCAATACCAGATTGAACATACATCGCTGTGCCAGAATAATCTCTTGAGCCATCTGCATTCTGTACATAAATACCGTTATCTTCTATTAAATTCGGGGACCCATGTATATTTTTGGTACCATCTGTTGTGTTAAAAGTACCTGACATTAGAATAATTAATGCAGTTGCGGTACATACAAATAATGTATCTATGTAGGCAGAGAATGCTTGGACAAGTCCTTGTTTAGCTGGATGGGATACTTCAGCTGCCGCAGCTGCATGAGGGCCTGTACCTTGTCCAGCTTCATTAGAATAAAGCCCTCTTTTTACACCAATTTCAATCATTGCACCGACTATACCACCAAATGTTGATTGTAGTCCAAGTGCAGATTTAAATATAAGTGCAAACAATGCTGGCACTTCTCCTAAATTCAGGCAAATAATTATAACAGCTAACAAGATATACGCAATAGCCATAAATGGAACCACTGTCGTAGCCATACTAGCAATGCGTTTAATGCCACCAAATATTATAAGCGCAAGAAGTATAATTAGAAAAATTGTTACAATCCATTTTGGAATATTAAAAGCACTATGCAAAGAAGTTGCAATTGCATTGGATTGGACACCTGGCATTAAAAAACCTATAGATATTACTGTAATACCGGCAAATACTAGCGCGAATATCTTACCAAATTTGCCACCTATACCTTTCTCTATATAGAAAGCAGGTCCACCTCTGTATTCTCCGTTTTCTTTCTGCTTATAGATTTGAGCTAATGTGGATTCTACAAACGCTGTACTAGCGCCAATTAATGCAGTAACCCACATCCAAAATACTGCACCAGGCCCACCTATAAAAATTGCTGCAGACACACCGACAATATTCCCAGTACCAACTCTGCCGGCAAGAGATAGGGATATTGCTTGAAAGCTAGAAATACCCTGTGGAGATTTTTCACCTTTAAATAATAAACGAATCATTTCTTTAAATTGTCTGATTTGCGCAAAACGAGACATGATTGAAAATAGTAATCCAGTAATTAATAACCCAAAGACGAGCGGTGGGCTCCAAATGATTTTATCTAAAAAACTAATGATTTCTGAAAGCAAAATAATTCTCCTAACATAATGAATTCACACTAATTTGTAAGCGTTTCCACCGATTCTACACTTTTGAAAAATCTTAGCAAGTCTACATATTAAATTGTTAATTGTTTAATTCATTAAATTATTAAAATTATTTTCAAATGTTTATAAAAACGAAAACAATAGTGATATGATGTAAATAGATTTGAAGATTGTGTAAGGTTTTGTATTTAATTGCTTTTCAATTAATGGGATATAGGGGCATATATATGGATTTATTTATTATACTTAGTTTGTTCGCGGTATTTATAGGTGGACTGGTAAGAACCTATTTTGGCTTTGGAGAAGCACTCATAAGTATGCCGTTACTAGCACTGATAGGGTTAGAAACACATACAGCAATATCTGTCGTTGGTTTGGCTGGTTTATTTGTAGCAAGTTTAAATATATTTTCTGATTATAGAAATATAAAATATAAAGTTTTATTTATTATGTTAGTAGGTAGTTTAGTTGGTATACCTATAGGTATTTGGATTTTAAGATATTTTAATACTAATATTGTGCAAATGATGTTAGGCGGATTTTTAATTATTTATGGTACATATGCATTAAGTAGGTATTTGTTTTTAAATAATCGTATACGAATTGTTTTAAAATCTAACATATGGTCTGGTATTACAGGCATTGTTTCTGGAATCTTAGGTAGTCTATATAACTCTCATGGTGTTCCAGTTGTGATTTACGGCACCTTATCAAATTGGCATATCAAAGATTTTAGAAGTACAATTCAAGCACACTTTTTCTTAACAGCAATATTTGTAGTTATGGGACAAGGATTTGGTGGTATATGGACAGAACAAACAGTTCCTTTATTTTTAATGTCATTACCTTGTCTAATTATTTCAGTGATAATAGGGAAGTATTTATCTAAGTTAACGTCTTATCATCATTTTGAAAAATGGCTATATCTATTTATCGTTATATTGGGAGCGTTAATATTAATAACTTAAAAAAGAATAAAGTATGATGCTCCTCCTCATTATTGAATCATAATAAATAAAATCGCTTTAAAGTACTATTTCACTATAGGCACTTTAAAGCGATTTTATTATAAAAATATAAAGCATTATTTAATTTTATTTGAGTTAGCATTTATTCTTTTATTTAAAAGTACAAAGAATAAAATAAAGGCAATGGAAATCATTATGTGGCCTAAACCTGCGATACCTGCTATTGCTGGGCTAACACTAAAGCCTTTGATTGTCGCAATACCATTAACATATTGCATGGCTACTGTTACTAAAATACCTAAATGGAAAATATAGAAAAAGCTGTTAAATAATTTACTATTTTTAGTTAATTTCAATTGGTATTCAATAACCATAAAAATTAAGAACATAATTGTACCTAAAACAAGTAAGTGTGTATGCGTAACATTTAATTGAGAATAACCACTAAAATTTTCGCCTTTAGACATTTCACGGTAAAAAAGGCCACTTAACATACCTAGTAGCGTATAGAATGCTGAACTAAACATTAATTTTTTCATTTTTTCGACCTCCAATTTGTTAATAACTGTAATATAACTGGCTTATATGAACTCTATATGAACAAAGATAAAAATATTAAGCCCATATAGTTGCTGTATGCAGTTATTAAAAAATAGGAAACAAAGAAAAGGAATTGTGTCTCAACTATATTATTAATATTAGAAATTGTTTCAAGGATTCTATAATTAATGATTATTTTCATAAAATCTTTAAAGTCTATAGGAGTTTGTATCGAATGATGGTAATGAAATATACGACGTTACTTCATAATCATGAAGCGAAGAGGGATAATGTGATTAGTAAAATGTGTAGTTCATCGTTACCTCCATTTATCAGATAATGATGTAGCCTAAGCAATCAAGTAATGTAAATTGATTGCTTAAGCTTATTTTAAAAGTTAACAGTATTTTAAATTTTTTGTTGTGCTAGTAAGAGTGGATAAATTGTATCAAGTGTAGGGGTCTTTAAACCATACAATCGTGCTTTGTTATATAAAAAACCTTGAATTCCTTCAATCTCTAGTGGCTTGTTTTCTAAAACATCGTAATACATACTCGTCCCCATTTCATTAGGGTAACCTTCATAAATTGCCATAATTTCAGTTACGATTTGTTCTTCAAAAAGTACATTTTCAAATTTAGCAATTTCAATACCTTCGCGTAATAAATTCTCGCATAGATTTTTAATGCCTGGGACAGTTAATACAGAAGCGGTAGAACGACTCAAAGCAGTTACGCTATTGATAGCTAAGTTCACAAGCAGTTTATACCAAATTGCTGCTTCTATATCATCAGTTAGGTGAATATCTAGTGGTGTATTTTCGAGTTCTTTGCGTAATGCTTTTGTTTGAGGTGTATTCTTTAAGATTAATTTATGATCACGAAAGTGAGTCACTTTATCATTCTCTTTTTGACCGCTAATATACACAACAGCTTGATAAACGAATGGATGTTTAAATTTTGATAATTGGCCATAACCATTTTGAGCTAAAATAATAATACTATCTTTATGTAACAAGTGATCTAATTCAGTTAAGACTTTTGGCAGGTGATGTATCTTTACAGCAATAAATATAACGTCAAATTTTTTATCACAGTCACTTAATGCAGTTACAGTTAATTGATGGGCCTCGGTTGAATTTCCATTAACAAAGAAATCAAGTGTTTGATCGCGACGACCTAATAATTTCAAGTTTGGTTGATTATGTTGAAGATCATACGCAATTGTGGTGCCTACTGCGCCAGGGCCAATAATAGCGAAATTACTCATGTTATTTTATTTCCTTTTCTAGAAAGTTTAGTTAGTATATGTATGACAATATAAATATATCAAATTGTGGAGTTGATTTTAATTGAAAACATTGAGTCAGTTACAAGCATATAAAGAGCGTAAAGAAAAAATTTCAATGATAACAGCTTATGATTACCCAAGTGCGAAACAAGCTGAAGCGGCACAGATAGATATCATATTAGTTGGAGACTCGTTAGGAATGACAGTTTTGGGTTACGACAGTACAGTACAGGTAACTGTCGAAGATATGATACATCATGCAAAAGCAGTGCGTCGTGGCGCACCTGACACTTATGTAGTTGTCGATGTGCCATTTGGTGGCGTAGGTATTACTGAACAATATGATTTAGAAATAGCAGTCAAATTATACCAGCAGACCAATGCCAATGCGATTAAAGCAGAAGGGGCGCATCTAACAAACTATATTGAAAATTGTAGTCGTATGGGGATACCAGTCGTGTCACATTTAGGACTTACGCCACAAAGTGTAGGTATTACAGGATATAAAATGCAGGCCAGTAACAAAGAAGCGGCACAACAACTTCTGAATGATGCACATGCAGTACAACAGGCTGGCGCAGTCATGTTAGTGTTAGAAGCGGTGCCAGCAGATTTAGCATCAGAAATCTCAAACCAACTAGATATTCCTGTAATAGGTATAGGAGCAGGTAAAGATACGGACGGACAAGTATTGGTTTACCATGATTTATTAAATTATGGTGTTAAGCATAAAGCGAAATTTGTAAAACAATATGGAGATTTTTCAGTTGGTGTTGATGCATTGATTGCATACAACAACGAAGTGAAATCTAGCCAGTTTCCTGATGAAAATCATACTTATAAAAAACGCGTAATGGATGAGGATACAAAATGACTAAAATAATCACGAGTATTAAAGAAATGAGACAGATTACAAAGGAACTACAACGTCAAGGTAATGCTATTGGTTTTGTACCTACTATGGGGGCATTACATGATGGTCATTTAAAGATGATTGCTCAATCTGTTGAAGAAAATGATGTAACTGTGATTAGTATTTTTGTTAATCCTTTACAATTTGGACCAAATGAAGATTTAGCATCATATCCAAGAGATATTGATGGAGACGCAATTAAAGCACAAACAGTAAACGTTGATTATATATTTCATCCAAGCGAGAAGGAAATGTATCCAGAAAAACCGACCATTGAAGTGAAAGCAGGCCGTCTTGCTACAGTGTTAGAAGGTGCTGAGAGACCAGGACATTTTGATGGGGTAGTTACTGTTGTAAATAAATTATTTAATATTGTGCGTCCCGATAAAGCTTATTTTGGTAAGAAAGATGCACAGCAGCTAGCTATCGTTGAAAAAATGGTAGAAGATTTCAATCATCCAATTAAAATTATTGGTGTAGATATTGTAAGAGAAGAAGATGGATTAGCCAAAAGTTCACGTAATATATATTTAACAGAACATGAACGTTCAGAAGCGGCATATTTATATAAGAGTCTTTGTTTAGCACAATCAATGTATGAACAAGGAGAGAGAGACAGTAAAAAGTTAATTGAAAAAACACGTAAATATATTGAAAAGCATACCACTGGTAACATTGAAACAGTGGCTATTTATAGCTATCCACAACTCATTAAACAAGAACAAATAAAAGGGAAAATATTCCTCTCATTAGCAGTTAAATTTAGCAAAGCGCGTTTGATAGATAACATCATTATAGGTGATTAATTAGCATGCTATAAACAATACGCTTAATGCAATTTAACAGAAATTAATCTTATCGTAATATACATTTTACATTTCGACAGTGTTGTTTTATCATATGCTATGAGAGATATATATCGAGAAGCAAATTTATGATATTAAGATAGTGTTATAGGGTATGAATACATTAGGAAAAGAATAATTAGTATCTTATAAAATAAAAAACATTATAGATTGCTATTAAAAAGTGATAATTGAAAGGTGGAAACATAATGAGTGAATCAAACTCTAAAGACGTTATTTTAATTGGCGCGGGTGTTTTAAGTACAACATTCGGGACAATGTTAAAAGAACTTGCACCAGATTGGAATATTAAACTTTTTGAAAGACTCGACAAACCTGCTATAGAAAGTTCAAATGAGCGTCATAATGCTGGTACTGGACATGCCGCATTATGTGAATTAAATTATACAGTTGAACAAAAAGATGGCTCAATCGATGTAGAAAAAGCTAAAGAAATAAATGAACAATTTGAGATTTCAAAACAATTTTGGTCTCACTTAGTAAAAAGTAAACAAATTGCGAACCCACAAGAATTTATTCGCCCTTTACCACATATTAGCTTTGTACAAGGGGATAAAAACGTAAACTTCTTGAAAAGACGTTATGAGGCATTAGCGCCATTATCAATGTTTAAAGGTATCGAATTTACTGAAGACCATGGAAAATTAAGAGAGTGGATGCCATTGATGATGGAGGGTCGTGACCCAAATGAAACAGTTGCGGCTAGTAAGATTGACGAAGGTACAGATGTAAACTTTGGTGAACTTACTAGAAAGATGGCTAAAAATTTAGGCGAACATGAAAATGCACAGCTTTTCTATAAACATGAAGTGCAAGACTTTAGCCGTCGTAAAGATGGTAAATGGGAAGTTAAAATTAAAGACTTAAAAACTAAAAAAGTAGAACATCATATTACAGATTATCTATTTATCGGTGCTGGTGGTGCAGCGATTCCGTTATTACAAAAAACTGGCATCCCAGAAAGCAAACATTTAGGTGGTTTCCCAATTACAGGTGAATTCTTAGTATGTAATAATCCTGAAGTTGTAGCTAAACATGAAGTGAAAGCTTACGGTAAAGAACCAGAAGGCACACCACCAATGACTGTACCTCATTTAGATAGACGTTATATTCAAGATGAAAATTCATTATTATTCGGACCATTTGCTGCAATCGGACCAAAATTCTTGAAAAATGGTTCTAACTTGGATTTATTCAAATCCATTAACCCAAGTAATGTGATTACGATGTTATCAGCAGCTGCTAAGAACTTCCCATTAATTAAATATTCAATTCAAGAAGTATTAGCTAAAAAAGAAGATAGAATGAAAGAATTACGTCGATTTGTTCCTGATGCTAAAGATGAAGATTGGGACATCTTACAAGCTGGTAAACGTGTTCAAGTTATTAAAGACACTAAAGAACATGGTAGAGGATTTATTCAATTTGGTACAGAGGTTGTTAATTCTAAAGATCATTCCGTTATCGCATTATTAGGTGAATCACCAGGTGCTTCAACATCAGTATCTGTTGCTCTAGAAGTTATTGAAAGAAACTTCCCAGGTCAACTTAAACAGTGGGAGCCAAAATTGAAAGAAATGATTCCATCTTATGGTAAATCATTGATTGAAGACTATGCGTTATTGAAAGAAATACGTCAAGCTAATGATTCAGAGCTTCAATTAAACAATAAATAATAAAATTACTTTAACCTCGAAACATAAAAATGTTTCGAGGTTTTTGTTTTGAATTATATTAATGCATCCAATGTTGTTGAAATGAATTTTATAAAAATAAATTTTTCATACTAACTATATAATTATTTTAACTGCTATAGAAAATATTTGGATATTTATCGATACTATGAAAAATATTAATTACTATAATTATTTTAATATTTAAACTATTACTGAGATACTTTACATTGCGCGCTATTGAAAATATAATTAATAGTGACTCGCATTACTCACAAAATAATTGATTAAATGCAAGAAAATTAATATATAATCGCATGTTGATTAACATGTTTAATCATTGGAATGTATGAAAAATATAAATCTTGTTCTTATACATTTTAAGTAACATGCTGTTTAAATCAACAAATAAATTTAAATTATTTTGTATTTCTCCCCAAAAAATTTCAATGAGTTTAGCCTACGCTTAAAATACTTTCAAACTTTAAAAAACTAATTTAAGAAAGAATACCAATATAATCTGTAGAATTGCGCGCATTTCAATTGCGCAACATAATAATGTGAATTTTATGAAGTGCGTACGTTTAAATGTATTTATTTTGTAAATATTTTTAAAAAATACTTGCATTTATTATTCAGTTGGGTAATATTGAGTTGTGAAAAAGTAAATTTGAGGTGAAAAAATAATGGAAAACAAACAAGGGTTTTTACCTAATAGGTTGAATAAATACTCTATTAGGAAATTTACAGTTGGGACAGCATCGTTATTAATTGGAGCAACTTTAGTTATGGGTGTTGGTAACGAAGCCCAAGCAGCAGAACTAGACTCAATAACAAGTGATAACGCTAGTACTAAAGATAAAGGGGAAGCTTTAGATGTAAGTGATATAAAAAGCGTAGAGGATAGTAACGCTGATGAAACAAACAATGAAGCAAAAACAAATGAAAACAACGATGTGTCAACTCAAGAAAAGACAGAAAATTCTAACTCTTCATCTGACAGTAACGTAACAACATCTACAGAAGAGCAATATAGTGAAGAACAAGTCAATAGTGATGAAAGCAAAACGGAAGAAGCAACTACTGAACCAAAAGAGTCCGATGATACAAATAAAGAAGACTTAATGTCTCCATCTGACAAGTCAGAAGAGAATAATGTCAGTGAGACAGAAGAAGTAAAAGACAGTAACACTACAGAAGATAACACTGGTGAATCAACTAAGAATGAAACACCATCAACAGAGGATAAAGAAACAACAAATTCAGAAGAAGTATTGAATGAAAATACAGATAGTGAGAAAACAACAGCAGAAGATAACTCACAAAAAGATAACTCACAAAAAGATAACACGCAAGAA
Source organism: Staphylococcus pseudoxylosus (assembly GCF_044794325.1). Classification (NCBI taxonomy): domain Bacteria; kingdom Bacillati; phylum Bacillota; class Bacilli; order Caryophanales; family Staphylococcaceae; genus Staphylococcus; species Staphylococcus pseudoxylosus. Next base: position 298,486 of record NZ_CP085024.1, read on the forward strand.
GATACAGCTACACAAAAATCAGATGAACCAAAAGATGAAGAAACGACATCTGAAAGTCCAAAGCCTTCCTCAAAAGAGGATAATACAAAAGAAACAGAGAAAGCAGCTACAGATGATAATGACAAAACAGAAGAAGCGGAATCACAATTAGAAACTGAACTAGCAACGTCAAAAGATAAACAATCTACAGTTAAATCATTTTTAAGCGATCAATTGCCAGAAAAAGAAGCAACAGCAATCATGGATAATGCAAATATTGATTATGATAATGCTACAGCAGAAGAAATTAATACTGAAATCTTAAAGGCTTCACTTATTGAACTTGTCAATGATCAAGAAAGTGCAAAAACACTTGCTACACCAACCCGTACAATGTTTAGAGCAATGGCTACACCAACAGCATTAGCCGCAGCAGCAGATCAAAGTGAAGAAGTAGAAAAATCATTAGGCTATTTAGATAATTATACATTTGCATCATTAATCTTTGATCCAGGTTCATTAAATAATCCGTCAACATTAAACAGCAACGTCATTCCATTTGACATTCATAGTTATATATCGGGAGCTAACTCAGGTGATAGATATAAGATTGATTTAAAATTGGATCCGATTCTTGCTGAACATGTTACAAAAATCACTGCAAATCCTTCAGGAAGAAGTCAGCCTGTTGAATTTGTAAGGTTAACTGATGAAAATGGTAAACTTACAAACACATGGGAAGTAAACTTTATTAGAGCGAATAATGGCTTGTTTGGCGGAGCAGAAATCTTGTCGCAATATACAGCTAGTAACGGAAAAATTGAACTGGATGATACAGTAGCTAATATTTTGAATAATGCGGGGAGTTTAGAAAATAATAAATTAAACTATCAAATGTTTGTACGTGACTCTACTGGTAATAAAATTGTGCGTACATCTGAAAGTAGTGGGTACTTCTTAACAAGTGATGACAGTGATTTAGTTGCTTTAGAAAATAACGTATCTAGTGAGAATAACAACACATTTAAAGCAAGTAGTGGCTCAGCTGCTTACGATGATGCACCGGGCGAGTATGGTGGATTTATAATCGATCAACAAATAATGAAAAATGGTGTATTCTCATATAGCAAAACGAAAAGCAATCAATGGTCATATAATTATCAAATAGATAAGGATTTATTACCTTATATTGAAAGTGTAGAATTGCATAAATATGACTATAAAGGTTTAAGTGGTTTTGACAAAACATATCATGCAGAAGACAAAGTTGCCGACTTATCTATTGATGATGTTGGTAATGGTTCGATCACTAGTGATAATTTGAATAAACTTATTGAATTTAATAACCTTTTACCTGAAACAGTAGGTGTTAGAATAGTTGTTAAATTAAATCAAAGTGTAAATAACATATTAACTAAAGATGCAGAATATGATGATCAAGGTAATTTAATTAGAGAAACTACTAAACAAAAAGAAGACTTTACTTTTGCAGGTTATTTAACTGATAGTAAAGGATTACTTATCAATAATACATTAGGCACATCAACGTTAGCTTTACAAGACTATGATAAAGATGGGTTACTAGATAGATACGAACGTCAAGTATCGCTTTCAGATCCTGAAAATAACGATACAGACGGCGACGGAAAAAATGATGGAGATGAAGTCATCAATTATAAGACTTCTCCATTAGTTGGTAAGCCTGAGGCGGCTGACATTACGAACGAAGATACTGTTGTAACTGGCTCAGTGCCGCTAAAAGAAGGTGCTGCATCACAAACAGCTAAAGTTATAGATGCAAATGGCAATGTTATTGGTACATCAACAGTTAATACAGATGGTACGTTTTCTGTATCAATTCCTCAATCACCAGAAGGCGTATATACAATTGCAATTGATTCACCTAACTATGAAAATGATGAAGTTAATACATTTAACATCATAGATGTTTCTAAAGTACCTGCACCATCTATTAATCCAGTTGATGATAATGATACAGAAATACAAGTCAATGGCACAGCAGGTGCTACTGTTACAATACGAGATAACAATAATAATGAAATTGGCTCAGTTCAAATACCAAGCGATGGTTCAGCAGCAACTGTCGTATTAAATCAACCATTAACAGCTGGCACAGTATTAACTGCAACAGCTAGCAAAGATGGAAAAATAAGCGAAAATTCACAGCAAATTACGGTTACTGATGCAACAGCACCAGATGCACCAGTGATTAATCCTATAACAAGTAATGATACACAAGTTACAGGTAAAGCCGAACCTAACTCATCAGTTACAGTAGGTTTCCCAGGTGGAGGTAAAGTTTCTGTAACTGCTGATGACCAAGGTAATTTTACTGTTGATATACCAAATAGTGTGATACTTAAAGGTGGAGAAGAGTTTAAAGCAATTTCAACTGATGAAGCAGGCAATGAATCTCCAGTAGCAACAACAACAGTGGCAGACACAATAGCGCCAGATGCACCAACAGTTAAAGATATTACTAGCAATAGCAACCAGGTAACAGGTACTGCAGAAGCTAATTCAATAGTAACAGTAACATTCCCAAGTGGGGCAGTTGTAGAAGCTACAGCAGACGAAAATGGTAACTTTACAGTTGCAATTTCTGAAAACGAAGGTTTACAAGGTGGAGAAACAATCCAAGCTACGTCAACAGATGCTGCAGGCAATGTTTCACAACCTGCTAGTGGACAAGTAATAGATGCTACAGCACCAGATGCACCACAAATTAGTCATGTAACTAGTGTGAGCACTGAAGTGACAGGTACTGCAGAAGCTAACTCAACAGTAACAGTGACATTCCCAAGTGGGGCAGTTGTAGAAGCTACAGCAGACGAAAATGGTAACTTTACATTTGCAATTCCTGAAAACGAAGGTTTACAAGGTGGAGAAACAATCCAAGCTACATCAACAGATGAAACAGGCAATGTTTCACAACCAGGTTCTACGACAGTGACTGACGAAACTGCACCAGCACCACCAACAGTTAATGGTGTAACTAGTGAAGATACAACAGTAAGTGGTATAGCAGAGGCAAATACAACAGTAACAGTGATATTCCCAGATGGTGTGACAGCTTCTGGCAAATCAGATGAAAATGGTAACTATACAATAGCTATTCCAGATGAAGTTAAGTTAACAGGTGGTGAAGAAATTCAAGTTACATCAACAGATGAATCTGGAAACGAAACAACACCAGTAGCTACAACTGTAACTGATGTGACAGCACCAGAGGCACCGACAGTGAACGATGTGACAAGCGAAGATGCACAAGTAACTGGAACAGCCGAAGCAAATTCAACGGTAACCGTTACTTTCCCAGATGGCAAAACGGCAACAGGTACAACTGATGACCAAGGAAATTATACTGTTAATATTCCCGAAGGAATTGATTTAACAGGTAATGAATTATTGAAAGTTACTGCATCGGATTCTAGAGGAAATATTTCACCTGAAGCTTCAACAACGATTGTAGATGTAACAGCTCCAGAAGCGCCAGTATTAAATGAAGTATCAAGTGAAGATGCAACGGTTAGCGGAACAGCTGAAGCAAATTCAACGGTAACCATTACTTTCCCAGGTGATGTGAAAGTTGATGTAGAGACGGATGCACAAGGAAACTTTAGTGTAGAAATTCCAAACAATGTTGTTTTAACAGGTGGAGAAGAAATTCAAGCTGTTGCACAAGATAAAGATGGCAATACATCAGCAGAAGCAACGACAACGGTTGTAGATGCTACGGCCCCAGAAGCACCAACAATCGAAAAAGTGACAAGTGAAGATACACAAATAAAAGGTACTGCAGAGCCAGGATCAGAGGTGACAGTAACGTTCCCAGATGGCACAACAGCAATAGGTAAGGCAGATGACCAAGGCAACTACACAATAGATGTGCCAGCTTCAATTGACTTAGTAGGGGGAGAAGAATTATTACTAGCTTCTATAGATAATAACGGTAATATTTCTGATTCTGTAAAGACAACAGTTGTAGATACAACAGCGCCAGAAGCACCAACGGTGAACGAAGTAACAAGTGAAGACACAGCAGTAAGTGGTACGGCAGAGCCAGGATCAGAAGTAACAGTGACGTTCCCAGATGGCACAACAGCAACAGGTACAGCAGATGATCAAGGTAATTACACAATTGAGATTCCATCAAATGTTAAATTAGATGGTGGAGAAGAACTCGTTGTTACTGCTAAAGATAAAGATGGCAATACATCAGCAGAAGCAACGACAACAGTTGTAGATACAACAGCACCAGAAGCACCAAAGGTGAATGATGTGACTAGCGAAGATACGTCAGTAAGTGGTACGGCTGAACCAGGATCAGAAGTAACAGTAACGTTCCCAAATGGCACAACAGCAACAGGCACAGCTGACGATCAAGGTAACTACACAATTGAGATTCCATCCAACGTGAAATTAGACGGTGGAGAAGAGCTTGTCGTTACAGCACAAGATAAAGATGGCAACACATCAGCAGAAGCGACAACAACCGTGGCAGATACAACAGCACCAGAAGCACCAACGGTGAATAATGTGACAAGTGAAGATACGTCAGTAAGTGGTACAGCTGAACCAGGATCAGAAGTAACAGTAACGTTCCCAGATGGTACAACAGCAACAGGTACAGCAGATGACCAAGGTAACTACACAATTGAGATTCCATCAAATGTAGACTTAAATGGTGGAGAAGAGCTTGTCGTTACAGCACAAGATAAAGATGGCAACACATCAGCAGAAGCAACGACAACAGTCGCAGACACAACAGCGCCAGAGGCACCAACGGTGAATAATGTGACAAGTGAAGATACGTCAGTAAGTGGTACAGCTGAACCAGGATCAGAAGTAACAGTAACGTTCCCAGATGGTACAACAGCAACAGGTACAGCAGATGACCAAGGTAACTACACAATTGAGATTCCATCAAATGTAGACTTAAATGGTGGAGAAGAGCTTGTCGTTACAGCACAAGATAAAGATGGCAACACATCAGCAGAAGCAACGACAACAGTCGCAGACACAACAGCGCCAGAGGCACCAACGGTGAATAATGTGACAAGTGAAGATACGTCAGTAAGTGGTACAGCTGAACCAGGATCAGAAGTAACAGTAACGTTCCCAGATGGTACAACAGCAACAGGTACAGCAGATGACCAAGGTAATTACACAATTGAGATTCCATCAAATGTTAAATTAGATGGTGGAGAAGAACTCGTTGTTACTGCTAAAGATAAAGATGGCAATACATCAGCAGAAGCGACAACAACAGTTGTAGACACAACAGCGCCAGAAGCACCAACGGTGAACGAAGTAACAAGTGAAGATACGTCAGTAAGTGGTACGGCAGAGCCAGGATCAGAAGTAACAGTGACGTTCCCAGATGGCACAACAGCAACAGGTACAGCAGATGACCAAGGTAACTACACAGTAGAAATCCCATCAAACGTAGACTTGAATGATGGAGACACTGTCATAGTGACTGCTACGGATAAAGATGGTAATACTTCAGAACCTACAAATACAAATGTAACTGGTACAGGAGAAAATCCAGGCACAGGGGAAAATCCAGGTACAGGAGAAAATCCAGGTACAGGAGAAAATCCAGGTACAGGAGAAAATCCAGGTACAGGAGAAAATCCAGGTACAGGAGAAAATCCAGGTACAGGAGAAAATCCAGGTACAGGAGAAAATCCAGGTACAGGAGAAAATCCAGGTACAGGAGAAAACCCAGGTACAGGAGAAAATCCAGGTACAGGAGAAAATCCAGGTACAGGAGAAAATCCAGGCACAGGAGAAAACCCAGGTACAGGAGAAAATCCAGGCACAGGAGAAAATCCAGGTACAGGAGAAAATCCAGGTACAGGAGAAAATCCAGGCACAGGGGAAAACCCAGACACAGGAGAAAATCCAAGTACGGGAGAAAATCCGGTCGTAGGTTCTAATTCACCAAATGCTAGCCACAACACAGATAATAGCAACTCTAATGAATCACAAGTAGAAGATTCAAATAACAATTCTAACGTTGTGGAAAACAACAAATCAAAAGATAATAAAGAAAATAAACGATCAGAATTACCTGAAACAGGTGAGGAAGAAACACGTAATGGTACATTATTTGGTTCATTGTTTGCAGGATTAGGTGCATTATTACTGTTTGCTAAACGTCGTAGAAAAAAAGAAGATGAAAAATAGTCGTTTCAAATAAAGTATTATAGAAAGTGATTGCTTATAGAGGCTAGGACAAAGTTATGTCCTAGCCTCTATTTTTATATTTAAGAAAGTACCGAAAAAGATTAAATAAAAGTTTATCCCCTGTGTCAAAGCATTAAATATTTCTTCTTTTACAGTTATTAATTTAAGCGCTTACACAAATGTTTGCAGGGTATATGACAATATAAAGGAGGTATTTATATGATTTATACAAATCCAAATGAAAGTAACGCAAAATACAAAGTTAAAGAGCAATATAGTAATTTTATTGATGGAAGTTGGATAGAGCCACAGGAAGGTGAATATTTTTATAATATTTCCCCAATTACGGGTGATCATTATGCAAAAGTACCTAGGTCTTCACAAAAAGATGTAGATTTAGCAGTAAAAGCTGCTAAAAAAGCACAAGTTGAGTGGGGAAAAAAGTCATTAGCTGAAAGGTCACAACTTTTATTAGATATTGCGGATCGTGTAGAGGAGAATTTAGAATACTTAGCAGTTATTGAAACTTTTGATAATGGTAAACCTGTGAGAGAAACACTTGCTGCAGACTTACCATTAGTTGTAGATCACTTTAGATATTTTGCAGGTGTGATACGTGCCGAAGAGGGTGGTATTTCACAAATAGATAATGATACAGTAGCTTATCATTATAAAGAACCGTTAGGAGTCATTGGTCAAATTATTCCGTGGAATTTCCCGTTACTTATGGCAACTTGGAAAATTGCTCCGGCTATCGTGACTGGAAATGCTGTCGTTCTTAAACCAGCAGAACAAACACCTGTGTCTATTCTACATTTCATTGAAATAATTGAAGATATTTTACCAAAAGGATTAATAAATGTCGTAAATGGGTTTGGCAATGAAACTGGTGAAGCACTTGCTACGCATAAAGAGATTAATAAAGTCGCTTTTACCGGTGAAACAACAACAGGTAAGATTATTATGAAGAATGCCAGTGATAATGTCATACCAGTAACTCTGGAATTAGGAGGCAAATCACCAAATATATTTTATAAAGATATTATGGATAAGGACGACGAATTCTTAGATAAAGCAGTAGAAGGGTTAGTTATGTTTGCCTTAAATCAAGGTGAAGTTTGTACATGTCCCTCTAGAGCATTGATTCATGAAGACATTTATGACGAATTTATAAAATTATGTATTGATAAAGTTAATAAAATAAAACTAGGTAACCCATTGGATGATACAACAATGGTAGGTGCACAGACCTCCAATGAACAACAAGAAAAAATTAAGAAATACTTAGATATAGGTAAAGATGAAGGTGCAGAAATACTTGTTGGAGGTAATGTAAGAAAAGAAAATGAGCATTTAAAAAATGGTTTTTATATCGAACCTACTATTTTTAAAGGTAATCAAAATATGCGTGTTTTCCAAGAAGAAATTTTTGGACCTGTATTGTCGGTAGCCACCTTTAAAAATAACGATGAGGCATTGGCCATGGCAAATGATACAATTTATGGCTTAGGTGCTGGTATTTGGACAAGAAATCAGAATATAGCATACCGCGCTGGTAGAGGTATTCAAGCTGGTAGAGTATGGGTTAATAATTATCATACTTATCCGGCACATGCTGCTTTTGGTGGTTATAAAATGAGCGGTATAGGTCGAGAAAATCATTTGATGATGCTAGACCACTACCAACAAACAAAAAATTTATTGGTTAGTTATGATACGAAACCAACAGGATTGTTTTAAAAAAATTGTTGTAAATTTAATTTATTTTGTTTATAAATTGCGCTAAATGTGTACAGTATAATAATAAATAATATAATATTAGAATTGGGGAACTTATTATGTTTATTATTATTCAGTATAGTAGAGGCAATACATTATTCTATTTAAGAAATAAAAATAAAGAACCAATTAATTCCAGAGTAGTGGCTATTTCTGGAAATAATTATAAGGCATTATTATTAGAAAGTATTGAGAAGCTACTTGCTCAATCTAATCATCATTCAGAATCACTGCGTTTTATACTGCTCGAGATGAATGAAATAGAAAATTTGCAAGTTAATGCCGTCTGTGAAGTGAGTAGATATCTTAAATTTAAGCTTGATACAAGTGTAGTTGTTACCAATAATATTGAAACATTTGATTATGATGAGTATTTGAATGTATAGTTGATATCTATAAAAATATAGTCCCATTAAAAATCTAATTAGTTTATATTAAAATAAAATACGCAATGATATTAAGAAGGAAACACCAAAATTGCATCCTCGATTTTGGTGTTTCCTTTTATCTTAATTTAAAGTGTTTTCGTAATAGTTTTCGCCTAATATATTTTGAGTAGTATAGTTAGAATGATTTAAATATTGTTGTATAAATTCTGACATATTTTCTTTTTTTAAATCATACATTACTTCAATTTCCTTAGAAAATAACCTTGGATGGGATTTTAAATATAATGACAAATCTGGTAAGGGCTTGGGATCAACTTTACTTGATTTATTTAAATCCTTAAGTGTGTCTACATATACATTGAGTTCTCTTGCACCTACAATTTTAGCGCCATGATTATCATCGTTTAATAGCACTATAGTTGGAAAACTTCGAACCCCTAATTTATGAACTAAATCAAAATCTTCAAGAAGCAATTGCTTTCCTTTGGCACTGTTTGATAAAGCTAAAATATCTTTTATACGAATTGTGTCTTCATTTTTATAAAATTGTTGTAGCAGTGATTTAAGTACATTTTCATCAGAAATATTTTTGTTAAAAACAAATACTGATTCCCTTACTACCCTAATAAATTTTATTGCAGCTGTAGGTGAGTCTAAGTGTTGAATTACTTTATAAACGCGTGATGTCGGATATGAGTATTGTACAGGATCAATTTCCATTATTGTGCCATCAATCGGCATGCGTGAATATTGTCCTACTTCTTGCCAGTGTGGTGTAACATCTGCCGGTTTGAAAATGCCATTCGCTGGATCTATAGGTCCTTCTCCCCATTCTTCTAATAGTCCACCCATCACCATTTGGAAATTAAATAAATGTCCATATTGTACCAATAATTTATTTAAAGTGGGTTCAAATGCCCAACAATGAGAACACATAGGGTCGGTGACATAATATAAAGTCTGCTTAGACGTCTCTGTATTTAAATTAAGTGTTTCTACTTTATTCGAATCACTAGGTTTGCACACTCCTGATTAAATATTGCATACCATATTTTTCTCCATAATTTGACCTCCAAAGTTTAATTAAAAGTAATATAGTTTTATAATAAGCAGTAATAGGATTTATAAATACCAACAACTTGTCAATAATGTTGGATATTCAACATCAATACTTCATTGTTGGAGGGAAATGAGGCCGTCGAATGGTACAATCAAAATCAGACTTGCGCGTAATCAAAACTAGAAAATCTATCATGCAAGCTTTTATTAAGTTATCAGATGAAAAGGATTTTAAAAATATAACAGTAAAAGATATTACCCAACAGGCGCTTATCAATAGAGCTACATTCTACTATCATTTTAGTGATATATATGATTTGTTAGACAAAGCACTCGCAGAAGAATTATTAATTAATTTGAACTATGAGTATTTTGATCAAAAGAAATTAGATGAAGCAACGCTTGCGTATATTTTTGAAATTGTAGCAGAATTTCAACTATCTTTGAGTCGAAGATGCCATAGAAGTTATCCTGAAACGATTGGTAATATTATTCAAGAACATATTGAACGTGTGTTGTTGAGGTTATTGGCCGAGGTGAAATTTGAGGACGAATCTACACGTCAATTAGCAGCTAGCATGTTAAGTGCAAGTATTTATAGAGCTTCTGAAAAATGGTGTGAAGGTTATAGTGATATTTCTGCCGAGTCTTATATTAAACGTGTAACACCTTATATTATATCTGGTTTAGTAAGTCGATAGAAAACGATTAAAGGAGGAATGGTTGTATGGGAATTATTATCTTAATATTGCAAGTAATCCTAGGTTTATTCTTTATCATGACGGGATTTAAAATATTTTCTGGTGAGATGAAACAAGAATTTGCACGATTTGGGTACCCGCCTATTTTTAATAAAATCACTGGAGCATTTGAGTTTATTGGAGCTATAGCAATGTTAATCGGTGTTTTCTATAGTCCATTGGCAATATTTGCTAGTGTATTAATAGGTTTAACTATGTTGACTGGTGCATTGTCACATATTCTTTTAGGTAAAGATCCAGTTACAAAAGCGATGCCAGCAATCGTCTTGTTTTTATTAAATTTTTGTGTGTTTATCTATTATATTTAGATACGTTATTATTTTTAATATTAAAGCCCCCAGTTAACTTATTTTAAGCTGGGGGTTATTTGTAGTTGCTTAAGCTAGACCTTGAATTTTTAATACAATTTCTGCTACAAGTGCAGAACCGATATATGTACTGAGCAAAATAACAATACCTACAACAATGGTTTTCCACCCTAACTTTGCAAAATCAGCCCAGGAATTTCCTATTGAGACACCTGCGTATGCAACAACTGGTGTGGCTAATGATAGTAAATCTACTTTTTCAGTCCATTCGACAATATGTGAGGATCCAGGAACCCCAGGGATAGTGATGATTAAACCTAATATGCCAATATAAGCAATACTTGGTATGTTTAAAGGCACGATATCCCGTAAAATCAAACCTAATAAGGCAATACCCATTAAAGCAAGGATGCCCGGTGTTGCATCAATAGGCATGACGCTATAACCAATCCAATTACTAAAAAGTGAAATAATTCCTACTATACATAAGGTGAGAATCCAATTTGTAACTTTTGAAGACATCGTAGTCACTCCTTATCTTTTGTGATTTTTGATTTAACATGCATAATCAAGCTATAGTATTTTCGGGTTAAAGGTAGAGCAATTAAAATACCAACATAAAGTCCTGTCACTGACGTTAGAAGATTACTTACGCCAGAAAATGCGGTAATTGTACTAGCTTGGTCAGGATACATTTCGACTAAAGGTCCCAGAGCAGCTGCAGTCATTACGCCACTACCTACTCCTGTAGCCATGGCAAAAGCAATTGGACTAAATGGTAAAATAGAAACTAAAATGCCAGAAAAGATACTAAAAAATATTGCCCCAAAAATGGTTCCAAATATGTACATTGACATCACGCCTCGCCATTCGGGGGAAGAGATGCCATATTTTTCGGTAATCAGCGCTAAATTAGGTTCTCTACCGATTGAATGAGTCATGCCTATAGACTCACGTCGTAAACCTAATAATATAGCTAATGGTAATGAAATAATAATCGTAGCTAAATTGCCGGCTTCCTGTAATATTAAAGCAGGCCCAGCTGTAATGATTTTCGGTAATGCGGGCCCTGCTTCTACACCAAATTTTGCTATAAGCAGTGCTACTGAAATAAATACCATTGGTTCGGAATTTTTAGCTTGTTTTTTACCGATGATGGGCGTGAAATAAACTCCTAAGCCGAGTAACACTGCATAAACAACTGGTAATAAAAGGATTGAAGTTATCCCTAAAGGTATTTTATGTGCACCAATTACTTCAGAAATAATCATAATAATTAATACAATGCCATGTAGTCTCCAATCTTTCCAAAGTATATTTTGTTGTTTCATATCGATACCTCCTAATTAAAATATTCAGAAAATTGAAAATACGAATAAAATCTATTCTATACTTAATATTTCAAAATGAAAAGGGTATCAATATAATTTATATACTTTAGAAATTTGATAAGTGTAAATATGGAATTTAAGCGTATAATGGAATTACTAAAATGGAAAGGTGTGAAGAAGATGCAACATGCTTATCGACAACTTTTATTGCGAATGATTTGTTTATTTATAGTGATGGCGATTGGACGTTTTGCATACACACCTATATTGCCATTTATGCAGCAAACAGGGGGGTTAGATAATCGAAGTGCTGGTTTACTAGTTACGATTAATTATCTAGGTTACTTGATAGGCGCCATGGTTCCTATATGGATTGTTATGTTTAGTAAGGTTACAGATTTGAAAATTTATTTATAAATATTATTTCGACTTTAATGATGGGGCTTTCTGATAATTTTCAACTATGGTGTATTTTGCGTTTGGTTTCTGGAATAACAAGCGGTACAGTTTTTGTGTTAGCATCGAATGTAACGCTTGAAGCTTTAAGAATAGCGAAAAAAGATGGTATCTCAGGTCTGTTATATAGTGGTGTAGGTTTAGGTATTTTTACAAGTAGTATCTTTATTTTCTTATTTACTACAGCGAGCACATGGAAGCTTACTTGGATATCACTAGGTATTTTTTCTTTAATGATAGGGATTATTGTTATATTTGGTATGCACGAAAATCACAATAACGAAAATAAAAATTTCAAATCAAAAAATATTGAACATACCAAAACAATTAAATTGAAGAAAAAATTTATTTGGGGATTTTCAATCGCCTATTTTTGTGAAGGTGCTGGTTACATTATTACAGGGACATTCTTAGTAGCCATCGTTAAATCAATACCAGGACTAGTGGATTATGCAGCGTTAAGTTGGATGTTTGTAGGTTTAGGTGCTGTGCCTTCTACGATTTTATGGTCTATGATGGCAAATAAGGTAGGGCATGCGAAAGCAATATATTTTACATTTGTACTACAAATGTAAAATATATTGCTGTGATACTACCTGTTTTTTCAGGGCATGTAGTGAGCTTAATAATTAGTTCTCTGTTTTTTGGAGCAACATTCCTTGGGTTAACAACATTATTCATGTCTAAGGCACAAACACTTATGTTTCAAGGTAATCATAAAGTAAATTTGGTAGCTTTATTAACAGTTATTTACAGTTTAGGACAAATGATTGCACCAGCACTTTCAGGTATATTAATTGGTGAATCAGGGGATTACAATGCATCGCTAATTTTTGCAGCTTCCATATTATGTGTAGGTTTGTTAAGTATTATATATAGCTATCAGGGGAACAATGGAAGTTAAATTATTCTGTTATTTCCAAGTAATTTATTGAAAAAGTTTAAGCGAGGTATTAGTCTGTTACAATTTCAACTATCTCGTTTGAAGTGTTCTTAAATTCCAAATAATATAGTTCGTCATTTTATGTGAAATCTGATTTGTGAATAAAAGCAGGCCCCTTATCTTCTTTGTAACATACTGATAGTAAGGTTTATTTAGATAGTTTTTCCTTAGGTAACTTACTTTTGTGTAAGTTGACTTTTTGTGGTAATATCGTCATGGATAAAAATTCGAGATAATAATAGATAAGAAGGTTTAAATATATATGAAAGAAAATTTTTGGCTTGAATTACCACGTCCATTTTTTGTTTTAGCACCTATGGAAGATGTTACAGATGTCGTCTTTCGCCATGTCGTAAGTGAGGCGGGAAGACCTGATGTATTTTTCACTGAATTTACGAATACAGAAAGTTTTTGTCATCCTGAAGGCATACACAGCGTACGTGGTCGCTTAACATTTACGGAAGATGAGCAGCCAATGGTTGCTCACATATGGGGAGATAAACCTGAGCATTTTCGTGAAATGAGTATTGGTATGGCTGAGATGGGCTTTAAAGGTATCGATTTAAATATGGGGTGCCCAGTAGCAAATGTTGCAACGAAGGGTAAAGGTTCAGGCCTAATACAACGACCTGAAACTGCAGCTGAAATCATTCAAGCAGCAAAAGCAGGTGGTCTGCCAGTAAGTGTGAAAACAAGACTCGGTTATTCTGAAATAGATGAGTGGAGAGACTGGTTGAAACATGTGTTTGAACAGGATATTGCCAACCTATCTATTCATCTTCGTACACGTAGAGAGATGAGTAAAGTAGATGCACATTGGGAATTGATTGGAGAAATCAAAAAACTTCGTGATGAGATTGCACCAGACACATTGTTAACGATTAATGGAGATATTCCAGATAGAAAAACGGGACTTGAGCTTGCCGAAAAGTATGGTATTGACGGCGTAATGATCGGGCGTGGCATTTTCCATAACCCCTACGCATTTGAAAAAGAGCCACGAGAACATACAAGTGAAGAACTTTTAGGATTATTAAGGTTACACCTTGACCTGTTTGATAAATATTCAAAAAATGAATCACGTTTATTTAAACCTTTACGTAGATTCTTTAAAATATACGTACGTGGTATTAGAGGAGCTAGCGAATTAAGACACCAGTTAATGAGCACAAATACAACAGATGAGGCTCGTGAATTACTTGATGAATTTGAAGCACAAATAGAATCGACAGTAGAATAGTAAAGTTTAAATATAAATAACAAGATAGACTTGGAAATCTTAAAACTTAGATTTCCAAGTCTATTTTTGTTTAATAGTAAGAGAAATAGCAAAGGCAATAATCATAAAAATTGTAATCATTAAAACTACGCCAGGCCATTGAATAAAGTTATAAAATACACCAGCTAAAGTACCGCCAACAGAGGATCCCATATAATAAAATAATAAGTATAGGCTAGAAGCTTGTGCTTTATGGTCTTCTGCGCGACTGGTAACTACTGCACTTGAGATTGCATGCCCGCTAAAAAATGCATAGACACTAAATGCTAAACCAATAATTTTAAAATATAGAGGTGATAATAAAGTAATATTTATCCCGATAATTAGTAATAAAACGCTAAATTTTAACGCGTTTAAAGTACCTAATTTAGTACGTAATTTTGCATTTAAAATCGAGGAAATCATGCCTATTAAAAATAATAAATAAACAAAGCTAATGATACTATCATGCAAATTGTACGGCCTATCTGCTAATTCAAAACCAATATAATTAAACGCAGCTATATTGCAGCCAAGTAGTAGAAAGCCTATCATAAAGGGTTTGAGTAATCGAATATTTGTTAAATGATTATAATAACTAACTAATAATGTTTTTACAGAAAAAGGCTGTTTTTCAAAATGTTTAGACTTCGGTATTAAAACTATGAACAGTATAGTGGCAATGACACTAATTGCTGCGATAGATAAAAGTCCGATTTGATACCCATAAATACTTGAAATAAATCCTGTAAATATACGGCCAAAAGCTCCTCCAAAGGCATTTCCACTTATATAAATTCCCATGGCTTCAGGCAAGTTATGTGGTGAAATTTCTTCTCCAATATAGGCCATAGCTATAGAAGGTAATCCTGCTAAACAAACACCTTGTATCAACCTTATTATAAGAAAGGTATTAAAGTCTGCCACAAAGGGTTGAACTAATGCTAAAAGCGTAACAGATGTAACCGAAAAGATCATGATAGACTTACGCCCTAAAACTTCGGATAGTGCACCAAAAAATAACATAGCAATAGCTAAGGTGATGGTTGCTGCTGATAAAGCTAAACTCGCAACAGTTTCACTAATATTAAATGATTTTGTAAAATGTGGAATCAATGGTTGAACACTATATAAGATTGAAAAGATAGTAAAACCAGAAATAAAGAGTGCAACAATAATTTTGAGATAATCTGTTGAACCTTTTGCTACATAGTTGTTTTTTAAATTATTCAATGTCATGTCCTCACTTATTAGTTGATGTGTTTATCGTAGCATGTAATTAATAATATAAAAAATATATTATTTTTATTTGAATGTGAAAGATTGATAAAATTTGTCAAATAATATAACTAGAAAGATAATAACTCAATGAATTGAATTATTAATGATAATCATATAGATAATTTCCCAAATAAAAGGCCATATTAGGAATATTCAAAAAAATTACAGCTATCTCAAAATAATTACCAGTAAATTAAAAAACAATGTCTACTATTCTATTAAATCACTTGATCTGATATATTAGCTTAAGAAAAAATTTGGGAGGATTTATTAATTATGAAAAAGTTTGTTACAGCAACGATTGCTACATTGTCATTGGGAGCAATTGGCATAGCACAAGGAGAGGCACAAGCATCAGAAAATGATCAATCTAATTCACAATATTCAAGTAACCAGTCTTCTAATAGTATTTTTAACTATGGTTATATTGATCAAGATGCTAGCGGTAATTATCATCACACACTAGATGGTAATTGGGACCAATCTATGTTTGATCAACAACAATATTATTTCTATTTAATTGATGGCGAAGGAAATTATCATTACTTTTATTTCCCTATGAATGATCAAAGTGGAGATGCAAATGCAACAGTAAATAATGATAACAATTATTCTGCTAACCAAAGCCATGAAGCAGTTCAAAAAGATGGTTATGATGTAAACCAAAATAATACACAAAGCATAAATAGTTCAGACGAAGTTTCTGCTCAAACTTCATCTGAACAAGCAACATCAAATGTAGACTACAATGATAGTTATACACGTAATGATGGTAACGGTGAACAAAACGTACAACAGAATGCAACATCAAATGAAACATCAAATGCAACATCAAATGAAACAACTAATACAACAGCCCAAGATTCAACAAAACAAAGTACTTCAAACAATACATCGGATTCAAATTCAACAAGCAACTCAAATTCATCAAATTGGTTAACTAAAAACCGTCAATTACAACCATACGGTCAATATCATGGTGGCGGTGCGCACTATGGTGTCGATTACGCTATGCCTGAAAACACACCAGTTTATTCATTAACTGATGGTACAGTAATTCAAAGTGGTTGGAGTAATTATGGCGGCGGTAACCAAGTTACTATCCAAGAAAAAAATAGTAATAACTATCAATGGTATATGCATATGAATTCTTTAAATGTTCAAAAAGGACAGCAAGTTAAAGAAGGGCAACAAATAGGTGCATCAGGTAGTACGGGTAACTCTACTGCGCCTCACTTGCACTTCCAACGTATGCAAGGTGGCGTAGGTAATCAATATTCAGTTGATCCTACATCATACGTAAATTCAAAAGCATAATAAACAATTAATTAGTCGTCTTTGAATACCTTTAAAAAGGTGTCAAAGGCGATTTTTTTGTTAAGTCATATGTTTATAAAATA
Organism: Staphylococcus pseudoxylosus; assembly: GCF_044794325.1. NCBI lineage: Bacteria > Bacillati > Bacillota > Bacilli > Caryophanales > Staphylococcaceae > Staphylococcus > Staphylococcus pseudoxylosus. The sequence goes on from NZ_CP085024.1 coordinate 315,646, forward strand.
AGTGAATGACTCCAATAAAATATTTAGATTATTTGTAATATCTTAAAGGACATATCATAATTACATTAAAATCTATTTGAAAAGGAAGATGAGATGTTTACTATATATGGACATAGAGGATTATCAAGTAAAGCACCTGAAAATACTATAGCAGCATTTGAAGCGGCAGCAAAAGTAACTGGACTAAAATGGGTGGAACTAGATGTTGCAATTACAAAGGATGAACAACTCGTTATTATCCACGATGACTTTTTAGATAGAACCACAGATATGATTGGTGAAATTACACAATTGGAGTATGAAGAAATCAAACATGCTTCTGCAGGAAATTGGTTTGGCTCAAAATTTAAAGATGAAAAATTACCAACATTTGATGAAATAATTGCATTTGCTAATGAATATCAAATGAATTTAAACATTGAGTTAAAGGGTGTAACCGGGGATAACGGTAGTGATTTATCTTTAAGTATGGTTCAGCAAGTAGCTGAAAAATTAAAAGACTTAGATAAAAACCTAAATGTATTGATATCTAGTTTTAATCTATATTTAGTAAAGTTAGCAGAAGTACATATGCCAGCATACAAACGAGCAGTTATCTTCAAAGCAGCAGCGTTTCAAGGAGACTGGAGAACGCTTTTAGATTTTTGTGGCTCAACAATTGTTAATATTGAAGATGCAAAGCTTACAAAAAATCGTGTTCGCGCAATAAAAGATGCTGGCTATGAATTAAATGTATGGACTGTAAATAATAAGATGAGAGCAAATCAATTGGCTAATTGGGGAGTAGACGGGGTCTTCACAGATAAAGGGGATGAATTAGCTCATTTAAATAGTTAATCTATCTACATATAATAAATAGCATGAGGATACAAAATTGTAGTGTGATTTTGTATCCTCATTTTATATAAAACTATGTATGATATCGTTGAAAATATGTTTAATAATTACAATTAAATATGCCCTTTGTGTTTATTATACTACATGAAAAATAAATATTATAGACTACTTCTTTTATTAAATGGCACCTATAATAGTAAGACGTTTTAGAAAAATGAGGGGTAACTATTTTATGGAAAATCAAAAACAAGCATTTGAACAAGATTTATATTTACATGGCACAAAAGCGCAGTTGCAGATAGGTGATTTATTGAAGCCTTTGCAAAAATCTAATTACCAAGACCGCATAATGAATCACATTTATTTTACAGGGACATTAGAGGCAGCAAAATGGGGGGCTGAATTGGCTGTAGCTTTATCTAAAGAAGAAGCAGATGCACACATTTATATCGTAGAGCCACTAGGAAAGTTTGAAGATGATCCCAATGTTACAGATAAGAAATTTCCTGGCAATCCAACGCGCTCATATCGTTCTACTGAGCCATTGAAAATTGTTGCAGAATTAGGTTCATGGGAAAGTCATTCTGAAGAAGAAATCAATCAGATGCTAGCAGGTATCGAACAGTTGAGAAGTGAAGGTCTAGACATTATAGAGGATTAATAGTTATAGATAAAAAAATAGAAATTTCGCTTAATTTATATTTAATTAATTGGTAATCTGTTTATTTAGCGTTTGATAAATAAGTAGTGTGTGTAATTATCTTAATTTACAAAATTGTTTTTTTAAAATTTATATAAATATGATTATCTTTATTTTTCTAGGGTATTTGTCCAAAAAGGGGGCAATTCACATGAGTAAAATATTAGATTCTTTAATGGGAGCACTTGATAGTATTATAAGTTTCATCCCAAATATTATAGGTGCATTAATATTCTTAATCATTGCTTGGATTATTGCAGTAATCGTTAAGAATATCATAGTCAAAGGGCTGGGCGCATTAGGTTTTGAGTCCTGGTTACAAGAAAAAGGCTTAGTAGATGCAGAAAGTGGAAAGTCTGAGTCAGCAGGTTTGATACAAACATTTGGTAAGTTAGCATATTTCCTTGTATTCTTACTATTCTTACCATCAGTTTTTGATTCATTAAACATGCAATCAGTATCTAAACCTATTAAAGGTATGATGAGTAGTATACTTAACTTTTCACCTAAAATTATTGTTGCAGTAGTTATATTAGTACTTGGTTTATTTATTGCAAAAGTTTTAGGTACATTAGTAAAAAACATATTATCAAGCTTAAACGTAAGTAAGTTTAATCAATATGTTAATTTTGGAAAAAATGAAGATAGCATAGATATTCCAGTAGCAGCTGGCTGGGTAATCACTACGCTAATTGGCTTATTCTTTACGGTCCAAGCCCTTAGTACAGTAAATTTATCTGTATTAAATCAAATTGGTGAAGCGATTATCGGTTACTTACCGCTTGTTATTTCTGCTGCAATCATTTTAGCACTAGGATTAATCGGTGGTAACTTAGTTGCAAAATTAATCAATAAATCAACTGGAAACGGTATGTTAGCTGAAATTGTAAAATACTTAGTTATCATTGTTTCCGTATTCATGACATTAGATCAGTTAAACTTTGCGCAAAGTATTGTTAACGTGGCATTCTTATTAATTTTAGGTGCTGTAGCTGTAGCATTTGCAATTGCGTTTGGTATTGGCGGTAAGTCGTTTGCCGAGAAACAACTTGAAAAATTCTCTAATAAAATCGATTCAGAAAATAAAAAATAATTAAAAGCAGAAGTAGTTTTTGCTTTATCAGCGAAAGGACTATTGCTACCAATTTTGGGGCAATGGTCCTTTTTTCTCATTATGAGTTGAATACAAAAAACAATGTATTATATTCAATAGAAAGGGTTAAGTTTTATTGATATATCGTTATTATCTTTTTATTTAGCTGCTTAGAGTCAACTGTGGTATAGAATTTAATTATTTATAACGAATTAATTCAACAATAAGTCTGTTATAATCATAAAAGTGTTATGGTTATAGTGTATATATTTCCTAGGAAAAAGGTAAAACGATTATAATAAAAGTGATTAATATAGATAAGGAATGTGAGTATGAATGGAAGGAAATAATAATGATTATGAGAATTTGTTATTTTACTTTGCGTATAAAACATTTATAAATACCGCAGATGAAATAATTGAAGATTATGGTTTGAATAGACAACATCACAGATTTCTGTTTTTTATAGAGAAAGTCCCAGGTATTACAATCAAAGATCTCTTAAAAGGGATGGAAATTTCTAAGCAAGGTAGTCACGCAACTTTGAAAAAACTTAAAGATGAAGCATATATTATTGAAAAACAGACTGAAGCCGATAAAAGAGTCAAAGCCCTTTATCCTACTGAAAAAGGTACAAAATTAGTGCGTGAATTAAACAAAGCACAGAATGATTTATTTAGAGATATTCAAAAAAAAGTAGGAAATGATTGGTATGCAATTATGGAAGAATTTGCTTCGTATCGTACAGGATTTCAAGAGGTAAAATATTTGAAAGATGAAGTGAAAGATTAAAAAGTTAGTACAATATCCAGTTCACTTTTTAAGGTTGATAGGTCTAAAGTTTTTAAAATGTAGTATTGTATGAATACAATGCTACCTACATGAGTCTGAAAAAACTAAATTATACTATATAAAAATTCCGGGATATCATTAGATGTCTCGGAATTTTTGATTATAGGTAGGAATAACATAATTAATATTTCAATTAGTTGTGTTTTAAATTATACAATTTTTGAGGGATGGCACAATTTAATTATAATCATAGGTCTCTATAATCTCTTTTATGTGCGTCTATAAGTCGTTAAAGTTTAATCGTGTTGATATGTAAGTGAGCAATCTAGGAAGATTCATTCAATAATAAAAGTCAATATTATTGACCTTTATTATGTTATAAGTTAAATTTGAAGTGTATTAGATATAGAGTAAAAGGGGAAATGAAAATGAAAAAACGTGTAGGACAATATCTAATGGACTGTTTGAGCAATGTTGGTGTAGATAAAGTGTTTGGTGTGCCAGGAGATTTCAACCTTACCTTTCTAGATGACATTATTAGTCGTGATGATTTAGAATGGGTTGGCAATACGAATGAATTAAATGCAAGTTATGCAGCGGATGGTTATGCAAGGTTGAAGGGCATTGCTGCTATGGTAACGACATTTGGTGTAGGAGAGCTAAGTGCCGTAAACGGTATTGCAGGGTCGTATGCAGAACGTGTACCAGTTATTCAAATTACTGGGGCACCGACACGTGCGGTTGAACAGGCTCGTAAATATGTACATCATTCTTTAGGTGAGGGACGTTTTGATGATTATAGAAATATGTATGCTTCAATTACAACAACACAAGCGTATATCACACCCGAAAACGCACAATCAGAAATTCCAAGGGTGATAAGCGCTGCATTATTTGAAAAGAGACCGGTCCATATTCACTTACCAATTGATGTAGCGAATACTGAGATAGAAGTAACAGCATCATTTGAACTAGCAGAACATCAACATATGGATGTTTCTAAATATATGCAAATGATAATGGAAAAATTACAAAGTGCAGAGCAACCGGTTATCATCGCTGGTCACGAAATTAACAGTTTTGGGTTACATGAAGATTTAGAAAAATTCGTAACACAGACACATATTCCAGTTGCACAATTATCATTAGGTAAAGGCGCATTTAATGAGGAAAGTCCATATTATATGGGAATTTATGATGGTGCATTAACGGATAAAGCCATTAGAGACTATGTAGATCAAAGTGATGCAATTTTAAATATTGGTGCAAAATTGACAGATTCAGCTACAGCCGGTTATTCATATCAATTTGATATTGATGATGTAGTAATGATCAATCATCATAATTTTAAAATGAATGAAACGAAAGATACGGATGTATCGTTAGTAGATTTGCTAGCTGGATTAAATAAAATTAATTATGTAAATCACATGGATTTTCCGAAATACCAGCGTCCAAGTGCGCATGATTATGATTTAAATGCTGATCCTTTAACACAAGAGACTTACTTCAAAATGATGCAGGATTTTATTAAAGAAGAAGATGTGATTATAGCTGAACAAGGAACTTCATTCTTTGGAGCGTATGATTTAGCATTAAATCAACATAATAAATTTATAGGGCAACCATTATGGGGATCTATTGGATATACTTTACCTGCGACTTTAGGTGCTCAATTGGCTGACCCTAATCGTAGGAACTTACTATTAATTGGTGACGGTTCTTTACAATTAACTGTGCAAGCAATATCTACGATGATAAGAGAAGAAATTAAACCAGTTATATTTGTTATCAATAATGACGGATATACAGTGGAGCGTAAAATTCATGGCGAAAATGCAGTGTATAACGATATTAAAATGTGGGATTATAAATTATTACCAACGGTCTTTGGTGGTAAAGAAGAAGTTTGCACATATGATGTCAACACGAGTGAAGAATTCCAAAAAGTATTGCTCCAAGTCGAAGCACAACCTGATAGAATGCATCTTATAGAAGTGAAAATGAATGTTCATGATGCACCTCGTAAGTTAAATGCGATAGGTCAGGCATTTGCTAAGCAAAACGGCTAATATGGAAAAATAGTTTAGAATTTGTATATGTATGTTAGATTTATAGCTAGTATCTTAACTTAAAAGAAGCGGAAACATAAGATCAAATTAGGGTCTTATGTTTCCGCTCTTTTTTCAACTGCAGTATATTCTACTTGGTCATAATTTTTTTCAAGCTTACGTAGTTCGTCCCGTGTTTCTTTATTTAAGCCCTCACCGTAATCCATCATTTTAACGATATCTTTAAATGCTGCATATGGGATAGCTAATTCATCTATATCTTTTAATGTGACATGTAAATTGATTTTTTCTGGAGTACCATTTGCTAATTTCGTTACGAAATCAGGCTCTGTTACAAAGGGTGAAGACATACCAACCATATCAGCATGTTTTAATGCGTCCAACGCGCTTTCAGGGGAATTAATTCCACCACTTGCAATCATAGGCACTCTACCGCTTAAGTAGTCATGAACAACTGCATTTACAAATTGTTCTTTATAGCTACCATCTGAGCGAACCTTGTTTTGATAAATTTGACGTCCCCAACTAGCAATCGCTAAATATTGTATATCTGCTACCTCTAAAACCCAGTCTAGATGTTGGTTGAATTCGTCAATCGTGTAACCAACGTCGCTCCCACGTGTTTCTTCTGGCGTGGCGCGATAACCTAGTATAAAGTTAGGTGGCGCTTCCTTATCAATAACAGATTGCACAGCACTTAATATCTCTAAGACAATTCGTGCCCGATTCTTAAGGTTTTGTGGTCCATATTGATCCGTACGTTGATTAGAGAAAGTAGAGAAAAATGTTTGAATGAGTAGACGTTGTGCTGCAGAGATTTCAACACCGTCAAATCCAGCTTGAATGGCACGTGAAGTTGCATCTGCGTATTGTTTGGTTACATCGTCAATCTTTGTTTGTGACATTGCTAAGACTTCATGTTCGATAGGTGAATGTAGTGACATAGAGCTAGGGCCATATACTTGGCCGAAATTTAAAATAGCTTGGTTTGAAAACCTGCCTGCATGTGTAAGTTGCAAAATGGCTTTATTGCCATCTTGTTTCATGACAGTAGCTAGTTTTTTTAAACCTGGTATACAGCTGTCATCTATAATACTAAAGCCGTATTCAAATAGTTGACCATAGGGTTCTATATAAGCTGCACCCGTTACTTGAAGAGGTGCTGCATGCGAACGTCTTTGTGCATAACGCAAGTCTTCTTCGGTAATATGTCCATTTTGTGTGGAGGAATTAGTCGTCATAGGCGAAAGTACAAAACGATTATTTAATTTAATACCGTTAGGCAATATAAGTGTTTTGAAAAGTGAATCAAAATTATTTATCATAGCTTTGACCTCATTCTTTGTTGTAATATGTAATTTTAAATTAACACTAATGTGACAGAATGGTCAATTAAACAAGAAATTCCAACATTTTATAAGCAAAATATAACAAAAATTTTCTATATCCGTTATTCTATAAAGTGAGGGTAATATGTATTGAATGTGATACTTTGACTGAATATAAAATAATATTACATGGTCATATGTAATAAATATAGAAATGCAGACGCATATATATGTGGTATAACGGGAGTGAATGTGAACGTGGTTCAGTTGAACATATTAGATTATGCTGTCATTGATGAAGGTCAAACGGCACAAGATGCTTTGCAAGATACTGTGAAGTTAGCGCAATTAGCAGATGAATTAGCTTACAAACGGTTTTGGATTACCGAGCACCATAATGTACCGGCGTTTGCCTGTGCAAGTCCAGAGTTGTTGATGATGCAAATATTAGCAAAGACCCGACGTATACGGTTGGGATCAGGCGGTGTGATGTTACCACATTATAGTCCTTTTAAAGTGGCAGAAAACTTTCGATTATTGGAAGCCTTTTACCCGGGGAGAGTGGATTTAGGCATTGGTAACAATCCGGGGACATCTAGCGTGAAGAAAGCACTTAATGAAACGAAGTCTTCTTTTTTAGACTACGGGCAGTCTATATCAGATGTGAAAGACTATTTAATTGAAAATAATAGCGAACAGCGATTAGATAGTGTCACAGCACAACCAAGTGTTACGACAGTTCCAGAAATGTGGTTGTTAAGTACAAGTATTACATCTGCGGAAATGGCTGGTGAAGTAGGCATGGGTTATACATTGGGGACGTTCTTATTACCCAATGCACAGGCTATTCAAAATGCAAAAGCAAGTGTTCAAACTTATAGAAAGTCATTTAAACATACTAAGTTGAATATGGCTCCTACAGTTATAGTCACGGTATTTACCATAGTTGGTGATAGTGAAGTACACGCGCAATCATTAGCACAAGCATTAGATGTTTGGCTGTTGGGTAAAAAACAATTTGCAGAATTTAATCGGATGCCATCAATAGCGACAGCTCAAGATTATCAAAAATCAGAAAGAGATAAACAGTTAATTGCACAAAATCGCGCACGTATGGTTGTTGGGGCAAAAGCAACTGTTCAAAGCCAACTAGAGCAAATAATAGAAACATTTGATGCAGACGAACTTATGATTGTCCCATTAATACCAGGTTTCGAAAATCGGAGCCGCACAATAGAATTGATTGCAGAAATGAATTTATAATTAAAGAAAGGAAGATATAAATGAAAAAATTAGCGAATTACTTATGGATTGAAAAAATAGGAGAACAATATGTTTATAGAATGACACCAGAACTACAAGATGATGTAGGAACTGTAGGTTATGTGGCGTTTATGGGTGAAGATAATGTGAAAGTTGACGATGAAATTGTCAGTATCGAAGCTTCAAAAACAGTATTAGACGTACAATCTCCATTAGCAGGTAAAATTGTGGCACGTAATACTGAGGCAGAAGATGAGCCGACGCTTTTAAATTCTGAAAAGCCAGAAGAGAACTGGTTAGTAAAATTAGAAAACGTTGATGAAGCAGCCTTTAATGCACTTCCAGAGGCATAAAACATGCAACAAGTAGAACGCTTAGCGTATTTGATTGACTATTTATGGCATGAGGCAAATGGAGATAAAACATTAGACTTACCTGATACAGAACAAGCACGTTGGGAGATGTTTAGAAGTTTAATAAATATAAGGCCAGCAAAAGGTATATCTAACGATTTTATTGATGTACAAGATGCATTATTAAATCAATATAATAAACAACAAGTGACCGATATGGCGTCTTTAACACCATGCTTAGATAACGATATTTATTTATGGCAAGGTGATATTACGCAATTACAAGTAGATGCAATTGTGAATGCGGCCAATAGTCAGTTGCTAGGTTGTTTTGAACCGAATCATAATTGTATAGATAATATTATTCATACAAAAGCAGGTGTACAGTTACGTTTAGCATGTGCAGAGCTAATAGAAAGCCAAGGTAAACGTGAAGGTGTGGGTAAAGCGAAAATCACAGATGCTTATAATTTACCTGCAAATTATGTTATTCATACAGTTGGACCACAAATACGTAAAACGCCAGTGTCACGAATGAATCGTGATTTGCTTGCGCGATGCTATCGAAACTGTTTAGAAATAGCAGACAAGCATCAACTAAAGAGTATTGCTTTTTGTTGTATTTCTACAGGAGTCTTTGGTTTTCCACAAGCAGAAGCCTCTCGAATTGCTATAGATACGGTATTGAATTATAAACAAAACCATCAATCAGGAATTAAAGTAATATTCAATGTGTTTACTGATACAGATGCTAAGTTATACAAGGAGGGCTTGAAACATAATGACTGAATCAACATGGGACGTCTTAACGACAACATATGACCAACAAGCTGACCAATTAGCTGATGCGTTAGCGGAAGCGGACGCTGTTGTAGTAGGTATTGGTGCCGGTATGTCTGCTGCAGATGGATTTACTTATATCGGAGAAAGGTTCACGCAACATTTTCCAGATTTTATAGCCAAATACGGCTTCTTCGATATGTTGCAGGCAAGTCTACATCCTTTTGAAAGTTGGCAAGAATATTGGGCATTTGAAAGTCGTTTTGTTGCATTAAATTATTTAGATCAACCTGTCGGTGCATCTTATGTAGCATTAAAACAAATTTTAGAAGTTAAAGACTACCATATTATTACGACAAATGCTGATAATGCTTTTGCAGTGGCAAATTATGATTTGGAGAAAGTCTTTCATATTCAAGGAGAGTATATTTTATGGCAATGTAGTCAACATTGTCATGCGCAAACATATCGTGATGATGATGCAATACGTCAAATGGTAGCGCAACAAGAAAATATGAAGATACCTAGAGCATTAGTGCCGCATTGTCCAAAATGTGATGCACCTATGGAAATAAATAAACGTAAAGCGCAAGTTGGAATGGTAGAAGATGCGGATTTTGAGGCACAATTGTCGCGTTATAACCAATTCCTAAATGCACATAAAGAAGCTAAAGTACTGTATCTAGAAATAGGGATTGGTTACACGACGCCACAATTTGTGAAACATCCTTTTCAACGTATGACAAAACAAAATCCAAACGCATTATTCATGACTTTGAATAAAAAAGCTTATCGAATTCCAGAAGATATCCGTGAGAGAACGATACATTTAACTGATGATATTTCAGCATTGATTTTAGAAGCAAATAAAAAATTAACGAAATAGGAGATAGCTATGTATTTAATTGAACCGATTAGAAATGGTGAATATATAACTGATGGTGCTGTAGCATTGGCTATGCAAGTATATGTAAGTGAAAATATATTTTTAAATGAAGATATCCTTTTCCCATATTACTGTGATCCTAAAGTAGAGATAGGTCGTTTTCAAAATACTGCCGTAGAAATTAACCAAGATTATTTAGAACAAAAGGATATTAAAGTTGTACGCCGAGATACAGGAGGTGGAGCGGTTTATGTAGACCGTGGTGCAGTGAATATGTGTTGTATCCTAGAAAAAGATGACACAATCTATGGTAATTTCAAAAAATTCTATGAACCGGGTATTCAAGCGTTACATCATCTAGGCGCCACTGAAGTAGAACAAAGTGGACGCAATGATTTAGCGATTAATGGTAAAAAGATATCTGGAGCTGCTATGACACTCATCAAAGGTAGAATTTATGGCGGTTACTCTTTATTATTAGATGTAGATTATGAGCCCATGGTAAAAGTACTAAAACCGAATCGTAAAAAAATTGAATCTAAAGGTATTAAATCGGTGCGTTCTCGTGTAGGTAGTATTAGGCCATACTTAGCACCAGAATATCAAAATATAACAATAGAAACATTTAAAGATTTAATGGTTAAACAAGTGTTAGGTGTTGATGATTTAAGTGATGCTAAACGTTATGTTTTAACAAATAAAGATTGGGAAGTCATTGATGACATGCTTGAGAAAAAATACAATAACTGGGAGTGGAATTATGGACGCTCACCACGATATGAATATAATCGAGATGCGCGGTTAGTAGCAGGTACGATTGATATCTCTTTAGCAGTTGAACATGGCCGTATTTCAGCATGCCGCATTTATGGTGATTTCTTTGGACAAGGCGACATTAGTGATGTTGAAAATCAACTTCAAGGTGTACGTGTCGTAAAAGATGATATTATAGCGGCATTAAATAAGCTAGATGTTACATACTATTTTGGGAAAACATCTGCTGAAGCGCTAGCGGACGTTATTTTAAGTTGATTAAAAATATCAAAGTAGATCGTATACCTTAGCTTTGAATAAAAAGGTGTTATTTTGATTCGTATTTATTTTATAAAATAATTTCAAACTACTTATAAGTGTGTAGCTGAAGGAGGTCAATATCCATATCGTTTTGAAAAGTGGATGTCGGGTATAGCAATTACAAATGCTTGATAGATACGTAAGGAGGATATCGTATGGATAAAAATCATATCAAAGCAGCGTTATCTAAAAACTCAGAAGTTATTATAGAAACTGTTGAGCATGAACGAATAACTGTTAAAGCATTAGAAGATAATAATGATTCACAATATTTGCATGTTACAGAGCCAAAAGAGCAACAAGTAGACATCGATAAAATAACTGATATACAAGTAAATAACTTTAATCAACTTTAATATTAATAAAAAGAGTTAAAGTATGTAAAACGACCTTCCACAAACATTAAATTGGGTGGAAGGTCGTTATCTATTTATTTCGATATTAATAGTGTTATAAGACATCTCTTGCACGAGAATCAGTAACGATTAATAAAACTTTGCCTTGATCCATGAGTTCTTCGTATTCATGAGCATCTTCTTCGGAAATGCCAAGCGCCTGTAGTTTTTCACGCAGTTGACTTCCTTGCTTAGCCACTTCGTCACCCACGTTAGAACGGTTGTAATTAATACCGGATACTTCAGTTTGATTTACAATTCGTTCAGTGCGGTCAGGATCGTGAGACAATACAAAGACATCTTTTGCATTTATTTTTTGATCTTTTAATGTGTTAATATTCACTTCGATTTCTTCATCATTTGAATATACTTTTATAATTGGCGTCATTTATAAACCCCCTTGAAATAAGACAAACTTAATTCATTTTACTTATTTATTATTTTGCTCTTTAAGTCTATCGTAGCGTTCATGCGTAATATAAAAATGTGTGTGTTGAAGTGCATAATCATATACTTCTTCTCTTTGGATGTTGGTAGGCAATTCAAAATGAGTATCTACTTTTTCTTCATTCTCATTTTGAACTTGAGATACATTATTATGCTTAATGTTTAATGTTTCTTTATCATAAACTAAAGTGATATGCTGTGGTGTTTCTTTGATAGCTTTTAAGTTTTCTATTTTGAACGCTTCGTTGATATAGTTTTCAACCCTTTTTTCACGTTTACGTTTTCTTTTATTCACGGAAGCTTCATTCCTATATAGTTTCTTGATGAGTAGGAAGAAAGCCACGACTATTATTAGAAATATTATAAAATAAAATATGGACATCTTATAGCCCTCCTTACGCATAAAAAATGCGACTGCAATTTTATACCTTTATATTAAATGTATACCACCGAATTAATTTTAAAAACAAATCTAATGATTTTGTGTTATTGATTTTGAATTAAATGTATCTATAAAGTACACTATAGTTATGTAATTAATTATTAAAATAAATAGAGAATACAAATAATTAACAAAGGGGAATAACTTATGAATCTAGGCATTGTTGGGGCGGGCAAAATTGTTAAAGAAGCGCTACCTGTTATGGAGCAAATACCAGCGTATACTTTTCAGAGTCTTGTTTCTTCAGGGAGAAATCCAGAAAATGTAGAGCATTTACAAAAGCAATTTAATATCAAGCATATTTTTGATAATTATGATGCATTTTTAGCAGATGAGACAATCGATACTATCTATCTAGCCGTACCGAATCATTTACATTTTGATTATGCACGTAAAGCAATTAAACAACATAAACATGTGATATGCGAAAAACCATTTACGTTGACGAAAGCAGAATTATTAGAATTAAAGACTCTAGCTGAGGCTCATCAAGTTATTATTATAGAAGCCATTACTAACCTATATTTGAGTAATTTCGATGTATTAAAACAATCTTTACTTGAAATAGGAAATGGTAAGATTGCGCAATTTAATTATTCGCAGTATTCATCAAGGTATGATGATTTTAAAAAAGGTATTATTCAACCTGCATTTGACCCAGCTAAAGGTGGTGGTGCTTTAATGGATATCAATGTTTACAATATTCATTTGGCAATTGCATTATTTGGTAAACCGAATGGAGTAGCTTACTTCGCAAATATAGAAAATAATATTGATACGTCAGGCATTTTACAGTTAGATTATGACGGTATAAAAGTTGTATGTATCGGTGCGAAAGACTCTAGTTCAGATAATCAATCTTATATTCAAGGGGAAAAAGCAACAATAAATATTAAAGGTCCTACAAATGAGTTAAAAGCTTTTGAACTAAAATATAATGATGGTGGAACGCAATCGTATCAAGTTAATCAACATGAACACCGTATGTACGAAGAATTTGTGAAAATTGCAGAAATCATTAAAGAGAAAAACTTTGACGTAGCTACCCAAAAATTAGAACACAGTATTCAAGTAAGTGAAGTATTAGAACTTGCTCTAGATAGTGCACATATTGAATTAGGTCCTTCTGTTAATAATAAATGATCGAACTGAGATGAGTTCTTAAGAGAATTTACAATAGCATAAATTAAGTTAAAATAACGCACCTCAATTCATTAGTTGAATTGAGGTGCGTCTTACGTTTGATTAAAGATATAATTCAGATTACAGAAATGTATAACAATTATGATAGCTATGATGCTTTCTAATTTTAATATGATGATGAGGCTGTGATTAAGTTTTGTTTATACTTTGGTTGGATTAATCAATATCAATATTAATGTGTTTTTGTATAGTTGTTTGAATATCGTTATAAACGGTAGCAAAAGGCATGCCTGATTGAATCGCAGCATTACGAACATCTTCAAATTCAGGTTTGGCTTTTATAACTTTGTCACCCAACATGCCTAATTTCACTAATATTGCGCCGTAATCTGTGTGCACGGTTTGAAATTGACGATGTAAGATTTTTCGGTTTACTGTATAGCTACGAACACCCAGAGATGTCGTATATTTGAGAATATAGTTTTCAAAATACTGTGCTTGCGTCAGACTACAAATAACTGTGAGTTGTGTAGCTGGGCGACTTTTCTTCATTGTGATAGGCGTGTAATAAGCGTCCAAAGCACCATCGTCTATGACTTGTTCCATAAAAAATCCAAGCATTTCTGGTGTCATATCATCAAGTTGGCATTCTAATACTTGAACTTGAGAGGGAGTCGCTTCTTTTTTAGAAAATTGAACTGCACGTAGTATATTTGGAAACTCAAAATCTTTTGAACCACAACCATATCCAATATTCGATATTGTGACACTTGGCAGTGGACCGACGTCTGATACTAATGCTTTAATAAAACCCGCTCCTGTAGGGGTTGTTAATTCACTTGCAACATCAAAAGCGGCAAGCGGAATGCCTTTGAGTATTTCAGCAGTTGCTGGTGCAGGTACAGGGTAAATGCCATGTGCGATATTGATTTTTCCGTGTCCCGTAGGAATCGGTGAGGAGAGTAAAGTATCAATGTTTAAGTTTTCTAATGCTAAACAACTCCCAATAATATCAATGATTGAATCCATTGCACCTACTTCATGAAAGTGTACGTTTTCAACTGACATGCCATGAATTTTTGCTTCTGCATGGGCAATAACATCAAATATGTGAATACTTCGTTCTTTTACTCTGTCAGGCAAGGTGCTTTCATTTATCATTCTGAAAATATCTTGAGCTTTTCTATGGTGATGTGCTGGTTCAAAATCTATTGATAGTGATGTGGCTTGGATACCTTGTTTGTTTTGTGAAGAAAAGTTTAACTTAAATTTGTTCAAGGGTAAGTCGTTTAAATTCTGTTCAATATAATTTATATCTGCACCTAAATCAATAAGTGCAGATAGCAACATATCGCCTGCAATACCTGCATGGCAATCTAAATAAATTGCATTAGGCATATTGTTTCACTCCATTTCTAATGAGCTTCAATCATTTTTATAATCATCGCGGCATTATAGCCACCACCAAAGCCATTATCTATATTGAGGACGCTTGTTCCCGGTGCACAGGAATTAACCATTGATAATAGTGTTGTTACACCTTCTAAGTTCGCACCATAACCTATACTAGTAGGAACAGAGTAGACTGGATGATCTACTAAGCCTGATACTACACTTGAAAGGGCACCTTCCATACCAGCAACAACGATTGAAACCTTACTTTGTCTAATTGCTTCTATATGTGAAAATAAGCGGTGAATGCCAGACACACCTACGTCATAAAAGCGTTTTACATGTATGCCCATTACTTCAGCAGTAATGGCTGCTTCTTCTGCAACTGGTAAATCAGAAGTTCCGGCACAAATCACAGATGTATAATAATTAGATTTTGAAATATTGCTTATAGGGGTACAAAG
The DNA here is from genome assembly GCF_044794325.1 of Staphylococcus pseudoxylosus. NCBI lineage: Bacteria > Bacillati > Bacillota > Bacilli > Caryophanales > Staphylococcaceae > Staphylococcus > Staphylococcus pseudoxylosus. The sequence continues at coordinate 331,107 of NZ_CP085024.1, forward strand.
AATACGCGCTGCTTCATGATATTCAAGTTCACTATATTTAGCGATAATATCTTGTGCTTTGTCATGGTCTACCCTTGTAATTAGAACAATCTCATCGTGTGCGAGTAATGTGCTGATGATATCTATGATTTGAGAAGTTGTTTTTCCTTCACCAAAAACAACTTCTGGAAAGCCTTGACGTTGTCTCCTATGCAAATCAATTTTGGCAAAACCTAATTCGTCATAATGACTTAATTGAGTCTTGGCTTCTGAAACAGAAAGCTGATTCGATTGAACAGCTTGAAGCAATGAGTCTAGGGAATCTTGCTTGTCAGTCATAGTTAAGCCACCTTTATAAATTTAATCTGCATCTAATGAATTGATGACTTCGTTCATACTTCCTGTACGATAGCCTTCTAAATCAATCGTTACATAGTCAAAGCCTAATTCTTTAAGGCGCAGTGTGATTTCTTTTCGATATTTTACTACGGTTGGAATGTCGGTATCGTTAACTTCTACTCTAGCAATATTATGGTGATAACGTACTCTAACATTGTTAATATCTAGACTTAAAATATATTTTTCCGCTTCGTTAACTTTATTTACTTTTGCAAAATTCAATGTTTCTCCATAAGGAATACGAGAGGCAAGACTACATAATGCTGGTTTATTCCAAACTGGTAAACCATTAGCCTTACTAATTTCTCTTATTTCGGATTTGTATAAATCAGCTTCTTGCAATATACTTCTTACATTAAATTCTGTTCTTGCTTTTAAGCCTGGTCTGAAATCATCTAAGTCGTCCATGATCATGCCGTCAAGCACATAGTTAAAGTTGTATTTCTTTCTTAACGCTTCTAATTTTGAGTATAATAAACGCTTGCTGTAATACCAACTATCAGGTGTATTTTCAATAATGTGTGGGTCTTTCAATTCTTCAATTTCAGCTTCTATTATTGGCGCATTAAGTTGATTTGCTAATTGAATAGCTTGGTTGAATTCTTCATGTCTAAATAATTCGGATTTGACTATAACTGCTTTAACATTTGCATGACCTAATACATCAACGGCTTTCTTTAAGACCAGACTGCTATCTACACCACCAGAAAAAGCAATAACTACTTTGTTCATATCTTTAAGAATGTTTTCTAATTTTTGTTCTTTATTTAAAGTTTCAGTTAACATGATTATTCCTCCTAATTTATGATTCAACGTATGGAATCGTTAGTGGTCCTAAGGGCATAACGCCAATCGTCATATCTTTCCCATATTTGTCTTCAAGCATTTTTAGTGTGTCATTAATTTCAGTAACTGGATATAGCATAGCGTCTTTAGTCTGTTGATCAGTAAGTTTGGAGTATAAATAAACATCTGCAAATGTTTGGATAACGGCTTGTTTTTGAACTTGCCATTGATCCAACATAGCGAAGTTTGGGTCGTTAATCATGTCGACGAGTGCTTGTGGGCTATCAGCCATTTTAAGAATTTCAGCATAGTTACCGTGATTTGGATATCCATCACTACACTCTGATAACATGATAATACTGCCACCTTCTTTGACAACTTTGTGTGCAGCACTCATCCCTTTAACGGTTTGATATAAATTTTGGTCTAAAGGATACCCAGAGTTAGAAGCTATTACAACATCAAAAGGTTCATCACATTTGAACATGGCATGTTTCTTAGCGTAAGCACAACCTTTATCATGTGCTTCATATAATTCTCCAGCAAAAACCTCAGTAATTGCTTTCTCTTTGTTTAATGTCACATTTAGCATAAAGTCTGGCTTACACATGGCATTAATTTCTCGAGTCATATCTTGAACAGGATTATCTGTCATGTTACCCCAAGTGGAGCGAATATCACCAATCATTTTTGCATTATGGAAGGTCATAATTGTTTCGATACCTGCAATTCCTGGCATGATCCCTTTAGGACCACCTGAAAACCCAGCAAAGAAATGTGGTTCAATAAAGCCTGTAACAATTTTGAAATCAGCTTCGACATATGATTTATTCAGATATACATCACACCCATACTTACTATGTCCAACTTTGCTCAAGGTTGCTTTATCATTACAATGATTATGAACAATTTTGATGTTATTAACGATGTCTTCACCTAGCATTTGGACAAGCTCTTCGCGAGTTTGGTCACGGTGTGTGCCAGTACCGTTAATAATTACAAAATTCTCCAATGGTACATGGGGCAATGCTTTTATAAGTAAAGGCACCAATATATGATTAGGCGTTGGTCTTGTGATATCACTAATCACAATAGCCACAGTTTGATTGGCTTGAACCATTTCACTCAAAGGTTTAGTACCGATTGGGTGACGTAAAGCGTTTTGAATTGCACCGATATCATCTTCAAGTGCAGTTAAGTCTTGAGGCTCAATTAAGACACTGTGATCAGGTAAATCAATTTCAACATTGGATTTACCATATAGAATAGTAGTTTTCAAAACTTACTCCTCCTTTTTATTTAAAGCGTTTTCATAAAAATGTAGTCTATTTACTTGTTTTAGTTTGAAAAACGGTTCGTTTGTACGTTTGAAATATTCTTTTCTTCCATATATACCCTTATTTTTCTGGTATTTATCAACCATTATAACTGCTATTGGACATAAAATAGCTGTAGTAATAGCAGATATTGATATTTGCGCCGTTGCCACAGGGGCTATTTTTTCTATCATTGCATACTCACTTTGAGTTAAATTACCGTTGGCTAGGGCGGTAGAAGCAGCCGCCACTACTGCAGCTGGTGTAGATACAGCATTCCCAGCAGTGGAAGCTTCAGAAATGGGAGCGATAATACTTTTTTCTTTAAATAATTTAAATGCAGCTATACCAGTAATAGCGGTACATATAAATGTTAGTAAAGCTAAAGTTAGACCACCTGATAATACAGAGAAATTAAAGAATTCAGCTAAATTCATACCAGCACCTAATGAGAAAGCGAAGAACGGAATTAATAGTGTTTCTCCTGGGCGAAGAAATTCTGAAATTTTAGGATCTAAATTACCTAATAGCATACCAATACCTAACGGAAGAAGTACTGATATGAAGGATATGACTGGAAAAGTAGTGCCAATAAACCCTAATGAAATTAGGGTGAGTAAAGGTCCATCATTAATTGCTAATATAGATAGTCCACCAATATCTGAACGATTTCCATATGCACTTGTTAATGCAGCATACATACCACTATTACTATTTGTCATGGCAGCAATAATTGCAATTGTAGATAACCCAAATAATCCTGTCCACGGGTCAAAAATAGCGCCGAGTAGTAAACCAACTGCTAACCCTGAAAAGTATTTAGTTGATGTTAATAAGAAACCTTTTTTTAATGCTTTTCCACCGATTTTTAAATTCATTTGGCTTCCAACACAAAAGATGAAAAGTGCAATTAAGACTAATGCACTATCTTTAAATAGCTCCTGTGAGAACCCGCCAATTTGCAACATTTCATAATGGCCTTGCTCAGTCTTGGGCGCACCGAGTTGTTTTAATATATTCATGATAAAACTTAAATGTAGTTGGTCAATCGTATTAATCGTAGCACCCAAAAGTAAGGGCACAACCATCAATCCCCCTGGTATTTTTTCAATCGTATCTTTGATTCTCATAACTAACATCCCCTTGAATATGTTATTAATTATGGAAAAATGTTTTTACGATATTCTTAGTTGCTTTCTTTATTAATTTTTCCGAATTAGCAATCGTATGTGCAAGTGACATAGGTCCATCGGTTAAACTAAAAGCACTTACTACACCAACATCTTTAAACATATCAACGTCTACGTCGACAGTTCCTCCAATAAAGATGACAGGTACATTGAACTTTTGAGCGCATTTAGCGATACCCATTGGCGTTTTACCATAAAAAGTTTGGAAATCAATTTTACCTTCGCCAGTAATGACTAAATCTGCATTTTGTAAATAATTTTCGAGATGTATAAGGTTTATAACGACTTTAATACCATCATCAAATTCACTAGGGAAAAATGCTTTGAAAGCACCTCCTAGCCCACCAGCAGCCCCAGCGCCAGCTAATTCATGTAGACGTATGTGTTGTGTGGATTCAACAATGTTTGCCCAATGTGTAAGGTTTTGCTCTAGTAATGTTATTTCAGAAGATGAAGCTCCTTTTTGCTTTCCAAAGACATGTGATGCACCATCTTGACCAATTAATGGATTTTGAACGTCTGTTGCAATTACAAAGTTACAATGTTGAATTCGATTATCGAAGTTTTTTAAGTCGATGTGATGGATATGTTTTAGTGCAGCACCACCAAAAGGTATATCATTAAAGTCTTTATTGGCTAATCTTGCACCTAATGCTTGTAACATACCAGCGCCGGCATCATTTGTTGCTGAGCCACCGATTGCTAGAATGAATTTCTTATAACCTTTATTTAGTGCGTCTTGTATTAACTCTCCGGTGCCGTATGTTGTTGTAATCATTGGGTTTAGTTTTGCTTCTGGTACATGTTTCAATCCTGAAGCTTCCGCCATTTCGATGACACAAGTTTTATTATCATCTAACACGCCGTATTGAGCAGTAACTTGATTACCTAATGGTCCAGTAACAGAAACAGTTTCAAATTTGCCATTGGTTGCATTTACTAGGGCTTCCATAGTTCCTTCGCCACCGTCACCAACAGGTAAAGCATGAACCTCGGCCTGAGGGTAAGTTTCGGATATACTTTGAGACATATAGGATGTGACCTCAGTAGCCGTCATACTACCCTTGAATGAATCAGGCGCTAAGACAATTTTCAATTTAAACGACCTCCTTGTAAACGCTTTCTGATATATATTATTCTATTATATATATTTTATTTTATTGAAAATAGGGTTAAACTATACAATAATATACCTTTAAATTTGTATAAAAGTGATAAAGTGGTGAAATAATGGAGATATTAACAGAGGAAGTAGCAACGCTTATTGTGGAAGAAACTGCAAAAAGAACAAAAAGTAATATTAACATAATGAATTTTAACGGTAAGATTATAGCATCATTTGATAAAAGTAGGATTGGTAGTATACACGAAGGCGCGCGTAAAGTATTAGCGTGCGAACAGATGGTTATATTGACTGAAGAAGATTGTGAGAAACTGCAGGGGACACAGCCAGGTATTAATTTACCCATTATATTTCAAGATGAAATTGTCGGTGTAATTGGTATTACAGGTGACCCCAAAGCATTGCTATACGTAGCAGATTTAGTGAAAATGTCGACCGAATTATTGTTATATCAAAATTATTTTACGTATGAACTGGAAGGACATATACGTAGTCAAGAATTATTTATTGAAGAACTGTTGAAAAGTAATCCCTCTAATTCGTTTATACAATATTTAACAAAGCAACTTAACACCAATTTATTAGCTTATAGAAAATGTATTATTATTAATTTAGAAAAGCAAATATTCTCAAGAAATAGCATTGTTCGTGCATTAACTAGTAAAATTGATCAAACCACTTTTACAATAGCTTTTACTAATCATAACCGTATCGTTATACTGGCTTCTGATGAATCACAAAAAGCTTTAGATGAAAAAATTGTGAGAATTTATCATGCCTTTAAATCATTGAAATTAGAAGTAAGTATGGCTTCAAGTTTACTTTTTTCGAGTTTGAACGATTTCAAAAAGGCTTATGAAGAGTGTGATCTTGTATTTATGTTGAATGATCAAACCCAAACATTGATGTCCTTTGAAGATGTAGAAGAGAAAACGTTACTTTATCAAATAGAGAGTGGAATAAGAGAAAGATATAAGCAAAGAATTTTAAGTGATCTAGATTCACAAAGTATAGAAACTTTGAAAAGTTTCTTCAAAAATGATTTGAATATTGCTAAAACTGCAAAATATCTCTATATTCATCGTAATACGTTACTTTACCGATTAGAAAAATGCGAAACACTTACAGGATTGAATCCAAAGAAATATTCAGATGCGATTAAACTACAAATAGCTTTATGGTGTTAACCATTCGTAGTTTAGTTGATATGTTTCTTTTATTTAGAAAATAGATAATAAGTAGCAATATCATAAAATGTAGTGGGGACGTTTTTTAGGAAAGTATCAAAAAACACTTTACAAATTACACGACCAACAATATAATTAATTTAAGTTATTACTAAATAATTCTATAAATTTTAGAATAAAAATCTTTATAGATACAAAACGTTTTGTTTTCAATCTGAAATGCTTAAATAGTAATGGTGCCATTATTGAGTTATTAAGTGATAACTCACATCAACTTGTTATTGATGTACCATGAAATGAAGGGACGTGGACATAATGGATAAAAGGTACTTATGAAGTTTTGAATGAATTATTGTGATGATTTGATGAAAATATATTACACTACATGAAAATAGTCAAAACGAATTAGGTTTAACAATGCATGAATGTTGTTGTAACTTATCATGCTAGGTTAACTATGAGAAGCTAGTATGATAAATCCTCTGTATGTCACTTTGATAAACGATTATATTTTAAATAGTCACCTACTTTAGCACAATACAACACTTGTGCTTTAATCTGCCATTTTTAGTAATTTCGTACTCCAATTTATTTAGTATATCTTAATTAGAAAATGTGATTTCTCTATTTCACCTACTTTTAAAGTCCACAAAAATTTAAGAGCCAGTTTAAATCAAATAGTAATTTGAAATAGAAAGAAGATAGTGTAAATGTATCTGCTTTTAACTTTTAGTTATACAAAATTATAATTCTATGACTTAAATGCTCTCATTTGAAAAATAAACCTAGTAATATATTAAGTCATTTAACCATGTTATATAAAAATGGCAATGAACTGGTGATGTTAAAAGTTCCAAGCAACAAATCAATGTTGCTTGGGCTTTTTTTATACAACAAAATTATGATATATCAAGAGATAAAGGTGCAAAAAGAAATGAATATGAACAAATTTTTATATTTTAGTTGTCATTTTTCGATTAATATGACATACTCAATAGCAATTAGTATATCATATTAACTATTTGAGGTGATTCAGTATGACAAAATATATTTATGCATTTGATGAAGGACAAAAGTCTATGAAAAATTTACTGGGAGGCAAGGGTGCTAATTTGGCAGAGATGAAGCGCTTAGGTTTACCGGTACCTGATGGTTTTACGTTAACAACAGAAGCTTGTATAAAATATTTAGAGCATGGATCTAAGCTTTCTGATGCGCTCATGGAGCAATTAAATACACAATTAACTGCCTTTTATGAACGTACACAAAAATCGTTTTCTTCAGATACATCTTTATTATTAGTTTCAGTAAGAAGTGGCGCTAAAATTTCTATGCCAGGAATGATGGACACCATTTTAAATTTAGGTTTAAACGATGACAATGTTAAAAAGTTAGCTGAAAAGACTGAAGACGCTCGTTTTGCTTATGATTGTTATCGCCGTCTATTACAAATGTTTGGCGAAGTCGTATACGGTATTCCTATGGCATCATTTGATACATATTTCAATCAATATAAAGAAAAGCATGGTTATCAAAATGATGCAGATATTCCAGCTGAAGGACTACAAGAAATTTGCGAACATTTTAAAGAAGTATATGTTGAAGAAGTTTATAAACCATTTCCACAAGTACCTATTGATCAATTAACTGAAGCTATTGAAGCAGTGTTTAAATCATGGGACAACGACCGTGCCCGTGTATATCGTGAATTAAATGAAATACCACATGATATTGGTACTGCTGTCAATATCCAAGAAATGGTATTTGGTAACAGCGGGGAACGCAGTGGTACAGGAGTTGCCTTTACACGCAATCCAGTTACAGGAGAGTCTAAACTATTTGGAGAGTATTTATTAAATGCGCAAGGTGAAGACGTAGTGGCAGGTATCCGTACTCCTAAAGATATTGATTCATTGAGAGAGCATATGCCGCATGTACATCAACAATTTGTGGATGTTTCCAAACGTCTCGAAACGCATTATAAAGACATGCAAGATATTGAGTTTACGATTGAAAATGGACAGTTATATTTACTGCAAACGAGAAATGGCAAGCGTACTGCTACTGCTGCCATACACATTGCAGTTGATTTAGTTGAAGAAGGCGTTATAAGTAAAGAAGAAGCAGTAATGAATGTTGAAGTAAAATCTATCGATCAGTTATTACATCCTAATTTTGATGAGCAATCACTTAAACAAGCAACTACAATTTCTAAAATTGGTTTGCCAGCAAGTCCGGGAGCAGCGAGTGGTAAGATTGTTTATTCAGCAGAAAGTGCGAAAGAACAAGCAGAAAAGGGCAATAAAGTTATTTTAATGAGACCAGAAACTTCTCCAGAAGACATTGAAGGAATGATTGCAAGTGAAGCAATCGTTACAACGCATGGTGGTATGACTTCACATGCAGCCGTTGTAGCACGCGGAATGGGTAAATGTTGTGTTACAGGATGTTCTGATATCGAAATTAATGTTATAGATAAAGTAGTTAATTATTCAGGAGGTACGTTGCACGAAGGAGATGTTATTTCCGTAGATGGTGCAAAGGGCGATATTTATTATGGCGAAGTGTCGACGATGAAAGCAGAGCGTAGTGAAGCGTTTGAGCAGTTTATGTCATGGTCAGAAGATGTAGCGAGATTACAGGTTAGAATGAATGCGGAAACACCTCAAGATATTCAAACTGGATATCAATTTAATGCTAAAGGCATAGGACTTGTTCGTACAGAGCACATGTTCTTTGGCCCTGAACGCTTAATTGAAATGCGTCGCTTTATCTTATCAGATACACAAGATAAACGTATTAATGCATTAAATAAAATTCAGCAATATCAAATGACTGATTTTGAAGAAATATTAAAGTTATCTGGTCAAAGACCAACGATTATTAGGTTGTTAGATCCACCACTTCATGAATTTTTACCAAGTTCGGTGGAAGAAAAAAATAATGTAGCTCAACAGTTGAATGTGACTGTAAGAGAATTGGAACAATACATTGAGAGTTTAGATGAAGTAAATCCAATGTTGGGTCATAGAGGCTGTCGTCTTGCTATTACGTATCCAGAATTGTATGTTATGCAAGTTGAAGCTATAGTGAAAAGTGCGCTACGTCTGAAAGCACAAGGTATTGAGTGTAAACCAGAAATCATGATTCCTTTAGTTTCTACAGTGGCTGAGTTTACAATTTTAAGAGCTAAAATTGTTGAAAAGATAGAACAATTGCAACAAGAGGCCGGAGAAACAATTCAATACCTAATTGGAACAATGATTGAAACACCAAGGGCTTGCCTCATCGCCGGTGAATTAGCGAAGGTATGTGATTTCTTTAGCTTTGGTACTAATGATTTAACGCAATTAACTTTTGGGTTCTCTAGAGATGATGCTGGTAAATTTATTGGTTCATATTCAGAACAAGGTGTTTTAGAAAATGATCCATTCCAAACATTAGATCAAGATGGTGTTGGTCAACTTGTCAAAATGGCTACACAACAAGCTAAAGCTGTTAACCCGACTATTAAAATAGGTGTCTGTGGCGAGTTAGGTGGCGACGATAAATCTATCTATTACTTTAATCAAATAGATATTGACTATGTTTCATGTTCACCATTTAGAGTGCCTGGCGCCTTGTTATCGACTGCGCAAAGTGAGGTTAAAGGTGGTCGATTACGTGTTTAATGATTCGTTAGAACCACAACTCAGATTATATGTTATTTCAGATTCCATAGGAGAAACAGCGCAACGGATGGTACATGCAACGTTAACTCAATTTCCTGACGTATCGCAAATTGAGATAAAAAAGTTTCCTTTTATAAAAAATGAAGAAGAGCTCATTAATATATTAAAAAGTGCTAAGGAACGTGCAGCAGTTGTAATAACAACATTAGTGAATCCTGAATTTAATATTGTTGGTCAACAATTTGCAAAAGAAGCGGGTATCCCATATGTTGATTACATGTCTGACTTAATTGGTATTATCCAGCAACGCACAAATTGTTCGCCTATTTTAGAAAGCGGCGCCTTACGTAAATTAGATGAAAATTATTTTAGAAGAATAGAAGCTATGGAATACTCTGTTAAATATGACGATGGTAAACATTTTACTGACATAGGGGAAGCCGATGCACTTATTGTTGGTGTTTCAAGAACATCTAAGACACCACTTAGTATGTATTTAGCGAATAAAGGTTACAAAATTGCAAATATACCGTTGGTACCAGAAGTGGATATACCTGATGAAGTTTTTAGGCATCAGGATTTAAAAGTATTTGGTTTAACTGCCAGTCCTAATTATATTTTGAACATACGTAATGAACGTGTGAAAGTGTTGGGGCTACACGGTCCAACAAACTATAACAGTATTGAAAGAATCAGAGAAGAATTGATATATGCTGAAGAGATTTTTGAAAAATTAAACGCAACAGTCATTAACACAGAATACAAATCAATTGAAGAATCAGCGTTTTATATAGAAAAGTTTTTATAAGCTAGTCTTATTTCACAGTTATATGGCTATAATATATTTTAAAAGTAAAATTTAAGACTGAAGGATGTAATCAATTTAGCAAAATAGTGAGTAGTGTTGTTACAAGGTGGGTAGGGTTAAAGTGATATAAAATATAAAAGGAAGTGTCACTATGCTAAAAACAGTATCACCTTATTTGTTTTTTAATGGCACATGTAGAGAAGCTTTACAATTTTACAGTGAAATATTAGAAGGTACAATTAAAGGTGTAATGACGTATGGAGAAGCAAATGAGAAAGTTGCTGATGACCCTGAGCGTGTTATTCATAGTCAATTAGAAGTAGATGGACAGTTATTTATGTTATCCGATATTCCTAAAGATGATAACTCGATGCTTCAAGATCGTAATGTTTATATTGTGCTTGAGTTTGATAGCGAGGAAGCATTAACACGTGCCTATAACCAATTAAAGGCAGACGGCGAAGTACAAATGGAGCTTGATGACATGTTTTGGGGAGCTAAGTACGCCAAACTCATTGATAAGTATGACATTGGGTGGGACCTAAGTTATACAAAACCATCATAAACAAATTGATATAAAAATGCCCACGTTCACTTAATTGAGCGTGGGCATTACTTATAATCATTACTGACCATTAAAAAGTACAAATGAGTTTAAAGTGATAGTAATTAAGGGTTAACTATTCATTATCATTATAAGTTTTAATGAGCTATTGATAATACATTGTAGAGGTGAAAACAGCAGTTACGTTTCCACGATTTCGATAACAGTGTGGTACATCACTGTTAAAACGAAAAGCTTGATGATGGTTAATTGTATATATTGTTGAACCAACTTCTATTTCAAGGCTACCTTCGTTTACAATGATATATTCTTCGGAACCCATATGGTGAGGTGCTGAGTCCATTTTCCCCTCTGGTTCTATTACCATTTTAAACATTTCAAATTTCTTATGATCATCGTATGGAAAATATGGATAAATGGTAACTTTATCATCAATGATTGGCACAATGTCAGATTCATCAATAAAATCTACTGTATCATTATTTAATGATGTTAATTGTGATAAAGATAGATGAAGTCCATTGGCAATTTTCCAAAGGGTTGTAATTGTAGGATTTGAATTTCCTTTTTCAATTTGGCTTAACATATTTTTGCTGACTCCAGTCGCCTTTGCAACTTTCTCTAAGCTAAGCTGATGCTTCCTACGATGGTCGGCAATGTTTTTCGCTACTATATTCTGAATATTATACAAATGCATCGCTCCTATTTACAATATAACGTACATATCGTACCATATAGTGTGTTGATTTTAAAATAATCCCCTCAAGGTGGTAAGGTATGGAAAATTATAGAAAAACAAAACCATTTAATTGGTTATTATTTATAGGTATTTTATTAGTTGGCGCCAATTTACGAGCGCCTATAACTTCTATAGGTGTTGCATTACCAGATATAAAAGCAGATTTAGCATTATCCAATAGTGCTGTTAGTGTGGTTACAGTTGTACCTTTGTTAGCCTTTGCTGTAATTTCATTATTTGCTGCTAGAACGAGTAATAGGTTAGGACTTGAGAAAACGATTTTCCTAGCTTTATGCTTAATATTAATAGGTATTATTGTTAGGTCAGTTACGGGTGTTTCATGGTTGTACATAGGCACTATATTGATTGGTATAGGTATTGGTTTTGGTAACGTGCTCGCACCAGCAGTTATTAAAGCGAAGTTTCCACTGCATATTGGTATTATGACTGGTTATTATACTGTTGTTATGAATGTCTTTGGGGGCTTATCTTCATATGGAACAGCGCCATTAGTAAAAGCCTTTAACTATAATATTGCGATCAGTGTTATTGGCATTGTAACGCTTTTAACAATTATTTTATGGTCATTCCAATTAAAGGGTAAACAAGAGATGACGACCGCCATATCTGGAAAAAGTATTAATGTATGGAAATCTCCGTTATCATGGCAGATTACTATACTAATGGGAGGACAGTCGCTGATATTTTACGCACTTATAAACTGGATGCCAGCATACCTTGCACAAAGTGGCATGTCAATCAATGAAGCGGGTGCTTATCTATCGGTGCTTCAAATATCAATTATCCCATTTACATTTATTACACCTATTTTTGCTACAAAAATGAAATCTCAGTTTTTATTAACTTTTATTACTGGGTTATGTTTTATAGTAGGTGTTGTAATTATGATATTTATGCCACAATTAGCAATTGTATCAACAATTCTTATTGGGATGGCGGGTGGTATTGCATTCGGTTTAGTTAACACGTTCTTTAGTTTGAGAACAGAGCATAGTGAAACAGCTGCTAAATTGTCAGGCATGGCTCAATCTATCGGTTATTTATTTGCTGCAATTGGCCCATTACTATTTGGTATTTTACATGACATTACGGGTGAATGGTTAGCTTCATTATCCATTTTATTAATAACAGCATGTATTATCACGCTATTTGGTTCTCAAGCTGGTCGTAATCACACTATTGAACAAACTCTACAGAAATAACGCAAATCATTTTATAAATAATAGACTGAAGAAGATGGTAAAATTAAAGATTTTACAATATAATTGATTTTGATAATCATTGCACTTTTAGTAATATACATGTTGTATATTTAATTTAATTAGTAAATATTTTGATGGCTTTATAAATCTTTCGACAAGCCAAGCACAATGAGGTGAGTTTATGCAGTTAATTTTTGATCCAAGTGTAAGTCCGATCTACCGAGGTGTTTTAGCATTTTTCTTCGTAGTGAATATTATATTAGCACTTTTAATTGTATTTTTAGATAGAGATAGAAGAGATGCGACAGCAACTTGGGCATGGTTGTTCTTACTTTTCGTCATGCCTATATTAGGCTTCTTTATCTACATCTTCTTTGGTAGAGGTGTGCGTAAGAAACGTGAGCGAGGCTTTGCACATAACCAAATAGAGGATGGTATGAAACGTGTAGAATCTCAATTGAAACCATCGACAAATAAAATTAGTGATTCTGAAAATCCAATTGTAAGAAAACATAAAGATATTGCAACGACGTTATTAACAAAAGAACCATCATTTTTAAGTAATGATAATAATGTTGATATTTATACTGATGGCCATGATTTATTTGCGCAGATGAAAGAAGACTTACGTAATGCTAAGTCCTACATTCACATGGAATATTATGTTTTAGAATTAGATGGTTTGGGCACTGAAATTGTTAATATTTTAGAAGAAAAAGCAAACGAAGGGTTAGAAGTTAAACTATTATATGATGCAGTAGGTTCAAAATCTGTCCACAAATCAAAATTCAAATCATTCCAAGAAGCGGGTGGCCAAGTTGAAGCATTCTTTCAAGCCAAAATTCCTTTAATCAATTTTAGAGTGAATAATAGAAATCACCGTAAAATTGTTGTCATTGATGGTATGACTGGTTATGTCGGAGGCTTTAATATTGGAGATGAATACTTAGGATTAAATGAAAAATTTGGTTATTGGAGAGATACGCATCTAAGAGTTAGAGGTGATGGCGTAGATGCATTACAGCTAAGCTTTATTCATGATTGGAACTCGCAAGCTAAACGTGAGCAATTAGATTATAATGAAAAATATTTCCCAGAAAATGCGAATCAAGGCGGCGATGTGTCCATGCAATTAGCACTCAGTGCGCCAAGTGATAATTGGCATCAAATTGAATTTGGTTACATGAAGATGATTATGAAAGCTGAGAAATCTATTTATATGCATAGTCCGTACTTTATTCCGGATAAAGGTTATATTAATGCTTTGCGTATTGCTGCTAAGTCAGGTGTGGATGTACGTTTGATTATACCTTGCAAACCGGATCATATATTTGTATATTGGGCTACAATTTCAAGTGTGGCTCAGCTTATACGAGATGGTGTTAAAGTTTACACATATGAAAATGGCTTCATCCACTCTAAAATGATGATTATAGATGACGAAGTTGCAAGCGTAGGTTCTGCCAATATGGATATCCGAAGTTTTGAATTAAACTTTGAAATCAATGCCTTTATGTATGATGAACGTATTACTAAAAAACTTAAAGACGCTTTCTTTGAAGATTTGAAAGTATCACAAGAATTGACAGAAGCGCGTTATAATCAGCGTTCTAATTGGATTAAATTTAAACAAGCTATTGCAAAATTAGCTTCACCTATATTATAAGTGAGAATGATAGTATCCCGAAAAAGAGATAACTGTTGCATCAGCACATAGATAAGAATTGGGGTATCAATCCTAGAAAAGAAGCATTCAGATGATTTAATTCAATTCATCTGAGTGCTTCTTTTTGTTCAATACTTCGTATTGTTGGCTCGCTTACTTAGGGGACAGCTTCAGCCTGTGGTTTTCAGCTCGTCCTGTCCCCTCAATAGTCTCGCCAAAATACGTCGCATTTATATGATATAATTTATAAAATCATGAATTACTATAGCTAATAGTAATAATAATTTATTTATTGAATAATAGAGAGGTGTGCCTATGCAGCGTGATACAAATCAATATATCTATAGACAATTATATAAACGTTTGAAGTCTGATATGCTAGCTTCTAAATACGAAAGCCATGAAAAGTTACCTTCCAAAAGAAATATGGCGAAGCATATGAATGTAAGTGTGAATAGCGTCAAAGCCGCATATGAACAATTATTAGCTGAAGGATATATTTATACAGAAGAGCGAAAAGGCTATTTTGTGGAGCCATTAGATAAATTAATAATTAACCCAGAAGCCCAAAATACACTTGCTTCGTATAAAAGTGCTGCAGAAATAGATTATGACTATTCATTTTCTCATATGAGCACTGACATATCTGAATTTCCAATAGATATATGGACAAAATTAACCAAACGTGTCTTTCAAGACTATGATCATTACCTCTCATCAATCCCAAATGTGAAAGGGCCAATAGAATTAAGGCAATCTATTGCTAAACTCGTCTCTTATCAAAGAGGTATTCAATGTCATCCAGAACAAATAATTATTGGTTCAGGCACCAATACATTATTAATGAAATTGATACAACTCATGTCTGAAAATGTGAAGATTACAGTCGAAAATCCAGGTTATTCTAGGTTCAGGACTATATTGCAGCAAACACAAACACAAATGGTTCCTGTTTCATTAGATAATAAAGGTATTTCTATAGAAGAAATTAAAAAGGTACAACCAGATGCTATTATTGTGACACCTTCGCATCAATTTCCTATGGGCACCATTATGCCTGTATCTAGACGTATAAGCTTATTAAACTGGGCGAGTAAGACGCACAGTTACATTATTGAAGATGATTATGATAGCGAATTCAAATATGAAACGGATAATATTCCTTCACTATTTAGTTTTGATAAAAATGAACGCGTAATATATTTAGGGACTTTTTCAAAAACGTTAATGCCAGCGTTGCGTATCAGTTATATGATATTACCAGCGAAATTAGTTCGAAAATTTGAAGTACAAAATCAAAGTACAATTCCTGATTTTTCAATATTAAATGCTTTAACATTAAATTTACTGATTAAAGAAGGACACTATGAAAAATATCTAAAAAGGATGCATCAGTTATACGGTAAAAAGAGGGCATATCTTATTGAGGAATTGCAAATGACATTTGGTAATAATATTGATATCAAAGATACGCAAGCAGGTTTACATTTTATTATTGAAGTTGTTTCACCGTATACTTATGAAGAAATTGAAGTCCGAGCTAAGGAATTTAAATTAGAGCTTTATACAATAAATCGTTTTAATGTGAAAGCGCTTCAAAATAATAGTGAGCGAAAGACATTGATTATTGGTTTCTCTAAAATCGAACAACAGCAAATACCTGAAGCGGTTCAACGTTTAAAAAAAGTAATCATTGATCCATCTGGTACCATATAATGAGTTAAACTGGTACTTTACAGAACACCAATAATATTTTAAATTTTTAGACAATAAATGAAATAACATTTGTAATTAAGTTATAGGAGGTTTCATGATGTCAGTTAAATTTAATTATTATAAAGAACAACGTGAAAAATATGTAGCACGCGGTGTAGGAAACGGAAATTTGCATGTTGCTAATGAAGCACAAAGTGCAACCATTAAAGATGTCGAAGGTAATGTATTTATTGATTTTGCCGGCGCAATTGGAACATTGAATGTAGGACATACACATCCTGAAATTACGAAGCACTTAAAAACGCAATTAGATAAATTTATACATCCAGGGTTTAATGTGATTATGTATGAAAGTTATCTAAACTTAGCGCAAAAGTTAACAGAGATTACACCAGGTAGCTTTGAAAAAAAATCAATATTGCTTAATTCGGGCGCAGAAGCTGTAGAAAATGCAGTGAAGATTGCAAGAAAATATACTGGCAGACAAGCGGTCGTTTCATTTGTAAGAGGATTTCATGGTAGAACAAATTTAACTATGTCAATGACAAGTAAAGTGAAGCCTTACAAATTTGGTTTCGGTCCATTTGCACCAGAAGTTTATCAAGCGCCTTACCCAAATATTTCAGAAAAATCTGAAGAATTATCAGATGAAGCTTATACAGACCAAATTATCAATAAATTACATGATTTCTTTATAGAAACAGTAGACCCAAGTGATGTGGCTTGTATTGTTATGGAACCTGTTCAAGGTGAAGGTGGGTTCATTATCCCAGATTCTAAATTTGTAAAAGCAGTCAAACAAATTTGTGAAGATAATGGTATTGTCTTTGTAGCTGACGAAATTCAAAGTGGTTTTGCTAGAACGGGCAAAACTTTTGCTATAGAACATTTTGATATTGAACCAGATTTAATCACTGTTTCTAAATCTTTAGCTGCAGGCTTTCCATTAAGTGGTGTAGTTGGTAAGGCAGAAATCATTGATAGTGCTGCACCAGGAGAATTGGGTGGTACTTATGCTGGAAATCCATTAGCTTGTGAGGCTGCGCTTAAAGTTATTGAAATTATAGAGACAGAAGATTTAAACGGTAAAGCAGAACAACTAGGTTATAACTTAGAAACATATCTAACATCATTGAGCGAAACATATGATCAAATCTCAAGTATACGTCGATTAGGTGCCATGGTTGCTTTTGAAGTAGTTAATCCTGAAACCGGTGAACCTGATAAAGCATTAACAGGTAAACTTGTACAAGTAGCAAATGAAAAAGGTCTATTGTTGTTATCTGCCGGTATTAAAGGCAATGTTATTCGATTCTTACCACCTTTAGTTATTACAGATGACGAGTTAAATGAAGGCTTACGTATTTTAACTGATGTGTTTGAGACTGTAATTACTAAAGAAGGTATCGCATAAACAGTTATACTTTATGCTTTTTTGATATAGGGTATGGATAATTATAAGTATTTTATAATTGATCAATAAAAAGGAGACCTTAATATGACAAAATTAGAAGTATTTAACCCAGCTACAAATGAAGTCATTGAACGCTTAGATTATACAAGTGGCGAAGATATTCAAGCACAAGTGGAACGAGCACATAAAGCATTTCAACAATGGAAAAAAGTAGACGCTCACGAACGTTCTGCTAAATTATTGAAATGGGCAGAACTTATAGATGAACATCAAGATGAATTAGCACGACTCATCACATTAGAGGGCGGTAAACCACTTGCTGAAGCAAAAGGTGAAGTTACTTATGCTAATTCTTATGTGAAGTGGTATGCAGAAGAAGCAAAACGTGTTTATGGTCGCACAATTCCAGCCAATGCTTCGTCTAAAAAAATTATTATAGATAAATTCCCAGTAGGCGTTGTTGGGGCAATTACGCCATGGAATTTCCCGGCAGCTATGATTACGCGGAAAATGGCACCAGCCTTAGCAGCCGGTTGTACAATTATTTGTAAACCAGCAGTAAAAACGCCATTAACTACAATTAAGTTAGTAGAACTTGCCCATGAAGCTGGCTTCCCTAAAGATGCTATTTCTTATATTATTGCATCTGGTAAAGAAGCAGGTGATTTATTTACTGAACATGAACTTATCAGTAAAGTGACATTTACTGGGTCAACTGCAGTGGGTAAAACATTGATAGAACAATCAGCACAACAGGTTAAAAATGTAACAATGGAATTAGGTGGACTCGCACCGTTAATTGTGCATAAAGATGCGGATATTGATGCAGCTGTTGATGGAACAATTGCTTCTAAATTTAGAAATGCAGGTCAAACGTGTATATGTGCCAATAGAATTTATGTACATCAAGATATCGCAGAGACATATACAGAGAAATTAATAGAAAAAGTGCATGCACTGACTGTAGGTAATGGTTTAGAAAATGACGTGAAAGTAGGACCACTTATCGATGCACAAGCTGTTAAGAAAGTATTAACGCATATAACTGATGCGCAAGAGAAAGGCGGAGAGTTGTCGCGTAGCATTGAAGAGATTCAATCGTTAGGTGGAAATTTCTTGAAACCAGTAGTTATCTCTAACGCAAATTTGGATATGAAAGCTATGCATGAAGAAACATTTGGACCAGTTGCACCAGTTATGACATATGAAGATTTAGATGAAGTTATTCAAATAGCGAATGATACAGAATTCGGTTTAGCATCATACTTCTTTACTAATGACTATCGTACTGGATTAAAATTCTTTAATGAATTAGAGTATGGCGTTATTGGTTGGAACGACGGAGGCCCTTCTGCTGCACATGCACCGTTTGGTGGTTTGAAAGAAAGCGGATATGGCAGAGAAGGTGGCATAGAAGGTATTGAACCGTATTTAGAAACAAAATATCTTTCTATTCAAGAATAACTTTAGAAATGAATGCTTAAAGTACTTTCAATTGAAATATAAACAAGGGTTGAAGATTTAAGAAATAATAATTAATTCAGGACAAGGTTGTAAGCACAGTAATTAAGTCATATTACTGTGCCGACCTTGTAAAATTATTATTTTAATTTGAAGAATGTAATGGGGTATGTTCAATGAAATCACAAAAATCACAGTTTGATAAATCAATGAATATTGTTGATGTCTTATTTCTTGCAATCGGCGCCATGCTTGGATGGGGATGGGTCGTATTATCGGGAGAATGGGTGTCAACAGCAGGCTTTGTAGGAAGTATTGTTGCCTTTTTAATAGGAGGATTTTTAGTAATTGTAATTGGTCTTACATACGCAGAACTTGCTTCTGCAATTCCAGAAACTGGTGGAGGATTTGTCTTTGTAAAAAAAGCATTTTCACCTGGTATTGCTTTTATTTCTGGTTGGTCAGTATTATTTGGCTATGTATCAGTAATTACATTTGAAGCGGTGGCTTTACCAACAGTAATAGATTATGTTGTTCCTTTTCAACATCAAGGATTTATGTGGAATATTGCTGGATGGGACGTGTACTTAACATGGGTGTTAATTGGTTCTGTTGGTAGTATTGTCTTAACGTCATTAAATTACTTTGGTGTTAAACCTGCAGCGATAATGCAGACAGTTTTTACAATCTTTATAGTTTCGGTCGGTTTGTTACTTGTTTTTGGTGCTGGATTTAATGGCAATTTCAGTAACTTAAAGCCGTTTGAACATGGTGTAGGTGGAACAATGTCCGTATTGATGATGATTCCTTTCCTATTTGTTGGGTTTGATGTGATACCACAGATTGCTGAAGAGGTAAAAGCACCTTCTAAAAAAATAGGTGGTATTTTAATCTTATCGATTATTGCATCTGTGATTTTTTATTTACTTATTGTTTTTGGTGTCGCAACAGGATTATCTCCAAAAGCACTTGATACAAGCAGTCTAGCTACAGCTGATGCAATGGTAAATCTTTTTGGGCATAGTGGATTTGGCGTTTTACTCGTACTGGGTGGCGTCGCAGGTATTATTACCAGTTGGAATGCATTTATTATAGGTGGTAGTAGGATTTTGTATGCTATGGCTAAAAACAAAATGATTCCACAATGGTTTGCTTATATTCACCCTAAATTCAAAACACCAACACATGGTATTTTATTTTTAGGTGTACTTGCATTTGTAGCGCCATTATTAGGAAGACCAGCACTTTCATGGATTGTTAATGCTGGAGGTATTGGTGTCGTATTAGGTTATTTATTAGTGGCAATTTCATTTTTAAAATTGCGTAAGACACAACCTGATCTAGAAAGACCGTACCGTATTAGAAATGGTAGAGTTGTTGGTATTATTGCAGTTGTACTTAGTATTTTGTTTATAATTATTTATCTTCCTGGCATGCCTTCGTCACTCGCTTGGCCAGCAGAGTGGTTAATCGTATTAGCGTGGTACTTTGTTGCCTTTGTCCTTTATTTTACTCAAAAGAGAAGAGTGACAACTGGCCGACAAGTAACAATACAAGGTGATGAACAATCTAATTAGTATTGAATAAAAAAAGATGACTCGATTTCTATAAGCTGGTTTAAGCAGCAATAGAAATTGAGTCATCTTTTTCTTTTTATATGTGAAGTGGCAATAGTAAATAGATTGTTACTTAGCGTTTAATGAACCATATAAAATCATAATATGATTAACATATCATATCTTTAACTAGCTATATTGATACGTTGATCTCCTGGTTTAATCCATTGTTTATTTAAGAAAAATTTATATAACATAAAGCTGAGACATGAAGGTAGCAAAATATGGAATATAGCTATCAGCAACCATGTTTGAATCGAACCACCCATTGTATTAATCGTCATAATTTGACCTATAAAGCCACTTGTACCCATACCTGCACCTGCAGGATTATTCGTCATAGGGAATAGTGTTGTCATAATTGGCGCAACAATGGCACTTGCAAGTGTTGGCGGTAAGAGAATCATTGGATTTTTAATAATATTCGGAACCTGTAACATGCTCGTTCCAATTCCAATTGATAGTAAGCCACTCCATCCATTATCTTTATAACTATTGACCGCAAATCCAACCATTTGGGAAGCGCAGCCAATAGTGGCTGCGCCAGCAGCTAAACCACTTAAATCAAGCATCAAAGCCAGTGCTGCGCTAGAAATAGGTGCTGTTAAAGCTAGGCCAAATATAACAGACACGACTATTCCCATAACTAATGGTTGCTGTTCTGTCCCAACTATAATCACTTTGCCTAAGCCAGTCATGAATTGATTTAAAGCTGGACCAAATAGTTTTGCTATCGCCCCACCCACTACAATGGTAAGTAAAGGCGTGATGATGATATCTATTTTTGTCTTACCAGCATAAAGTCTGCTTAATTCAACAACAATAAGTGTTGCTATATATGCACCAACAGCGCCCCCACCAAATGTGTCATAACCAAGGGTCCCAACGATAACACAAGAAAAAATAACTAGAGGTTTTGCACCTAGACCATAAGCTATAGCAACACCAATTGCTGCTCCAGTTACGGACATAGCTACCTTGCCTATTTCAGATAAGAAAGATAAATTGAGTTGAGATATCAAAGTTTGGCTTCCTAATGTTTCTAAAATTAGTCCAATGATTAATGAACCAAATAAGCCAAGTGCCATAAAACTTAGTGCTTCAATAACCCATCTATGTAAATGATTTTTCATTAAGTATGCTCCCTGTTTTTTAAATGAAGTTATTTTATAAATTAATATTAGTATATAGATAGTTTTCAGTGTTGGCTAGTTTATTTAGAAATTGATACAACTATTGTTATATATTAGTGGAATAAAATTTGAGGCTAGGACACAAATACAATGTCCCAGCCTCAGAAAGCTTAATGATTTAATTTATATAGCGATACGTGTTACGAAACTATAAGAATGAATACTTAGTTTTTATTAACCGAAGCATCATAGATAGATTCAACTGTTTCGCCTAAAATTCTGTCGAACTCTTCATCTGATTGATTTACATTTAAATCATTGATTAGTGCACGAG
Organism: Staphylococcus pseudoxylosus; assembly: GCF_044794325.1. Classification (NCBI taxonomy): domain Bacteria; kingdom Bacillati; phylum Bacillota; class Bacilli; order Caryophanales; family Staphylococcaceae; genus Staphylococcus; species Staphylococcus pseudoxylosus. Next base: position 353,433 of record NZ_CP085024.1, read on the forward strand.
AGAAACTTGCTATTAAGTCTTTATTTTGTTTAAGTACTTCATTAGCATGTTCTCTGCTATAACCACCAGATAACGCAACGACGCGAACAACGTTTGGATGATTAATTAGTGATTGATATTGGTCTGCTTTAGTAGGGATAGTTACTTTAAGCATTACTAATTGATCATCAGTTAATTTATTTAATTCTTCTAATATAGAATCAGTTAAGTAAGCTTCGATTTCTTCTTTGTTTTCAGCATTAATATTAACTTCAGGTTCAATAATAGGAACTAAACCTGCAGCAATGATTTGTTTAGCTACTTCAAATTGTTGTTTAACTACTAAATCAATACCATCTTTATTAAGTTCTAAGATATTAGAACGCATTTTAGTTCCAAAAATTTTATGTTCGTTTGCACGGCTTAATAAATCGTCTAATTCAGGCATTGGTTTCATCAATTGAACGCCATCTTTTTGTTCATCTAAACCTTTATCTATTTTTAAGAATGGTACGATACCTTTATCTGCAAGGTAGTCACCAGTATGTTTACCTTCTACTTCACGATCCATTGTTTGTTCGAAAAGGATTGCACCAACAATTTTATCAGAGCTAAATGAAGGTGATGAAACAATACGTGTACGCATGTCATGAACGAGTTTGAACATTTCATCTTCACTATTGTATTGATCTTCAGTAACACCATAGTCGCTTAGCGCTTTAGGTGTACTACCACCACTTTGGTCTAATGCTGCAATGAATCCTTTACCATTTTTTACTTTGTCAAATTGTTCTTTATTCATTCTTACCACTCCTTTTACTTTATTCAATTAATAGTATGATAAAAAACTGTCTGAAACGCAAGTTGTAGGCACCTTGTATAACAAAATATAATAAAAATTCTATCTATTATAAAAAATACGTAATAATAATTGTATCTATTTTGTAACGGATATCAAAAATATAGGTGTTGGGTTATAGAAAGCGTCCTTCTCATTATAAATACGATGATATACGCCTTCATCAAGATGTATATGATTAAAGCCTAATGCTTTAAGTATTTGAATATCATATTGTGGTCGAGGCTGATGATTAATTGGGATACTCTGCTTAATAGCTTCGCTTTCTGCTAGCATATCTTTATCAAGTGTGTCATGAGCATGATTTGACCCAATCGATTTATAGGATTCAAATGAATCTTTACCATAATCAGCATCAATATTTATCAGCTTACCCTGTGGTTTTAATACGCGTAACCACTCTTTATAAGCAGCATTTGTATTTGGTAGGAGCCAAGTTACATTTCTTGAGATAACAATATCAAATGTTTCATCTTCAAAGTCTAGATTTTCAGCGTCCATAATCCTGAAATCTAGATTTTGTTTGAAGTGTTGTGCATTTGCTTTAGCATGTTCTATCATTTCTGGTGAAAGATCTATACCAGTAACTGTTCCTCCGTGTTGAGTGCATAAGATTGCTAAAAATCCAGCACCAGTACCGATATCTAATATTTTCATCCCTTTATGTATAGGGGCAATTTGATTGATTTCATCAATCCAGGTTAATGCATGCTTACTCTCTAATTCTGCTTGTTTATTTTCGCCAAAAGAGCCAGCTCGTTTATCCCAGTAATTAACAATTTGTGATTTTACCATTTTGCAGTACTCCTTTATTTTATTTGACTCAAAAGTTTCTTATCTTATTATAGAATATTTGAGCGAAAAAGTGAGTTAAGAGAATTAAAACATTAAAATTTTGCAAATGATTGCCAATAATGGCATTCATTTTATCTAATTAAAAAATATTGATTTTATACTTTTTTAGGTATTAAGAATTTATTTTTTTATAATAATTAATTCTGTTTTTTTGAATTCAAACAAAAAAAGTAAAACAAATATTTATGCATTAATATAGTATAAATATCCAAATAGTAAAATTGTAAGATTCATTAATTACGTTAAATTTAAACTTAACACTGTGATTGTGGCGATTTTTATATGATGGACAAATGTTTGTTTTATATAATTATTCATATTTTGGTGGAGATATTTTTGAATGTAATTTGCATTATTATTTAAAGTTCGTTAGGCTCATGTTTGTGAATTAATATTTTGTTTTGCTAACATTTATTTATTTTAGCAACTTATACATAGTTAAGAAAACTAAATTCAGGGGTGTTCAAAAATGGAAAAGAATAAAGTCATGGATTGGACGACCTTTATAGGATCATCGATAATTTTACTTATTGCAGTAATTCCTATGATGGTCTTTCCAAAAGCAAGTCAAGATATTATTACTAAAATGAACGATGCTGTTTCTAGTTCAATAGGTTCTATATATTTACTAATTGGCTTAGCAACATTGATTTTCGTATTATACATAGCTTTTGGTAAATATGGAAACGTAACTCTAGGTAAAGCAACAGATAAACCTGAGTTCAATAATTTTAGTTGGGCTGCAATGCTGTTTTGTGCTGGTATTGCTTCTGATATTTTATACTGGGGTATCATTGAATGGGCATTTTATTATCAAGATCCTCCACATGGTGGTAAAGGGATGACAGATAGTGCGCTTAATTATGCAACTATGTATGGTATGTTCCACTGGGGGCCAATTGCATGGGCGACCTTTGTATTACCGGCGCTTTGTATTGGTTATCTTGTATTTGTGAAAAACAAACCAGTTTATAAAATTAGTCAGACATTACGTCCTATATTAAAAGGACAAACAGATGGTATTGTCGGAAAAATAGTTGATATTGTCTTCATTTTTGGTTTGTTGGGCGGAGCAGCTACATCATTAGCATTAGGTGTGCCGATGATTACAGCAGGAATAGAGCGTCTTACAGGCATAGATGGAGATAATATGCTCATGAAGAGCATTATTTTGTTAGTTATTACAGCAATATTTGCTTATAGTTCATATTCAGGGTTGAAAAAAGGTATTAAAGTTTTAAGTGATGGAAACGTAATATTGTCATTTATATTACTCGGATTTGTATTAGTTGTAGGTCCGACCGTATTTATAATGGAAACAACAATCACTAGTATGGGTAATATGTTTAAAAACTTTTTCCAAATGGCAACATGGATTGAACCGTTTGGTGGTATAGGGGGACGTGAAGAAACAATGTTCCCTCAAAAATGGACAATATTTTATTGGGCATGGTGGATAGTTTATGCACCATTTATTGGATTATTTATTGCACGTATATCAAAAGGTCGTACACTAAAAGAACTTGTTTTAGGTACGCTAGTATATGGAACATTAGGCTGTATGTTATTCTTTGGTATCTTTGGAAACTATGCAGTATATTTACAAATAAGTGGTCAATTTAATGTAATTGAATTCTTAAATACGCATACTACTGAAGCAACAATTATTGAAGTACTACATCATTTACCGTTTCCAAACTTGGTTATCGTGCTATTCTTGGTTTCAGCAATCTTATTCTTAGCAACAACATTTGACTCTGGTTCCTACATTTTAGCTGCAGCATCACAGAAAAAAGTGATTGGTGAGCCATTAAAAGCAAATCGCTTATATTGGGCATTTGCTTTGTGCTTGTTACCATTTGCGTTAATGTTAGTAGGTGGTGAACGTGCATTAGATGTATTGAAAACAGCTTCCGTATTAGCAAGTGTGCCAGTACTTGTTGTGTTTGTAATGATGATGATTTCCTTCTTAAGGACATTGTCTGAAGATCGACTCAAACTGGAGCACCGTGCTGATAAATATAGAGAAGTAGAACGCCGTTCATTAAGAATTACGCAAGTGAGAGAGAAAAAAGAAGACGACAATCTATAAAGTGCAAAATAGCTGCCGACAGCATGTCGGCAGCTATTTTTATAATTTTATTAATTAAATGAGAATGCAACGCCACATATTATCGAATAGGGTTAAATTAAGTATATAAGACAAAAATGAAGGTGAATCATTAACAGAATAAGTAATAGAATCTTTATTTTTATAAATCCGAAAACTTATTCTTCTCTGTGCGTTTCTTCTGGTATGGGGAAGTATTTGAAGATTTCGCCACTTTCAAGCGCATCACTTAATTGATCTAACCATTCATAATAAGGCAATGTATCAACGAGTTGCTGTTTAGTTTCAACTGCTTCACTCTTAGTAGCCGCATCAACGTTTTTATCATTGATGATTTTATCTAAAATTGCAACTGAATCATGGACAGCTTCAGCGTTAATGACAATTTCTCTTCTCCATTTTCGAGTGAAGAAATTTCTGAAGAAATTAAAGAAATCTTTTTCGGCTATGAAATGCTGTTTTCTACTTCCACGAGTGAATTGTTGTTTTACGATATCAAATTCTTGGAGCCTTTTAACGCCAGCACTCATACTCGGCTTACTCATTTGTAACTGTTCGCGCATTGCGTCCAACGTCATACTATCTTCGAAAAGCATAGTACCAAATAAATTTCCAACGCTTCTATTGATACCGTATAAATCCATGGTCTCACCAATGGCATTGATAACAATATCTTTGGCTTCGTCTAATTGATTTTCAGGGTTGTTAGAATGTACCAATATGTACACCTCCGATTAAAAAATTTTAAGTTCAAATTAAGGAAAGACAATTCATCTAAGTAATATAGATACTAGATAATAATTGAAAATGAGTGTGTAATATTTGAACTCGTTTGACACCCTTTCAATTACTATGCTAACATAAACTCTATAAAATTCGTTAAATAAAAATTTAACAAACTTAACGGAGGTAATTTTAATGGAACTTGTAAAAAATTTATCTCGTCGTCAATTTATTGATGGTGAGTGGGTTGAAAGCTCAAATAAAGAAACAAGAAAAATTATTAATCCATTTAATCAAGAAGTGATTTTTGAAGTTGCAGAAGGAACAGCCGATGATAGCGAGCGTGCAATATTAGCAGCTAGACGTGCATTTGAAGATGGTGAATGGGCTAACGAAACAAGTGAAAATCGCGGTAAGAAAGTGAGAGCAATCTCTGACTTAATCGTTAAGCATCGTGAAGAATTAGCTAAACTTGAAACATTAGACACTGGTAAGACGTTAGAAGAATCTTATGCTGACATGGACGATATTGCTAATGTATTTAATTTCTTTGCTGGACTAGCAGACAAAGATGGCGGTGAAATCATAGATTCACCAATTCCAAATACAGAAAGTAAAGTTATCAAAGAACCAATTGGTGTCGTTACACAAATCACACCGTGGAATTATCCTTTACTTCAAGCATCTTGGAAAATAGCACCTGCATTAGCTACAGGATGTTCATTAGTCATGAAACCGAGTGAAATTACTCCGTTAACAACTATTCGTGTATTTGAATTGATGGAAGAAGTAGGCTTCCCACAAGGTGTAATTAACCTTGTACTAGGTAAAGGTTCAGAAGTAGGCGAGCCACTATCATCACATAAAGAAGTGGACCTAGTATCATTTACCGGTGGTATTCAAACAGGTAAACATATTATGAAAAATGCGGCAGATCACGTAACAAATATTGCTTTAGAATTAGGCGGTAAAAATCCAAATATTATATTTGATGATGCTGACTTTGATTTAGCAGTAGATCAAGCATTGAATGGTGGATTTTTCCATGCAGGTCAAGTTTGTTCTGCAGGAGCAAGAATTATCGTGCATAACGATATTAAAGAAAAATTTGAAGCAGCACTTATAGAAAGAATAAAAAATATTAAATTAGGTAACGGTTTTGACGAAGATACAGAAATGGGACCAGTCATTTCAGCCGAACACCGTGAAAAAATTGAAAACTATATGGAAGTTGCTAAATCAGAGAATGCAACGATTGCAATTGGTGGTAAACGCCCTGAACGTGAAGATTTACAAGATGGTTTCTTCTTTGAACCAACAGTTATTACAGATTGTGATACGTCAATGCGTATTGTACAAGAAGAAGTGTTTGGCCCTGTTGTAACGATTGAAAGTTTCACAACTGAAGCAGAAGCAATTGAACTTGCTAACGATTCAATTTACGGATTAGCAGGTGGCGTGTTTACAAATGATGTTGGAAAAGCAGAACGCGTAGCAAATAAATTGAAAATGGGTACCGTTTGGATTAACGATTTCCATCCATATTTCGCACAAGCACCATGGGGTGGATACAAACAATCAGGTATTGGTAGAGAGCTTGGTAAAGCTGGGTTAGCTGAATATCAAGAAGAAAAGCATATTTTACGTAATACAAATCCAGAGCCAGTCAATTGGTTCGGTAAAGCATAACTAAATTATAAAATATATATAAAGAAGGCTAAATAACATTTAATAAATTCAGGAGGCAGTATAACAATGAAAGAATCATATGATTATATCATCATAGGTGGCGGCAGCGCTGGTTCAGTACTAGGTGGCCGTTTAAGTGAGGACGTATCAAATAATGTACTTGTTTTGGAAGCGGGACGTAGTGATTACCCATGGGACTTATTAATACAAATGCCAGCAGCTTTAATGTATCCGGCTGGAAATAAATTATATGATTGGATTTATGAAACGACACCAGAACCGCATATGGGTGGCCGTAAAGTTGGTCATGCACGTGGTAAAGTTTTAGGTGGTTCAAGTTCAATTAACGGTATGATTTATCAAAGAGGTAACCCGATGGATTATGAAAAATGGGCTAAACCTGAAGGTATGGATTCATGGGATTTTGCACATTGTTTACCGTATTTCAAACGACTAGAAACAACATTTGGTTCTACTAAAGATGATCCTTACCGTGGACATCATGGTCCAATCAAGTTAAGACGTGGCCCTGCTGATAACCCATTATTCCAGGCATTTTTCGATGCAGGCGTAGAGGCAGGTTATAATAAAACACCAGATGTAAATGGTTTCCGTCAAGAAGGATTTGGACCATTTGACAGCCAAGTGCATAATGGACGTCGTGTGTCGGCTTCTAGAGCGTATCTACATCCAGCGATGAAACGTAAAAACTTAGAAGTACAAACACGTGCCTTTGTTACTAAATTAAACTTTGAAGGTAATAAAGTGACAGGAGTTACATTTAAGAAAAATGGTAAAGAGCATACAGTAAATGCCAAAGAAGTTATCTTATCTGGTGGTGCAATTAACTCACCGCAATTATTACAATTATCAGGAATAGGTGATTCTGAACACTTACGTTCATTAGGCATTGAACCTCGTATTCACTTACCAGGTGTTGGTGAAAACTTTGAAGACCATTTAGAAGTTTATGTGCAACATGCATGTAAACAACCAGTATCAATGCAACCAAGTTTAAATAAATTGAAGATGCCATTTATTGGTTTACAATGGATATTAGGACGTAAAGGTGCTGCAGCATCAAATCACTTTGAAGGTGGCGGATTCGTTCGTTCTAATGAAGATGTAGATTATCCAAACTTAATGTTCCACTTCTTGCCAATAGCAGTAAGATACGATGGTACGAAAGCGCCAGCTGCTCATGGGTACCAAGTGCATGTTGGACCTATGTACTCAAACTCTCGTGGTCACTTGAAAATTAAATCAAAAGACCCGTTTGAAAAACCTGAATTTGTATTTAACTACTTATCTACTGAAGAAGATAAGCGCGAGTGGGTTGAAGCAATTAAAGTAGCTAGAAATATCTTGAAACAAAAAGCATTAGATCCATTCAATGGTGGAGAAATTTCACCAGGACCTGAAGTACAAACAGATGAAGAGATTATAGAGTGGGTAAAACGTGATGGTGAAACTGCGCTACACCCATCATGTAGTTGTAGAATGGGTCCAGCTTCAGATGAAATGTCTGTGGTAGATCCAGAAACATTCAAAGTTCATGGTATGGAGAATTTACGAGTGGTGGATGCTTCGGTAATGCCACGCACGACAAATGGTAATATCCATTCTCCAGTACTAATGATGGCAGAAAAAGCTTCTGATATCATTCGTGGTAAAAAACCATTAGAACCAGAATACATTGATTTCTATCGTCATGGTGTACATGATAAAGACGCTGGTACAGTTAAATAAATACTAGATATTTAGTTTAATATAGATAATCTTAAGACTGAGACAATTTTAATTGTCTCAGTCTTAATCATTATGTTAGCAGTAAATGAATACCTAATTTTATGTGTTTAGGGTTTATCGTTAAATAAAAAAATTGAAATACAAAAAGAGCCCGGACATTTCCAGGCTCTTTCTTTATTCAGAGGTAACTTATGCAAAAGCATTAGTATAGCTCTGTTTAATTTATTATTAGTTTTTTAGTCATTAAGTCTAAATGAAATGACTGTAATTAAAATTTAGGTTGTTACTACGCAATAAGGTAAAATAAATTACTCATGCTTTTTACCTGTAATTAAATCTGCAATTGCTTTAGAACCTTTACCTTTTTCTAATGAACAGAAGTCATTATAAAATTTATCAATTTTATCTTTATAATCTATAGCTATTTGATCTAAGTTTTTTAGCTCTTCTGTTAACTGGTAAGCATCTTGGTGGATAGGACCAGGTAAATCTTTGTGATAATCAAGATAGAAACCACGTAAGTCTTGTCCATATTTATCTAAATCATAAGCAAAGAAGAACTGTGGTCTCTTAAGCACGCCATAATCAAACATTACAGATGAATAATCTGTAATAAGACAATCTGAAATTAAATACAATTCAGAGATATCACTATAGTTTGACACATCAATTGCAAAGTCTTCATAACCACGTAAATCCAATGCATTAGAAATAAGATAATGCATTCTTAGTAATACGACATAGTCATCGCCTAATTGCGCTTGTAAATTATCTAAGTCAATTTGTAAGTTGAATAGATATTTACCTTTTTTGACGAATTCATCGTCTCTCCACGTTGGCGCATACATAATAACTTTCTTATCTGCAGGTAAGTTTAGATTTTCTTTAATTTGTTGAATATATGCTTTATCGTTTGCGTGATTCACCAACACATCATTTCTTGGGTATCCAATTTCAAGAATTTGTTCTGGATTCATCCAAAAAGCAGTTTCGAATATTTTAGATGAATAAGCATTAGGTGAAACAAGATAATCCCAACGGCTCGTTTCTTCTCTGAAATTACGTTTGTAATTATCAGTTGTTGTTCCAGGCATACGAATTACTTTCATATCATTTGCCAGACGTTTCAAAGGTGTACCATGCCAATTTTGAATATAAACTTGGTTAGGCTTTTTATTTAGATATAAAGGTAGTCTCGCGTTAGTTACCCAATATTTAGCTGTTGAATAAGCCTCATAATATGCTTTAGACCCTTTTTTAACTTTTTTAGCCGATCCAGGTAATTGAACTTTCGAAGGGTTTTTGAAGACCCATATAAATTCATAATTTGGGTGATGTTTCATCATATATTCGTAAATATATTTAGGACTATCACTATAATTTTTACCACCAAAGCTTTCAAATACGATTCTATTTGACTTCACTTTATCTTCACTGTCTGTTAACTGATACAGTGCGCGGTGTTTATTTTTTCTACGTAAAACAATATTTTTAACTAAACGTGCTTGCTTTCTAAATTGGTTCACTTTAAAAGCAAAATTGCGTTTGTTGAACATAAGCATTAATGATTCGATCATAAATAATGGTTTTTCATTTTTAAATATGGTAGGTAGTAATTCGCGCGTTACTTTTGGTAGTAATTCACTATTGTTTTCGTAACGTTCAGGTAGTTTTCTCAGTGATGGTTCAAAAGAACGTTTGAACAAGTTTTTCATTTTATTTTTAATGAATATCTTGTTTTCTTTTAGTGGTGCGCGTTTAACAGAATCTGAGAAACTATAGACGTAATCATTAAATATAATGCCAAAGTCTTGTTGTGATAATGCTGGTTTTAAAAATGGATCATAGATTTCCCCTTTAATATAGAAAGGGAATCGGCTGATACGCACGAAGTCGTTAGCATATTTAATGAATTCTAATATAAATGACCAATCAACAAAGATATTTAAATCTTCGTTAAATTGTAGATTATGCCCACGTGCAATCGCCGTTTTGAAAATAATGTTACAAACCGTTTGCTTACGTAAAAATTGGTTTGATTTTGTTTTTGTATTTAAATATTCTGTACGTACTAAATTTTGATCAACGTACTGAGGAATATCTAAAGTAAAAGAATGAATCGGCGCAATTAAAGCATCAAAACTATTCAATTTCTTCATATAAAATGATAAAGCATAAGAAGCTAGGTAATCATCCGAATCAATAAAAATGAAGTAAGGTGATTCAACTTCTTTAAGACCAATGTTTCTAGCGTGTGCATGGCCAGTATTATGTGGTAAATCTATTACTTTAATGGGGATATCCCATTCTTTAGTAGTTGCTGTCGCAATTTCTTTAGAATTATCAGTTGAACCATCATTAACTAAAATGAGTTCAAAATCTTGGAATCTTTGCTTTTTAAGACTACTCAAACATCTTTCGATATAATCTTCTGAGTTGTAATAAGTCACTATGACTGAAATGGACTTCATTATGTTCCCTCTTTTTTTAAAATTTTCTCTATATTTTTATACAAGGTAAAATATTAACAAATATCAATCTCAAATATCAAATATTAATACATAGGTAGAAAGACTGATTTTGTAAAATTACGCTCTGACATCATCGTATAGGTAGCATTGAATTATTAATTTAAAGCACATGTTAAAGCATGGTTTAAAACTGTAATCAAAAATAAACAGGTTTAGATACTTATGCAAAATAATCATAAATTACTTTAGTTCTTTTTTGCCTATTTATTTTTTGTAAAAGTGCTACTAATATATTTTACTATAAATTTACAATTAATATAGTGTGTAATTAAAATTTAAATCATATTAAACGCTTACATTTAGTTAAATTTTCAACTCTGATGCAAAAAATAGCTGTTTTAGGGAAACGAGATATTAATTAAAGATAGATTGTGTGCATTTGCACAATGGAAAATGAAGGAGTGGGATTGATGATGTCTATTAGAAAAGCGAATACTAAAGAGCTAGAAGAAATAAATCAAATGATACCAGATGTGTTTAAATCATCTGTAACTGTGGATTTTAACTTGAGTGAAGATTGTATGCGCGCGATGTCTAAGCAATTGCAAGAAGAAGGCGCATCGTATTTTGTTTATTCTGAAGATGAGAGGATACGAGGGTTTGTACTTGTAGATAAGAAAACAGACGCTATTGAACAGATAGAATATGGTTTTATTTATGAATTATATGTATTAAAAGCTTATAGAAATCAAGGTATAGCTAAAGAATTAATTCACTTTGTTAATGATTACTATAAAAAACATAATGTGAGTGAGGTAAGGCTCAATGTATTTGCAGGAAATGAAGCGAAATATTTATATGAAAAAATAGGCTTTCATGAAAGAACTATTTCAATGTCTATGGATATTGAAATATGAATTCCCAAAACTTTATGTGGATGTAAATAAAATCATTTTAAATTGAGTTCAAATAATAACTAATTATTTATAAGCATGTCATCTCTTTTTGAAAAAATTTATGTGTGCAAACATTGATCGGAATAAGGTTTTAGCATGTTTTGTTATGTTATGAAAAATATTTATAAACAAATGATTTGTAAAAGTGGTCAAATTGAGTATAATTTGATTTTGTTAAAAATAATTAAGGAGTAGAAAAGGAATGATAAATAATAATTTTGAAGATATTTTAAACAATAGAAAATCAGTGAAAGTGTTTGACGACCAATTTAAAATCCCTAGAGAAGAAATGGACGAAATGATCCAAAAAGCAACGAAAGCCCCATCATCTGTTAACATGCAACCTTGGCGTTTTTTAGTGGTGGAAAGTGATGAAGGTAAAGATAAATTACGTCCGTTAATTCGTTTTAACACGCGTCAAAATGACACATCATCAGCAATGGTAGTTATTTTTGGTGATATGCAAAGCCAAACTAACGGTGAAGAAATTTATGGCAATGCTGTAAAACATGGTTTTATGCCGGAAGAAGTTAAAAATGAAATGTTAGATAAAGTTGTAGCGCTTTATGATAGTGCACCTAAAGAGCAAATGAATGATATTGTTAAAATTGATAGTAGTTTAGCTGCAATGCAATTTATGTTAGTTGCTAAAGCACATGGCTATGATACCAATCCAATTGGTGGATTTGAAAGTGATCAAATAGCTGATGCATTTGATATTGACTCAGAACGTTACGTACCTGTATTAATCGTTGCTGTTGGAAAAGCAAAAAATCCAGCACATGATTCATATAGATTGCCTACTGAAACTGTTACAAAATATGTTTAGTCATTTATTTGACTACAAGATGATTAGCTAAATCATATAATTTAGTTATATCTGAATATAGGATTATCAAAAATAGAATAATAGATATCTAAGTATATTTACAACTTGGTGAGTTGACTAATATTTAAAGGAACTTGTTTCAAGACTTTTAACTATTTGTCAGGTCTGTAATATTCTATAGATTAAGGCTGGGGCAAATTACTTGTCTCAGCCTTAATTATTGTATAAGCCTTATACATGAGGGAGAGTTCAATTAAACCATTTATCCTTAACAATGCTAATTGACTTTGTAAGTAGTAGAAGATGATGAGATTTTCACAATAAATTAGATTTCTGTACATTAATATTTTTTAACTTTGATAAAATTAAAGTAGTAGCCCTAATATAATTGAATAGTAGAACGATAAAAACTATACTGAAATTAATGAAAGTAGATATATAAGTTAATTCTTGGTGAGAGGACGTCTTTGATGAGGTATCGTATACTTTTAACTTTTTTGTTTTCACTTTTTTTAACGCTGTGTATATTTTGTTTATCAGATCAAAAAAATTTAACTCATGAAGCATCCTTTTATGCAGTAGGTGATAATTTAATACACCCAGTTGTATATCGTGACGCATTACAAAGTAATGGTTCTTTTAATTTTGAACCTATGTATGAATCACTAAAGAAAGAAATACAGGCAGCAGACATTGCCTATATAAATCAGGAGTCACCGATTGGTGGAGATGAAAAGGGGCTTTCTGGGTTTAAACAGTTCAACACACCTAACGACATTGCTAAGGATGTTGTTAATACTGGCTTTAATGTAGTGAATGGTGCCAACAATCATGCTTTGGATCAAGGTACTGATGGATTATTAAATGAAATTAATGTATGGGAACATTTTAAAAATGTTTTTTATACAGGAACATTTAAATCACAAAGAGACAGAGATACCATTCCAACATTTAATAAAAAAGGGATTAAAATTGCAATGCTAAGTTATACATACGGCACGAATGATATTAAACCGGAAAATAAATATCAAATTAACTACTTTAATGAGGAACAAATCAAAAAAGATGTAGCAAAAGCTAAAGAACAAAGTGATATGGTTATGGTATCGGCTCATTGGGGCAATGAAGGCAAACACGAGCCTAATGCAAAACAGAAAAAATACGCTAAGGTATTTGCTGATGCAGGCGTCGATGTAGTAATAGGCACACATCCTCACGTGATTCAGCCAATCCAATGGGTGAAGGGCGATAATAATCATCAAACATTGGTTGCTTATTCCCTGGGAAATTTCTTGAATGGCCAATCTACTGGTAATGAAAGTAATGCGCTAGGGGGCAACCTTCAGTTTAATATTGAAAAACAACCTAAAGGTATAACAATCAAAGATGTAAAATGGAAGTCATTAGTAACACATTATGACATTGCGAATCCGCTTGATAGTAATACAAGACAAAATTTTAAAATGTATCCACTGGCTGATTATAGTAATAATAAAGCTAAGCAACACGCTTTGAATGCAACTGCAGAAAATGAAATGACTAAAGATAAATTGGAATCTATTACTAAAAAGGTCATAGATAATCAATATTTAGATGACAGCAGTTATTAAAATTATATAGCATAAAAACCCCTGAATCTTGAAGTAAAGTTCAGGGGTTTTTGTTTATTACTTTGTAACTTTTTTAGCTAAATCAGTAATATATTTGAAGAATTTATCATGGTCAACATAGTCGATTACTGAAATTGGTCTACCATTTTGATCATCGACATAAGTTTTACCTTGGCTAGGGCCCTCTATGTACACTGATACATTTAAATCATGCTTACGAATCAGTTCAGGCATACCAATATAAGCTGTAGTTAAGACATCCCAAAGGAAATAAGTTGAATTCGTTTGGAAATGAGTCAATGGTGGCACAGCTGCATAGCTTACACCTAAAAAATCTACACCTGGATAATGGCGTTCATTTGCCCACGCTTGTCTAACATCCCATGTCATAGGTACTTGGTTGGTGCTTTCTAAAGCAACCATATCTATTTTAATATTTGTATCAAAAACTGTTTTTACAGCTTCTGGATCCCAAAATGCATTCCATTCTGCAGTGCCATCATGTTCAGGTTCTTCAACATTACCTTTCTCTAAAAATGTGCCGCCCATCCATACTAAGCGTTCAATATTTTGAACAATCGTAGCATCTACAGTGATTGCTTTAGCTAAATCAGTAAGTGGTCCAGTAAAAAGTAAAGTAACTTTTTCAGTACTACCATGAATTTTATCGATTATATCTCGATAAGCTTCATGTTCTAGAATATTAGAATGTCTGTTTATAGGCTCGTTTAAGATAGGTAACGCATCCATAAAGAAAGCGTGCATACGCCAATCTTTTGGGAATGGATTTTTACCGCGTTCTTTTGAGGCAGCTATGTGAATTGGTTGTTTAGAGAAACGATTGACAATTTTTTGAGAGGCACTTATTGCAGGCTCGATATAACTATCTGCGCCAATAGCACTAACACCAACAAGGTTGATATCATCCATATGTAATAGAAGAAATAAGGAAATTAAGTCGTCTACGCCACCATCATGGTTAAAGTAAATTTGTTTCATTATTGAATACGCCTCCATAAGTTGTTGATGATTTTATTATAACAAAATTTAACAATATTCGTTATAAGCTTAAAAGTGGTTGCTTAGCATTAATTTAAGTTGTCTGGTAACTACAAATGTTCATTTAAGTTGAATCTAATTGTTATAAAATGAGTTGTGCATATTAATTGGGGATAATTTTTTAGGAATTTAAATATACTGTTATACGAATTTGAAGTGTTTGCAAAAAAATATAGAGGTTATGTTATATTAGATAGAAATAAATTAAGGGGTGTTTTTATTTGTGAAGTTTAAAAAGGAAAAAGTTAACAGAGTAGATTCGGATCAAGCTAAAAAAGGTGTGGTCGCTACTAGTATTGGTAATGCCATTGAATGGTTTGACTTTGGTTTATATGCACAATTAGCAGTTATTCTAAGCGCAAATTTCTTTGGTAATTTACCACAAGAAATGCAAATAGTATCTACGTTTGCTGTATTTGCTTTTGCATTTATTGTTAGGCCTATCGGTGGTATATTCTTCAGTCATTTAGGGGATAAATATGGACGGAAAATTGTACTGTCGACAACAATACTACTTATGGCAGCATCCACACTGATGCTGGGCTTATTACCAACACAAGAACAAATTGGTATATGGGCACCGATTCTATTACTAGTAGTTCGTATGATTCAATCATTCTCGACAGGAGGAGAATATGCAGGCGCAATGACTTATATTGCTGAAACAGCACCTGATAAGACTCGTGGTAAATTGGGAAGCGGTTTAGAAATTGGTACACTTGCTGGTAATATAATGGCAGCGATTTTAGCAGGCTTGATGTATTCATTACTAAGTGATCAACAAATGGCAGATTGGGGTTGGAGAATTCCATTTATTCTTGCTGCACCATTAGGTATTGTGGGAATTATTTTACGTTCAAGCTTAGACGAAAGTCCTGCCTACGAATCTACATTAGAAGAAAAAGAGGAATTAGAATATTCTTATTTAGATATATTTAAATATTATTGGAGAGATGTTGTCGTTTGCTTCACTGGTGTTGCATTTTTAAATGTCGCAAACTATATGGTCCTTTCATATATGCCTTCTTTCCTAAACTCAACCATTAACTTAGGTGGAACGATGGGTTCTATTTTAAGTACTGTAACAATGTTAATGATGATACCTGCAGTGTTCTTCTTTGGTTGGTATAGTGATAAGGTTGGTAATAAACGTACAATAATATTTGGATTAGCAGGATTTAGTTTATTTTCCATACTTGCTTTTTGGTTAATGAGTATACCAATGATTCCGTTCGTGTTATTAGGCTTGTTTATTATTGCATTATTCATGTCTACATTTGAAGGTGTAATGCCTTCAGTTTTACCAAGTATGTTTCATACAAAAGTAAGGTTACGTACGCTATCACTTGTATATAATATTGGTGCCGCAGTTTTTGGTGGCTTAACGCCATTTATCTTGTCTACTTTAGTAGAAACTACAGGACAACAAATTGCGCCGTCTTATTATCTAATGTTTATTAATGTGATTGGGCTTATTATTTTCATAACGATGTTTAAATCTACATCTAATAAATCGCTTAGAGGTTCATACCCTAACGTGGAAACTCAAGAAGATTATGAAGATGTTGTGAAAAATCCAAAAGACGCATTATGGTGGGAATCAGAAGAAATTCATAAATAGTAATATAGTCAAAAAGTAGTTGCCTTTTATATAAAAGGTAACTACTTTTTGTGTTTTATAAACGATTGTGATGTTTAAGTACAATATATGCTTATTCATATATTAAATAAAATGAAGAGAACGTGTTTGATTATTTTAACTACACATCATTTAGACGAAGTAGAAGTATTGGCTGATCAAATAAAAGTAATTGGTGATAATCCGTTCTATAAAAATATTCTTCAAGAAAAAGGTTGGCAATATGAGGCGTATGATAATTAACTGTACTATTGGATCATCGTAGTTTATGAGAATTGTATGTAATTGTATAGTTATTTATTTGATTTTTATATTTGTGTGACATTATAAAAAAACAGTATTACAAGGTATTTCGAGAATAAATTGTAAACACTGTTTTATTTTGTATTTATACACATTAAAAGTAAATGTTATATTAAATTTGTTTTTCAACATACTATAAAATGCTTTAAACACTGGTGTTATAGGCCTCAAGCAACATTTACTACTTTTTAGAATTTATTTGTATTTATACTTTAAATGAATAAATGAGTAACATTAAAAAATTGGCCTTCACGTTGTTTGTATCGTGAGGTCAAAGCGTATTAATTGTGCAAAACTATCATACATTAATCATCTATATTTTGTATAAAAATACTAAAATATACATAGTTTGGCAATTAGAATGTTGATTTGACTTGAATTTTAATCAGAGTATAATAACGAAATATACAAGAGCGTGTATAAATTTTACATTTCCTTGTTATGAATATAAAAGACGTTTAAATAGGAGTAATTATGGAACAAAAGGATGAAAGTAATAAGATTAATTTACCGCAGTTGGTATTGCTAGGTTTAGGGTCACTCATTGGTTCCGGTTGGTTGTTCGGTGCCTGGGAAGCCTCATCTATAGCGGGTCCAGCTGCAATTATCTCATGGATTATAGGTTTTGTAGTCATTGGATCAATTGCTTATAACTACATAGAGATAGGTACGATGTTTCCACAATCAGGTGGAATGAGTAACTATGCGCAATATACGCACGGTTCGTTGTTAGGGTTTATTGCCTCTTGGGCTAACTGGGTGTCATTAGTAACTATTATCCCAATAGAAGCAGTGTCAGCAGTACAATATATGAGTTCATGGCCGTGGTCATGGGCAAAATTTACAACAGGTTTAATGAAAGATGGTTCTATAAGTAACGCTGGATTAATGGCAGTGTTTGTAATTATTATTATATTTTCGTTATTGAACTATTGGTCAGTTAAACTGTTAACTTCATTTACAAGTTTAATTTCAGTATTTAAATTAGGTGTACCGTTATTGACGATTATTATGTTAATGATTTCTGGTTTTGATACAGGTAATTATGGACATACAGTTGGCCAATTTATGCCTTATGGTTCAGCACCTATATTTGCAGCGACAACGGCTTCAGGTATTATCTTTTCTTTTAATGCATTCCAAACGATTATTAATATGGGCTCAGAAATACAAAAGCCCGAAAAAAATATCGCGCGAGGCATAGCTATTTCACTAACATTAAGTGCAGTGTTATACATAGTGCTTCAAAGTACATTTATTACATCAATGCCTAGTGACATGCTTCATGAAAATGGTTGGAGTGGTATTAACTTTAATTCTCCATTTGCTGATATGGCCATTCTTCTAGGTTTGAATTGGTTAGCTATTTTATTATATATGGAAGCTGTTGTTTCACCATTTGGCACAGGTGTATCATTTGTTGCAGTAACTGGTCGTGTACTACGTGCAATGGAAAAAAATGGTCACATCCCTAAATTTTTAGGTAAGATGAATGAAAAATATAACATTCCACGTGTGGCTATTATTTTTAATGCCATTATTAGTATGTTAATGGTGTCATTGTTCCGTGATTGGGCAACATTAGCAAGTGTTATATCAACAGCAACACTAGTTGCCTATTTAACTGGACCTACTACAGTTATTTCATTACGAAAAATGGCTCCGAACATGCATAGACCGTTTCGTGCAAACTTGCTGAAATTTATGGCACCATTCTCTTTTGTTATGGCATCATTAGCTATTTATTGGGCTATGTGGCCAACAACTGCGCAAGTGATCTTTATTATTATTTTAGGCTTACCAATTTACTTCTTTTATGAATATAAAATGAATTGGAAAAATACTAAGAAACAAATCGGTGGTAGTTTATGGATTATTTTATATCTTATAGTACTTGCTTTCTTATCATTTATAGGAAGTAAAGAATTTAAAGGTATGAACTGGATTCACTATCCATATGATTTTGTAGTAATTATCATTATTGCACTAATGTTTTATAAAATTGCTACGACTAGTTATTTTGAAAGTGTTTACTTTAAACGCGCTAAGAAAATAAATAAAGATATGCGTGAAGATTTAAAAGAGAAACATGAGGCAGGGCAAGAAGTAGACTGATTTTTAATAGAGAAATATACAAGAAGAGTGTTTTAACGATGCGTTAATAGCACATAATAATGAACTAACATCTAACTTTAAATGTGTCTCAAACTATAGAGAAACAAGTCAACTTTGTGGGGCAAGCATATGGAATTAAATTATTTTGTAATTTCGTGTGCTCGCCCCTTTTTATTTATTTTTATGTTTTACGGTTGTCTAGATTGTTTTACATAATGAACTAATCCTATTTTATTGGAGTACAATTTAACAGTATGCTATATATTATGCAGAATAAATGCATATAAAAGAATATATAACTTCACGATAATTAGTTTGAAAATTTAGATAATTTACGTTTTAATTGCTATAAATCAAGGTTTTAAATGATTTTTTAGTGTAAAAATTCAAAAAAACCTTTGACTAATAGCAAAAACAAGCGTATTATATATGAATATTAATTCAGTTTTAAGAATAAATATAAAAGGAATGAGGATTTTTGATGAACGATTTATTTGCACTAACAGATCAGTATAGTTCGAACAATTATAGCCCGCTGAAATTAGCATTGGCTAAAGGCCGTGGCGCTCAAGTTTGGGATGTAGAAGACAATAATTATATAGATTGTGTTTCGGGTTTCTCAGTCGTCAATCAAGGACATTGTCATCCCAAAATTATAAAAGCATTTCAAGAACAAAGTGAAAAAATAACAATGGTTTCTCGTGCTTTATATAGTGATAACCTAGGAAAGTGGGAAGAAAAGATATGCTCACTTGCTAATAAAGAAAAAGTACTTCCAATGAACACAGGTACTGAAGCTATTGAAACAGCGATTAAAATAGCTCGAAAATGGGGCACAGACATTAAAGGGATTGCCGATGGTGAGAGTGAAATCGTAGCGATGAATGGCAATTTTCATGGCCGTACGCTAGGTGCCTTATCATTATCTTCTCAAGAAAGTTATAAACAAGGCTTTGGACCATTGTTAGATAACGTTCACTATACTGACTTTGGTGATTTAAGTCATTTAAAAGATTTAATTAATAAGAATACAACAGCTATTATATTAGAACCTATTCAAGGTGAGGGCGGCGTTAATATTCCACCCGATGATTTTATAAAAGAAGTGCGCAAGTTATGCGATGAACATAATGTGTTATTTATTGCAGATGAAATACAGGTAGGTCTTGGACGTACAGGTAAAATGTTTGCTATGGAATGGGAAGGTGTAGAACCTGATATTTATTTACTCGGTAAGTCACTTGGCGGAGGCCTTTATCCAATATCAGCAGTATTAGCTAATCACGACGTGATGGACGTATTAACGCCAGGAACACATGGATCTACATTTGGAGGTAATCCGCTTGCTTGTGCTGTTTCAATGGCTGCATTAGATGTACTAATTGAAGAACAGCTAATAGAGAATTCTGCAGACCTTGGACAGAAGTTATTAAATGAATTACAGCTTATAGACAGTAATATTATCTCTGACGTGAGAGGCAGGGGATTATTTATCGGATTAGAATTAACAGAAGCAGCGCAACCATATTGCTTAGAGATGATTAACAAAGGTGTGTTATGTAAAGAGACGCAAGGCAACATTATTCGTATTGCGCCACCATTAGTTATTAATGAGCAAGAGATAGATAAAGTAATCAGCGTGATTACAGAAGTATTAGAAAAAGACAAATAATAGCGTTTTAAAAGACCGAATATTCAGAAAGGAATGAACGTCATGATAGATGTTGGCATTGTTGGAGGTAGTGGTTATGGAGCTATTGAATTAATTAGGTTATTAATTCATCATCCATATGTAAATGTTAAATATATATTCTCACATTCAAAAATTGATGAACCAATCAAAGAAACTTTTCCTCACTTGTGTCACTTAACCCATCAATATGAAGCGCTAAATAGTGAACATATTGACTGTGATGTTGTATTTTTTGCAACGCCTTCTAATATAAGCAAAGATTTAGCACCGTCATTAATTGAAAGAAACATTAGGGTTATTGATTTGTCCGGTGATTTTAGATTGGATGATAGGGAGGTATATAAACAATTCTATGGTGAAACAGCAGCACCACAAGAGCAGTTAGAAAAAGCTAATTATAGTATCGCTGAGTGGTCAAATATTGAACCGAATAATACGCAATTAGTTGCCAACCCCGGTTGTTTTCCAACTGCTACATTGTTAGCTTTACATCCGCTCGTTGATCAACAAATCATTAACAATGATTCTATTATTATTGATGCCAAAACAGGCGTTTCAGGTGCGGGTCGATCATTAGCCCAGCATGTTCATTATTCAGAGATGAATGAAAACTTTAGCGCTTATGCGATAGGTAAGCATAAACATAAACCTGAAATAGAACAGTATATTTCAAAGCTAGCAAATGAAAATATAAAAGTAGTATTTACCCCACATCTTGTACCGATGACAAGAGGTATATTATCAACAATTTATGTAAAACTTAATCAACGGATGACTAACGAAGATTTACATGCAACTTTCACAGATTATTATGATGATAAATCATTTGTTCGTATTAGAGATATTGGCATTTATCCGAAAACGAAAGAAGTCTATGGTAGTAATTTTTGTGATATTGGGATTTATGTCGATGAAGAAAGTCAAAGTGCAATTATTGTATCGGTAATTGATAACTTAGTTAAAGGAGCAAGCGGCCAAGCGATACAAAACTTGAACTTAATGTATGGATGGGACGAAAATACAGGGTTAACTCAAACACCAGTATATCCATAAACTAATTTGAAAGGGGAGAGAAGATGATAGATATTGAAACGATTGATACGTTAAACCAATTAAATATAGATTTACAAGGTGATGTTAGTTCACCATTAGGTTATATTGCAGGCGGGTTTCATGCAGGATTAAGAAGAAAGAAAAAAGACTTCGGTTGGATTTATTCGACTACAGAAGCGACAGCTACAGGTGTATATACACTGAATCGTTTTAAGGCTGCACCTTTAAAAATAACTGAAGATAGTATTAATGCTAATAAAACATTACAAGCAATTGTGGTGAACTCAGCAAATGCGAACTCATGTACAGGTGAAAAAGGCATGCAAGATGCTCTAGATACACAATCTTGGGTAGCAGAACATTTGAATATAGAGCAACAAAACGTTGGTATTGCATCGACAGGCGTTGTTGGTGCGTTCCTACCTATGGATAAAATTCATTATGGCACACAGCATGTTTTGAAAGAGGAATATAATAATAGCCAATTTTTCAATCAAGCTATTTTAACAACAGATACTGCGACTAAACATTTATCAGTACAAGTTGAGATTGATGGTAAGACAGTAACTATTGGTGGTAGTGCTAAAGGTTCTGGGATGATACATCCAAATATGGCTACAATGCTTGGATTTATAACAACTGATGCTAATATTGATGCGGATACTTTGGACTATTGTCTGAAACAAGCAACAGATCAGTCGTTTAATATGATTACAGTTGATGGTGATACAAGCACAAATGACATGGTGCTATGTATGGCTAATGGTCAAGCGAACAATAGTAAAATTGACGCCTTACATCCAGAATGGCATAAATTTGCGTATGCTTTCAATTTTGTAAGTCAATACCTTGCGAAATCAATTGCCAAAGATGGTGAAGGTGCGACGAAATTAGTTACTGCAAAAGTGACAGGTGCACCTAATGTTAAAGAAGCAAAAAAAATTGCTAAAAGTATTGTATCTTCTAATTTGGTTAAAACTGCTATACATGGTGAAGATTCAAACTTTGGTAGAATTGTAAATGCAATAGGTTACGCATCACAATTTGTAGAACCAAATGAGACAAATGTTTCTTTCTGTCAGTTACCAGTGCTAGAACAAGGAATTCATTTAGCGTTTGATGAGCAGTTATTAAAAGAACGTTTAACAGAAGATAACATTGTAATAGAGGCTTCAGTTGGAAACGGTGATGGTGAAGCGGCAGCATATGGTTGTGATTTATCATATGAATATGTGCGCATTAACGCATCGTATAGAACGTAAGGAGTGTGTCAGATGAGTTATATTGTTATAAAAATAGGCGGTAGCACTTTAACTAATTTACATGATTCGACGATTGAGGATGTCTCTAAATTAAAGCAACAAGGTTATCAACCAATTATTGTTCATGGTGGCGGACCATTTATAAATAAGGCATTAGAGCAACGAGGTGTGGCACCTTTGTTTGAAGATGGTTTAAGAGTTACAACAGAAGAAGTATTGTCGGTGACTAGTCAAACGTTAATAGGTACTGTAAATCCAGATCTAGTAAGCAAAATTAATCAATCTAATATACAAAGTATTGGTATGAATGGTATAGATGCTAAACTTTTTGATGTAGCACCACTAGACGAAAAATATGGATATGTAGGTGAACCCAAAGATATAAATACATCTGTATTTGATAAAGTAACGGACCAATTTATTCCAGTTATTGCCTCGATTGGTATGAATCAAGCAACGTCACAATTATATAATATTAACGCGGATACTTTAGCTTATAAAATAGCGCAAGCACTTCATGCGCCACTTTATCTTTTAAGTGATATTCCAGGCGTATTAATCGATAAAGAAGTGCAGCCATCGTTGAATGCAGAACGTATTCAATGTTTTATCGATCAAGAATTGATATATGGAGGAATGATTCCAAAAGTACAAGATGCAATTCAAGCGATTGAACTTGGCTGTCAGAAAGTGGTGATTGCAGCAGGAAGCGAATCACATATTATTCAAAAATTACAAGATGGCAAAAATGTGGGAACCACGATACAACAATAGATATACTTTTCTAATAGTAACTGTATGTAGTTTATATAATATAAAGAATATGAAAAAGGGCTTAAGTCTTATAACACATAAGAGTTAAGCCCTTTTTCATATTTAATAATTCCTTCTATTTATGGTTGTTTGTGTAAGTAGTTAATAAGTCTGTATAGAAGTCAATAAATTTGAAGTACATTGATTTTTCAACTCGTTCGTCAATTTGGTGTGGTTTTTCTCCAGGGCCAAATACTAAGAATGGGAAGTTTTCATCTTTGCCACGTAATAAATTAGAAGCATCTGTAACGCCACCAATTGGAGCTGCAATGAAATCTTTATCAAACGCTGATTTAGCAATTGTTTGAGCAGTATCGATTAGACTATTTTCACCTGTAGTCAGAACAGGGTCTAAATCAAGATATAAATCACTTTCTAATCTAGCCCCGTTAGCATTATGTTTTTCAAGTGTATCGTCAAACAATGCTTTAACTTGATCGTTATTATACTCTGGAATTGTGCGGATATTGAAGTCTGCATCTGCATCTTCTGGTACAGAATTGACTTGAACGCCACCTTTAATTAAAGTATTTGTGATTACAAGGCCTTGTAGGGCATTTTCAATTTCTTCT
Source organism: Staphylococcus pseudoxylosus (assembly GCF_044794325.1). NCBI lineage: Bacteria > Bacillati > Bacillota > Bacilli > Caryophanales > Staphylococcaceae > Staphylococcus > Staphylococcus pseudoxylosus. The sequence goes on from NZ_CP085024.1 coordinate 377,772, forward strand.
GCAGCATATGTTGCAGGTAGGGATTGTTTCATTCTATCTATAAAGTGAGTGAAATCTAAAGCGTTGCCTTTTACTTCTTTAGAAATTTTATTGTAAGAAGCATCAATATCTTGAATAAATTCGATTAAGGGCTTAATTGCGTTAAAGCCGAGGATTGGCATTGAGCTATGTGCGGATGTACCGTGAGATTTTATACGATAGTCCATGGAACCTTTATGTGCATAAACCATCATATCTTGGCATGGTTCGGCTATTACAAGTGCCTCAACATCGTCCATATAACCTTTTTCGTATAAACTTTGTGAACCAAGTTGCTCCATTTCTTCGCCAGTTGTAGCTAAGAATTTAATACGTCCTTGTTTTAATGATTGTGTGTTGTTGATTTCAATTAATGCAATGGCTAAAGCGGCAAGACCAGATTTCATATCTGCAGCGCCACGGCCATATAAGAAACCATCGTCTTCAGTTAATGTGAATGGCTCGTAACTCCATTGACTATGATCACCCTCAGAAACAACATCCATGTGACCGGAAATTCCGATAACAGGTTGTCCTTCGCCAATTTCAGCAATTAAGTTTGCTCTACGGTCATCAATTTTATCAATCGTAGAATTAATACCGTGTTGTGCAAATAGTTTTTGAAAATATTCGCACACTTCAATTTCATTATCATTTACTGTGTTCATTGCCACAATATCAGATAAAATTTGTACTTTTTCTTCGTTAGAAAATGTACTCATAACATACCACTCCTTTTAAAAAACTATCACAATTATACATCTGGCAATTTAATTTGATAAGCAAAAGGACTTTTATTTAAAATCTTATAATAATTTTATTTGTTTTGTGTAAAGTTATTACGCTATATATGGTTTTGAAAAACCTTGTTTTGTCAAACTATTAAAGATATGATAGTAAAAAATAAAATACTAAGGGAGAAAGATTATGACTTTTTCATTGTCTGCAATTCAACAAGCACACCAACAATATACCGGGATAGATTTTCCAAAATTATTTCAAGCGTTTAAAGCAATGGGGATAACAATTAATACCGTTGATATTCAGAATGGAACTACAGTATATACGCATCAAAGTGGAGAGCAAATTATAGATAGAGATGTGAAGAGAACCGTGCCTATATCACAACATACAGATAAAGAGCAAATACAAGAATCATTGAAACGACATCAAATAGGTAAAACAGATTTTCAAATCTTTTGTGATGAAATGGCTCAAGCAGGCATTTACAAGTGGCATATAAGTATTGATGCTGGAACATGTGCTTACATAAATTTAAAAAATGAAATTGTTATAGTCGAACAGATTGCGCAATAATTATTTGATTGAGATGTAAGAAAAGAATTGAGTTTTAAGACGAATGCTATGACAGTATTAATCATTGATGATACGGTAGGCTCATAGAATAATTATCATTTAAAGTCAGCATGTTTTATGTTGTTTATTAGAGTGATGTTATATCAAGCTATGGGAAGGGGTTCGTTAATATGGCAAGTGTAGCAATTATTGCAGGTGGCAATAAAATACAATCACGTTTAACAGGTGTAGTGGATTATGCCGAACAATATTTGAATGATGTAGGTATTGAGACTGACATCATTCATGTGCATCAGTTAGATGCAGAAGCATTGATTACAGCAGATTTTTCTAATGACTCAATTAATGAAACACATAAAAAAATTGAAAATGCAGATGGTATTATCATCGTATCTCCAGTATTTAAAGCAGCATATTCGGGTATAGTTAAGACTTATCTCGATTTATTACCACGTGGTGCATTTACAGGGAAAACGGTGTTACCTTTAGCATTAGGCGGCACATTCGCACATGTACTTGCGATTCAATATAGCTTGGACCCAGTGATTAAAGAGCTAGGTGCAGATACGATTCATAAAGGTAGATTTATTTTAGATAAGCATATTACTGCAAACGCAGATGGGACATATAGCTATGATCAAGAAGCTCAAGATGGGCTGAATAAAACGTTAAAAAAGTTTGTCAGTGATAAATCTCAAGTGACGGAATAAATTGAAATTAATAAAAATAATAAAGACACAATCAATGTGTTGTGTCTTTATTTACTCTTTTTTTAACACAGCTGTATTAAAAAATGTTAAGATGAAGTGAATAATATGATTTCATTTATTTGTGCTTTATTAACACAGTTGTATTAAAAAGGGTGACAAAGATGCCAAAAATTGTAGATCACGAAAAGAAAAAAAAGCAAATTGTTCAGTTTGCATGGCAATCCATAGTAAATGAAGGTGCTAAAGGTGCGACAGTTAGGAACATTGCAAATTTAGCAAAAATGACACCGGGACAAATACGCTATTATTATCCGAATCATAGCAAGTTACTTGAAATGGTATTTTTGGAAGTTATAGGAAAAGTTAAGCAAAGAATCCAAGATATATATAGTAATGAAGAATTATCCATTGTAGATAAAGTAATACAAGGGCTGTTGACTGTTATACCACTTGATAAGGAACGATATGCCGATATGGAAGTTTGGATGGCTTTTCATTATGAATTACATCAAGTTGGTAAAGAATTCATGAGGGATGAAATTAAGTCATTAATTGAGTTATCAATAACGTATTTAGACAAACACGATTTATTAGATAATTCGTTGAATCAAAATTTGTCAATTATAAAAGCGCATGCTTTATTAGATGGATTAGCATTGCATAAATTATTAAACTCAGAAATGATATCGAATGAAGATATTATTCAGTTAGTAGTAAATGAAGTGAATTCCTGGTTAAAGGAGTGATAAGATGAATTGGATTGTAATATTACTCATAACAGCAGAAATATTATTTTGGGTGTTTATTATACTCGGACTGATATCACGCTATGTGATGAGAAGAGAAAAATTAGGATTATTTTTCTTTGTACTTACACCTGTTATTGATTTAACTTTAGTTATTACAATGAGCTTAGATTTGTTAAACGGTGCAGCGGCTACAATCCCACATGGTATAGCAGCAGTTTATATAGGTGTGTCTATAGCGTTTGGTAAACAAATGATTAGATGGGCAGATGAAAGATTTAAATACTTCGTTTTGAAAACAGATGAACGACCTGTCAAAACTACTGGAATTAAGCATGCAAAAAAATATTTAATAAGTTGGATTAGACATGTGTTTGCTTATACTCTTGGGACTGGATTGCTATGGATAATCATTGGAATTGTCGGGTATGCTGATAATGTAGCGGCACTGGTTCATGTAATTAAACTATGGACTTTAATATTAATGATAGATTTATTGATAGCTTTAAGTTATTTTATATGGCCGAGATCAGAAAAGTCTTGAATATTTTGAAAAGCGATACGCACACGTGTGAAATCAAAATTGTTGATTCCGCATGTGAAATACGTATCGCTTTTATTATGTCCTCATTATGATGGTATTAAATGCCATTGTTGGAAGTGATCATAAATTAAATCAAATTGTTGCGTTTTAATTTCTATCGGGAAGGCGGATGATGTCTTTTCAGAAAAGAACCACCTTCTATGTTCGGGCGTTAATAAAATAAAACTTTCATCACGTTTATCACCTAGAAAATTCAAGGCGTCAGGTACAAATTGTTTTTGTTCATGCGTTTCCAATTGATATTGCGTTAAAGCTTGGTAGACAGACTCTGTATCATTACACACAAAACCAATCTCGCTAATTCTTGAAAATTCGGGTTCTTCTGTCATGTTAGAGATTCTAGCAATTAATTCGACAATATTTCCAGAAGGATCATTGAAGTAAACAGAATGTGCAACAAAAGCTTCAAAGTAAGTTGTATGTTGTTTGTTCTCCATCAATAGAAATAAAATATTTTGATAATGGTTTTTCATTTCCAAAAAATGATTATAAGGAATATCAATAGCAAAATGATAATAAGGTTGATTAATGTCATGTGCATATCTAAAATGCAATTCTGTTTCACCAATCTCAACCATAAATGATTCTTGGTCAATGATTTCAACCGTACACTCTAATGTTTCCTCATAAAACTGTCTTGTTTCTTCCAATTCTGACGTTAATAACCTTATACTTTCAAATTTCATATGCATATCCCATCCCCACGTAGTACCCATATATATAATGATTTAACTGTACTTTATCAAAATAATAATGATGATGATAATGTTAAGAGTTTATAAAACCTAAGTTTTTTGAAATGTTATTTGCTGTATTTTGAAGTTGAGTAATATAAAATTCTTTGTTTTGCAATTGGGTCGTTGAAAAGGACAAACTAATCGCGCCTTGTACTTCATTACGATAATTAACGAAATACGTGCCAACACAATAAATACCTTCTTCGTTTTCTTCTTTATCCTCTGCATAACCTTGTTTACGAATCATTTCAATTTCCTCCATAAAAGCATCAAAGTTAGTGATAGTGTGCTTTGTGTAAGGAATAATTTCAGAATTATCCCAAATAGCTTGAATCGTATAGTCATCATACTTAGATAATATTGCTTTTCCTACGGCAGTACAATACATAGGTACGCGTAGACCTATTTTAGAAGCCATTGTATAAATGGCATCATTTGGAATGAATTTCTCAATATAGAGAATTTCATTTTTATCTTCAATGACTAAATGACACGTTTCATTGACTGTGAAAGAAAGTTGACTAATGAAACTTTTAGCGATATTTAAATAATCAATGTTTTTGATGCTAGAATAGCCTAATTGAAATAATTTATAAGTTAATTCGTATTGATGTGTAAAAGGATTTTGCTTTACATAATGATTATCGATTAAAGATTTAACTAAACGATGTACAGTAGTTTTAGATAACTGTGTTTTTGTTACAAGTTCATTTAATGATATCGGGCTATGATGTGATATCAATTCTAATAAATTTAATGCACGATCGATTGATTGAACATTGGACATCATTTCACTCCTCAAATTGACAACGTTTTCATTTTCGCTTTATACTAATAAAGTATTCTATTATATGATATAACATTTCATAATATGGAACAAGTGTAAAAGTTATAAAAGCTATGGGCAGCTACATATGAGATAAAAGGAGTGTGTTGAAATGTTTGGAGAGTTCTGGCCATTAATCAGTGTTGTATTAGGTGTTGTTGTACTGTTATTTTTAATTATTAAATGTAAGATTAATGCCTTTATATCTTTGATAGTGACATCGATTTTTACTGGTATGATTTTAGGTATGCCACTAGACAAGATCGTAGAAACTGTAGAAAAAGGTATGGGGAGCACTTTAGGAAGCGTAGCAATAATATTTGGGTTAGGAGCTATTTTAGGTAAGTTGCTTGCAGATGGTGGTGGCGCAAATAGAATTGCAGATACATTTATAGATAAATTTGGTGAGAAATATATTAAATGGGCAATGATTTTAGCGTCATTCATCATTGGTATTGCTCTTTTCTTTGAAGTTGGATTAGTACTATTGATACCTTTAGCGTTTACAATTGCAAAACGTTTAGGTGTATCACATATGAAGATTGGTATACCAATGGCTATTGCCCTTTCGGTAACGCATGGATTTTTACCCCCGCATCCTGGTCCAGTAGTCATTGCAAAAGAGTTAAACGCTAATTTAGGACAAGTATTATTATATGGACTCATTGTAGCGGTCCCAACGGTGGTTATCGTTGGTGGTTTATTAGTCAAAATGTTACCCAAATTGTCCCCGAGTGCATATAGTAAAGAAATTGATATGACTAATATTGTTTCTGAAGTATCGATTGAAGAAAAAGATCAACCAGGGTTTGGCCTTAGTGTGTTTACTGCATTGTTACCAGTTATATTGATGTTATTTGCGACTATTGTACAAATGATCACTGGTCATCAAGATGGTGCAACCAATCAATTTGAAAGTGTTATTTATTTTATTGGTAATGCACCAATAGCAATGCTGATTTCATTACTTTTTGCTATGTATTCAATGGGAATTCGTAGAAAGAGGACGATGAATCAAATTATGGACAGTGCTACATCTGCCATTATTCCAATTGGGATGATGTTACTTATTTTGGGTGCAGGCGGATCATTTAAGGAAATTTTGATTGATGGTGGTGTAGGAAAAACAATTGAGCATATGTTTGTCGGCTCTAGCATGTCCCCAATCTTATTAGCTTGGATTGTGTCTTCTTTATTGAGGATTGCACAAGGATCAGCAACTGTTGCCGCTATATCTACTACAGGTATAGTACTCCCCTTATTACAAGCTACTGATGCTAATCTAGCATTAGTGACGTTAGCCATTGGCGCAGGGAGTATTATATTCTCACATGTGAATGATACTGGCTTTTGGATTTTTAAAGAGTATTTTGGTTTGACTGTAAAAGAAACTTTTTTAACGTGGTCTGTTTTAGAGACAGCGATATCGGTTTGTGGTCTAGTATTTGTATTGATTTTAAATATGATTATTTAATTTGAAAGGAGAATGAATACGATGAAAGCTGTATTTATTAATGGAAAAGAAGATATTGAATTAAAAGAAATTGAGGAAATAAGTACACAAAATGATCCAGAAAAAGCACTTATAGAAGTTAAGTACGTGGGTATATGTGGCTCAGATTTACACTATTTGGCAGAAGGATCTAGTGGTCCAGCAGTGATTAGAGAACCCTTAATACCGGGGCATGAATTAAGCGGAGTTTTACTTGAAGCTACGGATTATAAAGGAACGACACTTCCAAAAGGAACAAAAGTGACAGTTCATCCTGCTACCTATGGGGATAAATTAGCACATGCGCCACATAATCCTGAGATATGGCCGAATGGATCATATTTAGGATCGGCTAGATATTTACCACATAAACAAGGTGGTATGGTAGAAAAAATGCTAGTAGATAAAGCGCAAATATTACCACTACCAGATAGCGTTTCTTTAAAGATGGGAGCGTTAGCTGAACCGCTTAGTGTGGGTATGCATGCGATTAATTTAGCAGGCGGTGTTACAGGTAAAAAAGTACTTGTGTCAGGAGCTGGGCCAATTGGATTACTAGCTGCAGGAGCAGCTTTTACCTTGGGAGCAGAAAGCGTGACGATCAGTGATATGTTAGAAGAACCATTAGCGCGTGCACATGATTTAGGCGATATCGAAACATTAAATATTACAGATAATAATATTCCTGAAGATAGATACGATGTAGTATTAGAGTGTTCTGGAGCTACTCCGGCAGTATCGACTGCATTTAAGGCTGTAAATATAGGTGGTACAATAATTCAAGTTGGTAATTTACAGGATAAATCTTCACCAATTAACTTAAGTCCGATTAATATCAAACAGGCTACTTATCGTGGATGTTATCGTTTTAATAGAGAAATTGAAGATGCTTTAACAGTGCTAGCGAAAAATGAGAAGATTATTAATGTGATTACTCAAACATATGATATCGAAAACTTTAGAGAAGCTTTTGAAATAGCTGCCAATTCTAAATTATCTTCTAAGGTCATAATCAAACTATAAACGCTTATTATTAAGAATGGAGCGTATAGTCTCATATTTCAGTTTGGACGGAGCAGTAATTATTTAGAAAACATACAGGTATAACAAGATTTATAACAACACAATCTAAGCATCTTAAATATTAGATTTTTAAGGTTTGTAAGTCTAAGCATTGTTTAATTTATATAGGGAGAGTCTTTTTACTAGGAGTTGCTATAATTTCTCTATGAAACTTATAGGCATTTAGTATTTAAAGAATGATAATTAAGTAATTTAAGATAACAAAAAGTCCCACCTCTCATTTGATTGAGCTAGTGGGACTTTAATATATTACAACTTATGGATTACGCCTAAACTGAAATTTAGTTTTAAGTTATTGATTGATAAATCCACTTCTAAAATAAATTTTTAATATATGTTGCTATTGTTTAATAGCAAGTCGTTTTTAGCTAAAAGAATAACCATGTAAATATGAAAGCGCTGATACCTATAAGTAGGCAATATAGTAACGCAGGTCCGAGCGTTTTTCTAATAACACTGCCTTCTTTTCCAGGCATATCAACGACAGCACAAACGGCTACAACATTGTGAACACATATCATATTTCCGGCTGCTGCTCCGATAATTTGAGCTGCTAATACAGTGAATGGTTCGGCACCAATTGTTTGAGCAATATTTAATTGTATAGGTGAGAATGTCAACGTAGAAACAGTTGCGCTTCCTGTTATAAATGAACCTAATGCACCTAAAAATGGAGCGACAAATAACCAAATCGGTCCTAAGTAATGTGCCATATCTTTAGCTATATATTCTGGCATACTGATTAAATCATGTGTATTAATGCCAGAGTTAATAAATACGTGTACCATTGCAAGAGTGGCAATGAGTGTAATTCCAGTTGTTTTGATAGTATTTAATGAATCAAGACCGGCATGTCCTATATCTTTTAATGGTTTACGTTGTATAAAAACAGCAAAAATCGCTGAAAGTATAAGGATTGTTCCTGGTGAATATAAAATCTCCCATTCAGATGTGATTGATTCAAAATTTAAAATGTTATTCCAAGAAAGATCCAATACATTCGTCGTAAAATGCTTGATGCTTGGAACGGTTCTTGTGAGTAACAATAAGACAACAACCATTAAATAAGGGGCCCAAGCAGTTAACAAGGGCATTGATTGTTCTTTTGTACTAACTTCATAATCATGATTTAAACCATCTGTCCATTCTTCTTTTGGTAATAACCAGCCTTTTCTAGCGGTAATAACAGCAACGATTAATCCAGTTAAAGAACCTAAAATAGCAACAAATTCTGCGCCAAATAAAAAGGCATATGCAAAAGCAGAGCCGGCATAAACAATACCAATTAGAGCAAGCCAAGGTAACATTTCAACGATAGATTTAAGTTTATTATTTTTGCCGAAGAATATCACCATTGCAGTAATTAAAATAATAGGTATGAAAATACCACTCAATAAATCTAAAGTTGTAATACGTTCTGCCGTCGATTGAAAGAAAGCGCTATCTGCGTCATTTAATGTACTAAGTCCTACAAGGACAGGTGTACCAACAGCACCAAATGAAACGGCTACGCTATCTGCAACGAGCGCAGTTACTACTGCGATAATCGGGCGAAACCCTAACGCAACCATTAGCGGAGCGGTTACCATTGCAGGCGTTCCAAAACCAGATGCACCTTCAATTAAAGAACCAAATAAAAAAGCGACTAAGATAACTTGGACACGCATATCACCTGATATCTTTTTAAAACCTTCATTAATACGAGTTACTGCACCAGTTTGACGCAATGTATTGAGTAATAAAAGAGCACCAAATAAAATATAAAGAATAGTAAATGTTTTGTGCGTCCCTTGTAATAATGATGCAATGATGACATCACCATTCATCCCCCAAACAAAAATCCCTAATAAAGTTATAATAATTGCACTTATCGCCATTCCTTTTAATGCAGACATACGTAATAATACTAAGAAAATAAATGGAACAATAACTGCACTAAAAGCAACAAGAAGCATCATAAAAATCACATCTCCCATAAAATAGATATCATCAAGTCATATGATGACTAAATATCCTTAATTGTAATCGCATTCATAAAAAATTTCAATCATTGTTAAATAAAAAATCCCATTAAAAATCTATTATATTTTTGAGAAAATACACTTTTTTAACAAGAAAGAATGGGTAAGCATGATACTTTGAAATTGAAATTTTACCATTTTATTACTAATAACCTAAAATAATGAAAATAAACGAAAATAAATTTGCATAAAATAAAAAAATGAAATAAAATAACTACAATATCTGAAAGCGCTTTCTGATTTTGTGGATAGCACTTTATGGATAAAGTAACTTTAGCATGAAGGAAAGATATTCTCGAAATTAAGGATAATTAGCATGATATTTTATAAACAGGGGTGTTATAGATGAATGATAAATTAGCTAAGATGGGAATGCCACCGACGTTAATATGGGGATACATTGGTGTACTTATATTTATGATGGGCGATGGTCTAGAATTAGCGTGGATTAGTCCATATTTACATGACCAAGGTTTATCCGTACAACAAACAGCATTATTAACAACTTGTTATGGCGTAACTATTGCAATAGGATCATGGTTTTCGGGTGTTTTAGTGGAAGTGATAGGACCACGAAAAGTAATGTTATTAGGTACATTGCTATATATTATTGGACATATTATTTTTGTAGGTCTAGCAATTCCAACTATGAACTATGAAATGATGATACCCTCATATGCAATTAGAGGTTTTGGTTATCCTTTATTTGCTTATTCATTTTTAGTTTGGGTTGCATATCGTTCTCCACAAAAGCGTTTAGGTGCAGCTGTTGGATGGTTTTGGTTTGTATTTACAGGAGGATTAAGTGTCCTTGGTTCATTTTATTCTTCAATTACAATTCAATTATTTGGACATTTCTTTACTTTATGGACAGCTATTATTTGGGTACTTATCGGAACGTTTTTAGCAGTATTTGTAAATCGTGATCAATTTGAACTTGAACATAAAGAAGGTGGTTTTAAAACGCATCTGAAAGAAATGGGCGCTGGTATTACAATATTAAAAAGAGAACCTCGTGTAGCAGTAGCTTGTATTGTCAGAATTATAAACCAGGCAGCTCAATATGCATTTCCATTGTTTCTTCCTATATATTTATCAACCAAAGGTATAGCTACAACAACATGGCTAAATATTTGGGGGACTATTTTTATAGCAAATATTATTTTTAATATAATATTTGGGGCCCTGAGCGACAAAATAGGATGGAAGAATACCATTTCATATATCGGCGGTGTCGGTTGTGCTGTATTCACTTTAGGATTATATTTTATGCCTGAAATTTTTACGGGAAATGTATTTATCGTAGGAACTGTAGGATTTTTATGGGGGATGTGTTTAGCAGGTTTCGTGCCAATATCGGCGCTTGTACCGTCTCTTGTTCATGATGGTGACAAAGGCCCAGCAATGGCAATATTGAATTTAGGTGCAGGATTATGTGTTTTTGCTGGACCAGGGTTAGTTGCATTGTTTTACGATAGTATTGGTGTGAAAGGTATGATGTACTTAATATTTGGTTTATATGTAGCTAGTGCTATTATGACACGCTTCTTAAAAACACCAGAAGAGAGGGGGATAAGTGAAGATAAGGAAGCAGTTTAAGACACTATAACCAATTGAATAAAGAACTTAAATTAAAGCAGGAAGTAGAGCAGAAATCAATCTTTGTTAAATGATTGACTGGTTATACTTCCTGTTTTGTATGTCATAACTTGAAAATAAAATAACTCATTCATTCTTTGAATGAATATGAAATATTTATTCAAAAAATTAAGTATAAAAACTGATAATAAGTACACAATAAAAGCCTATTAATCTATGGTGGGATAGTTAATAGGCTTTTTATAAATCGACGCTTAATGACTGGTTACTATATTCATTTTTAAAGTTTAATGTGATTATGAGGTTTTTGAGGTGGAACAACAATGTCCTTGCTTATTTTTCCTGAAAACCGCCAGAAACAAAATGAGCAGCGATTTGCTTTATAAGAGCTAAGATTTCTTTAAACATCACAATTCACCTCCATTGATTAACTTATTACAACATAAAGATACTATAAAGAATTCATTAAATGTTTTGCAACGCATAAATAAAACTTTTAACTTCATAAGTGTTGATTGTCAGATATTTTAATTGCTTAACTGACATAAAATTACGCTTATGTGTAGAAGTAATTAGAAATAGAGAATGCTTAGACAAGAGAATTATGAGATAATTCAATAATATACAATATAAGGTATATTTATACTTGATTTTATTTAAAATAGCAGTTATTATGTATATAAATCTTATAAAAATATTGGAGTGATGGAATTGGGGCGTACACAACAGCACTAAACAAGCTACAGACATTTAAAGGTAAACATTTTTTGAAAACATGTGATTTTTCTGCTGATGAATTGAACACTTTAATTGATTTTACTGGTGAATTAAAAGAAAAGAAAAAGCGTAATATCCCGCATCCTTATTTAAAAGGTAAAAACTTAGCATTCTTATTTGAAAAACCTTCTACAAGAACGCGTTCAGCTTTCAGTGTTGCTGCCTATGATTTAGGTGCATACCCTGAATATTTTGGGCAAGGTGATATTCACTTAGGAGTTAAAGAGTCTGCAGAAGACACTGCAAAAGTATTAGGTAGAATGTATGATGGTATTGAATTTAGAGGACATCACCAAAAAGACGTAGAAGCACTTGCTACAAGCGCTGGCGTACCAGTGTGGAATGGCTTAACTAACGAATGGCATCCAACACAAATGATTGCGGATTTCTTCACATTAAAAGAAAACTGGGGCACTTTAAAAGGAAAGACATTAACTTATGTCGGCGATGCTAGAAATAATGTGGCACATGATTTATTAATTACTGGCGCAATATTAGGCGTTAATGTTCATATTGCTGCACCAGAATCTTTACAACCGAATAATGATATTCAAATATTGGCTCAAAAATATGCTGCTGATTCACAAAGTGATATTTTGATTACTGATGATATTCAACAAGCGATATATCAAACTGATGCAATTTATACAGATGTTTGGTTCTCTATGGGTGAAGATGAAGGGGTGTTAGAATCCCGTATCAATCAATTGTTGCCTTATCAAGTAAATGAATCAATGTTAATGAATACGATGAATCCAGATGTGATAGTGTTACATTGTTTACCAGCATTTCATGATGTGAACACAGAAGTAGGTCAAAAAATATATAAAACATATGATCTGACTGAAATGGAAATTGCAGACGATGTATTCAGAGGAAAGCATGCTGTTATTTTTGATCAATCAGAAAATAGATTACATTCAATTAAAGCAATTATGGCAGTTACATTAGGTGACATATTTTAAATAATTATGTTAAAAAGTTAGGGCAAAAATGTTTTTCAAATTACCTTTTCTGTCCATCTTGTACTAGTAAAGCAACTTTTATTATAGAAATGATGAAAGCTGACTTTCAATATTGTTAGTCATTGCCAATATATTATCCGAGGCCCCGACATTTATAAATGTCGGCCTCTTTTTTTATGGATTTATATGTTTATTACAAGAGAAGTAAATTGATTTATGAAAATAATTTTCATTTATTAGATAAATATTGATTATCATTTTCTTTGGCTGTATATTTAGGATAAGTAGGAGGTTAGCTATTATGAGTAAATTGTTTGAAAGAGCACAACAATTTGGGAAATCATTTATGTTACCCATAGCAATTTTGCCGGCAGCAGGGTTATTACTAGGCATCGGTGGTGCTTTAAGTAATCCGAATACGGTTAAAGCTTATCCAGTATTAGATATGAGTTTATTACAGAATATTTTTATTTTAATGTCATCTGCTGGAAATATTGTTTTTCAAAACTTACCAGTTATATTTGCGGTAGGTGTAGCCATAGGGCTGGCAAAGAGTGATAAAGGAACTGCTGGATTAGCAGCAATGCTCGGATTTTTAATCATGAATTCATCTATGAATGGATTGTTAACTATAACTGGAACATTAGCGAAAGACAATTTAGCTGAAGTAGGACAAAGTATGGTACTAGGAATTCAAACTGTAGAAACAGGGGTGTTTGGTGGGATTGTCACTGGTATAATGACAGCGCTTTTACACAATAAGTTTCATAAAATATCTCTACCTGACTACCTTGGTTTCTTTGGAGGATCACGTTTTGTACCGATTATTACAGCAATTGCTTCGATTGTATTGGGTGTCATTATGTTTTTTGTTTGGCCAACAGTACAAGGGTGGATCTTTGGTGTTGGTGGATTAGTAGACAAAACAGGGATAATTGGTACATTTTTCTTTGGCTTTATCTTGAGGTTATTAGGTCCTTTTGGATTGCATCATATTTTCTACTTACCATTTTGGCAAACAGCTTTGGGAGGTTCGTTAGAAGTTAAAGGGCATATGGTTCATGGGACGCAAAATATTTTCTTTGCACAATTAGGGGACCCTGACGTTACAAAATACTTTTCAGGCGTTTCACGATATATGTCTGGTAGATTTATTACCATGATGTTTGGGCTTTGTGGGGCAGCATTAGCAATTTACCATACGGCTAAACCAGAACGTAAAAAAGTTGTAGGAGGATTGATGCTCTCTGCAGCTTTAACATCGTTTTTAACAGGTATTACAGAACCATTAGAGTTTAGTTTTTTATTTGTTGCTCCTCTATTATATGTGATTCATGCGTTTTTAGACGGATTAGCATTTATGATGGCAGATATCTTTAATATAACTGTAGGCCAAACTTTTAGTGGGGGCTTTATAGACTTTTTATTATTTGGTGTGCTTCAAGGAAACTCTAAAACAAATTTCTTGTGGGTAATCCCTGTTGGTATCATCTGGTTTATGATGTATTACGTTATTTTTAGATTCTTGATAACGAAATTCAATTTCAAAACACCTGGCCGTGAAGATGAAACGGCAACAGACACTGTAGAAGCAACCGATCGTGCTAAGACAATAATCCAAGCACTTGGTGGTAAAGAAAATATAGATGTAGTTGATTGCTGTGCTACTCGTTTAAGAGTGACGTTAAATAGTGATAAAGATGTGAATAAATCTATGTTAACAGCCACGCAAGCTAGAGGAGTTATTCAAAAAGGGAATGGCGTTCAAGTTATATATGGTCCTCATGTTACTACGATAAAAAATGAAGTTGAGGAGCTTTTAGAGAATGAAAAATTATAATACAACATGTAAAAAGGGTATTAAAGATTGCAGAAAGATACGGTGAAAAGATGAATGTTATAAATTTGAAAAACCAAACTATAGCTAGTCAATACTTAGCAACTGAGCTATTAAAACAACTTAAGACTAAACCTAATACGGTTCTAGGTTTGGCAACAGGCGGTACAATGATAGATGTTTATAAATATTTATCAGAATTATTGAATATTAATCAAATTGATTTATCACGTGTGGTGACGTTTAATTTAGATGAATATGTTGGTCTAGCACCAGACCATAAACAGAGTTATCATGTGTATATGAATGAACATTTATTTAAGCATAATGATTCATGGCAAAAGAATAATATACATTTACCAATGGGGAACGCAAAAGATGTTGTACAAGAATCTAGGACTTACGAACAACTCTTATGCGATATAGGTCCTGCAGATATTCAAATTTTAGGGATTGGTGAAAATGGGCATATTGGTTTTAATGAGCCATATACATCTTTTGATAGCGTGACGAGCGTTGTTGATTTGGCACCTTCAACAATTAAGGCGAACAGTAAACACTTTGAAACAATTGAAAACGTGCCTAAACAAGCAATATCGATGGGACTTTCATCTATTATGCGAGCGAAGCGAATTATTTTGTTAGCATTAGGTGAACATAAACAATATGCAATTAAACAACTCTTAGAAGGTGATATATCCGAATCGTTACCTGCTAGTATATTACGACAACATGCTAATGTAGAAGTTATTGTGGATGATGAAATATTCCAATTTAATAAATATCACTAAATTATAATCATGATATTACAATGCAATTTATGAATAGTAATCATATTAGTGATTGAAATGAAGTTAATGGCGCAGTCAGATGTCTAAAGAAATTATTTTAGATTTCTGCACTGCGTTTTTATTTTTAAGCGTATTGTTTCTTAGAATAACAATTATTGAATTTCAGAATAAATAAGTGTTTTAAATAATTTAAAAATTGATTTTTGTAAACGTTTACAATTATAATGTAATTATACAATTGTAAAGGGGTGTATCGTGATGGTGAATGTGAATAAAGAATGCATGAAAATTTATGTTTTAGATAATGGACGTATGAAAATGGATAAGAATTTGATGATTGCTAATTCAAATCAAGCTACTTTGGACAGCCCTGAAGCCAAAAATGAAATGTACGAATTTCCAATTTACACAGTGTATATAGATCATCCTGAAGCTAAAATATTGTTTGATACTGCATGTAATCCTAATGCAATGGGTGAGAATGGTAGGTGGATTAATGCTACTCAAAAAGCCTTTCCTTATTTTGCTGATGAATCTTGTCACTTACCAAATCGTTTGGAACAAATCGATGTGGATCCAAAGGAAGTGGATTTTGTTGTGGCGTCACACTTACATTTAGACCATGCAGGTTGCTTAGAATATTTTATCAATGCAACCGTTATTGTTCATGATGACGAATTGAATGGAACGATGCAGACTTATGCTCGTAATCAACAAGAAGGTGCTTATATTTGGGCTGATATCGATGCATGGATTAAGAATAACTTAAAATGGAGAACGATTAAAAAAGAAGAAGATAATTTGAAGCTTGTAGAGGGGGTTCGTATTTTAAATTATGGTAGTGGCCATGCATGGGGCATGATCGGTTTAGAGATAGAAAGTGCTGAGCTTGGTACTATTATATTAGCTTCCGATGCAATTTATACGAAAGAAAGTATGGGAGAGTCGTTAAAACCTCCAGGTATTTTATATGATTCAATTGGTTGGACTAAATCAGTAGAAAAAATTAAACGTTTAGCCGAAGAAAAAGGTGCGCAAATTTGGTTTGGTCATGATGGAGAGCAATTTGAAGGATTAAGAAAATCTACTGATGGATACTATGAATAATATTCTTTTAACATTAGTATTTATTTTAATTATTTAGGATGTTAATCAAGGAGGCTTTTAAATGAAGATAAGAGCTGCAGTATTACATGAAATGGGAAGCATAGAGCCATACGCTAAAAGCAAGCCTATAACTATAGAAACATTAGAACTATCTGAACCTAAAACGAATGAAGTGTTGATAAAAATTGGTGCTGCGGGGTTATGCCACTCAGATTTGTCCGTAATAAACGGTAGTCGGCCTAGACCTATGCCAATGGTATTAGGTCATGAAGCGGCAGGAGAGGTTATACAATTAGGCCCTGACGTTACAGATTTTGAAAAAGGGGATCATGTCGTATGTACGTTTATACCTAGTTGTGGTCACTGTATTCCATGCAAAGAAGGACGACCAGCATTATGTGAAAATGGTGCAACTTCTAACGAAAAGGGGGAAATGTTAACAGGTGGTTTTCGTTTACTGTCAGAAGATAACCGAACGATGTATCATCATTTAGGTATCTCGGGGTTTGCGGAATACGCAGTTGTTTCAACCAATTCAATTGTGAAGGTAGATAAGGATATTCCCTTTGAAAAAGTAGCCATATTTGGTTGCGCGGTGATAACAGGAATTGGTGCAGTTATAAATACAGCTAACATTAGTGCAGGGAGCACAGTAGCAGTTGTCGGATTAGGTGGTATTGGGCTTAATGCTATTTTAGGTGCTCGCCTTGCAGGTGCAAGTGAGATTATAGCATTAGATATAAATGAAGCTAAATTTGAGTTAGCGAAATCATTAGGTGCAACAGCAGTATTTAACTCAGGAGATGATAATGTAGTTGAAAATGTTAAAACTTATGAAAGTGGGGGTGTTAACTATGCTTTTGAAACTGCTGGAGTTGTGCCAGCAATGGAAGTTG
This sequence comes from Staphylococcus pseudoxylosus, assembly GCF_044794325.1. NCBI lineage: Bacteria > Bacillati > Bacillota > Bacilli > Caryophanales > Staphylococcaceae > Staphylococcus > Staphylococcus pseudoxylosus. The sequence continues at coordinate 395,298 of NZ_CP085024.1, forward strand.
CTTATCAAATAACAAAACGTGGTGGCATGACTACTACAACAGGTCTGCCTGACCCTAAGCATAATTTTTCGTTTCCACAAGTCACACTTGCAGCAGAAGAACGCACAGTTAAAGGTTCATATGTAGGGAGTTGTGTCCCTGAACGAGATATACCAAGGTTTGTAAATTTATACAAACAATCGCGTTTGCCCGTAGATCAGCTATTAACAGATACTTTATCGTTAGAAGAAATAAATGAAGGCTTCGACCGGTTAGCCCGAGGAGAAGCGGCACGCTTAGTTGTGAAAATCACTTAAAGATAATTCACCTATACTTTTATAGAAATTTTAAATATGTTTTCAGTTTGGGTTTAAAAGGGGTGTTAATGTGAGTAAGCTAAATGACACATTGGAAAAGTATTTGTTACCTACTGCTTCAAAACTGGGGTCTAATAAAATTTTAATTTCATTAAGGGATGGGATTATAGTTGCAATGCCTTTAATTATCATTGGCTCATTATTTTTAGTCATCAGTGGTATTGCAGTACCGGGATGGATTGAATGGCTAGAATCAAAAGGAATTCAACCATATTTAATGAAAGCAGTTAATGGTACGTTCGGATTAATGGGATTAGTAGCAAGTTTTGGGGTAGCGCATAGTATTGCACGGCAATACAACACAGATGGCGTTTCTGCTGGGATAATTTCTATGTCTGCATTTTTAGTTGTGACACCGAAAGTAATGACTGGAGGAAAGGCACCAGAAGAAGCGATTCCACAGATGTATATGGGAAGTCAGGGGCTATTTGTTGCTTTAATTGTTGGTATTATTTCAGGTTTAATATTTCAATGGTTTATTAATAGAAATATAAGAATAAAAATGCCTGATCAGGTCCCACCAGCTGTTTCTAAAAGTTTCAGCGCATTAATACCAGGAGCTGTAATCATTATTATGTGGCTAATCATCTTTATATTGCTAGATAATTTACCTTTCGGCAATATTCATGAACTTATTGTCAATACATTGGGGGTTCCATTGAGTCTTATGGGGGGCACTTTGATTGGAACAATTATCTTAGTTGGTCTCAATAGCGCATTTTGGTTTGTAGGTATCCATGGTGCCAATGTAGTTAATGCTGTTATGCAACCGATATGGTTGAAAAATATAGATGAAAATCGTCTAGCATATCAAGCTAATCCACATGGTGAATTACCGCATATTATTACACAACCATTTATAGATAATTTTGTGTTTATGGGTGGCGGTGGTTCAACTATTGGTCTGGTAATTGTGATTGCAATTTTAGCATTTAAGAAACGCTCTAGTAAGATTACAAAGACAATGGCACCACTGACACTAATGCCGGGTATATTTAATATTAATGAACCTACATTGTTTGGTTTGCCAGTCGTGTTAAATGTGAGACTTATCGTGCCGTTTATTTTAGCTCCAATGATTAATGCAACAATAACTTATTTTGCTATGGCAAGTGGGTTAGTACATCTTACAAATGGTACAGCGATGCCTTGGACAATCCCACCAATCATAAGTGGATTTTTAGCAACAGGTCATTATAGTGGGTCTGTGGTTCAAATGGTATGTATCCTTGTAGATATTTTACTTTATTATCCTTTTTATCGGTCAATGGAAAAATATAACCTACAGTTAGAACAAAAAGAAGCAGAGAATATGAAAAAAACTGAAGAATAAAAATAAAGGGGAGATAAAATGGTGAAAAGATTATTAAGTGCAAATGCTTCAGAAATAGTAGAAATGACATCTGATGAATTAAAACAAAGTATAAAGGCAAGTGATGGTCGTGTGGTACTAGCGGAAAATGTCGTCACTCGCACACCTGTTATTCCTGATATTACGAATTCAGAGCTATCAAGAGCATTTGGAGCAGATTTGATTTTATTAAATGGACTAGATGCATTTGACCCCAAGATTGTAAATATAGATGAAGATCAGCATGTCATTAAAGAACTAAGAAGACTTGTAGCCAGACCGATTGGTGTGAATTTAGAACCGGTAGATGTACAAGCAACAATGACAGAAGAGAAGTTAAATATAAGTGAAGGCAGACAGGCAAGTCCGAAAACAGTAAAAGCATTAGAACAATTAGGCATAAATTTTATTTGTATGACAGGAAATCCAGGTACTGGAGTATCTAATGAAAGAATTGTCAGTGCGATTGCAGACACAAGAGCAAATTTTAGTGGATTAATTATAGCTGGTAAGATGCATAGTGCAGGTGTCGATGAACCTGTAATTACGAAAACATTTGTAAAGAAATTTATAGATGCTGGCGCAGATATTATTTTAACTCCATCAATTGGTACCGTACCAGGTTTTGATGAAAATCAATTAAAAGAAATAGTTAAAGCAGTTCATCAACATGGAGGATTAGTTATGTCGGCTATTGGCACAAGTCAAGAAAGTTCTGATCCAAGCACAATTAGAGATTTTGCAATTCGGAATAAAGTTTGTGGAGTAGATATACAGCATATTGGTGATGCAGGATTTGGAGGGTTGGCGCCAGTCAATAATATATTTGAGTTAAGTAAAGCTATTAGAGGAGAAAGGCATACAGTATCGATGATAGCGAGGTCAATTCAACGTTGAAAATAAAATTGGAGGAGGGATTTATATGGCTGAAAAAACAATTATGCTTGTTTGTGCAGCAGGGATGAGTACGAGTATGCTTGTTCAAAAAATGCAAAAAGAAGCAAAAATTCAAAACTTAGATAGAGATATTTTCGCGGTTTCTACTTCGGAGGCCGATCAAAAAATTGAAGATGGCATTGTCGATGTGCTGTTACTTGGCCCTCAAGTCCGTTTTAAAAAAGAAGAATATAATAAAAAGTGTAGTGATAAAAACATACCAGTCGATGTTATTGAAATGAGAGATTACGGTACGATGAATGGTACCAATGTGTTAAAAATAGCAGAACAGTTAATGGCTAATTAGAGGTGGATATATGACTGAACAAGAGAGAGATTTAGAATTTGCCATGTCCCTTATAGCTTATAGTGGTGATGCGAAAAGTCATGCAATGGAAGCGATTATTGCTTCGAAGAAAGGGTATTTTAAGGAAGCGCAACAAAAGTTAGAGCAAGCTGAATCATCGCTACTTGAAGCTCATCATATACAAACTAAAATGTTATCGAAAGAAGCGCAAGGTGAAAATATAACGATGACATTGTTGACAGTGCATAGTCAGGACCATTTGATGACTGCTATTACTTTTAAAGATATTGCCCAAGAGATGATTGATTTATATAAAATTGTAGAGAAAAGTTTATAAATAATAGAAACAGCACATTTCTATAAATAGAGTGGAAATGTGCTGTTTCTATTATTTATATGCAAAAAAACCATACGCTATACGTATGGTTTTTTTGATTACTATGCCAATTGGTGGGTGTGACATATGTTTTTATTTCAACTGACAATGATGTGTGAAAGTATTTAAAAGAAAATAAGTATTATAATACTAAACCTATCATAGACGCTGAAATGATCGAAGCTAAGGTAGAACCAAGTAATAAACGCATAGCAAATGAAGCGACTTTATTCCCTTGTTCAGTACTAAATCCTTTTATTGATCCAACAATAATACCAACTGTACCAAAGTTAGCAAAACTAACAAGGTATACTGAGATAATACCTTGGGTACGATGTGAAAGCGTGTCGGCTAATTTTTGGAAATCTAGCATAGCAACGAATTCATTAGTTATCAATTTTGTAGCCATAATTGAACCAGCTTGAACTGCTTCATGCCAAGGTATTCCTATAATAAAAGCGATTGGTGCAAAGATGAAACCAATTAATTGTCTAAAATCTAACCCGACTAAGTTGAATAATACAGTGATAGCTTCCATGAGTGAAATGAATGCTAGTAGCATAATAGCAACACTAACAGCAATTTTGAAACCATCTGTAGCACTATCACCAATCATTTGAAAGAAAGGTACTTTTTTAGGTTTTGTAGTATTGTTCTCATGAACGTTGCTGTTAGCTGTTAAATTTGATATTTCAACGTCTTTATCATCGGATTTATACGGATTAATAACACTAGCAATAATTAATGCGCTAAAAATATTAAGCATCACAGCAGTAACAACAAATTTTGGCTCGAGCATTTGCATGTAGGACCCTAACATTGCCATACTAACTGCACTCATACCAGAAGTAGTTATTGTATATAATTTAGCTTTAGATAGTTTCGGAATCATTTCTTTAATAGTTAAGTAAACTTCTGGCTGACCTAACATAGATGTAGAAATAGCAAAATAACTTTCTAAACGTCCCATACCAGTCAGTTTATTGATAATGATACCAATATATTTGATCATAAAAGGAAGAATTTTAAAATAATTCAATACACCTATTAATACTGAGATAAATACTAAAGGAAGTAATACAGTAATAAAAAATGTAGAAGCCCCTTTATTTTGCAAACCACCGAATACAAAATCGATACCAGCTTTACTAATATCTAATAAAGATTCAAAAAATGAGCCGAGTGTTGTTAATGTTGTTAAACCAATAGTTGTATGCATCATAAATAATACAATAATTACTTGAATGACTAACATGGTTAAAGGCTTTTTAAAATTAATGGCTTTTCTATCATAACTAAAAATAAAAGAGAGTATTAATGCGAACAGAATACCGGTAATAGAAAATAGAATGGACATTTAAATCACCTACAATTGAGTGAAAGCAACAGCTATTTTTGCTCCTAGAACTGCATTGTTTTCAACAAGTTTTATATTTGTTTCTAAACTTTTACCTTTAGACTTCTCGACAATTTTTCCAAGTAAAAATGGTGTGGAATCCTTTCCACTAATTCCTTTTTCCTCTGCTTCTTGTACTGCATCTGTGATAATACGATCAATATATGATTTAGATAACGCATGTGTTTTGGGTACAGGATTAGCAACGACGATACCACCACTTAAACCTAAATCATTTTTAGCTTTACAAATTTGAGCAATAGTATCAGGTGAGTTTGCTGAACTGTTTAACTTAATCCCACTTTCAGGAGTGAAAAAGGCAGGAAGTTCTTCGGTTTGATAGCCAATCACAGGTACACCTTTTGTCTCAAGGTATTCAAGTGTTTTGGGTAAATCTAGGATGGATTTTGCTCCTGCACAGATAACAGTGACATTGGTTTGTCCTAATTCTTCTAAATCGGCTGAAATATCCATAGTGTGTTCAACACCTCTATGTACGCCACCAATTCCTCCAGTAACAAAGAATTGAATACCTGCTAATTCGGCACAAATCATTGTAGATGCAACTGTGGTTGCACCGATACGTTTAGTAGCAATAATCTCTGCTAAATCTCGACGTGATACTTTGGCAACATCGTCATGTTTAGCTAATAATGTCAATTCTTCAGATTCTAAACCTATTTTAATTTTTCCATTAATTAAGGCGATGGTTGCAGGTATGGCGCCGTGATTTCTAATAATTTGTTCAACATTTTTAGCCATCTCAACATTTTGTGGATAGGGCATGCCATGTGAAATGATAGTCGATTCTAAAGCAACTATAGGTTTATTACTATCCATGCCTTGTTGTACTTCTTGTGAAAATTCAATGTATTGTTTCATCTTTATACTCCTCCAAATCTCTAAATAATTGTTTTTTATCTAAATTTTGACGAACGGTGTAATTTGTTTCGATCGTTTTCCTTGCATTTATCATGCCAGCGTTGAGTATGTCATCTATATCTAGACCATTTAGCCAACTGAAGACCACTGCGCTGGAAAATGAATCACCTGCACCTGTCACATCTACAACCTCGTTTGAACTGAGAACGGGTTTAATGATTTCTGTTTTCTTATCTTTATAGATAAGCTCTTGAACTCCGTTTGTGATGATCACTTTGGAGACCCCAGCATCTATCCATTTTTGTGCAGCCTTTTTCATATCATTTGTGTTTTGTATTTTCATATTAAAATAAGTTTCTGTTTCATCTCGATTAATAATAAGCCAGTCTATTGCATGTAATGAATCAGGCATATGGTCCATTTTTGGTGATGATACAGGTATGATTACTAATTTAATGTTATGCTTCTCAGAATATGCACAGAGGAAATCAATGGCAGGTTTACTTAAATTTAAATCTGCGATAATACATTTAGCTTTAACTAGTAAATGTGTTCGCTTAATTAAAAATTCTGGCGTGATATAGTCATATACTTCCATATCAGCTAAGCCGTATTGCATATTACCATCATTGTCTATGAGTGCAGTGTAAGAACCTGTGTTTGCATTTTCTATTTGTTGCACATGATCTAGGTTCATGAAAGGACTTGATAATTTGTGTATCATGTCCCACTCACTGTCATTACCACTGGTAGATAAAAATGCTACAGTTTCACCCATTCGACCAAGATTTTCTGCAATATTTCTAGCTACGCCACCTACGGAACGTGTAGAAGTTACAGGATTGGAAGTTTCTAGTTGCAATGTATGATGGACATAAAACTTTCTGTCTAAGTTAGCAGCACCAATACATACAATAGGATAATTTTCATTTAAGACATAGGCTTTACCTAAGACATATTCTTTGCGGATTAATCCTGAGATAATATTAGCTACTGCAGGTCTTGATAAACCAATTGATAGTGCTAATTCTTGTTGAGAAATAAATGGATTGTCTTGTATGCGTTTCAAAACCTCTCTTTCATTACTATTCATAGATGAGACCTCCTTTTGATAAAATCTAAACAATTGTTTGAAAATAAACTTTTGTTTGAATTTAAGCGAAGTCTACCATGTAATATTACATTTGTATACGCTTACAAATTAATGTTGCGAAAATTGTGACAATTAAAGAGGGTCTTTGTCACGTATTTGAAATAAGTGAAACCCTTGATATATTAAGGTTTCACTCGTGATTATTTTTTATAGAATAATAGCGTTATTTTATTTTTGAAAATTATTTTCAAGCGTGAACAATGTCAGCTTTGAGGGCGAAATTATAAAATGAAAATAAAGATGAAATGTATTTTCTATGATGAAATATTAAAGGAAAAGCAGTGATTATAAAATTGTAAGAAATTAAAATTATCTGAAATTAAAAAAATTATTATCTTATCGATAAAAATCTATTGACTAAATAGGGGGATAGGAATAAACTAATTTTAATCCGATAAGAATAATAAGAATAGAGGGCGAGAAATGAAAAAATTATTAATGGTGTTCATGACTTTAGTTTTGGCAGTGACACTGGCAGCATGTGGTAATGACTCTTCAAGTAAAAAAGATAGCGAAAGTAAAAATAAAACAGCTAGTGAGAATAAAACTTTTGTTGTGGGCACAGAAGGCACTTATGCACCTTTTTCATTCCACGATAAAAATGATAAATTAACTGGTTATGATATAGATGTAGTGAAAGCAGTAGCTAAAGAAATGGACTATAAAGTTAAATTTAAAGAAACTCAATGGGATTCAATGTTTGCAGGGTTAGATTCAGGTAGATTTAATGTTGTAGCTAACCAAGTTGGTATTAACGATGAACGTAAAGAAAAATATAAATTCTCTGAACCATACACTTACTCTAAAGGTGTATTAGTAGTAAATAAAGATAATACAGATATCAAATCATTTGATGACGTTAAAGGTAAGAAATTAGCACAAACATTTACTTCAAACTATGGTAAATTGGCAAAATCTAAAGGTGCAGAACTTACAAAAGTTGATGGATTCAACCAAGCGATGGATTTATTACAATCAAATAGAGTAGAGGGTACGTTTAACGATAATATTTCTTACCTAGATTATAAAAAACAAAAACCTAATGCTAAAGTAAAAGCGATCGAAGGGAATGCTGAAAAGAGTCAATCTGCTTTGACTTTCAGCAAGAAGGAAGACGATAAAACAATCAAAGAAGTTAATAAAGCAATGAAAAAATTAAAAGATAATGGTGAATTAGCAAAAATAAGTGAAAAATGGTTTGGTGAAGATGTTTCTAAACCTTAATTCAGAGCAACAACATGCATTAGATGCAGCTGGACAAGCATTTATACCAATGCTTGAAGGATTGGTAAAGTTTTCAATTCCTATCACATTAGTGACTTTTGTTTTAGGATTGGTTATAGCACTAGTAACTGCATTAATGCGTATATCAACAAGCCGTATACTCAGAGGGATTGCACGTTTTTATATTTCAATCATTAGAGGAACACCGATGATTGTACAATTATTCATTATCTTTTATGGTATCCCTGAACTCGGCAGATTATTAACTAACAACTCAGAAAATCAATGGACATTAGCTCCAGTAATAGCGGCAATTATTGGCTTGTCTTTAAATGTAGGGGCATATGCTTCTGAAATTATTCGTGGCGGCATCATGTCTATTCCAAAAGGCCAGACAGAAGCAGCGTATTCAATTGGTATGAATTACCGTCAAACGATTCAACGTATTATATTGCCACAAGCAATAAGAGTTTCTGTGCCAGCACTAGGTAATACGTTCTTAAGTTTAATTAAAGATACATCGTTGCTCGGTTTTATACTTGTCGCTGAAATGTTTAGAAAAGCACAAGAAGTTGCGTCGACGACTTATGAATATTTAACAATTTATTTACTCGTGGCACTTATGTATTGGGTTGTATGTTTTATTATTTCAATCGTCCAGAACTTTTACGAATCTTATCTTGAAAGAGGGTATCGTTCATGATTGAATTACAAAATATAAAGAAAACATTTAATGATAAAGAAGTGATTAAAGGTATTGATCTAGAGGTTGATCAAGGAGAGGTAGTTACCTTCATTGGACGTTCAGGTTCTGGTAAAACGACTTTGTTACGAATGATTAATGCGCTAGAATTACCTACTGAAGGCGCCGTTTACGTCAATAGTGAAACTTATGACAATAAAGATAAAAAATCACAAATTAAAGTACGCAAGCAGTCGGGTATGGTTTTTCAAAGTTATAATCTGTTTCCTCATAAAACAGCATTAGAAAATGTTATGGAAGGACTAATTACTGTTAAGAAAATGAAAAAAGCTGAAGCGCAACAACAGGCTCTAACGCTTTTAGAGAAGGTGGACTTAACAGCTGTAAAAGACCAAAGACCTAATGCATTGTCTGGTGGACAACAGCAACGTGTCGCGATTGCGAGAGCTTTAGCGATGAATCCAAAAGTTATGCTCTTTGATGAACCTACCTCTGCATTAGATCCAGAGCTGGTAAACGATGTATTACGTGTAATTAAAGACCTAGCAAACGAAGGAATGACTATGATTATAGTTACGCATGAGATGCGTTTTGCTAAGGAAGTTTCTAATAAAATTGTGTTTATTCATGATGGCGTTATTGGTGAATCAGGAGCACCAGAACAAATTTTTAATCACCCACAAACGACGGAGTTGCAACGCTTTTTAAATATGATTAGAGAAGCGTAAAATAAATAATGTATGAATGAGATGGAAGCTAAATAGCTGAAGTCTCATTTTTTATTTTTAAAAATAATTATTATAAAAATGTATCGACAATACAAATGTCATTATATAATTTGTTAAAAGAATGTAATGTTTTTGATGTGCAACTTTTCGTATTAGTAGGCGAAAAAGATTACACATCTACAATCGAAAGAAAGCGATTACAATATAAATGTAAGGAGGTTGCTAATATGTTAAGCAAGAGGCAGTATCATATTTTGACGTTCATTATTGAACGTGAGACTTTTGTGCCAATTCATAATTTAGCAACACATTTCAATGTTTCAGAGAGAACCATTCAATATGATCTTGAATACATTGAAGATATGGCGAGTAAATTAGCTTTAACAATTCAACGAAATAAATATGACGGTATTAAAATCGCAACATCTTCAGAACAACTAAAGGCTGTAGAACCGCAATATTTATCAACGTCTATACACTATTCCAAAGACGAACGGTTGATGTATATTACTTTGAAACTCTTTGAATCTACATCGCCTACAGCTTCACATGTACTGGCAACCATGGTTTCTGTGACTAGACGTACGATAGTGGAAGATTTAAAACGCGTACAGCAATGGCTAGAGCATCACAATTTACAGTTGAAATATGAGAAGAATAAGGGCTTCTTAATTAAGGGCGATGAAAATGCATATCGAAAAGCATATGCAGAAATGGTTCATGAATATTTTCAAACACATACGCATCAAATGGGACATCATTTGTTCTCGAATCATGAATTAGAACAAATTCGCTTAAGTGTCGCTTCGGTACTGATTGATGCAAATTATCAACTCGTACAGAGTGCTATTGATGGATTGATTTACCATATTTTAATAGCAATTCATCGGGCGAATGAGAATTTTATTTTTGAAATTCCAGACAAAGAATATAAAAAGTTACAAAAGACAGAACAATTTCAAATTGCCTTACAAATTAAAGGGAAATTAGAACAGATTTTTAATCTTCATTTTCCAAAAAGTGAAGCTGCTTTTATTACTTTACATCTGCTAGGTGCAAAGACTTCAGAAGTAAACCGATATCATCGTGAAATAGACGATTTGGATATTTTAACGGAGCAACTGATTGAGCGGATGAGCGGAGACTTGGGGTTAGACTTAATGTCAGATAGTAAGTTGTTAAATGGTTTGATTGTTCATTTAAGACCAGCAATTCATAGGCTGAAATTTGATATGACACACGATAATCCTTTGAAAAAGGAAATTATTTTGCAATATCAACAACTGATTGAAGGTATAAAAAAGCATATATGGGGCATTGAAGAAACTTATAATATTGCGTTTGATGATAATGAACTAACTTATATTACCTTACATTTTGCCTCAGCCATTGAGCGTATTTCGACTGTGACAACAAATAAGATCAAAGTTGTATTGCTATGTGGTTCTGGGATAGGTACTTCGCAGTTATTAAAAAGCAGAATTGCTCATATTTATCCAGAGCTCGAAGTCGTGGATGCGTATTCTATATATGAAATAGATGAAAGTATGTTAAAGCATGAAGGGGTTGATTATATTATTTCTACTGTCCCTTTCGATCAAGTAACAGTACCTGTGATTAGGGTTTCACCGTTTTTAGATAAAAATGATCGTATTCAATTAAACGAAATTATTAATCGCTCTAGAGAACAATACATTGATGATTTACGCGGTATTGGTCCTACCTTAGATCAGGTGTTGCCACAATCGAGGATATTGACGCAGCAGCCAGTACTTTCACGTGATGATGCGATTAAACAAGCTGTATCCATACTAGAAAAAGATGGTGTAGTGGACAAAGCATATGCGACTGATATCATCCAACAATTAGATGCGTTTGGGCCTTATATGGTGGTTAGCCCTCATATCGCATTGATTCACGCAAAGCATGATCATGTACAACAATCAGTGGGTTTTAGTTTGATCCAATATGAAAATGGTGTTCATTTTTCACATGATCAATATGATCCGGTATACATTGTCATTACTTTAGCTACAGCACAACCACAAATACATCTCAATGCGTTAAGGCAACTGAGTACACTAATTATGGATGAAGCGGCAAGAGAAGCCGTATTTTCAGGAGATATAACAGCTATTATGCAACACATTAAGCATGTAAGCCAACAGTAAGGAGAGGATATAGATGAGTTTGGAAATACTGTCTGCAGATAAGATACAAATATTAGATAAAGTAGAAACGTGGGAACAAGCAATAACGATAGCTGCGACCCCCTTACTTACACAAGATTATTTTGAATCAAGTTATGTTACAGCGATGATTGATAGTGTAAAGGAATTAGGGCCTTATATCGTTATTGCACCTGAAATTGCAATCGCACATGCAAGACCTAATGATGATGTGAAACATATTGGATTAAGTTTATTAAAATTAAATCAGCATATTAATTTTTCTGAGGAGGGACACTTTGCATCACTTATATTTGTACTTAGTGCTATAGATAATGATGGCCATTTGGCTATTTTAAGAAGCTTAGCAACTAAATTAGGTGATCAAGATACAGTAAATAAATTGTTAGCAGCGCAAGAAATTAATGAAATAGTAAATATATTTAAAGGAGAATGAGAAAAATGAAAATTTTAGTAGTTTGTGGTCACGGTTTAGGAAGTAGTTTTATGGTAGAAATGAATGCACAAGAAGCGTTGAAAAATATAAATGCTCCATCTGATATTAAAGTAGAACACAGTGATGTTATGAGTGCGAGTCCAGATATGGCAGACTTATTTATTTGTGGTAGAGACTTAGAGGAAAACACTAAAAATTTAGGTGATGTAATTGTATTAGATAACATTTTAGACAAAGAAGAATTACAACAAAAATTAAATGATAAATTAAGCGAACTGAATATCTTATAAATAAAATGTAAGGGGGCAGTAAAATGAAACCAATACTTGATTTTATTGTTGATGTATTGAGTCAACCAGCGATATTAGTTGCACTAATTGCATTGATCGGGTTGATTATGCAGAAGAAATCGGCAACAGATATTACATCTGGAACAATCAAAACAATTCTAGGATTTTTAGTGTTAAGCGCAGGTGCAAATGTAGTAACACAATCACTTGAACCATTTGGAAAAATATTTCAACATGCATTTGGTGTACAAGGTGTAGTACCAAATAACGAAGCCATTATATCAATTGCATTAGAACAATATGGTACAACAGCAGCACTAATAATGGTATTTGGCATGATTGTAAATATTATTATTGCACGTATTACTAACTTAAAATATATCTTTTTAACTGGTCATCATACCTTTTATATGGCAGCATTTTTAGCAATATTATTATCTGTCGGCAATATTACAGGTACTTTGACGGTAATCGTTGGAGCTATTATTTTGGGATTGATAATGGCGATATTACCGGCATTGGCACATCCTACAATGAAAAAAATCACTGGTAATAACCAAGTCGCTCTAGGTCATTTCGGCACGGTTAGTTACTGGGCAGCTGGAGAAGTTGGGAAACTATTTAAAGGTAAATCAAAATCTACAGAAGAAATTAATTTTCCAAAAGGTTTAAGCTTTTTGAGAGAAAGTACGATTAGTATTTCTTTAACAATGACATTATTGTATTTTGTTGCAGCATTATTTGCAGGACCGACTTATGTACATAGTGAGATTAGCAATGGGCAAAACTTTATTGTATTTTCACTCATACAAGGTGTGACATTTGCAGCAGGGGTATTTATTATACTAACAGGCGTGCGCTTAATTTTAGCTGAAATAGTACCGGCATTTAAAGGTATTTCAGAGAAATTGGTACCGAATACAAAGCCAGCTTTAGACTGTCCGATTGTCTTCCCTTATGCACAAAACGCTGTGTTAATAGGATTCTTTGTCAGCTTTATCGTTGGGGTCATTGGCATGTTTATCTTGTTCTTATTTGGTGGTGTCGTGATACTTCCAGGTGTGGTTGCACACTTCTTCTTAGGTGCAACTGCGGGCGTCTTTGGTAATGCAAGAGGTGGTATAAAAGGTGCAGTTGCAGGATCTGCTTTAAATGGATTATTGATTACGTTCTTGCCATTACTGTTTTTACCTTTCTTAGGAGATTTAGGGGGCGCAGCGACGACATTCTCAGATACTGATTTCTTAGTTGTAGGTATTGTATTTGGTAATATCGCGAAATTCCTTGGACTCATCGGCATCATAATTTTAATTTTAGTAGTTGCAGCTGCAGCGATCATTTTACAAAAACGTACAAATGAAAAAGAAGCAAAAGAATAGTAGTAAAAATTATAATGAAATGGTATATATTTTAGGGTGAGTGGAACAAAAATCTAATTTATTTAAAAAGATTTTATCTTACCTGTTGGTTATGCAATATCATGATTGAGGCTGAGGCGGTTTATTGATAAATTGTCTCAGCCTCTTAACTATTCTGTTGGAAGTAGATGATTGGTAAACAATATAAGTTAGCTAATTCATTATAAGAATATAAAGTTAGTTCTACAGGTCGATTTTATATGTTATTGAGAAGGTTATAGGTCATACTTTAAACTGTTAGTTCAAAACTTTCATCAATTAAATCAGTGATATGATGGAGGTTATTTATTTCTCTCAAGTTAATAGTGATCCAAGTGGTTTTATTCATATGATACGCCTTATAAACACCTTTTTTTCGTTAATGGTCCAATAAAAGCTGTATCAACTTTTACATTCAAAACATCAACTTCGTCACAAGTTTTAAGCCCTAATTTATCTTCTGTCATATTCATAATGAGTCCGAACCATTTTTATTATGATTATGTCTTAAAGTGACAAAATGAGGGAAATTTTGCCATAGATAATCCGGTTTAACGTCGTAATTTTGAGTAACATAATTAACTACTTCATCTTTATTTACCAACATTCATACCTCTGATTAAGTTTGAGATTTAATATTAATGAAACAAAGAAAGGACTTGAAGTTAGTTCCAATGTTGCTTCAATGGCCCATGACTACCAAATATTGGGTCTGTATCAGGTATAGATACACTTTCAATAATATATAAATTTTGAGGACGCTCGCTTGCTTTACCGACACAAATATCATATGACTGACTATTGGGATAGGCGCCCATAACTGTAAAGTCATTAGTTTGACTTATCAGTTTATGACCAGTACCAGCTGGTAATATTAAAACATCACCTTCAGTTATACTAATAGGAGTACCATTTCTGCCTCCTAGTATTAATTGGGCGGTTCCATTGATTACCAATAAGACTTCGTGTGAATTACTGTGATAATGATGATAAGAGAAAACACCAGCTTCCCAAGTGTTACCCCATTGATTTGTGGATAATATATGTCTTAAATCATCAGTTTTTGAAAATACGTTTTGATAAACTAAAACAGGTAAATTTGGGTTATTAGGTATTTGCCCATCATCATCAAAATTTAATGTGTTAATTGTAATTTCTTTTGGTTGTTTCAACTTTAAACACCTCTTTATTTTTTTAAGTATAAATTATAGTTATAGGAGATAAGTGTAGAATTTATTCTTTGTAATATACAAACTGACTTGTCGTTGCAAGTAAATTGCCATTATGACTCCATATTTCTCCAGTTTGATCGAAGAAGCCATTAAAAAATTTAAGGGCACGGGCATGTCCAAGTAGCAGTTGGCTCCCATTGTGCTTTAAAGTCTCAGCATTAGCATGGAAATATATAGTGAGTGATACTGTACCAATGGGAACGAACGCTTTACGACGTACATAGATGCGTGGGAAGAATGCATCACATATAGATGCGAGAGATAAGAAATCTAAATCTCTATCAGGGCTGTCTTTTATCCATTGTAACGTTACGGAATCTGGTTGTTGAGTAGGATTCATTGCTAGTGGCGCACCTTTAATCATTCTGATGTCATAGTTTTGCGCCCATGGTGGTGCGCTTTCTAATGGTGTACGTGTTACTTCGTCTGCAGGTGGGACATCAGGAAAGGCTAGTTCTGTTGACGACCATGTATCTCGTCGCTTAGCAGTAACTGCTGTTCCAGTAATAACGATGTTATCATTTTGTTTTAGTTCTATATACCAGTGCTGTGTTGACCGATTCGTTCTTGATGGATAGGCAATGATCCTAAAATTACCTTCATGTATAGGAGCAGCATAGTTTATTGTTAGGGAGATGGGTTCTCCTAGAATATCATCATGTTCTAAAACTGCACGTAATAATGTGGATGCGATAACACCACCGAATGGTCCGACCATATTCGCATAGGCGCTAGAAGTTTGTCCTGAATACATGCCTGGTTTCTGTTGTGTGAGTTGAGTTGCTAAATCAAATGGGTGTTGTGGTTGATTAGATTGCATGACGAATGCCTCCGTTTTTCTTAATTAGTTATTCAAATAATTTAAATAAAAAGCATACAAAATGTTGATATTAAAGATAAGCAAAAATATAGGAAGTGCACAGAAAGTTAAAAACTCGCTTCTGTCACACTCCTATATGTGTAGATACTTAATGTAGCATTTCTTTATATACGCTATGGTTTTGATAAACACAAGTAAGCAGTGGTGCTTCTAAATTGTAGTGTGCCGCTAATTCTAATAAATAACCTTGCAAATGATCGGTTTCGATATTTAGACCCTTTTCCATATCTCGTTGCATGGAAGTTTTGAAATGATAAGATAATTGATTTAGTGCTTGCATGTATTTAGAAACAATTTGATCAGAGATAGGTGCGTTGTGTTTACGCATAATACTAGCAGCCTCATTATACAAGGATTTAATAAATTCTATACCACCTTCACTATCACGAATAGGTCCAATAGGCGCGTGCATAAGTGTTGTTACGCCCGATAATACAGTGATCATTAAATATTTATGCCACATGCCTTGTTCGACATTTGTGTTTAGAATAAATTCAGCTTTTGTTCCTGAAAATGCTTGTTCAACATATTTAGCACGGTTGCTTTCAGTACCACCTAACTCCCCGAAAAAGAGTTTATCAAATTGACTGGTTTGAACAATTTCGCCAGTACTATCAAGTGTTGTTTCAATAATGCAGTAACCACCCATGATTTTATTTTTTCCAAAAGCGTTTTGTAATTTAGGGACATGTGCAACGCCATTAAGTAGTGGAATAATTAAGGTGTTATGATCTATAAATGGTTTTAAATCTTCAATAGCATGATCTAAGTGATAAGACTTTGAAGATAAGAGCACGATATCAAAAGGTTCGACACGATCATCTTTTGTGATGAGTTGTGGATTAAAATGATAATCTCCTTTTTCACTATGAATGGCTAAGCCATTTCGTTCTAGATATGATTTGCGTTTGGGCCGTACTAAAAATGTGACATGTTTGCCAGCCTCAGCTAAGCGACCACCAAAATATCCACCAATTCCGCCAGCACCTAGTACCAATATACGCATCGACAACAACTCCTTAAACTATGTATAGTATATTTAATCTCTATATACCACTTTTCATTTCCTTTTACGCATTGAAATTTAAATAAATTAGTTTACATGTCTATCTATACTATCTATTTATATTATTGTAAAATGTTTGAAGAAAATGGAAATTGTACAATGTAAAAGTGTGTTATATATAAAACTTTAGGAGGGACTATAATGTCGGTTAAAAACGAAAAGAAATATCGATGGAAGGATATTAACGGTAAAGATTTTTTTCTGCCAATCATTTATTTAGCTAGTAATTTTTTCTTGTCACTTATAATTTTGAGTATAACGTGGGCAGTTAATATAAGTTTTGGTGATAGTTACAGTAATGATAAATTTGATGGGTCGAGCGCCGCTGATTTGTTAATGGAGATTGGTGTTTTTATATTTATCATGATTATATGGATGTTGTTACATAAAAATAGTTATAAAATTGAGTGGAAAAGTGGCTTCAGTAATATTAAGAAATACTGGAAACTCATCATTGTTACATTTATTGTTATGTTTATATTTAAATTAATTTTTCCTGTATTAGTTGATGCGTTTGCACCTGAACAATGGAAGTTTGAAGAAACACAAAACGATTTATTGATTCAACAAATGTTTAGTACACCATTCTCAACGGTACTTGCGTTCTTTTCTATTGTAATTATTGCGCCGGTTACTGAAGAGTTTCTCTTCCGACACTTGGTAATTGGTGAATTAGGAAAGAAATTGAATTTTATAGTGATGTCAGTCATATCTGTAATTGTTTTTGCATCTTTACACGTAATAGCAGCACAATCACCATTAGAAATTGTTATGTATCTTGTTATCGCTATAGGTATCGTATATGTCTATTTAAAAACACAACGAAGTTTAGCTACTGCTATAGCACTGCATGCATTAAATAACTTTATTGCATATGTAGCAGTTGTCCTTCTATAAAGTTATATCGCTTTAATGGATTGTTGTTTCACATGGAACAGAAGTTAGTTAGTAGACGTATTATTTAGAATTTTCTTAAAACTCGTTGACTAAACATGAGTATAATGCTAGGATAAAAACATTGTAACTACATACTGATTTACTCTTATCAAGAGAGGTGGAGGGACGTGCCCTATGAAACCCAGCAACCGTCGTTATACGAAATGGTGCTAATTCACAAAAAGTTACCAAACTTTTAGAGATGAGAGAAGGTTTATACTTTCTCTTATAAAATTAAGAGAAAGTATTTTTTATTTACTTTGAAACTTAAAAATTCATGAGGAGTGAAATAGATTATGAGGAAATTAATTGTTTTATGTTCATTATTAATATTAACCATTGTTCTTGCAGCATGTGGCAATTCAAATGGTAAAGATGGGGATAAAAAAATAACAATTGCAGCTTCGCCAGCACCACACGGTGAAGTATTGAAACATGCAAAAGAAGAAATGAAAAAACAAGGATATGATTTAGAAGTTAAAACAGTTAATGATTATAAAGTACCTAATAAACTATTAGATAAAGGTGATGTAGATGCCAATTTCTTCCAGCATACGCCTTACTTAAAAGCAGAAAAGAAAGATCACAATTATGATATAGAAGAAGTTGGAAAAGTATTTACTACGCCAATGGGTGTTTATAGTAAAAAATATAAAGATATTAAAGATATTCCTAAAGGTTCAACAATATATGTTTCTAACAATCCAGCTGAAGAGGGTAGATTCTTATCATTCTTTGTAGATGAAGGATTAATAAAGATTAAAAAAGGTGTTAGTATAGAAGACGCAAAATTTGAAGACATTGTAGAAAATAAAAAAGATTTGAAGTTTAATAATAAACAAGGGGCAGAATTCTTACCTAAGACATATGAAAGTAAGGAAGGTGCTGCAGTTATTATGAATTCAAACTATGCGTTAGATAATGGGTTAACGCCACATAAAGATGCTATCATTAGTGAAACTGAGTCATCACCGTTTGCGAATATCGTTGCTGTGAAAAAAGGACATAAAGATGACGAAAAATATCAAGCACTTATAAAAGTGCTACAATCTAAAGACATGAAAGAATTCATTAAAAAAGAATACGGTAAAGATGTAATTCCGTATGAAAAATAAGTTATTATGAACAGATATTAGTAATGAAAAAGGGGTGTAGTGTATGTCTAAACTAGGCATTGTTGGTTTAGGAAGAGTAGGTAGTCAAGTTTTAACAGATGTACAATATTTGAATTTATTTTCAGAGATTGTGTTGGTTGATGATAAAGATGAAATTGCAAGTGGAGAAGCGCTTGATCATAATCATTCACAAGGATTATTTAATACTGCGCATATCAAGATTAAAGCTGGAGATTATCAAGATTTAGCAGATGCTGATTTTATTGTGGTTGCTGCGAGTGTACCAACAGATAAAAATGATGGTGATCGTACTTTATTAGCACAAGGCAATCATGACATTATAAAAAATGTTATGAGTCAAGTTGCTGAGGTAACACAAGAGGCAATCATTATTGTGATTTCTAATCCTGTAGATTCGATCGTATATTTTGCTAATCAAGTAAACTATCCAACTCATAAAATCATTGGAACGGGAACGTCTTTAGAAACTTCAAGGTTCAAGACGATTATCGCTCATCATTATCAAATCGACCCCAAAAATGTTGAGGCATTTGTTATTGGAGAGCATGGACAACATGCAATACCTGTGTGGAGTAAAGTGCGTATTCATGGTATGTCGCTTACAGAATATGAAGCGCTAAGTAATAGCCCAGAAATTGATAAAGCACATATAACATCTATCATTAATGAAGTATCTATGGATGTCTTTTATCAAAAAGGTTGGACTAATGCTGCGATTTCTAAAGTTACAACATCATTGATACAAACTATTGCATTGAATCAACGTACTATGATGCCATTGACTTCAATCAGCAAAGAATATGACTTAACAGATGGCGCATTTAGTTTACCTACGTTAGTTGATCGCTCTGGTATTGTTCAAAGATTTGCAATTACGTTAGATGATCAAGAAATGCAACAACTTAAAGAAGCTTACGAATATATTAGAGAAACAATCCATACATCAGAAAAATAAAATAAATGTAAACACCGATTCATCAGATAATGTCTTTTGAATGGGTGTTTTTTATTATGTTAACTTCAATTAGCCACTTCTTGATTAAATAATAAGTAATAGCTACAATGAATTTAAATATTAAATCACCTTTGAGGAAGTGTGAAAATACGGGAAAGCGCGGTGCAGTGATGTTAGAAAGACATGCCAAACTCATTAGATTGTTACTCAACAACAGTAATCGTTTTTTAAGCGCAGATGAAATAGCCACTTACTTAAATGTCTCTAATAGAACAGTGAGGAACGATATTAAATATATTAATGTTGATGTATTGTCGGCGTTAATTGTCAGTGTTAAAGGTCGAGGTTTCAAGGTGAACCAAGACCTTTATAGTATAGATTATATAGAAGAAATCGTTTCTGATTTTACAAACAAAGAAAACGAATTACTTCTAAAATTGGGTTATCATATTTTAATGCATCAACAACCCACAACCTTAGATTCATTAGCACATCACTTTCATTTATCTAAATCAGAAGTTAGTGATTATTTAACGCGTGTTCAGTCGTGGTGCAATTCATTTGATATTACTGTGAATCTAACTAAGAAAAAAGGTGTCACAGTAAACGGAAACGAAATGAATATTAGAAATGCGATTCTACATTTAAATCAACTATCTTCGAAAAGTAAAACGGTTGATGATGTGATATTAAATGAAATACCTAAGGCGCACATTGATATCATTAGTCAAATTATTGAACGTAACTTAAATGCACATCATATACAACCTTCTAAAATACGGATAAAACAATTACTCATACACTTAATTATTATATTTAAACGTAATAGCGATGACGGTTATTCGTGGGTAGTCGATAAATCCTCCTATAAAATCGCGCAACAATGTATTACAGATATCAATTCGGAATTAGGTTATCAACTTTCAGATGAAACTGCGCAACTGTTATCATTCTTTATTAGCTATTATTTTAATAAATACGATTTAGGCTTTGAACAGATTTTTGTTAAAAGCTATATTGATCGTATGATTCATCAAATGGAGAGAAATGTAGGTGTAGATTTTACAGAAGACCAAGAACTACGCGACAATTTATATGCACATTTCAGTAGAACATACTTACGTATAGTAAAGAATGTTTATATTAATAATCCTTTAACTGAAGATATTAAAAAGTATTATCCCTTTGTGTTTAATGCATTGTATGAGACAGTTAGTCATCTTGCAAAAGATGCAAAAATAAATTTAGTTGAAGATGAAATTGCATTTTTGGCGTTACATTTTCAATCTTCCATAGATCGCCGTAAAAAAGAGTCGTTTAATATTGTTATCACTTGTTATTATGGGTTAGGAATTTCTAGTTTATTAGAAGCGAAAATTAAAAATATAGATGACAGTATTCATATAGTAGATACATTGAAAATGGAAGATATGAATGATTATAACTTTAGCAATATTGATGCGCTTGTTGCTACACATTCTATTGAAGGTAAACAACTGCCTAATGATTTAACTTGCATAGAAGTATCTCCTTTATTTTCAGAGGAGGACGAAAATAAAATTGCTTCTGAGTTACACCATAAGCAAAATCCTGTATTACATCAAACTGAATTATCTTCAATTCAATTTAGTGTTTACTCAGATAAACAGGAGCAAGTGGTTGCAAGTTATGTTTTTGAACAAGCTCAAATGATTCTAGATAACGATCATGCTGTCGCCAAAGATTACATGAAAAGTGCATTAGAGAGAGAAAAATTTTCTTCTACATATATTGGTAACGGGATGAGTATGCCACATGGTGATCCAGAAAAAGTATTAAAATCACATGTAATTATTTTCAAAAATATGCAAGGTTATATCTGGAAACAAAATAAAGCTAAGCTTGTTTTTTTCTTAGCAATTACAGAGCAAGACATTCCCATAATGAAGAAAATTATTCATACTATTGCTAAATTGGATGAGAATACTGTAGACCAATTATTAGTACTTGAAGATCAAAGTTTAAAAGAGAAAATGATTGATTTAATTAAAGAATAATTGCCACTAGTAACGGCAATTATTCTTTTTTACAATCTGATGAATGCGTTTACAATTGTATTGAGGAGGATGAATTATATGAAAATTTTAGCGATTACGTCGTGTCCAAATGGGATTGCACACACGTATATGGCCCAAGAAAAATTGGAGCAAGCTGCCAAAGATATGGGCGTACATATCAAGGTGGAAACACAAGGTGGCGTAGGTGCAGAAAATGTCTTAACAACAAAAGAAATTAGAGAAGCGGATGGCATTATTATTGCAGCAGATCGCCAAGTAGATTTATCAAGGTTTGATGGGAAATTATTAATTAACGAAAGCGTTAGAGAAGGCATTCATAAACCGGAAGTATTGATTCAACGTATTATTGATAAAGATGCTCATATCCATCATGAAACTAGTGGAGCTAGTCAGTCTAGCCAAGAAGACAAACCCAAAACCGGTATTCAGATGGTTTATCAGCATTTAATGAACGGTGTATCGTTTATGGTTCCCTTCATCGTTGTAGGTGGGTTATTAATGGCGATTGCACTAACAATTGGTGGAGAAGCAACTTCAAAAGGTTTGGAGATTCCAGATGATTCATTTTGGAAATCAGTTGAAAATATAGGTAATTTAGCTTTCAGTTTTATGGTGCCAATATTGGCTGGTTACATCGCAGTGAGTATTGCTGACAAACCTGGACTTGTACCCGGTATGATTGGTGGCGCTATAGCTGCTGACGGTAGCTTCTACGGTAGTGATGCTGGAGCTGGTTTTCTAGGAGGTATTGTAGCAGGTTTTATAGCAGGTTACATTGCGAAATGGATTAAAAATGTAAAAACACCAAAAGTGATGGCACCCATTATGCCGATTATAATCATTCCTATTATCTCATCACTCATTGTGGGATTAATATTTATATTCTTAATTGGTGCACCGATAGCGAGTATCTTTGAAGCGCTAACAACTTGGCTGAAAAGTATGCAAGGTACTAACATTGTAATCTTAGCATTAATTGTAGGGGCGATGATTGCATTTGATATGGGAGGACCAGTCAATAAAGTTGCTTTCTTATTTGGTTCAGCGCTAATTGCTGAAGGGAACTATGCTGTAATGGGAATGGTTGCAGTAGCGGTTTGTACACCGCCTATTGGTTTAGGTTTAGCTACGTTTATTAATAAACGTAAATTTAATAAAGGTGAAGTAGAAATGGGAAAAGCTTCATTTACTATGGGATTATTTGGCATTACAGAAGGTGCTATTCCATTTGCTGCACAAGATCCGTTAAGAATTATTCCATCTAATATGGTAGGGGCAATGGTAGCAGCAGCGATTGCAGCAATAGGTGGCGTGGGCGATAGAGTGGCTCATGGCGGTCCGATTGTAGCAGTTTTAGGTGGAATAGATCAGATTTTATGGTTCTTTATTGCTGTGATAGTTGGTAGTTTTGTCACGATGAGTGCAGTGCTATTTTTAAGAAAAAACACACCAGCATTAGCTGTTGATACTAATAGTATTGCAACGGGAATGACAGCGGAACAGCAAGATGAGGAAGCAGAAACTAGTGCTACAACAAATACTACAGCAGAAACAAATAAAGAACAAACTACTGAACAGACAAACAACACAGTTGATGTATTTGATAAAGATGTTATCAAAATAGTCGATAAGAAAAATTCAAGAGACGAAGCCATAGATGATCTCATAGATCAACTTGATAAGTATGATTACATTACAGATAAAAAAGAATTGAAAGATGCTGTACTGAAACGTGAAGCAGAAGCAACGACAGCGATTGGAATGAATGTTGCAATACCTCATGCAAAATCATCAGCAGTGAAACAACCTGTTGTCGCTGTAATGAATAATAAACATGGTATCGACTGGGACAGTTTAGATGGTACATTGCCTAATATTTTATTTCTAATTGCAGTACCTAATGATAGCAGTGATACACATTTAAAACTGTTGCAAAGATTATCAAGAACATTAATGGACGACAATATTCGACAACAGCTAATTGAGGCAACACAAACACAACAAATTTACGATTTACTTAAAGAAATATAACTGGGAGGTAGGAATAAATGCCATTATTATTAAAACCTGTTTTTCAAGAAAGAATATGGGGAGGCAATGCACTTAAAGCATTTAACTATGATATACCTAATGATCATACAGGAGAATGTTGGGCGATATCAGCTCATCCGAACGGTCCAAACGTTATTGAAAATGGACGTCATAAAGGTAAAACATTAGATGAAGTATGGGCAGAAGACAAAGTATTATTTGGGAATCCTAAAGAAGATAAATTTCCGTTACTAACTAAAATATTAGATGCAAATGATAATTTGTCAGTACAAGTACATCCAGATAACACATATGCTCAAATGTATGAAGGAGAATATGGTAAGACTGAATGTTGGTATATTTTAGATGCAAATGAAGGCGCAGAAATTATTTATGGCGTAAATGCACAGAATCAAAATGAGTTAAATCAAATGATTGATAACAAACAATTCGATGCATTATTCAAATCAGTCAAAGTTAAAGCAGGAGACTTCTTCTATGTGCCAGCAGGTACAGTTCATGCAATAGGAGAAGGGATTTTAATCTTAGAAACACAACAATCTTCTGATACTACTTACCGCATTTATGATTATGACAGAACTGATAAAGAAGGAAATAAAAGAGAACTTCATTTAGAAGAAAGTAAAGAGGTAATTGATCTTTCTGTTAGCTCACCGAATACATCAGCTAAACATGAAGTGGTTCAAGGTCAGGATTATACGCAGTTTGTATCTAATACGTTCTTTACAGTGGAAAGATGGATTATCAATGGTCATTTAGCTTATGCAAAACCACAATCATATTGTCTCGTATCCATTGTAGAGGGCAATGGCGAAGTTACAGTAAATAACGAAGCTATTACTTTAGAAAAAGGAACACATTTTATACTGACTACTGAGGATAAAGAAATAACATTTAAAGGTGATATGACATTTATCGTTAGCTATGTATAAAAATTAAAGGCGAGATAACTTCAGTTATCTCTGCCTTTTTATGCAATCATAGGAGGTAATTACAATGTTAAAAATTTGTACAGATATAGGTGGAACAAAGACAATTGTAGGTTTGATTAATGAAGATTTAGAAATTATAGAGAGCTATAAATTTGAAACTTATATAGATAATCCCGAACAACAGTTTATTGAAATAATCAATATAGCTAAGAATTACTTAGAAAGTGTTGAAAATGTAGATGCTACAGTACTAAATATTGCTATGCCTGGGCCGTGTGATTATACTCAAGGTATATTTTTAAATCCACCTAATTTACAAAAGTACAATAACTTTAATGCAGGTGAATTTATCACTGAACATAGTTCATTCAAACCATATTTTGTAAATGATACGGATGCTGCTATATTAGCCGAACAACACTATGTTTCAGTGAAGACAGAGGATTTTATATATTTAACTATAAGTACAGGTGTTGGTATGGCATACATGAGAAATGGCACGCTAGTTTCTGGTAGCGATGGTAATTTCGGTGAGATTGGTCATACAATTATTAAAGACAATAGTGACTACCAATGCCCTGTTTGTAAACAATATGGTTGCGTCGAAAATGAAATTTCTGGATTAGCAATAAGTAGGAAAGCAGGTGAATTGCTTAACAAAGAAGTTAGCACAAGAGAGGCAATCGAAATGTATAATGCAGGAGAAAATAAACAAATCGTGCAGATGATTGAAGAAGTAATAGATTTAACACAAAAGTTATGCACGAACCTATATAGTATCTTCAATGTGTATAATATCGTACTTGGAGGTGGTGTAACACAAAGTACATTACCTTATAAAGCACGAATTGAGACATATGCACAAAAACACCACTTGATTCAAAATAGAGAGATAGTAGTCAGAATAAGTGGTTTAGATGCGAATGTGTTAACAGGACTTTATTATGTGAATAAAAATAAATGAAAGCTTTCCAGTGTCTATTGGGGAGGGAATGAAACCTAATTTTTATGAAAAGGTTTCGTTGTCTCGTCCTAGCAAGGATGACTAGAGTTGAAAAAACATGCTATAAAGGCTTTTTCAACTCAGCCAGCTACTACCATTATAATGAGTTGAGACAGAAGCATTATTTATGTTCCTGTATCTGTCTCATTCGATTTGTGAAGCCTTTTTATAATTTATTTCTTTTTACTAATAATAATTTACGAATATTGAGTGTCTTCGATAACTGATCGGATAATAGCAGACCTAAAGCAATTGAGCCAGCAATCAAAATAGCACGAATAAATGTATTTGTGGCATCTGTAAAATTGAGCGTCACAAGTTGCTGGGTGGCTCTAAAGGCAATACTACCAGGGACCAAAGGTATAATGCCGGGAATCATAAATAACACAACAGGTGCTTTATAAATACGACTTAAGATATGTGCTATTAAACCGAGTGTTAAACTTCCTAGCAGACTTGTGTATATACTATCCATATGGAAATTTCTTTCTAAAATAAAAGTTATGGAATAACCCATAGCACCAGCCAATCCAGCAGGTAAGAAAATTTTTCTAGGTGCATCGTAAATCACATTGAAAAAGTAAGATGCACTAAAACTACATAAAAATGTGAATAGGATCGTCATTACGATTCCCCCCTTTAAAAGATGAGATAAGCGATAGCAATGCCAGACCCTATAGCAAAAGCAATTACAAGTGCTTCTAAGAACTTGGCTGTAAACATTAACATATGTCTTCCGAACAAATCTTGAATAGCTGTTGTTATTAGTACTCCAGGAACTATTGGCATAACAGCTGCAATCATGGCTGGGCCGAACATTTTATTGACATTAAATAACTCAGACCCTAGTATAACCAGCATACCTAGTACAAAAGAACCAACAAATTCTGGTATAAACATCGTCAATGATTTACTCTGCATATATTCAACAATTAAAAAACCAATTGAACCGGCAATAATTGTAGTGATTGCATCTGACCAGGTGCCGCCTTGTAAATATAGAAAACTTAACGAAATTACCCCCGCAGCCATTACCTTTTTCCATAATGGAATACTTAAATTAGTGTGATCAATATTTTTTAATAGGATATAAGCCTGATCAATAGATAATTGATTACTGGTAAGCTTTCTAGAAATTGAATTAACTTGAAATATTTTTAATAAATTGGTGCTGTTTTTGTTTATGCGTAATATACGCGTATCATGTTCTTCGCTTAATGAAAAATTGATAAATACGTTGATTACATAACCTTGGCTATTATAATAGCCCATACAAATTGCGATGCGACGCATGGTATCTTCTACTCTTGATACTTCAGCCCCCGAGGAAAGTAGTATCTTTCCAGCCAGTAGTATAACACTTATGGTTAACTTGTCTTTATTCTCACTCAAATGAACACCCCAATTTATACGATTAATATGATTATTATCCCCATATTAATTTATAAATTCAATATGGAATATAAAGTGTCTAGAAAGACATGTTGTACACAGAGGTTAGGCTTAGGTTTGTGTGAAGTCATGGTTCGAGGCAGTCTAAAAAGTTTGTTGACTAGCGGATATGAAGAGCCTATGTATTACACTTTACCATTCATTTCTTATCTGTTATATGATTAAGACTGAGACAATTAATTGCCTCAGCCTTTTTATTATTAATCTCGTTTTCAATTTTATTTTGCATAAGTATCACAAAGAAAATGTCTTCGTTAATTTTCAAGTGATGCTTTAAAACCTTTTTCAAGGTCATTAATTATGTCATCAATGTTTTCAGTACCAACTGATAGTCTTACAAGTTCTGGCACAACGCCTGAAGCTTGTTGTTCTTCAGGGGATAATTGTAAATGTGTCGTACTAGCAGGATGGATAATTAAAGACTTAGAATCTCCAACATTTGCTAAATGAGAGAATAGACTTAATGCATCAACAAATTTTGCAATATCTTCAACAGAACCATCTACACCAAAAGTGAGTACGGCTCCTTGTCCATTTGGTAGATACTTTTGGGCAAGTTGATGATATTCATTATTTTCTAACCCAGGATAATTCACCCAAGTTACGTTTGGATGTTGTTCTAAATATTGTGCAACACGCAGGGCGTTTTCAGAATGTCTTTCTAAACGTAGGTGTAATGTTTCTAATCCTAATAAAAATTCATGGACGTTGAAAGGTGATACTGCTGAACCTAAATCACGTAATAATTGTACACGGGCCTTTGTAATATAGGCTGCTTCTCCAACATCTTTAGCATATGAAATGCCATGATAACTTGAATCAGGTTCTACAAGACCTGGGAATTTACCATTATCCCAATTGAAATTACCACTATCCACAATAACCCCACCTATAGAAGTACCATGACCACCTATAAATTTAGTTGCTGAATGTACAATAATGTCAGCACCAAATTCAAAAGGACGTAGTAAATATGGAGTTGGAAAAGTATTATCCACAATTAAAGGTATGTTATTTTGATGTGCAACGTTTGCGACTGCTTCAATATCTAGCACATCAATTTTGGGATTGCCTATAGTTTCAGCATAGACGGCTTTTGTTTTATCGTTAATAGCATTTGCAAAATTTTCAGGGTTACTTGGATCTACAAAGTGAACTTTGATGCCTAATTTATTAAAGGTAACATTTAATAAGTTGTAAGTTCCGCCATATAAGTTAGAAGAAGCGACAATTTCATCTCCAGATTCTACAATATTTAAGAGTGCTAAATGAATTGCAGCTTGTCCTGAGGATGTGGCTAGAGCTCCGATTCCACCTTCGAGTGCTGCAATACGTTCTTCAAAAACATTTTGCGTTGGGTTCATTATTCTAGTATAAATATTGCCAGGTTCTTCTAAAGCAAAAAGTTTTCTTGCATGTTCGGTATTATCAAATACATAACTAGATGTCTGATAAATAGGGACTGCACGAGATTTTGAAAAATCATCTGTTACCTGCCCGCCATGAATGGAAAGTGTATCTAAATGCCAAGGGTTTTGAGCCATAATATAAATCCTCCTAAAATTAGAATTTTCTGATAATTTTCACTATACAAGAGCTTCTTGACCTTTTCAACCATTTCTTACTTAAAAAGTAAGAATTAATTTGTGTTTTTTGCAATGTATTTAGTTTGAAGAGGTTGCAAAGAGAAAAGAAATTGTTTATAATTCTTATCGTTATAGTAGGGTATTGTAGAAGGAATGGAAATGGTAAACTCATGGAGGAATAAAATGATTGGTTTTGACTTAATAGGAAATACACCGCTTGTACTTTTAAAATCATTTAGTAATAAAGATGTTCAAATTTATGCAAAATTAGAACAGTTTAATCCTGGCGGTAGCATAAAAGATAGATTAGGAAAGCATTTAATCGAGGTAGCTTTAAAAGATAACACCATTTGTGAAGGAGATACTGTTGTTGAAGCATCAGCTGGTAATACGGGCATCGGTGTTGCTCTTGCAGCCAATCATTATGGACTCAACAGTGTGATTTTTGCGCCTATAGGTTTTGCTGAAGAGAAAATATCAATTATAAAAGCTTTAGGAGCGAAAGTAATAAGAACAGAACAACGACTTGGTATGGAAGGTGCAAAAATAGCAGCACGGGAATTCGAATCAAAAACGGGGGCTTTTTATCTAAATCAATTTGAATCGAAACATAATCCTGAAGCGTATAAAGATACCATAGCACAAGAAATTACAGATAAATTGGACGATATTGATTATTTTGTTGGTGGTGTAGGATCTGGTGGAACCTTTGCTGGTATTGCTGAACATTTAGCTCAATTTAATATTGAAAGTGTCATAGTTGAACCAGAAGGATCTACTTTAAGTGGTGGTCAAGCACATGCACATGATATAGAAGGCATTGGCTCCGAACAATGGCCATCATTTTTACATGAAACATTAGTAGCGGATATTATAAAAGTTAGCGATGATGATGCATTTAAAAATGTGAAATTAATTGCTAAACAAGAAGGTCTCTTGGTTGGCAGTTCATCGGGAGCAGCACTACAGGCAGCATTAGACATAAAAAAACATATAAATAAAGGTGTTATTGTCACAGTTTTTCCTGATGGAAGCGACCGATATATGTCAAAGCAAATCTTAAATTATAAGGAGAATCAATATGAATAAAAAAACACAATTAATACATGGCGGAGTGACAACAGACCCATACACAGGTGCAGTAACGACACCAATTTATCAAACGAGTACTTATATTCAAGATGATATTGGAGATATGAGACAAGGTTACGAATATTCACGTTCTGCGAATCCTACAAGAACGGCATTAGAAGGGCTAATTGCCGATTTAGAAGAAGGACAATTCGGTTATGCATTTGGTTCTGGTATGGCAGCCATCTCGGCAGTGATTATGTTGTTAGATAAAGGTGATCATTTATTAATTAATTCAGATGTTTATGGTGGCACATATAGAGCATTATCTAAAGTGTTTACTCGTTTTGGTATAGAAGCTGATTTTATTGATACAACACAAATTGACGAAATTGAACAATATATTAAGCCTGAAACGAAAATGTTATACATTGAGACGCCTTCTAATCCGTTATTACGTGTAACAGATATCAAAAAGTCTGCCGAGCTAGCTAAAAGTCATAATTTGATTTCTGTCGTAGATAATACGTTTATGACACCTTATTTCCAAAATCCGTTAAAATTTGGTATCGATATTGTATTACACTCTGCAACAAAATATCTCGGCGGTCATAGTGATGTTGTTTCTGGCTTAGTTGCTACAAACGACGAAGCGTTAGCAGAACGCATTGGATTTATTCAAAATTCAACAGGTGGCGTACTTGGACCACAAGATAGTTATTTATTGATTCGAGGTATTAAAACCTTAGGTATACGTATGGAACAAGTACAACGCAATACACTTGAAATTATAGCAATGTTACAAGAACATAATGCTGTTAGACAAGTGTTCCATCCAAGTATTGCCACTCACTTAAATCACGATATTCATCAAAGACAAGCAGAAGGGCATACAGGTGTGGTAGCATTTGAAGTTGCAGATATAGAAAGTGCTAAACAAGTAATTAAAGCATCTAAATATTTTACATTAGCTGAAAGTTTAGGTGCGGTGGAAAGTTTAATTTCCGTGCCTGCTTTAATGACACACGCCTCTATACCAAAAGACATTCGTGAAAAAGAAGGCATTGCAGATGGCTTGATTCGTTTGTCTGTTGGTATTGAAGGTACAGAAGACTTAGTAGAAGATTTGAAAGCAGCATTAAATACTTTAAATTAAATAAAGAGAAAGATAACCCAGGAAATACTTCATTTGATATACCCCTTAAAGAAGATGTCAAAAACTTCTTTAGGGAGGGATCATTTTCAGAAGAAACCTGGGTTATTTTAATTTTATACGAAAGTGAATCGCTTAATGATTGTTATATTCTGTTTGCGTTGGTGTTTCAAAGTCAAAAGAACGCTCTGAATTCAATATATCAGCATTTGTTTGTTGCAGTTTACTGTAGTCCCCTTTAGGTACTTTGCTTTTCGTAATTTCAACCTTAGGATAGATTAATAAAGGTATTAAACCAATTACGCCATATATTAAAAAGGTATATTGGTAGTTTAGTATATCAATGAATATACCTGCGAAAGAAGAACCAATGACTTGTCCTACTGCTAATAGTAAAAAGGGGATACCTATGCCTAAGGAAGCATTTTTTACAAATAATTTAATTCCCCAAACAAGTAAAACACCTGTTAAGAATATATAGCTCATTCCAAATATTGAAGATGAAATAAATGGAAGTAACCATATATTTGGTGTGAATGCTAGTAAAATTGAGGCGCATGCTAACGCAATTACGCCGATATTAAATGCAAAATGAAGACTTTTCTTATCAATAATAGCTCCAGATATACCTCCAACTATTCCGAAAATACCAATTAAAATCCAAAATACAGAAAGAGCCATATCCGAGTAATGACCAGTAAGTTGAACAAATGATTTTGAGAAGGTCCAAAACGGTGCAGTTGAAACACCTAGTAAGGTAGAAGCCATTACAATGCGTTTACTAGAAGAAATATCTCTGATATTCAAACTACCAGTATCAATCTTAATGTCTTGTTGCAGACTTGGGATAATAATATAATTCCAAGCTAATACGATTACTGCTATAAATGCATAGATTAAATAGGTGTCGCGCCAATCAAGAAAGATAAACATAGCGGTTATACCGGTGAACATTAAGCCTAAGCTTGTACCTGAATTAATCCATGTATTTGCTTTACCTTGATCTTGCAATTTAATCCATAAAGAAATGGTATAACCATAAGGTGGTGATACTAATCCAGTACTAGCACCAGCGAATATGACACCTAAAGAGAGTATGGTTGCGGTTGATGAGATGCCAATTAGGATTAAGCCAATTAATACAGAAAGACCTGCAAAGATAATCATCCGTTTAGGACCGATTTTGTCAGTTTTTAAGGTGGAATAAATAATTGTAAAACAATAAGCCAAATAAAATAATGATGAAATCATACCCGCTTGAGAAGCGGTTAACCTCAAGTCATTGGAAATTTCTGGTAGAAAGAGACCGAAACTAAATCTACCTAATCCATAAGTGGTAGCAATCATAGCGATACCTGGCAATACAAGTCTTGAAAATTTCATAAAATACCTCCAAATCTATATAGAATGTTCATTCTAATAATAATCAAAAAAATATATAGAATGTTCATTCTATTTTTATTTTAAAATAACGAGTAGGGGGATGATTCTTTTGAATACTGGTACCTACTCGTCTATGAATTATTGATTGTGCGCTTCATGTAATAATAATTTTGCCATGGTAATGGCGTGTTCAGTTGCTTCTTTAGATCCTAATAATGCAGTCATTGAGGTTGTACCTTCTAATAGTAATGTGTATTGTACAGCGAGATCATAACCATTATCAATACCTGCATTATTAGCGAGTTTTTCTAAATAATGTAAAAGGCGCGCTTTATGTCCTCTTGCGGTACTTTCAATTTCATTATCAGTATCAGCATAATCTTCGATAGCGCGCATAAACATATCGCCTTTGTAAGAGTAGTCATTAAGCCATTGACAATGTGCTTGAACTGCTGAAATAAATGGTCTATCTGGATGTCTTTCGACGAAACTGTCAAGATAACGCCAATAGCGAGCTTCTCTTTGCTTTAACACTTGTGCTACTAAATTATCTTTAGAGTCAAAATGATTATAAAGTGTCATGGTCGCAACATTTGCTTCTTGGATAATCTGTTTTAAACCAACACCACGAAAGCCATATTCATAAAATAACCGCTCAGCAACACTCAGTATATCTTGCTTTTTCTGTGACATAGTATCTCACTCTTCCCAAAATAGAATGGTCATTCTACCTCATAGTATCAATGGAATGGAATGATGTCAAAATCGAAGTATGCCAAATTGTATTATTTACTTTGAGGTATTTGAATAACATGACCTAATTGTTTAGGCACATCAAAGTGTTGTTGTTGATCAAAATAATTTTTAAGCTTTTCTTGAATAGGCACTGGGAATTCTGTACTACTTCTTGTATGGTTGCTTACGCCCATCATCATCGCTTCATATGTAGCAGTAGGTTCATTATTAGCGTTGTACATAGTTAAGAATAAATGTATACGTTTAGCATCATAATTATAAATATGTATCTTGATGTAAAAAGCATCGTGAAGTAATAATTCCTTTAAATAAGAAATGTGCGCTTCAACATTAAATATTGTAACATCTTGGCTGTGACGATAATCAGTTGAAAAATCAACATGTTCCAAAAATCCAGCAACTGCATCACTGAAAACAGAATAATATTGTGCATCATGCATATGGTTATTATTGTCTATCCAAGATGGTTGTACAGTGTTTTTATAAATATATTCTTTTATCACAAGATCACTCCTATTAGAAATTATTTATTAACCTGTACTATTGTAGCAATAATAAAAGTACAAAGTTAACAATTTGTTTTATTTATAAATAAGCATTTAGTATTCTTTATTAATAAACTAAGTTAAGATAGTATGAAAATGAGTTATTTTAGTAAATGTCACTCAAATGGGAGGGGGATTTTTATGGTGTTCGTTGCATTAATATTATTTATTTTGTCTTTAATTTTACTTATTTATTCTATCACTTTATTAATGGGGAAAGATGGAACATTATTTAGTTTATTTACTAAAAAAGAAAATGAATTGAAAAAAAGTCAAAAATTAACAATTTACATTACGACGATTGTATTATTGGTATCTAGTCTTGTGTGGTTTTTGAATATAATTTAGCTTTTTAATAGGTATAATAGTGTAAGTTTTACAGTAATTGTTATTTAAGATTAGTCGATAGTTAGATTGTCTGGTTACATTAACATAAAAAAAGAGAGCCCATAAGCAAAATTTGGGCTCTCTTTATGCTATAGTTTTTAATATTTTCTTAAAAAATCCACATCACGATCAAATATTGTTTTCACTACAAATGCTTGTAGGGTAGCCAATATTTTTTCAATTATTTGTGTTTTATTTGATAAAATTCGAATGCTAAAGCCGTGTGTTGGTAGCTTAGTGATGCCGAAACGACAATCATATTGCTGTTGATAGTGCTTGATTTGCTCATAAATACGATCGATTAATTTTTGATTTACAGTAGGATGTATAAAATAACAAGATCCTAAGTGCGTATAATCTTCCATATAACCAAGTCCATCGACTTTATTTTTTGATGGATCAAGCAAAGTATTGTCGAAAACAACCAATTCATCATCGACATAGATTTCATTTAACAGGTGCATATACGTATAACTAAATTTTTTATCATTTTTAGAATAACCTGGCGTTAATATGTCTGTATAAAATAACGCAGCTGTAGGTTTTAAATGAAATGTATTATGTTGATAGAATTTTGCATTTTCAAAAGCGATAATTGGGTCACCTACATACTCAGCATATCCATCATCTTGAATATTAAAGCTTTGGTATTGTTCCACATGGTTATTAGGTGTTTTATAAATTTTTGTAGCACCTTGTGAAGTTAAAATAACTTTTGCATTAGGTTCGATATTAAAATCCATTTTGTAACGGTCTCCATCTAAGTAACCGCCACCTACGTTTACAATATAAAACGTGGGTATATCAGAATTATTTAAATAAACTGGGCGCATGACTTTCAATGCTTTTTCGAAAAAAATGTCACGCGCCACCGATTTCTTGCCATTATTAAAGACAGTTAAATCTAATTGGCCAGTCCATTGATTCTGTCCATCAGACATTAAGCTAACCCTTTAAGAAATACGTCTTGTTCTATCCACTCAATAACTTCATCTAAACCTTCATCTGTTTTAAGATTTGTGAAAGTGAAAGGACGGTTGCCACGGAATACTTTTGTGTCTTCGGCCATGCGTTCTAATGACGCACCAACATAAGGTGCTAAGTCAGTCTTGTTTATAACAAAGAAATCGGATTTAATCATACCTTGTCCACCTTTTCGAGGAATTTTTTCCCCTTGAGCAACATCGATAATATAGATTGAGAAATCTACTAATTCTGGACTGAAAGTTGCCGCTAAATTGTCGCCACCGGATTCGATGAAAATAAGTTCAATATCATCATTTTGTTCTTTTAATTCATCAATTGCAGCAAAATTCATTGAGGCATCTTCACGTATAGCTGTATGAGGGCAGCCACCTGTTTCTACTCCGATAATTCTGTCTTCAGGTAATACACCAGAATTAACTAATATTTTTTCATCCTCTTTTGTATAAATGTCATTCGTGATAACACCAATACTCATGTCTTTTGCTAAGCGTTTTACAATTTTTTCAATAAGTTGTGTTTTTCCTGCACCGACAGGTCCGCCCACACCTATTTTAATTGTATCTGTCATAAAGTTTGACCTCCTAAGATATAAAAATTCTTACGTTCACGTTTTCGTGTTCCATCTGGTTGATTTCTAAACCTGGTGCAGTAATACCAAGTTGTGATTCATCTAAAGTCATAATATGATCTCTAGTATCTTTCATGATGGGTATCATTTGATGAACGATGCGTTGCCCAGCAGTTTGCCCTAAGGGTATTGCACGTACTGCATTTTGGGTAAGGCTAGACACGTTTTGATATAAATAGTAATCAATAATCGTTTCTATATTGACACCGAGATGATGGCCAAGCATAGTAAAACAAATAGCGGGATGTAACATTGCTTTTTTGTCTCGCATTTGAGCATGATACCAGTCTAACCAATCACTGTTATATAGCTCAGAAGCAAGTTTTACCATGCGATGACCCATCTGTTTAGATCCTTGGCGTGTTTCTTTTGGTAAATTTTGTACGAAAAGGATACGATCTAATCGTAAAATAGCTTGTGTATCATTTTGTTCAAGCGCATTGTAAACGAGACGCATCGTTAAGCCATCAGCATAAGTTAATTGTTCATTTAGAAAAAGTATAAGCCATTGCTGGAAACTTTGTTCGTCATGAACGATATCGCGTTGGATATAAGTTTCAAGGCCAAATGAATGGCTGAATGCACCTGTTGGAAATTGTGAATCGCAAAATTGAAACAGGCGTAGATGAGCGTGATCAATCATGTGAATGACCTATATGTCTAAATGCTTGATTAACTTTACGGTCTTCATGTTCATATGGTATCCCTAAATCCTTTAATAGTGATTCTACTAGATAATCATATTGAACTAGCATCTCGGTTTCTGTAAACTGCGCAGGTAAGTGTCTATTACCAAGTTGGTGAGCGATATCTCCCATTTCTTGTAATGAGCGTGGTTTAATTACAAGTAAATCTTCAGAATTTACATCTACGACGATCATATTAGTATCATCTTTATACAAAATATCTCCATATTGTAAGTCAATTGGCTGTTTTAAACGGATACCAATTTCATTACCGTGATCTGTTTTAACACGTTGGATACGTTTAACTAAATCTGAGTTTTCTAAATATACTTTTTCTATATGTTTTCCTTTATCGCTTTCTGAAATGTTAGCGATATTGCCTACGATTTCTTCGATGATCATTTTTAACCTCCTAGAATAAGAAATAACGTTGTGTTAATGGTAATTCCGTAGCTGGTTCACTCGTGATTTTTTCGCCATCTACAAATACTTCATATGTCTGCGGATCAACGTCTATTTTTGGCGTTGCGCTGTTATTCTTCATATCTGCTTTAGTTAGTTTACGAATATTATGCACAGGTCTTAATTTACGTTTTAAACCTAATAATTTACCAATATCATTTTCATAAGCAGTAGTAGATACGAATGTCATTGAAGTACCTTGCATATTTCCGCCAAGTTGGCCATACATCTTACGGTATTTTAAAGGTTCTGAAGTAGGGATAGAACCATTAGCATCACCGTTAATTGCAGTGTTTATTAATCCACCTTTAATAATGACATCAGGTTTAACGCCGAAGAATGCGGGCTCCCACATAATGATATCAGCAAGTTTACCTTCGTCGATTGAACCAACGTAATCTGAAATACCATGCGTAATCGCAGGATTAATTGTATATTTCGCTATATAGCGTTTGATTCTATGATTGTCATTATATTCGCTGTCGCCATCCAATGGACCACGTTGCTCTTTCATACGGTGTGCAACTTGCCAAGTTCTAGTAATTACTTCACCGACGCGGCCCATGGCTTGGGAATCTGAGCTGACCATACTAAATACACCAATATCTTGTAATACGTCTTCGGCAGCAATTGTTTCTTTACGAATACGTGAATCTGCAAAAGCGATATCTTCTGGTATAGAAGCATTTAAATGGTGTGTAATCATAACCATATCTAGATGTTCATCAATTGTATTAACAGTGTAAGGTAAGGTAGGGTTTGTAGAAGATGGTAGTATATTAGAATAAGCTGCAGATTTAATGAGGTCAGGAGCATGACCACCGCCTGCACCCTCTGTATGATACATATGCAGTACACGATCTTTAACGGCAGCCATTGTTTCTTCCATAAAGCCCGCTTCATTTAATGTATCTGCATGTAATGCAATTTGGACGTCATAATCGTCAGCTACTTGTAGGGCATGATCTAATGCTGAAGGTGTGGCACCCCAGTCTTCATGTACTTTTAAACCGATAGCACCGGCATGTATCTGTTCTACTAAAGCTGTATGATTAACTGCTTGTCCTTTACCGGTAAAACCAATGTTTAAAGGTAATGATTCTGCCGCTAATAACATGCGATGTAAATGCCAAGGG
Organism: Staphylococcus pseudoxylosus; assembly: GCF_044794325.1. Taxonomy (NCBI): domain Bacteria; kingdom Bacillati; phylum Bacillota; class Bacilli; order Caryophanales; family Staphylococcaceae; genus Staphylococcus; species Staphylococcus pseudoxylosus. The sequence continues at coordinate 433,503 of NZ_CP085024.1, forward strand.
CCTGGAGTAACAGTAGTTGCTTTAGCACCTTCAGATGCGCCTGTCCCACCACCGATATGTGTAGTAATACCACTTTCAAGGGCCACTTGAGATTGTTCAGGATTAACGAAATGGACGTGGGTATCGATACCACCAGCTGTTATTATTTTGCCTTCTGCAGAAATAATATCTGTAGTTGCACCAATAATAATATCTACGTTATCCATAATATCTGGGTTACCAGCTTTACCAATTTTCATAATATAACCATTTTTAACACCAATATCTGCTTTAACGATTTTATCGTAATCCAGAATTAGTGCATTTGTAATTACTAAATCTGCTACTTGCTTATCATCACGTGTCACATTAGGGTTTTGAGCCATACCATCACGGATTGATTTCCCACCGCCAAATGCAGCTTCATCACCATATGTTGCGTAATCTTTTTCGACACGCGCAAATAAATTGGTATCTCCTAATCTTACAGAGTCTCCGACAGTAGGGCCATATAGACTTGTATATTGTGATTGCGTCATTTTAAAACTCATCTGTTATACCCACTTTCTTTATTAGCATTTTCGCTGACTTTATTTTCTTCAGCGATAATTTCTGTAGCGCTGTCATCATCTTCAGCCTTATAAACACGCGCCTCATCAATAGGTCCATTTACTTTACCATGGAAACCAAAAATTCTTCTTTTACCGCTAAATTCAACGAGTTGAATTTCTTTTTCGTCACCAGGTTCAAAACGTACCGCTGCGCCAGCAGGGATATCTAACCGTTTGCCATAAGCTTTTTCTCGTTCAAATTGTAGGGCGGGATTTGCTTCAAAAAAATGATAATGAGAACCGACTTGAATAGGGCGATCTCCTGTGTTTTTTACATCAAGTATCGTAGCGTTATGTCCGCGATTAACTTCAATTTCTGTACGTTTAACTATAATTTCACCAGGTTTCATAATTAATTTCCTCCTTTACACAATTGGGTGATGAACGGTAATTAATTTAGTACCATCAGGGAAAGTTGCTTCAATTTCCATTTCAGTTAACATATCTGCAACGCCCTCCATTACATCATCCTCACCTAATATTTGTTTACCATAACTCATAAGTTCTGCAACGGTTTTTCCGTCTCTTGCACCTTCTAGTAACTCAAAACTTATAATGGCAACTGCCTCGGGATAATTTAACTTAAGACCTCTTTGCTGACGTCTACGAGCCAAATCTGCTGCAATAACTAACATTAGTTTGTCTTGTTCACGTTGTGTAAAATGCACATGCTCACTACCTTTCGACGTTTTTATAAATTTAAAATATAGTATGTGACTAATCTAATAATAAGACGATTAGACGTATACTACAAGAATAACCCTCTGAAAAAAATTAATGACGAAATAAAACGCGTTGAAATTAAATATGTATTGCTTTAAATTTTATCCGTTATAATATATTATGTTGTATGTTGGAATAAGTAGAGAAACTAGGTGACAATGTGAATGCTGTTCGAATTATATTAAAGAACATCGCACAAGTACTGCTATTAAATAATGCATGGACAGGCTTATTTATTTTGTTAGGTTTATTCGTAGGAAATTGGAAGGTTGGTATGATGGCCTTAGCTGCGAGTGTTATTGCATTATTATTAGCGAAACGGACAAATTACTCAAATGAAGAGATTAACACGGGATTAGCAGGTTTCAATCCAGTACTAACAGCAATTGCATTGACACTATTTTTAGTGCCAGAATGGTATAGTATATTAATTGCTTTTATAGCAATTGTGATTACAATGCCAATAGGCTCAGCATTTAGAGAATTTTTTAAGCCTTTTGGTGTGCCTATGTTAACCATGCCATATGTATTTGTTAGCTGGGTGATCTTATTAATGTCATTTCAATTTAAGTTTGTGAATGCAGATGTCAATATACTGCCTGATACAGTACAAGAGATACAATTTTCAGGACATAGTATTCATTTTATAAATGCTTTTTTATCAGGTTTCAGTGAAATTTTCTTATTGAAAAGCATTATGGCAGGATTATTGATTCTTATAGGAATTTTTATTGCTTCAAGAAAAGCTGGTGTATTAGCTATAGTAGCCAATCTCATTGGTTTTACTGCTGTACTAGTACTTGGCGCAAATCATGATCAAATTAATGATGGATTGTTTGGCTATAATGTCATACTAACAGTGCTCGCTTTAGGTGTTGCTTTCCGTACTAGGATTCAACGATATATTAGCATTGTTTTAGGCATCCTTTTGACAGTTGTATTACACGCGGGCATGACGACTTTATTAACACCATTTGGTTTGCCAGTGTTTACGCTACCTTTTATCATAGCAACGTGGATTATGTTGTTTGCAGGTAACCGAATGAAAGTACAACAAATTGAATAGCATGGTTTTATTGGATAGATACCCCAAATAGGCATCGTTTAAGCGTAGCTCGATTTTCTAATTGATTATAAATTTATTAGGAAGAAGGAATAAGAATGAAAAAAATTGTTTCATTACTTGCAATATCAGCCATGGTATTAGCGGGATGTAGTGGTTCAGGAAGTGAATCAAAAGGGAAAACTTTAGACGTTGAACTGCCATTAAAAACAACTTCTATTGCACCATATGAGACAGACGTACCAGTGAAGATAGGTGCTGCCGAAGCGCTATTTAAAGCTGGTGCAGATGGCAAAGTTGAAAAGGTATTGGTAGATTCATATGAACAAAAAACACCAACACAATTAGATATTAAGTTAAAAAATGACATTAAATTCCAAAATGGTAAAAAAGTGACAGGCGAAGCGGTCAAATCTAGTTTGCAAGAAAGTATTAAGAAAAGTGATCTCGTTAAAGGCTCACTCCCAATTAAAGATATTAATGTAGATGGACAAAATATTACGATTACTACAAAAGAAGCTTATCCTGAATTAGTGTCAGAGTTAGCAAGTCCATTTTCTGCAATTTACGATACAGAAGCAGATGACATTAATAAAGCACCTGTTGGAACTGGACCATACCAAATTAAACACTATAAGCAATCTCAAAATATCAAGTTAGATCGTTTTGATGATTATTGGCAAGGTAAACCTAAACTAGATCATGTAAATGTTACATATCAAGAAGATGGTAATGCTCGTACAAGCGATTTAACATCAGGTAAAGCAGATGTAATTACAGATGTTCCTGTTGAAAAAGAAAAAGAGTTGAAAGATGGAGATAAGACAACTACATCTGCAATATCAGGATTTAGAACGTCATTGATTATGTACAATCATACAAGTGACAAAATGACTAAACCTGTACGTAAAGCACTAGATAAAGTTATTAACCGTGAAAGTATCGCACGTAATGTCTCTAAGAATCATGCTCAACCAGCTACAGGACCATTTAATACAAAATTAGATTTTATAGATAAACAACCTATACAAAAACAAAATTTAGAAGAAGCTAAACAAATTATGAAAGAAGAAGGGTATTCTAAATCAAATCCATTAAAATTAACCGTATCTACGTATAATGGGAGACCAGAACTACCTAAAATGGCGCAAGTTATTCAATCAGATGCTAAAAAAGCCAATATCGATATTACTATTCGCAATGTAGATGATATTGAAGGCTATTTAAGTGATAAAAATCAATGGGATGCCTCTTTATATAGCTTTGGTACAATACCTAGAGGAGATACAGGATACTTCTTTAATCAGGCATACAAACCTAAAGGTGCAATTAATTCTGGAGACTATAACAATCAGAAAGTAACAGCATTAATTGACGAGTTTAATAAAACAGTAGATAAATCTGAACGTAATGGTTTAACAAATGAAATTATTAGTATTACGCAAAGTGATTTTGCAAATAGCTATATCTCATATATGGATAATATCGTTGGTATGAATAAAGACGTGAAGAACTTAAAAGCAACACCCGAGGGTATCTATCTAATCGATTACAAGGTAGATAAGAAACAATGATAATTAAAAATATACTAACTAGAATTGGACAAATGATCATTGTATTGTTTGTCCTTTCTAGTATTACGTTCATATTAATGAAACTTACACCTGGTGATCCAGTTGATAAAATTTTACATTTAGATATAGCAAATGTATCCTCAGACCAAGTTGAAGCAACAAAAGAAAAATTGGGTCTAAACCAACCAGTTATCATGCAATATTTTCAATGGTTAGGACAAATAGTTCAATTTAATTTCGGAACGAGTTACCAAACAGGTGAACCCGTAATAAAAGAATTAATTTATTACACACCGCCGACATTAAGCATTGCTTTTTTAACTATAATGGTTGTCATATTAACAGCAGTTCCAATGGGAATTTTAGCAGCGAAATATTATCACACGTGGGTTGATACATTTATCAGAACTGTAACGTCCTTTACGGTGAGTGTTCCTTCATTCTTTTTAGGAACAATCTTAATTTATATTTTTGCACAGAAATTTAATGTTTTACCATCTTCTGGTATAGACACGATAGCTGGTTATATTTTACCAGTGATAGCATTGAGTGTGGGTATGAGTGCATACTATGTAAGATTGATGCGATCGAATTTAATAGAATTATATCAATCTAAAGAGGTTGAGGCTTCACGCCTCAGAGGTATGTCTGAACGATATATTTTGTGGAGTGATTTATTTAAACCAGCGATTATCCCTGTTATAACGGTATTAGGCATGTCTGTGGGAAGTCTTATTGGAGGCACTGTCGTCATTGAAAATTTATTTGGAATACCAGGTATCGGTCACTTCTTAGTAGATAGCATACGTGCAAGGGATTATCCTGTAGTACAAGGCGCGGTAATTATGATTGGTTTCTTTGTTGTTTTGGCTAATACCGTAAGTGATTTGTTATTGCTATGGTTAGAACCCAAACGCCGTTATAATAGCTCACGTCATCCCAAGAAACCGCAACGACAGGATGGTGAAATATAATGAAACAATTAAATAAACAACATCTTATATTTTATGTGTTTGCATTGTATTTATTGGTTCTTATCATTGCACAATTTTTTGTGTCGGCAACAAATGCTTATGAGGTAAACTTAGGGAGTAGCCTTGAAATGCCAAGCTTAAACCATTGGTTAGGCACCGATGATTATGGTAGAGATTTACTTTCAAGAGTTATAATCGGGGCAAGGTACACATTGATTATTAGTTTGATTACATTGTTGATTACGGTCATTATAGGTGTACCATTAGGATTAATTGCTGGTTACAAAAAAGGCATCGTTGATACAATTATTATGCGTATTATTGATATAGGGTTAAGTATTCCTGAATTTGTTCTTATGATTGCATTTGCTAGTTTTTTCAAACCTAGTATTTGGAATTTGGTCATAGCAATTACGATTATTAAGTGGATGACTTACACTAGATTGACTCGTTCAGTCGTAAGTAGTGAAATCACGAAACCTTATATACAAATGGCTCGATTATTTAACGTGCCAACACATGTCATTATCTTTAAACATTTCTTTCCACAAGTTTTACCATCTATTATTGTGCTGATGACGGTAGATTTTGGGAAAATAATATTATATATATCATCACTTTCATTTCTCGGATTAGGTGCACAGCCACCTTCACCTGAATGGGGAGCAATGTTGAATACAGGCAGAGATTATATTAGTTCTTATCCGTTACTTTTGATTGTTCCAGCGTGTTTAATCACAATCACGATTCTATTGTTTAATTTAGCTGGCGATGCATTAAGAGATAAATTATTAAAAGGAAAGCGTGATATCAATGACTAATTTACTTGAGATAACCAATTTAGTAATTAAAGGTGAAAGAAGTACTACACTGATAGATCACATAAACCTCAGTTTAAAAGCAAGTAAAGTAAATGTTTTGGTAGGAGAAAGTGGTTCAGGAAAAAGTTTAACTGCTAAAGCGTTAGTACAACAATTACCTGATAATTTAATAATGACTTATGACAGTTTAAATTATGAAAATAAAAAATTGTCGAATATGCACGAACTTTTAGGGAAAGAGATTGGTTTTATTTCTCAAGATTATACGCATAGCTTTAATGAGCATACAAAATTAGGCAAACAATTGATTGCGATTTATAGACAACATTATAAGATAGATAAAGCTATGGCCAAAAAAAATGTAACACAAGCGCTTGAGTGGGTTGATTTAGCACCAGACAAAACAATGAATAGTTATCGCTTTAGTCTGTCAGGTGGACAACTTGCTAGGGTTCAAATAGCGAGCGTATTGATGCTCAATCCGAAATTAATTATTGCTGATGAACCCACTGCATCACTAGATGTGATAACAGGCGCTAAAATTATGAACCTAATCAAACATTTAGCAGAAGTTCATAAAGTTACGCTTTTATTAATTACCCATAATTTATCACATGTTTTAAATTTTAGCGATTGGATACATGTTATTCAAAAAGGGAAATTAGTCGACTCAAACCATGTACAAGCCTTTAAAAATCATGATGTGGATTCATACAGCTTGAAATTATTTAACTCCCGTAGCCAATTAAAGGAGGGGAGCAGTAATGATTAACATAAAGAACATGAATTTTAAATATGGGCAGAGCCCTGTTTTAAACAATATAAATCTTACTATACAGCCAGGTGAAATTGTAGGTATTGTAGGTGAGAGCGGTTCTGGTAAAACGACATTAGCACAAATTATTTTAGGCTTATTGCCAGTATCTCAGGAACAATATACAAATAATGATTTGCGATTATTACCTATATTTCAACATGCATATGATAGTTTTAACCCCAAATTTAAAATGAGCAAATCTCTAGAAGAGGCGATAAAGTATCGTCGTGAGTCAAACTCATATGAAATTCATCAGCGAATGCATATATTAATGAAACAAATGCATCTAGATAAGAACTTGTTGAATAGCTTCCCTGATCAATTAAGTGGTGGCCAATTGCAACGTTTTAATACGATTCGTACATTGATGTTAGCACCAGATATGTTAATTTGCGATGAGATTACAGCTAGTTTAGACGTTATTGCTGAGCAAAGTATGATTGAAGTGTTGAAACAGTATTACGCAGATACACATAAAGGTATGTTATTAATATCTCATGATTTAGCATTTTTAAATAACATTGTTGAACGATTAATTGTCATGAAAAATGGTGAAATCGTAGATGATTTTAATATTAAATTTTTATTCGATAAACAACGCCATGCATATACAAAACAGTTACTAGCAATTTATTAAGTAGCTGTTTTTTATTTTTAATGATAGAAAAAAATATATGTTTTCTATCATTAAAAATAATGTGTGTCATATTATTGAGAATCATATAACTTCATGTATAATTAAATACAATATGAGAAAAGGGGATATTTTACGCATGAAAAAAATATTATTACCATTGCTAGCGTTAATACTTGTGCTAGCAGCATGTGGCAATGGTTCAAATGATAAGTCGTCAAAGGGAAACAGTGAAAAGACAACATATAAACAAGACTCAGGAAAAAAAGTTGAAATACCGAAAAAACCTAAACGTATTGTAGTCTTAGGGGCTACATATGCTGGAGGATTGAAACAACTTGATGCTAATATCGTTGGCGTAGCTAATATTGTAGATGATAGTAAAGTTTTAAAAGATAAATTTAAAGATGTAGAAAAAGTAGATGCTGAAAATGTTGAAAGTGTAGCAAAACTTAAGCCGGATTTGATAATTACTTATAATACAGATAAAAACATTAAAAAATTAAATAAAGTTGCACCTACAATAGCTTTTGACTACATGAAACATGACTATAAAGAACAACATAAAGAGTTAGGTAAAATTGTAGGTAAAGAAGATAAAGCAGACGCATGGGTTAAGCAATGGGAAGCAAAAACTAAAGACGATGGAAAAGAAATTAAAGACGCTATTGGTGCAGATACTACAGTATCAATCATTAAAGACTTTGATAAAAAAATCTACGCTTTAGGAAAAACATATGGTCACGGCAGTGAAATTTTATATGATTCCTTTGGACTGAAAATGCCTGAAAAAGTAGAAAAAGCAACACAAAAAAATGATTTAGCAGATATCTCTGAAGAACAAATTCCTGAAATGACAGGTGATTACGTGGTAACGCCAGTTGCTAAAGGCAGTGATTTATCATTCGAAAATAAAGATGTTTGGAAGAACACAGATGCAGTTAAAAAAGGCCAAACGTTTAAAGTAGATGAAGGTATTTACTGGTTAAATGATCCTTACTCACTAGACTATGAACGTAAGGATTTAAAAGAAAAATTATTACAACATTAGCCGATTTATATCAGTATGCTCAAATAAAACATCAATCTATTTTATTTAATGGATTGATGTTTTTTAGTGAGAACTTTTTAGATATTATTTTTGGCCAAATAGAGATTTAATAATTGAGTGATATTAAGGCATTTTAGTTATTTTAGTAAGATTAAGCAAATTTATGTGTTAATTTAAAAGCCAGGCAAATATTTCAATATACGTTATGATGATGTAAGATATTAATAACAATTAATAAATTGAGCCTTAGGGATTTATATATGAAAGATATGTATATTGCATTGGATAACTCTAATATCAATCATTTTATGAGTAAAAGATAAACTATGATAAGTAGTTATACACATATATCTTTGGGAGGATATGATGGAAAAACAACAAAAAATCGATAATTGGGTACAATTAACCAAATACGTTCACTATATAGAAACATTAATTGAGAAAAAAATGAAGCAATCATACAATTTAAGCTTGAAAGAATTTTATGTATTATATGAAATTTATAAAGCTAAAGGGAAAAAATACAAAATTAATGATTTGATAAAAATTGTTGATTTAAGCCAAAGTGCAATGTCTAGATTGATTGTACGCATAGAAAAACCAGAGAAAGCATTAGTTGTAAGACAAGAATGTGTTGAAGACCAACGTGCTATGTATATCTATTTGACAGAAGAAGGACTTAAAATCACAGAATCGGCATTAAATACCTATGAAAAACTAATTAAAAAGGTAGACTTTTCTAATATTCGTAAGTTATCCCAAATAGACGAGGATGAAGCATAAGCCTTTTTCTAACATAAAAAAACAGGGTTCGGAACACTAATGTATCCGAGCCCTGTTTTTTATTAGGAAGATTTTCCTTTTTTAGAATGTTTTACACCATAAATGAGATAAATAATTAGTCCTATGATAAACCAGGCAAGTGTATATAATTTTGCTTCTGCACTTAGGCCCCAAAATACGATGACTACACTCACGAATGTGATAATCGGCATTACAGGATAAAAAGGCATTTTGAATGCTGGGACTGGAATGTCTTTACCTTCTCTAGGACGCAAACCAAAAATACCTATAGAAACAAACATAAATGCTACGAGTGTACCAGCAGATATTAATTGCGCCAAGAACGCAAATGGGAACATTGATCCAATAATTACAGCAATGATAGTAAGTATTATTAAAGCGCGGTTAGGTAAGTTTTTATTATTTAATTTTCCTAACCAAGAAGGCAAGAGGCCATCTCGACCAAAAGAATATAATAAACGTGAACCTGCTAACATCATACCAATGAGTGCTGTGAACATACCAATTACAGAAATTGCTTGTACTACTGCGGCTACTACACCAAATCCGCTTTGTCTTAATGCCCAACCAACAGGTTCTGCGTTACCAGCATATGCTGAGTAGGTAAACATACCAACAAGTACAAGCGAAACTGCAACAAATAATACTACAGCAATGAGTAGTGATCCTAAGATCCCTCTAGGCATTGTCTTTTGTGGATTGATTGCTTCGGCTGAATTAGCAGCAATTGAATCAAAGCCAATATATGCTAAGAAAATCATAGACACACCAGCATAGATACCTTGCCATCCTCCAAATGATCCAGTTTCAGTAACTTTATGTTCAGGAATAAATGGCACATAATTACTGAAATCAATAACTGTTAAACCTACAACAATAAATAATAATACGGCTAACACTTTAATGACGACAAGAATGTTTTCGATACGTGCAGCTGCTGATACGCCATATGCTAATAAGCAAGTTGTAAGAATAATCACGATAGCTGCGACGATATCAATGACACCACCATCGTTACCTAATGTATTAGAAAGTGATTTTGGTAATTCAAGACCTAATGGCGAAACTAAACCACGTAAGTTCGCGGAAAAACCTGATGCAACAAAGGCGACAGCAATAAAATATTCAGCAAGTAAAGCCCAACCTGCCACCCAGCCAAACACCTCACCAAATACTACATTAATCCATGAATAGGCTGAACCAGCAAATGGCATTGCAGACGACATTTCAGCATATGCAAAAGACACAAGCCCAGCCACTACTGCTGCTAATAAGAATGAAAGTGCAACTGCAGGGCCTGTGTGTTGTGCTGCAACAACGCCAGGTAGTGTGAAAATAGAAGTAGAAACTATGGTACCGACACCTAAAGCTAAAAAGTCTTTAACACGCAATGTTCTATTTAAATGAGCATCCTTCACTTGATAAACGGATGGTTCTGCTTTTTTAAAAATTTTGTTGAAAAAATCTTTCATAATAAATCTCTCCCAATGAATACTATATCGTAAAACTTTATAACTAAATTATGATAATTTATATCATAGCATAAATATCTCTAAATATTCAGAAAATTTTGTGAAAATTTATAGAATATATATGAAGCTTAGCGTATTATAGTCTGTTTCGGTGTCATTAGTTGTTTTAAGTGATTATTTACTCTTTTTGTGATGCTAGATTTTGTAATTTATACTTTTTAGATTATGTAAAAAGGGCGAGGTGAGTGATAATTTAGCCATCACTCATATATGCACGCCCTTATAAGCTTATCTCATTTATATATTAAGATTACTATATTTTAGATTATAGTTTGTTTGAGTGTAATAGTTGTAAATCAAATATTAGATTTTATTGGTTTTATAGTGAAATACGGCTTAATTAGTATTTTACTATAAAGAAATGACTTGTGGTTGAACTTCGGCATCATGATTGGCAATCGCTTTGACACAGTCTTTATCTATTGCTTGTGCTTTCACCCAATTTAATGATTTGATTGCATCATCTTTATCTACTACGAGGCCAGGCAAAATACCGTTTTTCCATGATTTTTCAGCATAACCTACGTCTGAGGCCAACAATAAATATGACGCATCATCTTTATGCGCTTTAACACGTGTAGAACATAGACCAGCGCTATGTCCTGGTGTGTGAATAAATTCGAGTGTACCATCACCAAATAAATCAAAGGATTTACCTGTAGGTCCAATGCCATTATCTTTTAAAGGATAGGTTTGAATAGCAATATTATCCCATTGGTGTGGAAGATAACGCATTTTATCGTTGTTTGCAGCGTTCCATTCCACTTCACTGACTAAGATGTTTTTTGCGTCAGCTACATGTGCTAAGCCATCAGCATGATCACAGTGTAAATGACTCAACATCACATAATCTATATCCGAAGGTTGATAGCCTAATGCTTCAATTTGTTCATGTACAGCAGTGCCTTTAGGTAAAACTGCCTTGTTTATTGGATATTGAAAAGCTAAATTTTTAATGGGCTTTGTTCGATTGATTTCATGCCAACCCGTGTCAATTAGAACAAGACCCTTTGGATGTTCTATAAGATAAACAGATACAGGTAAACGCAGTTGTTTCTTTTTAGATCTAAATAACCCGGTCCATGCTAAAGGTGGATTATATTTATAGTTGAATGGTAATGCTTCGTCTACAATCACTGAACCAGTGTGTAAGACGTGTACATTGATTGTACTAGTCATTTTATTTTACTCCTTTTAGTTAAAACAATACGGCTAATGTAAAACGAATAATCAGAGATATGTGGGATTTGATCATTCCAATGCCATAAAATAGTGATGATTATTAATAGACCTTAACTTCATCATAATTTGGTTATAACTATCTTCAGATGCTTTAAAGTGTTGAAAATAAGCAAATAAGATGTTGAAAACTGTAACTCATTTAGAGATTATGTGTCAAATAAATAATGATTTATTAACGTTATTTCATTAAAAACTTGTTGTATAAGAGTGAAGGAAGAGGCGTGAGATAGGTTCTTTATAGCACTGTAAAAGCGGAGTATGGTATGGTGATAAAAATGGGAGGAGTAAAATGAATATACAATCATCTTGGCTTAATTTACCGGTAGAAGATTTAGCAGCAAGTGAAACATTTTTTAGTGAAATAGGCTTTACAATCAAAAGAAACGAAGCAGTTTTAGATAAAATGAGAGGAATTGAAACTTTAGATAATAAAGTCATAATGCTTATTGAACGTAATCAATTTGAGAAAGTCGCCCAAGTTTCAAATATTGGAAGTCATAGTGCATTAGTTTCTATTTCTGTATCTGAACTGGAAGAGTTGGATTGCTTATTAGAACAAGTTGAAACATCAGGTGGAGAAGTTCTACAAAGTAGTACTATGCATGAAGGGTATTATGGTGGCTTATTTAGAGATATTGATGGTCACCTTTTTAATATTATTGTAATGTAATTTAAGCAAGTATATGACTATTTAATTATATTTTCGAGAACAGAAAGGAGTATCAATGATGATAAAAGCAATCGCTGTAGATAAAGATGGGACCTTTTTAAAATCGGATCACACATATGATAAGGCATATTTTGAGGAAATATTTGATGAGTTGAAGCGTCAAGATATTAAATTTATTGTGGCAAGTGGTAATCAATATGCGCAATTACAGTCATTTTTTCCGGAAAAAGACCAACATATCACGTATGTTGCTGAAAATGGTGCCGTTACTTATTATGATAATGAATTGATGACATCTTATTACTTTGATCAACAGCTCATTTATGATGTCGTAGAGACACTTACAAGAGACTTTGGCTTAGCAGATATTGTGTTGAGTGGTATTAAATCAGCTTATGTAAAACAGACATGTAGCAATGAATTTATGAATTTTATTAGTAATTATTATTATGATATTGAAAAAGTAGCGTCCTTTGAGCATATAGAGGAAGATAATTTTGTAAAAGTTGCTATGCGCATCAAAGATAAAGATTTGGTTAAAGCAGTTATGGATGCATTAGAAACTAAATTTAGAGGGGAATTACGTGCAGTAACAAGTGGTAACGACAGTGTGGATCTTATTTTACCAAATGTTAATAAAGGTGTTGCGATTGAAGACATATTAAAACAATGGGGTATTGCACATGACGAGTTATTAGCATTTGGAGATGCCAATAATGATATAGAAATGTTAGGCTTAACTACACATAGCTATGCGATGGCTAATTGTAGCCCTGAGGTAGAAGCGGTTGCCCAGCATAAAGCACCTTCAAATGATGACTCTGGTGTTCTACAAGTGATTGAACAGTATTTGAAGCAACAGCAATAAAAAAATAAAACTCAATTCTTCTAGTCATTTATGATAGAGGAATTGAGTTTTTGTATGAAGGCTAATTTACAATAAGTACAGGTATATTTACGTTACTTGCAATTTTGTGTGTCACATTACCAAGTATATTTTTAATATCTGATTTTGTACGCGTATTACTCATTACAATAATATCATAGCTGTGTTCTTTAATTTCTGACAAAATTGAGTTTTTGATGTAGCCTGTACTAAATCTAATATTTACATTTAAACCTAGATCTTCTAATTTGTTAACAAAAGGTTCGAGTAATTCGCTTTTTTCATGTGCCAAATCTTCAAAGTGTTTATTATCATACCGTACTGAAGTTTCTAACTCGCTTTCTGGTATAACGTGGAATACTGTAATTTCAGCATCATCCACGCCAGCGGTTAGATTTTGCAACTCTTCAGGTACATTGTTAAACGAATTATCAAAATCATAAGCTAATAATATATTTTTATACATAATGGCACTACCTCCTTTTGTTGTACATATACCCTATTATTTTTAAAATAAAAGAGGCAGTGCAAAAATGCGTGCAGACAAGCACTTAGAAATATTAGGCATCTAACCCAATAATTTCACTAACATGATTATAACCATTAGATTTGAGATAATGTGCGAGTTGCTTATTTAATTTTTGAGTTAATCCAGGTCCTTCAAAAACTAAAGAACTATATATTTGTACTAATGAAGCACCACTACGTAACATTTTAATTACATCAGTATCACTGAAAATACCGCCTGTACCAATAATTAAGAAATTACCATTTGTTTGTTTATAAGCATATGAAATTAATTCTAGATTACGGTTGAATAATGGTCTTCCGCTCAATCCACCTGTTTCATGACGATTGTCTGAATTTAAATGTTCACGTTGTTGCGTTGTATTGGCTAGTATAATACCGTCAAAGGTTTGTGTTATCGGTTCTAACATTTGACCGAGTCCGTCTAATGTTAAATCAGATGTAAGTTTGATGAAAATAGGTACGTTGAGATTTTGTTTTTCTTTATAAGATTGAATAGCTTCGCACAATTGGGCGAATGCATCTTTATCATGGAAACTTTGTAAGTTTTTCGTATTTGGAGAGCTGATGTTAACCGTGAAAAAGGTAACGTCATTTTTAAATGTATCGATAACTTTAATATAATCTTCATAACGCGCATCATAAGATGTTGTCTTGTTAACGCCAACATTAAGGCCAATTGGAATTTGATAATTATATTTACGTAGATTACTTAAAGCTTTGTTCATGCCTAGATTATTAAAACCCATTCTGTTAATCAGTGCATTATCTTCCACTAAGCGATACATTCGTGGTTTGGGATTACCAGGTTGTGGTTTAGGTGTGATACCCCCTAATTCAAGTGCACCAAAACCAGCGTTTTCTAAGGCTTTAGGTACTTCACAAGATTTATCAAAACCTGCTGCTAATCCAATTGGATTATTGAATTGGATACCTTTGATATTTTGGTATAAGCTTTCATTTTCATAGTGAAATAATTGGTTAATAACAGGTAAAAGTTTTGGATATTTTTGGACGAATTTGAGTGCGTTAATTGTCATCCCGTGCGCTTTTTCAGGATCTATTTGGAATAAAATAGGTTTGATGAGTTTGTACATATCATGATCGCTCCATTTATCAAATTATTTGTAATAAAATTATGTATTGTGATGAGTGCCTAGTCAATTTTAAAAAGTAAAATTGAAAAAGATGTCTTTAATAGACTAGCATTTTACGTAATATATGCCTAGAGCAAATAAAAGAATTATTAAAACTTTCACATACAATTTATTTGAATCTGTGAGTGATTACATAAGTTAAAAAGGGCAATAATAATGATGTATTTATTTTTAAATATAATAATTGGAGGTATAACTCATGAAACAGTCATGGCAAACACAACTGCCTTTAAATAATATAAAGTCTATTTCACCTGTTAGTGGTGGAGATGTAAATGAAGCATTTAAAATTGAGACAGTTGAGAGAACCTATTTTTTATTAGTTCAACGAAACCGAAACGCATCTTTTTTTGCGGCAGAAATTTCAGGTTTAAAACTTTTTGAAGAGGCGGAAGTTACTGCACCACGAGTAATAGGAAGTGGTGAAATTGAGGGCGACGCTTATTTATTATTAACTTATTTAGATGAAGGTCGTACAGGAAGTCAAGAAGCATTAGCGGAATTAGTAGCCCAAATGCATAGTAAACAACAAGTAAATGGCAAGTTTGGTTTTGATTTACCTTATGAAGGTGGAGATATAACATTTGATAATAGTTGGACAGATAATTGGATAACATTATTTGTGAATCGACGCTTAGATCATCTGAAAGATACCTTAGTAGAGCAAGGAGCTTGGAGCGACGACGATGTTTCGCAATATGAATCTGTACGTTCAGTAATAGTAGATACATTAAAACAACATCCAAGTAAACCCTCTTTATTGCACGGTGATTTATGGGGTGGAAATTATATGTTCCTGAAAGATGGTTCACCAGCGTTATTTGACCCAGCGCCATTATATGGTGACAGAGAATTCGATTTAGGTATTACTACTGTCTTTGGTGGTTTTACAGAGGCATTTTACAATGAATATGACAAACATTATCCAATAAATGAAGATGTAGAAAAGCGTCTCGAATTCTATAGATTATATTTATTGATGGTCCATTTAGTTAAATTTGGTGGTATGTATGCGGAAAGCGTTAAACGCTCTATGAAACAAATCTTGTCATAATAAAATATAAAAAAGGAGAGATACAGCAATCTATCTTAAACTAGATTGCTGTATCGCTCTTTTTTGCGTTTTAATTAAGGTCTAATGTTCCCATTTCTTCACGTAATTTATAAACTTTATCAGGTGTTACGTCTTCACCTAATGGGTCTACTACTTTCATTGTTGAAAATGTATTAATAACTTGTCCACGAATCATTTGTAAATATTCTTGTCTTAATGTGTGTTGTTCTTGTTTTTCTTCAACACTCAATACTTCTACTTTTTCTTTATTTGCAAGTTCATTAATTCTGTCTAATAATGTCATTTTTATGTTCCTCCTGTAATAAGTGTGGCGGGAAATGTGGTATCACATAATCGCCAATTTCTGTTAATAATGATTTATATGATCTGTTCTTTGATTTTAAATGTAACATAATATGATTTGTGCCGATTTTCTCATAGGCTTTTAGAATTTTTATTAAAGTATTTCTACCTAACCGATAACCACCTTTTATAGGTTTCACTAATTCGTTCGCTTGTTTTGATAAATCTACAACAAGCGGATGCATAAATGGCTTGAAAGTGTCATTGTTATGCCAATCTTGAAGTAGCGCTTTCTGTTGTTGAAATGGTTGTGGGTAAAACATTAAGCCGTCCATATTGGACTTTAACCAAGACATTTGTTGTTTTGAATAGCCTGTGGCGAACATTGGGATATGCTTGTGCTTTGGCAACATTTGTAGCCCTGAGTCTTCGTATAATTCAAATATTGAGTTTGATATATCTGGTGAATGTTCTTGCCATAACGCATTTATAGCTGAAATAGTATCTTGAAATGTTTCGGTTAACTGTTCTTCTTTTATCTTAAATGTAGGAAATTCAAATTTACGGTCTCCTGTCGCCATACCTAACAAAAGGCGCTCATTTGAAATGAAGTCAAGAGAAGTAGCTGCCTTAGCTATATGAATTGGATGACGTAATGTAGCAACAATGCTAGAGGTTCCGAGAGCGATTTTAGATGTTTTGGCACTGAGATAAGATAAAAATACAAACGGATCGTAGTTTGTCGTTACATTTCCTAGATGTGGACTATAAAGCGGACTGTCACGCACAAATAGGCTTGTAAATCCGAGTTCTTCAGCATGTTGAGCTAACTCAATTTGATTTTCAAATGATAATTTATGGTCTTCTGAATTGTCGAAAGGAAATGCTAACCCTAAGGTCAGGTGATCCTTTTGAAAAGTACGTTGGAATCCATAATGGTGTTGGATTGTTGTCACGTCTATCCCTCCTAACTTTTAATTTACAACACAAATCGTCTAACTAACACATGTTGTATAGATGTATTGTATAACGTGCTTCTAATTAAAGCAAACAACATGTTTATGCATATATCGTGTAAACAACAAATAATCTTAAATGTTGGTTAGATAAGTAAAACCTTTATTTAATGAATATAAATTATTCCATGTATAATGAAATGTTTTTTCATAAAGAAATTTAAAATATAATATAATTTGATTATTTTTAGCAAATTCTTTAAATTGAAGAAGAGATTTATATTTTATTGGAGGGTTAATTTATGTTGAAAAGAATATTAATTAATAGTATCTCATGTGCTTTTATCGCTATATTGTCATTAGCCATGTTTAATAGTGATAGTAAGGTTGATGCTCAGAGTACTAATACTACAGCACAGGATACTGAAGCGACGCAAAATACAGCAGATCGTCCTGCTGAAAACAAAGCAATGCCAAGAGTAATATTACCCAACGAAGATAGAACACAAATTGAAAATACAAACAGTGGACATTATCAATCTATTGGTTATATCAATATTGGAAACAATATCGCGACAGGTGTTGTAATAGATAAGAATACGGTGTTAACGAATAAGCATGTTGCAGACCTTTCGGATGGCAACATGACCTTTGCACCAGCTGCCAAAGATGCTGATACATTTCCAAATGGTACTTTTACTGAAAAAGAAATAAAAGCATACCCTGGTGAGGAAGATTTAGTGGTTGTTCATTTTAATGAAAATAAAAACGGTCAATCAGTAGGTGATGTTGTTCAACCAGCAACGTTACAAGATGCTTCAAATGTTAATGAAGGTGAACCTATAACGGTTACTGGGTATCCTGGAGATAAGTCATTAGCGACAATGTGGGAAAGTAAAGGAGAAATTTTAGCTAATAATAGTAATATACTTACATATGATGCGAGTACTTATGGTGGTAATTCTGGTTCACCACTCTTTAATGAAAATAATGAAGTTATTGGATTGCATCAAGGCGGTATTGAGGGTGAAAGTAATAGCGCAGTGGCGATAACAGGTAAAGTGTTAGATTTTATAAATGAAAATAGAGAATAAAGAATTAAAAAAATATACATTTGATATGTTTGAAAATGTAAAGTGATATTTAAATTACAGTATAAAATATAAAGCGGAGCTATAAAATCAATAATACGATTTGATTTTATAGCTCCGCTCTTTAAATATATTTAATTAGTATTTTGATTCATTAAGAAAGGAAGTGCTTGTTTGATATAGGTTTGTGCTGGTAATTGACTTGTATGGAACCAATGCTTAGCTGTTCCATAAAGCCCCCAAGACAAGAATCTTGCAGTTGTAGCAAGCGTTTCACGATTTTCGTTAACGTGCTGTTGTACTAGCAATGTTAGAAAGATATCCTCTAATTCTTCTTTCACCCTTTTTTCTACAACTTGACCATAAGCTTCACTATTTAATTTGCATTCGTTATGCGTCTCTTGAATATAGCTTGTGATAGTTATAAAACTTTTACAAAGCGTTTCTTCATTAAGTTCCGTTGACACATTTAATGAATCATTTAAGTTTTTAAGTAAAGTTTCCGACAATGTATAATCCATGATGTCATATTTATCATAAAAATGAGCATAGAACGTTGCACGATTAACAGTTGCACGGTCTGTAATGTCTTTCACTGTTATGGATTGAAGTTTCTTTTCTTTTGCTATAGCTCGGAAGGCATCCATCAATAATTTTTTAGTTCTGGTAATTCTTGGGTCAACATGAGTTGTCGGCATTGACCTTGAACCTCCTTTAATTTAAATCACTAGCAATGCTATTTGATATAAATTATCTTGCTTTCAAATAAGAATGTCAATGTGACTGTTTGGCTCAAGTTGTAGACATAGTTTTCATTGTATTTTAAAAGTCCTTTTTGAAGTGTAACAAAATAGTATACACGGATATGATTTGAAAAATTAGTTGAATTTTTGAATCTCACTATTGTTTTCTCTAATTTTGGCATTCATAAAGCTATAAACAAAAATACCTAATGTGATAATAATGATACCAATAATACTAATAGAATCTGGTAAAGGTAACCCCAAAAATAACATTTCACCAATGAGTGTAAAGATTATTTCAGTGGCTTGGGTTGCTTCAACAGCAGCTAATTTAGCTTGGTTGTTTTTTACTAAATTCGTCGCATAGAAGAAGAGTGTAGTCGCAATAATACCAGAAAATACAGCGACTAAAAATGTTTGTAATACTTGATTAGAAGCGGGGAAGCCACTGTTGAAAACACCGATTACAAAGATAATAATCCAGATGGGTAACGTCACTAAAGTCATACCATAAATACGTTCAATTGTTGTTAATTCATTGTCTACAAGTTCCATCATTTTACGATTACCCAACGGATAACTGAAAGCTCCAATGATAAGTGGAACAACAGAGAGAATAAAGGTTTTCATTTCTATGGACGTAATTTGAGGTATTTGAACTAACACAACACCAAATACCATAACGCTAGAAGTACTAACAGAGCGCCAAGAAATACGTTCCCTAACTTTAACTAATTGTTTATCAAACTGAACATATTCATAAAATAAAGGCGCAAGTAATAAACCACAAATAATTGTTAATTGCCATGTTGCTGATATTAACCAACCTGGACTATAATTGGAGACGAATGTAATTGGAATATAGAAAAAGACGAAACCAAGCGTACTCCAAAGTAACCATTGTAGAAAGTACTTTTTAATATGTTCAAGTATGTATCCGTGTCTTTTTTTAATATAAACAAAAATAAAAAGAAATGGGAACATAAATATAAAACGTAATGAAGCACTGAATAACCAATTACCACCACTACTTGCCATAGAATGATTGAGTATAAATGTGATTGAAAAAAATAACGCTCCGAGAATACCTATAAAAATCGCGCGCATCAAATCCCCCCTTAGATATATAAGTTAATATTTTTAATTTAACAGTTTTTTTAATATAAGCAAGAGTAGAATATTTGTGAATATAATATAAGTGTTGTGCATAAAACTTTTTTAAAAAATAATTTAAGTTGAAATATGAATGTAGTTGATTTATGATTGTAGTATTATGTAAGCGCATACATAAAGCGGTTTGGCTTTTTTATTATTGAGTTAATGGTAAATATAATAGGAGAAATTATTTGCTAAAAGCATGTTAATACACTGTTAATGAAAATTTGGTGCAACGTTCTTGTCTAAGTAAAAAAGTAGTAAAATAGAAATGTGCGCATATTTCAAGATTAAGGGGTTAGGAACTATGGCAGACAGATTAAAGAGAGAGTTAAGTAATAGACATATACAATTAATTGCTATTGGTGGTGCAATCGGTACAGGCTTATTCTTAGGAGCTGGGCAATCTATTAGTTTAGCAGGGCCATCCATTTTACTAACATATATTATTGTAGGATTTGCATTATTTATGTTTATGAGGGCTATGGGAGAAATGTTACTTTCAGATACAAAATTCAATTCGTTTGCGGATATAACAAATGAATATGTTGGACCGCTCGCTGGTTTTATTACTGGTTGGACTTACTGGTTAACATGGATTATTTCCGGTATGGCAGAAGTTACAGCTGTAGCAAAATATGTATCATTTTGGTATCCAGAAATTCCAAATTGGTTATCGGCGTTAGCCTGTATCTTATTGTTAATGTCATTCAATTTACTGAGTACGAGATTGTTTGGAGAATTAGAATTTTGGTTTGCCATTATTAAAGTTGTTACTATCATCGCATTGATTATTATAGGTATTGTCATGATTGTAATGGCTTATCAAACACCATTTGGACATGCAAGTGTTTCTAATATATACAATAATGGAGGGGTTTTTCCCAATGGTATGTCTGGATTTTTAATGTCATTCCAGATGGCGATTTTTTCTTTCCTTGGTATTGAAATGATTGGGATTACAGCAGGAGAAACTAAAAATCCTCATAAAACGATTCCACAAGCTATTAATAATGTACCATTTAGGATTCTAATATTTTATATAGGTGCTCTAGCAGTTATTATTTCTATTATACCTTGGAATCAATTAGATCCAGATAGCAGTCCATTTGTTAAAGTATTTGCGCTAGTTGGTATCCCATTTGCTGCAGGAATTATTAATTTTGTTGTATTAACTGCAGCTGCATCTGCTTGTAATAGTGGTATATTTGCAAATAGTAGAACATTATTCGGATTAGCAAATAGAAAACAAGCGCCACCTAAGTTCCAAGTAACGAATCGTAGAGGTGTACCTATTACAGCAATATTAGTAACATGTACATTACTACTCTTTGCAGTATTACTAAACTATTTTATACCTAATGCGACAACTGTATTCGTTTATATCAGTACGGTTTCTACAGTATTAAACATATTTATATGGACATTGATTATGGTTGCGTATTATAGATACACACGTGCTCGACCGGATTTACATAAGGAAAGTAAATTTAAAATGCCTGGTGGTAAAGTAATGGCGTTATGTATTATCATATTTTTTACTTTTATTTTTTGTGTATTATTTGTAAATCCAGAAACACGAATAGGTGTTATCTTTGCGCCATTGTGGTTAATTGTACTTGCAATTATGTATAGACAGTACAAAAAACATGCAGTCTAATAACTTTTAACTTTGAAATATACACGTCATGTATTTTTATGATAGGAGTGAAGAATATGAGTAAAAAAATTATTATGGATTGTGATCCAGGACATGATGACGCGATTGCGTTAATATTAGCAGGAGCTAAAAATAGTACGTTAGATATATTAGCTGTAACAACAGTGGCTGGTAACCAATCAGTTGAAAAAAATACCAAAAATGCTTTGAATGTATTGGAAGTAATGGGAAGAGGAGATATTAGTGTATCTGTCGGTGCTACAAGACCATTGATTAAACCAGCTTCATTTGCATCAGAAATACATGGTAATAGTGGATTAGACGGTCCGAAATTACCAGAAGTACCTTCGTTAAAACCAACGCAAAGTCACGCCGCTGATGTAATAATTGAAACACTAAAACATAGTGAGGCACCTGTAACACTAGTGGCTACAGGCCCCTTGACGAATATTGCAACAGCTTTAATTAAAGAGCCGAGTATTACACAATATATAGATTCTATCACGATTATGGGTGGGGGGACTTTCGGAAATTGGACACCTACTGCGGAATTTAATATTTGGGTTGATGCTGAAGCGGCAAAACGTGTATTTGATTGTGGCGTTCCTATCAACGTGTTTGGCTTAGATGTAACACATCAAGTACTGGCAAACGACGCCATTATCAACAGATTTAAAGCAATAGATAATCAAATTACAAAATTTGTGGTAGAACTTTTAGAATTCTTTAAATCTACATACAAAACACACTTTAATATGGATGGTGGCCCTATACATGATGCTTGTACAATTTTGTATTTGTTGGAGCCCGATTTATTTACAATGCAACAAACACATATTGATATCGAACATCAAAGTGCGCTTACCTATGGAACGATGGCTGTCGATTTAAATAACGTTACAAATAATGAAAAAAATGCTTATTTTGCGACTGCTGTAGATGTTGAACGCGTATGGATATTAATGGAGGACATACTTAAAAGTTATAGTGATGACCAATAACTTAACTTTTAAGTATAGATATAAATACTAAAGACTTAAATGGGGATTGTATGTACAGCATTTGGTCGCGGTACAATACCATGTGAAATAATAATTACGTAGCTTTGAGTTATATGTGGAAGTGGAAATAAGAAATTGCACTTCCCTGCCTAAATTTTTATGTCAAACTAAAGTATGAGGTGCTTTTTAAGCGGATTATTAGTTTTTTGGAACTATAAAAAGTATACTTATGAACTAATAATAACTATATTAAAAGGTGATTCATTTAGTGAAAAATACGTTAAAAACAATTGTGCTATTAATCATTATAATCGTTCCATTTATTTTCTTGATGACGAATATGGATTATATACAAAAAAGTATAAATGAAAATTTTTCAGAAAACAGTAACCAAAATTATACAAATGAGCAATCGACATCTTATACAGATTTTTTTGATCGGAGCAGAGAAACAGAAAATTTTGGTAAATATGAGTTTAGCGGTTTTGATGGGAAACATTATGGGATAGATTATGATTTGCCTGAAGATACACCGGTTAAAGCCGCAACAGATGGCAAGGTTACTCGCACATTTGAGAATGACTTAGGTGGCAAAGTAGTGCAAATAGCTGAAACGAACGGACAGTATCACCAATGGTATATGCATTTAAATCAATTTAAAGTTAAAGTAGGAGACAATGTACAAGCGGGAGATGTAATTGCACTTTCTGGTAATACGGGAGAACAAACGACCGGGTCTCACCTTCATTTTCAGAGAATGAATGGTGGTATCGGTAATGACTCTGCAGAAGATCCTAAAGATTTTGTTGGAAAATTACCAGATGGTGAGAAAAGCCTATATGAACTAAAATAACTAGAGTGTATATGATAACATCATTATAAAAAACTACCGTTTATCCTAAAGTGCTAATAGGATAAGCGGTAGTTTTACGTTTGTTTATGTTAATTATAGTTGTTTACTGTAATAATGCTTGAAGTACAACAGCTTGGTTATGTTTTTGATCTTTAGCAGCAAATAATAAAATGGTATCCTTATCAGTCTCAGAAACTTTATTCTGCAATGCTTCAAATGCTTGTTTTTGGTTAATATTTTCGCGAAGTTCTTTCTCGTACTTTTCTTTAAAAGCAGCATATAACTTGGGATCATGGTTAAACCATTTTCTTAATTCAGAAGTTGGCGCAACTTCTTTTATCCAATGATCTAAATTCGCATCGTCCTTAGCTATACCTCTTGGCCATACGCGATCTACGAGTATTCGTAAACCTTCTTGCTGTTTGTCTTCATAAATTCTTTGAATGTATATCGCCATGTAAAAAATCTCCTCCAATGTTTACCTAATTAGTTTTATCTTTACCTTTAAAGATTGAATAAAAAACATTGATGAATCAGTATGTACTTGTTATATAAAAGGGTATATTAATAAAAATGACGATGGGAGTGAGCGTAATGACTAAATTTGATCATATTCAACCACCTGGGCAGTTTAAATATCGTAATGGCCAAGTTTTGATAAAGAATTATTATGAATTCACTTGTGATAATCGAATTTATTTTACAAATACTGTGCATAAAGACCTAGAAAATCAACCATATCAATTTAATATTGAAATTTTATCAGATATAGATGAATATGGATTGGCATTAGATTTCAATGAAGTAGATAAATTATACCAAAAAGAAATTGAACCGTATTTAGATGGTCAGTTGGTAAATGACACATTACCTGAAATGAATACAACTGCTGAAAATATTGCTATATGGATATGGGAACAATTTGAAAAAAGATTGCCTAAGGAGAGCCAATTAAAAAAATTGGAATTTTTTGAAACGGCATCTCAAGGGCTTGTACTAACAGCAAATTTAATGAAACAGTAAAATTGAAAATTTGTGTTATTAACGTTTCCTTGAACTGATAACATTAGAATAAATATAGCGTTATGCTAAAACAATCCTGTATATTATAAAAACGTGTTAATTATATATTGAAGTAGGTAGCCGAAATCGGATTTAATATTGAGATTTCGGTTATCTACTTTTTTATGTTGTAATATTTTGATTGTGGCTATTCAATTTTAGTTGTTAATTTAATATAAAAATATTTGAGAAAAATACAGGAACAATATTCTGAAAATTAAGAAAATATGATATATTAGTATTTATTTCAGCTTAGGAGGAACTTCTATGATTAAAGTAAGTCCCAAACAATTTTTATATAATGTACTATCTGGTGTAGCGATTGCCATAGTAGCAGGGTTAATACCTAATGCTATTTTAGGAGAACTATTCAAACTTTTCGCGCCTAAGTACCAGATTTTTCAAACATTGTTACAAATAGTAGAAAGTATTCAATTTACTGTACCGTTATTAGTTGGTGCACTTATAGCAATGCGATTCAGTTTATCACCTTTAGCAACGGCTGTTGTGGCGAGTTCTGCTTTTGTAGGCAGTGGCGCAGCGCAATTTAAAGATGGTGCTTGGATGCTTGTAGGTGTTGGAGATCTTATTAACACAATGATCACTGCAGCAATTGCTGTTTTTTTAATATTAGTCGTTGGAGAAAGATTTGGTAGTTTAACGTTAATTATTTTGCCGACTATTGTCGGTGTGATAGCCAGCTTTATTGGCGTGCTTATATTACCATATGTCCAAATGATTACAACTGGTATTGGTAATTTAGTTAATACATTTACAGAATTGCAACCAGTATTGATGTCTATGCTTATTGCATTAGTATTTAGTTTTATAATTATTTCACCTATATCAACTGTAGCAACTGCTTTAGCTATAGGTATTAGCGGTTTAGCGGCTGGTTCTGCTTCACTTGGAATTGTGGCATGTGAAGGTGCATTAGTTGCAGGCACGTTAAAAGTAAATAGAGCAGGTGTACCTCTGACAATCTTTTTAGGGGGTGTGAAAATGATGATACCTAATATGGTAAGACATCCTATTATTTTACTACCAATTTTCTCAAATGCACTAATCACTGGTTTTGTTGGTGCACTCATAGGAATTGGTGGAACAAAAGAATCAGCAGGTTTTGGAATTATTGGGCTTGTTGGGCCAATAAGTGCGTTTAGATTTATGGAACATTCAATATTATTAAACTTAATATATGTATTTATTGCGTTTTTTGTAGTTCCATTTGTAATGGGGTATTTGATCAATACATTTTATATGAAAACATTGAAATTATATGATAGAGAAATTTTCAAATTCTTAGCGTAAAATGATATATAATGTTTAAAATGT
This sequence comes from Staphylococcus pseudoxylosus, assembly GCF_044794325.1. Classification (NCBI taxonomy): domain Bacteria; kingdom Bacillati; phylum Bacillota; class Bacilli; order Caryophanales; family Staphylococcaceae; genus Staphylococcus; species Staphylococcus pseudoxylosus. Next base: position 459,782 of record NZ_CP085024.1, read on the forward strand.
ATAGTTATTTTTGTAATATAATGTAATGTTTTGAATGTTGAATAAAATAATAAAGTATATTAAAAGGCCACAAAACAGTGGTCTTTTTTGATTTTAGACAAAAAAAATTGCAAGTTTTACTCCAAAATATAATTTTTTTGTTCATTTATTATTTTACAGTTGTGTAACAAAAAGATTTGCTGTAATAATTCAGACTATGTGAGCGTGTTCGATGATAAACGTATAAAGATTAATATAACAGTACTATGCACAATATATTTTGAAAACAACGAAAGAATTATGCATTACAAAACAAAACAGTAGTATTTCAATGTTACAAAGTATCTTTTCTTTTGTAACGTTTTGTTATGAAAGTGTAATATAAATAGGCGAAATATGTGTTATATTATTTGTGGCGAAAAAATAAAACATAAAAATTAATCGATTTCAGCACATACGATAAATAATTTAACGAAAATATAATTTTACTTAAAAAGATTTTAATTGGAGGATTTTTTAATTATGAAGAAAACAGTTTTAGCATCATCATTAGCAGTAGCATTAGGTGTAACAGGATATGCAACAACAGCAGACCACAATCAAGCTCACGCTTCAGAAGAAAATATCGACAAAGCGCATTTAGCTGATTTAGCTCAAAACAATCCTGAAAAATTAAACCAAAAACCATTACACGCTGGCGCGTATAACTATAACTTCGTTTTAGGTGGAAATGAATATACATTCACTTCAAATGGTCAATCTTGGTCATGGAATTACACAGCTACAGGTGCTCAAAGTGCAACTTCTAACACAGTACAAGATGTAACTACTCAAGCAACTACAAATACTAACGAAACTTCAGCTAGTGAAGTAAGTGCTCAAAAACAATCAAGCAATACTCCAGTAGCAGCAGTTGAAGCGCCTAAAGCTTCTTCAAACACAAGTGTTCAAACTGCTCAAACAAGTACTGCAACTAAAACTTACAAAGCTGCTCAAACATCAGCTGCATCAACTGGTGGATCAGTTAAAGCTCAATTCATAGCTGCAGGTGGGACAGAAGCTATGTGGAATTCAATTGTAATGCCTGAATCAAGTGGTAACCCAAATGCTGTTAACCCAGCTGGTTACAGAGGTTTAGGTCAAACTAAAGAATCATGGGGAACTGGTTCAGTAGCAAGCCAAACTAAAGGTATGATTAATTACGGTAAAAGCCGTTACGGTTCAATGGAAGCAGCTATGGCTTTCCGTGCTTCTAATGGATGGTGGTAGGATCTAAATAACTAAATAGAAATATTTAGTTATCTTAGATTGAACAACCCGGGACGTTTATGTTCCGGGTTTTATTATTTTATTTGATGTTTTAATGTGAGTGACATCGAGATCTTATTATTCTATGAGATTTTGATGTCACATTTTTGTTTCGAGAGTAGATTGACAAGCGTGAATATTCTGATAAAATTAATAGTAATTTAAAATAAACTTATCCAGAGAAGCTGAGGGATTTGGCCTTATGAAGCTTCAGCAACAGACTTTGATATAAAAGTACTGTGCTACTTCCAACAAGCATGAATGCTTGAAAGATAGGTGACATGTGTAACTATATGCCACACAGGTCGGCATATAGTTTTTTTAATAGGAGGACTTTTATGGCAATTTCAGATAGATTGGCACAAATACCAGATAGTTATTTTGCAAAAACAATGGGACAGAAAGTAGAACATGGTCCTTTACCTTTAATTAATATGGCTGTAGGTATTCCTGATGGTGAAACGCCCAAAGGAATTATTGACTGTTTTGCTGATGCGCTGCGTCAGCCTGATAATCAAAAGTATGTTGCTTTCCATGGTAAAGACTCATTTAAGCAAGCAATAGTAGATTTTTATCAGAGACAATTTCAAGTTGCATTAGATAAAGAAGATGAAGTATGTATTTTATATGGCACTAAAAATGGTCTTGTTGGTTTACCTACATGTATCGTTAATCCAGGAGAAAATGTGTTACTACCAGATCCAGGATATACGGATTATAAAGCGGGGGTGTTACTTGCTGATGCACAACCACAACCGCTCGTTTTAGAGCCGCCTTATTATTTGCCTCAGTGGGACAAAATAAGCAAAAAAACATTACTCAATACACGTTTAGTTTATTTGACTTATCCAAATAACCCGACAGGTTCAGTTGCTACAAAATCAATATTTGAGGAAGCGGTTGAGCGTTTTAAAGGAACAAAAACAAAGATTGTTCATGATTTTGCGTATAGTGCCTTTGGCTTTGATGCTAAAAATCCTAGTATATTGCAAGCAGAAGGAGCAAAAGACTTAGCAATAGAAATATTTTCATTATCAAAAGGCTATAATATGTCAGGATTTCGAGTTGGCTTTGCTGTTGGAAACAAAGACATCATACAAGCATTAAAGAAATATCAATCACATACGCACGCAGGTATGTTTGGTGCATTGCAAGACGCAGCAACATACGCTTTGAATAACTATGATGATTTTCTAGACGAACAAAATTTAACATTTAAACGTCGTAGAGATGAGTTTGAAGCTAAATTACAACAAGCAAATATACCTTTTGAGCCAATGAAAGGTGGTATTTTCTTATGGTTACGGACACCTAAAAACTTTGATGGAGAAAGTTTTGTTGATTATTTATTACAAGAACAGTCAATTCTTGTTGCGCCAGGTATACCATTTGGAGAACATGGCAAACATTATGTACGTATTTCTTTAGCTTTAGATGATGCATCGTTACTAGAAGCTGCAGAAAGGATACAATCGCTTAAGCACCTTTATGAATAGAATCAATATGATCGGAGTGATTAACTTATGACAAGTATTAAAATTTTTGGAGTAAGAGAAGAAGATATACCTTATATTAAAGCATGGTCAACAAAGCATAATGTGACTGTCGATTTAGATGAAGCATTACTTTCGTCAGAAACCGTCGATCGTACAAAAGGTTTTGATGGTGTTTCGATATCACAGCAAATTCCTTTTGGTGAAGATGTATACCGCAAGTTACATGAATTTGGAATTAAGCAAATTGCGCAACGAAGTGCTGGTTTTGACATATATGATTTTGATTTAGCTCAAAAATATGATTTGATTATTTCTAATGTGCCATCTTATTCACCGCATTCTATTGCTGAATATACGGTGTCACAAGCACTTAATTTGGTCAGAAACTATAATGATATTCAACAAAAAACAGCTTCATATGATTTTAGATGGCAACCAGCTATCTTATCACGCTCTATTAAAGACTTGAAAGTTGCTGTTATAGGGACTGGTCGTATCGGTTCAATTGTTGCTAAGATATTTGCACAAGGCTTTGGAGCTGAAGTTATTGCTTATGATATTGCCCCTAATGAAAGCTATAAGTCATTTTTAACGTATGCTAATAGCATAAATGAAGCTGTGCAAGAAGCGGATATTGTTACGGTTCATATCCCTGCAAGTAAGGATAGTGATTATTTATTTGATGATGCACTGTTTAATGAATTTAAACCAGGATCAGTATTTATCAATTGTGCAAGAGGTGCCATTGTAAAAACGAGTGCGCTAATACACGCACTGGATAATGGTGTTTTAAAAGGAGCAGCACTTGATACATATGAAGGGGAAAAGGGATTGTTTCCAAGTGATCAACGACATTCTGAATTAAAGGATGAAGTATTAAAGCAATTAATCGAACGACAAGATGTTATTGTTTCACCTCATATTGCTTTTTATACAGATGCTGCCGTTGAAAACCTCATTGTCGATGCTTTAGATGCGACAATTGATGTTATTGAGACTGGTGACACTAAACTACGTGTGAATTAATAAAGAAGCAATGATGTATATTTAAAATGTAAAATATTAAATAAAAGGGGCAGGACAGAAACCTAATTTTTTCAAAAAGAATTTCATTGTCCTACCCCTGGCAGTGATGACAAGAGTTGAAAAAGCTTTTAGACAAGCTTTTTCAATCGAGTCAGCAACTGCTATCACACTGAGTGGAAACCGAGACATTATATATGTGCTAGCCATTTTATTTTGAGAATATGGCTAATAAATCTTATTCAGTCGTGTTATCGATGATACTTATATTTGACGTGTTTTTAATATATTATTTTACGTCATAACCTTGATCTTCTATTGCTTCGTGCATGTTTGGTGTTGTGACTTTGTTATCATCAAAATCAACTTTAACATTACCTTCTTCAAGATTAACATTAGCTGTTGATACACCATCTAAATTTGTTAATGCACTTTCTACTGCATGTTTGCAGTGCTCACAACTCATACCTTCTACTTTAATTGTTTCAGTTGCCATATTAATCACCTCCTTAAAAATAATAATATTCATATGAATCATCTCAAATTTTAATTATAATTTCATGCGTTTTAATCTAAGTGCATTAGTGACAACACTTACAGAACTTAAAGCCATTGCAGCACCAGCAATCCATGGTGCAAGTAACCCTAGTGCAGCAATAGGAATGCCTGCAACGTTGTAACCAAATGCCCAAAATAAGTTTTGACGTATATTACGGATAGTCGATTTACTAGCTGTGATTGCTTTAGGTACGAGTAACAAATCGCCACCAAGAATGGTAATATCAGAAGCTTCTATGGCAACTTCTGTACCTGTACCAATAGCAATACCAATATCTGCTTGGACTAAGGCTGGTGCGTCATTTACGCCATCCCCAACCATGGCTACGGTCTTATTATTAGCTTGTAATGATTTTATTTTAGCCGCTTTTTCTTCTGGTAACACTTGTGCAATGACTGAATCTATACCAACTTGTGAAGCAATGGCTTCTGCTGTACGTTGGTTGTCTCCAGTCAACATGACAACTTCGATATTTAAATCATGTAACTGTTGGATTGCTTTATTAGTAGAATCTTTAACAGTATCGGCTACTGCGATTGTACCACGTAATTTTTGATCAATCGCTATTAACATAGCTGTTTTACCTGATTGTTCAAATTGAGACAATTGTAGCTCAGAACTATTAAGGGATACTTGATGATCTGCTAAGAATTTACGATTACCCACTAATAAAGATTTTCCATCAATCATAGCTTTGATGCCGCGTCCAGGTACCGCTTCGAAGTCATCAACTTCTAATAAATGAACTTGTTCTGTTTTTGCATAATTTACGATAGCTTCTGCGAGTGGGTGTTCAGAAGCTTTTTCAGCGCTAGCTAATAATTGTAATGCTTCATTATCGCCATCAAAGTCTGTGACTACAGGTGTTCCGTGTGTGATTGTTCCCGTTTTGTCTAAGACTACGGTATCGATTTGATGCGCACGTTCAATATGTTCGCCACCTTTAAATAAAATACCGTTTTCGGCAGCTTTTCCAGTGCCTACCATAATAGAAGTAGGAGTGGCTAACCCAAGTGCACAAGGACAAGCAATAACCATTACGGCAATTGCTGCTACTAAGGCAGGCTCAAATTGACCTTGGCGTACTAAAGTAAGCCATATAATAAATGTTAGAATCGCAATACCAACTACAATAGGCACAAAATAACCAGATATAATATCAGCAAGTCTCTGGATAGGTGCCTTAGAACCTTGAGCTTCTTCAACCACTTTAATAATAGAAGAGAGCGCAGTGTCTTTACCTACTTTTGTTGCTTCAATTGTGAGCATACCATTTTGATTCATAGTTGAACCAATAACATAATCGTTTTGAGCTTTTTCAACAGGTATAGATTCACCGGTTAACATAGATTCATCTACAGAAGTTTTTCCTTTGAGAATTGTACCATCTACAGGTATTTTCTCTCCAGGTTTAATAATTAAATAATCACCTTCTACGACTTCACTTAAAGGTATCATAGATTCCTCATTGTTACGTAGTACACGTGCTTCTTTAGCTTGCAAGTTGAGTAATTCGCTTAAGGCATTTGTTGTTTGTGATTTTGCACGTGCTTCCAAATATTTACCAAATAAAATCAGTGTAATGAGTACAGCACTGGTTTCGAAATATAAATGAGGTGTAATATTTGTATCATTTAGCCATTTAATCATCTCATATAAGCTATAAAAATAGGCTGCGCTCGTTCCTAACGCTACTAGTACATCCATATTTGCTGAACCATTGCGAAGATTTTTATATGCTCCAACATAAAATTGCCAACCAATGATGAATTGTATCGGAGTTGCTAAGATAAACTGAAACCATGGATTCATTAAAATAGGTGGCAAATGCATATTAAAGAGATGTACAAACATAGTTAATAGTAATGGTAAAGCCAATATAGTCGAAACAATTAGTTTGGTAAGTTTACGTTTTAACTCTATGGCTTTGTGTGATTGTTTCTCGTCAGCCTCTTTTTTGGGTTTTGCATCATAACCTAATTTTTGAATTTTTTGGATTAAAGTATCAACTGAAGTTGCATTAGGGTTATAGACAATCGTAGCATTTTCAGTTGTAAGGTTAACGTTAGCTTCCTCTACACCATCAGTACGGTTCAATAACTTTTCAATACGGTTAGAACATGCTGCACATGTCATGCCTGTAACGTCTAAGTCAATTTTTTCATTTAATACGCCATATCCTGTTTTTTCTATTGTATTGTAAAGATCAGTAGTAGAAGTTGAGCTAGGATTATAACTTATTGTCGCTTTTTCAGTTGTTACGTTAACATTTGCTTCAACTTCATCCATTTTATTTAAATTTTTCTCTATGCGGTTGGCGCAAGCTGCGCATGTCATGCCTGTGATATTGAAAGTAGTTTTTTTTTGTTCACTCATTAAAGTAGCCTCCTTTCAGTTTGTAAATAAATAGCTATAACATTAGAACCTTTCACACCATAAATATACCCCTAGTAGGTATAATTGTCAATGTTATTGTTTTAAAAAGAGGGACTAGGGATACAAAATCAAAATTTGCAAATTGACTTTGTATTCCCAGTCCCTCAAAGTATTCCGATAATAATTTATTGATGGTGGTATCTTAGATTTATACATTATGTTTGTAAGGTCGAATCCATGATAAACATATTAAATATAAGGATACTGCATTTTATTTAGACTATAGCCTTAGTTTTGTTGAAATTTAATAAATAAGACAGCAAAATTGATTCATTATTTGTTAAACTGTGCGAGCTCATGTGATTTTATAATAGATGCTGCTGGTTTATTTTACTTAATTCGTTAACAATTTTACGACTATCTTTATTTAGATGTTGGACATAAATTTTATTGTTCTTTTTATGATAATTTTCAATTAGTGTGTCTATAGCATTAACTGCCGAATCATCCCATAAATGTGCTTCTTTAAAGTTTAAATAGATGGTTTTGTCACGTAAATCTAAATTAAGTTGATTCATTAACGAATCTATAGAAACAAAGAAGATTTGCCCTTTGATATTATAATGAATGGCATGATCAATTTCTTCAAATTGTACCGAAACATTTGAAATTTTGGTAGCAAAGGACAAGGCGCTTACAATTACACCAATGATTACGCCCAGTGCTAAATTACTTGTAATTAAAACGATAGTTACAGTGAGTATCATAACAAGCGCATCTGTGCGGGGCGCATTTTTAATGAATTTAAATGAACGCCAATTAAAAGTTCCCACAGAAACCATCACCATAATAGCTGCTAGAATCGGCATCGGAATTTCAACGACCCAATCGCCAAATACGATGATTAAAATAATTAAAAACACACCAGCAGTAAAGGTGGATAGGCGTGTCGTAGCACCTGAACGGACATTGATTACAGATTGACCAATCATCGCACAGCCACCCATGGCACCAAAGAAACCTGTGATGACGTTGGCAATTCCTTGGCCACGTGATTCTTGGTTTTTACTACTATAGGTATCTGTGGCTTGATCAACAATTCGAGCTGTAAGCAAGCTTTCTACAAGTCCAACAATTGCCATAGATAAGGCATATGGGAAAATGATTTTTAACGTCTCTAAGTTGAATGGTACATCAGGAATGAAAAATTGTGGTAGCGAACGTTTAATTTCACCTAAATCTCCAACTGTTTCTACATTTGCACCAGTCACTAAGTAAGTTGCCGTTAATAATATGATTGCAATTAGTGGTGCGGGTATCTTGTTAAAAATACGTGGTAAAAGATAGATAATCAGTAACGTAATGATAACAAATAGATAAGTGGCCAAAGATATGCCAAAAATATGTTTGATTTGTGTTAGGAAAATCATGATTGCTAGGGCATTAACGAAACCAATCATGACAGAGTTGGGGATAAACTTCATTAAACGACCAATTTTTAATATGCCGAAAATAATTTGAATCATACCCATTAAAATAGTGGCCGCTAATAAATATTGGACCCCGTGATCACGTACTAAAGGTACAATAACTAAAGCTACAGAGCCTGTTGCTGCAGAAATCATAGCTGGTCTTCCACCTACGAAAGAAATGACAACTGCAATAATAAAAGAGGAATATAGGCCAACCATAGGGTCTACGCCTGCTATAATTGAAAATGAAATGGCTTCTGGAATTAATGCTAAGGCAACGACGATACCAGCTAATATGTTAGTCCCTGGAGCAGTTAGCCATTCTTGTTTGATTTTATTTAACATCTGTCTTACTCCTTATTTAAAAATGAACTAGACTATTATATCATATGGAGAAAGCTATTAATCTAAGCTATAAAAGTATTTATAATATGAAAACCTAAAACATAAATAACTCATGATTTTCAAAAGGTGTGACAAGTTTGTCATTTTATAGGATGAGGTTGTTAGATGAAACGAACGAAAATAGACTGCGTCTTAGTTAAACTAAAGGTATAAATTATTTAAGGAGTGAAGGGCATGTCTATACTAAAAGTAGAAGGGCTTACTAAAAGCTATGGCAACAGACATAGACAACAAGAAGTGCTTAAAGGCCTTGATTTTTCTATAGAAAAAGGCGAGTTTGTTACGATAATGGGACCATCAGGATCAGGTAAAACAACATTGCTAAACGTCTTAAGTTCTATTGATTATATTACGAGTGGTACGGTCGAAATCAATGGTAATAAAATAAATAAAATGAGTAATAAAGCATTAGCTGATTTCAGAAAAAAAGAAGTGGGCTTTATTTTTCAAAATTATAGTGTGTTAAATACACTTACAGTTAAAGAAAATATTATGTTACCACTTTCCATTCAAAAAATGTCTAAAACAGAGAAAGAACAAAATTACAGTGAAGTCACTAAGGCTTTAGGAATTCAAGATTTAGGCCAGAAATACCCTAATGAAATATCTGGTGGACAACAACAACGTACTGCAGCAGCGCGTGCTTCCGTTCATAAACCAGCTATTATATTTGCAGATGAACCAACAGGGGCATTAGATTCTAAAAGTGCACAAGATTTGTTGAATCGTTTAGAAGACTTAAATAAAAATTTAGAAGCAACAATCGTTATGGTTACACATGATCCTGTCGCAGCAAGTTATTCAAATAGAGTCATCATGTTAAAAGATGGTAACATTCACTCTGAAGTGTACCAAGGTGATGATTCAAATCAAGCCTTTTATAAAAATATTATCCATATGCAGACGGCATTAGGCGGTGTCGCACATGAGTTTTAATCAAATTGTACTTAAGAATTTAAAACAGAACTTACGTCACTATGCGATGTATATTTTTTCATTAATTGTAAGTATCGTATTATATTTTAGTTTTGTAACTTTAAAATATACAGACAGTATTAATAATGAAAATTCAATGGCAATTATAAGAAAGGGCTCAGACGTTGGGTCATATTTCTTATTTTTTATCATCATTGTATTTCTAATGTATGCAAATCAATTGTTTATAAAGAGACGTACACGTGAATTTGCTTTATTCCAATTGATTGGTCTAACTAAGTCTAATATATTACGTATGCTTATAATTGAACAGATTGCTATGTTTTTAGTAACTGGTATCATTGGTGTCATAGTAGGCGTGTTTGGGTCTAAGTTATTACTTATGGTTGTGTTAAAAGTTTTGCATATTAGTACAAGTGTAGCTTTAACTTTCCAATTTGCTGCAGTATTTCAAACTGGTTTACTAATATTCATATCCATGGTGCTAATTATTATACAAAGTTATATTTTCTTGCATAGACGTAGTATTTTATCAATGATGAATGATAGTACAAAATCAGAAGTCTCTAAGAATACTATCTCAATAGTCGAGATTTGTTCAGGTATCTTAGGTATTGTGATGATTGTATTTGGCTATTATATGTCTACAGAAATGTTTGGGAAATTCTCAAATGGCATGATGTTTACACCTTTTATTATATTGTTTTTAACAGTAGTGGGTGCTTATTTATTCTTTAGAAGTTCTGTATCTGTTATTTTTAAAATGATAAAAAATGCGAAACATGGCAAAGTATCGATCACTGATGTTGTCTTTACATCTTCAATCATGCATAGAATGAAGAAAAACGCTTTGTCGTTAACAATAATTGCAACTATATCTGCAGTAACGGTGACGGTTCTTTGTTTTGGTGCAATAAGTAAATCAACTATTGAGGATAATGTCGCCATGACATCACCTCAAGATTTTAATTTTATTGATAATAAACAAGCCGATTCATTTGAAAGTAAAATGAAAGAAGCGCATATTGATTTTGATAAAAAGTATAAAGAAGTTTCTGAAGTGAAAATGTCGAAAGATACATTTTTTAAAGAGACTGGAAATCCAAATATGTATAAACGTGATTCAATGTTAATTACGAGTAACAAAAGTTTCAACGATAATCAAGTGACTGGTAACCGTGCGAAAGTAGTCAATATGGTAGCTCCTGGAGGAATTGTTCAACACAATGAAAAAGGTGAGATTGTGTTAGAAAATCATTCCCAACAAACGTTTAAAGTTATTGGATCAGAAAAAGATGTTAACTTTATGAGTGAAATAAGTTTTGGTGGTCCAGTGTTATTAGTGAGTGATGATAAATATAATGATTTAAAACAAAATTCTACAGAAACACGTCAACAATTTGGTTATAATTTGAAAAAACAAAGTGATTGGAAAGAAGCAAACCAAATTGCTAAATCAGTGTCTCCAAATACGGAATCGCAAAAAATGATACGTCAATCGATGGATGATTCTGTAGGTATTTTATTATTTGTTACATCATTTTTAGGATTAGCCTTTTTAGTCGCAGCAGGTTGTATCATCTATATTAAACAGATGGATGAAACAGAAGATGAAATTCCTAATTTTGTTATTTTACGAAAGATTGGCTATACTCATCACGATATGTTAAAAGGTCTAGCTTTAAAAGTGACATTTAACTTTGGCTTACCTCTTGTTGTATCCTTGTTGCATGCTTATTTTGCAGCAAAAGCATTTATATTACTTATGGGTGGTAATAGTATGTTACCAGTTTATATTGTTATGGGTACTTATTCTGTTGTGTATTGTATATTTGCCATTATGGCATTTGTACATTCAAGTAGAATTGTAAAACATTCAATTTAAAGGGATAGTCATAGGAGTAATTTAAAATAAGATAGAAAATTACCAGTTATAGATAAAAGTGAATTTGTCTATGTTAGTTAAATCGAGAAAAAGTATTATTTAGTACAAAGTATATATAAGTGATGAGCAAAGGGGTTTGCTTAATTCATTGAACGTTGTTTCTATCATATAAGCCTTTGAGGAATTTGTTTATTTCTCAGAGGCTTTTTTTGTGGTGTTATTAAGTTGTTTGCTATTGAATATTGATCGAACATGTTTGATTACTATTTAAAGTGGTATTTGGCAGTAAAAGGATAAAATGGAGGTATGTAGCATATGAATTTAACTGAATTCCATAAGGAAATTAAAGGATATACACAAGATAGACAGCCAGGCATACAAAAAGATATGAATCCACAACCACTTACTGAAATGGAAGATTACAAAAGTGGTGGTAAACTCCAAGGTAAAATTGCATTGGTTACTGGGGGCGATTCAGGGATTGGCCGGTCTGTTGCGGTATTGTATGCCAAAGAAGGCGCAGATGTGGCGATAGGTTATTACGATGAGCACGAAGATGCTGAAGCGGTAGTAGAGCAATTAACTTCATTAGGTGTTAATGCAAAAGCATATGCACATGACTTAAAAAGTGTCGACGCGTCAAAAAATTTAATTGAAAAAGTCGTTAAAGATTTTGGAGGATTAAATATATTAGTAAATAATGGAGGGGTACAATTCCCTCAGGATAACTTTAAAGATGTTTCGCCAGAACAGATTAAAGAAACGTTTGAAACGAATATATTTGGCATGATGTTTTTATCGCAAGCTGCAGCACCACATTTGACAGATGGAGATGCAATTATCAATACTACTAGTGTAACTGCTTATAGAGGGTCAGCCCATCTGATTGATTATTCTGCTACAAAAGGTGCAATCGTTGCCTTTACACGTTCATTAGCGTCATCTTTAATTGATCAAGGAGTTCGAGTAAATGCTGTTGCACCAGGACCTATTTATACACCACTAATTCCAGCTACTTTTTCAGAAGATAAAGTTGAGAATCAAGGTGGAGATACACCAATGGGAAGAAGAGGACAACCAGCAGAACTTGCACCTTCATACGTTTTCTTAGCATCATATGCAGACAGTTCTTACATTACTGGTCAAGTTATACATGTGAATGGCGGAGATTATATAACATCATAATATAAAATTAAAAAGTAACGAGACAGCCAAAAGGCTGTCTCGTTACTTTTATGTTTGAAGGTTGTCTTGGAAATTTTAGTATAAACAATTTATGTCAGTTGTAGGTTAATTTATCTAGAAGAAAGTGTATAAACGTTAGAAGAAATCTGAGGGTTTCAGATCATTGAAATCTAAATTTTTTAAGCCGTCGAAATTAATGTTTTCAATCGTTTGTACAATTTCACCACTTTTAACTTGGTTATAGTAGTTTGTCGCTTCTGAAACAACATCGTATTCCTCGAATGTTTTCACTATACCGAGTATTAAGACAATTGCTATCGCTCCTTTAAATAAGAATTTCATAATTATTGACTCCTTCTATAAGTTTATAACATTATTTTACAGTGTTTTTTCTAGTAAAACATGCGTCCATAGTATAGAAAGTGTATCATACCTAAGTTGTATGTTGTATATTAAATGATTGTGTTTAATTAATTTTTTATAATCCGAATGCGATAGGTAACCAGAAATAAGCAAAGAGTGAAATTACAATGATAGCGAAAATATTTAAAATAAAACCAGCTTGTACCATGTCTTTCATCTCTATTTCATCAGAGCTAAATACAGCTGCATTAGGTGGTGTTGAAATCGGCAGCATAAATGCACATGTAGATGAAATTGCAACGATACCCATAATAATAAACGGATCTTGGCTAATCGCTGCTGCAAAGCCAATACTAATTGGCATCAACATATTAGAAACAGCTGTGTTTGACATAACCTCTGTTAAAAATAGAATCGCTGTTGTTAATACAAGTACGATTAATATTAATGGTAAAGGTTTTACAATTCCCATCATGCTACCAAACCATTTTGTAAGTCCTGAATCTTCAAAGGCTGCAGCTAAAGATAACCCGCCTCCGAATAAGAGTAGTATACCCCAAGGGAGTTTGGTCATATCGTCCCATATAAGTAGTCCCCCTTTTTTAGATTTTGCGGGAATGAGAAACAGTAATACTGCGCCAAACATGGCAATATTAGTATCTGTTATATGTAATGAACCTGGGAGTAATCCGCCAAATATCCATAAAAGACTGACAAATAGAAAAACAATCCCCGTGAGTTTCTCTTCCTTGGACATAGGTCCTAAATCATGTAATGCTTTCTTCGCAAAATCTGATGATATATGATCCGCATCTTCAATTTTAAATAACCATTTTGTTAGTAAGAAATAAAGAATTGCTAATAATATAACAGTAAGTGGTACGGCAAAAATCATCCACTGAGCAAAGGAAACTTTTCTATCAAGGCTAGAAGACGCAATTGCCGCAAAAACAGCATTTGGTACTGAACCGATAAGTGTTGCTAGCCCACCTATAGATGCCGAATAGGCTACAGTTAGGAGGAGTGCTTTACTAAATTTACTAGCAGACTCAGGCTTAAGAAACTGTGCATCTTTAATTTCTTTGATGAGTGCTAAAGCAATAGGTAACATCATGAGTGCCGTAGCTGCATTTGAAATCCACATAGAGATAAAGGCAGTCGCAATCATAGTACCTAGAATGATACGGTTACTACTTGTTCCTACCATTGAAATAATGGTCATTGCAATACGCTTGTGTAAGTTCCATTTTTCAATGGCTAAAGCAATAATAAATCCACCCATATACATAAATACGATAGGATCAGCATAAGCGCTTGATGCGATAACTTCATCAGTGCCTCCTGTTAATGGAAGTAAAATGAGTGGAATTAAGGATGTTGCTGGTATAGGAATAGCTTCAGTAATCCACCATGTTGCCACAAATAGTGTTACTGCAAGTACAGCTCTAGGTGAATCATCTAATCCTGTGATTCCAGGAATAAAGTAAAAAATAAGAAAAAGCAAAGGTCCCAAAATTAAACCGATTTTTTGTTTCATAATTATTTCCCCCTTGTTTATGGCACTATAACTGTAAGAATATCAATAACCTAACATATAGACAATTAATTTTTCAGAAAATTATAAAAATATATAACCGAGACTGATAGAATATAGGTGATAGAATAAAACAAATATAGGAAAAGGGATGATATTATGATAGTGGGTGTACTTATAGACAAAGGTGATACATGGATTTTATGGGCAATCATTATTGTGTGGGCAACGGTGAGTTTATTTTTAGAACAGAGGTATCAATGGGCAAGTACAATTTCTGGGGCCATTATAGCACTTGTTGGTGCAATGGTATTATCTAACTTTAAAGTGATACCAACGAGCTCACCAGTCTATGACACTGTATGGGATTACATTGTACCTTTATCGATACCATTATTATTATTTAGTTCTAATATTATGAAAATATGGAAAGAAAGTAGAAGGTTGTTGGTCATATTCTTCATTGCTTCGATAGGAACCATGATTGGAACGTTGGTTGCATTTATTGTATTAAATCAATGGATACCTTATTTGAACAAGATAGGAGCGATGATGACAGGTAGTTATATTGGTGGTGGAGTCAATTTTGCAGCACTAAGCTCTAAACTTGAAACGCCAGGAGATATGGTATCGTCAACAGTAGTGGCAGATAATAGTGTGATGGCTTTGTATTTTATGCTATTGATTGCACTCCCTTCACTCCCATTAATTAAAAAGTATTTTAAAACAGACTATAATACAGAACAATCTCCAAAAGTACAACAATCGTATTGGCAACCTAAAAAAATTCAATTGTTAGATATCGCATTTTCGGTAGCGAGTGCAATCACACTTGTAGCAGTTAGTTTTAAAGGTGCTGAATTGATTCAGCAATGGATACCTAAAAGTAATATTGTGCTCACGATTATTACTTCTTTCTTTGGAGATTCCTATCTTTTGCTAACGACTTTAACACTAATTGTGGTCGCGGTATGGGGTGACTTCTTTGAAAAGTTAGCTGGTGCATCAGAAATAGGCACTTTTTTAATCTATATCTTCTTTGTAGTGATAGGTATTCCTGCTTCTTTTGCCACAATTATAACAACGGCGCCTTTACTCTTTGTTTTTGTTATTATGATACTTGTTTTTAATTTAGGGTTAAGTTTGTTGTTAGGCAAGGCATTTAAATTTAAAATTGAAGAAATATTATTAGCGAGTAATGCGACAGCGGGTGGGCCAACAACCGCAGCTGCATTAGCAATAGGAAAGGGATGGACAGGGCTTGTTGGTCCTATTCTAATAATAGGAACCTTGGGCTATGTCGTAGGAAATTATGCTGGTACATTGATGTATCAATTGTTAAGCCATATGTCCTAAATAGCATTGAAGTGTAATATGTAATTATAAAAATAGGTAAATTCAACTAAATGTATAGGATGAGAAAGGAAGCAATAATTATGAGTGAAAAAAATAAGATGTTAGCTGGTGAATGGTACGATGCAAACAATGATAAAGATTTAGGGACAGAGCGAATGAAAGCTAAAGATTTATGTTTTGATTTAAACCATGTCCGTCCTAGCAATCAAACAAAGAGACAAGCAATAATAAAGGAATTATTAAATTATGAGCCTCAATCATTAGAATTACTAAGTCCATTCCAAGCTGATTATGGCTATAATATCGATTTAGGCCAGCGTGTCTTTATTAATCACGATTGTTATTTTATGGATTGCAATAAAATTGTGATTGGCGCTGATGTATTTATTGGTCCTAATTGTGGCTTATATACAGCAATTCATCCTCTTGAGTATCAAGCGAGAAACGAAGGGGTGGAACAAGCTTTGCCTATAAAGATTGGGAATAATGTTTGGATAGGGGCTAATGTCGTTGTATTACCTGGTGTAACTATCGGTGATGGTGCTGTTATAGGCGCGGGGAGTGTGGTTGCCAAAGACATACCTGCCAATGCGCTTGCACTTGGTACACCTGCAAAAACTGTTCGTACAATTAATCAATAATCATGATTTACCTATTTTCACTATATACATTCACATAATATTTAAGAAGATGCCGTCAAAACCGTGTGGTTTTGACGGTATTTTATATTATCTAATTTGCTTGTTTTAATTTGTATAGTAATTGTTTATGTTAGGTAAATAATAGAAAATCAATGTATTTTTCACTGAAATATTGTAGAGAGTGGAATTATATTTGTATTTGGTTGTGTAATATCAAAAAACAAATTAAAATTATATTGAAAAATATTCCGCGGAGCTTAAATGAAAAATAATTAAATTGTTCGGAATATAATTGGAATTTGTGTTAAAATATAAAAATGTGAGTGAAATGGTAAGAGTAATAATAGTGACTAAATAAACATGAATTCAAAATTTATAAAATATAAAGTTTTTACAGATTGTTTGAACAAGCCAACTTTTAAATGACTATTTCCATATCTAACTTAACGATCATTAGACAAGAAAAGAGGAATATTGAATATGGATATTTTAATTGGTACATTATTTTTAATTATAGTGTTAGCTTTATTTACACTATTTACATATCGAGCACCTAAAGGTATGCGTGCGATGGGAGCTTTAGCAAATGCTGCAATTGCAACATTTTTAGTTGAAGCTTTTCACAAATACGTAGGTGGGGATTTATTAGGTATTAAATTTTTAGGAGAATTAGGTGATGCTGCTGGAGGTTTAGGTGGCGTTGCGGCAGCTGGCTTAGTATCATTAGCTATTGGTGTTTCACCGGTTTATGCGTTAGCAATCGCTGCGTCATGTGGCGGTTTAGATTTGATACCAGGTTTTGTAGCGGGTTATGTAATTGGTTATTTAATGAAATATGCTGAACGCAAAGTGCCAGACGGTATAGATTTAATAGTAGGTATTATTATCATTGCGCCTTTAGCAAGATTAGTTGCAACGGGTGTAACGCCGTTAGTCAATAATTCGCTATTGAAAATAGGAGATATTATTCAAAGTTCAACTGAAGTAAGTCCAATTATTATGGGGATTATTTTGGGGGGAGTCATCACAGTTGTTGGTACAGCTCCACTTAGTTCTATGGCTCTAACAGCATTATTAGGACTTACGGGTATGCCAATGGCGATTGCGGCCATGGTGTCGTTTGCTTCTTCATTTATTAACGGTACCATGTTTAGCAAACTAAAATTAGGTGATCGTAGATCTAGAATTGCAGTATGTATTGAACCACTATCTCAAGCTGACGTAGTGTCTGCTAATCCAATACCGATATATACAGCAAACTTTATAGGAGGCGCACTTGCAGGTGCAGTTATCGCTTCTTCTGGTATGATAAATGATGCTACAGGTACTGCTACACCGTTAGCTGGATTTTTAGTAATGTTTGGATTTAACGACCCAGTGAAAATCTTTATATATGGTGCTATTGTAGGTGTTATCGGTTTAATCGTTGGTTATGTATGTTCTATTATATTTAAGGATCATCCAATTGTTTCCAAAGAAGATATTGAAGCAAGATAAAATTAAAAGCACTTTGACGCTGATTTTAGATGTGTCAAAGTGCTTTTCTTTAATCGCTTAATTGGCTATCAGGAATATCGGTAATGAACATATGACCGGGAGCATGTGTAATCATAATTTCTGGTTTAGCATCTAAAGCGACAGACTGAGGCGTTACACCACACCCCCAAAAGACGGGCACTTCATTATTTTTAATTTCTACGGGTTCACCAAAATCAGGCTTATTTATATTAGAAATACCAATTTCTGAAGGGGTTCCAATATGCATAGGTGTGCCATGTACATTTTTAAAACGAGAAGTAATTTCGGTTGCTTTAATCGCTTGTTGTATAGTCATAGGACGCATGCTTACTGTAATGTTACCAGCAAATTGGCCACTATCAGCAGCTGGAATATTAGTCATATACATTGGCACATTATGTCCTTCTTCTAAATGACGTATAGGAATACCAGCTTCCAGTAATGCATGTTCAAATGTAAAGCTACAGCCTATTAAAAAACTGACCATATCTTCTGTAAACAATGTATCGATATTAGGTCTTTGTTCTATAAGTTTACCTTGCTTATAAACACGATAGGCAGCAACTTCGGTAGTGATGTCAGCTTGTTGACCAAAGGTAGGAAATGACTTCGATCCTTTTTCAGACACATCTAAGAGCGGACAAGTTTTAGGGTTTCTAAAGCAAAATTTTAAAAAGTCGTAAGCATAGGCAGAAGGGAGTATGACAACATTAGCCTGAATGTAGCCTTTAGCCATACCACTTGTATGTCCAGTCAGTTCTCCTTGTTTAATCATTTTTCTTATTGTAGTTGGTTGTTGTATTTGTAAGTCCAAATCTATCATCCCCTTATAAAAGTAATAATACCATTTTACCAAAAATTCAGAAAAACATAGTGTTGAGCATACTTTAATTACTTTGTAATTTGGTTTTAAAATACTAAAAGTGACGTTATAATAAATTAGTAGATGTATTGAGTCATAATGATTTCTTGGGAGGATACATATGAAGAGAACTGGAGAAAAAGTGCTTGTATGGATTGGTATTATCTTGCAGTTTATACTAATATTTTTAATGGCAATTGTCACACCATTTTTAAATGATATAAGTGTGAAAAACGAATTAGCAGATGCTATTTATAACAGTGATATGTATAATCAGGGCGCATCACAAATGGATGCATCTAGTTTAGTAGATATTGCCAGTCAAATATTTCTTCTAGCTTTAGTTATAGTGATTATATGCACTATTTTGGCTATTGTATTTGCTTTATTCATTAATAAATTTCCAAAAGTTGTAGGTGTGTGCTTTATTCTTCTTGGCATTATTACAGTTTTAACGTTGAATTGGCTTACAGCGGTTCTATGGTTAATTGCTGGTATTATGTTACTGGCAAGAAAACAGAAGCATACAGATAGCCTGTATAAGTCGGATGAATATAATAGTAACCAAAGAAACTATAATGGAACGCAAAGAACTAAGGTAGATAACACTAGACAAACACGTAATAAATTTAATGATTCGGAGCAAAAGGAATCAACGCAGTTTAATCGTAGTGAAAGAAATAAGAAATAGTACTGTTACGTATTGCGTATACTCAAAGTTTAAAAAAACAAAATTGGCAAGCGTTAAATTAAAAAGGTGAGACAGAAGCTATAAGTTACTGTCTCACCTTTTTATATACAATTGATGAAGCAAAGCACATCAATTTATTTTGCCATGTTTATAACTTTCATAAACACTATCATATCTGATATGTCCAATACCACCAACAACAAATTTGCCAAACTTAAATAGATTAAATAAATAAGCTAAGCAGATAGAAACTACTAAAGTGATAATAAAGTTAAACGCGATATTACGAATCGAACTATCAGCTCTTAATAACCCTAAATCATGTACAAAGAAATAGTGGGTTAAGTAAATACAAAATGAATAGTTACTAATAAATAGTACAAATTTAGGTACATATTTGATATAAGAAGAAAATAAGAAAAACACTAATATGATCATAGTGACATAAAATGGAATGTCAAAACGTTTCGATTCCACCCAGGTACTAACGCCTAGCAGATAATTACCAATTAAAATAGAAGAGGCAATTACTAGTCCTATAATAATGGGCCAAGTGTAACGTTTAATATTTTTCATGAATGCTTCATAATAAATACCTGTATAAAATCCAAGTAAAAAATAACTAATCCATCCTAAAAATAACATCCAGCCTTCTCTTTCCCAAAATAAGCCTAAAATATCATTTTCTGATTGTGGTACATACTGGCGAAACGCCCAGTATATTGTAGCAAATATTATCGAACCGATAATCATTGGAATGGGCTTCCATTTAATTAAATACTTAGCAAAAAGAATATGCAATATGTAGAATTGGAAGATAATGACAATGAAGTAGGTGACGGCACCACCGTGAAACATAGTATCTCCAACATTATGCATATATTGAGCTAACGTTTTTGGTTCGAAATAAAAATATGAAATACCAAGGTTAATTAAGACATAAGGAATACCTAAATAGATTAACTTATTCTTCAAAAATCCTGGCTTTGTTTTAACGTGATAATTTTTAGCTAATAAAAATTCTGAAATAAATACGAATAATGGTGTGCTAAACATAAGGAGTAATTGAAATACTCTAATAGTTG
Organism: Staphylococcus pseudoxylosus; assembly: GCF_044794325.1. Lineage (NCBI taxonomy): Bacteria > Bacillati > Bacillota > Bacilli > Caryophanales > Staphylococcaceae > Staphylococcus > Staphylococcus pseudoxylosus. Next base: position 480,456 of record NZ_CP085024.1, read on the forward strand.
TACCATGACCAACAAAATCCATTTTGCTAAAAGTTGTTGTAATCGAATGAATAAGAACAATACTTAAACAAGCTATCGTACGCATCCAAAATATCACAGATGTATATGTTTTCATTATAGCTTACCTCTCGATTGTTCTTTTTATATTTTTAAAATAAATATAATTATTTGTGAATTTTCATCCTAACATATTGAAATTAGTCTAAATGTAAAGTTTAGATTACAAATTATTAAATTTATATATTATATATTCATGGAGGTAATGATAAATGTGATTGAATAAAATTTCAAATATCAATGTAATAGATGGAATGAGTTCAATACCATTTATTTTAATAAAAAATATTGTAAGCGATTGCAATTATTGTCTTATATCTATACAATAGCAATTAAGAATGGAAACATTTCCATTTAGTTTTCTATTTACAAACTTACATGGGGGTAGAAAAAATGGTAGTCAATTATCACAACGAACCAGGCATTGATTTTACAGATAGTAAAAATGTCGAGTCATTCAAAAAAGCTTTAGAGAAAGTTAAAGGTGAATTGAATCAAAAAATTCCTTTAGTTATTAACGGGGAAGAGAAATTTACAAAAGATACGTATCAGTCTATCAATCCGGCTAATACTTCTGAAGTTATTGCTGAAGTTTCAAAAGCAACGCAAAAAGATGTAGATGATGCATTTGTTGCAGCTAATGAAGCGTATAAATCTTGGAAGAGATGGTCTCACAAAGACCGTGCAGAATTTTTAATTAGAGTTGCAGCGATTATTAGACGTCGTAAAGAAGAAATCTCAGCTGTTATGGTTTATGAAGCAGGTAAGCCATGGGATGAGGCTGTCGGTGATGCTGCAGAAGGTATTGACTTCATTGAATACTATGCAAGATCAATGATGGAGCTTGCAGATGGTAAACCAGTATTAGATAGAGAAGGGGAACATAATAAATATTTCTACAAACCTATCGGTACAGGTGTAACAATCCCACCATGGAATTTCCCATTCGCAATCATGGCTGGAACAACATTAGCACCAGTAGTTGCTGGTAACACAGTTCTTCTAAAGCCTGCTGAAGATACACCATTAACTGCTTATAAATTAATGGAAATCTTAGAAGAAGCGGGACTACCTAAAGGTGTTGTTAACTTTGTTCCAGGTGATCCAAAAGAAATCGGTGATTATCTTGTAGATAGTGTACACACACACTTTGTAACATTTACAGGTTCTCGTGCTACAGGTACAAGAATCTTTGAAAGAGCTGCAAAAGTGCAAGATGGTCAACAATTCTTAAAACGTGTTATTGCTGAAATGGGCGGTAAAGATGCGATTGTTGTTGATAAAAACATCGATACAGATTTAGCTGCAGAGTCTATTGTGACTTCTGCATTCGGCTTCTCAGGACAAAAATGTTCTGCATGTTCTCGTGCCATCGTACACAAAGATGTATACGATGAAGTGTTAGAAAAAGCAGTAGCTTTAACTAAGGATTTAACGTTAGGTAACACTGAAAACAACACATATATGGGTCCTGTTATTAATCAAAAACAATTTGATAAAATCAAGAACTATATTGAAATTGGCAGTAAAGAAGGTAAATTAGAACAAGGTGGAGGCACAGACGATTCTACTGGTTACTTCATTGAACCAACAATTATTTCTGGCCTTAAATCAAGCGACCAAATTATGCAAGAAGAAATCTTTGGTCCGGTTGTAGGATTTGTTAAAGGTAAAGACTTTGAAGAATTATTAGAAATCGCTAATGATACTGATTATGGTTTAACTGGCGCAGTGATTACAAATAATCGTGAAAACTGGATTGAAGCGGTAACATCTTATGATGTAGGTAACTTATACCTTAACCGCGGTTGTACTGCAGCAGTTGTAGGCTATCATCCATTTGGTGGTTTCAAAATGTCAGGTACAGACGCTAAAACAGGTAGCCCAGACTACTTATTAAACTTCTTAGAGCAAAAAGTTGTTTCAGAAATGTTCTAAAATAAATGATTAAAAGGAGTGAGCATACGCAATCAAAATTGATTGCGTACGTCGCTTCTTTTTTTATTCATCTATGACTTGGATGTTAATGAGTTTTCTGAAATACTTGTCTAGTTCAGCAGGGGACAGTTCGATACAATGTTCTCTAATCCACTCTGTAAATCCAAACAGGCTCGCACCATAAACATAAAATATAAGTTCTGCAGGAATGTCAGAATCTACTGAAATACGGTGCTCATTTTCTTTAATATCATTTTGTAAAACGCTGATGAAATGATTTGATATCGTACGTTCAAACTCTTTATCATGTTCTTGTTTATCCTTGATACGTTGCAATTCAATTACATCACTAGTTCTATCTATTACTGAAAAGGGTGCATTGATACGTTCTTTTAAATCGATTGAAAAGTAATCTTTTGTTACGAACTTAATTAAGTAAATCAAAAGGTCGTATTTATCATAAAAGTGTTTATAAAATGTTGTACGATGTACTAATGCTTTTTCGCATATTTGATTCACTGTAATAGTTGAGAAAGTTTGTATTTCAAGCAATTCATAGAAACTTTGCGAGAGCGCACGTTTAGTTTTAATAACACGTAAATCTTTTGTATTCAATATACATTTCTCCTTATTTGTAGTTTAAATATACAAATTCTAATAATTAATTCTTTTAATAAAAGGGTAAAGCATTTAATATGTGGATAGAAATAATCTACAGTATATATTTAAACTATAACGTTGATTAATTTAGGAGGCAATAGTTTGGCAAAGTTTTTATATAGAGTAGGATCGTTTGTAGCTAAGCATAAATGGTGGAGTGTTGTTGCGTGGGTAGTTTTGCTTGCGGCTATTATTATTCCCCTTACAATAAGTGCGCCGAAGTTCGATAATGACATTACTATGAATGGCTTACAATCACTCGATACTAACAAGAAAATTGAAGATGAATTTGGTCAAGATAGTGAAAAAGCTCAAATAAGAGTTGTATTAAAAAGCGATGCAAAAGAAGGTATCGTTAAGCCTGATGTGACAAAAGATATCAAAAAGACTTTGAAAGATATCAAAGATGACGATAAAGATATCAAAAATGTTTCAGATCCATATGATAGTAAACAGATTAGTAAAGATAAAACAACTGCGTTTGCAGATGTGGATTACGATGTTAAGACAACATCACTAAAATCAAGCTCTAAAGATAATATCAAAGAAAAAGTAGATGAAATTAAAGAAGATCATAATGTGCAAGTTGAATTAATGGGTACGGGTATGGAGTCTACAGAAATTGGTGGCGCTTCTGAGATAATAGGTGTCATTGTAGCATTTGTCGTACTATTAATTACGTTTGGTTCAGTTATTGCTGCAGGTTTACCAATCATCAGTGCATTACTTGGATTAGGTACAGGTGTAGGTGTGATTTCATTACTTACATATGCATTCGATATTCCTAATGTTACTTTGACTTTAGCAGTTATGATTGGTTTAGCAGTTGGAATAGATTATGCATTATTTATATTATTTAGATACAGACAAATAATGAAGACAGAAACGAACCATATTAAAGCGATTGGATTAGCGGTAGGTACTGCAGGTAGTGCAGTGATATTCGCTGGTGTCACAGTAATTATTGCGGTATGTGGTCTATCTCTTGTAGGAATAGATTTCCTAGCGGTTATGGGGTTTGCTTCGGCAATCAGTGTATTTGTAGCAGTGGTAAGTGCACTTACGCTATTACCAGCATTAATTAGTATATTCCATAAACAAATTAAACCTAAAAGAACGAAATCAGAATTTAAAAATGATAACGACACGGGATGGTCAAAATTTGTTGTAGGAAAACCATTGTTAGCTATATTAGTTGGTTTAATTATTTTAATATTGGTTGCTATACCGGTGAAAGATATGCGTTTAGGTATCCCAGATGATGGTATGAAGACTGCAGATTCCACGCAGAAAAAAGCATATGATATTATCTCGGATAAATTTGGCGAAGGATTTAATGGTCAAATTGCAATGTTAGTAAATGTTAAAGATCAAAAGGATAATCCTCAAGCTTTACAGAATGACTTGAAAGCTATGCGTCAAGACATTAACGATATGGATAATGTTGATGTAGTTACAGCGCCACAACTCAGTGAGAGTAAAGACTATGCGATGATTGCAGTTATACCTGAAAAAGGACCGAACGCAGAATCAACAAATACATTGGTTCATGATTTAAGGGATTACAATGATAAGGCTAAAGATGAATATGACTTCAATACAGAAGTTTCAGGCCAAAGTGTTATTAATATAGATATGTCTCAAAAATTAAATGAGGCAATTCCATTGTTTGCGGGCGTAATTGTGGCACTAGCCTTTATATTATTAATGGTCGTGTTCCGTTCGATTATTATACCTTTAAAAGCAGTACTTGGTTTTGTATTATCCTTAATGGCAGCACTTGGATTTACAACAGTAGTTATGCAAGAAGGTGTAATGTCTGGACTGTTTGGTGTCGATACTACAGGTCCATTGCTTGCATTCTTACCCGTTATCACTATAGGACTGTTGTTTGGTTTGGCAATGGATTATGAAGTATTCTTAATGTCACGTATTCATGAAGAATATACAGTAACACATGATAATGAACGTGCTATAAAAGTAGGTATTAAAGAAAGTGGTCCAGTGATTGTTGCAGCTGCATTAATCATGTTTAGTGTCTTTATTGCCTTTGTCTTCCAAGACGATGTGATGATTAAATCGATGGGATTAGCACTCGCTTTTGGTGTACTCTTTGATGCAGTTATCGTCCGTTTAATATTAGTACCAGCATTAACTAAATTATTCGGGAAAGCGTCATGGTATATGCCTGCTTGGTTAAACAGAATCTTGCCAAGTGTCGATATAGAAGGACATGGGTTAAAAGATGAAATAGATAAATCAGATAAAAAGTAAATACTTGTGAATGAACACATACTGAGAATAGCCATGAGCAATCTATGACAATAGATTGCATCATGGCTATTTTTTATAGTTTTAGAGAGAGATGATTTCTACAGGTTATTATGTTTGAAAAGCGCTGCTATCAAACATATTTCACGACTATTTATCTTTGATAGTATAGCATCACGAAATTGTTTTGAATCAATGAGCTTTCTGTTCTACTATCTTTTTGTCAAAAAAAGAACAAATTCTAGAATTTATAGATTATTGGGGATATTTCTTTAAAATAATAAATTGTAAAGAGGTGAATTATGGAAACTTTTTATAGTATAGATTTGATGAAAGCAACTAATGATAGTAGCCAAATTAATCAAGGATTGCGAATTGGTTTAATATTAAATAATGATATGTCAGTTTGGAAGTTTAATGAATCTTATGAGTTCAATGAAGGTGATGTTTTCATTATTAACCATCAAGAACCTTATAGGTATAATAAAGACGAAGACACGTTATGTATCGTGCTTCATTTAACAGAAAATTATTTAAAACAGTACTTAACTGACTTTAGCGATAAATTTTATATATTGGATAAAGCACACATACAAAATGCAATATATAAACAAATTGTAAATATTGTAGCTAAAATCGGGATTGTTTATATCAGAAAAGGTGAGTTTTACCGTTTATACATAGAACAACAATTGATAGAATTAATGTTTATTATTGCACGGTTTTTACCTACAAAACGCAATGAGTTTTATAGAAAGAGCGTAGAGGATAATCGCGTGGCATTTGTATGCAATTATATAGAAAATAATTATAGTAATAGTATTTCACTTAATGAAGTAGCCAATATGGTACATCTCAGTACTACTTATTTATCTAAATTATTCACACGACAAGTCGGGATGGGATTCAGTCAATATATCATACATATAAGGCTGAAACATTGTAAGAAAGATTTAGTTATGACAGATAACTCAATTACACAAATTGCTGTGAAACATGGGTTCAGTAATTCGAACACCTTATTAAAACATTTTAAAGCACATATGAAATTAACGCCTTCTCAATTTAGAGAAAAATATAAAAATATAGAATTAGTGGAAACTATCAATAAAGAGCAAAAAGAAGTTATTTATCAAAGATATTTATATTATTTATCATTATATATTTATCAAACAGATGAGATGTTACTACAGTCACCTGAGGCTCAAAAAAGAATAGATATCAGACTCAAAGAAACAAAGCGAAAGCTGTTACCGTATGGTCATGTCATACAAATCGGGAATTTAGAAGTATTACTCATCAAAAGGTTTAGAAGACAATTGCTAGAAGTTAAAAATAATATTGGTGTCAATCATGTGCTAATCAAAGATCCAATCAAAGAGGGATTTGTAGAACATAAATGGATTGAAAGTGATGAAGAAATACCAAATATTCATCCATATATGAAGTTAGATGAATGCTTGGATTTTCTAATTGAACATCAAATAGGTTTAGGAATAGAAATCAATCCACCTAAGACAAGAGTAAATTTTAAAGTATATAATCAAGAAATGACTTATTTATTAGAACATATGTATAACACATTAATGGAGAAAAAATCATTTAATTTAATAGTTTATATTGGTACTAATGATGCACAGTTATTTCAGTCTCTTTTGAGATTGTTTAAAAATTATTTTCCTCATATCAAAATAGTAATGAATACGAGCATTGATTCAGAAAAGCAAGCAACTGCAGCTAAGTATATTTTAGATCATCATCAAAATAATATTGATAGTATCAGTTTTAGTGCAAATCAAAATGATATGATTAATTTTAAATCAATCGACGATAATCAATATAACCAAACTAAAAAACATATTAAATTAAAATTGAAGCAAATTAAGGATTGGTTAGGTTTGAAAGATTATTGTATCCCATTTACTTTGTTAAAGTGGAATACATTAACAGGGAATACAAATTATACAAATGGTGCGTATTTTCGAGCAGGTATTATTTTTGAACAACTTGTGGAAATGAATGAGGACATTCGTTCTATCGGATATTGGCTGAATTTTGAGATACATCAACAACACTGTCAGAAAGAAACTATTGCTCAGTTGAATGGTATCGATTTATATCATCAATTTGGAGGTAAGAGACCTGCCTTTTTTACAAGTACAATGTTTTCAAGGCTCTCAGAGCGCATTTTATATAAAAATGAAAACTGTATGGTTATAGGTGATTTTAATCATTTCCAAGTGGTTTTATGGAATGCAGAACATTATAATCCATATTTCACGATGAATGATTCATCAAATGATATAAACTATAATGAATATCAGTTCAATATTACAAATGCTTTACCTGGTATGTATAAAATTAAACATTACACTTTAGACAAGAATCATGGTGCGTTATATAAAGTATGGCAACAATATAATACACGCTATGGTATGGATAAAGAAACGATTGATTACGTAAATCGAGTTAATTATCCAAAATTAAATATTAGTGAAATCAAAGTCACAAATACAATTACATATCATTTGAAATTACTGACTAACGCGCTACATATTATTGAATTTAGAAAATATTATAATGAGGAAGTTGAGGAGCTAACCTAGGGGAATTGAACTTTAAATGCCCTAGGTTAGCTTTTTTGAGTGAATAATGATTACGGGTACTGTGGTTATTGTAAAGTTTGCGAGTAATGACAAAAAGTAGAGTTCTTTTTTTGTCATTACTAAAAAAGAACACAAAGTCATTATAAAAAGAATATAAAAATAGCAAATAATCTATATTAAGAAGAAAATGAGCGCGCTACAATCTTTTTTGAGAGAGGATAGCAAGTATCATTGATGGAAGATGTTTTATAAACATCTCACAATTGAGCTTATCTTCCCTGTTTGTCATTTGTAAATTTAAAAATAGGAGGAACATAAAATGACTCAAAAGGGAAATGCGCAAACATATAAAGGTGACAATAGACTGATTTTAGGTATCGTGTTAGGTGTTGTGACTTTTTGGTTATTTGCACAATCTTTATTAAATGTTGTACCTACGTTGCAACAATCGTTTCATAGTAATATTGGAACAATCAGTATCGCAGTGAGTATTACCGCACTGTTTTCTGGTATGTTTGTTGTTGGTGCTGGAAGTCTTGCTGATAAGGTGGGGCGTGTAAAGATTACTTATATCGGTTTATGGTTAAGCATTATAGGATCATTATTAATTATCATTAGTAACTTACCAATATTATTAATTATTGGTAGGGTCATTCAGGGATTGTCAGCAGCAGCTATTATGCCCTCGACACTAGCAATTATGAAAGCTTATTTTGATGGTAAAGATAGACAACGTGCATTGAGTTATTGGTCAATAGGGTCATGGGGAGGTTCAGGTTTAGCATCACTGTTTGGCGGGATAGTCTCAACATTTATTGGTTGGCGTTGGATTTTTATTTTATCTATACTTATTGCTTTACTATCAATGTATTTAATCAAAGGAACTCCTGAAACGAAGTCACCAATAACTAATAATAAACGTTTTGATTATGCTGGTTTGATTTTATTTGTAATTATGATGTTAAGTATCAATATTGTTATTACACAAAGTGGTGCGTTGGGATTATTCTCACCGATTATTTTAGAACTTATAATCATTTTTATACTTTCGACAATTATTTTCTTAAAAGTTGAAAATAAAATAGGTAATCCATTAATTGATTTTAAACTATTTCACAATAAGGCTTATACAGGCGCAACATTATCTAATTTCTTATTGAATGGTGTGGCAGGTGCTTTACTAGTTGCTAATACATTTGTACAGCAAGGATTAGGATTTAGTGCATTTCAAACAGGATTGCTATCAATAACATATTTAGTAACCGTATTATTAATGATTCGTGTTGGAGAAAAAGTACTACAAAAAGTTGGTGCTAAGAAACCAATGGTTTTAGGAACTTCTTTTAATATGGTTGGTATCATTTTAATTTCGCTTACTTTTTTACCTAGTATGATTTATGTAGTTGTCTGTATTTTTGGCTATTTACTTTATGGCTTAGGATTAGGATTTTATGCTACACCTTCGACAGATATGGCTATTTCTAATTCACCAGAAGATAAAGTTGGTGTTGCCTCAGGTATTTACAAAATGGCTTCATCATTAGGCGGCGCGTTCGGTATTGCTTTATCTGGCGCATTATATGGTATTGTAACAAATTTAACTAATGTACAAATTGGTGCGTTAGCGGGCTTATGGTTAAACGTTGTTATGGCATTGTTATCCTTATTCATTATTATGATTATGGTGCCTACAACAAAACAAATTAGAAAATAAAATCCCAATAGGGCTGACAAATATTTTGAAAACAAAAAGTGTATAATGTAATTATCACGTTATAGGGGGAACTATTATGGTGAAAGAATTAATAGAACTATTGAAAGATAAAGAAGAACGCATGATTGAAATTCGTCGATTTCTACATCAATATCCTGAACTATCGTTTCATGAAGAGCAAACGCCAAAATATATTGAAGAGTTTTATAGAAATAAAGATTGTGATGTAGAAACTAACATAGGGCCTAACGGATTAAAAGTGACAATTGATAGTGGGAAACCAGGCAAAACAATTGCTATTCGAGCTGATTTTGATGCGTTACCGATCCAAGAAGATACAGGTTTATCCTTTGCTTCAAAAAATAAAGGTGTGATGCATGCATGTGGTCACGATGCTCATACAGCATACATGTTAATACTTGCAGAAACATTAATAGAATTAAAAGAACAATTTAATGGCAAAGTAGTAGTTATTCACCAACCTGCAGAAGAAGTGCCACCAGGAGGCGCACAAGCCATGATTAAAGATGGCGTGTTAGATGGTGTAGATCATGTGTTAGGTGTTCATGTTATGAGTCATATGCCTACTGGAACGGTTTTTTATCGTGAAGGTAACGTGCAAACTGGGAGAGACTTTTTTAAACTTACAGTAAAAGGCCAAGGTGGTCATGGTTCATCACCACATACAGCAAACGATGCTATAGTTGCTGGTGCGTATTTCGTTAATGCTGCTCAAACGATTGTATCAAGAAGATTGAATCCATTTGAAACGGGTGTCGTAACGATTGGTTCATTTGATGGTAAAGGTCAATTTAATGTCATCAAAGATAGCATCGTTATTGAAGGAGATGTTCGAGCATTAACAGACGATACAAAACGTACCATTAAAAATGAAGTTACACGCTTATCTGAGGGTTTAGAATCAATGTTTGGTGTAACTTGTGAGTTAGAATATCATGACGATTATCCTGCGCTATACAACGATCAAGCATTCACACGTTTTGTAGTGAATTCTATTGAAAATGCAGAAACAGATGCGATTAAAAAAGTAGAAAGATGTGAACCACAACCACCATCTGAAGATTTTGCATATTATGCTAAAGTGCTACCAAGCACATTTATATATGCAGGTGCAGCACCAGAAAATGGGGAGATTCATCCTCATCATCATCCTAAATTCACAATTAGTGAAAAAGCAATGCGAGTTTCTGCGGAAGCGGTAGGCATTACTGTATTAAACTATTTAAAATAAATCCATATTTAAGACACCTTGATGCTATTCACTTTATAGCATCAAGGTGTCTTAAATTATGTTGTAATAATGATGATTAAACCATTATTTAAATCCATCACTTTAATATTGTCATAAAAGTTTATGAACTAACTATTGAGTGTATATATAGAATGACAATAAAAAGATGAAGGATGATTATGATGAATGGCGACAAGAAAATAAGTGAATTACTAGATAGTTATAAAAAACCATTAAAAAAACTTTTTAAGTATGATAAATCAAAAGCCTTAACATTTGATAAAGAAAGTAGAAATGTAGTTGAAAATGAAAAGGGTGTCTTTGTCATATTTAATAATAAAAAACCGATATTTGTTGGACAAGCAGGCGGATTTATGACGGGGTATAAATTAACACAAAAAGATCTGAATGATAAATTAGGTCAATTTAATTCCAAATCTGACGCAGGTACAGCAAAATTTAGAAGAGTGTTTAGTGCGCAACAAAACTTAGATGAAATGGAACAACAAAATATTAAGGCCGAAAATTATAATTTAAAATTCCAATATATTAAAGTAAAAGAGAATCCAGCAATGATCAATATATTAGAATTACTTGCTTTAGAATACGCAAAAGATAATGAAATTGAACTGTATAACTTTTTATAATTTAAGATAGGTTGTTCTTAATTTTAATGCTTGAAGTGAGGTGATGTGAAATGAATTTAAACACATTAAGTATTTATTTTCAGCATCATGAGATAAGAATAAAACTACCAAAAAACTATTTTAAGACTGAAGGGAAGTCTTATCCATTAGTTATAGTACAAGATGGCGACTATTTATTTAAAGATCTAAAGGAAGACGTAGTGTTTGCAGGGGTTGTTCCTAAAGACAGAAAGCAAGACTACACACCTTGGTACACAAACATAAATGGAATTGAATTTGATGGTAAGGCAGACGACTATTTAGTATGGATAGCTAGTGAATTATTACCGTATTTGAAAAAATGTTTCAGTATTTCTAAGGAACATAAAGATATAGCTATCGCAGGGGCGTCGTTAGGTGGACTAGTATCGTTGTATGGACTTTTAACAGAGAAGCATGCTTTTGGTAGTTTTATATTAATATCGCCATCAATATGGTATCCTGGCTTTTTAAAATATATGAGAGAGCATGAAATTCTTAAACAGCCACTCTATGTGTACTGGTATGTAGGAGAGTTAGAAGGAAAGCATAATAAACTTTTAACTCAAAATATGATTTCACAAACAGAACAAGGCGTCGATATTTTAAATGAACTCTTAATATCTGAACAATCAATATTTCACTTTGTAACGAATAGAAAAGGTATACATCGTAAATATTACTTTAAAAAATATTTCAAACATGCAATTAAGAAACTATTTTGAATAAATGAAAAAGTTTTTCACCTATATTATCAGAAAATTCTTTAAATTAAACTAAATTCAGCACTTTTATGTTAGAAAAGTGATAACATTTATAGTGTAAGTATTTATAAAAAAGAGAAGCATGTATCCAATAGTGAAACATAACGCTTCGAACATGTAGCGTTGATTGATGTTTTGAATTTTTATAAATATGGATTGAATTTATATTTAAACATAGGGGATGCTTTTATGACAGAAAACACTAAAAATTTTTCGGGAAGTAAGTTATTGACTAGCATTGTATTATCTATATTAACTTATTGGCTGTTTGCGCAGTCTTTTTTAAATATAGGGCCAAAGATACAATCAGCATTTGGTACTAGTCCAGATATAGTTAATATTTCAATTAGCTTAACTTCATTTGTTACTGGCGTTTTTATGGTTGTAGCGGGTAATTTTTCAGATAAACTTGGTAAGGTGAAAATGACTAGAATCGCATTGATACTTAGTATTATTGGTTCACTTATGCTAATCGTTTCTGGAAATGTTGTTTTATTACTCATGGGGAGAGTAGTACAAGGACTATCAGCAGCTATTATAATGCCGGCTACAATTTCAATAGTAAATGACTTTTTTGAAGGTGATGAGAGACAAAAAGCGTTAAGTTATTGGTCGATAGGCGCATTTGGTGGTACTGGTTTATCTTCTTTTTTTGCAGGTGCAATGGCGACATTTATATCGTGGCAATCGATTTTTGTATTATCTATTATATTATCTCTTTTGGCGTTATTCTTGTTGAACAATTTACCTGAAAGTAAATTAGTTAAATCAACGTCTAATCAGTTTGATTATATAGGGCTTACTATATTTGTGATTATGATTGCAAGTATTAGTTTTGTGATTACACAAGGCTATAAAATTGGGTGGTTAAGTACACCTACATTAGTCTTAAGTTTATTATTTTTTGTGTGTATTTTTGTGTTTTATAAATTTGAAAAGCCCAAACAAACACCTTTTATTGATTTAGAGTTATTTAAAAATAGACCATATATTGGCGCAGTGTTGGCAAACTTTTTATTGAATACAGGTGTAGGTGTTATCGCTTTGTTTAACATGCATGCACAAGGTGGATTGAAACTGAGTGCGTTCCAGGCTGGTATGCTCACTCTACCTTATTTAATTACATTATTACTTGTCGTTCGTTTAGGTGAGAAAAGTATTAAACGTTTTGGAGCGAAACGTGCAATGGTTATCGGGCCGATTTTTACAGCTTTAGGCATATTACTATTTAGTTTTACTTTCTTTGATAAATCGCTATATATAATTGTCGCGTTAATAGGGGCAGTATGTTTTGGAGGAGGAACCGGCTTGTTTGCAACGCCAGCTCTAAGTACGGCTGTATCAACTACACCAGCTGAAAAAGTAGGAGTAGCATCAGGTATTTTTAAAATGGGATCTACACTAGGCGGTGCATTTGGTATCGCAATTATGACCTCTATTTATACAGCTGTAATACAAAGTGGCCGTAGCATGGAAGTAGCGGCAAGTATAGGTTTTATCGTAGGGGCATGTTTAGTTGTTTGTGGCGTGTTAGCAAGTGCACTGATTATTCCAACTAGGAAGATTAAAACTAGATTGAAAACAAGTTAATTTGTTAAATTAATGCGGGAATGGTTTCAGTTAAGATGTTAATCATTAGGAGTAGAGGCGTAAAAGTCAAAGACTTAGTTTCGCTACGCCTCTTTACCTTAAGTTATAATTTATGTTTAAAAGCTAAATGTAAACCGTGAGTAAATACAATCAAAGATCTTATAGTCATTTGAATACTGCCTATAACGAATCATACAGTATTAGTTGTTACAGTTGAGCTGTTGAAAAATAAAAAGCAACCACATAGGAATATTAAACCTAAGATAATATCATTTAATTGATAGAGCGCTTTATAAATTAATGTAATACGGTCGGATGTTGGGTTTTTATGGAAATTTAGTCCTATACTTTTGTTGTTTTGTTTGAAGTGACTCACTTAGAACCTCCTAAAGTTAAATGCTATATGAGTGGTACATACCTTCAATTATTTACATAAAACAAATAAAGTTTTATGATGATAGCAAATTAAAAGGTGGAAAAGAGGAATATTATGTATTATAAAACAACTTATCAATCACCGATTGGCCAAATCACCTTAACCTCTGACGGAGAAAGTATTACAGGTTTGTGGTTACCAAACCACCAAGACATTGAAGCACATTACGACGATAAATTAGTGAATCAAAATCAACCAGTATTTGAACAAGCTATACGCTGGTTAGATAGCTATTTCTCAGGAAATAAACCTATAATAGATTTTCCTTTAAAGGCTAAAGGAACGCCCTTTCGAGAAACAGTTTGGAAAATATTATTAGAAATACCACATGGAGAAACGGTAACTTATAGTGATATTGCCAGAAAAGTGGCGTTAGAAAGAGGTAAAGAGAAAATGTCTTCCCAAGCTGTAGGGGGAGCAGTTGGAAGTAATCCAATTTCTATTATCATCCCATGTCATAGAGTTGTGGGGAAAGATGGAAGTTTAACAGGTTATGGTGGTGGCATTGACACTAAAATTGAATTATTAAAATTAGAACAATTAGATATGACTCAGTTTTACAAACCTAAAAACAGTACCAAACCGTAAGTTTGGTGCTGTTTATTTTGCATTTTCAAAAAATAAAATATGTATAAATAAATATACTGGATTTTATGGAAAGTTGATTACTATCTTCAGTGTGTTATTCTGTACAACATAATAATAATTTATTTAGGTGGTGCAAATTTTGGGTAACGATGAAAAGCGATTTTCAAGTGTATTTATTTTTTCAGCAACAATTGTGGGTTTGTTAGTACTTATTGGTGCAATTTTTCCAACCCAATTTGGAGACATAACAGGATACATATCGACGTGGGTAACAAAAACATTTGGCTGGTATTACATGCTACTTTACACAGTTGTTTTAGGCTTTTGTGTATTTTTAGTATTCAGTCCAATTGGAAAGTTAAAACTAGGAAAACCGTCTGATAAACCGGAGTTTCATACGGTCTCGTGGTTGGCAATGCTATTTAGTGCAGGTATGGGAATTGGTCTCGTATTCTATGGGGCTTCTGAACCTATATCGCATTATTTAGCACCACCTACTGCCGATCCGGAAACAAAAGCGGCAATGTCAGAAGCATTTAGATCATCATTTCTTGATTATGGATTTCATCCATGGGCTGTATATGGTGTAGTGGCATTAGGATTAGCATACTCGCAATTCCGTAAAGGTGAAAATGGATTGATTTCTAGAACATTACGACCTGTATTAGGCGATAAGGTTGATGGTCCGATTGGTAACATAGTGGATGTATTAAGTGTATTTGCAACAATTATTGGGGTGGCAGTATCACTTGGTGTTGGTGCAATTCAAATTAACGGAGGTTTAAATTACTTATTTGGTATCCCTAACAATGCGCTTATTCAAGGTATAATTATTGCAGTGGTTACCGTCTTATTTTTATATAGTGCCTGGAGTGGTTTGAGTAAAGGGATTCAATATTTAAGTAATTTAAATATGCTTTTAGCTGGCTTATTATTAATCGTTATTTTTATAGTGGGACCTACGTTGTTAATCGTAAATATGATGACAAGTGGTACAGGAGACTATTTAAATACATTAATCTTTAATAGTTTAGATGTAGCCCCGCTAAACGAACAAAAAGCTGAATGGCTTCAAAGTTGGACAATCTACTACTGGGGATGGTGGATGAGCTGGAGTCCATTTGTAGGTATCTTTATAGCTAGAATTTCAAAAGGGCGTAGTATACGTGAATTTGTTATTGCAGTATTAGGTGTACCAGTAGTAATTAGTATTATATGGTTTAGTGCTTTTGGTGCTACAGGAATTGATGTAGGACAAACACATGGTGAGATTTTCAAATTACCTCCTGAGACGCAATTATTTGGTATATTTAATGAACTACCTTTTGGCTTCATCTTATCAATTATTGCATTAGCATTGATTGCTTCATTCTTTATTACTTCAGCGGATTCAGCAACATTTGTATTAGGAATGCAAACAGCTTATGGCACATTAAATCCTTCAGGTTTTATCAAAATCATTTGGGGATTAGCATTGGCTGCTATTGCTTATGTATTATTACTTGCTGGTGGCGATACGGGGTTAGACGCTTTGCAATCAGCAGCGATTATCTCGGCGTTACCGTTTAGTGTTGTTGTGATATTAATGATGGTTTCATTATATAAAGATGGTAATGAAGAAAGAAAACAATTAGGTTTATCGTTACAACCAAACGAAAAGAAGTATAAAATTTATAAAAAACAAGTAGAAGCAAATGATAAGCAATAAATCATTATAAGAATGAGGTGTTTAAATCATGGGTGTGTTTTAAAGCATTCCTATGATTAAGCACCTTTTTTAGTATTTATATATCAAGGAGAAAACAAGGGAAGTAGTGATAGTAATACTATACGCAAATGACATTATGGATAGAACTAATAATTAATTTTTGCCACCTCTTCAAAGAAAAGGGGGAACAAGTGAACGATTTAGCTTCTGAGATTAAGTGTAGTTGGCCCAAAGTCCTTGAGTTGTGAATGTATGTTAGGTAAATCATAACAAGGTAAAGTCATAAACACAGAAGGTTTTACTCAAAACGATCATTCCGTTATTTGTATTTTCATTTTTGAATTCCCTTACACTATGATGTTATAGTATGTGTAACGAAAATAAGTATTCACTTATACACCAATCCCCTCACTATGCCAGTAATGAGGGGATTTTTGTTGGTGTGTTTTAATGTCGCCTATTTTTATTGTGTTTACTTAGCCAATAAGTAAAATACGCAATGACACAGCCACTGATGACTGGCGCTATGATGTGAACGAAATAAGCATCACTTTATACACCTCCTTTCTACGTCAAATTGACGCCTGAAAGATAGGCGATGCCATTATGATACACCTGTGAATGTAAAAGCAGATCCACTTCCAATACTTTGAATGATATCAGTTTAAGAGCAACACAATGTACTTACTATGATAAAAGTTGAATTCGACACTATGATTATCTATGTATTTATTTTATACAGATATAACAAACGATTAAGGCTGGGACAAATAAAATTTTGTCCCAGCCTCACATTAATTTATAAAGAGATAAGAATAAGTGATTTAAAACTTAATTTAAGGTATTATAATTACGGATATGATCGTTAATGCTTTCAAGATAGAAAATTGCATTTTCTTCATTTTCTAATTCACTTTCATGATCAAATTCTAAATTATCAAAACGGTTGAAGAAAGTTTCATATGTTTCAACTGAAATTTCTGTACGGTTGTTTAGTAAATCTTTATGTCCTTGGATATCAAGTGCATCTTGATATCCTTCAACAACTTTACCACTAAAGAATTCGCCAACAGATCCAGAACCATAACTGAATAAACCAATTGTGTCATTAGCAGCTAAATCATGCGTTTCTAATAATGAGATTAAACTCAAGTATAGTGAACCTGTATAGATGTTACCTACATAACGATTATAATAAGTAGCTGCATCATAACCAGAAGTTAAGCGTGTTTTAGTTTCTTCATCTATGTCATCTGTTAAAATTGAATCAAGTGCTTTTTTGCCCATTTTAGTAAATGGCACATGGAAGCATAAAGAGCTGAAATCAGCTAGTGATTTATTGTAACGACGTGCATATTCTTGCCAACTTTCTTGGAATGAATGAATATATGCATCTTTTGATAACGCACCATCTACAAGTGGATAAGGTTGTCCGCTTGGACGCCAAAAATCATATACGTCTTCAGTGAAAGCAACTGCGTCATCATTTAGTTCAAGAATACGTGGGTTTTGTGATATCATCATAGCAACTGCACCTGCACCTTGTGTAGGTTCGCCACCAGAATTCAAACCATAACGCGCAGTATCACTTGCAATGACAAGTACTTTTTCATTTGGGCGTTGCGCTAAATAATCTTTAGCTAATTGGATAGCTGGTGTTGCAGCATAACAAGCTTCTTTCATTTCAATACAACGAGCAAATGGCTGAATACCTAACAAATTATGTATTTGCACTGCTGAAGCTTTTGCTGAATCTATTGCAGATTCAGTTGCAACAATAACCATACTGATTTGTTTTTTATCTTCTTCTGTCACGATGGCTTTAGCAGCATTAGCACCCATTGAAACAATATCTTGACTCATAGGACTTACTGACATCTCTGTTTGGCCGATGCCTAATAAGAACTTGTTTGGGTCCACTTGACGTGATTCGGCAAGTTTAGCCATATCTACATAAAATCTTGGAACATAAAAATTAATTTGATCAATACCGACTGTCATAAAGCGTATCGACACCTTTCTATATATAAATAAGCAACTGTATCATACCAAATCATACACATAAAATACAATTATTTAAAAAGAGCTATAAAGGAGAATAATAATGAATAAAGTAGCAATCGTAAGTGCAAAACGTACACCAATAGGAAGATTCAGAGGAAAATTAAGTAAATATTCAGCAGTTGAACTTGGAACAAAGACATTAGAAGCTGCTATGAAGGCAATTAACATAGATCCACAGAAAGTAGAACAAGTTATCTACGGTAATGTATTACAAAGTGGCAGTGGTCAAAATCCTGCTCGTCAAATAGCAATCCATGCTGGTGTTCCAAATACAACACCAGCTATGACCATAAATGAAGTGTGTGGCTCTGGCTTAAAGTCTATTATTTTAGGAAAACAATTAATCCAATTAGGTGAAGCTAAAGTAGTAGCTGTAGGTGGTGTAGAAAGTATGACAAACGCTCCTAAGTTAGTGCTTAATGAAGATGAAGCGCCTGTAGATAGCTTTATGCACGATGGTCTTACTGATGCATTTTTAAACGTACCTATGGGTATTACAGCTGAAAAAATTGCTGAAAAGTACAACGTATCACGTGAAGCCCAGGATTATTTTGCTAACGAATCTCAACACAAAGCACAACAAGCGACAGAAGCTGGTAAATTTAATAATGAAATCGTTCCATTAGAAGATGTAAATGGAGAAATGATGACTACGGATGAAGGTATTCGTGGAAATAGTAGTGTTGAGAAATTAAGTACATTAAAAACAATATTTAAAGAAGATGGTACCGTAACAGGTGGGAATGCATCTAGTATTAATGACGGTGCATCTACAATCATTTTAATGGATGCTGAATATGCGAAACAAGAAGGCTATGACATTTTAGCAATAGTAGGAGAGCATGCCGAAATTGGTTGTGATCCTGAGTATATGGGTTATGCGCCATATCATGCAGTAACAAAATTATTAGATAAGACTGATAAAGTCATCAATGACTATGACGTAATAGAAATGACAGAAGCATTTGCGTCACAAAGTATACCTGTGAGGGATAATTTAAATATATCTGAAGATAAGTTGAATCTCTATGGCGGTGCGATTGCATTAGGTCATCCTATTGGTGCAAGTGGCACACGTTTGGTTACAACTTTAGTTAATATTTTAGCTCAAGAAGAGAAACAATCAGGCATAGCAACTGCTTGTATCGGCGGCGGTTTAGGAATTGCAATCCAAATTGAAAAGGAGAATAACTAATGGAACCATTAGGTAAGGCATTTCGTCATTTGTCTAGAGCAGAAAAGTTAGAGGAGTTAGTAATTAAAGGTTGGTTATCTGAAGAAAATAAAAATGTGTTACTCAATCATCCTTTGATTTCAGAAGAGATTGCGAATAGTCTTATTGAAAATGTCATTGGACAAGGGACCTTACCTGTAGGTTTATTGCCTGAAATCAACGTAGATGATAAATCATATGTTGTTCCAATGATGGTAGAAGAACCTTCAGTAGTTGCAGCAGCTAGTTACGGGGCAAAGCTTGTAAATCAAACTGGAGGTTTTAAAGTTATTTCTAGTGAACGTTTAATGATTGGTCAAATTGTGTTTGATGGCGTGACAGATACAACAGTTTTAGAGCGACGTCTTCAACAACTTGAACCGCAAATGAAACGTATTGCGGATGAAGTATATCCTTCAATCATTGAGCGTGGCGGTGGTTTTCGTAAAACTGAAATAGATGCATTTCCTAATGAAGGCTTATTGTCATTAAAAGTCTACGTAGATACTAAAGATGCAATGGGCGCCAATATGTTAAATACCATCTTAGAAGGTATAACAGCCTATTTAAAAAATGAAGTCGAGCATGTTGATATATTGATGAGTATTTTATCTAATCATGCCACTGCATCTGTCGTTAAAGTACAAGGAGAAATCACAGTTGATGCATTATCAAAAGGTAATCGCGATGGTCAAGAGGTTGCCAAAAGAATGGAACGCGCATCTGTATTAGCCCAAGTTGATATACATCGAGCGGCAACACATAATAAAGGTGTGATGAATGGTATTCACGCTGTAGTGTTGGCGACAGGTAATGATACTCGTGGTGCTGAAGCGACAGCACATGCATATGCAAGTAAAGACGGTCAATATCGTGGTCTAGCTACGTGGCATTATAATGAAGAAAAACAAGTGCTTGTTGGGACGATTGAGGTGCCTATGACATTGGCTACTGTAGGTGGCGGTACAAAAGTTTTACCAATCGCAAAAGCATCATTAGAATTAATGAATGTTGATTCTGCCCAAGAATTGGGTCACGTTGTTGCTGCCGTAGGGTTAGCTCAAAATTTTGCTGCATGTCGTGCCTTGGTTTCTGAAGGTATCCAACAAGGTCATATGAGTTTACAATATAAATCGCTAGCAATTGTAGTAGGCGCACAAGGTGAAGAAATTGCTCAAGTAGCAGAACGTTTAAAAACACAAGATCGTGCTAATACAGCAGTTGCACAACAACTCTTAGAAGAATTAAGATTACAAAAACAATAATATAAACTAACCTCTAAATGTATTTTCTAATGCATTTAGAGGTTTTTATATAAATAAGATAGCGGTTTTTTAAATGATTGATTTATTTGAAACAATGGTTCCCATATAATTAAATATAAAGAAAGTGAAGAAAGGGGAAATGATTAATGAAAAATAAAGAATTACCTAGATTATCATATACGAGAAATACTAAAAGTGAGGTACCTATTCTTGCTCATGAACAAGGTATACAAACCATTACGGCTGAACCATGGTTAGAGATTTCTGATAGGGGATTACAACTTGAAGGACTTTGCTTCGATAGAAATGGTGACTTAGTACTTTGTGAAGTCTTCGGGGGAACTATTTTTCATGTAACTTTACCCGATAAAAAAATCACACCATTATTAAAATCACATAAAGACAACCCAGCAGCCGTCAAAATACATAAAGACGGACGTTTATTTGTATGTTATTTAGGTGATTTTGATAGTTCAGGCGGTATTTACGCTGTCGATGGAAGCGGCGATAAAATTCAGGAAATTGTATCAGATATTGAAACAGAATATTGTGTAGATGATTTAGTATTTGATAGTAAAGGTGGATTTTATTTTACGGATTTTAGAGGTTATTCGACAAATCCTAAGGGGGGCGTGTATTATGTCTCGCCTGACTTTAAGTCAATCACGCCTGTGATACAAAATCTTGCAGTTGCGAATGGTGTTGCGCTTAGCACTGATGAAAAAATACTTTGGGTTACTGAAACGAATGCAAATCGATTGCATCGTATAGAGTTATTAGAAGACGGTGTTACGATTGCTCCCTTTGGTGCTTCTATCCCTTATTATTTCACAGGGCATGAAGGTCCAGATTCATGTTGTATAGATAGTGATGATAATTTATATGTTGCTATGTACGGTCAAGGAAGAGTTCTAGTATTTAACGAAAGAGGATATCCAATAGGTCAAATATTGATTCCTGGTCGTGATTCTGGCCATATGTTGAGATCGACTCACCCAGCGTTTATACCGGGAACAGATCAATTGATTATTTGTTCAAATGATATTGAAAATGAGGGTGGTTCTTGGATTTATACAGTTAAAGGATTTGCTAAAGGACACCAAAGCTACCAATTTCAATAAAATAAAAAGAAACGTTGATTTGCAACAAAAAGCTGTAAATCAACGTTTTTTTAGAAGCGAATAGTTAATTGTTTAGAAAATGATCTTACGCAGTGCTTAATAGATATAGTTATATTTGGCAGCTGCTGATTTACTTAATATTCTTGTGCCATAAGCTAGAGGACGATTGTAATTATATTCGGATACTTTAATACTGCCATTTTTATAAACAGTTTCTACATAAGCAACATGTCCATATGTACCAACAGTTGATTGCATTACTGCTCGCTTCGCAGGCGCTCTACCTACACGATAGCCACTATTTTTTGCTTTGTAATACCAATGTTTAGCATTGCCCCAACTATTGGGGACAGGTTTACCCACGCTCGCTCTTTTATTAAATACATACCATGTACATTGATTTTTATTATAATAATTAACTGCTGCATTAGCAGTTTGATTTTCATACGTTGTTTGGAAAGTTGTTACTCCAGTTATAAGAATCGTAGTCGCAATAAATATGTTTGCTATGGTTTTTTTAATATTCATACATTACTCCAGCCATTTTTAAAATTATATATTTATCATAAGTAGCTAGAGTGAAAAGTACAATAAGATAAACTATTATTACAAATAACTTTAATATGTTTGAAATATATGCTACACAATTGTAATTCGCCTTAACAAATACTTAAAGAAAAAATGTAGTTTATATTTTTTAATTTTAATAAATGCAATTCATCAAATATAAAAATTAAAATTAAATAGAAATTTAAATGATGAAGGAAGTATTGAAAGTGTTTCTCAACTTGAGTATGATTTAACTAACAAAGGAGGTGGCTATTATTTTTAGTAGAAACACTAAAGACAATAGTAGTAAGCACAAGGTGAAAAAGCCGTTAGGTTTTGTGTCGGCAATCGTTACGTTAGTGACGATGATTGCAGCAATGCTTTTTACAGTTGCAGTACTAGAAAAGGAACCACATATTCCTTTATTAATAGGAACAGCTGTAGCGATACTAATTACAATGTTACACGGTTACGAATTTAGTGAAGTTGAAGAAATGATGTATAAGGGGATTCGTCATGCTTTACCAGCAATCGTAATCATCATACTTGTAGGATTAGTAATAGGATCGTGGATAGGTAGTGGTGTAGTCGCTACAATGATTTACTATGGATTACAACTGATAGACCCAAGATACTTTTTAGCAGTTGTTATTATTTTATGTGGCATTGTAGCTTTAGCTATAGGCAGTAGTTGGTCAACAATGGCGACTGTGGGGGTCGCATCGATGGGCATTGGCATAAGTATGGGTATATCACCCGGTATGGTTGCTGGTGCAGTGATTTGTGGGTCATACTTTGGTGATAAGATGAGCCCACTATCGGACACTACGAACTTAGCTTCTGGATTAACGGGTGTTGACTTGTTTGAACATATAAAGCATATGTTTTATACGACGATGCCAGCATTAGTTATTTCATTAATTGCTTTTTTCTTTATAGGACAACGCTTTGGTGGAAGAAATTTTGACGCAAAAAACATAAAAGATATTCTTGCGACGATGCAAGATAATTTTTTAATTACACCATGGCTATTACTTATACCAATTATTGTAATTGCACTCGTTGTAGTGAAAGTGCCTGCCATACCAGCAATTTGTGTAGGTATTATATTAGGGTTCTTTGCACAGATATTTTTACAAGGTGGTTCTATTACAGAAGCACTTACAGCTCTACAAACGGGTTATACAATTGATTCAGGCAATAAATTAGTAGATGAATTGTTCAATCGTGGTGGATTAGAATCAATGTTCTATACGATATCACTGACACTTGTCGCAATGACCTTTGGCGGTGTCCTAGAATATTCTGGTATGCTCACAGCGTTAATTGCTGTTATTTTAAAAGTGGCTAAATCTACGGGATCATTGATTGCGTCCGTTATTGTATCGTGTATTGGAACAAACTTTACTTGTTCTGAACAATATATATCAATTATTGTGCCATCGCGCATGTACATAAATACGTTTAAAGATAAGAAACTGCATCCGAAAAATCTATCTAGAGCCCTAGAAGATGGTGGTACATTGACATCTGTGTTCGTACCTTGGAATACATGTGGTGTCTTTATTGCATCAACTTTAGGTGTTTCAGTGGTAGAATATGCACCGTTTGCAATTTTAAATTATACTGTACCAATCATTTCGATTATATTTGGTTATATCGGTTTTAAAATTATCGGTTTAGATGAATCAGAGGGTGAACAATCGGAACACGCTCAATCAAATGATACAAATTTAGCATAAAGCATAAATACAATAGCTGTAAATTTTTGAAGGAGTGGGACATTATAGGTGTTCCGCTCTGATTTTATACTGGCAGTTTGTGAATGACTATTATAGTATATGATTGAATTATTAGAAATTCTACGTATACTGTACAGTATTAATTATGTTTCAAGTAGAGGTGTAAACATATGGATATTAAACATATGAAATATTTTGTCGAAGTCGTAGATCAAAAAGGAATGACTAACGCTTCAAAATCACTATATATTGCTCAGCCTACGATTAGCAAAGCAATAAAAGACTTAGAAAAAGAACTTGATATGACTTTTTTTGATCGTAGTAAGAGACAACTCGTATTAACTGATGCTGGAAAAGTATTTTATAAAAAATGCAAAGAAATTTTGACTTTATATAAAGACTTACCAAAAGAAATTAATAGCTTGTTGGGATTAGAAACCGGTCATATAAGTATTGGATTATCAGCAGTAATGAACATGAATAAGTTTATACATATTTTAGGTGAGTTTCATCAGGAATACCCGAACGTGACCTACAATCTTGTTGAAAAAGGTGGCAAAATGATTGAGACACAATTAATCAATGACGAAATTGATATTGGTATTACAACGATACCTGTAGACCAAGATATTTTTCACTCTATACCACTTTATCAAGAAGACTTAAAATTAGTAGTAAATAAAGAACATAGACTAGCGAATAGAGAACAGATTAATATGGCTATGTTGAAGGATGAAGATTTTATCCTGTTTAATGAGGACTTTTATCTAAATGATAAAATTATTGAAGCGGCAAAAAACGCTGGTTATGTACCGAAAACAATATCTAAAATTTCGCAATGGAATTTTATAGAGAATTTATTAAGTGCACATTTAGGCGTAAGCATATTACCAGAAAATATTGTGAATTTATTAGACGGTAGCTTTAAAAATATTACAATTGATGATCCAGGCATGCGTTGGGAATTGGGTGTTATTTGGAAGAGAGATAAATATCTTAGTCACGCAACAAGAAAATGGATTGAATTTATGAAAGAACGTTTATAAAGCATTGTGTCATTTTAAAAGACATTGTTCATAGTAGGCGAGGAGACGAAAACAATTTTGTACATTATGTTTTCGTTGTCTCGCTCTTTTTTTGATTTAAAAAGAATAGTCTATCAAATAAAAATTTAAGTGCTTATAACCATATTTCCAGGTCCTGATAAAATTAATTAATTTGGAATATTCATAGATAAATATAATTAAGTAAATCGCTTCCATTCATAAAAGTAATAAGTAATATTAAAAATCAATATTTTTATTATATGATTAAGGGTCTTATACTAAGAGATGTAATCAATAAAGTTTAAAATAATAATGCAATAAAGGATGATGAATATTGCAAATATCAAAGAAGGTATCAAAAGTTTTACTGCAAGTATTATTAATTATAGGGATTACTTATATTGGCAATGTAATTCAGAGTGTATTGCATATACCAATTGCAGGTAGCATTGTAGGATTACTTGTATTTTTCCTGTTATTACAGTTTAAAATAATTCCGTCAAAATGGGTCAGTGAGGGCTCTAACTTTTTCCTTACGACGATGGTGTTTTTCTTTGTACCATCAGTAGTTGGTGTTATGGATGTCGTGTCTGATATTAACTTGAATTTTATCCTATTCTTTTCAATGATTATTTTAGGAACATGTTGTGTCGCATTAATTTCTGGTTTTATAGCTGAGAAAATGGTTAAAACTGCGCGATACGGGAATGGACAAAATTAGATGATATTTTTAAAAGGCTTTTTAATGATTGTTTTAACACTAGCTATGTTTATAGGTGCCAAAAAATTACAGGTAAAATATAAAACGCCATTTTTAAACCCGGCATTAATATCGTCTATAGGAATTATTATTGTACTTCTATTATTGAATGAAGATTATCAAGATTATATGACTGGCGGAAAATGGATTAATTATTTATTGAATTGCACGGTTGTTTGTTTAGCATTTCCACTTTATCAAAATCGCCATAAAATACTACAAAATGCGAGTATTATTTTTAGTAGCGTGCTGACAGCAGTGATGCTAAATTTCATATTCGTATATAGTGTATTAAAAATCTTAGGATACTCAAAAGAAGTGATCGTGACAATGTTACCAAGGTCGATGACGGCTGCGGTAGGCATAGAAGTGTCACATCAACTTGGTGGTATCGATACTATTACGGTTATGTTTATTGTAACTACTGGATTGATTGGTAGTATTTTAGGATCTTATTTATTGAGATTAGGTAAATTTAAAACCTCAATTGCGAAAGGTTTAACTTACGGAAATGCTTCACATGCTTTTGGTACTGCGCAAGCATTAGAAATTGATTTAGAATCTGGTGCATTTAGTTCTATAGGAATGATACTAACAGCAGTTCTAAGTTCAATCATCTTGCCTATTCTGATCCTTTTCTTATACTAAATGAATCCCGTTTAGTGATAATAGATTACGAAGTTAATTAAAATTATGGGAAATCAACTTGAATATTGAAAGGAGCTATTTTGATAATGGCAAAAATTAAAGCGAATGAAGCATTAGTGAAAGCATTACAAGCATGGGATATTGATCACTTATATGGTATTCCTGGTGATTCAATTGATGCAGTAGTTGATAGTTTAAGAACGGAAAGAGATAATATTGAGTTTGTTCATGTTCGTCATGAAGAAGTTGCAAGTTTAGCTGCTGCTGGCTATACAAAACTAACAGGTAAAATTGGTGTCGCATTAAGTATCGGTGGCCCGGGTGTTATTCACTTACTAAATGGAATGTATGATGCAAAAATGGATAATGTGCCACAATTAATCTTAGCAGGTCAAACAGATAGTACTGCTTTAGGAACAAAAGCTTTCCAAGAAACAGATGTTAATAAAATGGTTGATGATGTCGCAGTATACAAACATCAAGTAACTGAAAATGATAAAGATATCTTTGGAATTGTAAATGAAGCAATACGTACAGCTTACGAGAAAAAAGGTGTATCTGTCTTAATCTTGCCTAATAACTTATTGACGCGCAAAGTTAAAGACACGACTAATCAAAAAGTAGATACTGCGCCACCAGCTCGTGTAGCACCAAAACCAAATACTATAAAGAAAGCGGCTAAATTCATTAATAAAAGTAAAAAGCCAGTAGTATTACTTGGTACTGGTGCACAGCATGCAAAAGATGAAGTCCGTGAATTTATAGAAGCATTTAAGATACCAACGATTGTAACATTACCAGCAAAAACAGTTCTACCTGACGCACACCCTTATAATATAGGGAACCTTGGTAAAATAGGTACTAAAACAGCATATCAAACGATGCAAGATGCGGATTTATTAATTATGGTTGGTACTAATTATCCTTATGTAGATTATTTACCAAAGAAAAATATCAAAGCAATACAAATTGATACAAATCCAGAAAACATTGGACACCGTTTTGATGTTAACGTGGGCATTCTTGGCGATAGTAAACTAGCATTACTACAATTAACTGATATGGCTAAGCATGTTACGGATCGCGACTTCTTAAATAAAACGTTAGAAAGAAAGGCCACATGGGATGCTTGGATGGCTGAAGATATGGCTAATGACAGTAAACCGATTAGACCAGAACGTTTAATGGATGCTATTAATAAAGTTAGAACAGACGATGCCATCTTCTCTATAGATGTCGGTACAGCAACTGTTTGGTCTACGCGTTATTTAAACTTAACAGTGAATAATAAATTTATTATTTCTAGCTGGTTAGGTACGATGGGTTGTGCGTTACCTACTGCAATAGCTGCTAAACGTGAGTACCCAAATCGTCAAGTAGTTGGTATTATCGGCGATGGTGCGTTTGACATGGTCATGCAAGATTTTGCAACTGCAGTGCAGTATGACTTACCAATGACATTATTTGTATTAAATAATGAACAACTTTCATTTATTAAATATGAACAACAAGCTGCTGGCGAGTTAGAATATGCTATTAACTTCACTGATATTGACTTAGAAAAATTTGCCGAAAGTTGTGGCGGAGTTGGTTATACACTTAAAGATCCAAACAGAATTGATGAAGTCGTTGAAGCGGCTATGGCTGAAAATAAACCAACGATTGTTAATGTTTATGTAGATGAAAATGCAGCACCATTACCAGGTAAAATTGTAAATGAAGAGGCAATTAACTATGGTAAATGGGCGTTTAGATCTATTACTGAAGATAAAAAATTAGACTTGGATGAATTGCCACCAATGTCAACAGCAGTAAAACGTTTCTTCTAAAATAACGATGAGGCGTTAGTCGCTATAGATAGAGCTTTAAAATATTTCCTAATAATATAAGGTGATGAGATATTTTATTGAAAGATAGTCGGCAAAGATAAACGAAATAAGTATCTTTACAGAGCGAGCACACGAAATCAAAGTAACTTTTGGTTTGTGTCTCGCTCTTTTTTTATGTATTAAGATATTGATAAAAACCCAGACTATGGAATAATAGAGTTAACTAAATTTTCAGATAAAAAAAGGAAAGTATGCATTATGCATCAATAACACTTGGGACTTAATAGTGCATTGATTATTTTATAGCATAATGTAGTTAAAATGGAGAGGATGTAAAAATGATTAAAAAAATATTTAAAAATAATCAATTTAAAACACCGCATACGTATGCATTGTTACTCTTTATTATCATCTTTTCTAGTATACTGACGTATTTAATTCCTGCTGGTGAGTATGCAAGAGAGAAGAAAGATGGACAGACTTTAGTTATATCAGGTTCATATGAACAAGTTCAGCAACAAGGTGTATCATTCTTTGATATTTTTAGAGCTATACCAGAAGGACTTATTAGTGGTGGAGAAATTGTGTTTTATATTTTTCTTGTGGGTGGCGCGTTTGGGATTGTACATAAAACTGGCGCATTTGAAAATGGTGTAAATAAAGCGATGCAAACACTAGGTTCATACAAAGTGCTAATGATCCCTTTAACTATGACAATTTTTTCGATATTAGGTTTCTCAATAGGATTAGCAGAAGAAACGATTATCTTTGTTCCTATTGGTATTATTATCGCACGTACACTAGGTTATGATGCGCTGACTGGTGCAGCAATGGTTATTTTAGGAGCGGCAAGTGGCTTTATAGGTGGCATGTTAAACCCCTTTACTGTAGGAGTAGCACAAACAGTGGCAGAATTACCAATGTTTTCGGGGTGGGGTCTACGTACTATGATTTATATATTTATTCTAATTGCTGCAATTACTTCAGTCATGTTATATGCGCGTGCTGTAAAACGCGATATGTCTAAATCTTTAGTATACGAATTAGAACAAGTTGAAAGTCACGAAAATAGTGTAATAGAAGCAAAACGTTTTACAAAACGACAAGCAGTTGGTTTAGGGTTAATAGTCGTGGTCATCATATTAAATGTATATGGCATATTTACGTATGGTTGGTCATTTAATGAAATGAGCGCTAACTTTATACTCGCGGGTTTACTTGCTGGTTTCATCGGTGGCCTGGGGTTAAATGGCACATTTGATGCAATGATTGATGGCATGAAAGATATACTGTTTGGTGCTATGATAGTTGGATTTGCAAAAGGTATTATTGTTATTCTAGAAAATGGTCAAGTTATTGATAGTATTGTACATGGGATGACAACATTACTTGCCGATGTACCATCTTCTTTTGTCATTATTGCTATGTTTATATTACAGTTTATGCTTAATTTCTTTATACCCTCAGGATCTGGTCAAGCCTTAACTACAATGCCTTTAATGGTACCTATTTCTGATTTGTTAGATATTAATAGACAAATTACCGTATTAGCATTCCAATACGGTGACGCAATTAGTAATGTATTATTTCCAACTTCAGCTATTTTGATGGGAGCCTTAGCGGTAGGTAAAATAACTTATACGCAATGGTTGAAGTTTGCTTGGAAGATTATTTTAGCTTGGATTATTATCTGTTGTATTGGTATGTCCATTGCGCTTATAGTTGGCTATTAATGTGAGTTATTTGGTGCAATTGTATAAGTTTATATAAATTAAAATTTAAAGTTTATATTGTATATTTTATGAAAGCGTTATATAATGTAAAAAAACATATCGTTACTTTGCGTGTTACTGGTTAAGCAGGCATGAGCAAACAGAAAGACTATAGGGAATAGTCTGTTTGCTCATGCCTTTTTTTGCGCATTAATAGCGATCAAATTATATTTTTGGAAGGGATGTTTTTATATGTTTAAAAAGCTATTCGGACAGCTTCAGCGTATAGGTAAAGCTTTAATGTTACCAGTCGCTATTTTACCTGCTGCCGGGCTATTACTGGCAATAGGTACAGCTATACAGGGTGAGGAACTACAACACTACCTGCCATTTATTCAAAATGCAGGTGTGCAAAGTGTAGCCGAAATGATGGCAGGTGCCGGAAGTAGTATATTTGATAATTTACCAATGATATTTGCTTTGGGTGTTGCGATAGGTTTAGCTGGTGGAGATGGTGTTGCAGCAATTGCAGCATTTGTCGGCTATGTTATTATGAATAAAACGATGGGGGCATTTTTACATGTGACGCCAGACAACGTCAACGACGCAGCAAGTGGTTATGCAAGTGTCTTAGGAATTCCTACATTACAAACGGGTGTATTTGGCGGTATTATTATTGGGGCATTAGCAGCGTGGTGTTATAACAAGTTCTATAACATTTCGCTACCGTCATACTTAGGTTTCTTTGCCGGTAAACGTTTTGTACCTATTATGATGGCAACCACTTCATTTGTATTAGCGTTCCCAATGGCATTAATATGGCCAAGTATTCAAACTGGCTTAAACGCGTTTAGTGAAGGTTTGTTAGATTCAAATACAGGGGTCGCAGTTTTCTTATTTGGATTTATTAAACGTTTGTTGATTCCATTTGGTTTGCATCATATTTTCCATGCACCGTTTTGGTTTGAATTTGGCGCTTGGAAAAATGCAGCTGGCGAAATAATACACGGTGACCAACGTATCTTTATTGAACAAATTAAAGAAGGTAGTAATTTAACTGCTGGTAAATTTATGCAAGGAGAATTTCCAGTTATGATGTTTGGTCTCCCAGCAGCAGCTTTAGCAATTTACCACACAGCAAAGCCTGAAAATAAAAAAGTAGTAGCTGGGTTAATGGGGTCAGCAGCTTTAACTTCTTTCTTAACAGGTATTACAGAACCATTAGAATTTTCATTCTTATTTGTAGCGCCATTACTATTTTTAATTCATGCAATACTTGATGGTTTATCTTTCTTAACTTTATATTTACTAGATGTACATTTAGGCTATACTTTCTCAGGCGGATTTATCGATTATGTCTTGTTGGGCGTCTTACCTAATAAAACGCAATGGTGGCTAGTCATTCCTGTGGGGCTTGTCTACGCAGTGATTTACTACTTTGTATTCCGATACTTTATCCTTAAATTTAAATACAAAACACCAGGTCGCGAAGATAAACAAGCGCAAGCTTCGAATTCATCTGCAAGCGAATTACCGTTTAATGTCTTAAAAGCAATGGGTGGAGAAGAAAATATCAAACACCTTGATGCATGTATTACGAGATTGCGTGTTGAAGTAGCAGATAAAAGTAAAGTGGATACTGCAGAATTAAAAGCATTAGGTGCTTCAGGTGTACTTGAAGTAGGTAATAATATGCAAGCAATCTTTGGACCTAAATCTGATCAAATCAAACATGATATGTCCTTAATTATGAAAGGTGAAATCACAAAACCTAGTGAGACTACAATTACTGAAGAAGATGAGGAAAATACTGTTCAATTAAATAAAGTCTCAGATACAGAAATCTATGCTCCGGGTAAAGGGCAACTTATTCCTTTATCAGAAGTGCCTGATCAAGTATTTGCTCAAAAAATGATGGGAGATGGTGTAGGTTTTATTCCAGAAGATGGAGAAATTGTAGCACCATTTGATGGAACTGTTAAAACAATCTTCCCGACAAAACATGCTATTGGCTTAGAATCTGAACAAGGCATAGAATTATTGATTCATATCGGCATCGATACAGTTAAGTTAAATGGTGAAGGCTTTGAAAGTCTTGTGAATACTGGAGATACGATTAAGAAAGGTCAACCGCTTATGAAGGTTGATTTAGACTATATTAAGTCTAATGCACCAAGTATCGTAACACCTTTAATCGTAACAAATTTAGAAGATCGTACCATTGAAACAGCCGATACAAAAAATGTATCTATTGATGAAGTAATTATGAAAATTAGTCAAAAATAATAAAATATAAAATCAAAACAAGGAGAGCTCGAGACATAATACAATATGTCTCGAGCTTTTTTATCATGCCAGGAATTTACATAAAAATAAAAGTGTTGAAATATTCTGAAATTGTAAATATCATTAGAATTAAGAAAAGAGAAAGTAACGGGTGATAAAAATGAAATATAAACCAACGATGAATGTAATGCCGAAAGTATCATTAGTACCACCAGAATTAAATATGGCGGAACCACTATATAGAACCATTAAAAATAACTTTACACACTTGGCACCATTTTTAGATTTTATAACAGACGATGTGACGCTTGAAGATGAACGTGCATATTTAAAAATGATGATTCAGCAACATGCGGACAATAAAGCGAGATTGTTTTTAATTTACTATGAAACAACACTGATAGGTACTGTTGATTTACATAAAATAGATAGTAATAATAAAGCTGAAGTAGGTTATTGGATAGCTGAAGGATTTACGGGTAAAAACATAGTAACAAATTGTGTTAATCATTTATGTCACTTTGCGTTTGATACGTTATCTCTTAACAAACTTATAATTAAAGCTGATGTTAGAAATATAGCCAGTAATAAAGTGGCTGAAAAAGCAGGATTTACTTTTCTAGCAACAGACGTAGAAGACATCTTTGATGGTGAAAATTATAGAGATATGAACAGATATGTCCTACTTAAAAAGCAATTTGAGCAGCAACAAAGATAATTTGTTATTAGGAGGGAGTATATGGAACTTACTAGAGGCATTAACCATATAGGATTAACAGTTCCTGACATTGAACGTGCTACTCATTTTTTTAAAGAAGCTTTAAACGGTAAAATTGCGTATGATAGCCAGACTAAAGCAGACGAGCCGCGAGGGGGGGCACAAGTTGAACATGTGTTAAATATTGAAGAAGGGGCAGTAATTATAAAAAAAAGAATGATGGTATTTAATAATGGCCCTAATATAGAGATGTTTGAATTTAAATATGCTACACAAAATAAACCGACGTCTTTACAGGATATAGGATTTACACATATTTCATTTTATGTAGATAACTTTGATCATGCACTAGCGCAAGTTAAGCAAGCTGGAGGTATACCGGTATCTGAACCACATGCTAATACAAGATATGAAGATACGGCAGGTAATCAAACAGTATATATTAAAACACCATGGGGCAGTTTAATTGAGTTACAAACAGTACCTAATGGTTTTTATTACCCGGAAAATAGCGAAGCAACTGTTTTTATACCAGAGCCATAAGCAAATATAACTAAAGGAGGAAAGAAAAATGTTACAAAACAAATTAAATGTAGCTAATTTGAAAACACCTATTCATAAATTAGAACAGTTAAGTGAGACTTTAGGTAAAAATATTTATATTAAAAGAGATGACTATACTGGAACTGAGATTTCTGGTAACAAGGTGCGTAAATTAGAATATACCTTGCAATATGTCTTGGATAATGGCTATGATACAGTAATCACAACGGGAGCCATTACATCAAATCACGCAAGAGCGACCGCTGCATTATGTGCACAATTCAACATAACATGTCATTTAGTACTTCGAGGTAACTTGGCAGAGTTTGAAGGAAATCTATTTTTAGATGCAATGTTGGGGGCACATATTCACATCATTGAGCCATCAGCTTCAAGAGAAGAAGCAATGGAAGCATTACAAACTGAATTAGAAAAACAAGGGAGACGGCCATTTGCTATACCGTCAGGCGCTTCTGATTGGATAGGATCACATGGTTATATCAACGCTTTTAATGAGATTGTTGAACAAGAAACAGATATGGACGTCCAATTCGATTCAATTAATTTAGCCGTTGGTTCTGGAGGAACTTATGCAGGTCTTTGGTACGGTAATATAAGCCGCGATTTAAACAAAAATATTACAGGATACGCAGTCACTCAAAGTGCGTATGAATTTAAAACAAAAATAATCGATATATTAACTCATTTAGATAATAGTATAGCGTCATTTGATACGATAGCTATCAATGATGGTTATATTGGTCTTGGTTATGGACAAGCAACAGATGAAGAATTGCAATTTTATATAGATATTGCCCAACAAGAAGGAATTATTTTAGACCCAACCTACACAGGGAAAGCCTTTAGAGGTTTAGTAGAAGAAATTAAAGCTGGTAGCTACGTCAATCAAAATAACATTTTATTTATTCACACAGGTGGATTACAAGGTTACACACAGGCAACAAGAACGCGTATTCAACAATTGCTTCCTGAAATGATACAGGATAAATAGAAATAAACTAAGAACTATGATTATGTTTGCATTGAAGTAATGTATTACAGATGAAGTTTATATTGGTGAAATTGCGTATTAATCTATTTCTAATATTGAGTTGTAGCATTCTACGTAATTATATAAGGAGCGTAATGAGTCATGACCATTAGAAAATTAGTGTCAGAAAAAGCGATAGAAGTGAATGGTTACGATATAGATGCGATGGGTATCGTAAGTAACATAGTATATATCAGGTGGTTTGAAGATTTACGTACGGATTTTATAAATCAATATATGCCTTATTCTGATATGATGAATCAACATATTTCACCAATATTAATGAAAACAGAGGCAGAATACAAAACGCCTATAACGATACATGATAAACCAATAGGACGTTGCTACATTGTAAAAGCGAGCAAATTGCGTTGGGAATTTGAGTTTGAGATTGTGTCTGAGGACAAAGTACATTGTTTAGGCCATCAAAATGGTACTTTTTTTGACCTACAAAAGCAAAAGGTGACAAAATTACCAGAAGTTTTTCAAAGTATATTGCGAGAATAGTATTAGTGTATTGAGACATTTGAATGAGCATATGTATGGTACGATAGGTAAGCAAAAAGTTTGCTACATTATAGAGAAACACGGCATAATGATATTCAATTTATTAAAATAAAGGTGGTGTTCAATCGTGCACCAAACATTGACAACGATAGAGTCATTTCATGACTTTATAGCTCGACACCCATTGGCTGTCATACACATTATGAGGGACAATTGTAGTGTGTGTCATGCAGTATTGCCACAGATAGCTGACATAGTAAAGGACTTTCCTAACGTACCGTTGGGGATTGTTAATCAAAGCGAGTTAGAAGAGATAGCAGGTGAATTATCTATCTTTACTGTACCAGTAGATTTGATATATCTAGATGGAAAAGAGATGCATCGTCAAGGTCGTTTCATTGATATGCAACAATTTGAACATCAATTGAACTTAATGTATCAAAGTTTAGATAACTAAAATTTGATAAGCACTTTTCCATAGAATCTTGTATGAATAAGATATGAACTTCTACGGGGTTTCCTATATGTTTGAAACCGATTAAGCAAAAATTATGAAAGAGCTGGGACATTAATTATGTCTCAGCTTTTTTGTGCTTTTCTAGAAATTAAATTGCTCATCATAAAAGAGTGGAAAATTTGATAAAAACTGTCATAATTATATTTAATAATGTATGAGAAGTAAAATTCATAGTGCTAAGGGGGATGTTTATGCGAATTGAAAGAATTTGTCCAAATGAAGCGGAAGCGCTTTATGATTGTATGAGAAAAATTGATGAAGAGTCCCAATATATGCTCTATTTACCAGAAGAAAGAAATTTCGATAAAGCACGTTTTGTAGATGACATAAAACACAATTTTTATATTGGTGTTAAATCGGAAAATAACCAAATCTTTGGTTATTTATCAGTACATATTAGTACGTTAGCAAAGGTAAGACATATTGGTTATATCGTTACTGGATTAATCAATGATTTACAACAACAAGGTTTAGCAACGCAAATGTTTGATGAAACTTTTAAATGGGCTAAACGCAAAGGCCTCAGAAGGTTGGAGTTAACAGTGATTACTACTAATAAACCCGCTGTAAATTTTTATGAAAAAATAGGTTTTAAGATTGAAGGAATTAAACATAGTTCTGTTTATATGGATGGTCATTTTTTTGATGAATTGTATATGTCTATGATGTTGAATGAAAATTATCATACTGAATCTGACAATATATGGTAGGGTCTTCATGAATTTCAAAAATGTCACAGTTAATTAATGATATAGTTCCTTTTGCTAAAATTATTGCTGAGTTTGTTATAAACTAT
Source organism: Staphylococcus pseudoxylosus (assembly GCF_044794325.1). Taxonomy (NCBI): domain Bacteria; kingdom Bacillati; phylum Bacillota; class Bacilli; order Caryophanales; family Staphylococcaceae; genus Staphylococcus; species Staphylococcus pseudoxylosus. Next base: position 517,072 of record NZ_CP085024.1, read on the forward strand.
ATGTAATAGCAATATTAATGTAATAGGCAAGGAGGAAAAATTGTGATAAAGAAAATAGCCGCATTATCCAGTCTGACAATTGCTGCTTCATATCTGTACGTAAAAGTAAGAGAAAAACGAAGTTATAAAAGCTTTTTATATGAATTAATGTTAAAAATCACTAATACGAAAAGTTCATTTGAAAATGTTGAAAATGCGCAAAAAAGTTTAGATGCTGTGAAAGAAGCAACAAAGGGTCTATACGATGGTACAGCGTATCGTTTTAAACATAGGGTGCAAGCGACAACTGTCCAACAGTCTACGGTTTATTCGGTCAATGATCAAGCTGATAGACAACAACAGGTCGTGTTATATATACACGGTGGTGCTTGGTTCCAAGATCCATTGAAACATCATTTTGATTATATCGATACACTTGCAAGTGAATTGAACGCTAAAATTGTCTTACCTATTTATCCAAAAGTGCCACATGCGACATATAAAGAGACATTTACATTATTAAAAGAAATATATGAAAGTATTGTGAGACAGGTAGAAGATCCACATCAAATTATAGTGATGGGAGATTCAGCTGGTGGGCAAATCGCGTTATCGTTTGCTCAGTATATTAAAATGCAATCACTACCTCAGCCAAGTAACATTATCATGATTTCTCCTGTATTAGATGCAACATTATCTAATCCTGAGTCAGCGGTTTATGAAGAAATTGATCCGATGTTAGCTAGAGAAGGAAGTAAGTTTTTCTTAGAATTATGGTCCGGAGATTTACCATTAACAGATTGGCGTATTTCCCCTATGTTTGGAGATTTAGAAGGGCTTGGGCATATTACGTTAATCATTGGTACAAAGGAAACATTATATCCAGATGCACTTAAACTTTCGAATATGTTGAATAAAAAGAATATAAGTCATGATTTTTTACCAGGATATAACTTGTTTCATATTTATCCAGTATTTCCAATTCCTGAAAGAGCACAAGTAATAACGAAGTTAAAGCAAATTATTAAAAAATATTAGCCTTAGTATAAAGCAAAGTTGTTTAATAACGGAATGATAAAACTTAAATTTCTAAAATATAATAAAGAAGTGAGTTAGTGGTCTAATATTTAATTTAGACCAGTTAACTCACTTCTTTTTAATGATTTATTAGAATAAATCATATAGTTGTAAACATTAATTTAATAGTGTATTAATTTTAAGTTGTATGATTCTTTTTTAAAGAAAGCATTAAGATTAATAACATAATTAATACGATGCCTAATAGTTGGAATGGTAGGAATGTTACTTTTAACCAAACAGCGCTAGCCACAATAGCCATTACAGGTTCTATTGTACCGAATAAAGTTGTTTCCTTTGCTGATAAATACTGCAAACTTTTTATAAAGAAAAAGAAAGCAATTGCAGTTCCTCCTATAATACCGAAACCTAAATAACTTAATGTACTGAACGTTATTTGTGAAACATCAAGTTGCCATAATGGTGCTTTGAAATTCATCAATATTCCTGAAATTAACATCGCCCATCCTACCACTAAGATTGAAGAAAAATTAATTAATAATTTCGTTGCATATATAGTGTAAAAGGCAAGGGCGATACCAGAAATTACTCCCCAAGTGATGCTTGAAGTTGGTACTACGAGACGACTTAGGGAACCGTTTGTTAAGAGTAGAAATGTACCAATAAGTGTCAGCGTAATAGCTAGTAAATCGAAAATCTTTAAGGTTGCTTGGCCACGTATAATAAACCAGAAAATAATATAAACAGGAGCAATATATTGCAGTAACGTAGCTATCGCTGCATTACCTTCATCGATAGAAGCCATATATGAGTATTGCACGAGTAACATACCAAAAATAGAGAATATCAACATCTGCATCGTACTTGTAAAGTTAGAGAAAATAGTAAATATGGAATGTTTGGGATTTAATATTTTGAAAATAATCATAAGTATTACACCACTAAATAGTAGTCTAGCGGTAACATACCAGTTAACATCGATATGTCTAAATCTAAATAGATAATCTGATACTGTTCCGCCAAGCCCCCAAAAGGATGCACCTACAATCGCTAAAATAATACCTATCATACGTTTTTTTGTCTTCATTCTATCACCTAATAATTATTAATATATTAAACTATAAACGAAAATAATTTGATATAATACATTAAAATGTATTAAAAGTATCAATATATTGAGGTGGTATTACATGGAAAATAAAATGGTCATAGGAAATAATAAAGAAGAATATATACAATATCCAGACTATCAATGGAAGCATGTTATTCTACGTACTACTTTAAACCAAACACTATTAGGTCATATACCTTTACATTGGCATCATGCTTTACAATTCGTCTATGTAATTAACGGCACAATAAAAATAAATATTGCTGAGAATACTGTCATATTAAAAGAAAGAGACGGTATATTTATAAATGCTAATATTGTGCATGAGATTCACGATATTGTTGAAGGTAGTACGTTTTATTGCTGGAATATTGAGCAACCTAGCATTACAAATTTTATTGAATATAAATATGTAAATTATATTATTGAGTTATCAAAGCAAGTGCCATATATTTATTTATCATTTGACCATAAGCAACAACGAGCACTTTTAGAAATAATTGAATATACCGGTATGATTTATGAAAAGCATGAATACTTGTATCAGCTTGAAATCACAATACAATTTTATAGCGCTATTAAATGGTTGCTACACCACGTGTCAGGCTATATAGATGATTTAACTTACAATTTTGATAGTCGCGTGAAACAAATAATTGAATATATACACGAGTATTACTCAAACAAAATAACGTTACAACAACTCAGTGGCGTTATTCACATGAGTGAAGCGGAAACGATAAAGTTATTTAAAAGGGCAACTAAACAAACGCCATTTGAATATTTGCAAAAAATAAGACTAGAGGCTAGCATCTACCAGTTAAATAATAAAGCAAAATATACAATTACAGATATTGCTATGCAATGTGGGTTCTCTACCACGAGTTATTTTATAAAATTATTTAAGGATACATATGGTATGACTCCGAAACAATATCAAAAGTTACAATTGCAGTCATAGGATAAAGCAACGTAAACAAGGGTGAGATAGAATTCAATAGTTGAATTCTATCTCACCCTTGATGTCCTTACTAAAGTTAATTAACGACTATATAAATAGTCATTTCAGCTCACAATTAGAGTAATTATTTTTTATATTAAAAGGTTCTATCGTGACCACTAGTACAATTAATCTTTATTTTAGATTTTTTAAGTAAGTAGGGAAAAATTCTGTGTATAAATCAATGAATTTGAAGTAACTTTCTTTCTCAACATATTCATCTACTTGATGTGCCTGACTTACTAAGCCAGGACCGTACATAATAAATGAAAAATCCTCATCTTTATCCACTAATAAGTCAGAAGCATCTGTAACTCCTGGCGATGCTTCGTAAGGTAAATCTGTATTTAAATATTTTAAACCTAAATCGTGAGCTAGTGTTGCTAGTCTATTTTTACCGGTAGTATAAACAGGAGGTCTAGACATATACGTATCAATTTCTATGTCTGTATGATCGGTTTCAACTTGTTTTAAAATTTCGTCGAAATAAGTTATGAATTGGTCATTGTCATGTTCTGGAATAGTGCGAATGTTAAACTCAGATTCAGCATGTTCTGGTATAGAGTTTACTTGATTGCCACCATTGAAAATTGTAGCGTTCATGATTGGATTACCTAATAAATCATTATTTTTATCAAATTTTGTGAACCCTTCATCTGCTTTATATACAAATTTAACTAAAGGTGAGATGGCATTAAAACCTAATTGTGGCATAGAGCTGTGGGCAGCCTTTCCTCTTGAAATCACGCGAATGTCCATAGAACCCTTATGTGCATAGATGATTCTATCCTGCGAAGGCTCTGCAATAACTAGTGCCTCTACATCTTTCATGTAACCTTCTTGTTGGAAAGTTTTAGCCCCTTCACCAACAATTTCTTCTCCTGCAGTGGCTAATAGTCTAATCCGACCATATTCTAATAAGTTTTGGTCATGGATATCAATCATACTTATTACTAAAGCCGCTAATCCAGATTTCATATCGGCTGATCCACGACCATATAGTTTGCCATCTACTTCAGTCAAATTAAATGGATCAAATGTCCATTTATTAATATCGCCTTCAGATACGACATCCATATGACCAGAAATACCTAAAACAGGCCCTTCGTTTCCAATCTCAGCAACTAAGTTGGCTCTCGTATCACTGATTTTAATTATTTTTGATGCAATGCCGTGTTGTGATAATAAATCTTTTAAGTATTCACAAACTTGGATTTCATGGTCATTTACGGATTGGATTGTCACTAAATCTTCCAAAATTTGAACCTTTTCACTATCTGTAAATTTACTCATAATTAAAAACCCCTTTTCAATAAATATAAAATTCAGACAATTTAATTATAGCTAATAAAATTGAAGAATTGTAACTAAAAGGGTTGAATTTAATGTAAAGAAAGTTTGGATGACAATGTTTTGTAACATATATTAATAAAGTGATAGAGCTTATTAAATATAAAAAATCATACATGATTTTTTATCAACTTTGTTCTAAAGTCCATGTATGATGCTCATTATCTTTCAATGAAGATACATTATTTAATTTGTAATCGTTACTAGATTGTGAACCTTGAGGTATATCACTAGATTCAGTAGTTTTTAACTCAGAAGATTGGGAACTGTTGTTGATATAGTCTACGTTTTCAATATTTTTAGTGTTATCAGAATCTAATACAGCGTCTCTCATATTATTACCTTGAAAACTTCCTACCAAAAGCATAATCAGATAAGCGCAACAAATAATTGCTACAACAGCAAGATATATTGAAACCACCAATTTGACTGATTTACTCATAAACTACCTCCTAAAATTTGTATCAGTTGTCCCTTACACATATAAGATAACATGTAAATTTTAATGCTATGTAAAATTGAGGTAAATAATATATTTATTTATTTGCATTATAAATTCTCGGCTAAATAAAAATTATTAAAATTCTTCTTATAAAAATAAAACATCTGCAAAAATCAACGAATTCCTTTCATATAAGGATTTATAAGCGCATTAAATTTTTTTACAGATGAATTGTAAACTCAGATTTACAAATTATTAATAGATAATTCAAACTATTTAAACTAAATCAATAACTGCATGATAGCATGTCATTATCCAAAGATAGCAGTAGATTAGACAGGTCATTTAATATTATTAGAAATTCTACGCTATTTTGAATACATAAAATTAAATAGGTTGTTGAAAAGAGGGATAAAATTTGCTACTAATCATAATTTGTATCGGGGCTATTCTTTGGTTAGGTATTGTTGAAAAGAAAAGACATTCTAACAGATTAGAAAAGATTCCTATACGTATCAATATAAATGGTATTAGAGGTAAATCTACTATAACTAGATTGATTTACAGTACTTTACGTGAAGATAACTATCGCGTTATTGGAAAAACAACAGGTACAGATGCGCGTATGATGTATTGGTTTACTCCTAGAGAATATCCAGTTTATAGAAAACCACAAGGCGCTAATATTGGAGAACAACGCGATATTATCAGGAAAGTTGTTAAACAAAAAGCCAATGCTTTAGTTAATGAATGTATGGCTGTGAATCCCGATTATCAAATTACGTTCCAAAAAGATCTTGTTAAAGCCAATATAGGCGTCATCGTTAACGTCATGGAAGATCATATGGATGTTCTTGGGCCAACGTTAGATGAAGTGGCGGAAGCTTTTACAGCAACTATTCCTTATAGAGGACATCTTGTTGTTATGAAAGATGATTATACAGACTTTTTTGCTAAGGTGGCAAAAAGGCGTAAGACTAAGCTTATCGTTGTAGATAAGGAGGAAGTGCCAGAATCGTATTTAAGGAAATTTGGTTATATTGTGTTCCCTGATAATGTAGCCATTGCAATGGGTGTTGCAGAAGCACTTGGTATTGATAGAGAAATCGCATTAAAAGGTATGCTGAATGCACCACCAGATGTTGGAGCCGTTGAAGTTAAATACTTTGATGCTAATCAGTCAACTAATGTTTATGTCAATGCATTCGCTGCTAATGAACCGAAATCAACTAAGGCAATATTAAATAAGGTAGAAAGCTATAACTACCCATATAAGAAAATTGTTATTATCTTGAATTGCCGTTCTGATAGAGTCGACAGAACAAGGCAGTTTGCTGAGGATTTTATTACTGAAGTTGATTTTGACACATTGATTTGTACTGGTAAAAGTACGCAAATGGTTACTGAAGTAATGAAAGGACAACCTGATAAAAAGTATTTGAATTTTGAAGGTAGAGATATAAAAGAAATAGAGCAAGCGTTATACCAAGAGTCTCAAAATGCATTGATATTTTGTGTGGGTAACATCCATGGACCAGGTAAACAAATAGCGCAGTATATAGAAGGGATCAAATAATATGATAGGTTCAGAATTATATTTTTCATTATTTGTGGGCATTGTATTAAGTTTAATCTTCGCTGAAAAATTTGGTATTAGTCCAGCTGGATTAGTAGTACCTGGATATTTAGCTTTAATTTTTGATCAACCGATTATGCTATTATCTGTACTCATCATTAGCTGTATTACATACTTTATCGTAAATCATGGTATAAGCCGGATTGTTATATTGTATGGTCGAAGGAAATTTGCAGCCATGATCTTGACCGGAATGGTTTTGAAATTTATTTTTGACTTAATATATCCAGTGACACCATTTGAGATGGTCGAAATGTCAGGCATAGGTGTCGTTATACCAGGCATTATAGCAAACACGATTCAAAAGCAAGGTGTCATTATTACTTTATCAACTTGTATGCTTTTAACATGTATCACTTATGTCATTTTATTCTTTTATAGCTTTATCAACTAGTAAGGAGCATATATATGAAGAATTCTAAAAGATTTTCAATAGAAGAACGCATACTCAAGTGGACTAAACGACATAAGAAAAGAAATACAATTTACACTAGCATTATTTTAATTATCGCTATTGTACTTTTAGTATTTGTCATGACATCACAAAAAATTGAACCCGTTAAAGCTATGGATAAAGGTCAAGGTGATATAAGAATGACATATTTAGGAAATGTCGAATTAAATAACCACATCAGGAAGAATAACATTAGCGAAGCTTTTAATGCTATTAAGCCAATTTTAAAAGGGAGTGATTATTCTACGGCAAGTTTACAAGTATCGAAATTCTCAGATGATAGAAAAACAAATATCAATAAAAACTTAGAAAATGTAATGTTTTTAAGAGATTTAAATATAAAAAGCTTAAATCTTATCAACCAAGTTACAGATAATGTAACTGCGAGAGACTTAATGAAATCAGTAGAAGCTCAGTCAGGCTATAATTATTTAACTGGAAACGGCTCCAATGCTATCAATAGTAAAACTGTACAACAAACGGTTAAAAATAAAAAAATAGCTAATGTATCTTTTACTGATGTTGAATCAGACTATACAGATACATTAAAAAATACGACATCAGTTAGTTTAGAGCCAAACATTTATATCCCATTAATCAAAAAACTTAAAGAAAACAATGATTATGTGGTTGTTAACGTTGATTGGGGTATCACAGATGAACGATCAGTTACTACTAGGCAAAGAGAATACGCGCATTCGTTAGCTGATGCAGGTGCTGATGTGATAATTGGTCATAACTCGGTAGTACAAGAAATAGAAAAATACAAAGACACCAGTATCTTTTACAGTTTAGGCAATGTAACATCAGAAGACTTTTTGTCTAAAAACAAACAAGGTTTGGCAGTACAACAAAATTGGAACGGTGACCAGTCTCAATTTACGGTGACGCCAATCAAGTCACAAAGTGGGAAAATCACTAAATCTAACCCAAGTAAAGTAGAAGAAATTAAGTTACTTAATAATATTGAAGGTAAAGATATAAATTTCAAAAAAGAGAATGGAGGTTACGTTTATGAACATTAAAGAACATTGGGTAAGTATAACAGTTGTTTCAGTTATATTGGTTGTTTTACTATTAATTGTTTTCGCGAGAGCGAACGAAGGATTAGATCAATATGAACTAAATGAATTGAAAACTTCTCATCACCAATATCTTTCTAAAGGAGCTTAAGTATGAGTATTTATAATAAAAAAACGCTCATCGTAATATTACTCCTTACAATTATCATATCTTTTGGCTTTTTTATGATAACTAAAAAAGATAATTATAATAAAGATGAATTATATGAGAATAAAATAGCAGATCATGCCCAGGATCTTTCCGACAAAAATTACGGTGTTGCTTCAAACAATCCAATCGCAACACGGGTTGGTGAAAAAATATTGCAAGACGGCGGTAACGCGATAGATGCATCTGTAGGTGTCTCTTATGCACTTGCAATAACAGAGCCTCATTCATCTGGTTTAGGTGGTGGTGGCGCAATGTTAGCTTATGATGGCCAAGAAAATGTTGCACCAAAGCAATGGCAATACAAGGATATCTCATCTTTTGACTTTAAACAAAAAGACAAGATAGGTACACCTGGCTTTGTACGTGGTTTACATGATGCGCATAACGAAGGGGGCAAAATGGAAGAACAAAAAATACTAGATTATGTTATACCTTTAGCTGAGGATGGTTTTGAAGTAGATTCAGAACTGGAACGTAGTTTAAAACTTTATGGTTCAGATATTGAGCGGGATTCCCCATTTTTTGATAGTGGCCAAACGAAAAGAGAAGGTGACGTTGTAAAACAACCAGCTTTAGCTAAAACGATTAAAGGCATTAGAGACCATGGACCGGAATACTTTTATGAGAAAGTAGGTAAAAGTGTTTCTAAGCAAGTAGATGAAGAAGTGAATGAAAAAGATTTTGCAAGTTACAAAACAGAGAAAAAAGAACCGGTAAGTACAGATTACCTAAATAATAAAGTATATTCTGCATCTAATCCTTTAGGTGGAACGTTAATGCTTCAAGGTTTAGAAATTGATGAAGCAACTGGTAACGATACAACTCCTGATAATCGATTAGATTATATTACGGGGATGTTAAAGTCTAGGGCATTGATGTATAGAAATAGAGATATTATTAATGGCCAAGATGAAGACTACGATGAATATTTATCTCAAGATTATATATTAGGAAAACTAAACGAGGTTAATTTTAATAGTAATTTCAATACAAATAATGTGGATAATACGAGTACTACACATTTTGTAGTTATAGATAAAGACGGTAAGTTAACAAGCACTACCAATACTTTAGCAAGTTTCTTTGGTTCCGGTAAATTTATGAAAGAGGGATTCTATATGAATAACTCATTAAACAACTTTTCATCAAATCCGGCAAGCCCGAACTATGGAGGTAAGCATAAAGAGCCAAGATCGTTTACAGCACCAAGTATTGTAGTAGGACCTGATTATTACATGGGTATAGGAACACCAGGTGGTAATAAGATACCGACCACATTGAATGAAGTGTTGGTAGATTATTTAAGAGGTGATGGCACCCTACAAGAATCGATAGATAAGCCCCGTTTTTATAATGATGGGGGAGAAATTTTTTATGAAAATGCTACAAGTAAACAAGATATAGAAATATTCAAAAGTTTAGGTTTTCAGATTGAAGAAAAACGTAACGATCCTAACTTTGGTAGTGTCCAAGCTGCACTTTACAACAAAAATAATAAAACGGTTGAAATTGGACAAGACGTCGGTAATCGATAGTAAATAAAGGGGTAAGGTAGAAATCTTATATAGCATCAACAACAAAAGAAAACGGATAGATATCGGTTTGAGATATCTACCCGTTTTTTTACTAAATGCTTAAGTAAGTTGTATTACCAACCTTGGCCTGCTATATCATAGTTTGCTAATTGGCCTGTTTCAAAGTCTTGAATTGCAGCTTCTAACACATTTAAAGCAGTGTCTAACTGATCATAAGTTATGACTAATGGTGGTTGGAAACGCAGTACATTTCCAGCAACAGCAATGATAACGACACCATTGTCAAAACAACGATTACAAATCTTTAAAGCTGCTTCGGGGTCGCGCACTTTTTTAATTTTATCTGACACAATATCGATACCAATAGAGAGACCTTTACCTCTGATATTTCCGACAGATTTATACTTTTCAGGCCATTGATTTAGACGTTCACGAACGTAATTTCCTTTATCAGTACTAGCCTGTAATAGTTCTTGATCTTCAATCATAGCAATTGTAGCTAATGCAGCTTCACAACTTACTGGATTAGCACCAGTAGTAAATAAATGAGCAGGGGCGTCTAAATAGTCCATGATTTCTGAACGCCCAACAATGGCAGACATTGGTAGACCACCTGCCAATGATTTACCAAATGTAATAAGATCAGGTTCAATATTATAATGCGATACGGAGCTCCAACAACCTGTTCGTCCTAAGCCTTGTTGGATATCGTCCACAGCCAATAATATACCGTGTGTTTGGCATAAGTCTTGTAAGGCTTCGAAGTAACCGTCTACGGGTTCAAGTAAGCCGCCATCCCCTTGGATAGTTTCAATCATGATACAAGCTACTTCGTCGGCTGGTACGTACTTTTCGAACATTTCTTTAAGAGGAGCAAGATATTCTTCAACTGTATTTGGACTTTGATGCTCAAACATACCTCGATAATTATCTGGAAAAGGAATGTGATAGAAACCTGGAAGCATTGGACCGTAATGTTTACGCATATTTAAACTAATTGCAGACATAGAAAGTGATCCATATGTAGATCCATGATAAGCATTGATAAAACTAATAATATAAGGTCTTCCGGTATATGCGCGAGCTAATTTAACAATACCGTCATTTGCATCTGATCCTGAAAGTCCGAAAAGTGCACGTTTCTCATATGAACCTGGTGCAATTTCACATATTTTTTTAGCTAATTTGACTAAAGGCTCGTGATACATGTATGCAGGCGTGTAATGTATGAATTGATCAACTTGTGCTTTGATAGCATCCGTAACCTGTTTAGGTGCATGACCAACATTTTGAGAACTTGCACTAGATAGCAGGTCAATATATGTTTTACCTTCAACGTCTACTAGCGTTGCGCCATAGCCATGTGAGATAGCTAATGGATAATATTTAATTCTTCCTGGCTTAGCAAAGTATTTACTATCTTCGTTAATAAGTTGTTCTGATTTGTTCATAATTGATGCGCCTCCCATAATTTAGCGTAGGATGTGTCGATATGTATAAAGTCAATGTGAGCTATGTATCGTCAGTGTATACACACCCTAAAAATTGTAAAAGTAGTGTTTATATTCATGGTGAAAAGTCACGTTAAGAAATAACTAATAAGTCGAATATACTAAGAAAATTTAGAATTGTAAATATATTCTGAAAAATTAAAGTTGAATAACACCTTTTTAGTGTAAAATAACCATTATATTATATAAAGGTGCGCAATTTTAATTAATTGTAAGTTAAATTTTATAATAATATATATCAAACTAGGTAATATGATGCTATTTAAAATATAAAAACAGTTATAAGTAGAAATTAACGATAAAAATTGGTATATTGTGCTTAAGAAATAATATTTATCTCTATAACATAAAAAGGTTAACCTTTAAAATATTTATCGAATGGTGAAAAGCTAAAAAAGTTAAAAGTTAAAAGTTAAAATTAAAAAATAAATTATAAGATTTAAAGGTATACAGGAGGAAAAATACATGATATATGGTGGTATATTAGCAGGAGGTATCGGTTCTAGAATGGGAAACGTGCCACTGCCAAAACAATTTTTAGATTTAGATGGTAAACCAATATTAGTTCATACGGTTGAAAAATTCTTGCTCACAAATGAATTTGACAAAATATTTATTGCGACACCACAAAAGTGGATTTCGCATACGAAGGATACGTTGCGTAAACATCAAATTAATGATGATAGAATTGAAGTGGTACAAGGTGGTTCAGATCGTAACGAAACGATTATGAATATTATAAATGAAGCTGAAAAATCACAGCCTATTACTGATGAAGATGTAATCGTTACACATGATGCGGTTAGACCATTTTTAACCCATCGAATCATCAAAGAAAATATCGAAAGTGTATTAGCGCATGGCGCTGTCGATACTGTAATACCTGCAACAGACACTATTATCACTTCAAGTGATGGAGAGCAAATACAGTCTATCCCAGTTAGAAGTGAAATGTATCAAGGCCAAACACCACAATCATTTAATGTGAATTTATTGAGAAATAGCTATAATGCGTTATCACTAGAAGAGAAGGAAATAATGACAGATGCCTGTAAGATTCTTGTGGTAGCTAATAAAAAAGTAAAATTAGTGATGGGAGAACTATATAACATTAAAATTACGACGCCTTATGATCTTAAAGTGGCGAATTCCATCATCAAAGGTGGGATGTTGAGTGATTAACCAAGTTTATCAACTGGTAGCACCTAGACAATTTGAAGTAACATATAATAATGAAAATATTAAAAGTGATAAAGTTGTTGTAAGACCATTATATTTATCAATTTGTGCAGCAGATCAAAGATATTATACTGGTAGTAGAAATGAACAAGTACTTAAGAAAAAATTACCGATGTCTTTAGTGCATGAAGGTGTCGGTGAAGTTGTTTATGATAACAAAGGTATATTTAAGACGGGTACAAGAGTTATTATGGTACCCAATACACCTGTTGAGTCAGATGAAGTCATAGCAGAAAATTATTTACCTAGTAGTAAATTTAGATCTAGTGGTTATGATGGTTTTATGCAAGATTATGTTTTTATGGATCATGACCGTGTCGTAGAAATTGACGATAGTATCGAAGATTTAAGTACAATTGCATATTCTGAATTGGTAAGTGTGAGTTGGCATGCGCTTCAAAGGTTTGAACGTAAATCTAATGCTAATAAAAATAGTTTTGGTATTTGGGGAGATGGCAATTTAGGGTATATTACTGCAATTTTATTAAATAAACTATATCCTAATGCAGCAATTTATATCTTTGGAAAAACAGACTATAAATTAAGTCATTTCTCTTTCGCAGATGAAATATACCACATACATGAAGTGCCTGAAGGGGTTACTTTTGATCATGCATTTGAGTGTGTAGGTGGGAAAGGTAGCCAGTCTGCAGTAAACCAAATCATTGATTTGATTTCACCTGAAGGCACAGTTAGTTTATTAGGTGTAAGCGAATATCCTGTTGAAGTTAACACAAGATTAGTGTTAGAGAAAGGCTTAACAATGTTTGGCAGTAGTAGAAGTGGTGCGCAAGACTTTAAAGATATTGCGAAATTCTATAAAGATCATCCAGATGTTGTGGAAAAATTAGCGCTACTCAAAGGTAACGAATTTGATGTTAAAACTATTAATGATGCAGTCAATGCATTTGAAACAGATTTATCCACTTCGTGGGGCAAGACTGTTATTAAATGGACGATGTAAACTTTTAAAAATAAGCAATCAGTCATAATATTTTGAAAGAATATTATGAACAGGATAGAGAGAGGTTTTTTAAATTGAGTAAATCTAAAATAATAATTGATAATATTTATTGGGAACGTATTCAATTATTTATTTCAGGTCATGTTGAGGATATCGAATTGGACAAGAAGCGTTTTGTTCTACGTAATTTAACTGAGACCAAAGAATTGAAAGCAAACGATGTAAAAATTAACGGAAATCAATTCGTAGCACGCTTTAATGTGGCTATATTAGATGACGGAAATTATCTACCTTCAGGTGAATACTTAATTGTTTATAAAGGTGATTTTGATTATATAGCTAATATTAATTCATCATTGTTAGAACCGAATCAATATACGTTGGAGGAAGATGAGTTAGAACAGTATCATGAGATAGCTACTCAAAATGGTAAGAATAATTTTCTATTAGAACATTTTATGTATACATTTAAAAAGGGTGGCAACTCTAATAAAACAGAGTATATTGTGAGACCAATGATATCCAGTGAAGTTAATGAGTTTGTACTAGATATCTTGTTTAAAGCTCCAACACCTAAGTCAAATCCTCTTAAACAAAAGATTGCAGATTTGAAGTTAAAGTATAATCGTTATTCGTATAATGTGCGTAATTTTGTCTTCCAAATGATATTTAATACGACAAAATTTTTCCATTTGAAAAAGGGTAATACGGTACTGTTCACATCTGACTCAAGAGCTGAAATGTCAGGGAACTTTGAATATGTTTATAATGAGATGTTACGCCAAAATTTAGACGACAAATATAAGATACATGCATTGTTTAAATCTAACATTTCGGCACGTCGTAACTTTATCGACAAATTTAAATTCCCGTATTTATTAGGTAAAGCAGATTATATATTTGTGGATGATTTTCACCCATTACTCTACACAGTAAAATTCAGAAAAAGCCAGGAAATCATTCAAGTATGGCATGCGGTTGGTGCTTTCAAAACTGTCGGTTATAGTCGAGCTGGAAAAAAAGGCGGACCATTCTTTAATTCTGTGAATCATAGAAATTATACCAAGGCTTTTGTTTCTTCAGAAACAGATATACCATTTTATGGTGAAGCCTTTGGTATTAAAGAACAAAATATAATTCCGACTGGTGTCCCTAGAACAGATATCTTATTCGATGAGGCGTATGAACAACAAGTTACAGCCGAAATGGAAGCGGCACTACCAATTATTAAAGATAAGAAAGTGATTTTATTTGCGCCTACATTTAGAGGTAATGGGCATCATACGGCACATTATCCATTCTTTAAAATTGATTTTGCTAGATTTGCACGATATTGTCGTGAAAATAATGCAGTAGTTTTATTTAAAATGCATCCATTTGTGAAGAATAGACTAAATATTCCTAGAGCATATGAGCAATACTTTGTGGATGTTTCTGATTTTAGAGAAGTTAATGATATTTTATTTGTTACAGATATTTTAATTAGTGATTATTCATCACTTGTTTATGAATTTGCGGTATTTAAACGACCAATGATTTTTTATGCATTTGACCTTGAGGATTATATTACATCACGTGATTTTTATGAGCCATATGAAACGTTTGTGCCAGGGAAAATTGTAGAGTCATTTAATGATTTAATAACAGCACTAGATAACAAAGACTTTGAAGTAGACAAAGTAGAACCATTCTTAGATAAGCACTTTAAATATCAAGATGGTCGTTCGAGTGAACGTTTAGTAAGAAACGTATTTGGAAGCTAAGAAAAACTGAAAATAAAAATTATGATGAGCTGAAACAATAACTAATAAACTAAAGGTAAGATAGTAGATCTATTCATAGATTATGTATCATTAAACTAACTATGTGTTATTAGTATTTCAGCTCATTTTATAAGGTGGATATATCAATGAAATTTTCAATCATAGTACCAAGTTACAATTCTGAAAAGTATATAGGGGAACTATTGAACAGTTTGCAGAATCAAAAATACGATAAGAAAGATTTTGAAGTGATACTGATAGATGATTGTTCTACAGACAATACTTTGGAAGTAGTAGCGACTTATAAAAACAAAGTGAATTTAACTGTAAAACAACTTGAAGCCAATTCGGGTGGTCCTGGAAAACCTAGGAATACAGCTCTGAACTTAGCTCAAGGGGATTATGTCTTCTTTGTAGATTCAGATGATTACATTCATCAAGATACATTGAAAGATGTATCGAAATTTGTTGAAGGTAACCAGGCTGATGTGGTTCTAGTTA
This sequence comes from Staphylococcus pseudoxylosus, assembly GCF_044794325.1. Taxonomy (NCBI): domain Bacteria; kingdom Bacillati; phylum Bacillota; class Bacilli; order Caryophanales; family Staphylococcaceae; genus Staphylococcus; species Staphylococcus pseudoxylosus. The sequence continues at coordinate 532,828 of NZ_CP085024.1, forward strand.
AAATGGAAGGTGTAAATGGTCGTGGTGTTCCTAAATCTATGTTTAAAGAAACCAATGATGATGTCACATTAGCTAATTCACGTATTATCTATACATTAAGTCCCACTAAGTTTTATCGTACGTCATTACTACGTGATAATCATATTGAGTTCCCAGAAGATTTACGTAGTGCAGAGGATCAACTGTTTACAATGAAAGCGTACGTTAATGCAAAGAAAATTGCCGTATTGGCAGATAAACCATATTATTATGCGACTAAGCGAGAGGGGGAACATATGAGCTCGGCATATGTGTCGCCTAAAGATTTTTATAAAGTTATGGGATTAATTACAGAAGAAATTCTGAATAGCCATTTAGACAATAGACATGATATATTAGGATATTTTTTAGATCGCCATTTTTCATTTTCAAGAACAAATAATTTTTCACTTAAAATAGCAGATGATAAAAAAGAAGCTTGGATGGATGCATTAGGAGACTTTATACAAAAAGTACCAACTGAAGTAGATGATATCGTCAGAGATTCGTTGAAACCATTGTTATATTACGCACGCAAAAAAGATATGAAACGTTATCAAATTGTTGAAGAAAGCTTTAATAATGGTCAATTTTATAATTTTAGTGCGGAACAAGGTGTATTGAAAATTCAGTTTGATCGTGAAGAACCATACTTTATATTCAATAAATTAATGAAACCGGATATAAGAATGACACAGTTTAAATTTAATGAACAAGGTTTTGAATTGGAATTAGAATTTTTAAGTTCCATTATCAACCCAAATCATGTAGCTTCTATGATACAACTGAAGTTAGTATCACGTAATAAAAAAGAATTGATTTATATACCTTTAGCTATTAATGATCAAACACGTTTTAAATTTAATGCTTCTATGAAAGACATGATGCCATATTTAATTAAAGAAAAAGTTTGGGATGTATTTTTAGAGATGCGCGTAGATAATATGAGTGTTGAAAAGCGCATTGGCGGTAAACGCTTAAAATATCCATATGGAAAAGAGACGAGTACGATTGCTTCACTGGAGAACAATTATTATCGTTTTACACCGTACTTCACAAAAGATTTTGACAATCTATCATTTTATGTAACTCAAAATAAATTAAACGATATGATTGAAGTTACGATAAAAGATAGTAAAACGATTCAACTTAGTAGTTTAGAATTTAACTATATTTTGTCTGAAGGTTTAACAACTGTATTACTGCCAGATACATTTACGTATGGCTATCTGACTGCTCATGAATCTAAAGAGAAAATGACTTATAATATAGCACTCAGCGATAAGATTAAAGCTAAAAATCTTAAAAAGCATTTCACTTTGGAATCGCCATATTTTAATTTAAGGTATTAACCAGTATATAATAATAAAAAAACTACGATATAACGATAAATACTTGGATTGTAAATGTTTATCGTTATAGTGAGTTACCTTGTGGGTGGGAATACGAAATCAATTTTCAAATTTGGTTTCTGTCCTGCCCTTTAATTTTAATTTGGTAGTGATGATATAGGGTGATAACTATATTATTGTATCCATATAAGTATGATACTTTAGAGACTTCAATAATCTATTGAATAAATTATAAACTATTAGAGTGCTATAAACCGATGTCATTGATAATAATTTTCAATTATAGTATCTTTTAAATAAATGTATTTTTAATAGGAATATAAAGCATAAGTTAAGTTGTATATGAACATCTTAGTTTCATATGCGATACGGCAAATGAGTGAGCTCTTGTATTCTTTTTCTAGTCAAGGCGTGGGATGATAAGAGAGATTATTTAAATATAATTTTCTGAGTCATTCCAATTTTAGTTTTATGTGAAGAGGGAGTTACTGATGAAAAAAGGCAAAATAGATGTTAAAGATTTAATAAATATAGGAATATTTACGGCGATATATTTTATATTTATTGCACCACCAGGTATTTTAGGCATTATACCAATATTTATGCTATTACTTCCTGCTATGATAGGTTTGATTGGTGGTATACCGATTATGTTACTTATTACGAAAACACAAAAATTTGGAGCACTATCGCTTTGTGGTATTGTGGTAAGTTTGATATTGGCAATTATGGGTCATCCTTGGATGGCGTTGATCTTAAGTTTACCTATTATTATAATAGCAGACGCTATGATGGCAATAGGTGATTATAAAAGTTGGAAATTAAATAGTATAGGTTATATTATTTTCTCGTTTTGGCCAATAGGCAATTTATTACCATTTTATTTTATGAGACAGTCATATCTAGCCTTTATACAAGAGAAATACGGTTCAGATTATGAAGCTACGGTAGCTGCATTATTTTCAATAGAGATGATTCCTATTATCATAGTTACAACAATTATTGGCGCGCTGATAGGCGCTTATATTGCTAAAGGCATATTGAAGAAACATTTTAAGCGTGCAGGTATGATTTAGTATGAATAACAAAATAATAAACCAAAGTCATATATTTAATTTAGACCCTAGGGTAAAGCTTGGAATCATGATAATTATTTCGCTTATTTCATTAACTGGCGGTGTAACGGGAAATGAAATTTTCTTACGCCTACTTGTAATGTTAATACCCTCTGTTTTGATTTTACTCATTGGTAAATATTTGATTGGATGGCTATGCCTCATTGTTACACTTAGCGCATGGTATGGCGAAGCATTTGTTATATTTGAGCATAGTCAATTAGCTACTTTACTCATTTTTGTCCCTTCAGGCGTGATTACACGTTTTTTACCATCACTTGTCATGGGGTATTATCTTTTTAAGACAACTCAAGTTGAAGTGCTTATTGCAGGTTTAGAACGTCTGAAAATACCGAGAAAGATTACGATTCCTATCGCTGTTATGTTTAGGTTTTTACCAACTATCAAGTCAGAATCAGCGTCAATTAAAGATGCAATGAAGATGAGGGGAATTTCATTGCGCTTTGCGTTTAAAAAGCCACTGCAGTATTTCGAATACCGTGTTGTGCCGTTGTTAAATAGCGTCTTAAAAATTGGGAATGAATTGACTGTTGCATCGATCACTCGTGGTTTGAATTTAACACATAAGAGAACATCTATCGTATTGCTAAAAATGCATTGGCTAGATTGGTTATTTATTAGCATGGCACTGATTTTATGCGTAACTTATTATATAGTGTGAGGTTGAAATATGATTCGAATTGAGGATATGTCGTTTAATTATGAAAATGGAGAAAAGGTTTTAAATAATATTAATCTTACTATTGGCAGTGGTGAGGTTATTTGTTTAACGGGTGCGTCAGGCTGCGGAAAAACTACAGTGACACGCATTTTAAATGGTACTGTGCCTCACCTATATCAAGGCAATATTGAGGGGACTGTTCAAGTCAATGGAAAGGATATATGTCAGCAATCTATTTATGAGATTTCCGAGATGAGCGGTTCAGTTTTTCAAAATCCTCGTTCACAATTTTTTTGTTTGAATACAACAAGTGAATTAGCATTTGAACCGGAAAACTATGGTGTTAATCCACAACGTATCAAAACTAATATGAATCATAGTGCTGAAGTATTGAATATGAATCATTTATTAGATAGAGATATATTTAACTTGTCTGGTGGAGAGAAACAACTTATCGCTTGTACTGCAATACAAGTAAGTGGACATGACATTATCATTTTAGATGAGCCTTCATCTAACTTAGACTTTACTACAATTACTAGATTACGCCAGTTGTTGGAGCAGTGGAAGCGTGAAGGTAAAACGATTATAATTGCTGAACATCGCTTGCACTATTTGGTAGATGTTGTCGATCGTTTTGTAGTGATGAAACATGGTGAAATCGACGAAATTTATGACAATTGCTCGTTCAATGCATTAACACATGACAATTTAACGTTTCTAGGATTAAGGTCAATACATTTAGATGAGATGAAACCTAAAGCTTTAAATTACAACAATAGTGAAGAAAAATTAACATTGCATCATTTTGTTTTTAACTATAAATACAAGCAACCATATGCACTTAATATTCCTAAAGTAGAATTAACCAAAGGCAAAGTAACAGCAATTATAGGGCGTAACGGTTCTGGGAAATCGACATTTGCTCGTTGTCTAACAGGTGTAGAACGTAAATTTAAAGGACGCGTTGATATGAATAGCGTCATATTAAAACGCAATCAACGATTAGACCATGTATATATGGTTTTTCAAGATGTGAATAATCAATTATTTGCTGAAAGTGTTGCTGAGGAATTACGTTTAAGTAATAACAAATTAGCTGATGCATCAATTAAATCGCGCTTACAACAGTATGGCATATCAGACCATGTTGATAGACATCCTTTGTCACTTTCAGGTGGAGAAAAACAACGCTTAGCTATTGCTAGTGCTGTAGAAACTAAACGAGAGGTTCTTATTTTTGATGAACCCTCTAGTGGGTTAGATGGTCAACGTATGCGTGAAATAAGTGGAACGCTTAATCGTTTAGCTAATCAAGGACACACAATATTAGTGATCACACATGATTATGAATTATTGATGTCATGTGCAGATGAAGTATTACATCTTGAAAATGGGTGTGTTAAAGAGCAATATCAAATGGATAATGACCATTTAAACGACTTACAGAACTTTTTTGAAATTTAAATACTACAGTAATTGTTCAAATTAAAAATAAGGCTAAAAACAAATGGTAAGTTTGTTTTTAGCCTTATTTTGTTATTAATTCATGGCGATCATAATATATTGAATAGACGATTGAGATAGTTTATAAATCAAAGGTTCTTTATAGTAATGTAAATTCAATTTCGATAATGGATAATTAGCGCTATTGATTTGCTTTATATAGCTTAAACCAAAAAGTTTCTGATCTATATTTGAAGGTATCAAATTTGTAATCATTCCATGATCTTTATTTAAAAGTCTTGAGAACACGGGAAATGATTTGATGAAATGATGGTTTATTTTAATGATACAAGACGTTTTTTCTACGTTACTAAATAATAAAATATGATAATGCCAATTTGTTTTACATATCATTGCGTTAGGAAGTAAGGCAACTTGTTGTTTGAAAAAAACCTTTAAAAAGCTATAAATATGAACAATAGGCATCGGACAATGAAATTTATTAAACAGCATAATTCTATCATTATCGTCGCTATAGTATGGGTAACCAAAACCACAAATACTTTGATTTAATTCAACTAAAAAACGCGTTAATAAAATGTGTGTCTGTTGGCTAGATGTGTTGTAGTAATCTTGTAAGGATTTATGAGTCAAATGAGTTAAAATTAATTTATTTGCATGCTCTATACCTAATTGGCTAATGAATATTAAGAGTACTTGTTTTAAATTATAGTTTTTTTGTGACTTTACTACCTTAGGTGCCATTAATCTATAAAATCTATTCAAATCTAAATCAATATAGTAAAAATCTGCTTTAATTGAAGTAATATTATGTAGCATTTGAGGTAAAGTATTTTTACTTTTAATGATAGAATCAATCGTCGTACCAATTTTAATAAGTGGGTACTTGAGATGGACTTTTTCAATGAAATTTGAAAGCTCATTAAAAGTATTATAAGAAAAATCGAATTGTAATGTTATTTGATTTGAATCAGTAGCTAATTCAGCTAGTAATTTAGCTACTGAAAATTTTTGAGTTTGACGTAAAGATAGGTTAGTTATTTTAATAGTCAACTGATGGCCCTTTAGCATTAACTGTTTAATTGTATTTATGATTTGTTGAGCACTTAATGCATTTAATTGCTTAAAATGTGTATCTAATACACAAAAGTTTATTTTTGAAAAAATCGTCGTCGTATCATTACGCACCATATGAGATTCATAAAATTGATTCAAGGCATATATGTCATCTAATTGAATAAGCGTAGTCATGGGTTTAAAGCAATGATTAAACGACAGTTTTGAAAGATGTAACGAATAATCAGAGTTATTTGTGTGCATCGTTGGTTGTTGGATTTTATTCAAATAACTCTTTGAAGTTACGTTATTCGAAACTATTTTATATGGCGATCTATAATGGCCCTTTTTAAACAAAAAAATATACTTTTTAGGTGGCATTTGGATGTAATACTTAAAATGTTTAGAATAAGTTGTTACATTCAAAAATCGATATTTAATAGCGACTTCATAGATACTTTTATTATCTTGAATAAGATCATATAGGGATAATGCAATTCTTAATGAAGTCGTATAATGTTTAAAATTTATGTTGATATTGCTAGAAAATAGTATAGATATATACGACTGTGAAATGTAAAACGTTTGAGATAAATGTTTTGTGTTTAATGTCTCACATATATTTTCGTGAATGTATTTCGTAATACGACCTACTAATGTGTGTTTAGTATTTAAATAAGGTATGTAGATGTTATTTAACACTACCCGCGCTTCTCTTAATAAGAATTCAATAATACTAGATATATACATATTCATACTGAACTCATCTTGGATGGGCTGGTGTATACTTTCTAGAACTAAGTTCCTAAATTGTTCTACAAATTGAATACGGTTAAAATCAAAATATGATTTTGAAATATTGGTATCTTTTTCAATAAAAAGTGGTAAAGGAATTTTCAACTCTAATAGCTCTTGAACATCTAACATTTGATATAAATCTGCATTATTAACAATTATGCCATCAGTAACTGTAATAGTTGTTCCATTTAAATTGATCTTGCAGGGTTTATTTAATGGGAGCAGTATAACAATTTCATTGATGCATCTTGTTAATTCAGATGTATAATGATTCCTAATAGATAGCGTACTAATCAAAAAATATCACCTTTATCTAGATATGAGTCTTTTACCTTGTAGTAGTATGCCTATTGTACAACTCTGCGCTATAAAAAAGGCAGGGATTAAAAGGTATTAATAAAATGATGTGTTAAAGTAATAAAATAAAGTTGAAGTGTAGAATTACCTTAATATAAATCGTTAAAATATAAAGGAAGTTGTTTTTTATTTACTAAATTTCCAAAATGGAGCTAGTTAATTAAAATAAAATTATGATAGCGTTTGCAAAAAATATAAAGAGAATCTATAATGTATTTATTGACTTGGGTTATTTCGGTTAAAACTTAAACGTTTAAGGTGGTGGAGATGGTGAGAAATAAACCAACGCTTCATGATGTGGCAAAAAAGGCAGGGGTGTCAATCGCAACTGTATCGAATGTTTTAAATTATAAAAGTACTGAGTTAAGCGATAAAACAAAAGAAAAAGTATTGGGAGCTATAGAAGACCTGGATTACGAACCAAATCAATTTGCAAGAAGTTTAAAAACAGGACAATCTAATATGATTGCTTTTATAGTACCCGATCAAAATCCTTTTTTTACAGAATTACTTACTGAGATAAGTGATGAATGTCAAAAACATCAGTTACATGTGGCAGTGGTTTCATCTGAAGAAAATGAGGATAAACAGAAAGCGTTGATTGAAAGTTTTATAGCTCAAAATGTAAGCGCTATTATTTTAGTTCCTGTTAACTCCAAGTTCAAATTGAAAAAAGAATGGTTGAATACCCCAATCATGACACTAGACAGAGAGTTAGAATCAATGCAATTGCCCTCTATAACAGTTAATAATGAAGAGGCGGCTTATACAGCAACTCAAAGATTAATAAGTAGTAAGTCTACAGACATCGGTTTATTACTTGCCAATCCAAACATTAGCACAACAACGGAGAGAAGGCAGGGATATGCACGCGCGTTATCGGACAATTACATCGAGGTTAATCACAATCTCATTTTTTATAGTGACCAACAGTTAGGGACAGATGCTCAAATCAAAAGTGGTTATGAAGCTACGAAAACTTTAATAGGTGAAAATATAAAGGCAATTGTTGCAACAAATCATTTGTTATTACTTGGAGCTTTACAAGCTATTAAAGAAGGTGGAAAAGTAATAACAAAAGATGTGATTATCGTTGGATTTGATGATAGTTATTGGAATGAGATTTATGCTCCTAAATTAACAGTTGTATCTCAACCAGTTAAAACAATGGGGAAAGAAGCAGGTAAGATGATATATAGAATGATTAGAGGAGAAAAAAATGAATCAATAAAACTTTCTACGAGATTAGTCATTCGTGAGTCATGCGAGTTCAGGTAATTTTAAATTCTGCAATTTGAGTTGTTTTTTCTATAACTTAAACGTTTAAGTTATGAATTTATTAACTAAAGGGGGAAATAATTTGAATACTGCAATAAGTAATATCGACAATCAAAAGACATGGATGGGAATACCTAAAATTATATTTGGAGCGCTGATTGCCATTTTTATATTTATGACTGGAGATGGTATTGAACAAGCTTTTTTATCGAAAAATATCGTTGATTTAGGATTTTCTGGTGGACAAGCATCCATGGTATTTACTGTTTATGGCGTTATGGTAGTAGTAGGATCATGGTTAGCAGCAGTATTATCTGATGTTTATGGACCAAGAAAAGTAATGCTATTAGGGACTGTAATATGGTTAGTTTTTCATATATTATTTTTAGTTTTTGGTATGGGAATGGAAAACTATAATATGATGTTAGTAATGTATGGTATTAGAGGTTTAGGTTATCCCTTATTCCTATATGGGTTTTTAGTATGGGTAACATATATTACTGATAAATCTCGTTTAGCAACAGCTATTGGTTGGTTCTGGGCAATGTTTTCTGTGGGTATGGGAGTTATAGGTACATATTTACCTAGTTTTACAATTCCACAGATTGGATTTATGGGAACATTGTGGTTATCTGTTATATGGATATTTATTGGTGGGTTATTAGCATTTTATATTGTAGGTAAGAGAAATGTTAAACCTAATGCTGAAAAAACAGTTAAAGAAAGATATATAAAAGTATTAAAGGAAGTTGCAGTCGTTTATAAAAATCCTGAAATTATAAAAGTGTTCATTGTGAGGGTAATAAATCAATTGTCATTATTTGGTTTAGTAGTTATATTTCCTGTTATGTTCACAGATAAGATTGGTTTTACAATGCAACAATGGTTATGGACATGGGGAACAATGCATGTAACTTGTATTATTGGTGATGTGATTTGGGGTATTATCGCAGATAAAATTGGTTGGAAACGTCAAGTCATGTTATTTGGTTGTATTGGATGTGGCATAACGACACTCCTTTTCTATTATTTACCTATATTAAGCGGAGATGTATTTGCAATAGCGATTTTATGTGCAATATTATTTGGAATAACACAATCAGCTTTTGTTCCAATTTTCGCTATTTTTACTGCTTTAGAACCAGAACATATCGGTGCAACACTCTCATCACATAATTTGGCAGCTGGTTTAAGTAACTTTGTAGCTCCAGCTTTAGCAACCTTATTCTTACCTATATTTAATGAAGTAGGTGTTGTTTGGGCATTTGCTATTTGTTATTTCATAGGTGCTATAATAACTTATTTCATAAAAGTATATCAACCCGGTATTGATGAAGCAAAAACAACTGAATTAAATACTCAACTTCAAAAATTATAAGAAAGGAATGATTGTAATGGAGGAAGTTGTATTAGGTGTAGATTTAGGTACAAGCGCAGTTAAGACACTAGCAGTAAATAAACAAGGACAAGTTATTAGTCAAACAAGTGTTACATTACCATTAATACAACTACAATCAGGATTTAATGAACAAGACCCTGGAAATTGGGTTGAGTCGGTAAAAGAAAGTATAAAATTACTGATTAAACAGGAAGCTATGTATGATAAAGAAATAAAGGGGTTGTCATTTTCAGGTCAAATGCATGGTCTGGTAGCATTAGATAAAGAGTTGAAACCACTAAGAAATGCTATCCTTTGGAATGACACTAGAACAACTAAACAATGTCGAGAAATCAAAGAAAAATATGGAGAAATACTATTAGGTAACCCGATACTGGAAGGATTTACGCTACCTAAATTATTATGGTTGAAAGAGAATGAACCAGAAAATTGGCGTCGATTAGAAGTATTTTTATTACCAAAAGATTATGTGAGATATGAACTCACTGGTGATGTAGCAATGGAATACAGTGATGCCGCAGGTACCTTATTATTAAATTCTGATACTCAGGACTGGGATAAATCAGTGGGAGAAACATTAGAATTGGGAAACATATTTCCTCGTCTCGTGGCGTCACACGAATTTGTTGGTTATCTTAAATCAGAAATCAAAAAAGAACTGAATTTGGATAGTGATATTGCGATATTTGCAGGAGGAGCTGATAATGCTTGTGGTGCATTAGGAGCAGGCATTATCAATGATGCTGAAACACTATGTAGTATTGGAACATCGGGCGTTATATTGACATGTACGAATCATAATGATAATGCGTCAGGTCATAATATTCATTTCTTTAATCATGCGCAACCTAATATGTCTTATGAGATGGGAGTAACATTAAGTGCTGGTGCTAGTTTAAATTGGTTAAAGCATACATTCTTTAAAGATGAGACTTTTGAAAATGTAGTTGAACAAGCTGATAAATCACAAATAGGTGCTAATGGTTTGCTGTTTGCACCATATTTACAAGGAGAACGCACGCCACACGGTGATGCCTTTATTAGAGGAAGCTTTATAGGTATTAATAATAATACGCAAAAATATGATTTTGTACGTGCTGTCATAGAAGGTATTACGTATTCACTCTACGAATCCTATAAATTGATGAGACGAGATGGTTGTCATGAAAGACAAATAGTTTCTATAGGTGGTGGAGCCAAAAGTAGCTTTTGGTTACAACTTCAAGCAGATGTTTTTAATGCAAATATTATACCATTAAAATATGAGGAAGGTCCGGGAATGGGGGCGGCAATGTTAGCTGCATATGGTATGAAATGGTTTAACACGATGGAAGATTGTGCCGATGTATTTATTACATATGGTGAAACATACAAACCTAATCTAGAAAACCATAAAAAGTATGAACAGTATTTTAAAATCTATCAACAAATCTATCAACAAACGGAAACGTTAACACAGCAGTTGTTAAATATAAATTAGAAAGTAAAGGAGTTTTATTATGACAAAAAATATTCCAGAAACAATGAATATCTCAATATTGAATAAACCATTTGATATGGAACTTAAAGAAGTTACGGTACCTCAGCTAGGAGCAAATGATGTTTTAGTGAAAGTTATGGCAGTCGGCGTATGTGGTTCAGATGTTCACTATTATGAACATGGTAGAGTCGGTGAATTTATAGTAGAAAAGCCTTTGATTTTAGGACACGAATGTTCTGGAATTGTAGCGGATGTAGGTTCAGATGTAACTAAATTTAAAGTCGGTGATAGAGTAGCAATTGAGCCTGGTGTACCTTGTGGTGAGTGTGAATACTGTAAATCTGGTAAATATAATTTATGTCCAGATGTTGAATTTTTAGCAACACCTCCTATTGATGGTGCTTTTAGTCAATATATTAAGCATCCAGAAGGTTTCTTATTCCATATACCAGAAGATTTATCTTATGAAGAAGCCACTTTAAATGAACCATTTTCAGTGGGCGTCCAAGCTTGTAAAAGAGCCAACGTTCAACCAGGATCAACAGTGGTAATAATGGGTATGGGGCCAGTTGGATTAATGGCAGTCGTAGCAGCAAAAGCATTTGGTGCTACAAAAATTATAGTTTCAGATCTTGAACAAATACGTTTAGATGAAGCCTTAAAATTAGGTGCAACACATGCCATTAATATAAAAAATGAAGATGTCACAATGCGGATTAATGAAATCACTCAAGAAAAAGGGGCAGACTATGCATTTGAAACGGCTGGTAATCCTATTGCACTTCAAAATGCATTATCCTCTCTAAATAATGGAGGGACATTAGCTATAGTAGGTCTTCCACAACAAGAAAATAATGAATTGAATATTCCTTTCATCGCTAATCATGAAATTAATATTGTAGGTATCTTTAGATATGCCAATACTTATAAAATGGGCCTTGAGATGTTATCATCTACAATGGCAGATTTAAATTCAATGTTTACAGATACTTACGATTTAAAAGAAGCTAAAGCTGCTATGGAACAAGCGAGAACTAATAAAAGTGGCTCACTAAAAGTTTTAGTGTACCCAAATGGTAAACCAGAATAAAATATTTATATATGAATAAGATCTAAAATTACTGCCTGAAAGTAACTTTAGATCTTATTTCTTCAAGTAGATAATCAACTACTTGAGTAGAATGTTATGATATATCATATTTAAAAATGGGTGCATAAAGTCTAATTCTGGGAATGGAATATAACTATGATGATAAACGGCACATTACTAGCCCATGATATAAATGCAACATTCTATATCAATATTATATAACTAAAAACGAAACCTTACAATATAAAATTAAATAGTACATAAATATAAAATTGTTAAATATAATTGGATTAGCGTACCAATTATTAGTTCGTAACGTATTAGTCAAAGTAAGCTATCTATTTTGTTTATAAAGATCTATAGCTTTATAGAGAAATATTAATACAGAGATAACGAAAAATAAGGTAAATAAACCGTTAAAAATCTCATTGTTAAACAGGCTAATAACTGTGGCACTACTTAGTTTATTTAAAAATAGTGAACCGGTTGTTTCGATTTCAAATAAATCAAATGAAAATAAAACTAATGTGATTAGTAACATGTAACCTACTGCAATAAGAAATAGGTTGAACAAATCAACTAAAAATAACTTTCTCATCACAACCAGCCTCCTCCCTTACTTTTCTATATCCCATTTATAAGGAATTAATCTTAAGTTAATGTATTTTTACAGTTAATTTATAAATAGTCTAAGGATTGGTTATTTTCGTATTTTGAGTTTATTAGAAGCAAAAAGTTATAAAATAAATGTAAAAGATAAAATTAATTATTAAATATTAATTGAAATTAAGTTAAAACTGTTTCAATATAGTCTAAACGTGCTAAAGAGTAAGTAAGTCTGATTTTTATCAAGAAAGGGAGGTTATATATGTATAAAGCTATTATTTTTGATGTTTACGGTACAATATTTGATATGGAATCGCTAAAAAACGATATGGGTCAATTCAATGAAGTAGAAGCAAAATCCATTTCGCAACTTTGGCGTAAAACACAGTTAGAGCATATGTTTTTAAGACAAGTAATGCAAAGATATATTCCTTTTGATGAATTGACTAAAGAATCACTACGCTATGTATTAGATGTTCATGAAATTCAATACAATAGAGAAGATGTAAACCAACTCTTTGAGGCATTTTTAGATTTAGACTATTTTAAAGAAATTCCAAAAGTGCTTTCGGAGTTGAATTCGAAAAACTTAGAAGTTGGTGTATTATCAAACGCTAATGACAATATGTTAATGCCTTTAGTCGATAACTCTGAAATTAACAAGTATATAGATACTGTGATGAGTGTTAATGAAATAAAGCAATACAAACCTAGTCCTGCTAGCTATTCCTTAATATTGAAATATTATCAAATGACACGTGAAGATATTTTATTTGTTTCTTCAAATGCGTGGGATGTTTCAGGAGCAGCTAATTTTGGTTTTGATACAGTATGGGTAAATCGTAGTAAATCACATTTTGACTATAATGGGCAGTCACCAACTATGACAGTTAATAATTTAAATGAAATGGTTAAATGGCTAGAAATGAATAAAAGGTAAGACGCAAATTGTTATATAAGTACTTAAAATACAACTGACTTTTATAAAAATAGGGGCGGGAAGACGTAATCAAAATAGTGATTCGTTTTCCCGCCCCCAATAAGGCTAAGTAGCTTTATGTTTAATAAATATGGACTCAAATATTATTTAGTTTGATTCAGATAATCTGTTAATAGATGAATATACAAATCAATGAACGTAAGGTATACATCTTTATAGACGTACTCGTCCACTTGGTGTGCCTGTCCTGTTTCACCTGGACCATACATGACAAATGAGAAGTCTTCACCTTTGTCTTTCATTAAATAAGAAGCATCTGTAGTTGCAGTAGAAGAAGTAACTTCTAAATTTCTGTTGAAATATTCGTCACCTAAAGACTTAGCTAATTTTAAAAATGAATTATCACCTGTAGTGTAAACAGGGTCACGATTAACATAAGGATTTACGGTGATATCTCCATTACTTTCTTTTTCGACTTTTTCTTTGATACGATTGAATAGTTCTTCGAATTTTTTATTATCAAATTGTGGAATTGTACGCATATTAAATAGTGATTCAGCGTATTCAGGAATAGAATTAACTTGGTCTCCTCCGTTTATAATAGTTGAATTCATAGTAGGTGTACCTAATAACTCACTACTTACGTCCACTTTGTTATATTCTGAATTTAAATAATGAATGAAATCAACTAAAGGATTAATAGCATTAAAACCTAACTCTGGCATGGAACTATGTGCTGATTTCCCTTTAGAAGTAACTTGAATGTCCATTGTACCTTTGTGTGTATAGACAATGCCATCTTGTGATGGCTCTGCAATTAACAATGCATCTATATCATCCATATAGCCTTTTTCATGTAGCAAGGCGGCACCATTACTTGTAACTTCTTCGCCAGCTGTAGCCATAAAGCGAATCGATCCCTGCTTCAATAGACCTGCTTCTTTAATTTCGATTAAACTAATTGCTAACGCTACAAGTCCAGATTTCATGTCTGCTGAACCACGACCGTGCAATCTCCCTTGATCATCTTCAGTTAATTTGAAAGGATCATAATGCCATTTATCGATATCGCCTGTTGTTACGACGTCCATATGTCCTGAAACGCCGACTACAGGGCTACCATTTCCTATTTCTACGATGAGGTTAGCGCGAGAAGATTCGCCATCCAACGTTAGAATGTCTGTATGAATATCATACTTTTTAAAAAGCTGTTGCAAATAATGAGCAACATCGACTTCTTTTTCATTTACAGACTGAATTTCAATAATATCTGATAATATTTTCACACGCTCATCTTTTGAAAACACTGCCATATAAACACTTCCTTCAAAATTAATCAATACATTATAATTACTACCACTAAGTCTAAATAACAAAACAAATTAGCAATTTGCGCCTAAGAGAGCGCAATTATTATTAAAGAAATTAGCTTTCCATCCCATTGCTAATTTTAGTTATCGTCTATAGGCGTATTGATTTTTGAAAAGTACGTTTTAGTTATATATTATTTATCAAAATTATTTAAATCTAATTGATAAAATGCAAGATCTAGCCATTTATCGAATTTATAACCTACTTGTTGAATTGTACCAGAATGAGTGAAATTGAATTTTTTGTGTAAATAAATACTGTAGTCATTTGTAGCATCTATACCAGCAACTAATGTTTTATAGTCATTTCTTTGTGCATGATGGATGATTTCCAGTAATAATTTCGAAGCAATACCTTTCCCTCTGTGATGCTTACTTACGTAAATGGAATGTTCAATAGAATATTGGTAAGCTGGCCAATCCCTAAATGAACCATAAGTTGCGAAGGCAATAGCTTCGTCATGTTCTACATAAACAAAAATAGGCTCGTTATTCTTTGATTTATTTTCAAACCAAGCCTCTCTTGATTTCAGGGTTTGTGGGTTATAGGTATAAACGGCTGTGGTATTTAAAATGGCATCATTATAGATGTCTAGAATATTTGGTAAATCTGATTTAACTGCTTGTCTTATCATAAAAATTCCCCACAATCTTTTATATTATGTCTTAGGTTTATTAAACACTTATTTTCTAAAAGGTGCAATTTTTTGTCATGAAAATTAACGCAGAAATACAAAGGCGTGTTTCTAATGATTTTATATTAATCAATACAATTAATGAATTGTGCTATACTTGATATAACTTTTTAAATTTGAAATTGCTTAAAAGGAGAAACAAAAGAGATGAAGAAATGGACTAATCGTTTGATTACTGTGGTGGGAGTATTACTTATTTTGGTGGCAGTTTACCTTTTCGCTAAACCACATATCGATGATTATTTAACAAAAAAAGATAATGAAACAAAGATAGAAACTTATGATAAAGATACTTTAGACAATAAAAATCAAGCAGTTGAAATTCCTAAAGATAAAACAAAAATGGCTGGTTATTTATCAGTACCAGATGCAGATATTAAAACGCCAGTCTATCCAGGCCCTGCCACACCGGAACAACTTAATAGAGGCGTCAGTTTCGCTGAGGAAGATGAATCGTTAGAAGATCAAAACATCGCGATTGCTGGACATACCTATACAGGAGGTTCAGATTATCAATTTTCAAAGTTACCAGATGCAAAAGTAGGCAGTAAAGTGTATTTTAAAATAGGAAATAAGAAAAAAGAGTATGAAATTGTTAAAATTTTTGACGTGAAACCAGAAGACATAGAAGTACTTGAAGAACAACAATCTGCAAAACAACAACTTACATTAATCACGTGTGACAACTATAACGAACAAACGAATCAATGGGAAGATCGGAAAATATTTATTGCTAAAGCAATATAATAATGGGATTGAAACAATCGTTTTATAATTAATAACTTTCTATAAAATTAAAGTGGCTGAGGCATTCATCAATAATGTCTCAGCCACTTTAATTTTATGTGTTTAAAACATCAATAAAGCGTTTGGTAATATCTTTAGGGCGTGTAATGGCACCACCAACGACAGTACAATGTACACCTAAATCTGTCACAGTTTTAAACATTTCAGGAGTGACAACATTGCCTTCAGCTATGACTTTAGCATCAACGTGTGCTAATACATCTTTTAAAAATTGGAAGTTATTTTCATATAAAATATGACCTTTAGTATATGATGTATAACCACGTAATGTAGTACCAATATAATCAAAACCAAGTTTATCAGCATTAATTGCTTCATCTAGTGTTGAAATGTCTGCCATAAGTTCAATATGAGGAGCATTTTCTCTAACATAGGCTACAAGTGCTGGTAATGATTCTTTGGGACGTGTTTGTTTTGTAGCATCTAAAGCAATGACTTCACATTTACTTTCAATTAATTCATCAATTTCTTTGCTAGTTGCAGTAATGAATACATCAGAATGATCATAATCCCGTTTGACGATACCAATTACTGGTAAATCAACCTCTTGCTTAATCGCAATAATATCTTCTTTAGAATTTGCTCTGATACCAACAGCGCCGCCTTCATAAGCTGCTAACGCCATTTTTGACATGATAAATGACGAGTGTAGTGGTTCATCAGGTAATGCTTGGCATGACACAATTAATCCTTGTGGTAACATAATATACACTCCATAACTTTGATAAATTTAATAAATCATTAAACTCCTTTAGATTTGTAATTTTAATATAACATTGAGAAAATAATAATCAATACATTTAATTGTTATGAAAAATATTTTCATTTATACTGAGATTATATTCATATTTGAAGGGGAGAATCCTAATGAAATTTGAAAATCGTGTGCAACGCTATCGCCACTTATTTACGAAAACAGACAAGCAAATCGTTGAATACATTCAAAGTAATCAATTTGATGATGCTTTTTCTACGATCAATTCATTGGCGCATGCTATAGGTACATCACCAGCCACTATTACGCGCTTTAGTAATAAATTAGATTATGATAACTTCCAAGACTTGAAGTTTAATTTGCAACAAGAAATGACAGACAACGTTATAGAAAATAGTCCACTTATACAACGTATTCATAAATATCATCAAGATATTATTCAACAGACAGGCGAGTTTATTTCTGATGAAAAAATTCAAAGGCTGGTAAATCAAATTATGCGGAGTCGACAAATTATTTATGCTGGACTAGGAAGTTCAGGTTTGTCTGCGACTGAATTTTATTATCGTATGATGCGTATGGGATTAAAAGGGAATGTATCAACAGATGCACATCAAATGAAAATTTTTGCATCATTATTAACGGCTTCTGATACATTTGTAGCTATTTCAAATAGTGGAGAAACTACTGAGCTTATTGCAGCAGCAAAAGTTGCGCACGAACGCGGTGCATATGTGGTCGCAATTACAAATTACGAGGGCAGCGCGTTAACACAATGTGCAGATTTAGTATTAATAACGACAGACCAGTCTAGAATTAATGATACAAGATTTATTAATACACAAATAGCAACGCTTTTCCTAATTGATATTGTAAGTTATTTGCTATTGGATGATGATTATATGCAAAACGTCTATCAGCATACAAAAAAAATCATATTAAATGAATAGCTTTCAACAATATAAATTTAATAAGTGTACCGTAAAGTAATGAATGGACTATTTGTAGCTTGAAAATACGTTTGTATCAATGCGTTTTCATTAAAATTATGGAGGCGAAACGATAACTTTAATTCGAAATGATATTTAGACTTGTTTCGCTTCCACAATCAAGCTTAGAACAATTATTATAAAAATCTAGATATTGCGCCATATAACGAGGCGTGATTTTGAGTTTGAGTGGTTAGTACAGGTGCGTGACCATAATTTGGTGGTAAAAATTCTTCGATTTTAGGGGTGATATAATTTAGTAATTGTGTACCTTGGGAAGATATACCACCACCAATCAAAATTAACCCTGGATCGTAAATAATTTGAATTTGTGCAATGCCTTCTGCGACATGTGTACTCCACCGGTCGAGGATGGAGATTGCTAATGCATCTTGTTGCTCAGCTAATTTAAAAAGTTTAGGTACATCATCTGAATAAGGTAATGCATGTGTTTTCATTAGAAACTTCAATGCATGAGTTGAAGCGCGTTGCTCAAACGTTAATCTATCTTGAGGTTTATATAATAAATAACCGATTTCGTTGGCTCTATTGCGCTCACCATTATATAAGCGACCCACTTTATTGTAAAAAGCCCCCCCTATACCTGTTCCCAATGTAAGGCAAAAAATATTATCTGCTTCATAATCATGTAAAGTAAGCTCTCCTAGTAGTGCCGCATTCACATCATTAAACACTTTTACTTCTGCGTTTAATGGTGAAAGTAATTTATGAAAGTTTGTACCAATAAAGTTTGGAATCGTAGGACCAGCATATACTACAGTTCCATTCTCTTCATTGATGACACCCGCACTAGAAATTCCCACTTGCAAAGGGTGTATCATATAAGTTTCTTTAAAATGAGACACAAGTTCAAAGATTGCATCAGCAATAAATTCATTGATGTTATTTGGTGTAGGTATTCTTTGATAATTTATAAACTTTAAATTTTCATCTAGTACAGCCGCTTTAATATCAGTACCTCCGATATCAATTGCTACTTTATAATTAGTCATAATTCATACCTCCATTCATAGTACTTACATTAATATGTATCATTTTTTTATTTAAAAGTGTAGCTATAATAACTATGAAAAATATTTTCATCAATATTTAGTATAAGTGATGAATATTTTCAAAATGCTATTGATACTGTTAATGGTAGCGTTTACAATTTGAACTGTAAATAGAAAAGCTTTATATCCTTAACTTAAAGTAATAGGGGTTTTAGGGTTAATAAAAATATATAAACAAAAGATGGAGGGAAATATATGGAAGAGAATTTTAAAGGGTTATATTCAGCATTATTAGTTCCATTTGATGAACATGGTGAAGTGAAAGAAGAGGGTCTAAAGCAAATTGCTAAGAATGCGATTGAAACTGAGGGCTTAGACGGTTTATATGTGAATGGTAGTTCAGGGGAAAACTTTTTACTAAGCAAAGAGCAAAAGAAGCAAGTATTCAAAGTTGCAAAAGAAGCGGTTAATGACGACGTAACATTGATTGCGCAGGTAGGATCTTTAGATTTAAATGAAGCTATAGAATTAGGAAAATACGCTACAGAATTAGGTTATGATGCTATTTCTGCAGTGACACCATTTTATTATCCATTTACCTTCGAAGAAATCAAAGACTATTATTTTGAACTAATTGAAGCGACACAAAATAACTTGATTATTTATGCGATTCCCGACCTTACAGGTGTCAATATTTCTATTGAGCAATTTGCTGAACTATTTAATCATGAAAAAGTAATAGGTGTTAAATATACTGCTCCAAACTTCTTCTTATTAGAACGTATACGTAAAGCTTTTCCAGATAAATTAATACTTTCTGGATTTGATGAAATGCTTGTACAGGCTGCGATTTCAGGTGTAGATGGAGCTATAGGTTCTACGTATAACGTAAATGGTAAACGTGCAAGACAAATATTTGAAAAAGTACAAAGTGGCCAGCTAGATGAGGCTTACCAAATTCAACATGATACTAATGACATTATAGAAACGGTACTATCTATGGGGATATATTCTACGTTAAAAGAAATTTTAGCCACACGTGGTATAGATAGTGGTTTACCGAAACGACCATTTAAGCCGTTTAATGAGACGAATAGAAGTAAATTAACAAAGTTAATCAAAGACTATAACTTATAAGACATCACGTTAGGGGTTGAAGTAAATGCAGCAAGTAGGGTTTGGTGCTTGGAACTGGGTAGCAGTTATTGCTTACCTTGTCGTTATGTTATTAATAGGGGCTTATTTTACGAAACGCGCGAGTCAAAATACAGATAGTTTTTTTACTGCAAGTGGTAGATTACCGTCTTGGGCAGTAGGCTTTTCTATTTATGCTACAACATTAAGTGCAATTACTTTTATGTCGACACCTGAAAAGGCGTTTTTGACGGACTGGTCATATATAGCAGGTAATATAGCAATTGTCGCTATTATTCCATTACTCATTTATTTCTATGTACCATTCTTCAAAAAGTTAAAAGTGACATCGGCATATGAATATTTAGAAGCGAGATTTGGACCTAGCGTCCGTGTTATTGGGTCATTACTTTTTGTATTCTTTCATCTAGGGAGAGTAGCTATCGTTATTTATTTACCGACACTTGCAATTACAGCAGTATCGGATATGAATCCATATGTTGTTGCAAGTTTAGTAGGTATTTTATGTATACTATATACATTCTTGGGTGGTTTTGAAGGCGTTGTATGGAGTGATTTTATCCAAGGGGTTATTCTATTAGGTGGCGCAGCAGCTATAATTATCTTAGGCGTTATGCATATTCAAGGCGGTATGGGAACAGTAGTATCTGATGCGCTTGAACATAAAAAGGTTATTAGCGTAGATAATTGGAAACTTAACACTGCAGCGGCAGCTATTCCAATTATTTTTCTAGGAAATATTTTCAATAATTTACATCAGTACACTGCGAGTCAGGATGTTGTACAGCGGTACCAAGCATCTGAATCTATGAAAGAAACGAAAAAATCACTTTGGATGAATGGTGCATTAGCATTAATATCAGCACCTTTGTTTTATGGTATGGGAACAATGTTATATTCTTTCTATAATCATGAAAGTGCATTACCTGAAGGATTTAATACATCTTCAATCGTCCCGTATTTTATTCTTACTGAAATGCCACCATTTATTGCAGGTCTATTAATTGCAGCGATATTTGCTGCAGCGCAGTCTACAATTTCATCAAGTTTAAACTCAATATCAGCTTGTTTATCGGTAGACATCAAACATAGGTTCTTTGGAAAAGGTGAAGAAAAGGCTGAAGTAAGAACCGCGAGATGGATCGTTATTATTTCAGGATTATTTGGATTTGGCATGTCTATTTATTTAATAGCTTCTGATTCAAATGATCTATGGGATTTATTCTTATTAATTACAGGGCTTGTAGGCGTGCCATTAGCAGGCGTGTTTGCTGTAGGTATCTTTACAAGAAGAACAAATACATTGGGTGTTATAGCAGGATTAATATTGGGAATTATTTTTGCTTATATCTTTAATGGTATGGATGGTGGCAACTCACCATTCTTTGTATCTATTATTTCATTTGGTGTTGCATTTATTTGTTCATACATTATTAGTATGATTATACCCGGTGAACAAAAAGACATTAAAGGTTTAACAATTTTTGATATTAAAGAAAGTACCAATTATATTGCGAAGACTCATGATAAAAAAGAAAAGTAGTATAATGTCATAAATG
Organism: Staphylococcus pseudoxylosus; assembly: GCF_044794325.1. Lineage (NCBI taxonomy): Bacteria > Bacillati > Bacillota > Bacilli > Caryophanales > Staphylococcaceae > Staphylococcus > Staphylococcus pseudoxylosus. Next base: position 554,769 of record NZ_CP085024.1, read on the forward strand.
GTTTATTAAATAAAGAGCCTGGATAAATATTTCAGTCTCTTTATATATTTTTAAAAATTGCCTATTTTACTATATAGTATTTTGCTTTATAGGTATAATTGTATTGGTGATAGTATTATAGTAACCGTACTTAGTGTAATTAATTCGTTATAAACTATCCCAATATAAGGAGGGGCATTTATGCCTTTAGGTTCAGTTGTAGCTATCCTTTGCGTAATTTTTGTAATATTTTTAGTACCCTATTATGAAAAAAATAAGAAAAAATAATCTTGCTGAGACCTATTGTCTCGGCTTTTAATTTGTTATAGAAAGGTAGTATATATATATAATTAAGATCATAGTAGGTGTAAAAGATGTTTGACATTTATTAGAGGCTATTTTATATGGATGATGTCAAAAACTTTTTACGTTTAGGAGATGGAATTATGAATTTTATATTTTTCATTGGCGTTTTGGTATTTTCTTGCTTTTGGACTTGGTTTACAAATAAATTTTTGCCTGCTGAAACTTTAGACAAAAATAAATCACAATCACGTTATGATGAAAGACAAAGTAAAATGTTTATAGAAATTCTGTCGAAGAGTTTTATTTGGCTCATATATTCACTATTATTTTTATTATTATTAAGGATTTTTGGTTGGTTTGAAGTTGAGGGTGCTTTAACATCAACTTATCCTGAAATTATATTTATATTAATAGGTTTATTTTTATTAGTGTTTAATTATTTTATGACCAAAAAGAAATACACATAATAATAAAGGTTGATCAAATGAAGAATAAAATAAAAATTTATAGAAATCAAAAGGGTTTATCTCAGGAAACGTTAAGTAAAAATTTAAATGTTTCAAGACAGACAATAAATGCGATTGAAAACGATAAATATGATCCTTCTTTAACGTTAGCATTTAAATTAGTTAAACAGTTTAATGTCACGGTGGACGAGTTATTTTCATAGGCATATCAGTTTCCTTTTGAACAAGGGAAGTTTAATATAAAGCTATTAAATTAGTAATGAAATGAGGAATGAACATATGTCTACATTAGTTGTAGTTGCGCACCCAGACATTAACAATTCAACTGTCAATAAAGCATGGAGAGATGAATTATCTCAATATGAGGAATTAGTAACTGTTCACGAGATTTATCCAGAATACCCACACGGTCAGATTGATATTGAAAAAGAACAAAAATTGCTCGAAGCACACGATCATATTATTTTTCAATATCCATTATATTGGTATAGCTGTCCACCCTTATTAAAACAATATTTAGATGAAGTATTTACCTATGGCTGGGCGTATGGTTCGCAAGGAAATGCTTTGGAAGGAAAGAAAATTGGATTAGCAATTTCAATCGGGGCTGTACCAGAAGCTTATACACCTGAAGGTAATGTCCAGTTTACAATAGATGAATTAATTAGTCCTATGATTGCGACAACGCGTTTCGTAAAAGCAAATTATGTAGGTGCACATAAATTATATAGCGCATTTACGATTACACCGAGTCAATTAGCAGAAAATACCGAGTCATATTTATCATTTATTAAACAAATATAAAATGAGTGAGCATGTGGCATAAGAGATGTCACATGCTCAAATTTTAGGTTAACAATAGTTGAATTTATGACTGTTCAAAGCATAATGCGTAAATAAGAATTATAAGAAGATAATTTGTTTGAATGATATTTATTTAATTGAGTTTAATGCAGTGTAGAAATACAACACAATATGGGGTGGTTCATTAACGCTAAATTATGTTAGTCATCGATATGAAGTGCATAGGTTTACTTTGAAACAATGAGCATTGTCGATATAATGAAAAGGCGTACATATAAATTGGAAGATTTGAGGGGACAATTATGATAAAAGCAATCGCAGTTGATATGGATGGTACATTTTTAAATTCAAACAAGACATATGATGAACATAGATTTGATAAGATATTTCAGCAACTTAAAGCCCAAAATATTAAATTTATAGCAGCAAGTGGCAATCAATATGCAAAATTAAAATCGATATTTGGTGAACGTGACATGTTCTTTGTAGCTGAAAATGGTGCTGTCATTTATGAAGGGGATACTTTATACGACTATCAAGCATTTGATAGAGATTTTTACCAAGAAATTATTAACTACTTAAATGTTGAACGTGAAATTAATAATTTAATTGTTTGTGGTCTAAACAGTGCTTATATTTTAAAAGATAATACAGATACATTTAAAAAAGACGCTCACTTCTATTATCGCGAACTAGAAGAGATAGATAGTTTTCAAGATTTACCAGAAGATGAATATGTAAAAATCGCGCTTAATATTAACAGAGCATCTCATCCTACATTAGATGAAGATTTAAGTACAAAATTCAGTGAAAATTTAAAGTTAGTATCTAGCGGCCGTGATAGTATTGATTTAATTATCCCAGGAATGACTAAAGGTAGTGCTTTAGAGAGACTTTTAAAACACTGGCATATAGATGCAGAAGATTTGATGGCTTTTGGTGATGCTAATAATGATTTAGACATGTTGCAATTAGCCAAACATAGCTACGTCATGGCAAATAGTGAAGATGAAACATTATTTGAAATTGCTAATAATGTGGCACCGTCTCATGATGAACAAGGCGTATTAACAACTATTGAGAACCAAGTACTACAGCCGCTTAATTATTCTTAAATAAAGTTTTCATAACTTGGTACGAAATTTATAAACATATCGTTTTAATAAGATATGGAATTTGACTATACTTAAAAGTACTTAAATTGAAAGGTAGGGTACAAAAGTTATGGATCAAATGCAACAAACGCTGCTAAATGCTTTTAATTTTAGACATGCAACAAAACGTTTTGATGCTAATAAAAAAATCTCAGATAGTGATTTTAATACGATATTAGAAACGGGTAGATTGTCTCCAAGTTCATTAGGATTGGAGCCGTGGAAATTTGTAGTAGTTCAAAACCGCGAAATAAGAGATGAACTTAAAGAAATTAGTTGGGGAGCACAAGGCCAATTAGATACGGCAAGTCATTTTGTTTTGATTTTGGCACGTAAAAATGTGACTTCACAATCACCATATGTGCAACATATGATACGAAATATTAAACAATATAGTGAAGAGAGTATTCCTGCTACAGAACAAAAATTTGATAATTTCCAAACTAGTTTTCATATAAATGATACGTCACAGTCATTACTAGATTGGGCGAGAAAGCAAACTTATATTGCCCTTGGTAATATGATGACGAGTGCGGCATTATTGAATATAGATTCATGTCCTATTGAAGGATTTGATTTAGATGCTGTCACAGCGTACTTATCAGAGAAGGGTATTGTTGATTCTGAAAACTTTGCACCCTCTGTTATGGTAGCTTTTGGATACAGAGAAACTGAGCCTAAAGCTAAAGTACGTCAACCACAAACTGATGTCGTTGAATGGTTAGAATAATTAAATAAATAAGGAGTAGAATAGTAATTTTGAAATTGAATTACTGTCCTACTCCTTATTTGTTTTGAGGGGAACTTTATCTCAAATTATAGAGTCATGGTCATTATCTATTAGCAAAGTACTTTAAATTTTATCGGCTACAAAGTTTTCGTTGCTGTGTATGATAATTTCAAAACCCTCTGGTCCTTCAAATTGTTCTCTATCTGCATTTGGTTTGTAAATCGATACTTTTGATAAACCAAGACTGCTATCATTGCCTTGGCGTACGATATTGGATTGCCATGTGTTAATCGCGATGTGATGATGGTAATGATTCGTAGACATGAAAAGTGCTTGTGGAAAATCAGCGATATGCTCAAGTCCAAGTTTATTTAAATAGAAATCTTGTGATTCCTCTAAATTGGCCGCTTTCAAATGTAAGTGACCAATTTTCGCATTGTCGGGCATGCCTTGCCAACCAGTTTGACTACGTTGTGCTACTAAGTCATCGACATCTACTGCAAGTGTATCCATCTTGACTTTATTATCATCCCATAGCCAATGCTCTTTAGGTCGATCAGCATAAATCTCAATGCCATTACCTTCAGGATCATCGAAATACAACGCTTCACTAACAAGATGGTCTCCACCACCAATTTGTACGCCTAGACTTGCAGCATGATATAAAAAATTACCTAAATCTTGTCTATTAGGCAATAATAAGGCAATATGGAATAACCCAGATTCTCTCATAGAGGGACGTCTACCATCTTTGACTTCTTGTAAAGTTAAGCTATGTCCATTATTTCCTATATTGAAAGTAACACCTGTATTAGACTCTGACTTTATAGATATTCCTAAAATTTGTGTATAGAAAGTTGTCATTTTTGCTAAATCAGCAACATTTAAAGTGATATGAGTGACTTGTATGGATTGTTTATCGTGAAAAGACATTGTCAAACTCCTTATTGCTTACTGTATTTTTAATGATTACAAACATCACTTTAGTATAAAAAGTATACCTAGTCAATTGAATGAACTTATAATGATAATACTTTTTAATTAATATATATGGTGTGAAATGGGGTATAACGTTATGACAGAAAATACATAGATAGGACTGTTAAACATGACACATTATTATTTCAAAGAAAACTTTTTTAATGCATCAAAGTCTACAATCGCTATATATGATGATAATGAGGAAGTAGCTTTTGAATTACAATTATTTTATACCTCTATGGGGCAAGAAGCGATGGCATGATTTGGTAACAGTAAACAAAATTTTGAAATCACAGATGGCCATGATACTTTTCGGATTTTACAAGAAAAAACACTTGGTGGAGCGATTAAAACACCGTTTAAAACAGTTTGGCAAGTAGAAAAGAATGGTCAGAAAATCGGAATCTTCCGCTCTAAGATGGGGTTTAAGCCTTCTATGCAGTTTGAGGGTGATAAAGGGGATATATTAAAATTCCATTCAGGATTCATTTCAAGAAGTGTTAAAGTATCTGATGGCAATAACGAGTTGATGCAAACTAAATCAGAGCGGTTCAAGTTAGCTTTGAGACATGATTTATATGTTGAAACTAAAACATATAATCCGGCGATGCTTATTATGATGTTTCAAGTTTTTTATGAATTTCAAGAACAACAAAGAAGAAAGTCAAATTAGCTTAAATGAAATCGTATTTAATATAAACTTACACACCTTCAACTTGATCTAATGAATAGAAGATGGAAACCTGAAATCTATGTGAAGGCTTAGATTTTAGGTTTCTATTTTTTTTTTGAAATTCAAGTTGTATCAGTGTGTAAAATATCTATTCTATTTACATATATCTACATGTGGTAAGATATGAGAACATAGAATAAAAACATCATTGGGGGTGACGGGATGAAAGTATTTTGGAAATTGGGATGGTTTTTTAAACAGCAAAAACTAAGTTATATTATTGGTTTAGGGACATTATTGTTAATTGCATTAATTGAAATTGTACCACCACAGATTATCGGGCGTACGATAGATCAAATGACGACAAATCAATTAACATCTAAGTTATTAATGGTTTATTTAGCTATATTGATTATAGTTGCCATATTAACTTATGTACTTAGATATGTATGGAGGTTATCTATATTTGGAACGAGTCAAAAACTGGGGCAAATATTAAGGACATATCTTTTTAAAAAATACACGGATATGAGTGCTATATTCTTCCAAAATAGGCGTACAGGAGATTTAATGGCCCATGCTACAAATGATATCCGTGCTGTACAAAATGCAGCAGGCGCTGGAATCCTAATGATTGCAGATTCATTGATAACAGGGGGCACTGTAATTATAACGATGGCTACAACAGTAAGTTGGAAACTCACTTTGATTGCCATGATACCATTACCATTTATGGTGTTATTAACTAGTTTTTATGGAGCACTTTTAAGTAAAGGTTTTAAAAAAGCGCAAGCGGCATTTAGTAAATTGAATGACAAAACGCAAGAAAGTGTTGCAGGGATTAAAGTTACTAAAACATTTGGCTACGAATCCAGTGATCAAGCGGACTTTAAAGATTTAAGTGATGATGTGGTTGATAAAAACCTTAAAGTATCTAAAATAGACGCATTATTTGATCCAACAATTACGTTAGTCATTGGTATGAGTTACTTTTTGTCTATCACGTTTGGGGCACAAATGGTCTTTCATAATGAGATAACCTTAGGACAACTCATCACGTTTACAACGTATCTAGGGATGTTAGTATGGCCGTTATTGGCATTAGGGCTATTTTTTAACATTGTACAAAGAGCCAAAGCCTCTTATGAACGTATAGAAGAAATCGGAAACTTACCTAATGGCATCGATACGCATTATAAAATTGATGACAGTCCTCAAGGTGATATTCAATTTAATATGGAATATTTTAATTTCCCGGGCAATGATAATCAAGGATTGTATGATATTTATTTTACAATTAAACAAGGCGACACCGTAGGTATTGTTGGTCGTACAGGTTCGGGTAAGAGTACATTAATAAAGCTATTGTTAAGAGAGTTCGATACGCAACATGCTCAAGATATAACGTATGGCGCTTATCCGTTGCGTGACTATAAAGTTGAATTATTAAGAGGTCAATTTGGCTATGTGCCGCAAGAACATTTCTTGTTTTCTACTACGATTCGAAATAATATCGCGTTTAGTAATGAGGCTATAGAGGATGAGCAAATATATGAAGTAAGTCGATTAAGCCATATCCATGATGATATTATGAATTTTACTAATGGCTACCAAACAGTTGTAGGTGAACGGGGTGTATCATTATCAGGTGGGCAGAAGCAACGGGTTTCGATAGCGAGAGCTTTATTATTGAATCCTGAGGTATTGATTTTAGATGATTCATTATCTGCGGTAGATGCACAGACTGAAGAGGTAATATTAGGAAACTTAGAACATTTGAGAAAGCATAAAACTAATATTATAACAGCGCATCGTATGAGTGCCGTGAAACATGCTGACCTTATTATTGTTATGGATGAAGGGGAAATAATTGAACGTGGTCATCATGAATCATTAATGCAACAACGAGGATGGTATTATGAAACATATCAAGCACAAGCGTTACAAGCCAAGTTGTCGCGCAACTTAGACAATCTTACGAAAGGGGATGGTGAAGATGACTGACTATGAACACGCTAACTTAACGGCTAAAGACCAAGGAAGTGTGCTGATAAGGTTATTTAAATACACATTGCCCTATAAGTGGATTATTGTTTTAGCATTCTTAACATTGATTATAGCAACTGTTGCTAGCATGATGACCCCCTATATGGTGAAAATATTTATTGATGATTATTTAACGCCACAAGACTTTCCGAGAAGTGCTATGATTTGGCTCATTGTGATTTTCTTAAGTGTGCAAATAATTGGTGCGTTAACACTTTATTTTAGCCAATATCTCTTTCAATATTTAGCATTTAAAGTGATCCAACAATTGAGGATTGATGCTTTTAATAAACTAGGGAAATTAGGTATGAAGTATTTTGATGAAGTACCGAGTGGTAGTATTGTATCACGACTGACAAATGATACGGAAACCATTGTGGACATGATCGTGGGAGTGTTCTCAACTTTTATTATGGCATTATTTTTGATGATATCTAGTTATGTCATGATGTTTGTATTAGACGTTAAATTAGCTTTGATAGCGCTTGTCTTTTTACCGATTATTTTTGTTATTTTGTCTACTTATCGTAAGTATTCAGCGTATTTATTTTCAAAATCAAGGCAGCGTTTATCAGATTTGAATTCAAAACTAGGTGAGTCAATTGAAGGTATGAAAATGATACAAGCCTTTAATCAAGAAAGACGATTAAACAAAGAGTTCAACCAGATTAATGATGAACATTACCATTATATGTTGAAAACTGTGAAATTAGATAGCTTATTGTTAAGGCCGGCTATTAGTTCTATCTCAATCTTTGCTATTGTAATGATTCTTGCTTATTTCGGTATAATAAGTTTTACTACTGGCGTGACAGCGGGTGTAGTTTTTGCATTTATTCAATACATGGAACGTTTTTTTGAACCGATTAATCAAGTTAGTCAAAACTTAAATATTTTACAGCAAGCGCTTGTATCGGCGAGTAGAGTTTTTGCGCTAATCGATGACGATACTTATGAGCCGCAGCAAAATGAAATTGCATCAAATCACATAAATTCTGGGAAAGTAGAGTTTGAAAATATTAGTTTTAGTTATGATGGCAAGACTGATGTACTAAAAGATATTAATTTTACTGCAAATCCTGGAGAAATGATAGCACTTGTTGGTCACACTGGATCTGGTAAAAGTTCAATCATCAATTTGTTTATGAGGTTTTATGAATATCAACGTGGGGATATTAAGATAGATGGACATTCTCTCAAGACAATACCTAAATCAGAATTAAAAGAAAAGATAGGTTTAGTGTTACAGGATGCATTTATCTTTTATGGCACTATAGCGTCTAATATAAAATTATATCATCCTACAATGACCTATGAACAAGTGAAGGCAGCGGCAGAATTTGTTCATGCTAATCGTTTTATCGAGCAATTACCTGAACAATATCAGCACAAAGTAATTGAAAAGGGGAGTGCGTTTTCAAGTGGTCAAAGGCAGTTAATTGCATTTGCTAGAACAATTGCTACGGACCCTAAAATTTTGATTTTAGATGAAGCAACCGCCAATATTGATTCTGAGACTGAAGAACAGATACAACAATCATTAAATGAAATGCGTAAAGGTCGTACAACGTTAGCGATAGCTCATCGATTATCTACAATTCAAGATGCAGATCAGATTTTTGTTTTGAATCGAGGAGAAATAGTCGAACGTGGTACGCATGAACAATTAATTACACAAAAAGGCATATATCATAATATGTATTTACTTCAAAATGGTTAAGGTTTTGTTCTAAAGAGAGTAGTGTGTTTATCATTAATTTAATTTATATTTAACATTATGAAAAAGGTGAAACTAAGTCGTTAATTTCTGCTTAGTTTCACCTTTCGTTTGTATACAAATGAACTAAATATATGTCTAACTAATCAAATATTAATGCAGTTTGATTGGAATTTTTAGCTTTATCCAGCGTATACATCTTGGTATTCATCATTTTTTTCAATCACGTCTTTAGCAAATGGGCAAGTAGCAACAACTTTTAAGTTGTTTTCGCGAGCATAATCAACTACGGATTTTACTAATTGTGAACCGATACCTTGGCCACCTAGTTCTTTAGGAACACCAGTGTGGTCAATATTGATTTGATTATCTCCTTGAGGTTGGAAAGTAATTTGTGCTTGTGGATTGTTTTCGTCGTCACCGATATAAAACTTGTTTGAACCTTGTTTAATTTCAGCCATACTATCTCTCCTATTTATAAGTCATATATATTAAATATCACATTTGAATGATTGTTAAACAAAACAGGTAGTGAATAAAGAAATAATATTAGTAGATTAAGTAAAAACCATTGAAATATCTTGAAAATAAGTTTATAGTTTTAACGGAATAATTTCGATTTGGAGGGGCGTTTTTTGAGGAAAAGTATAATACTCATTATGGCATGTGTAGTTGTTGTAATGTTGAGTGCGTGTGGCAATATCAATAAAGGCGAAAACAAAGACGTCAGTTCAAAAAATAAACTTAAAATTTATACTACAGTATTTGCGTTTCAAAGTTTTACTGAACAAATAGGCGGTAAATATGTAGATGTAGAATCTATCTATCCACCAGGGGCCGATATGCATACCTTTGAACCAACACAAAAGGAAATGGTCAATATTGCAAAAGGTGATTTGTTTATTTATTCTAACCAAGAAATGGATCCAGTGGCTAAAAAAATTGCAGGTTCTATTAATAATAAAGATTTGAAATTAGCATTAGCAGCTAACTTTACACATGATGATTTAGTTGCAAATCATGAACATGAGCACGAGCATGAAGGACATGATCATGATGAGGAAGGACATGACCATGAAGAAGGCAGTGAAGACCCTCATGTTTGGCTAGACCCAGTACTTAATAAGAAAATGGTGAAATCCATCAAGGATGATTTAGTAAAAAAAGATCCTCAACATAAAATTTATTACGAGAAAAATTATAAACAAGTCGTTAACGATTTAGATAATATCAACCAAAGATTAAACGAAATTACGGAGCATCCAAAGCGTGACACTGTAGTGATTTCTCATGATTCTATTGGTTATTTAGCCAATCGTTATGGGTTTAAACAAGAAGGTGTCAGTGGTATGAATAACGAAGAACCTAGCCAAAGAGACTTGATGAATATTGTTAACAATATCAAACAAACTAAACAACCTTATGTACTTTATGAGCAAAATATTTCATCGAAAGTTACTGATGTAATACAGAAAGAATCTAATTCAACGCCATTAAGTTTTCATAACATGGCAACACTTTCTAAAGAAGAAAGTAAAGAAAATAATATTACTTATCAATCTTTAATGAAACAAAATATAAAATCACTAGATAAAGCATTAAATGGAGAAGATTAACAAAACCCTGAGACAGATTATGTCTCAGGGTTTTGTACTACGAAATGATAGTTTAATACAACAGTTTTCTTTGATTGAAAAAATAATTATTTTAAAATTTGCTGTGTCATGTTTTTAGTCATATCTTATATAGGAAACAGTTGTGTTGTAATATTCTTCTAAACCGTGTAAACCATCGGCACCACCAATACCAGATTCTCTCCAACCTGCATGGAATCCATTCACTACCTCTTCGGCTTCACAGTTTGCATAGACTTCACCAAATTTAAGTTTTTCAGTAGCTAACATAATTTCTTTTAAATTTTCAGAGAAGATAAAGGACGATAAACCGGCATTTGTATCATTGGCTTGTGCAATTGCAGTATCAAAATCTTGATAAGTTACGATAGGTAGAACAGGGCCGAAAATTTCATTTTTAAAAGCTTCATCTTCAACGTTTACGTGATCTAAAATAGTAGGTTCATAGAAGAAACCAGAACGTTCTATTTTATGTCCTCCTGTAATTAAAGTAGCGCCATTTTTTATGGCATTTTGGACTTTCTCATCTATACTATCAAGTTGTTGTTGGTTAATAATTGCACCGTAATCAGTTTGTTCATCAAATGGATCACCTACAGTTAATTGTTCCATTTTAGCTTTTAATTTATTTACAAAATCCTCGTGAACATCTTCGTGTACAAAAATACGTTCAGGGCAAGTGCATACTTGTCCAGCATTATTGATTCTGGCAGTAACGATGTAATCAACGGCTTTGTCTAAGTTAGCATTAGGAGTTACTAGCGCTGGAGCATTACCACCAAGTTCTAAGTTTACTTTTTTCACTGTATTGGCGCTTTCAGCATACACTGATTTACCAGCTCTCATGCTACCTGTAAGTGAAATAAGTTGGATGTCAGGGTGTTGTGCTAATTTAGTACCAACTGTTTCGCCTGTGCCAGGAAGTATTTGGACAAGTCCTGCTGGTATTGTTGAATTACGAATAAGTTCTGCGATTTTCAGTGTTATTAACGAAGTTGCTTCACTTGGTTTAATGACTACAGAACAACCTGTGATGATCGCGGGAATGACCTTTCTCATTAATACCATAATAGGTGCATTCCATGGAACGATTCCTGCAGTAACACCAATCGGCTTTTTAGTTAGTAAAATGGTCTCGTTCTCTCTAGTGTTTTGTAACACTTCGCCTTTATTATTCATACCTAAACTCGTCATATAATTAATAAAGTGTATGGCTTTATCTATTTCACCTTTTGCAGATGCGAGGGTTTTACCTTGTTCTTTAACATACAATGTTGCTAGTTCATCTTTATTTTTTTCGAGTAGGGGTATGAGTAACTTAACGTGATCTGAGCGAGTAGGTTCTGGTGTTTGTTCCCATTCTAGTTGTGCTTGTTTTGATTTAGCAATTGCATCGTTAACTTCGTACTCAGTTGCAAAAGTTATCGTATCTATCTTTTCTCCAGTTGCAGGATTGATAACATCCATAGTGTCTGTTGATTTACTTTCGATAAATTCATTGTTTATAAATAATTGATTCAATGTTTGACACCTCCACACTCTATGCATACCACTAATAATCCTTCTGAAAACGACATACTTTATTTTTCTAATAGTAAAATTTTTTAGTTAACTATAAAATTAGAAGCAGAATAACTATACTAGAGGCTGTTTAGAACTTTTTAGTATAATTTTTATACTTAAGTGTTGACTAATTGAAGAAGCGGCGTTATAATTTATCTCGAATTCGAAATAAAATTCAGGAAGTTGGTGAATCCTATGGATCGTACGAAAGAATCTTTAAATTCGTTTGTTGGTTTAAATAGAACAGTAGATCATTTAATGAAGATTGTTAGAAAGGATGTCCAAAGGCATGGCTTAAATGTAACTGAGTTTGCAGTGATGGAATTACTTTATAACAAAGGCGACCAACCGATACAACGTATTGGTAATAGAGTACTTATTGCAAGTAGTAGTATTACCTATGTTGTGGATAAACTTGAAGAAAAAGGATGCGTAAGTAGGCAACGGGATGAACAAGATAAACGTGTGACGAACGCATCATTAACTGAAAAAGGCTATGCAATGATGGATGAAATTTTTCCTGATCATGCTTCAACATTAGAATCAACATTTTCAGTATTAACTAATGATGAAATAACTGTATTGCAACAAGCTTTAAAAAAACTAAGTGCTCAACCTATAGAATAGTCGTAGCACTTAAAATTTTAAATAAAATTACTTCGAAATCGAGATAAAATTATAAAGAGGAGTTTTACTATGACAAATAATCAATTATTAGGAATCCACCACGTAACAGCTATGACAGACGACGCTGAAAGAAACTATAAATTTTTCACTGAAGTCTTAGGCATGAGACTTGTTAAGAAAACAGTTAACCAAGACGACATATACACGTATCACACATTTTTTGCAGATGATGAAGGTTCTCCAGGTACAGATATGACATTCTTCGATTTTCCTAATGTACCTAAAGGTGTACCTGGTACAAACTCAATTACACGTCCATCATTCAGAGTACCTAATGACGCGGCTCTTGAATACTATGAACAACGTTTTAATGAGTTCGGAGTGCAACATGAAGGTATACAAGCATTATTTGGCACAAAAGTATTACCATTTGAAGAAGAAGACGGACAAAGTTATCAACTTGTATCTGATGAGGATAATGAAGGCGTTGCACCTGGTAAACCATGGAAAAATGGCCCAGTACCAAGTGATAAAGCGATTTATGGTTTAGGTCCGATTGAAATTACTGTAAGTTATTTTGATGACTTCAAGAAAGTTTTAGAAGAAATTTATGGTATGAAAGCAATTATTATAGAAGAAGATGTAGCAATTTTAGAAGTTGGCGAAGGTGGTAACGGCGGCCAAGTTATTTTAAGAAAAGATACTGAAGGTCCTGAAGCGAGACAAGGATATGGTGAAGTACATCACGTATCATTTAGATTGAAAGATCATGAAGCAATTGAGCAGTGGTTAGAAAAATATAAAACGGCGGGTATAGGTAATTCAGGTTTAGTCGATAGATTTTACTTCGAGGCACTATATGCACGCATTGGTCATATTTTAATAGAAGTATCAACAGATGGCCCTGGATTTATGGATGATGAACCTTATGAAACATTAGGTGAAAGTTTAGCGCTACCGCCATTTTTAGAATCACAACGTGAGTATATTGAATCAGAAATACGTCCATTTGACACTAGAAGATAACTAGCAAAGGTTATAATTAATAACAACGAAGCCATATTGAAATGTAATAACGAAATAAATAGAAAGTTAGGAGGCAACGATATGGAAGCAATTCAACATATCCATCATATTTCAGCCATTGTAGGTAACCCCGAAGAAAATATAAAATTTTATAGAGATATATTAAACTTGAAACTAATCAAGAAAACAGTAAATTATGATGATCCTTCAACTTATCATTTATATTTTGCGAATGATTCAGTAGATAATGGTACAATCATTACTTTCTTCAACTGGCCAAATACTCATAAAGGACATATTGGGAACGGCCAAGTAGAACGTATTGCTTTCAGAGTGCCAAAAGGATCTTTAGAGGCTTGGACACAACATTTGGAAATGAATCAAATAAAAACAATGACTACACAATTATTTGAATCTAAAACGTTAGAGTTTGAAGATATACATGGTTTACCGCTAGCATTAGTAGAAGATGACAAGGAGCAAAGAGACCAACAAGCCATTATTGGTTTTCACGGTGTCACACTACTATCTTCAAATCCGCAAGAGACTGTAAAAACTTTAACAACTGATATGGGTCTGGTTAAAACGAACGAAGATGAAGGGTATATTCATATTGAAACACAAGGTGAGTGGCGTCATCATGTTATAGTGAAAAAACAAATTGCTGACACTGACGTTCGTTGGGGAGTTGGCGTTGTGCATCACATTGCATGGTCAGTTCCAACAAACCAAGCACATCTTGATTGGCAAGCGTATATGAGTAATAAAGGTTATCACGTAACAGAGGTTAAAGACCGTAGCTATTTTAATGCAATTTACATGAAAGAACACGGTGGTATTATCTTTGAATTTGCAACAGAAGGTCCTGGGTTTACGATAGACGAACCTTTTGAGCAGTTAGGTCAAAAGTTAGTATTACCGTCACAGTATGAAGATAGAAGAGAAGCGTTATTACGTTTATTACCACAGATACGCGTTTAACATTAAAGATGAAAAAGGAGATGAAAATTTATGGAACATATTTTTAGAGAAGGTGAAGCAAACGCGCCAACGTTTATTTTATTACATGGTACTGGTGGGGACGAAAATGATTTATTACCTTTAGCTCAAGCACTTAACCCTAAATACAATGTTCTCAGTATCAGAGGTGAAATTTCTGAGAATGGAATGAATCGTTTCTTCAAAAGACTGGGAGAAGGAAAATACGATTTAGAAGATTTAGAATATCGTACGAATAGATTAATCTCATTTTTAAAAGAAGCGGCAGAACGCTATAATTTTGACTTGTCAAAGGCGATACCTGTTGGTTTTTCAAACGGCTCAAACATTGCAATCAGCATGATTTTGCATCAGGACACATCTTTTGAAAAAGCTTTATTATATGCGCCTTTATACCCAGTAGATCTTGTTGATAACAAGGATCTAAGTAATATGAATGTATTACTTTCAATGGGACAACATGATCCAATTGTTCCTGTCGAGGCTAGTGAAAATGTAATTCATATCTTCGAAAGTCGCGGTGCTCAAGTAGAGCAAGTTTGGGTTAATAGTCATGAATTAACTCAAGCAGGTGTAGCAGCAGGGCAATCATTACTAGATTTATAAAATAATAAGCCATCGACATCATACATTAATGAAGTATGATGTTCGGTGGCTTATTTTGTATGAGTTCAATTTGAGTAAGTAGTTATAAATTCATTTATAATGTTTATTGAATACCAATAGAATAAAAAGGTGGAATGAATATATGGAGAATAACCAAGCGCTTATAGTCATGGATATGCAAAACGGAATAGTGCGTGGATTAGAACAGAAAGAAAGCATTATTCATTTTAATAAGCAAGCAATCAATTTTGCTCGTCAGCAAAATATACCGGTTATTTTTATTCGTGTTGCGTTTACAGGTGACTTTTTAGAGGTATCACCTAATAATAAAATGTTTGCACAAATGAAAGCTAACGGCTTACGGATGAATAAAGCAGATGAAGAGACACAAATTCTTGACGCATTAGGACGCCAAACACATGAACCACTCGTTACAAAACATAGATTAAGCGCATTTACAGGCAGTAATTTAGAAGTATTATTGCGTGGGTTACAAGTAGAACATCTTGTCTTAACTGGTGTGAGTACTAGTGGTGTTATACTATCTACGGCCACTGAAGCGGCAGATAAGGATTATAAACTGACTATATTATCAGATGCTATAGCCGACCAAGATGAAGCAAAACATCAATTTTTACTCAATAAAATTTTAACAAGATACGCTGATATAATGACCACAGATTTATGGACAAGTAAATCAATTCATTAAAAATCCCCAAGCCATGTTTAATGTGTTTAACATGGCTTGGGGTTATATATTACATAAGGCCGATGAGTTTCATCCATAATGATCCAACGCCTAACCATACAATAAAATAGAAGAAGGCAAGTATTGCATTCATAGTCCACCAACGATTTTGTGTAACATAACCAGCTGAATATAGGATGGGCGCTGGACCGCTACTGTAGTGTGTTGTAGAAGCCATTAAATTCCCGAAGAAACCTAACATTAATGCGCTATATAATGGTGGTGCTCCCGTAGCGATAGCCACACCGAGTAAGGCTGAGTACATTGCACTAACGTGCGCTGTTGAACTCGCAAATAAATAATGTGAATAGAAATAAAAGAGTATCAAAATAATTAAAACGATTGGCCAACTTAAGCCGCCTAAACTACCTGATATCGATTCACTTAACCAAGGAATAAAGCCGAGTTCATTGAGTTGATTCGCCATCATCACTAGGATTGAAAACCAAACTAATGTATTCCATGCACCAGTCTCTTTAAGGATATCATTCCAAGTGAGCACACCTGTAATGAGTAATAGTGATAATGCGATAAAGGCAGTTAAAGTGGCATTAATATTTAATGTACTGCCTAGAACCCAAAGACCAAGTGCAATAATAAAGATGGCAATCATGAATTTTTCACTTTTAGCCATGATGCCCATATCAGTGAGTTCATTTTGTGCCCATGATTTGGCATTTGGCGTTTCTTTAATTTCTGGTGGATACATTTTGTAAATGATAAGTGGTACTAGTATTAATGAAATAATACCTGGGACTAACGCTGCTAAGAACCAGTGCATCCAAGTGATGTCGACGCCTTGATGTTTTGCAAGAGATTGTGCAAGTGGGTTACCAGCCATAGCAGTTAAAAACATAGCTGCAGTAATTAAGTTACCATGAAATTCTGTAAATATAAGAAAAGCACCCATTTTACGTTGCGTACCGTCTTCTGGTTTTGAACCAAATGAACGGGATAGTGCATTGATAATAGGAAACATAATACCACCTGCTCTAGCAGTATTACTTGGTGTGGCAGGTGCAAGGATTAAATCTACACCAATAAGTGAATACCCTAAACCAAGCGTTTTTTTACCGAACAATTTAACGAATTGCAATGCAATACGTCGCCCCAAACCAGTTTTTACAAAGCCTCTAGAAATGAAAAAGGCCATTGCAATTAACCAAATACTACTATTGCCAAACCCAGCTACAGCAGTATCGATTTTAACCGTGTTAGTTAACACAGTTAATGTGAAACCTATCATAGCAATTGCACCTATCGGTAGTGGTTGTGTAATACACCCAATGATTGTTGCTACAAATATAGCAAACATGTGCCAAGCAGCAGGATCTAAACCATCTGGTCTAAGTGGTGTGAATAGCCAGATAATGATGCCTGCAACGATAGGAAAAATAAATTTTTTGTAGTTAATGCCTTCGTGCATTAGAATCATCTTCCTTTACGTATGATTGTGATAAAAAAATAGTAATTTAGAAATAAAAAATATAATTTATAGTGCCCATATATTTTCCTATCCTATTAATTTATTATAAATTTGTCATAATAATTATAATTATGACAATACATATTGTAAAGTTGGTGTTTAAATGGGTGAATCTTTTAAAAAATAGTAATAAGGTTTTATAGCACGGTATTAAGCGCAAAGTCACTATGCAAAATTAAATGTGTCTATTTTCGCAATATTCCTTTTGCCAAGATTGGTATTAATAGAATAAAACCAAATACGCCCATAACTGGAAATACCTTGCCTATTAATTCGATAAAACCAATAAACGTTGTGGCAAATGTAACGATTGTCATCACAATGATTAGTCGATAATAGGCTTTAGTATAAGGCGTAGTAAATCTAGATGCGAAAGCGTACATAAGCCCAACAACGGTATTATAAATAACCAATACCATTACAACCGACATAAAAATCCCAATAAATGGAGAAATCTGTTTTGCTAACAACAATGAAGGTAACGCAACACCAGTAATCTGTGTGAATTCAGTAATCATACCTAAGTTGAGCATCAAGAGTAAGAATGTAATGGTCATACCACCTAATATACCACCCCAAACTGTTGATTTTTCAAATTTTAAACGGCCGCCCATAACTGATAAAAAGCTAAAAGCAGCGGCAATTTGTAAACTACCGTAATTAATTGCATCAAACCACCACCATTGGTCTGAGCGACCCTCACTATTTGAATAATGATGTGCAGCATTGAAGTTTAACTGACCTGTAGAAAAGTAATAGACAGCAATGATTGTAACAATAATTACTAAAAATGGTGTAACTATCCCTAAAACGGTAATAAGACGATCAAATTTTAAGAATAGTGTTAGTAGGATAACGAGAACTAAAATTAATGAACTAAATACATAAGGCATTCCTGTACTTTCGTGAATGGTTGATGCGCCACCAGCGGTCATTATCATAGCTAGTGCAAATAAAAATAAAGTCAAAATAATATCAAATACTGTTGCGATAGGACGCGGTAAATAGTGTTTAATTGGTTCAGTATGATTATGAGAGCGTAAGCGATAACCAGTTTGTAGTACAAAGACACCGCCAATTGTAATGATGAATCCTGTAATGAACACACCATAAACACTAAAATTCCCATTACTTGTAAAAAACTGAAAAATTTCTTGTCCAGTTGCAAATCCAGCACCCACAACAACGCCAACAAATGCAAAAGCAACAATAATAATTTCCTTCAAGTTTGTCATAGAAGTTGAAATCCTTTCATTGTTTGAGATTGTAAAATTTTGTAGAAAAGTATCACAGTGAATCATTTTATATGAAAATAAGGTAAAATTAAACACTAAAGTTTATATACTGAATACAATTGTGTATATAGAGTGAACTTTTGAGAGAGAACTGAAGTAATAAATAAAAGAAAAACATTTTTAGTGCGTTAATATAAAATTTTTGATAATATGTCTTCTTATTGCTTTATTTTATGCTTTAATTTAGTAGCTAATTTACATAAAAATACCAGGTAATAAATATAAAAAATCGGGAGAGTGTGAGTCATGTGTCATTATTAAATTTACCGTTAACATTACTCATTGTTATATTTTTGGCATTGGGTATTTTTAGTCAATGGTTTGCGAATAGAATTAAATGGCCATCTATTGTAGTTATGGCTATAGTTGGATTGCTTGTAGGACCAGTATTTGGCTTAATCAATCCGCAAGAAAGTTTGGGGGAAGAAGTATTCAGTCCCTTAGTTTCATTAGCAGTGGCAATTATCTTGTTTGAGGGAAGTAGTAATTTAGATTTTCGTGAAATTAAAGGAATTTCTAAAGCGGTTATACGTATTATCACGATAGGTGCAATTATTGCTTGGATACTTGGGGCGGTCACACTACATTATATCATTGGTTTTTCACTATCTATTTCGTTAGTGTTAGGTGGCTTATTTTTAATCACAGGACCAACTGTGATTCAACCATTATTAAAACAAGCGAAAGTTAAAAAGCGTGTTGATTCAATACTAAGATGGGAAAGTATTATACTTGATCCTATTGGACCAATGCTTGCTTTAGGTGCTTTTTATATTTTTCAAATTATAGAACAAGGATTTGATTTGCAGTTAATAGCTAGATTTATTATAAGTTTATTCATTGCAATTGCTATTGGATTTGGTGCATCGTACTTATTTATGTGGTTAATTAAAAAAGATCTTATTCCACAAAATTTGATGCCGCCGATACAATTAATCTTTATTTTATTAATTTTTTCGATATGTGATGAGATTTTACCGGAATCAGGCCTATTAGCAGTTACGATATTTGGTCTAATGATGGCACGTATGAAGAGACACGATTTAATCTTTAAGGAATCAGATCATTTTATTGAAAATACATCATCGATTATGATTTCCACTGTATTTATATTAATCACTTCTTCATTAACTTTAGAAGTATTAAAAAGTGTTATGTCTTGGAAACTATTTATTTTTTGTGCCATTATGATTATCTTAGTAAGACCAATTTCCATCCTCTTGTCTACAGTGAACACTGAGATATCTAAACGAGAGAGAGCGATGGTATCAATGATGGCTCCTAGAGGTATAGTTGTATTAACTGTAGCGCAATTTTTCGGTGGATTATTCATTGAAAAAGGAACGCCGATGGCAGAATATATAACGCCAGTGACTTTTGGCTTAGTATTTATTACCGTTGTCATATATGGCTTTAGCTTTTTACCATTAAGTAAGATTATGCATATGTCTAGTACTGAACCACCAGGCATTATTATAGTAGGGGAAAGTGAATTTTCCTTTCATCTTGGAGCAAAATTAAGAAGCCATAACATACCAGTTATGACATTTAATTTATTTAGTAATACAACACAACGGTCAAAAGAATTAGGATTTGAAGTTTTCGATGGCAACTTATTATCAAGCAATGATCGAATATATGCAGATATGACACGATATAATAAATGTATATTGATGACACAATCCTTTATATTTAATAGCTTAGCTTTTAATGAGTTAGTTCCAGAATTTGGTTTGAAACATGTAGATATGATGCCAGTGTCGTTTAGCGATGAACATGATCGTAGTAACGTTGATGGTCCGATTAGAAATCATATTCTTTTTGATTGGAATTTCACATCCCATTGGTTTAATCGTTTTATAAGTGAACACAATATTTTAGAAATACCAGCGAAAAAACAAAATCAATTAACTAAAAACGACATGATCCTCTATCATATAGATAATAATAGTGTAGTAACATTCAAGCGTAGCAATCAGTTTATCTCTGAAGCTGAGGAAGGCGTAATAGGATATTTAAAAGATGCTTACTTACATCAAAATATATAAGAAGTTAAAAAGAGTGAGAACGTTTTCTCAGCCTAACCTATCGACAAAAGGTTCAACTTTGTCGATAGGTTTTGTTTTCATAGATACTTCTTTTATTCATAGAAAATCCGAGACATAGCTATATGCCTCGGATTATTTTATATATTCGTACTTATGGGTGTCTCTAGTTTACAAAACGATCATGCATTAATTCTTTTAAGATATCAATCTGAGCTTGAATTTCATGACCAGTATTTGTATCACGAATTTTTTTACGTTGTAATTCTTTATCTACGACACGACGAATTGAGAGTTCATCAGCACCGTTAAGCAATACGTGCTTTTTAGAGTTAAAGTGTTGATGGGCCACGAGCTGCATACCAAATGAATTATAAAGTAGAGTATATCCAGCAATACCTGTTGTTGATTGATAAGCTTTCGAGAATCCGCCATCAATGACAATCATTTTACCATCAGCTTTAATTGGGTCTTCTCCATCAATTTCTTTCACAGGTGTATGACCATTGATAATATGACCTTGTTCGGGATCTAATCCGAAATCTTTTAACATTTTTTTACACATATCTACATCTTCACGTAAATAATAATAAGGATTTTTAGTTTCTTTATGTGCTGTTTTATCCTTGATGAAATAGCGTTCAAATGTAGTCATTGCACGTTTGCCAAATAATGAAGAGTATTTACCAGTCCATAAATACCAAACTAAATCTGTAGCTAAATCATCTTGAATATCTTTATGGTCAAATGCTATTCGTACATATTCTTCGAAATGGTCTAATAAATCTCTACCATAACATTTCACGCCATCAATAACCATTGATTCCATTTCGCCTTGTTCATCGACGGGGATACAACCATGGATAAGTAAGTTTCCATTGTAAGGTAAGTAAAGTTTTCCTTTTTGCATAAGGAAAGTCATGTGACGCTTTAGTTTTTCGGATTGTTGAACTGATAATAATAACTTATCGATTACATCTGCTTCTTCATCAGTTAATTTATTTGGATCATTAGGATCAACGGTTTGGAAACAAGTGTGTTCTAATGGGTATGTTTTTCCGTAAAGTGTTGCTTCATTTTTTTCATAATTAATTTTTTCTAATACTAAACGTTCTTCCATTTCAAATGTAGGTCGACGTTTGATAATTGGTGCTTCTAATTTAAATTGAATAATAGCTATGGCTTGATGGAGTTTAGTGATTTGTTCTAACTCTAAATCAGATAAACCTTCAGCATTTTTAGGGCGGAATGCTGGATTTGATCCATCATAATATTTATCAGCAAGTGTTAGTAACGGTCGTAAATTGATGCCATATGCATCTTCAATAATATCCAAATTATCGTAACGTGCACAAATTCTAAGTAAGTTTGCAAGACAAACCTTAGACCCTGCATATGCTCCAATCCATAGTACATCATGATTACCCCATTGAATATCTACAGAAGGATAATCTATGAGTGTTTCCATAATCTTATCCGGTTCAGGTCCTCGATCATAGATATCACCTACGACATGTAAGTGATTAACCACTAGATGTTGTACTGTGAAAGATAGTCCAATAATTAAATCATCTGACTGTTCTAATTCTATAATTTGTTTGATTAACGTTTCATAGTAGGAGTGTTTATTATTATATTTATTACTTTTATACAATAATTCTTCCACAATAAAAACATAATTTTCAGGTAAAGATTTACGTAGTTTTGTACGTGTATATTTTGATGACGCATAAGTAATTAGTTTAATTAGACGATGAATGGTCGTAATATACCATTCATTTAATTCTGATTTTGAACTAAAACTATTTTTTATGAGTTGTAATTTTTCTTCAGGATAATAAACCAAAGCAGAAAACTCATTAATTTCTTTACGCGTTAACGTATCTTGGAAAATGTCATTTATCTTTGAACGAACATTCCCTGAACCATTTCGTAAAACATGTTGAAAGGCATGGAATTCTCCGTGCAAGTCACTAACAAAGTGCTCTGTCCCTTTTGGAAGTTCCAAAATAGATTCTAAATTGATGATTTCAGTTGCGAGCGCTTCTTTAGTATCAAATTGTTCAGAAAGTAAATCTAAAAATCTTTCTTTTACACTCTTGTCTGTTGAATTATGCATTATTTATGTCACTCCAGTTGAATAAATTTCTAAAGTATAAAATACAAATTAGTAAAACGCTTCCAATATGTATTTCTTATTGTAGCATTAAAAAACAATCTTTTGTCTACTACTTATTATATTATGAATTTTAATTAAATTCGAAGATATGGCTTGATTGTATAACCTAGTGTCAAAAAGTGTTTTATATGAAGCATTAAAAGTCGAATTTGAAAAGCAATATCTTAATGTTACTCAAATATAGTATTTTTAATATTTACATAAATATTGTGGTAAACATACATTTTTATGAATGCTAAAAGAAGTGTTTTTGTTATAAAAGTGTAATTATACAATTATAATTTTTAGGCGTTAAAATCTTTTTGCAACAGTGTTTAGAGCGTGTTATTAGGTTATTATATATACAATCTAACAAAAAATTTACGATTTATTGTTTAATTTGATGATTATTTTTGTATAATATATGCATGTAACAAAATTATAAGGGGAGGAGTTTGTTTCATGTTTACATTGGGGACATCATTATCGAGTCAAGTAGATCCAAATTGGCAAACATATATTATGTTGAGTGTTTATTTTATTGTTTTATTAGGCATAGGATACTATGGGTTTAAACAATCTACGAGCAACGTAAGTGAATATATGTTAGGTGGAAGAAATATTGGTCCTTATGTAACGGCATTGTCTGCAGGGGCGTCCGACATGAGTGGTTGGATGATTATGGGATTACCAGGTGAAGTGTATTCAACTGGATTATCTGCAGCATGGTTAGCCATAGGCTTAACAATTGGCGCATACATAAACTATGTAGTTGTAGCACCTCGTCTTCGTGTTTATACGGAAAAGGCTGGAGATGCAATTACACTACCAGATTTCTTTAAAAATAGAGTGGATGATAAATCAAATCTAATTAAAATAATTGCAGGTGGGATTATCGTTGTATTCTTTACGCTTTACACTCACTCCGGAATGGTTTCAGGGGGCGTATTGTTTGAAAGTGCCTTTGGATTGAATTATCACTTTGGTATGTTATTAGTGGCAATTATAGTTATTGCATATACGTTCTTCGGAGGTTACTTAGCAGTATCATTAACAGATTTTTTCCAAGGGGTTGTTATGATTATTGCTATGGTAATGGTCCCGATAGTTGCGATGATGCAATTAAGTGGTCTAGATACCATTTCACAAGCAGCAGAATTAAAACCTACAAATTTAGATTTATTTAAAGGAACAACGTTTATAGGTATTATTTCTTTCTTTGCTTGGGGGTTAGGTTATTTTGGTCAACCACACATAATTGTTCGTTTTATGTCTATCAAATCTATCAAACAATTACCGACAGCAAGACGTTTTGGTATAGGTTGGATGGCGATTAGCTTACTTGGTGCAGTGGGTGTTGGACTGGTAGGTATCACTTTTGTAAATAGCAATGGGGTTGAAATAAAAGATCCTGAGACGTTATTTATTTTAATGGGACAAATATTGTTCCATCCACTTGTTGGCGGATTTTTACTTGCTGCCATTTTAGCTGCGATTATGAGCACGATTTCTTCGCAATTGTTAGTGACATCAAGCTCATTAACAGAAGACTTTTATAAGTTGTTTCGTGGTGCAGAAGCCGCTAAAGAACATCAAAAAGAATTTGTATTGGTTGGGCGTATATCAGTTATAATTGTTGCTATTATATCTATATGGATTGCATGGTCGCCTAATGATACGATATTAAATCTTGTAGGTAATGCTTGGGCAGGTTTTGGTGCAGCCTTTGGACCACTAGTGCTCTTGTCGTTATATTGGAAAGGCCTAAGTCGTACCGGCGCTATCAGCGGTATGTTGTCGGGTGCAATCGTAGTTATACTATGGATTGTATTTGTTAAACCACTAGGAGATATAAACGATTTCTTTAATTTATATGAAATCATACCTGGCTTTTTAACAAGTCTGATTGTTACATTCATAGTCAGTAAATTGACTAAGAAACCACAAATTGATGTAGCGACTGATTTAGCTGATGTACGTCGAATTGTTAAAAATAAAGATGAACAGAGTGAATCATAATTTAAAAAGGGGTTTAAATTATGGCTGATATTCACTTGTTCAGCTTAACATTATAGTGTTATTTAATAAGGGAGAAATTTTATATAGATCGTGAAAGGCTAACTTCAAAGGGGGAAGTTAGTCTTTTTTATGTCAAATATTGATAACGTTTTGGAAATTAAAGATATCAGTATGAAAAACGCACTTAGCACAATGATTTTATTATTGCGACAAGAGCGTAAAATTTTATTGGATTTTAAGTGAGTTAAATGAGCCTGTTAATTTATTATGCTAAACAAACGCGTTCTTATTGGACGCGGTCTTTTTTGAAAAGTCTATAAAAGACAAAAATCACCGCTAAAATAATAACGACATACATAATATACGAATAGGTATGTAAACCATTCATTAATACATCCCAACTACCACTCAATAATTTGCCTAAATAAATTAAAGCGAAATTCCAAATGGTTGTACCAATTAATGAAAGAATTGTAAAAACTACAACATTCATACGATTGATTCCTGCTGGGATAGTAATCAGCACACGTAAAACTGGTATAAAGCGACAGATGAACACTGCAATGGCACCATATTTTTTAAACCAATCGTTCGCACGTTCAACATCTTTGCCTTTTAATTTAATCCATTTGCCATATTTATCAACGAAACGATATAAACGCGTTTCAGAAACAAGTCTACTTATATAATAGAGGACAAGTAAACCTATCAATGATGCAATGGTTGAAATTGTAAAAAGAATGGGGATAGATAATCCTGATTTAACAGACATTAGTCCTGCAAAGGTTAAAATAATTTCAGAAGGTATAAAAGGTAATATATTTTCGAATAATATTAATATTGCAATGGCAGCATAGCCCCATGTGCTAATAAAGTCGGTAAGTATTTGTTCCATAGCTCTATGATTGGCTCCTTTAAAATCAAACTTTGTTAATTATTTTGTACATCTTCAAGTATAATCTAAAATACTAAATTGTCCACGGAACATACATAGGGCTCAAGTATGATATTGTGATTGATTTTATATAATCATGTAAAAAGTAAAAAAAGTTATTGTAAGCGATTTCATGTTGTGGTAATATCATTAAAACAATAGGTCATATGATGACTAGTTATTTAAGGGAGAAAGTTGGAGAGAGATGAAAGAAAAAAGAACAAATATTAGATGGTATTTTGCAATAGCATTTTTTATTATCGGAGTAATTGCTTATATGGACCGTTCCAATATATCTATAATTGCAGGACCGATGATGGAAGATTTAAACTTAAATAAGACACAATTCGGTTTATTAGCATCATTCTTTTCATTAGGCTATGCATTGATGCAAGTGCCGTCTGGATTTTTGGCTGAAAAATTTGGGTCAAAAAAATTATTAACTATTGCACTTGTTTGGTGGAGCGCTTTTACGATTTTAACAGGTATTGTGAAAAATCATGGTATGCTTTACGCCGTACGTTTCTTATTCGGTGTCGGAGAAGCGCCAATGTATCCTTCTAATGCCGTATTTAATACAAACTGGTTTGCAAAAGGTGAAAAAGGACGTGCGTCTAGTGCGTTGCTTGCTGGTTCATATTTTGGACCTGTAATTGCTCCAGTAGTAACGATAGCAATTGTAAATATGTTTGGTTGGCAAGCGGTATTTTATATATTTGGTGCGGTAGGTTTTGTTATCGCTATATTATGGATGGTAATTGCAAAAGATTTACCAGAACAACACAAAATGGTAAATGAAGCAGAGAAGAATTATATTATTGAAAATAGAGATGTTATAAAGACAGAAAAATCCCATGCACCATGGAATATTTTTTTCACGCGCTTTAGTTTTTATGCGATAGCTGCACAATATTTTGTAGTACAGTTCGTAGTTTCGTTATTTTTAATTTGGTTACCTACATATCTTACGGAACAGTATAAAGTGAAACTTACTGATCCTGATATGGCTTGGGCAGCAGGCGCTCCTTGGATAGCAATGTTCTTACTTATACTTTGTGGAGGAGCAATTTCAGATAAACTGTTACAAAGTGGTAAATCTCGTTTTGTGGCACGTGCATCAATTGCGATTATTGGTTTCTTAGTATTCTGTATCTCATTATTTATGTCATTACAAACAGACAATTTAGTCGTTAATGTATTTTGGCTATCATTATGTCTCGGAGGTATTGGTATTGCCACAGGAATGAGTTGGGCAGCAGCGACGGATTTAGGACGTAATTTCTCTGGTTCGGTATCAGGTTGGATGAATCTGTGGGGGAATATTGGTGCATTATTAAGTCCGTTATTGGCTGGTATGATGGTTGACATCGTGGGTTGGACAATGACATTAGAATTAGTAATCATTCCAGTAGTGTTTGCGATTATTATGTGGTTCTTTGTAAAACCGGATCAACCTTTAATTATAGAAAAAGAAAATTTATAAAGTTTAATTATTTGTGTTTTTTGATTACCCCCTAGTATGATAATGATACTTATGAGGAGGGGAAAATATGATTACTATTAATGCAATAATGAAAATTGACCCAGCTAAAAGAGAAGGTTATTTAAAATTAGTAAAACCATTACTTGAAGGTGCTAGCACTGAGGAAGGTTCATTATTTTATAAACATTTTGAACAAACAGACGAGCCTAATACTTTTGCTTTTATCGAACGTTACAAAGATGAAGCAGCTGTTGAAGCACATAACAATTCTGATCACTTTAAAGCATTCTTTGCTGAAGTAAGCCAATATTTAGTTGAAAAACCAGATATTAGCGTTTCTCAAGACCAAACAACATAACTAATTATTTGAAATGTATTGAAATAATAAGAGAGTGGGATAGAAATCAAAATTCAATTTTGATCTCTATCCTATTTTCTTTATCTTGGGAAAGATAAGCAAGATACTGTTTTAATCATATTAATAAGTGTATAATTTTATGTTGCGGGTAATATAATAATGATTTTGATAGAGAAAAGTAGTTTTAGGAGTGTAAAAATAATGTTATATCAACATGGTACTTTAGGAACGTTAATGGCGGGTTTATTAGAAGGTACTGCAACAATTAATGAAATTTTAGAACATGGTGATTTAGGTATAGGAACACTCACAGGTTCTGATGGTGAAGTGATTATATTAGATAATCAAGCTTTTCATGCAAATGAATATGGAGAATTCAAGGAGTTGAAGGGCGACGAGTTTACACCTTTTGCAACGGTTACGCCATTCAAACCAGACGATCAATTTGATGTGCGTAATATAACTGATTCTGAAACATTATTAAATAAAGTACAACAAAAAGCTTTAAGTGACAATATTTTTATCGCTGTAAAAATAACTGGTAAATTTGAAATGGTACATGTGCGTATGATGCCAAAACAAGAGAAACCATATACGAAACTGATTGAATCTGCTAAGCGTCAGCCTGAATTCACGCATGAACAAATAGATGGTACAATTGTTGGCTTTTATGCCCCACAATTATTTCATGGTATAGCTGCTAGTGGGTTCCACTTACATTTTGTAGATGATCATAAATCAGTCGGAGGGCATGTACTAGATTTTGAAATGAATCATGGTATAGTTGAATTGAGTAATATAGAGACGCTAGAACAACATTTCCCAGTAAATAATCAAACTTTCTTAGAAGCAGATATTGATTATTCCAATGTAGAAGCAGATATTAAAGAAGCCGAGTAAAAAAACAACCATTAATTTTTAGTTGAATAAGTTACAAAGTGTTCATACGAATCGCATCTAGAAGAATTTGAAAAAAGTGTTAAAATAGAGAAGTAATACTTCTAGATAAGTATATATATTTAAGATGACGTTATATATTTTATTAAACTAAATAAGTTAGGAACAAATTCACTAAATCATATGGCTATTTAATAATTCAAGCGTATTAATATGAGTTGTTGTTTAAGATGGACATAGCAAATCGATTATCTAATAATTAAGATGGCATGTTTTAATACAAGACTTTTAACTATTTAATCAGCCTTATGAGGGCGGGAATAGGAAATCACATCTTTGATTTCTGTCCCGCTCTATTTATGTGGCGGAAGATTTAATAAAATGATACATAGCATTGTAAAATAGAAAAGGAGATGTTTGACCATATTGACTAATTATATAAAATCTTTACTACGGTTCGATTCAATGAAGGTTGATGTAGCAAAAGGAATTAGACAATGTATCTTAATGTTAATTCCTTTACTTATTGGTTATGTTACTGGCTATTTTTCTATAGGCTTACTAATTTCAACTGGTACCTTGGCACATATCTATGTCTTTGGAGGTCCTGCTAAATCTAAATTACGCATGGTGCTTTTTTCAGCAATAGGTTTATCTTTAGCTATGGTTCTAGGGACATTAACCGTTAGCCAACCAATCATATTTGGTGTATTACTATTAGTTGTTTCCGTAATACCATACTACATCTTTAGCTCTCTCAATATCCCTGGACCGTCTTCCACGTTTTTTATCGTTGCATTTAGTTTGCCAATCAACTTGCCTGTAGCCCCAGAAGAAGCTTTAACAAGAGGCGGCGCAATGTTCGTCGGAGGACTACTAGCAACTGTTATTGTGATATTAGTAATAATGTTATCCAAAGAATCTACAGAATCAAAAGCAATTAAAAATGATTACAATATAATCAAGCAATTGATTTATAATTTTGACGATGCAAAGGCGTTTGCTAAAGCGTCACAATTTGCAGTAACGGCATTTAGAAATTCAGATATTCAACTCATCACATCAAGTACAGCGAAATCAAAAGAATCAGCAGAATTTCAACGTCTGTTATTGTTACATAATACGGCGCAAGGTATTCATTCCGAATTATTGGAGCTGAATGAAAAGGATGCACGCCCGTTGCCAGAAGAAATAAAAGAGATGACAGATTATGTAATTAAACGTGTTTATTCACATGGTAATACGACCCGTCAATGGACACAAAAAGTAGAAGTAGATGCTGTATATCAAAATTTAGTTGATAGTATTATTAAAGTAGATGCGATTATGAATGCAGACAGTGAACGTGTGGAACATGAAATAGATATTCGGGTACCAATTTATGGACAACGTATGATACAAAATTTAACTTTAGATTCATTTGTATTTAGAAATACAATACGTTATATCGTCATCATGGCAATTGCTATTTTTATAGCGCTCATGTTCGACTTTGAAAAAGCTTATTGGATTCCCTTGAGTGCACATACTGTATTATTAGGATCGACTACATTGCATAGTTTTGAACGTGCAGGGGCAAGAGGAATAGGTACTATTATTGGTGTGTTATTCTTATCACTCATATTATTAGCAACGCCGCCAATTCCGGTAGCAATTATATTATTGGCAGTTGCAGCAGGTATAACAGAAATGTTCGTTGGTGCCAACTATTCGTTTGCAGTAATATTTATTACAATACAAGTTATTTTATTAAATGGACTTGCGTCTAACCATTTGACTATCTTAATTGCTTTACCAAGAGTAATAGATGTTATAGTAGGTATCCTCATTGCAGTTGTTTGTTTGCTATTTATTGGCAGAAAAACGGCTTCATCTATGTTGCCAGATACTTTAGCAGCAGTTGCTAGAGATGAAGCAGTCATTTTCCATTATCTATTTTCTAGTAATAAATATGCTTCAAGGGAACAAGATAAACATGAAATGCTAAAACTCAGCGTTAAATTAAATAATATGACGCAAGTTTATAACAGTGCAAATGGTGAAATATTTAGTAATAAAATGGTGATACAATACTATTATCCGAGTATTTATGCTTTGGAAGAAATCAGTTTTATACTGATAAGAGCTTTAAGTAATGAACAACGTTATCATATAGATGATGATACAATGGGAGATTATTTATTGGTTTTTGAGAATATTGCTAAACACTTTGAAAGAGGTAATCATATTCAATGGAAAACATTACCAGATTTACCTCAGTACGCACATGTAAAAACGTCACTGTTGAGTATTCAAACTAACTGTTTGCATGTTAGGCAAGAAGCGACAGTATAACTAAATGTATAAAACAAGCCACCCTTTGCTGCTTTATTAGCATTAAGGGTGGCTTATTTGTATAGAGAAAGTCCGTGCTTACCTTGCCTATAATATGATGGGGGAGTATACGGTTTGTCCCGGGTTAGACTGTCGGTATGTGTAGGAACCTAATCGCTATCTTTATATTGCTTAGCCTTTGCTTCGCTTTCTTGCTTTTTCGCTTTAATAGCATATTGAGCATCTTCTTCTCTCTCAGCACGTTCTTTTTCATCTTCGTCCATTTTTTTGTAGCGTTGTTTTTGTCGATAACCATATGTACTTTCTAATATCTGTGATTCATTATTTAAACCAGCACCAATTGCCCCAGCAACGGTGGAAATAGAAGTTGCAAACCATGCGAGATTAATATAAGTAATGAAGTTAGCAGGTCCATTTAACTGTAGCGTTTGTCCTAAATAGCCTGGCGGTAAAACTACGAGCGAAGCCAGTAAAAAAAGACAAAATAAAATTAAGAAATAAAAAACAATAGATACAGTTAATGTTAAAGTAGTTGTTAAATTATATAACATTGTTATTTGTTTATTGTTGCTTTCTTTTGATGATTCCCATAAATTATGTGCAACAATAATCCATACCATCATACCTAAAATGGCAACCAACATAATTAATAGCATGCGCCATACAGAGTAGACAAAACTTAAATTCCACATCGTAGTAAAAACGATACCAAAAGCACCAGTGGTGAAGGCAATCGCAACTACATTACTAAGACTTTTTAACATATTAAACGGATTATTCGCAAATGTCATACCACTAATTAAACGAAATGATCCTTTTGTATTTGAAGAAACATAATATAACGTGTGTTTTGAATCGGTATCTTCAAAGTATTCAGTTTTTGTGACTAAGTTTGAAAAGGGAAATTGAGCATTCAATTGCTGTTCACTTTCGTCTTCGCCTTCCGCTTGTTTCATATTTGATTCATTATATTCATCAATGGCATCAATAATACCTAATATAGAGCGTTGGAGCCGTTTTTTTATAGGACGCCAACCATAAGACGGAATAGAGATTAAACTTGCGCCATTACTACTATTGATATCAAATGCGACAGCATTTCCATTTCTAACGATTGGTAAATCGGTTAGGCCAATTGTATATTGCCATTCGTTGTTATTTTGATAATCAGAAATTTTACGAAATATTTTTTGAACGGTTTCAGCAGAACCAGTAAGAGGGTCAATGATTGTCTCGATTTGCCATTCATGGTTTTCAGAAAAATGTGAGGCAAGCAATTCTGGTAGCTCTGTTTTTAGAAGGCAAGCAATTTTTTCAGTTACGCCAGGAGCTGCAACTAAGCCTATTTTTACAATATTACTACACATTAATTACGCTCCTCTCTATGTGTTTGTTTTTGCCCTACGTAAGAGTGATGTTCTTCGTGTTTATCATAAGTATCTTCGTCTTCTTGTTCTAACTGTTTATTTCTATAATATTGTCTAAATGAATAAGTCACGCGTTTGATTTTCTCTGCATTCTCTACTGTAGAACCCATTGCTCCTGCCAAGATACCTAGAGAAGTTATAAACCAAATTAAATTAATATAGTTAATTAAAGTAGGTTCTTTACTGTTAAGTGTTGTCCAGTTTGAAAATAATTCTGGAGGGACAAAGAGTAAAGTACTAACTGTTAGTAATAGAAATAAACTTAAAAAGTTAAAGAGTGTGATGGTAGTTAAAGTGGTCACTGTAGTGAAATTATAAATATATCTATATAGTTTTTGAGTTTTAGGACTTTGTCGTTCCCATAAATTATAAGAATATATGAGCCAGCAAACCATACCGAATATAGATAACAACATAAGTAATATAAACCGCCAATAATCATATTCTAAACTCAAATCCCAAGGGGTAGAGAAAATCGATATATATGTTCCAGTAGCAAATGAAACTGAAATTATTTTTTTAAAGTCAAAGATTGTGGACCATGGTTCATTTGCATAGGTCATTCCTGCTATTAAGTGAAGCCATCCTATAGTTGTGGACTTTACGATAATACGTTGATGATTTTGATCCTGTGCTTCTTCATTAGGAATTACAGTGTTGAATTGAGTTAATTTAAAATGTCGGTTATTAAGAAGTTGCTTGTCAGAACCACTACTTTGTAATAATTGAATGACATAAGTGATGAAATGTTTCAATTTCTTTTTAAGTGCTATTGCTCCTAAGACGGGCAGTGAAATGAGTGCAATATTATTATCGTAATTGATATCACAGATAACTGTTTTTCGGTTAGAAAAATTTGGTAAATCAGTAATACAAATGGCATAATCCCATTCTTTTTGCTTTTTCATGTTTGTTGCTATATCCATTGCTTTGTCCATGTGCTCAGCAGTACCAACTATAGAAGCAACATGTTTATCAAAGCGCCAACCTTCATCATTTGTCTGTTCCTGAAGTGCTCTAGGTAATTCATCGTATATTTTATTTACCATTTTATGTGGCATATCAGGTGAAGGGATTAAACCAACTGTGATACTCGCCATATAAGCCCCTCCAATCTGTATAGAATTTATTAATTTAATATATGTACTATAATTCCCTTTATAATAACGAGTAATCATGATTAGCTTTACCTTCTATAAAATGAGTTGAGTGCAATGAACGGTTTATACTAATTTATTAGTGGTAAACAGTAAGCAAGAATAAATAGATTGGAAGTGGTGGTCATGCCTTGGACAATGGAAGATTATCCGCAAAGTTGGAAAAATTTTGATGAGTTAGAACGCAAAAAAGCAATTGATATTGGTAATGCCATGTTAAAAGATGGTTATGAGGAAGAAAATGTAATTCCCATCGCAACTAAACAAGCTGAATCTTGGTATAAAGATGCTTCAGACAGTGAATTAAAGGAACTAAAAAATAAAAAAATTACACAGCATAAACAAGATGATTCAGCTAATCCGAAATTAAACCAAAAAGACGTTCATGTGTATTATGAAGATAACGAATGGAAAGTTAAATCAGATGGTGCAAAACAAGCATCAGATACTTTTCCTAAAAAAGAAGATGCGATGAAACGAGCACGTAATATTACAGATAACCGTGAAACAGAAATTATAGAGCATAAAAAGAACGAATAACTACATGGACTAGTCATAAGATTATATAATTGTTGAAATAGTAAAATAGTTTTTGACATTAGTAGATGTTAAGGGCTATTTAGTCTGTAATTCATAGCCATATATGTCGGGGCGGGACAATGAAATCATTTCAGCAAAAATTGATTTCTGTCTTGCTCTTTTTATTTGTAATTTTATGAATATTAATTGACTAAAATAAATAAAGTTTTGCAATCATCACGCGTTTTATATGGTAGAAATTATAGAGAAGTATAGCTTTATATTTAAATTGTAAATTAGAATTAGCTATAATGCTCTATAAGAAGTGATTAATTGGAGGTACGAAATATGTACATAGAACGTAAACCTTCGTTAAATGTAGACGACTTGAAGGAAGAATTTAAAGAAAGTATCGACCATATCAATGAGTCAGAAGAGGCTCTAGAAATGGTTGTTGGTTTTGTTGCCTTGGAACAACTATATTCTTCAGCATTAAAAGAAGTAAGTACAAAACTAGATATATTAGATGATCAATTTCAGCAGATGTACAAACATAATCCAATACATCATATGGAACGTCGTGTTAAAGAGATGAGAAGTTTGATAAACAAATTAGCACGTAAGGGCTGTGATATAAGTACAGAATCCGCAAAAGAGAATATATTAGATGTAGCTGGTATCCGTGTGGTTTGTAATTATTTGGATGATATTTATGTGATTGAAGATTTATTGCTTAAACAGGCAGATGTTACTTTGATAAAGCGTAAAGATTATATCGAACATCCAAAAGAAAATGGATATCGTAGTCTGCATATTGTAGTGACTATACCAGTTTACTTAGCACATTCTATGGAGCTTGTACCCGTAGAAATACAAATAAGAACAATAGGGATGGATATGTGGGCTAGTCTAGAACATAAAATTCGTTATAAAAATAGTGAAAATACAGAAAAATATAGATCTGTATTGAAACAGTGTGCAACAGACATTACTTCTGTAGAAAGCAAATTACAAGATATTTATTCAGAAGTATTTAAAAATTAATTAAATGATTTGCTGATTACGTAACGTCATCATGTATATTTTTATTGAGGAGGTATAAAAATGACTCAATATCAAACAGGTGAATTAGCAAAGCAGTGTAATGTCTCAATAAGAACCATTCAATATTATGATAGAAAGGGTCTGTTAACTTCAACTAAAACTGAAGATAATGGAAGACGTGTATTTGACGAACAAAGTAAGCAAGATTTAGAAATTGTTTTAATTCTTAAGCGCTTTGGATTTAGTTTGAAAGATATTAAAAAAATTATTGTAGAAGAGAATAAATTAAAGACGATACGATCCATGATTGAACAAAGAGCATTAAACATAGAGCATGAAATTCAAAAAAATCAAATGCTTTTGTCAGAAATTAAGCAATTTAAAAGTTATATCAGTAAAAATTCAGAGGCCCCGTTAAATAAATTGTTAGAAACCAGTCAATATGTAGCAAATAAAGGAAACATGAGCACATTAACAAGAGCAATTGTATATCGAATGTTACCGATGGCGATTGTACAATATACGGCTATTGTAACAAGTATTATTACGAGAAAGTGGTGGCCAAGTTTTGTTGTATTACCATTTTTGATGATTTTTGCTGTCTATTTTACGCATTTTATCTATAAGCGCTTGAAATATGTTTGTCCAAATTGTCAGGAAGTTTTTAAACCAAATATAAAGTCCTGGCTCTTTGCATCACATACAATGAAGACTAGAAAACTACAGTGTCCTTATTGTCATGAGATTAGTCATTGTATGGCAATCGGACAGAAAATGGAAGATTCAAACATACTAAGAAAAGTGTAATTAAGATAAGAAATAAAATATTTACACATTTACATTAGCGTCACTAAATAAAATTTTTGCCGACACGTTTGGTCTAAAAAACCTGCTGTGTCGGTTTTTTATGCCATTTACCATATTAATCAACAGTTGCAAGCGCTTGCAATATTGATAGTTGTGTATTACCATACTTGTATACAAGTATATCGTATTGATGGAGAGGTGGTGTTTTAGTGGATTATTCATATCCTGAACAATGGTTAGACGGTGTGTCAAAAGGCGAAATGATTGCAGCTGAAATTCGTTTGAGAATTGTTGATGGTACGATAACACCTGACACTTTATTGACGGAAAATCAAATTGCCAAAGAATTTAACGTCAGTAGGTCACCAGTTAGAGATGCTTTTAAATTGTTAAAACAAGATCAATTAATTCATCTAGAAAGAATGGGTGCAGAAGTTTTACCATTTGATGATAATGAGAAAAAAGAACTTTATGATTTAAGAATTATGCTTGAGTCATTTGCGTTCAGTAGGATTAAGCCCAAAATGCATAATCAAATTGTAAAAGAATTAAGAAAACAATTGGAAATGATGAAGGTAGCGGTCAAATTTGAAGACGCAGAAGCGTTTACTGAACATGATATGAAATTTCATGAAGTAACAATCATGGCGTCTAAGCATCAATACTTAAAAACATGTTGGAATAATTTACGCCCAGTAATGGAAGCACTTATTTTGCTATCTATGCGTAAACGAATGAATGAAACCCCTGAAGACTTTGAAAGAATTCACCAAAACCACGAAGTATTTATTGAAGCAATTGCGAATAAAGATGCGTATAAATTGAAAGAAGCATTTCATTTAAACTTTGATGACGTAGGTGATGATATCGAAAGCTTTTGGTTAACTTAGCATTTTAACGCAGTAAAGAATCGGGAGGCAAAAGCATGAAATACATGATAGGTGTCGATATAGGCACAACAAGCACGAAATCAGTGCTTTATGACGAAAAAGGTCAATTTATAATGAAACATAATATCGGTTATCCTTTGCATACACCGAATGTCGAAATATCAGAAGAAAATCCAGATGAGTTATTTGATGCGGTATTAATGACAATCAAATATGTCATGAGAGAAGCTGATATTGATAAAAAGGACTTGAAATTAGTTTCATTTAGCGCTCAAATGCATAGTCTTATAGCAATGGATGCTAGCAATCAACGTTTGACTGAAAATTTAACTTGGGCTGATAATAGAGCGAGCAAATACGCAGAAGAAATTAAAAATAACCATAACGGTGATGCGATTTATCAAAGAACTGGAACACCAATACATCCTATGTCTCCATTATCTAAAATATTTTGGATGAAGCATGAACAACAAGAAATATATAATCAAACAGCTATTTTTGCTGATATCAAAACGTATATTTTCTATCAATTATTCGAGCAATTTGTAATAGACCATTCTATGGCATCATCAACAGGTATGTTGAATTTGGAAACATTATCTTGGGATAAAGAAGCGCTCGAACTATTAGGTATTAACGAATCACAATTGCCTGAACTTGTACCAACGACACATATATTAAAAGGTATGAAACGTCGTTATGCAACATTGATGGGCATTGATGAGCATACACCAATCGTTGTTGGCGCAAGTGACGGTGTGTTATCTAATTTAGGCGTGAATGCTTTTAAAAAAGGCGAAGTCGCTGTAACTATAGGTACTTCAGGTGCTATAAGAACGGTCATAGATAAACCACGTACAGATTATAAAGGAAGAATCTTTTGCTATGTATTAACAGATAATCATTATGTTATCGGTGGCCCTGTTAATAATGGTGGCGTAGTACTACGATGGTTACGTGATGAGTTATTAGCAAGTGAAGTTGAAACAGCAAAACGTTTAGGAGTAGATCCATATGATGTACTAACTAAAATTGCTAATCGAGTTAAGCCTGGTGCAGAAGGCCTCATATTCCACCCATATTTAGCAGGTGAACGAGCGCCATTATGGAACGCAGATGCGAGAGGTTCTTTCTTTGGATTGACGTTATCTCATAAAAAGGAACACATGATTAGAGCTGCCTTAGAAGGTGTTCTTTATAATCTATATACAGTTTATTTAGCTTTGATTGAGGTTATGGATGAGACACCATCAACTATTAAAGCTACTGGTGGTTTCGCTAAAAGTGAAGTTTGGCGTCAAATGATGGCAGATATTTTCGATACTAATCTAAGTGTCCCAGAAAGTTATGAAAGCTCATGCTTAGGTGCTTGTGTATTAGGAATGAAAGCGTTAGGAGAAATTGAGGATTTCTCAATTATTGAGGAAATGGTTGGTACTACAAATGAACATAAACCAAATGAGGACAATGTGAAAATATACCAACGATTAATTTCAATATTTATAAACTTAAGCCGTTCATTAGAGGATCGTTATACAGAAATTTCAGCGTTCCAACGTGAACATATGGATTAATGATAATCAAGTAAGTAGGTTGGAGGAGAAGGAAAGCTGTAATTAGTAGTTGTCATTGCGTGACAATTTATTTAATTGCCTTTCCTACATACCTATAAATAGCACAGTGAGGAAAGTTTTTTTAGAACAAAAAGAAAGCGTTATCAAGATTGGGATAGCTATGTCTGTTAGCTATATTCATTCTTTACTATGGAAGGGGAGAACGATGATGTTTGAAACAATTTGGCCATTGGCTACGGTGGTAATAGGTATTATCGTATTACTATCATTAATAATTTTCTTGAAATTAAATACATTTATTTCATTAATCATTACATCTATTGTAACTGCAATATTACTGGGAATGCCTTTAGATAAAATAATAGAAACTGTTGAAAATGGTATGGGCAGTACACTTGGCCATATTGCTTTGATTTTTGGACTTGGCGCCATTTTAGGTAAATTACTTGCTGATGGTGGTGGCGCAACGCGTATAGCTGACACGTTGATTAAAAAGTTTGGCTATAAACATGTACAATGGGCAATGCTTGTTGCAGCATTTATTGTAGGTATCGCACTATTCTTTGAAGTGGGATTAGTATTATTAATACCATTAGTGTTTACTATAGCTAAGCGTGCAAATGTATCACAGTTGAAACTAGGTTTACCAATGGTAGTAGCTCTATCTGTAACACATGGCTTCTTGCCACCACATCCAGGACCAGTAGTTATTGCAAAAGAATTGGAAGCTAACCTTGGCCATGTGTTAATGTACGGTATTATTATTGCTATTCCTGTTACATTGATAGCGGGACCGTTATTTAATAAAATTGCACAA
Source organism: Staphylococcus pseudoxylosus (assembly GCF_044794325.1). NCBI lineage: Bacteria > Bacillati > Bacillota > Bacilli > Caryophanales > Staphylococcaceae > Staphylococcus > Staphylococcus pseudoxylosus. The sequence goes on from NZ_CP085024.1 coordinate 594,073, forward strand.
AAAATCGCACCAACTGCTTATACTCGTGAAGGTGACATATCAGCATTAGGTGCACAAAGAGAATTTAGTGAAGCTGAAATGCCAGGATTTAGTATTAGTTTACTAACAGCTGTTTCACCAGTTATCCTAATGTTGTTTTCTACAATTGTACAGTTAATTACAGGTAATGAAACAGCGACGAACGGTTTTGAATCTGTAGTTTACTTTATAGGTACAGCGGGAACGGCGATGCTTATTGCAGTATTAATTGCCATATTTACAATGGGAATTAAGCAAGGGCGCAACAATTCAGAAATTATGGATTCAGTATCTAACGCAATTTATCCAATTGGTATGATGATTTTAATTATTGGAGGTGGTGGTACCTTCAAACAAGTACTAATTGATGGTGGTGTTGGAGATACCATTGCTAAATTGTTCGTAGGTACAGAAATGTCTCCTATACTATTAGCGTGGATTGTGGCTGCAGTATTACGTATTGCACTAGGGTCTTCAACAGTAGCGGCGATTTCTTCAACGGGAATAGTATTACCGTTATTACAAGCGTCAGATGTTAACGTGGCTTTAGTAGTGCTTGCGATAGGTGCAGGTAGTGTTATATTATCCCATGTTAATGATGCAGGGTTCTGGATGTTTAAGGAATATTTTGGCTTAACAGTCAAGGAAACATTTTTAACTTGGTCACTACTGGAAACAGTAATTTCAGTTTCAGGACTCGTGTTTATATTAATATTAAGTATTTTTGTATAAACTATTTAAAGATTAACTATAAATTAGTTGAATATATTACAGCAGAAAATTAGGATAAAAAATCTAATAACAAGCGTTCATTGAACTAATAAAGTAATGACAATGAAAAAACTTGAGGAGACAGGTGTGCGAAATCAAACTTTGGTTTCTACCTGACTCCTTTATTTTTATCAACACAATGACAATTTAAAATTATATAATATAAGTAAATAATATTATGACTAACAAGGAGGAACTATAAATGACAAAATTTAATACGGATAGTTTTTCTGTAAAAGGAAAAAATGCAATTGTGACAGGTGGTGCTAGAGGTTTAGGCAAATATTATACTATCGCATTAACGATGTATGGCGCTAATGTCACAGTTGTAAGTTCTTCAAATCAAGCGTGGGAAGCTTTAAAAGAAAGTGTGGAACAGAATGAAGGTGAAGTGTCTTTTATACAACAAGATCTAAAAGAACAAGGTGCAGCAGAAAAAGTTGTTGCGCAAGCAGTGGAAACATGGGGAAGTTTAGATATTTTAGTAAATAATGCTGGCGTTCAAATTCGAAATAATGTCTTAGACTATAAAGATGAAGACTGGCAAAATGTTATAGATATCAATTTGAACGCAACGTATTATATGGCACATGAAGCGGCTAAAGTTATGACAGAACAGCAAACTGGTAAAATGATTAATATAGGTTCTATGCAGTCATATCGTGCAGGTAAAAATATCTTTCCATATGCAGCTAGTAAACATGGCGTCGTAGGTATTACACGTGCATACGCTGATGCATTAGCACCTTATAACATTCAAGTGAATGCACTTTCTCCTGGTTACATTCGTACTGATATGACTAAAGTATTAGAAGAAGATCCAATAAGAGGGCCAGAAATTAAAGGACACATACCATCTGGTGAGTGGGGAGTGCCTGAAGATTTAATGGGACCTTTAATATTTTTAGCAAGTAGTGCATCTGACTATGTTACAGGGACAACATTACCTGTTGATGGTGGTTATTTATTAAGATAACAAGTTATTCATAGCAGTTAGCTATAAGAGGTGAGTACAACGTGTTTGTACTTGCCTCTTTTTTATGTAACATTGAAGATTAGTAATAAACTAAGTAATCAGCTCAAAGATATACTATTGAAAATACAACATAAATTACGCTTTAAATGATAAAATGTAGAAACGATTGCTCATTATATATGATAGATGGGATATCGATTTATAAATGAGTCAGAAAGTTAAGCTATATAAATTTAATCATTTTATGATGATTTAAGGGGTAAGTTATTTTGTCTTTTTAATTTAGGGGGATTACATTATGAAAAGAATCTTATTAATTGCAAGTGCATTTATTGGTGTCATTGTAGGCGCTGGTTTTGCTTCTGGCCAAGAAGTACTTCAATATTTTACAAGTTTTGGCATTATGGGCACGTTTGGTGCAATTATTACAACGGCACTATTTACTTATGTGGGTATGATGCTTGTATGGCTAGGAAGTAAATTTAAGACAGATTCTCATAAAGAAGTGATACATAATATAACGGGAAAATCATTGGTAGGAAAAGTACTTGGTTGGATTATTGACTTAGTTATTATCTTTACATTATTTGGTGTAGGTGTAGTAATGATTGCAGGAGCGGGTTCAAACCTTAATCAACAATTTGGTTTACCTTCTATTGTGGGTACGTTATTAATGACTGCATTAATCTTGATAGCAGGCATGTTAAAGGTTGAAGGTGTGGTAAAAGTTATTGGCAATATAACGCCATTTTTAATTATATTCATTATCCTCATTTCAGTTTATAGTTTTATTACTACAAACACACCATTTTCACAGCTTAATACATTATCAGCCGCTAAACCTTCAACATTACCAAACTGGTTTGTAGCTGGCGTGAACTACGCTTCCTTTAATACTGCTGTTGGTGCTTCAATGGCTATAGTCATGGGAGGATCAGAGAAGCATACGAAGGTTGCTGCAACTGGTGGATTAATTGGTGGGCTTGCTTTAGGTATTATGATTGTATTAAGTCACTTGGCTATTTTCACACAAATTGATATTGTTGGAAATATGGATATGCCAATGTTAGGTATTGTAAACAATATTTCGCCTGTGCTAGGTATTATCATGGCAATCGTTATATTCGGTATGATATTTAATACTGGATTAGGAATGTTTTATGCTTTTGCGTCACGCTTTACGGTAGTAGATACGATGAGATTTAAAATATTCTATACGATAGCAGTTATTGTGGGATTGTGTTTAAGTTTTGTCGGATTTACAGATTTAGTAGCTATATTCTATCCATTAATTGGTTATTTAGGGCTCGTACTTATTTTGGTATTGTGCTATGCACCGTTTAAACTTAAGTTTCATAATAAAAATGCATAAACGATTTAAAAAATGCTATTAAAATAAAATGAAACCTAAGGCTTAATAAAATGAAATTAAATTTATAACCCCATTCCTTTATTTTTAGTTATAATATAATAAAGGAATGGGGTGATTTTTTTATGAATGAGAACACGTTAGAGATTTTACAAATGAATGCACTTCAACTATTGGGTATCCAATTGGAAGGTTATGATATGAGTGATATAAAGGGTATTAGCACACATATTAAAACACCATTTACAAATACTGCAAGAAAACAGTTTAAAACTGAGCTAAAGCACTTTATTGTTCATATGAATAGTAATAAAATTTATCATTATTCTAACAGTTTTGATGTTAATTTTTTGATTTTTAAATTTAAGAAAAATAAGCAGATTTATATCATTGGACCTTATATGGAGCAAAGACCGAATGAACGACGTTGTAATGAGTTACTGCAAAGAGCAGATATTAAAATAACAAAGTTGTCAATCTTAAAACAGTATTTACTTAGTATACCTTTGTGTCATCATGTTAAAGCTCAAAAGATGTGCCGGTTAGCAATTCGCTTTTTAAAAAAGAGAAACGTTGTTTATGAAACAGTGAAGATTGATTTCAAGTTTCATTCAACAATAGAAGTGTTAGCTGAATCAAGAGCACAAATGGATTATACACTACAAGAAATAGAACAACGCTATAATTTAGAGAATCAATTACTTACTGCAGTTGAAAATGGAAATGTGACAGAAGCGTTATCAATTTTAAATGAAATGAATGTATCTGTGGCTGGTTTACGTAGAGTTAAAGATGATATTTCTAATGAACAATATAAAGCATTTCTTATCAATACGTTATGTCGAAAGGCAGGGGAAAAGGCAGGTATTAGCTTAATTCACATTGATGAAATATCCGAGAGGTATGCTGCTATTATTGATCAAACTATGGACAGTGAGATGCTTGATGAAATCATTCATGAAATTGTTAAAGAGTACGCGGAAAGAGCTATGAAGACAAAAGCCAATGCATATAGTCCAAAAGTAAGTAAAGTAATACAGTATATAGAAAGAAATTTGGACAATACGCTGACCTTAAAAGAATTGGCGAGTCATGTTGATTTAGCTCCTAGTTATTTATCTAGGATATTTAATCAAGAAATTCACAAATCAATTTCACAATATATCATTGAACTAAGAATTAAAAAAGCACGTGATTTGATTGCTAGAACTAAGATGACAGTTTCTGAAGTTGCTTCATATGTAGGGTTTAAAGAACAAAGTTACTTCACACAATGCTTTAAAAAGCAATATGGCGTCCCTCCATTAAAATATAGAACAGAGCATAAAGAATTTTACTAAGAAATTAACTTCAAAAAATTAAATTTTATAAAGAAAATTGCTGTTTTGGTAAAAAAAATATAAAAAATGTAAAAATAGTCTTAAAAAATAACCAAAATAGCATGGAAAATGCAATTTTACAATATATTAAAACAATTTAAGTAGTGTATTTGCTAATAAATCGTTTCATTCTATGTATTTTTACAATATACTTTAGTTATAGCTTTTATTCGTGTTATCTCAGGTCAAATCATAAGGATATAAATTATACATTTATAACAACGTTGTTATTTTTGTGTTGACTGTTTTATTTTAAAAAATATAATAAAAGAAAGATCTCTATAAGGGGATGTATTCAATCATTATGAAATGATGAAGAAATTGATAGAGTTACTTTTTTTACACATATAAGAAAACGCTTACAATTTAATGTGTTTTCTTATTGAGTGTTAATTATGAATACAGTTACGAATACATACTAAGAAGTTATTGGAACAATTCATTATCCAATAACTTCAATAGTGGAAAGAGGTAATCGATATGGTTACAGCAAAATTAAAGCCAGCAAACAGTAAACTAAAGCGTTTTAAAGAGATTCAAGAGCCTAGGCTGAAATTTAAGGAAAAGTTATCTTATGGATTTGGTGACCTAGGTAACGGCATGATGTTCGATATGGGACAGATTTACTTACTTTTATTTTATACTGATATATTAGGAATACCTTCGTGGGTAGGAGGTTTAGTATTTTTAGTTTCGAAATTCTTTGATGCCTTTGTTGACACGGCTGTAGGTACAATTGTAGATAACCAAACTAATTTTGCTAAACGTGGTAAATTTAAACCGTTTATTTTATATGGCAGTATTCCGTTAGCAATACTTACAGTCATAACATTTTTATCACCAGAGATAGGACAAACAGGCAAAATTATATGGGCTTTTGGTTCATATTTGTTATTTAATGCAGCTTATTCATTTGTAAATATTCCATATGGTTCACTGTCTGCTTCTATGACTATTAATGCGGATGATCGTACGCAATTATCGGTATTCCGTAACATGGGATCTCAAGGCGCAATGTTTATATCTGGTATTGTCGTTATACCTGTTGTGAGTTTATTTCCAAATCATCAAATAGGTTATCCAATAGCAGTTGGGATGCTTGCTATTGCTGGGGTAATATTCCATATGATTTGTTATAAAGGTGTAACTGAAAGACACACGATTGAAAGACCGAAAGAAAAAGGAATTGGTCGTAAGGCGTTTTTAAATTTATTGAAAAATAGACCATTCATCATATTAGCAATTTATACACTTTTAACAATTAGTGCACTATTTTTACAGCAAGCTTCTCAATTATATTATTTTAAATATGTTTTAGGAGAACAAAATTTAGTTGGGATAGTTAGTACACTCAACTTCCTCGTGCTAATTCCAGCGTTAATATTAACAACGATTTTAAGTAGATTGGTTGGTAAGAAAATGACTGCGATTATAGGTGTAGGAGGATTTATTCTATTCCAATTCATCAATTTCGCTTTTTTCTCAGATCATATCGTGATGTTCTTAGTTATTAATACCGTTGCACAATTACTCTTAGTCATTCCTAATACTGTAACTTGGGCATTTATTGCTGATGTTGTGGAATATGGACAATGGCAATCGGGTCTTAGATCTGAGGGAATTATATATGCGAGCTATAGTTTTACAAGAAAAATATCACAAGGTTTAGCAGGCTTTATACCAGGTGCATCTTTAACACTTATTGGATTTGTTCCTAATGCTACTCAATCAGCAGATACATTACATGGATTGAAAGTATTATTCTTTATCGTTCCTGCGACAGCTTGTTTAATTGCAGTCATACTATTCTTCTTTGCATATCCATTAACTGACCGTAAACATAAACAAATCGTTAAAGAGTTAGCATTGAGAGAAGAATTGTAGATAGATTTAATGAAATTGAAAGGAGTAATTGAGTATGTTGTATCCAGTTGTAAATGAATATAGAAGTATAATTGATTTGAATGGTATATGGCGTTTTAAATTAGAGGAAAATGCAGGTCACATTGATGTGTCACAACCATTAAATACTGAACAAGTCATGGCTGTGCCAGGTTCGTTCAACGATCAAGGTGTCACTGCTAATATTCGTAACCATGTAGGGAATGTTTGGTATGAAAGAACATTTACTGTTCCCAACGTATTAAATAAAGAACGTATTGTTTTAAGATTTGGTTCAGCAACACATAAGGCAACCGTATATATTGATGGTAAAGAGGTAACATCACACCAAGGAGGTTTCCTACCATTTGAAGTAACATTAGATAAAGCTTACACAGTTGGGACGCATCGTTTAACGGTATGCGTAAATAATATATTAGATGAAACAACTTTGCCGGTTGGAGATTATAACGAAATAACAGATGTAGAAGGTAATGTGATTAAGAAAAATACACCAAACTTTGATTTCTTCAATTATGCGGGGTTACATAGACCTGTAAAAATATATACAACACCAAAGATGCATATTCAAGATATTGAAATTGTACCTGAATTACAAGGTGATGATGCTTATGTAAATTATAAAGTGAGCACGAACCATAGCGGAGGGACTGTTGAGGTTCGATTAGTAGATGAAGACAAGCAAGTTATAGCAGAAGCAACAGGTGTAGAAGGTACAATAAAGGTTCAGAATCCACATCTTTGGAAACCATTAAATGCGTATTTATATCATTTAGAAGTGTCGCTTATAGAAGATGGCGTGTTAATTGATACTTATGCTGAGCGATTTGGTATACGTTCTGTCGAAGTGGCTAAGGGTAAATTTTTAATTAATGGAGAGCCGTTTTATTTTAAAGGCTTTGGTAAGCATGAGGACAGTTATTATCATGGCAGAGGTATGAATGAAGTAGCGAATGTATTAGACTTTAATTTGATGAAATGGATAGGAGCAAATTCATTTAGGACTTCGCACTATCCATATTCAGAAGAAATGATGCGTTTAGCTGATGAACAAGGTATAGTGGTGATTGATGAAACGACTGCTGTAGGAGTTCATTTAAACTTTAATGCCATTTTAACTGGTGAAAAAGCAAGAAATACATTTGAAGAAATAGGTACGAAAGCGGCGCATGAAGCTGTGATTAAAGGGTTAATTGAACGCGATAAAAACCATGCATGTGTGGTTATGTGGTCGATTGCCAATGAGCCAGCTTCTGACGAACAGGGGGCTAAAGCATATTTCGAACCATTAGTGAATCTAGCACGAACGTGTGATCCACAACAGAGACCTGTTACAATTGTAACAATACTGACTTCGCAACCAGACACATGCCAAGTTCAAGATTTAGTCGATGTATTATGCTTAAATAGGTACTATGGTTGGTATACGCAAACAGCAGATTTGAAAGCAGCTAAATTGGCACTAGCAGAAGAATTAGATGGTTGGAGTATTAAACAACCAGATAAACCAATTATGTTTACTGAATATGGCGCTGATACAGTGGCAGGAATGCATGCATTAAACGATGAATTATTCACAGAGGAATACCAAATAAGTTATTATGAAGCCAATCATGAAGTTATTGATAAGTATCCACAATTTATTGGAGAACAGGTATGGAATTTTGCAGATTTTGAAACTTCTACTGGTATTATTAGAGTTCAAGGAAATAAGAAAGGGATTTTCACGCGTGAAAGAAGACCAAAAGCCGTTGCTCATTACTTCAAAGAAAGATGGTCAAATATTCCGGATTTTGGATATAAAATATAATAGATAAGGATGGAGTCAGACAGAAATATAATTTATTTAAAAAGGTTTCTGTCATACCCGAGATAAGGACGACTAGGGGCGAAAGCATAACAGACTTAAATGTGAACTAAAGTTCATGCATAAGTCCCACTAGCCTAATATAATGATTAAGAATCTGGGACATAAAGTTCTTGTATAAGTGAAAAAAGGCGATTTCTATTGAAATAAAATAGAAATTGTCTTTTTTAATAGAATTAGATATATCTAAAAATTGAATTGTATATGAGAATAGGTGTGTTATAATTGAGAATAATTATCAATTACAACATGCTTATTTTTTTTAAATTATATAAAACTACTACGGAGGGAACCTATATGAATACTATATACATAGTTAATTTGCCCCACATCAGAGGGACAGAAGAAGAATTAAGTCAACATAAACCCTTAGATTACTATTATAAAGAAGGAATTGCTGTTTCAAATTATTTAAATCAGTTTAGTCCAGAAGTATTATTTATAGAATTAGATAAATCTAATGAAAATGAAATTGCTAAGGATCTAAAACAATTAGAGCGTAACAAAGTACCTTCATATTTTACAGAGTTTCATTTTGCAGCTATGCCTCTTTCGCTATTAAGAAATATCCCAATTCATCCAATAGATGACAATAATAAGGCACAAAGAAAAGTTCTACAAAATAGAGCAGAAACAATGCTACAAAAATGCAATCCAGATCTATATAATCAAATGACGCTTTTTAAAAGTCAGCACAGTCAAACAAAGGATAAAGAAGATAGTATGTTATCTTCTATGTTAAATCAATCTAGAGAAGTAATTCCATTAGAGAAATATTTTTACATTCTTATGCAAGCTGGAGATGTAGGAATCCAATTCATTAACCATTGGTCACAAAGAAATTATAAAATGGCGATGAATACAATTGAGAAGGCGAAAAATTATAAGTGTTCTATATTATTTGTTGGTAAGTCTCATAGTAGATATTTAAAATTTATATTCGAGTCTACAGGTCTCTTTAAAGCAGTTATTATCTAAAAATAAAAAATGAGGGTGTTAATTAAATGAAAAAATTTATCTTACTTATAGTTGTAGCAGTTTTATTGTCAGCATGTAGTCAAAGCAAAAGTAATGAGAAAAAGAAAGATATAGTAAAAATTAAAACAAAATATGACTTACGTGGAGACAGAAAAGATGGTAAAGATGCTGAAGTTAAAAAAGGAACTGTTGTGATTCCTAAAAATCCGAAACGTATTGTTACTTTTGATTATGGCGCAGTCGATACTATTAAGGCATTAGGTCATTCATCCGCGATTAAGGGTATCGCAAAAGGTAAAAACGGAGAAAGTTTACCTGAAGATTTAGCAAGCTTTAAGCAAAAAAAATACGCTAATGTGGGAGAACTAGGGAAACCTAATTATAATGCTGTCGCTAAACAAAAGCCAGATTTAATCATATTTTCTGGACGTACGGCTAGCAAACAAGTACTTGAAGAACTTAAAAAAGCAGCACCGAATGCAAAATTATTATACATAGGTACAGACGATGAACAAACGTTAAGTTCTATTAAAAAAAATACAAGTGATTTAGGGAAAATATTCGATGAATCATCTAAAGCACAAAAATATATAGAAAAATTAAATAAAATTAGTAATAATACTAAAAAAATAGCATCAAAAATCAGTGATAAATCAATGATACTACTAACGAGTGAAGGAGAACTTTCAACATATGGCCCTAAAGATCGTTTTGGTGGTTTAATATATAATGAAATGGGGATGAAACCAGCTAATGAAAAAATAAAAGCAGGTCCACATGGTAAACCTGTAAGCTTAGAATATGTAGCTGAAGAAGATCCAGATATTATTTTTGCTATGGATCGAGACAAAGCTACTTCTGGAAAAGGAACTAGCAGAAAAATTTTGAACAACGATGTATTAAAAGAAGTTTCTGCCGTTAAGAAGAAGCAAATTATAGAGTTAGATCCTAAAGAATGGTATTTCTCTACAAACGGAATTCAATCTAGTATCAAACAGGTAAAAGAACTTAAAAAAAATATCGAACAATTAAAGTAAGCACAAATGAGATTTTGGTAAATGAGGCTTTTTTTAAATATTTTATCCAGAAAAATTTACTATAATTTAAGAATCACATTAATACGTTTTTATAAGGTAATAAACGTCCCCTTCACATAATGGAGGGTGCGTTTTATATTATTTAGACATACATAAGCCTAAATAAAATCATAGATAGACTCTAGTATCTTAAGTTCCAGGAATATAAAACTCAGTAAATAGAAGTTTGATTTGGGTTTGTTGACGCATCTAATCGTATTTACTGTTAATACAATTTATTAAGAAACAGTAGCGCTTGTTACATAACCATCACTGACATGGAAAACTATATTACCATTACCTACTTTATATCCATAAAGTCCTTCGCTTTTTGATTTCTTATTATCATTTAATGGAGGCTGATATTCAAAATTCTCACCATATTGTACACGCATATCTTTAAAACTCACTGCCTTATTTTGGATATCAAATGTGACATTGTTCGCTTTATTACCATCTATCTGTTGAAACTTTTGATCGTATATTTGTTTACTACTAGTACCAGAAGTATACTTGCTATTGACTTTAATACCATTGAACTCTATATTTCCAGATTTGAGCCCATTATAAAAGGATTGGTCTAATACGAAGTCTCCACCTTTTGATGTATATCCAGTATAATTATACCAAGATTGCGTTGTTGATGCTTGTGCTTCACTATGTGTTACATCTTCTTTATAAGCATTTATGCCTAGTGCAGTTCCAAAAACAAACGTACTTGCTACAAAAACCTTTGCAATTTTATTCATACCGTATCACTCCAAATTATAATTTTGATTCATATTACAATCTAATTACAATATAACAGAAATATTACTGAAAGTGTAATAATGAACTATTTGGAATAAAAAGTTACTTAGAACGTGTAGATAAAAATTAATTGATTATTAAGTGAGTAGATTATATATTCTACATTAACAAGCATTTGGATTATTTCTTCAAAATAATAATAAAAAATCACTATTTGTTTTATAAGTAATATTAAGTTTTTTTAGCATGATTAGGGTTTATTCTAAAGCGATTAATTGTTTTATAAGAAGGTGTTTGATTTTGTGACAGCCACATCATTCGGATATTATCATTAAGTAGTTTTTCTATTTTACGATCAGAGAATACGTATTGTGTGTACGCATAGAGAATAATTTTTAACATCATTTTAGGATGATATGATGTAGCACCACGATGATGTTTGAATTCATCGAATTCATATTTATAATGTTTACCCATAAAAATGCCCCCCAAAAAGTTAGATTTTTAGTCCAACTTTTGGGGGGTACATCAAATTAAACCATCTGAGTGCTTCTTTTTCTGGGATTTATGTTCCTAATCCCTATTTATTCATTTATATTATGTTGTTGTCTATATTATAATTTGGCTTGCCATTTATCAGTCCAAACCAAATCGTTATAAGTACCTTTAAAAGTACTCAATCCCATAATTTTATCGACCGTTTGTTTAATAGTTTCAGGGTTAGAATGATAAGCATTTATATAAGCTTTCACCATCGTTGCATCGTGTAAATGAGTTGTGAAGTTTAATGAGACAAACACTGTTGGGACTTCGTGTACATACCAAGGAATTTCATTGCTCATTGCAGTGCCCCATTTGATTCGATAGTTATTTTCAGCAGCATAACCGATAATATTAGCGAAGACAAGTGCTGCATCAACGTCTTCACGATAAGATAATGTCTTACCTTTAACGCGTGTTGAACCATCGTTTAAAGTAACATTAAAACCTCTTGATTCAAGTTCTTTAATAATGTCTTCTGGCACATTATTAGCAGATTTATAAATACCATCTTTTTCACCTTCAATTACATAAAGGCGAATGTTTTTATGTGTTTCTGGACGAATCGGTAATTGATCTAAAGTATTTTTTACGAGGGTAATACCTAAATCAGCAGCTTCAGCACGCATGTCTAAATGTTCTTGGCAACCGATAACTTGCAAGTCTTCTTTAGCGCGAATGATTGTTCCGTCTACTTGTTTTTTGTGTAAATTCAATTGTGCTTTAAGTCCTAAGATACGGCGAACAGCATCATCTAAACGGTCATCTGTGATGATACCATTGTTATATCCGTTAAGCATGAATTGATAATCTTCTTCTAAATCATTGAAGAAGAGGAACATATCACATCCAGCAGCAATTGAAAGAGGTACGTAATCTTCACGACGCATAGAAGCAGTCATACCTAACATGTGACTAGCATCTGTAACGACTAAACCGTTAAAATGCATATCGTCTTTAAGTAAATCAGTGATAAGTTCTTTTGATAATGTTGCTGGTAAAATATCTTTATCTGCTAGGTTTGAGTTTAACTTTTTAGAATAAGCAGGTTGTGCAATATGCCCAGCCATAATCATTTGTACGCCTCGATCAATATGGTGTTGATAAACTTTACGGAAACTATTGTCCCATTCTTCTGTAGATAATTCGTTTACACCTAATACTAAATGCTGATCACGTTCTTCTGTACCATCCCCGGGGAAGTGTTTGATACATGTAATCATGTCATGTTCTGAGTTGAAACCATCAATAAAAGCACTAGAATATTTAATGACCGTTTGTGCCTCTGTACCATATGAGCGTGTATTTACTATAGTATTGCGCCAGTTCTTAAGAATATCTACACACGGGTCGAAATTGATATGTACACCTAATGCTGAAGATTCACGTGCAGAAACGAGTCCAGCATTGTATGCAACCTTAGTATCTTGTGCAGCTTCACATTGTGCTGCACTTGCAATATAAGTGCCATCTTTACATGCGCCATTACCTCCAGAATCACAGTTAGCTGCAACAAGTACAGGTACCTTTGTATTTTGTTGTAAGTCATTGAGTAAGCTTTGTACTTCAACTTTATTGCCGCCTTCATAACGTGCGCCACCAATATGATAACGTTCTAAAACTTCTTTATTACTCAAATCTGCATCGTGGAATTTTTTTCCACCCTCTAATGAAAATAAATTGAAAAAGAGTTGTCCAATTTTTTCTTCACTTGATAAATCTTTTAGTGTTTCTTCAACCCAAGCAATTTGTGTGTCGTCTAGATTATAAGGGGATGTTTTTAGGTTTACTTTTACCATTAATTATTTCACTCCTTCAAAATTATTATAAAAAATAGAAATTAAAGAAGATTGTATGTCTTGATTGAAACGACCTTCTCTAAATAGTTTTAAGTATTTATTGTGAAAATCTAGCCATGATTGATCTTCGTGGCCGGCAAGGATAGGATAAAAATATAAATCATGTGTTTGAGCAGCTTCCAAGTCGCCCTTGGCATCACCTAGCATAATAATATCTTCTAAGTTATAGAATGACTTTAATACTTCGAGACAACGCTCTTTTGTACCTGCTTCTTGGGCGAACATGCCATTCAAGTAAGGTGTTAAATGATAAGATTCCCACTCATGTTGAACTGCAGAAAGATTGGCTGACGATACGATAGCTATATCTGCAAATGAAGCGGCATCTTTTAAGGCATTGCGTACGTGGTTAAAAGGACCGATACTAGGAAGTTCTTTAACGCGTGCATTGACTTTATGAGACCAAGATAAAGCTTTGCGTAAACCAGATTTGTTTGGGTTATCTTCAATAGCTTCTTCTAGACTAGGATTTGAAAAAGATTGTGTAGTTTGTACCCAATGTTTTATGTCGTCATATCCTTGAATGTCTAAACCTTCTGCAACAAGTTCTCCTAACATTTTTTCAAGACCTCTAAAACGATTGATGCCTCTCGTTATTTCATAAAGGTTTAATGCATTCCATCGTTCTAAGATCCTTTCTGATTCATCTTCGAGATGCCATTCTTCGACAAGTGCTGGACCAAAAGCGCGTTCATGTTTAATAGTCATAGAATCAATGGCACATCCATCTGAATCAACGCAAATGAGTTTATTATATTTAGCTTTAAAGTGTGATAAAGATTGAATCATTTTTAAAATTCCTCTCCCATAAGTTTAAATAAAGTGATTATCATCATGTCTTTTACAATCATAATTGAGTTGAGTAGTGTAAAAAACGATTGGAATTATTGTTCTATTAAAGCAGATAATCCATATGATAAAGCGCTTTCTTTACACTATTAAAGTTAGCATTTAGAATTCAAAAAAACTACAGAATAATCATTAATTATGTGATTTAATTCACAAAATTTCTATTTTAGGCTAATTTATTTCTAAAAATGTTAATAAATTTATAAAAAGGAGCGTATATTTCAATAATTCAATTGATTAGCTGTGCCACTATAAATTTGTACGCTACTTAATTTTTATGTCATTTGAAATTTGAGATATTAGTATTGATCTTAGATTTATCAAGTACTTTCGAATGATTCTATTGCAAATGATATGATGACACTATTTAGACAAACTTTTATTGTAATTGACTACAAATAAATAAAAAATATAATTAAAGTGAGTTGAGTATGAGATTTTAATCAGAAAAGGAAGATGATGATGAATAAAATGCGAACTTTACAACAACTACAAGAAAATTATCTGGTTGCGGTTGTTAGAGGTAATACGGAGGATGATGCATGGCAAAAATGTAAACAAATTATTGAAGGTGGCATACTAAATATTGAAGTTACATTTACGACACCACATGCGGAAACAGTTATAAAATCTTTAAGTACGAAATATAAAACTGATGTTTTAATTGGTGCCGGAACAGTTATGGATGCTACTACAGCGCGTATCGCAATTATGAATGGAGCAAAATTTATTGTGAGTCCTCATTTTGATGCACAAATAGCAAGTATGTGTAATTTATATACGATACCTTATCTGCCAGGATGTAGTTCAGTTACGGAAATAACAACTGCTTTGCAACATGGTGTTGACGTAGTGAAGTTATTCCCTGGAGATGGCTTAGGGGCAGATTTTATAAAAAATGTACATGGACCAATACCACAAGTAGAAATGATGCCTTCAGGCGGCGTATCCATAGAAAATATGCATGAATGGTATGAAAAAGGGGCATTTGCCATAGGTATTGGTAGTGCATTAACCAAAGGTGCTCAAGATGGGTCAGATCGAATTATTGTAAAACAAACACGCGCATTTGTGGAAAGATTTAAAAATATAAAAGCTTAACATTTTAACTATGGTAACTGTCAATTCTCATTATTTCAGTAAATAGCATAACATTTTAAACATCAGTAATTGTTGATTAACAAACGGTATAGCTAACATGAGTATGAGTAGTAAAAAATTTTGAAGTTTATAGAAATCGTTTACATATATCGTTGGAATTACCAAATAAAGTTATAAAATCTTTAACTTATGAAAATATATGTGCAATTGGAATATGAATATAGATAGGTTTGACTAACCTTTATTGCAATCATTCTATGATTCAAATTATTTTTAAAGTACTTATAAAAGTATAAATAAAGACAAAGACAGTTATATTTATATAATTTTAATGCTTAAGTAAATGTTTAGGGGACATCAAACGTTAGAAAGAGGTCATCTTATGGTTTCAATGTCAGCGAAGAAAGAACAAACAAAGCAAGAAAAATTTGACGATATTAGTACACCAAAATTAAAATTTAAAGAAAAATTATCATACGGTTTAGGTGATTTAGGTAACGGTATGATGTTTGATATGGGACAAATATATTTATTGAAATTTTTTACGGATATACTAGGTATTTCCGCTTTTTATGGTGGACTTGTATTTCTTGTATCAAAAATATTTGATGCTTTTGTAGATACTGGTGTAGGCACTTATGTGGATTCGAGAACGAATATCGGGAAACGTGGTAAATTTAGACCGTTTATTTTATATGGTACAGTACCACTTGCAATTTGTACGGTTTTATCATTTATTGCGCCAAATTTAGATCAAACTGGTAAAACGATTTGGGCTTTTGCAACTTATATGTTATTTAATGCGGCGTACTCAGTTGTGAATATACCTTATGGGTCACTTTCAGCGTCTATGACTGTTAATGCTGAAGATAGAACGCAGCTATCAGTATATAGAAACTTAGGGTCACAAGCGGCATTATTTGTGGCAGATATTGTGGTCATACCGTTAGTTAATCAGTTTCCAAATCATGCAGTTGGCTATCCTGTGGCAGTAGCATTATTAGCTATCGTAGGAGTTATTTTACATTTAATTTGTTATAAAAATGTTAAAGAAAGACACGTGATTCAACGTCCTAAGACAAAAGGTATGGGTAAAAAAGCATTTGTGTGCTTGTTGAAAAATGGAGCCTTTGCAGTATTAGCAATTTATACATTATTAACAATTATGTCGATGTTTTTAAAACAGTCATCTCAATTATACTATTTCCAATATGTTATGGATGCACCTAATTTAGTTGGTCTTGTAAGTACATTAAACTTTGCCGTGCTTATTCCAGCGCTTTATATAACAACGTTGTTAAGTAAGAGAGTAGGGAAAAAGATGACAGCTATTATAGGTATAGCTGGATTCGTACTGTGTGAAATTTTAAACTTTGCACTTTTTGGAGATCATATAACGACATTTTTAATAGTAAATACAATTTCTTCATTCTTTTTAGTTATACCTAATACAGTAACTTGGGCATTTATTGCTGATGTTGTTGAATATGGGCAATGGAAATCTGGAATACGTTCTGAGGGTATTACGTATTCAAGCTATAGTTTCACCCGTAAGATTTCACAAGCTTTGGCAGGTTTTATTCCTGGTCTTGCATTAACTATGATTGGTTATCAACCAAATGTTGCTCAAACTACGGAAACTTTAACAGGTCTTAAAATATTATTCTTTGCTGTGCCAGGTGTAGGTTGTTTAATTGCGCTAATTATATTCTTAATTGGTTATCCACTAACAGATAAGCGTCATAAACAAATTGTTAAAGAACTAGCATTAAGAGAAGAAATTTAAAGGAAAGGGCGTTTTCAATAATGACACAATTTATCACTGATCACTTTATGTTACAAAATAAAAAAGCAGTTGAGCTATATCATAAATACGCAAAAGATATGCCTATTTATGATTATCATTGCCATTTAGATCCACAACAAATTAGTGAGAATACGCATTTTGATAATATCACAACATTGTGGCTAGGGGGAGATCATTATAAGTGGAGAGCAATGCGTGCACAAGGTATTGATGAATACTATATAACTGGTGATGCTTCTCCAAGAGAGAAGTTTAAAAAATGGGCACTTACTTTAGAAAATTCAGTTGCAAATCCCTTATATCATTGGTCTCATTTAGAGTTAGCAATGTATTTTGATGTGCATGAAGTGTTGAACGAACGCAATGCAGATCAAATATATGATCAAGTTAATAGTTATTTGCAGCGTCATAATATTACAGCACAATCTTTAATTACTCAATCAAATGTTAAGTTGATTTGTACTACAGATAATCCTACAGATGATTTGCGTTATCATGATGAATTGCGTACTCAGACAAACTTCAAGACTCAGGTCTTACCTTCGTTTAGACCAGATATTGCTTTTAAAGTTGGCGAAGAAAGTTTTGCTGAATTCATAGAAACATTAAGTGGCTTAACACATCCTATTAGTAATGTCGATGACTTTTTAGAAGCTATGAAAATACGAGTTAATTATTTCCATGATAGAGGCGGACGATTAGCAGACCATGGATTAAATACGATTGAGTATCAGTCGTACAATCGCACGGATATTGATGATATTTTCCAAAAAGGATTGAAAAAACAAAAGGTAAGTAATAAAGCATATGCACAATTTCAAACGTTTTTATTAAATGAATTAAGCAAGATTTATAATGAAAAAGATTGGGTTATGCAAATTCACTTTGGTGCAATACGTAATAATAATACTGTGGCATTTGAACAATTAGGCCCCGATGCTGGATTTGATTCTATACGAGATCAACAAAATCTTGCTGAAAACTTAAATAGCTTACTAAATATGATGGCTTCAGATGAGCACTTACCAAAAACAATATTATACAATTTGAATCCGACATATAATGACGTTGTAGGATCTACTATTGCAAATTTTCAAAACAACGCTCACATACAAAGTAAAGTGCAACATGGTGCGGGATGGTGGTTTAATGACACGAAACGCGGCATGTTAAATCAGATGACATCATTAGCAGATCAAGGGTTATTGATGCATTTTGTTGGCATGTTAACAGACTCGAGAAGTTTTATCTCTTACTCAAGGCATGATTATTTTAGAAGGATTCTATGTACTTATATTGGTAGTTTGGTGAAGCTAGGAGAAATACCAGATGATCCAAGATTATTAGGGAAGTTAATTAAAAATATTTGTTATTACAACGCTTATAATTACTTTAAATTGATTTAGAGAGGGGTGTCATTTGGAATGGAAATGACATTTAGATGGTATGGTAAGGATGACCCCATCAGCTTAGAATATATCAAGCAAATACCAGGTATGAAAGGTATTGTCAGTGCAATTTATGATATACCAGTAGGCGAAGTGTGGCCATTAGATAAAATCCAAGAGTTAAAATCAGAAATTGAAAATGCTAATTTAGAGCTGTCGGTCATTGAGAGTGTACCTGTACATGAAGATATCAAATTAGGGAAGGCGACGCGTGATAAATATATTGAAAATTATTGCCAAACGTTACGTCATTTAGGCCAAGTAGGTATTAAAGTAGTGTGCTATAACTTTATGCCAATATTTGATTGGACGCGCTCACAGTTAGATTTTCCGTTAGCGGACGGTTCAACAGCACTCATATATGATGAAGAAGAAATTGCTAAAATGGATCCACTAAAAGGCGAACTCTCTTTACCAGGTTGGGATTCAAGCTATACGAAAGAAGAATTAGCTACACTCTTTGCAGATTACAAAACAATTGATGAAGAAAAGTTATGGGAGAATTTAAGTTACTTTATTAACAAAGTAATACCTGTTGCAGAAGAAGCGGATGTACTGATGGCTATACATCCAGACGATCCACCTTGGGGGATATTTGGATTACCCAGAATTATTACAAATAGAGAAAATCTAGAAAGGTTTATTCGCTTACATTCGTCTAAGTATAATGGTTTGACTATGTGTTCAGGTTCCTTGGGTTCGGATGAGCAAAATAATTTTCCAGAAATGTTAGCATATTTTGGTCAAAAAGGACGGGTTCATTTTGTCCATGCACGTAATGTGAAATTAGTTGGGAATAAGTCATTCCAAGAAGCTGCACATTTATCAGAAGCAGGTTCTATCGATATGTATGAAGTTATAAAGGCGTTACATGATTTTGGATACGAGGGACCAATCAGACCAGATCATGGACGTATGATTTGGGGAGAAACAGGTAAAGCAGGATATGGTTTATACGATCGAGCATTAGGTGCAACATATTTAAATGGTTTATATGAGGCAATAGCTAAAAAAAGCATAGCACATAGTCCTAGAAACTAAAGGCCAACTTTTGTAAAGTATTTGATAATGATCATGTTTGAGAGGCGAAGAGAAATGTCAAATATAAGACTTTAATAGAATAAGGAAAAAGAATAAAAGTGATAAATTTGTGAAAATAATCACAAAATGCTTTTAATTTGTTAGAACATGGATTATGATAAAGGTGTAGAAGATAAACAAAGCTTCTTAATAGAAAAACTACGGAGTGATTAATTATGAGAAAAGTAATTGAAGCAGTTATTTTTTCAAACGAAAGTAGTTATGAAATTTACACACATACAGGTGTAAACCAAGGTATTATTAATGACATTAAAGATGGATACAGAAGTATTGACTATATAGCTTACATTGATGCAGAGAAAATTTACAACTATGGTTTAAAGAAAGAGCTATTAGTTAACCAATAATACACTGTATACATCGATGTGAATTGAAGTTTAATAGTGTTTTTAATATGCGCTTACAATAAAACCTATTAACTTCGTGTAAGTTTTTCTCCCCAGTGAAACTTTCATGATTTATTTAAACACCCTCACCCCCAGTATTAAGAAAAGCCTACACATACTGTTTTTACAGTAGTGTAGGCTTTTTCTACATTAATTTAAACGAAAACCTATTGAATGGCTAATCTTAGATATATGCCTTAAAATTATGTTTAACCGAATTAAAGTCATAAACAGAATTATACATACGCATGCGAATGTGGTCTTGTGAAGCATAAGGTATACGTAAGTGATCATGTTGTTCCACGTAGCTACGGAATTCACGTTCCAATTGATTGCGCTGGTTTAAAGACATTTGAATCCATTCTTCTTGTTCAAACAAAGCTTCAAAACGAAATTCAAAATTATCTTTGGCCATAGATGCATGTAAATGATTGATTCTTTCATCAAAGTTCAAATTTAATCCCCCTTTTAACAAACGTTATTAAATTGATATACACCCATTATATACCCACATTAAACGGAAGTATAGATAATGAATAATTGTTATAATTCAAAAATTTAATAAAAAATAAATTAACATGATAAAATAAGTGAAAATAGGGAAATGACCTTATACATAGTTAAATTGAAGTAGAAAGGAAGATATTGATGAGTAAGTTAAAAGATAAAGTTGCAATTGTTACAGGTGCGAGTAGTGGTATCGGCGCAAGTATTGCCGAAATATTATCACAACATGGCGTTAAAGTAGTATTAACAGGACGTAATGAAGCACGTTTATCTGATGTAGCGAAGCAACTTCAAGAAAATAGTCAGTCTGAAATTGACACACATATTGTAGATGTTACGCAAAAAGACGAAGTAGCTAAATTAGTAAAAGAGACTGAAAATAAATTTGGTCATGTAGATATATTAGTGAATAGTGCTGGTTTAATGCTTTCTTCTGCAATTACAGATGGTGATGTTGAAGCATGGGAAAATATGATTGATGTCAACGTCAAAGGCACTTTATATGGTATTAATGCCGTTTTACCAATGTTTTTAAATCAATCTACAGGACATATTATAAATATTGCTTCTATTTCTGGTTTTGAAGTGACAAAACAAAGTACCTTATATAGCGCATCTAAAGCGGCGGTACATACTATTACACAAGGATTAGAAAAAGAATTAGCTAAAACAGGTGTAAGAGTCACAAGTATTTCACCTGGTATGGTAGACACACCACTGAGCAGTAACACTGATTGGGGTTCTCGTAAAAAGTTAGATCCGCAAGATATTGCTGAAGCTGTCATTTATGCGTTACAACAACCTAGTCATGTCAATATCAATGAAGTTACCGTAAGACCAGTGTAAAATATCACAGGTAAGTGTTGTTTTATATAGGATGTACTTTGTTATCTGTTAATCATATGGGAGTGAGTTGAAAATCAAATTATAAATGTTGATTTTTATCTCACTCTTAAAATTTATATTTTTGTACCTCTTTGTATGAAAGAAGTGATAATTAATGTACTATAGACGATTAATTGAAAGCGATGTGAAACAATATCGCAAGTTGCGTTTGAAATCGTTGCAAACTGACCCGAAAGGTTTTGCATCTACTTATAAACGTGAGGTAGGATTCCCGCTAGATAAGTTTAAATCCCGAATCATATCTTCAGAAACTCAATTTACAATGGGTGCGTTTGACGATACCACATTAGTTTGTATAGGTACTTTTTATAGTGAACCCTTAGAAAAAGTGAAGCATAAAGGCAACTTAGTGTCGATATACTGTGATCCATCATATAGACGACAAGGTATTGCTAGTTTGTTGATTAAAAAATTAATTAACGAGGTAAATCAACTAGGCTTTGTGAAAATAATTGGACTATGCGTAATATCCGAAAATAAAAGCGCTATTGCATTATATGAACAACTAGGATTTAAGTGGTACGGAACTGAACCTAAAGCGCTATTTGATGGTAATAGTTATTATGATGAAGATTTAATGTACATGGAATTATAATGTATAGCAGTTGCAGATATTAAACTAAGGTGGGGTAAAATATGGAGACAGATTATATTATGGAGACAAACTTTATTATTGAAACAGAGAGATTATATTTAGTAAGACCTTCTCAAGAATACTTAACTGACTTACATGGGTTACATTCAGATCCGAGAACAAACATTTATAATCCAGCAGGACCTCATCAAAGTATAGAAGAAACAGGAGAGATGCTTAAGTCATGGATTGAACATTGGTTTAAATACCGTTTTGGTTACGCATTAATGATAGAAAAAGCAACCGGTCAAATGGTTGGTATGTGTGGCTTGGCATATAAAACAATGTTAGGTGAAACATACCTTAATTTGGCTTATCGATTGAATCCAGAGTATACACGAAAAGGTTTTACCAAAGAAGCATGTTTAGCAATCATAGCGTATGTGAAAAACGACATACAAGTGAACCATCAAATACTTGTGCGCACAAAAAAAGACAACTTTCCTTCTATTATGACTGCGCAATCGTTAGGATTTGAAAAAATAAGCAGTTATAACAATTATGAGGAAATGGGCGACATCTTTCTTTTTGAGTGACATCTGTTTATGATGATAAGCTATATGCTTGTGATGAACTGTTACATAGCCCCCTCGCCATAATTGAAAATCCATCTGAATAAGTCCAATGTGTAAGTCTCGATAACTCAATACAGATTACCTGAGCTAGCGCTCATGCATAAGTCCACTAACTCTCAAAAGAGAAACACCTAAGTAGGAACTCATGTGTAAGAGCCACTAACTTTATAAATAAAGAAGTGGCTCTTTAGAGAGTGGCTCTTTGTATAGAGTCGATTTACAGCCATTCTATAATTTCAAGCCTATTGCCAAATGGGTCGTAAATATAAAAGCGATCAGCACCTTCAATTTCATCTCCGTATACAATTTCTACTTCCTGTAATTCAAGGTTTTTTCTTACTTCTGTTGCGTTGTGTACTGCAAAAGCTGGGTGTGCTTTTTTGGCTGGGCTAAAATTATTTTCAATACCAATATGAAGCTGTTGTTGACCGATTTGAAACCAAACACCACCTTTTTGTGCAAGGTTATCTGGTTTAGGTATTTCTTTAAAACCTAATTTTTTAGCATAAAATACTCTAGCTAAATCTTCTTGATTTGCAGGTGCTGCAACTTGAACATGATCAATTCCTATAAAGTGTTTTTCCATAATAACAACTCCTTTTGTAATTGATAATATCAAAAGTGTAAAAATAAAACGACTATAATAATTTGTAAGGTTGAAAATTGTAACACTATAATTAATTAAAAATTCTATATTATTATATTGCAATTGATAATAGTTTTCGATTAGAATGGAAGTACAATACTATGGAAGGGGTTAATATTTTGAAGAAATTATTATATTTCATGTTGTGTTTATTATTATTTTTAGCAGCTTGTGGTAATAACACTGAGTCTAAAGATGCAACTTCAAAAGAAGAGACCAAGACGAAAACATATACAACAAGTGAAGGTAGTAAAGTCCAAATTCCTAAAAAGCCTAAGAGAGTACTTGATTTAACAGCTAATTATGGCAATTTTAAAAAATTAGGTATTAAACCGATTGCAATAACGAGTGTTTTTCCTGATTCAAAATATTTAGATATGGGCAAAATTAAGAAGATAGACCCGGAAGATGTGGAAGCAGCAGCAAAATTAAAACCCGATTTAATCATTACATATAAAGAAAATAAAAATAACAAAAAATTAGAAAAAATAGCACCAACTGTTCCAATTAAGGTGCAGAATATGAATTATAAAGATACACATATAGAAATAGGTAAGCTAGTAAATAAAGAAGCAAAAGCTAAAGAGCAAGCTAATGAATTAGCATCCAAACTAGCAAAAGATGGTAAAGAAATTAAAAAAGCAATTGGTGAAGATAAAACTTTTTCAATCATGGATATTCAAGCCAAAGATATATATCAATTCGGCCCTAGATTTGGTAGGGGCAGTGAAGCGATCTATGAAGGATTTAATTTAAAAGAGGATCCCGAAGCCAAAAAAGCTATGCCAAAAGAGAAATTTATGAAAGTTCCCAAAGAAAAATTTAATGATTATTCAGGAGATTATTTATTACTCCCTACAAAAGAAGGGCAGAAACCTAATAATGATTTCGTAAAATCAGACACTTGGAAAAATAACCAAGCTGTACAAAATGGTAACGTAATTTATTATGATATGGATGAAGCAATATATGCAGATTTAATTTCTGTAGAAAAACAAGCCAAGTTATTTAAAAAAGAGTTGTTGAAAGACAAATAAAAAAGACGAGATGCGTATGGTTTACAGAAATCTTATTAAAAATAGATTTTTGTTCCTCATTCATCTCGTCTTTTTATTTAAGACATTATTACCAATGATTAATATCTGTGCGTTCTCCTTTGAAATTATTATCGGTTTGATGACGTTGAGCGAGAACTTGTTCAACGTCGTCAAATTTTATATCTAAGGCGTGTAATAACACAAATAGATGATACATTAAATCAGCAGTTTCATTCGTTACTTCTTCGCGATCATTTTTCATTGCACCTATGACAACTTCAAATGATTCTTCACCGAATTTTTTCGTGATTTTTTCTAGTCCTTCATTCAATAAATATTGCGTATAGGAGTTTTCTTTATTAGATTTGGCACTAGTAGTTACGGTCTGTTCTAGTTGTTGCACGTTGAAAGGTATAGGAGTATTAAAGCAACTTTGACTACCTGTATGGCATGTTGGCCCATTTGGTATGACATCGATAAGGAGTGTGTCTTGGTCGCAATCTAAATGGATATCCTTTATGATTTGAGTATTTCCAGATGTTTCTCCTTTTGTCCATAAACGATCTTTGGAACGTGAATAAAAACAAACAACGCCACTTGTGAGTGTTTGTTGATAAGCTGCTTCATTCATATAACCGAGCATTAGCACTTGTTTTGTATTCACATCTTGCAATATAGCTGGTAACAGCCCTTTGCTAAAATCAGGTTGTGGTGTATTCATCTCACTGGGATACCTCCTTGGGACATTGTTTTTTTAATTTCATCTACCGTTGTTTCTTTATCATGTAAAATACTTGCGGCCAGACCAGCAGAAACATCAGTTTGCTTAAATAAATTAACGAAATGTTCTGGATTGCCACCGCCTCCACTAGCTATAACTGGAATATTTACAAGTTGTTCGATTTCATGTAAATGATTAACATCGAATCCTTGTTTCATGCCGTCATGCGTCATACTTGTGATAAGTAACTCACCGGCGCCTAAAGCCTCAACTTCTTGAACCCAATCATAAACACGTTTGTCTGTTCGTTGCTTGCCACCATGCGTATAGCAAAAATAGTCATTTAATTCACTATCATAATTACTATCTATAGCGATACATATACATTGACTACCAAATTTTTCACTGGCTTCTTTAATAAATGAAGGGTTTTTAAGTGCGCTTGAATTCAATGATACTTTGTCAGCACCATGATTTAAGAGTTGAGAAATATCATCAATAGTTGATATGCCGCCACCGACAGTTAATGGTATAAATAGTTTATCTGCAGTTTCTTCAATAACATCCAACACTAGGTCATGACCCGCTTCTGTACGTGAAATATCTAAAAAAACTAATTCATCGGCGCCTTGCTCGTTATAATACAGTGCATATTCGACTGGATTACCAATATCTCTTAATCCTTTAAATTGTATGCCTTTAACGACGCGTCCATCTTTAACATCCAAACAAGGAATGATTCTCTTTTTAATCATGATAAGCCCTCCCAAAAAGTAGGGTTATGTGCAGCTTTACCTACGATAGCTGCTGAGACGCCAAGTGATTCTAATTTTTTTAAATCTTGTTGATGACGGATACCGCCAGAAGCAACCACAGGTTTTTGAGTTGCGTTGACTAGTTGTCCAGTAATTTCAAAATTAGGTCCTTCTAGTCGTCCATCTTTTGAAATATCTGTGTAGATGACACCGCCAATTGGTAATGACTCAATTTTTTCAATTAGCTCAAATAAATCTAGTTCAGCATCTTGTTCCCAACCATTTATTTTTACTTCTCGTCTATAGGCATCTACTGAAAGGTATAAACGATTAGGATATTGGTGCGCCATTTCGGCTAACCATTCTAAGTTTTGAATGCCTTTGGTACCGATAATACAATAATCAATACCATCTTTAAAATATGCTTCAATGGTTTTTAGACTTCGAATACCACCACCAACTTCTATAGGTTTATCAGTTAGATCACGTAAGTCTTTAATATAGTCTTGTTCAATAGATGACTGTTGTTTAGCACCGATTAAATCTACTATATGAATACGATCTACACAATTGTATTGATTATAAAATTGAATGCTTTCTTCAGCGCTACGTGACATTTTTTCTTCTGAATCATATTTACCCTCAGTAAGACGTACGCTTGTTGCATTGATTAAATCAATGGCTGGCCATAGTTTGATCATTTAGGAATCCACCTTTCAGTGCTTGATTAAGTATTGCTAAGCCATCATCGCCACTCTTTTCAGGGTGGAATTGGATGCCTATATAATTTTTAAATTGTACAATTGCAGGGACTTGTGTGCCATATTCGGCAAATGCTACAACATATGCTGACATTTCTGCCTGGTAAGAATGTACAAAATAAACATCTTGAGAAAGTGTTGGTTGATTACTAATTAGGTTGTTCCAACCTAAGTGAGGTACTGGATAGGGCGTTTCAATCGGTATGATTTGACCTGGAATTAGTTTTAAACCAGATACTTCGCCTTCAGCACTCCACTCATATAGCAGCTGCATACCAAGACAAATACCAATCATAGGTTTGTTTGTAACAGATTGCAAAATCTCCACCAAACCTCGTGATTGAATAGCTTGCATGGCATCTTTAAAGTGGCCGACACCAGGTAAAATAAGCATATCAGCAGCTTCAATATCTTTTGGATCATCTGTTAATTTAGATTCATAACCAAGATGGTTGATTGCACGTTGTATATTTTTAATGTTTCCTAAACCGTAATCAATAATGGCAATCATTCTATCACACCCTTAGATGATGGTGTGCCTTCCATATCATTGATTGATAGAGATTCTTTAAGTGCACGCGCAAAAGATTTGAAGATTCCTTCTATCTCATGGTGGGTATTGCCACCACGTATTAAATCAATATGCGTTGTTAAGCGTGCATTAATGACTAATGCACGGAAGAATTCTTCTACTAATTCCGTATCAAACGTGCCTACCTTTTCACGGCTTAAATGTGCATTAAATGAAAGGAAAGGACGCCCGCTAATATCTACGACAGTACGTGCTAATGTTTCATCCATAGGGATATAACTTACGCCATAACGTTGAAAGGATTTTCTTTCTCGGGTCATTTCTAACAACAATTGCCCTAAAACAATACCAATATCTTCTGTGACGTGGTGATCGTCTACTTCTGTATCGCCATTTGCGTCAATAGTAATAGATAAGTTGCTATGAAAGGTGAAGAGGGTCAACATATGATCTAGAAAACCCACGCCAGTGTTGATTTTGCTTGGACGATTGTCGTCTGCAAGTGAGATAGATAATTGTGTTTCAGCAGTGTTACGTGTTTTTTGATAAATCATATTGAGACCTCCAAGTTTTAATAATTTCTTCTAAGTCATCCAATTGTGAATCTGTCGCAATGGAGTAACGCACATAGTCATTCATTTCTGGCTCATCATACAATCTAGGTAAAAAACCATGTGATTGAATATATTGTCCTAAGTTTTGTGCTTCCATTCCTTTAGTAAGTACGAAATTAGTATATGACGGAAATACGACCATAATATCTGCAACATAGTCGCTAAATAAGTTTCTTAATCTCAGTGCTAAATGGCGTTGATGATCTATGAATTGTTTGGTTTTATCAGGATGTTCAAACATATACAAAGCAATGTGTAACGTAAGCGTGTTTAGTGGATAGGGATGCTCAATACTTTGTATATGCTGAATTGTCTCAGGTGTACCAATTAGAACACCTAATCTTAAGCCAGCGATACCGAACGCTTTTGATAAGGTACGCATTTGTAGTACATGCGGTTGCATATCAAAGTTGTAAGCTTCACCGAAATCCAGGTATGCTTCGTCTATTACGAAATAACCACCAATATTGTTCATCTTGTCAGCTATAGCTTTTAAAAATGTAGTACCGTATTGTTTGCCCGATGGATTATGGGGATTGCTCATTATAAAAAATGCTGGCTGCACTTCCTCAATCCGTTGTAAAATCTGTTCAAGGTTAAATGTTAAATCGTCCTCAGCTTCCACAAATTCAATAGGACGATTTACTTGAGCGGCATAAGCCTGGTACATGAAAAAGTCTGGATTAAGTGTTAATGCCGGACCCTCTGGCATGATTAACATTAACTTTTGAATCAGTTCATCAGATCCATTACCAGCTATGACTTGTTCAGCAGTATAGCCATAATAATTTGCATAAGCTGCTTTAAAGCGTTCGTATTCATCATCTGGATAAAAGTTAAATGATGCTTCTTGTATTATTGTAGCTAGTTGTGAATCTGTTAAAGGACGAAGTGGGCTTTCATTTTTGTTAATTCTTATCATCAATATGACTCCTTTGTTGTTCTAATTTCAATAGATTGTTCATGGTTATATAGTTGTTCAATATGAGCAAGCTCACGAGCGGGCTTTTCAATTTGATTGAAAGTATCTTGAGACAA
Organism: Staphylococcus pseudoxylosus; assembly: GCF_044794325.1. Classification (NCBI taxonomy): domain Bacteria; kingdom Bacillati; phylum Bacillota; class Bacilli; order Caryophanales; family Staphylococcaceae; genus Staphylococcus; species Staphylococcus pseudoxylosus. Next base: position 622,976 of record NZ_CP085024.1, read on the forward strand.
ATCTATGACCGAGTGACGCGTTAAAAAGTCATTTACTGATAAACCGTTCGTAAATCTTGCTGTTTGATTCGTAGGTAATACATGGCTTGGTCCAGCAACATAATCACCTATGACTTCTGGTGAATAATGACCTAAAAATAGAGCTCCTACATAGCGTACATGATTTAAATAGTCTCGTGGTGAAGCGGTTTGGATTGATGCATGCTCAGGTGCGATTTGATTCATTAAATCACAAGCTTCTGTGAAATCATCAACTGCAATCAAGAAATGGTGATTAGCTAAACTTGCCTTTACGATAGATTGACGTTCAATGTTAGTGAGTGTTTGTTGAATCTTTTGTTCGAGTTGTTGTAGCAGTTCCTCATCTTCACTAATAACAAATGTACGTGCTAATTCATCATGCTCAGCTTGCGCAAATACATCATATGTAATCGCATCTAAATCAGCAGTATTATCAATGATTAAAGCAATTTCACTTGGTCCTGCAATTTGATCTATACCCACCTGTCCAAAGAGATATTTTTTCGCATAGGCAACATATTGATTGCCTGGACCGACAATTTTATCTACTTTAGGTATTGTCTCAGTTCCATAAGCAAGTGCAGCTATACTTTGCGCGCCACCGACTTGAAATACATCATCAACCCCAGCAATATAACATGCGGCCAAAACGATATCAGGTAGGCCATCTGTTTGCGGTGGTGTTACAACAGTAATGTTTTCGACGCCAGCAACTTTCGCAAGCGTTGCAGTCATTAATACAGTTGAAGGGTAGCTCGCTTTGCCACCAGGTACATAAACACCGACACGTTCTATAGGATGATACATTTCATAACATTCAGTAGAACCTTGTTGACCTGTCCATTTGATAGATTTTTGATAAGTCTCAATGCGTGCGTGGCTGTGTTGTAAAGCTTCTCGCAAGTTATTGTCTAACCGGTGGAAGGCTGCTTCTAACTCTGAGAATGGAATTGCTAATTGAGGTGTATCTACTTTGTCTAACTCTTTATTGTAGGCTTTGAGTGCTTGATCACCTTCCAATTTAACTCTTTCACAAATTGTTTTAACTAGGGGATACAAATCCTCATTTAAAGAGGACTGATCTAAATAGTCATTTAAAAATGTCTCTTTATTTATAATCAATGAGTGATACCTCCAAAGTTTGAATTAAATCGTCAATTTCCGTTGATTTTTTAAAGTATGATTGCTTGTTGGTAATAAGTTTTGCATTTATATGCTTAATGATATCTTTTTCGACTAACCCGTTAGATTTTAATGTTGTACCGGTTTGGACGATATCAACGATGCCATCTACCATATCAACTAAACAAGCTAACTCGATAGAACCAGATAATTTTACAAGCTCTACATCAAGTCCTTGCGATTCAAAATATTTACGTGCTGTTTTCATATATGAAGTAGCAACTTTAGTGAAATGAGTTGTTTCTGGTTTAGAGGCTAAAGCAAAGTGACAATTGCCAAAAGGTAAATCTAGAAGGTTATTGATTGTATAATTACTTTCCTCCAGTACATCACTTCCGACAATACCTACATCTGCTACACCTTGTTCCACATAGATAGGGACATCACTGCCTTTAACTAATACAAATTGGATAGAATCAACAGTAATTAATAATTGACGTTCTCTCTGTTCTAACGCTTGTGCATATGATTGTTCATTTATTTCATTTAAATAAGCAATAAAGCTTTTTAATAATCTTCCTTTGGCTAAAGCTACTGTAAGCATATGTGTCGCTCCTTTTTTATAAAATAAATCCGAGTCCAAATCCTTCTAAATCACCTTTGTAAAAACCACCAGTTAGTTGTTGAGATTTATTTTCTTTAAGATGACATCTCATAAATGCACCTTTGTAATATGAACGAGGTGGCTGAGGTGTAATATCTAGATGTATATCACTAATACCAAGTGATTTGAACCACTGCTCCCAACGTCTTAACGCTTGTATAGTACGATGGTCGTGTTGGAAGAGCTGACTTAATAGATCCAGTTGTTCTGTCGTTTTAGTAGTTAATAATTGAACGATTGGATGAGCGATACCAAGTTGTGAAGTAAGCTCTGAAATATTGCGTTCTTGGACGAGTTTTAATACCTCATCAGTTTGTTCTTTAGTAGTTAAAAGTAAGTCAATAAGCTGGTAATGTCCTAAAATAACAAAATCTATCTCATCATTAAGTGAGGTTTTTATAAACTCATAAAAAGTCATAAAGTCTTCTTGCATATCTGTAATGGTAGGGTTGTAGTGTTCTATACCTAATTGAGTATAGACTTCATTATCACGCACAATAGGGCCTGAATAAGCTACATTGCTTAACTGTCGCGGATAATTACTATAATAACGCAATAATTGATCAGTAAAATCATTGCGTAGCGCAAAGATATGATGGTCATGTTGCCAGAAACTACGCTCTGTCATTTGTTGAAGGTCATCTTTTGTAAGTGTTTGCCATGATAGAGATTCTATAAAGCTGAAATCGACAAGTTTAAATCCGGCTTGTTGAAAATGCTTTAAAAAGGCGAGTTCAATTTCTTTGTTTTTAATAAGTGTTGTAGCATTCATAGTATAACCATCCTTTACGTTTACTTTGTTTCTCTACCGAACTAAAGTGAATTGATAAAGAACACTTTAACATAGATGTTTTTGTAATTCAATAAATATTCTGAAAATAATGAATAGAGTTCTTTTTAGCCAACTCAAAATATACACATGATACATTTTAATAAGAAATAAAAGTAAAGTCCGAGACATAAATAGATGTCTCGGACTTATTATGTTGAGTCATCGTTAACTAGGCGAAATAACAAAATGATTTTACCAAAAATGTATTGCTGTCCCACTATACAATTCTAAGTTTTGATAGTAACAAGATTAAATTTAACTAAGCATGTAGTTTATTTTGTTTGAGTGATTTTTGTATATTGTTGTAGCGAAGAGTGAAATTAATATTTATTATTTTCCACTAAGTTCTTGCCATAATCTACGTACTTAAGCATTTCATCTTTAGGCACCATATTACCACCTGTTGCCCAAACAATATGGTTCGCATTTTCTATAGCAATGCCATTATTAATTGCTGTTTGAGTTGCTGATTTTATACCAGCAAAGCCAGAAGCTGCTGAAGGTTCAATGAATATGTGTTCCTTTTGGCTCAAAGTATATAAATATCGATACATTTGCTTATCAGATACAGTACATGCGGCGTAAAGTAAGTTGTTCATTATTTGACCAACGAGGCGAGAGGGGCGTGATACTGCTAAACCGTCAGCATCTGTACGACCATCTAAACCAATATCTGTGACAGCAATTTCATCATGTAGTTGTGTCATCATTCCTAGTAACATGCACGGAGCATGTGTCGGTTCAACAAACACACAATAAACATGCTCTCCCAAAATTTGGTTTAAACCAAAAGCAACACCACCAGGGCCACCGCCAACACCACATGGTAGATATACAAAGAGAGGATGTTCAGCATCAACTTGTATGTTTTGTTCTCTAATTTGTGATTTTAATCTTAAAGCTGCTACGGCATAGCCTAAGAATAAATCGGCTGATCCTTCATCATCTACAAAATGGCAGGTAGGGTCATGTTCTGCTGCTTTCCTACCTTCTGCAACAGCAAATTGATAATCAGATTGATGTTCAATCACTTCTACACCACGGTCGCGCAATAAATCTTTTTTCCATTGGCGCGCGTCACTCGACATATGGACTGTTACACTGAATCCAAGTTTTGCGCTCATAATACCGATACTTAAACCGAGGTTACCTGTTGAACCAACAGCCACATTATATTGACTGAAGAGTGTTTGATACTTTGGTTCAGCTAAAATACTGTAGTCATCACTATAGTTTAAGCCACCTTGCTCTATTGCAATGGTTTCTGCTAATTTCAGTACTTCATAAATCCCTCCACGTGCTTTGATAGAACCAGATATAGCAAGGTGGCTATCGCATTTAAGCCATATTTTTCCTATGTCAGTTTGAAATTCTGATTTCGTTAAAGCGTCTTGCATAAATGGAATATGCTTTAAAGGTGATTCTATTAAACCATCATTTTTCTCGGTTTCAGGAAAAACTATACGAATATAGTTGGTAAACCTATCTAATCTTGCGGCAGCTTCTTCGATATCGTTTATAGTAAAAGGGAATGATCCTGGTTTTTGAAAATTTGGATTTTCCCAGAATAAAGGTGTATAGTCTTGTAACTCATTAATTAAAGGAAACGCTTGTTTAAGTTGATTGAGAGTGGTCATAGTCATCCTCCTACAGTTCGAATTCATTCTCATATATATATTATAGCAAAGTGTTTTTAATCATCGGTGTATATACTCGGATAACATTGATAGGATGGATAAAAAACTTACTTATGATCAAGTATCTGAGAAAACATTGTGAGCCATGTGAGTGAAAATAGTTTCAGTTAACAAATAGAAAAAGAAGCGGCATAGAAATCACGATTTAATTTGATTTCTATACCACTTTTATGAGCTTATCTCGTGAGCAATATCTGCTAATCTAATAAGTAAAACCTTTAGAGACGTGACTTAAAAGCTAAACGATAGGATAGCAATTTATTTTTTAAAAGATTTTCGAATTTTAGTAAACCAACCTTTGCGATTATTGGATGAAATAACTCGAGGTTGTGCAGATTTTTCTTGTAAAGATTGACCAAATTTTATAGCTTCATTCATCAGATAAGCTTGTGAATTTAATGGTGACAAATTATTTTCAATATAGTGGTAATCACCATTTTGATCTTGGTAACGTCCTTTTTGATTATCAGAAAGTTGAAGATTCATATAATTTAACAGACGACTTGCAATCGCCTTATCTTCAACAGGGAATAGAATTTCTACACGCTTAATCATATTTCTCGTCATCGCATCTGCAGAAGAGAGATAAATCTTATCTTCTCCATTGTTATGGAAATAATAAATACGAGAATGTTCTAAAAAGCGTCCGACTATGCTCACTACTTCAATGTTTTCACTGATCCCAGGGACTCCTGGTTTTAAGCAACAGATACCACGAATAATAAGTTGTACTTTGACACCAGCACAAGAAGCTTCGAATAATTTGAGTATAATATCTTTATCGGTTAAAGAATTCATCTTCATAATAATCTTCCCGTTACCGTGTTCTAGATGGGTCTTAATTTCGTTATCTATACGAGCTAAAAAGACATCACGGATATCGAATGGCGCAACAATCAATTTATTATAAACTGGTTTTATTGAATAGCCACTTAGATAATTAAAAAAGTTAATCGCATCTTCGGCAATTTCATTGTTCGTTGTTATAATTCCCATATCAGTATATAGCTTAGCGGTCTTATCATTATAATTTCCAGTTCCTAGATGAACAAAAGAAGTAAGTTTATTATTAATACGTTTAACTACTAGCGAAATTTTACTGTGTGTTTTTAAATGTGTCATACCATAAATAACATGGCAACCCGCGTCTTCTAACATTCTAGCCCAATGAACATTGTTTTCTTCGTCGAAACGCGCTTTTAATTCTACAAGTACGGTAACTTGTTTACCGTTTTCTGCAGCATTTTTCAAGCTATTAATAATAGGTGAGTCTTTGCTCACACGATAAAGTGTTTGTTTAATGGCAATCGTATCAGGATCTTCAGATGCTTCACGTATAAAGTCTACGATAGGCTCGAAAGATTCATAGGGATGGTGGAAAAATATATCTCTTTTTAAGGATAGATCAAAAATATTATTATCACCTAAAGATTGTGGAATTTGTGGGACGTATTTATTATATTTTAAGTGTTTTAATTTATTAGATAAATGTCCGACTAAATCTGAAAGCATAGTTAAATCGAGTGGTCCATCTAAGAAATAAACATCATTGTCATGAACTTCTAATTGATTCATAATCCATACGATATCTTCATGTGTTGCATCTCTGCCATCTACTTCTAAACGTACAGCTGTACCACGTTTACGTTCTTTTAAGAAACGCTCAATTTCAATTAATAAATCTTCTGCACCATCTTCATGGATGGTTAAATCTGCATTTCTTGTAATTCTAAAGGTAAATGTATTTATGACATTAAACCCTGTAAATAAATCATTTATAAAATAAGTGATAATGTCTTCAACCATAATAATGTATTGTTTATCGCCTTCATTCAGTGCATAAAAGCGTGGTATTAATGATGGAATTTGCACAATAGCTGAATTAATTTCATCTGGTGTATCAATGTTTACAAAAATATTTAAACTCTTATTATTTAATTTAGGAAATGGATGGTAAGCATCGATACCTAACGGTGTCAAAGTAGGTAATATACCAACTTTGAATTCTGTTTCAAGTTGTGCTAAGCGTGTTTCAGGTAACTGATGAGGTTTTACGATTTCTACTTGATACTGACGTAAATCATTGATTAATTCGTTATAAACTTCATACTGTAAATCAACGTTCATTTTGTTTTTTATTTTAATCTGATCAAGTTGTTCCTTTGGTGTTAATTGTGCTTTGTTTTCTGGTTTATCATAGCCCATTTTGACTTGATCTTGTAGACCGGCTACCCGTACCATAAAAAATTCATCTAAATTTGAGCTGAATATAGAAACAAAGTTAAGCTGTTCTAATAATGGGTTGTTTTTATCTTGTGCTTCTTGTAACACACGATAGTTAAAATCTAACCAACTTAGCTCTCTATTATTATAATACTGTGGTGAATTTAAATACTTCTCTCCCAAATTTCTATGCATAACTGTTATTACACCTCATTAGTAGTCTTAGATACATATTTTGCTACACTTAATTTATCATAAGAATTTTAAGATTTTGTAAAGATTATAGAAATATTTTCCTTTAAGATTTTATCGATATGTTTCTTTTGTCTATGAGCTTGGTATTCTTCGGCTATAGGCGCGCCATTATAATAAACGTAAAGGGTATAACCACCGTTCTCATGTTTAAGATTTAAGCGCTCAACAGCATTTGTGTGAGAAATATTGAGTGCATTAACGAATTTTATAATGCCTCCTAGATATTGAATGTTATCTAGTTCTTTACCACGAAGCCATTTTGTTTCGTGACTAAAGAATTTTAATAGTGATTTATTTTTAAAACTTGCGAGTAACGCTAATTTGACACGATCTTCATGTTTGAAGCCATCTATCATTGAATTGGCAATTATATAATAGGTATGTGGTGAACTAGAATCCGCATCAATAAATCTACCTAGATAATACAAGTATGCGCCCTCAGCAAATAGAGATTTTTCTGTTTCTGAAACTTCAATTTTATCTAATTTAATTAATTGTTCTAAGAGTGATTGAGCTAATTTTACGCGTTGGTTAGCGCTTGCTTCTTCGATACCGTATTCATTCGCTAAATGATACAAGGCATCAGTTCTAATATTTTTTTTCTTAAATTCTTCGGGGTGTCGTTCGCCAATGACATTCATGGCATATCCTTCACGAAGACCTTTTCGAGAGAATGTAAATTGAGTGGCATCTATTTTATTAAATAGAGTGTTAAAGACTGCTACGGCTGGCAGTATGATATCTACACGGTCTCTACTTAATCCATCAATATCCTTTAAATCCTCGCGTGAACTCTTTTTAATGATTGTATATACTTCTTCAATATTATCTTCAGACATTGTATAGTTGTGTACGCCACCGATAGGGTACGAGTGTTCAGACTGGTGTATACGTGCTACGTTACGAGCAGAACCACCAATACCTACGAGTGCAACTTCTTGATTTTTTATCCATGGTAATTGGTCAAATTGTTTAGATAAGAATTTTTCCATATCTTTAATTGCAGATTTGTCGTTATGATCTTTACCATCAAAAAATTTGCGTTGTAAAGTAACGACACCGAAAGGAAAACTGTGCGATTCTATTAGTGTCTTATCTTTAAAAAGTGTGACTTCTGTTGAGCCGCCACCAATATCAACAGAAACACCATCATTAATGTCAGTAGTATGTGTAATTGCATAAAAACCATAAAATGCTTCTTCTTGATCGTTTATAATTTTAATTTTGATATTTAGTTCTTTTTTTATTTTTTCGAGGATTTTATCTCTATTTGTTGATTGCCTGATTGCTGCAGTAGCTACAGGATGTAATGCATCAACTTCGAATTTATCTGCTACTTTTTTAAAGCTACTTAACGTTTCAGTTAATACTTTAATACCTTCATCGTTCATTGCTAAATCTTCAGTTAAATATTGGCTTAATCTTGCGGGTGTTTTAATATTTAATAATTCATTTAATCCTGTCTTTTTATCAAATTCTAAAATAACCAATCTAATGGTATTTGATCCGATATCAATTAATCCTATGCGTTCCATAATGCCTCCTAAAATATTGATGAGGTAATTTATATTGCTCTATTTTGTTTACCCATTTCTTAAGTTTATATTACATTAAATATAATAATTTGTTACTAATTATTTCCATGCTGCTCAATAGAAATTAATTTAAAATAAATAGTATAAATTACAATGTGCAATATAAAAAAGACAAATCCACTAGTCAGCTATATATATACTGACTGCTGGATTTGTCTATTACGTGTGTAATTTTCAACATATTATTTCATATCTAATGGCCCGCCAGGACCTAATGGCCAACCTAATAAATACCAAATGATCATAAACAATGGCCACACAATACTTAAAACGATGGTATAAGGCATTAGACTTGAAAGTAAAGAACCTAATTTCATATTGTTATCATATTTTTGCGCATAAGATAATAGCAGTGGTAAATAGGGCATCATCGGAGTGATTGGATTACTGATGGAATCACCAATTCTATATAGCATTTGTGTAAACGCAGGATGAAATCCAACAAGCATTAACATTGGTATAAAAATAGGGGCCAAAATTCCCCATTTAGCGGATGCGCTACCTATCAATAAGTTAATGAGTGCGCTCAATAAAATAATGCCTAAGATTAATACAATGCCATTTTGCCCTTGGAGTAATGAAGCCCCTTTAACTGCAACAATAACACCGAGATTACTCCACTCTAAGAATGCTAGTAGTTGCGCTGCAAAGAAAACTATCACAATAAAAGAACCCATCGAACCCATAGAATCAGCTAACATTTTACCTAAGTCTTTAGAGTTATGAAATACTTTCATTTTAATGCCATATACTAAACCAGGTACTAAAAATAAGACTAAAATAATCAAACCGACTCCATTAATAATCGGTGCATCGTTAAGTAAGCTACCTGTTTTAGCATTTCTTAGAAAACTATTTTGTGGTATTGCTAAAATAATGAGTAAAGCAATCATTGCAAAGAAGCTTATGTTTGCCCAAAAAACGGCTTTATTTTCTTCAGGTGTTAATCCTGTATTTTCTTCATCAACTTTAATATCTGAGTTGGATGTATCATATGTTCCGAGTCTAGGAATGACAAATCGCATTGTTACCCAATATACAGCTGGTAGTAAAACGATAATACTAGCTGCTATAAAGTACCAATTCATTGCGACATTTACATGTACATTATCAGAAACGATTTTTGCTGCAGGTTCTGTAAAAGCATAAAGTAAAGCATCAGACATACCAATCATGACATTAGCTGAGAAACCACCAAGTGCTGACGCATAAGCCATAGCTAATCCAGCAATAGGGTGATAGCCTAATTTGATAAACACCATGGCAGTAAGTGGTGGTAACACGATAGTAGCGGCATCACCAGCAGCATTACCTAAGATACCGACTAATATAATTACAGGAATTATAATTTTCTTTGGTGCTTTATGTACTACTTGTATCATCAATTTATCAAAATAACCTGTTTTTTCCGATACACCAATACCAAGCATGACTGCTAATACAAGACCTAGTGCAGGGAATTCAGAAAAATTCTTAACGGCATCATTCAATATCATTGATAAGCCATCACTACTTAAAATACTTTTAATTGCTATGGTGTCACCTGTGCCAGGATGTTTAACTGTGATAGGGAAAAATGAAATTATCCAAGTTAATACTGCGAGACCTAAGCACATTAAGAAAAATAAAATACTAGGATCAGGTAATCTGTTCCCAACTTTCTCTACTATGTTTAAAAATCTATTGATAAGCGTTGGTTTTTCTTTTGAATTTAATGACATGAGCCTTACCTCCCAATTAACTTGTCGAAAGTATAACAAATTAAAGTTAATAATTAAATGAAAATTTTGACAACTTAGAGATTGAATAATTTCAATTGTTGTAAACGTTTTTATATAAAAGAACTAATAAATGAAGTTTTGTAAGTAATTAAAAAAGGAAGTATATCATTGAGATGTGTTAAGAAGGAAAGTCAATTTTAGAAAAGGAGTCGTGAGTAATCATGGGAAGATTAGAAGATAAAGTAGCTATATTAACAGGTGTCAGTACAGGTATTGGTGCCGCTACCGCACATGTTTTAGCTAAAGAGGGCGCTCATGTTATAGCGGTAGATATCTCAGAAAGAGTACATGATACGGTTAAAGAAATTAATAATGCAGGGTATAAAGCCTCAGGTTATACTGTTGATATTTCGGATGAACATGCAGTAGAACGGTTTGCAGAAGCTATTAAAGAAAAATGCTCAACAATCGATGTACTTTTTAATAATGCGGGTGTTGATCATGCTGCTGGTAGGATACATGAATATCCTGTAGAAGTCTTCGATAAGATAATGGGCGTCGATCTTAGAGGGACGTTTTTAATGACTAAGTTTTTCTTACCATTAATGATGGATGAAGGCGGTTCTATTATTAACACGGCGTCATTCTCAGGTTTAGCAGCAGATTTAAATCGTTCAGGCTATAATGCGGCAAAAGGTGGCGTAATCAATTTTACACGTTCCACTGCTATAGAATACGGGAGAGAAAATATTAGAGCGAATGCGATTGCACCAGGTACTATTGAAACGCCACTTGTCGATAAATTGACCGGGACTGCTGATGAAGCATCTGGTAAAACATTTAGAGAAAATCAAAAATGGGTTACACCTTTAGGTAGATTAGGAACACCTGAAGAAATTGGGAAACTTGTTGCGTTCCTAGCTTCAGACGACAGTTCATTTATTACTGGCGAGACGATTACTATTGATGGTGGTGTAATGGCTTATACATGGCCTGGTGAAATGTTAAGTGACGATAGCTGGAAAAATACGACTAAATAAAATAAGCAATCTATAATAATGAATAAAATAATTATATAAAATAGCGAGGCTGAGACAATTACTTTGTCTCAGCCTCACTGTTTAAGCACATATTGGTCATAGATTAAAGTACCGATGATATGCTAATTGTATGGTGTCTTTTTACATAGTGTATAATCATTAACATATAAAAATTACTTTAATAAAATAATTCAAGTTATGTTAGAAAGATTACCAAATAATTTCTTCTACGACGTCATCATTTAAAGATTTAACAATTTCAGCTATCAGTGCAACTGAATTCTTGTAATCATCTGTGTGTAGTACAGATACATTTGAATGCATATAACGTAATGCGACACCGATAGAAACAGTTGGTATGCCTTCATTCGCAACATGTATGCTACCAGCATCAGTCCCGCCACCAGCTGTAGTATCTAATTGAATAGAAATGTTGTGTTTCTTAGCTACCTCTTTAATATGTTTAGTAAAGCCAACATGCCCGATATTAGAAGCATCCATAATAATGACAACAGGTCCATTACCAATAGCTGTATCACTAACTTGTCCAGACATTCCTGGTGTATCATATGCAATTGCAACGTCAACAGCAATTGCTAAGTCAGGTTTGATTTTATTAGCAGCAACTTTAGCACCACGTAGCCCAACTTCTTCTTGAACATTTGCACCAGCGACTAAATTGACATCGATGGTATCATTTTTTAATTGTTGTAATACATCAACGGCAAGTGCGCATCCATAGCGATTATCAAAAGCTTTTGCAGTTAAATATTTGTTGTTTGCTAATGTTTCAAATTCACTATATGGCGTAATCATATTTCCAATTTCAATACCGAATTGCTCGGCTTCTTTTTTACTTTTAACACCAATATCTATAAACATTTCTTTCATATCAATCGTTTTTTTACGCTCTTCAGGTGATAGTACGTGTGGTGGTTTAGAACCGATAATTCCTCTTATTTTCTTACCTTTGTCTGTTGTGACAGTAACTTTTTGTGACAACATGACTTGATTCCACCAACCTCCAATTGGAGTGAATTTTAAAAATCCATCATTATCAATTTTAGTAACGATGAAACCAATCTCATCTAAATGCCCAGCAACCATCAATGTTTTGTCACCATTTGTTGCGGATTTTTTACCAAAAATACCACCGAGGTTGTCTTCTACAATTTCATCACTAACAGGTTTTAAATAATCATGCATTAAAGCTTTCACTTTCATTTCATGGCCTGCGATGCCGTCGACATCAGTTAAAGATTTTAATAGTTCTACTGATTGATTCATATTAACCCTCCCAAGTTTGATTTATAGATATATTTTACCATTTTAAGATTAATACCATATAGTCATTTGATTTAAATAAAAATTGATAAGAACGATATAAATCTAAAAATAAATCTTACTAATTCACTAAGACTAAAAGTGTGCAATAACCAAACAATCGTGTTTCAATAAATATATTAGATAAAATGGAGGGGTTAAAATGACAAAAGTTAATTATCTTACATTGGGTTCAAATAAAGCGCCAATTCAAGTCGAATCTTTTATTAATTTTGCATGTCCATATTGTAAGAACTATTTTAGAGCTGCAGACAAGGCGCTAAAACCATTTATTGAGGCAGGTAAAGTGCAACATGTAATCAAACATTTTGATAAAACTAAGCAAGCTTTATTAAAAGGAACGGTTGCAAATATACATTTAGATTATCAAAAAGTTAATGAAACGATAGAAGTTATACGCGATTTATACGATACGCAAGATGAATGGAAGAAGAGCTTTACTGCAATTGAAGAAAAAATGACACAAACATTTAACTTAACGCCTAACAAAGAAGCGGATGAACGTTCACTAGCAATTAATGAAGAAACATTTAAACGTGGTATTAAAGGCATTCCAACAGTATTTATTAATGAAGTTCAATTTGAGTTCAACCCATTACAAGATAAACAAAGTGAAATAGAAACATTGATTACTGACAAAATAAACCAATTAAGTAGATAAAATAAAAAGCACTATGGCAACAATATTGAATGATTGTCATAGTGATTTTTTGATTTTCTATACGTGTTCTATCAATTTTAATTTATAGTCTTGGATTGATTGAATACTACCATCTTTATTTTTAATAATAATATGCTCTTTAGAAATTTGTGTAGGTGATTCAACGCCAACTGCAGCTGCGATATTAAATAAACCTTCATGCAAACTTGTTACAAAATTAGTGACACGGTATTTTTTCTCATCAATAATTAGGCCTTTTTCTCTTTTGGGATCTGTTGTGGCAACACCTACTGGACAAGTGTTCATATGACATTGTTGACTCATAATACAACCTACACTAATCATCATGCCACGAGCTATGTTGATCAAATCTGCACCTAAACCAAGTGCAATCGCAATCTTGTCAGGTGTGATGAGTTTGCCTGAAGCAAATATTTTAATACGATCTCGAATGCCATACTTTTCTAATAAAGAAGTAAGTATAGGCAGTGCTGTGAAAAGAGGTAAACCTACACCATCTTCTAATTCTTGGAAAGTTGCACCAGTTCCACCTTCTCCTCCATCTATTGTTATAAAGTTTGGATATTGTTGTGTATCAACCATTGTGCGCACCAGATCTTCTACCTCTGAGACTTTACTGATGACTATTTTAAAGCCAACAGGTTTTTGACCCAGTTGCTGTAATTGATGTACCCAAGAAAGTAATGCAGTTGGATTATTGATTTGCTCAAAACGATTAGGTGAATTTATCGTTTTCCATGGCTCAACTTTACGAATTTCTGCAATTTCTTCAGTGACTTTATTGCCTTGCATATGGCCGCCCCTTGTTTTAGCGCCTTGAGCTAGTTTGATTTCAAAAGCTTTAATACGAGGATGTTGTGATAAATGTGTAAAGGCGTCTGTATCAAAATTACCTTGTTTATCACGTACTCCGAATAGACCAGGTCCGATTTGAAAAATAATATCTACATCACCAGACAGATGGTGTTTTGATAGTCCACCTTCACCAGTATTCATCCATGTACCAGCTTGTCCTAAACCTTTAGAAAGGGCAGTAATAGCATGACTACCTAATGCACCGTAACTCATACCAGATTGACCAACCAAACGTTTAAGTTTGAAAGGTTGTTCAAGCTCCGGTCCGAGTATAATTTGATTGTCGTCTGATAAATAGTAAGGGTCAATTTCTGTTTTTATTCTATGCTCGTCACGATTAAATAGACGCTCATTATCTATCTGATAAATAAAAGAAGATATCATAGGTGATTGGTCGATGTGTAATTCTGATGATTGTAATGGAAACATAGTGTTTTGTATATAAAAGCCATCTTCATAATCTCTTTGAGTACCAAAACTTGTCATTCTGGAATTATATTTGCCTGCTACAACGATATGAGTGAAATCATTTCTAGAAAAAGGTTTACCTTTAGTATCTGCTAAAAAGAGATATTGACGTAATTCCGGGCCTATTTTCTCACCAAAATAACGTATTCTAGCTAATAAAGGATAATTGCGTAATACGCTATGTTGTTTTTGACGCTTATCTTTAAATAGTAATAGTGCACCGATAATAAGACCACTTATTAGAAATAAAACAATGATTATATTAACAATAAACTGTAGTACGGTTAATATTGTCATAAAGTATCCCCCCATTTAACTATATGTTACAACAAAATGATCATTTTACAATAAAATGACTTGAAAAAGAAAAAGTTACTTAATATTAAAGTTCTAAACAATGAAATACTATGAAAAATTTTATAAAACATATATAAGTAATTTTATTCATGATATATTTACAATACATAAATATAAAGGAAGATGTCTTATGGATGACGAATCAATGCTAAAAAGAACGAAACTATTTCAAGAAAACAACAAATGGCAAAGTAAGCATATTGTGAAAAGAGATTTCTGGCTTATTCCTTTTTATATACTCTTCAATCAAGTTGTACCTTTAATTATCTTGGCTGTAATATTTGGAGTTTTCTTTTTATTTAATATTAAAAGTGAAGTAGTAGGTAATGATTACAAGATTATAAGTACAGTAATCTCGGAAATTATTATTTTGCTAAGTTTTTATTTAATACATAAGAATCATCGATTATTACCGATTGCGATAGAGCGATTTAAGAAAGGTCAAAACTATATATTAGTCATTTTGATGACTTATATAGTTTCATTAGTATTAATTACTGGATATGAATGGATGACAGATTTTTTGCCTAAATCTCTTCAATATGGAGAAACTCAGAATCAAATGTTACTAGAAGAATTGTTTGAAAATAATTGGATGCTACCATTGCTGTTTATAGATATCGTCATTTTAACCTCTTTTATTGAAGAATTATTATTTAGACACTTAATTATTCATGAATTAGGTAAAAAAATCACCTATGGTTTTGCTACAGTTCTGTCAGTGATTCTTTTCGCAAGTGTACATGTTATGGGTGCTACGTCGCCTTTTGAAATAGGAAGTTATATTATAATTGGTGCAAGTCTAGCCTTTGTTTATCTCAAAAGTGGTATGAATTTAGCTGTTTCTATCACATTGCATAGTTTAAATAATTTTATATCATTTATAACAATTGTTATTTTGAAATAACTTTTAAGAATGTGTTGTTAAGTTATATTTTCTAGAAAATAGTTATTTACATCATGTGTTAGGGAATAATGATGAGTAAAGCAAATATTAGGAGGACGAAGCATGTTAGAACTGAAAAATGTTTCATATCATGTTGATAACCGTGACATCATCAACAATATTTCTTTGAAAATTGAGCAAGGGGATACGATTGCGATTGTAGGACCTTCAGGAAGCGGGAAAAGTACATTAATGCGATTGATTAATAATTTAATTAGTCCGACAGAAGGTGAAATATATTTAAATGGTAAACCTTACGAAGAGATTGATCCAGAAACGTTGCGTATGAAAATTAGTTATCTATTACAAGAGAGTGACTTGTTTGATAGAACTATAGGAGAGAATTTAGCTTTTCCAGCAGAAGTGCGTAATGATAAATTTGACCGCAAAAGAGCCAAATATTTATTAAAGTCCGTTGGTTTGGGTCATTACAATTTCAATACAAGGATAGATCATTTATCCGGTGGTGAAAGACAGAGAATAACCATAGCAAGGCAGTTAATGTATAAACCACAGATGTTATTATTAGATGAAGCGACTAGTGCACTTGACGAGAAAAATAGTGAAAAAATTGAAAAACTAATTTTTAATATGGCCCAAGAAGGTGTCTCTATTTTGTGGATTACTCATAGTAATGAACAAAGTAGTAGGCACTTTAAGAAAAGAATTAAAGTCGTTGAAGGTCGAATTGCACAGGAGGATGATTTATCATGAGTACAACTGCGTTAGCATTAACCGGTCTTCTATTGCTATTTCCTATTATCGTCTCTTATAAAGAAAAATTACATATAATTAAAGATTTATTAATTGCTACATTACGTGCAGTGGTCCAACTTGTTATATTGGGGTATCTCTTACATTTTATTTTTGGAGTAAACCAAAAGTGGCTACTGCTTACATTTGTATTA
The DNA here is from genome assembly GCF_044794325.1 of Staphylococcus pseudoxylosus. Lineage (NCBI taxonomy): Bacteria > Bacillati > Bacillota > Bacilli > Caryophanales > Staphylococcaceae > Staphylococcus > Staphylococcus pseudoxylosus. The sequence goes on from NZ_CP085024.1 coordinate 639,706, forward strand.
ATAATTATTATAAATGCTTCTTGGAATACAATAAGTAGGGCTTCGTCAGTCATGCATCATGTGTTTTGGATTTCATTTATAGCTATATTCGTTGGTGTTGCCTTGCCATTAGTTGGCGTAATCTTAACTGGTGCGATACAGTTTAAACCGAATGAAGTTATACCGATAGCAGGAATGTTGGGAAGTAATGGGCTGATAGCCATCAATTTAGCCTATCAAAATTTAGATAAAGAGTTTGTAAAAGAAATGAGTCAAATAGAAGCTAAATTGGCTTTAGGTGCTAACCCTAAATTATCCTCTAAGGCAACGATTAGAAACAGTATTAAAACAGCTATTGTACCTACGATTGATTCTGTTAAAACATATGGTATTGTCTCTATACCTGGTATGATGACTGGTTTGATACTAGGCGGTGTTGCGCCCTTAGAGGCAGTGAAGTTTCAGTTGATGGTTGTATTTATCCATACAACTGCGACGATTATGTCAGCTTTAATTGCGACTTACTTAAGCTATAAACAATTCTTTAATCACCGAGATCAACTGATTGGACGCCATATGCATACAAAAGAAAGATAATATATAACAGTGTTAAAATAGTCTATTTGATTATTACTAAAATTACTTTTCCAAAAATATAATGGTGTACGCAAATTAAAGGTGTGTTTATCATACTTATAGTTGAGACGGAATACCAACAAAGCTAAGTGTTTTGTTGGTATTTTTTAGCGCTTCTTTATAGGTACTTAAATTTAACAATCCAAAGACGAATGGATTTCTTAACTTCTTACTACATAGGGATAACCATTATTATTTTAAAATGTTCAAACGTGTTGACGAATGGTTTATAATATAATGGTTATGTAAAAATAAAAATTTATAAAAGGGAGGAGCGAATCTATGTCAGTGATGAGAATTGCAACATTTATTTTAAGTATATTTATAGTAGGTATGGTTGAAATGATGGTTGCTGGTATTATGAATTTAATGAGTAATGATTTACATGTCTCAGAAGCGATAGTGGGCCAGTTAGTAACTCTATATGCGATTACGTTTGCTATAGCTGGTCCAATATTAGTGAAATTAACTAATCGCTTTTCACCGAGACCAGTCTTATTATGGGCATTAGCAACTTTTATTATAGGGAACGTAATTATTGCTATGGCGCCTAATTTTTCAATCTTGGTGATTGGACGTATTTTATCATCTGCTGCGGCAGCGTTAATCGTGGTTAAAATATTAGCGTTAACGGCCTTATTAACAGCGCCACAACACCGTGGGAAAATGATTGGTATTGTATATTCAGGATTTAGTGGTGCTAATGTGTTTGGTGTACCTATTGGGACAATTATAGGTGACTTAGTAGGGTGGAGATATACATTCTTATTTATCGTAGCAGTTAGCGTGCTAGTGGGTATACTAATGTACTTTTATGTACCACAGCCACAATTTGAAACGCCTAAAACAGGTACAGAAACAACGCAACGTATAAGTAGTTATTCTAAAATATTAAGACCGGCAGAAATTGTAAAATATTTGAGTATAACGTTTTTACTACTCGTTGCCAATTCAGTGACATTTATTTATATTAATCCATTGATGCTGAAAAGTGGCCATGATTTATCATTTGTGTCTATCGCATTGTTGATTAACGGTGTAGCGGGTGTAATAGGTACATCAATGGGAGGTTTCTTATCAGATAAACTCACAAGTAAACGTTGGTTAACGATTGCGACAACCATTTTTATCATTATGATGTTAATCTTAAATGTTTTCTTACCGGGCACAGGTCTATTATTGATGGTTATCTTTATATGGAATATCATGCAGTGGAGTACCAATCCTGCTGTACAAAGTGGCATCATCGAACATGTTGAGGGTGATACGAGCCAAGTTATGAGTTGGAACATGTCTAGTTTAAACGCAGGCATCGGTATTGGTGGTATAGTGGGTGGTTTAGTTGTTTCAAAAGTAGATGTCTTTGCAACAACTTACTTTAGTGCTGCGATTGCCTTATTAGCCTTTATATTAATCATTAGTTTAAAAAATGTCGCGAAATTTAATAAAGCTCAGACGTAAAGTTTATATATGATAATGTGCAAAAATGAGTTGCGAATATAGCTAATGAGTCATCATAAAAATCGATGAAATTGATTAAATAAAATAGTTTACAGATAAATAATGGGGACAGCTATCCGAACTACTAAATAAAATTTAGTATCGGATAGTTGTCCCCATTTTAAGTTTGAAAGTTAAAATTTATATAAGTAATTTAGACTGCTACTACGCCGATTAATACAGCGATAATCAACATGATAATAGCAAATCCCCATATCCAGAAAAAGGCATATTTTATATATGTCCCCATATTTGCCTCTGCAAGGCCAATTGCTAACCACAAGGCTGGCGAGAATGGACTAACAAAGGTTCCAATAATATTACCTATTAGCATTGCATATGCTGTAGAAATCGAAGGAACACCAAATTGACTCGCAGTTTGTTCTACGATTGGAAGTACGGCAAAATAATAAGCATCCGTACTCGTAAGTAAATCAAGTGGCACACCAAAGATACCCACGATGATATGTAAGTAAGGTCCGACTGCGTCTGGAATAATTGTTATGAAGTTGACGGCAATAGCTTCTAACATACCTGTCTCATTTAAAACACCTAAGAACATACCTGCTGCTATAATTACGGCAGCCATCATTAATGCATTAGGTGCATGTGCTTTTAAGCGGCTCATTTGCTCATCTACATTTGGGAAATTAATAACCAATGCGATTGCAACGCCAATCAAGAAAGCAAACTCTGGTGGTGCGATATTAGTTAACATCATAACGATTACAATAATCGTTAGTATTCCATTTATCCATATAATCCAAGGTTTATCAACTGCAGTACCACGTACTGGGAATTTTACAGCTTGATCTTTTTCATAATTATCTACAATTTTATGAATATCTAGATGTTGCGTATCAGGTACTTCCCCATTATTAATCTTTTTACTAATACGTGATTTTTCTTTAATACCTAAATATACTGAGAATAATAATACAAGCGCAAATCCGATTAACTGAACAGGAATAACGCCATACCATAGTTCGTTAACATTTTTGACATTTAATACTGAAGCTGTACGAGCCATTGGCCCTCCCCAAGGAACCATATTCATTATAGCTGCACTTAGTGCTAATAAAAGTAGTAATAAATAGCGATTCATATTTAAAGCTTTATAAAGTGGTAATAACGCAGGAATAGATAATAAAAAAGTTGTTGCTCCAGCACCATCAAGTTGTGCGAAGATACCTATTAAAGCAGTAACGATACAGACTACTATGACATTACCTCTAGTGAGTAATATCAACCTTTTTACAAGTGGCTTGAACATACCGCTGTCACTCATAATACCAAAGAATATAATAGCGAAAATAAACATAATAACAACGTTTATAACTTGATCCAATCCACTATTGAAAAATTTTACTAAATCCCCAACATTGTATCCTAAAAGTAATGCACCAATACTCGGTATTAAAATCATACCAACTACAGGACTAATACGTTGCGCAATTAATAAGCCTACAATGGAAATAATAATCACTAGGCCTACAATTGTTAACCAAATACTTTCTTGTTGCATTTTACTTCCCCCTTAAGTTAAAGCGCTTACAAAAAATTGATCATCATTTGATTAAATTGTAATGATTATAGATAATTGTAACAAAGTTGAATATTGTTAAGTGATTATTATTGTATTATTTCATATTAATTTACTTATATTAAATAATAAGTAAAACAAATAGACGGAAGGAAATTATAGCTTTTTAAATGTATAACAAAGAAAAAGAAACAGGTTAGGAACCATAATAGAATACTATGATTTCTAACCTGCTTCCTGCCAAAGATAATTCGTTAATTTGCTTTTTCTGAAAGTTGAGTTGAATTTATGCGTATATCATCTATATTTAAATTAGCTTTAGTATGTGAAACTTGTGCTATAGCGGCTGAAATTAGAATATATATTAAAGTACCTATCATATAACCAATTTTCAAATCAGATATTAATAAATAAGACTGATATAGTAAAACAACTATAGCAGTAATTGCTATAACGATTAGTACAGGATAGGGCACTTTAAAAGGTGATTGTTTATAGGCTTCAGGATATTTTTTGGGTAATTGTGTTACTGCTAATGCAGGAAATGCAAATACTATTAATGATATGCCTGTACCTAATTGAGCAACAACATTTAGTGACATCCCCGTAACGATAGGAAGTGCGCCAATAATATAAAAAATAAGTAGCAACCAATGTGGTGTGCCAAACCGCTTGTTTACGTGCCCTAAGGCTTTAGGCAAATAACCATCATGAATTGCGATTAATAAACTTTTAGTTACCCATGTGAAAGTTGAATTAAGTGTTGTAGCTAAAGCAAACATTGCCCCTCCAATCATAAAGAAAATAAAAATAGGGGTAGGCAGTATTTCTTTTGCTACGCTTGTTAAAGGTCTGCCTGCTACTTCGGGAATCGGTAAAACGCCAACTGCAATTGATGCAATAAAGGCATATAATATACCAACAAAAATAGTAGCTACAATTATAACGATTGGTATATCTCTTTTTGGATTTTTCATTTCTCCACCTAATTCAGCAACAACTTGCGCGCCACCAGTAGCAAAAGAAACTAAACCGACTGCAGTGAAGAATCCTGTAAATCCATCTGGCCACATTGAGCTTGAATTAAATACGCCAAAATTAACATGTGGCATACCGAAGATGATGAAACAAGATAGAGCTATAATTAAAGTGATTACCATCAAATTTCCTATAATGGATGCAGACTTTATGCCAACGATATTCACGATAAATAAAATCGTTAACAATAAGAAGGCGACAGTTCTAACAGGTACACCAGGAAAAAGCCCTTCTAAATATTGCGCAAACGACAGCGCATATAAGGACAAGGTGATTTGTAAAAACATAAACAACATTAGCCAAAATATACCTGTTTTAGGGGACAATAAACGACTAGTATATTGATACATACCTCCAGTAGTAGGTAATGTTGAACCTAATATTGCTATTGGAAACATGGTCAGTAACGTGATAACAGCAGATAAAATAAATGCTGGTGTTATACCACTACCTGTCATTTGTATACCAATACCAGTTAATGACATGACACCAGCTCCGATAATTTGACCAATCGCAATTCCCAAAACATCTGTAAAACCTAACACTTTTTTTAAATTTGTTGCTTGTTGCATTCAATCACCTCTATATATGATGTAGTTGTAAAAATAATAAAAAAATCATAACATAATTTGCACTTAATTCATAGTAGATCAATCGGAAAACTTGGTTTAAAAAGAAAATGATCCATCATAGCGGAAGTAGAGTGCTTTATAGTAGAATAAAAATAAATAGAAAATATAATGAGGTGCAATTGTTATGACAAATCAACAAAATCATATAAAAGTAGATGCATTTATTGATGGATTAAAACAGTGGCAAGATGAATTTAAATTGATGCGTGAAATTATTACAGAAACTGAATTAGTTGAAGATTATAAATGGATGCATCCTTGTTATACATTAGATAATAAAAACGTAGTGATTGTACAAGACTTCAAGCACTATTGTGCCCTGTTATTTGAAAAAGGTGCTATTATGGAAGATCCTTATCACACATTGATTCAACAAACTAAAAATGTACAAGCAGCTAGACAATTACGCTTTGAAAGTCTAGAAGAAATAGAAATACGTAGAGAAGAAATTAAATGGTATATTGAAGAAGCCATAAGAATTGAAAAATCAGGCAAAAAAGTACCTATGAAAGAAACAGAAGACTACGAAATGCCAGTAGAATTACAAGCGAAATTAGATGAAATGCCAGAACTGAAAAAAGCATTTAATCAATTAACTCCTGGTAGACAAAGACAATATATGTACTTCATAGGACAGGCTAAAAGGGCTTCGACACGTGAGAAGCGCGTGTTGAAATATATAGATCATATTTTAAATGGGAAAGGCATGAATGATAAATAATTCTCAAAGTGTATAAAGTGCTTAGGCTGGGGCTTGAATTTAAGGTCTCGGCCTTTAATTATCTTTATGATGCCATACGTCATGGTTGCGTATATATCATAAATTATATTAGAAATATGATAATATACTTATGTCTTTAATTTAGAATTTATAGAAAGATAGAGTTGCAACTTTTTCGTTTATCATATATAGTTTGCTCGAATATAAAATACTACGAGACAACAGGTCAGATAGTACATTGAGAAAGAAGGTGTATGAATGCCAAGAGTTTCCAAACGGATACAATTATTACAGGCAGCTGCAACTATCGTTGATGAACAAGGTAGTGAATATTTAACTTTAGATGCTGTTGCTAAAAAAGCTGGTGTCAGTAAAGGTGGCTTATTGTATCATTTTCAAAATAAATTTGCGTTAATACAAGGACTCGTTGACCATGCAGATGAACTATATCGCAATAATGTTAATGAACATGTAGAAAAAGATAATAATGGGGACGGTAAATGGGTTCGTGCCTTTATCGAAGCAACTCGTGAACATCGTGCTGAAAACGGTTCGATTACATCTGGTATGCTTGCTGCCCAAGGCATAAACAGTAATTTACTATTACCATTACAGGACACATACAAAGAATGGCAACACAATATTGAAAATGATGGTCTAGATAAAGTAGACGCAACTATAATAAGGTTGGCAGTTGATGGATTGTGGTTGTCAGAAATTTTCGGTTTAGATAATTTAGATGAATCGATGAGAGAAAAAGTCTTGGACAGATTGACGGAATATACTCAAATTGATAAAAATGACTAAATTATATTTTTGAGTATATGTAATTTATAAAAAAATAATAAAATTAATAAACTACGTTAAGTACTGTTACTAAAGGGATAATCGACAATTTGAAGTTGATTATTCCTTTTTTAAAATTTTCAAGGGGTTGAAACTAAACCGTCCAGTTGGTACACTAACCGATGTATTAAAAACGCTCTTGGAGGTTTATATAAATGAAAAAAGTTATGCTAACAGCAGCATTGACAGGTGCTGGAGATACTGTAGATAAAAATAAGCATGTCCCTGTGACGCCACAAGAAATTGCTGATTCTGCAATTAAATGCGCAAAGGCTGGTGCTACTGTAGCACATATTCATGCGAGAGACCCTAAAACAGGGGGAATTAGTCATGATGTGGCGTTTTTTAGAGAAGCAGTAAGACTAATTAGAGAAGCAGATGAAGATATCATTATTAATATCACATCAGGTGGAGGCGGAGATTTCATTCCAAGCCTCGAAGATCCATATAAAGCAGAAAAAGGATCCGATATGCAAACCCCTGATGAACGACATGAACCAGTTGGCACGTTATTACCTGAAATGTGTACATTAGATTGTGGTAGTGTCAATATGGGCGACGCTATTTATTTGAGTCCTGCAGATTGGTTGAGGAAACAAGCTCAATTGGTCAAGGATGCAGGTGTTAAACCAGAACTAGAGTGCTTTGATAGTGGTCATATTTCTTTTGCAAAACAATTGATAAATGAAGGACTTATTGAAGGTACACCGCTCTTCCAATTCTGTTTAGGTATTCCATGGGGCGCTGAAAATGATCCAGAAACCATCGAATATTTTAAAACACGTATACCTGAAAATGCAGAATGGTCTGCATTTGGTATTGGAAGAATGCAATTTCCAACAGTAGAGGAAGCAGCAAAACGTGGTGGTAACGTTCGTGTTGGTTTAGAGGACAATTTATATTTAGCAAAAGGTGTAAAAGCATCTAATGAACAACTTGTTGAAAAAGCAGTAGAAATACTCAAAGCTTTAGATATTGAGCCGATGACACCGGCAGAGGCGCGTGAAAAGTATCAGCTTAGATCGCCACAAGGAGGTACAAAATGAAGTTTGCAGTTGTAGGTACAGGTGTAATCGGTAGCGGTTGGATTACAAGAATATTAGCACATGGACATGAGGTCATCGCAACAGATCCGAGTGAAAATGCATTTGAAAGTATGTTGAAACAAGTGAAACAAAATTGGCCATATGCTGAACAACTTGGCTTAGCAGAAAATGCATCTTTAGAAAATTTAACGTTCACTCCTCATTTAGAAGAAGCAGTTAAAGATGCAGATCATATTCAAGAAAATGTGCCAGAAATTGAATCATTAAAGGATCAAGTATTAACTGAGATAGATTTTTATGCAAAACCAGATGCTATAATAGGTTCTAGTACATCAGGTATCATGCCTTCAGAATTACAAAAGCATTTACAACATCCAGAAAGACTAGTAGTAGCACATCCATTCCATCCTGTATATATTTTACCGTTAGTTGAAATTGTTCCTGGTAAATTAACTACAGAAGAAACAACTGTAAAAGCTGAAACAATTTACGAAAGTATTGGTATGGATGTACTACATGTGAGACATGAAATTGAAGGACATGTAGCTGACAGATTAATGGAGGCTTTATGGAGAGAAGCGTTGCATATAGTCAATGATGGCATCGCTACTACAGAAGAAGTAGATAAAGCATTCACCCATGCAGCTGGGTTGCGTTATGCACAATATGGTCCGTTTATGACATTCCATTTAGCTGGCGGTGAGGGCGGTATGCGTCATATGTTAAAACAATTTGGCCCTGCATTGAAAAAACCTTGGACAAAATTAATAGCTCCTGAATTAACACAAGAACTTTATGATGAAGTCGTCAATGGATGTGAATCTTCATCACAAGGACAAACCATGTCAGAGCTTGACCAAAAACGCAATGAATTTTTAGTTAAAGTGAAACAACTTGCAGAAACATATTGGCCAGAAGAGACGCCTTCAATGAAAAAAAGTAATAATCAGTCGGTGTATTAATATGACCCAATCATTATTTGAATATACGACAACGGTAAAACAAAATTGGGTAGATCATAATGGTCATATGAATGATGCTGAGTATAATCGAGTATTCAGCGATGCAACAGACGCGTGGTTAGCTAATTTGGGGTTAGATTTACAAGCGATTGAGCAATTGAAATATACTATATTCACACTTGAAAATCATGTGATGTATTTAAAAGAAATAAAACTAAATGAGTCTATTACTGTCACAGTGGAATTGTTTGATTTTGATGCGAAGCGTTTACACGTATTTATGACATTAAAAAATGAACAAAATGACAGATGTGCGACATATGAAGTGATGCTAATGGGTATGGATACGAAATCTAATAAACCGAAACCATTTCCAGAATCTATTAGAAAATCAGTTGAATTTTATGCTGATATTGCATTGATTCAACATCAACCAGAAGAGCTTGGACATCATATCGGAATCAAACGAAAATAAAATTTGTTAATAAATTTTAGACCATTGAATAAAAGGTTTTTTGAATGTGTTAAGAAACAAAGTTCACTATTATAAATTGTTTAATTTTATTAATTGATGTATCTTGTTATATATAGGTTGATAAAATATCTAAGCAAAATGGCTATTTATTTAGATGTATTTAGCGAAACATGAATAAATTAGGGCTATATGTGCTCATGTTTTTACTTATTTTAGGATTTGTATAACATCCACAGGTAGCCCTAAATTTATTAGAAATAGTTGAAATTGAATATGTACATAGAAAGGAATTGACCCATGTTAAGTATTAAAAACTTATCTAAAGTCTATGGCGGCGGTAAAAAAGCTGTGGATAATATTTCATTAGAGGTTGAATCTGGTGAATTTATAGCATTTATTGGTACGAGTGGTAGTGGTAAGACAACTGCCTTAAGAATGATAAATAGGATGATAGAAGCAACTGAAGGCCAAATTACAATTAATGGTAAAGACGTCCGTAAAATGAATCCAGTGGAATTGCGTAGAAAAATTGGTTACGTTATACAACAAATCGGATTGATGCCACATATGACTATTAGAGAAAATATTGTTTTAGTACCTAAGTTATTGAAATGGTCAGAAGAAAAGAAAGAAAAAAAGGCAAAAGAATTAATTAAATTAGTCGACTTACCTGAAGAATTTTTAGATAGATATCCATCACAACTTTCTGGTGGTCAACAACAGCGTATTGGTGTTGTTAGAGCATTGGCAGCTGAACAAGATGTTATTCTGATGGACGAGCCTTTTGGGGCTTTGGATCCAATTACTAGAGATACGCTACAAGATTTAGTTAAAGAGTTACAACAAAAATTAGGTAAAACATTTATATTTGTCACTCATGATATGGATGAGGCTATCAAGCTAGCCGACAAAATTTGTATTATGTCAGAAGGTCAAGTGATTCAATATGACACGCCTGACAATATTTTACGTCATCCAGCAAACGACTTTGTACGTGACTTTATTGGTCAAAATAGATTGATACAAGATAGACCTAACATGCGTACGGTTAAAGATGCGATGATTAAACCAGTTACAGTACATGCAGATAGTACATTGAATGAAGCAGTAGAAATTATGAGAGCACGTCGTGTCGACACTATTTTTGTAGTAGGTAACAATAGCAAATTATTAGGTTACTTAGATATTGAAGATATCAATCAAGGTTTAAGAACGCATAAGGATCTTATTGATATGATGCAACGTGATATTTATAGAGTGAGAATAGATAGTAAATTACAAGACTCTGTTCGTACGATCCTTAAGAGAAATGTAAGAAACGTGCCAGTAGTGGATAGTGATGGTAAAACATTGATTGGATTAGTTACGAGAGCCAACTTAGTAGATATCGTTTATGACAGTATTTGGGGAGAATTAGATGAAGATGCTAGTGCTACTGAAGCTGCAATTGTAGAGCCCGATAATGTAGGAGCTGATATATAATGAAACAATTCATAGAGCAATATGGTGGTCAACTGATTTCTAAAACAGTAGAACACTTTTATATCTCAATGATCGCTTTGTTGATTGCCATTGTAGTAGCTGTGCCTTTAGGAATAATTCTATCCAAGATGAAAAGAACTTCAAACATTGTGCTTACAGTTGCTGGTGTATTACAAACGATTCCTACATTAGCTGTACTTGCGGTCATGATACCAATTTTTGGCGTGGGAAAATTACCAGCAATCATAGCTTTATTTATCTATGTACTTTTACCAATATTAAATAATACTGTTTTAGGTGTTAAAAATATCGATAGTAATATTAAAGAAGCGGCAATCAGTATGGGCATGACGCGTTTTCAATTAATGAAAGATGTAGAATTGCCATTAGCCTTACCATTGATTTTAGGTGGTATTCGATTATCATCAGTTTATGTAATCAGCTGGGCTACACTTGCGAGTTATGTTGGTGCCGGCGGTTTAGGTGACTTTGTATTTAACGGATTAAACTTATACGATCCATTGATGATTGTAAGTGCTGCAGTGCTTGTCACAGCATTAGCATTAATTGTAGATTTATTACTATCATTAGTTGAAAAATGGGCAGTGCCAAAAGGATTAAAAGTATCCAGATAAATTAAGGAGGACATTATGAAACGATTGAAACAGTATTGTATCGCACTTGTACTGTGTCTGACGGTGTTATCTGGATGTAGTTTACCCGGTTTAGGTGGAAATAGCTCAGACAACGAAGTCAAGATTACAGCGCTTGCGACGAGTGAATCACAAATTATGTCTCATATGTTGAGACTTTTAATAGAACATGATACAGATGGAAAGATTAAACCAACATTAATAAATAACTTAGGATCGAGTACAATTCAGCACAACGCTCTTGTAAATGGTGATGCTAATATGTCTGGTGCTCGTTACAACGGTACAGACTTAACAGGTGCATTAAATGAAGATCCTATTAAAGACCCAGAAAAAGCAATGAAAGCTACCCAAGAAGGTTTCCAAAAGAAATTTAATCAAACGTTCTTTAATTCATATGGTTTTGCAAATACATATGCGTTTATGGTTACAAAAGAAACAGCTAAAAAATATAATTTGGAAACAGTGTCTGATTTGAAAGCACATAGTGATAAATTAAAACTAGGTGTTGATAGTTCATGGTTAAATCGTGAAGGTGATGGTTACCCAGGGTTTACGAAAGAATATGGGTTTAAATTTAATACAGTTAGACCGATGCAAATTGGTTTAGTATATGATGCATTAAATTCTAAAAATCTAGATGTAGCAGTAGGGTATTCAACAGATGGGAGAATTGCGGCATATGATTTAAAAGTGTTGAAAGATGATAGACGCTTTTTCCCACCTTATGCAGCTAGTTCGGTAGCAACAAATGAATTATTAGATAAATATCCTGAATTAAAACCGATTATTAATAAGTTAGATAAGAAGATTTCAACAAGTGAAATGCAAGAGCTTAATTATCAGGCTGATGGTAAAGGCAAAGAGCCGGCAGTTGTTGCAGAAAACTTCTTGAAAAAACATAACTATTTTGAAAATGATAAGAAGGGTGGTCAAAACTAATGGAGGGTAATTTATTACAGCAATTAGTCGAATATTATTCAGTAAACTTTGGCTACCTTTGGGATTTATTTATTAAGCATTTACTTATGTCTGTGTATGGCGTGTTATTTGCAGCAATTGTGGGTATCCCGCTAGGTATTATTATAGCTAGATATAAGAAACTATCATGGACGATTATTACGATTGCGAATATTATACAAACTGTACCTGTTATAGCAATGCTTGCTATTTTGATGTTAGTTATGGGTCTAGGGACAACGACAGTAGTAGTAACGGTATTCTTATACGCTTTATTACCGATTATTAAAAATACTTTTACAGGTATCGTTGGTGTAGATGAAAATATTAAAGATGCCGGAAAAGGTATGGGTATGACACGTAACCAAGTCTTACGCATGATAGAGTTACCATTAGCTTTATCTGTCATCTTAGGCGGACTAAGAATTGCGCTTGTTGTAGCTATTGGAGTTGTCGCTGTTGGGTCATTTATAGGCGCACCAACCCTAGGTGATATTGTAATCCGTGGAACAAATGCTACAGATGGCACAACATTTATTTTAGCTGGCGCGATACCTATTGCATTAATTGCAATTTTAATAGATGTTGTATTAAGATTATTAGAAAAACGATTAGACCCTACGAATAGAACACAGAAGAAACAAAAGCATAGACCTCAGGGTATTAATCAGTAATGAAAGTAGTGAAATGAGATGGCGTTGTTAACGATAAATTACAAATCCAAAACCATTGGTATGAACCACCAATTTATAGCAATTTTACCTGAAGACGTTAGTTATTTTAATACGGAGATAGAGCCTAAACAATTAAAGACAATGTTATTGTTACACGGCTTATCAAGTGATGAAACATCTTATCTGCGCTATACAAGTATTGAGCGTTATGCAAATGACCATCAAATTGCAGTGATTATGCCTAATGCTGACCATAGTGGTTATAGTAATATGAAATTTGGTCATAAATACTTTGACTATGTATTAGAAGTATTAGATTATGCGCATCAAATCTTACCGTTATCACAGAAGAGAGAGGATAACTTTATTGCAGGGCATTCTATGGGAGGATATGGAACGATAAAATATGCCTTAACACAAGGCCATCGTTTTGCTAAAGCGTGCCCATTATCATCTGTATTTAATGCACAAACCTTTATAGACATTGATTGGAATGACTTTTCAGGCCAAGCAATTGCAGGTGTAGATAAAATGACACAGGATACAGAACTTGATCCGTATTATTTAGTAGATAAAGCAATAGTTGAAAGTAAAGTAATACCAGAGTTACTTATTATGTGTGGAACAGAAGATCAACTCTACGAAGATAATAAACAATTTATAGCATATTTGGATGCACAAAATGTATCTTACCAATTTGAAGATGGACCTGGTGAGCATGATTATGCTTATTGGGACAAGGCTATAAAACGTGCAATTGAATGGTTCATAGGATAAATAGCAAATTAAACAATGATTTAGCATAAATAAAAACCTCAATCATAAAAATGGTTGAGGTTTTTTGACTTAAAAAGTTGATTGTACAAGCGATAAAGAAAAAAGTTATTATTTTGAAGTAATATGCTTAGCGTTGATTTCTTCTTCCAATTTACCTATATGTCTTAAAGTTGGTGTTAACGCAGCGAAGAAGAAACCTTCTTTTAATTTACGTGCTTGTGGCGCTTTGGGTGAATAAGCTCTAGAACCACCGTTCACCATAGAAGCTTGGTTCACTTCTAATAATAAGTAGCCAGCTTGTTTTTTTAGGTTGATGAGTTCAGCAAAATCATGTTGTAAAGTTTTGCGTTGGATTAAATGATAAAAGTCTGTTTTGATTTGTTGTAAACGTAATTCGAAATCATCAATATCGTATTCTAAGTATTTATTTATACCGTTTTGTGCATCGGAAAATTGATGTATCAAATCAAGTGAAGCACGAATAGAACCTAATGCTATTGGTACTTGCAGTGCAACGAATTGAGGACGAATATCAGCAGCAAATGATTTTGCATCATGAGTGATAATTTGATTCTTTGGAATAAGTACATCGTTTAGTTCGATTTTAAAAGTAGCTGAGCCATTAACGCCTAAGAAATTTGATTTTTCCTCTAAAGTAACGCCATCTTGGTTTGCATGTACAATAAACATTACTAATTCGTCACCGTTTTCAGCTTTTGATATAGCACCAAAATAGTGGTCTGGCCCTATATTACTCACTGCTGGTAATTTACCGTTCACGAATAATTGATTCTCTTTGTAATAATGATTTAAATTAAATGATTCTAAATCATTAAATGATTTCATGGGATTAGATAACCCTGTTGCACCTAATACTTTTCCACTAAGCAGTGCCTGTTGTAAATCTTGATTAAAATGAGGTTGTTTAGCATTTTGCAAGTAAGTTGAAAATGCTAATTGACACCATAAACAAAACCCTGTAGTAAGGCATGATTTAGATACTTCTTCTACCACTTCTAAATTGTTGGTTAAGTCATCTTCTTTGAAATAGCCTTCTTTAAATAAATTTTGAATAAATGTTCTAGGGTAGTGTGAACCTTCGTCAATTTCTATTAAATAAGGTTCTAATTCATTTTTAATAAGTGTTTGTAAACTCATATATATACGCTCCTTTATTCTCCAAATCTTTTTAAAATGATTGTTTCTAAGTAACTAATGAGTCGATCAATTAAGAATCCGAATAAACCAATAAAGAAGATTGCAGATAAGACATCTTCTAGATTTAACATGTTACGCGCATCCACAATTAGGAAGCCTAATCCAGATTGAGCGCCAATCATTTCGCCTGAAACTAAGAAAATCCAACTTGTACCAACCGCCATATGAATACCACCCATAATATGCTTGAAGGCACCTGGAAATAATATATTTCTATATAATGACCATCCTTTGAGGTTTAAATTCGCTGCAATTTTCAAATATTGCGGTTCAACGTTTCTTATGCCTTTAATCGTATTAAAGACAATAGGGAAGAAAGCAGCAATGAATATAATAGCCATTGCTGGCAGACTGCCAATACCAAACCATAAAACTACAAATGGTGACCAAGCAATAGGTGAGATGGGTCTAATCAACTGTAATAAAGGCTCTATAGCATTAAAAAGTGTGTTACTACGACCTAATAAGAAGCCAACTGGCACGCCTATTAAAATTGCAGTTCCAAAACCTACAAAAAATCGAAATAGACTAATACCTAAGTGTGTGAATATTTCCCCGGAAATAATAAATTGCCATATACTTTGTGCTACTAGAATTGGGCCTGGTAAGAGAATAGGTTGGTAATTACCTATCCAAATGACACATTGCCATAAAAATAGAAAAATGATGAAAGTGAATAGGGGCAATGTGAATTTTTTGGTTAATGTAGTTGTCATTTCACTTTATCCTTCCTTATATAACGTTGGATCTATAAATTCATTATAATCTGGTGCTTTAAACAGTCTGTGTTCATTAATTAATTTCTTGATTTTGCTATAACCTTTTTCTTCAATAGTAAGATCACCATAAGAAGTCCATTTGGCAGATTGTTTTAAAACATCTCTATCTTGTTTAAAATGTTTATCCATAATATCCACGCTTTGTTTTTTATTCTTCATTTTGTAACCAGCTTTTTTGTAGTCAGATATAAATGCTTTTGCTGCATCAGTATGATTGTTTATTAGGTCATCTCTTAATACAAGGACACAACAATACGCATCTGGTATAATGTCGCTTCCATGCTGAATTGTTTCTCCTTTTCCTAATTTTTCACCCAGTGCACCAAAAGGCTCTGCAACAGAGTAACCTGAAATTCGTCCTTCATTTAAAGTTGCGGGCATTTCAGCAGGTGCCATTTCATGGTAACTGAAGTCTTTTGCATTAAGACCAAGTTGTTTACGCATTTCTTCTAATAGTAAATAATGCGTAGAATAACGATGAGGAATAGCAAAACTATAATTTTCATGTTTATGGAAATCAGAAACTTTTTTCCCTTGTTGTCCCATAACTACATTACCTTCATGGTGTCCAAGTGCAACAGCTTTTATATTGGAACCTTTTTGCTTAGATTTCATCGCAAGTTCAATGAGTGTTGAAGCACCGTCTATTTTTCCACTATTTAATGCATCCATAAGATCTGGCCAATTATTAAAACGTACAAGTTTTAAATTATATCCCGATTCTTTTGCTTGTTGTCTAACTTGTTCAGTCATCATTAAATTAGCTGAATGTGTAATAGGGAGATAACCAATTTTTATAGTCTTTTTATTTTGATTATTGTTATGAGCTGTTTGCTGGTTATCATTTGTACACCCAGAAACTATTAAAAGGAATATTACTGAAAGAACAAATAACTTTTTCAATGTTTAACACTCCTTATAAATAGTATTCTGGTTCTGCCATATGGTGATTTAAAGCAAATTTTTCCATAATTGTATTTCTAATATTTAATAAATGACTATCATTGCGGTTACGTGGGTGTGATTGTTTAATGTTATATTGACTAATGATTTCACATCCTTCACCAAGCAGTATGATATTGTCAGAAAGGTAAATAGCTTCATCAATATCATGTGTTACTAAAATAATTGTCGCAGAAGTTTGTTCTTTTAATTGAACTAGTTGGTCTTGTAATTTATAACGAGTAAAGGCATCTAATGCGCCTAATGGTTCATCCATCAATATCACATTTGGTTGGTGTACTTGTGCTCTACACAGTGCTACACGCTGTTTCATACCACCAGATAGTTCTTCAGGGAATAAGGTGCCTTTATTATTTAAATCAACACTTTTTAAATGTTTGTTAATTTCATTGTCACTTAGTTGTCGTGATAAACCAATTCTTATATTGTCATTAATATTTTTCCAAGGTAATAAATTGTGGTGCTGAAATATCATTAAACAATCTGGTGAAGGTGTTTGTTTAATTTCACCATCGATATTTACTGTGCCTGATGTAGGTGTTAAAAAACCACCTATTACATTTAACAGCGTAGATTTACCGCATCCGCTTTTACCTATAAAAGTAACGATATCTCCTTTATTTATATTGAGTTCAAAATCATTGATAACTTGGTTGTCGCCAAATTGATGTTGAATATGGTCAATATGAATCACGTATTTCACCTCAATTATTCGTATCGTTTTAGTAGGGATTGAATTGATAATAAAGGAGCGGGATTGAAACCCAAACTATAGTTGAATTTCACATTCCCGCCCCCACAAGCATGACTATACATTAGTCATTTAATGTGCATGATATATTAAATGCTCACAAGTAAAAGGGGATATATGGCCCATACTCGTGAAGTGATTAGTTATGATTTTTTGCTTCAATTATAAGAACTACTAATCTCAATTTTATTGAGAAAGACTAAAGATTACAATAGCTAAAGCTATTGCATAAGAACTACTAATCTCAATTTTATTGAGAAAGTAGTTCTTTAAATTTTTTCGATGTCATCAATAGGTGTATCTACAGCTTTACGTGCACGACGTACTGCATCTTCATCTGGTGCATCATATAAGCAAATACATTTAGTCATGTCTTCACATACATAAGTGCGTTGGAATTGAACTTCAGGCACTTCTTCGTAATGAACTGAATTTTTCTTTTTACGAGCTAAATATTGATCCATGGTAATACCTTCAGGAATATTCCATGTTACTAGGTAATCAATTTTTGGATCTCCGGCTTTAACTTCATCTAGTTCTTTACCTACTAAACGCACTTCTTTTACTAAATTTATATTAATTGAAGCATCCTCTAAAAATTGTTTTGCTTCTGTTTCATTATTTGCTTCGACGATAAAATAACCATGTGTTAAATCTTCAGTTGCTTGTACTTCGATAAGAGTCGGTACAGAGCCTGTAGTTAACTCTGCTGCTTTCTTTTCTAAGTCAGATTTGTTTGAGGCAAAAGCTAAATCATTTGCTTCTAGTAAAAATAATGTCATAAATTTTAACCTCCAAAGTTAATAATATATGCATAATACAATAATTCTTATCACAATACAAGGATATAATCATAAGTAATTTAAATTTTCTGATAACTTATAAAGTTGTTATATTTTATATAACTTGAGTGTATCCTTCCAAAATTTTAAATCATTGTGCTTATGAAAATAAAAATGAGAAAAAGAAAAATCAACTTTTAGATTATTGATTTCTCTCTTTCTCATTACAATATAATATTATTTAAAGTAATATTGCTGCAAGAATTGGAGCAACAACTAC
This sequence comes from Staphylococcus pseudoxylosus, assembly GCF_044794325.1. NCBI lineage: Bacteria > Bacillati > Bacillota > Bacilli > Caryophanales > Staphylococcaceae > Staphylococcus > Staphylococcus pseudoxylosus. The sequence continues at coordinate 658,403 of NZ_CP085024.1, forward strand.
TACAATTACACCGACAATAACTAATGAAATAGATGCCATTGAAGCTTCTGTTTCACCAAATTCTTGTGCTGAAGAGACGCCTAAGGAATGTCCACTTGTGCCTAGTGCAAGGCCACGAGCGATAGGATTGGTAATATTAAATAGTTTGATTAACTTTGAACCGAGTGCGTAAATAATTACGCCATTTAATATAACAGCTAATGAAGTTAGTTCTTTAATGCCACCGATGTCCGCTGAAACAGGTAGTGCAATAGCAGTTGTCGCACCTTGAGGTAACATAGATGCAATAATGCCATTAGAAAATTGGAATGCTTCAGCTATTAAGTAAATGCAAATTAGTGCTGCAGTGGTGCCTAATGTAATACCGCCTAATACTTGTTTCCAGTATTTTTTTAAAACATCACGTTTTTTATATAAAGGAATAGCGAAACATATAGTTGCCGGTTCCAGGAAGAAATTAATGATGTCTCCGCCAATTTTATAATTTGCATAATCTATGCCAGTTAATTTTAGAAACACTATACCTACGACCATACTTACAAATAGCGGTGTGAATAAGAAAAAGCCATTCGTTTTTTTAAATAAAAATGTGGCTATAATAAATGGTATCAATGAAAGTAAGATGCCGAAATAGGGCGTGTTGATAGCTAAATGTTCAATCATAATTTATCCTCCGCAAGTTGTTTTTGTGGTCTTTTTTTTGGAATAAAGGATTTAGTTATAAGCATTTGAGCAAAGAATCCTGTACATAATAACAATAAGAGTGTTGAAATAATGATTAATAAAATAATTAGGATAGGGCTTGTACTTAAAATGCCTAGTGAATTAATAACTGATACACCTGCTGGTACAAATAGAAAACCAATATTGTTCGTTAACGTTGTGCCGACTTTCTCGACTTGACCAAGTTTAATAATACCTGTACATAGTGCTATAAATAGTAACACAAGACCTATAACTGAAGCGGGCATAGGAATTGGCATGAAACTTTCGATAATATTTGAAATAAGCATGATAGTAGCAATCACAAGTGCTTGATGGAAAAAATTATATGTTTTTGAATGCTGCGTTTGTGCGGTATGTTGTTGTTTTTTTGCTTCCATAATAAAAGTTCCTCCCGTATTGATCTTGGGTTAATTATAAAATGAAAGCGATTACTTTAGTTAGATTGGCAAGCGACTTACTAGACGTTGTCTCTGAAATGCATAAATTAGAACTTGAAAATCAAGATAACCCCATATCTTGTTTGAATGGTTTCATATAAGAGCGACTCACTTGGAATTTTAATTGATTAGTCATGGTTAATTGATAAGTATAGTTGAACCAATGTTCAATTGTTTGAATATGTGTCTTGTTAATTAAAGTGGCACGATGAATTCTCATAAATTGAGTAGTGTCTAATTTTTTTTCGTAATGGTTCAGCGGTTCAGAAGTCTCATATTCATTGAGTGTCGTATTTATCGTTGTGACCCCGTTATTGACGGAAATTGCGATAATATCATCTAAATTAATAATATGAATCCGCTCGTTAACTTCAATAGGGAGTACGTTCGGCGTATTCTCAATTTTGTTGTGTGTATCATTAGGGTTATTATCATTATTTATAAAATTTTGTTGTTCGATATTTGAGTGAAGCACTTGTTCAACTTTATGGATAGCTTGTGCGATTCGTTGTTGTTCAAATGGTTTCAAAATATAGTCAATGGCATTTAATTCAAACGCTTTTACCGCAAAAGTATCATGTGCAGTAGCGAAAATAATCAAAGGGCGATGCTTCATGTTTTTGATTTTATTAGCTAAATCAAGACCACTTTCATCCATTAAATTAATATCTAAAAAAATAACATCGTAGTTATCATAAAGTAATAATTCTAAAGTTTCAGAGATATTTTCGGCTTCTTTAATTAAATCAAAACAACGAATCTGATTTAATAAATAGTGTAATTCATTACGTGCTAGCGGTTCATCATCTACGATAATTGTCTTCATATTTAACCCTCCTCTGTAGTGTGATGTGGAATTGTACAACTAACTTTTGTACCTTGTTTATTTGATTCAAAATGAAGTTTAGCTTTATAGCCAAATAAACCATCTAATCTTTGATTTAAATTTTCTAACGCACTTCCTGTACCAGATTCTGAATAAACACTAGTTTTCCCAATTTTATCAAGTTTGTTTACTGGTATGCCTTGTCCGTTATCTGAAACAGAAATATTTAATCCAGACTTATTTTGGTGGGCTTTTACAATAATGTTGTTATCATATTTTCTATTTTTAAAGGCATGTTTAATTGCGTTTTCTACAAGAATTTGAATTGCAAAAGGTGGCACTAAAGCGCCATAGCTTGAATCAGTGATATCAAAACTAACATTGAATCGATCTGGATAACGCGCTTGTTCTAATGATAAATAAGCCTCAACCTGCTGTAATTCTTTTTCTAAAGAAATAGTATTATTACGTGTACCTTGCAAATTTGAACGGAAAAATTGACTGAGTTGTAATAATAATTCTCTTGCTTTTTCACTATCTATTCTTACTAATGCTGAAATAGTGTTAATTGAGTTAAAGAAAAAGTGAGGATTGACTTGAGCTTGGAGCGACTTAATCTCAGCATCTCTTATTAACGCGTTTTGCGTCTCAGCTTGTCCAAGCTCAAGTTGGCTTGAAAATATATCTGCTAGTCCAGTTACAAGCTGTTTATCTGAAAAGTTAACGTTATGCTTGTTAGTAAAATAGAGTTTTAATGTACCTACGACTTCATTTTTTACATGTAATGGCATAACAATAGCAGCTTCTAGCGGACATCCAGGGTGGTTACAACCAATTTCTTCACTTGAATAAGCTTCCTTTAAAGTGCCAGTTTGAATAGCAATTTTTGATAAATCAGTAATAATTGCTTTTTGCGCAACGTGATGATCACTTGCAACACCAACGTGAGTTAATATGTCTTTACGATTTGTAATCGCAACGGCTGAAACACGCATTAGGTTTAGAATGATTTCAGCAGCTTGTTTAGCGGATTGCTCATTTAAACCTGAACGGAAATAAGGCAATGTCTGGTTAGCTAATTGTAAGACATCATGCGTTTGGATTGCACGGGTTTCTTCTTCTTTCTTAATTGTTGAAAGTATGATTGATAAAAATATAGCTGTACCAATTGAATTAATGGATATCATAGGTAAGGCAATAAGTTTTACTAACGTCCATGCGTGTGCGGTATTATCAGAAAATAGTAAAATACAAAGCATTTGAATAATTTCTGTAGCACCACCGATAAGCGCACCTTTTACAATAGTTGGATACCTATTAGCTCGCATAGCTTTATGACCAAAATAACCTGAAACTAGTGCAATAATAATAGAAGAAATTAAATATATATATGCATCTGCCCCTCCGATATAGACACGGTAAATGCCTGAAATCAGCGCTACAGCTAAGGCGACGAATGGACCACCTATTAGTCCTGATACGCCAATTGTTAATACACGTGTGTTTGCTAACGACGCATCAGGGCTTAAATGGTTATAGACTGTGCCGTTGATAATTTCATCACCACGAATTTGTACGCCAGTAAAATTTGAAAGCATAGAGAAACAACCAAATATTATAATCAGTTGCCATTGCGAACGTCGCTTTTCTCGGTCATTCATCATCGATTTAAAATGATCAATATTCATTAAAATATATGCAATCAGTATAATTAAACCAACGCGTTCTAATAATAAGATAAATAAATTTAACATGATTTCACCTTTTTTTAATTAGTTTGACATGGTTGATTATACAGAATTTTATAAAATTATGAGTTTTATGGGAATTATTTTTTATAAATTATATCCAATGTCCCAATATAGCAGTGATTAAAGGGGAGAATCAAATTACTCTCTATGTAAATAACTACATAATTGACGCAGTTCTTTAGCATTATTAAGTGTTAAGTGTTATTTTATTAATATTGGCTTTTAAAAGGATTTGTAAAAAATGTAGATATTAATATAAAAATAATTGCATATAATTATTACAGAATTTTAAACCAATTTCATCTTAAAAGATTAGTTTTGAAATAGATATAGACTTTTTTAGCGGTTTTCCAGTTTGTATGGAAAATAGCGTTAAAGGCGTGTATACCTGTTTTGAAATGTGATCTATGTGTTTACGGGAAATGTAGGAGGAAAAAAGCATATGGAATCAACACATTCGTTTGAAGGAGATAATAAACTTCTTGTGGGTATTTTCTTAGGAGTTATTACATTTTGGTTGTTTGCACAATCATTAGTAAATATTATTCCAGATTTAGAATCATCATTTGATACGAATTATGGAACGATAAATGTGGCGGTAAGTTTAACTGCATTATTATGTGGTTTATTTGTAGTAGGAACAGGAGGGCTTGCTGATAGATATGGCAGGGTGAAAATGACCTATATCGGATTGATATTAAGTATTGTTGGTTCGTTGTTAATCATAATACCAGGGTTTATGCCGTTACTTGTTGTTGGACGCGCGATTCAAGGATTATCTGCAGCATGTATTATGCCTTCAACTTTGGCAATTATCAATGAATATTATATTGGTAGTCGTCGCCAACGCGCATTGAGTTATTGGTCAATCGGTTCTTGGGGAGGCACAGGAGTTTGTTCGTTATTTGGCGGTGTAATGTCTACGTTTATTGGTTGGAGATCAATATTCATTATTTCAATTCTTGTAGCATTAATGGCAATGTATCTAATGAGACATACACCAGAAACAAAAGCCATACGAACTGAAGAAACAAAACAAGCTAAATTTGACATAGTAGGCCTTATTATTTTAATTATTGCAATGCTAAGTGTGAATTTGATTATCACAGAATCATCGGATTATGGGCTTTTCTCACCATTTATCATGTCACTCATTGTTGTATTTATTATTTCAACACTTTGCTTTTTATATTATGAAGGTAAAGTTAAAAATCCACTTATAGATTTTAAACTATTTAAACATAAAGGTTATAGTGGTGCTACAATCTCTAATTTCTTATTAAATGCAGTGGCAGGGACACTTATTGTCGCTAATACGTATTTCCAATCAGGATTACATTTTAGTTCTTTCCAATCTGGTGTCATGTCTATTACGTATTTAGTAGCTGTGCTTGTAATGATTAGAGTCGGAGAAAAAGTGTTACAAAAGATTGGTCCAAGAAGACCGATGCTACTTGGTGCAGCACTTAACGCTATAGGAATTATTTTAATTTCATTCACGTTCTTACCTACGCCAGTTTATATTGTAGCTTGTATAATAGGTTATTTAATCTATGGTATGGGATTAGGTATGTACGCAACACCATCAACAGATACAGCAGTAACAACAGCACCAGAAGATAAAGTTGGCGTTGCGTCTGGTGTTTATAAAATGGCATCATCATTAGGAAATTCATTTGGTGTCGCATTATCTGGGACTATCTTTACTGTGATGACTGTAGTATCAAATATACAAGTTGGAGCAATGTTTGGCTTGTGGTTCAATGCAGCATTAGCAATTATTGCATTTTTGGCAGTACTCATATTAGTACCAAAAAATCAATTTAATAATTAACTTAAGGCTAATGGCACTTTAAATTATAATTAGTTATTGTCGATACGGGATTACGCATTCAGTTTATAGAATTGATTGCGTAATTCTGTTTTTTTTTGTTTATATAAATTTGGCCGTTCATACCATATTAAGTAAATGAATATTAATTTTACAAAGCTTTTTCACGAGAATATATTGATTATGAAATTAAAAGCATATTATAATTAAGGAAGCGTTTACATTAGGAGGGGTTATGTGGTACAGCAACTATGGCAAACTTATGAAGATAGATTGAAATTATTAAAGAGTTTAGTTAAACATGAGACGGTTACTAATACTCAAGGCGAGATTGCATTTCCTAATTTTGTAAAGAATCTGCTATTAAAATTGGATTATTTTCAACAGCATCAATCCCAGGTTTTACTTGAAGTTACTGAAGATGAAAAAGAAGCTGTTGTAGCTTTTTATCAGGCACCTACTTCTAAAAAAACAATCATATTAATCAGTCATTTTGATACTGTAGGTGTAGAAGACTTTGGTTCATATAGTGAGTATGCTTTTGATCCCGATGCTCTAAAGGATATTTTTAAAGAGAATAATAGTTATCTTAGTGAAGATGCTATTGAGGATTTAAATCGTGATACATATTTATTTGGTCGTGGTGTCATGGATATGAAGGCAGGTTTAATGCTACATTTATCCTTAATAGAACAAGCGAGTATCGAAGCATGGGATATTAATTTAATTTTAGTCACAGTACCAGATGAAGAAGTGAATTCTTCAGGTATGCGCAAAGCTGTAGAGACCATTGCAAGATTAAAACAACAATATCAGTTAGATATTCAGCTTCATTTAAACAGTGAACCAACTTTTCAACAGGCTAGTGCAGATGAACAGCATTATATATATTCTGGTTCTATTGGAAAAATAATGCCAGGTGTATTATGTTATGGAAAAGAAACGCATGTAGGAAATCCAATGGACGGATTGAGCTCTAACTTTATGATGAGTTATATTAATCAAGCAATAGAATATAATGCTGTTTTTAAAGAAACATTTGAAAACGAAACGACACCTTTGCCAGTTTCATTAATGACAAGAGATATTAAGCAAACATACGATGTACAAACACCATTTAGAACAATGGCATTATTTAATATGTTCCTTTTCAAACAAAAACCTGCTGACTTATATAGACAATTTATAGATATAGTAATAAAAGCAACAGAACGTTGTGAAAGTGATTGGTTATCAATTTTAGAAAGTGAAGATATTCCTTTTGATACTAAAATTAATGTACTGACATTTGAACAATTGAAAACATATGCGATTAAACATCATGGTGAAGCATTTATAAATAAAGAAATAACAGCAGTGATACAGCAAACTAAAGATCTACATTTACAAAGTATTAAAGTGACAGATAGATTAATGCAAATTTGCAGAAATATTGCGCCGGCGGTCGTGACTTTTTTTGCAACACCATATTATCCAGCAGTTAATACGTCTTATGATGTAAAAGTTGAGGAAACTATTGAATTGGTCCGTCAAACATTACAAGAACAATTTCAACGTAAAAGTGAACGTATACATTATTTTAATGGTATTAGTGATAGTAGTTACTTGAATTTTTCAGGCGACATGTCTCAAGTGATTACTTATCAGCAAAACGCACCTAATTTTAATCAAACTTATTCGATTCCTTTTGAAGCGATACAAGCTATTAGTGCGCCAATCATACTTTGTGGACCAATCGGTAAAGATGCACATAAATTAAGTGAAAGACTACATAAGGATAGTGCATTTATAGAATTACCATTCGTATTAACTCGTATCGTAAAGTCATATATTTAAAACAATATAAGTAATGATTTGATATAATGTTTTTAAATTTACTAATATTTTTAGTATAAGTTTTGAAAAAATAGGGTATTACGATATATTAGTGAAGATATGTACATTAAAAGTTCCACAAGAAGAAAATGGAGTGGTAAGCACATGCTAGAGGCGTATAAAGATTTTTGGAGAAGATATATAGATTTTAATGGCAAATCAAATAGACTAGAATTTTGGACACCGGTATTAATTCATATCATTATTATATTCATTATTGCGCTCATTGGTGTCGTTTGCTTTATTACAGGTATCTTTATTGTAGCGGCAGTACTATCAGCTTTTGTGGGTATATTTGCGCTAGCGATAATCTTACCAATGTTTGCAATTACATTGCGCAGATTTTATGATGCCGGTAGAAAACGTGCAACAGCAATCATATTAATTGTACTATCTATATTTGTTAATATTACCTTTGATATTATTCAAATCAATAGTGTTGCTATATCATTAAATATCATTTCGTTAATCTGTACAATAATCCTGGTGGTAGAAACATTATTACCATCACGTAATGTGGCCGATTCAGAATTAAAATGGTTGTAATTTTATACAACGACGAAAGTTATTTTAAATGTGACGACTGAGTTTGGGACATACATGCCTAGTCTTAAAAAAGTGGGTAAAATGGATAGATGGTTATTAGTCATTGATTTATATAAGTTACCGTTTTTTAACGGGAATATCGGGCGATACACTTATGTGTGTTGCCTTTTTCTAAATACAAATTACCATACCTTAAAAACAATATAAAATGTTTAAGGTAGCGTGTGCATGTTGGATTGCTATGAACGATATATTAATCATTGGTACTAGTTTAGACTGGTTAAGTGTAAGTGTTTTTTGTCTAGTTTTCTAATAGTAATATTTAAAACTATTAATGATTATGACAAAAGGTTATAAACTATTGAATTTTTGGTGATTTTTATTGTATTTAGAAAATTTAAAATTATAATGTAGGCATAAGGAGGGGTTTTATGGAGTGGTTAAAGTTAATTGGTATTCTAATTATTATATTGGGGTTCCTGTTTAAGATTGATACGATTGCAGTGATTTTAATTGCTGCTGTTGTTACTGGTATCGTTTCTGGATTAGATTTTTATTCCATTTTAGAAACACTGGGTAAAGCGTTTGTTGATAATCGTTTAGTTACATTATTTATATTAACATTACCAATGGTCGGTTTAATCGAACGCTTCGGTTTAAAAAAACAAGCTTCTAACATGATAGGAAAGGTGAAACGAGTTACAAGTGGGCGTCTGATGACTATATATTTATTAATTAGAGAAATAGCTGGCGTGGCTTCAATACGCATCGGTGGTCATCCTCAATTTGTGCGTCCACTCATTAATCCAATGGTTCAAGGTGCGTTAAAAACTAGATATAATTTGAAAGACGACGAAGTTGATGAAGCAGACATTGAAAAGATAAAAGCACAAACTTCTGCAATGGAAAATTATGGCAACTTCTTTGGGCAAAATTTATTCGTTGGTGCTGCAGGAGTTTTATTAATGGTAGGAACATTTCAATCATTAGGCATTAAGGTAGACGCAATTGAATTAGTGCTGGCATCAGTACCCATAGCACTAATTGTATTAGTACTTGTCTGGATTAATAATATAAGATTTGATAAATATTTAGATAAAAAATATGACTCAAAGCAGGTGAAACGTGATGAGTGAACAAGTATTAAATAATATCTTAGAAGTTTTTTATATTTTAATAGGTTTACAATTACTATACACTGCGTTTCGAATTTTGAAATCTTCTACACATAAAAAGAAATACGGTACAGCGTTATTTTGGATTTTGCTAGCTGCAACATTTATTGTTGGTCCATATATTCCAAATGTAATTAATGGTTTATTTATTTTAATGATGGGGGTACTGACTTTATTTAAACAAGTGACAATTAATAACATTGTCGATGTAACTGAAGAAGAAGGGCTGCATGGCGCCCGAAAATATGGAAACAAACTTTTTATTCCAGCTGTCATCTTAGCAATTGCGGCGATTGCTGTTTCAAATTGGACCCCTTTAGGTGGTGCAATAGGTTTAGGTGTTTCTTCTATATTAGGATTAATAGCTGCCTATATAGTAATTAAACCTAAAATAAAATATGTATTTTATGATAGTGATCGACTAACACAACAAATTGGTACCGTGGGTATATTACCTCAATTTTTAGCTGCTTTAGGAGTATTATTTACAGTAAGTGGAGTTGGAGATGTTATATCGAAAGGTATTTCATCGGTATTACCTGAAGGAAATCATTTGGTAGGTGCAACTGCCTATATATTAGGTATGGTAGTTTTTACTATGTTAATGGGAAATGCTTTTGCCGCTTTTACAGTGATTACTGCAAGCATCGGTATTCCATTTGTCATCGCACAAGGTGGAGATCCTGTTATCGCAGGTGCACTAGCTATGACTGGTGGATTCTGTGGCACTTTACTAACACCAATGGCAGCTAATTTCAATACATTGCCTGTAGCATTGTTAGAAATGAAACATGAATTTGGGGTTATCAAAGCACAAGCGCCGATTGCACTTATACTTATAGTAATACATATTGGTTTAATGTATGTATGGGCGTTTTAACTGATTTCAATAAAAAGGGGCGTTTTAAAATGAGAATCTTAATAACTGGATTTGATCCGTTTGGTGGAGAAGAAATTAATCCTGCATTAGAAGCGGTGAAACTATTACCAGATAATATTGAAGGACATACGATAGATAAGTTAGAAATACCAACTGTCTTTCATAAAAGTAAACATGTAATCGAAGCACGTATGAAACAATATGATTATGATATTGTGTTAGCAATTGGGCAAGCAGGTGGAAGGTTTGAATTAACACCAGAGCGTGTTGGTATTAACGTTGATGATGCACGAATAGCGGATAATGAAGGTCAACAACCGATTGACGAATCTATTCATCCAGATGGGGCGCAGGCGTATTTTTCAAACTTACCCGTAAAACGTATGACTGAAGCAATTAAAGCGAGTGGTGTACCTGCACGTTTATCTAACACAGCTGGCACTTTTGTATGTAATCATATTTTGTATCAATTAGGTTACTTACATGCAACACAATTTCCTAATATAAAATTCGGCTTTATTCATGTGCCATTTATCCCTGAACAAGTTGTAGATAAACCCGAAAAACCTTCAATGTCTGTGGAAACGATTCGGAAGGGATTAAATGCTGCATTAGAAGCTATCATTGAGTCCGACGAAGATATTAAAGTCGCACTTGGAGAAACACACTAAAGTAAAAGTTAACAAATTCTATTGAATAATATAAACAAAGGGGCTACGAGATCTTTAAAACAAGATTTCCTAGCCCTTTTTATTTGATGAGTTAAATTTAATTATCGTGTTCAGTACGTGTATAATCCATGCGAATTTCGTTATATGTTTTACCAAAGAAAGTGGGTTGTTTATATGGAGTTTTTTTAAATCCAACTTGTTCATAGAAATTAATAGCGTTAGTATTTTCTTCTACAACCCAGAGTGTCACGTTATCTGGATAAGACAACTCTAGTGCTCGTTGTGTTAAAGCATAGCCAATCATATGACGTTGATATGCTTCTAAAAGATACAACGCATATATCTCACTCCAATTGTCAGATTCTGAAATAGATTTTGTTTTACCATAAGTGATAAACCCTACAATCTCATCCTTAACAGTTGCAACTAAGGTAGGAAGATCGTGTATAGAGGACTTCTTGATAAATTGTTCTTTATCAAGGTTTTCTAGGTAGTTGTTTTCAGAAATATGGTTATATGTTTTTAACCAACTTTCGTAATGGACATTGGCTTTACCATGACGATCTTCCTCCGTCAACGCTCTAATTGTAAAATCCATAGAATGCCCCCTCGCTAAACTAAATTGATGTTATTATAGCATTATTATTTTAAAAAAAGAAATTTTTCAATTCAAAAAAATATAAAAATCAATAATATTAAGTGGCTAAGTAACAAAGTTTTAAAATACATTTAAGTCGATTTACGCTCATCTAACTCATCTTGAAGATGCATTGCTTTGTTGCGTGCAAGTTTACCGTAATAAGCATGCGCAAAATGCATTTGAATAATTAAAAATAACCCACCAACGGTCCAATATAGTCCAAGTGCTGCAGCGGAATGTAGGGAAATATACGTGATAAATATAGGTGATAAAACCATTAATACGTAGTGTGTTTTTCTTTGATCTTTAGGGTAATGACGTGCATTTATTAATGGTTGGAAGAAATATACTATTGCTGCAAGTAGTGAAATCCAAAAATTAGGTTCGGTTAAGTTAAACCACAAAAAGTCTGGATAACGCTCAATACCATCTCCTGTAGGATACTTTAAAGTTATTATTAAGCCGAATAATATAGGCAATTGAATCAGTATAGGCAAACATCCTAGAACATTTTTTAAAGGATTAATATCATATTGTTTATAAAAAGCTATTAACGATTTTTGTGCTTTGTTTTTTTCTTCTTGTGAATTTGCAATTTTAATATTGTTTCTTAACTCATCAATCTGCGATTGGACAATTTTTGTTTTTTCACGCATCATATGCATGTTTTTTACTTGTGCAAGCATAAAAGGAAGTAGAAAAAGTCTTATTAGTAACACGATTGTGATGATTGCTAAACCATAATCATCTCTGTATAAATGTCCTAATCCATGTAACAACATGTCTATGGGTTGGACAAAAATTGAATAAAATAAGCCACTTCTAGCTTCATCTTTAGAATAATCACAACCAGTTAAAAACAAGGGGGATAATAGTACCAAGAGCCTTTTCCAATACATGATATATTTCCTCCAATTAATGTATTATTAAATATAACTTTAACACAATTAAAATGTGAATTTAAGGCTTTAAAAATACAAAGTTAGCTGCATATTTTATATTGTAATAATGAAAAAAGTCACTACCCCCCAATGTGAAATAGGGTGTAGTGACAGTCGTTTTATTTTGAAGTTAAGATGATTTCATTGTAATTAATATGTTCTCTTACTTGTGCAGCAACATGCGCATCTATTTGCTTATTTTGGATTAGTTCATCAAGATATGTTCTCTGGATGTATAATCCTTCTAATTTATGCGCTTCAGTGATTGTGTCTGGTGTTTCATTTTGTGTTTTACGATTTCTTCTGATTCTGTGAAGTCTGTTGTAATACTGGTTTAAAACAATATTTACTTCTAATACGTTTTCGTTAGTTTGCTCTTCCTTTAAACGCAGTGCAATATTATGATGTACGATACGCATAACTTTCTTCACTTCTTGAAAATTCGATTTAAATTGCTTTAATTGAGAACTTTCTACATGTTTCTTCGCTCTCCATCTTAAGATTAACATTTTAATCACAACTTTAAATTTATGAACAGCAGATGATTCCTTAAATTGTTTTGAAGTTTCTATTGCTGAGCGATAATTCAAAATCGTTTGACGGTCAACTTTATTTTGAGTTACTAAACGTTCTAACGTTTCTGTCTCTATTTCGCTAGCAATTGTTTCTAGTCGTTTTACTTCTTTAGCATTATTTTCTTCAGGTGTCATCTGCAGTAGGAAGAGTAGTTCATCAAAATAATCAGAAATAACGGTACTATAATTTGTTGATGTGTGTGTTTTAGACTTTGTTTTAAAATGTTTAATAACATGTTGTACTATATAAATTTTGGCAACCGCATAGCTCATAGTGGTTGATGTTGATTTCTCTTCCGAAGGTGTAATAATAGGTAGCACGATTTGAGCCATGACTAAACTAATAATTACCATTAATGAGGCAATAAATAGTAAATCATTTTTATAAGTAAAGGTTTGTTGTTGGGCTAATAATGTAGGCAATGTTAATGCCATAGATAGAGAAATTGTTCCGTGAATCCCACACATTGTCATAATGAACGCATAGTGTGCACGTTTTGGCGGTACTTCATATTGGTCATTGAGATAAGATTGAATGTTATTTGGATAGTAAAATTGTTTGAATAATATAAAGACCCATAAAAAACGGAAAACATAAATAGCTAGTGCAATTAGTAATGTTGTAATGATCAGAAATATAATGTTTTGCGGTTCGTCTTTGAATATTGCAGAAACAACTTCAGGTACAATATAACCTAATACGACAAAGACAAAGCCATTAAGAACATAACTTAATGTACTCCATATCTGGTTATAGTTCATTTGTAGTTCGGTTTGAGCACGAATCAATCGTTCACGTTCAAATCCATGTATTAAACCAGCCACTACAACTGCAATGATACCCGATGCATGCAACATTTCGGAGATAAAATAGACGACGAAAGGTGTTAATAATTGAATGAAAATCATTGTATTACCATCTTTAAGACCTTTGTGCATAGAAAGATAAACACGTAGTCGTACAATCATAAAGCCAAAAATTGCACCTATCAATATGCCTAGAATCGTTGAAATAATAAATTGTTCTATTGCATCGAATGCAGAAAATGCACCTGTAACAAGTGCTGTGACAGCAATTTTGAAAGAGATAATACCAGCAGCATCATTTAATAACGACTCACCTTCTAAAATAGTTAATGCGCCCTTAGGTAGAATTTTCCCTTTAGTAATAGCTTGTACAGCGACTGCATCTGTTGGGCATAAAATGGCTGCTATTGCGAAGGCAGCAGGCATTGGTAACTCAGGCCAAATCCATCCAATGAAATAACCTACACCTATCACAGTTGTAAATACTAACGCCATTGCCATTAAAATAATAGGTTTGCGATATTCTAACAGTTTAGACCGAGATATATGTGTCCCCTCAACAAATAGTAATGGGGCAATCACAGCCATCATAAATACTTCTGGTTCAAATTCAAAATGTAACGGGATAGGGAGAATATATAAACAAACGCCTAACCCAATTTGAATGAACGCCATAGGTATCTGTGGAAACTTGTTATGTATAATTGAACTTATAATTACTGCTATAATAAATATTAAAAAAGCTTCTAATAATAACATACTTACTCCTTATTTTTTGATTGTTTTATATTACCATTATCACAAAAGCATAGATAGTAATTTTTTTGGAAATATAATAGACTTCAATACTTAATTAATTTATAGGCGCATGATTTAAAAGTGAATATAGAAATGTGTCATAATAGAGCTGTTAAGATAATAAAGGATTGTGATTGTAATGAAAATAGGTGTCATATCAGATTTGCATATTGATCGCCACAAAAAATTAACACCAGAGGATTATACCCACGAATTAGTAAAAGTCATACAGAAGCGAAAGATAGAACGCTTACTTATTGCAGGAGATATTTCTAATAATTATAAATTAACGCATCGGTTTATCAATGATGTAGAGACGCAGTCACATATAAAAATACTATTTATTCCAGGAAATCATGACTTTTGGGCTACAGATACGGATGCATCGTCCGCTGAAATTTTAGAGTACTATATGAATATGGAAGCGTGTTTGATAGGGAAACCTTATCACCTCAATGACTCATGGGCGATTGTTGGTAATACAGGTTGGTATGACTATACGTATGCAAGTCCAGAATTTTCACTTGAGCGCATTGCTCGTAGAAGATATTATGGTGCCACTTGGCAAGACAAAGTCAAAATAGATTGGCCTATGGAAGATAGAAAGCTATCATCTATTGCTGCAAAACAAACAATTAAAGATATGGAGGAAGTGAAACATAAACGTATTATTTTAATGACGCATATTGTGACACACCCTAGGTTTGCTGTGCCAATGCCTCATAGAATATTTGATTATTTTAATGCTTTTATTGGGACTTCTGATTTTGATGAGGTTTATCAGCGATATGATATTCGATATAGCATTATGGGACATGTTCATTTTAGAAAAGCCTTTGAAGAACAGGGGATAACATATATTTGCTCGTGTCTTGGTTATCAAAGAGAATGGCGTTCTGATAATATAGAACAAGAAATTAATCATGCTTTATATACAATTAACGTATAGTGAAATAAGCGACCATAAATGAACATGGTCGCTTATTTTATTGTAATTATCTATAGCAGCGCCTAATATGACTATTTGATAAGCGACTCATTTTTGCTAAACCAACGCAAAAGTAGTTACGGTTGAATATGAAAACTCAAACGGCCGGGTGCGTCATAACTTTGCGCTAACTTTGATTTATTAATTTTTATTATTTGATATTTATTCGGCATTAGTGCTGGCAATACAATTAATTTTCCTATATGAGACCAAAGTGGATCGATGTAATAGTAATGATCATCATCATAGCCAATGAGTAAAGTTACATGAATATTAGAAACCAATTTAGTAGGTTGGTTATCAAATTTATAAGTACGACGCAAAGGTCGCTGTCCGAGGACAGTATGATAAATAACAACGGGTTGACCATTGTCTAAAACTGCACATAAATCAGTTAACGACTGACCAGTACTATCTATAATTTTTTGGTCATATCGTTTGAGATGTGGGACGAGCGCGGAAGGGAAAATAGTTTGATGATGTCCCCATTTAATCCATAAGTGATGTCCTACGTATCCTTTGTAAGGGTTGTTTTTATGTTTAGGCCAATGCTTCATTATTTGAGTGGCGGGTATTTTGTGCTGATTGAATTGTAACATCATTGCTGTGGATACACCTTCACAGCCCATAATCATTGGTATTGGAAATAATTGACTAATTGGTTTAACAGGTAATATATTTAATTTCATGATGATGCTCTCCCTAATGATTTGTACTTCAATGTAAAAATAAAGCAATTTTACATTGTATTTATTATATAGCTATTCTTAAAAGTTGCCTATTAAGATGCTTAACCTAATATGACAATAGCTTAGAATAGATATTGTTAAGATGTTTTGGTTATAATAGCATAAAAAAGAAAGTGGGGGATTACATATGAAACATAGAATTGAAACACTACCAACGTTATCTGTATTAGGAGAAAAAAGAGAATATGCCACTGGACAAAAAGCACAAGAAAATATTTTTATGTTCTGGATGGATTTTGATGAAAGTGGCAAAAAACACGACTTATTGAAATTAGGTAATGAACATTTACCAGGTCTATTAGGAGTATGTAAACCACTTGATAACGGAGAAATGCATTATTTAATAGGTGTTACGAGTGATGAGGAAGATGAAATATGGCAACAAACAGAAATAGCAAGTGGGAGATACCTTGTATTTGATGCTGAAGGACCAGTGCCAGGTTCTATAAAAAATGCAATGGAATCTATTAATAGACATATTTTACCAACATTAGATTATGAATTGCGAAATGCGCCATTTTTTGAGTTTTATAAAGAAGGGGAAATTAGAGCTGAGGATTATATTACAGAAATCTGGTTACCGATTGTTTAAATTAAAAAGAAAAGCTTAATTAAAAAAGGGACAGGATACAAATCAAAAAATTTAAAATTGATTTAGTATCCCTGTCCCATTAAGCGTGGCTAAGGTAAAAACCATACATATATAATTTTTTTATCTTAGTCATTTTTGACGAGTTAATCGGTGTTGTTAACAGTAAAATATTACACATTTTGCTTCTTCATGATAGATTTTAATAGTATTTCCAATAAAATAATTAATATAGCAGTAATCGTTAGGATAATGAGATAAGGCATAACACTATATTCACCTTTTAATCCAACAAGAGGAGACATAATGCCACCTAAAATAAATTGGAATAACCCAAGCAAACTTGATGCGTTACCACTGCCACCTGTTCGAGATTCCATAGCTAATGTGAAACTTAAAGGACCAATTCCTGTTACAGGACATACATTAAGGAAAAAGGCGATGATTAATACCCACAATGGTAAATGGAATATAAGCGTGAAAATAATCAACACAACGCCTGCAATTTGTATTAATGTTAGTAGTATAAGGAGAAAATAGCGATTAATATATTCAACGAGTAGGGCTGTTAATTGACTCATGATAATTAAGCCGATACCATTTAACGCGAATAAAATACTAAATTGTTGTGGTGTCATATCGTAAATCTTCTGCGTGATAAACGGTGCGGCAGAAGAAAAACTAAAGAGCATCACATAGGTTAACCCTTGCAATAGCATTGGAATGATAAACGCAGGTTTCTTTAGTAGATATCCAAAATCTTTAAATATTAACGAAAAGTTAAGTTTGGTAAGATCTGTATCTCTCGTTTCTTCCATTTTAAAAAACGCAAAAATTAATATCGCAAAGCTGACAATGGTTAAAATTAGGAAGATTGCTTTCCAATTTGAAACGCTTAAGGCATACCCACCGATTAAAGGTGCAAGAATAGTGATAATCCCATTAACAACTAGTAAAGAGGCGAGTCCTTTTGCTAAAGACTTTCCTTTATGCTGATCGCCAATGGACGCTTTGGCAATGACGATAGCACCTCCGCCAGTTAACCCTTGTATAAGACGTATTACAAGTAACAGTGATAATGATGTTGTAAATACTGCTATTAATGAAGCAATAACGTATATTGAAATAATAAGTAATGCTATTTTTTTACGACCATATGCATCAGATAATGGCCCGAATGTAAATTGTCCAATTGCAAGTCCAATCATAGCAAACGACAGTGTAAGTTGTACTTGTGAAGTAGTTGTACCAAAATCACTCTGTACATTTGGTAGTGAAGGGACATACATATCTATTGTTAAAGGTCCAAAAGTAGTCATAATACCCAACATAATAATGACCATTAAAGGTAGTTGGCGATTTGTAATTTTATCCATATAAAGTACTCCTTTAAGCACAGTTAGTTACGTTATTATAATAAAAAATTGAATGTTTAGTAACTAGATTATTATCGCACACGTGAATATAAATGCAATGACAAAATTACATATTTCATACGTGCACATTATTTAAGATATTATTTTTAATATATAATACAATATATTATGTTAAAATACTGATTAATAAGCAATATATTTTTAAGACATATCTCAAGTTGGTAGACAAGTTATGTTTTATTGTAGTATGGACATTTTAGATTGTCACACAAAGGAGAAAATTGATGCATTTAACCAAGACACAATATGAAATTGTAAAATTTATTCTTGTTGGTGGTATTAATACCTTTAATTATTACGTGGTTTATTTATTTTTATTAAAGTTAATTGATATCAATTATTTAGTCAGTCATATCAGTGGATTTGTTGTTAGTTTTATAGTTTCTTATTATCTTAATTGTTATTTTGTATATAAAGTAAAACCGACATGGCGCAAATTTATTCAATTCCCATTAACTCAAGTTGTTAATATGGGGATGCAAACCATCTTACTATATATATTTGTACAATGGTTCCACATTTCATCTGTGATCGCACCATTTGCTGGACTTATTATTACTATACCCATTACGTTTGTATTATCTAAATATATATTGAGAGACTGATATTAAATGAAATGTTGACGAAAGATCATTGTATTACTGAGCATTATTAGTTGCCTAGCTGTATTTATGGAGGGGCTGTGATAATGCTTTTTTATTAAATACTGTTATATTTTAGAAAATATTCAGGAGAACGCTGTTAGAAATACTTAGAGATGCGTTTGTAAATTCGAGATTTTGATTTTAATTTTTACACAATTTAACAGTACAATTTAGGAATGGCTAAAAAAATAATTAACTAAAAAATATTAAATAATTTTATAATAAAAAATGTTGTAAATATGCTTGTGATAGGTCATAATATATAATCCAATATCAATTAAGGTGGATGTAGCACATGACACAAAGTGAAAATTTAAAACTTGCCCAAAAAGGTGCATATTTGAGTTTAATCGTCTATATTATACTTTCTATTTTGAAATTTATAGTAGGGTATATTTATGATTCGGCGGCAGTAAGAGCTGATAGTATCAACAATATGACTGATATTATTGTCTCATTAGCAGTTATTATCGGATTGAAAATTTCTATTAAACCTGCAGATAAGAATCATCCCTACGGTCATTTGAAATCTGAGAATATTTCATCATTATTGGTTTCATTTATTATTATGTTTGTTGGTATTCAAGTAGTAATAGAAAATTTACCCAACATATTTTCTAATGAACACAGTACACCGAATGCGATTACGATTTATGTCAGTGTTATCAGCGGCGTGATTATGTTAGTCGTTTTTATTATCAATCAAAAGCTTGCCAAACGTACAAATAGTAGTTCACTTAATTCTGCGGCAAAAGATAATTTATCAGATGCTTTAGTTAGTATTGGTACCGCGATAGGTTTAGTTTTTACTCAGTTTGGTTTACCAATCATTGATACATTATTAGCAACAGTTTTAGGTTTACTAATTATATATACAGGTTTCGGTATTTTCAAAGAGGCTATATTTACATTAAGTGATGGATTTAATGAACAGGAGTTAGAAGCATATAAGAATTATGTATTAGACATTGAAGAAGTGATTGATGTTCATACTATTAAAGGTAGATATCATGGAAGCAGTATTTTTGTCGATGTAACAATCGTTGTAGATTCAGACTTATCATTAGAAGAGGCGCACCATATTTGTGATAAAGTAGAACAACATATGCATGATAAAGGCATATCATCTGTGTATGTGCACCCTGAACCTGCTTCAATACAGTAAAACCGATTATTATGATAAAAATACATCATTTATCAAGCTCATACAACTGAATAGGTATATAGTATCAACGATAAAAGCTAATATAGTATGTTGCGTTGTAGTGAATTAAAACAGAAGTTTCAATTGATAATATTAGTTGAGCCATGTTATAAGATTAATATACAAGGCACCTCGTTAATTTAGTTTAGTAGTGTTTATTAAACTAAATTAACGAGGTGCCTTATTTTTTAATGTATTTCAATATAAAATTACATATGAATGCGACGTATTTTGTGAGCCACTTGAGGGAACAGGACAAGCTGAAGACTAAAGGCTGAAATCGTTTCCTAAGAAAGCGAGGCAACAATACGAAATATTGAATAAAAAAGAAGCACTCAGATGAATTGAATTAAATCATCTGAGTGCTATTTTTCTGGGATTGATGTCCCAGCCTTTGATTATATTATTTAAAACTAGAAATTAGGTATTATACTTACCACCAGCCGTTAGCTACACGGAAATCAATTGCTGCGTCAACTGAACCATAACGTTCTTCGGCATAGTTAATCATACCTTTAGTTTGTTCTTCAACTGATCCAGTTCCCCAAGACTCTTTAGTTTGTCCTAAACCTCTATAGCCTAATTCATTTACAGCATCTGGATTACCGCTTGATTCTGGCATTACAATATTGTCCCATAAAGCTTTAGTACCACCTGCTTCAATAAATTGATCGTATACATCATTTGTTGATTGTGTTGTTTGTTGTACAGGTGTTTCAGCTGCGTCAGCTGTTGATACATTTGAGCTTACGCCCAATCCAGTTGTTGCAATTGTAATCGATGCGAAAGATGTTAATAATAATTTTTTCATTGTTAAAAATCCTCCTAATTGGTTTTACCTGTGTCAGAAAATGAACTATACAGGTTTATATATTTCTTATAGTTATTGTTGTATTTACTTGCTTATTCTTAATTTCTTAATTCAACGTTTACAACTATAACACTATAAAAAAGCGCGTAGGTTACAATGAAATAAAAATAAAGTATCTTTTGTGAATAAAAGAAGACATTTATTTCAAAAATGTGTGTAAATTGTTATAATTTTAATATATAGAGAATCAAGATAAATATGTAAATGCTTTTATGAAAGCATTTATGATATATTTCATAAATTATTTTTGTTGTAACATTTTTGTAAAAAACAGAAGAATTATATTTTATTTAATGAAAGAAGGAATAATATGCCAAAATTAATTTTATGTAGACATGGACAAAGCGTTTGGAATGCTGAAAATTTATTTACGGGATGGGCAGATGTAGATTTATCTGACCAAGGTAAAAATGAAGCCATTACTTCCGGTAAAAAATTAAAAGATCAAGGTATCGAAATTGATATTGTATATACTTCATTACTAGAAAGAGCTATTAAAACTACGTTTCACCTGTTAAATGAATCTGATCAATTGTTTATCCCAGTTGTAAAATCTTGGAGGCTAAATGAAAGACATTATGGTGATTTGCAGGGTCTGAATAAAGATGATGCACGTGAAAAATTTGGCGAAGAACAAGTACATATTTGGAGACGCTCTTATGACGTTGCTCCACCTAAACAAAGTGAAGAACAAAGAAATGACTATTTAAATGATAGAAAATATGAACATTTAGATAGAAGAGTTATGCCTGAATCTGAAAGTTTGAAAGATACATTAATAAGAGTGATACCGTATTGGAATGATCAAATCTCACAACAACTATTAGATGGTAAAACTGTGCTTGTTTCGGCACATGGTAACTCATTACGTGCACTTATTAAATATTTGGAAAATGTATCTGATGAAGATATTATTAGCTATGAAATAAAAACAGGTGCACCATTAATATATGAATTGACAGATGATTTACAAGTAATAGATAAGTACTATTTATAGTGAAAATAATAAATAACGTTTATGTGAAACAGTCCGAGGCATTGATCTCATGTCTCGGACTGTTTTATGTGTTTTAACACTTGTATATTTGATTGTTCAGTTATTATTTAAAGATTGAGATTGGGCTTATCAAATCTTTTTTTATATCCGTTTTAAGATTAGGGAAATTACCACCAATTTAATGATCTGTAATAAATAAGGATTGAGTGCATTATTTAGCACGCTTATGTTGTTGAATAATCTTACGTGCACGTTTTCTCGTTTTAATGTTTGGGCTATTCAAGTTACGTCGTGCTGTTTGTAAATCTAATTTCATAAGTTATGACCTCCTTCACAGAAGTAATTATGGACGAAATATACAGTTTTGTAAATAGGAATTGTTACGATTTATTTAAAAACTATCACTTTTATTAATGATATGTAAAAATTACAATATTTTTGAGTATTTTTAATGTTATATTTTCAAAATATATGTATAATGCACCAATGTGGCTAATTTATCAAAGGCTAAACTATAAGAAAATGTAGGAGAGAAAAATGACTCAAAAAACTAAAATAATAATGATATTGATGATGTTGTTTGGTGGTTTCTTTGGACTTTTAAATGAAACATTATTGACCACAGCATTACCAAGTATAATGAAGGACTTTAATATAGATTATACGCAAGTACAATGGTTAACTACAGCGTTCTTGTTAACTAATGGTGTCGTTATACCATTATCAGCAATGGTGATACAACGCTTTTCGACAAGACAAGTGTTTTTAACAGCAATTTCGGTATTCTTTATTGGTACAATAATTGCGGGCTTTAGTCCGAATTTTACAGTTTTATTAAGTGCAAGGATCGTTCAAGCACTTGGTTCAGGTATCATGATGCCTTTAATGATGACAACGATATTAGATATATTTGAACCACATGAACGTGGTAAATATATGGGGACTTTTGGTCTAGTGATTGGTTTGGCTCCAGCAATTGGTCCAACTTTATCAGGATATCTTGTTGAATATTTTGATTGGCGCTCATTATTCCATGTAGTTGCTCCAATTGCAGCATTGACGTTTATAGGTGCATTTAAGTTTGTGAAAAACGTAGGAACAAATAGGAAAGCACCGATTGATATCATATCCATTTCCTTATCAGTATTAGGATTTGGCGGACTTCTGTACGGTACAAGTTCAATTTCACGCGACGGATGGAATGATCCTATTGTTTTAACGTCAGTAATAGGAGGTATAATACTTGTTGCGATTTTTATTTTCCGTCAAACAAAACTAGAAACACCATTACTTGATTTTTCAGTATTTAAAAATAGTCAATTTGCAGTAGGTATTGTTATTATGGCATTTACAATGATATCAATGATAGGTTCTGAGACTGTACTGCCTATGTTTGTCCAAAATATAATGAATGATTCTGCACTTCAATCAGGATTGATATTATTGCCTGGTGCAATCGTCATGGGGATTATGTCTGTAGCTTCAGGTTTCTTATATGAAAAGTATGGCGCGAAAATATTAGCATTTATCGGGATGCTCATCGTAGTAATTACAACATCATACTTTGTTATAATGGATGAAAATACTTCCGCAGCAGTACTAGCAACTGTTTATGCGATTCGTATGATTGGTATTGCACTTGGATTAATGCCATTAATGACACATACAATGAATCAATTATCTCGTGATATGAATGCCCATGGTTCATCTATGACTAATACAGTGCAACAAATATCTGCTTCAATAGGGACAGCAGGTTTGATTACAATCATGAGTCAAGTAGCAAAAGACTTTACACCTAATATGAGTGATTATAAAGGCATGGGTAAAAAAGAAATGGCTATGCAAATCCAACATGAAGCACTTTTAAGTGGTTATCATGCAGCCTTTTGGTTTGCTGTAACTATTTCATTTATTAGCTTAATTAGCGTGTTTATGTTGAAAAGTAAACGTAAAATTGAACAAGAACAAGAAAATCTATAATAATGGAGCGTGAGCCTTATAGAACATTCGATGAGATTAAATGATGAACCATTTCAATTAGTAAAAGAAGGTACAAAGACCATTGAAGTGAGACTGAATGATGCTAAAAGACAGGAAATACAAAGTGGAGACTTTATTACTTTTACAAATTTAAAATCGGCAGAGCAAATAACAGTTGAGGTTATTGGAGTCGAAGTATTTACATCGTTTCAAGCTCTGTTGAATCATTATTCAAATCAAGTGACTGGCTTTAGCAATGATATACAACTATCACAAAAATTAGCATCACTTTACCAGATATACTCACAAACAGATGAGTTGGCTTATGGAGCATTAGCGATTGAAATTCGATTAATAACCAAATAGTTTTAAACATATAAAATAGACTAAATGATATAACTCAAAACACTCATTCATTACTTTAGTATGTAGCTAAAAGTTGGCTTTCAAGTCTAAGCTTTAAGTAATACATAGCTAATAGAATGAATGGGTGTTTTTTATAGAATTGGTTATGTCATATTAACTTGTTATAATTTACTGATTAATTTTCCTAAGTTGTATAATACAGGTCTGACAGGTTTTACAAAGTCACCGATATATTCTTCAACGTGCGCGTTAAATCCTTTTTAAATTGCAGTACACCATAATCAATTGCGGTATCACTAAAATCACCGGTAATACAATAAAAGTGATAGCGATCAATAACGTGAGGCTTAGCGAATTTTATCATTTCTCATTGTAATTTATAAGCACCCATATATGCATTGTATGTAAGATTTGAACTACTAGATAGGTAATATAGTTTATAATCATTATAAATATAAATAGCAGCAGCTAAGTCTAATATTGAACCATCGTCATTTTTAACGCTTAGTAAATGTGCATTATATTGAGCTTCATAATTTATACGTGTTTGGGTATAATGTGAAAAGTGTTTTTGTGTGAATTTTTCGAACTTTCCAGGAGTAATTTCCACAAATAACATTGTTTTCCCTCCTTAAATGACAATATTATAATAATAAGTTTTGCAACGCTTTTTGGTGGAAAACCATGTGTTTAATTACAGATTAATATAGTATATTTTATATATTCGGTGTATGATAAGATTTATGGTGACAATGTATATTAAAATATCTACTTGAGGTAGATATGTTTTAGGAGTGAGTTTTATTCTATGAAGAAGTTATTGATTTTATTTGCTATATTTGGACTGGTACTTGCTGGATGTAGCAGTGGAAAATATGCTGATAAAATAGATAAGGCAGTAAATAAGCAACAGCAATATCAAAAAAACCTTGCTAATCAACATAAAGGTGATGTCGAGCGTAAATTCGATAAAAAAGATGCTAATATCTACGTTAATGAAAAAGGAAAACACATTACAATTGCTTATAAACCATTAAAAAATGATGAGGAAGTTCATTATTATACTTATAATTTTAAAGATGGAAAGGCTAGATATATAAAAGATTTTAATTCTAAAGGTTATTTGCATAAGCATGAACCAGACTATAAAGAAGAAAATATGGATCTGGAAGAATAACAAACAATAAAATAACGAGTTAGAGGTGTACTAATAGGAATATGAAAAAGTTATGGTTATGTATAGGATTAGTAGCTATTATGATATTAGTCACAGCATGTTCAAGTGATCAACATGTACATAAAGATGATAAAATGGATGAAAATGGCAAAATTAAAATAATCGAATACGGTGATTTTAAATGTCCATACTGTAAAAAGGTAGAAACTAATGTAATGCCTAAATTAAAAAAAGAATATATCGATAAAGACAAGGTAGATTATCAATTCGTAAATATGGCATTTTTAGGTGATGACTCTATTATAGGTTCGAGAGCTGGTCACGCGGTTCAGCACGTTGCACCTGATCAATATCTAACGTTTCAAAAGTTAATGTTTGAGCAACAGCCAGATTCTGAAAAGGAATGGATTAATAAATCATTAGTAGATAATCAAATAGATAAATTACCGATAAACCAAGATATGAAAGATAAAATTAAAAAGGAATATACAACGACAGACAGTAAATCTTGGAAAGCTGCAAAGAAAGATCAACAGCAAGCTAAAGAAAATCATGTTGAGACAGCACCAACTGTATATGTCGGCGGTGAAAAATTAGAAGACCCTTATAAATTTAAAAATTATAAAGAAATATTAGATAAATAAACATAATTGTATGTATAGTATACAAAAAATCACAAAAATTTATAATAAAATGCTTTATTTGGAGTGGCATAACTAGACTTATTAAGATATATAAGTCTAGTTATGTCGTTTTTTTTAATATATTTTTAATCGTAAAAGTTACGATTAATTCTCTGTTTGCTATTGCACTTTAGAAAAAAGAAGCTTATAATTATAAATCGTAATAATTACTATTTGGGGGTTTAGAAATGAAAAAATATACATATATCATGTTTAGCTTGATAGCTTTAGTAATGGTGCTAGCAGGGTGTAGCAAAGCTGATTCTGATAAGGGAAACGAAAAAATCAAAGTTAATACGACCGTATTTCCTTTAAAATCATTTGCTGAAGAGATTGGTGGCAAACATGTAGAAGTGGAGTCTATATATCCAGCGGGTACAGATTTACATAGTTATGAACCAACGCAAAAGGATATTATAAATGCTTCAAAAGCGGATTTATTCGTTTATACTGGCGATAATTTAGATCCTGTTGCAAAAAAAGTTGCAGCTACAATTAAAAAAGATGACAAGAAATTATCTTTAGAAAATAAATTAGACAAATCACAATTGCTCACTGATCAACATAGTCACGGTGAATCTGAACATGAAGAGGAGCATGAACACGAACAGGGTGAACACCATCATCATGGTGGGTATGATCCACATGTTTGGCTAGACCCTAAATATAATCAAGTTTTTGCAAAAGCAATTAAAGATGAATTGATTAAAAAAGATCCAGATAACAAGAAGTATTATGAAAAAAATTACAAAAAATTAAATGAAGAATTAAAAAACATAGATGAGAAGATGAAAGAAACTAGTAGTAAGAAACAGGGCAACACTGTATTTATTTCACATGAATCTATTGGTTATCTAGCTGATAGATATGGCTTTGTTCAAAAAGGCGTTCAGAATATGAATGCAGAAGACCCATCACAAAAAGCACTTACTAAAATTGTCAAAGAAATCAAAGCATCAGGTGCCAAATATATATTATACGAAGATAATGTATCTAATAAAGTGACAGATACTATAAGAAAAGAAACATCAGCGAAGCCATTAAAATTCTATAATATGGAATCATTGAATAAAGAACAGCAAAAAGATGAAAATTTAACTTATCAAAAATTAATGAAAGAGAATATTAAAAATATTGATAAAGCATTAAGTGACAATATCCATAGTGATGATGATAAGCATGAATCAAAACATGATAAGGCTATTTCTGATGGTTATTTTAAAGATAAACAAGTTAAAGATAGAGCATTATCTGATTATAAAGGAGATTGGCAATCGGTTTATCCTTATCTCAAAGATGGCACTTTAGACGAAGTGATGAAACATAAAGCTGAAGATGATGACTCTATGACTACTAAAGCATATAAGGCATACTACGATAAAGGGTATAAAACAGATGTTGATAAGATAAAAATTACTGACGATACAATTACATTTAACAAAAATGGTAAAGATATAACTGGAAAATATAGTTACGATGGTAAAGATATTTTGAAATATGAAAAAGGTAATAGAGGCGTTAGATACACATATAAATTAGTAGATAATAATAAAGCATTACCAAAATATGTTCAGTTTAGTGATCATAATATAGCGCCTAAGAAGACAGGACACTTCCATATTTTTACAGGTAACGACAAAGATAAAGTGTTGAAAGAACTAGATAACTGGCCAACTTATTACCCTGAAAAATTAACGAAAACTGAAATCAAAGAAGAGATGTTGGCGCACTAAAAATCATTATACCTACATTTAAATTTTATATTTTGAATGCATAAATTTCTATTTAAAGGGAATAAAATTTAAAGTAACAAAGAAAATAAGCTTTTACGGTTGATATATATTATATAGTTGATATAATTAATATATCAATAAAACTTAAAGACTTTGGAGGTATATTTATAATGACAAAATTTAATTTTGACCCAGCACATTCAGTAGTTGAATTTTCGGTTAAACATTTAATGATATCTAATATTAAAGGTAGATTTACAGAATTTGATGCAAATTTAGAGGGTGACTTAAATGATTTAAGTTCATTATCAGGTGATTTTACTATCAATGCTAATTCAATTGATACACGTGTAGAAGATCGTGACGGTCATTTACGTAGTGGAGATTTCTTAGATGTTGAAAACCATCCTGAAATTAAATTTGAATTAACAAAAGTGGATGATTCATCTGTTACAGGTAATGTAACGATTAAAGGTGTAACCAATGAAGAAACTTTTGATTTATCATATGAAGGCCAAAGTAAAAATCCATTAAATGGTGCTACAACAGCTGGATTTATCGTTAATGGTAAAATTAATCGTGAAAAATACGGAATTACATTTAACCAAGCACTTGAAACAGGTGGCGTTATGATTGGTAAAGATGTATTATTCCAAGTAAGTTTAGAATTTGCTTTAGAAGACTAATACAGTTTTTAAATATAGTAGAATGAGTCATAGTAAAAATACTTATTCTCAAAACAAAGGACTAATCCGTTTTTTTAATCCGGATTAGTCCTTTTTATATAAATATCTTATGATTTTGACTGTGCATGCTTGCTCGATGGTTCGCGGTAGTTCGAACTTATCTTCTCTCACTTATACTTACGATTGACCTGGGTCATTTAACTTTTTGTCGCGATAATATTTGATAATTGTATAAATGATAAAACTCCAAGATATAATCAGTAAGACAATTGAAGAAATAATTACATAGTTTTTGTTCGTAAAGTCACCACCTGTAAATACTGTACCAATCAGATTGGGTATGCATAACAATAGAATAAGACCAGCATAAAATTTTTGTTTTAAAATAAAGCAAGTCAGCATTGTTAATAATAAGAGTATTAATCCTAGTGTGAAATTAGTTGTTTGATTAGGTGACCAAATTATATAAAGTGGGTAGTTGCGTAATAAGTATTCACTTAATACATATATACCAAAAATAGCTGCAGATGAAATTCCAATAATAGTATAAGTGATTTTACTGTCTCCCCAGCGCATAATTACTTTTTTGGCAAAGTATAAAATAAAGATAAATGACCCCAAAAAAATAAAGAGGAAATAACAAATTAAAGCAACCGTTAACTGAAAAGAATTATCTAACATTCTAGGAATTGTCGTCATAATAAACATGAAGGATATGAAATATAAAATATATTTGAACAAACCTTGTGTCATATTTAAATGTGTTGAGAATTTGTCTGCGTAAGACTTAATAGGTGTGTTTAATAGAGTGTCGATATTTTCATTATTTTCTTCAGCAATTGTAATATGGTCCCGTAATTCCTCTTCAATTGTATTTACCTCATCTTCATCTTTCCCACGAAATAATAATTCGATTCTTAATTTTAATAAGAAATCTTCTGCTTTTTTACTTAACATCATAAACACTCCTCATTAAATTGTTCATACCATTATTTAAATAGTTCCACTTGTGAATAAAATTAGATAATTCTTCCTTGCCTTCTGTTGTGATACTATAATATTTACGTTGTGGACCACCTGTATTTGATTTTTTTGAAATAGAAGTTATATATCCTTTTTTACTTAATCTTAATAATACGGGATAAATACTACCATCACTAATTTCAGGAAATTGCTGAGATTTCAATTTGTCTAAAATTTCATAGCCGTAAGTTTCTCCTTGAGCAATTAGACCTAAAATTGCACCATCTAACAATCCTTTCATCATTTGATTTGAAACTGACATGACATCCCTCTTCTCACTATCTTACTATATAAGATAGTAAAGGAAATTAGGTTTGTCAACTATCTTTTATAATAAGATAGTTGAGGTGGAAATTAATTGTTACGAATTTGGGTATAGTAAGCATAAAAGAGGAGGTCGATGCTATGTCCACAGATTTACCAAAGATAGGTAAACCAGCAACTAATGCTTTGCATAATCTAGGGGTGAAGTCATTAGAAGCGGTATCTAAATACGAGCGTACTACCCTACTAGGCATTCATGGAGTTGGTCCTAAAGCGATTGAACTTCTTGAAGAAGCATTAAAAGCGAATGATTTGAATTTTAAAAATGAAACGAACTTTGAAGTTCCATTTGAGTTAACAGGTGATTTGTCTTGTGATAATGCGCCAAAGAGAAGGACAATGTTAACATTTATAATCGCTTCAGCGACAGTTGATAAAAAGAAATTATCAAACTTAGTTACCAATGACTTTGTATGGGAAGTTCCGGGTAGCTTTAAGTTAGAAGGCTTTGATGACTTTTATAAAGAGCTTGAAGATCATCAAGTTAATATTGCCTCTCTAGAAGTAAAGGATAATCTTTCACATGGAAAAGTTGGCGCGATACATGGAACTCAAATAGCACAAGATGGCTCAATAGTGTACTTTACAGACATTTTTAAATTTGAAAGTCACAGTAAGGATGCTAAAGTTAAAGCTATCACATCATATATCATTATGAATGAAGGAGAATCTTAAATGAGTATTCAAAAAGACGAAAATAAAATCATTTTTACACGAGACTTTAAAGCAGCAGCCCAACAAATATTTAACGCTTATACGGATCAATCGTTGTTTGAAAAATGGTTTCACCCCCAAGGTGCTACCACAGAAGTATATAAATTTGATGTACAAACGGGAGGTGGTGCATTTTTTGCAATCCGTGCACCTCAAGGTACAAGTTATACAGTGACGCAGTATAACGACGTTGTTGAACCCCAAAAAATTGACTATAATGATTATTTTGCTGATAAAGATGGAAATATAGATGAAAAGATGGCAGGTATGCATAATATCATTCATCTGACAGAGAATGATGATGGTACTACAACGCTTCAATCTACAGCCGAATTACCAGATCCTAAAGCAGCGCAACAGTTGTTGGATATGGGTGTTGAAGCAGGTATGAATAGTACTTTTGACAACTTGGCAAAAGTAGTTGAAAATAACTAAAAGCATAAAAGTCAAAGAAATGTTAAAAATGTCGCAGTTGGGACACCACTCTTTTAGATATAATAGGGAGTGAAAAGAGGTGTGTCTAAATGAAAAAACGATATATTAAAGTACTTGGATTATATTCTTTTAGTACTTTTATACCAGCTATCATAGCAACTGAAAAATTAGTACCTAATCATACATTGAAATGGGTATTACGTACATTAGCTGGATATGGTATTTTTGCCTATGGATTACACATATTAAGTAAGTTTAAACAATAATAAAAAGGACCGAAACATATATTTATGCTTCGGTCCTTTTTATTCTGCATATATTTAATCTAACAATTCACCATTTGATTCAATAACTTTACGATACCAATCAAAGGATGTCTTTTTCTTCCTCTCTAACGTGCCATTACCTTCATTATCTCTGTCTACGTATATTAAGCCATAGCGTTTCTTCATTTCACCTGTAGTAAATGAAATAATATCTATAATGCCCCAAGGTGTATAGCCTATAAGGTCAACGCCATCTTCATCAACAGCAGCAATAGCAGCATCAATGTGCGCTTTTAAATATTCAATACGATATGAATCGTTAATTTCTCCATTATGATTTATCTCATCTACTGCGCCGAAACCGTTTTCTACTATAAATAATGGAATTTGATAGCGGTCATATAATATATTTAACGTGTAACGTAAACCTGTCGGGTCAATTGCCCAACCCCAATCACTTTGTTGAATATAAGGGTTATCCACTGAATTAGCTAACCCGCCGTTTGTAACATTTTCACCAGTGTATGCTTCAGCGTCGTGTTTAACAACTGTACTCATGTAATAACTAAAGCCAATGTAATCCACAGTACCTTGATTTAAAATTTGTTCATCACCATCTTGCCAACCTATGTCGTAACCTTTACGTGCGAGCATTTTGTTTGCGTAACTTGGATAATAACCACGTACTTGTACATCAGGGAAGAAGAAGCGTAGGCGATTTGCTTTAACTGCTTCCATCATATCTTCAGGATTTGATGAGTAAGGATAGATTGCCACATGAGAAATCATTAAACCAATTTCAAAGTTTGGATTGATTTCTTTACCAATTTTAACTGCTTTTGCGCTAGCGATAAGTTCATTATGGGCAACTTGATATAAAACTTCTTCAGGATTTTCATTTTCCTCAACAATTACGCCTGAGTTGGTCCATAAGAAAATAGGGTTGTCTGTATCCATTTGGTTATTAATTTCATTGAATGTCATCCAATACTTAACTTTATCTTTATAACGAGTGAATACTGTTTCCGCAAAATGTGCAAAGAAGTCTGCTACTTTTCTATTTCTAAAACCACCATATTCACGTGCTAGGTGTAAGGGCATTTCGAAGTGAGATAATGTGATGACCGGTTCAATATCATATTTTAATAATTCATCAAATAGGTCATCATAAAATTTTAAACCTGCTTCATTTGGTTCAGTTTCATCACCGTTTGGGAAAATACGAGACCAAGCGATTGAAGTACGTAAGCATTTCAATCCCATTTCATTAAATAGAGCAATATCTTCTTTGTAGCGATTATAGAAGTCGATACCAATATGATTTGGATAATATTTATCAGCTTCTACATTTTGAGTGATTTCACGTGCTTTACCATGAGCGCCACCGGTCATCACATCTATGACACTTAACCCTTTACCGTCTTGATCATAGCCACCTTCAAATTGATTGGCAGCGAGAGCGCCACCCCATAAAAAGTCTTTTGGTAATTTTGTCATTTTTAATTGCCTCCTAGTAGATTATTATTTGTTAATGATAGTGAGTAATTCATCGTTTGTAGTTATGTTTGATTCTTTTGTTGCTATAGTCTCACTAAATTCAGCGGAATTAGTTATAATAACAGGAATAATGCTGTCATAATTTTTTGAATCAAGTAAGGCTTTATCGAATTTTAATATCTGTTGACCTTGTTGTACTGAGTCGTTTTCATTAATTAAAATGTTGAATCCTTCTCCGTTCAATTGAACAGTGTCTAAACCAACATGAATCAATAGTTCTACTCCTGTTGAAGAAGTAATCCCTATAGCATGTTTACTGACTGCAACCATACTTACAACACCATCAAAAGGGGCATGGACGGTTTGACCTTCAGGTTTAATAGCTATACCTTCTCCCATCATACCTTCAGCAAATATAGGATCGTTGACCTTTGAAAGCGATACGATTTGTCCATCAATAGGTGCATAGGCGATCGTTTCTAAAGGAGCGTCTGTGTTTTGAACATTAGTTGTTGGGTCGGTTTTATTATCAACCTCTTCAGTTGTATCGTCCCCATATCCTAAAAATTGAATTAAAATAATCGGTAAGAGTATAGCAACCATTGATCCGATTATAATTCCCCAAATTGATGAAGGATTATCAGCACTATAACCGTTAACAATTGTAATAGGTCCTGGTAAACCAGCATATGCATAGTATTTAGGATTAAAGAAACTAGCGATAAAAGCACCGATGGCACCACTTATACAAGCGATAATAAATGGTTTTTTGAAGCGTAAGTTAATCCCATATATTGATGGTTCGGTAATACCAAATATGCCTGTAATACCTGCTGATGAAGCTACACGTTTAATTTCTGTACGCTTAGCCTTGATTAAGACACCTATAACAGCACCAATTTGTGAAATTACAGCAATAGTTTGGAAAGCTTGGAAGGCATCGCTTTGATATTGTTCAAAGTTAGCTAGTACCATAGGCGTAATACCCCAATGTACTCCGAAAATGACAAATACTTGCCATAAACCACCAATAAGGGCACCTGCTAACCATGGTGCGACGTCTACAAGATAATTAAAGCCTCCTGCAATACCATGTGCAGCAATTGTTGTGATAGGTCCAATAACTAGTAATGTAATTGGTACCATGATGACAATACTTAAAAATGGTGTGAATAAAGGTTTAACCACATCATGAATCCATTTATTCAAATATTTTTCAACGTAAGATAGTATCCATACTAAGAATAGTGGTGGTAAAACAGAAGACGTATAACTTGTTTCTGTTAAGGGGATACCGAACAGTTTGATTGCTTCTCCATCCTGTATCCTTTCGATTATGCTAGTTAAATCAGGACTAACAAGTGCAGCAGTACAAGCGACAGCGATATAGACGTTGACGTTGAAATGTCTAGCAGCTGTCATAGCAATAAATATTGGTAAAAAAGTGAAAGGTGCCCAGGACATAAAGTTAAATACTTCATAAGTCCCTGTGTCTTTAAACGATGGAATAATAAGATTTATGACAATTAATAAGCCTTGTAAAATACCTGCTGCAGCTAAAATATAAATGAATGGTGCAAATACTGCAGACATGGTTGCAATGACCCTATTGAGGATAGAACCTTTGTTATCAGAATGATCATTGCTATCGTTTTGACGTTCACCAGTTAATTCTTCAAAAGATTTAAAGATTTCACCAACATTGTTACCAATAACGACTTGGAATTGTCCGTTATTTTCTACGACTGTTACAACACCTTCGATCTCTGATACCTTTTGTTTAGCATCAGGAATTGATCTTTTTAATACTAAACGTAATCGTGTAGCACAATGCGTACTATTGACAATATTTTCTTCACCGCCGACTGCATCTAAAATGTGTTGTGCCAGTATCTCGTTTTTATCAGCCACATGCTTCAACTCCTTAATATACGCACATAAATAAAATGTAAGCGTTTCATTTAAACTTCATTATAATTATACCGGTATAATTTGTAAAGACCCTTACAAAAATATAATTCAGTTTATTTATGTCGTGTACATGTTATAATGAGTTGAATTTATAATTTAAAGGAGTAAATATATGCTCAAGTATGAACAGATTGCACAAAAGATTAATATATTTATAGAAGAAGGGCATTTTCAAGCAGGGGATAAATTACCAAGTGTTGAAACTTTAAAAGAGCAATATCAAGTGAGTAAAAGTACAGTGATTAAAGCTTTAGAAGTACTTGAAAAACGAGGGTTTATATATCAAGCTCGGGGCAGTGGCATTTATGTACGTAATAAACAAAGAGAAGGCTACCTCAATCTATTCTCTACCGGAGGATTTAGTGATGAGATTGTAGGTCTAGTAGTGACTAATAAAGTCTTGAAAGTAGAGGAAGTGGCCCCACCTGAAAGTGTTCAACAAAAATTAAAACTAAAAGGTGACGTGTCAGTTTATTTACTAGAGCGCATCGTATACGTAAATGGTGATATTCTTTGTTATGAAAGATCATATTTTAATAAAGATATCGTATTATTTTTAAATGAGTCGATTGCTGAACATTCTATTTTTAATTATTTAGAGCAACATCTAAAAGTTAAAATCGGTTTTTCTGATATTTATTTTACCGTAGACAAATTAAATGCGTCAGATGCAGACAAGTTGGAGTTAGCAGAAGGGGATCCTTGCTTAAATTATGAGCAAGTATTTTATACCACGACCGGGGTTCCATTTGATTGTTCTCATTTACACTATCATTATAAAAATGCCTATTTTTATATACCTTCACAAAAATAAAATGCTTGTGTTATGAGCTTTACTCAATGTATTAAATGAGTCGTAAGCAGGTAGCACAAGCTTTTTTTATAATTGGTTAATGACATCTTTAAAGGTGACGACATCATTTTCTAGCGCGTGTAGCATTGCTATTAGTACTGTTTACAATAAAATAACTAGACATAGGCACATTTTCTGTGCCTAATAAACTAAGTGTATGTATCGATACTGAAAATCGTATTTTTACAGTAATAACGCTTAACTATAAAATTGTGTTTGTTGTTTATACGCATGAAGTTTACGCTGATTTTGCAAAATCTCAATAAATTAAATTTATAAAAAATTGCTGAATACACTATTAAATATCAAGCGAAACCAATATAATATGGTTATTAGTATGGAAAAGTGTTGAAAAATGAATTACAAGAGGTGCTTAAATGGCAATGATAGATAATAACAAGTCTATAAAAGATACATATATGTCGAATGAAACTATTGAAAACATAAACAACCAAGTACAAATGAAAGAAGTTATGTTTAATCAGACGCCAGGACGTTATGCGCTTAAATCTGTGATGTCAGGATTTTTGTTAGCTATTGTTACAGTATTTATGTTAGGCATCAAGACGCAGTTTGCTGGAACAAATGAAGGTTTAGTTAATTTAATGGGGGCAATTTCTTTTAGTTTAGCATTAGTCTTAATTGTATTAACACATTCCGAATTATTAACGAGTAATTTTATGTATTTAACTGTCGGTTGGTATTATAAAATTATTGGTATGAATAAAGCATTTGGCATTATGCTTGTCTGTTTTCTCTTTAACATTATAGGTGGTCTTATACTATTTGGATTAATGAAATTTACACCTATTATGACAACAGAAATGGTTAACAGTTTAACTAAAATGGTTGATGGAAAAACAGTTGATGCGACGTGGTACGCTATTTTAGTGAAAGCAATTTTTTGTAATTTCTTTATTAATATTGGTATTTATGTGTCAATTCAATTTAAGGATGGTTTGTCTAGAGCATTCTTTATTGCTTGTGGTGTAGTTGTTTTTGTATTTATGGGCTATGAACATGTTGTATTTAATGCTGGATTGTACTCAGGTATGATTTTTTATGATTTTGACGCCGTGGCGTGGTTACACGTATTGAAAAATATTATATTCGCATTTATTGGTAACTATATTGGCGGTGGTATTTTTGTTGGGTTTGTATATGCATATTTAAACGGTAGAAGAGATAGTTTGAGCAATTAATTTATCTTTAACCAAAATACTAGTTATGACTTTAATATGATATGAAAAAGTTGAAGTTGAATCTTAGCAAGCAAATTAAGTTATTTAAATACTGAGCATCTCTCGAGCAGTGAGGTAACGAAAGTTTATTCATTAAGAATAGATGATTGTTTCACTGCTCTTTATTTAATTTAGGTTTATAAAACGTATCGATTGACTCAATTATTAAGAAGCCATA
The DNA here is from genome assembly GCF_044794325.1 of Staphylococcus pseudoxylosus. NCBI lineage: Bacteria > Bacillati > Bacillota > Bacilli > Caryophanales > Staphylococcaceae > Staphylococcus > Staphylococcus pseudoxylosus. Next base: position 695,490 of record NZ_CP085024.1, read on the forward strand.
TTGTATTGATATGATTGCAAAATTGTTTATTATTATAGGAATATTTTAGTGGATAAATGAGCGAACAATAGATAGGAGTGACGACATGTCTGATTATAATATAAGAGTTGCGGTAGAGTCTGATGCGGAAGTAATACAAGAGATAATGTATGAAGCATTTACACCGTTAAGAGAGTTAGGTATTGATTGGCCATCTGTTAATGCAAATGTAGATTTGGTCAAAAAAAATATCATTACAAGTACGACATTTGTATTGGAAAATGAGTCGGAAATTATTTCAACAATTACGGTTCGTTATCCTTGGGAAGGTAAACGTCGTATTTCTCATTATCCATTCGTTTGGTGGTTTGCTACAAAACCCTCTTATGATGGGAAAGGCTATGGTAGTAAACTTTTAAGTTATGTCGAAGAAACATTCTTACGAGATACACTTAAAGCACCTGCAGTAACTTTAGGTACTTCTGCACGTAAACATCCATGGTTATTAGATATTTATAAAAAACGTGGTTATGAAGTATACGCGGAGCATGAAAGTGATGATGGTGATTTAGGCGTAATCATGCGTAAAGTGTTAATACCTGAAAGATTTGATGAAGCAGTTTTAGGTATGCCACCTTTTCATTAATTAATAAGCATATATGTCAGGGAATCCTTTTATCTAAGGTATAAGGGGATTCCCTATTTTTATATATCAATGTGAATAAATTCACATTCGTTCGTGGATTTGTATTACAATGCAAGTATAAGATGGGTGGTGAGGAAATGGCTGAAAATATTTTAGTCATACATGGCATGCGAAAAGGTAAACAAAACAACATAATTTATGAATTTGTAAAACAATTGATGATGTCAAAACACAGACATGTATATATTGCATTTTTAGAGTGTGAAACGCGCAATTTGAAAGTTGTTATGAGCAATTTAATACGACAAGGATATTTTGAATTTAATATCATTCCTTTGTTGTTGTTTCCGGCAAAACATTATTTACATGATATACCATCAGTTTTGAAATCCTTGAAAAGAGATCATCCTCATATTACAAGCAATATTGCACAACCATTGGGCACACATAGAGATTTGCCGAACATTATTAACAGACGGATTGCTAATGCTTTAGTATCAGCAGGTCATGTAAACAGAATTATTTTGATTACACATGGAAGTTCTTATTATAAAGAGCCAGATTACGCGTTAAAAAAATTAATAACCGATTGTAATGGCTTTAATACACCAATACAGATGATGACAGTGTATGGCGACTATAGCTATCAATTGCACATAGAAAAGTATTTAAATAAAGGTGAAAGTATACTAATCGTGCCAGTTTTTCTTTATAACGGCTTTTTAGTAAATAAAATAAAAAAAGAAATTAGCCAATTAAATATAGCGTCGCGTGTTTATTATAGCAATGTGATTAATTTTAATAATGAGATTTCAGCAATAATAGAAGACAGAATACAAGAAATTGAGGAATTAGCCAATGTATCCTATTCAACTTAATGTAACCAACAAACAAATTGTCATTATAGGCGGAGGCAAGATTGCATATAGAAAACTAATGCAAATATTAAAAGAAGACGCTTGTTCAATAAGGATTATTAGTAAAAAATTTTTACCTCAATTTTTTGAGATTGAACATCCTAAAGTAAAGCTATTAACAAAGTGTTATGACAAAAATGATATTAAAAACGCATCTTTAATTATAGCTGCTACTGATGATTCAAAGGTTAACGACCAAATAAAAAGAGATGCAAAGGCGCACCAACTTGTTAATCATACAAGTGATCAGAGACAGTCCGATTTCTTTAATATGTTAGAGATAGAATTCGAAGATATAAAAATTTGTTTGAGATCCAATGGAAATAATTGTGTAAAAGTGAAACAAATATCACAAGCAGTACAAACTTATTTAACAGAGGTTTATAAGGAGGATAAACATGACTAAAAAAAAATTAGTAATGATTGGTAATGGTATGGCAGGGTTACGTACAATAGAAGAAATATTAGAACGGGATGCTGAAAAGTATGAAGTAACGATAATTGGTAAAGAACCATACCCTAATTATAACCGAATCATGTTGTCGAATATTTTACAAAAGAAAATGACAGTCGAAGAAACTATTATGAATAGCTACGATTGGTATAAAGAAAACCATATACAACTTGTTACCGGTGATACTGTTGTAGAAGTTAATCGTTCATTAAAATATGTAATAACAAAAGCTGGATCTAAATTTGAATATGATGTATGTATATTTGCTACTGGTTCAAAAGCATTTGTATTACCAATACCTGGTTCCACATTACCAAGCGTAATTGGTTGGCGTACTATTGAAGATACTGAACGTATGATTGAAATAGCACAATCCAAAAAACACGCAATTGTGATTGGTGGAGGATTACTCGGGTTAGAATGTGCGAGAGGATTAATGGATCAAGGCATGGAGGTTACTGTTGTTCACTTGGCGGAGTGGTTAATGGAAATGCAACTTGATAAAAAAGCAGGAGAACTATTAAAAGAAGATTTAGAAGCACAAGGCATGAACTTTAAATTACAAGCAAGTACAAGTGCCATACTTGGTGATGAAGATGTAACAGGTATTAAACTATCAGATGGAACGATGTTGGAAGCGGACGTAGTAGTTATGGCTGTCGGGATAAGACCATTTACGGAAGTTGCTAAAGAAAGTGGACTTGAGGTAAATAGAGGTATTCGGGTAAATGATTATATGCAAACTAATGACTCAGCTATTTTCGCTGTAGGTGAGTGTGCAGAACATGATGGAAAAGTATATGGGTTAGTTGCTCCTTTATATGAGCAAGGAAAAGTTTTAGCTGATTATTTAACAGGACGTAGTACGGAAGGTTACAAAGGTTCTACAACATTTACTTCATTAAAAGTTTCAGGCTGTGATTTGTATAGTGCTGGACATATTATTGAAGATAAAGATGTTAGAGGCATTGAAATTTTTGATAGTCGACAAAAACATTATAAAAAAGTGTTTTTAAAAGAGAATGTAATTGTAGGTTCAGTATTATATGGTGACATTGAAGATGGACCACGTTTCTTTAACATGATGAAAAAATCAGAATTACTTGATGATTATACGATGGTATCGCTACTACATAAAGGCGGTGAGTCATCAGAACTTAGTATTGAAGATATGGCTGACGACGAAACAATCTGTGGTTGTAATGGTGTATCAAAAGGTTCGATTGTTGAAGCCATCAAAACAAACGGACTAACAAATGTGGAAGAAGTAACAAAAACGACAAAAGCTGGTAACTCATGTGGTAAATGTAAAGGACAAATTGGTCAAATATTAGAGTTTACATTAGGTAATGACTTCATTGCTGCTAAGCCTACAGGTATTTGTACATGTACTGATTTAACACGTGATCAAATTGTGACGCAAATAAGAGCCAAACAATTAAAAACGTCTGATGATGTGAGAAATCAATTAAACTTTAAAGATAAAGATGGATGCCCTAAATGTAGACCAGCATTAAATTATTATTTAAATATGGTATATCCATTTGATCATGAAGATGAAATTGCTTCAAGATTTGCTAATGAACGTTATCATGCAAATATTCAAAAAGACGGTACTTTTTCTGTAATTCCACAAATGCGTGGTGGTGTTACAGATGCAGATCAATTAATTAGATTAGGGGAAGTAGCTAAAAAATATAACGTACCATTAGTGAAAGTAACAGGCTCACAACGTATCGGCTTATACGGTATAAGAAAAGAGTTGTTGCCTCAAGTCTGGGAAGATTTAGAGATGCGTTCTGCTTCTGCATATGGTAAAAAGACACGTTCAGTTAAAAGTTGTGTAGGAAAATCATTTTGTCGTTTTGGGACACAACATACAACACAACTAGGAATCAGGTTAGAAAAAACATTTGAGTATATTGATACGCCACATAAGTTCAAAATGGGTGTGTCTGGTTGTCCAAGAAGCTGCGTAGAATCAGGCGTGAAGGACTTTGGTGTCATTGGTGTGGAAAACGGTTTTCAAATATATATCGGTGGTAATGGTGGAACAGAAGTAACTGTTGGACAGCATTTAACTACTGTAGAAACTGAAGAAGAAGTGATTTTATTATGTGGCGCATTGATGCAGTATTATAGAGAAACTGCAAATTATGCTGAGCGTACTGCGCCTTGGTTAGACAGATTAGGCTTTGAAAATGTACAAACAGTACTATTAGATCCAGAAAAACAACAAATATTATTTGATCGTATTATGGTTGCGAAAGCAGCAGTGCATAGTGAACCGTGGAGACAGATTGTAGATAGTGAATTTGCACAAAGTATATTTGAAGTGGAGGAAGTGAAAGTATGATAGCGACGAACAAAGTAAAGGTGGCGAGCATGGATGAACTCACACCATTAATAGGAAAGAAAGTAAGAGTTAAAGAAAATGAAATAGGTATCTTTTTAACTGCTAATGGTGAAATTCATGCAGTTAATAATATTTGTCCTCATAAACAAGGGCCACTTTCGGAAGGGACAGTGAGTGGTGACTTTATATATTGCCCCTTACATGATCAAAAGATCGATTTAAAGACAGGCATTGTGCAAGAACCAGATACAGGATGTGTAGAAGTATATAAAGTTGAAATTATCGATGGAGATGTTTATATATGCATTTAGTAGAATCAGGCAAAGTGCATCTTGTTGGTGCTGGTCCAGGTGACCCAACACTTTTAACAAGAAAGGCTGAGCAATTGATAAGAAGTGCAGATATTATATTTTACGATAGGTTAGTAAATCCTTTCATATTACAATTAGCTAAACCAGAAATTGAAATTATCGATGTGGGAAAACGACCTTACCAAAAGCATATACAACAAACTGAAATAAATGAACAAATTATTTTAGCGGCACAACGTTATTCGTGTGTAGTCAGATTAAAAGGTGGCGACCCTGCAATATTTGGAAGAGTACAAGAAGAGGCCGTGGCATTATCTGAACAGGGGATCCCTTTTGAAATTGTACCAGGTATTACATCAGCTAGTGCTGCGGCTGCTAAAATGGGTATAGGGCTAACTGCAAGAAATGTTGCTAAAGCTATTACTTTCACAACTGCTTCTCACTGTAAAGGGCAAGTAGAGGCACTTGATTTACACAGTCTTATGCACGGAGGCACATTGGCTATTTATATGGGCATAAAAAGGTTACCTCAAATAGTAAAACAAATATATCAAGAAACAAAAATAGATTTTCCTATAGCCATTTTTTATAATGTGTCTACTTATCATGAACAAATGATTTCTGGCCATCTTACTACAATAATCAAACAAGTAGAAGAGCAAGATTTAGGAATGACACCAGGTGTCATTATTATAGGTAAAGTCATGGAAATGACAAATGAAATGTCCAGAAACATTGATAATATGAAACGAAAAAATTATTTGATTTCTGGAAAGCGCAGTTTAGCTATTGAAAAGGCTTTTGAATTATATGCAGCGGGACATTATTGCTTGATTAAAATAGATTCCCAACAACCTTATCATAAATCTCAATTTAAACTTTATGAACAGCAGGAAAAAGACTTAGAATTTGATGAACATATATTTACGGATAATTATCAAGTTTAGACAATTCTATTTGTAGAACTTTCATAATTTAATAAGCAATATAAAAAAATGACAAATTACTAACATAGTAATTTGTCATTTTTTATTTGTACTAATAGTAGTTAGATAAGTCGGATTGAATACGATGGTTAAAGGTTTTAATTTATATAAAAGCGATCATAAATTAAGTCTTATTATTTTAAAAAAAACAAATATATTTACACAACATAAAAATAATATCATCGAAATTTTATATTAGATTAATTTATCACAATATAAAATGTGTTAAGTTGTAAATATACAGTTATTAGTTGGGGAAGCAATTTTATTTTAAGGGATGTAGTTTTAAAAAATATACTATGAGGTGATTTTAATGAAAAGAAATGAGAAACAATCTACAAAAACAGAAGTACAAAGGTTCAGTATTAGAAAGTATTCAGTCGGAACGGTTTCAGTATTAGCAGCAACATTTTTTATAGCAAGTGGACATGTTTCTGAAGCAAGTGAATTGAATCATGCACAAGAAAGTAATAATGGAAACAATAATACAACGATTAACGCCGATAAAGATAACACCTTAAATTCAAACCAAGTTAAACAAGTCCCTTCTGAAGATAATTTTAAATTAGAATCAAGTAATGCATCTGAAGCATTAAGTCAGCAATCATCTGAAATATCTCCTGCATCCCACAATGACTTAGTAAAACAAAAGGCTCCTACTATTCAAGATGCACCAACAATGAAAGAAAACACAACTACTGAAAAAAATAATAGTGTTAATCAAAATACTGATCAAATGCAGTTAGTAGATGTTGATAATGAAAATAAAATAGCAAAAGAAGCAACTCCAAATAAAGCAGAAGTAGAAAAAGAAGAAGCTCCGAATAAAGCAGAAGTAGAAAAAGAAGAAGCAAGTCCGAATAAAGAGAAAGTAGAAAAAGAAGAAGCTCCGAATAAAGCAGAAGTAGAAAAAGAAGAAACTCCGAATAAAGCAGAAGTAGAAAAAGAAGAAGCTCCGAATAAAGAGGAAGTAGAAAAAGAAGAAGCAACTCCGAATAAAGAGGAAGCAGAAAAAGAAGAAGCAACTCCGAATAAAGAGGAAGCAGAAAAAGAAGAAGCAACTCCGAATAAAGAGGAAGCAGAAAAAGAAGAAGCAACTCCAAATAAAGCAGAAGTAGAAAAAGAAGAAGCCCCGAATAAAGAGGAAGCAGAAGTAGAAAAAGAAGAAGCACAAACAGACACCGAAAATAAAAATGATGAAAATAGCAAAAAGATAGAAAATTTAAAAACAAAAAATGGTTTTAACCCAAAAACAAATGAAGTAAAACAAGAGCCTAAAAATGATCCAATAAAAGTAAAAGATTCAGAAGCAAATAAACAAGCTACAACGCGTAATCGTTCTAAAGTGCAACAATCTGAGGTCGAATCTTTATTAAAAACTGCTAAAAAAGCAGAACAAGGCGTACATGTAAATAAATATCCAATTATATTGGTACATGGTTTCTTAGGATTAATGGATGGTAATAAACCAGATTTGTATCCAAATTATTGGGGTGGAAAGAAATACAAAGTAAAGGAAGCATTAGAAAAAGCAGGTTATGAAGTATACGAAGCGAGTATAAGTGCAGTTGGCAGTAATTATGGTCGTGCTGTAGAGTTATATCATTACATTAAAGGTGGTCAAGTAGATTATGGTGCGGCACACGCTGCAAAATACGGACATAATAGATACGGTAAAACATACGAAGGTGTTATGCCAAATTGGAAACCAGGTCAGAAAGTACATCTAATTGGTCACAGTATGGGTGGACAAACGATTCGTTTACTAGAGCAATTTTTACGTTTTGGAAATCCAGAAGAGATTGAATATCAAAAACAACATGGTGGAACAATTTCTCCATTATTCCAAGGACAAAAAGATAATATGATTTCATCAATTACAACATTGGCAACACCGCATAATGGCTCTCAAGCTTCTGATAAGTTAGCAAATACAAATTTTATCAAAAATGTATTAAACAATATAGCGAAATTAGGTAATAATAAAAAATCTAAAATTGATTTTGGACTTTCACAATGGGGATTCGAACAGCAACCTAATGAAACTTATATAGAATATGTAAATAGATTGAAAGATAGTCCGATTTGGAATACGGAAGATGTAGCAACTAGAGATTTAACAACATTTGGTGCAGAAGATTTGAACTTAAATACATCAGTTAACCCTAATATTGTATACACATCTTTTGCAGGACAAGCAACGAAAAAAAATAGTTTGGGTCATCACAGACCTAATAAAGGTTTGTTTGGATTAATGGACTTAACAAGTAAATTGATAGGTAAAGATTCCAGAGAAGATTGGCAAGAAAATGATGGTGTTGTACCAGTTGCTTCTGCATTAAGTCCAACTGGACAACCCGCTAAAAAAGTAAAAGACTTAACACAAGCTACAGAAAAGGGTGTTTGGAATGTGATGCCAATTAAAAATGATTGGGATCATGTAGATTTCGTAGGGCTTGATAACCTTGATAGAAAACGTACAGGACAAGAACTTGAAGAGTTTTATACTGATATTATTGACCATTTAATGCGTGTAGAGGCACGTGAAGAACAAGCAGTTGCCGTATAAATAAAAGAAATATGACTTTCAAATTTTAATCAAAGCTCCCTTACTTGTAATGGTGGTAATCATTATTACGATTAAAGGGAGTTTTTTATATTCGAAAAGTTATTAGGGGATTCTTTTGTTTAAATAGGTAAATCCCTAATATTTAGACTTTGTGAAAAAATGTACAATGATTGTAAGAATTAAAGAAATACAAAATTTGAGAATGCTATATAAATTATACATGAATGATGTGAGAGGATGTATAAAATGAAAAAATTTGGATTGCAATTCTTTAAGCCAACAGAAAAATTTAATGGTGATTGGTCAATCTTAGAAAGTAAAAGTCGTGAATGGGAAAAAATGTATAGAGAACGTTGGAGTCATGACAAAGTAGTCAGAACAACACATGGTGTGAACTGTACAGGATCTTGTTCCTGGAAGGTATTTGTGAAAAATGGTGTCATTACTTGGGAAAACCAACAAACAGATTACCCTAGTTGTGGGCCAGATTTACCTGAATTTGAACCCCGCGGATGTCCTCGAGGTGCCTCTTTTTCTTGGTATGAATATAGTCCTTTACGCATCCGTTATCCTTATATTCGTGGCAAGTTATGGGAGTTGTGGACAGAAGCATTAGAAACGCATCAAAACAATACGATAGCTGCTTGGGCATCGATTGTTGAAAATGAAGAAAAAGCTAAAACATATAAACAAGCAAGAGGTAAGGGTGGATTAGTAAGAACGAATTGGAAAGATGTTTCAAAACTCATTTCAGCTCAAATTATATATACAATTAAAAAATATGGTCCAGACAGATTGGCTGGTTTTACGCCAATCCCGGCTATGTCTATGTTAAGTTATGCTTCTGGTGCGCGTTTTATGAGTTTATTAGGTGGAGAAATGTTGAGCTTTTATGACTGGTACGCTGATTTACCACCTGCTTCTCCACAAATATGGGGTGAACAAACAGATGTACCAGAATCTAGTGACTGGTACAACGCAGCTTATATTATGATGTGGGGATCTAATGTCCCATTAACAAGAACACCAGATGCGCATTTTATGACAGAAGTTCGCTATAAAGGTACAAAAGTAGTATCAGTTGCGCCTGATTATGCAGAAAATGTTAAATTTGCTGATAATTGGTTAGCTCCGCATCCAGGCACAGATGCTGCAGTCGCACAGGCGATGACGCATGTTATTTTACAAGAACATTATGTAAATAAACCGAATGACTATTTTATTAATTACGCAAAACAATATACCGATATGCCATTTGTCCTAATGTTAGATGAAGATAATAACGGCTTGAAAGCTGGGCGTTTCTTACGTGCTCAGGATTTAGGGCAACACACTGAAAATGGCGACTGGAAACCTGTGATTTTTGATAAATTAGCAAAACAATTAACAGTTCCAAATGGCACGATGGGTCAGCGTTGGGAAGAAGGCAAACAATGGAATTTGAAATTAGAAAATGAAGAAGGTAAGCAAATTGACCCAGCAATGAGTTTTGCTGAAGATGATTATGAATTAAAGCACATACAATTTCCGTTTTTTAATAATGAAGGTAACGGTATATTTGAGCGTCCTATTGCTTTGCAAAAGGTTAAATTAGCAAATGGTGAAGAGAAATATATTACCACTGTATTTGACTTAATGACGAGTCAGTATGGTGTGAAACGTTTCAATCATGAACTTGAGGCATCAGGATATGATGATGCAGCGTCATATTATACGCCTGCATGGCAAGAAAAAATTACCGGTGTTAAACAAAGTGTTGTGACCCAAGTTGGTCGAGAGTTTGCACAAAATGCAATTGATACCAAAGGGCGATCAATGATTATCATGGGAGCTGGTATTAATCATTGGTTTAATTCTGACACGATTTATCGCTCTATTTTGAATCTAGTATTATTATGTGGATGTCAAGGTGTAAACGGCGGCGGATGGGCACACTATGTTGGACAAGAAAAATGTCGCCCTATCGAAGGATGGAATACGATTGCCTTTGCTAAAGACTGGCAAGCACCACCTCGATTACAAAATGGAACAAGTTGGTTTTACTTCGCAACAGACCAATGGAAATATGAAGAATCAAATATCGATAGTTTGAAATCTCCATTGGCAGAAAATATTAAACACCAACACCCTGCTGATTACAATGTCTTAGCTGCTAGATGTGGTTGGTTACCGTCTTATCCTCAATTTGATAGAAACAGTTTATCTTTTGGTGAGGAAGCGAAAGACGCTGGAGAATTTAATAATGAAGCAATCATGAAACGTGCGATTGAGTCCGTAAAGTCTAGAGAAACGAAATTTGCAATTGAAGATCCAGATTCAAAACAAAATCATCCAAAAACATTGTTCCTTTGGCGCTCTAATTTAATATCAAGTTCTGCTAAAGGGCAAGAATACTTTATGAAACACTTACTCGGTGCAAAATCAGGTTTATTAGCTGAGCCAAACGAAGAGGTGAAGCCAGAAGAAATTCAATGGAGAGAAGATACAGAAGGTAAACTGGATTTACTTGTATCCCTAGATTTTAGAATGACATCCACACCATTATATTCAGATATTGTTTTACCTGCTGCAACTTGGTATGAAAAGCACGATTTATCATCGACAGATATGCACCCATTTGTACATCCGTTTAATCCGGCGATAGACCCATTATGGGAATCACGTTCAGATTGGGATATTTTTAAAACACTGAGTAAAGAAATATCAGAAATGGCTAAAATACATCTTAAAGATGTTTATAAAGATGTCGTTACAGCACCACTTGCACACGATTCAAAACAAGAAATCTCTAATGTGAATGGCATAATTAAAGACTGGACGAAGGGTGAAATTGAAGCAATACCTGGAAAAACAATGCCAGGTTTTGCAGTAGTTGATAGGGATTATACTAAAATATTTGATAAATACGTTACAGTAGGACCTTTATTAGAAAAAGCTAAAATAGGGGCTCATGGCGTAAGTTTCTCAGTAGCAGAACAATATGAAGAGTTAAAAAGCATGGTTGGAACATGGAATGAAGAGGTCGAGGATTCCATAAAAAATAATAGACCGAGATTAGATACTGCAAGAAGAGCTGCAGACGTTGTATTAAATTTATCTTCAGCTACAAATGGTAAGTTATCGCAAAAATCTTATGAAGATTTAGAACAACAAACTGGTATGCCGTTGAAAGATATTTCAAGTGAACGCGCATCAGAAAAAATTTCATTTTTAAATATAACTGCTCAACCCCGAGAAGTCATTCCAACAGCTGTGTTCCCGGGCTCAAATAAAAATGGTAAACGTTATTCACCATTTACTACAAATATAGAACGTTTAGTTCCATTTAGAACATTAACAGGACGACAAAGTTATTACGTTGACCATGAAGTGTTCCAGCAATTCGGTGAAAGTTTACCTGTGTACAAACCAACTTTACCGCCAATGGTATTTGGTACGAGAGACAAGAAAGTAACGGGAGATGAAAGTACGCTTGTCTTGCGCTATTTAACACCACATGGTAAATGGAATATCCACTCCACTTATCAAGATAACCAACATATGTTGACTTTATTTAGAGGTGGTCCAACTGTATGGCTTTCCAATGAGGATGCGGAAAAACATGATATCAAAGATAATGACTGGTTAGAAATTTATAACCGAAATGGTGTTGTAACAGCAAGAGCAGTAGTATCTCATAGAATGCCAAGAGGCACGATGTTTATGTATCATGCTCAAGATAAACATATTGAAACACCAGGGTCACAAATAACAGACACAAGGGGTGGTTCACATAATGCCCCAACACGTATTCATTTAAAGCCAACACAACTTGTTGGAGGTTATGCACAAATTAGTTATCACTTTAACTATTATGGACCAATAGGGAATCAGAGAGATGTTTATGTAGCAGTGAGAAAGCTGAAGGAGGTTGACTGGCTTGAAGATTAAAGCACAAATTGCAATGGTGTTAAATTTAGATAAATGTATAGGTTGCCACACGTGTAGTGTTACTTGTAAGAGTACGTGGACTAACCGTCCTGGTGCGGAATATATGTGGTTTAACAACGTAGAAACGAAGCCTGGTATTGGTTATCCGAAACAGTGGGAAGATCAAGAGCAATATAAGGGTGGTTGGTATTTGAATAAAAAAGGTAAATTAGAACTGAAATCAGGCAGTAAGTTATCGAAAATTGCTTTAGGGAAAATATTTTACAATCCTAATATGCCAGTGATTAAAGATTACTATGAACCTTGGACATATAATTATGAAAATCTTACAACAGCTAAAGCTGGAAATCACTCGCCGGTTGCTACAGCCCACTCATTGATTTCAGGCGATAAATTAAACCTAGAATGGGGACCAAACTGGGAAGATGATTTGGCAGGCGGTCATGTTACTGGACCAGAAGATCCCAATATTAAACGTATTGAAGAAGATATTAAATTTCAATTTGATCAAACATTTATGATGTATTTACCTAGATTATGTGAACATTGTTTGAATCCAAGTTGTGTAGCATCATGTCCATCTGGAGCAATGTATAAACGTGACGAAGACGGTATTGTGCTTGTAGATCAGGATGCTTGTCGTGGTTGGAGATATTGTATGACAGGTTGTCCATACAAAAAAGTTTATTTCAACTGGAAAACAAATAAAGCAGAGAAATGTACATTTTGTTTTCCTCGTATTGAGGCAGGGATGCCAACGGTATGTTCAGAAACGTGCACGGGTAGAATGCGTTATTTAGGCGTATTACTTTATGATGCTGATAGAGTAGAAGAAGCTGCTACAGCTGAAAATGAACAAGCGTTATACGAAAAACAATTGGATTTATTTTTGAATCCTTATGATGAAGCGGTTATAGAACAAGCACAAAAAGATGGAGTCTCATTAAAATGGATAGAAGCTGCTCAGAATTCTCCAGTCTATAAATTAGCTATTGAATATAAATTGGCATTTCCCTTACATCCAGAATATCGCACGATGCCAATGGTATGGTATTGTCCACCACTCAGCCCTATTATGAGTTATTTTGAAGGGCAAACTGCAACAAAAGCGAATAGAAATCCCGATATGATTTTTCCAGCAATCGAAGAAATGAGGTTACCTATTCAATATTTGGCTAACTTATTCACAGCAGGTGATACTGAACCAGTGAAATCTGCATTACAACGTATGGCAATGATGAGAAGTTACATGCGTGCACAGGTAACAAATAAACCATTTGATGTAGATAGATTATCAAGACTTGGGTTATCAGAAAGACAAACTAAAGATATGTATCGATTATTGGCAATTGCTAAACATGAGGACCGTTTTGTAATACCTACATCACACAAAGAAGCATATATGGACACATATCGTGCACAAGGTAGTGAAGGATATGGAGGAGAATACTTCGGCTCAAATTGTGAAGGATGCGGTGTACCAGTAACTACTTCTTCTGGAAAATCAGGACAAGAAATCTATAATGATAATTTCTATGGAGGGATTTTCCGTGATTAATTTAACGCAGTTTAATAAACAACAAGAAGCACTTGGATACTTTGCACAGCAATTAATATTTCCAGATAAGCTGACCATGCACCCTAAAACGTTTGAAGAAGTTATTCATATAGAACATCCGGCATACCAAGATTTAATTCAGTATCGTGAACAAATGTATGAATTAAGTTTATTACAAATAAAGCAATTGTATTCCGATACATTTGATTTTAATAAAACTGCGCCACTCTATATGACATATAATAAATTTGATACTCAAAAAGAAAGAGGGCAATTATTAGCTAAATTAAAAGTGTTATACGAAATGTTTGGATTGAAAATGGCAGATAATGAACTATCTGATTTTCTGCCATTAATGCTTGAATTTTTATATATTGCCCAGTGGAAAAATGATCCACGAGCAAAAGGGAATATTGAATTTGTCATTATGATTATTGAGGACGGTACGTATGCGATGGCAAATCAATTGGCAGAGCAAAATAGTCCTTATTATTTCTTGATAAAAGGGTTAAGAGAGACGTTAAAAGCTTGTATAGAGCCTGTAAATGAGGTGAAGCAACATGTTTAATCAATTCTTATGGGTGATTATGCCCTATTTATGTATAGCTATATTTTTCCTCGGGCATCTTGCTAGATTTAAGTTTGATAAATTTTCTTGGACTGCAAAATCTAGTGAATTTATAGAAAAGAAACAACTTAAATGGGGAAGTTTGATGTTTCATTTGGGTATTATACCAGTAGCAATGGGACATATAGTAGGTTTGCTTATTCCTGCTTCTTGGCTAACAGCAGTAGGTGTAAGTGATCATTTATATCACATTGGAGCTGTTTATATTGGAAGTATTTTTGGTATAATAACTTTGATTGGTATGTTTTTATTAACTGCACGACGTATAACTAAAAAAAATATTAGAAGATTAAGTTCAGCATCTGATATTATAGTTAATTTCTTATTATTAGCAATTGTTTGTATGGGATGCTATGCAACACTAGTAACTAACGCAACGATACCATCATTTGATTATAGAGAAACAATATCAGTTTGGTTTAGACAATTATTTATATTTTCTCCAGATGCCGATTTGATGTTACAGGTGCCGCTAGCTTTTAAAACGCATATACTTTTAGGTTTTATTATTATGGCATTCTGGCCGTTTACTAGACTCGTGCATGTATGGAGTGTGCCACTCACATATGCAAGTCGTAGTTATATTATTTATCGTAAACATAAAGTTTGAATGGAGGCGATAAGTTGAATGCATTATCGTTAAGAGAAAGTATTAATTACCAATCAATATTAGACTCAATTCGAATTGAAGAAGGATTTGATTTTGCTGCAATCGCATTTTATGAGCAAGAAAGTGATATTTCACCAATTAAATGGTGCTATGCCTCTGGAAATTTAAATAATCGTTATAAATTAATTGTACTGCGCAAAGGAAAAGGGTTAGCAGGTAATGTGATGAAGACGGGTAAGCGTATGGTGATAGAAAATGTAGGACAATTATTATCTTCACATGAACAACACAAATATCCTATCGTCCTTTGTGAGTTATTAACAGCGATGGTGGCAATACCACTATGGTATGAAAAGAAAGTTTATGGTGTTTTGCTACTAGGTCAGCGAAATCAACAACCCTTGCCTAAAACATATAAAAGCATATCACTTAAAAGTAAATTGGGTATATTTAATGAAGAAGATTAGGTGATTATAATGGAAAGCAATCAACAGCTAGATATGGAAGCATTATTAATGCAATACTTTAATAATACGAGTGAAAAAATTGTTTTTGTCGATAATCGTGGCCAAGTGATCGCAATGAACCAGGCAGCAAGTGATATTATCTCATTGGATAATGACTATGAAGGCATGACCAATGTCATATGTAATCATTGTGATGGTTATACTAATGAATTCGATTTGCAATCTTGTAGATATTGCTTTTTAGAAGCTGAAAATGTTGGGAATACAAGCTTTCAGGTATTTATGAAAACGACACGTGGTACAGTTGAGCCTTTTGCAGCTACCTATCAAACAATTGATGAATCCAAAGGAATTAAAGCGTTCACGTTACAAAATGTGTCGCCGCAAATAGAACGACATGATAAGATGTATCAACGAAAAATGATGCAAAAAACAATTTCTGCTCAAGAAAATGAAAGAAAACGAATATCTAGAGAATTACATGACAGTGTAGTACAAGAAATGTTAAATATAGATGTTGAATTAAGACTCTTAAAATATCAACAAGAAATAGAACAATTGGTTAATGGTTCTAAGCGTATAGAAGGATTGATGTCTAAATTAATTGATGATATACGTAATTTATCTGTAGAACTTAGACCATCTTCATTAGATGATTTAGGATTAGACGCAGCCTTTAAGACATATTTTAAACAGGTAGAAGTAAATTATGGTATCAATATTATCTATCAATCTAATTTAACGATGCGTAGGTTTGATAATGAAATTGAAACTGTAGTTTATAGAATAGTACAAGAAGCTTTGTTTAACGCCATTAAATATGCAAATGTTGATACAATTGAAGTTGAGGTACAAATTAGTCACAGTAAACTAATTGCAGAAATTATAGACAGAGGCAATGGATTTATAAAGACAGACCAGCCAAAGGGAACTGGCTTGGGACTTTATGGTATGAACGAGCGTGCAGAACTCGTAAATGCTCAGATAAATATTGATACTCAAATAGGTCGAGGCACAATTGTTACATTAGAAGTTCCAATATAGGGGATAAGGAGACATTAATTTTGAGAATAGTTATCGCGGATGATCATGCAGTTGTGCGTACTGGATTTTCAATGATATTAAATTATCAAGAAGATATGGAAGTCGTGGGGACTGCAGCCGATGGTGTGGAAGCTTATCAAAAAGTGATGAAGTACAAGCCTGATGTACTAATTATGGACTTAAGTATGCCACCTGGCGAGTCAGGGCTTATAGCAACAAGTAAAATTACAGAAAGTTTTCCAGATACAAAAATATTAATATTAACAATGTATGATGATGAAGAATATTTATTTCACGTATTGAGAAACGGTGCTAAAGGTTATATTTTAAAAAATGCCCCAGACGAACAATTGATACTAGCAATTAGAACAGTATTTAAAGGTGAAACATATGTAGATATGAAATTGACGACATCGTTAGTCAATGAATTCGTGAATAATTCAGGGAACGATAAGCAAACCACAACGGATCCTTATAAAATTTTATCAAAGCGTGAAATAGAGATATTACCTTTAATAGCAAAAGGTTATGGGAACAAAGATATCGCTGAGAAGTTATTTGTTTCTGTGAAAACAGTCGAGGCACACAAAACACATATCATGCAAAAATTAGAATTAAAATCAAAGCCGGAATTAGTAGAATATGCCATGAAGAAAAAATTGATTGATTTTTAAAATAGCACTTATATAAAAGAGCTAACTTAATTGCCTAAATAATCAGGCATAGGTTGGCTCTTTCTTGTTGATTAGGAATTATTAAATAAAAGGAGGAATTGGTGAATAACTTAAAATTCTATGTATATTTTTATTATATGAAATCCCCTCAATTAAGTAGGGAAATTCTTTTATTTGTTAAGGGATAATCCTTATGTTCATTTTTTCACAAAGATTTTATAATAATAATGTGGTCAGTATTCTGCTAATAGAAACGTTTATACTTACTCATATTACACCGGTGCTAATATTTATAATTGACATAGAGAAATACAGCACTTCAACTATATGCAAATACTGGCCTGATTTATCAAAATAATTATAAATTGAAGGTGAAATGAATGAACAAAGCAAGTGGTGTTTTTCAACTAACATTGCAGTCTTTAAGTCTTGTTGTAGGGTTCATGGCATGGAGTATTATTGCGCCACTAATGCCATTTATTTCTCAGGATGTACATATAACAAGCAGCCAACTTTCTATTATTTTAGCTATTCCTGTTATATTAGGTTCTATTTTAAGAGTGCCTTTTGGTTATTTAACAAATATTATTGGTGCGAAATGGGTATTCTTTTGTAGTTTTATTATATTATTATTTCCGATTTACTTCCTAAGCCATGCACAATCACCTAAGATGTTAATGGCATCAGGTTTCTTTCTTGGCGTAGGTGGTGCTGTATTTTCAGTAGGTGTGACATCTATTCCTAAATATTTTCCTAAAGAGCGCGTAGGATTAGCAAATGGTATATATGGGATGGGAAATATAGGAACTGCCATTTCTTCATTCTTAGCGCCTCCCATTGCTGGTATCATAGGTTGGCAATCAACAGTTAGAGGTTATTTAATCGTCATAGTACTTTTTGCAATTTTTATGTTTCTGTTAGGTGACAGTAAAGAACCAAAAATTAAAGTACCTTTAGTTAAACAATATAAAATATTGATGAAAGATTTAAAGTTATATTATTTATCACTGTGGTATTTTATTACATTTGGTTCATTCGTCGCTTTTGGATTGTTTTTACCTAATTTCTTAGTACAAAATTTTGGAATCAGCGAAGTTGATGCTGGTATAAGAGCAGGGGTATTTATCGCATTAGCAACTTTCCTAAGACCGTTAGGAGGCGTATTAGGTGATAAGTTTAATGCTGTAACTTTACTAATTTGTGACTTTATATTAATGATTATAGGGGCGATTACGCTAGGTCTATCAAATCATATCTTATTATTTACAATTGGATGTTTACTTATTAGTATGTGCGCAGGCGTCGGTAATGGCTTAATATTTAAGCTCGTGCCAACTTATTTTGGAAAAGAGGCTGGATCAGCTAATGGTATCGTTTCGATGATGGGGGGCTTAGGCGGTTTCTTCCCACCATTAGTCATAGCTTATGTAACAAGTCTCACTGGAACAAGTCATTTCTCTTTTATCTTATTGGCTATATTCGGAGTGATTGCTTTAGTTACCATGATTCATATTATGAAACGTGAAAAATTAAATCCGACATTATAAAAAAAGCTGAAGTTAGATCATTCATCTAACTTCAGCTTTTAAATTTCTCTTATAAAGATTATCAGTAGCCGATAAAATGACTTTATTAATCTATTTGAATATTTGATGGTGAGTGTTCTTCTTGTTCTTTTTTAGGTAGTGTTACATTTAATATACCATTTTCAAATGATGCTTTAATAGCAGTTTCATCAATATTATCAAAAGGATATTGACGTTTCACATCGCTAAAAGTCCGTTCTTGATGAAGGATGCGACCATCTTCATCTTGTTCTTTATTATCGTTTGTTTGCTGACCTTCAATTGTTAAAGTGTCATTTTCAAATTGTAAACTGATATTTTCTTTTTTAAAACCAGGGAGTTCAGCTTCGATGATGAAGGCATGATCTAACTCTTTCACATCTGACTTAATACTTGAAGTTTCAGGAAAGTTTTCAAAAAATTGACGTCCAAAATCTCTAAATAATTCGGTTGGGTTACCTTCAAAAAATGGATTGTTATACGGTTTTTTATCAAAAGCCATGATATATCTCTCCTTAAATTTTTAGATTTAGTCGATTGAAATTTGTGTCTTTGTTTGCTTGATTGGCAGTTTTATCGTTAAGATGCCGTCATTCATAGATGCTTTTATTTTATTTGTGTCTATAAGTTTAAAGATAAACTGTCTACTTTGCTTATTAGAATTACGTTCGTTAATTAAATAAATACCTTGTTGTTCTAAATTAGACGCACGTTTTGCTAGTATAGTTAATGTTTTATTTTCGAAATTGATAGTAATATCATCTTTTGATAACCAGGAAGTTCAGCTTCAACTGTATAGCTATCTTGCGCTTGGTATACAGTTACTTTGAAATCGTGATGGTCTGAGACTAAACTTTCTAATAAATCTTTAGTAAGATTGTTAGTGCTTTGTATCATCTCTATTCACCTCTTCTTTTATCTTACAAATACAGTATAATACATTAGTCAAAGAAAGTCAAAGTCAAACTATGTAAAAATAAAAAAGAGCTAAATATTAGTTTAATTGAGTTAGTGCCATTGGTGGGATTGTGACGAAGTGGAACGTAGTAAAAAGATTTAAGTAAGAGGCAAGTAAAGTCAAAAATAATAACATGAAAACTAGAACTTCTAACTTTAACTTTACCTCTGACAGATTAAATATCTTTAGAAAAATGTTTATTAACGAAGTGTTGTAATGTTTCTTTTAGATTAATAGCTTCATCTATGTCCATATCGAATTCGCTAAACACACGTTTTGATATTTTAGAGAGTGGTTCTTTAACATTTGCACCTTTTTCAGTAAGTGCAATCTGTAGGTTACGCTCATCATCAATTTCGCGTGTTCTAGTTACATAGCCTTTTTTCTCAAGTTTTTTAAGTAAAGGTGTAAGTGTCCCTGAATCTAAATAAACACGTTCGCCAAGCGTTTTAATATTGAGTTTTTCATCTACCTTAATTGCAAGTAGCACAATATAGCCTGTATATGTTAAATCGAATTCTTTTAAGTAAGACGTATACTTCTTAATGATTTCTTTAGAAGATACATAAAAAAGAAAACATAGTTGTCTTTCTAAGTAGCTGTCTTTTTCCTCCATTTAATCACCCCTTTTGAAATTTAACCATATTATGAACTATGGTTGTTGTCAAGGAACGGTTGCGCACCTCTTTCTATTAAAAAAATAATATATACCGACGTTTACTTAAATAGAAACAATATAGTGAAATTGTACTGTAATATGAAGTACTTTTAAATTAATAAAGTATGCTTTTAGAAGATAAAAAATCATCTTAGGTTTGAAATTAATTTAAGGAGATTTTGTTACAAAAAGTCTATATGACTTTATAAATGATTTGTAATCAGTCATACTAATAATATTATGTATTTTATTATAAAATAAAGGTGTAATAAAGCGTTAATGAGGGGCATAACTACTCATCTATCAGTTAGAAAGTTATCGTTTTAACTAAAGGAGATTAATGATGAAAACATTTTTAAAAATCATAGGTCTATTAGTGTTGTCACTGATTATTGCTATTGTATTTTTCTTTGGCATGAGAACATATCAGGGACATAAAAATCTAGAACTAGTAGATCATTATATGGATGAACAAAATTTAACTGAAAAAATTGAATCCGAGAAAACATTGTATAGTGCTAAAAAGGGTTTATATTATAAGCAAGTTAAATTTAAAGATGATTCAGAACATACGTATACAGTGCAACCAATTAGTACATTTAAAGGTATTTTAGTACAAGGTTTTGATAGTGAAACCAATAAAAATATCAAAGATGCTAAACATAACGAATTTAAGGAAGATTATAAGCCTAAAGATAAATAGGCATACATTGTTAATATATGAGGAGAGGTAGGGACTAATTATTTGTCCCTACCTCTCCTCATTTTTTATATAATAGCAATTTATTAGAGATGTGCATGTATAAGTTTTTGCATTGAGGTTATAGCGCAAAGCTTACATACCTTTCATGTCATCCATGTCATGGATTTTCATCATTAAACCATGAGGAATGTCGTCATGATCGACAACTTCCATTTTACTAAAAGCGCCATCCCCTTCGGCTTTTATTAACTTAACGAAATTTCCCTTTTTAGGAGAGAACCCTGATTCGGCCGGTAACTTAACATTTTTTTCTATTTTATGATCTTTTTCACTTATTATTTTATCGGCGGTTGTTTCATTTTTCATATAGCCATAATAAGTTTCTTTTTGACCACTCGACAACATCATAATAATCAATACAACAGCAACAATTAACATTAATGCACTTATAGTAATTGCGAACATTTTACTGTTTTTCAAAGTATCATTCTCCTTTATATCTATTTTCTTCTGTTATATCTAAAATATTTGATTTATGCAATCGAAAGTACAAACTATGATTTAGCTAAACGTATGTTACTAAGTTTTAAAGCTTGTTAAGTTTATCGTAATTAAAATATGAAAAGTTAAGATGGTAATATACGAATATATTTTAGTTCATCATGATGCAAAATAAATTCTAAGCTATTTTTAAATTCTGTAAACTGTCTAATTTCTGCTTTTGGTATGGTGGATTGTTCAATATATCGTAATAATGATCTTTCGATATATATATCGTTGAATGAAGGTGGCAAAGCATAGTCAATGAATCCATGTTCACGGTTTAATGTCTGTATGAACAATGTGATTTTTGAATTTAATATAGTTTGTTTTAAGACCAGATGAAGTACTTCTTTTGGTGAAGTACGATGATTTATGGAATTGAATAAAAGCAAATGCATTTCTTCTTTTTCCTTGAGTATAATAAAGTTTTTATGGATAGAAACTGATTTGCCGATAAAAGGTCTAATAAATTGATATATATACATTAGGGGTTCATAAATTCCATGACTGTTCATCAAAGCAACATCAGCTTTCTCTTTACGCATTAATTCGTACCCTACACCGCAACCTCTATTTAACAAGATAAGAATATGACACATTAAATCAGCTAGTTCTAAAGGATGGCTTTCTTCGTAAAACTTGAAGCATTGCTTTGTAAGTTTTGTGTATACAAACTTTGATGTATCAATATGTGAAGCTTTAATTACTTTATTAAAGTAAGCGTAATAACTCATTGAATTATTAAATCCTTCACCTTTTTTATTTAATAGATTTCGAACTTGTACTTGCTCTATATCAATAAAATGATAATCAAAGTTAAACCTTTGAAGTAGTGTGAAAGCATTTTTTAAAGAATTAACCTGGTTCATTACACCTTCGATGGTAATAGCCATTTTTATATTAAAGTTCAGATTTTTTATTTTAATATATAATCGATTCACTTCGTTTAATGATAAATGAGAGGTATCAAAGAGAATTAGGAAATTATAATTCTGCTGATGTTTTGCATATTTTGGTTTGAATTTTAAAAATTGCAGTATTAAGCTTTCGATAAAATCAAACTGTGTCATAGATTTTATTCTTAGCGCAATACCGATATAATCAGAGAATAGTGAATCAATAAAATCAATCATACCAGTGAGACTTAAATTTTCTAACGAGAGATTTCTAATATTATTAATTAATACGTAAGCATCAGTTAAATCTTTAAAACTGAATTTAGAATTAAAGTCAGACTGAATAATATCCATTAAACTATCTATATGAATAAAGATAGTAGGGCGTTTCGCCAAATCCTTAAAATCTAATCGCTGAGTATCAATTCGTAATTGATTTGATGAAACAGGCTTTTCTTTAGTTATTAAATCAATTTGAGGCTTGAACCTATTCAAATCATTATTGATTAGTACAATGTTGTTTTGGTGTAGCGCATGTATTGATTTTCTAAATTCATTAGGTGTCATATTTAAGAAAAATTTAAATTGATGAATATAATTTGAATAATGATTGAATCCATAATGTTCAGATATATGATAAATTGCGTGTTTCGTTTGAATAAGATCAGCGAGTGACAAAGCAATCTTAAGGCTAGTTATATAATGTTTAAAGCTAATACCTAAATATTTCTTAAACAATATAGAAATATAGGGCGCAGAAATATAAAATGTACTGGAAACATCTTTGGATGAAAGTGATTGAGTAACATGTGCTTTTATAAACTCAGTTATATCGTTTAATAAGGCGTTTTCTGTGCAAATAGATGGAATATAAGTAAACTCATGTTCTATTTTTGTTTCCTTATTGATTATAGTTATAATTTCATTGAGTATAGGTGACTCAGTAGGTCCACATTGGCTCAACTGTTGAATCATCGTTAAGATTTGGAACTTAAGATATTCATTGGAATTTAACAATTTGTAGTTATAGTAAAAATTGAAGAAACATTTAATTGTTTTTGTGAATTGTTGGATAGGTATACACATTTCTACTACTTGTTCAGAATCTGAAATGTGATATAAATCATTGTGATTTATAATAATGATATGGTTTTCAGCAGATAATTGATGGCCATTTAGGGTAACATCTAGCTTATTGTTTAATGAAAATAAAAGTATGACTTGATGTATACATCGTTGTGTATGAGTGTTTAGAAATTCATGAATACACAAAGTTGTACTATTCATAGTAAAGGCAACTCCTGATAATAATTTAAAATGGTATATTGTTCAAAATACATTATATTACAAAAAGTTATGACTTTTAATCCTTTAAATATAAATATTTTTTAATCTTATAAAGAGATTCGATGTTAAAAATTAAATTTAGAACAATGTATTTTGATTAGCAGATAATTTTTTCTGAGAAATCAACTTAAAAATTCATACTGTTCTATTTGCCACGGAGGTTTTAAAATATGAAACACATTTATTCTAAATTTTACAATCAAGAATTTAAAATAACGGAATTAAAATCTGAAATATTAGGTGTCGTGTTACATGACGATGCAGAAAATAATAGTGCAGAAGATTATATCGTCTGGCTACAGCAAAGGATAGATAATCATGAATTGGAAAAAGGTTGGGCGTGTGCATATGTTGATAAGCAGACATGTTATTGGTTTCATCCATCTCCATATGTAGAATGGCACTGTGGTAATACTTTTGCGAATGAGCATTATATAGGTATCGAACGTTGCCAATCAAAAATGAATGGCATATTGTCTGATGAACAATTTATGAAGAATGAAGAAACAAGTTATTGGATTGCAGCATTACTATTGAAAAAATATCAGTTACCAGTAAATAGAGAGACTGTAAAGCTGCATAAAATGTTTTATGATACGGAATGTCCTGCAAGAGCTTGGTCAATGCATTTGGATAATGCACCTACAAATGAAGAAAATATAAAAATGCTACAGGACTATTTTATAGACAAGATTAAATCTTATTATTTCAATATAAAAGAGAGTGATATGTCGGTAGTTGGCTAATGTTTAACACTTTAAATATAGTCACAAAGAATATACAAAAATAGGATTGCGTTATTTAATGGAACCGATTACAATATGATTATAAAGTTTTTTGGTACCGGTTCCGTTTAAAAAGGAGGTTATATAATGAATTATAAAAAGTCTGCAGAAAATATATTGCAAGCGCTTGGTGGGGAAGATAATGTTGAAGCAATGACACATTGTGCAACGCGTTTGAGACTTGTGTTAAAGGATGAAGGCTTGGTTGATGAAAAGGCATTAGGGGATATGGATGTTGTAAAAGGTACGTTCTCAACAGGAGGACAATATCAGGTTATCATTGGTTCTGGTACGGTAAATAAAGTCTTTAGTGAATTAGAAAAGATTACCGGCCAAGAAGCGTCTTCGGTGTCAGATGTGAAAGCGCAAGGCACTAAAAACATGAACCCTTTTCAAAGGTTTGTGAAAATGTTGTCAGATATCTTTGTTCCAATCATACCAGCCATTGTAGCTGGTGGTTTACTTATGGGTATCAATAATATATTAACTGCACCAGGTATTTTTTATGATAATCAATCATTAATAGAAGTACAAAATCAATTTAGTGGCTTAGCTGAAATGATTAACATTTTTGCTAATGCACCGTTTACATTACTACCTATACTAATTGGTTTTAGTGCTGCAAAACGATTCGGAGGTAATGCATACCTCGGAGCAGCACTTGGAATGATATTGGTTCATCCAGAATTGATGAGTGCTTATGATTATCCAAAAGCATTAGAAGCGGGTAAAGAGATTCCTCATTGGAACTTATTTGGGCTTGAAATTAATCAAGTAGGGTATCAAGGTCAAGTATTACCAATGTTAGTAGCTACATATATTCTTGCAACAATTGAAAAAGGTCTAAGGAAAGTTATACCCACAGTATTAGATAATTTATTAACACCTTTATTAGCAATATTATCAACTGGTTTTATAACATTTTCATTTGTTGGTCCGTTAACACGTACTTTAGGATATTGGTTATCAGACGGTTTAACGTGGCTATATGAATTTGGTGGTGCTATCGGTGGGCTTATATTTGGTTTGTTATATGCGCCGATCGTGATTACAGGTATGCATCATAGTTTTATTGCAATTGAAACTCAACTTATCGCTGACAGTTCCTCAACAGGTGGTTCATTTATATTCCCGATTGCAACAATGTCCAATGTTGCACAAGGAGCGGCTGCACTTGCAGCATTCTTTATTATAAAAGAAAATAAAAAATTAAAAGGTGTCGCATCCGCTGCAGGTGTATCTGCTCTACTAGGTATTACAGAACCAGCAATGTTTGGTGTGAACTTGAAGCTAAGATATCCATTTATCGGTGCCATTGTAGGTTCAGGTATCGGTTCTGCCTATATCGCATGCTTTAAAGTAAAAGCGATTGCATTAGGTACTGCAGGTATACCAGGATTTATATCTATTAGTGGTCAAAATAATGGTTGGTTACATTACGGAATAGCAATGATCATTGCATTTATCGTAGCATTTGGCGTAACATATGCTTTGTCATATAGAAAGAAATATAAAAATATTGAAGCATAGTAGTATAAAGATATATAGATAAATAGTAGTACAAAAAATGCATTATCAAAATAAAAGACTAATCCTTATGAAGACGGATTAGTCTCAGACTGTCGACAAATTTTCCAACTTTGTTGACAGTTTTTTTGTGCACACTTTTCGCGAGCACTGCATTAGTTTATAATCTAATTCACAATTTTTGTTTGCGCCATAAAAACGCGCCTACGATGGTCACGATAATGAGAGAAATGCCAATCACGATGAGCCATGAAATATAACTATGGTCATCAATAGGTAAGGGGACGTTCATGCCAAAAAAGCTAAATACTAGCGTTGGCAATGTTAAAAAAACAGTGAAAAGCGTTAATGTTTTCATCGTATTATTCATCTCATTTGATAGTAATGATGCATATGAAGTAGTGATACTCTCTAATATATCTGTATAAAGTCTCGTCGTTTCTAAAGCTTGATTATTTTCGATTAATAAGTCTTCTAAAATGTCTTCATCTTCATCAAAGCGTTTCATAGCTGGTAGACGGAACAATTTTTTTACTATGCTTTCATTACCTTTAAGCGCAGCTAAAAAATAAACTAAACTTTTTTCTACTTCCATTAAATTATAAAGTTGCTTATTTGTGACGTTATTCTTTAGCTCACGTTCGATACGTACACGTGTTTTATTTAGCAATCTTAAATTTCTGTTGTAATGATTTGTAATTGTTAACAATATATTTAATGCAAAACGACTATGAAAGCGTAGGTTTATATTCTGACGAGCAAAGTTTTCTAAGAATTCATTTTCAACATTACAGATCGTAATGATTTTTTTATTTCCAATAATAATGCCTAAAGGAATAGTAATAAATGATAATACTTTTGAATTAGTGTCATTTATAATAGGTAAGTCTAATATGATTAATGAATAATGCGAATCTTCATCATATTCAACACGCGCACTCTCTTCTCTATCTAATGGGTCTCGTATGAAATCTTCAGGAATGTCATAGCGAGCTATAAGCATTTCGATTTCCTCCCAGTTGGGATCAACGACGTTAACCCATGAAGCTGTTTGATCCAGTTCAGATTCGATTATTGTATCTGTTGGTGAATGTTTATATGCAGTTATCATGATAATTTGAGGCCCTTTCTTCAGAAGTGTTATTTATATTGTTCTTTTGCCATTAAACGTAATGGACCGTTAAATATAATTTTGAATAAGTAATCAGCAACCATATCGGGTTCCATTCTATTATTATCTTGTACCCAATGTTTGATAAAAGAAATCGTAGCACCTGAAACATAACTATGAAAATAATCTATAGGTATGCCTGAAATTTTTTGCTTATTGCTGAGGTTTTTAGTCATATTAGCGTACATAAGTTCTGAAATCTTATCTTCAAGATGACTCTTTCTATCTAACTTAAAAATAACTAAGTAAAAATCGATATCTTTTTGAATATGGAGAATGATATTTTTAAGAATTTTTTCTGAAAAGTTTTTAGCGAAGTCTTCTAAATTTGAGTCTTGCATAACCAACTTATAAGTACCTATTTCATCTGCTAAACTAGCGAGAATTTCATCTTCAAGATCTGAAAGTAAAATATATTTATCTTCATAGTGTAAATAAAAAGTCCCTCGATTAACATCTGCTAGAGTTGTTATATCTTGTATCGTTATACGCTCTAGTTCTTTTTCTGCTAATAATTTTATAAAAGCTTGTTTGATTGCATTTTTAGTTTTTCTGACACGACGATCTTCTACCATTTTATTCAGCTCCTTAGACTTTAATAGACAAACTCTGTTTATTTGTTGATAAACAAACAAAATGAAGCATATTGCATATTGCTTATTGAATTATGCTCATTATAATAAACAAAGTAGTTATTAATCAACAAAGTGTTCAAAAAGGAGGTAAATAATATGAATATATTTAAAAATAAATTATTTTGGATAGCGCCAATAGCAATTTTAATCATATTGGCAATATTTTCAATAGCATTT
The DNA here is from genome assembly GCF_044794325.1 of Staphylococcus pseudoxylosus. Lineage (NCBI taxonomy): Bacteria > Bacillati > Bacillota > Bacilli > Caryophanales > Staphylococcaceae > Staphylococcus > Staphylococcus pseudoxylosus. The sequence goes on from NZ_CP085024.1 coordinate 723,584, forward strand.
TATCCAGCTTATAATCCTAAACCAAAAGCTTTACCCATTGCTATAGTTAATCAAGATGAAGGTACATCTATTCAAAATAATGACATCAACATTGGTGAAAATTTAGAAGATAAATTATTAAATAGTGATTCTGATACTATAAAATGGGTTAAAGTAGATAATGAAAAAGATGCTCGAAAAGGATTAGATGAGGAAAAATATTTTGGTGCAGCTATTTTTGAAAAAGATTTTTCAAAACATGCAATGAGTAAAACTCAAAAAGTAGTAATGGATAGTAAAAAGGAAGCAATGCAAGAGCAAATACAATCAGGTGAAATACCACCGGAACAGGCTAAAAAAATGCAAAGTCAAATGGCTAAGTCTGGTGCTTCACAAGACATAACAGTCAATCAAGCAGAATTTAAAACATTAATTAATAGTGGTGCGAATATGCAAGCATCACAAATTTCTTCGAATGTATTAAAAGGTATCGGTGATAATTTAAATAAACAAATAACACAGCAAGGTTTAGATACTCTAGAAAAACAGGATGTTAAAGTTAGTCCTAGTGATATTCAAGGACTTACAAATCCTGTGAAGGTATCAGATCAAAAGATTCATAAAGTTAAAGATCATCAAGGTAATGGTAATGCATCATTCTTGATGTTTATGCCAGTGTGGATTAGTTCAATCGTGGCGTCTATTTTGCTGTTCTTTGCATTTAGAACTTCAGATAATATTATAATATCGCATCGCATTATTGCGTCGTTAGGTCAATTGGCTATTGCTGTTGTTACTGCCTTTATAGGTGGATTTGGTTATGTATACTTTATGTCTAGCGTTCAAGGGTTTGACTTCCCTGATATTAATAAAATAGGGCTTTTTGTTTCTATTGCATTATTAGGCTTTATTGGACTTATTCTAGGTGTTATGACTTGGTTAGGTATGAAATCTATTCCAATATTCTTTATAGCAATGTTCTTTAGTATGCAACTTGTAATGTTTCCTAAACAAATGCTACCACAATTTTATCAAGATTATGTTGTGGGTTGGAATCCATTCACGCACTATGGTGAATATTTGAGAGCATTACTTTATATGGATCAACCACTAGAAATGAATGCTACTATGTGGATGTTTATCGGTTTTATTATTTTTGGAGTTGTTTCTTCAATAAGTGCTGCAATAATTAGAAAACATAGTGGGAAACGTACAGAAGTTCCTTCATAAATGTATAAAGTACAGCACTATTTATTGGATTGATTTAAAATAAAGGATTTTGTTAGTAGTGATTGGAACATCAATCCCAGAAAAATAGCACTCAGATGTATTGAATTCAATTCATCTGAGTGCTTCTTTTTTATTCAATACTCCGTATTGTTGGGTCGCTTTCTTAGGGGACAGCTTCAGCCTGTAGTCTTCAGCTTGTCCTGTTCCCTCAAGAGTCTTGCCAAAAGTCTCATCCACATATAATTCAACATTATAATACTCAAAAAATTAATGTCCTTACGTATAATTTAATACACACTACTAAACTAAATAATAATGAAAAAGACAATTTCTATATTATTTCAGTAGAAATTGACTTTTTTCACTTGTTCAAGAACTTTATGTCCCAGACTCTTTTTATATGAATATTTCAATAGACAATTAATACAAAATAAAATTTCATAAAATATACAAAATTAAATGGCATAAAATGTACTACCCATTGTTTTTAATAAACACTGTCATTGCAATGTTTATTAGCACATTGAAAACTGAATGAAATATGATTACATAATTGTTTAGCACATTTTCTATAATTTTAATAAAGAATTAACATTTGCTTAACAAAAATAAGTTATAATTCACATAGTTTACAAATAATTTAAAGAGGTGTGACGATGGATTCTTCTGTAATGGAGATAATTTTCACTTTTATCGGTGGTTTAGGTATATTCTTATACGGAATTAAACAGATGGGCGATGGCTTACAAGCAACTGCTGGCGATCGACTGAGAAGTATATTAAATAAATTTACTAGTAATCCAATCATGGGTGTTTTGGCAGGTATGATTGTTACAATTTTAATTCAAAGTAGTTCAGGGACTACTGTCATTACGATTGGTCTTGTAAGTGCAGGATTTATGACAATGCGACAAGCAATCGGAGTTGTTATGGGAGCGAATATAGGTACCACGGTTACAGCATTTATAATAGGTATTGATATTGGTGCTTATTCACTACCCATCCTAGCTATTGGCGCGTTTTTAATTTTCTTTATTCAGAAAAGAAAAGTTAAAAATATAGGTATGATTTTATTTGGATTTGGTTCTCTTTTTTATGGTTTAGAGTTGATGAGTGGCGCAGTGAAGCCACTCGCTAATTTAGATGGGTTTAAACAAATCATGTTAGATATGTCATCAAATCCAATATATGGTGTTTTAGCTGGTACATTCTTAACAGTTATCATCCAAAGCTCAAGTGCAACTATTGGTATATTACAAGGGTTTTTTGCTAATGATTTAATTAGCTTGCATGGTGCACTGCCAGTACTATTAGGTGATAATATCGGTACAACGATTACTGCTGTTTTAGCAAGTTTAGCAGGTTCTCTTGCATCAAAACGTGTTGCAGCAGTTCATGTCATGTTTAACGTGATAGGTGCAGCAATATTCTTGCTCATCTTACCGTTGTATCAACTAGTTATTGAGTGGATGCAAGGCGCAATGAATTTAAAACCAGAAATGGTTATTGCATTTGCACACGGTACATTTAACGTAACAAATACTTTAATTCAATTACCATTTATTTTTGTACTAGCTTGGATAGTTACGAAAATAATTCCAGGTGAAGATATGAATGAAAAATACAAACCAAGACATCTTGATAAGAACTTAATTAATAGAGCGCCTAATATTGCTCTACAAGAAGCTCAAGATGAAATTCAAAACATTGGTAGAATGACATTATCCATGTTACAAAAAGTCAATCACTACGATGAAAAAACTGAAAAAGATATTATTCAGAAGCATGCAGCAATTGACAATATGTATGATAATGTCAGACAGTATCTTACTAAAATATCTGAGAAGAAGTTGTCACAAGATGATGCAGAAAGGGTGTCTGTTTTATTCGATGTTAATCGCACGATGTTGAAAGTGGCTGGTTTATCAGAAGCCTATTTATTAGATTTGAAGAAAAAAGAGACAGATCCTATTAAAATCTCTGATAAAGCTGAACAAAGTATTGAAAAGCTTTACAATCATGTTAACATGTCATTTGAAAAGACAGTTGAAATGTTCAACGTTTATGACAGAGTTAAGCGTGATGAAATAGTTAAAATAAGTAATGATTCATACAAACTTGAACATGATTTAAGGAAAAAACATATTAAACGTTTAAGTTCAGGTGAGTGTTCACCAGAAGGCGGCTTATTATATCTAGATATGATTGCAATATTAGAACGAATCGGTTACCATTCTAGAAATATTTCAGAATCAATGGTTGATATTGATGAAATAGAATTAGAAGAACACGCGGAAAATCCATTAGGTTGGTCTTACTAATCGTAAAAATTAGTATATAATTATTTATAAAATAATTACACTTGACGAGATAGAAATCAAATTTTGATTTCTGTCTCGTCTTTTTTATATAAATTATTAAAAAAGATTTTGTTGATGCTAGTTACAGATTTATCAAGTTAAGAATGATTTGATATTCCCAAATCACTTTAATATCAATACTAAAGTAGCCGTCAAAATGATAACATACTATCTCATAATCGAAATTTTCTAAGTGAGTATGTGGCAATTATCTAGAGAATGAAATATAAAGAATAAAATTAGTAAGCGTTTCCACTATCTTTGAATATTAATTTATTTTACAATTACAAATAATACACGAAATAAATGGAGGTTACATAACATGAGTGTTTTAGACAAATTTAAACTAGATGGCCAAGTCGCAATTGTGACAGGAGGTGCCTCAGGACTAGGAAAAGCAATGGGGAAAGGTTTAGCTGAAGCGGGTGCAAACTTAGTGATTGCTGATATTAATTTAGATTTGGCAAAAGAAACAGCAAACGAATTTGAGACTGAAACAGGAAATCAAGCCTTGGCATGTAAAGTAGATGTAACAAACGTGTCGGATGTTGAGCAAATGGTTTCAGATGTAATGGATAAGTTTGGACGTATAGACATTCTATTTAACAATGCTGGCATCAATGAACATGTTAAATTTGAAGATATGCCTTACGATCGTTGGGTTAAAAATATGGATGTCAATATCAACAGCATGGTTTTAGTTTCACAAGCTGTAGGAAAAGTGATGATCAAACAACAAAAAGGTACTATTGTGAACACTTCTTCTATGTCAGGAATCATCGTAAATACACCGCAACCACAGGCGGCATATAATACATCTAAAGGTGCAGTGATTATGTTTACTAAAAGCTTAGCAAATGAATGGGCGGAACATGGTATACGTGTAAATACGATTGCTCCAGGTTATATGGAAACAGAACTAACTAAAGATTATTTTGCTCAAGGTGGAGAAATGATTGATACATGGATGAACTTTACACCATTAGGTCGACCTGGTGTACCTGAAGAATTACAAGGTGCTGCACTATATTTAGCTTCTGATGCTTCATCATTTGTTACTGGTAGTGTTGTCACAATTGATGGGGGATATACAGCATTATAAATAACTAGTAACTAATTTAAAATTAAATCTAATAATATCAAAAGAGAAGTTGAGATAAAATAATACTCAACTTCTCTTTTTTACGATGCTTTTAAAGTGCTTATATTAAATGACCCCAAAGAATCTAGTTTTATTTAATCCTTACTAAAACGATAAGAATACTTGACAAAGTTGTATGAGGAGCATAGTATTACTAGTAATCTAATATTCAGAAAATTGATTTGGGGGGATTATATATGACATCTATGAGTATTCTAGATCAAAGTCCAATTGATATTAATGAAACTGTAAATGAGGGTATACAACGAACTGTTGAATTAGCACAACTAGCAGATAAATTAAAATATACGAGGTATTTTGTTGCAGAGCATCATAATATTCCAGAAGTTGCGGGTACAAGTCCAGAAATATTAGTGACACATCTACTTAACAAGACTAACGAAATACGTATTGGTTCAGGAGGAGTAATGTTACAGCATTATAGTCCTTTTAAAGTAATAGAACAATTCCACTTTATTAGCCATCTTGCACCAGGAAGAGTAGATTTAGGGATTGGTAAAGCACCTGGTGGATTTCCATTAGCAACACAAGCTTTGCAATCAGAATTCAAATCGCCACAAGTTACTTTCAATGATAAATTCCAACTGTTAAACAATTTCAATAATCGTAGTTTTAAAGAAGATGATGCGTATCATCAATTACAAACCTCCATAAGAGGTATTGAAGTTCCTAAGCCAGAGCTCTTTTTATTAGGGGGCAGTGATCGTTCAGCACAATTTGCAGCAAATGAAAATGTTGGTTTTGTATATGCTTTCTTTATAAATTCTAATGTTGATATGTTACGAAGTGCAGTGAAATCTTATAAACAACAATATCCAGAAGGACGTTTTATTGTTGCTGTAGCGGCAGTAGTAACAGAGAATGAAAAAGATAAAGAATTAGTTAAAGATGGTCGTACAAATTATGCTTTGCATTTTAAAGATGGTAGAAAAATTACTGTAAATACTAAGGAGCAACTAGAAGCATTCAGTAAACAAAGTACAGAACATTTTGAAGTTGAGGAAAAGCAAATAGATGTTTTAGAAGGATCAGCTACTGAAGTTAAACATCAATTATCTCAGTTAAACAATGAAGGACTCATCGATGAGTTTATGTTGCATATGCCAATACAGAAGCACAAATTAAGAGTGAAAACGGTGGAGAAACTTGCGCCATCATACACAATTGCTAACCAGAAAGAAGGGGTATTATGAGTCAGAAAAAAATAGATTTTGGGATTATGTTAAATGGTCCAGGTAGTCATATGCATGCTTGGAAATCTCCTGAAGTTCCTAGCGATGCCAGTACTAACTTTGAATACCAACTAGACATTGCTAAGAGAGCAGAACGAGCAGGTTTTAGTTTTGTTTTTGTAGCAGATGGTTTATATATTCATGAGAAGTCTATTCCCCATTTCTTAGATAGACACGAACCTTTAACGTTACTTGCTGCACTTGCACCAATTACTCAAAAAATAGGTTTGGTTGGTACAATTTCAACTTCATATAGTGAACCTTTTACCGTTGCGAGACAGTTAGCAACGATAGATAATATTAGTCATGGACGCGCAGGATGGAACGTTGTTACATCACCACTTGAGGGTAGTGCAGATAACTATAGTAAAGGTGAACATCCGGAGCATGATACAAGATATGATATCGCTGAAGAACATATTCAAGTGGTACAAGGATTATGGGATTCTTATGAAGATGATGCCTTTAAATTTGATACTGAAAAAGGCAAATATTTAGATAAAAACAAAATGCACACACTAGATTATAAAGGTGAATATTTCCAAGTAAAAGGACCATTAAATGCAAGTCGCTCTGAACAAGGTCAACCAGTCATTTTTCAGGCAGGCGCTTCACCTAAAGGACAAGACTATGCAGCCAAATATGCAGATGCAGTTTTCACATTGGGAGAATCAAAAGAAAGTGCGCAACGGAATTACGAAAGTATTAAAGAACAAGTTAAGGCTTATGGACGTAATCCCGATGAAGTAAGAGTTTATCCTATATTAGCACCAGTCATAGCTAAGACAGAAAGTGAAGTAGAAGCACGTTTTGAAAATATTAAGACTTTAGCAAATATTGATGAAGCATTAGATTATTTAGGTCGTTATTATGATCATCATGATTTTAGTCAATATGATTTAGATGCACCTTTTCCAGATTTAGGAGAAGTTGGTCAAAATAGTTTCCGAGCTACAGCAGATGCAATTGCTAATCGTGCAAAAGCAAACCAATCAACGTTAAGAGAAGTTGCGTTAGAAGAAACAGTTAGACGTTCTCCATTTATGGGAACATATGAAGCTGTAGCAGATTTAATCATTGAATGGGTAGAAGACGGTGCAGCAGATGGTTTTATTTTTGGACCACATATATATGGGGCGGTTTATGATGAATTCTTAGAAAATGTATTACCTATTCTAGAAGAGAAGGGGTACTATGATAAAACGTTTCGTGGAGAAACATTAAGAGAACATCTTGGCCTTCCTTTTAAAGAAAATAGATATACGCAATCTACACAATCCCGTGTTACAAACTAAAGCTTTACAAGTATTGAAATGGATGGACACATCTAAATTATAAAAGTTGTGTCTATTTTTTTATTAAAAGGAGTGAACGATTATGTCAGAATCTAGTACAACATCTTATCAAAATACTGTTAATCAAACAGCTAACCCAACTTCTATAAAAGCAAAAAGGAAATTAGAATTACCACATGTGCTATTAATGATGTTAATAATGATGATGTTTGCTTGTTTTTTGACATATATCATTCCTGCTGGGACGTTTAATACCGACAAAGATGGATCGATGATACAAGGGACTTACCACGCAATTGCGCAACATCCTGTGAATCCATTTTATGCAATAACTTTAATTCTAAATGGCGGTATCCAGTCTGCTCAAACAGTTACTTTGTTATTATTTATAGGTGGCTCAATGGGAGGCATTCTGCAGTTAAATTCAGTTACGAAAATAACCAATTTCATGATTTATAGATTTGAACATGCAGGCGCATTGCCATTAATAATAGGTTTATTCTCATTGATGGCTTTTATAGGGTTCTTTGTTGGTGGGGATCAAATGATTGTGTTTGTAACCTTGGGTGTCATTTTAGTAAAACGTTTAAAATTAGATCCTATTATGGCTTTGGCGATTACATTCTTGCCTTTATATATGGCATTTTCAGTCTCACCTTCTGGAATGGCTAAAATAGGACAAATTGTCTATCCTGATGTCGCGCTTTATTCAGGCTACGGTGGTAGGGCAATTATGTATCTTATATTTTTAGTTGTGACCTTATTATATGTAATTTGGTATGCGCGAAGAGTAATTAAAAATCCAGATAATAGTATGATGACGACAAAATTTTGGCAACAGCAAAATGATGATTCATCAAATGAAGCAATGGGATCGGAAGATAGAAAGGTAAGTTGGAGAGATACCGTTGTCGTTAGTTTAGTTGTTGTTACACCTATCATTTTAGCGTTAGGAAATGGTTTGTTAAATTGGACTGAACGATATGGTAATGGTGTTTTTATTACAGTATTTGGTTTGAGTTTTGTGTTGGCGTATATTGTTAAGGGGAAACGACCATCTGAAATGGTGGATGGATTTTTAGAAGGTGCAAAACCAATGCTTGTAGTTGCATTTGCAATCATTATGGCAAATACCATTAGCGTGATATTAGAAAAAGGACAAATATTAAGTACGATAGTGCATGGATTGACGACGCAACTTGATGGCGCTTCGTCAGGTGTAGTTTCGGTTTTAGTGTTTTTGGTTGCTACAATATTTAATTTCTTAGTGCCTTCTGGTTCTGGATTGATGAGCGTGATGGTGCCTATATTACAACCTGTTACAACAGCATTAGGGGTTAATGATCAAATATTATTAACTTCATTATCTTTTGGTGGTGGATTAGGTAATCTTATCACTCCGACATTAGGTGCTACAATTGGTGCTATCGCTATAGCTAAGGCTAATTTTGGCTCATGGTTTAAATTTATGGCGCCGTTATTTGTCATATGGATGATAGTTGGTGCTGTGATACTTTATATCTTTACTGCAGTTGGCTGGAGTGGTGGTATATAATTGCTAATCAAAATAAAAGGAACAATGATGACTTTATCTAAAGTATTTTATACTTAGGACTTTAAAGTCTATCGTTGTTCCTTTTTTGTTTTTATTTTTTCATGGAGCTACTGTTAATGAAAATGGTACATTTTTTTTCCATTTATTTGATGGTGTTTCATCAGTTATGACTTCTGTAATGTCACTGATTTTTGCAAATGAAAGTGTAGAGGATATATCGAATTTACTTTTATCAATAAGTGCAATGACATTTTCACTTTCTTTTACCATTTGTTTTTTTAATTGAACTTCAGGTAAAGAGAAATCAGTTAAGCCATTTTCAAGTGTAAAGCCGTTCGCAGATAAGAAGAAATAATCTATGTGATACATTTCTAGTATTTGTGAGTCGATATTACCTGTAATAGCATTTGAATCTTGTGAAACAAAACCTCCAACCACAAGCACTGTTAAGTGTGGATTCTCTTTTAATAATACTGCGTTTTCTAACCCGTTTGTGATAATAGTTAGTTCCATTGTTGTTTCCGTTAATAATTTGGCTAATTCATAAGTTGTAGAACTTGCATCAATCATAATACATTGCTGTGGTTGTATTTTTTTTAAAGCATGTTTACTAATTTTATATTTTTCTGAATGTTTTTGAGTTAAGCGATAAGAAAAATTTAACTTAGAACCCAGGTTTTCAGTTATTTTTGCACCACCGTGTGTACGGATTAATTTATTTTCACTTTCAAGGCGTCTTAAATCACTTCTTACAGTTGCTTCTGTAACACTTAAGTAATCAGAGAGTTGTTTTACAGTTGCACGTTTATGAGATTTTATATAAGTATAAATATGTTCTCTGCGCTCATCAGCATACATTTTCATATGGATTACATCCTCCTTTATATCACTATACATTTTAACATAAATAGTGCACAAGAAAACTAAAACAAATAAAAATGAAAATAAACGAAAGAATATTTGAAAGAAATGAAAAAATATATTAAAATAATAATTGTTAATGAAAACGTTTTCTAAAAAAGAAGGGGAGATTTTAATTATGACTAAGACAAATTATCCAGAACAAATGAATGCTGTTGTAGCTTATGCACCTGGTGAATATAAATATGAAACAGTTGAAACTCCGAAAATAGAAAATTCAAAAGAAATTATCGTAAAAGTGGAAGCATGTGGTATCTGCGCAGGTGATATTAAAGCCTATGATGGTGCGCCGAGTTTTTGGGGCGATGAAACACAGCCATCATACATTAAAGCACCAATGATTCCAGGTCATGAATTCATCGCTCGTATTGTTGAAAAAGGCGACGATGTTACAGAATTTGAAATTGGAGATCGTGTAATTTCTGAACAAATCGTGCCTTGTTGGGAATGTAGATTCTGTAACCGTGGAGAATACTGGATGTGTGAAAAACATGATTTATATGGATTTCAAAACAATGTGAACGGTGGTATGGCAGAGTATATGAAATTCACAAAAGAAGCCATCAATTATAAAGTGCCTGAGGATATGCCTATAGAAAAAGCAATTTTAATTGAACCTTACGCCTGTAGTTTACATGCAGTACAACGTGCCAACATTAAACTAGGAGATTTTGTTGTACTTTCTGGTGCTGGAACATTAGGTTTAGGTATGGTAGGTGCAGCTAAAAAAGCAGGTGCTGAGACATTGGTTGTCTTAGATATGAAAGATGAACGATTAGAACTAGCTAAGGAGTTTGGTGCTGATATCGTAATGAATCCAGCTAAAGTTGATGTGGTTAAAGAAATCAAGTCAATGACTGAAGGATATGGCTGTGACACTTATATTGAAGCTACGGGTCATCCTAAATCAGTTGAACAAGGTTTAAGTGCAATCAGAAAATTAGGTCGTTTTGTAGAATTCTCTGTATTTGCTGATCCAGTAACAGTAGATTGGAGTATTATTTCAGATCGTAAAGAATTAGATTTGATGGGAAGCCATTTGGGGCCTTATTGCTATCCACTTGTCATTGATGGCATTCAAAAAGATGACTTTCCAACTGATGGTGTAGTTACACATCAATTACCTTTAAAAGATTTTGAACAAGGATTTGATTTGATGAAAAAAGGAGACAAATCATTAAAAATTGTTCTCGTCCCTTAAAGCTAATAGCTAAAGAATTTGTGTAATAAAAGGAGCGCATTGAAATGAAAAAAATGGTTAATAATCCAGACCATGTTATTGATGAATTAATGACTGGTTATTTAGCGGCTTATCCTGAATATTTAAGACGTTCAGAACTTCATAAAAGGGCTTTAATAGGTAACAAAAGAACGGAAAAACGCAAAGTAAGTGTCTTGATTGGTGGAGGATCTGGCCATGAACCAGGATTTTTAGGGTATGTAGGCCAAGGTATGGCGGATGGTGTGGCTGTTGGTAATATATTTGCTTCGCCGTCACCGATACCAATTCAAGCTGTGACAAAAGAAATCAATCAAGATTACGGTGTGTTGTATATATATGGTAATTACGCTGGTGACTTAATGAACTTTGAGATGGCTAGCGAAATGACAGAAATAGAAGATGACATCCAAACGGCTGCTGTTATCGGCAATGACGATGTTGCCTCATCTAAAGATATTAATGACCGTAGAGGTATAGCCGGTGAATTACTTGTATATAAAGCTGCTGGAGCAGCGGCAGATTTTGGATATAACTTGGAAGAAGTAAGACGTATTGCTCAATTTGCAAATGATCAAACACGTTCTATGGGGATTGGTTTAAGCCCATGTTATCTACCACAAACAGGTAAACCAAGTTTTGATTTAGAAGATAATGAGATGGAAATTGGGTTAGGACATCATGGAGAACCAGGCATAGAAAAAACAACAATAAGAACAGCTAAAGAAACGGTAAACGTGATTATGCAAAATATTTTAAAAGAAGCAATTTATCACGAAGGTGATGAAGTGGTTGTCTTAGTTAATGGTCTAGGTGCTACATCTCAAATGGAACTTTATATAATTAATAAAGAAGTAAGCGAAATATTAAAAGATAAAAATATTAGCGTTTATAAAACATTTGTTGGCAATTTTATTACGTCGATGGAAATGGGTGGTTTTTCAGTGACGCTAATGAAAGTAGATGAAACACTGAAGGCATGTGTAGATCATCCGGTGGATTGTCCGAACTTCAAGGTAGTTTAGGAGGCGTAAATATGATATTAACAAGTCAATCATTTAAAGATTATATATTAGCGTTAACAACGTTATTTGAACAGAAAAAAGATGAACTTTGTGAGCTAGACAGAAAAATTGGTGATGGTGACCACGGTGTCACAATGGATATTGGTTATCAGGCTGTAAAGGAAACGATTCATAATGAGTTAGCATCACAAAGTGATATTGCGAAAATTAGTGTAGCTGTTGGGAAAAGTTTTTTAGATGCTGTGGGTTCATCAGTTGGTCCATTATATGCGTCTGGTTATTTAAAAGGCGCTGTAGCAATTAAAAATCAAACAGAGCTTGATGATACAGGGTTATATCAATTTTGGATTGCATTTAGTAAAGGAATTAAAGATAGAGGCAAAGCCGAAATTGGTGATAAAACAATGATAGATACTTTAGAGCCATTTTATAAATCTTTATCACAATCAATGGAACAAGATATGCCTTTTACAGATGGTTACAATAAAGCATTAAAAGAAGCACACATAGGTATGGAAAGTACGAAGGACATTATTTCTAATAAAGGACGCTCTAAGAGATTAGGATATAGATCTCAAGGACATGTGGATCCTGGTGCGATGTCTGCTTATCTAATGTTACAAACATTTGGAAGTTTTATTGAAAATTAATGGAAACTATTAAGGAGGAAATTACATGAAAATAGCAATTGGTGCAGACCATAATGGATACGATTTAAAAGAAGCGGTAAAAGAACATGTTGAAGCATTAGGGCATGAAGTTGAAGATTTTGGTTGTCATCAATGTGCAGAAACAGACTATCCAGATGTGGCAGCTGAAGTTGGTAAAAGTATACAACAAGGGCAAAATGCTCGTGGCATATTAATCTGTGGTACAGGTATCGGTGTAGCTATAACAGCTAATAAATTAACGGGAATACGTGCTGCGTTAGCGCATGATTATTATTCTGCAGAGCGTGCTCAACTTAGTAATAATGCACAAATTTTAACAATGGGTGCACAAATTATTGGTATAGAAGTTGCTAAGAAAAACGTAGAAGCTTATCTCAATGTAAGTTGGGAAGGTGGTTCTCAACGTAAAGTTGATAAAATTGATGAAGTTGAGAGAAACGAGTCGAACTAAATGATAAAAAAGAATAGCTACAAAGAAATTTATCACTGTAAATTTCTTTGTAGCTTTTTTTATGTTTGGATACTGTATCTTAATATAAATGCTCCTTTTCCTTTTTAAGAAGTTTGTAGAATTGTCACTGTAATTTTTAAGATATTATCCTATAATATCCTTAAGGAGGATTATCTATGCGTAGAGTACTGTATGCTTTTTTAGTTTATACAATATTAGGTTTATTAAGTGGATTCTATTATCGTGAATTGACACTCGCTCATAACTTTACCGGAGATACACAACTCGTAGTTGTACATACACACACGTTAATCTTAGGTATGTTTATGCACCTTATTTTATTGCCTGTTGTGAAAATATTTAAATTAGATAGTTATTATTTATTTAACTGGTTCTTTATTATTTATAACGTTGGTGTGTTGACTACGATAGGTATGATGTTTACGAAAGGGACATATCAAGTTATTGGGCTTACGGTGCCAGATTCGTTTGCTGGATTTGCAGGCATGGGTCATACGATTTTAACTGCAGGCTTTATACTGTTGTTTTTCGTATTAAGAAATGCAATTATTAAAGATCCTAGGGATTAGTGAAAAGAGTATTAAATCTAAACTCATTAAAGTGAGTTTGAAACAGAACTAGCATTTAAATTTAAATGCATTTTTTTCAACTTGATGAATTATATGATAAGAGGGGATGAAATCAACAGTCGGATTTCACCCCTCACTTTTTTGTGAATCAACTTGATGAAAAGTTATTTTATATTCTTTAAAGCTTTATAGAATATGTCGCGTTGTTTTTCTAATGAAATAGGATCATTATACTGTGTAACAGTCACGTCGAATTTAATTATGTTTTTATTTTTTACTGCGGATAAATTACGCCAGTAATTGGTATTCTCAAATGGCGTATTTTGTTTGCCGTTTGTAGCAATAACTGCGAAATCACCTATATAGTCTGCAAAATTTTCTGGGTTAATTGGTGTAGCAAATTTATTTTTTGTGGCTTGTGCGAGTGCTTTAGGCTGCTTCATTTTATAACCATCATATAGTATTTCTGTGCCTCTACCCAGATGGTTGCTAAAGGCCATTGTTCCTTTTGGTGTTTGCTGTAAGACAGAAATAGATTTTTCTTTAATTACTGGTTCTAGTTCTTTTCTATCTTTTGCCATTTGAGTATCCCATTCTTTAATCCATTGTTTAGCTTTCGATGTTTCATTAACTAAAGTAGCAAGCTTTTTAGTATTATCTTTATAATTAGATTTTTCTGCATCAAAAGCAACTGTAGGTGAGATTTTTTGTAATTTTTTAATATTTTTATCTTGGGTTGTAGTAATGATTAAATCGGGTTTTTGATGTGTAATTTGTTCAATACTAGTATTATCAATACGTTTAATTCCTTGTGTAGCGTCATTTAATACTTTATTTTTATTTACAAATTCTGGAACTGCGATTGGCTTATGACCAAATTTTACTAGAGCACCTACATAAGTAGGGTGTAAAACTGCTATATTTTTAGGGTTTTTAGGAATTTTGATTTCATTTCCGGTATCATCTTTAAATATTTTTTCAGTGGACTCAAGGTTTGAATCTTCTTTATGGTTTGAATTATTTGTATCACAAGCAGCAGTAAATAAAATTAAATAAATAAGGAGTAAAGCTATTTTTTTCATTGGTGAACATCTCCTAAATATAAAAGTGATTAATAAAATGTTTTAGTTGATAATGATTATCAATTATAGCATAATGTATGTAAGATACAAGTTAAATTTGGGAGGATGCTTTATGGATGACGTAATTATAATTGGTGGTGGCCCAGCAGGATTATTTGCTAGTTTTTATTCAGGATTAAGAGGGATGAACGTCCGTATCATAGATATTCAAGACAAACTTGGGGGGAAGATGCATGTCTATCCAGAAAAAATTATATGGGATATAGGTGGATTAGCGCCGAAACCGTGTTTTGAAGTTATTCAAGACACAGTTAGACAAGGTCTACATTTTAATCCTGAAGTGAATTTAGAAGAACGTGTAATTGATATAAGAAAAATTGCTGAACAACATTTTGAGGTTGAAACGGATAAAGAAAATGTATTTGAAGGAAAATCAGTGATTATAGCAATTGGCGGAGGTATCATTAATCCAAAGCAACTAGATATCAAAGATGCAGAAAGATACAAATTGACTAACTTACATTATGTCGTACAGTCTTTGAAAAAATTTAAAGATAAAAATATTTTAATTTCTGGTGCTGGTAATTCAGCTTTAGATTGGGCTAACGATTTAAGTGGTTATGCTAAAAGTGTTACGCTTATTTATAGAAAAGCTGATATTAAAGGCTATGAAGCAATGAGAGATAAAATGGAACAATTGAATGTTGAAAAATTACCGAATACACATATATATCAATTAATAGGTGACCAAGGACAATCACAAATTGAAAAAGTGATATTAGAAAATATTGAAACAGGTGAGCAAACGGTAAAAGCATTTGATGATGTGATTGTCAGTCATGGTTTTGATAGAGAAAATACATTGCTCGAAGCTTCTTCAACTCAAGTTGACATGTTTAACGAGTACAGCATTAAAGGCTTTGGTAATACTTCTACGAGTATTGATGGACTTTATGCATGTGGTGATATTATATATCACGAAGCAAAAGCACATCTCATTGCAAGTGCCTTTAGTGACGCGGCGAATGCTGCAAATTTAGCTAAGCTTTATATTGAACCCAAAGCAGCTGCAGAAGGTTATGTATCAAGTCATAATGATGTCTTTAAAGAATCAAATAAAGTAGTTATGAAGAAATATTTATAATATAATTTTTAGGAGAAAATAATAAATGGTTGAGATAAAGCATGAACCACCAACTGTTGAAGACTATAGAAATTTACGTAAAATAGCTGGACTGAGCGAAAAATCCCGAGAAGCTGCTGAAAAAGGGATACCTAATGCATGTTTTAATGTCACAATCTTTGATCAACAGGCGTTAATAGGTATGGGAAGAGTGATTGGTGATGGTGGAACGGCGTTTCAAATTATTGATATAGCAGTTAATCCAGCATACCAAGGCCATGGTTACGGAAAAGAAATAATGACTCATATTATGGATTATATTAAAACTGAGGCCGAATCGGGAACATATGTCAGTTTAATAGCTGATTATCCTGCAGATCAGTTGTATGCACAATTTGGGTTTATGACTACAGAACCCAATTCTTGTGGTATGTATTTCAAATATTGATAAGTCAGCTTAAATTTATAGTTTGTACTTTGAATATAATAACTGAGGAGGCTGGGACAAATTAATTGTCTCAGCCTCCTCAAATGTTATATTGTCAATAACTTAAGTTATTAGTTCTTTATTGTGCATGAGCTGAGTTCTAATTCAAGCGCATACATTGCTAATTGCTATTTTGTCTCTTCTATATTTGCATTTGTAGCATTTGTTCTAGAACGTAAGTCTGCCTCAATTTCTTCTAAACTACGACCACGTGTTTCTGGTAAGTATTTGATTACAAAGATTAAGGCGCAAATTCCAATCGCAGCAAAGATTAAGAATACTTGTTCAACTGATAATACTTCCGTCAAAATTGGGAAGAATTGCGCAACTAATAAGCTACCAATTGATAATACAAGCGCTGCGACACCAGTTGCGGCACCACGTGCACGCATTGGGAATAATTCAGGTAACATAACCCAAAGTACTGGTCCCCAAGTAAACCCAAAGAATATAATGAATAAAGTTAAACAAGCTACGATAATCCATGCGGATGATTGAATACCAATTGTCCAAATTAAGATAGCCATAATTAGTAGCGAAGCTACCATACCAATGTTACCAATTACTAATAGACGCTTACGATCAATTTTATCAATAATCATAATAGCGACAATTGTGATTAAGACATTCACGGTACCAATTCCTACTGTGCCTAAAATGGAAGTAGCATTACCTAAACCAGCTTTATTGAAAATAGTAGGTGCGTAATAAATGATTGCATTAATTCCTATTATTTGTTGAAGTAACGCAAAGATACTTCCGATAATCAACGTTGGTCGTAACCACGGTGATTTTAAAACATTCCATGTGCTTTCAGAAATACTATTAATTTCTTTCATGTCTGCAATTTCTTTATTGATTTCACTATCTTTAAACGTTAATTTCATCACATCACGAGCTGCTTTTTCACTTCTGTGCTCAAGTAACCATCTTGGACTTTCAGGCATAAATGCAACACCAATTAATAAGATAACAGAAGGTATAATTGCAAGTGCTAGCATCCATCTCCAACCTTCTATTGGTGTGAACGCATAGTTGATTAAGTATGAAGATAAAATACCAATTGTAATCATTAATTGGTTTAAAGAACTTAATGAACCACGTTGTTCGGTAGGCGCCATTTCTGATAAATAAACTGGTACGATAGCAGTAGAACCACCTACAGCTAAACCTATGACTAGACGACCGAGAACTAGTATTGGCATGGAAGGTGCTAAGGCTAATATTAAAGCACCAACTATGTAAATAATTGCTATTATAAATACAACACGTCTACGCCCCAATCTATCAGACATCGGTCCACTAGCACCTGAACCAAATATTGCCCCAACTAACATAGATGAAACTACAAGGCCTTCAGTAAAACTATTTAAAGGTATATCATCTTTTATAAATAATAAGGCGCCAGATATTACTCCCATGTCATAACCATAGAGTAAACCTCCCAATGCACCAAGGAAAAAGATGAGTTTTTTATTTACTTTTATTCCCATAAAAACCCTCCTGAATGTTTTCGATAAAGATAAGTATACGCTTTCATATTTTACTTGTAAATATTAAAGTATAAGATTTTTATTTATTATTATCTATTTATATGAGGTGTAATTCTTATTTATATGTATAAAAATGTGAGGTTATATTAATCGGAATAAAATGAAAAAGAGCGTGAATATGAAAACAAATTTTAAGGTTTGCTTTCATATTCACGCTCTATTAAAGAGTGACGATTTATGAATTGTTTATAATTTGAAACATTACCATAGATTCATTTTATGCTTCAAAGTCGATGACTATACGGCCAGAATTTTCATGTTCAAGTACTTGTTTAATACTGGATTCAATTTCATTGAATTTAATAACTTGTTTGATGTCATGTAATTGGTCTGGTTTTAAGTCTTTTGCTAAACGACGCCATATATGTTTGCGTTGTCTCATCTCAGTGTAAACTGAATCGATACCTATAATGCTAGTACCTCTTAATATAAATGGAAATACAGAACTATCAAAGTTTGTTCCGCCAGTCATACCTATTAAAGCAATACTGCCATCATAGTCTAATTGTTTAATGATTTGTGATAAACTTTCGCCACCGACGGGGTCAATAGCACCTTGCCAAGTACGTTTGCCAAGTGGTTTGCTATCACTTTCAGAAATACGAGGTATTACTTCTTTTGCCCCTAAAGATTTAAGTTGAGCTTCAGCATTTTGTTTACCGGTACTAGCAACAACATCAAAGCCTATAGAGTCTAACATCATTACTGCGAGTGTTCCTACACCACCTGTTGCGCCACGTACAAGTACGTCTTCTTTTTCTACAGATAAACCATTATGTTCTAACTTTTCGATAGCTAAACCTGCTGTATAGCCAGCAGTTCCATAAATCATAGCTTCTTCAAGGGTTAAATCTTTTGGTAAAGGAACAATCCACTCTTCTTTGACACGTGCGTATTCACTAAAACCACCAAAGTGGCTGATGCCTAAGTCATACCCAGTGACAATAACTTCGTCACCAGCTTCAAATGCATGTGTATCGGAATGTTCTACTACGCCAGCTAAATCAATACCTGGAACCATTGGATATGATTTTACGATTTTTGAATTTTCCACAGTTGCAAGTGCATCTTTATAATTGATACCAGAGTACTTAACTTTTATAAGCACCTCGCCCTCTGGTAAATCATTTATTGATAAATCTTTATATTGGTTAGTTACTTTGCCGTCTTGTTCATCGACTACAAAAGCTTTAAATGTTTCAGTCATTGCCAAATGGCACTCCCTTATGTATATATTTACGAACAATTAAAAAACTAGAACTACTTTATCATGTAATTGAATATTACACAATAAGGCTAAACTATACGTTTTTTAGGTAAGCGCTTTAAATTAAAAGCAATTTAATTTTTGTAGGGAAAAGTAATTAATTATAAAAGTATTATTATTCAATAGTAAGATAGAAAGTGTTTTAGTATAATTGATTTCAAAGAGAGAACAAAGTAGGGGGAAGTAATATGGCGACTCAAATTGAATTGGTAAAATCTAATGAACTAGAACAATTGCGTCAACTTAGTATTACAACATTTAAGGAGACATTTGAAGACGGTGGTTACACTGATGAAGATTTCGAGCAGTATTTTAATGAAGCTTATAATGTAGAACAACTAAATAAAGAATTAGAAAATGAATCCTCGTTTACTTATTTTTACAAAGATAATGAAGAAATAGTAGGATATTTTAAATTAAATATTAACCAAGCACAATCAGAAGACAAAGGGCATGAATATCTTGAAATACAACGCATTTATTTTTTACCCAGAGCTCAAGGGGGCGGACGAGGAAAGCACGTCTTTGAATTCGCAATAGAAAAGGCGCGAGAATTAAAGAAAACTAAAATTTGGTTAGGTGTATGGGAACATAATAAACAAGCGCTTAATTTCTACGAAAAGCAAGGACTGCGTGTTACAGGAGAACATCACTTTTATACTGGTAATGTAGTAGATATAGATTTAATTATGGAAAAAGAAATTTAGAAATAAAGTTCTTTTCGATGCTTTTTGACATCATTTAAATATGTTATGGAACGATATAAAGTTGAAAAATATTTTGAGTTTGTTAAATTTATATATTTTTTTTAAGGATTTTTCGTTAAAGATGTTTATTGTTAATTTTATAGTGAATAATAAACTAATTCTCAACCAACCTCTTGGGGAATGATATACATAGATACTAACCATTAGGTTGTGAGTATTAAAAATTAAGGAGGTTTTTCTATATGAAAAAACTATTAGCAGGTTTTCTTACTTTATCTTTAGCACTTGCTGCTTGTTCAAATGGTAGTGATGATGACAGTAGTAAAAAGGACGATAGTTCAAAAGACAGTCAATCATCTGATGACAAATCAAAAGATTCTAAAAACGATGACAAGAAGAGTAATGACAGCTCTGACAAAGATTCAGACAAAGACTCAGACAAAAACAAAGATTCAGATAGCAAATCTAGCGAAGATAGTGCTTCAGGTGATGGTGCTGACAGTAATGGAAACAATTCTGACAGTTCATCAAATGATGATAGCAGTTCTTCTGATAACAATGGTAGTGCCTCAGGTAATAGTTCTAATTCAGATGGTAACAATGGATCTAGTGATGCGAATAGTGGAAATAGCGCATCAACTTCAGGAAATAATGACAATACGAATAACAACAATGCGAATAGCGATAATGCAAATAGTAGTAACAATGCTAGCAATAATGCCAATGCAAATAGTAATGCATCAAATTCAAGCGCATCTCAGTATGTTGCTCCTTATCAAGGACAAAATGCAGTACCAGTAGCGCAAAATATTACATCTGGTAACGTAGATCCACAAACTGCATTACAAAGCTTGCCTAACTTCCAAAATTCATTGGACAACGCTACTGCTGAAGTTAATTCATTAAATGGTCAATCTAATCCATTCAATGACTATGCTATTGAGGGTAGCGAAGGAAACTATAGTTATATCTTTAGTTTCCAAAATCAAGCACAACCAGGGACATATACAATTGCTACAGTAGACCAACAAGGTACAGTTAGAGTAGTAGACCCTGCGTATCAACAATAAAAATATTATTAAGAGAGCAAGTGATTGGGCATATATGTCCATTTTCAAAATAACAGCACTTATCAATTTAGATTAGTTTAGACTGTCGACAAAGTATCCGACTTTGTTGGCAGTTTTTTTGTGCACGCTATGCGCGGTTACTGCCTTAGACTATAGTATTTGGCTAGTGCGCTTACCACAGGCATCGATTCAAATCACTGCCAATATTATAATAAAAAGTTTATATTATACAGGTCAGCTCTATCACGTAATAAAACAATGAAAACGTCAATTTCTATTAAAATAATATAGAAATTGACGTTTATTTAAGAGCTTTATGTTTCATGCAATTTTTAACATGTATTCGTGCAAAGTAATCACATCGTTGAATATTCTATTTTACTTAGATTTAGTGCATTTATGAATGATATGAGAAATAGTTTCAAAAGCATGGTTGTCTTTATTTACAAAAGAATTGTCATGTATATCTTTCATTTGATGGCTTATTAAATCGTTGAGTAATGCTTTGGCATCGCTATAGCGTACTGTAGATAGCGCGTGCATCACTTCTTCATACACACCACGTTCAGAAACATATTTTTCGTGATTTGGTGTGTATTGACAGACCGTTTTATCAATAGTTAATGCATCAAAAATAATCGATGAATAGTCAGTTAAGACAATATCTGAAATCAACAATAAATCTTGAACTTCTATATGAGAAGGCGCAATAATTGCATTCTCCGGAACATAGTTAGAATTATCTTCAATATGCCCTTTAAAAATAACATTGTATTTATTCAAAAGCCCATCACTTATTGGTAATAAATCAGATTCATCATAATCTGTTCGCCAAGTAGGTGCATAAAGTAATGTTTCCTTTTCTGGATTTAATTTTAATTCTTTTTTGATAAATGAAATATAGTGATGGTCAGATTGTTTATCTAATAAATAACGAACTCTTGGATAGCCACAATTTAATATATGTGTTTGTTGCTGTGGAAAAGCAGTTTTAAAATAATCAATGATTGCTGAACAATCACTAATGAAATAGTCTTGTTGTAACCATTTATTATATTTACGTGCGCGATAATTATAAATATTAAGGTTTTGAGTTGGTTCAGGACTGTCTAAAAATAGTTTTTTAATAGGTGTACCATGCCAAAGTTGTATAATGGTTCCGTTTGGTTTCAGTGAGTCTGGTATATAACTTTCTAATATTACAACTTGTGCACTTTCGATAAGTGATTTCGCTTTCGGGTCATCTGGTTTAATGAAATTAGGCCCGTTTACATCATTAGTAATAAAATAGATAGGTAATTTAGTAAAGTGTTTCGCAAAGTGATTAAATAAATAACGAGAATTACCACGGAAACCATAATCAAAACCTAAGAAAACTATATGATTTTTAACTTTAGACTTGTCTTTTTCATAAATATAACTTGCTTCGCGATGCTTCTTGTCAAAATGTTGTTGAAGCATATGATAAAACAAATGGGGTAATTTAAAACCAGTATTTTTTAAGCATTTATCTGTAAAGCGCAATTGCTCTGGTGCGAGCGTTTCACTATTTTTAAATGGCACAGTGTGTTTATGTTCATATGCCAATTTATTAAGGCTAAATTTAGTTGTGTTTAATGGCGTTAATTTATGAATTTCACTCCAAATATAGTCACTTGTAATAAATGTGGATTCAAAATTAAAAACAACATGACTATCTGTAGCGACGTCATCTTGTAATAGTGAAATCAGTGATAAGTCAAAAATATTACTAATTTCAAAATGTTTTAAGATGTTTTGTGTTGTTTCTATATGGAAAATAACATTTGGGAAGTGGTTAATATTTTCAATCCAATCATTGAAAGTAATTTCTGATTTCCCAAAATAGCGACAGTCGTTGACGTATTGTTGTTGAACTGTATAGTCTGTTACAATCGGACAAGGTTTTAATTCAACGGCTTCAAGCATATGTTGGTATATTTCAATATGGTTATTAATTAATATAAAGTGTGAATAACCTTCTAATGTTGCCTTTTCCAATTCAGACTCTAAAAGGTGCAACGCTGTAATTTCAATTTGTTTTATCATTTGTATACCTCTACTTAATAGTTGTTTATACTATTTTATCATGTAAAGAACCTATGACAAAAGAATCCCTTATAATTTGAAGTGTATAAAATTAATTGTTTTTAAACTTCAAATTATTGAAAAATGACTTTTTAAATTTATAAAATAGGGAAATCTTTAATAGGGAAGAATTAAATTTTAAAAACTTATTGTAATTAGGTAAAAAAATGTTATAATCAAATTGTGAAAAAAATCACAATATCAGGTTCTTCAATGCCAAATAAAAATAGAAAATGGAAGTGAGTCAAAATGTTTGTAGAATCTTTTAACCCTTTTGGTAACATCTTGTTATCAACATTAGTAGCAGCAATACCTATAGTTTTATTTCTTTTATGTCTAACTCTTTTTAAGATGAAAGGTATTTATGCTTCATTAACAACCGTAGTTGTTACACTTATTATTGCAATGCTATTCTTTAAACTACCTGTGACGATAGCATCAGGAGCAGTGGTTGAAGGATTTTTCCAAGGTATTATACCAATTGGATATATTGTAGTTATGGCGGTTTTACTTTATAAGATTACGAATAAAACTGGCCAGTTTAATACGATACAAGATAGTATTTCTAGTATTTCACAAGATCAGCGTATCCAATTATTGTTAATTGGTTTTGCTTTTAATGGCTTTTTAGAAGGTGCAGCAGGTTTTGGTGTACCAATTGCAATTTGTGCATTATTACTAACACAGTTAGGATTTGGTCCATTACAAGCAGCGATGCTATGTTTAATAGCTAATGCGTCTGCAGGTGCATTTGGAGCAATTGGTTTACCTGTCACTGTTATTGATACATTAGGTTTACCAGATAATATTTCAGGTATGGCAGTTTCCCAAATGTCAGCATTAACTTTAGTATTTATGAATCTATTAATACCATTTTTATTAATATGGATTATTGATGGCTTTAAAGGTATTAAAGAAACGTTGCCAGCTATTTTAATTGTTGGTGGTACTTTCGCAGTATTACAAGGTTTAATCACTGTATTTATTGGACCTGAATTGGCCGATATTATACCACCATTAGTTTCAATGTTAGCTTTAGCTTTATTCTCGAAAAAATTCCAACCGAAAAATATCTTTAGATTGAAAAAAGATGAAAAACCTCAAGCAATTACAAAACACAAACCTAAAGAAATTATATATGCTTGGAGCCCGTTTGTGATTTTAACTGTGATTGTAATGATATGGAGTGCGCAAAGCTTTAAATCACTTTTTGCTCCAGATGGTGCATTGTCTTCACTTGTCTTTAACATAACGTTACCGGGAACTTATAGTGATATTGCAAATAAAGCAATCACATTGCCGTTGAACATCATAGGTCAAACCGGAACAGCTATTTTACTTGTAATTATTATTACAATATTAATGTCAAAAAATATTAAATTTAAGGATGGTATAGGACTATTTAAAGAGGCGTTTAAAGAATTATGGTTACCAATTATAACGATTTGTTTTATCTTGGTAATATCTAAATTAATGACATACGCTGGCCTAAGTAGCGCAGTAGGTGAGGGTATTGCAAAAACAGGAAGTATTTTCCCACTGTTATCTCCAATATTGGGGTGGATTGGTGTATTCTTAACGGGTTCTGTTACAAATAACAACTCATTGTTTGCACCAATTCAAGCAGCAGTTGCGAATAATATTGGTGCTAGTGGTGCTTTACTAGTGTCAGCAAATACAGTCGGTGGTGTGGCTGCTAAATTAATATCACCACAATCGATTGCGATTGCGACAGCTTCTGTGCAACAAGTCGGGAAAGAATCTGAATTGTTGAAAATGACATTACGTTATAGTATTGCTTTACTTATATTTGTATGTATCTGGACATTCTTATTACATTTATTCATGTAATAATTTAAATCTATCAGATTATAAATGAAAATACGCCTCAATTAAGGGAATGTACCTTATTTATGAGGATAAATTAAAAACACACTCGTTTAATTCATATCACAATGAATTTATACGAGTGTGTTTTTATGAATGATGAACATGGGACATGTTTAAAGTATCTATCTTAACTATTGAATATATTACTAGGAGACTTAGCAAACCTTTGCATTAATTCGTTTTTGAAAATATTCAACATTATGATAATTAAGCGTTTAACATAGTTAAAAAGTCTTGATAAATCGCTTTTGGTGCATAAGAAGTAACGGTTTTATAACCATTTTGAATAACCACTTCATCTTTGAACTCTTGGTTTATGAGACGGCGTAATTGATTAGATAATGCATCTACGTTTTCATGTTCAATTAAATAGCCATTTACATTATTTTGGATGATTGAATCAGGGCCAGCATTACCATCGAAACTCACTACTATACTGCTTTGGTTCATAGCTTCTAATATCACCATACCGAAACCTTCGTTACGCGAAGGGATAACAGTGATTTCACTAACTGCTAATTTTTCGTTTAATTGCTGTGTGGAGCCGTATAATTTTACAATGTCTGACAGATTATATTGATTAATCAGTTGTTGCAGATTTGCTTGTTCTTTGCCTTCACCATATATGTGGACTTGATAATTAAATTTTCTAACAGTTTCTTGAATAGGATTAATACTTTCAATCAATAAATCAAATCCTTTTTCATATTCTAAACGACCCGCTGTACAGATGATTTTGCTTTTCGGTTCGTGGAGACGAATTTCATTGATAATATTAGGAACTACGAATACAGGTGTATCGATATGCGATTGGTATTTGTTTTTATCTACAGTAGTTAATGTAGTGATTTTATCTAAATCTCTATAACTTTTAATAATTTCTTGTTGATATGGTTCAGAATGTGCATCAAAGTTCATATGTTCCATACCAACTTTTTCAATTTGAGAACCAGCATATTTAGCAATTAATATATTAAAACTTGCACGTGTACCTACAATTACATCTGTAGAAACATTGCTTATAGCTTTAATCATTTTTTTCTCTATATAGTGAGAAAATTGATCAATCCCTGGTTCAAATTGTGAAATATATTTTGGTCTGGAAAATGATGTGAATTTAGCGATCCTATTTATAATAATATCTTTGATATTAAGTGGGTGAAATTGATAGTTAATTAAAGGTTTTATTTTAATGGATTCATGAATATCAAAGTAAGGCGAATCAGCCCCTTTAAAAATAGTTATGATTTCTACATGATGTCCTTTTTCAGCTAATATATTTGCCAATTGAGAAATAGATTTGACGGTGCCACCCATTGCATAAACATTATGCATGAAAAATGTTATTGATTTCATTAAAAAACCTCCAAAAGAACTTTACTTAAATTGAAACTCATTATAGCATGAAATGAATTTTGTATAGGTATAATAGCTAAATAATTTTAAACTAGCAATTAATATAGCGTTATATTAGCTTTTTCATTAAGAAAATATACGAATTTTTGTGTGAGCTAGTTAACACATATTAACAAAATTTGTGTAGAATTTCTGAAAGCCCTTTTTTCATGAGCCGATTATGTATATAATTAGAGAGGTATGGAAATATATGGTGTTATTGTTTAACTACATAGCGATAATACGTGCTTTATTATTTTAATCTATAGAAAACGCTTTATTTTTATTGATATGATTAATAACATTAAAGACAACGTTTCTATTTAACACATATAAAAGGGGGACTGTATTTGTTATGAGTACACAACATAGCAAAACAGACGTCATCTTAATTGGTGGCGGTATCATGAGCGCAACGTTAGGAACATTATTAAAAGAACTCGCACCTGAGAAAGAAGTTAAGATGTTTGAAAGGTTAGCTACACCTGCGGAAGAAAGTTCCAATGCATGGAATAATGCAGGCACAGGTCATTCTGCGTTATGTGAATTAAACTATACTAGTGAAAATAAAGATGGAACAATAGATATCAATAAAGCAGTTAAAATTAATGAACAATTCCAAGTTTCAAAACAGTTTTGGAGCTATCTAATCAAACAAGGGCAACTTGAAAATCCAGAAAAATTTATCAAACCGGTACCGCATATGAGTTTTGTTCAAGGTGTTAAAAATGTTGATTTCTTGAAAAGACGTGTGGACAGACTAAACAAAAATATTTTATTTAGTAATATGGAAATAACAGATGATAAAAATAAAATCGCTGAATGGACACCACTTATTATGGAGGGGCGTACGTCTAATATACCAATGGCGATTAGTTATGATAAAACAGGTACAGATGTTAACTTCAGTGCATTAACTAGAAAGTTATTTGAGAATTTAGCAGATAAGCAAGTAGAGTTAAATTATGAACATGAAGTTAGAGATATTCAACAACGTGAAGATGGCGTTTGGGAAGTCAAAGTTAAAGACTTGCAAACGAACGATGAGACGATTGTTGAAAGTGATTTTGTATTTATTGGTGCTGGTGGCGCTAGTTTACAGTTGTTACAAAAAACAGGAATTAAAGAGTCTAAACATATTGGTGGTTTCCCAGTAAGTGGATTGTTCTTAGTATGTAAAGATGAAGCTATCGCCAAAAAGCATTTAGCTAAAGTTTATGGTAAAGCTCCAGTAGGTGCGCCACCCATGTCAGTACCACATTTAGATACACGCTACATAGATGGTAAACGAACTATTTTGTTTGGTCCGTTTGCAGGATTTTCACCAAAATTCTTAAAAACGGGTTCTAATATGGATTTAATCAAATCTGTTAAGCCAAATAACCTTATTACGATGCTATCTGCAGGAATTAAAGAGATGAATTTAACGAAATACCTTATCTCGCAATTAACATTATCAAATGAAGAACGTATGGAAGACTTACGTCAATTTGTACCTAATGCTAAAAGTGAAGATTGGGAAATCGTCGTTGCTGGTCAGCGTGTGCAAGTGATTAAAGACACGGATCAAGGCAAAGGAACATTACAATTTGGTACGGAAGTTATTACGTCAGAAGATGGTTCATTATCTGCACTTTTAGGCGCGTCTCCAGGTGCATCTACGGCAGTCGACATTATGCTTGATTTACTCAAGCGTTGTTACAAAGACGAATTTGCTAATTGGGAAGATAAAGTTAAAGAAATCGTACCTTCATATGGTATGAAACTATCAGAAAATGAAGCGTTATATACTCAGTTAAATAAAGAAATTACGGAAAATTTAAAAATTAATTAATTACTTAATACAATAGGGCTTGGTTATATATTCAAGCCTATTGTCCTGTTAATAGAGACAAATTAAGCGCAGTTATAGCGTGCGGTTTGTCTTTTTATATTGCTTTTTGAAAACATAAAGAAAATGCTGGAAGGACAAGTAAATACATGCACAACTCCCAGCATTTTATATGTTCACTAGACATATTTAGTTTAGACTAAATGAACCAGTGTTACTTTTTAATTTGAATTGTAAAGGTAGTGCCTTCGTCCTTTTTACTTTGGACTGAGATTGAGCCATCGTGTAGTTCAAATATTGTTTTTGCTATAGCTAGACCTAAGCCATTACTATTGTCATGACTACTTGCCTTATAAAAACGTTCGAATAAACGCGCTTGTGTTTCTTTAGACATACCTTCTCCGTCATCTGTAATTTCACAAGTAATTGTCTCGAAATTTTGGTTGAGTGTGACATCGATGACACCACCCTGTTGCGAATATTTTATGGCGTTGGTAATTATGTTTTGGAAAGCTTGATGTAAAAGGCGCTCATTACCAACAATAGTAATTTCAGCTAAATCAGACATAATAATTAAATCTTTTTCATTAGCGGAAAATTGTTCGTGACGAATGATTTGTTTGAGCAATCGGTTTAATTCAATATGGTCTTCAAAAACTAAATGTTCTCCGTTATCAATTTCTGATAATAATAACAGCGCTTTAGTTAACTCACTTAATTGACTTGTAATTTGATATATATCATCAATGTATTGTGTGCGTGCTTCAGCATTTTTAGCGAATTTTAGCTGGTCCAATAGATGGTGAATATGCGTTAATGGTGTTTTAATTTCATGTGATACGTTTTGAACAAAATGTTGTCGCATGTCGTCTAATTGTTTAAGTGAAAGGCGCATGCGATCGAAGCGGAATTGTAATGTTCCAAACTCATCTTTTCTAGTAACGTGAATTGGCGTATCGAAATTACCTTTCATAAGTCTTTCAGTTGCATGCTTTAGTTGTTGAATAGGCTTGATAATAGTATAGGTTGATAAAATGACTAATATAATAGAAAACAGAAGTAATAATGAGATTAATATAACTAAAAATACTCTGAATTCACTAAACGTTTTCCCAATATCAGGTCTCATAAATACAGCATAATTTTTACCTTTATCTTCAAATGACATGCCTACAGTATTTTGCGTGGTATTTTCAAAGAAACCAGTAACAATTGGGTTATATGGTAGGTTTCGAATACCATGGTAGTCTTTGCCCTTTAGTACTGTTTGAATGACGTTGTCATCTACGTTATCTTTTCTAAAATTAGCACCGTAAAAGGCACGTTTACCATTTTCAGAAACTGTCATTACTTGGTAATTCATTTTCCCTAAATGGTTGAAAAAAGGATCTAAAGATTCAATATTTGACTGTTTTTGATAACTGATCGCATCTTCTAAAGTACGCATGATTTTTGCATCGTTATTTGCTTTTAAATGGTTATGGTAAATAATGTTTGTGCATAAAAAACTGACAATAGCACTAAATAACATGACGGCAATTGTGTATATAGCAATTCGTGAATATAGGGATTTAAACATGGTCATCCACCTTGTAACCTAAACCGCGTACTGTGAAAATCGTCACGTTAGCATTTAATTTTTCAAGGCGTTTTCTTAGACGCTTGATATGAACATCGACTGTACGTTCATCACCTTCGTAATCAAAGCCCCATATTTTTTCTATTAATACATCTCGATTAAATACCTGTCTAGGATTAGATGCAAGTAAAAAAAGTAATTGAAATTCTTTATTAGGTAAATTCATTGATTTCGTATCGGATTGAAGTTCTAAGTAGGCTTGATTTAAAGTAATATTACCGATAGTGATTTCATTATAAGCATTGATATTATAACGTTTAAGTACTGCTTTAATCCTAAACATTAACTCTTTAACTTCAAAAGGTTTCGTCACATAATCATCAGTACCCGTTAAATATGCTTGTTCTTTATCGCTTAACGCATCACGAGCAGTTAGCATAATGACAGGCATTTCATAATCTTCTTTTAAAATTTTGCAAAGTTCAAAACCACTCATGCCTCCCATCATGACATCAATAATTACAATATCCACTTGATTCGTTTCAAGGTAAGTTAAGGCATCTTCAGCGCTAGAGTGCGTAATTGTATTTAACCCTTCGCGCTGTGTGTAATTTGAAACGTACTCTAATATTTTTTTGTCGTCATCAACAATTAAACAAGTTGTCATGCGCAAAATCTCCTTATTCAGTATTATTGCCATTATAAACATAACCAAATAACTTAACAAATAGTAAAAAATTAACAAAAGTTCATATTGAGTTCACATAGTATTATTAGACTCTAAATATAAGTTTTAGAGAAGGAGTGGGAATTGATGAAATTAGCATGGCAAGAGATTAAATATTATAAATTTCGTTATATTTTAATCATGTTAATTATATTATTACTTGGTATTATGGTGTTATTTATTAGTGGATTGGCACAAGGTTTAGCCAGAGAGAATATATCAATGTTAGATAACATGAAAACTGAAAAATACGTTTTACAGGATAATAAACAACCAGATATTACGAAGTCTGTTATTAGTACTGAGCAACAAAAGAAAATTGAAGATATTACAGATCAAGAACCATTAAAGTTAGCATCTCAAACGTTAAAAATAAATAAAGACGAAGAAGATGTTATCATGACGAACACAGTAAAAGATGAAAAACCAGAATTGAAAGATGGTAACTATCCAACAAAAGATAATGAAGTAGCAATCAATAATAAACTTACAGCTGATGGTATTAATGTTGGTGACACTATAAAAGTGAAAGACGGGGAGCAACTTAAAGTATCAGGTATTCTTGACGATACAATGTATTCTCACAGTTCAGCAGTAATGATGAGCAATAACGGATTTGAAAGCTTAAATAAAGAACATAGCACTGTTTACCCAGTACAAGATTTATCTCAATCACAACAAGATAAAATCAAAGATATTTCAGATGTGAAAGTATTCAGTGAGGATGATATCACAAGTGAAATTGCCAGTTACCAAGCTGAACAAGCACCATTAAATATGATGATTATAAGTTTATTTGTGATTTCAGCAATTGTATTAAGTGCATTTTTCTATGTAATGACAATCCAAAAAATTCCAGAAATTGGTATTCTAAAAGCAATTGGTATTAAGACAAGACATCTAATCAGCGCATTGGTAATCCAAATATTAATTACAACTATGATAGGTGTATTGATTTCTGTGGGTATTATTAGTGGTCTATCACTTGTTATGCCAGTATCTATGCCATTCCACGTGACAGCATCGAATTTACTGCTGGTAGTCGGAGTGTTTATTGTTGTAGCAATTATTGGCGCTGCCTTGTCATTAATTAAATTATTTAAAGTTGATCCTATTGAAGCAATTGGAGGTGGAGAATAATGAGTTTACAAGTTAAAGATATTAAAAAATCATTTGGTAAAGGCCAATCAGAAACAACTGTATTAAAAGGTATTAACTTTGAAGTTAGCGATGGGGAGTTCGTTATACTCAACGGTGCTTCAGGTTCAGGCAAAACGACATTATTAACTATTTTAGGTGGTTTATTATCACAAAATAGTGGTGACATCTTATATAATGATGCACCTTTATATGATAGTGACAAAAAAGCATCAGAATTAAGGTTGAATGAAATTGGGTTTATCTTTCAATCATCTCATTTAGTGCCATATTTAAAGGTAAAAGCACAATTAACAACAATTGGTAGAGAAGCGGGTATGTCTAAAAAAGATGCAAACCAAAGAGCTGAAATGCTGCTAAAACAAATTGGTTTGTCACACAGATTAAATGTTTTTCCTCATATGCTATCAGGCGGTGAGAAACAGCGTGTAGCAATTATGAGAGCATTAATGAATAATCCTAAAATAATTTTAGCGGATGAACCAACTGCCAGTTTAGATGCAGAAAGAGCAACTGAAGTTATAGAGATGATTAAAAATCAAATTCAAAGTAAAAAAATGATTGGTATCATGATTACTCATGATAAAAGATTATTTGAATATGCAGATAGAGTTATCGAACTCGATGATGGCGTTATTGTAAATAGCTAATAGAAACTTTAAAAGCCAAGGGTATTGATTTATACCCTTGGCTTTATTATATATACTTTTATATTTACAAATGAAGTAATGCAATTAGGTTATAGGTGAGGAATATGCCAAAATGCAATGATACATATAAAAAAGAGAGTAGCAAAATAAATAGTTAACATCATTTTATATTGATACATTAATGCTAAAAAGTCTCGTATTAATGCGATTTCAAAAAAATGATAAGGTGTGTGACTACCTACGCCAGTTAACTTTAAATTGAATTTTTCTCCAAAACGTAATGCACGCATTATATGAAATTGACTAGTTACACAAACAATTTTAGGCTTATAAGAAAAAGAATCTTGAATGAGTTGCGTGGTGTACATAATGTTTTCTAAAGTGCTTGTCGACTGATCTTCTAATATAATGTTATGAGGATCTACACTGTTATGAATTAAATAGCGTTGCATCGCTCGAGCTTCTGAAATAGGTTCATCAGGCCCTTGACCACCACTCACGATAAATGTTGCATTTGGATTTATTTCAAACAAACGTAAGGCCTTATCAAGTCGACATGCTAACATGGGTGTGACTTGTTCTGTGAATATGCCGGCTCCTAAGACAAGAATTGTATCAAATTCACGAGGCGCTTTTTTATTTAAGAAAGCAGACGAACATAGCACATAACAAATAAAGGTAAATATAGAACTAAAAGCAATTGCTGAAATCCATAAGAAAATAACATTCAGCGCAATAGGGATAAAACTAATATAATAACAAGCAAGCATAAAGACGACGATTCTAAAACCAATAAAGTAAAGTCGTTTTAAAAATAATGCGCTCTTTTGATGTTGTAATAAATGTTTATGTTTCACATGTAATAATAAAACGCCTATTAACATAGTGACAATTAAATCTATTGGTAAAGTGTGTTGACCAATATGTAAAATAATTACAGCGTATCCCACTATTACCTGGGAAATAAAACTGGCAAGATGTGTAGAAAATTTAAAATTTAAGAACATACTTATGAATGTGATTAATATTAAAATACATAAAAACAATGACAACATGTTAATGCTTCACTCCAGATTGTTTAGTATATTAAATGTAGTTTAATATTCTAAAATAAGCAACTCTAACAACGCTTAAGTTTGCTGAAATATAGCTATTGTTTTAAGAAAAGTGAACTTATTAAATTTTACTTTTATACAGCTGCAAATATTGATATTATTAACATAATATAAAAATATAAATGAAATGTTTTATAAATAGAAGATATAGGGGTGTAAGAGATGGTGAAAAATTTAGGCAATCACATTGTATTCATGGGAGAGTTCATTGATGATGTCAACACATTATTAGCTAAGTTATTGAAAGAGCTAAGAGAAGAATATAATATATCCAAAGAGCAAGCTAACGTTATTTTAATGCTTGAAAATGAAAAGTCATTGACTTTGACTGAGATAACAGAAAGACAAGGGGTTAATAAAGCGGCAGTCAGTAGAAGAATTAAGAAACTAATTCAAGCTGAAGTAGTGGAATGGGTTAAAACGGAAGAAAACACAGATCAAAGATTAAAATACATAAAATTGAGTGAGAAGGGTGAACAATTTAATCGTGAAAGTAAATCGATTATTAATGATATTGTCAGTGATATGTTACATGATTTGTCTGATGATGAAATTGAACAAGCGCGTTATGTACTAGAAATCATTGGACAAAGATTAAAAAACTTCAATATAAAAAATCATTCATAAGATAATACTAAAAATATTGGCGTATAGCTTGTGACATAAGAAAGTCTTCAATTTGAAAGTGGATGTCCTTTTAATTTTAAAAAATAATTGAACAGTTTGTTACAAGCGTAAAGCAATACTAGACTAAATATGTATATCAATTTAGATTTAGATTAAATATAATATAAATGATGCAATAGCGTATTGTGTTGTTTAATATTATCCTTTCTAATGCAAAGAATGATGAAGATCATACATATAGTTTCAACTTATAATATGTTAAAATAATGGGATAGTGCAAAAATTCAGGTATAAAGTTGGTGAGAAAATGCAAAAATGTCCTAAGTGTGGGGGAAATACAAGAGATGGTCAACGAAAGTGTGGTCATTGTGGACGGCTACTACGTCAAGATGATTCAGCAAAAATGACGCGTTCATCTAAAGAAACTAAGAAAATAACAAATATTAAAGCGCGTAAAATTATACCCTTGGGAATTGCATTTTTTATCATAATTTTACTTATCATAATTTTTATCTTATTAAAAAATTTCAATTCACCTGAGGCACAGTCAGAAATTTTAATCAATGCGATTGATAATAATGATACTCAAAAACTTTCTACTATTTTAAGTACACAAAATAATAGTGTAGATGAAAACGAAGCGGAAGCTTATATTAGATATATCAAAGAAGAAGTAGGTATGGACAACTTTGTAAAAGATGTAAACCAAAAAATAGAGAAGCTAAACAAGAGTGACACGAAAGAATCTGATTTTGTAAGAGCCAAAAATGGCGAGGATGTATTACGTGTGAGCAAAAATGGTAGACGTTATTTAATATTTGATAATATGAATTTTACGGCGCCAACAAAAGAAGCGATTATAAAACCTAAATATGAGACGACTTATAAATTTAAGTCTGGTGACAAACAAAAAACGGTTGTAGCAGAGAAAAACAAAGCAACCTCTTTAGGTAAATTTATTCCAGGTGATTATGCTTTAGAAACTAAAAAAGAGATGGAAAATGGACAGTTTGACGGTCACCTCAGGTTTAATTTTAATAACAGCAATAATGAAACTGTAGATGTACATGAGGATTTCGATGAGGCATACATTCAAGTGGAGTTAAGTGGCGCTTCAGAGATAGATAAAGACTCAGTTAAAGTAACAATTAATGATAAAACTTATGATTATGCTAAAGCTAAAGAAATTGGACCTTACCCTAAGACTAAAGATTTAACAATATCTGCCGAAGGGGAAGCCAAGAAGAAAACATTTAAATCTGCAGAAACAACTGTGAAAACAGATAATCTAAAAGATAAAACGAAAGTTACTATGAACTTTGATAGTGATAAAATCAAAGAATATGTAGAAAAGAAAGAAAAAGAAGAAAATAGCTTCAGAAATAAGGTGGCTAATTTTTTCGGTAATTACACTGCTGCAATGAATAGCGCGCACAGCCAAAGCAACTTTTCACTAGTTTCTAATTATTTGAAGAAAGATACTGATAATTATAAATCGACTAAGAGTGGTGTAAAAGGGAATAATTTATTTTATTTACAACAACCTCAAATTACTGAAATTGTAAAACAAGGCAAAACTTATTATGTAACTGCCAATACATTGAAAGAAAATGGACAATATGGTTCAGTTGATTATCAATTAGAAGGCAATGACAATGCCGGTAATTTAAAGGTAGTTAAATATTCAGAGTGATTAAGCATTTATACCTTAATTACTCTGAAGTATGATGTGTAGAGTCCAGGACATAAGTAGTTGTCCTGGACTCTTTTTTTATTAAGAAACTCACTTCTCTAAAGAACCACTTCTCACTTTAGTGAGTTAGTGGTACTTACACATGACCAACAGCTCGGGTGAACAAAAATACTTCTCAACTTAAGGTCCTAAAACCACATTATTTAAAAAGAACATTCAGTTTATATGAGTTATAAGTAACTATTTAAATAACTCATTATTAAAGCTATAATAGTAGCAATGAACTTTAAATTAACTTGTAAAAGAATGTTTATAATTTTAAGAAATTAAAAAAATATAAACCTTTTCATCAACGAAATCATACTTCATTGTGAGGAGAATAAATATGTCTAATTATCAAAAACAACGAAAGCAGTCTTTATTGTTCGTAATTATACTCGGGGCACTTACTGCAATAGGTGCATTATCAATAGATATGTTCCTACCTGGTTTGCCACAGATTCAATCTGATTTTAATACTACAACTTCAAATTCACAATTAACTTTGTCACTCTTTATGATTGGGTTAGCCCTAGGTAACTTATTTGTTGGGCCGATATCTGATGCAATGGGTCGTAAAACACCCCTTGTAGTCGCCATGTTATTATTTACTATGGCAAGCATTGGGATTATTTTTGTAGAAAATATTTGGGTAATGATTGCTTTAAGGTTTGTCCAAGGTTTTTGTGGCGGGGCTGGTGCTGTTATTTCAAGAGCGATTTCTAGTGATTTATATAGTGGTAAACAATTAACGAAGTTTTTAGCATTGCTTATGTTAGTTAATGGCGTTGCTCCAGTTATAGCACCAGCGCTTGGCGGTATCATATTATCATTTGCTACTTGGCGAATGGTTTTTGTTATATTAACAAT
This sequence comes from Staphylococcus pseudoxylosus, assembly GCF_044794325.1. Taxonomy (NCBI): domain Bacteria; kingdom Bacillati; phylum Bacillota; class Bacilli; order Caryophanales; family Staphylococcaceae; genus Staphylococcus; species Staphylococcus pseudoxylosus. The sequence goes on from NZ_CP085024.1 coordinate 760,243, forward strand.
TTTTGGAATTTTAATGCTACTCGGCTCTCTGTTAAAAGTTCCGGAGTCTTTAGCGATAGAACGTAGAGATAGTCCACATATTATAAGTATATTTAAAAATTTCAAATTACTATTGATGACACCAAGATTTGTATTACCTATGTTAATACAGGGCGTAACGTTTATAATGCTATTTAGTTATATTTCAGCGTCGCCTTTTGTTACGCAAAATATTTATCGTATGTCTGCTCAACAATTTAGTGTGATGTTTGCATTGATTGGTTTGAGCTTGATTTTCTCTAGTCAACTAACAGGCAAGTTGATTGATTATATAAATAGACAAGCATTATTACGTATATTAACGATGATTCAATTAATAGGTGTTGTAGTTGTATCAGTTACGTTAATGACGCATTTACCAATTTGGATTTTATTTATTGGTTTTATTATACTCGTAGCACCAGTTACTGGCGTAGCAACCTTAGGGTTTTCTATTGCAATGGAAGAACGTACTGGGGGAAATGGTAGTGCATCAAGTTTATTAGGGCTTGTACAATCGTTATTAGGCGGCCTAATATCTCCATTAGTAGGTATAATGGGAGAGATGAGTTTCATACCTTATGTTACAATAATTATCTTAGCGGGTATTTTACTTATTATTTTACAGATTATAAATTATTTTGTTTTTAAACCTCAGTCATTTTAAAATATAAATTTTGAACATAAAAAAGACGCTATATTTTAAGATAGCGTCTTTTTTATGTTCAAGAATATTTGTATTAATAGCAATATAAATGTGTTTATCAACGTCTTAATTTAATTACATTTGCAAGAAGAATTTGAGCAAGATCATCTGCTGATTCAGGACAGCCTTCACGTATCCATAAATAGACAATACCGATTTGTCCGCCCAGTGCATAAGTAACAAATTGCTTTTTCTTTTTTACATTTGTATAGTCTACAATGATTTTTGTATATGTTTCTCTAGTAAGTGTTACATAATCGGAAAATAAATCACGGTTAGGGTGTGAAACAAATATCGCGTGAAAGAAGCCATAATGTCGTTCAATATAAGTTAAAATACTTTTGAAAAATTTATATAGTTTATAATGATTTACTTCTTCTTTATTTTGGCTGTCATATAATGAAGTTAATAACTTTGAATATTTTTGTAGGTGATACATTTGTATTGTAGATAAAAGATCATATTTATCTACAAAGTAATCATAAAATGTCGTTCTATTTATACCACTATACGCACATAACATTTTTATCGTGATGTTTTCAAAAGGGTGTTCTTCTAATAGTAAAATCATACTTTTGATTATTTTATCTTTTGCTCTTTGTCTCATTTTTACTCCTTCAAAAACACGGTGGATGCAAACCCAACACATTTTATATAAGTGTTGGTGTTTTTTTATTGTACATGTATCTATAATATATAAAGTGAATTTTAAAAGCAAATAGGAGGAAAGAGTAATGAAAAAAATGGTATTAATTAACATCATTACCATTGTAGTTCTTGTGATTATTGGTGTAGTCGGTTTCCACTTTTATAATCAAGCTACAGGATTTGTAAGTACAGAGAATGCCAAAGTTGACGGAGAGCAAATTAAAGTATCTGCGCCAGCATCAGGCGAAATCAAATCATTTGATGTTAAAAACAACGAAAAATTAAGTAAAGGCGACAAAGTTGCTGAAATCGCAGCTAAAGGTGAAGATGGCCAATCACAAAACATGGATATTAAAATGCCACAAGATGGAACAATCGTAAAAACTGATGGCATGGAAGGTTCAATCGCGCAAGCAGGATCTCCAATTGCTTATGCTTATAATTTAGATGATTCTTATATTACTGCAAATGTTGATGAAAAAGACATTTCAGATGTTGAAGAAGGTAAAGATGTAGATGTAAAACTTGACGGCGAAAAAGCTGAACTTAAAGGTAAAGTTGAAGAAATTGGTAAAGCTACAGCTTCAAGCTTTTCAATGATGCCTTCATCAAATACTGATGGTAACTATACTAAAGTTTCTCAAGTAGTACCTGTGAAAATCTCACTTGATTCAAAACCATCTAAAAACGTTGTTCCAGGAATGAACGCTGAAGTTAAAATTCATAAAAATTAAGGGGGGTCTATAAATGACAATGACCTTCATTATTATTTACGTAGTCATAGCGCTCATTTTTGTTGGATTGATTAATCTTTTTATGGCAAAGAGTAAGAAAAAACAATCAAAAAGACAAATGGAACAAATGAAGCAAGAAGATAACGCTTCTGATGAAAATTATCAATCTAAATTTAATATAAGTGACAAAGAAGGTTCTAACGAATCAACTATGGAGTCAGAAACAGCAACAGAAGAGAATTTGGAAGATAACAATACTTTAAGTAGTGAAGAAATGGATCAATCAATTGATAACTCAGATGAGACAACAGATGCTGATCATGAAAATATCAATCCAAATTCTGAAGAAGCAAAAGTAAACGAAAAATTAAAAGAAAAGCATAGTTCCTTTATGTTTGGTAAAGGAACTTCACAAGGTAAAGTGCTAATAGCAATGATATTCGGTATGTTTATAGCAATCTTGAATCAAACGTTATTAAACGTTGCCTTGCCAAAGATTAACACAGATTTTAATATTTCTGCGAATACGGGTCAGTGGTTAATGACAGGGTTTATGTTAGTAAATGGTATTTTAATTCCGATTAGTGCTTATTTATTTAACAAATATTCTTATAGAAAACTATTTTTAGTAGCTATGACGCTATTTACAATTGGTTCTCTAGTCTGTGGTATGTCAGGGTCATTCACAATAATGATGGCAGGACGTGTATTACAAGCGATTGGCGCTGGTATACTTATGCCTTTAGGTACGAATGTATTTATGACTATTTTCCCTCCCGAAAGACGTGGCGCTGCAATGGGTACACTTGGTATAGCGATGATTCTAGCACCAGCAATAGGTCCTACTTTATCAGGTTATATCGTTGAGAACTACCATTGGAATGTTATGTTTTATGGCATGTTCATTATTGGATTAGTTTCACTAGCAATTTCATATATTTGGTTTAGAGTTTATCAAGTTACAACCAATCCAAAAGCAGATATACCAGGTATTATCTTCAGTACAATCGGTTTTGGTGCATTATTATACGGATTCAGTGAAGCTGGTAATAATACATGGAGTTCACCTATAGTAGTGATTTCATTAATTGTAGGATTTATCTTTATTATTGCCTTTGTAATTAGAGAGCTCACAATGCGTGTACCAATGTTAAGTATGGAAGTATTAAAATACTCTGGATTTACTTTAACTACAGTAATTAATATGATTGTAACAATGAGCTTATTCGGAGGTATGATTTTATTACCGTTATATCTACAAAACTTAAGAGGCTTTACACCAATACAATCTGGTTTATTATTACTACCAGGTGCATTAATTATGGGTATTATGGGTCCTGTTGCAGGTAAATTGTTAGATACAATTGGTATTAAACCATTAGCTTTAGTAGGTACTGGTATCATGACTTACGCAACATGGGAATTGACAAAATTAAATATGAATACCACGTATGGACATTTAATGTTAATATACATTATTCGTTCGTTTGGTATGAGTTTTATTATGATGCCGATTATGACGGCAGGTATGAATTCATTACCACAAAGGCTGATTTCACATGGTAATGCTTTATCTAATACTTTAAGACAATTGGCAGGTTCAATTGGTACAGCGCTATTAGTCACAGTAATGTCAACACAAACTACACAATACGCTGCTGGTTACGCACAAGATCTAGATAAAACAAGTCCATTTTTAAAAGATCGTTTACAAGAAATGGCACAATCAATGGGTGGAGAGCAAATGGCAACTTCACAAATATTAGAATTTGTACAAAAACTTGCTTCAATTAATGGTGTGAATAGTGCATTCTTAATTGCCACAGTACTAAGTGCACTTGCATTTATCTTAAGTTTATTCTTAAAAGGTAAAGCACATTACATTTCAAATGAAAAGTAAGGTCTCATTAAAACAGGCAAGTTAAACCACATTAAATACAGAACCTAGAATATATTCTCTTCTAGGTAAAAATAAACGTCAATTTCTATTGAAATAATATAGAAATTGACGTTTTCTTTAATGTTATAAAATTTTGTAGTTCTTATAAGTTACAACTTAATGACATATCCAAGATTTCGTGTGATTTTATGTATCTTCATAAATATATCTATTAGTATTAACTTATATTTTTATAAGTTTTACGATTTCTAAAAAATAAACTAATTAAAATCAGAGCAATACTACAGCCCAGTAATATAAACGCATTATGGAGGGCATCTGCTTCGGTTAAGATTTGTGAGGGTTTGACTGAAACGTAGTATTGAGTCATTGAATCAGCAATACGGGTTGCAATATTTTTAATAAGGTATGAAAACCCAAAAGTAATAACCAACATAATAGCAATTACAAGTAAATTTACAATCTTTAATGCGGTTCTATTAAACACGAGCGTAAAAATAGTTAAAAATAAACTAACGATACAAGCAATAAAGAAAACGTAAAAGACTAATATCAATCGATCTATACTTATTTGAAGATCATCAATACTTTCAATATTAATGTTGAGGTTCGAAAAATCATTAATTGAATCTTGGAAATTAGTAAGTTGATGGAAATTAATTGATTCTTGAACAAAAACTAAATTGAAAATAGGTTCTTTAAACATACTATAGCCAGTTATCGCTATTAATATTAAAACGATAATATTAATAATAATACTAACCCACGATCTTTTCTTTTTTTCATATTGTGAACCACGTTGCATAGGTTCACTAGTTAAGGTGTGTTCAAAGTCTTTGAATTGTTTGTGCTTATCGGCCATAAGTACTCCTTTCACTGCGTATTGCTAGCATTTATTTATTTTGTGACTTTTGTTTTGTTATAATGTTTAATAACTGATACATTTTAAGTATTACTAACTCGACTTTTAAATATACTAATAATGAAATTGTTAGTTTTTAAGTTACTCACATTATATTATGACTATGATTTTTTGGTCATTATATTAATTTTACCATAACATTTATTTTTTTTAATAAATAAAACAAAGAATATTGAATGATAGCACAATAAATATAGATTGGATGGATTATGGAATGAAATCAAGACTAACAACTAAATTTATAAATAAATACTTGTTACCTCATAGGTCTATTATTTTCAATACAGACCAAGATTTTGAGAAATTCATGGAAAATCGTGAAAAGATTAATGATAAAAAACACAAACAGCCAGAAACATTAAATGTTAAATCTGATTTAGATAAGCAAACATTAGATGATTTACAAGTTTTTAGATTCAGGTTTAGACATAGTAAAGAAAAAAAGATTTTATATATTCATGGTGGTTATAATACTTTACAACCGTCAGCTTTTCATTGGAGATACATGGATAAACTTGCATTAAGTACTTTATATGAAGTTGTTATGCCTATCTATCCAAAAGCACCAAAATATAATATTGATGATACGTTTAATGCTGTTTTTAAAGTGTATAACGAATTATTAAAAGAAGTTGATAGCAAAGATATTATCATTATGGGCGACGGCACGGGTGGTGCTTTAGCGCTTAGTCTAGTTCAACAGTTACAAGAGCAAGGACAACCGATGCCTAAAAAACTATATTTATTTTCTCCTTTATTAGATGCACAATTAAATAATCCAGAAATTAATGAAGCATTAAATCGAAAAGATGTACTTGTAAATCAAGATGGTGTTCAGAAAATATTGAACCGTTGGTCCAACAATTTACCATTAAATGATGCAAGACTCTCTCCTATAAACGGTAATTTGATGGATTTACCACCAATTTTTATGTTTGGGGGTACTTATGAAATTTATCTGCCAGATATGCTGAAATTTACTGAAATTTTAGCTTCAGCACAACAAGAAATTCACTTTTATGAGTATAAACGTATGGTTCATGCTTTTCCATTACTACCAATTAGAGAATCTCATAAAGTAATTAAACAAATTGTTGGAACGATTAATGAGTGAGAAATGTCATATTTTTTAGTATTTTAAAGTGATTCACTTTAGCAGACAGGATGGGAAATCAAAGTTGACTAGATTTCCCATCCTGTTTTTTATGAATAACCATCATAAATATTAATGTGTATGTATTATATAACAACAGTTAGTAGTTACTAGAAATCTATTTGATTTATATTTAACCTAATAAAGAATAAAACAACTGCCAATAAAGACAACTTCATTGGCAGTGTGATTTCTATAAAAAGCAAAATAGGGTTATTTATTTAGGATTGTCGTATTAATAGAATCGATGATGCATTTTTGACCCATTAAAGTATAATGATGAGCCAATATCTCCTCGTAATCAGTAGGCGGTTGTTCGAGCATTTTAAATTTCTGTGAGGAAATGTCATAATCATTTAAAACCTTAGTTGCAAACTCATTAAAATTAGAAATGAGATCCTGTTCATCTGGATAAGACTTCAAAATGGTGTCAATATGATCAATAGCTCTTTTTTGGCCTTGTAAATGACTAATATCTAAGCCTCGTTTAATCAATTGACTATCAGGTCCATTGATTACAAGGCGCTTACTTTGATTAAGTTCGCTAAGTTCAAATTTAGTGTGGTCAAATAAATCGTATAAATGTAATTCAATACTTGTATGGATGTTCTTTGTCATGTATTTCTCAACTCCTTATCTAGAAATTCCTATACGATGGCCCAATTGCTTTGGCCATTCTATGAGTTGTTGATTGTCGTAATAGGAAATAATTTCATTCGCATATTGTGCAGGGAATGGGGATGTTTTTTTAGTTTTGCGATTGATACCTAACATCAAAGCTTCATTAGTTGCAACAATTGTACCATCTGATTTTGTCATGATAGAGAAGAAGTGCACACTTTTCTCATTATAGTCGTATAAATAAATAGTAATTCGGTATTCATCATTTTCTACTAATTCAGATAAATAAGCCGTTTGTTCTTCAACAGTAAAGAGAGTATAGTTTAATGTTTCACGTTCCTCTAAAGATAATCCCTTTTGATAATTAAACTGGTTGATGGCATCACTGAAAACAATATTATATTGTGCATCATGAACATGATTGTTGTGATCAATCATATCTTGTGTGACGTAGTGATTAATAGTAAATGGGTTTTGCATGAAAACACTCCTTGGTAGTCGAAAGTTAATAATCAAATGGTAACAAGTTTTGCTTGTCTACAATGTTAGTTTACTAAAAATAACATAAACTTACACTTGAACGGTTTCATGGTAAAATAAAGTAAATGATTTAGGGAGGGGCAATATGCCAATTACAATTAAATATCAAGTTCCTGGCCAAGCATTAACGCAAGCTTCATGCTTTAATGATGTACCTGAATCAGCAATATTCGTTTGGTATGATTTTTACAACCCATCAGTACCAGAAAACGAGATTTTTAAGTCGTATTTTAACTTTAATAAACTTGAAATCGATGATACAGTTAATGGGACACCTAGGGCAAAATATAAATCATACGATAGTTACCAATATATCGTATTACATAGTATCGATACTAATAACAGTGGTGACAAAGCGTTGAATTTATTTATAAAAGATAAAGTGCTGATTACGTATCATCATCAGCCTTTTTCAATTTTAAATAACCTTACCCAAGTGTTAAGGGAAGAGAATCAAAAGGGGTTGCATACATCTGATGTTGCGTTGCACATCATAGATAAAATGGTGGATAGTTACTTTGATTTGATTTATGAAATTGAAGATAAAGTATACGAATTTGAGGATTACCAACTCAAGGACGTTTCCGTTAAGATCATTATGGAAGAAGTATTTAAAATAAGGTCGAATATTATAAAAATGAAGCGCATTGTTTATCCAATTCAAGAATTAGTTGATAACATTAAAGAAAGTGGTCTATTACTTGTAGATGAGAAGAATCATATGTATATTCAACATATAGAAGATCATATTATAAAACAACAAAATATTTTGAAAATGTCTCAAGAGATGACTGATGAAATTAAAGATAATTATTCGTCATATAACTCATTTAAAATGAATAGTATAATGCAAATACTGACTCTGGTATCGGTGGTTTTTCTACCTTTGACATTGATTACAGGTATATACGGCATGAATTTTACAAATATGCCTGAACTAAAATGGCATTATGGCTATTATATCGTCTTAACAATTATGTTAGCGATAAGTATTGGCTGTATAGTCTACTTTAAAAAAGAAAAATGGTTTTAATAGGTTATAGCAATATAAGAATAGTTCGATATAATGAATTTAATATAAAAATGTGTTGAAAGTAGGAGCGGAAAATGAGCGATATAAAAAGAGAACAACGTAAAAACGAACACGTAGAAATAGCAATGGCACAGCAAGATGCAACAATTTCAGATTTTGATGAAATAAGGTTTGTACATCATTCTATTCCTAATATTGATGTTGATGATGTTGATTTAACGAGTGATTTAACAGACTTTACGTTAAATCAACCATTGTATATTAATGCGATGACTGGTGGTAGTGAATGGACGAAACAAATTAATGAAAAATTAGCTGTTATCGCACGTGAGACTGGAATTGCGATGGCTGTCGGTTCAACGCATGCAGCATTAAGAAACAGCAAGATGGCTTCTTCATTTAGTATCGTACGTGAAACAAATCCAGAAGGTATCATTTTTAGTAACGTGGGGGCAGATGTACCTGTAGATAAAGCCATAGAATCAGTGAAATTACTTGATGCTCAAGCTTTACAAGTTCATGTTAATGCGCCACAAGAATTAGTGATGCCAGAAGGTAATAGAACTTTTTCTACCTGGATGGAGAATTTAGCGCAAATTGTAGCACGCGTAGATGTGCCGGTTATAGTTAAAGAAGTTGGCTTTGGTATGAGTAAAGAAACAATTAAAAGTCTTAACGAAATCGGAATTAAGTACGTAGATGTCAGTGGTAGAGGCGGTACTAATTTCGTCGATATTGAAAATGAAAGACGTACATATAAAGATATGGATTATTTAGGCTTATGGGGTCAAACAACTGTAGAGTCTTTATTAGAAAGTACGGCATATCAACAAGATATGGATATTTTGGCAAGTGGTGGTGTAAGAACGCCGTTAGATGCTGTGAAATGTCTTGCTCTTGGTGCTAGTGCAGTAGGCATGTCACGTCCGTTTTTAAATCATGTTGAAAATTATGGTATCACTGAAACACTTAATTATACAGAACAATTTACGGAGCACATGAAAAAAATTATGACGATGCTTGATGCAAAATCGATCAAAGATTTACAACATGCACAAATGATATTTAGTCCAAAACTACAATCATGGATTGAACAAAGAGGCTTAGATATTAAATAAAAAAAGACAATGCTATAAAACAGTAAATATTATGAAACCAAATTAAAACGAGGCCGGCGCAGTTTATTCATAACTGTTCCGGCCTTGTTTTTAAATGACTTATTCGGTTAAACGAGTTTCACACGTATTAAAGTCACGAAATGATTGATTGAATTCATATGGATTTAGCTAAAAATATTAATGAAAGTTGTAACTATAGGCACACCTAGTAAATCAATTAAAAAGGCACCTACAATTGGTACAACTAAATATGCTTTTGGAGATGCGCCATATTTCTTTGTTATGACATCTAAGTTAGCCATAGCATTTGGCGTTGCACCAAGTCCGTGTCCAATAAATCCACCAATCATAACTGCTGCATCATAATCTTTACCCAATCCTCGGAATAAAACCAGTACAGAGAATAAGACAATAAATACAACTTGAATCAATACAATAATGATTAATGGGATTGCTAATTGATAAATTTCAGTTAGTTGAATACTCATTAACGCAATAGATAAAAAGAGACTAAGTGAGACGTCACTAATACTGTTGATGAGTTTCATATCAATAATATTTAAATGACTGTATTCAGATATATTACGTATAATAACTGCAATAAACATTGCACCTACATATATAGGGATATTTATACCTGTTAAATCAGAAAATTGAGTCCCTAAATATGAACCGATAGCCATACAAATGGCAACAATTGCAAATTGCATTAGAAATATAGTAGTTGGTGCCATACGCTTATGTAGATATTGATTAGCGGTTACATCACTATAATCTTTCATCGTTTCTTCAGCGTTTTCAGGTTTTAAGTTATATTTATTAATTAAAAATTTTACAACAGGACCTCCTATTAAACCACCAGCAACTAAACCTAAGGTTGCCGCCGCTAGAGCTGCTGTTACTGCAGAATCAATACCTAGGTCCTGTACAGTTTTACCATAGGCAGCTGCATTACCATGTCCGCCTTCCATTGACATAGAACCGGCAGTTAAACCTAATAAAGGCGGTATATTTAATAATTTTGCCAATGATACGCCAATGATATTTTGAAAGAATGCTAGAACGCCACAAAAAATAAAATATAATATTAAGACTTTACCACCTAAACGAAGAAGTTTAAATGACGCTCCTAGTCCAATCGTTGTAAAAAATGCAAGCATAAAGAAATCTTGAATAAAGTCAGAATCTAACTTTATAGTTAATAAACCTGTTGTTTCTAGAATTGCTACAATGATAGCAAAGAGTAAACCACCAATGACTGGTGCAGGTATACATAATCTTTTTAAAATACTAACATGATTAATAATAAAGATACCTACAAGATATAATACACTTGCTAGGGCTAACGTAGTAATAGCATCTAACTCTAGCATGTTCATTCCTCCCTTAATAATAATATACAAAACACATAAGTTAATCATATATAAACGCCCAAAAGTGAACGCTTACAAAACCCGTAATTTCGATTATACATTTTTGAAAATTAGAATGATAGTCATAGAAATGATAATCGAAAAATTTAATTAAAAATCAAAGTAAAATGATTTTATCGAATAAAAACTTTAAGTATGGGGTTGATTAAATCGAAATTAATAAAGTATAACTCAGTACCTTGTAATGTATAGTAGTGTGTGTTATATTTTATTCGAAGCTACTGTGTAATGTATAGTACTGATTTAAAATATAAGGAGGACATTAATGAATAGCCAATTTAAAAAGGGTGCATTAGAACTTATCGTTTTACTCATAGTTAAAAAGGATGATCAGTATGGTTATTCACTTGTTCAAAACATATCAAGGTATATGACTATTGCTGAAGGAACGGTTTACCCATTACTCAGAAGATTAGTTAAAAGTGGGGAATTAACTACTTACTACCAACCTTCGACAGAAGGACCAGCAAGAAAATATTATAAAATGACTAATCAAGGTAATGAACGATTAAATTTATTGTTAGATGAATGGGAAGCATTTTCAGCAGCCGTGCATCAATTTATTAAGGAGAGTGACGTTAATGCGTAGAACAGAGTATCTTAAAATATTGCATAAACATTTAAAGCATTTAGATGACAATGAACGTCAAGATATTATAAATGAATACGACACGCACTTTTATAGTGGAATGGAAGAAGGGAAGACTGAAAATCAAATTTCAGAAGAACTAGGTGATCCACAGCAATTAGCAAAAGAATTAAATGCAAATGCAGCGATAGAAAAGGCTGAACAAAGTAAGAATATTGGTGATGTGAGTCATGCGATTTTATCAGTAATGGGTCTAAGTATACTCAATTTTTTCGTTATCTTAATCCCTTTTGTAATCATTCTAAGTATTGTATTGTCATTAATTGTAACAACGCTTAGTTTCATATTTACACCTATTGCATTATTAGTCAAAGGTGCTATAGCAGGATTTCAAGAGATAATGTTACTTGAAGTATATACGACAGGTGTCTTGTTTGGTTTAGGTCTTATATTATTTGTTATAACGTACTTGATTACAAAAGGTTTTTACATTTTATGCGTTAAATATTTGAAATGGAATATTAAAGTAGTAAAGGGGAGTGCTACTAAATGAGAAAAGTATTAGTATTTATTTTTATAATTGGATTGATTATTACAGTAGTTTGTGCACTAGGGGCAATTAAACAATTTAAAATTGAACAAGAGAAAGCAAAGGATGTAACAACAAACTTTAATAAATCCTATGAAGAAAGTGATATTAAAGCACTAAAAGTTAATTTTGAGCATAGTAATCTCAAAGTAAAACATGGAGATAAATTTAAGGTAACTTCTGAAGGTTCAAATGAACAGACTAAAATCAATGCTCAGATAAGTAAAGGTGAATTAAAACTTACAGATAATAAGCAGACATCTAATATTAATTTGTCATTTTTAGAAATTAAAAAGAATGACGTTGTTGTGACTGTACCTAAGCGTTTGGAAGGTATGAAGCTTGATTTAAGTAATGGTTCAATCGATTTAAACAATATTGAAGCAGAGGAAGCAAATGTATATTCTGATGTTGGTGAGCTAACAATTAACAATTCTAAGTATAATAAACTGAAGGCTTCTAGCGATGTTGCTAGTATATTATTAGAGAAGACGATGTATAACCAAGGGGAATTTGAAACGGATACTGGACAGTTAACGATAGAAGACATGCCTATAGATAAACCTACAAATATTGATACAGATACGGGAGATATTGTGTTGGATTATGGAAAACTACAACCTAAGAACACAATAATAGACTTTAGTAGTGATATTGGAAATTTAAATATTGAAAATAGTAAATTAAAAAATAAAAAAATTGGCAACGGTGAAAATTTAATTAAAATTATAACAGATACAGGTGATGTGACGATTAAATAGTAAATGTTGAAAGTGGAGATAATGTATATAAAATGACATTATCTCTTTTTTGATTTACCATATATATCATATAAAATCCCTAGGTAATAAGGAGTTCATTTATGGAACAAACTATGCGAAGTGAAAAACAATATGGCGCCTTAGCGCTATTGCCTTTGGCAATATTTTTAGTGTTATATATAGGCGTAGGTATTACTTTTACCATTCTGGGCAAAGAAGACGCCTTTGATCAATTACCACGTCATGTCGCAATATTAATAGGTATTGTTATAGCTTGGACTTGTTATGATAGAAAAACAGCCTTTACTAAAAAAGTACAAATATTTACTGAACATGCAGGTAATTCAGGCATAGTAAATTTAGGGCTAATTCTACTGCTTGCGGGTGCATTTTCGACTGTTACATCTGAAATGGGCGGTAAAACAGCTATGGTGAATATGGGACTTTCTGTTATTCCACCAAGTTTACTTATTCCTGGAATATTTATTATGAGTGGTTTTGCAGCATTAACATTAGGTACTTCAACTGGTGCACAAGCAGCTTTTATACCAGTAGGTGTTGCAGTAGCACAAGCCGCTGATTTGAGTGTTGCAGCAGCTGGTGCAGCTGTTATAGCCGGAGCTTACTTTGGTGATAACTTATCTATAATTTCTGATACTACAATTGCTGCAACTAATGGTGTTGGAGCTAAGATGAGAGATAAATTCAAAATGAATGTCCTTATTGCATTACCTGCTGCCGTAATTACAGCTGTTTTCTACGCTGTTGTTGGTGGTACAGGTAAAGTGGATGGGGACTTAAGTTATAATTTTATCAACATTTTACCTTACTTATTTGTATTAATTGCTGCAATAGCTGGTTTAGATGTCATTCTTGTGCTTATTATTGGAATTGTTATGGCAGGCTTATTAGGTATCGTACAAGGCCAATTAGGTATATTCCAGTTCACAAGAGCTATCGGTGATGGTATGGAAAGTATGTTTAACATCTTTTTAGTAGCCTTTTTAGTTTCAGGACTTGTTGCTTTAATTCGTTATTATGGTGGTATAGATTGGATTATTAAAGCAATGAAAGCGAAAGCTAAAGGGCGTAAAAGTGCAGAATATGTAATCAGTTTAATGTCAGGTGTGCTCTCTGCAGCATTATCGCATAACACATTAGCAATTATTATTTCTGCACCAATTGCAAAAGAAATTGGGGATGAATACAAAGTTCCTCCAAAACGTATGGCAAGTTTATTAGATATATTTGCTTGTTGTGCATTAATGGTCTTACCGCATGATAGTGGTATGTTAATGGTAGAACAGTATGGTGATGTATCTTACTTAGAGGTATTAAAATATTCATTTTATCCAGTAATATTTGTGATTTGTACTATAATAACAATTCAATTTGGGTTGTTAGATCGTGATAAAAAAAATAAATTATAAAACTTTAGCTAGATAACTAACGAGTCACTATGACATTTGTTTAGCAAATAATAAGAGGTTGAGACGATTATATGTCTCAACCTCTTATTATATATAAAGGCAAAGTTATTACTGCCAGTATTAATTACGCCAAGTTACATCAGGGTGCTTCATATCAGATTTTCGCATTCTAGAAACATATGGATTGCCTTGCACAGTAAAACGTAAAGGTTTATTTGTCCATTCACCTTTATTGGGTATTCCTATACGGCCACTTGATTCAATTATTTTAGGATATTTTCTATTTTTAGTATCTATTTGTAAACGGCCTTCACTGATTTTAGAGCCATCTAGATGTCTTGGGATATTAAATGCTTTAGTCCATTTTCCGGGACCGTTTGTTAAGTCAAACCCTAATTTGCCTCGATTGTGTGACATCGCCTCGATACCTTCTTCAGGCTCTATTGCTCTGATTAATACACCTTCAGGTTGACCGTCTAATTGGGTTACAAAATTAATAAGCAAGTGTGTATGCATAACGTGCGCGTATATGGTGCCACCCATTTTATATAATGATTCAACTTTGGGCGTTCGCTTGCCATTAAATCCATGTGCTGCACGATCTTTTTTGCCTACATAGGCCTCTGTTTCTACTATATAGCCAGTATAAGTTTGTAATTCATCGTGATAGATGACACGCACCCCTAATAAGTCTTTGGCAATTGTAACAGTATCTCGTTGTATAAAATCCATAAATTGCCCTCCAATATATAGTTTGTAAATTTAAATTTTTTTCTATATTTTTTTAAAATTTGTAAAATTGTGTTACTACTAAGGTTATATTTTGTTACACTATTTTATGATAAGGTTAGTAGGGTTTTTACATATGACCTATTAAAATCTGGTACAAAATAAATCTTATCTTAAACAAATGAAAATGAAAAGAGGGAGATTATGGAGAGGAAAATAGGTTTTGGACAAGCGCTTAAATTATATTGGAAAAACTATGTTAACTTTACTGGTCGGTCCCGTAGAAGTGAATATTGGTTTATAGTATTATGGCATATTATATTCTTGTCACCTGCAATTGTAATAGGCTTTACAAGTGGAATTTCAGCTTTCCTTATGATTTTTGATGGTTCTAGAGGAGCTACTGAGTCTACGGATTCTGCACTGGGGCTAAGAATGCTTTTATTTCTGTTAAGTATCATCTATGCTGGTATTTATTCTATAGTTACGTTTATTCCAAACTGGGCGATACTAATAAGAAGGTTCCATGATACAGGTAGGACAATGATCATGCCATTAGTATATTTCGGGATCTCATTGATTGCAAATGTGGTTAATTTTGTTATTGAGCAAAATGATCCGAATGAAACTAATATATTAACTAGTATTATTCTTATTGTCTTTGGCTTGCTTAATCTAGGATTAGGTATTTATATGATTGTTATTGCATGTTTAGATAGTGAAAGAAAGACCAATAAATATGGCAGTAGTCATAAATATGGGCAACATATTCAATCTTCAGACCATACACAAAGTAATCATTCAAATTCATTTAATACTGAGGCTTTTCAAAATGATGACCGTCACTCACAACAATTTAAATATGATGTTGAGTCAGTTGATGAAAGTAAAAAGCAAGAAAACAAACAAGATGACTTTAAATATTAAAGTCTAGTTCGTTATGTATTTGACTATAGAAATCAACATAGGAGTCTGAGATATCAATTGATGTCTCAGACTCCTATGTTTGTTTATATAATACTAAAATCACTAATCAATATAAGAAAGGTTGGGATGTGTTTTACCTAATAAATCATGTAATGACATATATCTTTGGAATAGTCGTTCATATTGTTTTACTTTTTCTGGTTCTGGTTGTTTACGATAATATATAGGTTGCTTCATTTGTTGTACAGTTTCTTTTAATGATTCATATGCACCACCTACGTTTGCGCCTAACATTGCAGCACCTAAGGCAGTAGCGTTGCTTGAATCAATGACTACAATTTCCTTATTAAGTACGTTTGCATAAATATTAACTAAGAGATCGCTCTTAATTGGAATGCCACCAGCAGCGTATACCGTGTGTACGGGGATATTATTATTTTCGAATTGTTGCATAATCATTTTAGTACCGAATGCAGTTGATTCGATGTGAGCACGATAGATCATTTCATAAGGTGTTTGTAATGTTAAGCCAAAAATACTTCCAGTTAAATGACTATCACTCAAAATACTACGATTGCCGTTATGCCAATCAAGCACTGTAACATGTTGCTCGTCAATGGCTATTTCGCTAGCAAGCTTTTCTAAGTATTCAAAAATAGAAAGTCCATGTTGTTCAGCTTGTTCTACAATTGCTATTGGCGCAAGTTCTGCAGCGTAATTGAATAAATCACCCACGGCAGCTTGTCCAGCTTCATAAGCATATAATCCAGGGATAATTGCATCTTTAACAGAACCAGTTATCGCAGGAATAGGTTGCTGTTTAGGGTCTAACATAAGGTGGCAAGTACTTGTCCCAATTACTGGCGTAAATTCACCTTGTTCGATTGCACCTACACCCAATACACCTGAATGAGCATCAATGATATAAGGTGATATTTCAACGTTATCAGAGAGACCCCACAATTGTTGATAATATTCACTCAGATTACCTGCGCTTTCGCCGATGTGTACTACAGGGGCTTCGCATTTGTTTTTTACAATTTCAGGTAATTCTGGGTCTACAGCTTCAAAAAAATCATAATTAAAGCCATCATTTTCATTATAAAAGCCTTTAAACCCAATACCACAATTAGAACGCATGTTTTTATCGGTAAGCAAACTTACGAGGTAATCGCCTGCTTCCATGATATAAGCAGTTTGGTTTAATATTTCGGGCGCTTTATGTTTAACTTCTAATATTTTTGGTATCATCCATTCACTGTTAACGCTATGTCCATAATAATCCAACCATGATGGATTTATTTCATCACTGACTTCTTTCATTTGGGTTGCCTCATCTTGTGCACCGTGATGTTTCCATAATTTTACATAAGCATGTGGGTTATCTTTTAACTTAGGGTTAAGATGTAATGGTTTGAAGTCTTCATCTAAGAACACAATTGTACAACTTGTAAAATCAATGCCAATACCAATAACAGAATCTAGTTTAATATTACTATCATCTAATACATGTTTAACGCCTTCTTCTAAAATTGAAGTATAGTCTTCAGCATGTTGTAAAAAATAGTTGTGTGGTAAAGCTTTACCGTTTAAAGATTCAGAGATAGTGCCATGTGCATATTCTTTTATATAGGTAGAGATAATTTCCCCGTTAGACGTATCCACTAAAAACACTCTACCTGAAGCGGTGCCATAATCAATGCCGATACTATAAGTCATGTTGCTATGCCTCCTATTTGTTATTGGTGAACAATAAGTATCACGTCCTTATTTAGTTTTATGATAGTGCTTACATTATTTAATGTAAAGCTAAGGACATCGTGAGTTTTATTGGGTGATATATTTTGCTGAAAATAAATGTTATAGTCTTATAAAATTTAAAATTTAAAATGTATATGTAATAGAATAAATGGTATGATGTGACTAAAGTAATTTCAAAAGAGAGGGGCTCGTATGTCATGTCATTACTTATTGAACATGTCACGAAAAAATATAAAAATTTTACTGCTGTGAATGATATTTCACTTTCGTTAGAAAAAGGGAAGATGTTAGGTTTTTTAGGTAGAAACGGAGCAGGAAAAACAACAACCTTTAGAATGATTCTAGGATTAACGCCAATTACAGAAGGAACGATCACATATAATGATAAAGTGATTGATAGATCATTATATAATCGTATTGGTTATTTACCTGAAGAACGTGGGTTACATCCTAAGATGAAAGTGGAAGATGAATTGCGGTATTTGGCTACGTTAAAAGGCATGAACTCAAAAGATATTACTGAAGCAATTGATTATTGGTTAAATCGCTTTAACATTAAAGAAAATAGAGAAAAGAAAATTGAATCTCTCTCAAAAGGAAATCAACAAAAAATTCAACTTTTAGCAAGTATGTTACACAAACCGGAGTTATTGATTTTAGACGAGCCATTTAGTGGGCTTGATCCTGTAAATGTGGAATTGCTGAAATCTGCAGTGCAAGATTTAAATGATGAAGGAACCACAATTATTTACAGTTCACATCGTATGGAGCATGTCGAAGAACTTTGCGATAAAGTCTGTATTTTAAATAAAGGTGAACTTGTTGTTTCAGGACCTATTGATGAGGTGAAATCAAATCATGGCCATAAACGTGTAGTTATTGAGACAGAACATCCAATGCCTGAAATCGATGCTATTACAGGGGTGATAGATGTAGAAAGAAATAAACGAGAAATTAAAGCGACCATTGAGTCAGAAATGATTGCAGAAAAAATTTACGACGTTGTTACACGATATGGCTTTGTTAAACGTTTCCAAGTTGTAGAACCATCACTTAATGAAATATTTATAGCAAAAGTAGGTGATATTCATGAGTAAATTTTGGGCTACATTTTCGCTAACTTATAAAAATAAAGTGAAAGCTAAATCATTTATAATATTCACGGCTGTAGTGATAATTCTAATGCTCGGCGTATCAAATATTAATAAAATTATTGATTTATTCGATGATGGTCCTGATAAAGTTGGGGTTGTATCGTCTAATGATGAAATTTATAAAGTTATTAAGTCTCAGGGAAATCAACTGGATGAAGGCGCGAAATTTAATAAAGTATCTGAAAAACAGGCCAGATCACAAGTGGAAAGCGAAAAATTAGATAAAGCTTATATCATTAAATTAAATGATAACCAAAAGTTATCAGGTAAAATTTTAAGTAAAGATACTGTTTCGGAGCAAGATAAACAAAAATTAAAGGCAACATTATCGACGATTCAAACTCAATTTGTAGCTAATAGTCTAGATTTATCTCAAGGAGAACTAAAGCAACTACAAGCTCAAAGTGATGTCTCCTCAGAAGTAATTGCTAATAATGCTAAAAGTTCAAATCTAAGTGAAGCGCAAAAAGGCTTTAATACTGCAATCGTTTATCTTGGTATTATGCTCATGTTCTTCATTATATTTAATTACGCAAGTCAAGTTGCAATGGAAATTGCAACTGAGAAAACGTCACGTGTCATCGAAATGATTATCACAAGTGTATCACCGGTAACACATCTCTTTGCAAAAATGGCGGGGGTAATTGCAGTAGCATTAACGCAAATTAGTATTTTTGTAATAGTAGGTGTGATATGTTTCTTAACATTTGACATCAGTGATATGTTACAAGGATTTAAAGTAGAACCCAATGAACTCACACTTCAATTAGCTGTTGTAGGTTTTGTGTCGTTGATTATAGGTATTTTTTCATATATAATTTTAGCCTCAATTCTTGGGTCAATTACGTCACGAATTGAAGATATTAATCAGGCATTAATGCCTATGACTTTAGTTAGTATGATTGCTTTCTATATCTCAATATTTAGTGTGATGAATCCAGATACATTGCTTGTGAAAATTGTTAGTTTTATTCCGCTTATGTCACCGTTTGTTATGTTTGTTAGAGCATCTACACCAGATGTTGCGACATGGGAAATTGCGGTTAGTGTAGGCTTGTCAATCATAACGATATTTGTATTATTATGGATTGCAGTACGTAGTTATAAAGATACAATCTTAAGTTTTGATAAAGGTTTTGTGAGTTCGATGAAACGCATTTTCAATAAAAAAATTAATAACTAAAATAAGAAGCTAGAGCATAAAGTTGTTCTAGCTTTTTAAATTTATTTATCGGTTATTAATCCTTATCTAGTAGCTTTAACTCAGATAACATTGAAATAAGCAAAAATACATGAAAAAATAGTGAAAAATAGAAAAAACTATAACAATTTTCAATATTGTTTGATAAAATTCAACAATAGTATAGCTAATTATTTGTATAAATTGTTACAATATAAGAGACTTATATTATAGATATGAAATTTTTATATACATACCAATTGATAACTTATTATATTTAACCGATTGTCTAAATCATAATTTATGGTTGAGGGAAGCGTGAATTATGAAAGAAGGCATACAGTCAAATATCGCAATGATTAAGGTGTATGTAACAGTATAGTTTGACTATAAGCGATTTTAGTTATTGTTTTCGTAATAGTCCGATATACAATGAAGTCTTTAAATTGCCAAATAATACACTTGAGCCCCTCAAGTTTTGCAATTTTTAGCTTGCATTTGAAATTGATGTTTTATTCATGACAACACCTATCGCTATTAAACAAACGGCGTTGGGTTTGAAAGGGAGTAATTGAGGATGTTTGCAAAAGTAGAAAGTCAAAGTAATGGTATTGATTTGATTAAAATTGATAATGAAGACACGAAAATAGTTTTCACAAACTATGGTGCCAGAATTGTTTCATGGAAGTACGACGATAACAATATTGTGCTAGGTAATGTAGTTGAAGCTGATGAGTTTTATATTGAAAACCCTTATAACTTTGGTGCTACTGTTGGAAGATACGGTGGTAGAATTGCAAATGCAACATTTGAACTAGATGGTGAGAAATACAATCTTGAAGCCAATAACGGTCCCCACAATATTCACGGAGGCCCAAAGGGTTTAGATAAACGCTTTTTTGATTATAAAATTGAAGAGCAAGTTGGCCAAGTTAAAGTGATTTTTACTACGGTTTTAAAAAGCGAAGACGACTACTTTCCAGGAGATATAGATTTAGAAGTCGTTCACACATATGATGTTGACCATAAATGGACGATTGAATACAAAGCTACATCTAATCAAAAAACGTTGTTTAATCCAATGAATCATGTATACTTCAATCTTAATAGAGACAATAATGTTATTGATAATCACAGTATTTCAAGCTCTAAATTAGATATGTATACATTGGATGAAGATAATATTGTAGAGAAGAAAGACCCGATTGACCTAGTAGATATATTTAATGAACAAAACATCCAATTTAAGGATATTTTTAATAGTGAAGATGCAATAGTTAAAGAACAAATGGAACGTTTTGGTGGTGTGGATCATCCGTTCGATATAGGTGGCAATGAGATGACAGTTGAGAACAAACATTTCTTATTAACTGTTAAAACAGACATGCCTAATATTGTTATATTCACATTTAATGATACAACAGGTTGGCAAAGTGACTTCAATATTTACAAAGCGCACTCTGGCTTCACTTTAGAAACACAATGTATTCCGAATGATATTAATTTATATGGAGATAAAGCACCATCTATATTAGAGGCGAATCAGCCATATTACTCTAAAACATCATATAAAATTTCAGAGAAATGATATAGTTTACGATGAGTCGAGATCGGTAGATTAAGGTATTTAACCTTAATCTATAAAGCAGAAATAGGGAGCGAGTGTAAGAAATCAAATGTTATATTTGATTTCTGGCCCGCTCCCTTAATTATTTTTTAGCTTTTTTAGCTCGTGTTAAAAATCTTTCTAGTTTTGATATTCTTTCTTCTGTTAAATATGGGTTTTTTAAAGCATATGTTAAACGCTCAATATTTTTATTATCACTATAATAGATTTGATTTAAGTCAAAAACTGAAAGTAATGTTTCGTTATTGGCTTGTTTAACTAACTCCAAATTTGAATTTTCTTGAACATAACCTTCTTTTAAAACTCTAAAATAAAAACCAGTCTTTCCAGAGGTGGACATACGCTTAATTAAATTAGGGATTTTGTACTTTTCTTGAATTTTCCAACATGGCTCTCTAATCTCTGATACTTCTAATACTGCATCGCCTAATTTGAATTGGTCTCCAAAGTGTACATCTTTTTCGTCCAAATCAGAGACAGTGATATTTTCGCCAAACATCGCATATTCTGGAAGTACTGATACATCTTGTTCCCACAGTGAATAATTTTTCTTACTGTATAGACAAACCGCTTTATTAGGGCCACCGTGACCTTTATATTCTTGTTCATCTTCAACGAATCCGGTCTTTGATAGCCACATGCTACCGGCAAATTTCTTTTTATTTAAAGCTGAGCGCATTGGCCGTTTAGTACTATAAGGTAAATCTTCAACTTTACCTGTTGAGATAGCTTCTAAAGTATAAATCATCATTTTGTACCTCCAGATAGTTAATAACTATAATTTTAAAACAATATAATGAATATGCAAGTAAAGATATAATTTACTCTGGAAAATGATTTTTGAACTATGTATTTTAATGAATCTCATGTACAATAAGGATAAAAGTACAGTATAAAAGGGGAAGCATTATGGATAAGAAACAGTTGAAAATAAGTACATTTAATGATGCATTAGACCAAATCAAAGACGGTATGATTGTTGGAATTGGCTCTGGATCAACAATTGAATTGCTTGTCCCAAAAATTGCAGAGAAACTGGAACAAGAGCAAATTAATATAACTGGCGTTTGTACCTCCAATAAAACTGCATTAATTGCAAAAGAATTGGGGATACGTGTGGTTGATGTTAATGATGTCGAAGTAATTGATATTGCTATTGATGGCGCTGATGAGATTGATAACAACTTGAATTTGATTAAAGGTGGCGGTGGCGCTTTATTTAGGGAAAAAGTCATTGATGCCATGGCTGATAGATTTATCGTTTTAGCGGATGATAGTAAATGTGTGGATTATCTTGGTCAAACGTTTAAATTACCTGTTGAAGTTGATAAATTCAATTGGTTGCTCGTGGCTAAAAAAATAAAATCATATGATAATTTAAAGGTCATACGTCGCATGGTAGATGATGTACCATTTATTACTGACAATGGTAATTATATATTGGATGTTGATTTAAATGAAAATATAGAACCTGCCGAAATGCACGAATATTTAATACACCTCGTAGGCGTCTTAGAAACAGGATATTTCTTAGATATTGCAGATCAAGCAATTATTGGAACGGAGGCTGGAGTTAAAATTATTAATAAATAATTGTTGCCTCTCCCTTCATTTAATTTTATAGTAAAGATTAAAATGATTCATGTACTTAAAGCTTGATTAAAGATAGTTGTAATAAAAAACAAGAGCCAAGACATTTTTGTCTTGGCTCTTGTTTTTATATATTAACGACGGTGACCACGTTTACTCTTTAAATCAAATGGTGAGCGTTGGTTACTGTTGTCATTGTCCCTTGGGTTGTCATCTTGTGCTTTGGTCTCTTGCACATTCGTGTCATGTTGACGTAGTGATGCATCTTTAGCATTTGGGTGTGCTTTTTCTGTTGATGCTTCAACAGCACTATTAGTATGACGGTTTACTTTATCGTTATATTCTTGTGGTTCGTTATGATGCGTCATTGCATCCGATTCACTTGAATCGACAGAAGGTGTATTTTCTTTAATGATATTAGCACGGCTATTATCTTCTTCTGTATCAGTTGTGTGCTCTTCTGTATAGTTAGAACCAGCTGTTGCGTCATCATTAGTATGATTTTGTACTGCTGTTGTTGTCGAACCATGTGCCACGGAGTCGTCTGAGATTGATTGCTGTTGATGGTTCTCATTTTGATTAATCTCATTTACAGTAGTAGAGCTATCATCTTGATGTTCTCTATCCTTAACGTCATCAGTAAGATTTTGATCATCTTCATTAACATGATCAAGGTAGTTGTTTTCTTCAACTTCATCTAAATTACGTTTCGTGAAGAAATAAAGTATTACACGGATGATTAGATTAATTAAAATATATACAACTGCGACCGCAACCGTAGACAATGCAATTACTTTCATAGCAAAAACTTCACCTAATTCTTCATTAAATAAGAAGACAAGACCAAATGACATTGACGCATGGAAAATTGTGGCGATATAAACTGTACGTCCTTTTGTAGCACGAATCAATTCCCCAGCAATCATTGAAAAGGCAAACGAGTAAAGGAAACTATAAATTGCATAATCAAAACTAAAGGCAATATTAACGTTCCATATAGAATACATAAAACCAACGATAATAGAGGCGAAAAATGTATTCATTTTATTTTCAACGATATTTTGTAAGTATGAACGGAAACCAAGTTCCACAAAGAATGCCATTACAATTTGTCCAATTATGATAGAAAGAATTGAAACAGATAAGTCTTTTGTTTGTAATAGAACAAAACTATCAGCAAAGATGTTAAAACTTACCATAGCAATGATAAAAATAAGTAATGGTAACACAAGTGCTAAAATGACACGTTCAATTACTTTTAAATCAATAGTGAGTTTTAAGCTCGCTAATTGCGTACGTTTTTGTTTGAAAACGATAAGACAAATTATAGTAGTAATTAATGGTGCTAAGGTACTCATGTCAAAGACAAAGCTCTTAAATGGTACTGTATTTTGAAAATCTTTAAGTATAATCGGTAATGCATAGGCTATAATGAAGAAAATAAATATCATCATTGCCCATTGAAAACCAGGTATACGTTTTGTATTCATTATGTAACCTCCAATAGGGTTTCGGAAAATCATTCGTTCTTAATTATACATATTTATGGTCGAGAAATAAATTAAATTAAAGATTTATCATTGAAATGTAATAGTTTTACATTATCTAACATCTAATTGAAATAATTTTTGGTGATTTTTGTAAATTATCATGTGGGCAATTGGGTAAAGATAATTATAAATTGAATTGGTTAAAATGTAAGCGTATACTTTAAGTGGTAGTTAAGTAATTAAAGGAGGAGAATTATGTATAAACTAGCACAACGTGATCTTTGGACAGGCAGAATAGATAGTGAAACAGAAGAATCGCAATTTAGACATTTTCAAACGATACAATTTCGCAATATTGAGGACGACTACAATGAAACACGTCAAGGTGTAGGTTTATTAGGCTATGCAGTAGATAAAGGGGTCGAACTTAATAAAGGGAGAACAGGTGCTAAAGAAGGGCCTGATGCAATTAAAAAAGTGTTTGCTAATTTGCCTGTAACTAGAAAATGTAACGTATATGATTATGGTAATGTAGAACATGACCATCAAACTTTAGAAGAAACACAAGAAGAGTATGCACATTTCGTAGCCGAATCGATTAAAAGACATAAGCAAACATTCCTATTAGGGGGTGGGCATGATATCGCATATGCGCAGTATTTAGGAACACGTGAAGCTTATCCAGATGCATCGATTGGTGTTATCAATATAGATGCTCACTTTGATACGCGAGAGGCAGAAGGTTCCACGTCTGGTACAAGCTTTAGGCAAATATTAGAACAGGATGACAATGTTGATTATCTTGTATTAGGTATTCAACAAGGTGGTAATACACAAGCATTATTTGATTATGCTGAAACTAAAGGTATCGGTTATGTTTATTCGGAAGAATTACTGCATCAAATCTCTCCTCCAATTAAGGATAAAGTAGAACGTTTTATCCATGATCATGATGTCATCATGTTTACGATATGTATGGATGTTATTGATAGTGCATTTGCACCAGGTGTGAGTGCCAATGGTGTTCTAGGATTATTCCCACATGTTGTTCTCGAACTATCAAAACGTATTATACCGAATGAAAAAGTTTCAACAATAAGCATTGCTGAAACTAATCCTAAATATGATGTCGATAATAGAACAGCCAAATTATCAGCAAACTTCCTCCATCATTTTATTCTTTAAAATTCCAATAGTTTATACATTGGTCAATGAAAGAAAGCACGCGTTCAGAGTGCTTTCTTTTTTTTAGATAATTGATGTAAATAGAGCGGCTTAACGTCGGGCGGATATCTATTGCATCTAAGTCTCGTGCGTTAAAAGATTGGTAATAAACGCGTGGAATAATTGCATAACCTAAGCCTCTATGGACAAAGTTGGTTGCCGCTTCGAAGCGATCAGCTTCAATTACAATATTTGGATGCATATTCATTCGATTAAAATAGTCATCAAGATGTTTACGCACTTGGGAACCTTTCGTTGGTAAAATAAGCGGTAAAGACGCGATTGATGTCGTTCGTTTATATGGAAATGCATTTTTGGGTGTGATTAATACATAAGACTCTTCATATAACGGTATGGAAGTTATATCTTCATGAATGATTTGCTCGTTTGTGAAAGCGAGATGATTTTCGAAATTAATAAGTAATTCTATGATCTTAGTCTGATCATGAATTTCTGAAATTAGATAAGTCTGGTCTGCATTTTGCTTTTTATGTGTTGCCAGCACTTGTGAAATCCATTGGTTTGTAGATTCTAAAATAGATATTTTGATTTTAGGCACATGTCCCATATTGAGATCATGCATTTTCTCAATTGTTTGATGATAATTTTGTATGAGTTGTAGAGCATAGTTATAAAAATGGATACCTTTTTCGGTGATTTTAATATCTTTAGTAGTTCGCGTAAATAAATCATAACCTAAGTCTGATTCCATCTTTTTTATCGTAGTAGTCAGTGATGGTTGACTAATATGTAAAAAATTAGCTGCTTTCGTAAAGCTATTGTATTTTACAACTGCTACAAAATATTCTAATTGAACAATCTTCATATCTCAGACACCTCTAAAAAATTTTATTTATAGTTTTAAGTTATTAATAATTAGTTTATTTATATTGGTAGTCTATATAATAACATACTATACTGTGAAATATAGAGGGAGGCGTACTTTCATGTAAGGGGCGTGAAGTACATGTGGAAATTTTTCGTTTATAGTCTTATTGGTATTATATTTTTCTTTGTACCAATTACTATTAGCGGTCAATCAACGATTATGATTGATCATATCGTACAGTGGATATCGAAATTGCTTAATCCAATCTTACCGTATTATGTATTGATTTTAATTTTGATTGGCGCAGCACATCCATTTATCAATAAGAAATGGAATAAGTCTAAAACAGATATAGTCTTTAGTTTATTTAAAGTCATAGGGGTATTTATTGCTTTTATGGTGGTATTTGATTTTGGACCTGGTTTTGTATTAAAAGAAAGTATTGGACCATTTTTATATGAGAAGTTGGCAGTACCTTTAAGCGTATTGATTCCTATAGGTGCAATATTCTTATCCTTTTTAATAGGATTTGGATTACTAGAATTTATTGGAGTTATTTGTAGACCGATAATGAGACCAATTTTTAAAACTCCAGGAAAATCAGCTGTAGATGCTGTTGCTTCATTTGTAGGTAGTTATTCGATAGGTTTATTAATTACAAATAAAGTATATAAAGATGGGGGGTATACGCACAAAGAGGCAGTAGTAGTCGCAACAGGGTTCTCAACGGTGTCTGCTACTTTTATGATTATCGTAGCAAATACATTAGGTATTATAGAATATTGGAACCTTTATTTTTGGTTTACTTTAGCAGTTACATTTATTGTAACTGCAATAACAGTACAAATCCCACCTATAAGAACAGAAAAGACAACGACGTATCAAGACCAACCGTACAAAGAAGAAATTCGTAGAGATATGCCATTATTAGAAGAATCATGGTTAGAAGCTAAGATAGCTGTCAAAAATTCGAAAACTTTGATAGAAAATGTAATAGAGAATTTGCGTGATGGTGTAGTAATGACCATTGCTATTTTACCATCTATCATGTCGATAGGATTTTTAGGGTTAATCGTCGCGGAATATACACCAATTATTGAATATATTTCTTACATTTTTTATCCAATTATAAGTATATTTCCTGTAAGTGACGTTGCGGTTTTAGCACAAGCTTCAACAATCTCTATAGTAGAGATGTTATTGCCAGCAGCAATAGCTCAAAGTGCAGATTTAGCGACAAGATTTACAGTGGCAGTGATGAGTGTTTCAGCCATTATATTCTTTTCAAGTGTAGTGCCAGTAATTCTATCGACGGAAGTTAAAATATCAGTCGGTAAACTAGTGATCATATGGTTCGAAAGAGTGGTATTCACATTACTTATTACTATTCCATTTGCATTATGGATATTTTAAACAAAGGAACATTTTATTAAATTAAGGAGTGATTTTTCATGAGAAAAATAGTAGCAAAAAAAGGTTTAGATATTGAATGTAAAGGTTGGGAACAAGAAGCGGTTTTAAGAATGTTATATAACAACCTTGATCCTGAAGTAGCTGAGCGTCCAGAAGACTTGGTAGTTTATGGTGGCATTGGCAAAGCAGCTAGAAATTGGGAAGCATTTGAAGCGATTGAAGATACATTACGCTCATTAGAAGCAGATGAAACAATGTTAGTACAATCAGGTAAACCGGTCGCTGTATTTAAAACACATGAAGAAGCGCCACGTGTATTAATTTCAAATTCAGTATTAGTTCCAGAATGGGCAAATTGGGACCACTTTAATGAATTAGATAAAAAAGGATTAATGATGTATGGCCAAATGACGGCAGGTAGTTGGATTTACATTGGTTCTCAAGGTATTGTTCAAGGTACTTATGAAACATTTGGTGAACTTGCCAATCAACATTTTGATGGTAAGTTGAACGGTACAGTAACGTTAACTGCTGGATTAGGTGGTATGGGTGGTGCACAACCACTTGCTGTTACAATGAACGGTGGTGTTGTAATTGGTGTAGATGTTGATGAAACACGTATTGATAAGCGTATGGAAACACGTTATTGCGATGTGAAAACACATGATTTAGATGAAGCATTACGTTTAGCTGAAGAAGCACGTGATAAAGGTAAACCACTTTCTATTGGTTTAGTAGGCAACGCTGTCGATACACATAAGGCCATTTTAGATAAAGGTTTTAAAATTGATATCGTAACGGACCAAACAAGTGCCCATGATCCACTAAATGGTTATGTACCACAGGGATATTCATTGGAAGAAGCAAAAGCAATTCGTGATAAAGATCCAAAACAATATGTTAAAGAATCTCAATCTTCTATGAGAAAACATGTTGAATATATGCTTGAATTCCAAAAAAATGGTGTTGTTGCATTTGACTATGGTAATAATATTAGACAAGTTGCATATAATGATGGATTAGAAAATGCATTTGATTTCCCTGGATTTGTACCTGCATATATTCGCCCGTTATTTTGTGAAGGTAAAGGTCCTTTCCGCTTTGCAGCTTTAAGCGGAGATCCTAAAGATATTGAGCGCGCTGATGAAGAAATGAGAAAAATCTTTCCAGACAATGAAAAATTAATTCGTTGGCTAGATTTAGCTCAAGATAAAATAGCATTCCAAGGCTTACCATCACGTATTGCTTGGTTAGGATACGAAGAACGTGCCAAAATGGGCTTAGCGCTAAATAAATTAGTCCGTGACGGCGAAATTTCTGCACCGATTGTAATTGGACGTGACCATTTAGACTCAGGGTCTGTTGCAAGCCCAAACAGAGAAACTGAAGGAATGAAAGATGGTTCTGATGCTGTTGGTGATTGGGCAATATTAAATGCATTAATCAATACTGCAGCAGGCGGTTCATGGATTTCATTCCATCACGGTGGTGGCGTTGGTATGGGATATTCGTTACATGCTGGTATGGTTGTTGTTGCAGATGGTTCTGAACGCGCAGATAAACGTTTAGGACGTGTACTTACTACGGATCCGGGTATGGGTGTAGTGAGACATGCTGATGCTGGATATGAATCTGCAATTGAAGTAGCAAAAGAAAAAGGTATAAAAATCCCAATGATTACAGGTAAAGGAGACAAATAATGAACGATTTAATCATTCAAAACATAAAAGAACTTATTTTACCAAAATCAACTGAGCGTCCATTAAAAGGAAAAGAATTAGATGAGCTAAATATCATTGAAAACGGAACTGTTGTTGTAAAAGACGGCAAAATAGTTTATGCAGGTAATCATACGGATGATTATGAAGCGCATGAAATTATTGATGCAACAGGAAAAGTAGTTTCACCAGCACTTGTTGAAGCTCATACACATCTTGTGCATGGAGGATCACGTGAACATGAAATGTCACTTAAAAGGCAAGGTGTTTCATATTTGGAAATTCTTGAACAAGGTGGAGGCATTTTATCTACTGTTGAAGCGACTCGCAAAGCTACTGAAGATGAATTGTTTAAAAAGGCAGAGAAGAATCTGTTAACTATGATTGAGCATGGCGTGTTAGCTGTAGAAAGTAAGAGTGGATATGGTTTAGATAAAGAAAACGAACTGAAACAGTTACGCGTATCTAATCGTTTAGCAGACAAATACAATTTGGATATGAAGCATACTTTCCTAGGGCCTCATGCAGTTCCTAAAGATGCGCAATCAAATCAAGCATTCTTGGAAGAAATGATTGATTTGTTACCTGAAGTTAAACCATACGCAGATTTTGCGGATATATTTTGTGAGACAGGTGTGTTTACCATCGAGGAATCAAGAAAATATATGCAAGCTGCTAAAGCATTAGGGTTTGATGTGAAAATACATGCTGACGAAATCGATCCATTAGGTGGACTCGAGTTAGCCATTGATGAAGGTGCAATTTCTGCAGATCATCTTGTAGCTTCAAGTACAGAAGGTAAAGCGAAATTAAAACAAAGTGATACTGTAGCTGTATTACTTCCAGGAACAACATTTTATTTAGGCAAAGAAACCTATGCAGATGCAAGAGGTATGCTAGATAATGATGGCGCGATTGCAATTGCAACAGATTTTAATCCTGGTAGTTGTGTTACCAATAATTTACAACTTGTAATGTCTATTGCTGCGCTAAAATTAAAACTATCACCAAATGAAATTTGGAATGCGGTAACGGTAAATGCTGCAAAAGCAATAGATGTAAATGCTGGAACAATTAATAAAGGCGATAGAGCAAATATTGTAATTTGGGATGCACCTAACCATGAATATATCCCATATCATTATGGTATTAACCATGCAGAAACAGTAATTAAAGATGGAAAAGTATTAGTAGATAATAAAATTCAATTAAAAGGTTAATGTAATTATTTTGTTAGTCTGGGAGATCAAAAGATGTCCCAGATTTTTTAGAGCCACTTCTCAATTTATTGAGTTAGTGGCTCTTACACATGAGCAAGAGCTCAGGTGTACCAAGTCTAATCTTTAAAGTAACCACTTCTCAATTTATTGAGTTAGTGGCTCTTACACATGAGCAAGAGCTCAGGTGTACCAAGTCTAATCTTTAAAGTAACCACTTCTCAATTTATTGAGTTAGTGGCTCTTACACATGAGCAAGAGCTCAGGTGTACCAAGTCTAATCTTTAAAGTAACCACTTCTCAATTTATTGAGTTAGTGGCTCTTACACATGAGCAAGAGCTCAGGTGTACCAAGTCTAATCTTTAAAGTAACCACTTCTCAATTTATTGAGTTAGTGGCTCTTACACATGAGCAAGAGCTCAGGTGTACCAAGTCTAATCTTTAAAGTAACCACTTCTCAATTTATTGAGTTAGTGGCTCTTACACATGAGCAAGAGCTCAGGTACTAATATTTTTATATTTTGATAAACAGAATTGATAAAATATTTAGACAATTATGATACCATATGACAAGAGGAACATATGGAGGTGACATTCGGCGTGATACAAACTGATTATATCAAACAATGGCAAGGTAATATCATGTCGAACGCACTATCTGGCGTATTAATAGCGCTCGCACTTTTGCCAGGTGCTATCGCATTTTCTTTTATCGCAGGCGTGAGTCCCATAATAGGTTTGTTGAGTACTGGATTAATGATGATTGTCATTAGTTTCACAGGCAATAGGAATTTAATGGTTTCAGCGCCAAGTAGTGGTGTCTCTTTAGTTGTAGCACCGCTTATGGCTAGTCATGGCATGCAAGCAGTGATTTTAGCTACAATTTTTATGGGATTAATCCAAATCATATTTGGTTACTGTCATACAAATAAACTATTAGATTATATTCCTACAGGCGTTGTCATAGGATTTATGAATGCACTTGGCGTACTGCTATTCACATCTCAACTTGATAATATATTTCAAATTTCTAATTCTACTTATGTTCTTGTGTTAATTTCATTTATAATTATTTGGTTGGCACAAAGATACGTAAAATTCATACCAGCACCTTTAGTTGCTATTATTGTTTTAACCTTTGCTGCTTGGTTAATCAAACCAGATATACAATATGTTCACAATTTAGCCTCCATACATGTACATTTGCCAAATATTGGTTTACCTAAAATGATGTATGATTTAGAAAATACATTTATTATTTTTATGTATGGATTAACAATGGCTATTGTAGCTGTTATACAAACAACCTTAACTGCTCGCATGATGGACGTTGTTACGGATACGCCTAGTGATAAAAACAAAGAGTCAATTGGTCAAGGTATTGCAAACTTTATTGTAGGATTGTTTGGTGGATATGGTGGTAGCGCATTAGTCGGACAATCAAAATTTAATTTAAGTATGGGAGCAACATCTAGAGTTTCAACTTTGATTACTGGTAGCTTTTTACTTTTTAGTTTATTTGTATTTGGAAGTATTATTGGTCAGATACCTATGGCGGTATTAGCGACCGTACTAATCACGATATCTTTAAATACATTTGATAGAAGAACTGTATCATTTGTTAAAAAAGCACCGGTTTTTAATGGGTCTATAGTAATACTAACAATGGCGATAATATTATTAACGAATAATTTAGCTGCAGGTGTAGTGATTGTAACGATTTGTTACTACCTCATTTTGTGCTTAAAAAATAAGAAAGGGTGTGACATATAATGCCACAATATGAAGATTACATAAATTGGAGAAGGACTTTTCATCAATATCCAGAATTATCAGATGCAGAATATGAAACAACAAAAAGATTAAGAAGAATTTTAGAATCATATGAAATTACCATCCTAGACTTACCATTAGAAACGGGATTAGTAGCAGAGGTCGGTCAAGGTGAACATTTTGTAGCAGTTCGAACAGACATAGATGCTTTGCCTATTAAAGAGCAAGTTGTACATGAATTTACATCTACGAATGAAGGTATGATGCACGCTTGTGGACATGATATTCATATGGCCAGCATTCTTGCAGTAGTGACAAAATTGAAAGAAATTGAATCGCAATTAACTGGGCGCGTACGCATTATCTTCCAACCTGCAGAAGAACTAGGTTATGGAGCGTATCATATTACTGATACAGGTGCGATAGAAGGTGCTAAAGCGGTATTAGGTTATCATAATTATCCTACATTAGACATTGGTGAATTTGCAGTGAAATCAGGAGTTATTACATCATCTGTAGACCGATTTGAATTTAAAATTAAAGGTGTAGGCGCTCATGCTGCTAAACCTGAACAAGGTAATGATCCAGTGATTGTATTAGGACAATTAATTAATAGTGTGCAGTCTATTGTGAGCAGAAATTTATCAGCATTTGATAACGCTGTTGTTACTATTGGTGAAGTGTCTAGTGGTAATACATGGAATGTGATTGCAGATGAAGCTTATGTGCAAGGTACAGTGAGAAGTTTTGACGAAGAGAAACGTAATTATATCGAAGAACGTTTGCGTGCAATTGGAAGTGGTCTTGCAGAAGCATTTGGTGTTGAAATTGAAACGTTATACCATCGTTTACCAGGTGCGGTTGTTAACGATGAAAAATTAACAGAAGACGCGATAGAGGTTGCTAAAGCGGTAGGTTATAATGTGAGTATTATGGATCAACCATTAACTATTGGAGAAGATTTTTCAGGTTTCTCAAATAAATATCCAAGTGTATTTGTGTTTATTGGTTCTAATAGTGAGTATGATCTGCATCATCCTAAATATGATCCAGATGAACGTATATTAGAAAAAGTACCTGATTATTTCGTAAGTTTTGTACAAAAACTTTTAAATGAACAATCTAAATAGAATCTTTGATTGATGTATTAAAAGTTAAAAAATCAGGGTAATGCATAAGCATATTCTTTAAATAAGGAGTGTTTGCATATGTCAGGACAAGACCCTAGAACAAAATTTTCAAGTGAAGATTTCCCAAAACAAGAACAAGACGTTCCAGGTTTACAAGATAAATTAGACCCTAAACCTGATTGTGGTGAAACTACTTATATCGGTTATGGGCGTTTAAAAGATTATAAAATGTTAGTTACTGGTGGAGATTCCGCTATCGGTAGAGCTGCTGCCATAGCGTATGCTAAAGAAGGTGCAGATGTGGCGATTAATTACTTGCCTGCTGAGCAAGTGGACGCTGAAGAAGTACAACAAGTGATTGAAGCAGCGGGACGTAAAGCTGTATTAATCCCAGGCGATATACGCGATGAACAATTTAACTATGATTTAGTTGAAACAGCTTATAACAAACTTGGTGGATTAGATAATGTAACGATTGTAGCAGGACATCAGCAATATAGAAACAACCTTAAAGGCTTTGATACTGAATCATTTACTGAGACGTTCGAAACAAATGTCTATCCTATTTTCTGGTCAGTTCAAAAAGCGATTGATTATTTAGAACCTGGTGCAACAATTACACTGACTTCATCTGTGCAAGGTTATAATCCAAGCCCAATCTTACATGATTATGCCGCTTCTAAAGCAGCTATCATTTCACTTACCAAGAGCTTGTCTGAAGAATTAGGTAGCAAGGGAATCCGTGTAAATTGTGTAGCACCAGGACCATTCTGGTCACCACTCCAAATTTCTGGTGGACAGCCCCAATCTAAAATTCCAACTTTCGGTCAAAAAGAAGTGTTAGGTAGAGCGGGGCAACCGATTGAACTTTCAGGCGTGTATGTACATTTAGCAGCTGAGGAATCAAGTTATACTACAGGCCAAGTTTATGGCGTGACAGGTGGTACTCAATTAGATTAGAATTGATGAAGTAACGTAATGAGACGGTAATTTTATTTAACTTTTAGTGTTTCAATGTCTCGGTGATACTAAGCATAAGGAGGAAAGGATACATTGATATCCTACCTCCTTATTTTTGAAAGGTAAGGTAATCATTTATGAAAAAATTTAGAGCAGATGCTTTAAGCAAAAAACAAAATTATAAACTATTAAGTGGTAGTGTGATACCTAGACCCATCGCTTTTGTTACTTCGCAAGATAAAGATGGGCATTTAAATGCAGCGCCGTTTAGCTTTTTTAATGTTATAAATAGCGCGCCGCCAATGATCATGATTTCTACAGGTCGCTCTGAAGGGAAACGGAAAGACACTTCTTTAAATATTGAAGAAACGGAATCATTTGTAGTACATATTACAGATGAAGATACAGTTGAACAAATTAACCATACAGCAGCACCGTTGACTCGTAATCAAAATGAATTAGAAAGAACAAGTCTTAATTGTGTTGACTCTGAATTAGTTGCAGTACCTGGTATTGAACAAGCCAAAATTCGAATGGAATGTAAGCTAGATCGAATTATTCCATTAGGTGATCCTCAGGAAGGATCTGATTTAATTATAGGTGAAGTAGTCATGTTTCATATTGATGAATCAGTTTATATTGAAGATAGTAAAATAGACCCTGATGCGCTAAATGCAGTGGCGCGCTTAGCTGGTAATGATTATGCTTCTTTAGGTAATAAATTTACTATCGAACGTCCGATGCAGTAAATATAAAGCGACTAAATAACATAAGCTCTATTGAAATAATAGACGTTGAAGGAATTAGATAATGAAATCGTTTTTTAAATTGTTTCCTGTCCAATTCCATATTTGACGAATTACAATTAATACTGTACTGTAATAAAATAAAATAATAACTTATCAAGAGAAGTGTAGGGACTGGCCCGATGATACTTCGGCAACATGATGATGCGTGTGCCAAATCCAGTAGCATAATTCATGCTAGAAGATAAGAATGAATCACAGTTTACTCTTTCTTCTTAATTTAGAAAGAGTTTTTTTATTTTTTGGACTTAAAAATAACAGAAGGTTGGGTTCTGTTTTAATATTTAGGAAAGTTGGTTATATATGGAGGAGACAAAAAAAGGTAACGCATGGGCTTTGATACCTTTAATCGTATTTGTTGGTATGTTTTTAGGTGTGGGTATTAGTACAGGCGACTTTACTACGATGCCACTGAATGTAGCTATATTAGTTGCTGCTATTGTCGGCTTAGCGTTAAATAGAAAAGAATCATTTCAAAAAAAAGTTGAAGTTTTTACAAAAGGTGCAGGACATTCCAATATTATTTTAATGATGTTAATTTTCTTATTAGCAGGTGCCTTTTCTCAAACGACTGAAGATATGGGTGGCGTGCAGTCGACGGTTAACTTAGGGTTATCATTAATCCCAGAAAATTTAATTATCGTCGGACTATTTATCATATGTATGTTTGTATCTTTATCAATGGGGACGTCTGTAGGGACGGTAGCTGCTATAGCACCAGTTGGCTTTGGTTTAAGTCAGGCTACAGATGTTTCGGCTGCGATTACAATGGCTACTGTTGTTGGTGGAGCTATGTTTGGTGATAACTTATCAATGATTTCTGATACTACGATCGCTGCAGTACGTACCCAAAAAACGAAAATGAGCGATAAATTTAAAGTGAACATAAAGATTGTTTTACCTGGCGCGATATTTACTATTATTGCGCTTTGGTTTTTAACAAATGGTGCCCATATAGATGCAAATAAAAGTTATGATTATGATCTTATTAAAGTAATTCCATACTTATTTGTGCTTATCTTGGCATTAATAGGTGTAAATGTAGTTATCGTATTAATCGGTGGTATTATACTTTCTGCAATTATTGGATTAATCTACGGTTCATTTGGTTGGACAGGTTTATTAAGTTCTATATCTAAAGGTATTATCGGTATGGAAGATATAGCGATTATTGCATTGCTCATTGGTGGTTTAGTGGCGTTAATCCAACATAATGGTGGTATTACTTGGCTATTAAATTTTGTGCGCAGTAAAGTGAAATCTAAACGTGGTGCAGAATTAGGTATTGCTGGCTTAGTCAGTGTGGCAGATATATCAACCGCAAATAATACTATTTCTATATTAATGGCAGGACCATTAGCAAAAGATATTTCAGAGGAATATGATGTGGATCCACGTAAATCAGCTAGTATTTTAGATATGTTTGCGAGTTGTTTCCAAGGGATGCTGCCATATAGTCCTCAATTGATAGCTGCTGCAGGTGTGGCGTCTATATCTCCATTTGAATTAGTACCTTACGCAATTTATCCAATGATACTAGGCGTTTGTGGACTTATAGCAATTTTCTTTAGATTACCTAGATTAGATAAAAAGTAAATAAGATACATTGTAACATCAAATTGAGCAATGATTTTTATGTTCTCAATAGAGTATTGAAGTTATATGCTAATAAGCATGATTTGAAAATTGATGATGTTCATTGTGTTATATAATATTAAGAGACTATAAGCTAGCTTTGAATTTGAGTCCGGGATATATGAATGTTCCGGGCTCATTCGCTATTTTAAATAAACAGTATGCTAACAGAATATGCTAAGATAAATGTGAAGTTTATTTAGTATGATATTTAATGAAAATGAAAGTTTTGACGTTTACTGACTAATAGCGATAAAATGAGATTGTTAAAGTTTTATAAATATTAAAGAACATCACTATATTTACTTGATAATTGTTTAGAAGTATAGTGTAATGCGTTAGAATAGTAATAAGAGTGAAAGTAGGTGAACAATCGATCGTGGGTAAATACAATGTAGAAAATGAGAATGTTGAAATTCGTCTTGAAAGATTATTTAAAGTAGAACCTGAATTATTATACCAAGCTTGGACAGATCAACGTTTTCTGAAACAATGGTTTATGACAACTGAAAGAACAAATAAAACTATTGAAGTAGCTGCTGAACAAAATGGTAAGTACAAAATTGTTGATGTTCATAAAGGTAAAGAGAATATAGTACAAGGTACATTTGCTTCATTAACACCTTATGAATATATCGTCATGACAATTGGTATGCCAGAATTAAGTGATTCAGAAGATACGATAGAAGTTGAAATATTCGAAAGAGAACCAGGCATTACGCAAATGATTTTCAATTATATTGCTTTTGTACCAAGAGAAAGAAGGTTAACATCTTTAGAGTATAAACAGAAGAAGAAAGAATATCATGATTCAACGGCACATGGATTTGAAATGTTATTTGATAAACTACAATTAGCGCTTGAAGCGTTTGAAGCGGATTTATAAAATAGTACGCTGATATAGCAATCATACTGAGTGATAATGGTTTTATTGGATTATTTCGATCCTGATAATATTATTTAGGTTTGAATAAAGTTTGAATGAAATTTCGACCTGTATCAAAGTAAATACTTTATATGGTTTGCTCGGTCAGCACTAAAAATAAATAATGCTCCCTTTAAAGTAATCACCAAATGTGACAGGCTTTAGAGGGAGCTTTTGTTGTTATTAACAAACTTAACATAATCATTTAAACTTAAATACAGTTATTTGAACATGTCGAATAAATCAATAGCTGGGCAGTGTATTTAATACAGTTCGCCTATAACTTTACGTTCATTATATTTTCGTAATAAGGTTTCGAAGAAAATATGGTAACTAATAAAACTTGAATAATCTATGCCATCTGCTAAGTAAAATGTATTACTAGATACATAGATATTATAATTCGCCTTTTGAGCAAGTGTATTATCTTTTAAAGTGGTTACAGAGAAAAAATATTTTTGACGCAATTGTAATAAATTGCTGATATCTGTTAACTGCTCTGATTCACCAGAAAGAGAAATGATAAAGAAGATATCTTTCGGTGTTGTTTTATTTAATACCATTTTAAATTCGTGTACGTCATGGAGTACGATAATATTTTTATGTACCGTTAGTAAGATGCGCTGTGCTTCCTGAGCAACATTCATTTGGGCTAATCCAGTTCCATATAAATAAACGGTTTCTGCTTGGTGAATTTTATCTGTAATCAGGTTATAATCGATTCTTTCTAAATAAGTGAAAGTATTTTCGATTTCTTGTTTAAAACCTTCTATTGAATCTGAAGGTAATTGATGTGATTGTTCAGTTTCAAATTTTAAATAAGATTTAAAATCACTATAACCATCAAAGCCTAACTTACGAGTGAAACGATGAATGGTGGCGTTAGATGCGTGGGTGTGTTCTGCTAATTCTTGTATTTTCATCGTTTTACATTGTAGGATATGTGTATTAATAAAATGTGCAATATGTAAATCATTTTCATTTAATTTATTAAAATTAGTGTTAACACGTTCATCTAAAAACAAATTTGTCACCTCACATTGCATGAAAAAAATTTCATGTTTTGAAAATATAATCTGATTATACAAAATTGTTCCGAATGGCGTCAAACTATTGTCTGTATGTAAGCGTTTCCTTTAATATTGAGTTAATCACATACAACACATGCTCAATGAATTATATTTATAGATTTATTATGAATGATGTGTAGACAAATGCTTATGTATAGAAATAGGAGGTTATACGGCTATGAATGCAATTAAACGATTTGGGAGTGCGATGATTGTACCTGTATTAATGTTTGCATTTTTTGGTATTGTTTTAGGATTTGCCACTTTATTTAAAAACCCATCGATTATGGGAAGCATTGCTGCTGATGGAACAACTTGGTTTAAGATTTGGTCAGTAATCGAAGCTGGTGGTTGGACAATTTTTAATCATATGGAAGTTGTGTTTGTGGTCGGTTTGCCACTATCTTTGGCTAAAAAAGCGCCTGGACATGCAGCTTTAGCAGCATTGATGGGCTACCTTATGTTCAATACTTTTATAAATGCAATACTTACACAATGGCCGCATACATTTGGAGCGAATTTGGAAAAAGGCGTTGAAAATGTAACAGGACTTAAAGCGATTGCTGGGATTGAAACGTTAGATACGAATATACTTGGTGGAATTATCATTTCGAGTATCATAACTTGGATACATAATCGATACTACAGTAAACGATTACCAGAGATGTTAGGCGTTTTCCAAGGTCTAACATTTGTGGTTACGATATCATTCTTTGTTATGTTACCAATAGCACTACTTACGTGTATTATTTGGCCGACGGTGCAAGGTGGTATAACTTCATTACAAGGCTTTATTATTGGATCAGGTTATATTGGCGTTTGGTTGTATCACTTCTTAGAACGAGTACTAATTCCAACAGGATTACACCATTTTATATATGCACCAATTGAAGTTGGTCCTGTTGTAGTCAATCATGGCTTAAAAGCAGAATGGTTTGAACACGTTAATGAATTTGCTAAAAGTACCAAACCGTTAAAAGAACAGTTCCCATATGGGTTTATGTTACAAGGTAATGGTAAAGTATTTGGAGCTATAGGTATTGCTTTGGCTATGTATTCAACAACGCCTAAAGTAAATAAAAAGAAAATTGCAGCACTACTTATTCCAGCAACATTAACTGCTGTTGTAGTTGGTATTACCGAACCATTAGAATTTACATTCCTATTTATAGCGCCATATTTATTTGTATTGCATGCATTATTAGCTGCAACAATGGATACAATGATGTATGGATTTGGTTTAGTAGGTAACTTTGGAGGAGGACTATTAGACTTCTTTGCAACAAACTGGATACCGTTAGCACAAAATCATTGGTTAACTTATGTGATACAAATCATCATAGGGTTAGGATTTACTGCGATTTATTATTTCTTATTTAGATTTTTAATTCTTAAATTTGATATTCCACTTCCTGGTCGTAAAAAAGATGAAAAAGATGTGAAATTATATAATAAAAATGATTATAAAGGTAAAAAGAACGAAGATCATAGCGCAGTAGCAACAGGAAATGAGTATGAAGATAAGGCGATTTATTATTTAGCAGGTTTAGGTGGCAAGGAAAATATCAAAGATGTAACCAACTGCACAACACGCCTAAGACTTACGGTGAACGATGTTGAGAAGGTCGAAGATAGTGCGTATTTTACACATAATCAAATGGCACATGGATTAGTAAAAAGTGGTAAAAATGTTCAAGTGGTGGTAGGTATGTCTGTGCCTCAAGTAAGAGAAGCATTTGAAAATCTAGTGAATAATGAGGATATAAAATAATTATATATAAGCAATAGAGGATGAATTAATCAAGGCTCAGTACTTGTATAGGAACTAGTTAATAATTTCAATTCATGTAACGATTGCCTAATAGATTAAGAGGAACCAAAACATCAATGTCTTGGTTCCTCTTTTTTAATATTTATTTTAAATTGGTAATTTTTATAAGTAGTTTATTTAAATTATGAAATTCTAGCTTTATTCATCCAACGAGGCTGATATACAGCACCAAGTATGTCGATGTTATGCGTAGCAAGCATATATATGAGTTTTGCAAAAACTGAGGGTGACGTCGATACGTTTATCTTATTACGATTGAAAGTATATGTAATGTATTCGGTTTGATTTATTAAATTTAAAATATCGATGACTTTGTCTTTAATAAATGCATCACGAAGTCCATCTACAACTAATTCAAAACGTTTGGAAGATAATAATAAATGATCTAAATCTAAAAGGTCATTAGTATCTGTACCTTGTAGTATTTGATAAATAGAATAGTTATGAAAACTAAGGAAACTAATCATATATGGTAATTGCTGCTTTGGTAAATTAATCTCTAAAGCATACAAATTATTTTGTTTGAAAATCGTAAATTTAAATGAATTACAAAATTGTATTTGCTTACATAGTTTAGTTAAATTTTTTCTTGAGGCACGATTATTTAATCCTCCAATATTTAACACAAAAGTTTCAGTTCTATCTAAAAACATATGATACCCCCAATATCTATAGAAAGTGTTTATCTCTATTAATCATAATATTCAATTACACTTAAATTTCCACAAGTTA
This sequence comes from Staphylococcus pseudoxylosus, assembly GCF_044794325.1. NCBI lineage: Bacteria > Bacillati > Bacillota > Bacilli > Caryophanales > Staphylococcaceae > Staphylococcus > Staphylococcus pseudoxylosus. The sequence continues at coordinate 802,160 of NZ_CP085024.1, forward strand.
TTATTTCTATTAGATTGTACCACTCTTTTTTATTGGAATCACTAGGTCTTAAGAACGAAGTTTAAAATTTTTCATACTAATTTATTACAGATATTATTTTTAGAATATTTAGAAAATTAAGTTGTTTGGAAGTATAAAGTATGATACATTTTTCTTTGTTAATACATAAAGGGAAGTGTTTATAGATGTTATCAAAAGTAAGTAGATTTGCAACCAACACATTTTTATTATGGATGTTAGTTGCTGCAATTATAGGTTTTATTTTTCCTGCCCAATTAGCAACATTAAGTGGATGGGTTCCCTATTTATTAGGTATTGTAATGCTAGGGATGGGGTTAACGATAGACCCTAAAGATTTTAAAATTGTATTTCAAGCACCGCGTTCAGTGATCATTGGCGTTATATTACAATATACAATTATGCCATTAACAGCTTTTTTAATTGCTAAATTATTTAATCTGCCACCAGAAGTAGCTATAGGTGTTATTTTAGTGGGATGTTGTCCTGGCGGAACATCAAGTAATGTAATGAGCTACCTTGCTAATGCAAATGTCGCTTTATCAGTTGCAATTACAAGTGTGTCCACACTATTAGCGCCGATTTTAACGCCAGCCTTAATATATTTATTTGCTAATCAATGGTTAGAAGTATCATTTATGAGTATGTTTTGGTCAGTTGTCCAAGTCATCTTAATTCCAATCATCATTGGCTTTATATTACAAAAATTATTTAAAAACTTTGCCGCTAAATCAGCGACAGCTTTACCAATTGTTTCAGTTGTTGCAATTTCGCTTATCTTAGCGTCAGTAGTAGGGGGAAGTAAATCACAAATACTTGAAACAGGCTTATTGATTTTTGCTGTTGTTATCTTACACAATATTGTAGGTTACACGCTTGGATATACTTTGGCTAAAATATTCCATTTGGAAAGAGCTGATAAAAAAGCTGTTTCTATAGAAGTAGGTATGCAAAATTCAGGGCTGGCTGTATCATTAGCCACCGTTCATTTTAGCCCATTAGCTGCAGTTCCAGGAGCTGTGTTTAGTCTGATTCATAATATTACTGGACCAATATTAGCTAAATATTGGAATAAACGATAAAAAATAGGAAGATACTAAGCTAATTTATGAACTGTATCCAGTCAAGTAGACAATGAAATAATTAAAGTAACTTATTGGTCCAATTCATAGTAATGCTATGGGTTGGGCCATTTTTAATATGATTCGCTTGTGTTATAAAAATGGTTATAATTAGTTAATTCAAATCTGAAATATGATAAGCTATCATTAAATGAATGTGACCCCATATTAAATAGGAGGCGTAATTATGTACAAGGCAGTTGTATTTGATTTTGATGGCACGATTATAGATACAGAAAAACATCTGTTTGAAATTATTAATAAGCACTTAATTCAGCACAATTTACAGGAAATCTCATTAGACTTTTATCGTCAATCTATAGGAGGCGCTGCAACGGAATTACATAGTTATTTGGAAGCACAACTTGGCCCGAATGATAAGGAAAAGGTTTATTTAGAACATAATGAAACGAGTGTTTCTTTACCAATTGTTGATGCAATGCATCAGCTTATGAAATATTGTAAAAAACGTCATATCCCTATGGCAGTTGCCACAAGTAGCTATCGTGAAGATATTCAGCCAACGTTTGATAATTTAGGATTGAGCGAGTATATAGATGTTATTGTAGGGCGTGAAGATGTAGAGTCAATTAAGCCTAACCCAGATCCATATCTCACTGCTGTTCAAAGATTAAATTATAACCCAGCAAATTGCCTAGCAATTGAGGACTCAGTAAATGGTGCAACAGCAGCTGTTACTGCTGGCCTTGATGTTATTGTCAATACGAATGATATGACGGAATTACAAGACTTTAGTCATATTGCATATATAGGGAAAGATTTGTCTGCGGATGAAATCATAGCATTATGTTTTGAAGCTGATAGGAGTTAGTTTTATGAATGGTTATTTATTAATATTTTTCTTAGGTGGTCCTATTATATTAGCTATAGGTAATTTAGTTTTAGGACCTATATTTAATAAAAAGATTCCTTTCAATATACAATTTCGTTCATTTATGGTCGGTACTATGGTTTATTTATTAGGTGCTATTGCTTTATATTATTTAGTACTACAAGATAGGTTTTGATTATATACTAAAACAGATGACGCTTTATGAGATAAGCGTCATCTGTTTTATAAAAGTTGAAATATTAATGTTACACAAACAAGAACAAGCAGTATAGCATCTATACCTATCATGATAGCAAACCGGGGGTTCTTTTCTCCGGTTTCTTTTGTTTTTTTATAGGCTTTCAAATTTGGAATTAAGCTTACAATTAATAAAATAATTACAACGATTCCTAAAATTACACTCATTATTTGTCACCACCGTTTTGATTTTTTGTTAGAAATTCCCAAACGTAGCCAGCAATAACACCTAAGATTAATCCAATAATAATTCCAGCTTTTATTGCTGAAAAGAGCGCACTTATGATAATCGCGATTAATAATGCAATCGGAATAGTTATACCAAATTTATATTTTCGTTCTGGAGAATTTACAATAGAAAACAAAGTATAATATAAAATACCAAAAACAAAGATAACCATTACACTTTTTAATATTAAAGGGCCAACTGAACTGTCAGATTCACTAAAATAATTTAAAAAGAAAAATAACACACCAAATATAATGGAAACCGTAAGCGTACGTTTCATTAAGTGTTTATTCATATATAACTCCTTTGTAATAAAATCTACTGAAAATTATACCATATAAAACAGATGAATTATTGTATTAGCAGTTATCTAGATATATTACGTTCATATTGGTGATGATCATTTAAATAAGCATAAAACAACCCTATAATTAATCCGCCTCCGATGTAATTGCCAATACCTGCACCTAATAAATTGATGATAACAGGCATAAGTGCTAATTCACTACTTTGATAGACTAAACCACCACCAAATAATACAGAGTTATAAACCACGTGCTCATAACCCATAAATGCGAATATAGATACACCAAACATCATAACGAACATTTTAGCTAAAACATCGTCTATTTGCATTGCTATAACTAAAGAAATATTGATGAAGAAATTAGCAAAAATTCCTTTGATCAATATTGCAGTAAAACCAGCAGTTAAAGTTTTATGTTCAATTGTATGTTCTAATTGTATTAACATGTCAGTGGTCATCACATCAGAATGATGTAATAATAAGAAAAATAAAAAGCCACCCAATGCATTACCAATAAAGCATAATGTGAAAATTTTAAAAACTCTAGTAGGGCTGATGACATGATAATATAACCCCACTGTAAAATACATGAAATTACTCGTCAGTAATTCTGAATTGGTAAATAAGATAAGTACTAGAGCAAAACTAAATGCTATAGATGCAATGATATTTATAACGCCAGAAGGTAGATGAGTGTCTAGTGATGCTTTAATAAGTAAAACGAAGACTGTAATGACACCTAGAATAAAACCAGCCATTATGGCACGAAGTAAATAGCGTTTAAAATAAAAACTTTGTAAAATGTCTTTAGTTTTGATGGTGTCAACTACGTGGTCAATCCAAGCTTTTCCATAAAATACTTTATCCCATTTAATGTTTTTTTCGTTCATTTTTTATCCTCACTTTCTATAATTATTTATAAGTATACTATGGCAATAATATTTTGTGAACTTTTTCACAAATTCTACATGAATTTATTTAGACTTAAATTTTTGCTCTGTTTTTATAGTTGATTTAAAGAAAAATAATTTTTTTAAAAAGCTTTACTTTTCAATGTAAAACAGTATACCGTTGACAAACAAGCGTGTAAGCACTTACATAACTCGAAAATAATTGTTTTAATTTTTTGAATTTATAGTATAATAGCGACATAATAAGTGGATTTACTACCACTTATATTTGAAAGAGATGGGGTTTGAATGATGAAAGATAATAATGAATTACAGAGGGGACTAGGTGCACGTCAAATGCGTATGATTGCACTTGGTGGAACGATTGGTGTAGGACTATTTATGGGAGCTACAAGCACTATAAAATGGACAGGTCCTTCTGTTATATTTGCATATTTAATTGCAGGTATATTTTTATTCTTAGTAATGAGAGCAATGGGAGAGATGGTTTATTTACATCCAACTTCTGGTTCTTTTGCTAACTTTGCAAGTGATTACATACATCCAGTAGCAGGTTATCTAACGGCTTGGAGTAACGTTTTCCAATGGGTAGTTGTAGGTATGAGTGAGGTTATTGCAGTCGGAGAATATATGAACTATTGGTTCCCAGATTTACCACAATGGATACCGGGTGTTATTGTTGTAGCGTTATTAGCCGGTGCAAACCTTGTATCTGTTAAAGCGTTTGGTGAATTTGAGTTTTGGTTTGCGATGATTAAAGTAGTTACAATTATTTTAATGATAGTGGCAGGTTTTGGTCTTATCTTCTTTGGTCTAGGAAATGGTGGAGAAGCAATCGGTCTCTCGAATTTATGGGCACATGGTGGGTTTATGCCTAACGGTTGGATTGGCTTCTTCTTTGCACTTTCAATTGTTATCGGTTCATACCAAGGTGTTGAATTAATTGGTATTACTGCCGGTGAAACAAAAGATCCACAAAAAAATATCAAGAGCGCGGTTAACGGTGTTATCTGGCGTATATTGATTTTCTATATTGGTGCAATTTTTGTAATCGTTACAGTTTATCCGTGGAATGAATTAGGAAACATTGGTAGCCCATTTGTAGCTACGTTTGCTAAAGTAGGTATCACTTTTGCAGCTGGATTAATCAACTTTGTTGTACTTACTGCTGCGATGTCAGGTTGTAACTCAGGTATATTTAGTGCTAGCCGTATGTCATTAAATTTATCTCAAAAAGGAATGTTACCTAAATTCTTTGGGAAAGTTATGAAAAATGGCGTTCCTATTTGGACGGTGCTTGCAATTGCAACAGGTATTTTAATTGGTGCTTTACTTAATGTAATCTTGCCGTTATTTATCAAAGGTGCGGATAGTGTATTCGTATATGTTTATAGTGCTTCGATTTTACCTGGTATGGTACCATGGTTCATGATTTTAATTAGTCATTTAAGATTTAGAAAAAATCATCCTGAAGAAGTGGAAGGTCACCCATTTAAAATGCCAGGTGGCGCATTTACAAACTACATTACGATGGCGTTCTTTATTATGGTATTAATTGGCATGTTATTTAATAAAGAAACTGTGGTTTCAGTAGTTATTGGTATTGTATTCCTATTGTTTATGACCATGTGCTTCTTCTTGAAGGGCTACCATAAATTAAGTAAAGATCAACAACTTTAAATCATAAAAATCTAATACGATATCATAGATTATTATAAAGTCCCACTTCTCAATTTATTGAGTTAGTGGGACTTATGCATGAGCGTTAGCTCAGGTAATCATTAATCCCACTTCTCTAAAGAACGACTTCTCAATGTAATGAGTTAGTAGTTCTTACACATGAGTAGTACCTCAGGTGTTCTGCTATTGAGTTAGTGGGACTTATGCATGAGCGTTAGCTCAGGTAGACCTTTTATTTTTTATCAAATATAGTCATCTTAATGGAGTGAGACGGTGAAATCTTTTTAATTAAATTAGATTTCTGTCTCACTCCTTATCTATTTATAGTCATTTAGTCTCCTTGTTGAGAAAACATTAATACAACGAAGTTGTTTAGCAAGTATGGGGTTTCTGTTTTGCTGCCAATTTGACTTGTTAGCAGAATGAAAGTTTTTAGCGCAATGTAGACATAACTTTATTTTTAATTTACATAAAATTTACTGTATTAAAATAATCACTCAAAATTTGTGCACTACACTTAAAGTGTAAGTTGATAATACATATTTAAAGGAGTTATTACTTTATGAAAATTTTTAACAAATTAGCAACTGTTTCTGTGGCAAGTGCAATCGTTATGGGTTCTGTGTTGGGGAGTGCGCAGTCAACCTATGCCTCGAGTGGAGGACATACATCAAAGGAAAATGAAGTTTCATATATGGGTAATACAAAAAATCCAAAGAATGTAATATTTTTAGTTGGGGACGGTATGGGCCCTTCATATAATTCTGCTTATCGTTATTTTGCTGATAACCCAGAGACAAAAGAAATGGAAAAGACTGCTTTTGATAAATATCTAGTAGGTAATCAACGTACAAATCCAAGTGACCCAAAAGAAAATGTAACTGATTCTGCGGCTGGCGCAACAGCATTTAGTTCTGGTCATAAAACTTATAATGGGGCAATTGGTTTAGATGATAATAAGAAAAAAGTGAAAACTGTGTTAGAGCAAGCAAAAGAGAATGGTAAGTCAACTGGATTAGTTTCTACTGCAGAATTAACTGATGCAACACCAGCTGCATACGCAGCGCATGTTGATAGCCGAGACAAAAAAGATGAAATTGCTAAACAATTCTATAACGATAAAATTAATGGTGAGCATAAAGTAGACGTCTTACTTGGTGGCGGGGCAGAATATTTTGGTAAAGAAAATGGTAATTTAGTAGATAAGTTTGAAAAAGACGGCTATGATGTTGTCGATAATAAAACAGATATGAAACAGTCTACGAACAAAAAAATCTTAGGGCTGTTTGCAGATAATGATATGCCATTGCAAATTGACGCACCAGATAAAAATCCTAAACTTCTAGATATGGCAGATACAGCAGTAAATAAATTACAAGAAAATGATAAAGGTTTCTTCTTAATGGTAGAAGGTGCATCTATAGATAAAGCTGGTCATCCCAATGATATAACTGGTGTCATGTCTGAAATGAATGGTTTCGAAAAAACCTTTGAATTTGCGACAAATTATGCAAAATCAAATCCTGATACATTAGTTGTTGCAACAGCAGACCATTCAACTGGTGGTTTGTCTATTGCTAAAGGTAAAGATTATGCGTGGAATCCAGAAGCAATTCATTCTATGAAACACTCAGGTATGCATATGACTAAAGAAATTGCTGAAGGCAAAGATCCACAAAAAGTAATTCAAGACGGCTATGGTTTTGAAGTTGAGCAATCACAAATTGATAAAATTAAAGATGAAGCAACAAAACTTAATAAATTAGATAAAGAATCGGATGAATATAAAGAACAAATGCAAAAAGTACAAGATGCAGTACAAAAACCAATTAATAATAAATCTCACACTGGTTGGACGACATATGGTCATACTGGCGAAGATGTAAACACATATGCATATGGACCTGGCAGTGAGCAGTTTAGAGGGAATATTAATAACACAGATAATGCGAACAATATCTTTGATTTCTTCAAAAATGAACAAAACTAATTGAATCAAATGAAATTAATATAAAAACATTGAGAAAATAATAATAAATAAGAAAGAAGCGAGATTGATAAATCACATAAAACATTGGTTTATCTCTCGCTTCTTTCTTTATTTGGTGGGTAAAAATGATATGAACTAAAATTTCTGATTCATACAATAATTATAAAAAGATAAAACCAACCTACTCAACGTAAAGAAACAGTTGCTAGGTTGGTTTTATGTTAATGTTTGAAATGTATATTTGATAAATGTTTTCGATAATTATCTAAAGCCATTTTAGATTGAGTAATAGCGTCTAATGATTTATCGTAATTTAATGCGATGTAACGGTAATATAAAATATCGACTGTGAACAATTGGGCAAATAGAGAGGTTGTTGCAGCCATACGTAATTCATTTTCATCAGTTTGACCATATATCAGTGTATAATCTGATATTTTTGCAATAGGATTATCGTTCGAACTGGAAATAGTTATTATAGGAATTTGATAATCTGTGGCAACTTTTGCCATAGATTGCAATTCACTATGGCTACCTTGATTTGTCACAAATATAATACAATCACGTTCATCATGTGTAGCAAGCGTAGACATGAACAAATGTGTTTCTTGCAAAAGTCTTACATTTAATCCAATTCTAGATAACTTTTGAAATAGGTCTGTAACAATAACAAGTGAAGCCCCGTAACCAAATAGAAAAATTGTGCGAGCGCTTTGCATCTTTGCGCATATCATATCTATATTTTCATTCTCAATATGGTTTGAGACGAAGCTCATCGTGTTTGTAACACGTGACAACATTTTAGACTTCAATACATCTACAGATTCATTATCCATTAATTCAAGATGATTATTGTTTAATGTTTCTTCGGGTAAATAGCGAGATATGGCTATTTTAAGTTCTTGAAACCCTTTTTCAGTCATTTTCTTACTAAATCTAACAATAGAAGCGGTACTTGTATCTATTTCATTAGATAAATCTTGAATTGACATATTGATAATCTTGTGTGGTGTATTTAAGATATAATCAGCAATTTTTTTCTCACTTTTAGTTAATTCTGGGTATTGTCGATCAATTTTATATAATACGTTGGTCATAGTTAATCACCTAGAGTATCAGTTTCTCGCATAGCCTTTGTCGTGCCAAAGAAATAAGTGAATAAGAAACCACCGGCATATGCTGCGAGTAATCCGGCTATATAGCCTAAGTACATGTGGTCCGAAATCAATGGTAATAATGATATGCCACTTGGGCCAATTGCGGTTGCGCCAATATGGCCAATGCCTCCAATGACAGCGCCACCGATACCACCACCAATACAAGCCGTTATAAATGGTTTACCTAAAGGTAAGGTAACACCGTATATAAGGGGCTCACCAATTCCTAAAAATCCAACTGGCAGGGCACCTTTAAGTGTGTCCCTTAACGTTGTGTTTTTACTACATCTTACCCATAATGCTAAAGCAGCTCCGACCTGTCCAGCACCAGCCATAGCCGCAATTGGTAATAAATATGTTGCACCAGTTTGATTGATCATCTCAATGTGGATAGGTGTGAACATATGATGCAAGCCTAACATAACTAATGGTAGGAAAAAGGCACCAATAACAAACCCGCTAAAGACACCACCAATATCGATAATTGCATTGATGACTGAGACAAGTCCATCTGAAACGAAGCCAGCTAAAGGCATAAAAATAAAGATTGTTAGAAGCCCTATAATAAACAGAGTAATTGTTGGCGTAACGATAATATCTATGGCGTTTGGAACAATTTTATGTAATCGTTTCTCAACGATGCTAAGGAGCCATACTGCAAAAATCACGCCAATTATACCACCTTGACCAGCTTGTAACGGTTCGCCTGTGAAAATGTTGGTAATCATATTTTCATCAGTTAAACCCGTTAATAATGTTGTACCACCAATAACACCACCTAAACCTGGTGTAGCGCCAAATTCTTTAGCTGCATTGATACCAGTAAAGATTGCCAAATACGCTAGCATACCATCTTTAATAACATTAAAAACTGTGACAAGTTGTGTTACCCATTCGCCAGAAATCTGACCAGCCGCTAATAGGTTACTTAATACAGCTGCGATACCACCAATTAAACCTGCCCCAATAAATGCCGGAATAAGTGGTATAAAGATGTTAGCAATTGTTTTTAGTAATTTATTAAATTTACCCCGTTGCTGTTTACTTTGAATAGAAGTTTTATTTTCTTTAGCTTTTGCTTCAGCATCAGCACGGTAATTTTTAGTGTTATGAGGAATAGCTTCACCTAAACGTACACCGCTTAAGTCGGACATATGAGTAGCAACTTTATTCACCGTTCCTGGTCCGACAACAACCTGTACGCGATCGTCTTTTACGACACCCATCACGCCTTTAATTGCTTTCAGTTTCTCATAGTCAACCTTATCTTCATTGAGTACTTTTATTCTAACTCGAGTCATACAATTAATAACGTTATCCATATTATCAAGTCCGCCTACAGCGTCTATGATATTTTCGGCAAGTATTTGCTCTTTTGTCATAAAATGACCTCCTTTTCTGTCATTAAAGATTTATGAAATTTGTAAATAAGCGACAGTTGTATTTAAAAATAATTAGTTTTTAATGGCTTGTTTGATAATATTGTCGTTTTGTTGTAAACGTTTTGAAGCTTCCGATTTGGATATATCGCATAGGTGCATGACAACAGCAACTTTTAAATTTTGGTCTGCGTCTTCATATAATATTTGAGATTGGTCGTATGTGGTATCGCAAATATCTTGAATAATACGAATAGAGCGATCAATTAATTTTTGATTTGTTGCTTTAACATCAACCATAAGGTTGTCGTACACTTTACCAACACCAACCATTGTGATAGTAGATATCATATTCAGTATTAATTTTTGTGCAGTTCCTGATTTTAATCTAGTAGAACCAGTTAATACTTCTGGTCCAACATTAACTTCAATAGGGGATTGGGCTAATTTGCTAATTTGAGTGTCTACATTACAAGAAATTGCTACGGTAAATGCACCAACTTTGTTTGCAAATTTTAGTCCTCCTTTGACATAAGGGGTACTACCGCTTGCAGCAATACCAATAACAACATCTTTTTCAGACAGGTGGATGTGTTTTAAATCTTCCTGTGCGAGGCTTTCATCATCTTCTGCACCTTCAACTGCCACAGTCATCGCGCGTTGTCCACCAGCGATTAAACCAATGACCTCATTTGTATTCGTATTAAATGTCGGTACGCATTCAGCGGCATCAAGTACGCCTAACCGACCACTTGTACCTGCTCCCATATAGATAATACGGCCACCTTGTTTAAACTGTTGTGTGGTAATTTCAATTACTTTTGTTAAATCAGGCAAGATGACTTTTATTTGCTCTGGTACCTTTTGATCTTCTGCATTCATTGTTTCTAAAGCTTGTTGAATAGTCATTTCATCTAAATGCATGGTTGCTTCATTTCTTGATTCAGTTATTGATTTATTCATGATTTCAACTCCTTAGCATTTATAGTGAATTCAAATGAATCATTAGGTCGCATACAGTTGATAATGGGTATGTCGTCGTTATCAACTTGCGCTACAACATTGACATTTTTATGAGGTGGTAATAATTTCTTAATGATTTGTAATTCACCTTGATAACGTCCGTTGTGTTTATTGTCTAAAGTTATTGATCCGTGTGTCCTTTCGTTTATTAATGATGGCTGGATGTCATCTTTACAGTAATGGCGTGCTTCTTGAGATCTGATTAAATCACCGGGATTGTCAGGACGAACTGTGTGAGGTTTTAGTAAAATTTCTTCCGCCTGTGTATCAAATAATGTTATAGATAATTTAAAATGTCTCTGCTTTAAAAATGAAATAAGTTGTTGCGCACGATGATAGTTTAAATACGGGTCACCAATCATAATATGTTGTGTATTTAAGTCTTGAAGCAATTGGGCGCTCTCAATTGTATGCAAATATCTTGTAGTTTCTATTGTTGGTAAGCCTTTGAAAAGTGGCCCGCGAAATGTAGTTCCTGCAATAAATCCATAAATATTAGCCTGAGGATTATACGCTAAAATCAAGTCGTTTTGTGATTTAACAAATTGTGCTTCTAACCCTGTGTCAGGCCTAGGATAATAGTTATGGCAATAACATAAGTAATTAAAATGATTTAAGTGTTGATATAAATGTTGTAGTAAATGATCTGAAATAATACTGGCGTTTAAACAACATTGAAAATCATTACTTATAATTTCATTAACAGTGTCAATGGAAGTACTGTGATCAATTCGAATAATAAATTGAGCAGAGTCATATTGCTTTAAAAAGTCATAAAAATGATGATCCAGCAATGAAGGATTGATATCAATCATATAGTTCAGCTGGTCGTTTGATAAAAAATCTAAAAGTTCTCCCAAATAGCGATATTTAGTGTCATCATTATCTTCAGGTATTTGAACTGAAGTAAAAATCGTTTTGTATCCTAAATCGACCATGCGTCGTATATACGACTTATCGATGGGGTGGCCGAGATAAATGGAAAAGCCATGCATCAGTTATCACTCCTTAATTAATGTAATCGTTTTCATTGTACAATACATGAAAAACTATTACAATTTCATTTTCAATAAAACCTTAAAGTGAAATTTTATTACAAAATAAAGGAGAGTGATTTTAGTATTTTGAGTAATTGTCCTTGAATAATTTCAATATGTTTAAGCGTATTGCCAATTGTGAACTCATCCATTGGATCTTCTATTTGATTGGATAGAAAGTTGAAATAGTTATAATGAAAAAGGGAATGGTGTTGTAAATTGTTTTGAATAAAATCGTTGTAGTCGTGTTCTATGTATATATGTAAGTCTTGCTGAAATTTTAATTTGTCTCTATGATTGGTCATAATGCCATATTTGTATAATTCGATTAAATTTAATAATTTCATTATACGTTGTTCTAAGTTGTGTAATTCTAGGTGATACATAAAAAGACATCCTTTCGTAATTTATGATTTTAATATTAGATAGATTTTAAAGTGTAGATAAATGTTTAAAATAAATAGACATTATTAAGTGGAATGTAGTAGAGGTGTTATATTAGTTTAGTTTCAAGTTTAATTAACTCAATGGCAAATTAAACTTGGAACAAAACAGAAAATAATAAAAAAACCAACTGGCACATTAGGACTCAGTTGGTTTTAAAAATTGCTGATAGTTATTTATATTTATATCTTGTGTCTTAATTGTTTTTTCAAATGAATACGAAATATCATGAATATCAATAATCGGAATTTCATTTGTTTTACCGAGTCCAATTTCAAAGATAATTGCTTTCCATAATCCTTCATCACATAAAAGGCCAATAAAAATGACATTTTCTGTTACAACTTGATTGTTGTTGTAAAATTCCATCGCCATTACGTTTCTTTCGGTACTATAAATGAGTACATCAGAAAAGATGGGGGGCAAGTTTGTATGTTGTTGTTTGTCAAATTTAATATAACGATCTAGTTTTTTTAGCGTTCGTCTCATTTTAGTATAGGGTAAGTTGAGACATTTTTTAATAATAGCATTAATTTCTTCTCTGTATGGAAGCGTTGTATATGATTGACTTTCATTGAGTACCAAGAATAAAGCGGATAATTGATTCTCGGTCAGCTCAATTTCATAACTATTTGGCGTTTCTTGCAGTTGATAACCACCAAGTTTGCCATGTTTTGCTAGTATTTTAACACCTTGATCTTCTAAATCTTGAATATCTCTTAAAATAGTACGCTTTGACACATTTAAATTTGTAGCTAATTCTGATGCTGTAATCTGTTTATTCTCTTGAATGGCTAGAACAAGTTTATTTTGTCTTTCGCGTTTATTCATTAGAAAGTCACCTCCCGAATGATTACATATTACATTTATTATAGCATAAAAGTGACAATGACGACATTTAGAAAATAAATTTTTAAAAAATTAAAGAAAACGCTTACATAATTAAGAGGATTATGTTAATATGAATTTAGTAACAAGGGGATAGCGAGTAGATGACAAAGGGGTAGGCTATTACATAATAGTTTTGTTAATATCTATTCGTACGAGTTACTAATCAAACATCTTCAATATTTATTACTTACTTTCCTTTCTATTTAACCGACTAGCATCGCTAGTCGGTTTTATTTATGTTATGGATGGGGCTTTAAAAGCTTCACATTTATATATAGGCGTTTTCAATGTTAGTTTCTATCATATATTTCTTTGATAATTCTATGATAGAATATAACAAATTATACATAGCGATTATTTTCTTAATATACTATTTAAAAGAGGTGTACTACATATGGAAAAAACACAATTACATTACATAGATGAGTCAGTAATAACTTGGTTAGAAACTTTGGACGAGATTATTCCTAGCCTCATACAAGAAATGGTAACGAGCACGAAACAGAATAGATTTGATTTGGTGACAAATGTTGATCAATCAATTCAACAAAACTTTGAACAATTTTTAGCTGAAAACTTTTCAAATCACCAACTATTTGCTGAAGAAAAGTCTAATATTGATATCAATGCCAAACAAGGGCACGTTTGGGTAATGGATCCTATAGACGGTACGACAAATTTAGTTAAACAACAAGAGGATTATTGTATTATCTTAGGTTATTTTGTTGATGGAGAGCCTGTTTTGTCTTATATCTACGATTATCCACATAGAAAACTATATAAAGCAATTAAAGGATACGGTGCTTATGTAAATGGAGAGCAACTTGTAAAACCAGAACCTATAGATTTACAAGAGGCGATTATTTCATTTAATTCATTAGTGATTAATGATGAAACAATTCATGGTTTACAGGATGCATCATTTGGCTATCGTTGTATTGGTTCATGTGGGTTAGATTCAATACGTGTTATTAAAGGACAATTTGGTGCTCATATAAATACAAATCCTAAACCATGGGATATTGCAGCACAATTTTTATTTGCAAGTGAACTTGGCTTGAAAATGACAACATTGGATAATACTGAGTTAGATTTTTCTAAGGCAGGCCCTTTTATAATTAGTAATCCAGCATGCCATGAAAAAGTATTAGCAATTTTGAATTCCGGAAATGGATATAAGAAATAAAAATTGATTTACTATATTAATATTTTATTTAATAAATAATAGGTCTTAAGAACTATGTCATCATAAAAGTAATACTATATAATGTATTATTAAATAGAGTAGAAAATTGAATACGGAAATGGAGTATGATAAGAGTGAATCGTTCTGAGAAGAATAGGAAAATGGGCTTACCTGCTAAAATATTTTTATGGTTTTTTGGGATATTAGTTTTATTTGCTTTAATAGCAGTGATTTATCTAGGTTTCAAAATATTTTCTGTCGGGGGGTCAATACACAACCCATTAGATAGAGATAAATCAGCATTAAGAGATAAAAATGTGAATTTAGATAATGGTGATCCATTTACTATAGCGTTGTTTGGTGTAGATTCAGATGCTAAAAGAGATGCAGCTGGAGGCGGACAACGAAGTGATACGGTGATGGTACTATCGATAAACCCACAAAAGAAAACAACTGAAATTGTAAGTATCCCTAGAGATACACAAGCTGATATCGTAGGTAAAGGAACTACCGAAAAAATTAACCACGCCTATGCTTATGGCGGCCCAGATATGGCAGTAAAATCAGTTGAAAAACTATTAAATGTACCAATTGATCATTACGCAACGATAGATATGGACGGTATGAAAGATATGATTGATACGGTTGGCGGTATCTCAGTAACAAGTAACGCTACATTTTCTTATGATGGCTATCAGTTTAACCAAGGTGAAAACACAAAAATGGACGGCAAAGAAGCCATGGCATTTATTAGAAGTCGTAAAGAAGATGGCGCAGGTGGAGACTTTGGACGTCAAGAACGTCAACAATTAGTGATACAAGGTCTTGCAAACAAATTAACAAGTGTAAGTTCAGTTACACACTTCAATTCATTGATGAATCACGTCGAGGACAATGTTAAGACAGATCTAACAGTTGGACAATTAAATAAAGTTAGAAGTAATTATAAAGATGCTAATGACAATGTCAATAGACATCAATTAGAAGGTCAAGGCGGCATACAAGATGATGGACTTTATTACTTTGTTCCAAGTGAAAGTTCATTAAGTGAAATAGAATCAACAATTAAAGATAATCTAGGTATATAATTTATAAAGCTATATGTTTACACTATCATGTAAATATATAGCTTTTTTATTTGGCTATTGTAATGGTCATAGTTTCATCTTCTATACGTTTCATTTTGCACTATATACTAAATAAAGAATAAAAAACAGTGGAATATAATAGAATACCTTAACATTTAATGTAAATACATATACAATGTAAGTAACATGATCTTAAAAAAGTGTGGGGCTTTTTAGATGGAATGTTAACCAACATCTTATGAATTTTTTATATGGGCAGAATAAATAATAATAGGGGTGAAGATTATGCAAGAACATTTAATTGTCTCTTTAGACGGTAAAGACTATCTTGTAGAACCCGGAACAAATTTACTTCAGTTTATTAAATCTCAAGATACTTTTGTTCCGTCTATATGCTATAACGAATCGTTAGGTCCTATCCAAACTTGTGATACATGTACTGTGGAAATTGATGGTAAAATGCAACGAGCATGTAGCACGACGATAGATAGACCAATGATTGTTAATACGCAAAACGACAAAGTACAAACAAGTCAAAAAGAAGCACTAGATAGAATTCTAGAAAAACATATGCTTTATTGTACTGTGTGTGATTATAACAATGGTGATTGTGAAATTCACAATACAATGGATCAATGGGGATTAGAACATCAAACTTATGAATATAAGGAAAAACCTTATGAAAAAGATTACGGTCCATTCTACCGTTATGACCCAAATCAATGTATTTTGTGTGGTCGCTGTGTGGAAGTTTGCCAAGACGTTCAAGTTAACGAAACACTTACAATTGATTGGGAACGTCAACAACCACGAGTAATCTGGGACAATGATACAACGATAAATGATTCGTCATGTGTAGGCTGTGGACAATGTGCAACGGTATGTCCGTGTAATGCAATGATGGAAGTGAATATGGAAGGTAACGCAGGTTACATGACAGATTTAGAGCCAGGTTCACTTGCAGCGATGATTGATTTAACTAAAAAAGCAGAGCCAGGTTATGGTCCATTGTTTGCTGTTTCAGACTCAGAAGCGGCTATGCGCGAAGAACGTATCGAAAAAACTAAGACAGTATGCACATACTGTGGTGTAGGTTGTTCTTTCGATGTGTGGACAAAAGATAGAGAAGTGTTAAAAGTTCAGCCACAACACGAATCACCAGCAAATAAAATTTCTTCTTGTGTTAAAGGGAAATTTGGTTGGGATTATGTTGATTCAGATGAACGTTTAACGAAGCCTTTAGTACGTAAAAATGGGCAGTTTGAAGAGGTTGAATGGGAAGAGGCATTGAAAGTTGTTGCGGATAACTTTAACAAGGTGAAAGCTTCGCACGGCTCTGATGGTTTAGCATTTATTTCTTCTTCTAAAGCTACAAATGAAGAATCTTATCTCATGCAAAAACTCGCTAGACAAGTTATTGGTACAAATAATGTAGATAATTGCTCACGTTATTGCCAGGCGCCAGCGACTAAAGGATTATTTAGAACTGTAGGGCATGGCGGCGACTCAGGTTCAATAGATGATCTTGAGATTGCAGATATGGTTGTATTGATAGGTACAAATACAGCAGAAGCACATCCAGTAATTGCATCTCGTATTAAACGAGGACATAAATTATATAACAATACTTTAAATGTTTTTGATATACGTAAACATGAAATGGCAGAGCGTGCCGACAATTTCTATCAACCAAAACCCGGGACAGATTTAGTGTGGTTATCCGCTGTAACAAAATACATTATTGATAATGAATTGCATGATAAGTCATTTATTGATGAATGGGTAAACCATTTTGAGGATTATTATAATTCATTAGCACCATACACTATGGAATTTGCAGAAGAAACTACAGGTATTTCTAAAGAAGCGTTAATCGATTTCGCTCAACAAGTAGTAGATGCTAAGTCAGTATCTATTGCATGGGCGATGGGTGTTACACAACAAGATATAGGTAGTGATACGTCAACTGCAATTTCTAATTTATTGTTAGCAACAGGTAACTATAGAAAACCAGGCACAGGTGCTTATCCTTTACGTGGACATAATAATGTGCAAGGTTGTAGTGATATGGGTAGTATGCCTGATCAATTCCCAGGCTACCAAAAAGTAGTAGATGACGAAATTAGAGCTAAATTCGAACGTGAATATGGCGAAGCATTACCAAGCAAAGTTGGTAAAGATAATCATCAAATGATGGAAGGCATACACGAAGGTGAAATCGATTCCTTATACCTATATGGTGAAGATACGGGAATTGTCGATTCTAATATCAACTTTGTACAAGCAGCATTAGAGAAAGTTGGATTCTTAGTAGTACAAGATGAATTCTTTACATTCACAGCAACGTTTGCGAATGTTGTGTTACCAGCAAGTCCTTCACTTGAAAAAACTGGAACTTTTACAAATACAGAGCGTCGTATCCAACGTTTATATCAAGCTTTAGATACTAAAGGTGATTCTAAACCTGACTGGGAAATTATCCAAGCAGTAGCCAAATCATTAGGATATGATTGGGGCTACACACATCCAAGTGAAATAATGGATGAAATTGCTAGAGTTACACCACTTTATTCAGGTGTAAGCTACGACAGACTTGAAGGATATAATAGTTTGCAATGGCCAGTAGCAGAAGATGGTACAGATGAACCAACGTTATATCTTAATGGATTTAATTTTGAAGATGGTAAGGCTAATTTCTATCCATTAACATTTGATAACTTCTTTAAAGTGAACGAAGAATATGACTTACATGTTAATAATGGACGTTTATTAGAACATTTCCATGAGGGTAATATGACTTATAAAGTACCAGGATTGGAATATAAAATGCCACATGCCTTCGTAGAAATATCTCCTGAACTTGCTAAAGAAAGAGATATTCATGAAGGCGCAGAAATTAAATTGATTTCTGAAACTGGCGAAGCAGAATTAATTGCTCACGTAACAGATAGAGTAAAAGGTAAAGAAATTTATATTCCTTTAAATAATAATGCAATGGTTCATGGTGATAAAGGCGCAATCAACCTATTAACTAATAGTGATGTTGATAAAGACACTGATACGCCATCATATAAACGCACAAGTTGTCGTATGGAAGTTAAAACGCGTAGAGGTAAATCACCACTGAATCCTACGAATTTCCGTGTTAATAAACAACGTCAACCACAATATAGTGTTCGAGTTCAAGACAAATGGAAACGTGAGGATTATACATTCCCAGGAAGTCAGGTGGATAAATAATGGCTGAAAGAATAACGAATATCAAACGTATGCAAAAGTCCGAAGAAGAACTGAAACAAGATAGTTTGGCGGAAGTGACAGATGCAATTGTTGCTAATAAAGATAGTATTTTAAAAGCAATAAATATTATCAGCACATTAGATGATGCTAAATTATTAGATGCATTATCCGGTGCAGTGAAAAGTAGGGGCGTTATTGCTAATAAATTTGCAGTCGAACTCAACAAAGAACAGTATACAGGATTAATTTCAAATATGGCTTCACTTGTATTCTTACTTGGAGACTTAGATGTAAATGACTTATCGACAATGCTTAATAAAGTAAACAAAGGTTTGAGTGTTGCCAATAAAGCAAACCCTAATCAAAAAACATCTATTACTGGTTTAATGGGTATATTGAAAGATGATGAAATGAATCGTAGTTTAACTTATATGTTGAATATGCTAAGAGGTATGTCTAGAGAATAGATAGTTTGTAATTATAAAATTTAAAAATAAGCGAGGCTAGGATAGTTATTATGTCCTAGCCTCTACTGTGTTTATAGGTGGCATTAATCTACACCGATTGATACATATTTAGTTACTTAAAAAGTAAACAATTTGATAGAGATGTACTAAAATCCATGGTGGAATTTGAATTGCTTTTGATCGCCTTACTGTTATTGTTTTTTAAATGACATATTGAAAGCTGATTAAATGTGATACAATTTCTATTATTAGTGTTTTATTTAACTTATTATTTAAGGCAAGGAGTGGAAGACGTATTAATCCGAAGATGATAAAAATCTCAGCTATAATGTCTAATATATTTCTAGTTATTGGAATTGTATTTTTATTAACTTTTAATATTTTAATGGCGATGACGATGTTTGTATTATCTCTAGTCATTAGCTTAACTATATTTAACACGTTATTTAGAGATAGAAAAGGTATGAGAATAGTAATTAATGTTTCCTTTATAATTGTTTTAATTGCTATTGTATTTGCTTATGTTACATTAACAAAATAAATGTAGGATAAGGGGTTATTTCACACAATGAATGAAAATCTAAAGCGTAAATTACCGTTGATTTTGGTGGGACTAATTGTATTAATATTTATCGTTTTATTGATTATTAATGAAACAGATTTATTTGATAATCGTAAGACGCACACTTTTGATGAAGCGGTTGATAAGCAAGTTGAAGCAGGCACATTAAATATGACTGAAAAAGATGGTCAATTTGTTGTGGCCTCAAAAAATGATGTAAAGCAAGCAATGGATGTTAATAATGATAAAGATAATTTGAACCATATGGATATTTCTGAAAAAGTGCCAATGTCTGAAAAGGAATTAAACAATATTTTAAAAGATAAGGGCATTTTAAAAAATAAAGGTAAGGCATTTTTAAAAGCACAAGATGAATATGAAGTGAACGTACTATATTTAGTGAGTCATGCGCTTGTAGAAACGGGTAATGGCCAGTCAGATTTAGCTAAAGGTATTGAAGATGATGGAAAACACTACTATAACTTTTATGGCATTGGCGCATTTGATGAAGATGCTGTTCATACGGGTAGTAGTTTTGCAAAGAAACAGCAGTGGACCTCACCTGAAAAGGCGATTATGGGTGGTGCTAAATTTGTAAGAAATAATTATTTTGAAAATAAGCAACTTTCGTTATATCAAATGCGTTGGAATCCAGAATCCCCAGGAGAACATCAATATGCCAGTGATATTGAATGGGATGAAAACATCGCAACGTTTATGCAACGTTACTATGATGATTTAGGTATAAAAAAAGATCATGTAAAAAAAGATTACTATTTATAAACAATAACAATAGAGAAGACTAGGGAAATATGGAGTGGTTTGAAAATGAAAATAGCTATAGTTGGAGCAGGCATTGGTGGTTTAACCGCAGCAGCTTTATTAAAGGAACAAGGACATGAAATAAAGGTGTTTGAGAAAAACAGTGAAATAGCTGAAATTGGAGCTGGTATAGGTATCGGCGGTAATGTCATCGATAAATTAGGCAAACATGATTTAGCTAAAGGTATTAAAAATATTGGGCAAATTATAGATGTAATGGAAGTTTTGGACGACAAAGGAAACGTGTTAAGTAAAGCAAAACTTAAAAAGAATACTGTGAATTTAACTATGACAAGACAAGGATTATTAGATGTTATTAAATCGTATGTACCAGACTCTATCATATTTACAAATCACAAAGTAACACACGTGGATAGTGGTGCTTTGAAAGTTGAATTGCATTTCTCAGAACAACAATCAGAAGCATTTGATTTATGTATTGGTGCAGATGGTTTACATTCTCATGTTCGTAATACGGTAGTGCCTAATAGTAAAACATTGTATCAAGGCTATACGGTATTTAGAGGCTTAGTAGAGGATGTAAATATTAAACCGGACAACGTTGCTAAAGAATATTGGTCATCTAAAGGAAGAGTGGGCATTGTTCCGCTATTAAATAATAAAGCCTATTGGTTTATTTCAATTAATGCTAAAGCGCAAGACGCTACGTTGAAATCTTATGGTAAGCCTCACTTACAAGCTAGATTTAATCATTTTCCCAATGAAGTTAGGCAGATTTTAGACAAACAAAGTGAAACGGAAATCTTATTACACGATATGTATGATTTACAACCATTAAAAGCATTCGTATATCAACGTGTGATACTCTTAGGTGATGCAGCGCATGCAACTACTCCAAACATGGGACAAGGTGCAGGACAAGCGATGGAAGATGCCATTGTACTTGCAAATTGTTTGCAGGCCTATCCCTTTGAAGAAGCAATTCAAAGATATGATAAGTTACGCGTTAAACATACAAAGAAAGTAATCAAAAAGTCTAGAAAAATAGGTAAAGTAGCACAACTAAGTAATAGAATATTGATTGCTTTAAGAAATAAAATCGCTAAATTAACACCAAATCAATTGATATCTAGAGAAACAAAATTCTTATACAAATCAAAAAGTAAATAAAATATTGAAATAAATAATAAGAACCTAGAAATACGTTTAAATTGTAAAACGTGTTTCTAGGTTCTTTATTTGTTGTTAATAATTAATAGTATAAAGATATGAAACTTTAATTAACTACGTATTTAGGTTCATTATTAGTCAATTTACTAACTGTATCATTTGCAACAATCTTAGACATCATATCTCGAGATTCAAATGTTGCATTACCTATGTGCGGTGTGAGCACAACATTGTCCAATTTTTTAAGTTCATCATTGATCTCTGGTTCGAATTCAAAAACGTCTAATGCTGCGCCTTCAATTTCTTTATCTTTTAAAGCTTGTACTAAGGCTTGTTCATGGACGATAGGGCCTCTTGATGCATTGATAAGGTAACTTGTTGGTTTCATCATTTCGAATTGCTCACTATCAATCTGATGATGCATATCTGGATTATATGCAGCATTTATTGTTACGAAATCTGCATTTTTTAATAATGTTTCTAAATCTACATATTTGGCACCAATTTCACGTTCTCTATCAACTTTTTGATTAGGGCCTGTATAAAGTACATTCATATCAAATGCTTTGGCACGTCTTGCCACTGCACTGCCTATTTCTCCAAGACCAATTATACCAATCGTTTTACCGGAAACTTCTCTACCACGGAAAAATAATGGCGCCCATCCATCAAAACCAGTTGTACGGCATAGTTTATCACCTTCTACAATACGTCTTGCAGCTGAGAGTACAAGGCCAAATGTTAATTCGGCGGTTGAGTTAGTTGATGCTTTAGGTGTATTGGTTACATCTATATTGAGTTGACGTGCATAATCTCCATCTATATTATTAAAACCTGCACCGTAATTTGCAATTATTTTTAAATTACTTGCTGCATCAATCACATCTTTATCTACATTTGTTGAAAGTAGACTAATTAATGCATCGGCATCTTTTACACCTTCTTTTAGTGTTTCTTTATCAATAATGCCTTTGCCTTCATACATATCAACTTCAAAGCCTTGATCTTTTAATAAATTGAGTCCTACCTCTGGAATTGGACCTGCTATATAAACTTTTACCATGTATAATCACTTCCTTTATATCAAAGTATAGTAAATTTCATTGAGTCAAACAAATAAAAGTAATGATTATATAGAAAAATATGAAAACGTTTTACATTTTTTAAAATTTAGTTTATTAATTTTAATCCAACAATGGATAAGATAATTAGACCGATAAAGAAAATGCGCTTTATACTTTTAGATTCATTATAGATGAGCATACCAACTAAAGTGCCGCCTCCAGTACCAATACCACTCCAAATGGCGTAAGCAGTTCCCATTGGTATATCATTCATTGCTACTTTAAGTGTGCTAAAACTACAGATAAAAGCGACAGCTAAGAGTACGACTAGCCATTTCTTTTTAGTTCGTGCAATTTCATTTAAAATAACGACGCCGATGACTTCTAATAGTCCTGCGATAAATAATATAAACCAAGCCATCAGCTTTCAGCCTCCTCTGTTGATAATTTTAATCCAATAATACCAATAACTAACAAAATGATTAAGCCGATTTTTAAAAAGTTAAACGGGTCACCCAAAAAGATCATATCTACTGCTACAGTTCCAACTGCGCCAATACCAACAAAGACAGCATAAACTGTCCCAACAGGAAGGTATTTACAAGCGGAAATAACTAAGAAGAAACTAATTATAATCACGATGATTGTACCAGTCCAACTAAGTAAAGAATCAGCAGCATTTAGTCCTGTTACCCATAATATTTCAATTAGTCCGGCTAAGATAACTTTAAACCACTGCATAAATTGTGCCTCCTTTTTTCACTAAACCATTCTATTTTCTCAAATAATATATAAGAATTCAATGTTATCAATTGTACAAAAGTTATAGTAATTTGTGATTAATTATAATATGAAATGAAAATTAGCAGAAATAAGTGGGAGGGGGAAAAATTAAATTTGGATATTAATGTAGGGGTAATATGGATGATGAGGTTGGAAAAGTTTAATAAGCTTAGAATTAAAGTTAGTGTGTAGAACACTGATGATTTTCATAAAAGGAACACCTGAGCTTGAGGCTCATGTGTAAGAGTCACTAGCTCAATAAAAGGAACACTTGAGCTTAAGGCTCATGTGTAAGAACTACTAATTTTCATAAATGAAAAAGTAGTTCTTTAAAAAAAGCCCGAAACATATGTTTATGTTCCGGACTCAATAGGTATTTTCTATAAATAAGTTGAATTAAAATTAATTATAGTAAATAACCATATTTATTAATTTGTATCTATAGATTAGTTTACGTGAATATAGTTATAAGAGCTTGCTTCACCAGCTGAAATTGTACGTTCACTTACTGAATAAGGTCCACCATTATAGTTCATTTCTGACACTGTAACAGAGCCGTCACTACCAACACTTTCAACGTAAGCCACGTGACCCATTGGGCCTGAACCTGATTGTAAGATTGAACCAGCTTCTGGATTGTTATCTACTGTATAACCTGCAGAAGAAGCAGCAGAAGCCCAGTTATTAGCATTTCCCCAAGTAGAACCAATGCCTCCACCTACTTTGTCAAATACATACCAAGTACATTGTCCTGCTGTATATAAGTTAGCGCTTGAATGATTTGATTGTGTAGTTTCATTTGTTTGTTGTGTTTGCTCAGCTGCATCAGCTTCACTTCCGTGGTCTAATCCTACGATTGCTGCGCCAATACCTGCTGTTAATGTTGTTGCTGTAACTAATTTTTTCATAATTAATAAATCCTCCCAAAGATTTTAAAAAGTTTATATTTTAGCTTAAATGCTTATCTTTAAATTTTATTTTTCGCTTTGCTTTCAACGACAAGTAATACTCTAACAGATGAATCAAGCTTTGTGTGGAATGTTACGCTTTTGTAAAACAATTAAAAAAACCTCACATATCGTTGTAATAAACGAGATGTAAGGTTACAAAATCGTATCGAGCCGTAATATTTCACAAACGGTGATATTATAAGGTTTTTGTTATTAATTTAAAGTACACTCTGACTTTATTGTTACATTCATTGTAAAAAGTCACAAAATTGTGATTCAAATTATTTGAAGAATCTAATGGATAAAGGTGGTAAATAATCTTCACCATTATATGCTTTTACAGCTGCTACAATTGTGAAAATGAAATTTAAAAGTACAAGTATAGGAAGAATGATAATTCCTATAATAATAAATATAGCGATTGTAGCCACTGTTACCCAAATTAAGTAAGAAAGTAAAAAGTTCAAATAATTCTTGCCGGCTCTATCTACAAACGGCGATTCATCCCGTTTGATTAACCAAATAATTAATGGTGCAATTAAAGATGTAAAGAAACTTAATACATAAATAAGGGTTGCCATTAATCTAGCATCTGCATCTGCATCTGGCTCTTGATCCCCATATATGTTTGAATACTGTTCTTCAAACTGTGTTGTCATAAGTAACAAACCTCCTTTACTTTAATATAATCATATCAAATCTAAGTGGACTTTAGTATGTAATTAAAATAATTCAAAAACTTTTAAAATATACCTATTTTGATATAACATTAGTTGTTAAAATATAGCAATGTCACTATAGGTACTTACTTATGTTATAGCCATAAACTTAAGTTGTAAACCAGTGTTTATTTAATTTCTTATTAGGCTATAGTTCAAAGTGATGATTTAATATCGTACATAATAATAAATTTGGAAAGAAGGTTGATTATGAAAATTGCTATCGTAGGCTCAGGGAATGGAGCGGTAACAGCAGCGTTAGATATGATTAATAAAGGACATGAAGTGAAGTTATATTGTCGAAATCAATCTATTAATAAATTTGATAAAGCATTGGAACAAGGTGGATTTACTTTTAATAATGAAGGTGAAGAAAGCTTTATAGCATTTACAGACATTAGTGATGACATGGAATATGTAATTAGTGATGCAGAAGTCATTCAAGTCATTATACCATCATCATTTATTGAACATTATGCACATACTATGGCTCTTTTTGTGAAAAAAGACCAATTGATTTTCTTCAATATTGCAGCAGCTATGGGTTCAATAAGGTTTATGAATGTTTTAGAGGATATGCACATTGATGTCATGCCTCATTTCGCGGAAGTCAATACACTGACATACGGTACTCGAGTGAATTTTGAAGAAGCTCGTGTAGATCTATCATTGAATGTAAGAAAAGTGCATTTTTCAACTTATGATAAAGATTATTTAAGTGATTGTTTCGATAAAATTGAAAAACTATATCCATATATTGTAAAAGAAGAAAGTTTATGGAAAACTAATTTAGAAAATGGTAACCCTGAAGTTCATCCTGGTCCAACATTATTAAACGTAGGTCGCATAGATTATTCAGATGAATTCGCGTTATATGAAGAGGGCATTACGAAACATACAGTTAGGTTGCTACATGCGGTTGAATTAGAACGTCTTACATTAGGTCGTAAATTAGGGTTTGAGTTATCTTCGGCAAAGGAAGCACGTATTGAACGAGGTTATTTAGAAAGACAGGATGAAGATGAACCATTAAATAGATTGTTTAATACAAGTCCAGTATTTTCACAAATTAAGGGACCAAATCATGTCAAAAATCGTTATTTAACAGAAGATATTGCCTATGGCCTCGTATTGTGGTCTACTCTTGGACGTGAGATTGACGTTCCAACACCGAATATTGATGCAATCATAGTAATTGCTTCAACTATTTTAGAGCGTGATTTCTTTGAAGAAGGACTGACGATAGACGAATTAGGGAAAGATAAGTTAGGACTTGATTAATTAAAGTAATTGATGAGGGGGATTGTGTATGAAAAGACAACCAACATTTTTAGAGTCAATCTCAACCATATTAGTAATGATTGTAATCGTAATTACTGGTTTTGTTGTTTTTGAAATTCCGATACAAGCATTGTTGATTCTATCTTCTGCTTATGCAGCTTTGATAGCAAGACGAGTAGGTTTAAAATGGCAAGATTTAGAGGAAGGTATAACGTATCGTTTGGCAACAGCGATGCCAGCAATTTTCATTATTTTATCAGTAGGTATTATCGTTGGAACATGGATGTTTTCAGGAACAGTTCCTGCATTAATTTACTATGGCTTAGAATTTTTAAATCCTAATTTATTTTTAGTATCAGCGTTTATTATTTGTGCTATTACTTCTGTAGCAACTGGTACAGCATGGGGGTCAGCATCTACAGCAGGTATTGCATTAATGGCTATTGCTACACAATTACATATTCCAGCAGGTATGGCTGCAGGCGCAATTATTGCAGGAGCAGTATTTGGAGATAAAATGTCCCCGTTGTCTGATACAACTAATTTAGCTGCATTAGTTACAAAAGTGAATATATTTTCACATATTCGAGCAATGATATGGACGACGGTTCCTGCTTCGATTATCGGACTTATAGTTTGGTATATTGCTGGAAGACAATTTGGTGGTAATACGAATACATCAAATGTTAATGCGTTACTTAATGAACTATCCCAAATTTATAATATTAATATTTTCGTTTGGTTGCCATTAATCATTATTATCATATGTTTATTGATAAAAATATCAACAGTACCAGCAATGCTTATTTCAAGTTTAAGTGCCATTATTGTTGGTGTATTCAATAATGGGTTTAACGTGGTTGATGGATTCAAAGCAACATTTAACGGATTCAATAAAGGGATGGTGTCATCAAGTAATGGAGAATTAACTGATAGAGCGATTGGCCTAATTGAACAGGGCGGTATGATGAGCATGACTGAAATTGTCGTCACCATTTTTTGTGGTTATGCTTTTGCTGGTATTGTTGAAAAATCTGGTTGCTTAGATGTCATACTTAATAAAATTTCTAAAAACATCAATTCTGTCGGTCAGTTAATACTAGCTACAGTAGTTGCTGGTATTATGATGGTACTTGCAGCAGGCGTAGCTTCTGTCGTAATTATTATGGTAGGTGTATTATTGATGGAAATGTATAATAAAATGGGACTAGATCGAACTAACTTATCTAGAACACTTGAAGATTCTGGTACTATGGTCATACCATTAATTCCATGGGGGACGTCAGGCATTTATTACACACAACAGTTAGGTGTGACTGTAGATCAATTCTTCATATGGACAGTTCCATGCTATTTATGTATCGTATTTGCACTATTTTATGGTTTTAGCGGTATCGGTATTAAAAAAGTAAAAACTACAGAATGAAGCGTTTTACAAAATATTCTAAAACAAGATGGTTAGAATATTTAATATTGAATTGCAGCGTGTTAGAGAGGCTGGAGCAATTAAATTGTCCCAGCCTTAAATATTATAAAAGCATGGGCATCAAGCTCAGGTGATTTTTTAGCAATTGCGACCTTAGTGATTATTGCTGAGTTAGAACAACGAATTTTTTAAATTAAATTGTATTTCTGTCTCGCTTCCTTATACTTTCGCTTTCTTTACTAATTAGAGTGCTACTTCACTATATTAATAAGACAGCATTTTTAGCTATTATGCTTATATAAATTTCAGATTAGACGTTTAAAAAAATATAAATAGGATATATATAACTATGAATGAGGTGGATCTTTGTTATATATAGTAATAATTGTAGCGATATTACTATTAGACATTGAAACTCATCAATATTTCAATATAGATAAAAATTGTTAAATATACTTCCGTTATCTATTGTGCAATCGGTTTTGTTTTGTATATTGTAGCGATATTACATGACAAAATCGATTGATTAATGTAGCGAATGATTTTAGTTGTTATGGAAAATACAATATGACATTTAAGTGTATCACTTAAGTAATAACTTTCTATCACGGTAGCATAGATTAAATCATGCTTTTACTTAATAGGTAAGTTTGAATGAGGAAGTCATAAATATAGATACAGTAAGATATTGGTTAAAATAATCTCTAAGTGGATATTATTATCAATAATCAGTATGTGTCGTTACTATCTTAATTGTTAACATAATAAAAAAAGACCAAATGCTATTATTAGCATTTGGTCTTTTTTGTATCACTAATTAGTGAATGTAATTGTAACCTGAAGCTTCGCTTGCAGAGATAGTACGTGAAGTTACAACACCAGCACCTTGGCCGTAGTTCATTTCAGAAACGTTGATTGAACCGTCGCTGTTAACATTTTCAACGTATGCAACATGTCCCATAGCACCAGTTGAAGATTGTAAGATTGAACCTTGTGAAGGGTTGTTGTTTACTGTGTAACCTGAAGCTGCTGCTGCGCTAGCCCAGTTGTTAGCATTACCCCAAGTAGAACCGATTTTACCGCCAACTTTATCGTATACATAGTATGTACATTGTCCAGCAGTGTATAGGTTGTTTGAAGAACCTGAAGTACTTGAAATTGAGTTTGAAGAACTTGATGGTGCACTAGTTGTACTAACTTTAACATTGCTGCTTGAAGTTGAGTGTGAAGCTGCGCCACTTCCACCAGTACCTTGGTTGTTTGCTGTATATGATTGAGTTGAGTTCGTGTTGCTTGTAGCATATGAACTATTGTTATTGTAGTTATTGTAGCTATAACCACTGTTTGAGTGACCTTGGTCTGCTTGACTTGGGTTCCAGTTACCTTGCCAAGTGTAGTTGTAATTACCTTGTTGATCTATTGTATAAGAATAGCTATATGAAGTAGGGTCATTTGGATTATACCCACCATTATTATTTTCTGCTGCGTCTGCTTCGTGTTGAGCTAAACCAAAAGTAGCGATTCCTGCAGTAGCGATTGTAGCTGTAGCGATTTTTTTCATTGTTAAATATCCTCCTAAGAATTGTAAATAAATATATCCCAGTCTCTAAACGACAATTTTTATAATTTTTTAATTCGCTGTTTTAACGACAAGCAATACTTTATCAGAAAAACTTACGTTTGTGTGGGTTGTTATCATTTTGTAATTTAGTTCTAATAATATATCGGTTTATGTAATAAAAGAAATATAAGATTTGCGCGTTTAAAAGGCGTTGTTATAGTATTTTTGTTTTTGTTGGTGTAACATTGCACTACGCTT
Organism: Staphylococcus pseudoxylosus; assembly: GCF_044794325.1. Classification (NCBI taxonomy): domain Bacteria; kingdom Bacillati; phylum Bacillota; class Bacilli; order Caryophanales; family Staphylococcaceae; genus Staphylococcus; species Staphylococcus pseudoxylosus. The sequence continues at coordinate 831,975 of NZ_CP085024.1, forward strand.
TATTACAACGATGTAAAATAACAGAAAATTTGAAACTCTAAAAAACAAGGGTATTTGATATTTAAAATATAAATAATTATTCTTACAAAATGTAGTGAATTTTCTTATTTAAATTAGGCAAATTAATATTTTATTTACTATTCGAGCAACGATATTGACACCTTATAATGAAGATATTAATATAGTAGTATAAAAATTATACTTATTTAGTGAGGTGAATAAATGAAAATTGAATTGGGTTTGACATCTTTTGCTGATAATAGTGATATATATATGGAAGATGGTTATCAACCTGCTATAAGTAATGCACAGAGAATTCGTAATATAATAGAAGAAATTGAAATAGCAGATCAATATGGACTTGATATTTATGGTCTAGGGGAACACCATAGACCTGATTATGCCGTATCAGATCCAGTCACTGTGTTAGCAGCTGCTGCAAGGAATACTGAGCATATTAAACTTAGTAGCGCAGTAACTGTGCTTTCTTCTGACGATCCTGTACGTGTATACGAAAGATTTTCTACATTAGATGCAGTTTCGAATGGGCGTGCAGAAATTATGGTAGGTAGAGGGTCGTTTATTGAATCATTTCCACTATTTGGTTATGATTTGAAAAATTATGAGGAACTTTTCAATGAAAAGATTGAGTTATTAATGCAAATTAATAAGAAAGAAGTTGTAAATTGGGAAGGCCATATGAGACCATCAATTCATAATTTAGGTGTTTATCCAAGAACAGAAAGAGGTTCACTACCAATTACTATTGCAACTGGAGGTACACCTGAATCTTCTTTAAAAGCAGGAGCGTTAGGATTACCGATAACTTATGCTATAATAGGTGGCGATCCAAAAAGGTTTAGAAGAAATATAGATATGTATAAATCTATTGCTAAATCTTATGGGCATAATGTAAATGAACTACCAATAGCTACACATTCTTGGGGATACATTGCTGAAACTGATGAACAGGCAAAGCGAGAGTTCTTTCCTTCCGTTAAGGCAAATCATGATATATTGGCAAAAGAACGTGGATGGCCAATGTATGATGAGAATAGTTTTGAGCGAGAAGCCGGACCCAATGGCGCACTATATGTAGGTAGCCCTGAAACGGTTGCTCAAAAAATAATTGAAACGATTGAAGCTTTAGGTATTACTCGCTTTATGTTGCATACCCCTGTTGGATCAATGCCACATGAAAATACGATTAACACAATTAAATTGTTGGCAGAGCGGGTAAAACCTATTGTAGATAAATATTTTGAAAACAAATAAAAGGAGATTTTGTAATGATATTACGTTATTTAACAAATTTAAAATTAGCTAAAGAATTATATGGTGCAGCAAAACCTAAACTTAAAGGTGACCAATCAATGAAAGATACATTTGTAGAGGTATTTAATTTACCTTCAAATGCAGTACCTTTAGCTGGTGCAGTAGAAGCATTAAGTGCAGTATTCTTCGTATTAAGTTTTGCTAGTAAAAGACTTTCTCGTGTTGCTTCACTATTAACAATTTCAGTTTTAGGTGTAGCTGCGTACAAACATTTTGAAGCTGGTCATGGTAAAGCAGGAGCTAAACACGCTTTAGATTTATCAGGTTTAGCAGCGTTAAGCTTCCTTGATACAATTGATTGTAAAAAAAAGTAAGTCATTCATTTAAATAGATTAATAAATCAAGCGTGTCACTTTGAAAGTGCCACTGTATAAATGATAAGCGCCGGAACATTTAAGTATGTTTCGGTTTTTATTATTTTAAAGAACAGTATTGGGTTCATAAACTGTTTTATTATATTTATAAGTTATTTTTGATGACACGCTAGTATAAGAAATGAATTTTGAAGTTGGATGCCTAAATATTCGTTTATTGTTATATTGATAATAATTTGGAAAAGTTAAGAGGAAATGTTGGTTTGCATTTTACAAAATCATCATTTGTTAAATGCAATGGATGAACATATTCTTTTTTTAGTAATAAAAAGAATGAATATCCAACTAAAATTTGAATTTGAAAAGTAAATACTAAAAAAATAGTAGTATTTTTTAATATTTCTTATACTTGGAGATATTGAATTAACGGAATGTAATAGTATAGAATTATTATATTAATATTGTTAGAAATCGCTTTGACATATTAACATCATGAAGAAACAAAAGGAGTGGTTTTATGATTGAACAAAATTTTAAAACACTGAATGAACTAATTACAACTTATCAAAAGGGAAAACATTTTTTCAAAACAACTAAAAAGCAACATAAGCTTAACTATGAAGAGATATTTATTTTAAACTATATCTTTAATTGTAAGGAAAATGAGATTACAGCAAAAGAAATAGCAAAGTATTCAGAGCTACAACCTTATTATTTAACGAAAGCTTTACAAAAATTGATTAAAATGGGGTATTTGAGTAAAAAGAGAAGTGAAATAGATGAACGAACAGTAGTCGTTCGTGTGAATGAAGTACAACGTGATAAAATTAATGAGATAATTAAAATGTTACAACAAACATTGTGATGAATGATGAAGGTAGTGATAAAATAGAATTGTACATGAGTAAAAATAAAAAGAATATTCTGAATAATGTAAAAATATAATATTTATTATGTATTTAACTGATATTTGTTTTTAGAAACAAATTAACTGTGTTATACTAATATTTGCTTAATGAAAGCGCATACAAAACGACTGGGAAAGGTGTTATTATGAATTTAATAATCGGAGTTATATTTTTAGGTATTGTTTTATGTTTGTTTACATTATTCACTAGTAAAGCGCCTAATGGTGGTAAAGCGATGGGGGCACTTGCCAATGCTGCAATTGCATCATTTTTAGTTGAAGCATTTCATAAGTATGTAGGCGGAGATTTGATTGGCATACCATTTTTAGGCGATTTAGGAGATGTTGCTGGTGGACTTGGTGGTGTTGCAGCTGCCGGTTTAGTTGCATTAGCAATGGGTGTGTCTCCTGTCTATGCATTCGTAATTGCTGTTGCTTGTGGCAATATGGATTTACTACCAGGATTCATTGCAGCTTATATCGCTAGTTTTGGTATGAAGTGGATGGAAGAAAAATTACCAGACGGACTTGATTTAATCGCAGCAATCATTGTTATTGCACCAATTACAAGATTAATTGCAATTGGTACTACGCCTTTGGTTGATGCTAGTTTGATTCAAATAGGTAATATTATTAAAGAATCAACTACATCAAGTCCGATATTAATGGGTATTGTTTTAGGTGGTATTATTACAGTGGTTGCGACTGCACCATTAAGTTCAATGGCATTGACCGCATTATTAGGGTTAACTGGTACGCCAATGGCTATAGGCGCATTAGCAGTATTTGGTTCTTCATTTATGAATTTCGTACTATTTAAGCGTATGAAGTTTGGAGATCGTAAAACGACGATTTCAGTAGCTATTGAACCGTTATCTCAAGCAGATATTGTAACTGCAAACCCAGTACCTGTATACATAACTAACTTTTTGGGTGGCGCAATTTCTGGTGTGATTATAGCTATGTTTGGATTAGTTAATGACGCGACAGGAACTGCTACACCAATAGCTGGACTTATGGTTATGTTTGGGTTTAATAATGCGTTAACTGTGGTTACAGTCGCAGTTATGTGTGCTGTCAGCAGTGCAATTTGTGGATATTTAGGTTCACTTATATTTAAAAATTATCCAATTATCACGAAAGATGAATTACAAAATGGCACGATGCCTAAAAAGGTCAAAAAATATTATAAATTGAAAAAGCAATATGCTAAAAGTTTAGCTTTATAAAATTTTTTGAGTGAAATGTTGGCTAATTTAAAAAGGATAGAGACAATAAAATCTATTTAAAAATGCTTCAATTTTGTCATATTCCTACATATATTAAATGTACAAAAAGTATTAAAAAACAAAGGACACATAGTTCAAGATGTAAAAGCTTGATAATGTATCCTTTGTTTTTTTGAGTGAAACGTATCATGATTGGATATTGTTAATTTTGGTAAGTTAAATAATCTAGTGACAGAATAAAACTCCCAAAAAATCAAAAATTTTGGCGGAGTTAAAGGTAAAGGTCAAAGCTGTATCACTTTAGTAATGAGTTATTCCCCATACATTAAAGCTATTTAATAGTCTATTGACCTATATTAAGTTGTACGCGTATTTAAATAACGTGTTGTTCTATATTCCATTTTTGAAAAAAAGAACTCTAATAAAATCGCTAATAACCAGTAAAATGCTGCAGCAACTGAATAAACTGTTATAAATCTATAGCCTTCATTAGCAATGACATGACTTACTGCCATAATTTCAGTGACTTGTACGGCAAATGCGAGTGAGGTACCTTTTATTAGCATAATAAATTGATTTTCTATATTAGGCAGGGCATACGCAAAAGCTTGAGGCAAAACGATTTCTTTATAAATATGAAACCTTGAAAGACTTACACTTTGAGCTGCTTCTATTTGAGCAAATTCTACCGACTGTAATCCACTTTTTATTGATTCAGATAGATAAGCTATCGCATGTAATGAAAATACAATAAAAGCAATAATTAAAGGTGAAAAAATATCTGGATTAATATGCCATTTGAATTGATCATTTAAAAATATAATAAATGTAGGTAAGCCATAATATAAAATAAATAACTGAACGATTAATGGCGTACTTCTGAAAAATGAATTGTAGACAATGATTAATTGTGATAGTACGGGAATGTGTTTTAAACGAATCAGTGCAAAACATAATCCTACAATTAGACCTACGATTATGGCAACAATAGAAATCATTATTGTATTAGGAACGCCTTTTAGCACTTCAGTTATTGTATATAAAACAAAGTCCAAATGAATATCCTCCTTAAATGCGGTATGGTTTTTGCGCACGTTTATCTATTAAAGTAAATGTGCCTTGTATAATTAAAGCGATAATCCAATAGATGATTGAAATGACAATATAAACTTCTAACATGCCTAATCCATAATTATTCCCGATAATCAATTTAACTTGTCCCATCATGTCAATGATGCCTATAGTAAAAGCTAATGAAGTATCTTTAACTAATTCGATAATTTGCGTTGTTAAATTTGGAATACTATTTCTTAAAGCCTGTGGGACGATTATTTCTTTTAGTATTCTAGGATAGGATAAGCCGATTGATAAACCGGCTTCTATTTGATGGTAGTCTACAGATTGATAACCAGCACGTATTATTTCTGATAAATAAGCTCCAGTATGTAATGTGAAGGCTAAAATAACGAAAAATAATCTACTAAAATGATTAATATCTATATGAATTAATAACAATAATTGTGGTAATGCAAAGTAAACTAAAAATAGTTGTAAAAGTAGTGGCGTGCTACGTATAAAAGATAAATAAATTCTTACAATTGGTGAAAGTACCTTAATCTGTTTAATACGAATAAGCGCTAATATAAAACCTAGCATTAACGCACATATTAAGGATATAACAATCATTAACAGAGTTAATGGCAATTGCTGTAATACTTGTCCAAACAAATCTAACCAATTTACAGATTGCATTATCATTGCACCTCCAATTGTGATTTTTTGTCATTAATTTCATCTAAGTCATCGAATACATTAATATCAAAATATTTTTCTGAAAGTGCTTGTAATTTACCTTCTTTTTTAAGTTCTAATGTCGCTTGATCAATGTCATCATGTAATTTTTGATGTTTTTTATTATAAACGATATGTAGCGGCTCTTTTTTGACAATGCCCCCAATTTTAACATCTTCTTTGACTTGTGTTTGAATGGCTTTATAAGTGTTCCAGTTTAACAACATAGCGTCACGTCGCTGCTGGCTGACCATTTTTAAGTTGTCTCCATTTGAAGGTTCTTGAATCGTATTAATATTGATTTTTGATGAATTATTTTTGTTGTACTGAGATAAGATGGAATATAGTCCGCCACTAGGCGCCATGGGTGTAATTGATTTTTCAGGTAAATCATCTAAACTGTGTATATCCGTATTGTTACGATTGACTACTAACATAGGCAACGCATAACTATAGGGCACGTCTTGGTACAGAAATTGTTTTTCACGTTCAGGCGTTTTGAAAAACCAGTTAATTCCCATATCAAATTTACCAGCGCCAATACCAACTAAATTTGATTCTTCTTCACCTACTTCATATTTAAAATCGTATTGTGGTAACTTTTTTTCGATTAATTTCATATAGTCCATATCGAGCCCTACAAACTCATTTTGCTTATTGGTATACAAGTAGGGTGGATTGACCTCTGCTGACAGTGCTACTTTAACTTCTTTTTTGTGAGATTCCTTATTTGAATTATCATTTTGAGTACAAGCAGTTAAAACGAAAATCGATGAAATGATCATGGCGGTAATAACCCTTTTTTTTAATGTCATTGTTTATCACGCTCCGTGCTTACTTTGTTTAAGAAGCGATTTATTCTTTCTGAGTTATTATGATCTAATACTTCTTGAGGTGTACCATGATGAATAATTTGACCATCATCAATAAATATCATTTGATCGGCAATAGCTTTAGCAAATTCAATTTCATGTGTTACTAAAACCATCGTCATACCTTCTTGTGCAATAGACTTAATGAGAGATAGTACACCTTGTATAGATTCTGGGTCTAGTGCAGAAGTTGGCTCATCCAACAGTAATACATCCGGATTAAGAGCAAGAGCACGGATGATACCAATGCGTTGACTTTGACCGCCAGACAATTGTATTGGGTATTTATCTTTTTGACTTGCTAAATTAACACGTTCTAAATAGGAGAGCGCTATTTCTTTTGCTTGAATTGTACTGTGATTTTTACCATGTATTAAACCGACAGTTATATTTTCTAAGATAGTTTTATTTTTAAATAAATTATAATTTTGGAAGACCATTGCAGATTTTTGTCGTAATTTTGCAATGTCTTTTTTAGTATGTTTAGAAGTATTAAATGTTTCATTGCCAATAGTAATGGTGCCAGATTCTGGTAGTGCTAATGCATTTAAAGTCCTTAACAGCGTTGTTTTACCAGAGCCACTTGGCCCAATAATTGCAGTTACAGTTCCTTGTTCTTGGTTAAAACTTACGTCATTGAGTATCGTATTTTCATTATATTTATGTATGAGATGTTTAACGTTAATCATTCAATTTCCCCCAATATTTCATTAAGTATAAATTATCACAATAAATCTTATCGGTAAAGTAAGGAATTTGTGCTTGAAAAGCTTTATTTCAAGTATGGCGAGTGTTAAACTTGTATTTAATAAGGAAAAAGTGATGAACGAGGTGAAGGAAATGAATACGTCCGCGTTAATACATACGGAGATTCAAGAAAAATGGATTGCTAAATTAGATACTGTAAAAGATGATTTTAGAGCGAAAGCTGAATATAATGACATACATTCACATTTTCCCTATGAAAATATTGAATGGCTTGTAAATGAAGGTTACACATTGCTAACGTTACCTAAAGCATATGGTGGCGAAGGCGCGACTATTGAAGATATGGTGATACTTCAAAGTTATTTGGGATCAATCGATGGTGCAACTGCTTTATCAATAGGCTGGCATTTGAGTGTCATTGGCCAATTATATGAACAACAAATGTGGGAACACGATATGCTTGATCAATTTGCTAAAGCAGTGAAACAAGGGGCATTGGTGAATAGGGCCGTTAGTGAAGCGGAAACTGGTAGCCCAACGCGTGGAGGTAGACCTGCAACAAACGCAGTAAAAGTAGATGGCGGCTTTGTACTTAATGGGGTGAAAACATTTACTTCTATGAGCAAAGGGCTTACACATTTTGTAGTAAGTGCTTATTACGAAGCAATTGACCAAGTAGGCTTTTTCTTAGTGACTAAGGATACTCCGGGTGTGGAGATAGCTGATAATTGGAATATGGTAGGTATGCGTGCAACAGAAAGTCATGACCTTGTATTAAATGATGTATATTTACCAGAAGAAAATTTTGTAGAAATAAGGGGTGCTGGTGGTAAAAAGCCAAATGGCTGGATATTACACATACCAAGTGTTTACTTAGGTATCGCTCAAGCAGCACGAGATTACGCAGTAGACTTTGCCAAAACATACAGTCCGAATAGTATAGAGGGAACTATTGGTGATTTACCTACTGTCCAACAAAATATTGGAAAAATGGAAACACTTTTATTATCTGCGCGTCATTTTTTATGGAGTACAGCTGCTTTATATAATGATGAAGCTACTGAAAAAGTGAAATGGAATGAAACGTCTGCCAGTAAAGTAATGGTAATGAACCAAGGTTTAGAAGTTATAGATATTGCCATGCGAATTGTAGGCGCGAAAAGTCTTGAAATGGAACGTCCTTTACAACGTTTTTATAGAGACATGCGCGCAGGTTTGCACAATCCGCCTATGGAAGACATGGCATATACAAACATTGCACACAGTGTATTAGATCATTTTTAAATATTAAGAGCAATACAATAACCATGCATTTAGACAATTTGTCTGAATGCATTTTTTAATAATAAAAAAAATAAAAAATTCACTTGTTTGCTATTGTAAAATTACTAGACTCATTATATAATCAATTGGTACTGATAATCATTTTCATTGGAGGAGAATTATGAAAAAATTATTGTTTCCGTTACTTGTTTTAGTACTCATTTTAGCTGCATGTGGTAATAAATCAGATAGTGACAAAAAAGAAGCAACAAAATCTTATAAATTAGATAGTGGTAAGAGCATAGATATACCTAAAAAACCTGAAAGAATAGCAGTTGTAGCACCTACATATGCAGGGGGTATTAAATATCTTGGCGGTAATATTGTAGCTGTCAATGAACAAGTAGATAGTAGTAAATTACTGAAAGATAAGTTTAAAGGTGTAGAAAAAATTGGGGAAAATGATGTAGAAAAAGTAGCAAAAGCAAAGCCCGACTTAATCGTTGTTTATTCTACGGATAAAAACATTAAAAAATACAATAAAATTGCACCAACTGTTGTTTATGATTATGGGAAGCATAAATATTTAGATCAACAAAGGGAATTAGGTAAATTACTTGGTAAAGAAGATAAAGTAGCTTCTTGGGAAAAAGAATGGAAAGCTCAAACTAAAAAAGATGGACAAGAAATCAAAGACAAAATTGGTGAAGATGCAACAGTCTCTATCTTTGATGAATTTGATAAAAAATTATACAGCTACGGACCCAATTGGGGACGTGGTGGCGAAGTATTATATCAAGCATTTGGTCTAAAAATGCCTGACAAATTAAATGACTTAGTTAAAAAAGAAGGCTGGGCAGAAGTGAAACAAGAGAAGATTGCAGATTATGCAGGTGATTATATTGTTTCAACAAGTGAAGGTAAATCAAAACCAGCTTATGAAAAAACAGATTTATGGCAAAATATACCAGCTGTTCAAAAAGATCAAGTGATTCAAGTTCAAGCAGAAACATATTGGTATAATGATCCTTATACTTTAGAATATATGAGAAAAGATTTAAAAGAAAAATTTTTAAATAAATAGAAATTCAAGTTCTTTAAATGTATAAGATAGTAAATTTAATAACTAATTAGTCTCTAAGGGACGAGCATGTGAATTCAAAGGTAATGTTTTGACTTCTAACTCGTCTCTTAAATTATGACTTCTTAAATGTAAACTTATAGTTTTTATTAGTTTACATTTGTGGTATAATTTTTTTCATTGAAGGGGGAATTACTTTGACTACAAAATATTTAGTATATACGGCTTTGATGACAGCAATTATAGCTGTTCTGGGTTTTGTGCCTGCCATCCCATTGCCTGTCATGCCTGTGCCAATTGTATTACAGAACATTGGGATATTTCTAGCGGCAATTTTGCTTGGTCGTAAATATGGTACGTTGAGCGTCATTGTCTTATTACTGCTAGTAGCTACAGGGTTGCCTTTATTATCAGGTGGCCGCGGAGGCATCGGTGTATTTGCTGGACCATCAGCAGGCTTTTTATTTATGTATCCAGTTGTTACATATCTTATTGGCTTGGTAAGAGACTTATATTTTAAAAAAATTAATTTTGTTGTACTATTAATTATAACAATCGTTTTTGGTGTCTTAGTATTAGATATCACAGGTACCATTATAATGGGCTTAATAACTAATTTACCTATCACGAAATCTGTAACGTTATCATTATTATTTATGCCTGCTGATATTCTGAAAGCGATTGTCGCAAGTTTAATTGGGAATATTATGTTGAATCATAGTCAATTTAAACAGTTATTAAAATAAATTTTTAGACATTTAATTTGATAAGCATTGATGAGGCAGAAGAAGATAGGGTGAAGGTTCATGACAATTTCAATGGCAGACATATTTCAAGAGGGTAAAATTTTTGCTGATGATCAGATTAAAACAATTTATTTAACACCTGAAGCACCTTTAGTATATGATGCGAATAAATGGGTGTATAAAGAAATGCCTGCAATCAAGGATTGGAAACAACATATGGAAATGCAACAAAGTCTACATAGACAACAATATTCCGACCATTTAGCATTTACTTTTCCAGAAAATACACCGTTAAGCCAAGCTTGGTTAGATGAAATTAAAACTTGTGGTTTCGAATTAGGGTGTATGGAGCTTTATGCAATAGAATCACAGAATATTCGTAGAAGCCATAATGATCAAGTTGAAGTCAAATTTGTCACGGATCAAAACTTAGAAGATTATATTGCAATCTATCGACAGTTTTCAGAACCTTTTGGACTTGAATACACAGAAGAAAGTATACGAGTAATTCGTAATCAATTTCAAAGTGAAAGTAAATCACGTATTATTGCCTATGAGCAACACACACCAGTAGGTATTTTAGATTTAATAATTACTGATAAAACAGTTGAAATAGATGGCTTTGGTGTATTGGAAGATTTTCAAAGACGAGGAATAGGTCAAACCATGCAATCATTTGTAGCTGATGTCTCGGATGATAAAGTAATTATACTTATCGCTGATGGTGAGGATAGTGCCAAACATATGTATATCAAACAAGGATACATTTTTATCAGTTATTGTTATCAAATATTGAAAGAACAAGCTTAAATATAAATTACAAAGCGATCCTAAGACATACAGCTATGTCCTAGGATCGCTTCGTATTTATTAGTGGATTATTTATTTATACGCTCTATTTGTACACGTTCAGGGTGGCTATATATATTGAAATTTCCATCTCTAATAAACCCGACTGCAGTAATATTTAAGTCTTCAGCTAGTGTAACAGCTAATGTAGTCGGGGCAGATTTCGAAAGTATAACACCTACGCCTATTTTAGCAGCTTTAATTAGTATTTCAGAGGAAATACGACCACTGAAAATTAGCACTTTATTTCGCACAGGAATGTGTCTTTGAATACAATAACCATAAAGTTTATCGAGTGCATTATGACGGCCGATATCTTGACGATGTTCGAAGAAAGCCTCTCCGTCACTAATAGCTGCATTATGAAGACCACCAGTTTGTTTGAAAACGGCACTTGCACTTTGTAAACGTGTCATCATGTTTAGAATTTGTTTTGGGCTAATAACAATTTTTGACATAGAAGTTTTTGCTACAGCAGCATCATTTTGAAAATAAAATTCTCTACTCTTACCACAACATGAGGCAATCATCCGTTTAGTTGAATATTCAAAACGTTCGCCTAATGGTCTTGTTAATTCGACGTGAGCAAAGCCTTTACTATCATCTATTTGCACTGATTTTAAGTCATCATTTTTTAGAATAGCCCCTTCAGACGCTAGAAAACCAAGCACAAGTTCCTCCATATGGTTAGGACTACAGATTATAGTAGCAAATTCTTCTCCATTAACCATAATTGTTAAAGGGAATTCGGTTACATAGTGATCTGTTTTATCAATAAGTTCACCATTTTCGTATCGTACGATTGGTTGGTTGGTTAAAACGTCTTCATTCATTCGTACACCTCTTTTCGTATTCACTTTATATTTTAGCGTATTTTTAATTATAAAAAAATAATTCGGTTTTACTCATGTAAATTAATAAACATCTATGTAGTGCTTAAATCATAATTAGGCATAGTCAAGATTGATTTACGAACCTAATGAAAGTAAACTTGGGGTAAACAGATTAAAGAGGTGAATTTGACATGGTTAGTATAAGAGATATTGCACATTTAGCAGAAGTTAGCCCAGGAACTGTATCCAGAGTATTGAACAATGACCCAACGCTTTCGGTATCGAAAAATACTAGAGAACGTATCCATCAAATTGCGAAAGAGAAACAATATCACAAGTCAACAAGAAAAAATAAAAGTATTCAAATCATTACTTATGCGTCAAGAGCTAAAGAAATGTCAGATCCTTATTATAGAGAAATTCGATTGGCAATTGAAGCGGAAGTTAAACGTTTAAATCTGTCGTTAAAGCGAACAATACGTATTGATGGTAACCAAAATAATTATGAGTTAAATACAATAGAAAAGGCAGGCGCAATAATAGTTATAGGTAACTTTTCGGTTGATGCTCTATACAAACTCCAATCTTATAATCCTAATATGGTAGTAATTAATAATCCCCATGTCCCTAAATCTATAGATGCTGTATATTCAGATCTTTATTACGCTATGACTCACTTGCTAGACAAGATAAAGGGTTTAGGTTTAACACGCATTGCATACATAGGCGGGTATCATACCATAAGAGATTTAGATGGCACCCCAACTTCAAATGCAACTGATGTAAGGTATAAAGCTTACCAAGCTTGGTGTGAAAGACATCAATTAGAAACGATAGCATTGCTTAATGGATGGAAAAAAGAACACGGTGAGCTAGCGGTTAAAACATTTATAGAGCACAAACAACCGCTTCCACAAGTGTTTGTGGCAGGAAATGACATGGTCGCAATAGGCATTTTACAGAAAATTCAAGAGAATAAAATTGCAATACCAGAGAATGTAAAGTTAATCAGTTTTAATGATTTAGAAGTTATCCAATATGCTGTGCCTTCTATTAGTAGTGTACATATTCCTGTAGATGAATTTGGTAGGACGGCAGTAAGGATGGCAGAAGAACGTCTTAATCAAACAAGAAAGCTTGCTATTCATATAGTAGTAGAAGCACCATTGAAGTATCGGAATACTTTTAAAGTCTAAGTGAAGTATATTATGTTGACAAAACTTTTAGTAAACAAGTAAACTTTGTTTGTGTTTACTAATAAAAAGAAGAAAAGAATTAATCACTTTGCATTTAATGTAGATAAAAAGGAGTGGGGATCTTATGTTACAAGCAATGCGCGAAAAGTTTGAAACGTTATTTGGTGTAGAAGCTGAAGTCAGTGCCTTTGCCCCTGGGAGAATCAATTTAATTGGGGAACATACTGATTATAATGGGGGATATGTTTTTCCAGCGGCAATAGAATTAGGAACTTATGGATTAGCAACTAAAAGAGACGACCGTAAAATTCAACTTTACTCTAATAATTTTGAAGAAAAAGGTATTATCACCTTCACTTTAGATGATCTAGTATTTAACCAAGATGATGACTGGGCAAACTATCCCAAAGGCGTCGTAAAGTATTTAACTGAAACATTCGATGAAATTGACCACGGATTTAATATTTTAGTCGAAGGTAACATTCCAAATGGAGCCAGCTTGTCGTCGTCTGCTTCAATCGAAATCCTTACAGGTTGGTTATTAAAAGATTTATTTGATTTAGAATTAGAATATCTGCAGCTTATTAAAATAGGTCAAGTTGTCGAAAATAAATTTATGGGTGTAAATTCAGGGATTATGGATCAATTTATTATTGGTATGGGGAAAGAAAATCATGCAATATTACTCGATACTGCGACGTTGGATTTTGAATACGTTCCAGCCAAATTTGGAGATTATGTGATTTCTATAATGAATACGAATAAACGTCGTTCATTGACTGAAAGTAAATATAACGAGCGCAGAGCAGAATGTGAATCTGCACTTGCTGACTTAAAAGAAGCATTGAATATAGAAGCGCTAGGTGAACTGACATTAGCTGAATTTGAGCAAAACATGCATCTTATTAAAGATGAAGTATCACGCCGTAGAGCTAAGCATGCTGTATCAGAAAATGAACGTACAAAACTTGCGCGTAAAGTACTTGCTGAAAATAATTTTGACCAGTTTGGCAAACTACTAAATATGTCGCATGCTTCATTGAAAGAAGATTATGAAGTTACAGGAATTGAATTAGATACATTAGCTGAAACAGCTCAACAAGTTAATGGTGTATTGGGGGCGAGAATGACAGGTGCAGGATTTGCAGGTTGTGCGATTGCCTTAGTGCATAAAGACAGTATCGAGCGATTAGAACATGAAGTTTCCCAAATGTATTTAGAAAAAATTGGTTATGCACCTTCGTTTTACCACGTAGGTATTAGCGGTGGCGTAACATCTTTATAAGTGATACAAAATAAATGAAGGAAGGTTTTTATATGTCTGTTTTAGTTTTGGGTGGGGCAGGTTATATAGGTAGCCATGCCGTAGATCAATTGATTGATAAAGGTTACAAAGTTGTAGTTGTAGACAATTTAGGAACGGGACATAGAGAGGCAGTACATCAAGATGCAAGTTTCTATGAAGGGGATATTCGTGACAAAGCATTTTTAGACCGTGTTTTTACAAATGAACAAATTGAAGGCGTTTTTCACTTTTGTGCATACTCGTTAGTTGGAGAATCTGTAGAAAAACCACTAGCCTATTTCAATAATAATGTATATGGCTTACAAGTACTATTAGAGGTAATGTATGCGCACCAAGTAAAACATATTATATTCTCGTCAACGGCAGCTGTATATGGAGAGCCCGATACAGTTCCAATAACTGAAGAAGATTCTAAAACACCAACGAGCCCATACGGCGAAAGCAAATTAATGATGGAGAAAATGATGCATTGGAGCCATAATGCTTATGGTGTAAACTATGCTGCACTGCGTTATTTTAATGTTGCTGGTGCTAAACAAGGTGGATGGATAGGTGAAGATCATCGTCCTGAAACGCATTTAATTCCTATTGTATTACAAGTAGCGTTAGGACAACGTGATGCTTTAACTATTTTTGGTGACGATTATGATACTGAAGATGGTTCTTGTATACGAGATTATTTACATGTTGTAGATTTAATTGATGCACATATTTTAGCTTATCAGTATTTACAAAACGGAGGCGCATCGGGTGCATTTAACTTAGGTAGTAGTCAAGGCTACTCTGTTTTTGAAATTTTAGAAGCTGCACGTAAAGTAACGAAAGAACCAATTAAGGCTGAAGTTGGTCCAAGAAGAGCTGGGGATCCAAGTAAGTTAGTTGCGGCAAGTGACAAGGCACAATCTGTCTTGGGGTGGAAACCACAACATGATAATATTCATGAAATCATTGATTCAGCATGGCAATGGCACCATCAGCATCCTGATGGTTATCAACAAAGTATGGAGGGATAACGCATGTTATTAAACCAACAATTGGTGCAACAATTTATTGAACAAGCAATTTCATTTGGCGATTATGAACAAGAAGATAGCATCTATATTCAAAACCAATTATTGCGTATTTTAAATGCACGAGGGATAACTGAGACGTTAGAATCACCTTTAGCTAAAAATGCTACCCCAAATGATATAACACAATATTGGATTAATGAAGCTATAAATGAAAATTGCATTGAAGATGCGTTATACAATAAAGAAATTGTTGAAGCACAACTTTTAGACATAATTACGCCAAGACCGTCTGTTATTAATAGAAAATTTAGAGAAGCTTATGAACAATCACCGGAAACAGCGACTAAATATTTTTATGAAATTGCTAAACGTAATCATTATGTGAAAGAAGACGCGATAGCAAATAACATTAATTATGAGGTGGGTACTGAATATGGTGACATAGAAATCACCATCAATTTATCCAAGCCTGAAAAAGATGCAAAGCAAATTGCAAAAGCTAAAGCTGCTCCGGCTACTGAGTATCCAAAATGTGCTTTATGCATTGAAAATGAAGGGTTTCAGGGATCTGTTACGCAAGCAGCACGTACTAATCATCGTGTGATACGTTTGAATTTAGATGGGCAACCGTGGGGGTTTCAATATTCTCCATATGCTTATTTCTTAGAACATAGCATCGTGTTTTCTGCACAACATGTGCCGATGGAGATTAACAAGCAAACCTTTCTTGATTTAATTGATTTTATAAAACAATTCCCACATTATTTTATAGGATCTAATGCAGATATTCCACTTGTAGGTGGCTCTATATTATCACATAATCACTATCAAACAGGGCAACATATATTCCCAATGGATAATGCAGCAGAAATTGAAAAATTTATTATAGCGGGTTTTCCATCAGTAGAAGCAAGTACTTTAAATTGGCCAATGAGTGTGATTCGATTAAAAAGTAAAAATAGTAATGAACTCATTCAAGCGGCAACACATGTTATGGTACAGTGGAATCAATATTCTGATAATAGTGTAGACATTAAGGCATATAGCAAAGATGGAGAGAGACATCATACGATTACACCTATTGCAAGGTATAGAAATGGATTTTATGAATTGGATATTGTACTAAGAGATAATCAGACATCTGCGGCGTTTCCGGATGGTATTTTTCACCCACACAAAGATGTACAACACATCAAAAAAGAAAATATTGGATTAATCGAAGTGATGGGGATGGCCATATTGCCTGGCCGTTTAAAGGAAGAATTAAAACAAGTGAAATCTTATTTACTAGGTGCTGTTCATGTTGATATAGGTATTCATCAACAATGGGCCGATGATATGAAACAAACTTATGATATCGATACTAATAATGTAGATGATATTGTTGAAAAAGAAGTAGGTTACAAATTCAAACGCGTATTAGAAGATGCAGGTGTCTTTAAAAATACTGAGGTTGGTCGAGCAGCGTTTAAACGCTTTATAGACATTTTATAATTAAAATAAGTTATCAATGATGGTATGAACAAAGTAGATAAGGTAGTTTCTATGAAACTTTATCTACTTTTTTATTAATTAGGAGTTTGGTGAGGTTATCAAATGATGAAATTTGATTTCCATCTATCATGCTCCTATTTTCTTGCTTTTATTTTTTTATATACAAGCATATAATAAAGTGAAGGAGTGATTTTTTTGAAAATTAGACCTAAATACATACTTATTACATTTATTGTTCTAACATTCATTTTGACTGGGTGTTCTAATGAGCATAAAGATAATGAAAATGCAAAGACGAAAAATGAAGAAAGCCAAAAACAAGTATTGCATGTTGCTGCAGCAGCAAGTCTTACAGATGCAACAAAAGATTTAGAAAAAGCTTTTAAAAAGCAACATAATAATGTAGATGTTACTTTTAATTATGGAGGTTCAGGTGCTTTAAGACAGCAAATAGAAAAAGGCGCTCCTGTTGATGTTTTTATGTCAGCAAATGAAAAAGATGTAGATGCACTTGTAGATAAAAATCAAGCACAAAATACATACGAATATGCCAAAAATAAGTTGGTGCTTATCGCTGGTAAAGATAGTGATTATAAATCTGTAACAAATATTAAAGATGGTGACAAATTAGCTATCGGCGAAACCAAATCAGTGCCAGCTGGTAAATACGCTGAACAATATCTGAAAAGTAATGACTTGTTTGAAGGCGTAAAGCCTAATCTAGTATATGCAAAAGATGTACGCCAAGTATTAAATTATGTTGAAAAAGGTAATGCACAAATGGGATATGTCTACCAGACTGACTTATATCAAAGTCAACAAAATGGTAATAGCAAAGTTAAAGCGATTAATACAGCAAATTTAAGCAACCCAATTGTTTATAAATCTGCTACGATTACAGATAATAAATCGGCAAAAGCATGGGTAGATTTCTTAAAAACAGATAAAGCGAAAGCTATTTTGAAAGAATATAAATTTGAAGTGTAGGAGGTTTTAGCGATGCAAGATATGACACCATTTTGGATATCGCTTAAAGTAGCTCTAATTAGTACTATAATTGTTACTTTGTTGGGAATTTTAATATCAAAATGGTTATATAAACGCCATGGTATCATTGCTAGAATCTTGGAAAGTGTCATTATCTTACCCATTGTCTTACCACCAACCGTAATGGGTTTTATTTTGTTGATTGTATTTTCACCACAAAGTTATGTAGGTTCATTTTTTAAGGAAACACTAAATATGCCAGTAGTTTTCACTTTGACTGGTGCAGTTATTGCATCAGTGATTGTGAGTTTTCCGCTGATGTATCAACATACTGTACAAGGTTTTCGTAACATTGATCATAAAATGTTAAATACAGCTAGAACAATGGGGGCTAATGAGAATAAAATATTTTTCAAACTCATTTTTCCACTATCGAAAAGACCAATACTTTCAGGTATTATGATGAGTTTTGCACGTGCGATTGGTGAATTTGGGGCGACGCTCATGGTTGCTGGTTATATTCCAAATAAAACAAACACCTTACCATTAGAAATTTATTTCTTAGTAGAACAAGGTAAAGAAAATCAAGCTTGGTTATGGGTGATTGTGTTAGTAGCATTTGCAATCACTGTGATTGGAACTATAAATATATTAAATAAAGACCGTTTTCGGGAGGTGGACTAATTGTTGAAAATACAATTAAATCATCTATTAAAAAATCAACAATTAAAAATCCGCATTGAAGACAATGAGCCTAAAATTTATGCTATTAAAGGTCCATCGGGAATTGGTAAAACGACATTGTTAAACATGATAGCTGGTTTAAGAAAACCCAATACTGCCTTTATCCAACTCAACGGTCACGTTATTTGTGATACAAAGCAAGCTATAGATGTGAAAATACAAAAACGAAATATCGGCTATTTATTTCAAGATTATCAATTATTTCCTAATATGGATGTTTATCATAATATAACTTTTATGACAAAACCTTCTCAACATATAGACAGGCTTTTACAGCAATTGAATATTGTGCATTTAAAGAATCAATATCCCTTGCGACTTTCGGGTGGTGAAGCACAACGTGTGGCATTAGCAAGGGCGCTAAGCACTAGGCCGGATTTGATTTTATTGGACGAGCCATTTTCAAGCTTAGATGATACAACAAAAGAAGAAAGCATAGAGCTTGTTAAACGTATTTTTGAACAATGGCAAATACCTATTATATTTGTGACACATTCCAATTACGAAGCTACTAGCTTAGCGCATGAAGTTATAAATATCAAATGAATTTAACGCTGCGTTGCATTTATACAAACACTGAAGAAATTAAACACTTCATCAAGTATGATAAATGTAATTTTAAAAATTTAAGTATTTTTGAAGGTGGTGTATACATGAGAATAGAGTTTTTGGGAACTGCTGGTGGTGTACCTTCATTACATAAGTCAGTATCTCAACATTTAGATACGATTCAGCGAACTGGGCCTGCCATTTACATACACGACTTACAATTGTTAATTGATACATCAGAAGATATTTTTTATCAATTACGGCGCTCACAAATAGATGATATAAAATATGGGGTATATTCACATTGGCATCCAGATCATACAATGGGTCTTAGAATTTGGGAAACACTCAACTATGATTTTATTAATAAAATACCGCAATCTAAAAAGTCTAAAATTTATATTACGAAACAACAAGTGGCTGATTTTAAAAAGTATTTTGGCCATTGGGATCATTTGAACTACCTAAGTGAACTCGGTGTGATTGAAAAAGAAATTGTAGAAAACGACTCCCGAATAAAGATAAATCATGCGTCAATCGAGTGGATTCAATTAGCAGAGGAGTTTGCATTTGGATTTTATATTACATCTAATGCGCAACGTATTTTGATTATTCCGGATGAGATAAAAAATTATATACCTATAGCAAAAATAAAAGAAGTTGATGTGGCAATTTTACCTTTTGGTAGTAATGAAGTTAACCCTGTAACTCATGAACGTATACATGAAGCAGGGATGCTTGAGGAATTAGGAGAAGTACGATTTGAAGAAAGTGTAGAACTTGCTTACGAAATTAACGCAAAACATACTTATTTTACACACATTGAAGCAACAGAAAGTTTAAATGAAACACAGGTAATGGAGTTAGAACAACAACTAAAGCAGTCTGGACTGAATGCGACCATCGCTTATGATGGTTTAATCATACAGACTTGAAAAGGCATAAAGTTCCAATTGGAACTTTATGCCTTTTACTCGTTACTGGTATTTGGAATAGGGAAATGTTCGAAAATTTCTCCATTATTAAGTGATTCAGACAATGTAGATAACCAAGCATAATATATTTTAGAATGATCTAATTGCTTTGACATTTCTTTAGCTTCTTCGATGACTTCCTCAGATGCACTTTCTGAATGAATAATGGGGTCCAATAATTTTTCTGCTCGTTGAATAGCTTCTAAATTTAATTTAATTTCTCTGTTCCATTTTTGTGAGAAAAAATTACCGAAGAAAGTAAAGAAATCCTTTTCAGCAACAAAATGTTGTTTTCTACTGCCACGCGTAAATTGTTGTTTAACGCCGTCAAATTCTTGAAGTTTTTTAACTCCTGCACTCATACTTGGTTTACTCATTTGTAATTCGTAGCGCATTTCATCTAGTGTCATGCTTTTTTGTTCGAATACCATCGTTCCATATAAATTGCCGACACTACGGTTTACACCGTAAAGATCCATAGTCTCACCTATAGAATTAATCACGATGTCTTTAGCTTGGCTTAATAGTTGTTCATAATCCTTTGAACGTGCCATTGATTCACCTCCGAATAATATTCAACTCATTGTACCACGAACATTTAAGTAAGGGATATGATTAATTAATATATAGCGTATTGATTAAGATTTCAGTATAGAAATAAATTTCAATCATAAATATTTAACATAGGGAAAACGCTACTTTTTATAATATTAATATCAAAACATTGTTACATTGTGACCCAAGATTTATAATGGAAACAATGATGTATAGAAAGGGTAATGCTTGTGACTAAAGATCGCTATTCGAGACAAACGTTATTTAAACATATTGGTTCTAAAGGCCAAGATAAAATTATAAACGCGCATGTCGTGATTATTGGAATGGGTGCTTTAGGGACGCATCTTGCTGAAAGTTTAGTTCGCGCTGGGTTAGGGGAACTTACAATTGTGGATAGAGATTATATTGAGTTCAGTAATTTACAAAGACAAACGTTATATACGGAAACTGATGCAAATGAAGCATTACCTAAAGTCGTAGCAGCTGAACACCATTTAATGGCAATTCGCCAAGATTTAAATTTAAGTTGTCATATTGCACATGTTGATCGACAGTTTTTAGATGAACATTGTAAAAATGTACAGCTTATATTAGATGCGACAGATAATTTTGAAACTCGCCAAATGATTAATGATTTTGCATTTCAGCAAAGGATTCCTTGGATATATGGTGGTGTTGTAGAAAGCACATATATAGAAACTGCGTTCATACCAGGTTTAACACCGTGTTTTAATTGTTTGATGCCACAATTACCTGTTATTAATAGAACTTGTGATACAGTTGGTGTCATTCAACCAGCTGTAAGTATGACTACAAGTTTACAGATGAGAGATGCGTTAAAAGTGTTAACTCAACAAGACATTACCACCAAAGTAACATATGGAGACTTATGGGACGGAACACATTTTACGTTTGGTTATCATAAATTACAGCGCCCCCATTGTCCAACATGTGGTGAATCACCTACATATCCATATTTAAACGAAACAAAGCGTCAATTTGTTAGTTTATGTGGAAGAGATACGGTACAGTATGAAAACCCTAACATTTCCCAGGAAATATTAGAAGCATTTTTAGCAGAATATCAAATTCCATTTAAGCGAAATGACTATCTGCTTCAATTTAAATACAAAGGGTATCGAATAGTAAGTTTCAAAAATGGGAGAATGCTGATACATGGTATGACCAAGCCTGATGCGGCTATTACACTAATGAATCAACTTTTTGGATAAAGGAGAATTAATAATGATGCATACAAATGTAAAGCTGGATAAAGATATTAATTGTGCAATATTAACTGTATCTGACACAAGAAATTACGATACAGATAAAGGTGGCCAATTGGCAATATCTCTTCTTTCTGAATTGAACGTTCATATTGCTGATAATCATTACTGTATTGTAAAAGATGATATAACTGCAATACAAACACAGCTAAAGCAATGGTTGACCGAAGAAATTGACGTTATTATCACTACGGGTGGCACAGGTATTGCACAAAGAGATGTGACAATAGAAGCAGTGTCATCTCTTATCACAAAAGAAATTGAAGGATTTGGGGAGTTGTTTAGATATCTTAGTTATACTGAAGATGTTGGGAGTCGTGCATTATTATCAAGGGCGATCGCAGGTACAGTTGGTAAACAGTTGATTTTTAGTGTGCCTGGTTCTACTGGTGCAGTTAAATTAGCATTGAACAAGCTAATCAAACCTGAATTAAATCATTTAGTTCAAGAAATAACAAAATAAAATAGGAGAGATAAAAATCAAAAAATTTCAATTGATTTCATCTTCTCCCTCTTAACATTTTGACTCAATACTCAAAAGTCAAAATAATTGTTATACACAGTCATATCTATTTACCTAACATAGTATTGATTTTAAGGTCATATCATACCTAAGTCATATTGTGATATGCAATATAGCTTGGCATGTGTCTAGTAGGTATGTATAACCGGATATTAATTTGGTCGTTGGAAATCACCAGATTTACCACCAGTTTTAGATAACAAATATGTTTCACCAATAATCATACTTTTATCTAGCGCTTTCGTCATGTCATATACAGTTAACGCAACTGCAGATGCTGCGGTAAGTGCTTCCATTTCTACACCAGTTTTTCCAGTTGTTGAAACGCTCGCTTGGATATTTAAAGTAAATGATGTTTCATTTTCTTTCCAATTAAATGAAACATCAATCCCAGTAAGTGGTAATGGATGACACATAGGAATAATATCAGCCGTATTTTTAGCTGCCATGATACCTGCGATTTGTGCAGTATTAAGTACATTGCCTTTTTTATTTGTATTATCGACAATTTGCTGATAGATTGCTTGATTAACGGTAATACTTGAATGTGCAATGGCTGTGCGTTTGGTAATGTTTTTTTCTGAGACATCAACCATTTTAGCGTTGCCTTGTTCATTGATATGTGTGAATTCAGACAAAGTTATCCCTCCTAATCGTTTCCTAGTATATCACGAAATCCATTTTTTTAAGGAGTAGATTTTAAATGCCAGTTGAAAAAAGAAATCCAATACCAGTAAGAGAAGCAATCGAACGCGTTGTGAGCCAAGATATATATACAAAACAAATCGAAGTTCCTTTAGAAAATAGCGTTAGTTATATATTAGCGGAAGATATTGTAGCTACATATGAAATCCCGAGATTTAATAAATCACCTTATGATGGATTTGCACTGAGAAGTATAGATACTGAAGGTGCAAGTGGAAACCATAGAATTACCTTTAATGTGATTGACCATATTGGTGCAGGATCAGTTTCTGAAAAAGAAGTAGGTCCTTTTGAAGCGGTACGTATTATGACAGGTGCTGAAATGCCAAAAGGTGCAGATGCAGTAGTAATGTTAGAACAAACAGTAGAAAATGAACAAAGTTTTACTATAAGAAAATCATTTACTGTTAATGAGAATGTGTCTTTAAAAGGTGAAGAAACACAGATTGGTGATACAGTTCTAAATAAAGGGCAACAAGTCAATCCAGGTGCTATAGCAGTTCTAGCAACGTATGGTTACACACAGGTTAAAGTATTTGATAAGCCTAGTATCGGCGTTATTGCGACTGGAAGTGAGTTGCTAGAAGTAGGAGATGACTTAGAACCAGGTAAAATCAGAAATTCAAATGGACCTATGATTGCTGCCTTAAGTCAAACGTTTAATTTAGATGTAGCAGCTTACCAAATTCAAGAAGATGATTTGAAAAGTAGTATTCAAGTAGTAAAAGACGCTATGTCTAAACATGATATTGTTATCACAACAGGAGGTGTTTCTGTTGGTGATTTTGATTATTTACCACAAATTTATGACGAGATTAATGCCGAGGTGCTATTTAATAAGATTGCTATGAGACCTGGTAGTGTGACAACAGTCGCAGTAGCTGATGGTAAATATTTATTTGGTCTATCTGGTAATCCGTCGGCATGTTTTACTGGTTTTGAACTATATGTTAAACCGGCTGTACTACATATGATGGGGGCAACAGCTATTTATCCACAAATGGTACAGGCAACTTTAATGGAAGATCTAACCAAAGCTAATCCGTTTACACGTTTCGTACGAGCAACGGCTACTTTTAATGGAAAATCAATGACAGTCGTGCCTTCAGGATTTAATAAATCAGGGGCAGTCGTTGCAATTGCACACAGTAATGCGATGATAATGTTGCCAGGGGGAACAAGAGGATATCAAAAAGGGTATACAGTAGATGTTATTTTAACGGAGTCACAAGCTTATGAAACGGATTGTTTTATATGATTCTACAAATAGTAGGTTTTAAAAACTCAGGCAAAACCACTTTGATGTCACATACAATTAAACTTTTGAAAGCACATGACTTAACCGTTGCTACTGTAAAGCATCATGGACAATATCAACAGGATTTTCAAGATGATGATATTGCGTTACAAAAAGATCACGTGGATCATATGAAACATTTTCATGCTGGTGCTGATCAAAGCATTGTACAGGGGCATGTATATCAACAAACAGTGACAAGAATTGAGAAACAAAGTCTTGAGGAAATCATAAATGAATCTGTTACAATAGACAGTGACATCATATTGGTAGAAGGTTTTAAAAATGCAGGTTTTGATAAAGTAGTCGTTTACACTAATGAAAATGAGCGCCAAGCTTTAGCCAAGCTTTCCAATGTACAGTATTATATGAAAATGAATGATATCAAAGCAATGGAGCATTATGAAAATTGGTTATTAACTTATTTTAAGATAAAAGGAATGCATTAAATGAAGCAGTTTGAAGTAGTGAATGAACCCATACAAACAGAACAGTACAGAGAGTTTGTTTTAAATGAACATCAGGGTGCGATTGTAGTTTTTACAGGACATGTAAGAGAATGGACAAAAGGAATAAAAACAGAATACCTTGAATATGAAGCTTATATTCCTATGGCAGAGAAGAAACTTGCGCAAATAGGTGATGAAATTTCAAAAAAATGGCCAGGGACTTTAACGGCGATTGTCCATAGGATAGGACCACTAAAGATATCAGATATTGCTGTACTTATAAGTGTTTCATCTCCTCATCGTAAAGATGCCTATTGTGCAAATGAATATGCAATAGAACGTATTAAAGAAATTGTGCCTATTTGGAAAAAAGAAATATGGGAAGATGGTGCGCAATGGCAAGGTCATCAACATGGTAATTATAATGATGCTATTATAGGAGATGATTCTAAATGAAGCTATTATACTTTGCAGAAATCAAAGATATATTAGAAAAAACGTCTGAGGAGATTGATTTGAGTTATGATATTACGGTAGATGAATTTTTAACAGATTTATTTGAGCGATACCCACAAATCAAAGATAAACAATTTCAAATCGCAATTAATGAAGAATTCGTTCAACAAGATGACATCGTACATCCAAATGATACAGTGGCATTAATTCCACCAGTTAGCGGAGGGTAAATAAGACATGAAGGCTATTATACTTGCCGGAGGACAATCAGAGAGATTCGGCGAACCAAAGGCTTTTGCACAAATAGATTCTCAATATTTTTATAAGCGAATTATTAGTGTGTTAGAAGCAACAAATATGTTTAACCAAATCATAATCAGTACAAATGAGAATTTAGCTTCACAGTTTGATTATGACGATATTGTTATTGACGATGATCAAAATAAAGATAAAGGTCCTTTGGCAGGTATTCGTTCCGTGATGAACTTATATAAAAACGAGGAGCTCTTTTTTGTGATTTCGGTTGATACACCCATGATAACGCAAAAAGCCGTTAGTAAATTATATCAATTTATGGTGGAACATTTGATAGAAGACCAATTAGATGTTGCAGGTTTTCATGAACAGGGAAGACCAATACCAACTTTGGCATTTTACAGCCCACATACATTGAATAAGATGAATGAAGCTTTAGCTTCGGATGATTTCAGCTTGAAAAATGTATATAGCAAAGTTAAAAGTGATTGGTTAAGTGTAGATACGATACAATCACCAGACTATTGGTATAAAAATATAAATTATCAACAAGATTTGGACTCTTTACAACAAGATATATTAAATAGATAAGGAGGCCTAACGTTATGGTAGAACAAATAACTGATAAACTCGGACGTCCGATTCGTGATTTAAGATTGTCAGTTACCGATAGATGTAACTTTCGTTGCGATTATTGTATGCCAAAAGAAATTTTTGGTGATGACTTTGTGTTCTTACCTAAAGATGAACTACTTTCATTTGATGAAATGGTACGTATAGCTCATGTGTATACAAAGTTAGGTGTAAAAAAGATAAGAATAACAGGTGGAGAACCGTTATTGAGACGTGATTTGGATAAACTTATTTACAAATTAAATCAAATTGATGGAATAGAAGATATTGGACTTACTACCAATGGTTTGCTATTAAAAAAACATGGTCAAAAGTTATATGATGCTGGTTTAAGACGTATAAACGTAAGTCTTGATGCTATTGAAGATGAAGTGTTTCAAAACATAAATAATAGAAATATTAAAGCTTCAACGATCCTACAACAGATTGATTATGCTGTTTCTATTGGATTTCAGGTGAAAGTCAACGTTGTTGTACAAAAAGGCGTCAACGATAACCAAATTCTTCCGATGATTCAATATTTTAAAGAGAAGCAAATTGAAATTAGATTTATTGAATTTATGGATGTTGGTAATGATAATGGTTGGGATTTTAGCAAAGTTGTTACAAAAGATGAAATGTTAGAAATGATTGAAAAAGATTTTGATATTGAAGCGGTCGAACCTAAATACTATGGGGAAGTGGCCAAATATTATAAACATAAAGATACTACAGCACAATTTGGATTGATTACAAGCGTTTCACAATCTTTTTGCTCTACATGTACTCGCGCTAGACTATCATCAGATGGTAAGTTTTATGGGTGTTTGTTTAGTACAGTAGATGGTTTTGACGTTAAATCATTTATGAGAAATGGCGCAAATGACGCTGAGTTATTTGAACAATTTAAGATTCTTTGGAATATAAGAGACGATCGTTATTCAGATGAACGTACGGCTCAAACAGTTGAAAATAGAAAACGTAAAAAAATAAATATGAATTATATTGGTGGTTAATTCAACTCATACAACCACGTCCCTATTAAAGTAGTCATTTAACACTTTGCACACTTTAATAGGGATTTTTTGTTTTGAAAATCAAATAAAATCAAATAATTTAGCATAGTAAACACTATTATATATGTATCATATCATAAAGAGATTAAAGTATTATAAAATAATAATGTTAAATAAAGAGGTTAATCGAGGTTGAAACATTTTAGTTAATACAAATTTTTAAAGATATTCATTTTAAGTGATATAAATAATGTTCAATAGAAAAAAATATTTATCTTTTCGATTAAAAATAATAGATTAAAAGAAGAAAGTGTTATATAATACTTTTGAAGCTTATTCATTAAGTAAAGCCAAATAAAAAAATTAAAACAACTAGAGTAGACAATAAGGAGGCCATTTTTATGGATAGTAAAGTATCATATTTTATAACATCTGAAAGAGATTTGTGTCAGTTAAAACATTGGTTGAAATCAAAGCATAAAATGTCAATTGAAGAATTTGTTGTATTGTTCAAAGTATACGAAGCTACAAGAATAAGTGGTAAAGAATTACGTGACGCACTTCATTTCGAAATGCTTTGGGATACTAGTAAAATTGATGTAATTATAAGAAAGATTTATAAAAAAGAATTAATTTCGAAAGTGCGTTCTGAGACAGACGAAAGACAAGTTTTCTATTATTATAATAATGAGCAGAAACAGTTGTTAGATGACATTATTAAAGAGGTTGAACAAATTAATGTTGCGTAACCATCAAAAAGATACATAAGTAATGTAATTACAAAAGCAAAGATAAGGCTGGGACAATTAACTTGTCCCAGCCTTAATCATAATATTGAGTTAGTGTAAGTTATACCTAAGGTTCAGGTCAGGTGAACCTTTTGTTCTTACTAATCGTAGTCAATTTTGTAGGGGAAGCATGACAAACCTTTTAAAATAAATTAGAGTTTTATGGCATTCCGACCTAATACTATTTTGTTCCTACGGTAAGATAATACGATAGTGTTAGTTATAGAGTTTTAGTTAGAAGCTAATTTTTTTACTTTTTTACCATGTAAAAAATAATAAATAATTGCAGTTATTAATACAATGATTGCCATAATGCCATATAGCTGCGCATAACTAACAGTAGAAGTGATAAAGCCTAATACATAGGGTCCAAAACCAAGTCCTAAATCAAGACCTATGAAATAAGTTGAAGTAGCTATCCCATATTTTGCAGGAGGCGATACTTTTATAGCAATTGCTTGCATACAGGAAGAAATATTACCATAACCGGCACCTAAGCATAGACCTGCTAGAATAAGTAACCAACCATTATTTGTAATACTCAAGGTTAAAAAAGTAATAATTAAGAAAAAGAATGCAGGATATGCAATAACATTTTCATTTTTTTGGTCCATTAAGCGACCTGCTATTGGTCGAGTAACTAATGAGGCAATAGCATAAAATATAAAGAAGTAACTAGATATGGTTACGAGATTAATTTCTTGGGCGAAGAACTGTAAAAACGTAAGAATAGATGAATAAGTCAGACCTGATATTAACATGATAATAGCGACAGGTACTGCTTCTTTTGCGATATAATTGTTTATATTAAATTTCTTGTTTTTAACATGTTCAGGCGTGGTTTGTGCTTTTGTTTCTAATTTGAAATCTAAGTTTACAAAGAATGAAATGATAAAACTAACAATGCCACAAACTAAACAAATTAAAAATAATAATTTAATTGGGAAAGTATTGATAAGTAATAGACCAAAGAATGGGCCTATTGCAGCACCAATAACAAGACTTAGCGAGAATAAGCTAATACCTTCACTTTTTCTATCATTTGGTGTTACGTATGCTGCAATTGTTCCAGTTGCAGTAGTGGTAATACCTGTAGCAATCCCATTAATTAATCTAGTAAACATTAATAGGGCCAATGAACCTTCTATAAAATAAAAGAGCTGTGTGATGATTAAGAATATTAAACCTATTAATAATATGGTTTTTGGACCTATTTTATTAACATACTTACCTGTAGCGAATCGTCCAATTAGGGACCCTATTATAAAAAGGCCGGAAACGAGTCCAGCTATACTATCGGACACGTGGTATTCTGATTTAGTATAACTCGCTATAATAACGATGAGTAAATACATGCTAAGATATATTGCGAAGTTCGTTATAAAATTGATATTAAAACTTTTGGTCCATATAGGTGATCTCATGGATGATGATTGATTCATTTTACATTTCCTCCATTTTAGTTATTTCTTCATGAATCTTTTGAATGATTTGAACTGTATGATTTAGCTCAGTTTCAGATAAATTAGTATTTTGAAGTATTTCTTCTTGGACGATAGAAACACGTTCATTTATATTGTCATAAAGAGTTTGTCCTTCTTCAGAAAAAGATAATAATTTTTCTCTTTTATCTTCTCCAGTTTCAATTTTTAACAATGATTTTTCAGAAAGTACTTTTAAGATTTTTCGAGTTGTAGGCTTTTCGATTGCACGACGCTTAGAAATTTGAACTAATGTTGTTGGTGCATTATGTGCAATGTCTTTCATCACTAACCATTGTGCTGGATATAAGTCATAGTCTTCAAATATAGGTGAAAATAACTTTGTATAAGGTCGATAAACTGCAATTAAATTATTGAATATGTTTGGTGTATTCATCATGGCCTCCTAAAATAGTTAGCAAGGCTAACTTTTAATAACAGATAATATTCTAAGCCTTTTTATGAAATAAATCAATAGTATTGTTTTAAAATAATAATTAAAACAGCGGTAAAGAGTTAATTAACAACTGCTTTAGCCACTTATAAGAAGTAAAGTAGTATGCAATTTGTTATGATAAGATTAACGATAAAAATAGGGGAGAAAAGTTATGCAATCTTTAAAATTAGATCATTTAGTACACTATATTCAACAATTAGACAACTTTAAATACCCAGGACATTTGCTAACTTTACAACAAGGTGGACAACACGAGCGATTAGGTACATACAATAGGTTGGTTTATTTAAGCAATGCATATATTGAATTGATAGATGTTTACAAACCAGACGTCTTACAAAAAATTATTAAAACTGATGAAGGTAGGGTGTCATTTCCTTCAAAAATAGTTCAAGATCATTATGCACAAGGTTTAAAAACAATGGCATTTCGTACACAAGATATTGAACAATTAAAATTAGATTTAGAAGAAAGAGATATAGAGGTTATTGGACCAGTAAACATGCAAAGAGAGAATATGAAAGGCGATAAAACATCATGGAAGTTATTATATATTGCAGACCCAGACTATAGAGTAAAGCCTCCATTTTTTATTCAGTGGAATGAACAAGAAAATATGCGAAATGAAAAATTAGCGTCATTACGTCAAAATGAATTTATAATTCAATCTGTAGAATTGACTAGTACTGAGCGTGAACATACAGTGAATAAGTGGCAACGTTGGTTTGATATGGAAATTATAAGCAAAACAGAAAGTGTCACAACATTAAAATTAAAAGGGGATGAGACATTATTTAACATTAGTGATGGCACTGACTCAGGTTATAAATCAGTCACTATAAAAGATAATAAAACAACGTCCCCTTACACATTAATTATACGTGGTTTAAGTTACAAATTTATAGCAGACTAATAAATATACAGGTATGCACTATGTGCGATTATGAATATGTGTATCAAAGATGTGATAAGTGTTAAAATAGCCAAGTAAGTAGAAATTTTTTGAGTACGCAATAATAGTAAATAAACAGTTATTATAAATGTAAACGCTGCTAAAATAATTCTTAAACTTAAATATGAAATTGTAAGTGGTTCATTGATAGCTTGAAAAATAAAAATCAAATTAATTAATAATAGTAAGGCAATAATAAAAATCCGCATAAAAAACCCCCATTTCTATATTTATTATAGTATAGCAAATGATGGTTTGTATGTGAAAATTAGAATAAAACAATATATAATATCATAGAATTGAATTGATAAAGGAGACATCAGTTTTTATGGAAAAGATGAATATCACTAATCAAGCGCATGATGCATTTGTTAAAGCGCATCCGCAAGGTGACTTATTACAATTAACTAAATGGGCTGAAACCAAAACATTAACTGGCTGGTATTCAAGACGTATCGCAGTTGGAGAAGATGGAGAAATTGTTGGAGTAGGTCAATTACTATTTAAAAAAGTGCCTAAGCTACCTTATACACTTTGCTATATTTCGCGTGGATTTGTTACAGACTATAGCAATAAGTTAGCTTTAGAGACATTATTGGAAGCTGCAATGCAAATCGCTAAAGAAGAAAAAGCATATGCGATTAAGATTGATCCAGATGTAGAGGTAGATAAAGGGGCAGAAGCTTTAACCAATTTACGCGCATTAGGCTTTAAACATAAAGGATTTAAAGAAGGCTTATCTAAAGACTATATACAACCAAGAATGACAATGATAACGCCTATCGATAAAACAGATGAAGCATTGATTCAAAGTTTTGAACGTCGCAATCGTTCGAAAGTAAGATTAGCATTAAAACGTGGCACTACAGTTGAGCGTTCAAATAGAGAAGGTTTAAAGACATTCGCTAATTTAATGCAAATTACAGGCGAACGTGACGGGTTTTTAACAAGAGATATCAGCTATTTCCAGAATATATACGACGCCTTGCATCCTGACGGAGATGCAGAATTATTCTTAGTTAAATTAGAACCAAAACCAGTTCTACAAGAATTAAGAAAAGAGTTACAAGAAATTGAAGCTGAAAAAGTAAAATTAGCCGATAAGAAACAAGATAAAAAGACACTTAACAAACTGAACGATGCAGATAATAAAATAAGTAAAACACAAGAACTCATTGATGAAATGGTTGAATTAGAATCGAAACATCCTGAAGGTATCTATTTATCAGGCGCATTGTTAATGTTTGCAGGTAATAAATCCTACTATTTATATGGTGCTTCTTCAAATGAATACCGTAATTTCTTACCAAACCATCATATGCAATTTGCAATGATGCAGTATGCTAGAGAGCATGGGGCAACAACTTATGATTTTGGTGGTACAGATAACGATCCAGATAAATCTTCTGATCATTATGGCTTATGGACATTCAAAAAAGTTTGGGGCACTTACTTGAGTGAAAAAATTGGTGAATTTGATTACGTGTTAAATCAACCACTATATCAAGTTATCGAGAACTTTAAGCCTAAACTTACAAAAGCAAAAATTAAATTATCACGTAAATTAAAAAATAAATAAGCAGTCTAAATTCAAATGCATGCACGTTATAAAGTTTTAGAATTAATTTAATAAACTATATAACGTGCGCTATTTATGTATACATATTTTACCGGTATTTATATTAATTAATGTTATTGCAGTAAAAAGGGAAATGTTTGTTATTAAAAGGGAATGAGTGATATTTAAGAAACGTGAGAGGGGAAACAATATGATAAAGAAACTGTTACAGTTTTCACTAGGGAACAAATTTGCCATATTTCTAATGGTATTATTAGTTATTTTAGGTGGATTATATGCTAGTGCAAAAATGAAACTGGAATTATTACCAGATGTAGAATCTCCAATGATTACAGTACAAACGTCTATGCCAGGTGCCACACCAGAAACAGTTAAAGAGGACGTTAGTGATAAAATTGATGATCAAGTTAGATCGATGGCTAGTGTTAAAAACGTCACAGCACAATCTATACAAAATGCTTCCATGGTTACAGTAGAATATGAAGAAAGTGTAGACTTGGATAAAGCAGAAAATGATTTAAAAAAAGAAATTGATAAAATAAAATTTACAGAGGGTGTTGAAGAACCTGAACTTTCAAGGAGTTCTATGGACGCCTTTCCGATTGTAGCGTATTCATTTACGACTAAAGACAATAATTTAAAAGATACAACGAACAAAATTAATCATCAATTAATACCGAAACTACAAACCATAGATGGTGTACAAAATGCTCAACTAAATGGGCAAACATCTCGTGAAGTTTCTATTAAATTTGATCAAGATAAACTTGAGAGTAGTGGTTTAACAAAAGATAGTGTTAAACAATATTTGAAAAGCGCTACTAGTGAAACACCGTTGGGATTATTCCAATTTAAGAACACAGAAAAATCCGTGGTTATTGATGGTGAATTTACATCTGTAGATGCACTCAAAAACTTAGACATACCACTATCTGCAGGTGCAAGCTCAGGTACTCAGTCACAAACCGAAGGCGATTCAAGCGATGCAATGATGCAAGAATCCAATGATCAAAATGGATCACAAAGTTCACTTGCTGCTCAGTCGCAATCTGACAGTTCGACAGCAAGTAGTCAAACTGAAGGAGCTGAGATACCTTCAGTCAAATTAAAAGATATTGCTGATGTAACAGCCGGGGATGAACGAGAGTCCGTATCTAAAACAAATGGTAAAGATGCTGTAAATGTTCAGATAACAAAAGCGCAAGACGCAAATACAGTTCAAGTAGCAAAAGATACGAAGAAAGAAATAGAAAAACTTATTAAAGAAAATCCAGATATGGTAGCTACAAAAGTAATGGATACAGCAAAACCTATTGAAGATGCACTGTATACCATGATTGAAAAGGCAATATTAGGTACGATTGTGGCAATTATCGTTATTCTATTATTCTTGAGAAATATTAGAACAACTGCAATAGCTGTTGTTTCAATACCGATGTCTATTTTAATAGCGATGATTGCTTTGAAATTATCTGATGTGTCACTAAACATTCTAACACTAGGTGCATTGACGGTTGCAATCGGCCGTGTCATAGATGATTCAATTGTAGTAGTAGAAAATATTTATCGGAGATTATCAGATAGAAATGAATCATTGACAGGAGATCAATTAATTGTAAGTGCAACGAGTGAAGTATTTAAACCAATCATGTCATCGACAATCGTAACGATTATCGTATTCTTACCCTTAGCATTTGTTACGGGTTCTGTTGGTGAAATGTTTAGACCATTCGCATTAGCGATAGCCTTTAGTCTATTAGCATCATTAGTTGTTTCTATTACAATTGTACCTGCTTTAAGTGCTACATTTTTTAAAAAAGGTGTTAAACATTATAAAGAGGAATCTTTAGGATTTATTGGTAGTAAATATAAAGGAGTTTTAAAATGGTCTTTAAATCATAAGTGGATTGTCATTCTAGTTAGTACGATCATTTTAATTGCAAGTATAGGATTAGGTGCAGCTAAATTAGGAACTAGCTTTATTTCCACAGGTGAAGATAAATTCATGGCATTAACCTACACGCCAAAACCAGGAGAAACAGAAAAAGGTGTATTAAATCACGCGGAACAAGTTCAAAAATATTTAAATAAAAAAGATAAAGTGAAAACTGTACAATACTCAGTTGGTGGTGCATCACCTACTGATCCAACTGGAAGCTCAAACAGTATGGCTATTATGGTGGAATACGATTCAAATACACCGAACTTTGATGAAGAGCCTGATAAAGTATTACAACACTTAGAAAAATACAATCATCCAGGCGAGTGGGCAAATCAGGATATGGGTACAGGCGGTAGTAATGATAAGTTAGAAGTTTCAGTAACAGGCCCAACACTTGAAGCTATCAAAGACACAGTTAATAAAGTAGAAGATGAGATGAAAAGCGTTAGCGGTATGGCTAATGTCAAATCTGACTTAACACAGACATATGATCAATATAATATTAAAGTTGATCAAAATGAAGCAGCAAAATATGGCTTGTCAGCTGCTCAATTAGCTATGACCCTGAATCAAAATACACCAGAACAAAGTGTGACTACCGTCAAGGAAAAAGGGAAGTCCATTGATGTGAAGATAAAGGAAGATAAAGAAACAGATTGGTCGAAAGAAAAGTTAGAAAGTACGGAATTACAAACACCGATGGGGCAAGCGATAGAGTTAAGCGATATTGCTACATTAGAACAAACTAAAACACCGAATAAGATCGAAACAAAAGCAGGTGATTATACTGCTACCGTTTCAGCTAAAGTGACAAATGACGATGTAGGTGGTACCTCTCAAAAGGTATTATCTAAAGTGAACAATCTTGACACACCTACGAATGTGAAAATAAACGTAGGAGGAGCGAATGAAGATATTGGTAATGCCATTACTCAATTAGCCTTTGCAATGTTAGCGGCTATTATCATTGTGTATTTAGTACTTGTATTAACATTTAAAGGGGCACTTGCACCATTCACCATATTATTCTCTTTACCATATACAGTGATTGGCGTAGTTCTAGCGTTAGTCATTACAGGAGAAACAATCTCTGTACCAAGCATGATTGGTATGCTGATGTTGATAGGTATTGTAGTTACTAATGCAATTGTGTTAATAGATAGAGTGATTAATAAGCAAAAGCAAGGCCTAGAGATGAAGGAGGCACTATTAGAGGCTGGTGGAACACGTATCAGACCAATATTAATGACGGCATTAGCCACAATAGCTGCACTCGCGCCAATGTTATTTGGTGAAGATAGTTCAATCATTATTTCTAAAGGCATGGCAGCAATTGTTGTCGGAGGATTGATATCTTCTACACTATTAACATTGATTGTTGTTCCAGTTATTTACGAAATATTGTTTACATTAAAAGACAAAGTAACACGCAAAAAGAAATAGTTTGAATCAGTATAAGGAGAGTCTAAGGTATAAGTAGGTGCCTAGGACTTCTATGTATATCAGTATATTTATTAACGTGGAGCTTATAGAATAAAATCCTCTTAATAGAAGTAAGTTGTTTCTGGTTACACTTTCTTAATTCGTATAAAAAAGACGAGACCGCAATCAATACTAAAAGTTTGATTGCGGTCTCGTCTTTGTGTAAGTATTCAAATATTATATTAATATAATACTAAAGTCAAAATGACATATATTACAAAGATGATGATTGTAATAATATTTAAAATTTGAACTGCTTTTTGGTCTTTTTTACCACTTTTGAAACCTGTAATTTCCACGTTACCAACTAATAGTAAGAGTAGGATAAATACCCACCAGTTGATCGCAGGAAATGAGAGTGTTGTAATTGCTACTACAAATAGTAATAATAGAGCCATAATTATTCTTAAAATACGCGTGATGATGGTATTCATTTTAAATATGCTTATGTAACTCACAATTAGATAAAGTATTGGTAACAAGATAAGATATAATTGCATACGTTGACATCCTTTCTATATTCGCTCTTAATCTTAGCATGTAAAAAATAGATTGACTAGGATGTTATTTATGATCTTTTAGACTAATTTCTGAACGCACAGATGCAATTTCTTCTTCTATCTCTTCAAGTTGTCTTACCAATGGGTCAACATCTTGATTGACGGATTCTCTTTTTTCCAAATCGCCTTGTAATCTGACATAATCATATTTTAGTTCTGCTAATTTATCATTTAAATTCATTGCTAGTCACTCCTTATTATTATAGCATTAGGCTACATGAGATTGACTAGAATTATAACATGAAATCGAAAGCTTCTAAAACAACCAACATTTATGTTAAAGTATGAAAATGGATTGAAAACGAAATAATGTAATGAAAGAAGGATTATTGTGACTCAACAATTTATCATAATTATTATACTGATTGCATTGGGTTATACATTAAAGAGGATTAATTATTTTAAGGCGAACGATAGCCAAGTATTCTCTACCTTAGTATTAAATGTCACATTGCCTTCGCTAGTAATAGTTAATTTGAATGGTGCAGAACTTGATTTATCACTTTCAATTTTACCAATAATGATGATCATTTATGGTATTCTTGCCAAAATTATTGTGGTCTGGCTATTTATAAAATATGATAACCAGATTCGTGGCGCAACTGGCATGATGATGGCTTCGTTGAATATAGGATTATTTGCGTATCCGCTCGTTGAAGCAATATGGCCACAAACAGGAATGATATATTTTGGTATGGCTGATATAGGTGGGGCTATTATCATGTTTGGTGTAACTTACTTTGTCGGTAGCTATTTTAGTAGCGCTGGCGATAGTTTCGACTTTAAATATTTAGGGAAAAACTTGCTCAAATCGGTGCCACTTATGACGTATATCATAATGTTTATTTTAAATATGCTTGATATCCATTTTCCAGACCCAGTAATTGATTTTTTCTCTGTGTTATCTGGGGCTAATATGCCATTATCAATGATCTTACTAGGTTTGATGTTGAACTTCAGTATTGATAAGCGGTTTTTACCGATTGCACTCAAATATTTAGCTATACACTATGGTTTAGGTATAATTGCTGGTTTATTAGTACATTTCTTTTTACCAGTAGACGATGAGATGATCAAAACAACTTTACAAGTCGCTTGGTTATTACCTGTTGGTGTAGCTATCATACCTTACTCCATACAATTTAAATATAAAACCTTACCATTGGTAGGTATGGTTACGAATTTAACAATTGTAATTAGTATTGTCATTCTATACATTTATCAAGCTTTATTTGTTTAAAACTTTCGTAATGAATTATTTAATAGCAAAATATAGATTAAGGCTGGGGCAAATAGATTGTCTCAGCCTTAACTTATAAATGAGCATTTATCTCAGTTGAATATTTTTATCTATAACAATCTAGTCATATTTGTTGGGTTGGGATGATGAAGTCTTTTATATAAATTGCTTGGCTATCTTTTTTTATTTATTTAATTAGTTGAAAAAGGGAAGAGCACAAGTGCAGTTAAGAATAATTTAACAATTCATATATAGAAAATGTACTCAGGACATTCCGCAAATGTCTTGAGTACTTTAATCATAATTGTAAATTTAAGAGCCCACAAGCACATATAAGCTTTAGCTCTAATATGCTTGTGGGCCATAATGTTGAGGCATAAAGATATGTCTCGGTTAATTTAGCCATTGATGTCGGGGTATGACAACAATAGCGTTAGTGAAAGATGTTGCTGCCTTATTAGGTTTACCAAATGATTTATCATTAAACAGGGATAAGTTTAATTGATAAATATAAGTTAACCTTTACCGCCCATAAACGCTGGGTAGTTTGTCATGCCACCGTCTACATAGATTGTAGTACCGTGAATGTAGTCAGCTAAATCTGAACATAAGAAACGTGCAACATTTGCAACTTGATCAGCTTCACCAATTTCTTTGGCTGGAATCATTTCTAATGTTTCAGCACGCGTTTCTGGGTCAGAGAATTTCTCTCTTGTATGTTCTGTTACGATAGCACCAGGTGAAATATTATTAATGCGGATGCCATGTTGAGCGTACTCCATAGACATTGTTTCCATCATTAATTTTAAACCACCTTTACTAGCAGCGTAGTTTACATAGTTTGGCCAAGGGATTCTATCGTGTACACTTGATGTGTTAAGAATAATACCTTTCTTATCTTCTTTAAGGAATTGATTAACTGCAGCTTTTGAACCGATAAATGCGCCAGTTAAGTTGATATCAATAACTTTTTGCCATTCTTCTAAAGGCATTTCATGCGTTGGAATTGGTTTTTCAAAACCAGCATTATTTATAAGAATATCTAATGTTCCAAATGTATCAACTGCAGCTTTAATTAAATTATTTACATCTTCCTCTTTTGATACGTCCGCATGTACTTTAATTGCTTGTCCACCTGCATCTTCAATTAATTTGATAGATTCAGCTACATCGTCTAATGAACTTTCTGAAAGATAGTTAATAACAACTTTCGCTTTTTCTTTACCAAATTGTTCTACCATTGCTTTACCAATGCCGCTACTACCACCTGTGATAACTACTACTTTGCCTTCTAAATCTGTGAACATATTCAAACTCCTCCTTAATTAGTAACAATTTAAAGCATGGTTATATCTCTTAATTATAATTATGCTTTAATATTTCCGAGTACAAATGCCGCAATTACGATAAGTACAATACCAGCCCAAATACCAATCATCTGACGTTTGTCTTTTTTCTCGCCTAATAGGAAAATACCGCCGAGTGTAGATACAATAACTAATAATTGTGAAAATGAGAAACTAGTTGCTACACCAACTTTTGGTTGTGAGTAGAACATAAATAAGTTACCGATACCCCATACAACACCTGGGATTAAATTCCATAGTGTACTTTTAACTGATGTTTCATGTTTAGCTGATAGTATTAAACCACCAATAGCCATACCTATAGATTGGAAGAATAAAGCATTCATTCCATCTACGCCGAATATTTGTGCTACTACTACGTAGACAACATACCCAACAGTAGAAATTAAAAGGATAGGCATCGCTTT
The DNA here is from genome assembly GCF_044794325.1 of Staphylococcus pseudoxylosus. Classification (NCBI taxonomy): domain Bacteria; kingdom Bacillati; phylum Bacillota; class Bacilli; order Caryophanales; family Staphylococcaceae; genus Staphylococcus; species Staphylococcus pseudoxylosus. The sequence goes on from NZ_CP085024.1 coordinate 871,578, forward strand.
ACCAAAGTTTTTGGCACTTTCTGATGCTTCATTTTTACCTTTAATAGATGTTAAAGCAATACCAATAACAAGTAATACCATAGCAACAAGGCCTAATGTAACTTGCACACCAGTACTCCATTCACCTAAGAAAATAGCACTAAATAACGTTGTACCAACTAACTGTAATCCTGTTGAAATAGGCATTGTTTTTGAAACACCTATAAGACTTACAGATTTTAATTGATATCCTTGACCTAATGCCCAGAAAGCACCAGAAATTAAACCGACAATAATGATAGTAAGATCATCAAATTTAGCATTACCTGTAAGTAATAAGATAACACCGATGATTAATGCACCAAAAGTCGTCCCTCTAATCTGATTATAAGGGCCTCCACCTACAAGAACATTAATTAAAACTACACTACCCCAGAATAACGCGGGTAATAAAGCAATTAATAAATCCATACTTTTACTCACTCTCTCTCTATTTGTTTTTCTCCCCTTAAAACAATCACCAACAATTGTTTACAAACATTCATTCTAAAGCAAACTATTATTTTAGTAAAAGTATTAGTTTATAATTTGCAATTTTTTTATAATTAAATGGCAAAAAGAGAGTAATAATGGGTTATTACTCTCTTTTTTTAAATTTAAAAGGACTTAATTTAATTTTGGGTAATATAGTTTAAAGATGTGCAGCTACATATTTGAATTTCTTATATTCATAATTAATATAAAAACCTAATTCATTAAATCGTTCTACAAGTGTGTGGTTTTTATTTCTAATTTTAAAGTATGTCTTATTAATATCGTAATTAGAAAATGCAAAGTTTAATGCGTGTGATAATAAATCAAATGCAATGCCCATAAATCTATAATCTGTATGAGAAGAGAAATACTTAATTTCAGCATTTTTAGTATTTTCATATATTTGTAAGTATAAGTAGCCTTTTAGAAGGCCTTCGGACATGAAAACAAAAAGTTTATGTTGCTCATCCAATGAATTAACAATTTCGTCAGCGGTCATTACATCATGTTTAAACGTGTGTTCATGTAATTTTTTGAAGGAACGATAGTAAGCTGGATGATACTCTGTTATGTTTTGTATATTATCGACAGTACCAATGTCCTGTGTTGATATTAAATGATAGTCTGTAAAACTATAGGATGACTGAATTGATTTCATAAAAGAAGAATAATTTTGCTCGTTTTCTTCAAAGGAGAAATTAAAGTTAGCTGTGTCAGGTTTACTTTGCGCCATAGCTTCAAATAAAACTTTAAATGACTCAGTTGTTAATTCTCTATTTTTATCGATGAAAGGACCAATAACCTTGTATTTATTATCTTCATATTTAAATGCGAAGATAAGCATGACGATTTCATTGTGTTCATTGATTTGAGCAAATACACCTGGATCGTCTATAGCTTGTTTTATGGCAGCTTCAACATTTTCGTGTGCTTGTGGTAATTTATATAGATAAGATGCGGTATGGTAATCAGCGTTATTAATAAACTTTACAATTTGATCATAGTTATTTAACTGAATAATTTTCATAACAATACCTCCATAGAATGATCGCTTAAGTTAATTATAAGAACTTTTTTGAATAAATGGAAGTTTTGATGTGCTACATACATGTTACAATGTATATTATAATGAATTTGAAAGGGCGAAATTATGAAATCATTAATTATAGCTGAGAAACCCTCAGTAGGTAGAGATATTGCAAATACGCTTAATATCAACGAAAAACGTAATGGTTACTTTGAAAATAATAAATATATTGTCACATGGGCATTAGGCCACCTTGTAACTAATGCAACGCCAGAACAATATGATAAGAGTTATAAAGAATGGAAACTTAATGATTTACCGATCATACCTAATAAAATGAAAACAGTTGTTATTAGTAAGACTAGAAAACAATTTTCGACTGTACAATCATTGATTAATAATAATAATGTGAAAGATATTATTATTGCAACCGATGCTGGGAGAGAAGGGGAGCTTGTAGCGCGCTTGATTTTAGATAAATCACATAATAAAAAGCCAATAAAACGTCTGTGGATCAGTTCAGTTACGCAAAAAGCAATTAGAGACGGTTTTAACAAGCTTCAAGATGGTCGGAAATTCAACAATTTATACTATGCTGCGTTAGCAAGAAGCGAAGCAGATTGGATTGTAGGTATTAATGCAACGAGAGCATTAACTACTAAGTATGATGCACAATTGTCACTAGGACGTGTTCAAACGCCAACAATACAATTAGTCCAAATGAGACAGAATGAGATCAAACAGTTTGAACCGAAGACATACTATACAATGTCGATCGATGCAGGGGGCTTAACTTTTCAATGTACTAAGCCACAGTCACATCCAGATAAAACAGTATTTGAAAGTATAGAAAATAAAATTAAAGGATACTCTGCTCAAATAACGACGATAACTAAATCACATAAAAAAGCTTATCCACAACAACTATATAGTCTAACTGACCTTCAGCAAGATGCATACAAACGTTTCCACTTAGGTCCTAAAGAAACATTGAACACGTTACAAGCATTGTATGAACGTCATAAATTGGTTACGTACCCGCGTACTGATTCTAATTATCTAACTGATGATATGGTAGATACTTTGAAAGATAGATTGCAAGCAATTATGGCAACTTCATTAAAAGATGTTGCTAAAAGTCAAATGAGGCAATCATTCTCAGCTAAGCAAAAGTTTGTGAATAATAGCAAAGTTTCAGATCACCATGCAATCATTCCAACTGAGGTACGACCAGACATGGGTCAATTAAGTCAGAGAGAATCGAAAATATATATGATGATCGCACAAAGGTTCTTAGAAAATCTTATGCCTCCACACGAATACGAAGCTGTTTCAATAGAATTGAATATTGAGGGTTATGTATTTACTTTTAAAGACAAAGTAACTACTAAATTAGGTTTTAAAGAAATATATGATGACAAAGATAAAGTAAATGACCAAATGGAGAAACTGCAAAAAGGTGCAAAATTAAATATTAGTAAAGTACAAATAAATCAACATGAGACGACACCGCCACCATATTTTAATGAAGGAACATTGCTTAAAGCGATGGAAAGCCCTCAAAAATTCTTTGATTTAACTGATAAAAAACATAATCAAACATTAAAAGAAACTGGTGGTATTGGTACAGTGGCTACAAGAGCGGATATTATCGATAAACTCTTTAATATGAACGCGATTGAATCTAGAGATGGCAAAATAAGGATTACATCAAAAGGTAAGCAAATATTAGAATTAGCGCCTCAGAAACTAACTTCACCGCTATTAACCGCAGAATGGGAAGAAAAGTTAACGCTTATAGAACAAGGTAAATATGATGCAAATAAATTTATAGCTGAAATGAAGTCGTTTACGAACGATGTTGTATCTGAAATTAAAGAGAGTGATCGAAATTATAAACATGATAATTTAACAACAACAGAATGTCCGACATGTGGTAAATTTATGATTAAAGTGAAAACAAAAAATGGCCAAATGTTAGTCTGTCAGGACCCACAATGTAAGACAAAGAAAAATGTACAAAGAAAAACAAATGCACGTTGTCCAAATTGCCACAAGAAAATGACGCTATTCGGTAGAGGTAAAGATGCAGTATATCGTTGTGTATGTGGTCATACAGAAACGCAAGCTCAAATGGATAAGCGACATAAAAATAAAAAGTCAGACAAAGTAAATAAAAAAGATTTAAAAAAATATATGAATAACGACGAAGGATTAGAAAATAACCCATTCCAAGACGCATTAAAAGGCCTAAAGTTCTAGATTAATCGAACAAATGGTATAAAAAATGTATTAAAGTTCGTGTTTGCTATTGTAAAAAAGTTCGTTTGGTATTAGAATATGTAGGTATTTTAAAAAAAGGAGAACTAACCGTGAAAAAGTATTTCAAGTTTGATAAACACGAAACAAACTATAAGAGAGAGATACTTGGTGGGCTTACAACTTTCTTGTCTATGGCATATATATTAGCTGTTAACCCTCAAGTACTTAGTTTAGCAGGCGTTGATGGCGTGTCTGAAAATATGAAAATGGACCAAGGTGCAATCTTTGTTGCTACAGCGCTGGCGGCGTTTGTAGGTTCATTATTTATGGGCTTAATAGCAAGATATCCTATCGGACTAGCGCCAGGCATGGGTTTAAATGCATTCTTTGCATTTACAGTTGTACTAACTATGGGTATACCATGGCAAATTGGTTTAACAGGTGTTCTATTTTCAGGAATAGTCTTTGCATTTCTAACAATGACTGGACTCAGGGAAATAATTATAAATGCTATACCTTATCAGATGAAGATGGCTGTATCAGCAGGGATTGGCCTTTTTATAACCTTCGTAGGTTTACAGAGTTCTGGAATAATTGTAAATAATGATTCTACATTAGTAACATTAGGACATATTACTGATGGACCAGTTTTATTAACAATATTTGGTATTATAGCTACTGTTGTATTGTATGCTTTGAGAGTACCTGGAGCTATCTTTATTGGTATGGTACTTACTGCTATTGTAGGTATGATTACAGGGCTTATACATACACCAAGTGCTATTGTAGGGCAAGTACCAAGTATAGAACCGACTTTTGGTGCTGCATTTGAAGCGTTCAAAGATCCAAGTCAATTACTTACAGTGCAATTCTTAATTGTAATACTAACGTTCTTGTTTATTGATTTCTTTGATACTGCAGGTACACTTGTTGCTGTTGCTACACAAGCAGGCATAATGAAAGATAATAAACTCCCAAGAGCAGGACGCGCACTGTTTTCAGATTCATTAGCGACAATTGTTGGTGCAATATTTGGTACAACAACAACAACTTCTTATATTGAATCAAGCTCAGGTGTTGCAGTTGGAGCTAGAACAGGTTTTGCAAGTGTTGTAACCGGGTTCTGTTTCTTATTAGCGATTTTCTTTAGTCCTTTAATGGAAGTAGTAACGAGTGCTGTTACCACACCAGCATTAGTCGTAGTCGGTGTGTTGATGGCAGCAAACTTTGCAGAAATAGATTGGAAGAAATTTGAAGTAGCAGTGCCAGCCTTTGTAACAATTATAATGATGCCTTTATCATATTCAATTGCTACTGGTATTGCATGTGGGTTTATTTTCTACCCAATTACGATGCTTATTTCAAAACGTCATAAGGAAGTGCATCCAATCATGTATGCATTAATGATATTATTCATCCTTTATTTCGTATTTGTTCACGGATAATAAAAATATAAAGAAGCGCACATTGTCTTTGTCGTATGACCTAGAACAATGTGCGCTTTTATATTATATACAGTAAAAATAAAGTCAATGTTAGGCTTAATTTGTAGCGGTAAATGATAGAAAGAACATGTTTCTTCATTAAAAATGTACTAAAACTCTCTATATTAATACTGTTAATACTGTTTGTTTATTATAACTACTTATTACGTCTATCTTCTGTATATATGACTTTAGCATTCTTGTTAGGAACATAAAGAGGAGTGGATAATAAGATGAAGACAAAAAATAACATTAAGAAGAATAATATCCAATGTACTACCATCCCCACAACAGGTATGAAGGCAATGATGTTCCCTATAATACCTAATAAGGGAATAAACATCATAGGTTTAATTGCATTTTGCTTATCTACAATTAAAATTACCATCATTATAAAATAAAGCAACATACTTATTAATAACGGTTGCCAACCTAAACTAAGAATAATACTGCCACCAAAGAAAGGAATCCCGTATACTAACTCGCTAATTATCAAAATAATACTCAATACTAAAAGCGTAGTGCGAATTGCACTTTTCATTTCATTTCACCACCTAACGACAATTATGTTATCTATCTATTATAAAGGAAATAATTAAAATAGAATAACAATAAGAAACAGTAGAATTATAGAAATTTAAAGATCACAATAGAAATATTAGGAAATAGGTTGAAGTGAAATACTTAATCAAGTACAATAACAAAGTATGTGTTAGACAAAAGTTTAAAAACTTTTATAGAAAAGCTTGATAAATCACTGTTTATCATGTATCATATCTAATGTTGGACTTTAAGAACACGCGATGAAGCGAAAGGTTACTGACACACCCGGCCGCTTTGCCATGGCGCTGTGTGAGATAGTTTTCGTGGAGAAGTCTATCACTTAAATGTAGACGAATAAGGAGGGAAAATTATGGCAAAACAAAAAATCAGAATCAGATTAAAAGCTTATGACCATCGAGTAATCGATCAATCAGCAGAAAAAATTGTTGAAACAGCAAAACGTTCTGGTGCAGATGTTTCTGGACCAATTCCGTTACCAACTGAAAGATCAGTTTATACTGTGATTCGTGCCGTGCATAAGTACAAAGATTCACGTGAGCAGTTCGAACAACGTACTCATAAACGTTTAATCGATATTGTTAACCCTACACCAAAAACAGTTGATGCTCTTATGGGCTTAAACTTACCATCTGGCGTAGACATCGAAATCAAATTATAATAGAAAAAATTAGGAGGTGGACTTTCGATGACCAAAGGAATCTTAGGAAGAAAAATCGGGATGACACAAGTTTTCGGAGAAAACGGTGATTTAATCCCTGTAACAGTAGTAGAAGCAAGCCAAAACGTTGTATTACAAAAGAAATCTGAAGAGATTGATGGATACAACGCTATCCAAGTAGGCTACGAAGACAAACAAGCTTACAAAAAAGATAGTAAAAGCAATAAATATGCAAACAAACCAGCTGAAGGCCATGCTAAAAAAGCAGGCACAGCACCTAAGCGCTTCATTCGTGAATTCAGAAACGTTAATGTTGATGAATACGAAGTAGGTCAAGAAGTCTCAGTTGATACATTTGAAGCTGGAGACGTAATTGATGTAACAGGCGTATCTAAAGGTAAAGGTTTCCAAGGTGCCATTAAACGTCATAATCAAGCACGTGGTCCAATGTCACATGGTTCTCATTTCCACAGAGCCCCAGGTTCTGTAGGTATGGCCTCAGATGCTTCAAGAGTCTTTAAAGGACAAAAAATGCCTGGACGTATGGGCGGTAACACTGTAACAGTTCAAAACTTGGAAGTAGTTCAAATTGACACTGAAAACAATGTTATTTTAGTAAAAGGTAATGTACCTGGTCCTAAAAAAGGTTTTGTAGAAATTACAACATCAATCAAAGGTAATAAATAATATAATACGAAAGGAGGAATTGCATAATGGCTAATTATGATGTATTAAAAGTAGATGGATCTAAATCAGGTTCAGTTGAACTAAGCGATGCAGTATTTGCAATCGAACCAAACAACAACGTTCTTTTTGAAGCGATTAACTTACAACGTGCTTCATTACGCCAAGGTACACATGCTGTTAAGAACCGTTCAGCAGTACGTGGTGGTGGACGTAAACCATGGAGACAAAAAGGTACAGGACGTGCGCGTCAAGGGACAATCCGTGCTCCACAATGGCGTGGTGGTGGTGTCGTATTCGGACCAACACCAAGAAGTTACTCATACAAAATGCCTAAGAAAATGCGTCGTTTAGCATTACGCTCAGCATTATCTTTCAAAGTACAAGAAAAAGGTTTAACTGTAGTAGATGCATTAAACTTAGATGCTCCAAAAACAAAAGAATTCAAAACTGTACTTTCTAATTTAGAACAACCTAAAAAAGTATTAGTAGTTACAGAATCAGAAGATGTAAACGTTGCTTTATCAGCACGTAACATTCCTGGTGTACAAGTTACTACAGCTCAAGGTTTAAACGTTCTGGATATCACAAGCGCTGACAGTGTAGTAATTACAGAAGCAGCTGCTAAAAAAGTTGAGGAGGTGCTCGGATAATGGAAGCAAGAGACGTTCTTAAGCGCCCCGTAATCACTGAAAAATCTTCTGCTGCAATGGCTGAAGACAAATACACATTCGACGTTGATACTCGTGCTAATAAAACACAAGTTAAAATCGCTGTTGAAGAAATCTTTGACGTTAAAGTTGATAATGTAAACATCATTAACTATAAACCAAAGAAAAAACGTATGGGCCGTTACCAAGGCTATACAAACAAGAGACGCGTAGCAATCGTTAAATTAAAAGAAGGATCAATCGATCTATTCAACTAAAAAAAGATTACCAATAAGGAGGTAAACGACAATGGCTCTAAAAAAATACAAGCCAATTACTAATGGTCGTCGTAATATGACTAGTTTAGATTTCGCTGAAATTACGAAAACTACACCTGAAAAGTCATTATTACAACCGCTACCGAAAAAAGCGGGACGAAATAACCAAGGTAAATTGACAGTTCGCCATCATGGTGGAGGACATAAACGTCAATACCGTGTTATTGATTTCAAACGTAATAAAGATGGTATCAACGCTAAAGTTGATTCAATCCAATATGATCCAAACCGTTCAGCTAACATCGCATTATTAGTTTATGCTGATGGTGAAAAACGCTATATCATCGCTCCAAAAAACCTTAAAGTAGGTCAAGTACTTGAAAGCGGTGAAGAAGCAGACATTAAATTAGGTAATGCATTACCATTACAATTCATTCCAGTAGGTACTATAATCCACAACATCGAGTTAAAACCTGGTAAAGGTGGACAAATTGCTCGTTCAGCTGGTGCTAGTGCACAAGTACTTGGTAAAGAAGGTAAATATGTATTAATCAGATTGAGATCTGGCGAAGTACGTATGATTCTTTCAACTTGCCGTGCTACTATTGGTCAAGTTGGTAACATCCAACATGAACTTGTAAACGTTGGTAAAGCAGGACGTTCTAGATGGAAAGGCATTCGCCCAACAGTTCGTGGTTCTGTAATGAACCCTAACGATCACCCACACGGTGGTGGTGAAGGTCGTGCACCTATCGGTAGACCATCTCCAATGTCACCTTGGGGTAAACCTACGCTTGGTAAGAAAACTCGTCGTGGTAAAAAATCATCTGACAAACTTATCGTTCGTGGACGTAAGAAAAAATAAAAATAACTTATTTGCGTGTGTGGCTTAAAAGCCGCACGCACACAATAAGAAGGGAGGCGCCACTATGGCTCGTAGTATTAAAAAAGGACCTTTCGCTGACGATCATCTAAAGAAAAAAGTTGAAGCTCAAAGCGGAAGCGAGAAAAAACAAGTAATCAAAACTTGGTCACGTCGTTCAACTATATTCCCTGAATTTATCGGACATACATTCGCTGTATATGACGGACGTAAACACGTACCTGTATTCGTAACTGAAGATATGGTTGGTCATAAATTAGGAGAATTCGCACCAACTCGTACATTCAAAGGACACGTTGCAGACGACAAAAAAACTAGAAGATAATTTCTAACAGGTAGAGGAGGAAATTCCAATGGAAGCAAAAGCGGTTGCTAAAACAATAAGAATCGCACCTCGTAAAGTTAGATTAGTATTAGATCTAATAAGAGGCAAAAATGCTGGAGAAGCTATTGCGATTTTAAAATTAAAGAACAAAGCTTCATCACCAGTAGTTGAAAAATTATTAATGTCCGCTTTAGCAAATGCTGAACATAACTACGACATGAACACTGATGAATTAGTAGTTAAAGAAGCTTATGCTAATGAAGGACCAACATTAAAACGTTTCCGTCCACGTGCACAAGGCCGTGCAAGTGCGATCAATAAACGTACAAGCCACATTACAATCGTCGTAAGTGACGGTAAAGAAGAAGCTAAAGAAGCTTAATACATTTTTTAAGGAGGGAACACTTTGGGTCAAAAAATTAATCCAATCGGACTTCGTGTTGGTGTAATCCGTGATTGGGAAGCTAAATGGTATGCAGAAAAAGACTTCGCTTCATTATTACACGAAGATTTAAAAATCCGTAAGTATATTGATAACGCATTAACAGAAGCATCAGTTTCTCACGTTGAAATCGAACGTGCTGCGAATCGTATCAACATCGCTATTCATACTGGTAAACCTGGTATGGTAATCGGTAAAGGCGGTTCAGAAATTGAAAAATTACGTAATAAATTAAATTCATTAACAAACAAAAAAGTACACATCAATGTTATCGAAATCAAAAAAGTTGATTTAGATGCTAAACTTGTTGCAGAAAACATTGCACGTCAATTAGAAAACCGTGCTTCATTCCGTCGTGTACAAAAACAAGCAATCACAAGAGCAATGAAACTTGGTGCTAAAGGTATCAAAACACAAGTTTCAGGTCGTCTAGCTGGAGCTGACATCGCTCGTGCTGAACAATATTCAGAAGGAACTGTTCCACTTCATACTCTACGTGCTGACATTGGTTACGCACATGCAGAAGCAGACACAACTTACGGTAAGTTAGGTGTCAAAGTATGGATCTATCGTGGAGAAGTTCTTCCTACTAAGAACACTAGTGAAGGAGGAAAATAATAATGTTACTACCAAAACGTGTAAAATATCGTCGTCAACATCGTCCTAAAACAACTGGTCGTTCAAAAGGCGGTAATTATGTAACATTTGGTGAGTATGGTTTACAAGCAACTACAACTTCTTGGATCACATCTCGTCAAATCGAATCAGCTCGTATTGCAATGACACGTTATATGAAACGTGGCGGGAAAGTTTGGATTAAAATCTTCCCACATACACCTTACACTAAAAAACCTTTAGAAGTACGTATGGGTGCTGGTAAAGGTGCAGTAGAAGGTTGGATTGCAGTAGCAAAACCAGGTAGAATTTTATTTGAAATCGCAGGCGTTAACGAAGAAGTTGCGCGTGAAGCATTACGTTTAGCAAGTCACAAACTTCCAGTTAAAACTAAGTTTGTAAAACGTGAAGAATTGGGTGGTGAAACAAATGAAAGCTAAGGAAATTAGAGACTTAACCACTTCAGAAATCGAAGAGCAAATCAAATCTTCAAAAGAAGAGCTTTTTAACCTACGCTTTCAGTTAGCTACAGGTCAATTAGAGGAAACTGCACGTATTCGCACAGTAAGAAAAACGATTGCACGTCTAAAAACTGTTGCTCGTGAAAGAGAAATTGAACAAGGTAAAGCGAATCAATAATTCAATTGAAAGAGGAGGTTACTAAAGTGAGCGAAAGAAATGATCGTAAAGTTTATGTAGGTAGAGTCGTTTCCGATAAAATGGATAAAACGATAACTGTACTTGTTGAAACATACAAAACACACAAGTTATATGGTAAACGAGTAAAATACTCTAAAAAATACAAAACTCATGATGAAAACAACTCAGCTAAATTAGGGGACACAGTTAAGATACAAGAGACTCGTCCTTTATCAGCAACTAAACGTTTCCGTTTGGTAGAAATTGTTGAAGAATCAGTAATTATTTAATTAAATAGTGAAGATAAAGGAGGTTTAACTCATGATCCAACAAGAAACACGATTAAAAGTAGCAGATAACTCTGGTGCACGTGAAGTTCTTACAATTAAAGTATTAGGTGGATCTGGTCGTAAAACAGCTAATATTGGTGACGTTATCGTAGTAAGTGTTAAAAATGCTACACCAGGTGGCGTTGTCAAAAAAGGTGAAGTAGTAAAAGCTGTTGTTGTACGTACTAAATCAGGCGTACGCCGTAATGATGGTTCATATATCAAGTTCGATGAAAATGCATGTGTTATCATTCGTGATGACAAAGGCCCACGTGGTACTCGTATTTTTGGACCTGTTGCTCGTGAATTACGTGAAGGAAACTTCATGAAAATTGTATCATTAGCTCCAGAAGTACTTTAATAAAAACATTTATAAATATATAAATTTAAGGAGGTGCCACACATGCATATCAAAAAAGGTGACAACGTTAAAGTTATCGCAGGTAAAGACAAAGGTAAAGAAGGTAAAGTTGTTTCAACTGAACCTAAAAAAGACCGTGTCGTTGTGGAAGGTGTCAATATTATCAAAAAGCACCAAAAACCAACTCAATTTAACCCTGAAGGTGGAATCTTAGAAACAGAGGCAGCAATCCATGTTTCTAACGTACAATTATTAGACCCTAAAACGAATGAACCAACTCGCGTAGGATATAAATTCGAAGATGGTAAAAAAGTTCGTGTAGCTAAAAAATCTGGCGAAGAAATCAAATCTAATAATTAATAACTAATTGAAAGGAGGATCCACTGTGAACCGTTTAAAAGAAAAATATAACTCTGAAGTTACTCAAAACTTAGTGAAACAATTTGACTATAGTTCAGTAATGGAAGTTCCAAAAATAGAAAAAATCGTAGTAAATATGGGTGTCGGTGACGCTGTTCAAAATACTAAAGTATTAGATGACGCTGTAGAAGAATTACAGTCAATCACTGGTCAAAAACCATTAATTACAAAAGCTAAAAAATCAGTAGCAACTTTCCGTTTACGTGAAGGTATGCCTATCGGAGCTAAAGTAACACTTCGTGGAGAAAGAATGTATGACTTTTTAGATAAATTAATCGCTGTATCACTTCCACGTGTACGTGACTTCCGTGGTGTATCAAAAACTGCATTCGACGGTAGAGGTAACTACACTCTAGGTGTTAAAGAACAATTAATTTTCCCTGAAATCGACTATGATCGCGTAAGTAAAATACGAGGAATGGATATCGTTATCGTAACTACTGCTAACACTGACGAGGAAGCTCGTGAATTGTTAACACAATTCGGTATGCCATTTCAAAAATAATCTCTAAAGGAGGCTAATTAAGTGGCTAAAACTTCAATGGTTGCTAAGCAACAAAAAAAACAAAAGTTCCAAGTACGTGAATATACTCGTTGTGAACGCTGTGGTCGTCCACATTCTGTATATCGTAAATTCAAATTATGCCGTATTTGTTTCCGTGAATTAGCTTATAAAGGCCAAATCCCTGGCGTTCGTAAAGCTAGCTGGTAATAGAAAATAGTCTGAAAGGAGGCAACAATCAATGACAATCAACGATCCAATTGCAGATATGCTAACTCGTGTAAGAAACGCAAACATGGTGCGTCACGATAAATTAGAATTACCTGCTTCTAACATTAAAAAAGAAATTGCTGAAATATTAAAAAGTGAAGGTTTCATTAAAAACGTAGAATACGTTGAAGACGATAAACAAGGGGTAATCCGTTTATTCCTTAAATATGGTCAAAATAATGAGCGTGTTATCACTGGTTTAAAACGTATCTCAAAACCAGGTTTACGTGTATATGCTAAAGCTAACGAAGTACCTAAAGTACTTAACGGTTTAGGTATTGCATTAGTTTCTACTTCAGAAGGTGTTATCACTGACAAAGAAGCTAGAAAACGTAATATCGGTGGAGAAATCTTAGGTTACATTTGGTAATAATAAATAATAAGGAGGTGCGATAACATGAGTCGTGTTGGTAAAAAAATTATTGACATCCCTAGCGACGTAACAGTAAGTGTTGAAGGTAACACAGTAACTGTTAAAGGTCCTAAAGGTGAATTATCAAGAACAATGAATGAAAGAATGACATATAAACAAGACGAAAGCACTTTAGAAGTTGTAAGACCAACTGATTCTAAAGAAGATAGAACAGTACATGGTACAACTCGTGCTTTAATTAATAATATGATACAAGGTGTTAAAGAAGGATACCAAAAAACACTTGAACTTGTTGGTGTTGGTTACCGTGCTCAAATGCAAGGTAATGACTTAATCTTAAACGTTGGTTACTCTCACCCAGTTGAAATCAAAGCTGATGATGGTATTACTTTCGGTGTAGAAAAAAATACAACAGTTACAGTTGCTGGTATTTCTAAAGAACAAGTTGGAGCTATCGCTTCAAACATTCGTTCAGTAAGACCTCCAGAACCTTATAAAGGTAAAGGAATTCGTTACCAAGGTGAATACGTTCGCCGTAAAGAAGGTAAAACTGGTAAATAATAAATAACTTTCTATAGAAAGGAGAATTAAGATGATCAGCAAAATTGATAAAAACAAAGTGCGTTTAAAAAGACATTCACGTGTACGTAGTAAATTAGCTGGTACAGCTGAGAAACCACGTTTGAATATCTATCGTTCAAACAAACATATCTATGCACAAGTTATAGATGATGTTAATGGTAAAACAATCGCGCAAGCATCAACACAAGAAAAAGATTTAGCTAATGAATCAGGTTCAAAAGTTGACTTATCAGCTAAAGTTGGCGAAACTGTAGCTAAAAGAGCTAGCGAAAAAGGCGTAAAAACAATCGTATTTGACCGTGGAGGATACTTATACCATGGCCGTGTTAAAGCCTTAGCAGATGCAGCTCGTGAAAATGGTTTAGAATTTTAATTTAAAGGAGGGACATTTACATGGCTCGTAGAGAAGAAGCGAAAGAATTTGAAGAACGCGTTGTTACAATTAACCGTGTTGCGAAAGTTGTAAAAGGTGGTCGTCGTTTCCGTTTCACTGCTTTAGTAGTAGTAGGAGATAAAAACGGTCGCGTTGGTTTCGGTACTGGTAAAGCGCAAGAGGTACCAGAAGCAATCAAAAAAGCAGTAGAAGCAGCTAAAAAAGATTTAGTTGTTGTTCCACGTGTTGAAGGTACTACACCTCACACAATTACTGGACGTTTCAGTTCAGGCAGTGTATTTATGAAACCAGCTGCACCTGGTACTGGTGTTATTGCAGGTGGCCCTGTTCGTGCAGTATTAGAATTAGCGGGTATTACTGATATCTTAAGTAAATCTTTAGGATCAAATACGCCAATTAACATGGTTCGTGCAACAATCAACGGATTAAAAAACCTTAAAAATGCTGAAGACGTTGCGAAATTACGTGGCAAATCAGTAGAAGAATTATACAATTAAGGAGGGAAAATAAATTATGGCTAAATTACAAATTACCCTCACTCGTAGTGTTATAGGTCGTCCAGAAACACAACGTAAAACTGTTGAAGCTTTAGGTTTGAAAAAAACAAACTCTTCAGTAGTCGTTGAAGATAACCCTGCTATTCGTGGGCAAATCAACAAAGTAAGTCACTTAGTGACAGTAGAAGAAAAATAATTTTAAGGAGGTGCCGAAATGAAATTACATGAGTTAAAACCGGCAGAAGGTTCTCGTAAAGTTCGTAACCGCGTTGGTCGTGGTGCAGCTACTGGTAACGGTAAAACTAGTGGTCGTGGACAAAAAGGTCAAAAAGCACGTTCAGGTGGTAGTGTAAGACCAGGCTTCGAAGGTGGTCAATTACCATTATTCCGTCGCTTACCAAAACGAGGTTTTACTAACATTAACCGTAAAGAATATGCTATTGTTAACTTAGACCAACTTAATAAATTTGAAGATGGTACTGAAGTAACTCCTGCTTTATTAGTAGAATCTGGTGTAGTTAAGAGTGAAAAATCTGGTATTAAAGTACTAGGTAACGGTTCACTTGACAAGAAATTAACTGTTAAAGCTAACAAATTCTCTGCATCTGCAGCAGAAGCTATTGATGCAAAAGGCGGAGCACACGAGGTGATCTAATGTTTGAAACGCTTGTGAATTTCTTTAAAACTAAAGAAGTTCGTAACAAGATCTTTTTTACTCTCGCAATGTTAGTTATTTTTAAAATAGGTACTTATATTCCAGCACCTGGTGTAAATCCAGCTGCTTTTGACAGTCAACAAGGTTCTCAAGGTGTCACTGACTTGTTAAATACATTTGGTGGCGGAGCCTTGAAGAACTTTTCTATCTTTGCCATGGGTATAATGCCTTATATAACTGCATCAATTGTAATGCAGTTATTACAAATGGATATTATTCCGAAGTTTTCAGAGTGGGCAAAACAAGGTGAGGCAGGTAGAAAGAAACTTAATAACGTAACGCGTTATTTTGCGATTGTACTTGCTTTTATCCAATCAATAGGTATGGCATTCCAATTCAATAATTACCTTAAAGGTCAATTGATCATGGATCAATCAGTCCTTAGCTATTTATTAATTGCTGTTGTATTAACAGCTGGTACTGCGTTCCTAATTTGGTTAGGTGAACAAATCACTCAGTTCGGTGTTGGTAATGGTATATCCATTATTATCTTCGCAGGTATTTTGTCTTCATTACCTTCATCATTAATACAGTTTTATCAGCAGGCCTTCGTTGGTCAAGATGATACTTCTATGGCATGGTTGAAAGTAATTGGATTAGTTATTGGCATGATATTATTAACGGTTGGCGCAATATTTGTATTACAAGCTATTCGTAAAATTCCAATTCAATATGCGAAGAAACAATCAACACAACGATTAGGTTCACAAGCAACATATTTACCTTTGAAAGTTAACTCTGCAGGGGTTATTCCAGTAATCTTTGCAATGGCGTTCTTCTTGTTACCAAGAACTTTAACATTGTTCTTCCCTGACGCTAGTTGGGCGCAACGGATATCTGATGTGGCAAATCCATCGAATAACATCGGTATGATTGTATATGTGGTGCTTATTATTGCATTCGCATATTTCTATGCATTTGTCCAAGTTAATCCTGAAAAGATGGCTGATAACCTTAAGAAACAAGGAAGCTATGTCCCAGGTATTAGACCTGGCGAACAAACAAAATTATATATTACTAGAGTTCTCTATCGTTTAACATTTGTAGGATCAATATTCTTAGCTGTAATTGCGATTCTGCCAATTATTGCAACTAAAGTTATGAGTTTACCGCAATCTATTCAGGTTGGTGGTACGAGCTTACTGATTGTAATTGGTGTAGCGATTGAAACAATGAAAAGTCTAGAAGCTCAAGTGAGCCAAAAAGACTATAGAGGCTTTGGTGGTAGATAAATTGTAGGAGGGCACTTATGAATATCATTTTAATGGGTTTACCTGGTGCAGGTAAAGGAACTCAAGCGAGTGAAATTGTTAAGAAATTCCCAATTCCACACATATCTACTGGCGACATGTTCAGAAAAGCGATTAAAGATGAAACTGATTTAGGTAAAGAAGCTAAATCATACATGGATCGTGGAGAATTAGTCCCTGATGAAGTTACTGTGGGTATCGTAAAAGATAGAATATCTGAAGACGATGCAAAAAAAGGATTCTTACTTGACGGCTTTCCTCGTACTATTGAACAAGCTGAAGCATTAAGTAATATTATGCAAGAATTAGATAGAAAAATTGATGCTGTTATCAATATAGAGGTACCTGAAGAAGAATTAATGAACCGCCTTACTGGTCGTAGGATCTGTGAAAAATGCGGGACAACTTATCATCTTGTATTCAATCCTCCAAAAGTTGATGGAATTTGTGATCTTGACGGTGGTAAATTGTATCAACGTGAAGATGACAACCCAGAAACAGTTGCAAATCGTTTAAATGTCAATGTTAAACAATCTAAACCTATCTTAGAATTCTATGATAATAAAAATGTTTTAAAAAACATTGATGGTTCTAGAGATATTAACGTAGTCACTCAAGACGTAATTGATATCTTAGAGAATTTAAAATAAAGTCAACTTTGTACGGTCTATGTAATGCTAAAAGTATAATTAAATAAGAGTGACTATGCGTTAACGTAATTCATTTAATTTTGTTAAACTGATTAACAACACTTATAGACTCGTATGGTTAGAGTTGATTTTTGACGATAACCAACTATTTCAAAAAGGGGGAAGTTAATTAATGGCTAAACAAGATGTAATTGAATTAGAAGGTACTGTATTAGATACTTTACCAAATGCAATGTTTAAAGTAGAATTAGAAAATGGTCATGAGATTTTAGCTCATGTGAGTGGTAAAATCAGAATGAATTATATTCGTATTCTACCTGGCGACAAAGTAACAGTTGAAATGTCTCCGTACGATTTAACGCGCGGAAGAATTACGTATCGTTATAAATAATCGTCACTCCATAATATAGGGAGGTATTAAAATGAAAGTAAGACCATCAGTAAAACCAATTTGCGAAAAATGTAAAGTCATTAAACGTAAAGGTAAAGTAATGGTAATTTGTAGCAACCCAAAACATAAACAAAAACAAGGCTAATAAAGAGAGGTGTAATTAATTATGGCACGTATTGCAGGAGTAGATATTCCACGTGAAAAACGTATTGTTATTTCATTAACTTATGTGTATGGTATCGGTACTACTACAGCAAATAAAATTGCTGAAGAAGCTAACGTATCACCTGAAACACGCGTTAAAGATTTAACTGATGATGAATTAGGTCGTATCCGTGAAGTAGTTGACAACTATAAAGTAGAAGGTGACTTACGTCGTGAGCAAAACTTAAACATTAAACGTTTAATGGAAATCTCATCATACCGTGGTATCCGTCACCGTCGTGGATTACCAGTTCGCGGACAAAAAACGAAAAACAATGCTCGTACTCGTAAAGGCCCAGTTAAAACTGTAGCTAACAAGAAAAAATAATAGGTAAAGGAGGCAAAATTTAAATGGCACGTAAACAAGTATCTCGTAAACGTAGAGTGAAAAAGAATATTGAAAATGGTGTGGCTCACATCCGTTCAACATTCAATAATACAATCGTAACTATTACTGATGAATTTGGTAACGCGTTATCATGGTCATCAGCAGGTGCACTAGGCTTTAAAGGATCAAAAAAATCAACACCATTTGCAGCTCAAATGGCTTCTGAAACTGCTTCAAAAACAGCGATGGAACACGGTTTAAAATCTGTTGAAGTTACTGTAAAAGGCCCAGGTCCTGGTCGTGAATCAGCTATCCGTGCGTTACAATCAGCTGGATTAGAAGTAACTGCAATTCGTGACGTTACTCCAGTACCACATAATGGTTGTCGTCCACCAAAACGTCGTCGCGTATAATTTATTGTTATTGTCGCAGGTCACTGAGAAATACAGTATATATCAAGTCGACGTAATCAAGGAGGATATTGTAAATGATTGAAATCGAAAAACCTAGAATTGAAACAATTGAAATTAGTGATGATGCTAAATTCGGTAAGTTCGTTGTTGAACCACTAGAACGTGGCTACGGTACTACACTAGGAAACTCCTTACGTCGTATCCTACTATCTTCATTACCAGGTGCAGCCGTTAAGTACATTGAAATCGAAGGCGTGTTACACGAATTTTCAGCAATAGATAATGTCGTTGAAGATGTTTCTACAATTATTATGAACATCAAAAAACTTGCATTAAAAATCTATTCTGAAGAAGACAAAACTTTAGAAATTGATGTTAAAGATGAAGGCGATGTAACTGCAAGTGACATTACTCATGATAGTGATGTTGAAATTTTAAATCCTGAGATTAAAATTGCAACAGTATCAAAAGGTGGACATTTAAAAATCCGTCTAGTTGCTAATAAGGGTAGAGGTTACGCATTAGCAGAACAAAACAAAACTAGTGATTTACCAATTGGTGTAATTCCAGTGGACTCACTTTATTCACCAGTAGAACGTGTTAACTATACTGTAGAAAATACACGTGTGGGTCAAAGTAGTGATTTTGATAAGTTAACTTTGGATGTTTGGACTAATGGCTCAATCACACCACAAGAATCTGTTTCATTGGCTGCAAAAATCCTAACTGAACATCTGAATATCTTCGTTGGATTAACTGATGAAGCACAAAATGCTGAAATCATGATTGAAAAAGAAGAAGATCAAAAAGAAAAAGTACTTGAAATGTCTATTGAAGAATTAGACTTATCAGTGCGTTCTTACAACTGTTTAAAACGTGCAGGCATTAACTCTGTTCAAGAATTAGCAGATAAATCTGAAGCAGATATGATGAAAGTACGTAATTTAGGTCGTAAATCTTTAGAAGAAGTTAAATACAAACTCGAAGATTTAGGTTTAGGTTTAAGAAAAGAAGATTAATATAAAGGAGGTTAACTCATGGGTTACAGAAAATTAGGTCGTACTTCTGATCAACGTAAAGCGATGTTACGCGATTTAGCTACTTCACTTATCGTTAGCGAACGCATTGAAACTACAGAAGCACGTGCAAAAGAATTACGTAGTGTGGTTGAAAAATTAATCACTTTAGGTAAAAAAGGAGATTTAGCTTCTCGTCGTCAAGCTGCTAAAACTTTACGCAATGTTGAAATCTTAAATGATGATGAATCAACACAAACTGCATTACAAAAATTATTTGGTGAAGTTGCTGAACGTTATACAGAACGTCAAGGCGGTTACACTCGTATTCTTAAAGCAGGTCCTCGTCGCGGCGATGGCGCTGAATCAGTAATTATTGAATTAGTTTAATTTAAATATACGTAACTACTATATATAAAGCAAATGAGTGCAACGATAATGTTTGCCACATACAAATATTGTCTAGCTCAGAGTACCCCATCAAAACTTAATAAAATTTAAAGCGTGAACTCAAAATATGATGGGGTGCGCGCTTTTTTTATTTAATCCCCCTTAATTCTTTAGAATTTAGGGGGATTTATGCAATAGCGAACTGCAGCCCCTTAATTCTTTAGAATAAAAAAAGGAAAACATTAGATAAGTGAATGCATAAGCAGTACTATCTAAACGAAGTTTAGAGAACTGCTTAAGACTTATGTATGTAGCTACTGATAAAATCAGAATTGAGTAATTCTTTAATGGTAGTATATATTCATATTTTCATGTAAAATAGATAAGGTATATAAAAAATAGACTTACTAAATATTGGAGGCAATCGTTATGGATACGCAAGAGCATATTATTACATTTAATCATGTTTCATTTAAATATAATAGTGATGAACCGCTTGCGTTGAATGATGTATCATTCAGTATTCCAAAGGGGAAATGGACTTCTATAGTTGGTCACAATGGTTCAGGGAAATCTACGATTGCTAAATTAATGGTAGGTATTGAAAAGCCTTTTGAAGGTAATATTTATTTTAGAAATGAAGCTATCAACCAACAGAACCTTGATTATTTTAGACAACATATTGGTATTGTATTTCAAAATCCAGAGAATCAATTTGTAGGTTCAACTGTTGAATTTGATGTAGCCTTTGGCTTAGAAAATCATAGCGTCTCTTATGATGATATGAGAGCGATAGTGCCCAAAGCTTTGGATGATGTAGATATGTTAGATAGAGCGAATTATGAACCTCAATCGCTTTCTGGTGGTCAAAAACAACGTGTTGCTATAGCCGGGGTACTTGCATTAGATACCGAGATAATTATTTTAGACGAAGCGACATCTATGTTAGATCCTGCTGGTAGAAAAGACTTAATTGATTTAATTCATCGTTTGAAAGAAGAAAAAGATGTAACTATTATTTCTATTACGCATGATTTATCAGAAGCTGCAGAAGCTGATTACCTCGTTGTATTAAATGAAGGCGAGATATATCAAACAGGACTACCAAACGCTATCTTCAGTGATGGTGATAAACTAACTCAAATTGGTTTAGACTTACCATTCTCTATACGAATGCATAATCAATTATTAGGCAGTATTGATTTCATAACATATGAAGGGTTGGTAAAAAAATTATGACTGTTAATTTTAACCAAGTAAGTTATGTTTATCAAAAAGGGACACCATTTGAGCATCAAGCCTTAAATGAAATTGTAACGACTTTTGAACAAGGAAAATATTATGCAATCATTGGTCAAACTGGCTCTGGAAAGTCTACATTGATTCAGCATTTTAATGGTCTACTTAAACCAACAGAAGGTTCGCTTCAAATTAACGATGTGGTAATTAGTCATAAGACGAAAGATAAGTATTTGAAGAATGTTCGCAAGCGAGTGGGTGTTGTATTCCAATTTCCAGAGTCACAGTTGTTCGAAGATTCAGTAGAACGCGAAATATTATTTGGGCCAAAAAACTTTAATATGCCATTAGATGAAGTGAAGGAAAGAGCATTTCGCTTGCTTATAGAATTTGGATTTAATAGAGATATATTACAACAGTCGCCATTTCAAATGTCTGGTGGACAAATGAGGAAGATAGCTCTTACATCCATATTAGCAATGGATCCTGACATTGTTATACTTGATGAACCTACAGCGGGTCTTGATCCTAAAAGTAGAAAACAGATAATGGAAATGATCAAGAAACTCCAAGTTGAACAGCAAAAAACAATTATTCTAGTGACGCATGAAATGAATGATGTGGCGAAATATGTGGATGAAATAAAAATTATGCAACACGGTCACCTGATAGAATCATGTACTCCTCGAAAACTATTTAGTGATACGAATTATGTAAATCAAATGCATCTTGATGTACCAGACATTGTGAAATTGCAACGAGATTTAGAAGATAAGCATCAATATTATTTCAATAAAATTGCTTTGACAGAAGAAGAATTTGTTGAGATGTATAAGGGGTGGCAACAAGATGAAAGATAAATTTATTATAGGACGTTATCTTCCACTAGATACGATTATACATCGGTTAGATCCACGTGCGAAATTGATTTTTGTCTTTGTATTTATTATTTTAATCTTTTTTGCGCATTCTTTTGCAACGTATGTATGGCTATTTATTTCAATTATTACGTTTATGAAACTAGCACAAATTAAATTATGGTTCTTGGCCAAGGGGTTAACACCTATTTGGATTTTTCTAATATTTACTTTTTTAATGCATTTGTTCTTAACAAAAGGCGGTACAAGGTTAGTTGAATTAGGTTTCATCTCAATTGATACAGATGGTATTTTAGAAGGTATTTATATTGTTTTGCGGCTTATGTTTATCATTATGATTTCAACCATTATGACGTTAAGTACAAGTCCAATTGATTTAACTGATGCTTTTGAAAAACTACTATCACCACTCAAATTAGTGAAAATACCTGTACACCAATTAAGTATGATGATGTCTATTGCGTTAAGGTTTATTCCCACGTTAATGAATGAGTTAGATAAAATTATACTGGCCCAAAAGTCAAGAGGTTCTGAAATTAGTTCTGGTAGTATAATCAATAGAGTGAAAGCATTTGTACCTTTGTTGATTCCTTTATTTATTTCTGCGTTCCAACGCGCTGAAGATTTGGCGATTGCGATGGAAGTGAGAGGTTATGATACGAAAAAGCAACGGACAAATTATCGTAAACTACAGTGGCAAATGAAAGACAGTTTAACGTTGTTAATATTATTGCCACTATCAGTAATATTATTTGTGTTAAAATTCATGGGAGTGTAATAAATCATGCGTGTGTTAGTTAATATTTCTTATCAAGGAAGCCAATTTCTAGGTTTTCAAATACAACAAAATGGAAGAACGGTACAACAACAATTCGAAAAGATATTAAAGCGTATGCATAAGCATGATGTGAGGATTCATCCAAGCAGTAGAACAGATAGAGGCGTGCATGCAATTGAGCAATATTTTCATTTTGACACAGAGTTGAACATTCCTGAGCAACAATGGCAATATGCGATGAATCGAGCATTACCAGGTGATATATATGTCAATCATGTCAGTTTTGTTAGTGATGACTTTCATTGCAGATATGATTGCGTAGGCAAATCTTACCGGTATAAAATTTATCAAGCTGAGCACAAAGATCCGTTTCTTAATGGCTTAAAAACACATATCGCTGAAACGCTAGATATAGATAAAATGAATACAGCTGCACAATATTTTATAGGTACGCATGATTTTACAGGTTTCTGTTCACAAAAAACAGAAGTTGTTAGCAAAGTGAGAACACTTTATGAAAGCCGTATAGAAAAAACAGAAAATGGCTTTGACTATATTGTCACAGGCTCCGGTTTCCTATATAATATGGTGCGTGTGTTAATAGCCTTTTTAATTGAAGTAGGCAAAGGAAAACGACAACCAGAAGAAATACCTAAATTATTAGAGGATAAAGATCGAAATAAAGTGCCTTTTACTGCACCTGCAGAAGGGTTATATTTAGAGAAGATTTATTTAACACCAAGTGAATTAACCACTGATTTTGGTAATGATATAAAATTACATCAAAAAAAATCGATATGAAATTGTTAAATGTCGTTGACAAAATGACAAAAAAATTATACGATTACTAACGGTATTGTTTTATATCACCCACGATAAGCCCCGGAATCTTATTGTGTTACAAGATATAGAAGCACGTAGAAACAAACTATTTAAAAAAATAGATGAAATTTAAGATTTAGTAAATATAAACTATTAATTTAAGAAACATTTATTTATTCTAGGAGGACAATTATATGCGTCAAACATTTATGGCTAATGAATCAAACATTGAGCGCAAATGGTATGTTATTGATGCTGAAGGTAAAACACTTGGTCGTTTATCATCAGAAGTAGCAGCTATTTTACGCGGTAAAAATAAAGCAACTTATACACCACACGTTGATACAGGTGATTATGTAATCGTCGTTAATGCTTCAAAAATCCACTTTACTGGTAACAAAGAGCGCGATAAAATGTACTATCGTCACTCAAATCACCCAGGTGGTATTAAATCAGTTTCAGCTGGTGAGTTAAAAGCTAACAACCCAGAACGTTTACTTGAAAATTCAATTAAAGGTATGCTTCCAAGCACACGTTTAGGCGAAAAACAAGGTAAAAAATTATTTGTATATGGTGGCGCTGAACATCCACACGCTGCACAACAACCAGAAAACTACGAGTTACGTGGTTAATTAAAAGGAGGAAATTACATTGGCACAAGTTGAATATAAAGGCACAGGCCGTCGTAAAAACTCAGTAGCACGTGTCCGTTTAGTACCAGGTGAAGGTAACATTACTGTTAACGGCCGTGATGTACGTAGTTATTTACCATTCGAATCATTAATTTTAGACATTAACCAAGCATTTGATGTAACAGAAACTAAAGGTAACTATGATGTATTAGTTAACGTTCATGGTGGAGGATTTACTGGACAAGCTCAAGCAATCCGTCACGGAATTTCACGTGCATTATTAGAAGCTGATCCTGAATATAGAGGTTCTTTAAAACGCGCTGGATTACTTACTCGTGACCCTCGTATGAAAGAACGTAAAAAACCAGGTCTTAAAAAAGCTCGTCGTTCACCTCAATTCTCAAAACGTTAATATTGTCGAAGCTGTTGCGAATTCAATTCGCTTACAGATATGGTACACAAGTTCTATAGCAATTTGTGTTCAATTGAACAGACGTTTCAAACTTCCCAAGAAATTGGGAAGTTTTTTTGTATTATTTTAATACTATATATTTGTATCAAAATGAATGACTAATCACGTAAAGTGTCATAATATAAATAATAGGACGCAATTTTAAATTTGAGGTATTTATATGAAGATTAACAAACGTAGAACTAATATATATCTGACAATTGTATTGATCACATTTATTTTATTTGTCATTATTATGATCGCGGCTTTTAAAACATATAGTCAATATAAAGAAAATAATTATAAGTATGCTAATATACCTACATTCTATTTACATGGTTATGGTGGGACAGAGAATTCTATAAAGTACATGATTAATTCTGCAGTACAAAAAGAAATTACAGAAGAAGTAATCAAAGCAAAAGTTTCTAAAGAGGGAATGGTGACATTCGAGGGCGCATTATCACCTGATGCAAAGAATCCAGTCATTGAAATTATATTAGAAGATAATACAAATAAAGATTTAAATAAAAATGCGCAATGGATACAACAAGTTATCATTGCTACGATGAGTCAACATCACTTTGACCAGTTTAATTTTGTCGCACATTCTATGGGAAATCAATCTTTCAGCTACTATATGTTGAACTATGGCGATAATCAAAACTTACCAAAACTAAATAAGCAAGTGAGTTTAGCAGGTAATTTTAATGGTGAAGTTGACATAGATGGTCTTGATTTAGATGTTAAATTAGATGAAGATGGTAAACCAAATAAAATGCTAAAAGCATATAAAGATTTGTTGCCTATGAAAAAGTCATATCCAAAAACTACAAAAGTATTAAATATTTATGGTGATATAGAAGATGGCACACATTCTGATAATCGGGTTACCAATGTTTCATCTAAAGCATTAAGGTATTTAGTTGATGATAAAGTAAGTAATTATGAAGAATTTAAAGTAACAGGACAAAATGCTGATCATAGTGAACTTCATGATAATACTTATGTCACTGATAAAATGAATCAATTTTTATGGGGGAAATAAAGTTAAAGTACTTCTTAATGAATTGATTTTGTAGCATTTATACAAGAGCTCAAGTTCTTGTTATTCTATATATTAAGCAAATGGCACATACACATCAGCTTCACTACATGTGTATGTGCCATTTATTTATGCTTAAAGTTCGCTGTTGCGAGTAATTGAATTAATTGTTTTCTATTATCTTCTCCATAAACATGTGGTTGGATCATCATTTCATCGACATCAAAGTCAGTCATCATCCCTTTTAATTTGGAGATGACTTCATTAGCTGAACCTACTATGACCCGATGATTGTGTTGATTCATTTTTTCAATTTCTCTAGAAGAAAATGATTTTTGTTTTGCATAGTCCACTGAAGGATAGAATTTTGGTTGGTCTAAGTAACCAATACGCAATAACCACAAATGAAACGCATTAGCTAAATCTTGACGCAGGTATTTATTATCTGCCGTAATTACAAAAGAAGCCATTATGACATAAGGATGATGTAAAGGATGCTGTGCTTTGAATGAAGAACGGTAATAGCTTATTACAGATTTGATTTGTTCTTTATCTTGCCCCATATTGGCAATAACAAAAGGTAATCCTCTAATAGCAGCAAGTGATGCACTTTTTTTGCTTGTACCCAAAATAAACATATTAGGCTTAGTGTTGATAAGTGGCATTGCATATAAATATTTATATTGATGATTTATATCGTTGTCACTGTCACTATTAAAATAAGCTATTAGATCATCAATTTGATTCTCATAATCAACGGGTATTGTTTTATGTTCATTTAAAGCTTTATTTACATTGTTATAACTCTTAGAATGGCCAGTACCTAAGTTGACTCTACTAGGGTGTCTAGCTTCCATAGTTTTAAATACTTCAGCCACTTTATACGCACTATAATGTGGCAACATAATGCCACCACTGCCAATTTGAATTGAGCTAGTATTTTCTAATAATGACATCATAATCATTTCAGGTGCACTGGACGCTACTGAAAAGACTTGATGATGTTCAGCAACCCAATAACGTGTGTAATTTAGCTGTTCAGCTAATTGGGCTAATTCAACAGTATGATTTAATGCTTGAGTAGCGGTACGTCCTTCAAATATTGGCACATAATCTAAAATACTAAGTTTCAATATACAATCTCCTAACGTGATAAAAAGAAAAAATGTTTTATAAATTAGCAATAGCATAACACGTTATTGAAGTATTAAATAAGCGATTTGATTGATTGATGATAAGTATCCCTTTAGAATAAAGTCAAACAATGAATGGAGGTAATATAATGAATACAGAAAGAATTGTATTGGCAAAAAGACCTGAAGGAATCCCATCCGATGATGTATTTAGATATGAAACTGTTGAGATAGACGGACCGAAGCAAGATGAAATTCAAATAGAATCGTTATATATATCAGTAGATCCTTACATGCGTGGCCGTATGGATGATAGTGAATCATATGTAGCCCCATTCGAATTAGACAAACCAATGAATGGTCACGTAGTAGGAAGAGTCATCGAATCAAGTGTAGATGGATTTACAAAAGGTGACATTGTTACCGGTACGTTCCCATGGCAAAAAATAGTGAATATAAAAGCCAAGCATGCTATTAAAGTAAGTAAAACTGACATTCCTTTATATCTATATCTTAGTGTTTTAGGAATGACTGGACAGACAGCTTATCATGGCTTACTAAAAATAGGACAACCACAAGAAGGTGAAACTGTTGTAGTATCAGCTGCCTCAGGTGCAGTTGGCTCAGTTGTAGGTCAAATAGCAAAATTAAAAGGCGCGCATGTAGTTGGCATTGCAGGTGGAAGTGAAAAAACAAATTATTTAACTGAAGAACTAGGCTTTGATGTAGGAGTAGACTATCAAGCGAATGATTTTGCTGAGCAATTGGCGAAAGCAGTGCCGAATGGTGTAGATGTTTATTTTGAAAATGTAGGCGGCACGATTGCGGATGAAGTTATGAAACACCTTAATCAATTTGCTAGAATTCCAGTTTGCGGTGCTATTTCTGGTTATAACAATACAGAAGTTGAATATGGCCCTCGTATCCAACCAATTATTATTAAAGCACAAGCATTGATGCAAGGATTTATTGTTGCTAATTATGCAGACGATTTTCCAAATGCTAGTAAAGCACTTGCACAGTGGGTCCAAGAAGATAAAATTAAAACTAAGACATCTGTTAAAAAAGGTTTTGATAGCTTGCCAAATGCCTTTAGAAACTTATTTACAGGTGATAATTTCGGAAAACAAGTTGTTCAAGTATCAGATGATGTTTAATCAAGAAAGGAGTGCGTATGATGAAAGCGATAGGAGCAGATCAAAGTTTTAATCTAGAAGATGGCAATTTATTTTATGAGTTCGCTGTTGATACTCCCAAACCTGAACAATATGAATTATTAGTACGTGTTGAAACAATTAGTGTTAACCCTGTAGATACAAAAATCAGAAAGACAGTGGTTGAACAAGCGCCAAGAGTTTTAGGTTTCGATGCTGTAGGTGTGGTAGAAGCAGTAGGTGAAGGTGTTAATCACTTTAAAGTTGGAGATGAAGTTTTTTATTCAGGCTCTCCTAAATATCAAGGTTCTAACCAATCTTATCAAATTGTCGATGAGCGTTTAGTAGCGAAAAAGCCTAAAAATATTTCTAATGTGGACGCAGCAAGCTTACCACTAACTGGTTTGACAGCTTATGAAACCCTGTTTGATGTATTTAAAATATCCTTTAATCCAGAAGAAAATAAAGGGAAATCTATTTTAATTATAAATGGTGCTGGTGGTGTAGGAAGCATAGCAACACAAATCGCTAAACACTATGGTTTACATGTGATCACTACGGCATCTCGTGAGGAAACACACCAATGGTCTAAAGATATGGGTGCAGATATTGTATTAAATCATAAGCATGATTTAGCTGAAGAGTTTAAGAAATATGAAATTAGTGAAGTGAATTATATTTTCTGTACCTTTGATACGGATATGTATTATGAAAAAATGATTGAATTAGTAAAACCAAGAGGTACGATTGCAACGATTGTTGCTTTCAAAAATAATCAAGATTTAAACTTGCTGAAACCAAAGAGCATCACATTTACGCATGAATTTATGTCATCAAGACCTATTCACGAAACCGAAGATATGCAAATACATCGTGATTATCTTACTGATATTTCTGAAAAAATAGAAGCGGGTATATACAAACCGACCGTGAATGAAGTAATAGATGGCTTAACTGTTGAAAACTTGTACGATGCACATGTTAAGTTAGAAAATCAAAGTATGATAGGTAAGCTAGTGATTAAACTTTGAAATCAAGATTAACAAAGATGACTAATTAAATAAAAATGAATTTAAATCTAAGCGTCTTCTATAGTTCATCATGGTATGGTGGATAGGAAGATGCTTTTTATTTTAAATAATATATATAAATTTTATAATATGTTTTATTTTATGGATTTTACGAATATATACAATAAGTTAGGGTATGTAAGTTACATAACAGTATAGGGAGTGTGTAATTTTGACATGCGTTTAAACAGATTAACGGTTGTATTTTGGATAGCATTATCAATTTGTACCTTGTTTGTTGTATATGGTGCAATATTGCCAAAACAACTAGAAACAGTAACACAAAATATTACAAATTTTATTGCATTAAATTTTGGCTGGTACTATTTATTATTGGTACTTGTCATATTAATTGTATGTGTGTATCTATTATTCTCTAGATATTCATCAATTACATTAGGTGAAGATGGAGAGGATCCAGAATTCTCATTGAAATCTTGGTTTGCTATGTTATTTAGTGCTGGTATGGGGATAGGATTAGTTTTTTGGACTACAGCAGAGCCAATCAGCCATGCATTTACGTTAACACCTTTACATAAAGCAGGTACGCAAACTGCAATTAATGATGCCATGCAATTCTCATTCTTTCATTGGGGTGTCCATGCTTGGGCAGTATACGGCATCGTTGGTCTAGTTTTTGCTTATTTTAATTTTCACAAAGGGTATCCAGGATTAGTAAGTGCGACGTTAACACCGATATTAGGTTCTAAAATGATGAGAGGGCCCGTAGGTGGTTCGATAGATGTGTTAGCGATTATCGCTACTGTTACAGGTGTAGCAGCAACACTTGGATTCGGTGCATTACAGATTAATGAAGGATTGAATTTTTTATTTGATATACCTTCAAATTTTACAACTCAGGTAATTATTATTGTGATAGCAACGATTTTATTTACTTGGTCAGCTTGGTCAGGTATTAATAAAGGAATCAAAACATTGAGTAATATTAATATGATACTCGCTTTTCTAGTACTCATCGTATTATTTTGTGTAGGCCCAACTTTAACCATACTAAATACCTTTACCAATTCACTTGGTGATTACATTGCAAATTTCTTTAATATGAGTTTACGTATTCCACAATCAGGTGGTGAAAAATTCCAATGGTTACAACAATGGACGATTTTCTACTGGGCTTGGTGGATTTCATGGGCTCCATTTGTTGGAATATTTATTGCTCGTGTTTCAAGAGGTAGAACAATTAAAGAATTTATTTTGGGTGTTTTATTTGTACCAGCGCTAGTTTGTTTCTTATTCTTTGCAGTATTTGGGGCGTCTGCTACTTATTTACAGCAACATGGTATCGCAAATATTGCGAAAGAGGCAACGGAGACTGCTACATTTGCAACTTTAGAACATTTTCCACTAGGGTTCTTGTTAAGTATAGTGACATTAATTGTGATTATGATTTTCTTTGTAACTTCAGCAGACTCAGCGACATACGTTTTAGGTATGTTAAGTTCTAAAGGTAGTATTAATCCAAAAGGTATTGTAAAAGTTAGCTGGGGTATCATATTAGCTTTATTTGCAATGATTATGATATACACTGGCGGTACGCAATCTATACAGAACTTATTAATTATTGCTGCTTTACCATTTTCGATTGTCATTATATTTATGATTTGGTCACTTTTTAAATCATTAGCAATTGAAAAGCCAAGACCGAGTAATAAGTTGCTCGTCTCAGACGACAAACTATTACAATATCGTATTGCAAATCATCCAGAACTAGCTGACGAAGTAACAAAGGACAATCAATAAAATGGACTAACAAATTTGTTTTGTAATAAAAGTTAAAAATAAAATTCAATAAAAATGTTTCTAAGAATTTTTTTAAGGGTAGTAGTTCTGTATGACAAGTACATATTAACAAAGCATAGGAGGTGTCATACGAGGTGAAACGACTTAAGAATTTTATCCTAGGCATATTAATTGTAGTAATCGTTGGATTTTTACTCTTTATGTATATTCAAGATTCTAGAATTAGCCAGTATCAAGACTATTTTAATCAGTTTAACTGGTTTGAACCAACACTCATTGGTTTAGCGGCGTTACTCATTATTATTGGTCTTATATTAGTATTCAGCTTGTTTAAACCTACGTATAGAAAACCCGGACTATATAAAGATTTCGAAGATGGTCATATTTATGTATCGAGAAAAGCAGTTGAAAAATCTGCATACGATACACTTACGCAATATGATCAAATACGTCAACCAAACGTGATTGCAAAACTTTATAATAAGAAAAAGAAATCACATATTGCTTTAAAAGCAGATTTCTTTGTTCCTGGTGATGTTCAGGTTAATTCTTTAACTGAAGAGATTAGAAATGACATCAAGCAAAATGTCGAGCATTTTACAGAATTACCAGTATCAAAATTAGAGGTTAATGTTAGAGATCAAAAAACCTCAGGCAAACGTGTGTTGTAAGGGAGGGTTATCATGGCTAACAATAATAACCAAAATGGACAAGATTCTACGCAAGAAGTTGTTGAATTTTTCAAAACGTTTAAATGGAGAATCATTGGCTTCTTAGCATTTCTAATCATAGCAATATTATTTTTAACTTTAGGTTTCTGGAGTACAATTTTAATTCTAGTATTATGTTTGATTGGAATTGGTGTTGGGTATACTAAAGACCGTAAGCAAGACTTTTTAAATTTCCTTAATCGATGGAGTTAATCGATTAAATTTTATGAATTCTGATGTAATAAAATTTTTAAAACAAATTATATAAGGTAAAGGAGAATGCAATATGGCAGTAGACAACAATAAAGCTAAACAAGCTTATGACAATCAAACAGGAGTTCAAGAAAAAGAACAAGAAAAAAGACAAGAGCAGCAAAATCAAGAACCTCAATTCACTAATAAATTAACATTCTCAGATGAAGTAATCGAAAAAATTGCAGGTATCGCTGCACGAGAAGTTAGCGGTATCTTAGAAATGAAAGGCGGATTCGTCGACAATATTTCTAGTTCATTTGGTAGCAGTAACAATGTTACACAAGGTGTTAGTGTAGAAGTTGGAGAAAAACAAGCTGCTGTTGATTTAAAAGTAGTATTAGAATATGGTGAATCAGCACCAAAAATCTTCCGCAAAGTAACTGACTTAGTTAAAGAACAAGTTAAATATATTACTGGTCTTGACGTAGTTGAAGTTAACATGCGCGTTGAAGATGTTATGACTAAAAAAGAATGGTCTCAAAAAAATGAGAAAAGCCAAAACTCAAACAACGAGGAAAAAGGTTTACAATAATTAAGAACCATTCAATTTAATAAAAAGGTCCGAAACATTTAATGTTTCGGACCTTTTTATTTATGAAAATTATTATATATACATATAAGTATTAACTCAAGCACTGCGTTTTTAAAAGGTAGTAATTTTTATACTCATAATTTTCAACTTTAGTAACTCTATATAAAGCTTCTTTGATGTCCTCAGACAAGATACTTACAAAGTTGTTATTAGAATAGACACTTCATTTATTATTGTTATTTCATGTTTCTGTATAAAGGATTACTCACTTTAATGTAAGTATAATAATCTGCTTCATCTTCTAATCTCATTGTAGTAACACATTTATAATCGATTTGTGGCGCAAATAATACAGATTTTATTTCTGTAATTCTGTCGTTATCAGTCATTGTTGATGCAATATCTTCTAATTTTTCATACATGATATCACTTATAATTGACCAAATCTGTTGCTCTAAGTCATTACTTTGACTAGATTGAGCTATGGTTACAATTAATTCACCAAGATGGTTTTGAATACTAGAATAAAATACTTTGTTGAAAACGGTTTGCGACTGATCTGTAAGAATTAATGATTTTTCATGAAAGTCTGATGTACTATAGCCGGCTTGATTTAAATAAGTTTTATCAATACGCAGTCCTTCAAAATCACGAATATACAAAGTATGGATTGAACCGTCTTGATTGAAGGTAGTTATAGAGTTTTGTAAATGTGCTTCTAATGCAATACCGTATTTTACATATAAAGGTAGGGCTATATCAATCAGAGCTTTACTATATTCTGCTATCCATTTGCTACATGCTTCGTCATAACTGTCAATATTGAAAGTATTAGCGTATGTTTTGATTAATGTCACGATAGGTGACTCATTATTATTGCTGTAATGTGCAACTAAGCTAGAAGGAATGAGCGGTATTGTCTGATATTCCTTAATATTATAAATATTTTCTCTGAAGAGCGTACCTAACTGTTCGCTCTTTATTGTTTGTTGTGATGGTATGTCTTGTGGATTATAAAAATGAATACCAGCAACTTCATCAATCGTATCTGCCTGAATATGATTAAATAATGGATCATGTTGTTTAATATGATTTAATATGCGTGTGACCTGTGGTCCGTTATATGTTGTTTGTTCAGATAGCGTACGTATCTCACCTGTAATATGCACATTCGTTGATAATTTAATGTGCGGTTCAATATTTGGGCTTTGTGGCATTAATGTTCTAAATGACAGACCAGCATAATAATTTAAATCAAAGTCTAAAGGAATAAGCTGCTGCTTATTTAACTCATTCTTATAATCATTTTCTAACACAGCATTATATTGCCATGGGTGAACTGCCATAACATAATAATTATCAATTTGATCATCAGTTAATAATTTTGCTACAGCTTCATAAAGACCATCAAATAATGTAAATACTGTTTCGTTATAAGGCTTCGCTAATGATTGGACTTTCGCAATATCATGGTGAATTAATATAAATTTCATAGCGATGGCATTTCCAAACTCAGAAGAATAATTAATAGCAGTTTCTGGTGTCATACCTTTACGTAATTTTGCACCGGGATGTAATGGATGACCTTCAACAACTGCTTGTTCAGACATTAAATAGCTATCCTTCGCATTAATAATTAATTCTAAAAGTGGTTCATTATTTTGAGATAATGTAATGGATTGATAACTTAAAGAAATAGCCATATTCGCAACACTATTATTCATATCGTCCTTAAATTGGTTACTAGCTTCGTTATCAAGGTTAGGCGCTTCTATTAAAATAGCGTTTAAAATTTCATTTGGATGTAATATACGCTCTAAATGATTTTCATATTCAAAATAAAACGGCCCTTCAACATCGATTCTGTCAAAGGCATGTTGTCCTGAAATAGGTGCATATAAAGTTTTTTTGGCTTCCGGAAACGTTATTTTTAAAATGAAAGGTTGCGTGATTGCAACATCCAAGTTTAAGTTTTGTGCCTTGATAATCTCACTGTGATGTCGACTCTGAACTAAATTCTCTCTATGTAAAGAAGTGATTAATCTTTGAGAAATTTTATCGCGACTTTCTAATAATATATCTTCAAAAGCATTTGCCCATCGTATATCTGTCGAACGTAAATACGATAAAGCGTATTGTTCGTCATTAGTGAGTTTTTCAATTGAATTGTTGTCGTTTATTTTGTGATTCATAATGCACCTCTAAAAAAATTATTTTACAAATGTATAAGATATTTGTATAATCCATAATATCGATAATGATAATTATTATCAATTGAAAACAGGAGGAATTTTATGGCAAAGTATTTTTTTCCTAGTTCATTCCTACTGTTCTTAGGGAATTGGATTGGACAAATCACGCTAAATTGGTATGTATTTACTCTATATCATAACGCAATTTATCTAGGACTGATTAATTTTTTCCGACTCGTACCTATTTTACTCATAAGTGTATGGGCTGGAAGTTTAGCTGATAGATGTGATAGAGGAAAATTATTAAAATTAACAATAACCTCCTCATTTTTATTAACAACGATACTATGTATTTTAACATTTCAAAATCCACAATTACCGATAATTGTATTTTTGTTATATTCTCTAGGCCGTGGCATTATGAGTGCAATAGAAACACCAGTACGTCAGGCAGTATTACCAGATTTGACACAACGATTAACAACAACACAAACAGTATCGTATCACTCATTTATTATAAATATATGTCGTTCGATTGGACCTGCGATAGCTGGCTTTATTATGGCGGTTTATAATGCGCAAATTAGTTTTGGGATACAAGCGCTATGTTATTTCATTTCGTTAATACTTTGTTTACCGTTATCATTCAGTCACAACGTACTATCAAAGGCAAATCCTGAAGTAAGTTTTAAGTACGTCATCAATTACTTTAAAGACAATCAAGTAGGGGCCAGAATATTTGTGACATCGTTACTTATTATGGCAACTGGTTTTACTTATACTACACTTTTACCAGTGTTAACAGACAAGACATTCCCTAATCAAGTAACAATATTTGGTAGTGCTATGACTTGTTGCGCAATAGGCGGTATTTTAGCAACAATAGTTTTACCTAATATTTTAGAAAAAGTATCTATGGTCAAAATGTATTACATAAGCTCTGTGCTATTTGGTGTATCATTACTGTGTACGATTAGTAGCAATACTTATTTATTATTTATTTCATTATTCTTCATTGGTCTGTTTAGCCAATGGGCAAGAACTACAAATAGAATATATTTTCAACATAGAGTAGAACCTGAACACAGGGGGAAAATACTTAGTGTCATTATGATGGATAGAGGTATGATTCCTTTAGGAGCCATGCTGATGAGTTTCTTAGCAGAACTTATTGGTATTATTGAAACCTTTATTATTATGGGGATGAGTACATTTGTCATTGCATTGTTATTCAGTGCAATTACAAGAAGGCAAAGAAAAAATGGAGGCAGTATTGTATGATGCATGAAACATGGCAATTGGCAGATAGAAATGTGCAGTATCGTATTTTTAACGCAATTATTAAAGAGCAAATATTTCCACAAGGTATGTTATTTAATGAATTTGATCACTGTGTTGAAATACAATATAAAGGCCAAGTGTTGCAATTAAACAAAGTTAGAAAAAGTGCTATGGAACGTTATGAATTTTATGGTGTGATTTTCTATATCAAGGGTAAGGCACAAGTAACGATTGAGACTTTAGAACAACTATTAGAAGTACTAGAAGTACATTTTAATATGCCTATTAGTCAACGATTAACAGATGAATTGATTTCTAGTAGAGAAGGTTTCGCCCTGACTTATGAACATTTTCAACATAGAAAGTCTTTGATACATGCAACGCTAAAATTTTCAAAAATGCCTGAAACAATTAACTTCTTTTCATGGCTACAACATATGGTTGGATCAAAGCAAATCAATGATTTGAATTACTCTGAAAGCCTTGTTATTGAAGGGCATCCTACACACCCATTATCTAAGACTAAACTTCCATTAACACCTGATGAAGTAAGAAAATACGCGCCAGAGTTTGAAAAGCTTATTCCATTAAAAGTTATGCTCATTCATAAAGATAATTGCGTAATTACTTCTATGGAAGATGATGCAAACTATATGATAGATGAAGTTATTCCAGAATATCGATATAAATTAAAAGGATTTTTAGCACCACATGATTTAGAGTTAAAAGATTATAGTGTTGTACTTGTACATCCTTGGCAATATGAAAATGTTATTGTTCACAAATTTGCAGACTGGATATTAGAAAAACGATTACTACCTACGCCTTTTGAAGTTGAGTCTAAAGCGACTTTATCATTTAGAACTATGCAACTTGTTCACAAGCCGTTTCATATTAAATTACCAGTCAATATACAAGCAACAAGTGCTATAAGAACTGTGTCGAGTGTGACAACGGTAGACGGTCCTAAATTAAGCTATGAATTACAAGACATGTTAGCTATCTATCCGCAGTTACAAGTTGCTATGGAACCATTTGGTATACATGCCAAAACTGAACCAGATGATGCAAGGCATTTGGCGTGTATCGTACGACATCAACCTTATATTTCAGATAACGGTACAACGCTAGTAACTGCAAGTTTAGTTAATAAAAATCCTGTCGATAACCAAATAACCGTAGATAGCTATATCAACTGGGTGAATGATGGTTTAACGATAGATGCGATTAAGCAATTTCTATTGCACTATAGTAAAGCATTAATCGACCCATTAATTGCTTATATTCAAGATTATGGTATTGCTTTGGAAGCACACATGCAAAATACAATCGTGAATCTAGGGCCGAATTATCAAATGAAGTTTATCGTTAGAGATTTAGGTGGTTCAAGGATAGATTTAACAACATTAAAACATAAAATTCCTAATATTGATGTTACTAACACGAGTTTAATTGCAGAAAATATTGAAGCGGTCATAGCTAAGTTTCAACATGCAGTTATTCAAAATCAAATTGCAGAACTCATTCACCATTTTGCGCAATATGAATTCGTAAAAGAATCCGAATTATTTGAATTAGTAGGTGAGATAGTTGAGCACGCAATCGATTTTAATAAACCACATGCTAATAAGTTAAAACAAGTATTGTTCGGTGAAACGATAACGGTAAAAGCACTTTTACGCATGAGAATGGAAAGTAAAGTAAAACAATATGTGACCATTGATTTGAGAAATCCTATATATAAAGAGGTGTAATAGATGGCTGAAATAAAGATAAATTTGTCCAAAATACAATATAATGCACAAGTATTATTGTCTATTTTTCAACAGAATCATATGCAATTTACACCAGTTATTAAATGCGTAGGTGGCGATAGAAAAATTGTTGAAACGTTAAAACAAATCGGTATAACGCATTTTGCTGATGCACGTATTGACAATATTAATAAAACTAAAGATCAAAATTTATCTTATATGATGATAAGAACGGCTAGTCAATATGAACTGGAAGATGTTGTTAGATATAGCGATATAAGTATACAGACAGAAATAGCGACAATCCGCAAATTAAATGAAATTGCCCAAAAGAACCAGGTAAAACATCACATATTACTTATGGTTGATTGGAAGGACGCAAGAGAAGGTATACTGACATATGACATTGTAGATTATATTAATGAAATACTTTCGATGCATCATGTAAGTGTGATTGGATTAGCATTTAATTTTATGTGCTTTCAATCAATTATTCCAACTGAAGCAGATGTATCACTTATTAATCAATTCGTAGAATCAGTTGAATTAGAAACGGATATGAGATTTAAAATAATCTCAGGTGGCAATTCCAGTATGATATCACAAATGCTATATCAAGATATGGGGAAGATTAATGAGTTACGTGTAGGAGAAACGCTTTTTAGAGGTGTTGAAACAACAACTAATCAACCGATAGCCTCTTTGTATCAAGATGCTATCATTTTAGAAGCGGAGATAGTTGAAATTAAACCACGTATTGATATTTCATCAAGTCAGCAATATTTACAAGCCATCGTTGATATCGGCAACTTAGATACATTTATCGAAGATATTAAACCACATCACCACCAAGTTAAAGTGATAGGGGCAACTAGCGATCACGTAATGATTGATTTGTTAAACCAAGACCACTATCAAATTGGTGATAAAATTCAATTTAGTTTAGGTTATAAGGCATTGGCACAAAGTATGTATATGACAAATTTAGGTAAAAATTATATTCATGATAGTGTTATTGAAAAAATATGCCACAACTTTAATATTCAAAAATCTAATCGTATTTAAAATTCATTAAATGTTTTAAAAGTTTTTGTTGACACCGATAATCATTATCAATAAAATTGAATATGTAATTATACATATTCTAAGGAGTGAAAACGATGAAACATAGTTATAAAATTATGGCTATCCTGTTTTTAACTTTAACCGTAGTAATGTTGTCTGCATGTGGCAGCGTCAGCGATAAAGGTT
Organism: Staphylococcus pseudoxylosus; assembly: GCF_044794325.1. Classification (NCBI taxonomy): domain Bacteria; kingdom Bacillati; phylum Bacillota; class Bacilli; order Caryophanales; family Staphylococcaceae; genus Staphylococcus; species Staphylococcus pseudoxylosus. The sequence continues at coordinate 910,625 of NZ_CP085024.1, forward strand.
CTGACAAATCCAGTAAAGGTGATGACGACAAAGATGGCATAACAATTAAGCATGATGGAGGTACGACAAAAATTGCTAAAGACCCTAAACGCGTTGTAGCATTGGAATTCTCATTTGTCGATGCACTTGCAGCATTAGATGTTAAGCCAGTTGGCGTTGCTGATGATGGTAAAAAAGATAGAATCCTTAAACCTATTCGTGAAAAAATTGGCGATTATAAATCAGTAGGTGCACGTAAGCAACCTAACTTAGAAGAAATAAGTAACCAAAAACCAGATGTTATTATCGCAGACAGCAATAGACATAAAGGCATCCAAAAAGATTTAGAAAAAATTGCACCAACAATTATGCTGCCTAGCTTTGACAGTGATTATAAAGACAACTTAGAAGCATTTAAAACAATTGCAAAAGCAGTAGGTAAAGAAGATAAAGGTAAAGATAGATTAAAAGAGCATAATGAGCTAATGGATAAATACAGTAAAGAAATTACAATGGATAAATCACAACCTGTATTAGCATCAGTAGTTGCAAAATCAGGCCTATTAGCACATCCTGAAAATACATATGTCGGAGAGCTGTTAAAAGAGTTAGGTTTTGATAATGCGTTAAATAAAACGAAAACGGACAACTTATCTAAATATCTAAAAGGGCCATACTTACAATTAAACCCTGAAGTACTTTCTGATATTAATCCTGGTCGTATGTTTATTATGGCTGATAAAGGTGAAAATGATCCAAACCTTAAAAAACAAGAAGAGGATCCTGTTTGGCAAGATTTAGATGCGGTTAAAAATAATCGCGTATCTGTAGTGGATAGAAATACATGGGCTCGTGCAAGAGGTATTATATCTTCCGAAGAAATTGCAAAACAACTTGCTGAAATTTCTAAAAATGAGCAAAAAGACTCACAACAAAAGTAGGATGAACGGTAATGATTAAATCACATAGCGTTAACCCAACTAAATCAAATAAAAAGAAAACTCAAAAACGTACTGCACTCACATTTATTGTGAGTGTATGTGCGCTTTTTGTCATTATATACTTCAACCTGAGTGTTGGAGCTTCACAAATTACTTTTCAAGATTTTATAGATTACAGTGTAAAACATATTGATACAAAAGAAACATTTTTAATACATAATGTCCGTATGCCAAGAATGTTTGCTGGCCTTTTAATAGGGGCCGCACTTGGCGTTTCGGGTTTGCTAATGCAAGCGATGACTCGTAATCCTTTGGCATCACCACAAATATTTGGTGTTAACTCAGGAGCTTCATTTGTAATTGTATTTATTTCAATGATTGTACCAGCTTTAACTGCGTATTCAACGATATTAGCCTTTATAGGTGCTTTTATCGGCGGATTGACAGTGTATACACTATCAGGTTCGACTAGAGGGATGACTCCTATAAAGTTAGCATTAGCCGGAATGGCTATTCATTTATTCTTTTCTAGTATGACCCAAGGAATTATATTGCTAAATGAAGATGCAACTTCAACTGTGATGTTTTGGTTAGTAGGTTCTTTATCAAGTATTCAATGGCCGCAAGTCATTGGTGTATTTCCTTGGATAGTAATGGCTTTCATTGGGGCAATTTTTATATCCAAGCAATTAACTATTATGGAATTAGGTGAAGATTTAGCAACATCGCTAGGGCAAAATGTCAAAGTTGTACGAATTACTGTTGGACTACTTGTCATTGTTTTAGCAGGCGCATCTGTTTCAATAGCAGGACCAATTGGTTTTGTAGGACTCATTGTGCCACATATTGTAAAACATTATATTCGAACAGATTACAGGCTAATGGTACCGTTGACGATGATTATCGGTGCAGATTTATTATTGTTATCTGATGTCTTAAGTCGTCTAATAGCATTTCCGTTTGAATCACCTGTAGGTATTGTTACCTCATTTGTAGGGGCGGTATACTTCTTATTTATTACAGTTAGAGGAGTTGATAGACTATGATCGGGAGATTAAATTTTCGTTATGGTATCGTTGTAATATTAATTATAATCTCAGCAGTTGCATCATTGTCTATCGGTGCAGTTTGGGTTAATCCAGTCGAAGCGGTTAAAAGTTTATTTACACAAGATAACTTTATATTAAATGAATACCGTATACCAAGGATGATTCTCGCAATTATTGTGGGGAGTAGCCTTGCGATTTCTGGTGCACTTATTCAAGGCGTAGTAAGAAATGCACTTGCTTCGCCAGATGTTATTGGTATAACTAAAGGTGCAAGTTTATCAGCAGTCTCTATCATTATGCTATTCCCTTCTGCGCCACTCTTCATTTTACCGTTTGGATCATTTGCTGGTGCCTTATGTATAAGTTTGATTTTGACATTATTAATTGCAAAATTTAATGTTAAAGGGTCTAAGTTAGCGTTGATAGGTTTAGCAATAGGTGCAATATGTACAGCGGTAGTGCAATATTTATTAATACGTAATCCGCAAGATGCCAATACAGCATTAGTGTGGTTAACAGGTAGTTTGTATGGCCATAGTATGTCGAACGTTTTGGTTATTTTACCTTGGTTTATCGTTGCGTTACCGATTATCTTTTATTACTGTCATCAGCTCGATATTTTAACTTTAGGTGATGATATAGCAATCGCATTAGGTACAAAAGTGAAAAAAATTAAAATGATATTGTTACTATTAGCTGTTATTTTAGCAGGTGCATCTATTTCAGTAGTGGGTGGATTGAGCTTTTTAGGACTCATCTCTCCACATATAGCCAGAAGAATTGTTGGACATAAACACGTACACATTACTATTATGTCAGGATTGATAGGAGCGTTAATCTTATCAATAAGTGATTGTTTAGCGCGAGGCATACATCCACCTATCGATATTCCTGTGGGCGTTGTTGTTGCAATCGTCGGTGTACCTTACTTTTTATTCTTATTGAGAAAAATTTAATAATAAATTGCAAAAGTAAACGCTTTCATTTAAAGTAGAGTTAATTCTAAATATTAGGGTTAACTCTACTTTTTTATACAAAAATAACAACAAATAGACACAATTTATAGATTTACATATTTATACATCTTAAGTTATAATTATTGGTGTTGTTTTTTAAGTATATATCAAATAATACACCTAAGGGGTGAATGTAGTGACTCAGTATAATAAATCACAGCGCACACGTGGGCAGCTTAAATTCATTATCATGTCATTAATTGGTATCATTTTATTCTTAATACCAATTACAGTGACAGAAGATGGTGAAAAACAAACAACACTCCCTGTTGCATTTTTAGCAGGATTACTAAAAGATTTAATTGGAAATGCTATGCCATTGGTTATTGTAATCATCATTACGATATCAGGTATTTTATCTATTTTATGTTCGACAGTATTGAAAAATAAATTTAAACCAGAAGGTCTAATGAACAATGCATTCAATGTAAAGTTTGTCTGGTTGATTTTAAGAATATTAGCAGTAGTGTTTGTTTGGATGACATATTTAAAAGTAGGTACTAGCGTTATTTATTCCGAAGACACGGGTGGACTTGTGTTTGAAAGCCTATTACCTACATTAGTCACAGTCTTCTTCTTTGCAGCATTGTTTTTACCATTACTTATGGAATACGGATTATTAGAATTATTAGGACCAATTTTCAGACCGATTATGAGACCTTTATTTACATTACCTGGACGGTCAACGGTTGATAATCTAGCATCATTCATTGGTGATGGAACAGTAGGGGTTTTAATCACTAGCAGACAATATCAAGAAGGATTTTATTCTAGAAGAGAAGCGACAGTTATTGCTACTACGTTTAGTGTTGTTTCACTAACATTTGCCATTGTTGTTGCCGAAACTGTAAATATGCAAAATCATTTCTTCTATTTTTATTTAACTGTAATCATCTCTTGTTTAGTATGTGCGTTTATATTGCCAAGAATTTGGCCGCTTAGATCTATTAAAGATGAATACTCAAAAGAAGTGTCTGAAGAAATGAGAACAGAAAAATTACCTGACAATAAAACTGCTCTCGGCCATGGTTTTGATATGGCGACTGAAACAGGTATCAACGCACCAGGATTTAAATCATTTTTTAAATCAGGTTTCAAGACCGTGATAGATATGTGGTTTGTAATTTTACCGGTAGTGATGAGTGTAGGTACGCTTGCAACCATTATAGCAACATATACACCACTATTTGCGATTATTGGGAAACCATTTGTACCATATTTAGAATTACTGCAAATCCCTGAAGCAGCCCAAGCATCAGAAACAGTATTAATTGGATTTGCTGATATGTTCTTACCATCAATTTTAATTGAAGGTGTCGGTAACGATATTACATTATTTGTTGTCGGTGCATTGAGCATTACACAATTGATTTACTTATCAGAAGTTGGTGGAGTAATCTTAGGTTCTAAAATACCAGTAAGTATTTTTAAACTCTTTATCATATTCTTAATAAGAACAATTATAGCGTTACCTATTATATCGTTAATGGCTCACTTGTATTTCAATTAAAATACAGGATACAGAAAATTAAATCTAACAAGTTAGTAAATTCTACTTAGTTGAAAGCAAAAAGAAGCGTCATAGACATTTACGTGTCCAGGGCGCTTCTTTTTATTTATACGATCTAACATCTATAATCAGTTGAATTATAATGATTCATTACTTAGTACTGATATTACATTGGCTTTAACAACTTTATTACCCAAGACAGGCGATTCTTCGCTACTAGATTTTGATCTTCCTTCATGAGCTTCTTTGAAGGCATCACTTTGAAGCCATGCTTTAAAATCGTCTTCAGTTTCCCACCATGTATTGATATACATTTGGTCGTAATCTTCCTCATCATCAATTAACCAAACTTCTACTTTATGAAATCCGTCTAGTTCTTGTATTTTCCCACCTTGAGTAAATTTAGGAGCCATCTTTTCAGCAAATCCTTTTTTTACATCAATTCTGTTCGTCACTACATACATGAAACGCACCTTCTTTCTATAATATATTCACAGTATACCATTGATAATTTATTAATATAATTGAGAACCCTTATTAGTTAGTAGGACATTGATTAACTATATAACTTTTTACAAAGATGTATTAAGCTTGAGGGATATTATAAATTGTTCCAGCTTCTCTATAATAATAAAAAATAGCTATGATGGCATCTATTGTCATAGATTTCATCATAGCTAATCATAGTATATTTTTTAAATTAATTATTTAGTTAATTCGTTATAAACTTTTTGATCATTTTGTGTGTATATAATGTATTCATGGTCATCAGTGTCGATGATAACACGGTTTGTTTTTCCAAATGTAGAACCAATTCTTGAAACTTTATTTCTATCAAGTTTAGGAACTTCATGAATATTTTGGTCCTGTGAAATATTTTTAATTTCACTTGTTGGAATCTTAATATCTGCAACTCTCCATTGAATTCTTACTTCACTGTTATCTTTTTTTACTGTCATTGCCATATACCGAACACATCCTTTAATTAATTTATAGCTATAGCATACAATAAACTGCAAACGTTTTCAAGTGATTGTGTGATACTTTTTGAAAATAGGTCATACTCATGTTTTTAACGAAAGTATGTTCGCATTTAACGCGTAAATGTGCTAAAATATAAACTGATAAGGAGTAGTGAAAATGACAGGTAAAACCCACGCATCATGCGGCTTATTAGTCGGAGCTTTAACATTAGAATATTTTCATACTGATTTGTTTACATCTGTTACAGTTATAACGCTTGCAGTTATTTCGAGTTTGTTACCTGATATTTGCCACGCACAAAGTAAAATTGGTAGACGATTTAAACTTATTAGTTACTTAATTAGAATGGTATTTGGACACAGGACATTTACACATTCACTTTTATTTATAGGTATTATTATCTTTTTACTGTATTTGATTCAAACCCCGAATTATTATTTGAGTAGTATTGTTCTCGGTTGGTTTTCGCATGTTATACTAGATATGTTAACCCCAAGAGGTGTTAAATTATTTTATCCTGTTCCAATAAGTGTGAAATTCCCAGTGGTGTTTAAAACAGGTGGCCTAGTTGACTTGTCTTTAGCTAGTGCGTTATCTATTGGAGCAATTTATGTAATTTTTCAACCGTCTATACATAAGTTATTATTGAATTGGTTATAATTATGGTTGTACTGAGCATCATAATAATATAAAGTACATATAGTGAAATTATATATCCGTAATGTAAATAAGATATATTTTTTATTTAAATATTTGGATATTAAGGAGAGAGAGCATGCTAGATAAGAAAGCCTTAGAAAAGTTTAATCAAGACCATCTCATTGAGTTTGAAAAATTGATGAGCACAAATGAGAAAGAACAACTATCTGAAAAACTAGATGCACTAAATTTAACGGATATTCAAGATTTATACGAGGATTTATATGTAAATAAAAAAGAAATTGATGATGTTACTTCTATCAATGAAGTAAAGTATGATATAAAAAATGAATTTACAGATGAAGAGATCGAGCAATATGAAAAAGTTGGGCTTGAAGCTATTCGTAAAGGTAAATTTGCAGTACTACTTATGGCCGGTGGGCAAGGTACGCGATTAGGATATAAGGGTCCTAAAGGTTCTTTCGAAATCGAAGGCGTAAGTTTGTTTGAGATTCAGGCTAAACAACTATTAGCATTAAAAGAGCAAACAGGCGAATTCGTTGATTGGTACATCATGACTAGTAAAATAAATGATCAAGAAACACAGTTATTCTTCGAATCAAATAATTACTTTGGCTATGACAAATCACATGTGCATTTCTTTATGCAAGACAATATTGTAGCCTTATCTGAAGAAGGTAAATTAGTATTAGATGTAGATAATAATATTTTAGAAACACCAAATGGTAATGGTGGTGTATTTAAAGCACTTAAAAAAGCTGGATATTTACAAGAAATGTTAGATAATGGTGTCGAATATATTTTCCTAAATAACATCGATAATGTACTAGTTAAAGTACTTGATCCATTATTTGCAGGATATACATTCCAAAATAGTATGGATATTACTACAAAATCTATACAACCTAAAGATGGCGAAAGCGTTGGCCGTTTAGTCCATACAAAACATAAAGATATGGTACTTGAATATTCAGAACTAAGTCCAGATGTAGCAAATGAATTTAATAATGCTAATATAGGAATTCATTCCTTCAAACTTTTATTTATTAGTAATGTCGTTGACAATGAATTGCCATACCATTTAGCAATCAAAAAATTAAAACAGTTAGACGAGGACTTTGGTGTGATTGAGCAGTCAACTTTGAAATTTGAATTGTTTTATTTTGATATATTCCAATATGCAAATAGCTTTATTACTTTACAAGTTCCGAGGGATGAAGAATTTTCTCCTCTCAAAAATAAAGAAGGTAAAGATAGTGTTGAAACAGCTAGAGCAGATTTAAAACGTATGAATATGATATAAAAAAGGTGGTTACACTGTTGTCTCAATCAATAAAAGCTGATGATAATAAAGTAGTTAAAACATTTAAAGATATTGTACCTTTAACATTTGGTGAAGAAATAGGCAATGCAGTATCTCACGGTGTAGCAGCTTTTATAGCGTTATGTGCGCTACCTTATGCTGCCATCTTAAGTTTTCTGAACTTTGGTATAATGGGCGCTTTTAGTGTTTCTGTTTATGTTATAAGTATATTTTTAATGTTTATTTCATCGACGGTTTATCATTCGATGCCAAACAAATCATCACATAAATTCATTTTGCGTATAATTGACCATAGTATGATTTATGTTGCAATCGCTGGTACATATACTCCAATTTGTTTAGCTTTAGTTGGGGGCTGGATTGGTTGGTCAGCAATGATTGTATTATGGGGAATAACGATTTGGGGTATTTTATACAAATCACTAGCTAAAAATGTTAATCATAAATTAAGTTTAATTATGTACCTTGTAATGGGGTGGGTTGGTGTATTATTCTTGCCTAAAATTATTTTTGATACATCCCTTACATTTATGCTATTTATACTGTTTGGTGGTATTGCATACACAATAGGTGCTTGGTTTTATGCACAAAAGGATAGACCATATTTTCATATGATTTGGCACTTCTTTATTGTGATTGCTTCAGTATTCCATTTTATAGCAATTATATATTTTATGTAGGTTTTATTTATGCCGGCAATATCATTAGATATTGTCGGCATTTCTGTGCATTTAGTCATTTTCCAAATATTTAATTATGCAATTAGACAATAAGGTAATAGTAGTTATAAATTATTAAAAGGCATAAAAAATTTGTTTGGCATAAAGTAAAGCAAAGATATTGAACTTAGAAATAAATAATGATTAAGTAGAAATTAATATAAATTTTAAGAAGGTAAGAGAGTTGAGAATAATACATGAATATAAAATCATTAGGCATTGTAGTTGCACTTATTTTAATAATGTTTATGTCAGCAATTGAAACTTCCATAGTTTCTTTAGCTTTACCAACAATTAAAACGGATTTAAATGTAGCATCATCCATTTCACTCATATTTGCAGTTTATTTTATTGCAATAGTCATTGCCAATCCAATTGTAGGTGAACTGTTAGAACGCACAAAAATTATTTACATAACTTTATTAGGACTTTTATTATTTACAGTAGGAAGTTTGCTATCTGGGCTAAGTGACACTTTCACTCTGTTAATTGTGTCTCGTTTTATTCAAGGATTAGGTGCTGGGGTTATGATGGCTTTAAGCCAAATCGTACCAAAGTTAGCCTTTGAAATTCCATTACGTTATAAAATTATGGGCACGGTAGGAAGCGTTTGGGGTATTTCAAGTATTATTGGTCCAGTGTTAGGGGGAGGCATTTTAGAATTTGCAACTTGGCATTGGTTGTTTTTTGTAAATATTCCTATTGCAATCATAGCAATGATACTTGTTATATTTACATTTCATTTTGAAAATGAAAGTACAACAGCTAAAAATAAATTAGATATAAAAGGTTTAACTTTATTTTACGTTTTTGTATTTTTCATAATCTTTACAGTTATGAATAAGTCCAACCTATATTTAAATATAGCTTCAATGGTTATAGCAATAGTAGTAGCAATCATACTATATAAAAATCAGAAGAGAGTAAAAACGCCATTTGTACCAGTTAACGAGTTTAATAAAATGATTGTTTTAATATTCTTTACTGATTTTGCTTATGCGATTATATTAATGGGATATAATTTATATATGCCAATCTATTTACAAGAAGATATTGGATTATCACCGTTACAAAGTGGATTTGTTATTTTCCCGATTTCATTTGCATGGTTAATTTTAAATTTTTCACTTGATAAAATCGAAGCCAAAATGTCGAGAAAAGCATTGTACATCAGTGCATTTACATCATTGATAATTTGTGGGATATTAGTATTTATTGGAACAGAATCTCCAATTTTTATCGGGTTTAGCTTATTATTAGCTGGTATTAGTTTCGGGACCGTTTATACTAAAGATAGTGTGATTACCCAAGAGGAAACATCGCCAGCAAATATGAAACGTATGATGTCACTCTATACATTAACGAAAAGTTTAGGAAATTCTATAGGATCTACAATTATGGGATACGTGTATGCCTTATCGTTTACTTTTATTAGCGTTCACATACACAACGTTATTATTTTAAGTTTAGTAATACTCGTCACGCTCATTTTATTATGGTTATGCGCATTTAAAGAGAAAACAGTAACAACTGAGTAACAATGTATATACATTAAGCTCATTTTGATATTATGTGAAAGTTACTACTTATATCTATGTTTTTTGTACAAGGTGGGTATAATGGTAATATAAATAATGAGTGGAGAATATCGTTTACACATATTGTAGATAAATCGAGAAAGGGAGGACAGTAAGCAATGAAATATATTAGATATTTATTTACAACGCTTATTGTACTTTCTGTATTTATAGTATCTGGCGCCATCTTCTTAACATTTCTAGGTTTTGGCTTATATGGGTTAAGTAGAATTTTAATATATTTTCATTTGGCGTACTTTGGTTATAATAAAAGTTTTTACGATAATTTAATTTACTATGGTAGTTATATCGTATTAGGCTATTTTAATTTATTTATTATAGAAAACTTAATGGATTACTTTAGGAAAAAAATACCTGAAAATCCCTATTTTCAAGGAACAACATACCATTTGATTACATTTACAGTAACGACCTTACTATTTTATTTTATAGTGCATATTCATTATGCATATATTAACATTGATTTCTGGGTGATTGTCTTAATCATTGGCATTTTGTTTATATGTAAGGAAATCTTTTATCCAGATAGCGAAAATCTTAATGATAAGCACAAATAGTATTTTTGTTATACACAGAAGGTAAAAATATTTGCCGAGTAAATATGAATTGAAATGTGTCGGTGGATATAAGCAATATTAAATCAAAGCAGCTAGTTCATTATTCTTATATGTAAGAATAATTTGAGCTAACTGCTTTTTTATTCTTTATATTAAATTTATACTAAGTATAAACAATTTAAAGCATAGTCAAAGTTTATTTGTTAGAATATAAGTGATAATGAAATAAGAGGGGGACGCTTTGTGTTAACGATAAAGCAAGTTAAAGAACTTGTTGGAGAATTAAAGGATCCAATAATTGATGTACCATTAAAAGAAACAGATGGAATTATCGAAGTAAGTATTAAAGAAGAAAAAGAACATGTAAGTGTTAAAGTGGCAATGGCTCAATTAGGTGGCCAACCACAACTAGACTTGCAAATGGCAATTGTAGAAGTACTTAAAGAAAATGGTGCGAATACAGTTGGTATTCGATTTGAAGAGTTACCATCAGATGTTGTAGAGCAATATCGCGGTTCAGGGGAAGAACAAAATCAAACAATAGAAGGTTTGCTTTCAAAAGATAATCCGGTTGAATTTATCGCGATTGCCTCAGGTAAAGGTGGCGTTGGTAAATCTACGGTAGCAGTCAACTTAGCAGTATCTTTAGCAAGAGAAGGTAAAAAAGTTGGACTTGTAGACGCCGATATTTACGGTTTTAGTGTTCCCGATATGATGGGGATTGATGAGAAACCAGGTGTTCAAGGAAAAGAAATCATACCTGTTGAACGTCATGGAGTTAAAGTAATATCTATGGCATTTTTTGTTGAAGAAAATGCACCAGTTATATGGAGAGGACCAATGCTCGGTAAAATGCTTACAAACTTTTTTGTTGAAGTAAGATGGGGAGATTTAGATTATCTTATTCTAGATTTACCACCTGGTACGGGAGATATTGCATTAGATGTTCATACGATGTTACCTTCAAGTAAAGAAATTATTGTGACTACACCACATCCAACAGCAGCGTTTGTTGCTGCAAGGGCTGGAGCAATGGCAAAGCATACTGAACATTCTATTTTAGGAGTAATTGAAAATATGTCTTATTTCCAAAGTAAAGAAACTGGGAATAAAGAATATGTATTTGGTACTGGTGGAGGGGAGAAACTTGCAGAAGAACTGCAAACTGATTTATTAGGACATCTTCCACTAGAACAACCATCATGGAACCCTAAAGACTTTGCACCTTCTATATATCAAACTGATGATAGACTTGGAGAAATATACCAATCGATGGCACAACAAATTATTGAAAAGACTAGTAAATAAGTTTTTTTTAGTAGTGGACAGAATTTAATTTAAATTCTGTCCACTTTTCTATTGCTTTTTTTCTGAATGATGGTAGAATAGTTTCTTGTGACAAACATTTGATTTCGCAAGCGTGAATTCAAAAAATAATTAGATTAAAATTGTTGTTGACTTTTATAGATAGAATTGATATTATATAAAAGTCGTCAAAAACGGCAAACAAATTATTTAAATTAATTATAAAAAGTGTAAAAAATATACTTGCATTAATAAGAATAATAATTTAATATTGTTACAGTAATGTTAATTGATTATTAAAAAATAATATTTCCTTGTTGACAAAACGTTGAACAAGATGTTAACATTGTATAGCAACTATTAATTGAATGAAGAAATGAACATTGAAAACTGAATTGCAATATGTCAACGTTAATTCCGAACACAACATTAAATTGTTGGTTCAAAACAAGTGTTAGAGATAACACAAATTAGTATTTTATGAGCTAATCAAACATCATAATTCATTTATGGAGAGTTTGATCCTGGCTCAGGATGAACGCTGGCGGCGTGCCTAATACATGCAAGTCGAGCGAACAGATAAGGAGCTTGCTCCTTTGACGTTAGCGGCGGACGGGTGAGTAACACGTGGGTAACCTACCTATAAGACTGGGATAACTTCGGGAAACCGGAGCTAATACCGGATAACATTTGGAACCGCATGGTTCTAAAGTGAAAGATGGTTTTGCTATCACTTATAGATGGACCCGCGCCGTATTAGCTAGTTGGTAAGGTAACGGCTTACCAAGGCGACGATACGTAGCCGACCTGAGAGGGTGATCGGCCACACTGGAACTGAGACACGGTCCAGACTCCTACGGGAGGCAGCAGTAGGGAATCTTCCGCAATGGGCGAAAGCCTGACGGAGCAACGCCGCGTGAGTGATGAAGGGTTTCGGCTCGTAAAACTCTGTTATTAGGGAAGAACAAATGTGTAAGTAACTGTGCACGTCTTGACGGTACCTAATCAGAAAGCCACGGCTAACTACGTGCCAGCAGCCGCGGTAATACGTAGGTGGCAAGCGTTATCCGGAATTATTGGGCGTAAAGCGCGCGTAGGCGGTTTCTTAAGTCTGATGTGAAAGCCCACGGCTCAACCGTGGAGGGTCATTGGAAACTGGGAAACTTGAGTGCAGAAGAGGAAAGTGGAATTCCATGTGTAGCGGTGAAATGCGCAGAGATATGGAGGAACACCAGTGGCGAAGGCGACTTTCTGGTCTGTAACTGACGCTGATGTGCGAAAGCGTGGGGATCAAACAGGATTAGATACCCTGGTAGTCCACGCCGTAAACGATGAGTGCTAAGTGTTAGGGGGTTTCCGCCCCTTAGTGCTGCAGCTAACGCATTAAGCACTCCGCCTGGGGAGTACGACCGCAAGGTTGAAACTCAAAGGAATTGACGGGGACCCGCACAAGCGGTGGAGCATGTGGTTTAATTCGAAGCAACGCGAAGAACCTTACCAAATCTTGACATCCTTTGAAAACTCTAGAGATAGAGCTTTCCCCTTCGGGGGACAAAGTGACAGGTGGTGCATGGTTGTCGTCAGCTCGTGTCGTGAGATGTTGGGTTAAGTCCCGCAACGAGCGCAACCCTTAAGCTTAGTTGCCATCATTAAGTTGGGCACTCTAGGTTGACTGCCGGTGACAAACCGGAGGAAGGTGGGGATGACGTCAAATCATCATGCCCCTTATGATTTGGGCTACACACGTGCTACAATGGACAATACAAAGGGCAGCTAAACCGCGAGGTCATGCAAATCCCATAAAGTTGTTCTCAGTTCGGATTGTAGTCTGCAACTCGACTACATGAAGCTGGAATCGCTAGTAATCGTAGATCAGCATGCTACGGTGAATACGTTCCCGGGTCTTGTACACACCGCCCGTCACACCACGAGAGTTTGTAACACCCGAAGCCGGTGGAGTAACCATTTATGGAGCTAGCCGTCGAAGGTGGGACAAATGATTGGGGTGAAGTCGTAACAAGGTAGCCGTATCGGAAGGTGCGGCTGGATCACCTCCTTTCTAAGGATATATTCGGAAACATCTTCTTACGAAGATGAAATAGGAATAACATTGACATATTGTATTCAGTTTTGAGTGCTCATTGGAGTATTCATTGCATTTTTTGTACATTGAAAACTAGATAAGTAAGTAAAATTTATGATTTTACCAAGCAAAACCGAGTGAATTAGAGTTTTTTAACAAGCTTTGAATTCAAAAAGAAATAATCGCTAGTGTTCGAAAGAACACTCACAGATTAATAACATTTTGGGTTTTCAACCGACTTGTTCGTGTTGAAAGTCAAAAAAGATTAAGTTATTAAGGGCGCACGGTGGATGCCTTGGCACTAGAAGCCGATGAAGGACGTTACTAACGACGATATGCTTTGGGGAGCTGTAAGTAAGCTTTGATCCAGAGATTTCCGAATGGGGAAACCCAGCATGAGTTATGTCATGTTATCGATATGTGAATACATAGCATATCTGAAGGTAGACGCGGAGAACTGAAACATCTTAGTACCCGCAGGAAGAGAAAGAAAAATCGATTCCCTGAGTAGCGGCGAGCGAAACGGGAAGAGCCCAAACCAACGAGCTTGCTTGTTGGGGTTGTAGGACACTCTATACGGAGTTACAAAAGAATAAACTAGACGAATCATCTGGAAAGATGAATCAAAGAAGGTAATAATCCTGTAGTCGAAAGTTTGTTCACTCTTGAGTGGATCCTGAGTACGACGGAACACGAGAAATTCCGTCGGAATCCGGGAGGACCATCTCCCAAGGCTAAATACTCTCTAGTGACCGATAGTGAACCAGTACCGTGAGGGAAAGGTGAAAAGTACCCCGGAAGGGGAGTGAAATAGAACTTGAAACCGTGTGCTTACAAGTAGTCAGAGCCCGTTAATGGGTGATGGCGTGCCTTTTGTAGAATGAACCGGCGAGTTACGATTTGATGCAAGGTTAAGCAGTGAATGTGGAGCCGTAGCGAAAGCGAGTCTGAATAGGGCGTTGAGTATTTGGTCGTAGACCCGAAACCAGGTGATCTACCCATGACCAGGTTGAAGTTCAGGTAACACTGAATGGAGGACCGAACCGACTTACGTTGAAAAGTGAGCGGATGAGTTGTGGGTAGCGGAGAAATTCCAATCGAACCTGGAGATAGCTGGTTCTCTCCGAAATAGCTTTAGGGCTAGCCTCAAGTGATGATTATTGGAGGTAGAGCACTGTTTGGACGAGGGGCCCTTATCGGGTTACCGAATTCAGACAAACTCCGAATGCCAATCAATTTAACTTGGGAGTTAGAACGCGGGTGATAAGGTCCGTGTTCGAAAGGGAAACAGCCCAGACCACCAGCTAAGGTCCCAAAATATATGTTAAGTGGAAAAGGATGTGGCGTTGCCCAGACAACTAGGATGTTGGCTTAGAAGCAGCCATCATTTAAAGAGTGCGTAATAGCTCACTAGTCGAGTGACACTGCGCCGAAAATGTACCGGGGCTAAACATATTACCGAAGCTGTGGATTGTCCGTAAGGACAATGGTAGGAGAGCGTTCTAAGGGCGTTGAAGCATGATCGCAAGGACATGTGGAGCGCTTAGAAGTGAGAATGCCGGTGTGAGTAGCGAAAGACGGGTGAGAATCCCGTCCACCGATTGACTAAGGTTTCCAGAGGAAGGCTCGTCCGCTCTGGGTTAGTCGGGTCCTAAGCTGAGGCCGATAGGCGTAGGCGATGGATAACAGGTTGATATTCCTGTACCACCATTATTCGTTTTAAGCGATGGGGGGACGCAGTAGGATAGGCGAAGCGTACTATTGGATTGTACGTCCAAGCAGTAAGACTGAGTGTTAGGCAAATCCGGCACTCTTAAGGTCAAGCTGTGATGGGGAGAGGAAATTGTTTCCTCGAGTCGTTGATTTCACACTGCCGAGAAAAGCCTCTAGCTAGAATTGTGGTGCCCGTACCGCAAACCGACACAGGTAGTCAAGATGAGAATTCTAAGGTGAGCGAGCGAACTCTCGTTAAGGAACTCGGCAAAATGACCCCGTAACTTCGGGAGAAGGGGTGCTCTTTAGGGTTAACGCCCAGGAGAGCCGCAGTGAATAGGCCCAAGCGACTGTTTATCAAAAACACAGGTCTCTGCTAAACCGTAAGGTGATGTATAGGGGCTGACGCCTGCCCGGTGCTGGAAGGTTAAGAGGAGTGGTTAGCTTCTGCGAAGCTACGAATCGAAGCCCCAGTAAACGGCGGCCGTAACTATAACGGTCCTAAGGTAGCGAAATTCCTTGTCGGGTAAGTTCCGACCCGCACGAAAGGCGTAACGATTTGGGCACTGTCTCAACGAGAGACTCGGTGAAATCATAGTACCTGTGAAGATGCAGGTTACCCGCGACAGGACGGAAAGACCCCGTGGAGCTTTACTGTAGTCTGATATTGAAATTCGGCACAGCTTGTACAGGATAGGTAGGAGCCTGAGATGCGTGAGCGCTAGCTTACGTGGAGGCGTTGGTGGGATACTACCCTCGCTGTGTTGGATTTCTAACCCGCACCATTTATCATGGTGGGAGACAGTGTCAGATGGGCAGTTTGACTGGGGCGGTCGCCTCCTAAAGAGTAACGGAGGCGCTCAAAGGTTTCCTCAGAATGGTTGGAAATCATTCATAGAGTGTAAAGGCATAAGGAAGCTTGACTGCGAGACTTACAAGTCGAGCAGGGTCGAAAGACGGACTTAGTGATCCGGTGGTTCCGCATGGAAGGGCCATCGCTCAACGGATAAAAGCTACCCCGGGGATAACAGGCTTATCTCCCCCAAGAGTTCACATCGACGGGGAGGTTTGGCACCTCGATGTCGGCTCATCGCATCCTGGGGCTGTAGTCGGTCCCAAGGGTTGGGCTGTTCGCCCATTAAAGCGGTACGCGAGCTGGGTTCAGAACGTCGTGAGACAGTTCGGTCCCTATCCGTCGTGGGCGTAGGAAATTTGAGAGGAGCTGTCCTTAGTACGAGAGGACCGGGATGGACATACCTCTGGTGTACCAGTTGTCGTGCCAACGGCATCGCTGGGTAGCTATGTATGGACGGGATAAGTGCTGAAAGCATCTAAGCATGAAGCCCCCCTCAAGATGAGATTTCCCAACTTCGGTTATAAGATCCCTCAAAGATGATGAGGTTAATAGGTTCGAGGTGGAAGCATAGCGATATGTGGAGCTGACGAATACTAATCGATCGAAGACTTAATCAAATTTTAAATGTTTTGTTTTGGTTAAATCATATTTTACTTACTATCTAGTTTTGAATGTATAATTTCATACATTTCATTGTCTGGTGACAATGGCAAAGAGGTCGCACCTGTTCCCATGCCGAACACAGAAGTTAAGCTCTTTAGCGCCGATGGTAGTCGGACTTACGTTCCGCAAGAGTAGGACGTTGCCAGGCAATTAAATTATTCCACAGTAGCTCAGTGGTAGAGCTATCGGCTGTTAACCGATCGGTCGTAGGTTCGAGTCCTACCTGTGGAGCCATATGGCCCCGTGGTCAAGCGGTTAAGACACCGCCCTTTCACGGCGGTAACACGGGTTCGAGTCCCGTCGGGGTCATTACATATTTGGAGGATTAGCTCAGCTGGGAGAGCATCTGCCTTACAAGCAGAGGGTCGGCGGTTCGAACCCGTCATCCTCCACCATTTTTAATTGAATAGTACGGAGGGGTAGCGAAGTGGCTAAACGCGGCGGACTGTAAATCCGCTCCTTCGGGTTCGGCAGTTCGAATCTGCCCCCCTCCACCATTTATGGGCTATAGCCAAGCGGTAAGGCAATGGACTTTGACTCCATCACGCGCTGGTTCGAATCCAGCTAGCCCAGCCATTAGAGCCATTAGCTCAGTTGGTAGAGCATCTGACTTTTAATCAGAGGGTCAGTGGTTCGAGCCCACTATGGCTCACTAGTAAGCACTTCTCAGAAGAGAAGTGCTTTTTTGTATATAAAATTATATTTCACTTGTATAAAGTGATCATCTAAGCATGAAGTACTTCCTTTATAGTTTAAACTTTAAATAAATTTTGTTTTTTTTATTTATACATTTTACTGTCTAGTCAAATAATAAAAATCGATACTAAAAGGGTTTGTTTTGAATGATAAATCACTATATTGATTTTATATGTAAAAAGACTGAAATGAAGAGAAAATGCTGTTTTAACAACGCTTGAAATGTTCATGTCTTTAGATTATTCTAGAAACATATAACAACAAAGGGGTTTTAAAAATGAATAAAACAGTAGAAATTATTGGAGTACCAGCAACATTTGGACAAAGGAAATTAGGGGTAAACCTTGGTCCAGATGCGATTCGATACGCTGGAATTGAAGACCGTATTAAAGCAATTGGCCTATCTGTTAAAGATTCTGGTAACATTGCAGTACCTAAATTAGATTTAGAAAAGTTCAATTCAGAGCAAGACGGCTTACGTAATATAGAAGAAATCATAGAAACATCAAATATATTAAGCGATGCGGTATCAAATAGCATTGAACAAAATCATTTTCCACTTGTACTAGGGGGAGACCATTCAATTGCAATTGGTTCTATATCAGGTGTCAGTAAGCATTATGAAAACTTAGGTATGATTTGGTATGATGCCCATGGCGACTTAAATGTCCCTGAAGAATCACCTTCAGGAAACATTCATGGCATGCCGTTACGTGTGCTTGCCGGTGATGGTGATGAGCGTTTGGTTAATATTTCTGATTATTCACCTAAAGTTAAACCTGAAAATATTGTGCTTATTGGTATGAGAGATTTAGATGAAGGCGAAAGACGCTACATAAAAGAACATAATATTAAAACGTTTACGATGGCTGAAGTTGACAGGTTTGGTATTAAACAAGTGATTGAAGAAACAATTGCTTATTTAAAACCTAAAACAGATGGTATTCATTTGTCACTTGATGTTGATGCCTTAGATCCTGTTGAAACACCAGGAACAGGCACTAGAGTTCTTGGAGGTTTAACGTATAGAGAAAGTCATTTTGCATTAGAGTTGTTACATAATTCTAATCTCATTACTTCCATGGATTTAGTGGAGGTTAATCCACTAATCGATCATAACAATGATACGGCAGAGCAAGCAGTAGGTTTAGTAGGTAGTTTCTTCGGGGAAACATTACTATAATTCAGATGAAATTATGTCAATAACATAGAGACATAGGCCAAGTACTTAGCTAAAATGTAATATTGGAATAGTTGACTGGTAGCAGAATGTATTGCTTAAGTATTGTGTCAGTCATTTTTGTTGGGGCGGGATTATGAAATCTTATTTTTAAATAAGATTTCAGTTTCGCTCCTTTTGATTTTGCTAAATATTTAAATACTAAATATGACAGTTGGTGTTATGATTGGTATAATATATAACATGGGAACAGATAACCGGAGGAGATGTTATGGAATTATCCAACTTTTTTGATAACTGGAGTACAGTTAAAATAATTGCAAGTGTACTCGATTTACTCATAGTATGGTACGTACTTTATCTTCTCATTACAGTTTTTAAAGGTACTAAAGCCATTCAACTATTAAAAGGTATTGTTGTAATAGTTATTGGTCAACAATTGAGTAAAATGCTGAACTTAACAGCTACATCCCGTCTTTTTGATTTAGTGATTCAATGGGGGGTATTAGCGCTAATCGTGATATTCCAACCAGAAATTCGCCGTGCTTTGGAACAACTTGGTAGAGGTAGCTTATTTAAACGTTATTCAACGAATTTAAATAGTGATGAAGGCAAGTTAATATCTTCTGTGTCAAAAGCAGTACAATATATGGCTAAACGTCGTATAGGTGCATTGATTGTATTTGAAAATGAAACAGGGTTACAAGATTATATTGAAACAGGCATAGCAATGAATTCAGAAATATCACAAGAACTATTAACAAATGTTTTTATACCAAACACACCATTACATGATGGTGCAATGATAATTCAAGAGAATAAGATTGCTAGTGCTGCGAGTTATTTGCCTTTATCTGATAGCGCTAAAATTGCTAAAAGTTTAGGGACAAGACATAGAGCTGCAGTAGGTATATCAGAAGTATCAGATGCTTTTACTGTTATCGTTTCAGAAGAAACTGGGTCTATTTCTGTTACTTTTGATGGTAAATTAAGAAAAGATATTTCAAACGAAGCATTTGAAGAATTATTAGCTGAACATTGGTTTGGTACACACTTTCATGAGAAAGGTGTGAAGTAATATGTTAGAAAGTAAATGGGGATTAAGATTAATCGCCCTTGTGTTAGCTCTTGTGTTTTTCTTATCAGTTAACAATATGTTTGGAAATATATTTAATGCTGATAACTTAGGCCAAAAATCTTCTGAAACGATTCAGGAAGTACCGGTGCAAGTTAAGTATAATAATAAATCATTATACGCGAGTGAAGTGCCTGACAAAGTTGATGTAGAAATTTCAGGACCTCAATCACAGGTTTTAAAAGCTGAGAATGGTGAAAATATTAAAGCAGTCTTAGATTTAAGTGGTGAAAAAGCAGGAAAACATACGACGCAATTCCAGGTCAATGGATTGAATAAAGACATTGACTATAGTGTTAAACCGAAAGAGGCTACTGTAAATCTTGAAGAGCGTGTGAGCAAAACATTAAAAGTAGAACCGGATGTAAGTAATAATGACTTAGATTCAGACTATAAAATTAGTGAGCAAAGCGTTTCACCAGAGACAGTTAAAGTGACTGGTGGACAAGACCAAATTGATAAAATAGCATATTTAAAAGCAACATATAAAAACAAGAGTAAAATTGCTAAAAATACTACAGATGTAGCAAAAATTACTGCATTTGATAGAAATCTTAATAAAATTGACGTTTCAATACAACCGAATGAGGTTAACTTAAGCGTTAAGGTAGAAGACTATAGTAAAAAAGTTAAAGTAAAAACAAAAGCAGTAGGATCATTATCAAATGATCGTGAATTAGACAATATAAGTTTAGA
Source organism: Staphylococcus pseudoxylosus (assembly GCF_044794325.1). Classification (NCBI taxonomy): domain Bacteria; kingdom Bacillati; phylum Bacillota; class Bacilli; order Caryophanales; family Staphylococcaceae; genus Staphylococcus; species Staphylococcus pseudoxylosus. The sequence continues at coordinate 931,289 of NZ_CP085024.1, forward strand.
AGATGAAGAAGTAGAAATTTATGGTAATAAAGATGATTTAGAGGATATTGATGAAATTACTGCAAATGTAAATTTAGATAATATCTCAGATACTACTGAAAAAAATGTGAAGTTTAAAGTACCTAAAGATGTGACAAAAGTTAATCCAAGTGGTACTACAGCAAAAATTACAGTTAAATAGATTTGTATAAATAAAGGAGATATAAATAATGGCAAAATATTTTGGTACAGATGGCGTAAGGGGAGTAGCAAATAAAGAATTAACACCTGAACTTGCGTTTAAACTAGGGCGCTATGGTGGCTATGTGTTAGCACACAATGAAGGTGAGAAGCACCCTAAAGTACTAGTTGGTAGAGATACTCGTGTTTCAGGAGAGATGTTAGAATCTGCTTTAATTGCAGGACTCATTTCCATCGGTGCAGAAGTTATGCGTTTAGGCGTTATTTCAACGCCAGGTGTAGCATACTTAACACGAGAAATGGAAGCCGAATTAGGTGTCATGATATCTGCTTCTCATAACCCAGTTCCAGACAATGGTATTAAATTCTTTGGTTCTGATGGCTTCAAATTATCAGATGATCAAGAACAGGAAATAGAAAAATTATTAGACCAAGAAAATCCTGATTTACCTCGACCTGTTGGCGAAGATATTGTACATTACTCTGATTATTTTGAAGGTGCACAAAAATACATTAGCTATTTAAAATCAACTGTTGATGTGAACTTAGATGGAATGAAGATTGCATTAGATGGTGCAAATGGTTCTACATCTTCTTTAGCACCGTTTTTATTCGGTGATTTAGAGGCTGATACAGTGACAGTTGGCTGTAAACCAAATGGTTATAATATTAATGAAGATGTTGGATCTACACACCCTGAGACATTAGCTAAAGAAGTTGTCGAATCAGAATGTGACTTTGGTTTAGCTTTTGATGGTGATGGTGACAGACTAATTGCAGTAGATGAAAAAGGTAATATTGTAGATGGTGACCAAATCATGTTTATTATTGGTCAAGCGATGAGCAAAAATCATGAGTTAAATAATAATATGATTGTTTCTACTGTAATGAGTAACTTAGGGTTCTATAAAGCTTTAGAAAATGAAGGTATCCAATCTAACAAAACTAAAGTTGGAGATCGCTATGTTGTAGAAGAAATGAGAAGAGGTAATTACAATTTAGGTGGAGAACAGTCAGGCCATATTGTATTAATGGATTATAATACGACTGGAGACGGTTTGTTAACAGGTGTTCAATTAGCTAGTATTATAAAAATGACTGGTAAAAGTTTAAGTCAACTTGCAAGTCAAATGAAAAAATATCCACAATCATTAGTTAATGTTCGTGTAACAGATAAATATCGTGTGGAAGAGAATATTGATGTGCAAGAAATAATGACTAAAATAGAAGTAGAAATGAATGGTGAAGGTCGTATTTTAGTAAGACCTTCTGGAACTGAACCATTAGTGCGAGTGATGGTCGAAGCATCAACTGATGAAGATGCGCAGCGTTTTGCCAATACAATTGCTGATGTAGTTCAAGATAAAATGGGATTAGATAAATAATTAGTATTTAAATTTAACCAAGACCTAAATATTTAATTCAAGTAGCCCAGCACATCGTATTTATAGGATGTGTTGGGTTATTATCATAATGGTTTTAATATATATAAAAACACCCCTTAGGTGAAGCGCCACCTAAGGGGTGTTTATGTTCTGAGCCATTACTATTGTAATAGTAACGGTTTCTTACATTTATAATACATTGTATGCTTGAACGATTTCTTGAGTTAATTGTTCATCTGTTTTAGCAAACTCTTTTAAGAATGCTTCGAGACCATGTTCTTGAATATAATCATTTTTTTCTACTGTTTCTTGATCATTGGTATCATCATATTTTAATAACAAAGCAGCAGTTTTAACTAATGCATCATGTTTTAAATTATTTTGATATAAGTAATTTAACGGTTTAATGATTCTATCTTGTGGTCCGATTTTACGCATAGTACCTCGTCCTACACGTGTAACTTCATCTGATAAGTTTGGATTTTTAAAACGCTCAATAATTTTTTCGACATATTGAGCTTGTTCGTTTTCGTTAAAATCAAACTGTTTGGTAATGTATTGGCTTGTTTCTTTAAGAACACGTTCTAAATCATGTTTAATGTCTGCATCATTAACTGCATCTAGAATAGTTGGTTGACCAAAATATCTACCTGCATAAGCAAGGTATGCATGGCCAGTGTTCACTGTAAGTAACTTACGTTCAATGTATGGAGTTAAATTATCTACATATTTAATATGGTTAAGTTCTGGACCAAACCAAGCGTCTTTTTCAATTACCCATTCATAGAAAGGTTCAACGACAACATCTAAAAGATTATCATTGGTTTGTAATGGAACAATACGATCAACTGCAGAATTAGCAAAATGAATGTGTTCAGGTAGTGGGCCTGTAATATCTAAAATTGCTTTTTCTAAAGTATTGGTTGCCATAATTGCATTCTCACAGGCAACGATATTAACAGGTGTTTCTTTTTCTGTTAAATAAGGCGCAAACGATTTTGCGATTATAGGCAAGATGTTGACACCAACTGCAGTTGTAATTAAATCGGCTTCTAATACTGCTTGTTTTAAACTTTCTGAAAGCGCACCAGAGTTAATAGCATCTACATTATGCACACGTGTTGTTGTTTTAGCTTCATCAGCTAAAATGACATCGTATTCATGATGTTGATCCAAAGCAGTGATGATTTCAGTATTAACATCTGCAAAAGTTACTTTTATATCATTATCAGCAAGAATATATCCGATAAAACCTCTACCTATATTTCCAGCACCAAAATGTAAAGCTTTCATTATGCGTCAGCCTCCTCAAAGACTTGTTTGATTTCCTCTGCTGATGAAGCTTGAATAATACGTTCTACATTTTCTTCTTCGCTAAACGTAATAGCTATTTTAGAAAGTAAGTCTAAATGTTCACCATCTTTACCTGCAATACCTACGACAACTTTAACAACTTCACCGTCCCAGTCAACGCCTTCAGGTATTTGAATTAAAGTTAAACCTGATTTTAAAACACTCGCTTTAGCCTCATCAGTACCGTGAGGGATAGCTAAGCCATTGCCCATAAATGTTGTTACTACTTGCTCGCGATCTTTCATTGCTTGAATATATGCTTCTGTTACAGCACCACTTGATACTAAAGCTTGGCCTGCTTTTTCAATTGCTTCGTTTTGATCTTTAACTGTTTGGTTGATAAAAATGTTTTCATTGCTAAATAATTCGCTCATTTTGCTTCACTCCATATTTAATAATTTTTGTAATTGCATAAGATAACTTTGCTTAAGTAATGCTTGAAGTTGTTCTGGTTGTTCCATAAATCCATCAATATTATCTAGATGTTCGACCAATTTTCCTGAAATATCACTTACAAGTTGTGCCATTGTATCATCAGGAGGAACGAACATGCTTAACAAATATCTCACGGAAAGATTGTCATTTTGATTACTATTAAGCAAAATCGGCTCATTTAAAATAGTTATTAATATAAAAGGTTTTTTAATAATCTCACTTTTTAAATGAGGAATTGCGATTGGATAAGGATCTAAAACAAACCCTTGTCGATCCATGTGTTGCTTAATCAGTTCAGCGAATGACTGGCCTTTCGTGATGATTTGATGTTCCAATAATGTGTTGGTTAAATAAGTTGTCCAGTTCGAAACGGAAGTATAATCTACATTTACAGAATCAATGATTTCTAGTCCTTTTCTGATGTATGTTAATTTTTCTTCAGGATTTAAAATGTTACTATGATTCGTTTCATATATTTGAATCTTTGGTTGTTTATGCTGTGTGTTTAAAAACGCTGATACGTGATTTACATCTGCGTCAGGCAGTAAAGGATTTACCGTAATATATGGTAAAGCGATATCTAAATCTACAGTGGAAATAATCGCATCAAATTGTGTAGCATCAATATCATTTAAATCACCAACTGATGCTTGAGTAGTATTTTGTATATCACTAAATGTTTGTTGTAACCGTGTTGCCAGTAATCTACTGGTTCCAATACCACTACTACATACTACGAGTACATTGTAAAAGGCGCTATTTTGATTTTGTAAAGCACCACCAAAATGAAGCACAATAAATGCAATTTCACTATCTGGAAAATTAAAATCTGGCCAGGTTTGTAGTAAGGCACGATGAACACTTTCAAATAGCCGTGGGTACTTATGTTGAATCATTTCAGTTAATGGATTGTAAGTTTCAATATTAGCTTTTAAACGGTTAATTGCTGGTATAATGTGCAACTTTAATCCTTCGCTAAGCGTTTTAAAATCTTTGAATGATTGTTGAGAAAAGTGTGAAACAGAATGAATAAATCTTTCAATCTTTGATTCATCTTTACTATCTTTAAATACTTCGGCAGATTCTTTACGTTTCGCACCTCTAAGGTGAATAGTGATAAAAGTCACTTCAGCTTGGTTAAACTGGACACCATAAATATGTTCAAGGTGTAAAGCAAGGGCCTTTGCTACCTCGTGTTCAAAAGAATCTTTAACACTGTTATAAATGTCGTCATTTAAAGCTACATATTGATTATTAAGCATTCGTTCAATACTTAAGACAATGTGTACAGTTAAGGTTAAATAACTTGATTCTGTTAAAGAGTAGGGAAGTTGACCTAAGTGGTCCATTAAAATACGTTCAATCTGAAATATTTTGTCCATATCAACCATTGCCAATTGTGACTGGTTAATAGATTGATATACAAAATGATTTTCGATAACTGAATAGACACTGGTGCTGTTTAGATTATTGACCATCAACTGGCTTAATAGTTCACGTTTTTTTGATTCTGCACCATGTAATTGAATACCTTCACCACGTTTTTTTTGTAGTGTTAATTGGTATTGTTCAAGTTCTGTATCTAATTCATCTAAAAGTTTTGCTAATGTTTGATTAGAGACACCGATTTCTTGTGCTAAAACGTATTGTTTAATAGGAGTATTTGTTTGAATCAAAGCATATAAAATAATTACTTTTTGTTCTTCTTGTGATAAATCTATGGTATTTTCATTTAATAATGCATGTTTTAGTGAATTTAATGCCATCTCCGTCGTTTTCAGTTGTATACCTTTTTTGGTAACTCGTTCAAGCTCGATATCAAATGTTGATAAAAAAGATTCAATAGATTTTAATTCCCTATGAATAGTACGAGAGGATACAGCTAGATGTTGAGCAATGTCGTAAATAGTGACATATTGACCGTGATATTTAATTAACATTTCGATAATTTCTTTTTCACGTGTACTCAAAAACATAGCCATACCCTCCAGTATTGTTCTATATAGTGATTGTTTAATTATTTAAGATTTTCAAGTAATTCATCATATCTAGGTGAATTTAAGAAATTATCAACTGAGATATGAATTGCATTTGGTACTTGTTTAATCGCTCTATCAGTAAGTTTCTTTTGTGTAATAACGAGTTGTGCATCGCTTGGTAATTGATTGATTGCAGTATTTGTTACATCTACGTCTTGTATATCAGCTTTTTTAAATTTATTGCGTAGCATGCTTGCACCCATAGCGCTCGATCCCATACCAGCATCACAAGCGAATATGACATGGTTTACTTTACTATAATCATGAGCATCTACATTTTCAGTATCGTAATTGTCTAATAAATCTTCTTCAGATTGTGTGTCTGTACTATCTGTATCAGCAGTGGTTGCAGTAGCAGCACCAGTTGTTGAAGTTGTATTACTATCTTCATTCCCTTTTAACTTAGAAGATACACTTGATTTTTTCCCTTTTGAAGCTTCCATTTTTTCAGTAGCAGCTTCTAGGTCTTCTTCAGGCTCTTTTGTGAATTTTAAAATAATCGCAGCAACGATAAATGAAACAATTGCTGCAAGTAATACACCGATTACCATGTGTAAAAATTCACCCTTAGGCGCGTTTAACATATAAACGATGAATGATCCTGGTGAAGCGGGACTCTTGAATCCAAAATCAAGTAGAGAATATGTTGCTACACCAGTCATACCACCTAAAATGACAGCTATGAATAATAAAGGACGCATTAACACGTATGGGAAGTAAATTTCGTGAATTCCACCTAAGAAGTGGATAATACCAGCACCATATGATGTTGCTTTAGCTGTCCCAGTACCGAAAATCATATAAGCGACTAAGATCCCCAGACCTGGACCAGGGTTAGATTCTATTGTGTATAGTATTGATTGTCCTGCAGAAGATGCTTGGTCTGCACCAAGTGGTGTAAACACACCGTGATTAATTGCATTATTTAAGAATACAATTTTAGCAGGTTCTACAATAATACTTACTAGTGGTAGTAAATGTGCATGCACTAAAGCTTCTACAGCTAAAGATAAAACATGCATAATAAATTCCATTATTGGAGCTAATATTTTAAATCCAACAATTGTCATAATGAAACCTAAAATACCAGCTGAGAAATTATTGAATAACATTTCAAATCCTTGTGGTGTTCTTGGTTGTATAAATTCATCAGTTTTCTTCATTAACCAACCAACGAGTGGTCCCATAATCATAGCGCCAAGTAACATTGGCGTATCAGGTAAAGCAACGATGACACCCATAGTTGCTACAGCTGCGATAATACCTCCACGCATTTCATGTATTAAACGTCCACCACTATAAGCAATCAGTAATGGTATTAAATATGAAATCATAGGTCCAGCCAATTGGCTTAAATCTTTATTTGGCCACCAACCACCATCTATAAATATAGCGGCGATGAAGCCCCATGCGATAAAAGCGCCGATGTTTGGCATAATCATACTACTTAAAAATGATCCGAACGCCTGTACCTTACGACCTATCCCATTATTTTCTTTAGTCTCTGTTTGTGACATATTATTGCACCTCTTTTTCTCTTTTTATTTATAACTTAATTGTAGGTGGCAATAATGAATTAAACAATGTAAACTAATTTCAAATTTGTCACACTGTCTTTGACAATTATGACAATGTAGAAATAGACTATTACTGCCTGCTTTACAACTAAGAAATAACATAAGCAATGATTAAATATATTATGAATATAGGAAATTATTATAAAGATCATATGGTTACTGCAAGTACTTAGGTTATGCTGAGGAAGCATTGTTAATATCAAAGAAAGCACGATACTTTTAACTAATGCTCAACTCTATTTTTGTGTTTGTAAATTTATTGTTAATAAATTGTTTGCATTACAGATGAATAACATTGTACAATTAATGTTATTGAGAGGAAGGAGGAAAGTTAGAGTTTTAGTCAATTAAAGCGCCTGTACAAATGATGAGGTTACGTATTAACAATTTAAGTTTTAAAACAGAAAGCTTAATAGGTATGTTAATCGAAGTTTGTAGACGAGGAGGATAGTTATCGAACCATCGGCGGATGCTATCCCGGATGTGGCTCATTCGTGAACTTATTAAGGAAAACATTAGGGCAACCTAGTGCACAAAGTTAATAAGATAGCCAAAATTAAATAACTATTATTATAAGGTAATCGAGGTAACCATTATTATTAGAAGACCTAGTACTATTGATTTAAATAGGGATTAGTCTGTCCATAAGGGTTCTAAATACATTGAACAAGTTCATATGCGCTATTCGCTAGACGTTCAATTATCTCATTGCCATTACATTGGAGGAAATTTATATGTGTGGAATTGTCGGCTATATTGGTCAAGATAATGCGAAAGAGTTATTATTAAAAGGATTAGAAAAATTAGAATACAGAGGTTATGACTCAGCAGGTGTTGCAATCGTTAATAATGAGGGCACATCAGTATTCAAATCAAAAGGTCGTATTGCAGAATTAAGAAAAGTTGCAGATGGCGAAGATACTGACGGTAATGTAGGTATTGGTCATACACGTTGGGCAACACATGGTGTACCTAATCATGAAAACTCACACCCACATCAGTCTGCAACTGAACGCTTTACATTAGTTCATAATGGAGTAATTGAAAACTATGAAGAACTAAAAAATGAATACTTAAGTGACATTACTTTCATTTCAGAGACAGATACAGAAGTTATCGTACAATTAATTGAATATTTTTCAAATACTGGTCTAACTAGTGAAGAAGCATTCACAAAAGTTGTATCGTTATTAGATGGTTCTTATGCTTTAGGACTGATTGATAATGAAGATAGAGATACCATTTATGTCGCTAAAAACAAATCACCGTTATTAATTGGTGTTGGTGATGGTTTCAATGTAATTGCGTCAGATGCAATTGCAATGTTACAAGCTACTAATCGTTATAAAGAAATTCATGACCATGAAATTGTTATAGTTAAACGTGATGAAGTAATCATTAAAGATCAAGATGGCAATGTTCAAGAAAGAGAAGCTTATACAGCACAAATTGATGCAGCTGATGCGGAAAAAGGCGTATACGATCACTATATGTTAAAAGAAATTCATGAACAACCAGCAGTTATGCGTCGTATCATTCAAGAGTACCAAGACGAAGAAGGTAACTTGAAGATGGATCCAGAAGTGATTAAAGATGTAGCTGAAGCTGATCGTATTTATATCATCGCAGCAGGTACAAGTTATCACGCTGGGCTTGTGGGTAAAGAGTTCATTGAAAAATGGGCTGGTGTACCTACAGAAGTACATGTTTCTTCAGAGTTTGTATATAATACACCGTTACTTTCTGAAAAACCATTATTCATCTATATTTCTCAATCAGGGGAAACAGCAGACAGTCGTGCAGTATTAGTTGAAACAAATCGTTTAGGACATAAGTCTTTAACTATCACTAACGTGCCAGGTTCTACGTTATCACGTGAATCTAATCATACGTTACTGTTACATGCCGGCCCTGAAATTGCAGTAGCTTCTACAAAAGCTTATACAGCACAAATTGCAGTATTATCGATTCTGTCACAAATCGTTGCGAGAGAACATGGCAGAGATGTAGAAGTAAGTTTATTACGTGAATTAGCAAAAGTTACAACTGCTATCGAGTCAATTGTTGACGATGCAGATATTATGGAACAAATTGCGACTGATTTCTTAAGAACTACACGTAATGCATTCTTTATTGGTCGTACAGGGGACTATAATGTAAGTTTAGAAGGCGCATTAAAACTTAAAGAAATTTCATATATCCAAGCTGAAGGTTTTGCTGGTGGAGAATTGAAACACGGCACAATTGCATTAATTGAAGAGGGTACTCCTATTATTGCGTTAGCTACGCAAGAAAAAGTAAACTTATCTATCCGTGGTAACGTAAAAGAGGTCGTTGCACGTGGTGCAAATCCATGTATTATTTCAATGGATGGATTGAATAAAGATGGTGATTCATATGTCATTCCTCACGTACATGAATTATTAACACCACTTGTTTCAGTAGTAGCATTACAGTTAATTTCATATTATGCTGCATTGCACAGAGACTTAGATGTAGATAAACCACGTAACTTAGCAAAATCAGTTACAGTTGAATAAACCAATCTAAATTAAATGTGGCAAACTTCATACTTTGTCATGAATATAAGGACTTATCACTAGCATTTATCGCTATTGATAAGTCTTTTTTAATTTATAAGTTTTATCAAAGGGCTTTATATTAGTACATCCATTTAATTGTTAACATATCATTTGTCGAAAGGGGAGAATTGAAATGAAAGAAAATAATATAAATTATTTTATAGGTGAGCATTGTGAAACAACGGCAACTGGAACGTTACTAAAGTTTATAAATATAGAGTTGTCAGAACCGATGTTATTTGGTATTGGAGAAGGTCTTGGCTATATTTATTGGGATATGAAAAATATGGCATTCCCTTTTCTTGGCGGGCGTATTAAACCAGGTTATTTAACAAAAAACATCGTAAAAAATTTAAATTTAGAAATCCATATAGAAGAAACTACATCAATTAAAAAGGCATGGCAAAATGTCAAACAGGCAATTGATACTGGCCAGCCAGTTGGTTTGAAATTAGATAGTTATTATTTAGATTATTTTTCTAGCAAAGTGCATTTCGCAGGTCATTATGTAGCAATGTATGATTATGATGATTTATACGCCTATTTAATTGATACGAAACAACAGGGGAGTAATGTTAAAACAACGCTAAATAGTATAGAACAAGCTAGGAATGCTAAAGGGCCAATGTCTTCTAAGAACCTTTCATATACAATTAAGCAAGTGACATCAATGCCTGATATGAGAACAGTCGTTTTAACAGCTATACAAAATAATGCGAAAGATTATTTAAATCCGCCAATAAAGAATATAGGATATAAGGGAATAAAAAAGACAAGTGAAAAGGTGAAAACCTGGTTTGAAAGAAGTACTAACATTGAAGCTGATTTATTACTTATAGCTAATTTAATGGAAAATGGGGGAACTGGTGGTGCATTGTTTAGGAAAATGTACAAATCATTTTTGAAAGAAGCACAGTTATTGATTGAAGATGAAGCTTTGACTCGAGCCTATCATATGTTTACAGATATAGTAGTAAACTGGGAAAATGTTATTGAATTAATAAAAAAGGCAGGATTAACACAAAACAAGACATTTTTAAATGAAGCTTCGACGATACTAGATAAACTAGCAGAACAAGAATATGAAACAATGAACTTATTATTAAAAATTAAAAATTAATATGAGTAGCAATTATTTGAAAATGATGAGAATCAAAATATTTTTAAACATGTTAAGTCTTTATTATTCTAAATAAGACAGTATATGATTGTATATAGTTAAAGGGAGGAATGTATTGATGACAAAGCCTAAAATTTATACAATGTCGTTTGCTTCGATATATCCACATTTAATAAAAAAGTTGAGAAAAAAGGTAGAACAAAAGAGGAAGTGGATGAAGTCATTCATTGGATGACAGGTTATTCGCATACTCAAATCAATCAATTAATTAAAGATGGTACGGATTATGAAACTTTCATTAATCAGTCACCAAAATTAAATCCAAATAGAACTAAGGTAACAGGTGTGATTTGTGGTATTCGTATTGAAGAAATGGAAAATTCAATAATGAAAGAAATTAGGTATTTAGATAAAATGATTGATGAATTAGCAAAAGGAAAATCTTTGAATAAAATATTTAGAAACGACGTTTAACATACTAACATAGAAAATTGCTAGTATAAGATCACGTATCAGAGAGGAGAATTATATGCTTATTGATTTAAAAAATATTGCACGCAGAAAACAGGGGAAAGAAATAATTAAAAATATAAGTTGGCGTATCAACGAGGGTGAAAAATGGATGCTTTATGGGCTTAATGGTGCAGGGAAAACTACATTGCTTAATATCTTAAATGCTTATGAACCAAATACGTCTGGGGAATTAACACTTTTTGGCATGCAACCTGGTAAAATTGGGTATTCGGCAGACGAAGTGCGCAATCAGATTGGCTTTGTGTCTAGTAGTTTAATGGAACGTTTTCAAGATGGAGAAATCGTACGGGATGTAGTAATTAGTGGAATCTTTAAATCGATTGGTATTTTTAAAGAAGTAGAAGACCACCATATTGAAATGGCACGTCATTATTTAACACAGATGGGTATGAGTGAATTTGAATCACAGTATTACGGTTATTTATCCACAGGTGAACGTCAAAAAGTACTTATTGCTCGAGCGTTGATGGGGAACCCTAAGTTACTTATCTTAGATGAACCTGCTTCAGGATTAGATTTTATTGCTCGTGAAGATTTGTTAGACGCACTTGAACAATTATATCAACGGCAACCTGAATTATCAGTTATATATGTTACGCACTTTGTTGAAGAAATTACAAAAGATATACAAAAAGGATTTTTATTAAAAGATGGTACGTGTTATAAACAAGGTGAAATAAAAAATGTATTAAATAGCGATACATTGAGTGATTTTTTTAATCGTAAGGTGAATGTGTTACATCAAAATGAACGTTATTCATTATTTTTAAAGCGTTAGTATATTGCTTAAAACTTTAGATAGTGACATAATTTAAAATGAGAATATGTGATGGAGGCTTTTATAAATGAAAAATGTTAAAGCGATATTTTTAGATATGGATGGTACAATTTTACATAAAGACAACCAAGTTGATATGGAAACGACAGCAGTAATACATCAATTAAGGGCAAACGGATATAAAGTCTTTTTGGCTACTGGACGTGCTCATAATGAAATTCATCACTTAGTCCCATCATCATTTGAAGTAGATGGCATTATTAGTTCAAATGGTACATTAGGAATGATTAATGAGGAAAAGTTGTTTACGCATAGCTTATCGTTTACTACTGTCAATGACATTGTGAAACGTGCCCAACAACAAGAGATTTATTACGAAGTTTTTCCATTTGAGGGTAATCGTATTGTGCTTAAAGAAGATCAATCATGGGCAATTGCACTATTTAAAGCAGAAACACCTCCAGGTAATGTAGGCGTCTCAGAATGGACTTCTAGGAAAGCGTCACTTAAAGACAAAGTAGATTGGGCAACGACAATTCCTGAAACGACGTTTTCAAAAATATATCTATTTTCACCAAATTATGACAAAATAACAAACTTCCGTAATCAGTTGATTGAAGAACAACAAAATTTAAAAATTAGTGTTTCCAATTCATCTCGTTATAATGCAGAGACGATGGCTTATCAAATTGATAAAGGTACAGGTATTAAAGAAATGATAGAACATTTTGGTATCAAACAAGAAGAGACGCTAGTTATGGGTGATAGTGATAATGATCGAGCGATGTTTGCTTTTGGTCATTATACGGTAGCTATGAAAAATGCTAGGCCAGAAATTAAAGCGCTGACTATGGATGTGACAGCATATACAAATGAAGAAAATGGTGCAGCACAGTACTTAAAAGAACACTTTTTAAAGTAAAAGTTTTTAATATATTTAGCCTAGTTATTCATGTAAATAAATTTTAAAGACAAAAAGAAAGCCAGACATTAAAATGTCTGGCTTTCTTTAATTTTGTATGAAAAGTTACTTATCAGATTGATTTAAATTGTTTTTTAAATTTTTTGTTTCATCATTTGCTTTATCTTGAAGTTGATCTGATTTTTGGTCTATATTTGATTTTACTTTTTCAGTAGTATTAGTTACGCTACTATTTACTTTTGAATCTTGATTATCTGTAATATTTGCATTCTTTTTCTTATCTTTTTTTGCTTTATTATCATTCGTTGGTTCGCCATTACGGTTATAATATTGAACGATAGCTAGTATATTTGTATAGTAAACAGCTAATCTAACAATGATAACAATAATATGAACAATATAAATTAAAATCGTAGCCATATTTTGAGAAATACCACCAGTTAAGATGGAAATCAATTGACTAACTGGGCTAGCTAAGATAATAACAATTAAGTTTAATAGTAATAAACCAATGTAGAATTTAAACCATGTTTTTTGGCCATTTTTAATACCTTTAAATCCGCGTTTCACGGAATTCCATGCACCATTTTTAGGCTCTTTAATAAATGCTACAGTATAGTTAATGATAATTATAACTAACAGCCAATAAATAAATGATTTAATGAAAAGCGTTAAAGTCCCGGCAATTATTTGAAACGCTAGTGAATATCCAAGCGCGTGATCTGAATTGCTGAGTGGACCTTGTATTGCTTGGTACAATTGAATGATTCCTAATTGAAGTAATTGCGCAATTAATTCTCCTAACACCAATCCGATAATGATGAACAATACCGTAATTAATGAAAGTTTTATTGCTTTTAGATACTTACCTTTTGCGAACACTGAAAATAAATCTTTAAAATTAACCTTGTCTTTATTTAATGCTTTGTCTATAGTGTAGATAGTTCCAGCAATTAATGGATAGCCTACAAATAAAAATACTAGGATAGGTACAAGTATTGCAAGGACGATTCCAAATATTGGACCAACCACAGATTGTTGCATAGCCATTGACATCATTAACTTATAAATAGCTGGTTGTAATGGCATAAACGTTAAAATAGTTAAAGCGAGTAATATTATAAAACTTACGATTGTAAACAGTAATACTTTAGCATTTTGGGGTTTTGCATTTTGTAATGCTAATTTATGAAAATTAAACAAATTTTAAGCACTCCTTTTTCGTCATAAGCATACGATATCAAAAATTTGAAGATTTTAAAATAAATAGGTAACAAAATCGATATAAAATGTTAAAATGTCCTAATGAGAAAAAGTTGAAAGGAGATATCATCATGAAATTTGCAATTATAACTGATGTTCATGGTAATTTTGATGCATTAGAAACTGTTTTGGATGATATTGATAGAAGAGAAGATATCAATAAAATATTTAATCTAGGTGATAATATTGGTGTTGGACATGAAACGAATAAAGTGCTTGATGAAATCTTTGATAGAGATGATATGGAAATCATTGCAGGTAATCATGATGAAGCGGTAATGTCAATTGTAAACGGTACACCTTATCCTGAAGACTTAAAAGATAAATTCTATGAACATCATCAATGGATAGAGAGTCATTTAGATGAAGATTACTATGACAGATTAAATGAGTTACCTCGTGTTATTGAGAAAACATTTTGTCATAAGAAAGTATTATTTATTCATTACGAAATTCCTAATGATCAATTAAATACGCCAATCGATGGGCAACCATACAGCCCAATTGTTGAACCAAACGAAGAGAACATGAAAGCACTTTTTGAAGATAAAGATGCCAATTTAATTGTCTTCGGTCATAATCATACGGTGCATTTATTTGATGATAAATCAACAGTTTATTTCAATCCTGGTTCTGTTGGTTTAAATAATGGCGCGTATGCAGTTTATGGAATCGTAACGGTAGATGAAAATGAATTTTCATTTGAACGTGTGAAAGTGCCATACGATAATGAAGAATTTATTAGAGGATTCGATGAGAAGCAAGTTCCTGCCAAAAAACTTATTTTTGATAAATTTTTATAATTACGATTATAAAAAAGCTGATAGTTATATCCTAAGTATGCATTCCTTAAAGTCTTAACTTTGAAAGGAAAGATAACTTATGGAAACTATCAGCTTTTTATTGTTATACGATTAATAATTAATGGCTATGGGCATGATGATGAGACTTTGATGTATCATGTGCTGAACAAAGCGTGTCATTATCATGTTTGTGGTTTATAGTTTCTAATTGGATAGTCATGTGCTGAATGTTCAGATGTTGAAGTTTGTGTTCTAGTTTATCTAGTAAATTTTCACACTGTTCAACAGACATATCGCTAGGAACGACAGCATGACAACTTAATGCATTCATTTCATTAGAAATAGTCCATATATGACAGTCATGTACATTTTCAATTTCATTTTCTTCAGTAATTGTAGAAATCACTTCATTCATATTAACATCAGATGGTGTACCCTCCATTAATATATTCAAGGAAGATTTTGTTATACCTAAGCTACTTTTTATTATAAGGATAGAGACGATAATACTTGCGATAGGGTCTGCAATCGTTAGATTTAAAGTCCATATGAGTATAGCAGCGATGATTGCGCCTACGGAACCTAATAAATCACCCATAACATGTAGGAAGGCGCCACGCATATTAATATTATTGGAAGTGTCGCCGCCTTTAAACATAAATAAAGCGACAATGACATTAACAATAAGTCCAATTACACTTATTACGAACATTTCTGTTGACTTAACGTCTTCCGGATTAAAGAAACGACCAATTGCTTCTACTATGATAACGACACCGATAATAAAGAGTGTTACACCATTAAATAATGCAGCTAAAATCTCAAATCTTTTATATCCAAAAGTTTTACTTTTGGTAGCATTTTTTTCAGCATAGATAAAAGCGACCAAGGCTACGCCTAAAGATATTGTATCGCTAAACATGTGCAAACCATCAGATAATAGCGCCAAACTATTTGATACAAAGCCTCCAATAATTTCTACAATCATAAAGATTCCAATAATTAGAAAACTGATGAGTAATATTTTTTTATTATTTGTGTGTACATGACCATGTGCATGATTGTGACCGTGATGTTCAGACATATTGAGTGTCCACCTTTCAATTATTGTTTATGACTAGCATGATGAATTGCTTGTTTAAGTAATGTTGTAACATGTGTATCGTCGATGGTATAAATCATAGATTGGCCATCTCGATTTCCTTTTACCAAATGCGCTTGTTTAAGTATGCGTAATTGATGAGAGACGTTAGATTGGCTTAAATCTAATACATGCGCAATATGACCCACGCTACTTTCTCCTTGGATTAATAAATGCATTATACGTAGACGATTGCCATCACTCAGCGCCTTGAAGATATCAGTTACTTGCTCAATCGTTTGTTCGTTAAATGATTCTTCCAAAATGAAGCCCTCATTTCTAATGATTAATTTTAATATATGAATATATGTTCATATATTAATGTATTTTTTAGAAATTGTCAAAGGCAAACAGATTTCGTTTCAAAATAAAGTAAAAGTGGTAAAGTCTAATTAATAATTTTTTAAGGAGGCTATAAAATATGAGTACATTAGTTATTGGAGCAAACGGTGGCGTAGGCCAATATTTAGTTAAACAATTAAAAGAGCGTGGTGAGTCATTTACAGCAGGTGTTAGAAAAGAATCTCAAGTTGAAGCATTAGCCTCAGAAGGTGTTGAAGCAATTTTAATCGATGTTGAAGCAGATGATATTGATACTTTAACAGAAAAAATTAACGGCTTTGATAAAGTTGTATTTTCAGTTGGTTCTGGTGGTAGCACAGGTGCAGACAAGACAATTAGTGTTGATTTAGATGGTGCAATTAAATCGATTAAAGCGAGTGAGGCCAATAATGTTAAACAATATGTAATGGTCTCAACTTACGATTCAAGAAGACAAGCATTTGATGCAAGTGGTGATTTGAAGCCTTACACGATTGCTAAACACTACGCTGATGAGTATTTAAAACAAGCAGATATTGGTTATACGATTGTACACCCTGGTGGCTTAACAGATGATCCTGCCAAAGATAAAATAGAAGTTGGTGCATTCTTCGAAGGTAGAGGAACAATTCCTCGTGAAGATGTAGCTGCTGTTATTAGAGAAGTATTAACTAGTGATAATCTGTTAAATACAGAATTCCAAATTATTAGTGGGGATACCTCCATACCTGAAGCATTAGCAGATTTTAGTAAATAATTAAGACTCAAATATATAGGTAACTGAAAGATATCCAAAGTATTTTTAAAATAAAAAGAAGCGACTATTGGATGATTGTTAAAGGTACTGATTACAATCTTAATAGCTTTTTATAGCGTGGGTTAATGAAATCTTATGATAAAAGATTAGGTTTCATTAGCAAACGCTTTTTTTATAGCCATTTTATAGTATATATTAGCGAAAATTTGATACAATGATAGATATCGTTTGGAGGTAATTATGAGAATTTCAAACACGAAAATCTATGAGCAAGTCGCAGATATTATTTTAGAGCAAATTAAAGCAGGCGATTACCAAGTGGGGGACAAATTGCCTTCTATCCAAAAACTTGGAAAGCAGTATGGCGTGAGCGTAGCTTCGGTAAGAGAGGCATTAAATGCTTTAAGAACAATTGGAATTATAGAAATGAAACAAGGTTATGGCACATTTATTAAACAGACAGAGCCTACCTTTTTTGAACTTGGTGACAAATTCACGTCGCTAAGTCAAATCAAAGAATTATTAGAGTTACGTGAAATTGTTGAAAGTGCTACTGTAGAAAAAGCAGCTTTATATCGAACTGAAGAAAATTTGGTAGAGCTGAAGCAAGCACTAGTTGAAATGGGACGAGCTGTAACAGATGGTACTTCGGGTGAAGAAGCAGACCTAGAGTTTCATCTCTCAATTGCGAAAGCTGCCCAAAATACATTATTAGTAGAGTTATTAAATAATATTTCAGAACTAATGCGAAATTCTATGGAAGAAACAAGGAAGATTTTTATTTATAGTAAACAAAAAACTATGAATAAATTGTTAGAGGAACATGAGGTGATATATCAAGCCATTTTACAGCAAAATGATGTTAAAGCTGTAGATGCGATGCGCGCACACCTGTTAGAAGTTAAGGAAACTATATTGGCTAATTTCAAAGAATAACCGTATATAGGGTGTATAATAAATAACTCTCAAATGATTACGATAAAATCCATTTAATATTGTAAATAAAAAAGGTAGTATATCCAAATAAATTTGGATAAAATAAAAGCCCAAACTTTTCCGAAGTTTGGACTTTATCGCAAATTAACTGTGTTGAAAAAGTAATCAACAATTTCAACTAAATCATAATTAATACATTACCTTATATGTAAAAAAAAAACAGATAGAGTACATTGCTGTAACTCTACAGTTAATTATAAAATCAATTACAGCTAATTAGCAAGTATTAATTGATTAAAAATTAGTAAGATAAAATAACTGTTCAATAAAATGTCATAAAATGTCATTGAACAAAATATAATAGGCTATCGATTTTTACAAAGCATTGATATAATTAAAAGTGGATCTAAAGTACTAGCATTGTGATTTAAGCGTTTATTCAAGTGGGATGAATGTGATACAATCACAATGGTTCTGAAAATTTTGAAATGATACGCGTATGACAATCATGCAAAAGTATATGAGATAAATATAATAATTAAATTACAACTTAAGAATTTGGAGGTGTGATGTATGCCGTTATTTTTAAAGCCAGTATTTCATGAGAAAATTTGGGGTGGCAATCGTTTAAAAGATTATGGATATGATTTACCCAGCGATTATGTAGGAGAAGTATGGGGGATATCAGCACATCCAAATGGTAAGTGTGAAATACTGAATGGCCCATATCAAGGGCAAACTTTGGATCAAGTTTGGAGCGAGCATCGAGAGTTATTCGGTGACTTTCCAAGTCAAGAGTTTCCACTGATGACCAAAATTGTAGATGCAAGAGAATCATTATCGGTTCATGTTCATCCAGATGATGCCTATGCATATGAAAATGAAAAAGGGCAATATGGTAAATCAGAATGTTGGTATATTATTGATGCTGAAGAAGGCTCAGAAATCATCTACGGATTAAATACAGAATCAAAAGACCTTGCAATAGATAAAATTGACGAAGAAGATTACGAAGCATTGTTAAATAAGGTGAAAGTTAAGCCGGGTGAGTTTTATTTTATACCTGCCGGAACAATCCATTCTATAGGAGAAGGTATACTTGTTTATGAAACAATGCAATCTTCAGATGTTACATACCGGGTGTATGATTATGAACGCGCGTACGATACTGGTGATAAACGTGTGTTAAATAAAGATAAAGCTAAAGACGTTATTGAACTTTCTAATGATAATATTAATATACCGACAGATACAGAAATTATCGAAAATCATAAAAGAACCCAACTCGTGTCTAGTGACTTTTTTACCATTGTAAAATGGAAAATTTCTGGAACTTTAAATTATATGAAACCGAGAGAGTTCGTATTAGTTTCTGTACTTAAAGGTGAAGGTCAAGTCATTATAGATGGTGAGGTATATACCTTAGATCAAGGACAGAATTTCATCTTAACTTCAGATGATTTAGATACTATATTTGAAGGAGATTATGAATTAATTGTAAGTTATCTATAGTTAAAATAGTGGGAGAGTATGAGTGTGTATAAATTTTTATATGTTTCCTTAATTTGTGGCCTGTTAGCTGGTGCTGGCACGTTTCTGAAATTTCCTGTGTTTCCCTCAATGGCTTTTCCAATTATAATTGGTGCGCTTGGCATTATTTCAGCATTAATCACGCTTCCAGATAAAGAGATAAGTGGTATGTTGAAATTTGGTGGTGTATTAATTAATTTGATGCCTATAATGGGGGCGCTAACTTTAGCGCAATGATTTGTGAATTTGAGGCTGAGACATAATTAATGTCTCAGCCTCAAATATGATGTCATAAATATTTAGATAACATAGATTAGTTACAAAGTATATTTTAAAGTAACAGATTAGAATTGTTATGCAAGTCACGAAATCAGTGATATGACACCAAGACTAAAAGGTAATCTGACTTTCTGACATCTTATATAAACTGTTAAAATTTACTGAATCCATGTAAACTTTCAAAGTTTACAGATGAATAAATATGTTAAAATAGAATTTAAATTGGGGGTGACAAGGTTGGATAAAGTAAGAGGGGTTGTTATGACATTGGTTATAGCGATGGTAGCAACAATCATGGGGAGTAAGTTTCCAATAATTGGAAGTGCTATTTTTGCTATAATAATAGGTATAATAATTAATAATGTAATTTTAATTCCCAAAAAATATCAAGCAGGTATCAAATTCAGCAGTAAGAAAATACTGCATTATAGTATTGTAGTGTTGGGATTTACACTAAGCTTTCAATCAATTGGTATCATTGGCTGGAAGTCATTGCCAATGATTATTGTTACATTATGTGCAGCGTTTGTAGCAGTATTCTTATTGATGAAGCTATTTAAAATAAATGAGCATCTTAGTATATTGATTGGTGTTGGTACAGCGATATGTGGTGGTTCTGCCATCGCAGCAACTAGCCCAGTTATTAAGGCGAAAGAAAGTGAAGTGGCTTTTGCAATTTCAACTATTTTTTTATTTAATTTATTAGCTGTTTTTATCTTTCCGCCTTTAGGTCACATGATGCATATGAGTCAAAGTACATTCGGCTATTTTGGCGGCACGGCAATTAATGATACTTCAAGTGTAATTGCTGCCACATCAAATTATGGTAAAACATCATTAGAAACTGGTGCAGTTGTAAAATTGACACGTACATTAATGATTATCCCAGTCGTATTATTTTTTACATATAGAACGATACGAAAAGAAAGAGAAGCACAGACTGATACATCAATTGCTAAAATATTCCCGTGGTTTATTGTATGGTTTGTTGTGGCTTCTTTAATTAGTACTATTTTCAATTTTTCACCTATGGTCATAAGCTTTTTCCAACAAGTAGCACTATTTTTAATTACAATGGCTATGGCAGGTATTGGTTTAAATGTTAACTTTAATCAATTTAAACAGGCTGGTTTTAAACCGGTATTACTTGGTTTAGCTACATGGATTGTAGTGATTGTTACAAGTTTGATAACAATGAAATTAGTTAACTTACTATAATGTTTGTTCTAAATGAATTTTTTGAATATAATAGGAAAAATAGAATTTTATATGAGATAAGGAGTATCTAAATGGTAGAGGAAACAAGTTATTTTTGGTTAAACTGCGGTTATAATCGCTGGAATCATAATGAACCAATGGTAGGGCAAACGACATTATTTGAATCAGGTGCACAATTTAATCCTTCACAAGGTTTCCGATCCTTTAAACAAGCTAAAGTAGGAGATCGAGTTGTCTTCTATCAAGTACAAATGGATACTGGCTTATTAGGTTTTGGGGAAATTACAAGTGTTCAAACTGGTGCGCAAAATAAAATTCGTGTTCATTTTCAGTTGCAAGAACAACTGAAGCCTTTAACGGCTGATTATTTAAAGAGAAGTGATCAATTAGAATTTAGAATGAGTAACATGAAAGAAACACTTTTTAATCAAATTACAAAAGAAGAATTTGAATTAATTGTAAGTTTAGGTAAAGGGGAAACTAAAATACCTAGATACTTTTTTGTATCAGAAGCACAAGATTTTGAACCTAATTCATATAATACAATTTACACACATACTTACAATGGTATTAAACGTAATGGCTACCATTTTTATACGCAACTTGAGATTGGAGATAAAATCGTTTTTTATAATAAAAAACGAGATCAATCTGTTATTGGTGTAGGAGAAGTCAGCAAGCATATATATGAAAAGGCGCCGATACCTGGTAGGACTAATAGTACCGCTATTGAAGTTTATTTTGAAAAAGAAATTGACCCTGTATCACTTGGTACATTGAACAAGCATCCTAAATTGAAAAATATTTACTTTTTACAAGAAAATGCCAAACAGGCAATTGCTAGCTTGTCTCAAGTACAATTTGAAGCAATTCTTGATATGAGTGCAAATGATGGTCTGAAATCACAATTTGAGTCTGTTCCTACTGAAAATATCATTGATAAAGCGCAAGAAGAATTAAAACCATTCATTTTGCTAGTCGTAGACAAGGGTGAAGGTCTAAAAGCAGCAGAAGACTTATTACAGAAGACTAACGCGAATCCCGTAATAACAACAGGACATCCTGACTTTAATGAAGATATGCTCTATGGTAAATATTTACCAAACGAGACAGGCGCACTATATTATAGAGAAGGATTTATTACTAATCTTATGCCTCGAAAAGATAAAAGTTATTTAGTGATCGATAACTTTAATCGAATTGATCCAGATGTATTTCAAGCTTACATTAATGTATTAGAAGGGTATGAAGTGACACTACCACGATATAATAAAGATGGAACAATGGTAAAATGGTCTAGAAAGAAAGATTCTTACTACCACTTTAATCCTAACTGGCATATTGTGGGTGTAACTTATGATAACTTAAATGATATTAAACAAAAATATACAGAACAATTTTTGAAGTACACTAGAATTGTGAAAGTGAACCAAGACTAGTGTAAACTAGTATCACAAATCACGAATGAGATACCATCAATATTTTAACCGTCTATGTGCATAAAAGCATGTTAATCGCTGTCTTTAAAACTTAAACATGATATTAACTATGATTCAATATCATGTTTAAGTTTTAGCTATTCACATATTTTTATCGAGGAAATGAGCTTACAATCGTCTTATTTATAGACGAGGTAAGCTTTTTTTATTGTGATTATCCATTTTATATATTGAATAATATATTATTTGTAGCCGGTAGCAGTATGATTTATTTTATGAAATTTAGGTTATAATAATGTTAGGAGAATTTTTAATTTATGAATAATTAACTATAAAGTTATATAATATAAGGAGTGTTAAATATGCCAATAGTTTATTACGATAGCAATTGTGTTTATTGTTATAATTATGCAATATGGCTGATACAAAATGGTTTGTCTAGACGCTATCAATTCGCATCATTACAAGGCGAAACAGCACAGAACCTATTATCAAACTATCCTGAAACGCAACAATATGATAGCGTTATATTACAAGAAGGGGATCATTTAGAATATAAATCAGATGCAATTACAACGCTGATCACATCATTGACTAATTATAAATGGATAGGGATACTATTGCATTTAACACCTAAATTGATTAGGGATTTAGGTTATCAATTATTTGCTGACAATAGAAACCATATGTGGAAAACACATTGGCATCAACCCAATGATTACGAAAAATCTTTTTTTATTGATTAATGAATTTTAACTGAAACTACGGAGGATACAGACATGGGAAAAATTATAGTGATAGGTAGCGCATCAATTGATTTGGTAGTACAAACAGAAATCTTACCTGAAGCGGGAGAAACTGTGATGGGGAAATCATTTTTTACTAATCCAGGAGGTAAAGGTGCAAATCAGGCAGTCGCAGCAGCTCGATTAAGTAATGAAGTTTATATGATAGGTGCTGTCGGTGACGATGATAATGGCAAACAAATACTATCAAATTTAGAACAGAATAATGTTAATACAACTTATATGGATATTATCGAAAATGAGAAATCTGGTACCGCACACATTACTTTATTTGATGATGATAACCGTATCATTGTAGTACCAGCGTCAAATAATTATGTAACAGCAGAAAGGGTTCTACCAAAACTTGAAAATTTTAGTGCAGGAGACATTATTGTAATGCAACACGAAATACCTGAATCAACGATAAAAGATGTTGTTGATTATGCTATTGACCATGATATGAAAGTGATATTAAATCCAGCACCCTATCGAAAATTGCATAACACAATAATTGAAAAAGTAACGTGGCTGACACCGAATGAGACTGAAAGTGAATTACTATTCGATAATCAAGTGGATGATGCATTAAAGGCACACCCACACAAATTGATTGTTACTAAAGGTGCTTCTGGTGCAATGTATTATAGTGATTCTCAACAATTAGTAGAGGGATACAAAAAGCAAGTAGTTGATACCACAGGTGCAGGCGATACATTTAATGGTGCATTAGCAGTTGCACTAATTGAGAATAAACCATTAGAACAAGCAGTTGCTTTTGCTAATTTAGCAGGCAGTTATTCAGTGACTGGATTAGGAGCTCAAGGTGCAATGCCATACAGAAAAGACCTAGAATAAACGCTACCTTATTGGTATAATAGAAGTGGATGTTCAAACTAGATGCAGATTAAAATAATTCTAATTTATTAGCTTATACCTCTTTACAGATTGTAATTATTATTATATAATATTTATTGTAATCAAGGATTTGTGTCGTTTCTTATGACGATAATGAATTTTAAAAGGAGAGATTTTTTATGGCAAAAAGTAATGAAGAAGTAGTAAAAGTATTAAATCAACAAGTAGCAAACTGGACAGTAGCATTCACCAAATTACACAATTTTCATTGGTACGTAAAAGGGCCTAATTTCTTCTCACTACACACTAAATTTGAAGAATTATATGATGAAGCAAGCCAATACATTGATGATTTAGCTGAACGAATTTTAGCAGCAGGCGGTAATCCTGTAGCAACTTTAAAAGAAAGTTTAGAGCTTTCAATTATCGAAGAAGCTGGCAAAGGTTATAAAGCTGAAGAAATGGTTGAAGTGCTTTCGAAAGACTTCGATAATGTATCAAAACAGTTAGAGCAAGCAATTGAAGTTGCTTCAAATGCAGAAGATGATGTTACTGAAGATATGTTCATTGGTATGCAAACAAACATTGATAAACATAACTGGATGTTAAAATCATATTTAGGTAGATAATCTATTCAGGCTAAAATATAAATAAATATAAAAAGAAGCTTTTCAGACATTTGGTGTACTGAGAAGCTTCTTTTTATTTATCTCAAAAAATTAAAAGCTATACTGTAAATGGTCTATGACAGCATAGCTTAAAGGGATGGTCTAATATTGAATTATTCTGCGATTTCTAATGCAATTTCCATCATTTGAGTAAATGAGTTTTGACGTTCTTCAGCTGTTGTAGCTTCATCGCGTAAGATATGATCACTTACAGTGAAGATACCTAAGGCCTTTTTGTTTGCATATGTGGCATTTAAATATAATGCTGCTGATTCCATTTCAATACCTAAGACACCCATACGTTGCCATCTCTCATTGAATGTTTCGTCAGCATTATAAAATGTGTCAGATGAAAGGATATTACCAACATGTGTTGTTGCACCAATATCATCTGCTTTTTGTTTTGCTTTTAATATTAAGTCGAAGTCTGCCAACGGTGCAAAGTGGCCAGGAATATTATATTGCTCAACATAACTAGAATTTGTTGAAGCACCTTGAGCAATAATAACGTCATAAAGGTTTACATTTTCTTGTAATGCACCACAAGAGCCGATGCGAATAATCGTTTCAACATCAAAGAAATTATAAAGTTCATAAGAATAGATACCAATACTTGGTACGCCCATTCCAGAGCCCATTACTGATACTTCTTTACCATTGTATGTACCTGTATAGCCGAACATATTACGTACTTCGTTAAACTGTTCAACATTTTCTAAATAGTTATCAGCAATATATTTTGCTCGAAGCGGATCGCCTGGCATTAATACAGTTTTAGCGATTTTAGTCCCATTAGGTTGAATATGAGGTGTTGCTTTTGTCATAGTCATCTTCTCCTTTAAATTCTTTATCAAATTAAAGATAACATTTGTTTATTATTTTTGCTAATTTTTGTAATATAGAGATAAAGAAAAGTTATTTATTAAGGATATGTTATTAATTTTGCTTTATAATTATGAGTGGTATGAAAACATATAGATAATTTAGGAGGATTTAATATGAATTACGCAAAATATATAGATCACACATTACTTAAACCTGAGTCTACGAGAGCTCAAATTGATAAAATTATTGAGGAAGCTAAATCATTTAACTTTAAATCAGTTTGTATCAATCCTACACATGTTAAATATGCTGCAGAACAACTTAAAGGTTCGGATGTATTAGTATGTACGGTTATTGGATTTCCTTTAGGCGCATCTACAACAGAAACAAAGATGTTTGAAGTTGAAGATGCGATTAAAAATGGTGCGTCTGAAGTAGATATGGTCATCAATATTGGTGCATTAAAAGACGGTCGTTTTGATGAAGTTCAAAAAGATATAGAAGGTGTAGTTGGCGCTGCTAATGGAAAAACAGTTAAAGTTATTATTGAGACATGCTTGTTAACAGATGAAGAGAAAGTTAAAGCATCAGAATTAAGCAAAGCAGCAGGTGCTGATTTTGTTAAAACTTCAACAGGTTTTGCAGGTGGAGGTGCTACTCCAGAAGATGTAAAATTAATGAAAGATACCGTAGGAGAAGACTTAGAAGTTAAGGCTTCTGGTGGTGTAAGAAACTTAGATGACTTTAATCAAATGCTTGAAGCTGGGGCTACACGTATTGGTGCAAGTGCTGGTGTTCAAATCGTTCAAGGTTTAGAAAGTAATTCTGACTATTAATTACTAATTAGACATCGGAATATCAATGTTTTTAACGTCTTTATTTGAAAAGGGAGGCCAACTCATATGAGAATGGTAGATATTATTGAAAAAAAACGTGATGGACAAGTATTGACTAAACAAGAGATTGAATACTTTATTGAGGAATATACCAATGGTAATATCCCAGATTATCAAGCATCAAGTTTAGCTATGGCGATATATTTTCAAGACATGAATGATGATGAACGTGCAGCATTAACAATGGCTATGGTAAATTCTGGCGATGTTATAGACTTATCTAATATCGATGGGATTAAAGTAGATAAGCATTCAACTGGTGGTGTGGGTGATACTACTACACTAGTATTAGCGCCTTTAGTAGCATCAGTAGGCGTACCTGTAGCTAAAATGAGTGGTCGTGGTTTAGGACATACAGGTGGAACAATTGATAAATTAGAATCTGTAGCAGGTTTCCATGTAGAAATCAGTGAAGATAAATTTATTAAATTAGTTAATGAAGCGAAAGTAGCAGTGATAGGTCAAACTGGTAACCTTACCCCAGCAGATAAAAAATTATATGGTCTTCGTGATGTTACAGGCACTGTAAATTCGATTCCATTAATTGCTTCATCAATCATGAGTAAAAAAATTGCTGCAGGTGCAGATGCCATTGTTTTAGATGTGAAAACAGGTAATGGTGCGTTTATGAAGACAATTGAAGAAGCTGAAGCGTTGGCGCATGCAATGGTTAGCATTGGTAACAATGTAGGTAGAAATACGATGGCTATCATTTCTGATATGGGTCAACCGTTAGGCAATGCCATTGGAAATGCTCTAGAAATTAAAGAAGCAATTGAAACTTTACAAGGTAAAGGTCCAAAAGATCTTACAGAATTAGTGATGACACTAGGCTCACAAATGGTCGTTGTAGGTGGTAAAGCTAAAGATTTAGACGAAGCACGTCAATTGTTAGAAAATGCAATTCAAAATGGTTCAGCATTAGAAACTTTTAGAACATTTTTAGAAAATCAAGATGGTGACGGTTCAGTTGTAGACGATGTTAAAAAATTACCACAAGCTAAATATCAAATTCAATTGCCATCACCAAAGACAGGGGTTGTAACTGAGATCGTTGCAAATGAGATAGGCGTTGCTTCGATGATGTTAGGTGCAGGTAGACAAACAAAAGAAGATGATATTGATTTAAGTGTCGGACTCGTATTGCATAAAAAAGTAGGAGACAAGGTGAATGAAGGAGAAGCACTATTAACCATTCATAGTAATAAAGAGCAAATTGATGACGTCAAAAACAAACTCAATCAAAATATTACGATAAGTCAAACTGGTACCGAACCGACATTGATTCATAAAATTATTACCGAATAGGAGTGAACGTCATGACTACACCATTCAAACGTGTCCATTTAATCGTTATGGACTCAGTTGGTATTGGAGAAGGACCTGATGCCAAAGCCTTTAATGATGAAGGCAGTCATACATTAAAACACACATTAGAAGGATTTAATCAAAACTTGCCTAACTTACAAAAGCTGGGTCTAGGTAACATTGACCCCTTGCCAATTATTGGACAAGAGTCACAACCACAAGCGTTTTATACTAAAATGAGTGAAGCATCAGTGGGAAAAGATACAATGACTGGTCATTGGGAAATTATGGGTCTAAATATAATGCAACCCTTCAAAGTATATCCAGAAGGCTTTCCTGAAGAACTCGTTAATGAAATAGAATCATTAACTGGTCGTAGAGTTGTGGCAAACCGTCCAGCCTCAGGAACGCAGATAATTGATGAGTGGGGAGAGCATCAAATGAAGACAGGTGATTTGATAGTATATACATCAGCAGATCCTGTGCTTCAAATTGCTGCGCATGAAGATATTATACCTTTAGAAGAGTTATACGATATCTGTGAGAAGGTTAGAGCGTTAACTAAAGATCCAAAATATTTGATAGGTAGAATTATTGCTAGACCTTATATAGGTGAGCCCGGTTCGTTTAAAAGAACTTCCAATAGACATGATTATGCCTTGAAACCCTTCGGCAAAACAGTTATGAATGAATTAAAAGATAACGGGTATGATGTGATTGCCCTAGGTAAAATCAACGATATCTTTGATGGAGAAGGCGTGACAGAATCAATTCGTACTAAAGATAATATGGATGGTATGGATAAATTAGTTGAAACAGTACAAAGAGACTTTAATGGTATGAGTTTCTTAAATCTTGTTGATTTCGATGCCCTATATGGCCATCGTCGTGATAAAGGTGGTTACGCACAAGCCCTTAAAGAGTTTGATGAACGTTTGCCAGAACTTATTGATCATTTGCAAGAAGACGACTTAGTGATTATTACAGCCGACCATGGCAATGATCCGACTGCAGATGGTACAGATCATACAAGAGAATTTGTACCAGTGTTGATGTTTAGTCCGAAAATTAAAGACTACCATGAATTAACAGTTGATAGCACATTCAGTTCTTTAGGTGCAACGATTGCTGATAACTTTGGTGTGAAATTACCAGAGTTTGGCAGAAGTTACTTAAAAGAAATGGGTGTTGAAAAGTGAATAAAATAACGAGAGTAAGTTTTGGCATTGTCTTTAGTATTGCTGGTATTTTGCATTTTAAAGACGAACAAAAATTTAGAGCAATCATACCAACTTATCTTCCATTTAGAAAGGCGGCAGTATTAATTACTGGTGTGTTTGAAGTGGTTTTTGGTTTGTTATTGCTGACTCGCAAACCTTCGTCATGCTTGAAAAAAGCTATCATTGCGTTTTTATGGGCTGTGTTTCCAGCTAATATTTATATGGCGCGTAATAATATTCCATTAGGCGGTAAAGAACTACCTAAGTGGGCATTGTATGGTAGACTGCCGCTACAATTTGTCATGATTAAAATGATAAGTAAACTATAAGCCATTAGTTTTAATAAATAGAAACGCTTCAAAGTGTGCATTAAAGAATGTCTGCTTCGAAGCGTTTTTACATAGAGATAAAATGGTTATATTTACTGTTTATAAATTTATGATTTATAAAAAAGATGAGGTTTGGCATGAAACTGCATGCCAAACCTCATCTTTTTTATTGATAATAAGTCATTGCTTATGTTCTTTCTTTTTGCAGAGACTTCAGTTTAAAGTTACTTATTTTCACCATAAATATCATGCCATTCATCTTTTTTATCTAGAAATGTTTGCGCGATTTCTTTTGCGCCTTCTAATGAATGACTCGCTGCCCAACCACATTGTACTTCATTACAAGCCGGCACCTCTGTAGCATTTAATACGTCTTGTATTGTTTTTTCGATGATTTGTAGCACGTCTGTATAATCATCATGGTTGATGAATGAAACGTAAAAGCCAGTCTGACATCCCATTGGGCTGATATCAACGACTTTATCTGAATGATTACGGATATTTTCGGCCATAAGATGTTCTAGTGAATGTAATCCTGGCATATCCATATGCTCTTTATTTGGTTGTTTGAAGCGAATGTCATATTTATGAATAACATCTCCGTTTGCACCTTCCATTTTTCCTGCAAGTCTTACAAATGGCGCAGATACAATTGTGTGGTCTAAATTGAAGCTTTCAACATTCATTTTTGGCATGGTGTTATCCTCCTAATATTTTACGTAAGCTAATTGTAACAAGACCAAACAGTATTTACAATTTCTGTATTTGGGTAAACTCATAGAATAGCTAATAATTATTATAAATTTCAGGAAATTAATGACAGAATCCAATAAACCCGATAGAATAAGTAATGATTAAAACAGGTTTTGTACATTATGAATTATAAATTGTGTTATTAAATAAATTACTTATTGCATTTCACTTTAGTGTCAATCGCTATAAAGGCAATATTAGGAGGGCGTATTTATACTATGGAAAACAAACAAATTATTTTAGATTACATAGAAAATGACAAATATAAATTTTTGGAAATGAGCCACCAAATACATCAAAGACCTGAATTAGGAAATGAAGAAATTTTTGCATCTAGATCATTAATTGAAATGTTAGACAGCAATGATTTTGAAGTTGAAACGGATATCGCTGGTCATGCTACTGGTTTTATAGCTAGATATGAATCAGATTTACCGGGTCCTACAATAGGGTTCTTAGCGGAATATGATGCATTACCAGGTTTAGGTCATGCTTGTGGTCATAATATTATTGGAACGGCAAGTACTTTTGCGGGTATTGCGTTGAAACAACTTATAAATAAAGTCGGAGGAAAGGTTATTGTACTTGGATGCCCAGCTGAAGAAGGTGGGGAAAACGGGAGCGCTAAAGCAACTTACGTTAAAGAAGGTGTCATTGACGAATTAGATATTGCGTTAATGGTGCATCCAGGTAATGAAACTTATAGAACGATTAATACATTGGCGGTAGATGTTTTAGATATTAAATTTTATGGTAAAAGTACACATGCTTCTGAAAATGCTGATGAAGCAAGAAATGCATTAGACGCAATGATTTCTTATTTTAATGGTGTAGCACAATTAAGACAACATATTAAAAATGGACAACGTGTACATGGTGTTATATTAGACGGCGGTAAGGCGGCTAATATTATCCCGGACTATACACATGCACGTTTTTATACAAGAGCAACTTCGCGTCAAGAATTAGATATATTAACAGAACGAGTAGGACAAATTGCAAAAGGTGCAGCCATTCAAACTGGATGCGATTATGAATTTGGACCAATACAAAACGGTGTAAATGAATTTATAAAATCTTCTAAGCTAGACGATTTGTTTGCAAAATATGCAACTGAAATGGGAGAAGCTGTTATAGACGATGATTTTGGGTACGGTTCAACAGATACGGGGAACGTAAGTCATATTGTGCCTACAATACATCCTCATATTAAAATAGGATCTCGTAATCTAGTTGGTCACACGCATAGATTTCGTGAAGCTGCAGCAAGTACACAAGGTGATAATGCCTTAATTAGAGGCACGAAGATTCTTGCTTTAATGGGTTTAGAATTAATCACTAATAAATCGTTGTTTGATGAAATTATTGAGCAACACCGATATATAAAGGAGCATAAAAAATGACTAATCAAAGCTCTCTGCATCCTCAATTAACACTTAGTGATCTATATGATTCTAGTATTGTCTATACTTCACGGCCATCATATGTTTCGAATCCTTGGTTAGAACCTGAAGAACATCAATCTAATTTTCTAACTGGTAGAGAGCTCATCATTGCTAACCAAATGCCTGTAATAGTACATGAGGCATGTGTTACAAATAAAGTGAAAATTTTGTTTGAAGCTGTGGGTAAAGCTATGCCTACAAATATTATTCAATTTAATAATCGAAGAAGTTATGAACAAGTGATTCAAGAT
Source organism: Staphylococcus pseudoxylosus (assembly GCF_044794325.1). Lineage (NCBI taxonomy): Bacteria > Bacillati > Bacillota > Bacilli > Caryophanales > Staphylococcaceae > Staphylococcus > Staphylococcus pseudoxylosus. The sequence goes on from NZ_CP085024.1 coordinate 963,219, forward strand.
TTAGCATTAAATGACAATAAAAAAATATACTTCCAATATATTCATGGTGAAGATATTGTGAACAAAGCTTATTATGCATTAAATAAAGATGTTTTTATGGCTTTAAATAACAAAGCACGTATCCCAGAGTGGACGAATTACAAATATTTACCTAAAAGAGAAGTTGTAGCAATTGATGATTTTCAACACGCAGTTTCTTTTTGGGAATTTCCATTTGTATTAAAACCAGGCGACGACTTACCGACAGCAGGTGGATATGGTGTGATGATTTGTAATAATGAAAAAGATTTAGACCAAGCTAAAACACGAATTGAGCAAGCTAAAAGCGAAACAGACACAATGATTATAGAACAAAAAGTAGAGATAGTTGCGAATTATTGCGTGCAATATGCATATTCTAAAGACACAGGTATTCAATATATTGGTACATCTGACCAAATTACAGATGACTATGGTTCTTACAAAGGTAATCAAAATACGCATGATGTGCCACAATCAGTGATTCAAGCTGGTAGAGAGATAATGGAAATCGGTGTAGCGGAAGGCTATTTTGGTATCGCTGGATTCGATTTGTTGTTAGATAAGCACGGTGAAATATTTGCCATAGATTTAAATTTTAGACAAAACGGTTCAACGAGTATGCTATTACTAGAACCTATATTGCAAGGCAAATATCATAAATTCTTTAGTTATATAGCGCCAGACAATTGCGATAATGAATATTTTTTCAAGACAATTGAGAAATATGTAAATAAAGGCGTATTGTTCCCGTTATCTTATTATGATGGTGACTGGTATAAGGATGAAGTTGTTAAATCAAGATTTGGTTGTATTTGGCATGGAGAAAGTAAAGCATTCGTTGAATCAATGGAGCGACGCTTTTTGGAAGAACTGAAAAAAGGGTAATATAACTTATAGGCATATTGAATGATAAATACATTTAATTTTATCGGTGATTGTAACGAGCTAAAGTATCTATAAGTGTAAGATTAATGTGCCATTGCAGTAGCAGTTGTTTGTTGTCTCATTTCTATCATGAACGTCTATTGTATAACGTCTCGTTTATTATCGGCGATTGACTAGAGCCATGCAGTCCTTTATATTCTTAATATAGGTAAATTATTATGAATAGATTGAAGGTGTTTTGATGTCTTATAAAGAAAGTTCATTTTTTAAAGAAATATTAATTAATGAAGTGTTTTATGTAGCAACGGAAGCAAAGGAATTAATCAGACAAGAAGTAGATGAAAATAACGTCGTATGTACTTGGACTGATAAAGAGACTGCCGAAGCTTACTTGAAAAAGCAAAAAATTGATTACGATAAAATTAAAAAGATAGATATCGATCGTTTTGTAACTTATGAAATCGATAATGTCTTTAGCGATAACGAACAAGTATTGATGAACCCTACTTCTGAAAAAGATGGTGAACTTATACCAATCGCAGAAGCTACGGATGAATTAATGTCTGATTTAGATAATATTCGTTTGAAAGAATTTGTTAAGGATGTCGCAAAAGAAGACGCAGTGTTCGGTTTGACAAATAAAAACGTTAAGCAATTCCTTATGATCAGTGATGAATCACATCAAAGGCCTAACATCATGCCTGTATGGAGTATCAAAAATAGAGCTGAGAAGGTAAGAGATGAAGATTTTGAAGAGTGTGACATTATAGAAGTAGAAGGCGAAGTATTCGCTGAATGGTTAGATAACTTACGTGATGATGATAATGCAGTTGCAATCGATTTGAAACCAGGCGTTTTAGGTAGTGTAGTACCTGCACAAAAAGTATTAGATCAGCTTCCTTTTTAAAAATAAAAGGGCTCTATGACATGAATATATGTCTCGGGGCCCTTTTAACTTTATAGGTTGTAATTAATTTAAATGAAATTAAGCTTATAAATGAATAGCGCCAAGAGCACCTGAGAAGGCACCGTGTTCGATATAATACGGTTTAAAGCCTCTTAATACTGTATAGTCTTTAACGACTTCTTTTAATAATTCATTATTATGGAACGATGAGCCGATATATGCAACGTTTTCTGTGTTATGCTCTCTAGCTACAGTAATAGACATTGTAGTAATAACTTCACCGACGACACCTATAACAGAGGCCAATTTATCTGCTTCTGTAAAGTTAGTATCTAAATTATGTAAGACATTACCAAAGTTTGCTGCCGTTAAATCACCAGAGATTGGTGGTTCACTATCTTTGTAAATGTGTTTTACTTTCAAGTCAATGATATCTCTATTACCATTTTGAGCAGTATCAGTTAAATTTTTATAGTCTTTGATTCCAGTCAATAAGTAACCTAGTCCCTGTATCATACCGCCACCAGTGCCAACGCCTCCGACGCGTTGTTGACTGTTTCCATCAGAAAAATGAATAGAAGTACCAGTACCTACATTTGTGAAAATGTAGTCATCTAAAAAGTGTCCTTGTTCTTCAAGTAGTATCTCCAACCCTTTAGCAGCAGCATCAAATTCAACAAATATACGTGCATCAAAATTTAATTTATCATTTATGAGTGCAGCTTGACCGCCTGTCAAACTAATACTTTCACAGTCTTGTTGGTTCAACCATTTTATGACATCATCGATTTCCGTTGTTAATCTTGTATTATATTCACGTTTACCGGCATAATCTTGAACAATTTTAATAAGCGTCCCACCAGCATCGATGCCAATTTTCATCTAAAATTCCTCCTAAAAAATTTCCATTTTAACTAATAGTATAATAAAATTTAAGAAAATCAACTATGAATTTGCGAGAGTATCAATTTCTTCATTTGAAGAAAGCACTATATTATAAAAGTAGACATGCAAATATTTTAATAGATATTTCGATGGTTAAAATACTAATTATTAATAGAGCAATGAATAGCTTTTTAAATTAATTCTAGATTTATAGATTATTTTATGTGCAATAGTGGTATTAATAATTACTAATACGTTTTAAATAGGGGATATTAAAATGGTGATTAAGCAAAATTTTGAAAATATTATAGTACAAGAGTTTGAAGAGGAGTATAGACAGGCACTTTATGATTTTAATTTAAATGAGCGTCAACAAATCTATTCTTCTTTACCGAAAGACGTGTTAGATGATGCAATAAATGATAAGGATAGGGTTGCCAATATTGCTCTAAATGAAGCGGGAGATGTTGTTGGTTTTTTCGTGCTACATCAATATTATCAGCATGAAGGATATGATACGCCTAGCCAAGTTATTTATGTTAGGTCTTTATCTGTAAATGAAGATTACCAAGGTTATGGCTACGGCACAAAGATGATGATGTATTTGCCTCAATATGTTCAAGATTTATTTCCGAATTTTAATCATTTATATCTTGTGGTTGATGCAGAGAATAAAGGTGCATGGAATGTATATGAACGTGCAGGTTTTATGCATGCTGCAACGAAAGAAGAAGGGCCAATTGGTAAAGAGCGATTATATTATTTAGATTTGGATTCTAAGCATGTCTCGTCTTTAAAGTTAAAGCCAAATACAGATGAACAACCCTTTAATATACATATCATAGACTTAATAAAAGATGGCCAAAAAGTGGGCTTTATAGCTATAGAGGGACATGATGGCCGAATGAATATTTCTAAGATTGAAGTAAATAAAGATAAAAGACATCATGGTATAGCAGAAAGTGCCTTGAGGCAATTAGCAACATATGTCAGAAAGCATTTTAGTGATATAGCACTTTTGACAATTACACTTTATGGAGAAAATAATGAATTAAAACCATTATGTATAAATAGTAATTTTGTTGAAATTGAGGCGGCTGATGACTTTATTGTCTTTGAAAAATATATAAATTACTAAATGCGATTGCGAAATCAAGCATTGTCATTTATAATTTACATTTGTTATTATTACTTATGATAAACTTAGTACTGATTTGGATAAATGCCTTTGAAAGGAAGAATAAATAATGAGAATTCAAGATTATACAAAAGAAATGGTTGATGAGAAATCATTTATCGATATGGCTTACACATTATTAAACGAAAAAAATGATACGATGAATTTATACGATATCATTGATGAATTTAAAGCACTAGGTCACTATGAAGATGAAGAAATTGAAGATAGAATTGTTCAATTCTATACGGATTTAAACACAGACGGACGTTTCTTAAACGTTGGAGAAAACATTTGGGGCTTACGTGATTGGTATTCAGTTGCTGACATTGAAGAAAAAATCGCTCCAACAATTCAAAAATTCGACATCCTAGATGACGATGCGGAAGAAGACAAAAACTTAAAATTACTTGGTGAAGATGAAACTGAAGACGATGATGATATTCCAGCAGTAACGGATGACCAAGAAACATTAAATGATCCTGAAGATCCAGAAGAAGACGATGTAGATGAAGATCTTAATGAATCAGATATCGTTATCGATGAGGACGACGAAGATTTTGATGATGAAGAAGAAGAAGAAGAAGAAGAAGAATTTGAAGAAGATGAAGAGGATTTTGAAGAATAATTCTTCGAGATTTAATTGACTTTTTCTAAGAACATGATAAAATTTTATTCGGGCTCCTTTAAATAGGACGACGTGTATAAATAATATACGCTCCCCCTTACAACCATGTGAGAGGGAGCGATTTTTTTATTTAAATTACTATATAAGCTTTATAATATTTTTAATTTAGGTGATTGTTTGTAAAGGCAATTCGTATGTATAAATAATTTGCTATGTAAAAGCTATCTCACAAATTAATTAACCACTGAATTGGAAATGTGTTTGTCAATCATAGGTATTGAAGGAAATTACTGTTTTAATAATAGGAGGCAGAACATGACAAAATTTATTTTTGTAACTGGTGGAGTTGTTTCTTCATTGGGTAAAGGTATCACAGCAGCATCTTTAGGTAGATTATTAAAAGATAGAGGATTAAAAGTAACTATCCAAAAATTTGATCCCTATTTAAATGTGGATCCAGGTACGATGAGCCCGTATCAACATGGTGAGGTATTTGTAACGGATGATGGTGCAGAAACAGACCTAGACTTAGGTCATTACGAAAGATTTATTGATATAAATTTAAATAAATATTCAAATGTAACTGCAGGTAAAGTCTATTCACATGTATTGAAGAAAGAGCGTCGTGGTGATTATTTAGGTGGTACTGTACAAGTTATCCCACATATTACGAATGAAATAAAAGAACGTTTACTTTTAGCAGGGGAAAGTACAAATGCAGATGTTGTTATCACTGAAATCGGTGGTACAACTGGTGATATTGAATCATTACCGTTTATCGAAGCAATTAGACAAATTCGTAGTGATTTAGGCCGTGAAAATGTAATGTATGTACATTGTACGTTACTTCCTTATATTAAAGCTGCTGGTGAAATGAAAACAAAACCAACACAACATAGTGTGAAAGAATTACGTGGACTTGGTATACAACCGGACTTAATTGTAGTCAGAACAGAATATGAACTGACACAAGATCTAAAAGATAAAATTGCCTTATTCTGTGATATTGATAAAGCAAGTGTTATTGAATGCCGTGATGCTGAATCACTATATGAAATTCCATTACAACTAAGTAACCAAGACATGGATGACATTGTGATAAAACGTTTAGAATTGAACGCGAAGTATGAAACTCAACTAGATGAATGGCAATATTTATTAGATACTGTAAATAGTTTAGATGGGAAAATAACAATAGGATTGGTAGGAAAGTATGTAAGTTTACAAGATGCTTATCTTTCAGTTGTTGAATCATTAAAACACGCTGGATATCCATTGAAAAAAGATATTGAAGTAAGATGGATTGATTCTAGCGAAGTAACAGATGAAAACGTCTCAGAAGTTCTAGCTGATGTAGATGGTATCTTAGTACCAGGTGGATTTGGTTTCCGTGCAAGTGAAGGGAAAATATCTGCGATTAAATATGCACGTGAAAATAATGTACCATATTTTGGTATTTGTTTAGGTATGCAACTTGCCACTGTTGAGTTTGCTAGAAATGTAATTGGTCTTGATGGTGCACATTCTGCTGAGTTAGACCCTAGTACACCACACCCAATTATCGACTTATTACCTGAACAAAAAGATATCGAAGATTTAGGTGGAACTTTACGTTTAGGATTATACCCTTGTCATATTCAAGAAGGTACTTTAGCTCATGATATTTACAACGAAACGAATATTGAAGAAAGACATCGTCATCGTTATGAATTTAATAACGATTATAGAGAACAACTTGAAGCGAACGGCATGGTGTTCTCTGGTACAAGCCCAGATGGTCGTTTAATTGAAATGGTAGAGATTCCTGAAAATGACTTCTTTATTGCTTGTCAATTCCATCCAGAATTTTTATCAAGACCTAACCGTCCTCAACAAATTTTCAAAGCATTTATTGAAGCATCTTTAAAACATCAACAAAGTAAATAATATATATTTAACGCGATATCAGAAACATAGTGTTTAGCTAATTTCTAAATATCGCGTTTTTTATAGTTGTATTAAAATATAAAATTCAAATTGCTGTATTTATATAAAAAATGGTATAAATTATAAGATTTTCACTTTTCGAATAAAAAATGTGAAATAAAAACGCTTACAATTATATAGAAGAATGCAAAAGTGATATGACTTTGATATAATTAGATTGTAAAAATATGTGCTTAAAGCACCAAGGAGGAACTTTCATGCCTTTAGTTTCAATGAAAGAAATGTTAATAGACGCAAAAGAAAATGGTTATGCGGTTGGTCAATACAACTTAAATAACTTAGAATTTACACAAGCGATTTTAGAAGCTTCTCAAGAAGAGAACGCTCCAGTAATCCTAGGTGTATCTGAAGGTGCTGCTCGTTACATGGGTGGTTTCTACACTGTAGTTAAAATGGTTGAAGGATTAATGCACGACAAAGAAATTACTATTCCTGTAGCAATTCACTTAGACCACGGTTCAAGCTTTGAAAAATGTAAAGAAGCAATTGATGCTGGTTTTACTTCAGTAATGATCGATGCTTCTCATGGTTCATTTGAAGATAACGTTGAAATTACTTCAAAAGTTGTTGAATATGCACATGAGCACGGCGTTTCAGTTGAAGCAGAATTAGGAACTGTTGGCGGACAAGAAGATGATGTTGTTGCTGAAGGCGTTATCTATGCAGACCCTAAAGAGTGTCAAGAACTTGTTGAAAAAACAGGTATCGATACATTAGCTCCAGCCTTAGGTTCAGTACACGGACCTTATAAAGGTGAACCTAAATTAGGATTTAAAGAAATGGAAGAAATTGGTGCTTCTACTGGTTTACCATTAGTATTACATGGTGGTACAGGTATCCCAACTAAAGACATCCAAAAAGCAATTCCTTTTGGTACAGCTAAAATCAATGTAAACACTGAAAACCAAATTGCTTCTGCTAAAGCTGTTCGTGAAGCGTTAGATAACGACAAAGAAGTTTATGATCCTCGTAAATACTTAGGACCAGCTCGTGAAGCAATTAAAGCTACAGTTATTGGTAAAATTAAAGAGTTTGGCACATCTAATAAAGCTAAATAATTTAACTATTATATAACAAAAGTTGACTAGGTTATAATTACAATTTGAGCTACGACGAAGTGGCTCTATCATAAGTACTGCAATTGTCTAATTACTAAAAAGCTTTAAACAAGCTTTTAGATGTCTAGTCGTTTTCTGGGGCGAGAATAAGAAATCAAAATTGAATTTTTGATTTCTGTTTCGTCCCTTTTTTTATGTTATAATTTGTTAGGCTTTGAAAGCTGATAAATAGAATGACAGTGTTTCACATAATTTTTATAAATAAATCTTTAAAAAATGATTTGAATTGCAAAATATTGGGAATTAGAAATTATAGTAAAAAATTATATGCATTATGCAGCACTTAATTAAATTTGAAATAGATTTTATGAAACTGTTGTGCTTTGCAAACTGTAATCATTTAATTTATAATGCAAATGATATATTGGAATAGAATATCGATTGAAAGGCAAAGGAGAACAAGCGAATGGCTCAAGAAGTGATTAAAATTAGAGGTGGGCAAACACTTAAAGGTGAAGTGAATAACCACGGTGCTAAAAATAGTGCAGTAGCAATTATACCAGCAGCAATTTTGGCTGAAGACAGAGTAACAATTGAAGGCCTTCCAGAAATCTCTGATGTAGAAACTTTAGTAAGTTTACTTGGAGATTTAAACATTGAGACAGAATTAGAAGGTATGACATTACATGTTGATCCTGAAAATATTGAAAATGCACCATTACCAAATAATAAAGTAGAATCATTACGTGCTTCTTATTATATGATGGGAGCAATGTTAGGGAGATTCAAAAAATGTGTCATTGGTTTACCTGGTGGATGTCCCTTAGGGCCAAGACCGATTGATCAACATATTAAAGGATTTAAAGCATTAGGAGCAAAAGTTGATGAATCAAGTAGTACGTCTATGAAGATTGAAGCAGATAGATTGGTCGGCGCAAATATATTTTTAGACATCGTAAGTGTAGGGGCTACGATTAATATCATGTTGGCAGCAGTACGTGCTGAAGGACATACAGTTATTGAAAATGCTGCGAAAGAACCAGAAGTGGTTGATGTAGCTAATTTCTTAATGAGCCTTGGAGCTGATATTAAAGGCGCAGGTACAAGTACAATCAAAATTAATGGGGTAGAACGATTGCATGGTTCACATCATCCAGTGATTCCCGATAGAATTGAAGCAGGTACATATATGTGTATTGCAGCTGCTTGCGGTGAGAATATCAGAATTAATAATATTATCCCAACGCATGTAGAACCACTTACAGTTAAACTGAAAGAATTAGGTGTAGACATCCAAGTTGAGGATGACAGCGTACTTATTAGACGTAGCACACCTTATTCAAGTGTGGATATTAAAACATTAGTATATCCTGGTTTTGCCACTGACTTACAACAACCCATAACACCTTTATTATTTATGGCTGATGGTGTGTCGTTTGTTACTGAAACGATATATCCAGCTCGTTTTAAGCATGTAGATGAACTGAAAAATATGGGTGCGAATATTTCTGCAGACAATGGTACAGCAACTATAAAACCATCGAAATTAACTGGTGCTGATGTTTACGCTAGTGATTTACGTGCAGGTGCTTGTCTTATTGTAGCTGGATTGTTAGCAGAAGGTGTTACAACTATTTATAATGTGAAACATATTTATCGTGGTTACACAAACATCGTCAAAACTCTAAAATCACTTGGTGCAGATATTTGGACTGAAGAAGTTTAAAAAATGTGGTATACTAAATATACTAAGTGAAAAGTTGTGTATTTAGTGATATGTGTTTTAGAATAAAATCGATAATGAGGTGATAGCCATGGAGGTTTGCCCTTATCTAGAAGAAACCTTTAAAATCGTAGGTAGAAGCTGGAACGGTCTTATTATTAATTATTTATCTAGATGTACGGAAAAATCTGCGCATTTTTCAGATATGAAACGTGACTTGAAGACGATAACACCACGTGCACTTAGTATAAAATTAACTGACCTTACGGAATGGGGACTAGTAGAGAAAAATGTAGTCTCTACAAGCCCAATGAATATTTTGTATCAGCTTACAGATAAAGGTGATGCTTTAGCGGCAGCTTTAGTACCAATGGAAGAATGGGCACAAGAGTATATTGAACTTGAAAACAAGTAACTCAATACCTTGTACAATCGAGTCTGAGACGTCAATATGATGTTTTAGGCTCGTTTTTTATGTATTAGCAGCTGTGAGCAGTTATGTTTAAAAATACAAAATCTCGGTTAGAATATAATTATCAACATAACTTAAGGAGTGAATATATAATGAGAAATTTCACTAAACAATATATCAACGGTGAATGGATTGAAAGTGCAAGTGGCGAAACAATAGAAGTTATCAATCCTGCAACAGAAGAAGTAGCGGGTACAATCGCGAAAGGTAACAAAGAAGATGTTGATAAAGCAGTGGATGCAGCAGAAAATGTATATTTTGAATTTAGACACAGTTCAGTTCAAGAAAGAAAAGAACTATTAGATAAAATTGTTCAAGAGTATAAAAATAGAAAAGAAGATCTTGTAGAAGCTATTACGGATGAACTAGGTGCGCCATTAGACGTATCGGAAAATGTCCACTATCAAATGGGGTTAGATCACTTTGAGGCAGCACGTGATGCATTAGATAATTTTGAATTTGAGGAGCGCCGCGGTGATGACTTAGTTGTCAAAGAAGCCATTGGTGTAGCTGGTTTAATCACACCTTGGAACTTCCCTACAAACCAAACATCACTTAAATTATCAGCGGCATTTGCAGCAGGAAGTCCAGTTGTTTTAAAACCATCAGAAGAGACGCCGTTCGCAGCAATTATTTTAGCTGAAATTTTTGATAAAGTAGGTGTGCCAAAAGGTGTATTTAACTTAGTCAATGGCGATGGTCAAGGCGTAGGAAATCCTTTAAGTGAACATCCTAAAGTTAGAATGATGTCATTTACTGGTTCTGGTCCAACAGGCTCAAGTATTATGAAAAAAGCTGCAGATGATTTCAAAAAAGTATCACTTGAACTAGGCGGTAAATCACCATATATTATCCTAGATGATGTAGATATAGATGAAGCAGCAAGTGCAGCAACTGGTAAAGTTGTGACAAATACTGGTCAAGTATGTACAGCAGGTACTAGAACACTCGTACCTGAAAGCATAAAAGAAGATTTCTTAACAGCTGTAAAAGAGAAGTTTAGCCAGGTTAAAGTAGGAGATCCACGTGCAGCAGGCACTGAGGTAGGACCTATCATTAGTAAAAAACAATTTAATCAAGTTCAATCATACATTGATAAAGGTATTGAAGAAGGTGCAGAATTATTTTACGGTGGACCAGGTAAGCCAGAAGGTCTGGAAAAAGGATACTTTGCACGCCCAACAATCTTTAACAATGTAGATAATGATATGGTAATCGCTCGAGAAGAAATATTTGGACCTGTGATGTCTATTATCACTTATAATGATGTAGACGAAGCTATTAAAATTGCAAATGACACAGAATACGGTTTAGCAGCATATGTATATGGTGAAGACCAAGACACGTTGCACAAAGTAGCGCGTTCATTAGAAGCAGGTACAGTTGAAATTAATGAAGCAGGACGCAAACCAGATTTACCATTCGGTGGCTATAAACAATCAGGTATTGGCCGTGAATGGGGAGACTATGGTATTGAAGAATTCCTAGAAGTTAAATCTATTGCAGGTTACTATAAATAATAAAATTTAATAGTTTAATTATTATAAGATGAGGCATAACATTTATGCTTCATCTTTTTTCTGATTTTTAGAAATTGAAATACGTTTTGTAATTAAAAAGGAAATTTGCTATAGTTATAAAAGTAAGTAGCGTAGTTACTACGTTATTTAAAAACTTATTTATGAAATGGGTGCAAGATAATGCCTGAAAAAGTACGGACATCACCTCAGTACGAATCGTTCCACGAATTGTACAAAAATTACACTACAAAAGATCTCACTCAAAAAGCAAAATCTCTAAAACTAACAAATTATAGTAAATTGAATAAAAAGGAACTTGTTCTAGCCATTATGGAAGCACAAATGGAAAAAGATGGAAATTATTATATGGAGGGTATTTTAGATGATATCCAACAAGATGGTTATGGTTTCCTAAGAACAGTTAATTATTCTAAAGGTGAAAAAGATATCTATATTTCTGCTAGTCAAATTCGTCGTTTTGAAATTAAACGCGGAGACAAAGTGACTGGCAAAGTGAGAAAGCCTAAAGATAATGAAAAATACTATGGTTTATTACAAGTTGATTTCGTAAATGGTGAGAATGCAGAAGAAGTTAAAAAGCGTCCGCATTTCCAAGCTTTGACACCATTATATCCTGAAGAGCGCATTCTATTAGAGACAACAAAACAAAACTTCTCAACGCGCATTATGGATTTAGTAACACCAATCGGTTTAGGACAACGTGGCTTAATTGTTGCACCACCAAAGGCTGGTAAAACATCATTGCTTAAGGAAATTGCAAATGCAATTGCGATAAATAAACCAGATGCAGAGTTATTTGTGTTGCTTGTTGGAGAAAGACCTGAAGAGGTTACAGATTTAGAAAGATCAGTTGAATCTGCAGAAGTAGTGCACTCTACATTTGACGAACCACCACAACATCACGTGAAAGTTGCGGAATTATTATTAGAACGTGCAAAGCGTCTAGTAGAAATTGGTAAAGACGTCATCATTTTGATGGATTCAATTACTAGGTTGGCTCGTGCTTATAATCTTGTGATTCCACCTAGTGGTCGTACATTATCTGGTGGTTTAGATCCTGCATCCTTACACAAACCAAAAGCTTTCTTCGGGGCTGCCAGAAATATTGAAGCGGGGGGTAGCATGACAATTTTAGCTACTGCTCTAGTAGATACAGGGTCTCGTATGGATGATATGATTTATGAGGAATTTAAAGGGACAGGAAATATGGAATTACATCTAGATCGTAAGTTAGCTGAACGTCGTGTATTCCCAGCAATCGATATCGGTCGTAGTTCCACTCGTAAAGAAGAATTGCTAATAGATCCAAAAGAGCTTGAGTCATTGTGGCAATTACGTAATATGTTCACGGATTCTACAGATTTTACAGAAAGATTTGTGCGCAAATTGAAACGTACAGATAACAACAAAGAATTCTTTGAGCAGTTACAAAAAGCAGCTAAAGAAAGCACTAAAACAGGTAAACCAATTATTTAATCTGAAATAATTCGGTATATATCTAAGCAATATTTGATTTGGGGTTGCGTTTTATATTTAAAGCCATTATAATTATCAAGTATTGGGTAAAAACTCACAAAAAACTCTGTGCCAGATGGTTCAGGGCAAAGGAGCTGAAAAGTAATGAGACAAAATATTCATCCTGAATATCATAAGGTTATCTTTTTAGATACTACTACGGATTTTAAATTCTTAAGTGGTTCAACTAAATCTTCATCAGAAACTATGACATGGGAAGATGGTAATGAATACCCAGTTATTCGTTTAGACATTTCATCTGATTCACACCCATTCTATACAGGACGTCAAAAATTCGCTGCTGCGGATGGTCGTGTGGAACGTTTCAACAAAAAATTCGGATTCAAATCAAGCAACGAATAATTGTTGTTTTAAAGCATTCTCATATTATGAGGATGCTTTTTTACTTTTACATAAATTTAAATTAAAAATGACATAATGGCATGGCGATATTCAAGAAACTCAGACATAAATAAACGCAATAACTTGAAGATATATCATATTTTAACTTAAAAAATATGATATAATAAATCGATTATGTTTTGAAAAAGGTGGAACGCATAATGTATGAAACTTATCATTCCGGGTGGATTGAATGTATTACTGGAAGTATGTTTAGTGGTAAATCTGAAGAGCTAATACGTCGGTTAAGACGTGGCCTTTACGCTAAACAAAAAGTAGTTGTGTTTAAACCAGCTATAGATGACCGTTATCATAAAGACAAAATTGTTTCTCATAATGGTAACGCTATAGAAGCAATTAATATATCAACAGCAGCAGAAATTTTTAAACACGATTTATCAGATGTAGATGTAATCGGTATAGATGAAGTACAATTTTTTGAAAATGGCATCGTGCATATCGCTGAGCAATTAGCTGAAAAAGGACATAGAGTTATAACTGCTGGTTTAGATATGGATTTTAGAGGCAAACCTTTTGAACCTATACCAGAGCTATTAGCAGTGAGTGAAGATGTAACGAAATTACAAGCTGTTTGTGCAGTTTGTGGTGCATCTTCAAGTCGTACTCAAAGGTTAATAGACGGTAACCCGGCAAAAATAGATGATCCAGTTATATTAGTTGGTGCAAATGAAAGTTATGAACCGAGATGTAGGGCACATCACATCGTCGCACCGAGTAATGATGAGAAGGAGGAAATGTAGTGTTTGATCAATTAGATATTGTAGAAGAGAGATATGAACAATTAAATGAATTATTAAGTGATCCAGATGTAGTGAGCAACCCAGATAATTTACGTAATTATTCAAAAGAACAAGCAGACTTACAAAAAACAGTAGAAGTTTACCGTGACTATAAACAAACAAAAGAAGATTTAGCAGAAGTTGAAGAAATGTTACGTGATACAAAGGATAGTGAAGAAATTGAGATGCTAAAAGAAGAGCATCAAACGCTTCAAAATAAAGTTCCTAAATTAGAAGAAGAACTTAAATTCTTACTTATTCCTAAAGATCCTAACGATGAGAAAGATGTTATCGTAGAGATTCGTGCTGCCGCAGGTGGAGATGAAGCTGCTATCTTTGCAGGGGATTTATTTAGAATGTACTCTAAATACGCTGAAGCGCTCAATTACAAGACTGATATTGTAGAAATTACAGAGAGTGACCATGGCGGATACAAAGAAATCAGTTTCTCAGTTTCTGGAAGTGGTGCGTTTAGTAAATTGAAGTATGAGAATGGTGCGCACCGTGTGCAACGTGTTCCTGAAACAGAATCTGGTGGCCGTATTCATACATCAACAGCTACTGTGGCTGTTTTGCCAGAAGTAGAAGATGTGGAAATTGAAGTACGTAATGAAGACTTGAAAATTGATACTTATCGTTCTAGTGGTGCAGGTGGTCAGCACGTAAATACGACAGATTCAGCAGTACGTATTACGCATATTCCAACAGGCATTATTGCGACTTCATCAGAAAAATCTCAAATCCAAAACCGTGAGAAAGCTTTAAAAGTATTAAAAGCACGTTTATTTGATATGAAATTACAAGAAGAACAACAAAAATATGCAGCGCAACGTAAATCTGCAGTCGGCACAGGAGATCGTTCAGAACGTATTAGAACATACAATTATCCTCAAAGCCGTGTAACCGACCACAGAATTGGTTTAACATTACAAAAGTTAGATCAAATAATGGAAGGTAAATTAGATGAAATTATAGATGCTTTAACATTAGCTGAACAAACTGATAAATTGAAAGAACTTAACAATGGTGAATTATAAAACTATTTTAAATAATGCTAAAGAAAAGTGCGTTGAACAACATATTGAGACCGCTCGAGCTGAATGGTTAATGCTTGATTTGTTTGATTGGTCCAAGGCGGATTATCTAATGCACATGAATGATGAAATATCAGTATCACATTTAAAAATGTTTGATGAAGCAGAGCGTAGAATGCTAAATGGCGAACCTATACAGTATATTACGGGTAAACAAACTTTTTATGGTGAGATTTTTAATGTAAATAAAAATTGTTTGATTCCTAGACCTGAAACAGAAGAAGTTATGTTACATTTCTATCATCAACTTGAAAAAGGCGATACTGTAGTAGATGTAGGTACAGGAAGTGGTAATATTCCAATTGTACTAAAAAAATTAGATAGCACGCTCAATGTGTATGCAACAGATTTATATCAAAATGCATTAACCATAGCTAAAGCAAATGCTGAACATCATCAAGTTGAAGTTAAGTTTTTACATGGAGACGGTTTAACACCACTTATAGAACAAGGCATAAAAGTAAACGGATTAATCTCTAATCCACCATACATTGATAATGAAGAAGCGGAAATGATGGAAGATACAGTGCTGAAATATGAACCACACTCTGCGCTATTCGCATCAGATAATGGTTACAAAGTTTATGATACAATTTTAGAACGCTTACCAGAAGTCTTACTACCGAATGCCAAAGTAGTATTTGAAATAGGGTATGCGCAAGGTCCCAAATTAAAAGAAAAGATTATCGCAAAATATCCAACATTAGATGTTCAAATTATAAAAGACATTAATAATAACGATCGTATAATTGCTTTCGTATGGTAAAAAAGTTATGCACTGAACATGGACAATCATGAGAGTGCATAACTTTTTATTTTGCTTTAAAATGAATAATAAGATGAAAGGATGTGCCTAGATGAAAACGCGTATATGGGATTTACGTCAATATGAATACAACCTAACTGCTTATGAAGGGATTGAAGATATAAAATCAATTTTTGAAAAGGGTGGATTAATCGCAATTCCAACTGAAACAGTTTATGGATTAGGTGGAGATGCACGTAATAATCAAGCGATTGAAAAAATTTATAAAGCTAAAGGTAGACCTTCAGATAACCCTTTAATTGTTCATATACATGAACTTAATCAATTAAAGTCATTTACTGCTGACTTAACACCAGAAGTTGAACGATTAATGAATGTATTTTGGCCAGGGCCTATATCCTTTATTTTACCGTTAAGAAAAGGGTTCTTATGTGATCGTGTAAGCGGTGGGTTAAATTCAATTGCTGTGCGAATGCCTAGTCACCCTATAGGCAGAGAGTTACTTCAATTAATTGATATTCCTATTGCTGCGCCTAGTGCAAATTTAAGTGGTAGACCTTCGCCGACGACTTTTGATCATGTATATCATGATTTAGATGGTCGTATAGATGGGATTGTTAATGGTGACCAAAGTGAAGAGGGACTAGAAAGTACAGTGTTAGACTGCACACAATATCCTTTTAGAATAGCAAGACCTGGGTCAATTACAAAATCTATGATTGAAAAAGTATTACCTAACAGTATTGCAACAGATGTATCACTGAATACTGATAAGCCGATTGCTCCTGGTATGAAATATAAACATTATTCACCAGACACACCTATAATAATATTAGAAAATTTTCATAAGAAACCGTCATCAGCTAAGAATTGGAGTAAGGTTGCCTTTATCGTCCCACAAAGTCATCGAGAAATAGTTCCGGATCATGCAAAATTTATCCCATTATGTAAAGATGGCAATGATATTAAAGGTGCCAATCATAATCTGTATCATATATTACATCGGTTAGATCAAGATTGCGAAATAGAGCATGCCTATATCTTTGGCTTTCCATTGAATGATGATACTACCGCGATTATGAACAGAATGATGAAAGCAGCTAACCAAACTGTTATAAAAGGAGATGAATTATGAGAATCGTTTTTGTATGTACAGGGAATACATGTAGAAGTCCTTTAGCAGAAAGTATAGCGAAAGCAAAATTACCTAACCATACTATAGTATCAAGAGGTATTTATGCTATGGATGGTCAACCAATCTCTAAATATTCATTAAATATAATAGAAGAAGAAGGATTGCCAGTACCAGAACATGCGATGTCGTTCACTCATAAAGATTTAAGTGCAGATTTGATTTTGACCATGAGCCAGTCGCATAAATTAGCTATTCAACAAATGGGCCATGATACAGCACATGTTTTTACCTTGAACGAATACGTTGGGCTACATGGCGAAGTCTCAGACCCATTTGGTGGCGGCAAAGGGGACTACATTAAAATATATAATGAATTAAATATAATGATAGATAGTTTAAAAAATAAAATATAAAAAAATTAAATTTGTAAAATGAGTATGAGAGCGTTCCTAAATACGTTATAATGATAACGTGTAGCAAATTTGCTGTCAGTCAATTTTGTATGTTGCTAAAGCACCTAGGTATTTACATACTTTTATTCAACTTAATTAAAAGGGGTGGAAGAATGGAAGACTTAAAATTACTGTTAAACGAGTTAAAAGCACAATCATTTTTTAAAGCTGATGAATTATGCATTATTGGTTGTTCGACATCTGAAGTAATTGGTGAACGTATCGGTAGTGTTGGATCAATGGAAATTGCTCAAGAAATATTTGAAGCATTAAAAGAAATTGAAAACGAAACAGGCGTTTCGTTTGTATTTCAAGGTTGTGAACATATTAATCGTGCAGTGACCATTGAGAAATCAAACTTTAATCCCCTTACAATGGAACAAGTTACAGTTGTGCCAGATATTCACGCTGGCGGAAGCTTAGCAACTTATGCGTATCAACATATGGTTGATCCAATAGTTGTTGAGCATATTTCTGTACCTAAAGGTATTGATATCGGACAGACTTTAATTGGAATGCATATCAAACATGTGGCTATTCCAGAGCGTACAAGTGTCAAGCAAATTGGTGAAGCAATTGTTACAATCGCTTCTTCAAGACCAAAAAAAATTGGTGGCGAAAGAGCAAAATACAACTAATACAGAAACGAGGGAATTACCAAATGTCATTTATTCAAGAGCAAGATAAGGAAATATATGAAGTGATTCAAAATGAATTTAACCGTCAAAACAACAATATCGAGCTGATTGCTTCAGAAAACTTCGTATCAGAAGCAGTTATGGAAGCGCAAGGTTCAGTATTAACTAACAAATATGCTGAAGGCTACCCAAACAGAAGATACTATGGTGGTTGTGAATTTGTGGATGTTTCAGAAGCTTTAGCAATTGATCGTGCCAAAAAATTATTTGGTGCAGAACATGTTAACGTACAACCACACTCAGGTTCTCAAGCAAATATGGCTGTTTATCTCGTAGCATTAGAACACGGTGATACTGTATTAGGTATGAATTTAAGTCATGGTGGACACTTAACACATGGCGCGCCTGTTAACTTTAGTGGTCAATTTTATAATTTTGTTGAATATGGCGTAGACGAAGAAAATGAACAAATTGACTATGATGAAGTATTAAGAGTAGCCAAAGAACATCAACCTAAATTAATCGTTGCAGGTGCCTCAGCGTATTCAAGAACAATTGATTTTAAACGCTTTAAAGAAATTGCAGACGAAGTAGGCGCAAAATTAATGGTAGATATGGCTCATATTGCAGGTTTAGTAGCAGTTGGTTTACATCCAAATCCTGTAGAACATGCTGATTTTGTAACTACTACAACGCATAAAACATTACGCGGACCTCGTGGTGGAATGATTTTATGTAAAGAAGAATATAAAAAGCAAATTGATAAAACAATCTTCCCAGGTATCCAAGGTGGTCCTTTAGAACACGTTATCGCTGCTAAAGCTGTGGCATTTGGGGAAGCATTGCAAGATGACTTTAAAACATATCAACAACAAGTAAT
This sequence comes from Staphylococcus pseudoxylosus, assembly GCF_044794325.1. NCBI lineage: Bacteria > Bacillati > Bacillota > Bacilli > Caryophanales > Staphylococcaceae > Staphylococcus > Staphylococcus pseudoxylosus. The sequence continues at coordinate 982,184 of NZ_CP085024.1, forward strand.
TAACAATGCTAAAACTTTAGCAAATACATTGACTGACGAAGGATTTAGAGTTGTTTCAGGTGGTACTGATAATCATCTTGTTTCTGTAGACGTCAAAGGTTCAGTAGGCATAACTGGTAAAGTGGCTGAAGAAACATTAGATGCTATAGGTATTACATGTAATAAAAATACAATTCCATTTGATCAAGAAAAGCCATTCGTGACAAGCGGCGTTCGTTTAGGTACACCAGCAGCAACAACACGAGGATTTGATGAAGCTGCTTTTGAAGAAGTTGCAAAAATCATTAGCTTAGTTTTAAAAGATCCAGAAAATGAAAAAGCATTAGAAGAAGGAAAAGAAAGAGTTAAAGCTTTAACTACTAAACATCCTTTATATAACTAAAATTGGAGGAAATAAATTATGGGCAAAGTACATGTTTTTGACCACCCACTTATTCAACACAAATTAAGTTACATTCGAGACGTACATACTGGGACTAAAGAATTTAGAGAGTTAGTAGATGAAGTAGGTATGTTAATGGCATACGAAGTAACAAGAGATTTAGAATTACAAGATGTAGAAATAGAGACACCTGTTACTAAAATGATAGCTAAACGCTTAACAGGCAAAAAGTTAGCTTTCGTACCAATTTTAAGAGCTGGTTTAGGTATGACACAAGGCATATTGAATTTAGTACCTGCAGCTAGAATTGGACATGTGGGACTATATAGAGATCCTGAAACACTTGAAGCTGTAGAATACTTTGTAAAATTACCGCAAGACATCGAAGAGAGAGAAATTGTAGTTGTTGATCCTATGTTAGCAACTGGCGCATCAGCTATAGAAGCAATTAACTCACTTAAAAAACGTGGAGCCAAAAATATCCGCTTTATGTGCTTAATTGCAGCGCCTGAAGGTGTGGAAAAATTACAAGAAGCTCACGAAGACGTAGACATTTTCATCGCAGCATTAGACGAGAAATTAGATGAACATGCTTATATTACACCAGGCTTAGGTGATGCAGGAGACCGTTTATTCGGTACAAAATAGTTTCGCCTAGGAGTGGAATAAAATGAAAAAAATAATGACTGTATTTGGGACACGTCCTGAAGCAGTAAAAATGGCGCCTCTTGTACAAGCATTGAAAAAAGATGATGAACTAGAGCCGATTGTTGTAGTGTCTGCTCAGCATAGAGAAATGCTTGATTCAGTGTTAGAAAGTTTTCATATCACGCCAGACTATGATTTGAATATTATGAAGCAAGGGCAATCTTTATCAGAAATTACATCGCGTATTTTACAACGGTTAGAACATGTCATTCAAGAAGTGAAACCAGATATGATACTGGTTCATGGCGATACTATGACGACTTTTGCTGGAAGTTTAGCTGCTTTATACAATCAAGTACCTATTGGGCATGTTGAAGCTGGCTTACGTACATGGGATAAATATGCGCCATTTCCTGAAGAAATGAATAGACAAATGGTAGGAGTAATGGCAGATTTGAATTTTGCTCCTACTAATAATGCTGCAAATAATCTTATTGCAGAAAATAAGCCACTTGATTCTATAGTAGTAACTGGTAATACAGCAATTGATGCGATGAAGACAACGATTCACGAAAATTATCAATCTGATATTATTTCGAAACATAAAGATAAACGTATCATCTTATTGACTGCGCATAGACGTGAGAATATTGGTGAACCTATGTCACATATTTTTAAAGCGGTAAGAGATATTGTGGATACTTATGAAGATGTTGTTGTTGTTTATCCTATGCATAAGAATCCTCAAGTACGAGAAATTGCTGATATTTATTTATCTGGGCATAATCGTATAGAATTAGTCGAACCGTTGGAAGTGGTTGATTTTCATAATTTCGCCCATCAATCGTATTTGATATTGACTGATTCTGGAGGAGTACAAGAAGAAGCACCATCATTAGGTAAACCAGTGTTAGTATTAAGAGATACAACTGAAAGACCAGAAGGTGTAGAAGCTGGCACACTTAAAATAGTAGGTACAAATGAACAAACCGTATTTGAGGCTACAAAACAATTGCTTGAAAATCAACAAGTATATGAAACGATGAGTAGTGCCCGCAATCCTTATGGTGATGGTAATGCATCATTACGAATATGTGAGAATATTAAATATTATTTTCATATAATTTCTGAAAAGCCAGAATCATTCAAATAATAAAAGGTGTTAATGTGTCATTTTTGTGACAATTATGTAAAAAATAAAACTACATTTTGAATAGAATTGACACGTTAACAACCCTATATTATTATTAAAATTGTATGATTGAAATGGTTTTCATAATTGAACGAAAAAGACGAAGTGAGGCACAGTCATGAAACGTTTCAACATCTTTTTTAATAGGTACATTCAATACTATTTTTATGGTATAATTGTGCTATTAATTGTGTTTATTTTCACATACTCGCCATTTGTTTTGGGACTTATAATAGGTACACTCGGATCACTTATTAACACCTTTACTTTCGAATATTATTTAAAGAAAGCAAAAGAGAAAGACAATATACATATATCAACGGGCAATGTTTGGAGATATTTAATAGTGATACTTTCGTGTTGTATTTGGTATTTTTATAAGGATCAAATTAATATTATTGGTGTGGTCATTGGTTTAATGATTTCGTATGTTTTGATTGTTTTCAAACCATTTATACACAAGAAATAAATTTAATATATGAAAGAGGTGAGAAAGCATGAAGCATAAAGACCCTCTTGTCAGTTGGGATGTATTCGGTATAGACATCGTGTTTAACCTATCATCAATTTTGATGTTGATTATTACATCGGTTATTGTTTTTGTCATAGCTATTATTTGTACACGTAACCTCAAGAAACGTCCAACTGGTAAGCAAAATTTTATCGAGTGGGTTTTTGACTTTGTACGAGGAATTATTGAAAGTAACATGGCTTGGTCCAAGGGTGGTCAATTCCATTTCTTAGCTGTTACATTAATATTTTTCATATTTGTAAGTAATATGCTAGGGCTACCTTTTCAATTAATTTCAGGTCATACACTGTGGTGGAAATCACCGACAGCAGATGCCACTGTAACTTTAACACTATCAACATTGGTCATCTTATTGACGCATTATTATGGTGTGAAGATGACAGGTACTAAAGGTTACTTCCAAAACTATACCAAACCTATCTTCTTATTACCGATTAACATCTTTGAAGAATTCACTTCAACGTTAACACTTGGTTTACGTTTGTACGGTAATATATTTGCAGGTGAGTTATTACTTGGATTATTGTCAGGTTTAGTATTTAGTTTCCCTGCCTGGGGATGGATAATTGGATTACCTGGACTCGTAGTTTGGCAAGGTTTTTCAATATTCATAGGTACAATTCAAGCATACATTTTTGTAATGCTTTCAATGGTTTATATGTCCCATAAAGTTCAGGACAGTCATTAAATAAAATTAAAAGAAAAAATTAGGAGGATTTTATAAATGAATTTAATCGCAGCAGCAATCGCAATCGGCTTATCAGCATTAGGTGCAGGTATCGGTAACGGTCTTATCGTTTCAAGAACAGTAGAAGGTGTAGCACGTCAACCAGAAGCACGCGGACAATTAATGGGTATTATGTTCATTGGTATAGGTTTAGTTGAGGCATTACCTATCATCGGTGTAGTTATCGCTTTCATGTCACTATAATTCAAACAGCTATTCAGGCGAAGTCACTGTGACTTTCGCCGTTCGTTTTTATAAATATGTCTTATGATGATAATGAATGAAAGGAGTGTCTATGTAAGTGACTGCTACGACAAACATGTTCGTACTTGGTGCAGCTGGAGCAAGCGGTGTTCAATGGGGAACTATTATAGTTACCTGTATAACTTTCGGTATCTTATTGCTATTATTGAAAAAATTTGCATGGGGTCCATTAAAAGAAGTAATGGATAAACGTGAGCGCGATATCAATAAAGATATTGACGATGCTGAACAAGCTAAGCTAAATGCACAAAAGTTAGAAGAACAAAATAAACAAACACTAAAAGAAACACAAGATGAGGTTCAAAAGATTTTAGAAGACTCTAAAATTCAAGCACGTAAACAACATGAAGAAATTATACATGAAGCGAATATCAGAGCAAATGGTATGATTGAAACAGCACAAAATGAAATTAATAGTGAGAAAGAACGTGCAATTGCAGATATCAATAATCAAGTTTCTGAGCTTTCAGTATTAATCGCATCGAAAGTACTTCAAAAAGAAATTTCAGAAAAAGACCAAAAAGCATTAGTTGAAAAGTACATTAAAGAGGCAGGCGATAAGTAATGGCTAAAATAGCAAAAAAATATGCCAAGGCATTATTTGATACTGCTAAAGATGCAGACAACCTTGACGCAATGTATGAAGAATTTTCAACTATTGATACAGCAGTTCAATCTGAAACAAAGAAGTTACATGTATTGGATAGAGATCCACAAAAAGATGTTGACCAACGTCACCGCTTTGTGAATATTGTTTTTGGCCATGCCAACCAGTATATGCAAAATATGTTGATGATATTAGCTAGTAATCGTCATCTTGGATATATTCATGAAATATACACAGAATTTGAAACTTTATACAACGAGCTTCATAATCAAGATTATGCTGTTATCGAATCAGTATATGAACTCTCTGAAGAAGAAGTATCACGTATAGAAGAAATCATAAAAGCACGTACAAAACTTTCTAAAACAATGATTACTAATAAAATTAATCCAGAACTTATCGGTGGTATCAGAGTAAAAGTAGGTACTAAAGTTATGGACGCAAGTTTGAAAAATGACCTTGCACAATTAGAAAAACAATTTACTAGAGTGAAATAAAAATAGAAGGAGTGACATAGATGGCCATTAAAGCTGAAGAAATCAGTGCATTACTTCGCTCACAAATAGAAAATTATGAGTCGGAAATGGCAGTTACTGATGTAGGTACAGTTCTACAAATTGGTGATGGCATCGCTTTAATCCACGGATTAAATGATGTTATGGCTGGTGAGCTAATAGAATTCAAAAGTGGCGTTCTAGGCTTAGCACAAAACTTAGAAGAATCAAATGTAGGTGTCGTTATTTTAGGACCATACGCTGATATCAAAGAAGGGGACGAAGTAAAACGTACTGGACGTATTATGGAAGTACCTGTAGGTGATGAATTAATCGGTCGTGTGGTTAATCCATTAGGACAAGCTATTGATGGGCAGGGACCAATCAATACTACTAAAACACGCCCAGTAGAGAAGAAAGCAACTGGTGTAATGGATCGTAAATCCGTTGATGAACCACTACAAACAGGTATTAAAGCCATTGATGCGCTTGTACCAATTGGTCGTGGGCAACGTGAATTGATCATCGGTGACCGTCAAACTGGTAAAACAACAGTAGCAATCGATACAATCTTAAACCAAGCTGACCAAGATACAATCTGTATCTATGTTGCAATTGGACAAAAAGATTCAACAGTTCGTGCCAATGTTGAAAAATTACGTCAAGAAGGCGCATTAGATTATACAATTATCGTATCTGCATCAGCAGCAGATCCAGCTCCAATGCTTTACATAGCGCCATATGCTGGTGTTGCTATGGCTGAGGAATTCATGTTTGCTGGTAAAGACGTATTAATCGTTTATGATGACTTAACGAAACAAGCTGCAGCTTACCGTGAATTATCATTATTATTACGTAGACCGCCAGGCCGTGAAGCTTATCCAGGTGATGTATTCTACTTACACAGTAGATTACTTGAGAGAGCTGCCAAATTAAATGATGATTTAGGTGGAGGCTCAATTACTGCTTTACCAATTATCGAAACACAAGCTGGTGATATTGCAGCATACGTTCCAACAAACGTAATTTCAATTACTGACGGACAAATCTTCTTACAATCAGATTTATTCTTCTCTGGTGTTAGACCTGCAATTAACGCAGGACAATCCGTATCACGTGTTGGTGGTTCAGCTCAAATTAAAGCAATGAAAAAAGTTGCCGGTACATTACGTTTAGATTTAGCATCTTATCGTGAATTAGAGTCATTCGCTCAGTTTGGTTCTGATTTAGATGAGTTCACTGCTCAAAAATTAGAGCGTGGTAAACGTACGGTTGAAATCTTGAAACAAGATAAAAACAAACCACTACCTGTAGAAAACCAAGTTTTAATTATTTACGCTTTAACTAAAGGTTATTTAGACGATATCCCTGTTGAAGATATTACACGTTTTGAAGACGAGTTAAATCAATGGGCTAAATCTAATGCGACTGAATTATTAAATGAAATCAGAACTTCAGGTGCGCTTCCTAAAGATGACGCGTTTGAATCTGCAATTAATGAATTCAAAAAAAGTTTCAGTAAATCAGAAGCGTAATAGTTAAAGTTAAATAAAAGGTGGTGAGATAATGGGATCTCTTAAAGAGATTGATACACGTATAAAATCAACCAAAAAAATGAAACAGATTACGAAAGCAATGAACATGGTATCAAGTTCAAAATTGCGTCGTGCTGAAAGTAATACAAAGCAATTCAGACCTTATATGGAAAAAATGCAAGATGCTATTACTGCAGTAGCTGGTGCTGATAAAAATTCACATCATCCAATGTTACAACAACGTGAAGTGAAGAAAAGTGGCTACTTAGTGATTACTAGTGATAAAGGCCTTGCAGGTGCATATAACGCAAATGTACTCAAGCACCTAGTGAAAGATATAGAGAGTAAACATGCTAGTAAGGATGAATACTCGATCCTAGTCTTAGGACAAACAGGCGTGGATTTCCTTAAAAATAAGGGATATGAAATTCATGAATCGCTGATAGATGTACCAGATCAACCTTCATTTAAAGAAGTACAGGCGATTGCTAAAAAAGCGATTGATTTGTATAGCGAAGAAGTGGTGGATGAGGTTAAAATTTATTTTAGTCATTTCGTTAGTGTATTAGAAAATACGCCTTCAACTAAAACTGTGCTTCCATTGTCTCCTGAAGATTCTAGTTTAGGACATGGTCAAATGTCTTCATATGAATTTGAACCAGATAAAGAAGCGATATTAAGTGTTATTTTACCTCAATATGTAGAGAGTTTAATATATGGAACAATTTTAGATGCAAAAGCAAGTGAACATGCTACACGTATGACTGCTATGAAGAATGCATCTGATAATGCGTCAGATATTATTGATGACTTATCAATACAATATAACAGAGCAAGACAAGCAGCGATAACTCAACAAATCACTGAAATCGTTGGTGGTTCAGTAGCGCTTGAATAATTATTAAAGGAGGAAAAAAACATGGGATTAGGCCGTGTAACACAAGTTATGGGTCCAGTAATTGATGTTCGTTTTGAGCACAATGAAGTTCCAGAGATTAACAACGCCTTAGTACTTGATGTAGAAAGAGACGAAGGTACTGTTTCTCTTACATTAGAAGTCGCATTACAATTAGGTGACGATGTAGTTCGTACGATTGCAATGGATTCAACTGATGGTGTTAAACGTGGTACAGAAGTTCGAGATAGTGGTAGCAGTATTAGCGTACCAGTTGGTGATGCTACACTTGGGCGTGTATTTAACGTTTTAGGTGATACAATTGATTTAGATGATAAACTTGAAAGCTCCGTTAAACGTGATCCGATTCATAGAGAATCACCTGCTTTTGACCAATTATCAACAAAAGTTGAAATTTTAGAGACAGGTATCAAAGTAATTGATTTACTTGCACCATATATTAAAGGTGGTAAAATCGGTTTATTTGGTGGAGCCGGTGTAGGTAAAACGGTATTAATTCAAGAATTAATTAACAATATTGCTCAAGAACATGGTGGTATTTCAGTATTTGCTGGTGTAGGTGAACGTACCCGTGAAGGTAATGACTTATACTATGAAATGAGCGATAGTGGTGTTATTAAGAAAACTGCCATGGTATTTGGTCAAATGAACGAGCCACCTGGTGCGCGTATGCGTGTTGCATTATCTGGTTTAACAATGGCAGAACATTTCCGTGATGAACAAGGCCAAGATGTTTTACTATTTATTGATAACATTTTCAGATTTACACAAGCTGGTTCAGAAGTATCAGCGTTGTTAGGCCGTATGCCTTCAGCCGTTGGTTATCAACCAACACTTGCTACTGAAATGGGACAATTGCAAGAACGTATCACATCAACTACAAAAGGTTCGGTTACTTCTATTCAAGCAGTATTCGTACCAGCCGATGACTATACTGACCCAGCGCCAGCTGCAGTATTTGCTCACTTAGATGCAACAACAAACTTAGAGCGTAAATTAACTGAAATGGGTATTTACCCAGCAGTTGACCCGTTAGCATCTACATCAAGAGCACTTGATCCAACAATCGTTGGCCAAGATCATTATGAAATAGCACGTGATGTACAATCTACATTACAAAAATATAGAGAATTACAAGACATCATTGCTATTTTAGGTATGGACGAATTATCTGAAGAAGATAAACAAACAGTTGAACGTGCACGTCGTATTCAGTTCTTCTTATCACAAAACTTCCACGTAGCTGAACAATTTACTGGTCAAAAAGGATCATACGTACCTGTTCAAAAAACTGTAGAAGGCTTCAAAGCAATTTTAGATGGTGAATATGACCATATCCCAGAAGATGCATTCCGTCTTGTAGGTAGTATGGAAGAAGTAGTTGCCAAAGCTAAAGATATGGGTGTTGAAGTTTAAAAATTAGGAGGTATGGATAATGAACACATTAAGCCTAAATATTGTCACTCCTAATGGTTCTGTTTACGACCGAGAAGATGTTAATCTTGCAGTATTACAAACTACTGCAGGTGAGATTGGTGTCATGTATGGACATATTCCAACTGTTGCAGCACTTGAAATTGGCTATGTCAAAATAAATTTTGACGGTGGTTCAGAATATATTGCAGTGAGTGAAGGTTTTGTTGAAGTAAGACAAGATAAATTATCAATTATTGTACAAACTGCAGAACCTGCGAAAGAAATAGATGTTGCTAGAGCAGAATTAGCAAAATCTAGAGCAGAATCTCATTTGAATAATGAAGAAGATAGTAGCGATATTAATAGAGCTAAACGTGCTTTAGATCGTGCGAATAACCGTATTCGTGTTGCTAATTTACAATAAATTATGCGTTAAAGTTTCTTAAGTAGAAATGTCTTAAACTGTTGATAAAGTCACTGGCTTTATCGACAGTTTTTTTATGTTGTTAGTGAAATACTGTGCTTTACTTTCAAATAGTCTTTACTATTCATTTTACAATCAATGATTGATAATATTATTTTTACATAATAGTTACAATGAGCTATGTGATTGATGCGTTACGTTTCTTTGGAAAGAATATGAATAATACATTTGAAACGGGGAAAAGGTACCATATAAGTAGTGAGAATACCTTAATTAGTCCAGTACTAAAAGTATCATTTCGTTTATTTTTCATGTAAAATAAATGGATAGTGTAAAGCGAGGAGCATGACTTATGGAATATTTAGGACAATTTTCGATTGTACATCTCATCTTACATGTTATTTGTATTTGTATTGCTTATTGGGCACTAAACTCAGTAAGGTTAGAGCAGTTTTTTAAAAAAGGATTCCCTATGCAAGTTCAAATTTGCATGATTTTCTTAGCGATTTTATTAGGTACTGCTGTAAGTAATTTTATTGTGGATTTACTACAATTTTCAACACAAATAAAATATTTGGCACAATAATTCAAATGCTTGTATATTTTTTTGAATTATAGATATAATTAATAAGAAGTACTTAATGGTAAAAAAATTAAAACGAAATATATAAGTAGTTAAGTGGAGGATTTAAGATGGATATGATAGAAATCAACGGTGGAAGTAGATTAACTGGTGAAGTCAAAGTTTCAGGTGCAAAAAATGCTGTATTACCAGTATTAACTGCTTCGCTATTAGCATCAAAAGGTGTCAGCAAACTTATGAATGTGCCTGCATTAAGTGATGTAGAAACAATTAATAATGTTATTTCAACGTTAAACGCAGACGTTTCTTATAATAAAGAAGAAGAATCTGTTACGGTTGATGCAACAAAGCAACTAAATGAAGAAGCACCTTACGAATATGTGAGTAAAATGAGAGCAAGTATTCTTGTTATGGGTCCTTTATTGGCGCGTTTAGGCCATGCCAAAGTTGCCTTACCAGGTGGTTGTGCGATTGGTTCTAGACCTATCGAACAACATATTAAAGGTTTCCAAGAATTAGGCGCAGACATTCATATGGATGGCGGTTTTATTTATGCTAGTACTGATAATGGTTTAAAAGGAACAACAATCCATTTAGATTTTCCAAGTGTAGGTGCTACACAAAACATAATCATGGCAGCATCTTTAGCAGAAGGTAAAACAGTATTAGAAAATGTTGCTCGTGAACCTGAAATCGTTGATTTAGCTAATTACATAAATGAAATGGGAGGAAATGTTACTGGCGCAGGAACAGACACAATTATCATACATGGTGTAGATGAGTTACATGGTGTTGAACATGCGATTATTCCTGATAGAATTGAAGCCGGTACATTGTTAATTGCTGGTGCAATTACTCGTGGTGACGTTTTAGTTAATGGCGCGATTAAAGAGCATATGACAAGCCTAGTATATAAATTAGAAGAAATGGGTGTCAATTTAGACTATCAAGATGACGCGATTCGAGTGACTGTTGAAGATGAACTGAAACCAGTAGATATCAAAACATTACCACATCCTGGTTTCCCTACTGACATGCAATCTCAAATGATGGCATTATTACTTACAGCCGAAGGTCATAAAGTAGTTACTGAAACAGTATTTGAAAATAGATTTATGCATGTAGGAGAATTTAAGCGCATGAATGCTAAAATCACAGTTGAAGGTAGAAGTGCTAAAATAGAAGGTAAAAGTCAACTCCAAGGAGCACAAGTAAAAGCAACAGACTTACGTGCCGCAGCTGCATTGATTTTAGCTGGTTTAGTAGCAGATGGCACAACCCAAGTTACTGAATTAAAACATTTAGACAGAGGTTATGTTGATTTGCATGGTAAGTTAAATGCGTTAGGTGCAGATATTAGACGTATAGACAAGTAAAATCTTGCTACTATAATTTATGAATGGCAACAGAAGAAGATTTGGAGGAAGCAAACAATGGAAACAATTTTTGATTACAATGAAATAAAAGAAATTATACCACATAGACCACCTTTTTTATTAATCGATCGTGTGGTTGAATATGAAGCAGGTGAACGTTGCGTTGCAATTAAACAAGTTTCTGGTAATGAACCATTTTTCCAAGGTCATTTCCCTGATTACGCCGTTATGCCTGGTGTATTGATAACAGAAGCACTGGCTCAAACAGGTGCTGTAGCTATCTTAAATAGTGAAGAAAATAAAGGAAAACTAGCACTATTTGCAGGTATAGATAAATGTAGATTTAAGAAACAAGTAACTCCTGGTGACACATTAAAACTAGAAGTTGAAATTACTAAAATGCGTGGACCAATTGGTAAAGGTAATGCCAAGGCTACAGTAGATGGTCAATTGGCTTGTAGTTGTGAATTAACGTTTGCCATTCAAGCTAAATAAAGAAAAGCCTCAAGGTTTAGGTGTATCATACACCAGCCTTGAGGTTTTTCTATTTTTCTATTTTTTCATCTTTTAGACGTGGTTTCGATTGCATCATTCGATTAAATGATTTTTTCAGTTCTTCGCCAGTTAATCCTTCATCAATTAACTGTTCTAATAAACTTTCTGCATAAACTTGTCTAAGTGTATAAATGTGACATTCAAAAACGACAGAAATAGAATGTTCAAGCTTACTGATATTTTTGATCGTTGCATCAAAAAGTGCTGGATCATTTGCAGGACGTGTAATAACCACACGTATATCTAATAACGTTTCATCTTCCATATATGTTTTCATTGTTTCATAATGAAAGTCTGATATAACAATTTCTAATAACCAACCAGTACCACTATTTTCTTTATTGATTATAACGCCATCTTCTAATTCGTATTCAGTGACGCCACCACTTTCTGATACGATTTGAAATCGAACAGCTTTAAATGATTTCATCGTTCTCACATCCATTTAATAAATTTAAATTCTACAATTATTTCATTTATACAATCATTATAACGTAATTTTAAATAGTAGAGGTGAATTTTGTAGAATTTAGTGTGAATTCACTTTTAAATTCTAGTATTAATGTATTTTGACCTGAGATTTGAAAATGATTAGTATAAAGTTATAAAGGAGGTGACATATGATTAACAACATTGTCATAGTAGGGAGATTAACCAAAGACCCTAAAATTTATGAAAAGGAGGGGAATAAGTTAGCTACAATGTGTGTAGCGATAACAAGAAATTATAGAGATAAGGATCAAAATACCATTTGTGATTATTTATATTGTAAGGCAGTTGGTAAAATAGCTAATAATATCGAACTATATTTAAATAAAGGATCACTTGTGGGAATTACTGGTCAAATGCAATCACGAAAATATGAAAAAGAAGGGCAGATGCATTATGTATCAGAACTTTTTATTGAAACGATTAAATTTATGTCTCCGAGAAACAAAGATGAAGTTAGTGAATTTCATGAAACATCCCCTATAGATCAAGTTTGTAATTCAATTAAAGATAAAAGTCTACAAGACAATGAAATATATGAAATTGTATAATACTCCCAATTTAAACTTACCTCAAAATTAACCCACCCAAATCTATATACATTAAATCCTACTATCAATTATACTTCTTCAGGCTATTCCTCTTCATATAAGTAAAAAAGAGGGATAGCTTTTTAAATATAAAATGTTTTGAGAAATGAGAGAGAAATAAATCTAAGTTTTTATATATACAGAATAATCAGATAAATTACAATTATATTACATACTATATAACAATGAAATATTCCGGAAAACTTTCATAGTAGTATTTAAAAAGAAAAAAATTAATTTCAAAATATATTTATATGTAATTTAATCGTAAAAAAACTTCAGGTTTTTTCATTTCTTTGTAACCTACAATGGTTTTATGCATGTTATAGTTGTACTTGCGAATTAATCATAAATAACTTATTACCTTATAGGAGGACTTTTTTACAATGAAAAAAACAGTAATTGCATCAACTTTAGCAGTAGGACTTGGAGTAACAGGATTTGCAGCAGGAAATTCAGCTGACGCTGCTGAACAAGGTGTAGACAAAGCTCAATTAGCGCAACAAGCACTAACTAATCCAGAATCATTAAACGAAGCACCAGTTCAAGAAGGTGCGTATGACATTAATTTCACATATAATAATAAAAACTTTAACTTTTCTTCAGACGGTGAAAAATTTAGCTGGAGCTACGGTGAAGGTTCAAGCGAAGAATCAAATACGTCAGTAGAGCAAACTACAGATAATAATGCACAAGAAGAGCAAGCTCAACCAGCTCAAACTGCAACAGAGCAACCAACACAAGAAGCAGCACCTCAAGAAGAAACAACACAACAACCACAACAAGAAGCAACTTCACAATCTTCAGCTAGCTCAAACGAATCAAGCTCAAATGAAGCTTCAGAAGGTTCATCAGGTGTGAATGCGCACTTACAACAAATTGCACAACGTGAATCAGGTGGCGATATTCATGCTACAAACCCATCATCAGGCGCTTCAGGTAAGTTCCAATTCTTACAAAGCACATGGGATTCAGTAGCACCTGCTCAATATCAAGGTCAACCAGCTGGTAATGCGCCAGAAGCAGTACAAGACGCTGCAGCTCAAAAATTATATGATGAAGTTGGCCCTTCACAATGGGTAACTGCATAATATAACAGCAATCAAATAAAGTATATTATTAGAGCCCTCGACATGACTAGATGTCGAGGGCTTTTTATAATACGCTAGTGGAGTATATAAAGTTAAAGATGAATATCATATATCAATTAGTTATATGACTAGAGGCAGAATTAATCTAATTACATCATTTTAACTAAATATAATTCTGCCGCTCTTTTTATATAAACCATTTTATTGCAATAGGTGGCATACTTTGATATGTTTTAAGTAAATATAATATATGAAATCTACTAGGGGAGCCTTTTGGCTGAGATGATTTACGTCAGACCCTTACAACCTGATTTGGTTAATACCAACGTAGGAAAGTAGTTTAATTATAGTTGAATTGCTGTACCTTTCTATTAATTAACTACATTCCTAGTTGGAATGTAGTTTTTATTTTATAGGAGGAAATTATTTGTTATTTTCAGAAACATTGAAGAAAGCGTCACAAAATATTATAGATGATATTTATAAGGATCCATTTATACAAGGAATGTTGCACGGTAATTTACCTATTGAGGCAACCAAATTTTATTTACGTGCCGACGCATCGTATCTAAAAGAATTTGCTAATATATATGCATTGCTTATTCCCAAAATGAATAAATTAGAAGACGTGAAATTTTTAGTGGAACAAATTCAATTTATTGTTGATGGTGAAGTGGAAGCACATGAAATATTAGCTGAATATGTTGGAGAAAAGTATGATGATATTGTAAGTGAAAAAGTATGGCCACCAAGTGGTGATCATTATATTAAGCACATGTATTTTAATGCGTATGCAAAGGAAAATGCAGCATATACGATTGCTGCTATGGCACCTTGTCCATATGTATACCAAGCGATTGCTCAACGTGCTTTAGAAGATAATCAATTAAATAGAGATTCGATATTAGCAAAATGGTTCGATTTTTATAGCACTGAAATGGATGAATTGGTCGATGTATTTGATAAATTATTGAATAAACTCACTGAAGCATGTACTGTGGATGAAAAGCATGAAATAAAAATGTGTTTTTTACAAAGTACGATTCATGAACGTAATTTCTTTAATATGTCATATATCGAAGAAGATTGGTTATATGGAGGGGAATAGAATGAAAAAACCAAAAATTGCTTTAACGATTGCAGGTACTGACCCAACTGGTGGCGCCGGTGTTATGGCAGATTTAAAATCTTTTCATGCTTGCGGCGTGTACGGGATGGCCACGATAACGAGTATTGTAGCTCAAAATACGAAAGGTGTACAACATATACACAATTTAGAAACGCAATGGTTATCTGAACAACTTAGCAGTGTTTTTGATGATGAGTTACCACATGCAATTAAAACAGGGATGATTGCATCAAAAGATATGATGAAAGTTATTCGAGAGTATTTAGTATCGTATCCTGATATACCATATGTTATAGATCCAGTTATGCTAGCAAAAAGTGGAGATTCATTGATGGATGATGATGCTAAAAAGGATTTGCAAAATATTTTATTACCTTTAGCTACAGTTGCAACGCCAAATTTACCTGAAGCAGAAGAAATCACTGGAATGACTATAAATGATGAAGCGTCTATTTATAAAGCCGGTGAAATTTTTATAAATGAAATTGGTAGTAAAGGTGTTGTGATTAAAGGTGGGCATGCAGAAGATTTAGATATAGCTAAAGACTACTTATTTACCAAAGATAATGTTTATACCTTTGAAGAGCCGCGTTATGAAACGAAACATACGCATGGTACTGGATGTACATTTTCAGCGGTAATCACTGCGGAACTAGCCAAAGGTAAATCAATTTATGAAGCGGTAAAAAAAGCCAAAGCCTTTATTTCATTAAGTATAAAATACACACCTGAAATTGGTCAGGGTAGAGGACCTGTGAACCATTTTGCATATATGAAGAAAGTAGGTTTAGATGATGAGTAGCTTGAATCTATTAAGAGAAAATAATCCGTTAGTTATTTGTTATACGAATGATGTTGTGAAGAATTTTACAGCCAATGGCTTATTAAGTTTAGGTGCGAGTCCAGCTATGAGTGAAGCACCGGAAGAAGCGTTTGATATGCTTACTTATGCAAATGCACTACTAATAAATATTGGTACACTGACGAAATCAAGAGAAGTAGATATTTTAAAGATTGCTAAAACGGCAAATCAAATAGGGACACCTATTGTTTTTGACCCTGTAGCGGTAGGTGCGTCTCAATATAGAAAAGATTTTTGTACGACTTTCTTGAAAGAAATTGATGTTGCCGTAATCAAAGGTAATGCATCAGAAGTATTAGCATTGATGGATGCGGACACAACAATGAAAGGGACAGATAGTGACCAAGATTTAGATGCGATTACTATTGCTAAAAATGCATATCATCAATTTGATACAGCTATAACAATAACAGGAGAAACAGATATTGTGGTTCAGGACAATAAAATTTATAAATTATCTAATGGGTCACCATTACTTGCGAAAGTAACAGGTGCAGGATGTCTATTAGGTGCAGTTATAGCTAGTTTTTTAAATAAAGATCAAAAAGTGACTGCGGAAATGTTGATAGAAGCTATTTCCATTTATAATATAGCTTCAGAACATGCTGAACAAAATTCAAAAAATAACGGTCCTGGTTCATTTATGATTGAATTACTGAATGCACTTTATCATATTAAATATGACGATTATTTAAAATTGAGTAACAGGCAAGAGGTGTAATGATGTTTGATAAAGCAAGTTTGAAAGTTTATTTTATATGTGGCACTCAAGATATACCTGAATCAAAATCGATAAAAGAAGTTGTAAAATTAGCCTTAGAGTCGGGTGTCACTATGTTTCAATATAGAGAAAAGGGTAATGGCGCCTTAACTGGGAATGATAAAGTGGAAACGGCACAACAATTATTAGAACTATGTCACGCTTATAATGTACCTTTTATTGTAAATGACGATGTAACATTAGCTGAAAATATAAACGCTGATGGAATTCATGTAGGGCAAAATGATATGAAAGTTACGACGTTTGCACAAAAATTTAAAAATAAAATTATTGGTTTAAGCATTAGTGATGTTAATGAATACCAACAATCTGATTTAACTGATGTTGATTATATCGGTGTTGGTCCTATGTATGCTACTAATTCTAAAAAGGATGCAAACTTACCAGTAGGTCCTGAAATGATACCTAAGTTAAGAAGTTATATTGAGGATTTTCCAATCGTTGCAATAGGTGGAATTACCGTTGATAATACCAAAGAAATAATACAAGCTGGAGCAGATGGTGTATCAATCATTTCTGCAATTAGCAAAAGTAATAATATAAGTAACACAGTGAGACAATTTTTACAAAATGTTGATTAAAGTATAAAAATTTCTTTTTTTGTTTTCTACTTCCCTCCTAATATGATAAAATAAATTCTATGTGAATATATCATTAGAGGTGGAAAAATGAAGAAGAAAGCGCTACTCCCTTTATTATTAGGTGTAATGGTCTTTTTAGCAGGCTGTGACTATTCAAAACCTGGAAATAGAGATGGATTTTTCTATAACACGTTCGTAGAGCCAATGGATAAAGTTATACATTGGTTAGGAACTAGTTTTAATAACGACTATGGTTTAGCAATCATAGTACTTGTATTGGCGATTCGTATAGTATTATTGCCATTCATGTTATCAAACTATAAAAACAGTCATATGATGCGTGAGAAAATGAAGATTGCAAAACCAGATATTGACGCTATTCAAGAAAAGGTTAAACGTTCACGTACGCAAGAAGAGAAGATGGCAGCAAACCAAGAAATGATGGAAGTTTATAAAAAATATGATATGAACCCTATGAAGAGCATGTTAGGTTGTTTACCAATCTTAATCCAAATGCCGATTATTATGGGATTATTCTTCGTATTAAAATACCCTTCAAGTGGTGGTTTCACTGAACACCCTAATTTCTTATGGTTTAACTTAGCAAAACCAGATATTTGGATTACGATTATTGCAGGTATTTTATACTTCTTACAAGCATATGTTTCAAGTAAGAGTATGCCAAATGAACAACGTCAAATGGGTTATATGATGATGGTCATTTCACCTATAATGATTGTGTGGATTGCATTGAGTTCTGCATCTGCGTTAGGTCTATATTGGTCAGTCAGTGCGGCATTCTTGATCGTACAAACACAAGTAGCAAATATGTATTATTCAAAACTTGCTAAAAAAGAAGTGGCACCAATGATTGAAGCAATGGAGAAAAATAAAGCAGAATCAACTGGAAAAGGTAAAAACACACAAGTAGTATCTAAGAAAAACAAAAAGAAATAAAATAAGCACGAAGAATTAAATTTCTAGATATAAAAAGAATCCCGAACTGATAATTAAATCAGCTCGGGATTCTTTTTGAATATTTAAAGTAGGTGACTAGTAATACCATTCATCAAAAAATTGTTCAACAAATTTTTGCATGTATTTATGACGCTGTTGTGCAATTTGTTTTGCAGTCGTTGTGTGCATTAAATCTTTAAGTTTAAATAATTTTTCATAAAAATGTCTAATAGCAGAGGGCGACCATTCGTTATAAAAAGTTGCATCAACTTCATTAATATTCTTAGTATCATGTTCTAACCACATTGGTTCTTTAAAATGACCGGAAAATTGAAAAGTCCTTGCAATACCAATTGCACCAATTGCATCTAATCTATCAGCATCCCTTACAATCTTCCCTTCGATAGATAATGTTACATCGTTATTTTGGCCATTTTTATAACTGATATGTTCAATGATGTATAAGATATGTTGTAGCTGTTCGGGAGCTAATTGTAAGGTTGTTAGAAAATCTTTTAAGTATTGTAATGCTTTGTGAGTATTTGTAAGTTTTGTATCAACTGTGTCATGTAACAAGCTTGCTAGTTGGATTGTTAATAAATCACCTACTTGTTCTTGTTCTGAGATATATGTTGCCATTTTAACAACACGATTAACATGAGCAATGTCATGTCCTGTCGCATCATGTTTATGAAACTGAGTCATGTATTCATTTGCTTGATTAAGTATGTCTGTATGATTCAAAATAAAATCACCTCTAAAGTTGTATATTGATATTGATGAATAAATGTTACTTATAAAATAAAGGTCTAAGTAGTTTAATCTCACAAACTTTATCTTAGACCTCATAACATACTATAATATTGGGGATAATAATCTAGAAATACCTTCTTTAAATTTAATCCATAAGCTTCGTTGTTTGTAAATCTCTTTAGTCAATCTATAGGATACTTCCAAGTCTTTTTCGAAAGCTAATCTTAATTCTTTAGCTATATGTGTATCATAAATAAAGGCATTTATTTCAAAGTTTAATGTAAAGCTCCGATGGTCCATATTAGTAGTACCTACACTTGCAACTTCATCATCAATCACTAATGTTTTTGAATGTAAGAACCCATTATCATAATGGAATATATTTACACCAGCATCTAATAAGGAAGCAACGTTATTATATGTCGCCCAATATACAAATGGATGATCAGGTTTATTTGGAATCATAATACTTACATCAACACCACCAAGAGCTGCAATTTTTATTGCATCTAAAAATGACTGATCTGGAATAAAGTAAGGAGATTGAATATGAATAGATTGTTTTGCTGAAGCAATCATTTTTAAATAACCATACTTAATTTGTTCCCAGGTTTCATCTGGACCACTAGATGCTATTTGTACACCTATGGTACCTCCTGAATCTACATCTGGGAAATAGCGGTCAGCATATTTGAGGTTATCACGTGTAGCTTGCGAGTTCCAGTCTAGCATGAAACGTAGTTGTAAGGCGTTGACAGCATCACCTACAATCCGTAAGTGTGTGTCTCTCCAATAACCAAACTTTTTCTTCTTGCCTAAATATTCTTCACCAACGTTAAAACCACCTACATAACCAATGTGACCGTCAATGATAACAATCTTTCTATGGTTTCGATTATTCATTCTAAGATTGATAAGTGGTAATTTAGAAGGGAAGAACGCTTCTACTTGGCCACCATTTTTTCTGAAAGATTTAAAATCTTTCAGTGAAAGACCTCTAGAACCCATATCATCATAAAGCATTTTAACTTCAACCCCTTGTTCGAGCTTTTGCTCTAGGGCGTTCAAGATACGTTCTCCAAGTGAATCATTTCTAAAAATATAATATTGAATATGGATATAGTCAGTTGCTTCATCTATATCTTTAAGAAGCGAATCAAATTTTTCTTTTCCATCTGTAAAAATTTTGATCTCATTATCTGTTGTTAAGAAAGCAGCATTATTATATAACAACATTTGAACCATATCTTTAAACTTCACGATTTGATGATTGCCTTTAGAAAAGTCATCATTCTTTAAGGCTTCTAGTTGTTCATTTACAATCATTTCAATACCGATTTTATCATCTTCATCCAATGAGAAGATGTGATCACGCTGGATTTGTCTTCCAATAAATAGGTAAATAATAAAACCTAAGATGGGTATTAGTACAAGGACTAAGAGCCAAGCCCACACTGAACCAGCTGATCTTCGTTCCATAAAAATAATTGTAAACGCAAAGATAAGGTTTAATATAAATGCAGTAATCAAAATGATATTAATCACTACATTGGTATAATTGAGTGACATCGAAAATATATCTATCATATTAAACCTCCAAAATACAATTAATTAAATTTTAACTAGTGAAAGTCTTAACTATTGTAACATGTTCAAACTGTTTTATCACTTGACTAATACCTATCAGGGGTATACGATATGAATGATATAAGTAGGAGGTGTTGAGAAAGTGACAGAAATACAAAAAGCGCATCATTCAGACCAAATAAAATCAAATTTGAAATCAAGACTAAATAGAATTGAAGGACAAGTACGAGCAATTAACCGTATGATAGATGAAGATGTTTATTGTGATGATGTTCTTACTCAAATTAGAGCGACACGTTCTGCGCTAAACAGTGTAGCAACTAAGTTATTGGATCATCATATGAAAAGTTGCATCATGGATAAAGTGGAAAAAGGCCAACAAGAGGAAGCGATGGAAGAATTGCTAGTAACTTTTCAAAAATTAATGAAGGATTAGGTAAGGTGACAAAAGTGCAATCAAAAGTAATTCAAGTCTCAGGTATTAATTCAGAACAACAACAATATCAAATACAACAACAATTAATGAATGTTATAGGTGTACACAATGTTGCTATAGATAGCGATAAAGGAGAAATACTTATTAAATTTGAAACACCAGCGAGTTTAAATAATTTAGAAAAAGAAATTTATGATCTAGGATATCAAATATTTTAATAAATTAATAAAGTGAATTATATTACAATTTGAGTTTAAATACCCATGGCATAGTTATAAAGTATAAAATGACAACGTAAAAATAAAATTTAATTGTAATTTTACAATAAAAATTACTGTTTTTTTGAAGTGATTTAAAAAAATTTAATATAATGTGGTATTTTTCATTCAAAAAGGGTAAGATATAGTAGAAGCTAGAGATATAGGGGTGATGATATGAATAAAGATAACGAAAAAATTCAAAACGTAGTTAAACTATTATCATCATTAGGGGTAAACATAAAGAAAACCAAATCACGATTAGAAGTTATGCATACTCTACCAACTACTGTGAAAACCGCTAACGAATTGAAATAGTCAAGTTACCCAATGAAGTGATTGGAGCCAATGGTTCTAGTCGCTTTTTTATTTTTACTATATGAAATAGGATTGATACAAAAATGTTCATAATTGATAGTTATAATATTTTTTCATAAAAAAGAACCTCTAAAAGTTAGACAAAATCTAACTTTTAGGGGTTCAACATCGTTTAGCGATGATTGTTATCTATGTGGTAAGGTAGTTGAGTGAATTGATAATTTGTAGTAGTTAACACATGAGTATTACTCAAAGAAGTATTAAATGATTACTACGCCATAAGACAATTTTTTCAATAGTAATCTACCTCACCGTTCAGTTCGCTATCATTTTTAAATTAGTATTGCTATGTATAGTGATTCTAATTTGTTCATTTATATATAGACATAGCATTGTATAACGACAACATTAATGAAACCTAATTCTTTGATCTAGATAATTGCGCTGTTGTTGAATATTGTTTTGGTTGGTGATAAGTAAACGATAATATAACACCGATTCCGCACATTAAACTCCATAATGAACTACCACCATAACTGATAAATGGTAATGGTATACCTGTTATTGGTAATAACTGGATAGTCATGCCAATATTTTGTAATACATGGAATAAAACAAGCGTTGCATATCCAATAATAAATAATTTACTGAAGGGTAATTCGAATTTCGTAGCAAGTCTAACTAAATGGAATATAAAGGCTAAGAAAACTAATATTAAGATAACAGAACCGATAAATCCAAATTCTTCACCGATAACAGAAAATATAAAGTCTGTATGATTTTCTGGAATATAAACTTCACCATGATTAAACCCTTTACCAAAAAGTTGCCCTGATCCAATGGCTTTAAGTGATTCAGTTAAATGATAACCATCACCACTACTATATGTGTAAGGATCAAGCCAAGAATTAATACGCCCCAATTGATAAGTCTTGATACCAAAACTATTTTCAATTAGTGAAGGCTTGTAAATGATTGAAAGAATAATGCTTGATGCTAAGACGATGCCTGCAATAAATACAGGCGCTAATATCTTCCAAGAAATACCACTTACGACAATAACTCCTACTATAATTGCACAAAGTACCAACATAGTCCCTAAATCATTTTGTAATAATATAAGGCCCATTGGGATAATTGAAATGCCTGCAATTTTTAATAATAGTTTAAAATCAGTTTCTAATGATTTGTTAAAGGTAAATTGATTATGTCTAGAAACTAATTTTGCAAGTGCGAGTATGAGTATAATTTTCATAAATTCTGAAGGTTGTACACTAATTGGCCCTAATTTATACCAACTTTTAGCTCCATTAATAATAGGTGTGATAGGTGTTTCTGGAATAATAATGAGTATAAATAAGGCTACACAAAGTAAAAAATACAACAAGTATGTATATTTCATTAATTTCTTAGGTGATACGAGCATGATTAAACATGCGATTAAACCACCCAACACGTAATATAAAATCTGTCTTATGCTAAAGTTGGCACTATATTGGCCACCACCCATAGCTGAATTAATAATCGTGACACTAATTGTTGCTAATAATACGAGGATACCTATTAAAACCCAGTCAATCCGCCGTATCCAATGGTTATTTTTTAATTGACGTGAAATTCTCATTTCTTACCCCTTTAAACTAATTAGATTTCTCTAGATTTGTATTATATATAGATTTTACCGAACTTTAGCATATTTTGCTAGAATGAGGGTGCTATATTTAGAAAATTATAATTATTGTGTTACTGTATAACTTTAAAAATATACTTGAGATATCTTTGAAAAATAAATGCTTTTTATACTACTAAACAAATGCAAAAAATTATTAAATCGTGATATGATGTAGTTTAAGAATTGTATATGGAGGCTAAAATATGGCTAAAGAAAATGTATGTATCGTATACGGAGGAAAAAGTGCAGAACACGATGTTTCAATATTAACAGCACAAAATGTTTTGAATGCTATTGATAAAGCACAATATCAAGTAGACATTATTTACATAACAAATGATGGTGCATGGAAAAAGAAAGAAAATATCGTAGACACTATAAACGACATAGACACTTTGCGTTTAACAGAAGTTGAAGCGGGAGAAATTTCCCAGTTGCTTAACGTAGGTAGTACTGGCAATCCTTATAGTGCAGTTTTCCCTGTATTACATGGGCCAAATGGTGAAGATGGTACAATCCAAGGCTTGTTTGAAGTATTGGATATACCATATGTAGGGAATGGCGTTTTAGCTGCCTCAAGCTCAATGGATAAATTAGTAATGAAACAACTTTTTGCACACAGAGGCTTACCTCAATTGCCATATGTGAGCTTTTTAAGAAGCGAGTATCATAAATATGAAGGTAATATCTTAAAATTGGTACATGATAAATTAGAATATCCAGTGTTTGTTAAACCAGCCAATTTAGGATCAAGTGTAGGAATTAGTAAATGTAATAATGAAGAAGAATTAAAAGTTGGTATTGAAGAAGCATTTCAGTTTGACCGTAAGTTAGTTATTGAACAAGGTATTGATGCTAGAGAAATTGAAGTTGCTGTATTGGGTAATGATTATCCTGAAACCACTTGGCCTGGAGAGGTCGTGAAGGACGTTGCGTTCTATGATTACAAATCAAAATACAAAGATGGAAAGATTAGGTTAGAAATTCCAGCTGATTTAGATGAAGAAGTTCAAATGACTTTAAGAAATATGGCTGTTGAAGCATTTAAAGCAACTGATTGTTCTGGTTTATTACGCGCCGATTTCTTTGTTACTGAAGATAATCAAATTTTTATAAATGAGACTAATGCTATGCCAGGTTTTACTGCGTTTAGTATGTATCCTAGTCTTTGGGAAAATATGGGTGTATCTTACGCAGAGTTAATTAAGAAATTAATTGAATTAGCTAAGGAAAAACACAATGATAAAAAACAAAATAAATACAAAATTGATTGAGGCGGATAAATTATGATTGAGGTAACATTAGAACAAATTCAAGAATGGATTCCTTGTGAAATTGATAATGAGTATATGAATCAAGGCATACAAGGTGTTTCTATTGATTCACGCGATATTAAAAGCCAAAACTTATTTATCCCGTTTAAAGGCGAACACGTTGATGGTCATCAATATGTAGCACAAGCATTAAGAGATGGTGCAGGGGCCTCATTTTATCAAAAAGGTACGTTTTTAGATGAAAATGTTGAAGGTCCGATAATATGGGTCGATGATACATTGACAGCGCTACAACAACTTGCAAAAGCTTATTTAGAGTTTGTCAATCCTCAAGTTATTGCAGTTACAGGATCAAATGGTAAGACTACTACTAAAGATATGATTGAAAGTGTACTTAAACCACAATTTAAAGTTAAAAAGACACAAGGCAATTATAATAATGAAATTGGTATGCCATTAACCATTTTAGAATTGGATATAGATACTGAAATATCAATTCTTGAAATGGGTATGTCAGGCTTTCATGAAATTGAATTTTTATCAAATTTAGCAGAACCTGATATTGCTGTAATAACTAATATTGGTGAGTCACATATGCAAGATTTAGGTTCTAGAGAAGGTATTGCGAAAGCTAAATCTGAAATTACAGTAGGTCTAAAACCAGGAGGTTTGTTTATCTATGATGGTGACGAACCGTTATTAAAACCTTATGTAAATCAATTATCTAATGTAGATTTAGTTAGTATAGGTAAACATTCAACTAATTCACTTGTGAGTCAAATTGAGTCGATTAATAATGATGGAATTGCATTTACTATTAACGAAGAAGAGCGATTTGAGCTTCCAATATTAGGTGAACATAATATGAAAAATGCTACGATTGCAATTGCAGTAGGCAAGAGAATGAAGTTGAGTTACGACACAATTTTTAATAATTTACGTGAAGTCCAATTGACTGGTATGAGAATGCAACAATATCACACTTCAGATAATTCGTTAGTAATCAATGATGCCTATAATGCAAGTCCTACTAGTATGAAGGCGGCTATAGATACTTTGGCAGTGATGAACGGAAGGAAAATACTCGTATTAGGTGATGTATTGGAGTTAGGGCCTAATAGTCAAATCATGCATGAACAGGTTGGAGAATATTTAAATGGTAAGGATATAGATACCTTATTTACATTTGGTGAGGAGTCCCAATATATAAGTAATGTAGGTAATCAGTATGTAAACCATATGGAACACTTTGAGAATAAGCAAAAGTTGATTGAAACTATAAAAACATATGTACAACCAGAAGATAAGGTTTTAGTAAAAGGTTCCAGAGGCATGAAATTAGAAGAAGTCGTTGAAGCATTAATTTAAGCTAGTTAATATTAAATAGTAGTTATAAATATAACGATTAATTATACTATTAAATGTTTCATCATATATGCGACATATCTAAATAAGACCGAGGCATAAAATGTCTCGGTCTTATTTGTGCTGTTGATACATTAGGTTATTGTATATCGCTGTTTGAAACCAACGTACAATCAAAAATTGCTTTCACACGTTTAAGTCAAATCATGCATTCTTAAAAATAATTAAAGGAATTTATTATAATATTCTAAGAATGTAAAAAAGTTTAAATAAATATATTTGAACTAAAAGGTAGTTGCACTTTCAAAGTATAATAATCTGACAATTAACTGAATAAATAAATTAACAAAAAAATTTCAGAAGTTAAAACCCATGTTGGAAAATAAATTTAAACGCTTACAACCTATGTTTTACAAGGTTTACCGTGAGTACAGTGACATTCAATACATATGATATAGCTTATTTAATCAAATTTGGTTTATTGCGATTATATACTTGAGGTGGTACTATAAAGAAGTTGAAGAAACTTAAGTGAACATATATGTATAGAAATACAGATAAATAAAGGAGAATTATATTGCAAAATTTTAAAGAATTAGGGATCTCAGATAAGATGGCAGAAACCCTACAATCCATGGGGTTCAATGAGGCCACTCCTATACAAAAAGAGAGTATCCCTCTTGCCTTAGAAGGCAAAGATGTTCTTGGTCAAGCACAGACTGGTACAGGTAAAACAGGTGCATTTGGTATTCCATTAATTGAAAAAGTGGCTGACCAAGAAGGCGTTCAATCATTAATCCTTGCACCAACAAGAGAATTAGCAATGCAAGTTGCTGAATCACTTAAATCGTTTTCTAAAGGACAAAATGTACAAGTAGTTACAGTATTTGGTGGTATGCCAATTGACCGTCAAATCAAAGCACTTAAAAAAGGACCACAAATCGTAGTAGGTACACCAGGTCGAGTGATTGATCACTTAAACCGTCGTACATTAAAAACAACTGATATTCATACGTTAATTTTAGATGAAGCGGATGAAATGATGAACATGGGCTTCATCGATGACATGAAATTTATCATGGATAAAATACCTGCTGAACAACGTCAAACTATGTTGTTCTCAGCAACTATGCCTAAAGCAATCCAAACATTAGTACAACAATTCATGAAATCACCTGTCATTGTTAAAACAATGAACAATGAAACTTCTGATCCACAAATCGAAGAATTTTATACTATTGTAAAAGAATTAGAAAAATTCGATACATTTACAAGCTTTTTAGATGTACACCAACCAGAATTAGCTATCGTATTCGGTCGTACAAAACGTCGTGTTGATGAGTTAACAAGCGCGTTAATTTCAAAAGGATACAAAGCTGAAGGGTTACATGGTGATATCACACAAGCAAAACGTTTAGAAGTGTTGAAAAAATTCAAGAATGATCAATTAGACATTTTAGTTGCGACAGATGTTGCAGCAAGAGGATTAGACATTTCAGGCGTAAGCCATGTTTATAACTTCGATATCCCTCAAGATACTGAAAGTTATACACACAGAATTGGACGTACTGGTCGTGCCGGTAAAAAAGGTGTAGCGATTACATTTGTTAACCCAATTGAAATGGATTATATCCGTCAAATTGAACAAGCAAACAAACGTCAAATGACAGCTTTGAGACCACCTCATCGTAAAGAAGTGCTTAAAGCTCGTGAAAATGACATTAAAGGTAAAGTTCAAAACTGGATGTCTAGAGACAGTGAACCTAGATTACAACGTATTGCTACTGAATTAATTGAAGAATATAATGATGTGAATTTAGTCGCTGCATTATTACAAGAGTTAGTTGAATCTAATGATGATGTTGATGTTCAATTAACATTTGAAAAACCATTATCTCGTGGTAAAGGTCGTCAAGGTAAAGGTGGACCAAAACGTGGTGGTGGAAATTACAAACGTGGCGGTGGCAAATTCGATAACAAAAACCGTCGTTCAGGTAAAGGCGGATTCAACAACAAGAAGAAAAATGATAGACCGTCTTCAGATAGAAACAGCAATAAGAAATCATCAATGAAAGGTCGCACGTTTGCTGACCATAAAAAATAAAAAATAATTTATCATATATGAAATTTAGGTTTAATCATCCCAATTATTTGGGGTGATTTTTTTGTATGTAAACATAAATTATAAGTTATTATTGAAAGACAGTTTAATATATATTTACTGCATAAGGGGAGTGAAGCTTGTAATGACCATATGTTATAATGAGTTGAAAACTCAATGGAGGAGTGTATATATGTCGAGCGAACAACTATTTAAGAAAAGTCCTAGTCAAGCGTTAACTTACTATTATATAAGTGAAGGACTATCATTTATAGTTAATATGATTATAGCAATTGGCTTAATATTTTTATGGAACCATTTCGATTGGTGGCATTTTATAATCTATTTAATTTGTGCATTTATTTTATTTGATATTATATATGCTGCCTTAAAACCTTGGATTACTTATCGGTATACTTATTTTCGTATTATGGAAAATTATATAGAAATTAAATTCGATTTCTTTTTTAAAACACAAAAAATGGTGAAACTTGAGAGAACTCAATTTACTGAACGAAAAAATAATCCGATTTTAAAGAAGCTAGGCTTGGCTAAAGTATCTTTAGTTACAGCGGGGCATAACGTGAGTTTTCCGTTAATATCGATTAAAGATTCAAAAGCTTTTGAATCTATGACACTCAGCTATTTGAAAGGGGCTGATTTTGATGTATAAACCACAAAAACTGCATCCTATTTCATATTTAACAGGTATCATTGAAGCAATTAAGCAAAATATCTTTTTAATCATTATATTTTTGGTTTTTAATATTAGAGACTTTGATTTCACTAATATTTATGCTTATATCTTTCCGGGTATAGTAAGTTTGTTTTTTATTATTTCTTTTATAACCCAAGTTCTAAAAGTTTATAATACGCGCTATTGGATAGAGAATGATCATTTTATTTTAGCTACAGGTATATTTACAAAAGAAAGAAAAGAGTTAAATATCCGTCGTATTCAAACGCTAGATACATCACAAGGTATCATTAATCAATTAGTTGGTGGTGTGAAATTGCAAATCAAAACACCTAGTGATGGTGTTGATCTAGATACAGTTTCAAAATCACAAAGTGAAACGATACAACAAGCCTTGAGAGATAAACAAAAAGAATTAATCAATAGTAGTGAAGATATAGAAAGTGAGAAAGAATTTTCGATAGAAGATGAATATAGAACTGAAGCAACCAATCAGCCTTTACATTTATATAAGCTGAACTTTAAAGAATTGTTATTTATGGCACTAACTAGCGGGGCTATAGGTGTGGCGTTTGCTGCGGTATCACCAATTATTGGCGGTTTGTCGAATGTAATTCCTTGGGGTTGGTTAACAGATGAATTTGCACAAATATCACAGGCAATTTTCGTGATAGTGCTTATGATGGTTGCAATGGTCGTGGCAATTAGTTATATAGTAGGAACGCTTATCGTCATTATACGTAATTTTAATTACACTGTGACACAAAGCGATAATCAGTTAAATATTAAATATGGTCTTTTTAATGTGAAAAGTATTACTGTTCCTACTGATAGAGTACAAGCAATTGTTGAAAAACAATCCTTTTTCAGAAAATTATTCGGCTATACATCGATTCATTTTGTAATTACTAGTGATATGAACGGTAATGATAAAGATGATGTGTCGTTAGATGGCAACGTTATGATTCTTCCATTTATTAAACGGGATAAAGGTTATGCGATTATTAAAGATTTAATCCCTAATATGTCATTTGAAAAGCCAGAAAAAGGTATGCCTTGGCGTGGATTCCATAGACACTTTTGGAGAGAGTCGATTGTCCTTATCATTGTTGCTGCTATTATAAATTATTTTTGGTTGCCATGGGTCTTTTTAATCGCTGGTATAATAATACTTTTATTAATCATACATAGTTATCTTATTGTTAAATATTCAGGTTTAAAAGTACGAAATGATGAACTCGTAGTACGTAATGTAACTCTATTTGGATTTAGAAACTCATATTTTAAGCATAATAAGATATTGGGAATGGAGATAAGGCGCAATCCGTTTCTTATTAAAAGTAATTTAGGTAATTTTAATTTTATTATTGCAAAGGCTGCAGGGAATGAAGCGATAGGACTTGACTTTAATCCGCAGCAGCACGTACAAATGCTTAGGAATTGGTATTTGAGAGGTGAAAACGATGGAGAACTATAATAATATGCATGAATCAGGAAAAACTGTCATGCGTCTCTCTGCAATTATTACTGTTGTGATTTTTTTAATAGTATTAACTATATTTAGCGTGGTCAACCGTGTATGGCTTGAATGGATTGATAAAGAACAAATGAAATGGGTTTTGATTATTGGAGTCAGTATAGCGTTTATATACTTAATTTTAAATGCTATATTCATTCCTATCTATAGATATAAAATTTTTAAATATAGTATAGATGATCACGTCGTTACAGTTAGAAATGGTTTGTGGTTTGTATCAGTAATGAAAGTTCCATTATTTAGAATACAAAATGTAGATACACATGAAGGGATTTTAATGAGAAAATACAAACTATCAAATCTAACCTTATCAACTGCCGGTGGTAATATAAATATTAAATTTATCAATAAAACAACCGCGACAAATTTGAAACAACAAATTAAATCCGTTAATAACGACAAAAACCAGTCAGACTAAATAGTAATTATGAATTTATAAGTAAGAGAAAAAAGTTATATAAAAATGAGGAGAAGCGCTATGATACACGGTATTGGTGTTGATTTAATTGAGATTGATAGAATAAAGAAACTTTATCAAAAGCAAGATAAACTTGTGGGACGTATCTTATCTGCGAATGAGCAATATAAATTTAACAGTTTCCAAAATGAACAACGTAAAATAGAATTTCTAGCTGGACGCTTTGCATGTAAAGAAGCATTTAGTAAAGCATTAGGTACAGGTATTGGTATAAAGGTCGCTTTTAATGATATAGATTGCTTCAATGATGATAATGGAAAACCTTGCGTTAATTACAGTGGCTTTAACGTGCATGTCAGTATTACGCATACAGAGCACTATGCGATGAGCCAAGTTATTTTAGAAGCGGATGAAGTTTTTTAGGATTTACAGTATGTTTGATTTGGCTATCGTAACGTGAGTGTTATAAAATTAATTTAATGTAAAAACATGTATATCATATAAGCATATAGGAGGTATAAATTTAATGTCTGATAAGTACTATAGATCGTCATACTTGAATGTTGATTTAAATGCCATTGTTTCTAATTTTCAAGTCTTTCAAAAATTACATCCAAATAAAACAATTATGCCAGTAGTTAAAGCAAATGGCTATGGTTTAGGAAGTGTACCAATTGCTAGACAACTTATGGAAAATGGTGCGGAGTTTTTTGCAGTGGCGACGCTTGATGAAGCTATTGAGTTACGAATGCATGGTATAGATGCAAAAATACTCGTATTAGGTGTAATACCTTCATATAATATTAGTAAAGCCATTCAACATCGTGTTGCAATTACAGTACCTTCAAAGGCGTGGTTAACTGATGCAATGCATGAAATTCCAGAAACAAATGAAAAAGATATTTGGTTACATATTAAATTAGACACTGGTATGGGTAGATTAGGTATGAAAGACGTTGATGAGTACAAAGAAGTTATATCGCTTATCCAATCACAAGAACATTTGATTTTTGAAGGTGTATTCACACATTTTGCATGTGCAGATGAAGCTGGCGAATCAATGAATCAGCAACAATCTTTATTTGAAGAAATAGTTAATCAAGCTGATAAACCGAATTATATACATTCTCAAAATTCAGCAGGTGCATTAATGAAAGATACACAGTTTTGTAATGCAGTTAGAGTCGGTATCTCATTATATGGTTATTATCCATCTCAATATGTCAAAACGAATGTTAAAGTACATTTAAAACCAAGTGCGCAGTGGATTAGTGAGATTGTTCAAACAAAAATATTACAATCAGGAGAATCAGTAAGCTATGGTAGTGTATATACAGCTGATGAACCAACTAGGATAGGCATTATTCCAGTGGGATATGCAGATGGTTTTCCAAGAATGATGAAAGGTTTTAGCGTTAATGTGAATGGTATTCAATGTGAAATCATTGGAAAAGTATGTATGGATCAGATAATTATAAAAGTTCCTGAAGAAATACAAGCAGGAGATAAAGTCATTATTATGGACCATCATAGTGATAATCCACAATCTGCTGAAGCGTTGGCACACCAACAAAAAACAATCAATTACGAAGTTTTATGTAGGTTAAGTAGGAGATTACCAAGGATTTATCATGAGACTAAAGGCTTAGAAATTCAAAATGAATTGCTAAAATAGTATAGTCACTGTGTGTAAAATTTGTTATTATATATCTAACAACAAATCTCGATATATTCTATTTTAGTCACCTGGAGGTCTTTATTCATGGCAAGTTTTAATCAAAGTAGAAATCATAGTATTGAACAACTATTAAAAGAAGGCTATTCTCAAATGGCTGACTTAAATCTCTCCCTTGCAGCAGAAGCTTTTCCATTTGAATGTGAAGCTTGTGATTGCAATGAAGTTTACATTAGCTCCAAGAATAATAATGAATGATGAGAAGAGGAGACGTTTATTTAGCTGATTTATCACCAGTGCAAGGGTCTGAACAAGGGGGAATTAGACCTGTCGTTATAATACAAAACGATACTGGGAATAAATATAGTCCTACAGTAATTGTAGCCGCAATTACTGGTAGGATTAATAAAGCTAAAATACCTACACATGTAGAAATAGAAAAAAGTAAATATAAACTTGATAAAGATTCTGTTATATTGTTAGAACAAATCAGGACTTTAGATAAAAATAGGCTAAAGGAAAAATTAACATATCTTTCTGAGAAAAAAATGAAAGAAGTTAACATTGCTATTGATATAAGTTTAGGATTACATAATATTAGGAATCATAAATCCTAATTTTCAAGGGGGTACTTAATAAGTAAATATAATAGTAAATGATAGGCATCGATTTACTATAACATGTAACAACCATTTAATTGTTGAGTTAATTAAGTTTGCTAAATTTTGAGTTTTATTATAGTGGTTGGATACCTTTGCATAAGATGTCTAAGTGAGAAGCTTTAGGGTATCCTAAAGCTTTTTTAAATATTATAGTTAAGACTATACCAAATAATAATTTAGCTGATAGACAGATTAAATCAATGGTTAACACTATAAATACCCCGTTAAAAACATACATAAAGAACATATATATGTTACATCCAATGTATGCGATTTATATTTGCATTTTGAGGAGGATATACCGCGTGGAAGAATTCAAAAATCAATATAAAGCGCTAATTGATAAGAGCTTATATACAAATGATTCAACAGGATTATTAAACGAGTGTAAGCGTTTTACTGAAGAGGTGATAAAAAAGGATTTATTACCTGAAGATATAGTGCAAATACATAAAGAGTACATAAAGCGTCATAGTTTAGACGAATCCCAAATTTTAAAAACATTTAATGTATTAAAAGAAATTGTTAAAGGGTTTGGCTATAGCTACAGGGACTATAAACAATTAGTGGATCGCTTACAATATCATGATAAAGAGATTGATTTAGCGTCACGTTTACAACAGACTATGTTGAAAACAGATATACCTCAATTTGACAGTATACAAATCGGTGTGATTTCTGTTGCAGCCC
Source organism: Staphylococcus pseudoxylosus (assembly GCF_044794325.1). Classification (NCBI taxonomy): domain Bacteria; kingdom Bacillati; phylum Bacillota; class Bacilli; order Caryophanales; family Staphylococcaceae; genus Staphylococcus; species Staphylococcus pseudoxylosus. Next base: position 1,015,757 of record NZ_CP085024.1, read on the forward strand.
AAAAAGTAAGTGGTGATTACTTTAATCTTATTGATCATAAAGATGGAACGATGAGTTTCGCAGTAGCAGATGTCATTGGGAAAGGTATCCCAGCTGCATTGGCTATGAGTATGATAAAGTTTGGTATGGACTCATATGGACATTCACAGTTACCAAGTGATGGTCTGAAAAGGCTGAATCGCGTGGTAGAAAAAAATGTTAACCAAAATATGTTTGTAACTATGTTTTATGGACTATATGAAGAACTGAATCACTTATTATATTGTAGTTCAGCTGGCCATGAACCGGGCTACGTATATCGTGCAGAAACTGAGTCATTTGAAGAAATTACTGTACGCGGACGAGTCTTAGGTGTGAGTCAACAAACGCGCTATAAACAACAAGAAATTCCAATCTATTTAGATGACTTAGTAATTATATTTACTGATGGAGTGACAGAAGTTAGAAATGAGGCTGGAGATTTTTTAGACAAACATCATCTGTTAGATATGATTCACAAATATAAGCACATGCATCCTCAGGATATAGTGCAGCTTTTATATGAGGCGATTTTAAAGATACAGAATCCAGAAAAAAGAGATGACTTAACAATATTAATAATAAAAAGAGTGAATTAGTTTTGATGTTTTAGATTTAAAATTTAACTTTAAGGGTATAAAAGTTATTAATGAGACTATAATTAGGAGTGTAATGTTATGAACCTTAATATTGAAACTGTGACTCATGATACTCATTATGAGGTGAAAGTTGGCGGGGAACTGGATGTTTATACAGTTCCTGAGTTAGAAGAAGTCTTAGTTCCAATGAGACAAGAAGGAACACATGATATATATGTAAACTTAGAAAATGTTAGTTATATGGATTCAACTGGTCTAGGTTTATTTGTAGGCACGTTAAAAGCGCTAAACCAGAATGATAAGGAATTATATATTCTAGGTGTTTCAGATCGGATAAATCGACTATTTGATATTACAGGATTAAAAGATTTGATGCATGTTAATGAAGGAACGGAGGTAGAATAACATGCAACATAAACAGGATTATATTGAAATGCGTTTGCCAGCCTCAGCAGAATATGTGAGTTTAATACGATTGACCTTATCGGGTGTGTTTTCACGTGCAGGTGCTTCGTATGATGATATAGAAGATGCTAAAATTGCAGTTAGTGAAGCAGTTACTAATGCAGTGAAACATGCGTATAAAGATGACCCAAACGATGTAGGGATGATAAATCTTTGTTTTGAAATTTTTGATGACAAGATAAAAATTGTAATCTCTGATCAAGGAGAAAGTTTTGATTATGAAGAAACTAAAGCACAATTAGGACCTTATAAAGAAAATGAAAATATCGATTTCTTAAGAGAAGGAGGTTTAGGTCTGTTTTTAATTGAATCATTAATGGATGAAGTTACGGTTGATAAAAAATCAGGAGTAACAATCAGCATGATAAAGTATATTAAAAAAGAGCAGGTGCGAAATAATGGCGAGAGAGTCGAAATCAGTTAATGATGTATCACCTGAACAAATTAACCAATGGATTACAGAGCACCAAAACAATGAAAATTCTGATGCTCAAGATAAACTTGTAAAGCACTATAGAAAGTTAATCGAATCGTTGGCATATAAATATTCTAAAGGTCAATCTCATCATGAAGACCTCGTTCAGGTCGGTATGGTTGGTTTAATCGGTGCAATTAACCGGTTCGACTTATCCTTTGATAGAAAGTTCGAAGCCTTTTTAGTACCAACTGTAATTGGTGAGATAAAACGTTATTTACGTGATAAAACATGGAGTGTCCATGTACCTAGAAGAATTAAAGAAATCGGACCACGTATCAAGAAAGTAACAGATGAATTAACAAATGAACTTGAGCGCTCCCCTTCTATTGCAGAAATTGCTGACAGACTTGAAGTAAATGAAGAAGATGTATTAGAAGCAATGGAAATGGGTCAAAGCTATAATGCGTTAAGTGTTGATCATTCTATTGAAGCAGATAAAGATGGTTCTACAGTTACATTATTAGATATAATGGGGCAACAAGATGATAATTATGATTTAACAGAAAAAAGAATGATATTAGAAAAAATATTACCTATTTTAACTGAAAGAGAAAGACAAATTATTCAATGCACTTTTATCGAAGGTTTGAGCCAAAAAGAAACAGGAGAAAGAATTGGTCTGAGCCAAATGCATGTTTCAAGATTACAAAGAACCGCGATAAAAAAACTTCAAGAAGCGGCGAATAAATAATGATTAAAATCAAAAGGCAGGGTCTCTAAATATAGAGTACTGCCTTTTTCATTTGTAGTTATATATTTAAAATAATGTATTAACCAAATATGTTAAAATATATAAGATAGATAAGAATAAATACATAATTGTGAGTGGAGGATTCTATGGATAGTAATTTAATACAATCTATAAGAGATAAATATAATTTTACGACTAAACAAATCAATGCAGTGTTAGCATTATTGGAAGATAAAAACACTGTACCTTTTATTGCGCGTTATAGAAAAGAACAAACTGGTGGTTTGGATGAAGTTGAAATTAAACAAATTGATGATGAATATCAATATATGGTTAATCTACAAAAACGAAAAGAAGAAGTTATACATAATATAGAAGAGCAAGGTTTATTAACGACAGATCTAAAAAAAGATATCTTGAAGCAAACTAAACTTCAACGTGTTGAAGATTTATATAGACCATTTAAGCAGAAGAAGAAAACAAGAGCTACAGAAGCAAAAAGAAAAGGATTAGAACCATTCGCACAATGGTTAAAACAATCAACGATAGATACGTCAATTGAATCAAAAGCGCAGCAATTTATTACAGAAGAGGTTCCAAGTGTAGAAGATGCAATAAAAGGCGCACAAGATATTATTGCAGAGTTAGTGTCTGATGAGCCTAAATATAGAAGCAAGATTTTAAAAGATACATTTCAACACGCTAATATTGTGACTCAAAAGAAAAAGCATGCTGAAGATGAGAAAGAAATATTCTCGATGTATTATGATTATGCTGAACCAGTCAAAAAGATTGCGAACCATCGTGTATTAGCTGTTAATCGTGGAGAGAAAGAAAAAGTACTAAGCGTAAAAGTCGAAATGGAAACGCAAGGCATTGAAAATTTTATTTACAAAAATGAAATCAATGATAAGCATGAAGGTACTTATATAATTGTAGATGCTATAAAAGATAGTTTGAAACGTTTAATCATGCCTTCTATTGAAAGAGAACTAAGAGGCGATCTAACTGAGAAGGCTGAAAATCATGCTATAGACGTGTTTAGTGAAAATTTAAGGAATCTATTGTTACAGCCTCCAATGAAAGGTAAGCAAATATTGGGCGTAGACCCAGCTTTTAGAACCGGGTGTAAACTTGCAGTAATCAATCCATTTGGAACTTTTGTTGCTAAAGGTGTTATGTACCCACATCCACCAGTTAATAAAAAAGATGATGCTGAAAAAACATTTGTACAATTTGTCCAAGCGTATGATGTTGAATTAATCGCTATAGGCAATGGGACAGCTAGTAGAGAAACAGAACAATTTGTTGCAACAATGATTCAAAAACATAAGTTAGATGTACAGTTTATTATTGTAAATGAAGCAGGTGCATCAGTGTATTCTGCATCAGAAGTAGCAAGAAGTGAGTTTCCTGAATTTCAGGTTGAAGAACGAAGTGCAGTTTCAATAGGTAGAAGAGTACAAGATCCACTAAGTGAACTTGTTAAAATAGATCCGAAATCTATTGGTGTTGGACAGTATCAGCACGATGTAAATCAAAAAGCTTTGGAAGGTGCGTTAACATTTGTAGTTGAAACGGCAGTTAACCAAGTAGGCGTTGATGTTAATACTGCTTCTCGTTCATTACTACAATATGTTTCTGGGCTGACGCCAACGATTGCCCAAAATATAATAGATTACAGAGAAGAAAATGGTGCAATAACTCATAATAAAGATATCGCTAAAGTAAAACGATTAGGCGCAAAAACATTTGAGCAAAGCATTGGTTTTATGAGAATAGTGGATGGTAAAGAACCGTTAGACAATACATCAATTCACCCTGAGAGTTATAATGTTACTTATCAACTGTTAAAAGAGATTGGGATGACTTCAAATGATCTGGGTTCAGAACAGCTTAAGTTAGCGTTAAATCATGTGAATATTGAATTAACTGCAGAAAAGCTTAATGTCGGACAACCAACATTAGATGATATAATTAAATCATTAATTGCCCCTAATAGAGACCCTAGAGATGAATTTGAAACACCGATATTAAAATCAGATGTACTTTCTATTGAAGATTTATCTAAAAATATGAAACTTCATGGAACTGTGAGAAATGTCGTGGACTTTGGAGCGTTTGTAGACATAGGTGTAAAACAAGATGGTTTAGTACATGTATCCCAATTATCTAAGAAATTTGTTAAAAACCCAATGGATATTGTAAGTGTGGGAGATATTGTAGATGTGTGGATTTTAGATATTGATGAGAAAAAAGGAAAAGTATCATTGACAATGATAGATCCAAATGGATAATAATGATTTACAACATTTAACAGAAGAAATATCAGCAACGTATTTTGACCGAAGATTTGAACATAAGGCATATTTTAATCATAGGTTAAAAACTACTGGTGGACGCTATCTATTAAATTCACATAATATAGAAATAAATGAAAAGCAATTTATAAAATATGGAGAATCTGCAATTATAGATATTATAAAACATGAATTATGTCACTATCACTTACACATTCAGGGTAAAGGTTATAAACATAAAGACTCAGATTTTAGATGTTTAAGCAAACAGACAGGGGCGCCAAGATTTTGTACACCTTTAGAAAATTATGAAGAAAGAGCGAATTATATTTACAAATGTAAAAAATGTGGAGTTGAGTTTCTAAGAATAAGGAAAGTAAATACAAATAAAATGGTCTGTGGCAAATGTAGAGGGAAATTAATTCAAGTAAAAAATTAGATTATTAAGGTGAGTGTTTGAGTCTTAACATTAAGTTAAGACTCATTTTGTATGTATAAGACACTTAAAATGCTACTAACGAAAGAATTAAATGAGTATTTTAACAATATATGGAAATTACAATAGGTAAGATTGTGATTTTACTCATTTTAGTTTTTGTTTTATATTGACGTTAGGGCTTATATATTATAAGATAATAAACGTTGAAAAATTAATAACTACTTCCGTTAAGGAAACATTAACTTCATTAAATTTGATTTAAAAAGTTGTTGACAAAGTGTTAAATGTATATTACAATGGTATACGTTACTTAATAGAGATGAAAGAAAAACCGTTTTGCTAAGCGGCCGTGGCGGAACGGCAGACGCGCTAGGTTGAGGGCCTAGTGGGAGTATTCCCGTGGAGGTTCAAATCCTCTCGGCCGCATCAAATACCTTAATTGAATAAGCGGGTGTAGTTTAATGGCAAAACCTCAGCCTTCCAAGCTGATGTTGTGGGTTCGATTCCCATCACCCGCTCCATATAGAAATTTTGATGAACATTGAAAACTGAATTGCAATATGTCAACGTTAATTCCGAACACAACATTAAATTGTTGGTTCAAAACAAGTGTTAGAGATAACACAAATTAGTATTTTATGAGCTAATCAAACATCATAATTCATTTATGGAGAGTTTGATCCTGGCTCAGGATGAACGCTGGCGGCGTGCCTAATACATGCAAGTCGAGCGAACAGATAAGGAGCTTGCTCCTTTGACGTTAGCGGCGGACGGGTGAGTAACACGTGGGTAACCTACCTATAAGACTGGGATAACTTCGGGAAACCGGAGCTAATACCGGATAACATTTGGAACCGCATGGTTCTAAAGTGAAAGATGGTTTTGCTATCACTTATAGATGGACCCGCGCCGTATTAGCTAGTTGGTAAGGTAACGGCTTACCAAGGCGACGATACGTAGCCGACCTGAGAGGGTGATCGGCCACACTGGAACTGAGACACGGTCCAGACTCCTACGGGAGGCAGCAGTAGGGAATCTTCCGCAATGGGCGAAAGCCTGACGGAGCAACGCCGCGTGAGTGATGAAGGGTTTCGGCTCGTAAAACTCTGTTATTAGGGAAGAACAAATGTGTAAGTAACTGTGCACGTCTTGACGGTACCTAATCAGAAAGCCACGGCTAACTACGTGCCAGCAGCCGCGGTAATACGTAGGTGGCAAGCGTTATCCGGAATTATTGGGCGTAAAGCGCGCGTAGGCGGTTTCTTAAGTCTGATGTGAAAGCCCACGGCTCAACCGTGGAGGGTCATTGGAAACTGGGAAACTTGAGTGCAGAAGAGGAAAGTGGAATTCCATGTGTAGCGGTGAAATGCGCAGAGATATGGAGGAACACCAGTGGCGAAGGCGACTTTCTGGTCTGTAACTGACGCTGATGTGCGAAAGCGTGGGGATCAAACAGGATTAGATACCCTGGTAGTCCACGCCGTAAACGATGAGTGCTAAGTGTTAGGGGGTTTCCGCCCCTTAGTGCTGCAGCTAACGCATTAAGCACTCCGCCTGGGGAGTACGACCGCAAGGTTGAAACTCAAAGGAATTGACGGGGACCCGCACAAGCGGTGGAGCATGTGGTTTAATTCGAAGCAACGCGAAGAACCTTACCAAATCTTGACATCCTTTGAAAACTCTAGAGATAGAGCTTTCCCCTTCGGGGGACAAAGTGACAGGTGGTGCATGGTTGTCGTCAGCTCGTGTCGTGAGATGTTGGGTTAAGTCCCGCAACGAGCGCAACCCTTAAGCTTAGTTGCCATCATTAAGTTGGGCACTCTAGGTTGACTGCCGGTGACAAACCGGAGGAAGGTGGGGATGACGTCAAATCATCATGCCCCTTATGATTTGGGCTACACACGTGCTACAATGGACAATACAAAGGGCAGCTAAACCGCGAGGTCATGCAAATCCCATAAAGTTGTTCTCAGTTCGGATTGTAGTCTGCAACTCGACTACATGAAGCTGGAATCGCTAGTAATCGTAGATCAGCATGCTACGGTGAATACGTTCCCGGGTCTTGTACACACCGCCCGTCACACCACGAGAGTTTGTAACACCCGAAGCCGGTGGAGTAACCATTTATGGAGCTAGCCGTCGAAGGTGGGACAAATGATTGGGGTGAAGTCGTAACAAGGTAGCCGTATCGGAAGGTGCGGCTGGATCACCTCCTTTCTAAGGATATATTCGGAAACATCTTCTTACGAAGATGAAATAGGAATAACATTGACATATTGTATTCAGTTTTGAGTGCTCATTGGAGTATTCATTGCATTTTTTGTACATTGAAAACTAGATAAGTAAGTAAAATTTATGATTTTACCAAGCAAAACCGAGTGAATTAGAGTTTTTAACAAGCTTTGAATTCAAAAAGAAATAATCGCTAGTGTTCGAAAGAACACTCACAGATTAATAACATTTTGGGTTTTCAACCGACTTGTTCGTGTTGAAAGTCAAAAAAGATTAAGTTATTAAGGGCGCACGGTGGATGCCTTGGCACTAGAAGCCGATGAAGGACGTTACTAACGACGATATGCTTTGGGGAGCTGTAAGTAAGCTTTGATCCAGAGATTTCCGAATGGGGAAACCCAGCATGAGTTATGTCATGTTATCGATATGTGAATACATAGCATATCTGAAGGTAGACGCGGAGAACTGAAACATCTTAGTACCCGCAGGAAGAGAAAGAAAAATCGATTCCCTGAGTAGCGGCGAGCGAAACGGGAAGAGCCCAAACCAACGAGCTTGCTTGTTGGGGTTGTAGGACACTCTATACGGAGTTACAAAAGAATAAACTAGACGAATCATCTGGAAAGATGAATCAAAGAAGGTAATAATCCTGTAGTCGAAAGTTTGTTCACTCTTGAGTGGATCCTGAGTACGACGGAACACGAGAAATTCCGTCGGAATCCGGGAGGACCATCTCCCAAGGCTAAATACTCTCTAGTGACCGATAGTGAACCAGTACCGTGAGGGAAAGGTGAAAAGTACCCCGGAAGGGGAGTGAAATAGAACTTGAAACCGTGTGCTTACAAGTAGTCAGAGCCCGTTAATGGGTGATGGCGTGCCTTTTGTAGAATGAACCGGCGAGTTACGATTTGATGCAAGGTTAAGCAGTGAATGTGGAGCCGTAGCGAAAGCGAGTCTGAATAGGGCGTTGAGTATTTGGTCGTAGACCCGAAACCAGGTGATCTACCCATGACCAGGTTGAAGTTCAGGTAACACTGAATGGAGGACCGAACCGACTTACGTTGAAAAGTGAGCGGATGAGTTGTGGGTAGCGGAGAAATTCCAATCGAACCTGGAGATAGCTGGTTCTCTCCGAAATAGCTTTAGGGCTAGCCTCAAGTGATGATTATTGGAGGTAGAGCACTGTTTGGACGAGGGGCCCTTATCGGGTTACCGAATTCAGACAAACTCCGAATGCCAATCAATTTAACTTGGGAGTTAGAACGCGGGTGATAAGGTCCGTGTTCGAAAGGGAAACAGCCCAGACCACCAGCTAAGGTCCCAAAATATATGTTAAGTGGAAAAGGATGTGGCGTTGCCCAGACAACTAGGATGTTGGCTTAGAAGCAGCCATCATTTAAAGAGTGCGTAATAGCTCACTAGTCGAGTGACACTGCGCCGAAAATGTACCGGGGCTAAACATATTACCGAAGCTGTGGATTGTCCGTAAGGACAATGGTAGGAGAGCGTTCTAAGGGCGTTGAAGCATGATCGCAAGGACATGTGGAGCGCTTAGAAGTGAGAATGCCGGTGTGAGTAGCGAAAGACGGGTGAGAATCCCGTCCACCGATTGACTAAGGTTTCCAGAGGAAGGCTCGTCCGCTCTGGGTTAGTCGGGTCCTAAGCTGAGGCCGATAGGCGTAGGCGATGGATAACAGGTTGATATTCCTGTACCACCATTATTCGTTTTAAGCGATGGGGGGACGCAGTAGGATAGGCGAAGCGTACTATTGGATTGTACGTCCAAGCAGTAAGACTGAGTGTTAGGCAAATCCGGCACTCTTAAGGTCAAGCTGTGATGGGGAGAGGAAATTGTTTCCTCGAGTCGTTGATTTCACACTGCCGAGAAAAGCCTCTAGCTAGAATTGTGGTGCCCGTACCGCAAACCGACACAGGTAGTCAAGATGAGAATTCTAAGGTGAGCGAGCGAACTCTCGTTAAGGAACTCGGCAAAATGACCCCGTAACTTCGGGAGAAGGGGTGCTCTTTAGGGTTAACGCCCAGGAGAGCCGCAGTGAATAGGCCCAAGCGACTGTTTATCAAAAACACAGGTCTCTGCTAAACCGTAAGGTGATGTATAGGGGCTGACGCCTGCCCGGTGCTGGAAGGTTAAGAGGAGTGGTTAGCTTCTGCGAAGCTACGAATCGAAGCCCCAGTAAACGGCGGCCGTAACTATAACGGTCCTAAGGTAGCGAAATTCCTTGTCGGGTAAGTTCCGACCCGCACGAAAGGCGTAACGATTTGGGCACTGTCTCAACGAGAGACTCGGTGAAATCATAGTACCTGTGAAGATGCAGGTTACCCGCGACAGGACGGAAAGACCCCGTGGAGCTTTACTGTAGTCTGATATTGAAATTCGGCACAGCTTGTACAGGATAGGTAGGAGCCTGAGATGCGTGAGCGCTAGCTTACGTGGAGGCGTTGGTGGGATACTACCCTCGCTGTGTTGGATTTCTAACCCGCACCATTTATCATGGTGGGAGACAGTGTCAGATGGGCAGTTTGACTGGGGCGGTCGCCTCCTAAAGAGTAACGGAGGCGCTCAAAGGTTTCCTCAGAATGGTTGGAAATCATTCATAGAGTGTAAAGGCATAAGGAAGCTTGACTGCGAGACTTACAAGTCGAGCAGGGTCGAAAGACGGACTTAGTGATCCGGTGGTTCCGCATGGAAGGGCCATCGCTCAACGGATAAAAGCTACCCCGGGGATAACAGGCTTATCTCCCCCAAGAGTTCACATCGACGGGGAGGTTTGGCACCTCGATGTCGGCTCATCGCATCCTGGGGCTGTAGTCGGTCCCAAGGGTTGGGCTGTTCGCCCATTAAAGCGGTACGCGAGCTGGGTTCAGAACGTCGTGAGACAGTTCGGTCCCTATCCGTCGTGGGCGTAGGAAATTTGAGAGGAGCTGTCCTTAGTACGAGAGGACCGGGATGGACATACCTCTGGTGTACCAGTTGTCGTGCCAACGGCATCGCTGGGTAGCTATGTATGGACGGGATAAGTGCTGAAAGCATCTAAGCATGAAGCCCCCCTCAAGATGAGATTTCCCAACTTCGGTTATAAGATCCCTCAAAGATGATGAGGTTAATAGGTTCGAGGTGGAAGCATAGCGATATGTGGAGCTGACGAATACTAATCGATCGAAGACTTAATCAAATTTTAAATGTTTTGTTTTGGTTAAATCATATTTACTTACTATCTAGTTTTGAATGTATAATTTCATACATTTCATTGTCTGGTGACAATGGCAAAGAGGTCACACCTGTTCCCATGCCGAACACAGAAGTTAAGCTCTTTAGCGCCGATGGTAGTCGGACTTACGTTCCGCAAGAGTAGGACGTTGCCAGGCAATTAAAGACCCAATAGGGTCTTTTTTTTGTGCGCTAAAGAGCTTAACTTTAACGGAAAGTCATTGTCGATTTCGACGGAGTACATGAGCAAAGCTCATGCATAAGTCCCACTAGTACAATATTAAGAAAGTGGGACTTTAGAAGCTGACGAACTAAACGAGCGACGAAATGAGCTTACGAGTGGTAAGTGAGTAAGGAGAACGTGCAAGTGAGGAAAGATGCGAGCGCTTGTCTTACGACAAGAAAGCTCTTTAGCGCCGAAGGTAGCAGACTTACGTTCCGCAAGAGTAGGACGTTGCCAGGCAATTAAAGATCCAATAGGGTCTTTTTTTTATGCGCTAAAGAGCTTAACTTCAACCGAAAGTCATTGTCGATTTCGACTGAGTACATGAGCAAAGCTCATGCATAAGTCCCACTAATACAATATTAATAAAGTGGGACTTTAGAAGCTGACGAACTAAACGAGCGACGAAATGAGCATACGAGTGGTAAGTGAGTAAGGAGAACGTGCAAGTGAGGAAAGATGCGAGCGTTTGTCTCACGACAAGAAAGCTCTTTAGCGCCGAAGGTAGCAGACTTACGTTCCGCAAGAGTAGGCAAAGCGGAATACATGAGCAAAAGCTCATGTATAAGTCCCACTAGTACAATGAAATATAATCTGATAAGAAGTCACAATTCTATTTTAATAAATTAGAGTCAAAATTAATAAAGTGGGACTTTACAGGCAATTAAAGACCCAATACGAAGTATTGGATAATCAAAAAAGAAGCACTCAGATGAATTGAATTAAATCATCTGAGTGCTATTTTTCTGGGATTTATGTCCCAACCTCCATAATAGACATATAATCCATTGTATAAGTAGGTGTAGAAAAAATCATTTCATATAAACAATGAGATTCTTTTAGTATGCATAACTAAATTAGTAAGGAATAAAGCATTTTATTTTCATTAATATAAATATTAGAATTATCAAATTCATCTACATTTGCTTTTAAGTTATCTAAGTCTTTGTGATTATTTAATTGAATACCTATGATTACTGTGCCTGTATTTTGAGAAGATTTTTTAAGATACTCAAATTTGGTTATGTCATCTTTAGGTCCAAGGACTTCATTAACAAATTCTCTTAATGCACCAGGACGTTGTGGGAAATTTAAAATAAAATAATGTTTCATTTCTTCGTATAATAAGGAACGTTCCTCAATTTCTTTCATTCGATTAATATCATTATTACCGCCGCTGACTACACATACAACTGTTTTGCCTTTGATTTCTGCTTGATATTGATCAAGTGCTGCGACGCTTAACGCACCAGCAGGTTCTGCAATAATGGCTTGTTTTGAGTACATATCTAAAATAGTTGAACAAACAGCACCTTCATGTACTTGAACATAGTCATCAACAACATTTTTACAAATATCAAATGTGATTTGACCCACACGTGCTACAGATGCGCCATCAACAAATTTATCTATATCAGGCAATGTGACAATTTGTTTTTCTAAAACTACTGAAGCATACATACTACTTGCACCAGCAGGTTCTACACCAATAATTGAAGTTTCAGGAGCATGTTCTTTAAAGTAAGTACCTACGCCTGAAATTAAACCTCCACCACCGATTGCAGCAAATAAATAATCAAATTGAATATCGTCTTCTTTTGATTGTTCAAGTATTTCTTTTGCTAGTGTCCCTTGTCCAGCAATTGTAAAAATATTATTGAAAGGATCAATAAAGTTCATTTTATTTTCTTCTGTGTAAACAAGAGCTTCTTTTAAGCAATCATCAAATGTATCTCCAGTTAAAACTACTTCAGTATTACTGCCACCAAAGAATTTCACTTGATTTATTTTTTGTAATGGGGTAGTTATTGGCATAAAAATCACTGCATTTAAATTCAACTTACTAGCAGTATATGCTACACCCTGAGCGTGATTACCAGCACTAGCACATGTAATGCCGTTTTGGCGATCAATTTCATTTAGTGTGATAATTGCGTTATATGCGCCTCTAAGTTTAAATGATCTTACCCATTGTAAATCCTCACGCTTAAGATAAACATTACAATCATATTTATGAGATAAATAATGATCTTTTTGTAATGGTGTCTCTTTAGCAATATCTTTTAATTGTAAATAAGCTTCATCGATATCTTTAGAAGACACAGTAGTTTTTACAGTCATATGATTTCACACCTTTACTTATTAATTTAGTAATTATTTAATACGTTTTTGCTGTTTCATAGGCTTTAATTGCATCCTCGTATTGTAAAGTCAATGCAATATCATCAAGTCCATTAACGAGTTTATTCTTCCAAGTTTCATCAATTTCAAAATCAAAAGATTTATCTAATGTAGAAACTGTTTGATTTGGTAAATCTATAGTAATTTTACTTGCTTGTGCAAGATATTTTCTTGCATTTTCATCTAAAACGATTGGTAACATAGCATTTTTAGTGCAATTCATATAAAAGATATCACTATAACTACCAGCGATAATAATATCAAAACCATAATCTTTAAGCGCCCAAGCCGCGTGTTCACGACTTGAACCACAACCAAAGTTTTCACCAGTAATTAAGATTGAAGCCCCTTTATATTCGGGCTTATTTGGATTAAAGTCTGGATTATCTGATCCATCATCTAGGTAGCGCCACTCATCAAATGCAAAAGGGCCGAAACCCGATTTTGATATACGTTTCAAATGTGCTTTAGGTATAATTTGATCGGTATCAATATTATCATGGAATAATGGAACCACTTTACCTGTATAAGTAGTGATAGGTTTAATTTCCATATTAGACAACCACCTTTCTTACATCTACAAATTTCCCATTAATTGCTGCAGCTGCTGCCATAGCAGGGGAAACTAGGTGTGTTCGTGCACCTTTACCTTGACGACCTTCAAAGTTTCGGTTACTAGTTGATGCACAATGTACGCCATCAGGTACTTGGTCAGGATTCATACCTAGACACATTGAACATCCAGGTTCACGCCAATCAAATCCTGCTTCTTTGAAAATTTTATCAAGCCCCAATTTTTCTGCTTCGATTTTTACAGTACGTGATCCAGGGACGACAATAGCTGTAATGTTAGGGTGCACTTTATTTCCTTTTACGATATGACTAGCTTCAACCAAGTCAGAAAGACGAGCATTTGTACATGAACCTAAGAATACATAACCTAGATTAATATCTTCAGCTTTTTGACCAGGTTCAAGACCCATATAATTATAAGCACGCTCATCGTTAACATTTTTAATTTCAGGGAAAGGCGTATGGAAACCTACTCCCATTTCTGGACTTGTCCCCCATGTAACTTGTGGTTCTAAATCAGACACATCCATTTCAATGACTCTATCAAATTCAGCGTCTTCATCTGTATAGAGTTCACGCCAAGAATCAACATCATATTCAAAGTTAGTAGAATATGGACGTCCTTTAACATAATCAAATGTAGTTTCGTCAGGGGCCATCATACCGTATTTTGCACCTGCTTCAATAGCCATGTTACAAATAGTCATTCGCGCTTCCATAGATAAGTTTTGAATTGTTTCACCAGCAAATTCTAATGCGTATCCCGTACCAAAATCAACGCCGTATTGGTTAATTAGATATAGAATAATGTCTTTTGCATAAACACCAGTAGGTAATTGTCCAGTGACCTCAATTTTTAGATTCTTGGGTTTGGTTTGCCAAAGTGATTGTGTAGCAAAAACATGTTCTACTTCACTAGTACCAATGCCGAAAGCAATTGCACCAAATGCACCATGTGTTGCAGTGTGTGAATCTCCGCATACTATAGTTTTTCCTGGTTGTGTTAAACCTGTTTCAGGTCCAACCATGTGGACAATACCTTGTTCATCTGAACCCATATCAAAGATATGAACACCAAAAGCCTTAGCATTATTTTGCAATGTTGTAATTTGTTTATTTGCAATTTCATCTTTAATATTAAAAATATCTACAGTTGGCACATTATGGTCAAGCGTCGCATAAGTTAAGTCTGGTCTACGTAGTTGTCTATTATTAAGTCTTAATCCCTCAAAAGCTTGAGGAGATGTAACTTCATGTATTAGATGCAAATCTATATATAATAACTGTGGGTCACCTTCTTTACCAGTTAAGACATGTTTGTTCCAAACTTTGTCAAATAGTGTTTTACCCATATGACATCTCCTCCTTTTTTAAAGATTTTCCTTAACGTAATTAAAAATATCCGATGTATGATAATCACCATTGAGATCACGTGTTGTTTTACCTTCTTTAATTAATTGATAAATAATTGCTTCTAATTTATCAGCTGCTTCGTTTTGGTTTAAACTTTCTCTAAGGCACATTACAACAGATAGTAGCATACCAAATGGATTAGCAATATCTTGATTAGCAATATCAGGCGCTGAGCCATGTATGGGTTCATAAAGTCTAGGGCCATGTTCACTGAAACTTGCAGAAGGTGATAAGCCTAGAGAACCTGGAATAACAGATGCTTCATCACTTAAAATATCACCGAATAGATTTTCTGTAACAATGACGTCAAATTGTGATGGGTTAGTGATTAAGTGCATGGCACAAGCATCAACAAGTAAATGATTTACTTCAACTTCAGGATACTCAACTGCAATATCATTAATCACTTGACGCCACAATTTACTAGAGGATAAAACATTTTCTTTATCTACTGAAGTTAATTTTTTATGGCGTTTTTGAGCTAAATCAAAAGCAACTCTAGCAATTCTTTCAATTTCAGTTCTAGTATAGGTTAATGAATCGAGCGCATCGTTATCATTTAATTGTTTTGGTTCACCGAAGTAGATACCGCCAGTTAACTCTCTTACTAAAATGAAATCTGTACCTGCAACACGTTCTTCTTTAATAGGGGATAAATGACTAGTGCCATTTGTAACTGTAGTAGGGCGTATATTTGCAAACAGACCTAATGCTTTACGAATACCTAATAAACCTTGTTCTGGTCTATTATTAGGATCTGTCCAATTAGGTCCCCCCACAGCACCTAATAGAATTGCGTCTGCATTTTTGCAAGCATTTAATGTTGATTCTGGAAGTGGTTCACCGTGGTTATCAATGGCAATGCCACCAAAATCATGTGTTTCTATATCATAATCAAAATTAAAGGATTTACTTAGTTGTTGTAATACTTCTAATGAACCATTCAATATTTCAGGTCCAATTCCATCTCCTGGAAGGGCTACGATCTTATGGCTCATGAGTGAATACCTTCTTCCTCATGAGTATTTGCTACATATTTGGCATGTGCTTCAACATATGATTTACAAGAAGCTAATAAGATATCATGGTCAATACCTACACCAGTAACAATTTGATCATCTATCTTAATTTGTACATGTACTTCTGCTTGAGCATCTGTACCTTCAGTTACTGAATCTATGCGATATTCAATAAGTTCTGTCTTGCGATCAAAGATACGATCAACAGCGTTGTATACTGAAACAATTGATCCCGTACCAATACTTGAATCTTGATAAGTATTACCATCTTTATCTTTAATGACGACAACGGCACTTTGAAGTCCATTTGATACAAATTGTAACTGTAATGTTTCTACTTTATATATAGCATTTTGTTCATGCTCTGTGCCTTGAATCAATGCATGAATATCACGATCTGTAACTGATTTTTTCTTATCTGCAATTGTTTTAAACTGTTTAAATAAGGTTTTTTGATCTTCAGGCTCTACATCGTAACCTAAAGCTGTCAATTTTTCTGCAAAGGCATGTTTACCTGATAGTTTACCAAGAGGTAATTCAGTTGTTTTAACACCAACTAATTGTGGCGTCATAATTTCATATGTTTCTGGATTTTTCAGAACGCCATCTTGATGAATTCCAGATTCATGACTGAATGCATTTTGCCCGACAATGGCTTTATTTCTAGGGACTCGAATACCCGCAAATCTTGCAATTAAATCTGAAGTTTGTTTGGTTTCTTCTAAGTTGATTTTTGTCTGATTGTTGTAATGATCTTGTCGAACGTAAAGGCCGAGCGCAACTTCCTCGAGAGCTGTATTACCTGCACGTTCCCCAATACCATTTAATGTACCTTCGATGCGTTTTGCACCATTTTCAATTGCTGCCATACTATTGGCTACAGCAAGTCCAAGGTCATCATGACAATGCGCACTATAAATGACTTCATGATTCGTTGTTATTGATTCTTGCAGTGTTTTGAAAATTTGGCCATATTCTTTAGGATAACTGAATCCTACAGTATCAGGTATATTGATAACACTGGCTCCGGCGTCTACAGCTGTTTGAACACATTCGATTAAAAATGATGGTTCGGTTCTTGTAGCATCTTCAGGTGAAAATTGAACGACATCAAAGTATTGTTTCGCATAAGATACATGTTCTTTGATTGAAGCTAATACTTCTTCTTTAGACATCATTAATTTTGAATCTCGGTGTATTGGACTAGTCGCTATAAAAACATGAATTCTCGGTTTTGCAGCTTCTTTTGTAGCTTCATATACAGCATCTATATCTTTCTTTACACAACGTGCTAATCCACAAACTGCAGTTGTAGTTAATGCTCTAGATATTGCTTCAACAGATTTGAAACTACCAGTACTTGATGCAGGAAAACCAGCTTCTATGATATCGACGCCCCATTTTTCCAATTGTTTTGCTATCTTCAATCTTTCATCGAATGAAAAGTTTACTCCAGGTGTTTGTTCACCGTCTCTAAGTGTTGTATCAAAAATTTGAATATGGCTACTCATTTTCAACATCTCCTATTACTAAATTTTAGACACAATTATTAAGTCGTAAGTATTAAAGAATCTCAAAGAGGGGAAAAACTATAGTGTAATTATGCCTAATGAGATTCTTCTTACCACGAGATAATAAATTTAGTGTCTATTTATTTTTCAATACTTTTAGATTTAATGAATGGCATCATTTCACGAAGATCTCTACCAACTGCTTCGATTTGATGTCCATGTTGCTCTTCACGTAATTTATGGAATTCTTCAAAGTTATTTTCATTATCTTTAATAAAACGATCACTGAAGTTTCCTTTTTGAATATCTTCTAGTACAGCTTTCATATTGTCTTTTACATCTGGAGTGATAACACGTGGGCCAGAAACATAATCGCCAAATTCTGCTGTATTAGAAATTGAATAGCGCATGTTTTCCATTCCGCCTTCATACATTAAATCAACGATAAGTTTCATTTCATGTAACACTTCGAAGTAGGCAATTTCAGGTTGATAACCCGCTTCAACTAATGTTTCGAAACCAGATTGAATTAATTTAGTAGTACCACCACATAAAACGGCTTGTTCACCAAATAAATCAGTTTCAGTTTCTTCTTTAAATGAAGTTTCTAATACACCAGCACGTGTAGCACCGATACCTTTTGCATAGCTTAATGCTAAATCAGTAGCTTCACCACTAGCATCTTGTTCAACGGCGAATAGGGCAGGGACTGCACTACCTTCAGCGAATGTACGACGCACTAAATGTCCTGGTCCTTTTGGTGCAACTAAGAATACATCAACGTCTTCTGGTGGTTGGATGACACCGAAATGAATATTAAATCCATGAGCGAATACTAATGCATTATTAGGTTCTAAATTAGGTGCAACTTCTTCTTTATATACTTGTCCTTGGATTTCATCTGGTAAAAGTACCATGATAACATCAGCTTGTTTTGCTGCTTCATTTACAGGATATACTTCGAAGCCGTCATCTTTTGCTTTATCAAAAGAACGTCCATGTCTGATACCGATAATTACGTCATAACCGTTGTCTTTTAAATTTTGAGCGTGGGCATGTCCTTGAGATCCATAGCCTAAGACTGCTACTTTTTTACCTTGTAAAGCATCTTTCGTTACTGATTGGTCATAATAAACTGTTGTCATAATAAAATCCTCCATGTTTTTTAAATTTAGTTATTGTTGTTTCAAAACTATACTAAAGCTGCTGAACCAGTTCTTGAAACTTGTTCAATTTGATATGATGATAGATCATCTAATAAATTATCCATTGTATATTGTGGACCTGAAGCTTGAAGGTAAGTATACTCATCTTCATTTTTCAATATAGAGACTAGCGCATCATAAGGTTTGATTACTTTTTGTAAGTCTTGTTGATTTATTGGTTTTTGTATTTTCACCAATACCAATTCTCTATTGTAAGTATTGGTTTCGGTAATATCTTCAACATCTATGATGTTAATTTGCTTTTCAAGTTGTTGTAATAAATTACGTAATACATCTGTATCTGGTACTTCTGCTACAAACGTTATATCAGATATACCTTCCTCTAATGTAGGTGTCGCAGAGAGTGTAACAATGTTAAATTGTCTACGAACAAAAATACTCGTTAATCTATTTAATGTACCAGCTTTATCTCTTACCTTAGTTCTAAATGTCCTTCTCATAATAGTCCCTCCATCTCATGGTTGGCTTTACCACTTGGTACCATAGGAGTTACTGGTTCGATTGGTGAAATACGAACGTCAATTAGTGCTGGTCCATCATGTTGGAAAGCCGCATCAATTTGTTGTTCTAATTGTGCAGGATCATCAACGATATATCCTTTGACATTATATGCTTCAGCGATTTTTAAAAAGTCTGGTTGGCCATTAAATACTGAATGTGAGAAACGTTTATTGAAAAACTTATCTTGCCATTGTTTAACCATACCTAGCGTACCGTTATTAACCATTACAATTTTTATATCAAGGTTATATTCTTCTAAAATTGCCATTTCTTGGTTAGTCATTTGGAAACCACCATCGCCTACAAAGCAAATAACTGTTTTATCAGGTTCTGCAAGTTTTGCTCCAATAGCAGCAGGGATACCAAATCCCATTGTTCCTAAACCACCGCTTGTTACAAGTTGTCCGTGGTCTTTGAATGGATAGTACTGAGCAACCCACATTTGATGTTGACCCACGTCGGTTGTTACGATTGCATCTCCATTTGTGATTTCGCCTATATACTCAATTGTGCGTTGTGGTTTGGAGAAAACACCTTGCTCATCTTCTTGATAGGCAAAAGGTTGATTTACTTTGTTTTCATTACAAGTTTCTAACCATGCTTCATGTTTAATTGAATAGCTATCAAAATCTAATAGTGCTTCTAATGTAGCTTTACAATCTGCAACAATGCCCAAATCTACTTTGATTATTTTATTAATTTCTGATGGGTCGATGTCTACGTGAACAATCTTAGCGTTTGGCGCAAATTCATCTGGATTACTAGCTAAACGGTCATCAAAACGGCTACCAAAGTTGATGAGTAAATCACATTCAGTCAATGCCATATTACTGGCGTATGATCCATGCATACCGCCCATACCTAAGAAATAGGGGTTTTCATATGGTATTGCACCAAGCCCAAGTAATGTACTAACTACTGGTAATTGATGTATATTTATAAATTCAGTAAATACATCATTAGCTTTTGCATGATTAATGCCTGCACCAGAAAGAACAACGGGTTTTTTAGCGCTTTTTAAATAATCACGAAGCTTTTGTATGTCTTCTTTTGCTGGTTGATTTGGTACTGTATAACCTGGTAATTCTATTTCGTTTGTGATTTGAGCGTTAGTAGATAAAATACCCATATCTTTAGGGAAATCGATAACCACAGGGCCTTTTCTACCACTATTAGCGATATAGAAAGCTTCATGGATTATTTTCGGAATATCATTAACATTTTTTACTTGGTAGTTATGTTTTGTTATTGGTGTTGTCATAGAAAGTAAATCTGCTTCTTGGAAGGCATCTTTACCTATGCCTGGTGTTGCTACTTGTCCAGTGATTACTACCAAAGGTAACGAATCACTGTAAGCATCAGCGATACCAGTGATAGCATTTGTTGCCCCTGGACCACTCGTTACAACAACTACACCAGTATTGCCTGATACACGTGCATAGCCTTCTGCTGCATGAGTAGCACCTTGTTCATGTCTTGCTAGAATATGCTTGATTTTACCTTCGTAAAAAGTGTCATAAAGCGGAAGAACCGCGCCACCAGGGTAGCCAAATATAAAATCTACTTTCTCATTCGCAAGAGATTCAACGAGCAATTCTGAACCAGATTTCATTTCATCTATTGTTTCTTGTTCTAATTCAACTTCAGGTTCAACAGTTTCAGCGGCTTCTAAATAATCGAAATTTTCTGACATTTCTTGTTCAAGCGTTTCAGTTTGTCTAGACATAGTGCTCACTCCTTAAATTAGATTTTCTGG
The DNA here is from genome assembly GCF_044794325.1 of Staphylococcus pseudoxylosus. Taxonomy (NCBI): domain Bacteria; kingdom Bacillati; phylum Bacillota; class Bacilli; order Caryophanales; family Staphylococcaceae; genus Staphylococcus; species Staphylococcus pseudoxylosus. The sequence goes on from NZ_CP085024.1 coordinate 1,036,611, forward strand.
TACTTGCATAATGCCACCTGTATTAGCGCTTGTTACTAAAGCAGTGTAACGTGCAAGATAACCTGTTTTTACTTTTGCTTTAAATGGTTTTAAATCTTGTTTTCTAGCTTCTAATGTTTCAGTTGATACTTCAACGTCTAAGGTTCTATTTGTTAAATCAATTGTAATTTCATCACCATCTTTGATGAGACCAATTGGGCCACCTGAAGCAGCTTCTGGAGATACATGACCTACTGCGATACCTCGTGTTGCACCTGAGAAACGGCCATCTGTTATTAAAGCTACATCCTTACCTAATCCTCTACCTACAATTGAGGAAGTAGGTGCTAACATTTCTGGCATTCCAGGACCACCTTTAGGACCTTCATATCTAATGACGACTACATGACCTTCACGAACAATATGATTATCAATTGCTTCAACTGCTTCATCGTGTGAATCAAAACAAATTGCTTTACCTTTAAATACTTTAATAGATGGGTCAACGCCACCAACTTTTATAACTGCACCTTTTGGCGCTATGTTACCGTATAAAATGGACAATCCACCTTGCTTATCATAAGGGTTATCAAGATGCCTAATAACATCACTGTTTAAAATTGCTTTGTCTTCATTATTTTCTCGTAATGTTTTGCCTGTAGCTGTTATTCTGTCTGGATGAAGTGTACCTTCTTTTTTGAATAACTCATTGATGATTGCAGGAACACCACCAGCTTCGTGTACATCATGCATTGAATATGAAGAGCTAGGTGCAATTTTTGAAAGATAAGGTGTCTTTTTGGCAATTTCATTGATTCGTGTTAAATCATAATCAATACCCGCTTCGTTAGCAATTGCAAGTGTGTGTAATACAGTATTTGTTGAACCACCCATCGCCATGTCTAATGCGAATGCGTCATCAATTGCTTCTCGTGTTACGATATCTTTTGGTTTTAAATCGTTTTTAATGTTATCTACTAATTTAAACGCTGCTTCTCTAATCATTTCTCTGCGCTGTTGACTTACTGCTAATGCTGTACCATTGTACGGAAGGGAAAGACCTAATACTTCCATTAAACAGTTCATTGAATTGGCTGTGAACATTCCAGAACATGAACCACAAGTAGGGCATGCATTTTGTTCCATATCTAAGAATTCTTCTTTTGAAATTGAACCATCTTTAAAAGCGCCTACTGCTTCAAACATTGATGATAATGTTAAGGCTTTTCCTTCAGAAGATAATCCTGCTTTCATAGGGCCACCCGAGCAAAAGATTGCTGGGACATTTGTTCTTACTGCAGCTAATAACATACCAGGTGTTATTTTGTCGCAATTTGGAATGTAAAATACGCCATCAAACCAGTGTGCATTAATTACAGTTTCTGCAGCGTCAGCGATGATTTCTCTAGAGGGTAGGGAATATCTCATTCCAATATGGCCCATTGCGATACCATCATCTACGCCGATTGTGTCAAATTCAAAGGGAATTGCGCCTGCTTCACGAATTGCTTCTTTGGCAATATCTGCTAATTCTCTCAAATGTACATGTCCTGGGACAATATCGATATACGAATTACAAATTGCCACGAAGGGCTTGTTCATATCTGTTGGTTTTTCTAATGCACCAGTAGCGTGCAAAAGACTTCTTGCTGGAGCTTGCTGATCTCCTTTTTTGATCATATCGCTTCTCATATCTAATTCCCCCATAAAATTGAAAATAAAAAAGCGTCCCAATAAATAATTGGGACGCTTTTAAGTCCCATTCAACTAGAATAAGGACTTAAACGTTTAGTAATTTCTTTACTAAAGTTCCAGTCCTATGAGCATAATAAAATGACTAAAATATTTGAAGTTGTTGGTTGATATTGCATTGTATTTTTGGTCATTTTATTATACTCCTCTCGATAGAATGGTTTATTTTTTGATTTGTTTGAAATGTCTAAAAATTTGATAAATTAAATTTACTACATCATATTGGCGATGTCAACAACTTTTTGTAATTTTCTATCAATTCAAACTATTCTAATTTAGTAAGAACTTGTTTCACTTTGAAGTAATATTGGAAAAAATTTGTTAAACTATAATAGTTAATTTTATGTAGATAAAAGGTTATAAGCATGTATAGACACAAAAATTTTGTTTAAGCTTTACAAAGTTTATTATATAACAGTGACTGCCAAAGCATAAGCGCTACTCATCCAAATGAATTTGGAAGTGAAAGGAGAGGACAATGATAAAAATTAATAATATCAATGACATGTCACATTTTGGTGATGTGTTAACAAAATATCTATCTGCCGGTGACTTAATTTTACTAAATGGAGACCTAGGTGCTGGAAAGACAACTTTAAGCCAATTTATCGGAAAAGCTTTAGGCGTACAGCGAAACATTAACTCTCCAACGTTTAATATAATAAAGTCATATCAAGGTGCAAATTTAAAATTACATCATATGGATTGTTATAGATTAGAAGATTCAGAAGAAGATTTAGGATTTGAAGAATATTTTGAAGATGATGCCGTAATTCTGATTGAATGGAGTCAATTTATAGCAGAATTTTTACCTGATCATTATTTATCAATTAATATTCAAACGGAGCATACTACTGAGCGCACGATAACTATAGATGCTCAAGGAAAGCATTATCTTAGAATTAAGGAGGATGTTGAACGTGAACTATCTGCTAATTGACACATCCAATCAACCCTTATCCGTTGCCATAACACAAGATGATAAAGTGTTAAACGAGATAAATACTAACGAGAAAACAAACCATTCGGTACAATTGATGCCAGCTATTTCCCAAGTGATTACTGACAGTCAAATAGCGAAGGAGGATATAAATGCCATTATTGTAGCAGAAGGACCAGGCTCGTATACTGGTCTGAGAATTGGAGTTACTGTAGCGAAAACGTTAGCCTATGCTTTAAATGCAGAACTATATGGTGTATCTTCACTGAAAGCACTTGCTGCAACAGCAACTGAAGAATCAGGTTTAATTGTACCTATATTTGATGCGCGACGTGAAGCTGTTTATACAGGCGTTTATAAAAACGAAAATGGACAACTAAAGCAAATTATAGAAGATCAATATATTACAATTAAGCGCCTGTTAGATATATTACACGAGCTAGCTGAACCATATAAATTTATTGGAATTGATAGCGAAAAGTTAGAAGTCCTATTAGATAGCACTTGTATTCCAAATTTACCACAAGCCAAGTATATGCAAGCACTCATAGATCAACCAACTGATGTACATCAATTTAAACCAAACTATATTAAAGTATCCGAGGCTGAAAGAAATTGGTTAAACCAACAGAACAAGAGTTAAATATTCGATTAATGGATTTGGGAGATGTCCCTCAAGTATTTGATATAGAAAGAAATAGTTTTAATGATAGCAGTTGGTCAATTGATGCATTTTATCATGAAGTAGAAAAAAATGAATTTGCACATTACTTCATTATAGAATTTAACGAAAAAATAATTGGCTATATAGGTGTTTGGATTGTTATAGATCAAGCACAAATAACTACGGTTGCTATTGATGAGTCATATAGAGGTTATGGACTTGGACAATTATTACTCAAATATGCAATGAGTTATGTCCAAACTAAATGTGAAGTAATGAGTTTAGAAGTGCGTGTGGATAATGAAATTGCACAACATGTTTATACAAACTTAGGCTTTCAATATGGTGGTAAGCGAAAAAATTATTATGGTGAAGGTGAGGATGCAATAGTTATGTGGGTGAATTTAAATGAATGAGACAACAATAATATTAGCAATTGAATCCAGTTGTGATGAAACAAGTGTCAGTGTTATTAAAAATGGAACAGATATACTGAGTAATATCGTCCTAAGTCAGATTGAAAGCCATAAAAGATTTGGGGGCGTCGTACCAGAAGTAGCGAGTAGGCACCATGTTGAAGGTATCACAACAACTATTGATGAAGCGTTGAACACTGCTGATGTAACCATGCTGCAGATTGATGCCATAGCAGTCACGCAAGGTCCTGGCTTAATAGGAGCGTTGCTAGTCGGTATAAATGCTGCGAAAGCATTAGCATTTGCATATGACAAACCATTAATTCCAGTCCATCATATAGCAGGTCATATATACGCGAATCATTTAGAAAAGCCACTCCAGTTTCCGGTCATGTCTTTAATCGTTTCGGGTGGACATACAGAATTGATTTATATGAAAGATCATTTGGACTTTGAAGTTATTGGTGAAACTAGAGATGATGCCGTAGGTGAAGCATATGACAAAGTGGCTAGAACCATTGGGCTTAGTTATCCAGGTGGACCACAAGTTGATAAATTAGCAGCTCAAGGTCAAGATAGTTATGATTTTCCAAGGGTATGGTTAGATAAAGATAGTTATGATTTTAGTTTTAGTGGATTAAAAAGTGCAGTAATTAACAAACTTCATAACGTTCGACAAAAAGGTGAACAAATTAACGAAGCGGACGTTGCCACAAGTTTCCAAAACAGCGTTGTTGAAGTATTAGTTGGTAAATCTATATCAGCATGTGAAGCTTATAATGTAAAGCAACTTATAGTTGCAGGTGGTGTAGCGAGTAATAAAGGTTTAAGATCTGCATTAGCTGAAGCTTGTGAAAGTCATAATATCACACTCTCAATACCAAGCCCTAAACTATGTACAGATAATGCTGCTATGATTGGTGCAGCCGCTCATTATTTATATCATGCTGGTGTTACAGCAGATATGACATTGAATGGTGTTAACAGTTTAGATATTGAAGCATTTACAGTTAAATAATTAGTAAAAATTACGAACTTAATATTAAGTAATTACTTTTAAAAAGTCCTGGATATCAATAAATATCTTGGGCTTTTTTGTGTTTATCAGACTTATGGATGCTAGATAAATTGATTGCTGCCCTTTAAGTTTTTAACTATTTAAAGTCGAAGTGCAAAAAATTAAAATTCTAAATTTTATAACAACAGAATATGGGTATAGTTAGTTTATAGAGATTTAAATAATTGATTTAATATGTGTTGATGTTTAACACCACAAGGAGGAAGTTAATAATGAAAGCAGTTCAATATTTTAATTTTCAAAATAGTTTGGCGGCGTTAAATTTTTATGAAGAACATTTTGGTGCAACGGATATACAACGTGTAGGTGGAGACCATGAAATGTTCGCCAATATGCCTGAAGAATATCAAGTGGACGCAGATTTTACAATGAACGCCTCATTTAATATACTTGGCGAAACATTCTATTGTAGTGACACGTGGAAGAACAAGAAAATAGATAATAGCGGCGCGATTGTTACATTTACATTTGATGGTTCGAATGAAGCGGAAAAAGAAACAGCAAAAGCTTTTTTTGATAAAGCAGTAGCAGCAGGATGTGAAGTGACGATGCCATTAGGTAAAACAGAATGGTCAGATTTTTACGGTATGTTTAATGATCCATTTGGTGTTACGTGGATGGTTAATGCGGAATAAATCATGAATTTAAAGTCGAATCTTTATAATTTATAATAAGTAGGTCTAAGTTATACAAATAGAGAGGGTGGATTATGTATCCATCCTCTCTGTTTGTAGTTATAAGCAATATCAAATGAAACGCAAAAACAATTTTTAATTAAGTATTACGGTTTGCTGTTGACTTTGCTCGATTATAAATTTTCTTTGGAAATGACATAATCCTAAGTAATTCTATTGCATTTCGGGTATCAGCTTTACCTTGTTTAATCTTAAAGTCAAAGGAAATATTATCCTCAGTTATAGACTCGTTAAAATGATAGTTTGAATATATATTGTCTAATAAAGAAGAGAGTTCAATGTCATGCGTAGCAGCAATAACAGTATAGCCTTCAAGTTGATTAAGATAACTTAGAACAGACTCTGATGCAGCAATACGTTCAGTTGTATTTGTACCTTTAAAAATTTCATCAATAAAACAATAAACTTTTTCAGTTGTAGTGATATCAAAGAGACGTTTAATAGATTTGATTTCAGTCATGAAATAACTATCACCTGTTAAGATATCATCTTGGTTTACCATTGAGGTATAAACCATACCGGGCTTATACTTAAATTCTTCAGCTGTAGCAGTGTTAACTGTTTGTGACAATACGATGTTTAGTGCAACAGCTTTCATAAATGTAGACTTACCAGATGCGTTTGAACCAGTTAGTAAAATATGATTGTCTATTGCTAAATCGTTTGGAACTGCATCATTAATCAATGGATGTGTTAATTGTTCAAAATGAATAACATCTTTTTCTACAACCTGAGGAATTGTATAATGATCTAGCGTTTCTCTCCACAAAGCCACGGCGTAATGATTATCGATATGAGCGATGTATTCATAGCACGCCATTACTTCATCTTCATACTTTTTAAAACTGTTTTGAATTAAATGAAACAGATGATAATCCATCATAAAGATTAATTTGAATAATAACGAAAACACAGATGTTTCGTCGTTTGAGTTCACACGGCCTAACAAGCCACTAAATTTGCGTGCAATAACAAAATGTTTAAAGTCAACATCTATATTAGGTGCAAGTTCGTGTTGTTGGATGGCGTACGCTTTTTTAATAACGGTTGATGTGTAGAACATTGAATTTAAATCTTGTTCATAGGTCTTTTTTAGGAATCCGCTTAACATCATATTAAAAATTGCGGAAAAAATAGTTAAAGTTATGCCAATACTAGGTGTGAAAATGGATAGAATTATAAAAATTAATGGTAAGTAAGTACAAAGCATAAAAAAGTTGTTGCGCTTAATTGATGAGATTTGATCTGGAAAAGTAGGGTAGATTGCTTTTCCGATTTGCGCTAAATAGAGTGAGATTTCATTTCTAAAATCTTTGTTAGTTGTAAAATTATAAAGAAGTTTAGCGTCTGTTACATGAAACATATTTTTTAACGTTGCAAAAAGTCTCATTTCACCAATAGCTGTAAAGTTAAAATTCATATTATGAAATACGCTATCAAGATTTAAATCTGACCACGTTTTTTCATCAATCAATGTCTCGTTGTTAAATTTGTGTTTATATGTATCAAATTGATAACGATAAGTATGGTTCGGTCTAATGAAGTTTTCTAAAGGACGTTTATTGCCCCATAAAGGTTTGATATCGTGCATAAGTTTTTTGTTGGCGACAATGGGTGAGATAATCATCAATGCAGTACCCAATAAAAGAAAAGCTATGAAGAACCAAAAAATTGTTGGCATGTTGTATTACTCCCTTTATTAATATGTAAACAGCTATGAGATAATTATGACATTATCGATAAAATTTAACAAATTGAGATAATAGCTTAGATGAGAAAGAATAAGCTGATGTCAATAGAGAACATGCGTACTTATCAACAAATAGTGCACAAACTGTGGATAAGTTTGGGTAAAATGTGTGGATATAAGCTATTATCTGAATTTTATACACAAAAAAAGATTGCTTTTTACTTGTGGATAACTAGGATAACTTTGTGGATAGCCTTTGTTATAGGGAAAAGAATGTGAATAGTTATTGTGTATTTCAAGATAAGAAAAAAGTTAAAGTAGAAAATTCTACTTTAACTTTTGTTTTGAATTAGGATTTATATTAACTTTTCTTGTAATTCTGCCCATTCGGCCATGACTTGTTCTAGTTTTTGTTCGATTTCTGATTTTGAAATTGCTAAGGAGTTTGCTTTTTCAGGATCAGAGTATATGTCTGGCAAAGTAAGTTGATGATTAATGTTATTTATTTCTTCTTCATAGGTTTCGATATTTAATTCACATGTTTCAATTTGACGTTCGATTTGACGTTGTTCACGCTTTTGTTGTTTTTGATCAATATATGAGTCATTTTGTTTGATAACCGTATCATTTACTGTTGGATTTTCTAATTCTTCTTTTGCTTTTAATGCTGCTTTTTCTTCAGTTTTTTCAATATAATATTGATAATTCCCTAGATACATTGTGCCACCATCAGAATCTAAATCGTAAACTTTATTGGCTAATTCATTAATGAAATAACGATCATGAGATACAAATAGGATTGTGCCTTTAAAGTTTGCCAAAGCTTGTTCTAACATTTCTTTTGAATCTATATCTAAATGGTTTGTAGGTTCATCTAAAATGAGTACATTGTTTCGCTCAAGCATCAATAAGGCAAGCTGTAAACGTGCTTTCTCGCCACCTGATAGATCGTTAATTATTTTTTTAACGTCTTCTTGTACAAATAGAAAACGACCTAAAACAGCACGAATGTCTTTTTCATTCATAGTAGGGTATTGGTCCCATAAGTAATCAAGTATTGTTTTATTTGATTTGAATTCGGCTTGTTTTTGATCATAATAACCAATTTTTAAGTTGGCACCCGTAGTGATTGTCCCATTTAATGAATTTTGTATATTGGCAATGGTTTTTATTAAAGTTGATTTCCCAATACCATTAGGGCCGATAATTGCAATATGATCTCCTTTTGTTACTTCAAAAGTAATGCCTTTAGTAATTGGAGACGCATAGCCAATTTCTAAATTTTTTATATGGAAGACATCATTACCAGTATTACGATCAAATTCAAATTGAATGTTGGCACTTTTAGCATCAATCATAGGTTTATTAATGCGTTCAATCTTTTCTAACATTTTCCTACGGCTCTTAGCCATACCTGTAGTTGAAGCACGAGCAATATTTTTATCGACAAAAGTCTCTAATCGTTTAATTTCAGCTTGTTGATTCTCATATTCTTGCATACGTTTTTCATAATATTTATCCCTTTGATCAATAAACTGAGCATAATTACCTACATAATGTTGGACATCACCGAGTGCAACGTCATAAATTTGAGTCACAATTTTATCTAAGAAGTATCTATCATGACTAATAATTACGATGGCACCTTTAAAGTAATTTAAATAACTTTCTAACCATTGGGTCGTTTCCATGTCTAAATGGTTGGTGGGTTCGTCCAAAAGTAATAAATCAGGCTCGCTTAATAACATTTGTGCCAAAGATAATCTTGTTTTTTGGCCGCCGCTAAAGTCATTGATAGGTCGGTCGAAATCCGCTTCACTAAAATTCAGTCCGTGTAAGACTGTTTTAATTTTGCTTTCATATTGATAGCCATCTTGTTGTTCAAATTGATTGGATAATGCTTCATAGCGATCGATATGAGATTTATATGTCTCAGTATCATACTCATCCGCATGTTGCGCTAACCAATCTGTTTCCAATTTCATTTCTCGTTCTAAATTTTTCATTGCCTCAAACGGCTTAGACATTTCTTCAAATACAGTTTGATCTGTATTTAATGTCATTTGCTGTGTTAGATAACCAAGTTTTAAATTTTTACTCTTAGAAATATGACCGCTATCATAATCTTCAACACCAGCAATTATTTTCATTAATGTAGATTTTCCGGCGCCATTACGACCTACAATACCAATGCGTTCACCCGTTTTAACTTCAAAATCCACATTATTAAAAATGTCTTCGCCGTCGAATGATTTAGTTAAATCATTGAGTTGTAATAATATCATCTGATTTTGCACCTCTCTATTCATTATCATTCTACAGTATTCAGCGTGTTGTTAAAACTATCATTGTTTATTTTTATTATTCAGTCATGTATAATGTTGTAGTGATTATAAGATTAATGAATAACAGATAATGAATTAGGGGGAAATGATCTTGGCTAATCAAAGCGAAAAGATTCCTCGTGCCACATTGAAACGTTTACCGTTATATTATAGATTCGTCAATACATTAAAATCTAAAGGCATTGATAGAGTTAATTCTAAAGCCATCAGTGAAGGCTTAAATATTGATTCTGCAACGATTCGAAGAGATTTTTCTTATTTTGGCGAGTTAGGCAAGAAAGGCTATGGCTATAATATTGATAGCTTATTACATTTTTTTAAAAATGAAATTAGCGAAAATGACGAGATTAAAATTGCAATTGTAGGTGTAGGGAACTTAGGTAAAGCATTATTAACATATAACTTTTCAATACATGATGAAATGACTATAACTGAAGCATTCGATATTCGTGAAGAGGTTATTGGGACACAAATAGGTAAAGTGACAGTAAGTTCATTTGATAAAATAAAGGAAATATTATCACAAGAAGATATAGATGTAGTGATATTGACTACGCCTGAAGAAGCGGCTCAAAACGTAGCTGACGTATTAGTAGATTCAGGTGTTAAAGGGATACTTAACTTTACACCAAGTCGTGTACTAACGCCATCAGACGTTCAAGTACATCATATTGATTTAGGTATTGAATTACAGTCTTTATTATTTTTTATGAAAAATTATAGCAATAAATAAAAAATAATTAGTTAGTTTTTTATAGATACAGTAATACACTCAGTGTGCTGTGTTTATAAAAAACTATTTTTTTATGGATGTTTAATTTGAATTTCGAAAAATTATTACTGTATAAGTTAGCAGAAAGTTAAAAATTGTGAGTTGCAAGGTTGAAATTTTATACGATTTCTAATATTATTAATCTTATTGATTTTATCGGAAAAGAGGTTATTAATATGACTTGGTTAATAATCAGCGGCATTATTGTGGGAAGTCTTTTAGGCTTTGTTATGCAAAGAACACGGTTTTGTTTAGCTGGTGGATTTAGAGATATGTATATTCAAAAGAGTAACAAAATGTTTTATGCATTACTTATAGCTATTACAGTTCAAAGTATAGGATTGCTCATTTTGACTTCAACTGGTTTGGTACAAATACCTGAGTCAACTTACCCTATTATTGGGACAGTAATAGGTTCATTTATATTTGGTTTAGGTATTATATTAGCTGGTGGATGTGCAACCGGTACATGGTATAGAGCAGGTGAAGGTTTAATAGGTAGTTGGGTGGCACTTATCGCCTATGCATTTACTTCGGCAGCTACGAAATATGGTTTACTGTTACCATTCATGGATGGTTTAAATAAGCCTACAAATGTTAATACGAGTATGTCACAAACTACAGGGATACCGACATGGATATGGGTAGCATTACTTACAGCTATTACAGTATTTTTCGTAGTCAAAACATTACGCAAACCGAAACCTAAATTTGCTATTCCTAAATTAAAACAGAAATTCACAGGTATGCGTCATTATTTATTTGAAAAGAAATACCATCCCTTTGTGGCTGCAATTGCAGTAGGACTCATCGCGTTAATTGCATGGCCAGTAAGTGAGTCTACAGGAAGAATGTATGGGCTAGGTATTACAACACCATCCGCTAATCTAGTACAGTTCTTTGTAACTGGTGATTTGAAATTATTAGACTGGGGTGTTTTCTTAGTTCTTGGAATATTCCTAGGGTCTTATATTGCAGCTAAAGGTGCAAGAGAGTTTAAATGGAGATTACCAGATAAAAAAACGATTCGTAACAGTATGATTGGTGGCGTGCTTATGGGATTTGGCGCTTCAGTAGCAGGTGGTTGTTCAATCGGTAATGGACTAGTAGAAACAGCAACGATGTCATGGAAAGGTTGGATTGCACTTGCTTCAATGATCTTAGGAGCTTGGACAATGAGTTATTTTGTATTTATCAGACCTATGAAAAAAGCGCAGAAGCAAACCTCAAATGAACCTGTAACGTCACAAACGCAAACAATATAATTATTATAGGAGGCACAAATTATGGTACACGAGTTAGGTACAGTTGGAATGGTTTGTCCATTCCCGTTAATAGAAGCACAAAAGAAAATGAACACGTTAGATAATGGTGATGAATTAAAAATAGATTTTGATTGTACGCAAGCAACTGAAGCATTACCAAATTGGGCAGCTGAGCAAGGCTATCCAGTTACAAATTATGAACAGTTAGATGATGCATCATGGACAATTACAATTCAAAAAGCTTAATTAAGAGTAATAGTTGAGATTGACACTGCAAGTGAACTTCACTTAGTCAATTAGACAACATAATAAGTAAAATAAAAATGGTCGGATTCCTAGCTATGCTTTGAGTTCGATCATTTTTATTATATATTTTTTAGTCAGAATTTTGTTTTTTAATATTTGTAATTAATATATAGATTCCAATTATTAACATTAATATTGCTAGTATCATGACCAAATAAATAGAAAAAGCTTCAAAGATATTAGTAGTTAACACTAATATTAAAACAATGAGTAAAAATAATTTTAATAGATTTAACCTTACAGTTCTTGTCATGTTTTCCATCCATTAAACTAAATAAGTATATATTCAATAACCCTGTTAATCTTTATCATTATTATTGCCTTTAGCTTTAAAGACAAAGGCAATAATTAATATTATTATAGGAAGAAAAGCTGAAAAAATGGCTGAGTAACTACCATTTTTAAGTAAAAATGGTAAACAAATAACAATCACTATTATGCAAATACTTAATGTTATAAAGGTGTACAGTTTCCCTTTATTCATGACCTATCTCTCCTTAAAGTTGTTATTTCCACAACTATATCATATTGAAAACTCAACTTATATGTTACATATTTAAAGACACTAATAGTAAGTTTTAACCTTTCTACAAATGTAGTTTCAAATAGTATTTAAAGCGGTTGCATTATGATAAAATAAGTATTGTTTATAATAGTTAATTAATGAGAGTGAGAAAATATGAAGAACATTGCTGATATAGCTAAGATTGCTGGGGTTTCAAAAAGTACAGTGTCGAGATATTTAAATAATGGTTCGGTAAGTTTAAGAACTAAACAAAGATTAGATAAAATCATTCTAGAAAATGACTATCAGCCTAATCAATTTGCACAAAGTTTACGTGCGCGTAGAACTAACATGATAGGGGCAATTATACCTAGAATGAACTCTTTTGCTGTCGATGAAACAATTAAAGGCGTCAAAACAATCTGTGATCAATTGAAATATAGTTTGCTTCTAAATTATACAAATCTTAATACTCAATTAGAAATTGATGCCCTTGAAACATTTTATAGAAGTAAGGTAGATGGCATTGTCTTTATGGCAACAGAAATCACAGACAAACATTTAGAAGTTATTAATAAAATAAATGTTCCTGTGATTATCGTTGGTCAAGCACATGATGATTTACATTGCATCATTCATAATGATTATCAAGCTGGCTACTTAGTTGGTGATATGTTAGGTCAAAAAGGTTATAACGATATTAAATTCTTTGGTGTGACAGAAAGTGATATTGCTGTAGGTGTTCAACGTAAAGAAGGTCTGATTGCGGGTTTAGAAGTACATGACATACAACCTCATATTTCACTTACATCATTTAATTATCAAGAGGCGATGATCGATGTTGTAGAGGCGTTACAAGCATACCCTTATTATGACGCAATTGTTGGCGCTACAGATTCAATTGCCTTAGCCATACATAAATATAATTCAGAGCACTCGCCACATAAGCAGGAAAAGTATATTGTAGGGTTTGGTGGAGATCCAGTAACTGATATTGTGTCACCCTCTATCTATACCATAAATTACAATTTCGAATATGCAGGTAGTGTAGCTATGGACAAATTAAATCAGATGATACAACACCAAGAAATTGAACAACGTATTATTATTGATGTTGAACAATCATTTAAAAATTAAAAGAGAAATGGTATGATGAAAAAGTATATTATGGAACCGGTACCATTTAAATGAGATTATTTTTAAAATAGGAGGATACACACCATGACGGAGTGGACAAAAGAACAACGTTATCAAAAATATGAAGATGTTGATCAACAAACGATTGAATCATTAACTGAACAAGTTAAACAGTCAGAATATAGACAAACTTTTCATATACAACCCCAAATAGGATTGTTAAATGATCCTAATGGACTTATCTATTTCAAAGGGAATTATTATGTATCTCATCAATGGTTTCCGTTAGGACCTGTACATGGACTGAAATATTGGTATACATATCAAAGTAAAGACCTTGTGGATTTTGAAGCTATTGGTCCAACGATTAAACCAGATACGAAAGACGATAGTCATGGTGTATATAGTGGCAGTGCATTTGAATATCATGATCATTTATATTATATGTATACAGCAAACCATCGCGATAGTGATTGGAATAGAATCTCTACACAACATATAGCAAAAATGGCTAAGGATGGTTCGGTAAATAAATTTCCTAAAGCAGTGATATCAGAACCACCGTTTGGCTATACTCAACATTTTAGAGATCCTAAGGTACATGTTCAAGATGGAGTTTATTACGCAATGATAGCTGCACAAAATATTAAAAAACAGGGAAGAATTCTGCAATATCGTTCAACAGATATCGTAAACTGGGAATTTCAAGGCGAGATACAAACGAATCTAGATGATTTTGGTTATATGTGGGAGTGCCCAGATTATTTTAATTTAAACGGCTATGACATGTTACTGTTTTGCCCTCAAGGTATAGATTCAGAAGGGGAACGCTTTAAGAACATTTATCAATCTGGTTATATTATGGGACAGTATGATATTAACAATTTAACTATGAACCATGGTGATTTTCATGAATTAGATTATGGTTTTGATTTTTATGCTCCTCAGACATTCTTAGATGAAAATGGTCAACGCGTATTAATTGGGTGGATGGGTTTACCAGAAATCAACTATCCTTCAGATGCAGATGGTTGGGCGCATTGTTTAACTATCCCACGTGTATTGACAATTGAGTCAGGTAATTTAAAGCAGCGTCCATTAAAAGCGCTTGAAAAACTTCGCACAAATGAAGAAACGGCATTAGGTTATGCTAATAAATTCACTAGACAATTGCATCCGTATGAAGGCAAACAGTTTGAATTAATCATTGATATTTTGGAAAATGAGGCGACAGAAGTTTACTTTGAAGTAAGAACATCTAAGACTGAATCTACACTAATTACGTATAATAAGAGGGAACAGAAATTAACATTAGACCGCAGTGAAAGTGGTCAATTACCAGAACCTGTTGAAGGTACAACGAGAAGCACTTATTTAGATACGCCGTTATCCAAACTACAGTTATTTGTAGATACTTCTAGTGTTGAAATTTTCTGTAATGATGGTGAACGTGTGATGACGACAAGAATATTTACAGATGAAAATGCAACAGGCATTAAAACATCTACTGAATCAGGTCAAGCCTATCTAAAATTTACAAAATATGATTTGAAAGGTGACACTATATGAAACGTCTACTAGCAATTGGAGAGGCATTAATTGATTTTATACCGAATACTACAGATTCTAAATTAAAAGATGTAGAAAAGTTTAGTCGACAAGTAGGAGGAGCACCATGTAATGTGGCTTGTACAGCAACAAAGCTAGGTGGCAATGCTGAAATGATTACCCAATTAGGACAAGATGCATTTGGTGATTTAATTGTAGAAACGTTAGAAAACATAGGTGTAGGTACTCAATATGTAAGTCGTACTGATATAGCTAATACCGCTTTAGCATTCGTGAGTTTAACTAAAGAAGGTGAAAGAGACTTTTCATTTTATAGGAAGCCATCTGCTGACATGTTGTTCAATACAGATGCAGTAAGTAACATCGATGTAACTGAAAATGATATGTTGCATTTCTGTTCAGTTGATTTAGTGGAAAGTCCTATGAAATATGCACATCAAGAATTGATTGAAAACGTGACAAATGCAGGTGGTACAATTGTATTTGATCCTAATGTGAGGTTGCCATTATGGAAAAATGAAGCGGATTGTAAATCAGCAATCCATGAATTTATTCCATTAGCACATATCGTCAAAATATCTGATGAAGAATTGGAATTTGTAACTGGAATTACAGACGAAAAACAGGCGATACAGTGGTTGTTCCAAGGAAATGTTAATGCAGTAATTTATACTAAAGGCGCTGATGGTGCAGTCATATATTTTAAAGACGGAAATGAAATTTCTCAACAAGGATTTAAAGTTAAAGCCATTGATACTACAGGTGCAGGTGATGCATTTATAGGTGCTTTAATTAGCAGATTATTAATTTCTGATAGTGTAGACGTGATAACAGTATTGAAAAGTGAAGGTGAACGTATACTTGAATTTAGTAATTATGTAGCAGCAATGGTTACTACGAAATACGGAGCGATATCAAGTATTCCAACTTTAGAAGAAGTGAATAAAGCAATAAAAAGCTGAGCATGTAATTAAATACATGCTCAGTTTTTTATGTATTATATCTTTTTAACGTTTCTTACAGACGCATAACAATGTTCATTGTTTTTAAAATAAACTACGCGTGATTTTGAGTCGATGGATTCGATATTGTGTCTATTAACTACGAAACTATTATGACATCTAAAGAAACGTTTATCTAACTGATCAATTTCTTTTAGGTTTCCATAGAATTCGATTTGACGATTATCGAGATGTGCAATTAAACGATGGGATTTGCTAGATGATTCAAAGAACATCACATCGTCATATTGTACATAAATAGAATTACTACCACGTTTTAATTCTATTGTTTCGACACTACTTTCTTTTGAAAGTAGTTTTAATCGCGATTCAGATGTTTCTAAGCAATCAATCACTCTTGATTTTAATTCGTCTGGATCATCTTTGAAAATGAAATCCATTGCTGCAACCTTGTAGACAAATGTTAAGTATGTCAGTTCACTATGACTTGTAACAAAAATGATATTGCCAACCGGATCATGCTTGCGTATTTCACTTGCAAGCTTGATACCATTGATGTCAGCTTCTAGTTGAATGTCTAAAAAGTAACATCCTATATCATTAATGTTCTTTGAGCGTTCTAAAATGTCATAAGGATCAGCTGTTGCAACTTCAATTTCCATTGGTTTTTCTTCAATCATAATATAGTTATTTATAATTGAGACCATATGTTCACGTTGTCTTTCATCATCTTCACAAATGAATATTTTCATAGTAACACATCCTTATGAATCAGAATTTAAGATTTCCACTTTTTGAATAAAGTAGTTGTTATCAATAGTTGTATCTAATAAAACATTTGTTGTTGAATCAGTCAATTCTTTTAATGTGGATAATCCAAGTCCACGGTTTTTTCCTTTAGTAGAAAAGTTTTCTTGGAAAAGAGTATGTACTTTTGGCATATCTGGTTCACACTTATTCATAACGATAAATGTAACGGATGTGTCTTCATTTTTAATAAAAGCGATACGAATAAGTGGTTCTTCATTGATTTTTTCAGAAGCTTCAATTGCATTATCAAGTAGTATACCGATTACTCTACTTAAATTTATAATAGGCATATCGATTTTTTCAATTGATTCTGGGACCTCAATGCTAATGCGAATATTTTTTTCTTGGGCTTGAAGTATTTTAGTAGTTAACAAACCTTTAATTTCGCGAACATGCAAGTTTTCAATACCATTGATTTTAATTGCATTCATTTGCATACTATCTTGCATAGGTAATATTTCAGAATGAAAGTAATCTCTTAGACCTTCCATATCTTCTTCTCTGATAAAGTCAGAGAGGGTAGAAAGGATATTCACATAATCATGTCTGAATTTACGCATTTCATGATTGATTTTTTCAATCTGAAGCGTATATTTATAATAATTTTCGATTTCCTGCATATTTCGCTTATATTGAATTTGGCGAATAATGCTAAAAGAAATGGTAATGATAAGAATAGCAGTAGTAATAATAACGACTGCATATATAATCGAAATAAACTTAGCATCACCAAATGATACATCTCTGTTTGGTAAATAAAAATAAATTAGACCTAAGATAGTTAATAAAAATAAGTTTACTAATGTCAAATATATTTTATTTAATGATAAGTCTGAAACTGATAATTGTTCAATAAAGAATTTTGCTATATAAGCGTAAATTATAGAGAATATAGTAAATGAAATAGCTACAAACAACATGTACGCATAATCAATACCAATTGCATTTACAATCACACTACTTAACCATAAACTTGTAAAGTTAGCCATGTATAAAATAAAAAAACAGATTAATGATGTAACTACACCTATAAACTTTTTTTTATAATACATAAATATTGTGCTCATAAAAAATAAAAATATTACTGCTTCAGAAGAAAAAATAAAAAATAAAATGTTTGAAGGGATTATTATTCCAATAATTGAAATAAAATCCCTTTTAGTATAACGAATACCGCTAATAAGCTTCATATTATAAAATAAAATAATTACTTGTAATAATGAGAAAAACATAGAATACAAAAATGACATATTACACACACTTTCTACCAAACTATTATTCGTAAAGATCTGTTAATTCTTTTGGAATTTCAGATTCATCAGTAAAACCAAAACAAGGATTGACAGTAGATATTGAACCTATAGAAGCAAAAACTTTAGCGAAATAATTTGAAATAGATTTTGAAATAGATTTTATAATATTCATTATTAATGATCCTCCTTAGGAAAAAATATACGGAACTGCAAAACAGATATAATAACAATACCTAATAATATTAATTGCTGGTAGGGCTCATTTAAAAAGAGCGAAATTAATAATAAGGTTAATGTTACACATATTGATTTAATCTTTTTACCTTTTCTTAGGCGTTCAGGTATAGGCTGCTTTTTTGTAGCAGAAGGTGCATATATACTAATTATTAGTAATCCAATTAAAGCTAATGGATACATTATAAGAGATGGGACTTGTATATACCCGACTAGCCAAGGTAGTAAAACAAAATAAATTAGACTTTCTATATAACAAGCTAAAGAGTTTTTAGCATGTGCTCCATGCGCAAAGTGTCTAATTACAAAAAATGATAAATGAACAGTTAGTGTGTATAAAAATATATGACAAAGGATTGAAACACCATAAATAACAATTGCTTTAAAGAAATTACTTACTACAACTTGCATGCCTAAACGCATTTTTAAATATTCTATATGATCTAAATTGTTGCGTAATTGAAGACTTTTAGCAAAGTTGTCTATTTTAGTATCAATTAATTTACTCATTGGCTTTTCTCTCCTCACTCGTATTATACAATTTTAATTAAATTTTATGCGTCTTATTGCGTAACTGTATATTTTTAATTCCTAACTGTTTAAAATATTTACCTGACTAATTTTATCATA
Organism: Staphylococcus pseudoxylosus; assembly: GCF_044794325.1. Classification (NCBI taxonomy): domain Bacteria; kingdom Bacillati; phylum Bacillota; class Bacilli; order Caryophanales; family Staphylococcaceae; genus Staphylococcus; species Staphylococcus pseudoxylosus. The sequence goes on from NZ_CP085024.1 coordinate 1,055,613, forward strand.
TTTATGCTTACATTTAGGAATAAAAATTAACGAGTTGGGGAATTTTTAACATTAATTTAAAAAATCATGGTTAAATGTACTTGTATCACAAAGAAGTGATTACATTTTACAAATCATTTAATCAAAATTTTGTTTGAATTTTTGTTTGAATGATAACGTTGATTAGACTTTTGAGCAGGGGTCTGATTAACACACTGACATTGTAACTGTACTTTCTTCGTATAGTTGTTATAGTTACAAGTTAAGTTCTCGTTTTTCAATTAATTGATTACAAACAAGAGGAGGCTGATGTAGTGACAAACCATTTCTCAGCAATGATTAGTGATTTCGTAAAATAATACTTTCAGGTACACAACGCGCTTAATTTTATTAAGCAATCCCGAATTTGAATTCGTAGAACATTCCCAGTCTCAATTCAAATATCATTTTTAACATTGCCTATAACAGAGGCGATTTAAAGTATTAACATGTAAGCTATCGTAAACATCATTCAATTTATCATTTTAATCGGTAAATTCACTAAATTTTTTCATAATTAATAACATCCCCAAAAATAGATAGAGAAATAACTGTAAAAAACATTCCCTTAATAATAAGTTACAAAAACCGTGAGTCCCTCCCAAGCTCACGGTTTTTATTTTGGTATTTATTTATATAAATGAGGGCGAAGATTTTTGAAAACTGGAATGTTTTCCCTTTGAGTAGTAACTTCATCTAAGTCGATACTACATGAAATATGGTCCGGCTTACCTTCTAATTGCGCAACTATTTCGCCATTTGGATTAATTACGATAGAATGACCCGCATATTCTGTTTGTCCATCGTCCCCGCATGCATTACATCCTATTACAAACATATCATTTTCAATAGCACGTGCTTTTAAAAGTGCTACCCAATGATTCACTCTTGCTTGAGGCCATTGTGCTACATAAAAAGCTATTTCTGCGTCTTTTCGAGCAGGGTAGCGTAATAATTCAGGGAAACGTAAATCATAGCAAATAATTTGTGTGGCTTTAATACCATTAGTTAAATTAAATGCTTCAGGTACAGCGTTACCAGCAGTTAAGAATGCAGGCTCATCTAACATAGGAACTAAATGAACTTTGTCATAACTATTGATTAAATAGCCATTTTTTGAAACTGCAAATGCTGTATTATACACATCTTCTTTCATAGCATTTGAAACAGAGCCTGCAATTATATCAACATTATATTGAATCGCAAGCTTTGATATGAACTCAAAACTACGAGATAGTTGATTGTCAGCGAGTTCTTTTAACTGAGGTAAAGCATAGCCATTATTCCACATTTCTGGTAATACAACGACATCAGTTTCGGGGGTTACAAATTTAGAAAACCAATTAACGATATTTTCTTCATTTAATGAAACATTTGCCGGTTCGATTTTAAATTGAAAAATTTCTATATTCATTTTTATCGCCCCTTAAATTATTGTTAGCATCAATATACTAAAAATATTCTGATAATTCAAAGTTAGTAGTTGTTTTAGATTAATAACTATAAAAAAGAATAAACTGCGGTGGTAAATAGTTTTAGCAACTAGTAAAAATATTTGTTGGTTATTTATTTAGAATTAAATTGGAGAATGAAATGAAGTTTATAAGCATGTTATTTATGTGTGGAGAATTGAACTAAATAGTTTTGATGAAAGCAAACTATAAATTTCATCTACTTAAATTTATTGACATAAATCATTTGATATTGAAAGAGGTCGAAGCATTTATATGCTCGACCTCTCGTTTCATTTTATAATTAAATACTAATTGAAGTAAGTAAATGTGATTATTTTCTAACTAAAAAGCGTTTGCTTATATCGTGGAATTCTTTGTCACCAGCTGCATCACGTACATTACCGAATGGCATTTGCGCAACAAGTTTCCATGTTTTAGGTATTTCAAAAGCTTCAGAAACGGCAACATCAACAAGTGGATTGTAATGTTGTAATGAAGCACCAACGCCTACAGTACTTAAAGCTGTCCAAATTGCAAATTGGTGCATTGCATTTGTTTGATTAGACCAGATGGCAAAATTTTCTGCATAGTTAGGCATTTGATTTTGTAATCCTTCGATCACATCTTGGTCTTCAAAGTAAAGAATTGTACCATGAGAATGTTTGAAGTTATCTACTTTGTCAGAAGTTGCTTGGAAATCACGGTCTTCGCCCATAGCGTTTTTAAGCTCTTGTTTAGTGATGTCCCAGAATTTATTATGGTTATCATTTAAAAGTAATACAATACGTGTAGATTGTGAATTAAATGATGATGGAACATGTTTGATAGCATGCTCAATAATATCTTCTACTTCGCTATCAGAGATTGAAATCTCTTGATCTAAACTATAAATAGTACGTCTTGTTTCTATTGCATTTTGAAAAGTTTCTAAAGTTGAGTCTTTTTTACTAAATAATCCCATTGTGAATGCTCCTTTATATCAATTTATTTTATATATTAAGTATAATAATTATATCAGAGTTTGTAAATAGGGTTTTACATAAAATTTCAAAAGGATTAATATTTGTTTTCAATAAATTGCTTTTGATGAAAAATAGATCTTTTTCTTATATACTATTATATGAATGTAAAAATATGAATTTTGGAGGTGAATCTATGAAGTGGTATTTTTCGCATAAATTTGTGATGTCCAGCTTTGCTATAGCTTTAAGTACAACATTGCTTTCTAGCCAAACTCACGCTGCTGAACAACAACTTAATGAAAAACTAACAAATGAAAACACAAACCAATCAGATAAAAAGCCAATTCATTCTGATCCTACAAATCATACAAAAAGTTCAAGCACAGGGAATACAGTACAAAGCGATGATACAACTAATTTAGGCTTAGGTAACGACTTAGATGCAATGACGAAATATGAAGAACTTAACCAAGCTCAAACAGGTCAAAGTAGTGACATTGGTTCAGCTGAAACAGTTCAAGATAATGAAGAAAAGCAAAATACTTCCGATAATCAAAATCCCAACAATAATGCGTTAAGTAATGCTAAAAGACAAGAAGATAATAGCAACTTAACTGAACAAGATCAAGCGAATACAGATAAGCCAAGTACCGAAGACAGTGCAGGCAATCAACAAACCCCAGCTGAACCGAATAATGGTGATGATGGTGACGGTGGAGATAATCAACCAAATCCGGATAATCCAAATAGTGGAGATGGTGGAGACAATCAGCCAAAGCCAGATAATCCAGTTAATGGAGACGGCGGAGACAATCAGCCAAACCCAGATAATCCAGATAATGGAGACGGCGGAGACAATCAATCAAAGCCAGATAATCCAGATAATGGAGATGGTGGAGACAATCAGCCAAACCCAGATAATCCAGATAATGGAGACGGCGGAGATAATCAACCAAAGCCAGATAATCCAGATAATGGAGACGGCGGAGACAATCAGCCAAACCCAGATAATCCAGATAATGGGGATAATGGAGATAATCAATCAAAGCCAGATAACCCAGATAATGGAGACGGCGGAGATAATCAATCAAAGCCAGATAATCCAGATAACGGAGACGGCGGAGACAATCAGCCAAAGCCAGATAACCCAGATAATGGGGATGGTGGAGATAACCAATCAAAACCAGATAATCCAGATAACGGAGACGGTGGAGACAATCAGCCAAATCCAGATAACCCAGATAATGGAGACGGCGGAGACAATCAGCCAAAGCCAGATAATCCAGATAATGGAGACGGTGGAGACAATCAGCCAAATCCAGATAACCCAGATAATGGGGATGATGGAGATAATCAATCAAAGCCAGATAACCCAGATAATGGAGACGGCGGAGACAATCAGCCAAAGCCAGATAATCCAGATAATGGAGACGGTGGAGACAATCAGCCAAATCCAGATAACCCAGATAATGGAGACGGCGGAGATAATCAATCAAAGCCAGATAATCCAGATAACGGAGATAGCTCAGGCAGTAAGCCAAAACCCGACAATCCAGGTAATGGAAATGAACCAAACAAGCCAAGTGGTGGAGGTTCAGAAGACCCAAACACATCTCATGATGAAGGTAATATGAATAATTCCAATGGTGGTAGTTCAAACACTCCAAATTATCCTGGGGCAGATAATACAAAACCAAATGGTCAGGACGATTCAAATGTAATTTTAAATCCAGGCCATAATACTGATGAGAACGATTCAAACACAACTAACAATTCGATAAATCATACTAATGATCATAGAAATGAGCATCAATATGGAAGTTCTAGTCATCATGAGATTGCAAGTGGCGGAACTTCAGTGAGTTATGGTGATTTAGCCAAAAGCGAAAAATCTCAATCGAATGAAAAGCAATTAATAAACAGGTTTGATCAAATGTCTACTGGTTCGTTTAAATATAATCCTTTTGTAGTTAATCAAGTTAAACAGCTGAGTTCTGGTGCTAAAACAGTAACTGATAAAGAGATTTCGTCGGTTTTAAGGCGCCAAACCTTTGCAGATAATGCCTTTTTAAATGAATTACAAAAAGGCACAAATTATTTTAAATTCCAATATTTTAATGTTTTAAAATCTAGTGATTATTATAAAAATTTAGATAACCAAGTATTAGCATTGATTACAGGTGAAATTGGATCAATGCCTGATTTAAAAAGTCCTAAAAGACAACAATCATCAGGTAAATACGAATATCATTCAAGTAGTGAGGATGAATTGACACATACAACAAATGAGCAATCTAAAAATGAAATTGATGTTAAATTTGAACGTACACTATTTGCATTAATCACAGCAATGATAATTATCTTTATTGGTATGGTCTTAGGATATTTCGTTAATAGAAGAAATAAAAAAGATAGCAAATAACAATCAAAACATAAAAAGGGAAGAAGCTGCGACATAAAATGATGTCGCAGCTTCTTCCCTTTAATTTTTAATGATGATTAAAATAAAAAGTTGAAAATAAATGAAGCAGATTCCTGCATTTCTTTTATTTTTTCTGGTCCTACTAATACTTGAATTATAACTACAAAACCATTCTGCATGATATGTACTAAAATAGGGACCCAAATTCGTTTAGTATAAACATATAACGCTGAGAAAATCATACCCATACCAAAGTAAATGATAAAAAAGGAAGGGTCTGAATGGGCAGCACTAAAAATAATTGAACTCACAATCCCTGCAATTAAAAATTTAATTGTTTTATTTGCTTGGATCATATTATAAATTTCACCGAAAATTACTTTTCTAAAAACAAATTCTTCTAAAATAGGGCCAACTACCGAAATTAATATAATGAATATAGGAATTTCTTGAGCTACTTTCATCAGTCTCTCTGTGTTTGGACTGGATTGAGGTGCGCCTAATAAATAGATATTAATCATATTAGCAATAATTTGATAAATCATTACTACAAAATAGCCAACAAGCGCCCATCCAATAGCGTATCTTTTCTTTTCTTTCGGTTGCTGTTCTAAAGAAGTAGGGTTAGCAATAAAATGATTAATTATAATAATTATGAAAGATGCGATAATAAATAATATAACTTGTGTATAAATTTGCGCAAAGACAAGTTCTTTGCCACTATAGTTATCAAGCAGACCAGACAATTGTAAAATGATTACACCAAATTGTGCTAGGCCGTAAATAACTAATGTCAGTATGGACACCCATAAACGAGACATAATGAACCTCCAAAAATTAAATGATACCTTATTTTATCGTAAAATAGTGTTTTATACAAAATTTAGCTGGATAGTTTTAACTTGAAATATTGACCAACTTTGATTATTATAGAAGTATATTAGCACTCATTCACTTTAAGTGCTAAAGTATTTTATTATTTTTAAGGAGGAACAATCAATGTTAAAGCCATTAGGTAACCGAGTAATTATTCAAAAATCAGAACAAGAGCAAACAACAAAGAGCGGTATTGTATTAACTGATAGCGCGAAAGAGAAATCCAACGAAGGTACGATAATTGCAGTAGGTGCAGGGCGTATTTTAGAAGATGGTTCTCGAGTTGCTCCTGAAGTAAATGAAGGCGATAATGTAGTATTTCAACAATTCGCTGGAACAGAAGTAAAACGTGGAGACGAAACTTATTTAATCGTAAATGAAGAAGACATTTTAGCTATAATTGAAGCATAAAAATTATAAATAAATTCTGATAATTTCAAATAAATCAATCAAACATCATGGAGGTATAAGTAATATGGCGAAAGATTTAAAATTCTCTGAAGACGCACGTCAATCAATGTTAAGAGGTGTAGATAAATTAGCTAACGCCGTTAAAGTTACAATTGGACCAAAAGGGCGTAATGTAGTATTGGATAAAGAATATACATCACCGCTTATCACAAATGATGGTGTGACAATCGCTAAAGAAATTGAATTAGAAGACCCTTATGAAAATATGGGTGCAAAATTAGTTCAAGAAGTTGCTAACAAAACAAATGAAATTGCTGGTGACGGAACAACAACTGCGACGGTTTTAGCACAAGCTATGATACAAGAAGGATTGAAGAACGTTACTAGTGGTGCGAACCCAGTAGGTTTACGTCAAGGTATTGATAAAGCTGTAGAAGTAGCTATTAATGCATTACATGATATTTCTCAAAATGTTGATAATAAAAATGAAATTGCTCAAGTTGGTTCAATTTCTGCTGCTGATGAAGAAATCGGTAAATATATTTCTGAAGCTATGGAAAAAGTTGGTAACGATGGTGTTATTACCATTGAAGAATCTAGTGGTTTTAACACAGAATTAGAAGTTGTAGAAGGTATGCAATTTGATCGAGGTTATCAATCACCGTATATGGTAACAGATTCAGATAAAATGGTTGCAGAACTTGAGAAACCTTATATTTTAATAACTGATAAAAAGATTTCATCATTCCAAGATATTTTACCACTATTAGAACAGGTTGTTCAATCAAATCGTCCAATCTTAATTGTAGCTGACGATGTGGAAGGTGACGCATTAACAAATATAGTATTAAATCGTATGCGTGGTACATTTACTGCTGTTGCTGTCAAAGCTCCTGGTTTCGGTGATCGTCGTAAAGCAATGTTAGAAGACTTAGCGATTTTAACAGGCGCACAAGTAATTACAGATGATTTAGGATTAGATATTAAAGATGCTACAATTGATATGTTAGGTACATCAAATAAAGCAGAAATTACAAAAGATAATACAACTGTTGTTGATGGTGATGGAGATCAAAATAATATCGATGCACGTGTAAGCCAAATTAAAGCTCAAATTGAAGAAACAGATTCTGAGTTCGATAAAGAAAAATTACAAGAACGTTTAGCTAAATTAGCAGGTGGCGTAGCTGTAATTAAAGTTGGTGCAGCAAGCGAAACAGAATTGAAAGAACGTAAATTACGTATTGAAGATGCGTTAAACTCTACAAGAGCTGCCGTTGAAGAAGGTATCGTAGCTGGTGGAGGAACTGCCTTCATGAATATTTATGATAAAGTTTCTAAAATTGAAGCTGAAGGCGATATAGCAACTGGTATTAATATTGTATTGAAAGCTTTAGAAGCACCAGTACGTCAAATTGCTGAAAATGCTGGTTTAGAAGGTTCAATTATAGTTGAAAGACTTAAAAATGCAGATGTAGGTGTTGGTTTCAATGCGGCTACGAATGAATGGGTGAATATGTTAGAAGCTGGTATTGTTGACCCTACTAAAGTAACACGTTCATCATTACAACATGCTGCAAGTGTTGCTGCAATGTTCCTTACTACAGAAGCAGTTGTTGCTAATCTTCCAGAAGAAAGTAGTAACGACACTCAAGCAGGTATGGGCGGTATGCCAGGTATGATGTAAAGTTTAATATAGATATTTAATTAAATTTCAAGAGACTTCTCCTGATAACATTAATAAATTATATGTAGTAAAAGCTTTAGAGGCTGGGACAAAATTTTAATTGTCTCAGCCTTATTCTTTGTATTAGCAGTAGCTTACTATATTGATAATAAAGACTGCTGTGTTTCTAAACATACATGCTGAGTAAGGTAGCGTAATGCATTTTAGTGAAAACTAATTTATGTTTTGCATCTTTTATTTGTTAAACATAACTAATAAATAATTTTGTTAGACAGAATAAAAGAGTAAACCAAATTGATAATATGAGAATTGCCATAAACCAATTCTTCGATTTGTTCCATTCATAATCCAAAGCTTTTTTACGCATTTCCGTCAGTATTTCATTAGGTATGAGCTTCAAACATAAATAAATGCCTATTGGTACTATGATTAAATCATCTAAATAGCCAATAATTGGTATGAAATCAGGTATAAGATCGATTGGGGTAAAAGCGCTTAAGCAAAGACTAATAAAGCAAAACATTTTGTATATAATGGTATACGAGGCGCTTTGTAAGACAAATAAAGGACTAGAAGTTCTTTTTTTAATGTTGTAATCCAATTTTAAAAAAATCAATTTGTTTATCATTTTAAGTACGTTTACTTGTAGAAATATTGAATGTTGAAATAGAAAGTAGCTAAAAAAGTATAATATAGCATTAATTTAAAAATATTGCGCTTTTTTACAAATCATATAATGCTTAATTTTTCATACACAGAACGTTTATATTTAATAAATGAAGTGTTAGGATTTTCATTTTTTAAGTACATCAATTTAGAGAAAATTATTTTTGGTTTTCTAAAGCATTTTATTATATGAATATTTAATTATAGTTTAGGGTAAAGTATGTAAGTATAATTAGAAGCGGTTCTTATACATGATTTTAAGTGTACTTAAATTTTTGAAAGACGAAAGGAAGTTTAATTATGACAAAACCAACAGTTTATGAAGTTATCGATTTAGGTATTAACTATTTAATATCAGGATACGATAATTGGAGTAACGAACAGGTATTAGACGATAAGATTGCTGCCTTTCCAAATACAATTCATTGGCAATATGGACATGTACTTACGATATTTGAAAGTGCATTATCATTGTGTGAACAAAATGAAGTAGATATTGCTAAATATACAAGTTTATTTGGATATGGTTCTTCACCAGAAAAGTGGGGAGATGAAGAGATTCCTACCGTTGATGAAATATTTGAACATTTAAAAACATTACCAGACCGTGCGAGAAGCTTAACTAATGAACAGTTAGAACAAGAATTGACAGAGACTATTGCTGGTTGCAGTACATTAAATGAATTATTAGTGCTCAATGCAATTCATATTCCACTACATGCTGGTAAAATTGAAGAAATGTCACGTATACTTAAACAACATCAATAGATATAATTAATTTAATCGGCTCGGTAGATAAATAGGTGTATTGGGCTGTTTTAATGTATAGTTATCATTGTTCGTGTTGGTTTAGCAGCACGAAAAATCTTTTGAATAAAAGTTGGTACCGTGGCACTCCACGGGGGAATACTAGCATGTAATGTTAACTTATATTTGCACCCATTCTAGAACTTTTCAGTTTTAGCAAAAGAGGGCAACGAAAGCTTATTATTAAACTTTCGTTGTCCTCTTTGGTTTTATATCAAATATATAAATTATTTTTGTAATTCTGAGATTGCTTTTGCAATTGTATCAAATACATGTGGAATATCGTCTTTTTCGACACAACTGAATGCGATACGTATATCAGTATCATTTAGCGCGATAATACCAATTGAATAGGTTTCGATTAAGTATAAGCGCAATTGTTCAGGATCTACACCATGAACTTTTAATGCCATGAAATATCCAGAATTAAAGTCATACACTTGCCAAAAAGGAGTATATTGATCGTCATAAACTACTGATTTAGTGATTTCATATCTCGCTTGTAGTGTATCAATATTATGTTGTATTTCATTTTCGAAAGTTTCAGGGTGTTCTAAAACATATTTAACAGCACTTTGAGAAGGCATTGGGCCACTTGAGATGTTACTTCTAATTAAGCCTTTTACTTTTTCTTCAAGAACGTGTTTAGTTGTTTCATTTGAGACGCCAAAGCTAATGAATCCAACTCGAAGACCCCAAGCAAAGAATTCTTTTGTAGCACCATCTAAACGGATTGGCAATACATTATCTAAATGTAAATTTGTTAAAGCAGTAAATAGTGATTGTGTATATACGTCTTCATAAAATAAACCATAATAAGCATCATCTACCAAGGCAATAACATTTGTACCGCGTTCTGCTAATGATTTGATGGCAGCAACGATTGTATTAACTTCTTCTTTAGTAGGTGTGTAGCCTGTTGGATTATTAGGATAGTTTAAAATTAAAACTACTTTATCTTTTTGATAGTTTTCCAAAGTATCAACAAAGTTATCAGTTGTAAAATGGCCATCTTCATCAAAAATATCATATGTTTCAATATCAGCGTTATGTCTAGCGCTATATACAAGTTTATAATTTCCCCAATTATGAGTTGGTAATAGTAATGTATCGCCACTATCAACAAACATGTCGGCTACTAATGATAAACCATGTGTTAAAGCATTAGTAAGAATTGGTCTAGTCATGTCATTCGCATTTAAATCTGGATTTTCTTTTAACATTTTTTGTTGCCATAAATCACGGAGTGATTCAATACCTTGAGGAGGGGCGTATGGAAAGATTTCATCAGGAGTAAGCTCTGTAAAAACATCATTTAATGTATCAGCATACATCTTACTGTCTTTATAAGTAGCCATACCGATTGTTGCATTATACTTTGTAGATTTTGCCTCAGCAGACTGAGATAAAATACCTTTCGGGTAATACATTAATTTTCCAAGGTCTGATAGCATATCAGCTATTTCTGGGTTTGTTTTAGATAGTTTTTCATTTAAATCTAAAGCTAAAGGATTCATATGTTGGTCAACCTCTCTTTACTATTTCAGGATACTATTATATTATCGCGAAATAGCTTGAAATTAAAGCATAGCGCAAAGATTTGACGGAAAAATAAAAAAACTACAGTTTCACACGAACATACGTTCTGTTTTTATGTTAGAATATGGTTAGGCCATCGAAATCCTACATGGTACTTTCTTCTGTGGGAGGTGTAGTATGATCACGTGGTGGCAAGAAATCATAACAACTTTGTTAACAGGTAGCTTACTTGTTGTATTCCGTGTTTGGTTAGAAAATAAATGGAAAGACAAATAGGTGGCCTTACACACAAAAAACCCCAAGTCTGCGTCATCAGACTTGGGGTTGTGTAATATAATCCGTGGATACATTAATAATTTTATCATCATATTTTAATGACTGCAAACAATATATTCTATTGCTTAAAATATGATAGGGGTAAAATAAAAATCAATAAGATTAAATGAATCAATAGTGATTTAGAAATATTTAACATAATTTGGTATAATGAAAATTGTTTTGAGGTGAAATGGATGAAACATTTAACAAAGATATTTGTCATTATTGCTATTGCCCTGTTTGTGGTGGGGTATTACTTGCAAGCTACAGGACATGAAAGTTCTGGTATAAAATTATTAATTGCAGCTATAATGTTTATGGTTTGTGCGTTTATTGATCGTAACAATAATAGACGAAAAAAGAAAAATGATCAAAAGAAGTAATAGTTATTTTAAAGACTATATTTATGAAAAAGGCGAAATTTGTTTTCTTTCAGATATAGTCTTTTAATTTTGTATATGGATCTCAGAAATAATATTTAGTGTTCAAGAATTGCAAAATTAAAAAGTGTGCAATTAATTTCTAATTTTCTCTTTACAAGTGTGTATATATTGTATATATTGTGTATATACAGTTGCAAGGGAGGACGTCCGTGAAAATACTTTTGAAAAATAGTAGTGAAAGCCCTATTTATGAACAAATTAAGCAACAAATTAAAGAAAATATTTTAAAAGGGTACGTAGTTCCAGGTGAACATTTACCTTCTATGCGCGAGTTAGCACAAGATTTAAGCGTAAGCGTGATCACTACTAAGCGTGCATACGAAGACTTAGAAAAAGATGGTTTTGTCTTTACAATTAGAGGTAAAGGTACGTTTGTAAAAGAACAAGATAGTTCCATTTTGAAAGAAAAACAATTCATCGTGATTGAATCATTAGCTAAATCAATGAGTAAAGAAGCTAAGACAATCGGTATGTCATTGCCTGAGCTACAAGAAATTCTGGAGATGATCTTTGAGGAGGATGAGGAATGAACGCTATAGAATTAAATGCTGTTAATTATCAGCATAAAGAATTCAAGTTGAACGATATTTCTTTTGAAGTTCCTCAAGGGTTTGTCACAGGATTTATTGGCGCAAACGGTGTTGGCAAAACGACACTCATTAGATTAATTATGGATTTAATTGAACCAGAACAAGGAGAAATCTTAGTTTTTAATAAAAAGATGAAAGACAACGCTGAGGAAATCAAAAATAGAATCGGTTTTATTTATTCAGAGCTATATTTAAATGATAAGTGGACCGTTAACAAAATTGAAAAATATATCGCCCCTTTTTACAAAAGGTGGGACAATACGCGTTTTAATTACTTTCTTGAAAAATTTAATTTAGTTCGGGATAAAAAGCTTAAAACTTTTTCAACTGGTATGAAAATGAAATTATCTATTGCGATTGCTTTTAGCCATCATGCAGAATTATTTATTTTAGACGAACCTACTTCTGGTTTAGACCCGATTGTTCGAAATGAAGTTTTAGATATCATTCAACAAGAACTCATCGATGAAAATAAAACTGTATTTATTTCAACACACATTATTTCAGATTTAGAGAAAATTGCTGATTACTTAGTATATTTAAAAGACGGTGAAATTGTCTTTAATGATTTTTTAGATGACATTATGAATAAGTATCAAATTGTAAAAGGTGATTCAAATCAGATAGACGACGAGTTAGTGTCTTTAGCATATTATATAGAATATAATAAAACTGGCTATACGGCGCTTACAACACATGCAAATGTATTTAAAGAAATATTTGGTAATGAGGTAGCAATTACTAAACCGAAAATTGAAGAACTAATGGTTTTCCTCGAAAAAGGGCTACACAAAATTGAATTTGAAAATGATGGCATTTCATAGTGAGGAGGGCCATTAGATGAAAAATTTACTTATTAGAAATATAAAATTACGTAAATGGACTATAATTATTTATTCGATGTTATTGTTGTTTTCGCCGTTACAACTAGTGATTGGAAATGATACTTTACTTACTAAATCAATTTATTCAGCTGTTGCGATGATATTATTGTTTATATCTATCGTTGATTCTGGACATGCGTTTAGGTTCAATAGTAAATTAGGACACAAAATGTCATACGATTTTTTTGCGAGTTTACCAGTTTCAAAAAAAGCTCTACTTAATGCAAACTATGTAACCGTACTTATGTTTACATTAGTAGGAGCAGCTATATTATCACTATACAATATACCGGATTCTAACGTTTCTGCGGACCAATTAAATTTGAATGTTATGGTGCCTTACTCTTACATAACAATTAATTTTTTTGCTATACCTATAGCATTTAAAAGGTATACTGAACAAAAATCGGAATATATTTCTTATTTGATATATCTACTAACGATGTTTATTATTATACCGATTTTTGTCATACTGGTTGCTGTTGGTCTTATCGCAGTATTTAATTTTAATTTAAGACAATTAGATTATTTAGAACCGATGTTTAACTATGGATTTTTAGTAATGAGTATTTTGTTTTTTATTACTAATTATTTCATTCAATATAAAAAAATAAATTAATCTCAAAGGGAGGCGCATTTATGGAATTAAAGAATATTACTAAAACGTATGGTAGTAATAATGTTTTAGACCATATTGATTTTGATTTTGGTCAGAGCCAAATTGTGGGCTTGATAGGTAAAAATGGTGTCGGTAAAACAACACTTATGAAAGTTATGAATGGAAATATTATCAATTATAAAGGTGATGTAAAAACAGGTAACAAAGAAAATATCGGTTACCTCATCGAACATCCAAAATTGTATGATAATAAATCAGGATTATATAATTTAAAACTTTTTGCGAATGTTTTAGGTAAAGGGTTCGACAAAAAATATGCAGACCAAATTATTGATGCATTCGGTATGAGACCTTACGTTAAGAAAAAAGTTAAAAAATATTCTATGGGTATGAAACAAAAGTTAGCAATCGCTGTTTCATTAATGAATAAACCAAAGTATTTAATACTTGATGAACCTACTAATGGTATGGACCCAGATGGTTCTATTGATGTTTTAAAAACAATCCAATCACTTGTAAAAGAATTAGAAATGAAAATTTTAATTTCTAGTCATAAGTTAGAGGATATTGAATTAATTTGCGATAGAGCAGTGTTCTTACGTGATGGTAAATTTGTTCAAGATGTAGACATGCAAGAAGGAACACCTTCTGACTCTACGGTACTTATATTTGAAGATAGTGATTTCGATACTGCTGCAACGTTCTTAAACGAAGCGTTTGACGTAATTCAAACACAACAAGCGAGTGGAGAAATTATTATAAAAGCTCAAAATAATTATAAAAACGTTCTTAAAGGTTTAGCGAACAAAGACATTTATCCTAAGTTTATTGAAACACGTAAAAGTTCGTTGCGTGATACTTACTTCAATATTAATCAGAAAGGTGGTCAATAATGAATAGTTTACAACTCGTAAAATATGATATGTTCAGCATTTTTAAAAGTCCGTTAACGTATTTAGCGTTGCTTCTGACATTGTTACCAATGGTTGGCTTCATCATTTTATTTTTACAACAGGCAGATGAAATGAATGGCAATACATTACTTACAATAGGTAGTTGGTTCTTTTCAATTATGGGCTTGCTATTTGTAATCAAAACAATCACACGTGATATTTCACAAGGTACAATTCAACTTTACATGAATAAAACTTCTAACCGTATTGGTTATATTATTGCAAAAGTGATTTCGATTATTTTAATTGCAGTATTGATAACAGCTGTATTAGTTGGATTTGTACTTATTGTTCAAGGTTTCGTTGATGGGGACAATATTAAAACTAAAAAGATTTTTGAACTATTATGGTTCTTTTTAATGTTCCATTTATTCTTTGGACTACTTTTATATTTATTTTCACTTATTGTACCTAAGACGGCACTTATATTTACGCTTGGTGTATTCTTAGTGTTAATTGTTCCATTTGCGGAACCGTTCTTACCTATGATTCCTAAAATTGGAGACAATATACAAGATTCATTAAAATATATTCCATTTAGCTATTTAACTTCAAAAACAACTTCAGGTGATTATACATTTACGAACTGGCAATGGTTTATAACTTCAGCGTCGATCGTTATCTTGTTTGTTGTTAATATTTTCTATTCATCTAAGAAAGATATTTAACAGTAGGTAACTAATAAATGATTTAAAAAAAAGACGTATGAATGTGCAGTTAAACAGCAACATTCATACGTCTTTTTATTTTATGATTAACTTATCTAATATGGAATCATAAACGTATTTCCATAATTGAGAATCAGTTTTATAACGATTCATCATAATTGTATGTGCTTCAGCAGATTTGTCTTCAAAAGTTGGATCATCTTTTGCTGGGACGTTTGAACGTGCTTCATCTACAAAGTGCTGCACTTGTCTTGCACGTGGTCCCCAAACAGTTTGTTGTTCATAAGCATCATTTAAGAAAACGAAAATAGGTATTGAACGAGCAGTTCCATTTGTTAAATACTGATCTATTAAATCTGTGTTTTCATCGCGGTGGAATACTCGAACTTCTAAATTTAAAGTTTCACTAATATGTTTTAAAATTGGGACATTCATCATGGCATCCCCACACCAATCTTCAGTGATGACTAATACTTTTGAATAGTTTAATGATTTAATTTTTTCAATCCGATTATCCTCTTCTGGTAAAGAGAAAGAATTGTAAATCGTTAATAAATTCTCTTTGTTTTCAGTCATAGCTTCGATATATTGATCAAGCGGTTGACTGTTTTTGAAATAAGTTTCTAAACTTGTCATAATATTTCCCCCTTTAGCGTATTAGTTTTTATTATATCAATTTTTAATATGAAAGAAAATTTTAAATACTTAGAAAAATAAATTTGATTTTAAGTTAACTGTTAAACAAAAAGATCAAATTTGTCTTTTATTAAATATATGGAGTGTGACAACAATATTGAATTTACATAGGTCATTTAAATTATTAATCGTTAGTCTTTTTATGGCAATGGGGATAGGGACTATTTTAATTGTGAATTACATTAATAATACACAATCTACGAATTTATCGCAGTTAACTATTGATAATATGAAATTAGACATACAAATAGATGCTCAAAATTATACAGTATATAATCATGTCGTAATGAAAAATCATCGTATTTATACAAAAGGTCATGAACCTCATTTAACATTTAAAGTCAATAAAAAAGACGGTCGCTTGAAAGGCATCACGCTCGTTAAAGACACTAAGATTGAGACTAATTTTAATGCAAGTATAGATGGTGATATACAAAGCGTAATTAATCAATTAGGTGATCATTATAAGAATAAGCAGTTACATAAATCATATAAAGTTATTACTTATTGTGACAAAGTTAATCAAATAAAGTTATCTATTGTGTACAAACATGATAAAATAAAGAAAATTGAATTCTACAAGAAATAAAGGATTTAAAAATCTAATGAATGATAACCTTATGCAAGACGATATTCTTAGATATTACATAAAATATTTTGATTCGAATCTAGAATTAGAATGGCGGTAGATAATTTGGATAAAATTACTTTCTTGAATGAACTTGAACAAGAATTAAATAGCATACCAAGTGCGGAACGAGATAACGTCATGTATGAGTATGAGCAATACTTCTTTGAACAAGAAAGAGAGGGGAAAAATGAATATCAAATTATAGGTGCATTAGAGTCACCTAAAAAAATTGGGAAAGAGATTAAAGCAAAGAATGCAATTGTATCTGCAGAGTATAGGCCAAATGCTAAATCAATTCTTAGAGCGATTATGGCCTCGCTAGGCATGGGAATTTTGTCTTTAATCATTATCTTGATACCAATGATATTCATTGGTAGTTTTATGTTCATATTACTTTTAGTTGCATTATTTTTAGCAATTAGCCCGATTTTATTAATTATTCATGGCTCATTATATAATATGTTCAGCTTAGCAATTAGTAATTATCTTTTTGCGTTTTCGTTTACTGGTTTAGGTATTGTATTATTTGTGATCATTGCGAAATTAGCTCAATTCGTTTATCGTTTGATACTAAAATACTTACGTTGGAATATCAAGACGATTAAAGGAAGTGCAAATGAATGAGGAAATTATTTTTTAGTGGTTTAGCATTATTTATTGTGTGCTTTACTTTAGGCTGTATTACTTGGTTTGGTTTTGAAAAGCAAAATAATAAGCTTAATGTTATTGATAAAACGTATGATGATGTGGAAGTAAAGCATTTAGATATTGATAGCCGTTCTAGTAATGTAACGATAGTAAAAGGAAATAAGTTTGCAATTCACTATAAAGGCCAACAGAAAGTAGATATAGATAAAGATAAGCAATCATTAAAGTTGAAAGAAACTAGTAGCCGAGTCGATAATTATGGCTTAAATTATAATCCATTTAGACAAATTAAGGCTGAAATGAAAATTACCATACCAAATGAGAAATTAAAGGAATTGAACGTTTCGAGCAAAGCACGCGATATTAAACTTCAAAATATCGAAGCTGACAAAGTCGATTTGAATATGAATGATAGAACTGGTAGCCGTGTTTATGTGCAAAATTCAGAAGTTGAAAAATTGTTGTATAGCGGTTTGAAATCACCTATCCATATTAGTGATAGTAAAATTGTTAATGCTAATATTAAAACCAAAGAAGCGAGCATATATGCTGAGAATACATTGATTAAAAACTCTGTGTTGCTTGCTCAAAGTGGGCATATCCAATTAGATCGTATGGACATTGATTCTGCATTTAAAGCTTCTAGCCAAAATGGTGATATTATTATGTCTTATAATAAAAAACCAGATAATACGTTATTAAAATTAAATCCTGATGATGGCGTAGAAAAAGTCAATAATAAGAACTTTAATAACGATAGAGTTGGAGAAGGGGATAATATTTTAGAATTCTATACTGTGCACGGTGATATTCATATTAATTAATAGACTATACATTATAATAGCTATGGAGAAATCTATATTGATAGATGACTTCATAGCTATTTTTCTAACTTATTATCATATTTGACATGAATTTAATAATTGGCAAAGGTCAAATCAGTGTCTATATGTCCATAAAGGGAATGAATATCTAGTGACTGTCCGTTTAGCCATTGTTTAAAATCAATGACTGTAGGTTTATTATCTTCGCCTAAGGTCATGTATGCTTTAAGCGACTGTGGTTCATACATAGTTGTATGAATTGTACCAGACCAACTTTTAAATAATTTACTATATATTTCAAATTCTGGATTATTAAATAATTCAAATGCATGCATTTTATCTAGACCATTCGGTGTTTGCTTTAAAAGTCTATCTAAACGTTCTTTAGACTCTTTTGTATAATTTCTATTCTCATGAGTTAGTAACTTGAAATGGTTCGTACATGTATGATCATATCTTACTTCAAGTGATCTAGGAGAAACTTCGATTATGGCATGATTTAAATGCTTATCCATGACAATATAGCTAAATGAACTTCTGTGTGGAATTTCTTTCAATAATTGAATTGCCTCTGGCACGTCTTTACAATATTGCAAAATGAGCCTACCAATCATATAGCATACGAAGCCGTCGCCTGGATGTTTTCTATGCATAAAGTTATACCCCATAGATAACCCAGCTTCATTCATACCATCCATTCTACCAGTCACACGAGATGTTGGACCAATTTGTGCTAGGCCTCCATCATTTGGTTGAAAAAGCTGATAACGACCATCGTAAGTTGCAGGGTGATAGTCGTAATTTCTTACCATATAGTCTCGTCCTAAATAGACCGTACAGCCACTATTTTTTAGTGGTGTAAAACGATAGTGTGCAAAGTTTAATATCATTTGATTTGTTGGTAGATTAAGGACTTCTTGCATACCTCTGATCTCTTCCCAAATTTGAGGTGCGTATGTTTGGAAGATATCATATGTTTCCTTTATGTGGATATCAAAGCGAGGCATACGTTTTTTCCATTCTTTTTCTCTATTTTTTAATAATGGTGTTTGTTGCATCCATTGAGCTGTTTGTACACCTAAATCGAAATGCGATCCGCGGTGAGTTAATATATCTGTTTTTACTTTTTGCATAATATAAAACTCCTGTTTTAGTTGTGTAATCTTACAAATTTGTAACTTTATTGTAACCCCATGTTAATTGTATTATACGATGCTTGTCGTTATTATAAGTATAACAACGACGACTGGTTATTTATTTTCAAATTAAAATGAGGTGATTGCAATGGCAAATTATTATGATGCTGTTAGAGATGCAATGAGTACTTGGTGGGGCAAGTAATTGACTAAGTGGCTGGGACAAATTAATTGTCTCAGCCTTAATTATTATATAGAGTTAGTGGAATATTTGCATGAGCGCGAGCTCAGATCAACTATTTATCCATATTAACTCTAGTGATTTTTGCCAGGGTAGAACCGCGAAATATTTTTAAACAAATTAGATTTCTTTTCCACTCTTTTTCCATATGACTAATAAATGTAATCTTTCTAAGAGTTCTGTTATTATTAAAGTATTAAAGGTAGTAATTAATATACAGTCTTTAATTATAACTTAAAGCATTACTACAATAATATCATATTATTACTATAATAATATTTAAATTAAAGTAGTGAAAAGCGAGTATATATTTATTGATGCTTTTAAGTATGCTATCATTAATAATGGATATGTTAATAATTTATTGAGGTGAAACAGAATGTGGAATTTTATTAAAGGTTTATTTAAATTTGTATTCGGTACAATCCTAACTGTATCATTAGCAGCAGGAATTGGTGCAGTTGTGTTCGCTTATATTTTCAAAAAAGACTTTGAAGATATTGAAAGCAAAACAAAAGAGATTGTTTCAGATATCGAATCTAATAATTAAGTTATTGATAGGTCACTTTAGAGTGTTCTATTCAGACTGTCGACAAAGTCTCCGACTTTGTAGGCAGTTTTTTTGTGTACGCTTGCTGCTGGCACTGCCTTAGTCTGTAGTCTTTGGCTAGTGCTATTCTCGCAGGAGTCGGCTTAAATCACTGCCGGTATTAAACAAAAAAATGATAATATATAGATTAAACAGTGCGGCGTTTATTATATTGAATAAACCAATTAATAAAAGACCACTGCTATTTGAAAAATAACTATACAAATATAAACAACAAACCTTAGGCGAACTATCACCTAAAGTTTGCCTACATTCTGAATAGAACGCTTTAGAGTGTGCTATTTTCTTATGCATATCGGTAGTAAATATTTGATGAGACAATTAGTTGTTCTTTCGTAATAAACATAAGCTTAGTTGAACTTTCCACAGTTATATTAAGTGAAATAAGACTAAGTATAAGATTTTGTAATATAAGAACGTAGGAGTTATGGGTTATATGGATTAATACGAGTGATATCAAAAAGTGATAATTTAATAATTTCTGAGTTGTTTAGCGAATAGCCCTCTAAATACATATGAACCATGTCTATATTTTTAATTTTTAATGTTATGTGTTCTAGCCATCCGGATTGGTAATATTCAATTATGATATGTTGTTCTGTATGTAGTGCTTGATGAAGTTGTAAATTAAGATCACTCAATTGATCGTCTGATAATGTTGGGCGATCAATCTTATTTTGATCAATCAAATATTGTTGTATGGTTTCGAATTGTTCTGGTAAGGTAGCGAATGGTTGCCATTTAACCATGCCGCGACCTTTGGGGATATTTGGATTTAAATATTCTCTAGGGATATTTCTATAATCAGTTTCATTCTTAAATTTCTTCGGAATCATTTTATCACCTCAATATCATTATAGAACATATGTTCGATTTAATAAAGTGATAATTCATTATATTGTATTTGTAATAAATCTCTATTAAAATGAAACTATCATAATATGGAGGGGTTTTCATAATGACGATAGGTTATGTCGGTACTTATACAAAAAAAGAAGGTAAAGGGGTCTACCGTTTCCAACTTGATGAACAAACAGGGAAAATAATTGAAGTTGAAACTGGGTATGAACTAGAAGCCTCAACTTATTTAAATCAACATCATTCATTTTTATATGCAATAAATAGAGAAGGCGACAATTGTGGTATCGCTAGTCTTAAGATAGAGGAAGATGGTAAGTTAAGTCTCATTAATAAATGTTTAGCGTCAACAGCTGGTACTGGCTGTTATGTTGCGGTATCACCAGATGGTAAATATATTTTTGAAACTGTTTATGGTGCAGGTTTAGCACGTATATATGAAGCAAATCCACATACAGGAGAAATTATTCGACTTATACAGGAATTAGCTCATGATTTTCCAACTGGTCCGTCAGAGAGACAAGATCATGCACATGTTCATTTTATGGATATCACGCCAGATAAAAAATATGTAGTGGCGATGGACTTAGGTACAGACAAATTAGTGACCTATGAGTTTGGTGATGAAGGATACAGTGAATATGCTGTGTTTGATTTTGAACCAGGTGATGGGCCTAGACATATTACTTTCCATGAAAATGGTAAATATGCCTATGTAGTTCATGAAATATCAAATATTGTAAGTACAGTAAAATATGAAGATGGTAAATTTACAGAAATAGAACGTCATTTGACGATTCCAGAAAATTTTGAAGGCGACACAAAATTAGCAGCAGTGAGGCTATCAAAAGATCAAAAATTCTTATACATTAGTAATAGAGGGCACGATAGTATTGCTATTTTCAAAGTAGCTGATGAAGGCAACATGATTTCATTAGTGGATATTGTATCAAGTGGCGGCGAGTTTCCACGTGATTTTAACATTACTGATTCAGATGATTACTTAGTGTGTGCACATCAAGAAGGTGATTATGCGCTTACTGTATTTAGACGTGATAAAGTAACAGGCGAACTAGAAAAAGTAGACGATAAACACACTGCGCCTGAAGGTGTTTGTGTACAGTTTTTAAAAGAAATATAAACTTAGAAGTTTATTAAATAACCCAATTACTAACTTAATAACATAAAAAAAGCGCCTTTCCCAAATGTAATGGGAAGGCGCTTTTTTATGCTATAGAACTTTCATAAACAGAGTTACTTATTAAAGAAGGCCTTAATATATTTAAATTTCCCTTTGTATGGTGGAAACAATAAACTTGATTCAAGTCGAGTTGATTTAAAAATATATGATTTGTCATGGCTAAATGTATCAAAACTGTATTTACCATGGTATTGACCAATACCAGATGCGCCAACACCACCAAATGGTAAGTTTGAATTTGCCAATTGCATCAAGGTATCGTTAATTGCGCCACCACCAAATGATATTTCATTTAATACACGTTCTGTCGCATTTTCATCTTCGCTAAACAAATATAAGCTTAGAGGTTTAGGTTTGGAACGTATCAAATCAATAGCTTCATCAAAATCATCATACGTAATGATTGGTAAAATAGGTCCGAAAATTTCTTCTTCCATTATTTTAGCATTAAAAGTAATCCCATCTAATAGTGTAGGCGCAATGTACCTTTCATCTTCATTTGATTTACCACCAAAGGCAATCTCAGCATGATGAATCTTTAATAAATTATCTAAACGACTAAAGTGCTTATGGTTTACAATACGTCCAAAATCAGGGCTTTCTTGAATGTTGTTACCGTAAAATTCGGTAATGGTTTTTTTTAGCGCAGAGATTAATTCATCCTTCACTTTACGATTCACAAGTATATAGTCAGGAGCAACACAAGTTTGTCCAGCATTTGTAAATTTCCCAAAACTGATACGTTCACTTGCGACTTTAATATTTGCTGTTTCATCAACAATTACTGGAGATTTACCACCAAGTTCTAACGTTACAGGAGTTAAATTTTTACTTGCTGCTTGATACACAATTTTACCAACTTGTTCGCTACCTGTGAAAAAGATATAGTCAAATGGTAATTGGATTAATGATTGTGTAGTTTCAGCATCACCTTCACAAATACTAATATATTCAGGATCGAATACATCCTCAATTATATGTTTAATAACTTCTGAGACGTTTGGCGTGAACTCAGAAGGTTTGAGTATGGCAGTATTCCCAGCTGCTATAGCACCAATAAGTGGTTCAATTAATAATTGGAAGGGATAATTAAAAGGTCCAATTATTAAAACTGTGCCATAAGGCTCTTTTATGATATAGCTTTTAGTTGGAAACATATAAATAGGCGTATTGACTTGTTTTCTTTTAGCCCAATTTTTAAGTTCTTTACGAGCATTTTTAATATTTTTTAAGGTGAAGCCAATTTCTGTAGCATAAGCTTCAACTTTATTCTTACCTAAATCTTTTTGAAAAGCCTCTAATAAGGCGTCTTCATGGTTTTTGATACTTTTACCTAAAAGTTTAAGTTGTTTTCTTCTGAATTTTAAATCTTTAGTCACGTGTGTTTTAAAATATTGAGTACTATTGTGGAAAGTTTGCTCTATTGAATTCAAATATATTCCTCCTAGTATGATAGATGCAATTCGTAAGTGTAAGTGATAAAAAACTGGAACATATGAACTATGCTCCAGTATAATGAATTTTTAAATCTAGATATTTAATTAAAATCACCTTGCAACTGTACTAACTTAAAGACGATTGATTAGTTTAAAGCCTCTGTGATTTGTGGAACTACTTGTTTTTTACGTGATACAACACCAGGTAAGAACGCAGTATTGTTATCAAGCTCTACATCGAAAGCAACACCAACTTTATCTTTTTCAGCACCAACGACTAAGATTTTAGAGTCGCTATTAATAATGTCTGTAACAACTAATACAAATAAATCATATTTTTCATTAGCACTTACTTCTAACATTTCTTTTTCCAATTCTTCTTGACGTGCAAATACTTCATCTATATCAACAGTATTAACTTGTGCGATACGAGTTACATAGTCACCCATGTTGAATGACTTTGCATCCATAGTTAAAATGTCTGTTGCTGATTTTTCTTTAGTAGAAGCGCCAGCTTTTAACATTTCTAAACCATAAGTTTCTAGGTCAACGCCAGCAATTGATTTTAATGCTTCAGCTGCTTTTACATCTTCTTCTGTACAAGTAGGTGATTTGAACAATAGGCTATCTGAGATAATTGCTGATACCATTAATCCAGCAATTTCTGGTTTGATTTCAAAACCGCGTTCTTGATACATTTTGTATAAAATCGTAGCTGTACAACCGACTGGTTCAGAACGGTAGTATAGTGGTGCTGCCGTTTCAAAGTTAGAAATTCTGTGGTGATCGACCACATGGTGAATTGTAGCATCATTAATTGAATCAGCACTTTGTTGGAATTCATTATGGTCTACTAATATTACTTTTTGATCGGATAAATCATCATTAAGTAACGCTGGTGCAGTTACATTAAAATGATCTAAAGCATATTGTGTTTCAGGTCCTACTTCGCCTAAACGGTATGCTGTAGCTTCAGTGTTACCTGTTTGTTGTTCGAAATCTGCCATGATAATAGCAGATGAAATTGCGTCTGTGTCTGGATTTTTATGTCCGAAAATATAAGTTTTTGCCATATCTAAATTCTCCTTATTTATATAGTTACTATTATTCTAGCACGATTTTGCATAGTTATTCTACTACAGCACCTAGTGAATTTTTAAAATGATCTAAAGCCCATGCATGACCCGAAGGATTAAAGGAAGCAACCCCGCGATGTGAAATAGTTATTGCGTACCCTAGATTATAAGCACTAATTGCTGAATGAAGCACGCAAATATCTGTACATACTCCGACAAATTCCAAGTGTGTAATATTTCGCTCTCTTAGCATTAAATCTAAAGAGGTCCCACAGAAAGCATCGTAACGTGTTTTATCTAGGTAATGTATGTGATCATTAAACAAAATATTTTGATAGATATCATTCACTTTGCCATAGAGTTCTCTACCAACAGTACCAATAATATTATGTGGAGGGAATAAATTACTTTCTGGGTGATATTTATTTTCTTCATAATGTAAATCCATCATGAAAAAGATATCGTGTTGTTTTTTGTTGTACACTTCAATTCGTTCAACAATATAGTTTTCAATCTGCTGACCTGGTAGGCCACAAGTTAATTTTCCGTTGTCAGCTACAAAGTCATTCGAGTAGTCAACAACGATTAATGCGCTTTTCTTCATAAGATAAAAACACTCCCAATAAACAATATAAAAGTAATTATATACTAAGTCGGTCAATCAATAAAGGGAGCGTAAATGCGTTTGAAAGATATCATTTTTGTATATTATAAAGTAATAGCTCAGAAAGGAATTAGCATATGATAATTAATGCAAAACAATTTGGTTTAAAAGGAAAAAGTAAATACGCAGATACAAGAGCGATACAAAAAGCGCTAAATTATGCTAAGAAGCATAAACCAACGACGATATATGTACCAGAAGGTGAGTATCATATACGTAAACCACTCGTTATATATGATTCAACAACGCTGTTACTAGACGAAGCGGCAGTACTTAAAAGATGTGGAAAAGATACATTGTTGAAAAATGGACGAAGATTCAAATTGTATTATGGGTATAAAGGCAATAGTCATATTTACATATCTGGTGGCAAATTTGATATGAATGGTTTCAAATATCCATACAATAATACGACAATGTGTATGGGACACGCAGAAGATATTCAGATACAAAATGTAACTTTTAAAGATGTTGTAGGAGGGCATTGTTTAGATGCGTGTGGTATCAATGGATTGTATATCAATAATTGTAAGTTTTTAGGATTTAGAGATCCAGATGGAACGCGTTTTTTCTCTGAAGCGGTTCAGATAGATATACAGGTTCCGGGGGCTTTTCCTAAATTTGGTGCTACCGATGGAACAATTACTAAAAATGTAATTATAGAGCATTGCTATTTTGGTAATTCAGATACACCCACAATGCAGAGTTGGAACCGTGCAATTGGCTCACATGCCAGTCGTTATGATCAATATTATCAAAATATTCATATCCGCTATAATATATTTGATGGATTGAATCAATACGCACTTACCCCGTTGAAATCAAAAAATACTTATATTCATCATAATATATTTAAAAATTGTGCTGGTGGGATAAGGTTTTTAGCAGTTAAAGACGGTAAAAATGCGAAAGACTTAAAAGGTAAAGAGCGTGGGACCCAAGCTGGCAGTAATTTAAATATTTATCAAAATCGTTTTATTGGTGAAATGAGTAAAGAATCAATACGCATTCAAAGTTATAATGAGGTTAAACATCAAACTGTACTTATAGCAGATAATAGTTTTGATCATTCATCACAAAGTATGCATTTACAAGATATAGAGGGATTAATATTATTTAATAATAAAGAGAGTGTTATTAAAATAAAAAAAGTTCGTGTAGAATGATTATATTTTTGAAATAAAATCATAAATATTCTTTATATAAGCGATTAAAAATACTGACCCTATTTAAAATATATTATGTTATACTCTAATAAATTATTATGAATATTCAGATAATAATTAAAAGGGGGAAGACATTATGAACGATTTAAATAAAGGGGATATGAGACGATCACATTATTTGACGTTTTTTTCAAACAAAAAGGAAAAGAAGTCATATAATGCTAGTCAATTAACAGGTTTAATATTGGGACCGTTATTATTTGCATTAACGTTATTATTATTTCATCCGGATGATTTATCGGGTAAGGGTATTTATGTTTTAGCAATCACACTTTGGATAGCGACTTGGTGGATTACTGAAGCGATACCTATTGCTGCGACTAGCTTGTTGCCGTTGATTTTATTACCAGTTGGTCATGTATTGAATCCAGAAGAAGTTTCAGCTCAATATGGTAATGATATTATTTTCTTATTCTTAGGTGGTTTTATTTTAGCTATAGCAATGGAAAGATGGAATTTACATACTCGTGTTGCTTTATCTATTATTAATACACTTGGTACAAGCACTGGGAAGATTTTATTAGGCTTTATGATTGCTACTGGATTTTTATCAATGTTTGTTTCTAATACCGCAGCCGTGATGATAATGATACCTATTGGTCTTGCGATTATAAAAGAAGCAAATGAATTAAAAAGTCAAAATACTAAACCAGAAAGTATATCTAAATTTGAACAATCTCTTGTGCTTGCGATTGGTTACGCAGGAACAATTGGAGGACTTGGTACACTGATTGGTACACCCCCTTTGATAATTTTAAAAGGGCAATATCAATCAGCATTTGGGGAAGAAATTAGTTTTGCTAAATGGATGATTATTGGTGTGCCCACAGTCATTGTATTACTCTTCTTAGTTTGGGTATATATTCGTTATGTTGCATTTAAGCATGATATGAAAGAATTACCTGGCGGACAAAAATTGATTAAAGAAAAATTAAATGAATTAGGTAAAATGAAGTATGAAGAAAAAATCGTTTCAGTTATATTCTTACTTGCCAGTTTCTTGTGGATTAGCAGAGAATTTTTATTAAAAAATTGGTCAGTTACTTCAGAAGTTGCTGATGGCACAATTGCAATGTTTATATCTGTTTTGTTATTTCTTATTCCTGCTAAAAACAAAGAAAAACATAAGAGGATTATAGATTGGGAAGTTGCTAAAGAATTGCCTTGGGGTGTTTTAATACTGTTTGGTGGTGGTTTAGCTTTAGCAAAAGGTATTTCAGAAAGTGGATTGGCAAATTGGCTTGGTGAACAATTGAAATTAATCGAAGGTGTAAGTCCATTGATTATTGTTCTTGTAATCACAATATTTGTTTTATTCTTAACTGAAATTACATCAAATACAGCAACAGCTACAATGATTTTACCTATTTTGGCAACACTTTCTGTTGCAGTAAATGTGCACCCGTTATTACTTATGGTACCAGCAGCTATGGCTGCCAATTGTGCATATATGTTACCAGTTGGAACGCCACCAAATGCTATTGTATTTGGTACGGGTAGAATAAGTATCAAGAAGATGGCCTCTGTAGGTTTTTGGGTCAATTTATTAAGTATAGTTGTGATTGTCTTGGTTGTGTATTTCTTAGTACCACCAGTGTTAGGTATTGATGTTACAAAACCATTACCATTGAAATGATAAAATAAGAATCACTTATATTATATAGAAGGCATATCGTATCAAAGTTACTCAACGTAACTCTATGGTACGGTGTGCTTTTTTAATAATGTATCAAGTTAATTAATTTAATTTATAAATAAGTAGCTATTCATAGTATAGTGGGTATGTAATAGACAAAAAATGCCTACAAAGTCTGAGTAGACGATGTCGGCATTGTGATAATTATCATTGAATAGTTTTCTTTGACGATAAATAACCTAGTTTAATAGCATTTTTTAATTTATATCAACGATTGAATTATGAAGTAGCTTGTTGCTCATTAGCTTGTGCTAATTCAATTTATTAAATGAACCAATTATAGTAACTTGGAAGTCTAAAGTATTGAGAATTTTAATTACTTTAGATAAATCTTCTGTTATTGGCGTGTCTGCTTGGACAAAAAAGTGATACATACCTAATTGAGTTTTTAAAGGTCTAGACTCAATCCAAGATAAGTTAATATTAAACAATACAAATGTGTTTAATATACTAGCTAATAACCCTGGTTTATCGAACTGTGGGGTTATAAGTAACATAGTATCGCTAGCATTTTCTATATGACGTGGTTGGTTACTAACAACTAAAAAACGAGTAACGTTATGTGGATAATCTTCTATATTTTGCTCTATAGGTGTGTAACCATATGTTTCTCCACTGCCAAGTGGTGCAATAGCACCGACGCCATCCTTAATCATATCTAAGCTTTTAATTGTGCTATCTACGTAATCAATCTCGAAGCCATATGATTGGATATATTTACTAGTTTGACTAATGGCAGGTCCAATAGAATAAACTTTTGAAATATCGTTCACAGAAGCGTTATCAACACCATATAATGCAAATTGAATATCTAAATGTAGTTCGCCTTGTGCATAAATATTTTGTTGTGTTAATGCATCTGCAACGATATTAATCGTGCCTTCTATTGAATTTTCAATTGGCACAACAGCTATGCTATCGTTGTCTTCAGATACAGCCGCGACTACCTCATATAAATTAGACTTTGATACATAATCTATGTCTGCTTCTGATTGGTATTGTGTTGCAGCTAAGTACGAAAAAGTTCCTTTTGGACCTAAATAATAAAGTTTCATTTGACGTTACCCCTTATTTATATGTGTGTGGTAGCGTAGTTAATGAAATGGACAACCAGTAGCTTCTGTTTTTTTATAAAAGAAATTAGGTTCTTTCATAACATTTTTATATCCATGATGATAATTGGATACTAATGTGGGTGACAGGGAAGGAGCTAGCCATGACCATTTACCAGTAACTTCTCTACCATTGCTTGTTTCATTTAATTCGAATCTTTCAAATTGCTTCGATGCAGTGAGATGATCAACAATAGATACCCCTGCTTTTTTAAATGAGTGATAAACTGCATAATTCAATTCGACAAGTGTGCGATCTTTATTGAAAGAATTATTCTTTAGTGTATCAAATTCAAACGCTTCTGCAACACTTTCTAATAAATTATAACGATAAGCATCTGTGAAATTACGTACAGCTATTTCATTTACCATATACCAACCATTAAATGGTGCGGTTGGATATGTCATACCACCAATCTTTAAATCCATGCTTGATATGATTGGCACCGCGTACCATTTTAATCCAAGTTGCTGTAATTTTGGAAAATGATCATGTTCAATTGCAACTTCTTTGATTAAATGTGGTTGATATTCATGATATTTCATTGCACCATCAGGCATCTTATAAATTAAAGGTAAAATATCGAAATCAGTACGAGCACCACGCCAGCCAAGATGTTCAGCAAGTTGAGTAATGCTTTTTTCTGCGGGATCACCTATATCTTCATAACCTGCATATCTGATTAATTGATTATTAAATATTTGTGGGGGATTATCCTTCGAGAATATTGTAATATAAGGTTTTATTTTCCCGTTATTTGTTGCTGTTGCAATGTGGTTTTCGATTGCATTAATAAACTCATTTTCAGATTGTATGTGTCTTGCATCAACAACAGTTAATGAATCCCAAAAAAATCGCCCAATACAACGATTAGAATTACGCCAGGCCATTTTAGTTCCATAAGTTAATTCTTCTGCGGTATGTTCATAAGTTCCAGTTGTTTCGATGGCATATTCAATTTCTTTAATTCTTTTTGAAATACTTTGATTATCATAATTTAATTCTTTATACATTGTGTCGATGAAGGATTTTGCTTCTTTTAACATATAAACACCTCAATAAAGATTATAAATCATTTTTGAATTTTTATAATCTTATATCATATAAATGTCACGACTTTGTCGTTAGTCATGTCACATTTTAAACAAATTTAAATTATAGATTAAATTGTATATGAAAAAGATATAATCTTATGTTGAATTTTCCAGTATATTTAAGTCCTCTTTCATGTGCTATCAAGCTTTCATTTATGCTAAACTAATGGAAAAGCCGATTGGAGAGATGGTTGTGTACCAATTTGAAGACGATACGTTAGTATTGCATAATGACTTATATCAAATAAATATGGCAGAAAGTTATTGGAATGATGGGATTCATGAACGTATGGCAGTATTTGATCTGTATTTTAGAAATATGCCATTTGATAGTGGGTATGCTGTTTTTAATGGATTGAAACGTGTCATTGATTACATTAATAGTTTTCACTTCTCAGAATCAGATATCGATTATTTAAAATCTATTGGTTACCAACAAGATTTTCTAAGTTATTTAAAAAATTTAAAATTCACTGGCAATATTCGTTCAATGCAAGAAGGGGAACTTTGCTTTGGTAACGAACCGTTACTAAGAGTCGAGGCGCCATTAATACAAGCACAATTAATAGAAACGATGCTATTAAATATTGTTAATTTCCACACATTGATAACAACAAAGGCGAGTAGAATTAGACAAGTAGCACATGAAGATATGTTAATGGAATTTGGTACGCGTCGAGCGCAAGAAGCGGATGCAGCACTATGGGGAGCTCGAGCTGCCTACATTGGTGGATTTAATTCTACAAGTAATGTACGAGCAGGAAAACTATTTGGCATTCCTGTTTCAGGAACACATGCACATGCTATGGTACAAACATATGGTGATGAATACATTGCGTTTAAAAAATATGCTGAGCGTCATAAAGATTGTGTGTTCTTAGTTGATACGTTCCATACATTAAAATCTGGTGTACCGACAGCAATTAAAGTTGCCAAAGAATTAGGTAATAAAATTAATTTCGTAGGCATTCGTTTAGACTCCGGAGACATAGCATATTTATCGAAAGAAGCACGTCGTATGCTAGACGAAGCTGGTTTCCCGAATGCTAAAATTATTGCTTCGAATGATTTAGATGAGCAGACAATTACGAGTTTGAAATCACAAGGTGCAAAAGTCGATTCCTGGGGTGTCGGAACAAAACTTATCACTGGTTTTGATCAACCTGCATTAGGCGCAGTTTATAAATTGGTTGCAGTAGAAGATAATAATGGAGAGTACGTGGATCGTATTAAACTTTCTAATAATGCTGAAAAAGTTACAACACCAGGTAAGAAAAATGTTTACCGCATTATCAATAAAAAAACAAATAAAGCTGAAGGTGACTACATTACACTCGATCATGAGGATCCATATGAAGAATCACCTTTAAAACTATTCCATCCAGTTCATACCTATAAGATGAAATTTATAAAATCTTTTATAGCAAAAGATTTACATCATGATATTTTTAGAAATGGTCAACTCGTTTACGAAATACCAAGTGAAAGTGAGGCACAAACGTATCTAAGAAATAGTCTTGAATACTTATGGGATGAAAATAAACGTCACTTAAATCCACAAGAGTATCCAGTAGATTTAAGTACAGCATGTTGGGAAAATAAACACAAACGTATTTTTGAAGTTGCTGAACATGTTAAAGAGATGGAGGAAGAAAATGAGTAACCTACAAGATATTGTTGTTAGAGAAATGAAAGTGAAACCTGAGATAGAAAGTGAAGTTGAAACAAAGCAGATTATTCACTTTATAAAAAGTTATGTACAATCCCACTCATTTGTACAAGCATTAGTATTAGGGATTTCAGGTGGTCAAGATTCAACACTAGCAGGAAAACTGTGCCAAATGGCAGTCGAAGAATTAAGAGAAGAAGGTAATTCATGTGAATTTATAGCGGTTAAGTTACCTTATGGTGAGCAAAAAGATGCTTCAGAGGTTGAAGACGCATTAACCTATATTCAGCCAGATGAAATCAAAACTATAAATATTAAACCTGCAGTAGATCAAAGTGTACAATCACTTAAAGATGCTGGAATTACTTTGACAGATTTTCAAAAAGGAAATGAGAAAGCTAGAGAGCGCATGAAGGTTCAATTTTCAATCGCATCTAACAAAAAAGGCATCGTTGTAGGTACGGATCATTCTGCTGAGAATATTACAGGTTTTTACACTAAATATGGAGACGGTGCTGCAGATATTGCGCCTTTATTTGGTTTGAATAAAAGGCAAGGTAAACAATTATTAAAATATTTAGGTGCACCCAAACATCTTTATGAAAAAGTACCTACTGCCGATTTAGAAGAAGATAAACCTCAGTTACCTGATGAAGAAGCGCTAGGTGTAAGCTATAATGATATCGATGATTATTTAGAAGGTAAATCAGTACCTAGTGATGCAAAGGCTACAATAGAAAATCATTATATTAAAACTGCACATAAAAGAGAGCTAGCATATACAAGATATACTTGGCCAAAAAATTAATTAAGTTCCAAATATTTTTAGTGACAAAATAAAAAGATGTTGGTAAAATAACTTGAATTTGATATCAGAAAGGAAAATGGTCATGTCAGTGATAACATCTAATCCATGGTTAATGGTTTTAGCGATTTTTATTATAAACGTTGCCTATGTAACGTGTCTTACAATGAGAACAATATTAACACTTAAAGGTTATCGCTATGTAGCTGCAATTGTCAGCTTTTTAGAAGTTCTTGTATACGTCGTTGGATTAGGCATGGTAATGTCTAGTTTAGATCAAATTCAAAATGTGTTTGCATATGCATTTGGATTTTCAATTGGGATTATTGTAGGAATGAAAATAGAAGAGAAATTAGCGCTAGGTTATACTGTCGTTAACGTTACCTCATCTGAATATGAGTTAGATTTACCACGACAATTAAGAGATTTAGGTTACGGTGTAACGCACTATACAGCTTATGGTCGTGACGGAAATCGATTAATCTTACAAATTTTAACGCCAAGACGTTTTGAATTTAAGTTAATAGAGACCATTAAACAAATAGATGAAAAAGCATTTATTGTGGCTTATGAACCTCGTACGATTCACGGTGGTTTCTGGGCGAAAGGTGTTAGAAGTAAAAAACTTAAACAATATGATACGGATGAAGTTGAAAGTATATGAAAAAACAGCAAAAATTTAAAGTCGAAGAAAACGAAACAATTCAAGATTGTTTGCAACGCATGCGTGACGCAGGTTACACACCTGTGAAGCGCTTTGAAAAACCACTTTATAAAGAGAATGAAGATGGAACTTTCGAAGTGTATAAACAAGAAATAGAATTTGTTGGTAAAATTTTACAATAATGATTGGTAAACCGTTATGGAATCACATGTCCATAACGGTTGTTTTTATCAGCACTTAAATATTTTATGCAGATAGTTGAAAAGGTTTATACTTTTCATAAGAATTCTGTTAAACTAATAATGAAAAGAATAAACACGAACTTTTATTCAAAATTATGTTTTAATGTACATGTTTTAAGGCGTAATATTAACAAAAATTATGTATGATAGGAGCTTATTTCAATGATTGAACGTTATTCTAGAGAAGAAATGTCTAATATTTGGACTGATCAAAACCGCTATGAGGCGTGGTTAGAGGTAGAAATCCTTGCGTGTGAAGCATGGAGCAAATTAGGAGATATACCTGCAGAAGATGTTAAAAAAATACGACAAAATGCCAAGGTTGATGTGGCACGTGCTCAAGAAATTGAGCAAGAAACACGTCATGATGTTGTTGCGTTTACAAGACAAGTATCAGAAACACTTGGTGAGGAACGTAAATGGGTTCACTACGGTTTGACATCAACAGATGTTGTAGACACTGCGTTAAGCTATGTTATTAAACAAGCAAATGATATTATTGAAAAAGATTTAGAACGTTTTATTGAAGTATTGGCACAAAAAGCGAAAGACTATAAATACACATTAATGATGGGACGTACACATGGCGTACATGCTGAACCAACAACATTTGGTGTTAAGATGGCATTGTGGTACACAGAAATGAAACGTAATTTAGAACGTTTTAAACGTGTAAGAGAAGAAATAGAAGTTGGTAAAATGAGTGGTGCAGTAGGTACTTTTGCAAATATTCCACCTGAAATTGAAGCATATGTTTGTGAACATTTAGGTCTAGACGCAGCCCCAGTTTCAACACAAACATTGCAACGTGATCGTCATGCTTATTATATTGCGACGCTTGCTTTAATTGGTACATCAATGGAAAAATTCGCTGTAGAAATACGTAACTTACAAAAAACTGAAACTCGTGAAGTTGAAGAAGCATTCGCGAAAGGTCAAAAAGGATCTTCTGCAATGCCACATAAACGTAATCCAATTGGTTCAGAAAACATTACTGGTATCGCACGTGTAATTAGAGGTTACGTAACAACTGCATATGAGAACGTACCATTATGGCATGAACGTGATATCTCACATTCATCTGCTGAACGCATCATGTTGCCAGATGTTACAATTGCATTAGATTATGGATTGAATCGTTTCACTAATATTGTAGAAAGATTAACAGTATTTGAAGATAATATGCTTGATAATATCGATAAAACATTTGGTTTAATTTATTCACAACGCGTATTACTTGCTTTAATAAATAAAGGTTTGGCTCGTGAAGCTGCATATGATAAAGTACAACCAAAGGCTATGGAATCTTGGGAAACAAAGACACCGTTTAGAACTTTAATTGAACAAGATGAGTCAATTACAGAATTATTGACTAAAGAAGATTTAGATGAATGC
Organism: Staphylococcus pseudoxylosus; assembly: GCF_044794325.1. NCBI lineage: Bacteria > Bacillati > Bacillota > Bacilli > Caryophanales > Staphylococcaceae > Staphylococcus > Staphylococcus pseudoxylosus. The sequence goes on from NZ_CP085024.1 coordinate 1,090,855, forward strand.
TTCAATCCGAAACACCATTTAAACCAAGTGGATACAATTTTCCAAAGAGCCGGTTTAGAATAATTGAATTTTTCAAGTGAAATCGTTACACTTTAATGTATTAGTACGTTAAACTGAGATTAAATTGAAAAATACAGGGGTTGTTTTAAATGCAAATAGAAAAACTAAAAGGGAAAGCATTAGATGAATTGTTTGATGCTATTTTAACACTAGAAAATAGAGAAGAATGTTATCAGTTCTTTGATGATTTATGTACTGTTAATGAAATTCAGTCATTATCACAGCGATTACAAGTAGCGAAAATGATTAAACAAGGCTATACGTATGCAACCATTGAACAAGAGTCTGGTGCATCAACTGCAACTATTTCACGTGTGAAAAGATCATTGCAATGGGGTAATGATGCTTATACGATGATTCTAGAGCGCATGAACATAGAAACGGCCGATTAACGATTTCACAAATTAGAAAATAAAAGATTAGGCTTAGTAGAGCTAGCGATAAGATATTAAACATCTTATCGCTAGCTTATTTGTTTTAATAAGCAATATGATTGGAACTATTAAGAAGCATTTTCAAATGTATGCATATTAGGAAAGTTGATTTAAATGTTTATAAAAATAAAGCGAGGTAATTGATAGTTAACAACGAATAAACATAATAGTCAATGAACTGACTTGTGTAATTGAGTGAAAGGAAGTAACGTTATGTTCAAAAAATTATTATTTGGTTTGTTAATGTTATTTGGTTTGTTAATGTTATTATTATTAGTCTTTATATTTGGAGTTGTTTTGACAGTATTTTCGAATTCATACACACCAACTAAATCGAGTATTGTGAAACCTACCAATGCCTTGCCAATCATTAATAAAACACAAGGCGTTACACGTGTAAATGGACATGTAATTGTAAATAAAAAATATAAACTCCCGCCAAAATACCAACCAGGTGAAGATAAAATAGCAAAACAAAATTTTAATAAATTATTAGCTAAAGGCGAAGCAGCGCAATTAGATTTAAAGTTTTCTAGCGGTTATCGAAGTTATCGAGAACAACAAAAAGTAGTGAAAGAATATGAAGAAAAAGATGGTAAAAAAGTTGCACATCAATATACTGCGAAACCTGGGCAATCAGAACATCAAACAGGTCTTGCATTTGATGTTGGTACCAATAAACTGTTAGATGACTTTCATAAAGATTTTGAGAAAACCAAAGAAGGTCGTTGGTTAGCGCAAAATGCATCGGACTATGGCTTTATTATTAGATATCCAAAAGGTCAATCACATGAAACGGGCTATGCATATGAGGCGTGGCATCTTCGTTATGTTGGTAAACCGCTTGCCAAAATGATTGATGAACAAGATACTAATTTAGAAAGTTACTATCGTTTAAATGAAAAATGAAATTAAAACAAACAAATCACTTCGAAAATTCGGGGTGATTTTTTCTACATCATTTTAGAACTCATAGCATAAAAATGATATAATCAAATGTATGCTAAAAGAAGGAGTAACATGTTATGGATGAGATTAAAAAGTGGAAACATATTTTTAAATTAGATCCTGCAAAGTCTATTAGTGACGAGGATTTAGAGCTAATTTGTAAATCTGGAACCGATGCTATTATGATAGGTGGTACAGATAATGTTACCGAAGATAACGTTTCACACTTAATGAAAAAAGTTAATACTCATTCCGTACCGCTAGTATTTGAATTTTCAAATGTAGATAGTATTGTACCAGGGTTTGATTTATATTTTATACCTACAGTGTTAAATAGCATGGATGTAAAGTTTCATAATGGTATGCTCTTAGAAGCACTGAAAAACTATGGGTATTTAATTGATTTTGAAGAAATAGTGTTCGAAGGTTATGTTGTTCTAAATCCAGGTTGTAAAGTAGCAAAATTAACACAAGCTAACACACAAATAACAACAGAAGACATTGAAGCTTATGCACAAATGATTAATGATATTTATAAATTACCGGTCATGTATATCGAATATAGTGGATGTTATGGAGACGTTGATATGGTAAAAGCAGCAGCTGATTCATTATCGACTACACAATTATTTTATGGTGGTGGTATTAGCGATTATAAAGAAGCAGAGGCAATGGCTTCCGTAGCTGATACAATCATCGTTGGCAACATAATTTATGAAGATATAAACAAAGCACTAAAAACAGTTAAGATAAAGGAGACACATAAATGAATGCATTAGTTAATAAAATGAATGACGAACAAAGCCAGGCAGTACGTACAACAGAGGGTCCATTACTTATAATGGCAGGCGCGGGTTCAGGTAAAACACGTGTCTTAACACATCGTATTGCTTACTTGTTAGATGAAAAAGGAGTGTCTCCGTATAATGTTTTAGCGATTACTTTTACAAATAAAGCAGCTAAGGAAATGAAAGCGCGTGTCCAAACTTTAGTTGGGGAACAAGCTGAAGTTATTTGGATGTCAACGTTCCACTCAATGTGTGTGAGAATTCTTAGAAGAGACGCGGATCGTATTGGTATTGAAAGAAACTTTACGATTATTGATCCAACTGACCAAAAATCAGTTATTAAAGATGTTTTAAAAAATGAAAATATAGATAGTAAGAAATTTGAACCTAGAATGTTTATAGGCGCAATTAGTAATTTAAAGAATGAATTAAAGACACCTGAGGATGCGCAAAAAGAAGCAAATGACTACCATACGCAAATGGTTGCGACTGTATATAAAGGTTATCAACGCCAACTTTCAAGAAATGAAGCGCTAGACTTTGATGATTTAATTATGGTGACAATCCGATTATTTGAACGTGTTCCAGAAGTATTAGATTATTATCAAAACAAATTCCAATACATCCATGTAGATGAGTATCAAGATACGAATAAAGCGCAATACACATTAGTGAAATTATTAGCATCAAAATTCAAAAATTTATGTGTAGTGGGAGATTCCGATCAATCAATTTACGGTTGGCGTGGTGCAGATATCCAAAACATCTTGTCATTTGAAGAAGATTATCCTGAGGCAAAAACAATTTTCTTAGAACAAAATTATCGTTCTACTAAAAATATATTAAATGCAGCGAATGAAGTTATTAAAAATAATTCAGAGCGTAAGCCTAAGGGATTATGGACAGGGAATACAGATGGAGATAAAATTCATTACTACGAAGCGACAACTGAACGCGATGAAGCAGAATATGTTGTACGTGAAATTATGAAACATCAACGAAATGGTAAGAAATATCAAGATATGGCAATTCTATATCGTACCAATGCACAATCACGTGTTCTGGAAGAAACCTTTATGAAATCTAATATCCCTTATACAATGATCGGGGGCCAAAAGTTCTACGATAGAAAAGAAATTAAAGATTTATTAAGTTACTTAAGAATAATTGCAAACAGTAATGACGATATTAGCTTACGTCGTGTTATTAATATACCAAAACGTGGTATTGGTCCATCTTCAGTAGATAAAATTCAAGCATATGCCGTTCAAAATGATTTGAGCATGTTTGATGCATTAGCAGAAGTTGATTTTATTGGTTTATCTAAAAAAGTAACACAAGAGTGTATAACTTTTTATGATACGATGCAAAACATCATCAAACAGCAAGAGTTTTTAGAAATTACAGAGATTGTAAATGAAGTATTAGAAAAATCAGGTTATCGTGAAATGTTAGAACGTGAGCAAACTTTAGAATCTAGAAGTAGATTAGAAAATATTGATGAGTTCATGTCTGTACCAAAAGATTATGAAGAAAATACGCCGTTAGAAGAACAATCTTTGATAAACTTCCTTACTGACTTATCATTAGTTGCTGATATAGATGAAGCACAAATTGAAAGTGGTATAACGTTGATGACAATGCATTCTGCTAAAGGTTTAGAATTTCCGATTGTTTTTATAATGGGAATGGAAGAATCGCTATTCCCGCATATTAGAGCGATTAAAAGCGATGATGAACATGAAATGCAAGAAGAAAGACGTATTTGCTATGTGGCTATTACACGTGCAGAAGAAACATTATACTTAACGCATGCTACATCTAGAATGTTATTTGGTAGACCACAGTCTAATATGGCATCTAGATTCTTAAGAGAAATCCCTGAAGATTTATTAGAAAATGAATCTAAGCGTAAGTCTACTTCTCAAAGCCAAGGAAATCGTTTCCAATCAGCTACGAAACAACCTGCTAAAAGAGCACATAGCCAAAAGACTACTGCTTCAAGGAAAGCTCAAGCAACAACTAATTGGAATGTTGGTGATAAAGTGATGCATAAATCTTGGGGTGAGGGTATGGTTAGTAATGTGAAAGAAAAAAATGGTTCAGTAGAATTAGATATTATCTTTAAATCAGAAGGGCCGAAACGCTTACTAGCACAGTTCGCACCAATTGAGAAGAAGGGGGAGTAACAAGTGGCTGATTTGCAATCACGTGTAAATGAATTACATGAATTATTAAATCAATATAGCTATGAATATTATGTTCAAGATAATCCATCCGTGCCTGATAGCGAGTATGATAAGTTGTTACACGAATTAATAGATATTGAAACAACTCATCCTGAATATCGAACAGACGATTCACCTACAGTGAGAGTAGGCGGTAGTGCGCAATCGACATTTGAGAAAGTGCAACACGATACCCCTATGCTTAGTTTAGGCAATGCATTTAACGAGGAAGATTTGAGGAAGTTTGATCAACGTATACGTGACAACATTGGTGATGTGGAGTATATGTGTGAATTAAAGATAGATGGTTTAGCTGTGTCATTAAAATATGAAAAAGGAAGATTTGTTCAAGGATTAACGCGTGGTGATGGTACAACAGGTGAAGATATAACAGAGAACTTAAAAACCATTCACGCTATTCCTTTAAAAATTAATGAACCTAGAACATTTGAAGTTCGAGGTGAGGCATATATGCCTAGAAAATCTTTTTTTAATTTGAATGAAGCTAAGGCAGAAAATGATGAACAGCCTTTTGCAAATCCAAGAAACGCAGCTGCAGGTTCACTAAGACAATTAGATTCTAAACTTGCAGCTAAACGTAAATTAAGCGTCTTTCTATATAGTGTGAATGATTTTACGCAATTTAACGCAGATACTCAAAGCGAAGCGTTAGATGAGTTAGACCAATTAGGATTTAAAACAAATCAAGCACGCCAACGTGTTCAAACGATAGACGAAGTGTTGGCATATATCGAAAAGTGGACAGATCAACGAGAAGCTCTGCCATATGATATTGATGGTATTGTCATTAAAGTGAACGCTTTAGAACAACAAGAAGAACTTGGATTTACCCAAAAATCACCGCGTTGGGCTATTGCATATAAATTCCCTGCAGAAGAAGTAATAACAGAGTTGTTAGATATTGAGTTAAGTATTGGTAGAACGGGTGTTGTGACACCAACTGCAATACTTGAACCGGTAAAAGTTGCAGGAACAACTGTTTCTCGCGCTTCGTTACATAATGAAGATTTGATACATGAGAAAGATATTAGAATTGGTGACAGTGTTGTTATTAAAAAAGCTGGAGATATTATCCCTGAAGTTATCAAGAGTGTGTTAGATAGACGTCCTGAAAATGCAGAACAATATCATATGCCTACACATTGTCCTAGTTGTGATCATGAGTTAGTAAGGATTGAAGGCGAGGTTGCATTACGCTGTATCAATCCGAAATGCCAAGCGCAATTAGTAGAAGGTTTAATACATTTTGTTTCTAGACAAGCTATGAATATTGACGGTCTAGGCACAAAAATGATTCAACAATTATACGAAAATGAACTGATAAAAGATGTAGCTGATATTTTCTATCTTACGAAAGTGGACCTAGAGCCACTTAATCGCATGGGTGAGAAAAAAATCGATAACCTGCTTAAAGCTATCGAGTTAGCAAAATCTAATTCACTTGAACAATTATTGTTTGGATTAGGTATAAGGCATCTAGGTGTGAAAGCAAGCCAAGTCATTGCAGAAAAATATAGTACCATGGATAAGTTATTTGATGTCACAGAAGAAGAATTGATAGCAATCCACGATATTGGACATAAATTAGCACAATCAGTAGTAACTTATTTAGAAAATGAAGATATTCGTGCACTTATTGAAAAATTAAAAGCTAAAAATGTTAATATGACTTATAAAGGTGTTAAGACAAGTGAACTTGAAGGACATCCTGAATTTAAAGATAAAACAATTGTCCTTACTGGTAAGCTGTATCAAATGACACGAAATGAAGCATCAAAATGGTTAGCGTTACAAGGTGCAAAAGTAACAAACAGTGTTACTAAAAGTACAGATTTAGTCATTGCAGGTGAGGACGCTGGATCTAAGCTAACTAAAGCAGAAAAATTCGGTACCGACATTTGGTCTGAAGAAGACTTTGTTCAGAAACAAAAAGAAATTGAGGGATAGAGGAGATAATGCATGAAAAGAACGATAATATTAATCATTTCAGCAATTTTTGTATTATCAGCATGTGGTCAAAACGAAGAGAAACCAAAAGAAAAATCAAATGATAATGAACAGCAACAAGAATCAGGTTCTGTAAAAGAAATAGCAACTGATAAAAATGTACAAGGTGATAACTACAGAACAATTTTACCTTTTAAAGAAAGTCAGGCTCGAGGATTATTACAAGATAATATGGCTAATAGTTATAATGGAGAAGACTTTGAAAATGGGCTTTTAGATTTAAGTAAAAGTGTATTTCCAACTGACGAATATTTATATCAAGATGGACAATACTTAGATAAATCCACAATTAATGCATTTTTAAGTCCAAAGTATACGAAATCTGAAGTAGATAAGATGGATGAAGATGAGCGTAAAGAGAAAAAAGCAAATGAGAATTTAGGACTTAACCCTTCTCATAATGGTGAAACAGATCCTGAAAAAATCGCTAAAAATTCACCAGCCTATTTATCTAACATTTTAGAACAGGATTTTTATGGTAGCGGTGATACTAAAGGTAAAAAAATCAAAGGCATGACAATAGGTTTAGCAATGAATAGTACATACTATTATCAAAAAGAAAAAGATGGCGAAACTTATAGTGAAGATTTAGATGATAAAGAAATTAAAAAGCAAGGTAAGCAAATGGCAGGGGAGATTCTATCTAGAATTCGTGAGCATAAAGAATTGAAAGAAATACCAATTCATTTTGCAATCTACAAACAAACTGGTGAAAATTCCATTGTACCTGGAGAGTTTATTGCAGGTACAACTGTTGAAGAAGGTAAAACTCGCATCAATGACTGGAAAGATATTAATCAAAAGACAGTCTTATTACCTTCACAAGAAGCGGCTGATTTAGATGAAAACTTAAATAATGATTTTAAACAGTTTAATGATGACTTACAAACTTATTTTAATAACTTTACTCAAGCAGTCGGAACAGTTAAATTTGATAAAAAAGAAGCAAAACAATTATCTGTCGATGTACCAATTGATTACTATGGTAAAGCAGAAACAATTGGTATCACCCAGTATGTGACAGAACAAGCAGAAAAATATTTTGACGGTATAGATGAATATGAAATTCATATTAAGGATGGTAATAATCCAAAAGCCTTAATCAGTAAATCAAAAGATGATAAAGAACCGCAAGTTCATATTTATAAAAATAATAATTAGTAAATAGAATATATTAAATTAACGCCCTACAAGATTGTCAATTTATGTCAATTTTGTAGGGCGTCTTTATATGATATAAATAATTAGAAAGTGTTTATTCTTTAATCATTTGTTTGACCTTATTGAGATCTTTTTCGACAAAATCTCCAGGTTTTTTAGTATATTTACTAACAAGGTAAGTTACAATCACACTTGCCAAGAAACCAGGTATGATTTCATACATACCAAATATTTCATTGATGTTAGCTAAAGGTTTTATCCAAGCAATCCAGATAATAACAACTACTGCACCTGTAATCATTCCAGATAAAGCCCCTACATGTGATAAACCTTTCCAGTATAGTGAGAAGATGACTAAAGGACTGAAAGCAGCGCCAAATCCTGCCCAGGCATTTCCGACTAAATTTAAAATAGTATCATTTGGTGACCAAGCAATCCAAATAGCAACAATGGCTACTAACAATACAGATAACCTACCAACCAAGACGAATTCTTTTTCGTGTTCTCGGGCATTATCTTCTCCACGAATTAATTTATAAAAGTCTTCAGTTAATGAACTAGAAGTTACAAGTAACTGAGATGATATTGTACTCATAATGGCTGCTAATATCGCTGCTAATAGGAAACCACCTACAAGAGGATGGAATAAAATCTGACTCATGACAATAAATAGTGTTTCAGGATCTTCTAATTGAATATTGCGTTCAGAAATAAATGCAATACCAGTAAGGCCAACTACTACAGCGCCTAACAAACCTATAACCATCCAGCTAATACCAAGTCGTCTTGCTTTAGGTAACAGTTTATGTGTTTTAATAGACATAAACCTAACGATGATATGTGGTTGGCCGAAATAGCCTAAACCCCAAGCAAATAATGAGATAATCCCTAATACTGTTGTACCTTTAAATAAGTTCATATTTGTTGGTTTCATTTCAGCTACCTGTCTAAACGTATCCAATCCACTGAGCTCTATGAGAGCAACAATGGGCACCATGACCATGGCAATTAACATGATAACGCCTTGGAAGAAGTCTGTAATCGAAACTGCTAAGTAACCTCCAAAAAAAGTATAAAATATGACAATCGCAGCTACTATAATAAGTCCCCAGTGATAGTTCAAACCAAAAGCGCTTTCGAATAATTTGCCCCCTGAAACAAAACCAGAGTGTGTATACAGCGTGAAGAAAACTACGATAATTAAACCAGAAATAATTTTTATATAATTTTTTTGATCATTCAGTCTATTTTTGAAAAAATCTGGTAATGTAATCGCATCGCCTGCGAGTTCAGTATAAACTCTCAACCTAGGCGCTACGACAAAGTAGTTCACATATGCGCCTAATGAGAGACCGATTGTTATCCACATTGCTGAAAGCCCTGTGCTATATACAGAACCAGGTAATCCCATAATCATCCAACCACTCATATCCGATGCACCAGCTGAAAGAGCGGTGACATAAGGACCAATACTTCTGCCTCCAAGCATAAATTCACTTAAATTACTTGTAGACTGTTTATACCCATAATAACCAATAACGAGTAGTATAATGAAATATATTACGATCATAATATAAGTTTGCCAACCCGCATGAACTTGATTAGCTAATGAAGTGCCCAAAATCAGCATGGTTCACCATCTCCCTTTGTCTTTATCTATTAAATTGTTGTACATGAATGATTATACAATTAAATTTATAAAAGGAGTAGTACTATTTTTATTTTTAAAAATATATTGCTTTTAACAATATATTGTTAAGCGCTTACATACTTGTGTTGTAATGATACACTTGTTATGAATTTTTGTGATTTAATATGCAAATGAAAACGATGAATCTATAGATAAGGTTAATAAAGCTATTACAATTTAAAAAATAATTGGTATAACTTACTAAATTAATTTGTTTTAATTTGCGTATATTATTGAAAAACTTAGATTTTTGGACGGAATTTTGGTACAATTTTGTAATGAATGAGTAAAAAGGAGGCTTTTATTTAATGGCTAAAGTTACACGAGAAGAAGTTGAACACATCGCTAATTTAGCAAGACTTCAAATTAATGAAGATGAAACTGCAGAAATGCAAAACACTTTAGAAAGTATTTTAAACTTTGCTAACCAAATAGATACAGCAGATACAAGTAACATTGAACCAACATATCATGTATTAGATTTACAAAATGTATTACGTGAAGATAAAGCAGTCGAGGGCATTCCCCAAGAGCTTGCATTAAAAAATGCTAAAGAGACGGAAGATGGACAATTTAAAGTACCATCTATCATGAATGAGGAGGACGCTTAAGATGACGATCCGTTATGAATCTGTGGAGAATTTAATCAGCTTAATCAAAAACAAAGAAATAAAACCATCACAAATTGTTAATGACATTTACGATGCAATTGATGAAACGGATCCAACTATTAAATCATTTCTTGCGTTAGATAAAGAAAATGCAATTAAGAAAGCACAAGAGCTTGATGAGTTACAAGCTAAGGACCAAATGGAAGGTAAGTTATTCGGTATCCCAATGGGAATTAAAGATAACATTATTACCGAAGGTGTGGAAACAACTTGTGCTAGTAAAATGCTAGAAGGATTTGTACCGATTTATGAATCAACTGTAATGAACAAGTTACATAATGAAAATGCGGTACTTATCGGTAAATTGAATATGGATGAATTTGCAATGGGTGGTTCAACAGAAACATCTTATTACAAAAAAACAGTGAATCCATTCGATCATACCGCTGTTCCAGGTGGCTCATCTGGTGGTTCAGCAGCAGCTGTAGCAGCAGGCTTAGTACCGTTTAGTTTAGGTTCAGATACTGGTGGCTCAATCCGTCAACCAGCTGCATACTGTGGTATCGTAGGTCTAAAACCAACATATGGACGTGTATCTCGTTTCGGTCTTGTTGCATTTGCATCATCATTAGATCAAATTGGTCCATTGACACGTACAGTTAAAGATAATGCACTAGTGCTAGAGGCAATTACAGGCGTTGACGAAAATGATTCAACTAGTGCTCCTGTTGAAGAAGCTGATTATACAGCTGACATAGGAAAAGACATTAAAGGTCTTAAAGTAGCTTTACCAAGTGAATATTTAGGCGAAGGTATTTCTGATGAGGTTAAAGATTCAGTTAAAGAAGCAGTTGAAACACTGAAATCATTAGGTGCAATAGTTGAAGAAGTTTCATTACCTAATACGAAGTATGGTATTCCATCTTATTATGTTATTGCATCTTCAGAAGCATCATCTAACTTATCTCGTTTTGACGGTATAAGATATGGCTATCATTCACCTGAAGCTAATTCATTAGAGGAATTATATAAAATGTCTAGAAGTGAAGGTTTTGGTGAAGAAGTTAAACGTCGTATCTTCTTAGGTACATTTGCATTAAGTTCAGGCTATTATGATGCTTTCTACAAAAAATCACAAAAAGTTAGAACTTTAATTAAAAATGACTTTGATCGTATTTTTGAAAATTATGATGTTGTAGTAGGACCTACTACACCAACTACTGCATTTAATTTAGGTGAAGAGATTGATGATCCACTTACAATGTATGCGAACGATTTACTAACAACGCCTGTAAACTTAGCAGGGTTACCAGGTATCTCTGTACCGTGTGGACAATCAAATGGTCGACCAATTGGTTTACAATTTATTGGTAAACCTTTTGATGAAAAAACATTGTACCGTGTCGCTTACCAATACGAAACACAATTCAATTTTCATAATGAATACGAAAAATTATAAGGAGTGGAAATCATGCATTTTGAAACAGTTATTGGGCTAGAAGTCCATGTTGAGTTGAAAACAGATTCTAAAATGTTCTCATCATCACCAGCGCATTTTGGAGCGAAACCAAACTCAAATACAAATGTAATTGACCTTGCATATCCTGGTGTCTTGCCAGTAGTAAATAAACGTGCAGTTGATTGGGCTATGAGAGCATCAATGGCATTAAATATGGAAATTGCTACGGAATCAAAATTTGACCGTAAAAACTATTTCTATCCAGATAATCCAAAAGCATATCAAATATCACAGTTTGACCAACCAATTGGTGAAAATGGTTATATTGATATCGAGGTTGATGGAGAGACAAAACGTATTGGTATCACACGTTTACACATGGAAGAAGATGCTGGTAAATCAACACATAAAGACGGCTATTCTTTAGTTGATTTAAATAGACAAGGTACGCCATTAATTGAAATCGTATCTGAACCAGACATTCGTTCTCCACAAGAAGCGTATGCTTACTTAGAAAAATTACGTTCTATTATTCAATACACAGGCGTTTCTGATTGTAAAATGGAAGAAGGTTCACTACGTTGTGATGCTAATATTTCTTTACGTCCATATGGTCAAGAAGAGTTTGGTACAAAAGCAGAACTTAAAAACCTAAATTCATTTACGTATGTTCGTAAAGGGCTAGAATATGAAGAAAAACGTCAAGAAGAAGAATTGTTAAACGGTGGGGAAATTCTTCAAGAAACACGTAGATTTGATGAATCTAATGGTAAAACATTATTAATGCGTGTTAAAGAAGGTTCTGATGACTATCGTTACTTCCCGGAACCAGATATTGTTCCTTTATACGTTGACGATGAATGGAAAGCGCGTGTTCGTAAAACAATTCCAGAATTACCAGATGAAAGAAAAGAAAAATATGTTAATGAATTTGGTTTACCAGCTTATGATGCACATGTACTTACACTCACTAAAGAAATGTCAGATTTCTTCGAAGGTGCTGTAGCACAAGGTGCTGACGTCAAATTAACATCTAACTGGTTAATGGGCGGAGTGAACGAGTACTTAAATAAAAACCAAATTGAATTATTAGATACTAAACTTACACCTGAAAACTTAGCTGGAATGATTAAATTAATCGAAGACGGCACAATGAGTAGTAAAATCGCTAAAAAAGTATTCCCAGAACTTGCTGAAAATGGTGGGGATGCGAAGCAAATTATGGAAGATAAAGGCTTAGTTCAAATCTCGGATGAGGCAACGCTTCTCAAATTTGTAAATGAAGCATTAGATAATAATGAACAATCAATTGAAGACTATAAAAATGGTAAAGGTAAAGCGATGGGCTTCTTAGTTGGTCAAATTATGAAAGCTTCGAAAGGCCAAGCCAATCCACAACTAGTCAATCAATTATTGAAACAAGAATTAGATAAAAGATAATAGTTCACACATAGATATTTATTAATTGTAAAATTGTAATCATGTGTACTAGATCTTCTATATACTCATACTAGTAGGCTGGGACAATTTAATTGTCCCAGCCTTAAACATTACATTACAATAGCTAAAGCTCAGGTAAACATTCAAACCCACTTCTCTAATAGAGCCAATTTTTGATTTGTTAAGTTAGTGGCTCTTACACATGAGTACCTGCTCAGCTGATCCGCTTTCAAGAGCTAGTGGGACTTATGCATGAGTGAGTTCAGCTAAACCTTATAGTCCAACTAATACAAGTCATCGTCAAGGAGAGAAAGCAATAGTTTTAAAGAAACTAAATTTCTTTGTCTCTCTTGTTCTTATACACACGGTTAGGTATTTTCTTTTAAAATTTAACCTAAAATGCTTTTATCATCTATGTAAATCATTTAATATAGGTAATGAGTATACGAAGTTGAGGGATAAATTATGAGAAAACGAGCTAGAATCATTTATAACCCAACATCTGGCAAAGAACTTTTTAAACGTACGTTACCAGATGTTTTAATTAAATTAGAAAAAGCAGGTTTTGAAACAAGTGCTTATGCAACTGAAAAAGTCGGAGATGCTACAACAGAAGCAACACGTTGTTTAGAACAAAATTACGATGTACTCATAGCCGCTGGTGGTGATGGCACTTTAAACGAAGTTATCAATGGTATAGCAGAAAAAGCCAATAGACCGAGTTTAGGTATCATTCCAATGGGCACTGTTAATGATTTTGGTCGTGCGTTACATTTACCTACCGATATAATGAGTGCGATTGATGTTATCATTGAAGGTCACATTACACGTGTAGATATAGGGAAAATGAATAGCCGCTATTTTATTAATTTAGCCGCAGGAGGACAATTAACTCAAGTATCGTATGAAACACCGAGTAAATTAAAATCCATTGTTGGACCGTTTGCATATTATATAAAAGGATTTGAAATGTTACCACAAATGAAAGCAGTAGATATCCGCATTGAATATGATGACGAATTATTTCAAGGCGAAGCACTGTTGTTTTTACTTGGTTTGACAAATTCAATGGCAGGTTTTGAGAAATTAGTACCTGACGCAAAATTAGATGATGGTTATTTTACTTTGATTATCGTTGAAAAGGCGAATCTTGCAGAACTAGGTCATATAATGACTTTAGCATCAAGAGGTGAGCATACGAAACATCCAAAGGTACATTATGAAAAGGCGAAATCTATAAGTATTTCCTCGTTTACCGATATGCAACTTAATGTAGATGGGGAATATGGTGGTAAACTACCAGGTAATTTCTTGAACTTGAAACAACATATTGAAGTTTTCACACCAAGCGATATACAAAATGAAGAAATAGTTGAACAATAAAATATAGAATAAACTACGAGGTTAGGTCAGTCTACAAATATTCCCTAACCTCTTTTAGTGTGGGGTGAAATAATGAACGCAATTCAAAAAAATGAAGTTGTAGAGGGAAAAGTTGTAGATTTAACGCACGAAGGGCATGGTGTTGTTAAATTCGATCGCTATCCTGTTTTTGTTCCTAATGCATTAATTGATGAAATAATTGAATTTAAAGTGATTAAAGTGAAAAAGAATTTTGCAATAGGTAAATTAATGACTATTAAAGAACAAAGTGAGTCGCGTGTAGAACCACCATGTGTCTATTATTATAAATGTGGCGGTTGCCAGTTACAGCATATGACTTACCAAGCACAATTAGATATGAAAAAAGAACAAGTGATAAATTTATTTCAACGAAAAGCAGGATTTAAAGATGTGGTGATACACGATACGATTGGAATGGATAATCCTTGGTATTATAGAAATAAATCACAAATTCCAGTAGGTAAAAATAATGAACATGAAATAATAACTGGGTTTTATCGTCAGCGCAGTCATGACATAATCGATATGGATGAATGTTTAATACAAGACCGTTTACATCAAGACGTAATAAACAAGGTTAAAGTATGGTTTAACGAACTTAATGTGAGTGTTTATAATGAACGTCAGAAGCAAGGATTAATGCGTCATGTCGTTATTAGAACGGGACACCACTCAAGGGAATTAATGGTTATTTTTGTCACAAATGGCAAAAAATTTAAACAAAGTGGTATCATAACAGATAGATTAGTAGCGGATTTTCCAGAAATTGTCAGTGTTAAACAAAATATAAATACAACACATTCTAATGTAATCATGGGAGACATTTCATATACTTTATATGGAAAAGATGAGATTGAAGATACATTATCTGATGTTACATTCAAAATTAATGATCAATCATTTTATCAAATTAACTCCATACAAACTGAAAAGTTATATCAACGTGCTATAGAATATGCTGAATTACAAGGTGAAGAAGTTGTGCTTGATACGTATTGCGGTATTGGTACTATCGGATTATACATGGCTCCAAAAGCGAAACATGTCTATGGGGTTGAAGTTGTTCCTGAGGCAATTAAGGATGCACAGTTAAATGCGACTATAAACCAATTTGAAAATACTACTTTTGTCTGTGGCAAGGCCGAAGATGTTATCTTAAAATGGGAATCAGAAGGAATTAAACCAGATGTAGTAATGGTTGATCCACCACGAAAAGGGTGTGACGAAACATTTTTGGAAACATTATTGGAATTAAAACCCAAAAAGATCGTCTACATTTCCTGCAATCCATCAACACAGCAACGTGATGCTCAATTACTAGCACGTCATTATAAATTAACGCAAATAACACCTGTAGATATGTTCCCACATACAACACATGTTGAAACTGTTGCGCAATTTGAGAGACTTTAGATTTAAATCATTAAGTTAATTGGATGTTTTATTATATGTAGTAATTGTGAAATTAATTAATTAGTTGTTTACTGAGTATTGCAGTTTATTGCAAATCGAGTAAGTTTGTTAAAATTTAATTACAAGCAACTAACTTTCTTGAAAAGCCCTTTATTAGTGGAGATAATCGTTGTATACTCTAGGTAATAACGAATGACATGGAGGGTTGACTGATGTTCAAAATTGATTTATTTTCAAGCAAAAAGGCGCTTGAAGGCTTTATCTTATTTCAATTTACGATTGTGATGATTAGCATTTTATTATCTTATAAATTAGCTTATTCTATGACACATATTATTGAACAGAATATTGTTTTAAATTTGTTGCTTGGCATAATAGGTTTTGCAGTTGTATACTTTTTACATGAATTTATTCACAACATTATGTTTCGAATGTTTGCAAAAGGTAATAAACCTACATATCGTATTCGATTAGGTTTAATGACAACACATATGCCAAATGTTTATTTTAAAAAATGGCAGTACATCAGCATCATGTTAGCTCCATTAGTCATCATTACAAGTGCGCTATTCGTATTATTTTCTTTCTTTGCATATTCATCGCTTATATTCATAGCATGTTTCCACATAGGATACTGTGTGTTGGATTTGTACTTTCTATCAGGTGCTTTTAATAAAAATGTGCAATTGATTGAAGACACAGAAGATGGTATTATATTTTACACTAAAGCTTCACTCCAAGACTTACAAACAGAAGCAAAATAGCATATATTTAATATAAATTGTTTTTAATGAGAGAGTTAGGATTCTACTATTAAAATACATATTGACGATACGTTCAGTGTGTATTTTAATAGCTAGAACTAACTCTTTTTTTAATGAGCAAATTTGAAGAATTAAGATATAGTAAATTGTAAGATATAAGTAATATAAAATTTGAAAAATAGTCAAAAGAGGAGGTGAGGTCATTGTCAGAGAGAAGAATCATTCATATTGATATGGATTATTTTTTTGCGCAAGTTGAAATGAGAGATAACCCCAATTTAAAAGGGAAACCAGTTATTGTAGGTGGTAAAGCAAGTGGTAGAGGCGTTGTTTCTACAGCGTCTTATGAAGCGAGAAAATATGGTGTCCATTCTGCAATGCCCACCGCTCAGGCCCATAAACTTTGTCCAAATGGTTATTATGTAACACCTCGGTTTGAAGCTTATAGGGAAGCGTCTGAACAGATCATGAATATATTTAAAAGTTATACGGATATAGTTGAGCCACTTTCATTGGATGAGGCCTATTTAGATATTACACATCTTGTCAGATCAGATTTACCCGCTTCTCATATTGCACAATATATACGAAGAGATATTTTTGAAGCGACAAAACTCACTTCATCTGCAGGTGTCTCTTATAATAAGTTTCTAGCAAAGTTAGCTAGTGGGATGAACAAACCCAACGGTTTAACTGTAATTGATTACCATAACGTACACAATATATTGATGGCGTTAGATATTGGTGATTTCCCGGGGGTAGGTAAAGCTTCGAAAGAAAAAATGCATGAGCATCATATATATACGGGGCAAGATTTATATGATCAAAGCGAGCGAGAGCTTATTAGGCTGTTTGGTAAAAGAGGTCACGGTTTATATAACAAGGCAAGAGGGGTAGACCATAATCCGGTTAAATCAACGAGGATTAGAAAATCTGTCGGCACAGAGCGAACATTTGCTACAGATATGAATGATGATGATGAAATATTACAAAAAGTTTGGGAATTAAGTAATAAAACAGCAGAACGGTTAGCTAAATTGCATAAATCGGGTAAAACAGTTACCGTTAAAATAAAGACATTTAAATTTGAAACATTATCAAAGCAACGAAGCTTACGTGACCCTGTACGGAACGAAACTGATATCTATAATGTTGCATATAGTTTATATACTGAGTTAAAAGATTCTGATACACCTATTCGACTTATAGGTGTAACCGTAGGGAACCTAGAAAGGGCGACATTCGAAAATATGACAATTTATGACTACATTTAAATTGGTTTGATTTATATAGCTTTAACAACTTAAATGTCTTAACCATGCTTAGTCTTTATCTCTAAGGTCCTTACCATACACCCTGAGCATACTTGGTAAATTGTCATAATGTTTTAAAAGTCTAAATGTAATCATGGCACAAGCTTTAGCGTCGTTTAGAGCATCGTGATGGCCATGAAAATCTAAATCGTAATATTGCATCATATAGTTTAAGCCATAACGGTGATGATGAATTGTTCTTCGTGATAATTGAAGTGAACAAAAATAAGTCATGCACGGTGTTTCAATTCCTAATGATTTAATACTTTCATGGAATACAGTCATATCAAAAGCTGCATTATGAGCTACTACAGGTAAATCACCTATAAATTTTAGCATGTATGGGTATACAGTTTTAAAAGTGGGAGCGTCTGCAACTTCTTCGGGATGAATCCCATGAACTGCAATATTTTGTTGTGAAAAGAAGTCATTAGGATTAATGAGCGTGTAAAATGTTTCTGTTATTTGATGATCAACAACTTTAACCATCCCAACAGAACAAATACTCGTACGTTTTCCATTTGCAGTTTCAAAATCTAGTGCAATAAAGGCGTCTGAATTCATGTTACATGGTTCCTTTCTTAATACTAATATGTAATGACTTTATATAAATATGGCAAACTAGTCAAGTTAGCAAAACGATTCAAAGTGGCTTTTATAACTAGTTTAAAGCATATGATATTGTGTAAGAATAAAAAAAAGAGGGAGGGGCGTATGAATCATTTTAACAAAAATTGGTTTCTAATCTGCGCCCTTTATGGTTTACCCAAGTTGGGCATGGCGTATAAAAAAATAAGATATTTATGCTATGGCATTTTAACAGCATAAATATCTTATAAATGGTTTAAATGTAAGATGAGACTTAGGCTTCCTCGTCGAAAGAACGTGCAGCTAGTTCTTTTTCATAAAGATAGAGTGTATTACTATCATCACCAATACGATTTAAATAATCGATGTGTGTTTCAAACATAGCTTCTTCTTCAACTTGTTCATCTAAAAACCAATTTAAGAATGAAATTGTCGCGTAATCTTTATCTTTATTGGCTAAATCAGATAGGTTATAGAATCTACGTGTAACGTCTTGTTCTTGCGCTAAACCATCTTTAAATGTCTCTAAAATACTTGAGAATTCTGTTTTTGGTGCAGGGATAGAACTAAATAGTGCATGGCCACCACGATCATTAATGTAGTCGTATATTTTTTTACCATGGAAACGTTCTTCTTTAGCTTGTTGGATATAGAAGTTAGCAAACCCTTCGTAAGAATTATCATCACAAAAAGCAGCCATAGCCATATATGCATGAGCCGCATAAAATTCATGATTCATTTGTTCATTTAACGCATTCAATAAGTCTTCATTTAACATAATTAATAAGCCTCCAATGCTTTTTTTTAAGTATATCAAAACTATTCATTGTAGTAAATTATACACAATAACGATAGTAAAAATACAATGGTAATTTAGATTTAGAATTGTTTGGAATACAACATAATCATGTTATAATATTCTAGTGAAGAGTAGAAGGAGGAAGTATATGAGACATTGGACTGCAACCCGATTAGCAAAAATGGCTAGGCAAGTGAGTAAAGCTGCCGGTAAAAAAGGTACAGATTTGCCAGGTCAAGTTGCTAGAAGAATAGATAAAAATATATTACGAAAATTAGCTTCTCAAGTTGACGAAATTGTCTTCATAAGTGGTACAAATGGGAAGACGACAACTTCGAATTTAATTGGTCATACATTAAGAGCTAATGATATAGAAATCATACATAATAATGAAGGCGCAAATATGGCTGCAGGTATAACATCAGCTTTTATTTTGCAAAATAATAAAGATACAAAAATTGCAGTTATTGAGATAGATGAAGGGTCAATTCCAAGAGTGCTTAATGAAGTAACGCCGACAATGATGGTTGTTACGAATTTCTTCCGAGACCAAATGGACCGTTTTGGTGAAATCGATATTATGGTCAATAACATAGCAAATGCAATCAATAATAAGGGGATTAAGTTGCTATTGAATGCAGATGATCCATTTGTTAGTAGATTAAAAATAGCTAGTGATACAGTGGTTTATTATGGGATGAAAGCATACGCTTATGAATTTGAGCAAAGTACAATGAATGAAAGTCGTTATTGTCCAAACTGTGGTCGATTATTACATTATGATTATGTACAATATAACCAAATTGGACACTACCATTGCGAATGTGGATTTAAACGTGAAGATGCAAAATACGAAGTATCTCAATTTACACTTACACCATTTATTAATTTAGGTGTAGGAACAACTACATTTAATATGAAAATAGCCGGTGATTTTAACGCGTATAATGCGATAGCAGCATACACAGTTTTGAAAGAATTAGGTTTAGATGATGAAGGGATACGACAAGGTTTCGAAACTTATACTTCGGACAATGGGCGTATGCAGTATTTTAAAAAAGATAGTAAAGAGGCAATGATTAATCTTGCGAAAAACCCTGCTGGAATGAATGCAAGTTTATCTGTGGGAGAACAATTAACTGGTAGTAAAGTTTATGTGTTGAGTTTAAACGATAATGCAGCAGATGGTAGGGATACATCATGGATATATGATGCAGATTTTGAAAAGTTAACTAGACAGCAAATTGAAGCTATTATTGTTACAGGTACACGTGCTGAGGAATTGCAATTACGATTAAAACTTGCTGGTGTTAACGTACCGATTATTTTGGAAAAGGATATATACAAAGCAACGGCTAAAACAATGGATTATAAAGAAAGTTTCACCGTGGCAATTCCAAATTATACTTCACTTGCACCAATGCTAGAACAATTAAACCACTCATTTGAGGAGGTCAAAGTGCAATGAATGAATTAACGATTTATCATTTTATGCCGGACAAATTAAATTTATATAGTGACATAGGTAACATTATTGCATTAAAGCAACGTGCCAAATTAAGAAATATTAAATTGAATGTTGTAGATGTTAACGAAACAGAAGGTGTTACATTAGATGGATGTGATATATTCTTTATTGGTGGTGGAAGTGATAGAGAACAAGCCCTTGCAACAAAAGAGTTAAGTAAAATTAAAGATACTTTAAAAGAAGCAATTGAAGATGGCATGCCAGGACTAACAATTTGTGGAGGATACCAATTTTTGGGTAGTAAATATATTACTCCTGAAGGTACAGAACTTGCGGGCTTAGATATATTGGATTTTTATACAGAATCACAAAAAGAACGTCTTACTGGTGATATCGTCATACAAAGCGAAACTTTCGGCACAATTGTTGGCTTTGAAAATCACGGCGGTCGCACATATCATCCATATGGTACGTTAGGCAAAGTAACACATGGTTATGGCAATAACGATGATGAAGCGGCAGAAGGTATTCATTATAAAAATCTATTAGGCACGTATTTACATGGTCCAATTTTACCAAAAAACCATGAAATTACAGATTACTTATTAGAGAAAGCTTGTGAACGTAAAGGTATAGAATTTGAGCCTAAACAAGTGGATAATACAGAAGAAGAAGCTGCTAAAAGTGTCATTGTTGAGCGTGTACAGAAAAATAATTAATTAAATTTAAAGAATTTACGATAAATGTTCTGAATAAAGTGTATTAAGCGTTTATGTTAATACGATAGCATGATTTAAAACTGATGCAAAAGAGTGGTATAGAAATGATTTTAGCCAAAAATCATTTTTGTACCACTCTTTTTTATTATGTATAATTAGTCGAAAATGTAACTATATATCAATTGACTAATTATAATGTTATTAAGCAAAACGATGATCTAATATGCGATAAATTAATAGTATTTCATAAATAATGTGACTCTTTATTTGGTTTTCGTCAAATTCATCTAAACCTTTGACCGATGTCTTGAGCAATGAAGCGTGACGTGGCTGGCGCTCAAAATGGCCAGTAGCATAGATGTTACTTATACTCTGTGCGATATAAAGGATAGCCAATTTTTCATCATGGGTAAATGTTACATTAGTATCTTTTGGTAAGTAGACTAAGTTTGATAAATGAGTTATAAATAATCTATTCGTGTGTGATCGAGTAGTTAATGACTTTAACCGTAACCAATCGGAGTCATTATGTTTATGGTAACTAAGTTCGTCTTTTTGATAAGCTAGTAACATTTCCACTTTCTGATTAATGTCAATTAAAGTATTTAACTGGCGATAAGGTGCACTTTTGGTAAATTTACCAAGTAGGAGTTGGCGCATTCTTAAATTAAAAAGAGCATACATTTTACGTTCTGAAGTATTAATTGAAGATTCTAATTGCTCATAATACTTTGGAGGTAAAATGATAAAGTTTACAAGGCCAGCAGTTACAAGGCCGATAATAGCTGTTAAAAGTCTGGAAAAGAAGTTGAAGAAATAAGCATCGTGAATACCTGGAATCATGGCCATTGCTGTGAGTGTTGCAACAGTCGTACCTACGTGTAAATTTAATTTTGTACACAAAATGATTGTAAATGTTGCACTAAAAGCATAGGCAAAAGGTGATTGATCACCGAAGATAAATGTAAATACTACGGCAAATAAAGCGCCAATAATTGTTGCTGGCAGTCTTCGATAGCCTTTTTTCAGAGAAGCTTTAGCAGTCGGTTCAATCGTAACAATTGCTGTTAAAATTGCAAAAATAGGGTTTAAGTCTAAAGCTAAACAGAAAAATGCTGTTAAAAATGTAGCTAATCCTGTTTTGATTGTGCGTGCGCCAATAATCTTTTTATACCAAATGTCATTCATAGAAAAACTCCTAATGGTATGTATAGTCGTCAAACCAATATGAAATATTAAAAGTAGTCATGTCATTCGTTCCATAAAATGTTAAACTATACATGTTAAAATTTTCTAATTTATTATATCAAAAAAATTCTGCTATAATAAGGGAGAATATAATATATATAAAGGAACGGGATAATATGATCGTAAAAACAGAAGAAGAATTAACAGCTTTAAAAGATATTGGTTACATATGTGCTTTAATAAGAGATAAAATGCAAGCTGCTACTAAACCAGGTGTAACTACTAAAGAGTTAGATGATATAGCAAAAGTATTATTTGAAGAACACGGTGCAATCTCAGCACCAATTCACGATGAAAACTTTCCAGGTCAAACGTGTATCAGTGTGAACGAAGAAGTTGCTCACGGTATTCCGGGTAAGCGTAAAATAAATGAGGGTGATTTGGTAAACATTGATGTATCAGCCTTAAAAAATGGTTATTATGCAGATACAGGCGTTTCATTTGTTGTTGGTGAAGCTGACAATCCCTTAAAACAAAAAGTTTGTGACGTAGCACTAGAGGCCTTTGAAGCAGCGATGACTAGAATTAAACCCGGTGCGAAACTAAGCCAAATTGGTAAAGCAGTGCATGCAACTGCACGTAAAAACAATCTTACTGTAATTAAAAACTTAACTGGACATGGTGTTGGCCAATCATTACATGAAGCACCAAACCACGTGATGAACTATTACGAACCAAAAGATAAAACGTTACTAAAAGAAGGTACAGTCATAGCAGTAGAACCATTTATTTCTACAAAAGCAACATACGTTACTGAAGGAAAGAATGAATGGGCATTTGAAACAAAAGATAAAAGTTTTGTGGCTCAAATTGAACATACTGTCATTGTGACAAAAGATGGACCAGTATTAACTACTAAAATAGATTAGATAGTGTTTCGGTCTAAAGTCCTAATATAAGATGGTTCCGGAGCCTATATTAAAGGCTCCGGATATTTTTTATAATAGAAGCTAATCAATCATGAGGTGATTCTATGAATTATATTAAGACTTACTTAGAAAAAATGACAAAAAACACTTTCTATACTAGTTTAGTAGAATATAGACAGTATTTAGATAAAAAATTAAGAAGTATTGAAATGTACATAAATTATTTACTCGAAAGAAAAGTTTATGTAGCAAAATTAATTGATAATTTAACCTTATCATTAGAAAATAAGTATATTGATATGATAGATGAAGATTACATTTATTGTGCTCAAGAGATTGAGGATATCGAAATAGATAGAATAAAAAATGATTTAAATGAAATGGAAGCAGACTACGCTCGAATCGAATCCGATCTATCACAACAAGCAGTTGAAAGAGCAAATATCGAAACTGAGTGTGATTTAATCGAACGCATAAGTTTAGTCGCTTGAAGAAAGGTGGCGAAACATGACTCATAAATATATATCGACAGAGATGCTTATTGTTTTTACAGCATTGATGATTATTGCCAATTTTTACTATATTTTCTTTGAAAAAATTGGCTTTTTACTTGTTTTATTACTTGGTTGTATTTTAGTTTATGTAGGTTATATTTATTTTCATAAAGTACGTGGGCTACTCTCGTTTTGGATAGGGGTCTTGTTAATTGCATTTACGTTGCTTTCTAATAAATACACGATTATAATCTTGTTTGTATTTTTAATAGTACTTATTGTGAGATACATTATTTATAGATTTAAACCTTTAAAAATAACTGCTGCTGAAGAAGAGGTAGATACGCCAGATTTTATAAAACAAAAATGGTTTGGAGAACAACGTACACCTGTATATGTATATAAATGGGAAGACATACAGGTACAACATGGTATTGGAGATATCCATATCGATATGTCGAAAGCGGCAAATATTAAAGAGAATAATACGCTAGTTATCCGTCATATTATTGGGAAAGTACAAATTATCGTCCCATTGAACTACAATATAATATTGCATTTCACAACGTTATATGGCAACGCTTATGTAAATGAGACGTCTTATAAAGTCGAGAACAATAATATCAAAATTATCGAGGAAACTAAAGAGGATAATTATGCTGTGAACATTTATGTTTCATCCTTCTTAGGTGATGTTGAGGTGATTTATAAATGAATCACTATATTAGAGCAATAGGTTCAATGTTGATATTAGTTTATAGTACATTTTTTGCTATATTTTTTATTGATAAAGTATTTGTTAATATTATGTACTTTCAAGGTATGTTTTATACGCAAATATTTGGTATACCCGTCTTATTATTTTTAAATCTAATGGTTATTTTGCTCTGTATTATTGTAGGTTCTGTATTAGCATATAAAATAAACCAACAAAACCATTGGTTGAAAGACCAAATAGAAAGGTCGATAGAAGGGCAAACTGTAGGGATAAATGATCAAAATATAGAATTGTATAACGAAACCATTGATTTATATCAAACGTTAGTCCCTTTAAATCAAGAAGTACATAAATTAAGGATGAAAACGCAAAATTTAACAAATGAATCATATAATATAAATGATGTAAAAGTGAAAAAAATTATTGAAGATGAACGACAAAGGTTAGCACGCGAACTACATGATTCGGTGAGTCAACAGTTGTTCGCAGCTAGTATGATGTTATCAGCAATAAAAGAAACAAAATTAGAAGCCCCTTTAGATCAACAAATTCCAGTACTAGAGAAAATGATACAAGATTCTCAGCTAGAAATGAGAGCTTTATTATTACATTTAAGACCTATAGGCTTGAAAGATAAATCGCTTGGTGAAGGTATTAAAGATTTAGTTGTAGATTTACAGAAAAAAGTACCGATGAAAGTTATACATGATATAGAAGAATTTAAAGTACCTAAAGGTATAGAAGATCATTTATTTAGAATTACACAAGAAGCTATATCGAATACATTAAGGCATTCAAAAGGAACTAAAGTGACCATAGAGTTATTCAATAGAGATGATTATTTATTATTGAGAATACAAGATAATGGTAAAGGCTTTAATGTAGATGATAAGGTAGAACAAAGTTATGGTTTGAAAAATATGCGTGAACGTGCACTAGAGATTGGTGCAACGTTTCATATTGTGTCACTACCTGATGCAGGTACGAGAATTGAAGTTAAAGCCCCATTAAATAAGGAGGATTCATATGCCGATTAAAGTTTTATTTGTGGACGACCATGAAATGGTCCGAATTGGAATATCTAGCTATTTATCAACACAACCAGATATTGATGTTGTAGGAGAAGGGAAATCTGGAAAGGAAGCAATTGAAAAGGCGCACCAATTGAATCCAGATTTAATATTAATGGATTTGTTAATGGATGATATGGATGGTGTTGAAGCAACTGAACAAGTGAAAAAAGATTTACCTCATATGAAGGTAGTCATGCTTACGAGTTATATAGAAGATAACGAAGTATACCGTGCGCTTGATTCAGGTGTGGATAGCTACATTTTAAAAACAACAAGCGCTAGTGATATTGCAGAGGCAATAAGAAAAACTTATAACAATGAATCGGTTTTTGAAGCGGAAGTTTTAGTTAAGATGAGAAATAGGATGAAACAACGTGCAGAATTATATGAAATGTTAACAGAGCGTGAGATGGAAATCTTATTATTAATTGCAAAAGGCTACTCAAATCAAGAAATAGCAAGTGCCTCACATATTACAATTAAAACCGTTAAAACACATGTAAGTAATATTTTGAGTAAATTAGAAGTACAAGATAGAACACAAGCTGTTATTTACGCTTTTCAACACAACTTAATTCAATAAGTTACAAAGTATTTAATAAATAAAGGCTAAAACAGAAACGTAATCATTTAATACGTTGAGTTTTAGCCTTTATTTTTATATAAAGATGAGGCGATTTAGCCATAATCGGTATATTAAGTTAGCAGGATTTGTATCTGAACTTCAGCTCAGGTAATCTTTTTATATTTATTAAGCTAGTCATCTCTGCTTTCTAAGAATGGCGAAAATTTTTAAATAAATTAGATTTTTATCCTGCTCTCATAACTAGAAATATTGTAGTATTGTTAAAATTTATTGGTTATTATCTTTACTATTGTTTGAATCAGTAGCTAAATTTACATCTTCTGAATTAGAGTCTTGTTGTTCAGAAGGCGTATGATTTTGCTTGATTTTCGCAAAAGTTTGTTCTTCAGGTGTCTTACCAACAACAACTTTTCTTTGATGGAAAATTGCATTGATTTCAGCACCTATAATGATAATAAAACCAGTGATATATAACCAAAGCATTAATATAATAATACCAGCGATACTACCGTACGTTTTAGAATAATTGGAAAAATTAGATATATATATACCAAATAAGTATGAACCAGCTAAGAAAACGATAGTTGCGAAGATAGCGCCAGGTATGACAGACATTAACTTAATTTTAACATTTGGAGCTAAGGTATATAAGACCATGAATGCAATCAAGACGACAATTACTGGAAGTACATAGCGAATTGTATCAAATACCCATTTCACTTGTTCTCCAAGTCCAAGTGGACCGAATAATAAATCGCCAATTTGTTGACCAAATGTCGGTAATACAAGTGCTACTGGCATAACAATAATCATAGCTAATGTAAATAAAACACTAAATAATTTTGAAACAATAAAATTTCTACTATCTTCAACATCGTAGGCAACGTTAAATGAATTCATCAATGCAGTCATTCCATTTGATGCTGACCATAATGCTAAGATTAAACCTACAGATAAAATACTACCACTAGCATTACTCATGATATCACCAATGATGTCAGCTACCTGTGAAGCATAAGCAGGTGGCACATGATCTTTAATCATGTCTCTAATAGTAGATTGTTTTACACCTACTACAGGAACTATTGATAATAAAAATAATAGCATCGGGAATAGGGATAACATAAAATAATAAGACAGTTGTGCTGATAAACCAGATGCGTCATCTTTTCCTATTCTATATACTAAATAAGAGAAAAAATTAGAATCTTTGGTATATTTTGCTGGTTTGTTAATACGTGATACAAAGAACGCTTGATTGTCCTTTTTGGGTGATTTTGATTTGAATTCGTCAGGTGTAATATATGTACGATCACGTTTAATCTGCTCACTACTATTTTTGTTTGAGTCCTTATTTTCCATCTCTTTAGCAGAATTTAAAAAGTTAGAATTAGTTTTTTCTTTTTTAGACATATCAAAACTCCTTATGTATTTATATTTTTAATATACTTTAAAATGATAATAAGGTAAATATGTGTTGCAATATTCTTACTATAAACATGAAATGAATAATTTCAGATAATATTGTGAATCATAAAATAATATAAAAAGGAGCGAGACAGAAATCAAGAGTTTAATTTGATTTCATGTTTCGCACCGAGTTAGAGTGATTGATATCTAAAAAATTAAAATGACTAATACTTAGTATTTAAATATCAATTATTACTGTGTATTGAATTGCTATAAAGTTACAAACTTGGAATTTCAGTTTGTTAATAATAACCCATTAGCATACAATATAATATCTCATGTTTATTTCAGAGACTTCATTAGCTGTTTAAACGATTGTTTTTACGTTCAACAAATGTGTTTTTAGCTTCTTTTATTGAACGTTCCAATTCAGGATTATTGCGTCTGATTTCTTCAACAACATCTTTCCAGTAAAATACTTCATCTTTTATATTATTAATTGCAGATGGTTTTTGAGGACGGTTGCCTTCTTTTCTATCTTTGATAGATTGTTTTAAAGACTGTCTTGTTGATTTGTCTGCTAATGTTGCTGCACCTCCGATGATGGCACCTATTAATATTCCTGGAATTAATTTGTTTTGCATTATATTTTACCCCTCTCTTAAGTTTGCATCTTTAATTATAAAATTAATTAAATTATCACAAGATGATTGTACCATTTTATAAACACCTTCGAAATTATTTGTATAATAAGGGTCCGGCACATCAGTCTCATCCATATCACTAAAGTCTAACAATTTGTATAATTGACCTTTAATGTTGGGATTGATTTGTTTAATGTTCTCTACGTTACTTTGATCCATTGCAATGATATAGTCAAAGTCATCATTAGGTTGAAACAATTCGCTAATCATACCGTCGAATGGTATGTTATGCGAGTTTAGAATTGCTTGAGTCCCTTCATGGGGAGCTTCTCCTAAATTCCATTTCCCTGTACCTTTAGAGGATACATTGATATCTTGAATGTTTCTATCTAGTAATTTTTGTCGCATAATGGCTTCTGCCATAGGCGAGCGACATATGTTACCTAGACACACGAATGCTACAGTTGTCATATGAGTACCTCCAAATTTATATAATCCTCATTCCCATTTTAAAGCTTTTTCAATCATTTCTAAAGGGGGAATTATGATAAAAGTTTTACAAGGTAGTTAAATTTGATAAAATGAGAAAAAAAGAGGTGAATAATTTGGCAAATAATAATGAACAAATGATAGACGAAATAAGAGGACGCTTAAATCTTGTGAATCAAAGCGTAATTGATCCGGGGAAGTTTAAAACAGCGAATGAACAAGAGATTCGTGAAATTTATGATTATGTAACATCGAAGGCGTCATTTACGCCAAGTGAAGCATCAGCTATTGCAGAGGCACTTGGTCAGATTCGTCAATAGGAATGGAGTGAGTAAATATGACTCAATTACAAGATAAACTTAAACAATATGCCGAACTTTTAGTAAGTGTAGGTATGAATGTTCAAAAAGATCAACCAGTATTTATTCGTTCGAGCGTAGATGCGCTTGAGTTAACACATTACATAGTAGAAGCTGCTTATCAACGTGGTGCTTCTGACGTTAAAGTCGAATATAGTGACGATAAGTTATCACGTTTGAAATTTGAAAATGAAACAGTAGAACATTTTGAGCAAAATGAAGTTAAATCATATGAAGTTGAAAAACGCATGGATTATGTTAAAAGAGGTGCAGCAAATCTTGCGTTAATTACTAAAGACCCTGATTTATTAAGTGGTATAGATGGGGATAAATTATCCGCTTTTCAACGAGAGTATTCAATGGCATATAAAGGTTATATGGAAGCGAGTCAAAAAAATCAATTTCCTTGGTGTGTAGCAGCGTTTCCATCTAAAGCATGGGCAAAACGTGTCTATCCAGAACTGTCTGAAACAGATGCATATTATAAATTTATTGATGAAGTACTAGATATTGTGCGTGTAGATGGTAATGATCCAGTTATGAATTGGCAAAAACACGTGGACAATTTAAGTCAACATGCTAAAAGGTTGCAACTTAAAAACTATAAAGCTTTTCATTATGTGTCAGAAGGTACAGATTTAGAGATTGGTTTACCTGAAGGGCATATTTGGGAAGATGCTACGAGTTATACAAGTGAAGGTCAAGCTTTTGTAGCTAACATACCTACAGAAGAAGTTTTCACTGCACCACATCGATTGAAAGTTAATGGTTATGTTACGAATAAATTGCCGTTAAGCCATAATGGCAACATTATTGATAATTTTACGTTAACATTTAAAGATGGTGCTGTAGTTGACTTTAAAGCTGAAAAAGGAGAGTCAGTATTACGTGACTTATTAAATACTGATGAAGGTGCAAAACGCTTAGGAGAAGTAGCACTTGTACCTGATGATTCACCAATATCAAACAGAAATACGATTTATTATAATACATTATTTGATGAAAATGCTTCATGTCACATTGCTTTAGGTGCGGCATATGCTTTCAATATTGAAGGCGGCACAGAAATGACAACGGATGAAAAAATAGAACACGGACTTAATGATTCGTTGGTTCATGTCGATTTTATGATTGGTAGCCGCGATTTAACTATTTATGGTATTACACAAAATGATGAAAAAGAACTAGTATTTGAACAGGGAAATTGGGCAAAGTAAGATATAACGGTTAATAAATTTACAGTGTTTTGATGTGATTTCAGAACACTGATTTTTATTAGTTAAAAGCAAAGGAATGGATTATATTATGGGAAATGTAAAGCGTAAGTCAATGTCTGAATCAAGAAGTGTTAAGGAACGACAAGTATTTCCGCAAGATACAAACCATTTACATACTATGTTTGGTGGTATGTTGATGGCAAATGTGGACGAAATTTCTGCAATAACTGCAACGAAACATAGTAATTCTCAAGTAGTAACAGCTTCAACAGATTCTGTTGATTTTTTAAAACCGATTAAAACTGGTGATATTGTGTCATATGAAGCTATGGTGTCATATGCAGGGCAATCATCGATGGAGGTTTGTGTACAAATCATTATAGAAGATATTATAAGAAATGAGCGACATTTAGCAGCGTTAAGCTTTTTAACTTTTGTTGCACTAGATGAGGATGGTAAACCACAAGAAGTACCTCAAGTTTATCCAGAGACACAAACTGAAATGTGGTTTCATGACACAGCGCTTGCACGAGTGAAACGTAGAAAAGAACGTAGAAATGAAAGTAAAGAAACCATAGCATTCTTAGCAAATGCTCAAAATATGAAATAGAGATTGGAACGATGAAATCTAATATAAGGATAAAAAAGCGGCTAGGACCATTAATGATCTTAGCCGTTTTTTATCATATTAGTATAGCTCGAGCCAATTTTATTTTTATAATTGAATTTAAACCATACGATACATTTTGTTAGCATTTAAAGCATCGTATGTAATGAGTGCATAGCTTTTTCTTTTTCTTTAAAATCAGTTTTTGGATAATACATGTTTTTTACAAGAACATTAGGACCAAGACAACTAAATGATGAACAATGACAATTAAGTGATTGTGCGAGTGAGGAGTTTAACCAATGGTTAAATACATCGGGTAATTTATCATTTTTAATATTTGAAATAGTGCCGTTTTCGTCTCCAAAATCTGTGACAATCACATTACCTGTAAACACATTAACATTTAATCTGTTTCTACCATCTGGGTCATTGCGCATTGTGACATTTGGTGTATCACGCAAACGTTGAAGTAACGCTTGGTCATTTTCGTCATTAATACATGGATAAATGGGTAGCGTACCAAATAGCATCCATAAGTCTGGATCACGTAAATCTAAAAGTTGGTGTATCGCTGCTTTCATGTCTTTAAGTGATAATACATCTAATTGACTTGCAAAATCTGCAGGATACATCGGATGAATTTCATGTCGTTGACATTTCATATCATTAACGATTTCTTTATGAATCTTTTCAAGATGTGGTACAGTACTTTGATTTAACATTGTTTCAGCTGAGACAAACATACCTTGATCAGAGAGAGTGCTAGAATTTGTAAGCATCTGATCATATAATTTAAGTTTGGCTTTTAAAGGAGGTTGTTTATCCATGGCTCCAAAACCAACGTCTGTAAATTCATCGATGGTACCCCAATTGTGGGAAATGTGCATAACGTCTATATATTCAGCGATATCTAAATAGCGATCTAGTGGTAGTGTAAGATTCGAATTCATTTGCGTATAAACACCACGGTCATAAGCATATTTTAATAATGGTTTAACGACATTTTTAATAGATTTCTTCGAAAACATAGGTTCTCCACCAGTAATCGACATTGTTTTAAGATCTGGTATCTCATCGAGGCGACGATAAATTAAGTCCATAGGCAGTGGGTCAGGGTCGGCTGTTTGCAATGTATATCCAACCGCACAGTGACTACAACGCATATTACATAAATTAGTCGTAGTAAACTCTATATTACTTAACGTTAAACGATTGTGCTCTTGCATGTCATTGTAAGCTTCCCAAGGGTCATTGTTTATTGAAATTGGTTTCTTTGAATTAGTAATATGTAGATTTAGCATAAATTAAACTTCCTTTTTGTTAACTTTGTACTTAGGATAATTGAAAAATAAATATATTTTAGTAATTGCATCATAGCATAATAAATAATTTAATTTATAAGTAGTGATATGATTTATAAAATAAAGTATGTATGATTTTGGAGGAATGAAAACATTAAACAAACCAGACATTCAATTTAATATTATTAAGACTATACCAAAATTTGTCAAATCCATGTTAGGATATAACTATCATAATAAAAGGAGTCATTTTTAAAAATGGATGAAAATCAAACAATTGATCAAATAAAGGCTAGATTAGAAAAATTTATCGATGACATTGACCATGTTAATCCAGATGAAGTTAAAGTGGAAGATATTGATGAGTGGATTGGCTTACTCGATCAACTAGAAGAAAAAGTTAAAACTGTTTCAAGCTCTTCTGACTCAAATAACGCATAAATAAATGAAAATAAGAAACTATGTTTAAATCCTAGTTATTTAGTCTATATTATATGTAGAACTTAAATAGAGAAAGGTGATTATACATGGCGAAAAAAGTAGCAATCATAGTAACGAATGAATTTGAAGATAGCGAATTAACAAGTCCTAAAGAAGCTATTGAAGAAGCAGGACATGAAACAGTTGTAATTGGCGATGAAGCAAATAGTGAAGTAGTCGGCAAACACGGTGAAAAAGTTACAGTAGATTTAAGTATTGCAGATGCTAATCCTGAAGACTATGATGGATTATTGATTCCTGGTGGATTTTCACCTGACCACTTGCGTGGAGATTCTGAAGGTAGATACGGCACATTTGCAAAATACTTTACTAAAAACGATGTTCCAACCTTTGCAATTTGCCACGGACCACAAATTCTAATAGATACTGATGACTTAAATGGTCGTACATTAACTGCAGTATTAAACGTTCGTAAGGATTTGGCTAATGCCGGAGCACAAGTTGTCGACGAATCTGTAGTGGTAGATAAAAATATCGTTACGAGTCGTACACCAGATGATTTAGATGATTTTAATAGAGAGATTGTAAATCAACTTAACGACTAAGAGTAACGTTAATTAAATAAAATAGTAGTTTAATTTTGCATAACTGGAAAAACATATGATAACGCATATTGATAAGTGATATATTTAAATTTATCATGAAATAATATGTAAGTGTCACTGTTTTTCCAGTTTTTTTATGGAAATGTAAGTTATTTTATGTGGTTTGATCATAATGTAAAACTTCATGTTGAGGATGGCATACACCCTTGGACTGATTTTTACAATTAGCTCTAGATAAACGTTTAAACTATTGATAAACTCACTTATAATGATATGAGAGCAACATAAAGGAGCTACCGCATGAAAAGAAGCGATCGATATAAAGAAAGTAAACACTATAAAGCAAAAGGTTCGAATATACCGCACCACAATACTTACTCACAACCTGTTAGTAAGCCAAAGAAAAAGAAAAAAGGAATCGGATTGTTATTTAAACTATTAATGCCAATCATTCTCATAATAGGCGTTTTTATTGGTGCAATGTATGCTCTGTCTTTAAGAGCAGATGTTGATGAATTAAAAACAATTGAAGACAAAGAAAGCTTTGTTTCTGCTTCAAATATGCCTGATTATACAAAAGGCGCATTTATTGCTATGGAAGATGAACGATTTTATAAACATCACGGATTTGATTTTAAAGGAACTTCAAGAGCACTTTTTTCAACACTAAGTGATAAAAGTGTTCAAGGTGGTAGTACCATCACACAACAAGTAGTGAAAAATTATTACTACGATAATGAACAGTCATTTACTAGGAAGGTCAAAGAATTATTTGTCGCGCATAGAGTAGAAAAAAATTATGATAAAAATGAAGTGTTAAGTTTTTATATGAACAATATATATTTTGGTAGCGATCAGTATACTGTAGAATCTGCAGCGAATCATTATTTTGGTGTGACAACAGATAAGAACAACCCTAATTTACCACAAATATCAGTGTTACAAAGCGCAATCTTAGCAAGTAAAATTAATGCGCCAAGTGTGTATGACATAAATGATATGTCAGGGAATTTTATTAATCGAGTTAAAACAGATTTGGAAAAAATGAAACAACAAGATTATATAACAAATGAACAATATGAAAATGCTATACAAGAATTAGGTGTTTAACTAAATAAAGCAGCAATATGAAATCTAGTACTAAGAGGGATATCATATTGCTGCTTTTTCTATATTTAGGATTAAGCATCTATAAACTGATTTATGTTGTTCATCCTAATATGGATAAAATTTTTAGCCTATTAATGCTATAATTTAGTAATACATATTATGAATTAAAATTAATTTTAAATATACTAGACACTATAATTCCATTCATAAACAATATAAGTTATCCTAATAAGTGGAGTGAGGATTATGCCTAAAATTACTAAAATAGAAGTACAGAAAAAGAATAAAGAGCGCTTTAATTTATATTTAGATGGTGAATTTGAAATGGGTATCGATATGGATACGTATATTCATTTCAATTTAAAAAAAGACCAGATGGTCGAAGCGCAAGATATGGAAAAAATCCAAAACTATGATCAATATAGACAAGCTGTAAATACAGCGATTCAATATATATCTTATCGGAAGAGAACAGATCATGAAGTTATACAACATTTACAAAAAAAAGAAGTTTCAGAATCTGTAATAGCAAAGGTAATAGAATACTGTCATGATCAACGTTTGATTGATCATAATGATTATGCTAATAGCTTAAAAAACACTATGATTTTAACTACTGACAAAGGTCCAGGTATTTTCAAAGAAAAATTGCGTGAAGCTGGTGTCGAACAAATGATTATAGATGATTATGTAGAAA
This sequence comes from Staphylococcus pseudoxylosus, assembly GCF_044794325.1. NCBI lineage: Bacteria > Bacillati > Bacillota > Bacilli > Caryophanales > Staphylococcaceae > Staphylococcus > Staphylococcus pseudoxylosus. The sequence goes on from NZ_CP085024.1 coordinate 1,126,041, forward strand.
AATATGAAGCAGAACAACCATTAGAAGCGGTTGTTAAAGTAGCGAATAAGATTTTAAAGCAAAAAAAGGGACCAGTAGTAAAGAGAAAAGAAAAATTAACTCAGTCATTAATGCAAAAAGGATACTCATTTGAAAAGATTAAAGAAGTTATGGATGAAATGGATTTTTCTCAACCAGAAGAAGAATTAGATGGTTTACTACAACAAGAATTAGAGAAAGTATATAACAAACAGTCTAGAAAATATTCGGGCAGAAAATTGATTAATAAAACCATTGAAGGTCTCATGAGAAAAGGCTATAAATATGATAAAATTAAAGGTAAATTAGAAGAGAGTGGTATAGTCGATGGAACAGAAGAAATTGAGTGAAATGAGTGAAATAGAATTACGTCACGAAATTCAAAGTTATAAAGAAAAAATGAGAAAAGCAGAAATGAATGGTATTTTAAATGAATATGATGTCTATCAAAGTAAAGTTATAATTGCAGAAAGCTACTTAGTTGATAGAACAAAAATTGAACTAGGGAAAATATACAAATTAAATGATGGCACAGGAAGCTATTTTAAAGTTGAAAGATTAAAAGGTGTATTTGCATGGGGCTTTAGAATTAAAAGTGCAGAACCTGAAGAAGGTTTACCTATTGCATTATTAAAATTATAGAAGGATGAAGATAGGATGGGTAGTTCAATTATATTAAAGTTACTGAATGTAACGCATTATTATAGAAATAGAAAATCCAAAAAATGGTATCAACCCTTTGGTTATGATGCAGAAGATATAGAATTGAATAATATTAATCTACATATCTATCAAGGTGAAGCCTTAGGTATAATTGGTGAAATCGATTCCTCTAAATCATTGATAGGTCGTTTGTTGAGCGGTGAAATCAAACCAGATAAGGGTAAAGTTGTGAGAAAGACAGACATGTTTTTCGCGGATATTGAAGATAAATCGTTGTTATCTTTATCTGTAAGTGATTATGTGAAAAATGCAATTACATTCTTCCAATATAATACTTCTGAACATAAAGTAGAACAAATAATAAAGTTCTCACATCTTCATAACGCAACAAATGCACCAATTAATTCTTTAACCGATCAACAGTATGCTCAATTGCAATTTACGTTGGCTAGGACCTCTAAAGCTAGCATTATTATCATGAACCAAATCTTACATAATTTGGATGAAAGTTATTTTGAAAAAGCAATTGAATTAACAGATGAATACATAAATAATAACTTAACAATAGTTATGATAGATGATGATGTAAATCGCATTTCAAGAGCTAGTAATTATTTAGCTTGGATTTCTCACGGACAATTAAGAATGGAAGGTTCAATCAAACAAGTATTGCCTGTGTTTAAAGAACATGAAAAGGATAGACAATCATTAAAGAATGAACAAGAGAAAGATAATTTTGATGTGGACTGGAAAAAAAGTAGAACAAGAATTCCAGAATTGACTTATAATTTTAGGAGAATTGAACGTTATAAACACGCAAAGCCGCCTGTTGCGTTGGTTCGTTTTTGGACTTTATTTACGGTTTTCTTTATGGGCCTGTTATTTATGGCATTATTGATGTTTAATGATTTAGGTAAACTTGAGATTGGTGAAAATCAAGACCAAGCCTCTATTCAAAATCAACAGAAAAACCCGTATGAAGAGAAATTGGCGTATGGTATTGTATTAAATGATGCTGTTAATTTAGAAAACATGAATAATGGTAAGAAAATGAATGCAGATCAATATTCCTTTGTAACAATCACTGGTGAAAATTCTAAAAATTATCGTATTGTTGTAGATAATAACAATTATAAAATTGCCAAAAATAAATTACGCTATTTTGATCCTGCGGGATTATTTGAAGAACATAGCTTGAAATCATTAGCGCCGTATATGCATACGAATTATAGTAATTACAATGAGTTTTTTAACAGTCATTTGCATAAAAAACATAATAAAGTAACAGACTCGCTTGTACCTGAAAATGGGAAAGATAATCGTTTTAATGTACCAATTGTACAACAACCAATTTCTATGATTTTTGACGATCAAAATAAATTAACTGGTTTCACTTTCCCTATTAAAGATAAAAAAGAATTGAAAGACAAATTTGATATTGAAAATAACTTCTGGATTACTAAATCAGGCGATGGTTATTTCATGGCAGATTTAAAGCATAATAAATGGATTTATATTGAATTGTAGGTGTAAAAGATGATTGATAGTATGATTAGCTATTTTAAAAATACGCCATATTTAATGAAACATGCATATCATCGTTTGAAATCAAAGTGGATGTGGTTAGCAATACCGTTCGTGGTAAGCATTGCTATGTTACTTATAATGATGTTGATATTTCATTTAAGTGGTACTGAAGAAATTAAGCAAGCACGTGGTTATTTTAGATTATCTTCATTAGTCTGTTTTGCATTTATTTGGGTTGCGATATACCAAAGTTACAACACATTTAAAACCGATTATTTTATAGTGAAATTATTTAATTTAAACCCTATTTACCAAAATATTCTTATTGCGATTGTTACAAGTATAACTATGTTGATTACACTCATAATTATTATCTTAGCAACGCCAGTAAATATTGAAAGTTCTATATACTCTGCATTATTTTATGTTGTTATGACTATGCTGTTTATAGTAGTGATATCTACACTTTTAGGTCTAATTTCAATTATACAAAGTAAAGTTGATATCATATTCTATGTTGTTACATTTATAATGTTCTTTACTGTGCCAATTATTTTTATTCCTAATAGTGATACCTCCATATGGTTGCATATTTTAATGTTGAACCCTTTGTTCTATCTTGTTGAAGGTATTTCACAATCTGTAGTGTTAGGTGCATTGAGTTTAAATAATATTCCATATCATTTATATTTTGTTTTGTTTTTAGCAATGATATGTGTATTTATCTATGCATTGTATAGAATAATAGCGCATAAAAAATATGCCTATGCGCAATCACTTTCAAATAAGGAAGAGACTACACAAGAAAATCAACAAAATGATGAAGCGTAACATACAACAGAATATCAAATGTATAACCTTAATAGTATGAAAAATTCAAATTATAGATGACTTTTAAATTAAAGTATTAGTTTCTTTGTTTTAAAGATAGTATTTGAATATGTAACAGAAAACTGGAGGCAACCGTTAAAAAATAACGTGTGCCTCCAGTTTTATTAATGAAATATTGATTTTTACTTTGCAAATAATTTACGTTGTAATTTATCTTCACTAAATACCCAACCAATGTATGAATGGTCTATCTGCATATTTTTATCTAAGTGAGCAATAGCAACAAAAGAATAGTGACTATTTTTTAAATAACGTAAATCAACTAGCCTTATTTCGGTAGTACCATCCTCTAATTTTTTGGCTTGCCAGCGATAAATAGAAGAAAAATTAAGGAAAGTTCTGATATTTTTATCATTCTTTACATATTGCATTAAATCATCATTAGGAAATGATTGCCGTTTACCTTTATCACTGAATACTATATTACGCCCGTAACTTCTTCCTACATAATCGTGTTCTTCAGTTTGAATAGCAACGCGCCATTGCATAAAACGAATAGTGGGTGCTACAAAAACTTTTACAGGGTTATGTTCTTGTTTAATTTGCTTCAATGCTTGTTGTTTAATTATCGCTTGCATTCTAAAACGTATCATATAATATACTACAAGAATAGCGATGATAGGGAAGAAAGCGACATATGGATGAATACCAATTAACCAAAATAATATGCCTAAGCACCATAATATAAAAATAATAGGATCAAATGTATTGATTACGCTTAACTGAATCCATTTATTAGTAACCGGTCTAAGCGCTTGTGTACCATAAGAATTGAAGATATCTACAAATACATGAAGAAATACAGCAAGTTGAGCCCATAGCCAAACATGTGTGGTATCTACATTTTTAAAAAATGTGAAAATGAAAAGCGTAATTAATAAAGGCCATAGAATTGTAAAAGGTATTGAATGTGTTATCCCTCTATGATTGGATATATAAGTAGCATTATCTTTTAATTTAAAAACCGTGTCACCATCAGGTATTAATGAACCAACTACTAACGTTGTAGCTGTTGCTGCAAAAGAACCTGCCATAGCTGGGTCTTGGGTAGCTAATGCAGTGAGTCCGATACCCATGACTATATGTGTTCCTGTATCCATAAGTATTCACTCATTTCATGTCAATATTATATTCATTATAATCGAATATGCATAATTTTAAAAATAACATACTATGTTAATCATAAAAAACTTTTACTAAACTAAAGAAAGAGATGTGGAAAATGTTTAATGAACAGAAATTTAAAAACAATCTTGTAACATGGTTTGACACCAATCAACGCGAAATGCCATGGAGAGAAACTTCAAATCCTTATTATATCTGGTTAAGTGAAGTCATGTTGCAACAAACACAAGTAAAAACTGTTATAGATTATTATCATAGATTTATTAATCGTTTTCCTACAATTGAAGATTTAAGTAACGCAGAAGAAGATGAAGTGCTAAAATATTGGGAAGGCTTAGGTTATTATAGTAGAGCGAGAAATTTTCATACTGCAATTAAAGATGTCCATGCAAACCATCGTGGACAAGTGCCTAATTCACCACAAATATTCGGTGAGCTGAAAGGTGTAGGACCGTATACACAAGCCGCAGTGATGAGCATTGCATTTAATTTACCTTTAGCAACTGTTGATGGAAATGTCTTTAGAGTATGGTCAAGATTAAATAATGATACTAAAGATATTAAATTGCAATCAACAAGAAAAACATATGAGAAAGAATTGCAATCATATGTTGAACAAGATTCAGGTACATTTAATCAGGCTATGATGGAATTAGGAGCTTTAGTTTGTACACCTAAAAATCCACTGTGTTTATTTTGTCCTGTACAAGAAAATTGTGAAGCATTTGAAAAAGGGACTGTCGAGGACTTACCTGTAAAAACAACGAAAATTAAAAAGAAACATGTAAAGCAATATGTATATATTGTTAGAAATGAAGATAATCAATTATTAATAGAAAAAAGAATGCAGAAATTGTTAAATAATATGTGGGAATTTCCAATGTATGAAGCGGACGAAGCAGAAAATATTAATACGAAACTTAATACAAATCTCCAATTTTCAGAAGTCCCTATTTATAAATTAAAGCATCAGTTTACTCATATTACATGGGATATTGAAGTATACTTAGCGGATAAAGTAATTAATAAAATGGATGTTGATTTACCTGAAAATATGACATGGATGCACGTTAATGAGAAAGAAATGTTTAATTTTCCTGTGAGTATGTCGAAAATATTTAAATTCATTTCGACACATGGTTAGACTCGTTGTTGAATCCATACTTATGTTATAATTTATATTGTGAAATTAAGAAAAGGTGGTGTGGAGCATGGTAAAAGAGTCCATACCTAAAGAAGGTCAGACAATTAAGATTCAAAGTTATAAACATGATGGTAATATACATCGTGTTTGGTCTGAAACTACTATATTAAAAGGTACGGAACATGTTGTAATAGGTGGAAATGATCATACGCTTGTTACTGAAAGTGATAGTCGCACATGGATAACTAGAGAGCCAGCAATTGTTTATTTTCATTCTGAATATTGGTTCAATGTTATTTGTATGTTTAGGGAAGATGGTGTGTATTACTATTGTAACTTGTCATCACCGTTTGTTTGTGATGAAGAGGCGTTAAAATACATTGACTATGATTTGGATATTAAAGTTTATCCAAACGGTAAGTATCATTTATTAGATGAAGATGAGTATGAACAGCATATGAGACAAATGAATTATTCTTCCGATATCGATGTGATTTTAAGACGTAACGTTGATATTTTACAACAATGGATTGAACAGAAGAAAGGTCCGTTTGCTCCCGATTTTATAAAAGTTTGGCGTGAACGATATAAAAAAATTAGAAATTATTAAGCACATTTAATGTTTTTAATTACATTATCATTTATAGTGATATGCGTATGAGCTATTTAGGCATGGCAAAACATGTTTGATATAAATAATCGTATGCGCGCGAATGAAATGATAAACAAACTAAGATAACGCGTTTACTACAGCCTCGTTGATAGCTCAACGTAGGCTGTTTCATTTGCTATCAAGTTTGGGGGAGGAATGAAATATATGATTCGTAGATATTTACAATTTGTAAAACCATATAAATGGCGAATCATTGCTACGATACTTGTTGGTATTTTAAAATTTGGGATTCCGATGTTGATTCCATTATTAATAAAATACGTTATTGACGATATTATTAATAATAATTCAATTTCGGTAGAAGAGAAATTTACAAGATTAGCTATTGCTTTGGGCATTGCAGTATTTATTTTTGTAATTGTACGACCGCCAATTGAATTTTTAAGACAATATTTAGCACAGTGGACAAGCAATAAGATCTTATATGATATACGCAGAAGGCTTTATAACCATTTACAAGCATTAAGTGCTAGATTTTATGCAAATAACCAAGCAGGACAGGTTATATCTAGAGTAATCAATGATGTCGAGCAAACAAAAGATTTTATTTTAACAGGATTGATGAATATTTGGTTGGACTGTATTACCATTGTGATTGCACTTTCCATTATGTTCTTCTTAGATGTTAAATTAACACTAGCAGCACTTGTGATTTTCCCAGTGTATATACTAACTGTTTACTTTTTCTTCGGTCGTTTAAGAAGTTTGACTAGAAAGAGATCACAAGCATTAGCGGAAGTTCAAGGTTTTTTACATGAACGTGTACAAGGTATGTCTGTTATTAAAAGTTTTGCCATCGAAGATAATGAAGCGCAAAATTTTGATAAACACAATCGTAATTTCTTGCAAAGAGCATTTAATCATACACGTTGGAATGCTTATTCCTTCTCAGCGATTAATACAGTAACTGATATAGGGCCGTTAATTGTTATTGGCTCAGGTGCATTTTTAGCTATCAATGGTTCAATAACTGTGGGGACATTGGCTGCATTTGTCGGCTATTTAGAGCAATTATTTGGTCCGTTACGTAGACTTGTATCTTCATTTACAACATTGACACAAAGTTTTGCTTCAATGGACCGTGTTTTCCAATTAATGGATGAAGGTTATGATATTAAAAATAAAAAAGGTGCATTACCAATTGAAATTAATAAAGGTCATATAGAGTTAAATGATGTAAGTTTTAAATATAACTCAGAAGAGTCAACAATTTTAAATAATATAAATTTAGAAATTAATCAAGGTGAAACTGTGGCATTTGTTGGTATGAGTGGTGGAGGAAAATCTACTTTAATCAATCTGATTCCAAGATTTTATGATGTAACAGATGGTGAAATAAAAATTGATGGTACCAACATCAAATCATATTTAACTGGAAGTTTGAGAAATCAAATAGGCTTAGTCCAACAAGATAACATCTTATTTTCAGATACAATAAAAGAGAATATCTTATTAGGTCGTCCTGATGCCACAGATGAAGAAGTCATAAAAGCGGCCAAAATGGCTAACGCCCATGACTTTATCATGGAATTATCTGAAGGCTATGATACAGAAGTTGGGGAAAGAGGCGTAAAACTTTCCGGTGGACAGAAACAACGTGTATCTATCGCTCGTATTTTCTTAAACAACCCACCAATTATTATTTTAGATGAAGCTACAAGTGCTTTAGATTTAGAGAGTGAATCTATTATTCAGGATGCATTAAATATTTTAAGTGAAAATCGTACGACATTGATAGTCGCACACAGACTTTCAACTATTACGCATGCTGATAAAATTGTGGTAGTTGAAAACGGAGAGATTGTTGAAACAGGTACACATGATGCATTACTAGCTAAAAAAGGTGCTTATGAACATCTATATAGTATACAAAATCTGTAAAATAGTACGTTTCTGCTGATTTAAACAAATGATATAAAAAAGTCCGAGGATGTTGTAATTACACAACCTCGGGCTTTTTTTATAAGTCGAAATCTTCATCTAAAATATCAATTTCATTATCGTTATTATGATAAGAGAAGAAACTGATGCGTAGTCTGTCTAAGTGTTCTAGTGTATAGCGATATTCTTCTATAGCAGATATAATTTGCATAATATTGGCATAGGAATATACCGTTTGATATGGATTTTTAATTATTTCTTTTTGGAAAGCATCCATAAGTTCTTTTTTCTGTGGATTTTCTATTTGACTATCAAATTGACTGACATCATATTTAGCTTTTTTAGATAGACTTATAAATATTTGTTCATGATATGCAATTAGTGTATCGAGTTCTAATTTAATTTGTAGTAATAATTCATGATTTAAATTGTGTAAATCGTTTTGATAGCGATTCATTTTTTTAAGTACCTCATATGCATGACGAGTACTGCGAACGACTTCTTTAAAAAGTATCTTTTTACGATTTTGCGCATATACTTGTTTTTTAGTAAATGGTCGTTCTTCTTCATAATAACTAAATGTCTGTTCAAGTCTCTTAATGCGATCGCTTATTACACCTCTATCTTCTTTGATATGGTGATATTCTGATGTGTCATTCAATACGAGTTTAAACCATACAAAAATATCAGAACATATATTCAATGAGTTGTAATAAATTTTCGATTCAAATTTTGGTGGTAAGAATAATAGATTAACTGTTGAAGAACTAATTACACCAATCATAACTAGTACAAATCTATAAAATGCAGAAACATAAAAATCTCCTGAGTGCTGTCCCATAATAATTAACGCTGTAACACTCGCTAATGTAGCAACATGTGCTAAATTGAAACGGAAAAGTATAGCTATTAAAAGTATGACAGTAACACCCATAATTATGACGTTATCTCCAAATACCGTAACCATTGCTACAGCAAGTAATGCACCAACGACATTACCAAGCGCTTGGTCAGAAACAGTTTTTATAGATCGAAAAACGCTTGGTTGCATAGCAACGACTGCACTGACCCCAGCGATTGCTTTTAAACCAGCTTCATCAGGTAATAGAGAAGCGATAAACAAAGCAAGTATAATGGCTATACCTGTCTTGAGAATACGGGCTCCTAATTTCAAATGTACCGCTCCTTAATAAATGTATTTATACTTGTTATACAATGATTGGAGCTAAAATTCAAGTTTATTTCATTTGACTAAAGGCGTAATCGGCTGCTTTTAATGTTGCATCTATTTCTTCTTCAGTATGTTCTGTTGTTAAGAACCAAGCTTCGAATTTAGAAGGCGCTAGGTTTATACCTTGGTTAAGCATCAATTTAAAGAATTTAGCGAAAGCCTCTCCGTCTGAATTTTCGGCCTGATCATAGTGAGTTACAGTTTCTTCTGTAAAATAGAGTGTAAGTGCACCATATACTCTATTGACTGTCGCAGTGATTTGATGTTTTTCTATTAATGAAAGCAGTCCGTCTTCTAAACGTTTACCTAAGCTATCTAATTTTTCATAAACACCATCTTGTTCTAGTACTTCTAATAATGCAATACCAGCTTTCATAGATAAAGGATTTCCAGCCATTGTGCCAGCTTGATATGCAGGTCCTAATGGGGCAACTTGTTCCATAATGTCTTGTTTACCACCGTATCCACCAATTGGTAGGCCACCTCCGACAATTTTGCCAAAAGCAGTTAAATCAGGATAAATATTATACAAGTCTTGAGCTCCACCAAAATGGAATCTAAATGCAGTTATTACTTCATCATATATTACTAAACTACCATTGTTATGTGATATTTCATTAACTTGTTCTAAGAAGTTAGGTTGTGGTTTCACCATACCAAAATTTCCAACAATCGGTTCAACTAGAACTGCAGCAATTTCGTCGCCCCAATAATCTATAGCTTCCTTGTAAGCATCAATATCGTTGTAAGGCACAGTAATGACTTCTTGAGCGACACTTAAAGGTACACCGGCAGAATCAGGAGAGCCTAATTGTGATGGACCGCTACCAGCAGCTACTAATACTAAATCTGAATGTCCGTGATATTGCCCGGCAAACTTGATAATTTTAGTTCGATTCGTATAAGCACGTGCGACACGTATAGTAGTCATTACAGCTTCGGTACCAGAGTTAACAAACCTAATTTTCTCTAATGAAGGGATTGCTCCACGTAATTTCTTGGCAAATTCAATTTCTAATTCAGTAGGTGTGCCATATAACACGCCTAATGCAGCTTGTTCTTGAATTGCTTTAGTAATATGTGGGTGTGCATGACCAGTGATAATCGGACCATATGCCTGTAAGTAATCAATATATTTGTTTCCATCTACATCGTAAAGATATGCGCCTTGTCCAGAACGCATCATTACTGGTGCACCACCGCCAACTGCTTTATATGAACGTGAAGGTGAATTAACACCACCTAAAATATATTCATCGGATAATTTCTGAAGATTTTCACTTTCAGTAAATTTCATAGTTATCAACCTCTTTTTATTTAATATTTACGACTATTATCGTATCATAAAATAAAGAATAAAAAGAAATAGGGTGAATGAAATGCTAAAAAAAGGAAGTCAGTTTCCAAAATTCGAATTAGAAAATCAGAATGGTGAGTTAATATCAAATGAAAGTATTAAAGGTAAAAAGGCTGTGCTTTATTTTTACCCGAGGGATAATACACCGACATGTACAACGGAAGCTTGTGATTTTAGAGATAACCTTGAAATGTTTAATGAATTAAATGTAAATGTTTATGGAATTAGTGGAGATAGTAAAAAGAAACACCAAAATTTTAGCAATAAGTTAGAGTTGAATTTTGATTTATTGGTAGACGAAGATTATAAACTTTCTGAAGAAGTTGGCGTATACCAATTAAAGAAATCTTTTGGTAAAGAGTCTATGGGTATTGTAAGAACTACTTTTGTTTTAGATGAAAATGGAAGTGTTATAGATGTAATTAATAAAGTTAAAGTGAAAACTCAAATAGAAGAATTAAAAGATATATTGGGGTGATTTAAAATGAAAGCTGTAAGTTTAATGAGGATGGATGATCTAGAAACTGATTTAATTGAACGCTTTCCTAATGTCGACTTTGTATTTACAACGGGTGTTTCTAGTATTAATAATGAAGATAAACAAACTTTAGATATATTGTTTGGTTACGATAGTGATTTAGACGCTGAATTTTTAAGCGATTGTCCAAATTTAAAATGGATAGCCTGGTACTCTACAGGAGTCAATAATCTTCCGCTAAAATTTATTGACGAAAATAATATAAAACTTACAAATGGTAAAGGTGTACATGCAAAACAGATGTCAGAGTTTATCTTTGCATATATCTTAGATGATTATAAAAAAATGAGAACTTCCTATTTAAACCAAATTAAAAAGCATTATGATTCAAAAATGAGTGGTAAAAGATTAAGTGGCCAACGTTTATTGTTTCTAGGTACAGGCAGTATTGCACAAAATACCGCTAAAATAGCTAATACTATGAATATGGAAGTACTTGGAATAAATACAAATGCGCATAGTGTTGAAGACTTTAGTAAAACATATGCTATTAAAGATTTAAAGGAAGTTATATCTGAAGCGGATATAATTGTTAACACACTTCCCGAAACAAACGAAACAATACATCTACTTAGAAAAAGTCATTTTGAATTGATGAAAAACGAAGCATTATTTATTAATGTAGGTAGAGGAACTATTGTGAAAGAAGAGGTTTTAGTTGAAGTATTAAATGAAAAATTGATTAGACATGCATATTTAGATGTATTTGAAAATGAACCATTAACTTCAGAAAACCCACTATATGAATTAGAGAATGTTACGATTACAGCTCATATTACTGGTAATGGCTCAGAAAACAATGCAGAAGTAACAGAGATTTTTATTGAAAACCTAACATCCATTCTCAATAATAATAAACTAATTGAGAATTTGGTTGATCCAAAGAGCGGATATTAACGAGTTTAGACTTAGAATATTGACATTTCCCCAATTTAACAGTTATATTAATATTAAGTAATAATAATTCTTAAATAGAAAGATGGTGAGGGAAATGAGTGCAGAGATGGAAACAGTTGAACATCAACTAGAAGATTCAATTGCATCTTTAAGAAATAATGGCGTGAGAATAACTCCACAAAGACAAGCGATTCTCAAATTCTTAATTGCTTCAGAGTCACATCCTACAGCCGATGAAATTTATCAAGCACTTTCACCTGATTTTCCAAATATAAGTGTTGCTACTATATATAATAATTTACGTGTCTTCAAAGAAATAGGGATAGTTAAAGAATTACCGTATGGAGATTCATCAAGTCGCTTTGATTTCAGTACACACAATCATTACCATGTTATTTGTGAAGATTGTGGTAAAATCGTAGACTTTCATTATCCACAACTAGATGAGGTAGAACAATTAGCTCAACACGTAACAGATTTTAATGTAACGCATCATCGTATGGAAATTTATGGTTTATGCAAAGATTGCCAAGATAAAAAAGAATAATCGCAACCATAGTTGAAGTAATGATTAATTTAATAGTTATGAAGGAACTAAATTGAAAGTAAGAAAACATATTATGAAATTAATTTCCTTTTATGCACTGACAAAACTAGTTATGATTGAAATGAGTATTTAGCATTTTTAAGCTTAAGATGGGTATATAATTGATTATCAATTAAAAAAACTGTTTAATAAGTTCAACTTGTATTAATTAGTTATTGTCTTGCACAAAGGTGGAAACCGAGATATCTGATATCTTGGTTTCTTTTTTTATTTTCAATTCTTTCTATAGTAGAAACAGATATGATCAAAAATATAAGAACATTTAAAATATAGGGGATAGATGGTATATAAAAAACACATTTACTTACCAGCGAAAAATGAGAAATTACAATAAAAATAGTAAATAGTTATACGATGTTATTACACCATTTTAAAAATCTGTACATCTATTTACTAAATAGTGAATATAAAGGTAAAATTCAACTAAAAAGATTCGTAATAATTATTGACGATATGGAATAATCTTGATACTATATAAAAGTCGTCAAAACAAGACGCACTGCAACATCGATTGAAACAAAATGAATTTTAAAAAGTGTAAAATTAACGCTTGTGAATATCATTTGTAAGTTATATAATAGTAAATGTTGAGTTGAGAAAAACGAAACAAACTTAATGAAAAAGTTAAAATTTTATCATTGACTTAACAAAAACTTAATGATAAAATAATTTCTTGTAACACATTGATGAACATTGAAAACTGAATTGCAATATGTCAACGTTAATTCCGAACGCAACATTAAATTGTTGGTTCAAAACAAGTGTTAGAGATAACACAAATTAGTATTTTATGAGCTAATCAAACATCATAATTCATTTATGGAGAGTTTGATCCTGGCTCAGGATGAACGCTGGCGGCGTGCCTAATACATGCAAGTCGAGCGAACAGATAAGGAGCTTGCTCCTTTGACGTTAGCGGCGGACGGGTGAGTAACACGTGGGTAACCTACCTATAAGACTGGGATAACTTCGGGAAACCGGAGCTAATACCGGATAACATTTGGAACCGCATGGTTCTAAAGTGAAAGATGGTTTTGCTATCACTTATAGATGGACCCGCGCCGTATTAGCTAGTTGGTAAGGTAACGGCTTACCAAGGCGACGATACGTAGCCGACCTGAGAGGGTGATCGGCCACACTGGAACTGAGACACGGTCCAGACTCCTACGGGAGGCAGCAGTAGGGAATCTTCCGCAATGGGCGAAAGCCTGACGGAGCAACGCCGCGTGAGTGATGAAGGGTTTCGGCTCGTAAAACTCTGTTATTAGGGAAGAACAAATGTGTAAGTAACTGTGCACGTCTTGACGGTACCTAATCAGAAAGCCACGGCTAACTACGTGCCAGCAGCCGCGGTAATACGTAGGTGGCAAGCGTTATCCGGAATTATTGGGCGTAAAGCGCGCGTAGGCGGTTTCTTAAGTCTGATGTGAAAGCCCACGGCTCAACCGTGGAGGGTCATTGGAAACTGGGAAACTTGAGTGCAGAAGAGGAAAGTGGAATTCCATGTGTAGCGGTGAAATGCGCAGAGATATGGAGGAACACCAGTGGCGAAGGCGACTTTCTGGTCTGTAACTGACGCTGATGTGCGAAAGCGTGGGGATCAAACAGGATTAGATACCCTGGTAGTCCACGCCGTAAACGATGAGTGCTAAGTGTTAGGGGGTTTCCGCCCCTTAGTGCTGCAGCTAACGCATTAAGCACTCCGCCTGGGGAGTACGACCGCAAGGTTGAAACTCAAAGGAATTGACGGGGACCCGCACAAGCGGTGGAGCATGTGGTTTAATTCGAAGCAACGCGAAGAACCTTACCAAATCTTGACATCCTTTGAAAACTCTAGAGATAGAGCTTTCCCCTTCGGGGGACAAAGTGACAGGTGGTGCATGGTTGTCGTCAGCTCGTGTCGTGAGATGTTGGGTTAAGTCCCGCAACGAGCGCAACCCTTAAGCTTAGTTGCCATCATTAAGTTGGGCACTCTAGGTTGACTGCCGGTGACAAACCGGAGGAAGGTGGGGATGACGTCAAATCATCATGCCCCTTATGATTTGGGCTACACACGTGCTACAATGGACAATACAAAGGGCAGCTAAACCGCGAGGTCATGCAAATCCCATAAAGTTGTTCTCAGTTCGGATTGTAGTCTGCAACTCGACTACATGAAGCTGGAATCGCTAGTAATCGTAGATCAGCATGCTACGGTGAATACGTTCCCGGGTCTTGTACACACCGCCCGTCACACCACGAGAGTTTGTAACACCCGAAGCCGGTGGAGTAACCATTTATGGAGCTAGCCGTCGAAGGTGGGACAAATGATTGGGGTGAAGTCGTAACAAGGTAGCCGTATCGGAAGGTGCGGCTGGATCACCTCCTTTCTAAGGATATATTCGGAAACATCTTCTTACGAAGATGAAATAGGAATAACATTGACATATTGTATTCAGTTTTGAATGCTCATTAGAGTATTCATATCGGAATGGGCCTATAGCTCAGCTGGTTAGAGCGCACGCCTGATAAGCGTGAGGTCGGTGGTTCGAGTCCACTTAGGCCCACCATTAGATTTGAATATTTTTATGGGGGCTTAGCTCAGATGGGAGAGCGCCTGCTTTGCACGCAGGAGGTCAGCGGTTCGATCCCGCTAGTCTCCACCATAAAATTTGTACATTGAAAACTAGATAAGTAAGTAAAATTTATGATTTTACCAAGCAAAACCGAGTGAATTAGAGTTTTTAACAAGCTTTGAATTCAAAAAGAAATAATCGCTAGTGTTCGAAAGAACACTCACAGATTAATAACATTTTGGGTTTTCAACCGACTTGTTCGTGTTGAAAGTCAAAAAAGATTAAGTTATTAAGGGCGCACGGTGGATGCCTTGGCACTAGAAGCCGATGAAGGACGTTACTAACGACGATATGCTTTGGGGAGCTGTAAGTAAGCTTTGATCCAGAGATTTCCGAATGGGGAAACCCAGCATGAGTTATGTCATGTTATCGATATGTGAATACATAGCATATCTGAAGGTAGACGCGGAGAACTGAAACATCTTAGTACCCGCAGGAAGAGAAAGAAAAATCGATTCCCTGAGTAGCGGCGAGCGAAACGGGAAGAGCCCAAACCAACGAGCTTGCTTGTTGGGGTTGTAGGACACTCTATACGGAGTTACAAAAGAATAAACTAGACGAATCATCTGGAAAGATGAATCAAAGAAGGTAATAATCCTGTAGTCGAAAGTTTGTTCACTCTTGAGTGGATCCTGAGTACGACGGAACACGAGAAATTCCGTCGGAATCCGGGAGGACCATCTCCCAAGGCTAAATACTCTCTAGTGACCGATAGTGAACCAGTACCGTGAGGGAAAGGTGAAAAGTACCCCGGAAGGGGAGTGAAATAGAACTTGAAACCGTGTGCTTACAAGTAGTCAGAGCCCGTTAATGGGTGATGGCGTGCCTTTTGTAGAATGAACCGGCGAGTTACGATTTGATGCAAGGTTAAGCAGTGAATGTGGAGCCGTAGCGAAAGCGAGTCTGAATAGGGCGTTGAGTATTTGGTCGTAGACCCGAAACCAGGTGATCTACCCATGACCAGGTTGAAGTTCAGGTAACACTGAATGGAGGACCGAACCGACTTACGTTGAAAAGTGAGCGGATGAGTTGTGGGTAGCGGAGAAATTCCAATCGAACCTGGAGATAGCTGGTTCTCTCCGAAATAGCTTTAGGGCTAGCCTCAAGTGATGATTATTGGAGGTAGAGCACTGTTTGGACGAGGGGCCCTTATCGGGTTACCGAATTCAGACAAACTCCGAATGCCAATCAATTTAACTTGGGAGTTAGAACGCGGGTGATAAGGTCCGTGTTCGAAAGGGAAACAGCCCAGACCACCAGCTAAGGTCCCAAAATATATGTTAAGTGGAAAAGGATGTGGCGTTGCCCAGACAACTAGGATGTTGGCTTAGAAGCAGCCATCATTTAAAGAGTGCGTAATAGCTCACTAGTCGAGTGACACTGCGCCGAAAATGTACCGGGGCTAAACATATTACCGAAGCTGTGGATTGTCCGTAAGGACAATGGTAGGAGAGCGTTCTAAGGGCGTTGAAGCATGATCGCAAGGACATGTGGAGCGCTTAGAAGTGAGAATGCCGGTGTGAGTAGCGAAAGACGGGTGAGAATCCCGTCCACCGATTGACTAAGGTTTCCAGAGGAAGGCTCGTCCGCTCTGGGTTAGTCGGGTCCTAAGCTGAGGCCGATAGGCGTAGGCGATGGATAACAGGTTGATATTCCTGTACCACCATTATTCGTTTTAAGCGATGGGGGGACGCAGTAGGATAGGCGAAGCGTACTATTGGATTGTACGTCCAAGCAGTAAGACTGAGTGTTAGGCAAATCCGGCACTCTTAAGGTCAAGCTGTGATGGGGAGAGGAAATTGTTTCCTCGAGTCGTTGATTTCACACTGCCGAGAAAAGCCTCTAGCTAGAATTGTGGTGCCCGTACCGCAAACCGACACAGGTAGTCAAGATGAGAATTCTAAGGTGAGCGAGCGAACTCTCGTTAAGGAACTCGGCAAAATGACCCCGTAACTTCGGGAGAAGGGGTGCTCTTTAGGGTTAACGCCCAGGAGAGCCGCAGTGAATAGGCCCAAGCGACTGTTTATCAAAAACACAGGTCTCTGCTAAACCGTAAGGTGATGTATAGGGGCTGACGCCTGCCCGGTGCTGGAAGGTTAAGAGGAGTGGTTAGCTTCTGCGAAGCTACGAATCGAAGCCCCAGTAAACGGCGGCCGTAACTATAACGGTCCTAAGGTAGCGAAATTCCTTGTCGGGTAAGTTCCGACCCGCACGAAAGGCGTAACGATTTGGGCACTGTCTCAACGAGAGACTCGGTGAAATCATAGTACCTGTGAAGATGCAGGTTACCCGCGACAGGACGGAAAGACCCCGTGGAGCTTTACTGTAGTCTGATATTGAAATTCGGCACAGCTTGTACAGGATAGGTAGGAGCCTGAGATGCGTGAGCGCTAGCTTACGTGGAGGCGTTGGTGGGATACTACCCTCGCTGTGTTGGATTTCTAACCCGCACCATTTATCATGGTGGGAGACAGTGTCAGATGGGCAGTTTGACTGGGGCGGTCGCCTCCTAAAGAGTAACGGAGGCGCTCAAAGGTTTCCTCAGAATGGTTGGAAATCATTCATAGAGTGTAAAGGCATAAGGAAGCTTGACTGCGAGACTTACAAGTCGAGCAGGGTCGAAAGACGGACTTAGTGATCCGGTGGTTCCGCATGGAAGGGCCATCGCTCAACGGATAAAAGCTACCCCGGGGATAACAGGCTTATCTCCCCCAAGAGTTCACATCGACGGGGAGGTTTGGCACCTCGATGTCGGCTCATCGCATCCTGGGGCTGTAGTCGGTCCCAAGGGTTGGGCTGTTCGCCCATTAAAGCGGTACGCGAGCTGGGTTCAGAACGTCGTGAGACAGTTCGGTCCCTATCCGTCGTGGGCGTAGGAAATTTGAGAGGAGCTGTCCTTAGTACGAGAGGACCGGGATGGACATACCTCTGGTGTACCAGTTGTCGTGCCAACGGCATCGCTGGGTAGCTATGTATGGACGGGATAAGTGCTGAAAGCATCTAAGCATGAAGCCCCCCTCAAGATGAGATTTCCCAACTTCGGTTATAAGATCCCTCAAAGATGATGAGGTTAATAGGTTCGAGGTGGAAGCATAGCGATATGTGGAGCTGACGAATACTAATCGATCGAAGACTTAATCAAATTTTAAATGTTTTGTTTTGGTTAAATCATATTTTACTTACTATCTAGTTTTGAATGTATAATTTCATACATTTCATTGTCTGGTGACAATGGCAAAGAGGTCACACCTGTTCCCATGCCGAACACAGAAGTTAAGCTCTTTAGCGCCGATGGTAGTCGGACTTACGTTCCGCAAGAGTAGGACGTTGCCAGGCAACTTATATGGAGGATTAGCTCAGCTGGGAGAGCATCTGCCTTACAAGCAGAGGGTCGGCGGTTCGAACCCGTCATCCTCCACCATTTATTAATTTTAATAGCCGGCCTAGCTCAACTGGTAGAGCAACTGACTTGTAATCAGTAGGTTGGGGGTTCAAGTCCTCTGGCCGGCACCATTTTAAAGAGCCATTAGCTCAGTTGGTAGAGCATCTGACTTTTAATCAGAGGGTCAGTGGTTCGAGCCCACTATGGCTCACCATTATTTTAATATCGCGGGTGTGGCGGAATTGGCAGACGCACTAGACTTAGGATCTAGCGCCTTACGGCGTGGGGGTTCGACTCCCTTCACCCGCATATGCAGAAGTAGTTCAGCGGTAGAATACGACCTTGCCAAGGTCGGGGTCGCGGGTTCGAATCCCGTCTTCTGCTCCATTATTTTTGCCGGGGTGGCGGAACTGGCAGACGCACAGGACTTAAAATCCTGCGGTGAGAGATCACCGTACCGGTTCGATTCCGGTCCTCGGCATAATCCTATAAAATTATGCGCCCATAGCTCAACTGGATAGAGTACTTGACTACGAATCAAGAGGTTATAGGTTCGACCCCTATTGGGCGCATTAATTTACGGGAAGTAGCTCAGCTTGGTAGAGCACTTGGTTTGGGACCAAGGGGTCGCAGGTTCGAATCCTGTCTTCCCGATAAACCTAAAATATATATGGGGGCTTAGCTCAGATGGGAGAGCGCCTGCTTTGCACGCAGGAGGTCAGCGGTTCGATCCCGCTAGTCTCCACCATATTTAATAATACAACCTAAATACAACGGCGGTGTAGCTCAGCTGGCTAGAGCGCACGGTTCATACCCGTGAGGTCGGGGGTTCGATTCCCTCCACCGCCACTAATTATTAGTTGTAAATTATATTTAGGACCTTTAGCTCAGTTGGTCAGAGCTAACGGCTCATAACCGTTCGGTCGCAGGTTCGAATCCTGCAAGGTCCATATAATTTTGGAGGAATACCCAAGTCCGGCTGAAGGGATCGGTCTTGAAAACCGACAGGGGCTTAACGGCCCGCGGGGGTTCGAATCCCTCTTCCTCCGCCATTTTTATCATAATTGAATATAAATTATTTTTAGCTAATATTTGTGGAGGAATACCCAAGTCCGGCTGAAGGGATCGGTCTTGAAAACCGACAGGAGCTTAACGGCTCGCGGGGGTTCGAATCCCTCTTCCTCCGCCATTAATATTATTATCGCGGGATGGAGCAGTTCGGTAGCTCGTCGGGCTCATAACCCGAAGGTCGGTGGTTCAAATCCGCCTCCCGCAATTTTTAAAGGTCCCGTAGTGTAGCGGTTAACACGCCTGCCTGTCACGCAGGAGATCGTGGGTTCGAATCCCATCGGGACCGCCATTTTAATTATGGTTCAGTAGCTCAGTTGGTAGAGCAATGGATTGAAGCTCCATGTGTCGGCAGTTCGACTCTGTCCTGAACCATTTTATGCAAGCCGGCCTAGCTCAACTGGTAGAGCAACTGACTTGTAATCAGTAGGTTGGGGGTTCAAGTCCTCTGGCCGGCACCATTCTTAGGAGGGGTAGCGAAGTGGCTAAACGCGGCGGACTGTAAATCCGCTCCTTCGGGTTCGGCAGTTCGAATCTGCCCCCCTCCACCATATATTTTTAATTTAATAGGGGCATATTTCAACGGTAGAATAGAGGTCTCCAAAACCTTTGATGTGGGTTCGATTCCTACTGCCCCTGCCATGGCGGTTGTGGCGAAGTGGTTAACGCATCGGATTGTGGTTCCGACACTCGTGGGTTCGATTCCCATCATCCGCCCTTTATATTAATGGGCTATAGCCAAGCGGTAAGGCAATGGACTTTGACTCCATCACGCGCTGGTTCGAATCCAGCTAGCCCAGTTTTTTATTGGCGGCATAGCCAAGTGGTAAGGCAGAGGTCTGCAAAACCTTTATCACCGGTTCAAATCCGGT
The DNA here is from genome assembly GCF_044794325.1 of Staphylococcus pseudoxylosus. Classification (NCBI taxonomy): domain Bacteria; kingdom Bacillati; phylum Bacillota; class Bacilli; order Caryophanales; family Staphylococcaceae; genus Staphylococcus; species Staphylococcus pseudoxylosus. The sequence goes on from NZ_CP085024.1 coordinate 1,146,530, forward strand.
TGCCGCCTTCATCAAAATGCGGGAGTAGTTCAACTTTCAGAATACGTTCCTTCCCAGAATGTGGTATAGGTGTAAGTCCTATCTTCCGCTCCATAATTTAATAATTAAGCGGGAGTAGTTCAACTCTCAGAACACATTCCTTCCCGGAATGAGGTATAGGTGTAAGTCCTATCTTCCGCTCCATAATTTAATAATTAAGCGGGGGTATTTCAACTTTTAGAATACGTTCCTTCCCGGAACGTGGTATAGGTGTAAGTCCTATCCTCCGCTCCATAATTTAATAATTAAGCGGGAGTAGTTCAACTCTCAGAACACATTCCTTCCCGGAATGAGGTATAGGTGTAAGTCCTATCTTCCGCTCCATTTATTCTTCCTTATGGGAAGTTTTTTTTATATCTTCTTTTATCTTAACGTGTATCCTTATTTTAAAATCCAATATTTGTAGCAATATCTATATAATATGGTAATATGAATAATCATAATAGTGTTTTGTACTATTGATTTAAATAACATACATTATTATAAATACTTTGTGGTAGGAGATTGTATATAATGATTAGAACAATGATGAATGGAAAAATTCATAGAGCGAGAGTTACAGAATCAAATTTAAACTATGTAGGTAGTATTACTATAGATAAAGATTTATTAGAAGCAGTTGATATATTACCTAATGAAAAGGTTGCTATTGTAAATAATAATAATGGGGCAAGGTTTGAAACATATGTGATTGAAGGTGAACGAGGTAGTGGTAAGATTTGTTTGAATGGTGCAGCCTCTAGATTAGTTGAAGTAGATGATGTGGTAATCATTATGACTTATGTTCAGCTGAAGGAAGAGGAGCTTTCTACACATACTCCAAAAGTTGCTGTCTTGAATGAATATAATCAAATTATACAAATGATTCATGAAGTTGAGAGTGAAGTTATAACTGATTAGCATTAATATTTTACTTTAAGCTTTTTATGGATTTAATTTTCACTTGATTTTTAGGATTTATATAAGTAATTATACTTAAAACTTTGAAGTTGAACAGTGACAAAAATTACAATTTACAATTTTATAAATTGTACCTAAACCTAGCAATTACAGCTTTATTTAATAAATCTATTGACGACAAATGTAGTTAGTAATATAATATATTTATGCCATTTAGAAGTTGTATATTATTTACAGATATAAATGATAAATAATAAATAGTCTCGAATGAGCTATTGAGCCGGCGTGGCGGAATTGGCAGACGCGCGGGACTCAAAATCCCGTTCCTTTTTGGAGTGTCGGTTCGATCCCGACCGCCGGTACTAATAAAATAACTAACTTTTTAGAAACATCATTTAATGATGTTTCTTTTTTTTTTACTTTCTTTAAGATTGATATACAAGTAATTTTACTTATTTATTTTAAAGTTAATTATATGCCGTTTTTTCATTTATATAGAAATTTATTGTGTAAATCTCTAAATTTAAAGAGCTTTTAAAATTAATATTGTAGTTTAATACAATGTGTAATATTATTAGTCTAATGTTATATTTGGAGGACGTAATTTGATGGTTAAGTATAAAAGTTCAGAATCAAATGGAAAACAATTTTTTAGTAATATCTTACAAGCTGTTGGTGCAGGAGTAGTAATTGCTTTATTGCCTAATGCATTATTAGGAGAGTTATTAAAGTTTTTTAAAGATGGTAATCAATTACTAGAATCAATATATCAACTTGTAGTATTAATTCAGTCATTTATGGCATTTATCATTGGCGTTTTGGCAGCACATCAATTTAAGTTTAATGGTGCAGGTGCTGCAATGGTTGGTGTCTCTGCTATGTTAGGTAGTGGCGCCGTGAAAATTACAGCTGGAGGATTTGTGTTAAATGGTATCGGTGATATTATAAACACTATTCTTGTCGTTATTGTTGCATGTTTTTTATATTTATTATTACGCGATAAACTAGGCTCATTAGAAATGATTATTTTACCAGTGTTAATACCTGTAATAAGTGGTGTTATTGGATTATATACGTTAAGTTACGTATCAAACGTTACTAAAGGTTTAGGGCATGTTGTTAGTTCGTTTACAGAACTTAATCCAATGTTAATGTCGATATTTATTTGTATTACTTATTCATTATTAATGGTAACGCCAATATCTGTTGTAGCTATTGCAACTGCCATAGGTTTATCAGGATTAGGAAGTGGTGCTGCAAATATGGGTATAGTTGCTGCATGTGTAACATTTTTATTTGGTTCAATTAGAGTTAATAGCGCTGGCGTGAATTTAGTTCTAATAATCGGTGCTGCAAAAATGATGATACCGGTTTATTTTAAACATCTAATTATTGCAGTTCCATTAACTATAAACGGTATAATTGGTGGCTTGATTGCTTATTTCGTAGGTATACATGGCACACCAATGTCTGCAGGATTTGGATATACAGGCCTTGTAGGACCTATAAACGCTTTTAATCGTATGGATGGAGATCCGACGACCAACATTATTCTACTTGTTTTTGGTTACTTTATCATACCTTTTGTATCAGCATTTTTTGTACATGAATTATGTAAAAAATTCATTGGTAAATATTCTGATGAAATTTACAGATTCGAAATTCCGAGACAATAGGTGCATCAAACGTTACAAACTAAAACAATCAATTTAAATTTTGCATATACCTATACCAAAATAAAGGAAAGTATATGTTATATCACTTTTTGAGGTGCTTAATAGGGCGGTTTAGCAAATCATTACTAAAATTTTGATTTCTATCCGCTTTTTTTATACATATTTTTTGCATAATAATTTATTTTTATTAAAGAAAGTGCGATATAACAATAATTTTAAAATTTGCTATTGAATAATATTACGATATTGTGTATAATAATTGATATTATAGAGAGGGGATACGAAAATGAAACACATATTAAAAAGCTTTATGGCATTTATAATTATTTTTAGTGCCATAATAAGTTATATTAACCCTACAGCTCATGCACAGGCGCAAGATAATCAATGGGAAAAAATAAAAGAGCGTGGTGAGTTAAGAGTCGGTTTGTCCGCGGATTATGCACCTTATGAATTCGAACATAATGTTAATGGCAAAACCGAATACGCGGGAATAGATATTGAATTAGCTAAAAAAGTGGCAAAGGACAATGATTTAAAATTAAAAATTATAAATATGCAATTTGATAGTTTACTGGGAGCTATTAAAACTGGGAAAGTAGATTTAATTATTTCTGGTATGACACCTACACCAGAACGTAAAAAGGAAGTAGACTTTTCTGATCCTTATATGACGGTTCAACAAAAAATGATTATAAAAAAATCCGATGCTGATAACTTAAAAACTATTGATGATTTTGCTAATAAAAAAATAGGTGTTCAAAAGCAGACGCAACAGGAAAAAATTGCCCAGTCAGATATTGAAAATGCTCAAATTCAATCACTGACTAGAGTTCCAGAAGTAATCATGTCATTAAAGAGTGGCAAAGTAAGTGGTATGGTCATTGAAGGCCCAGTTGCAGAAGCCTATTTAAAACAAAATAAAGATTTAACTTTTGCTGATGGAGTAAAATTTAATGAAGGAACTAAAAGTACAGCAATTGCAGCGCCCAAAAACGCCCCTAAATTAATGGAAAAATTAAATTCTAGTATTAAAGAGGTTAAGGATAAAAACTTAATTGCAGATTATAAAGATTCAGCTGCAGAAGCAATGAAAAAAGATGATGGTAACTTCTTTAGCAAGTATGGTAACTTTTTCTTAAAAGGTATTCAAAACACTATTTTAATTTCAATTGTGGGCGTATTATTAGGAACTGTTTTTGGAGCTATTATAGCACTAATAAAACTCAGTAAGATAAAAGTACTTAGATGGATAGCTTCAGCTTATATTGAATTTCTAAGAGGTACTCCATTGTTAGTACAAGTGTTTTTAGTTTATTTTGGTACCACAGCGATGCTTGGTTTAGATATTTCAGCTTTAATTTGCGGTATGATTGCGCTTGTAATTAACTGTTCTGCATATATTGCCGAAATAATTAGAGCAGGAATTAACGCAGTAGATAAAGGACAAACGGAAGCTGCACGTAGTTTAGGGCTTACTTACGGCCAAACTATGAAAACAGTTATATTACCTCAAGCAATTAAAAAGATATTACCAGCCTTAGGTAACGAATTTGTAACTGTAATTAAAGAATCATCAATCGTTTCTGTAATAGGTGTAAGTGAAATCATGTTTAATGCCCAAGTCGTTCAAGGTGCTTCATTTGATCCATTCACACCATTGTTAGTGGCAGCAGTATTATACTTTATACTTACATTCACACTATCTAGAGTGATGTATTTCTTTGAAGGGAGAATGAAAGTTAGTGATTAATATTAAAAATTTATATAAAACTTTTGATAAAAATGAAGTTTTAAAAGGTATTGATATGACAGTGAATCAGGGAGAAGTTGTAGCTATCATTGGACCTTCAGGTAGTGGGAAAAGTACATTGTTGCGTTGTATGAATTTATTAGAAACACCTACAAGTGGTGAGGTTATATTTAAAGACCATAGCTTAACAAGTAAAAATACAGAGTTAGAAAAATTACGTCAACAAATGGGGATGGTATTTCAAAACTTCAACTTATTCCCACATAAAAAAGTAATAGATAATATCATTTTAGCTCCAAGTTTATTAAAAAAAGACAAGCAAAATAATTTAAAGGATCAAGCTCAGGAACTACTAGATAAAGTGGGATTAAGTGATAAAGCTGATGCATATCCTTCACAATTGTCAGGTGGTCAAAAACAGAGAGTTGCTATTGCTAGAGCATTAGCGATGAATCCAGAAGTTTTACTTTTTGACGAACCTACTTCAGCGTTAGACCCAGAAGTTGTTGGCGATGTTTTGAAAGTTATGAAAGATCTTGCAAAAGAGGGTATGACAATGGTTGTTGTAACTCATGAAATGAATTTTGCTAGAGATGTGAGTGATAAAGTAGTATTTATGGCAGATGGTGTTATCGTTGAATCAGGTACTCCGGAAGAAATATTTGAGTATCAACAACATGAAAGAACTAAAAACTTCTTAAGTAGAGTATTATAAATTTTTGTTAAAGCCAGGTAGATTAAGTAATTATGACAATACAATTACTTATTTGCTTGGTTTTTATTTTTGATGATAAAAATTGAATTTGCGCATACTCTTAATACGAAATAATGTGTTAAACTGTAGGATGTATGTTTTTAATGTGGGGTGTAAGAAAAAATGGATTTAAATCAATTAAAACAAGATGTAATTGACTATGCACATACGATAGGTATTGATAGTATCGGTTTTACCACTGCTGATCCATTTGATGAAATGAAGCAAAAGTTAGTTGACTATCATGCTAAAGGTTATGCATCAGGTTTTGAAGAATCAGATATAGCGTTGAGGACTGAACCGAAATTAACATTACCAACAGCAAGGTCCATTATAGCGATTGCAGTAGGTTATCCCAATAAATTAAAGGGAGCACCTAAAAGTACTAGAGGAGATAGAAGAGGTATGTTTGCGCGTGCTTCATGGGGACAAGATTATCACTCAATTATGAGAAAACGCTTGGATAAACTAGCCGACTACTTGAGAGATAGAGTAGATGGCGTTGAAATCCAATCAATGGTAGATACAGGAGCATTGTCAGATAGAGCTGTGGCAGAGCGTGCTGGGTTAGGCTATGTTGGTAGAAATGGCTTTGTAATCAACCCTGAGCTAGGAACTTGGACATATTTAGGAGAAATGCTTGTAAGTGTGCCTTTTCCACCAGATGACCCGTTACTGGATAGTTGTGGAGATTGTACCATTTGTGTTGACCGTTGTCCGACTGGTGCACTTGTTGGAGATGGTCAGTTAAATAGTCAAAAATGTATTAGCTTTTTAACTCAAACAAAAGGATATTTAGCAGATGAATATCGTTATAAAATAGGTAATAGGCTATACGGATGTGATACTTGTCAGCAAGTGTGTCCAAGAAATAAAGGTATTAACACCCAGCATGAAGATATTGTCTTAGAACCTGAAATTTTAAAACCAAGATTAGTACCATTACTAAAAATGAGTAATAAGGAATTTAAAAATACGTATGGTCATTTAGCAGGTGCTTGGAGAGGCAAAAAGCCAATCCAGCGTAATGCGATAGTAGCGTTAGCACATTTTAAAGAAGTGAGTGCTATTCCTGACTTACAAGATGTAGCATTAAACGATCCTCGTCCAATGATTAGAGGTACTGCGTATTGGGCAATTGGACAAATACAGGGCGAAGATGCTAGAAGTTTTATTGAACAACAATACCAAAATGAACTAGAAGAAGTTCAACAAGAAATGTTAAAAGGATTAGAAACGAGGAGAGAACAATAGCATGACAAACCATATCGTATTATTTCAACCGCAAATACCAGGTAACACCGGTAGTATTGCAAGAACTTGTGCAGGAACATATACTAATTTACATTTAATTAAACCATTAGGATTTAGTACAGATGATAAAATGTTAAAACGTGCAGGATTAGATTATTGGGAAACTGTAAACATCATGTATCATGAAAGTATAGAAGATTTTTTTGAAGCCACTGAAGGAACATATTATTTGTTAACAAAATTTGGCGAAAAAACATATTCAGATTTTGATTTTACAAATACGGAACATGACCACTTTTTCATATTTGGTCGAGAAACAACAGGCTTACCCGACTGGGTAAAAGAGAAATATGCAGATACTGCACTTCGTATACCGATGAATGATAATATTAGATCTCTCAACCTTTCAAACACTGCTTCTTTACTAATTTATGAAGCTTTGAGACAACAGAATTTTCCTGAGTTGCATTAATACTTACCTAAATGAATGAAAATATACTAAAAGCTTTGTATAATGATAATAAGTCTTATAATGGCTATTTGGACGAATCATCATTTAGTTTAATAAAGTACTGGTTTATAGAAACATTATGTAGGGTATTAATAAAAATAATGCTAGAACCGTCTTAATAGAAAAAGAGGAGTGTAATTACTATGGCAATGAACTTTAAAGTTTTAGAAAACGAAAAAGTTGTAGCTGAATATGCTGCAGATATTTTAAGAAAACAATTTAACAATAATCCAACAACTATCGCAGGTGTACATCTTGCTAGTGACAATGCTCCTGTATTGGATGAATTAAAGAAAAATGTAGATAAAAACGCAGTAGATTTCAGTCAGATAAATATATTAGATTATGATGATAAGAAATCTTATTTTGAAGCGCTAGGAGTACCAGAAGGTCAAATATATAATGTATCATTTAGTGAAGATACTGAGTCATTTATTAAAGATAAGATTAAAACTAAAGAAAACAAAGGGAAATTAGTGACACAAGTACTTTCTATTGATACAAAAGGTAATTTAGACGTAAGTATCAAACAAGGCCTTTTCTCTGCACGTGAAGTAATTTTAATCATTACTGGTAGTGAGAAAAAAGAAGTTGTTCATAAACTTTATGAAGAAAATGGTAAAACAAGTTTTGAACCTTCAGATTTAAAAGCTCACCGCATGGTTAATGTAATTTTAGATGAAGCGGCTGCCGAAGGTTTACCTGAAGATGTTAGACATTATTTCACAGCACGTTTTGCATAATCAAATGTGAGGTGATTCAAATGACAAAAAATAAGAATTCATATGAACAACCAAACGAATCGTTAGTGTCGGAGAATGAAATGGTCGATGATTTCGATGATGTTGTTGAATTAGGTAAAGAGATGGAACAAATTTCAGAAGAAAATGATGAAGATAAATTAGATAAATCACATGATGCTGAAGTACGTTCTGATCTTAATGATTAATATATAGCTACCCGAGACATAATTAGTGTTTCGGGTTTTTGTATGTCACATCTTATTTTACAATTAAAAAGTGTATTACATGTTTTAGCTAATAATAGTAATCGTACGATAATATGTGTATTTATAGATGAAGAAATAAAATGCAGATGGTAAGTTCTATATTGTTGTTGACTTATTGTAAATTAGATTATAGTGCGAGTTACAAAAAGCAATGCCATGTTAAAAGTTAATATGGTATGATTAAATCATTATAGATTTAAGGAGATTTATATATGTTAAGTAAGCAATGGAAATATATCATGATAGTTGCAGTAATTGTTAACTTAGTATCAATTAAAGGCTTCCCAATGGCAATTGGTGCTATCTATTTACCAGTATTATTTAAAATTATTAAATTACAGATCAATCTGTCACGTGGTCTTGTAGATCAGGTTAATGCTTCAACATTTGTGAAAGGTAATCAAACAGGTATTATTATTAGCGTTTTATGTTGTATGATCGTAACTGTTTTATTGTTTAAACCGTTAGGAGAGTTTTATAGTAATTTAGATGGCTTTTTAGGTTTTCTAATAACGATAAGTCCAGTAACGATGGTAATCGGTGCAATACTGTTAATTTTAACTGCTATTGGTATTATTCAAGCTGCTAAAGAACAGTTTAAAAACGTAAATATTACAAAATAACTACAATAACTCATCATTTTTAAGTAGAAAATCTCGGATATATTCGAGGTTTTCTTTTTATATAAGAAGAAACAGTTTATTGAAGAGATAGAAGAAAGTGTCGATAAAAATTATGTTTTTGAGAAAAATGAATTTATTATGAAAACGCTATATAATACGATTGCCCGTTTAAAATGATTAATGCTATACTTAACACGAACTAAGATTAATGAAGGGGAGATTTATAAATGTCAGTTAGAATTGAACATGATACATTCGGTGAAATAGAAGTACCATCAGACAAATACTGGGGTGCACAAACAGAAAGAAGTAAACGTAACTTCCCTGTTGGTAAAGAACGTATGCCAATTGAAGTCGTTTATGGATTTGCTCAATTAAAAAGAGGTGCCGCTTTAGCTAATCATGAATTAGGAAAATTATCGGATGCTAAGAAAGATGCAATTGTTTATGCATGTGACCGTGTATTAAATAAAGAATTAGATGATCATTTTCCTTTAGTAGTTTGGCAAACAGGTAGTGGTACGCAAAGTAATATGAATGTTAATGAAGTTGTCAGCTTTGTGGCAAACACTTATTTAAAAGAGCAAGGTAGCGATGAGTCTATTCATCCTAATGATGATGTCAATAAATCACAAAGTTCTAATGATACGTTCCCTACAGCAATGCACGTTGCATTATATAACGAAGTAGAAACGAAACTAGAGCCTGCTTTAAAAGCTTTAAGAGACACATTTAAACAAAAAGAAGAACAATATAACGATATTATTAAAATAGGGCGTACACATTTACAAGATGCTACCCCAATCCGTTTAGGACAAGAAATTAGTGGTTGGCGTTATATGTTAGATAAATGTGAAACATTATTAGCTGAATCAAAAGCACATATTTTAAATCTAGCAATAGGTGGAACTGCTGTTGGTACAGGTATTAATGCTCACCCTGAATTTGGTGATAAAGTTGCTAAATTCATCGCAGAAAATACAGGTTATCCATTTGTATCTTCTGAAAATAAATTCCATGCATTAACTGCACATGATGAGGTAGTACAATTACATGGTTCTTTAAAAGCACTTGCGACAGACTTAATGAAAATTGCTAACGATGTTAGATGGTTAGCATCAGGCCCACGTGCAGGATTAGCAGAAATCTCAATACCTGAAAATGAACCAGGTTCATCCATTATGCCAGGTAAAGTTAACCCTACACAATGTGAAATGTTAACAATGGTTGCTGTCCAAGTTATGGGGAATGATACAGCAGTAGGAATAGGTAGTTCACAAGGTAACTTTGAATTAAATGTATATAAACCTGTTATCTTACTAAATACACTACAATCTATTTATTTATTAGCAGATGGTATGAATACATTTAATAGTAATTGTGCTATTGGAATAGAACCCATTCCTGAAAACATCGATAATTACTTAAATCAATCGCTTATGTTAGTTACTGCTTTAAACCCACACATCGGTTATGAGAAAGCAGCAAGTATTGCTAAAAAAGCGCACAAAGAAGGCTTAACTTTAAAAGAATCTGCAATTCAATCAGGCTATGTAACAGAAGAACAGTTTGAGCAATGGATAAAACCAGAAGATATGGTTGAACCGAAGTAAATATACCGTAAAAAAGCAATTGTTGTTATCAATTAAATAATGTCTTGTAATACATCACAAGGTATATGCTTTAAAAATAAACACACTGTCATTTTAACTGGCAGTGTGTTTATTTTTATGATATTAAGAATTTTGAATTAATATATAACCTATAAGAAAAATTGGTGGTGAAATAATGGTTATAACTTGGAAGTATTGATATAACTTTTAGCAAATAGTATAACTACGTTAATTAATTAGATTTCATCATCTAGACTGACAGAAATTTGTGTTTGTGTCAGTGGATGGATGAATTCAATTTTGTAACTATTTAATTGAAGTTGTCTCAATGTAGAGTTTCCATATAATGGGTCACCTATAACTGGATGTCCAATTTCAGCTAAATGAACACGAATTTGGTGAGTACGGCCTGTATCTAACTTCAATTCTAATTCACAGACATCTTCTTTTACCATTTTTGAGTCAAGAATATGCGTGATTGCTGATTGACCTGTGGGTGATACCCTACGTTTGTTAGAATGGAATTTATCTTTACCAATCGGCATATCAATTGTTTGGGGTTTGATTGGTAATAAACTATGAACATTAGCTTTATAGATACGATCAATTTCATTTTCTTCTAACATACGATCTAATATTTTCTTCATCAATGGATTTTTCGCTACGATTAATAAACCAACCGTTTCTTGGTCTAGGCGGTGAATTGGTTCAACATAGTCACTTTTAACTGTATAAATAACATGATTCATTAATGTATTGCTTTCTTTTAAATCATTTGGATGTGTTTTAACACCTTTTGGCTTCATGACTATAGCGATATCATCATCTTCATAGTAAACTTGTGCAAAACGATAACTAGGTAAATAGTTACTTACTTCATCTGGAGTAGGAATAAAGACTTTATCACCTGTGTTAACTCTTGTCATTAATGAAGCGGTTGCGTCGTTAATTGTAATTGCTTTAGACATGTTTAAATTATGCAAATCTTTTTTAGGTAAATGCAATTGTTGGAAAATTTCTCTTAACGTTAAATTATTGTATTTAATAGGGATTTCAAATTTCATAGTATCCTCCTTGATAATCAACTATTATCATACCACAAACATAGATTTAAAAATATTAGATAAATACTTTCAGTAGATTAAAAATTACATTTGTAATTACAACATACATTTAAACAATAAATCAGGATTTTTAAATTATTACCTGAGAAGGTATAATAAATATAAAGTTGTAAAGAAATGGACTGGTTAAATGGAAAAACCAACGAGACTTGCATTGTTAAAAGAAATTGCTGAATTTTTAAATGAAGAGACAGAAACATATAATATGATTCAAGGTGCATTGGAATATTTAATCGAAGGTACTGCATTTACTACCGGTTGGATATTTTTTATAGATGATGCAGGACAACATGAATTAGTTGCGCATTATGACTTACCTGGTGCATTATCAAAGCAAAATTGTAAATATATGTGTGAAGGTACCTGCTGGTGTGTGCAAGCATATCAAAATAAAAAACTGACAAAAGCATCAAATATTATAAATTGTTCGCGTATTAACCTTGCAAATCGAGCATTTCAAGAGGAAACTGAAGGCATTACACATCATGCCACGGTGCCGCTGCGTTCAGGAGCTGAATTGTTTGGTCTTTTAAATGTAGCAACGCCATACAAGACAAGTTATAGTGAAGAAGATTTAGAATTATTAGAGTCTGTTGCTTTTCAGATAGGGTCTGCAATAAAACGCATCATATTGACGGATCAAGAGAAAGAAGCAGCACGTATAAATGAAAGGAATCGGCTTGCACGTGATTTACATGATTCAGTAAATCAATTGCTTTTTTCTGTAAAATTAACCGCGCATGCTGCACAAGGCATTTCTAATGAAGAAGTATCACGTAAAGCCTTTAATATAATTGAAGAAACGAGTCAACAAGCAGTAAATGAAATGCGTGCATTAATTTGGCAACTAAAACCGGTTGGGTTAGAACGAGGTTTAGTTAAGGCTATTCAAAATTATAGCGACGTATTACAATTAAATTTAACAGTTAGTGTAGAAGGTTTAATTAGTTTACCAAGTATTATTGAAGAAAATACCTATAGAATTATCCAGGAAGGTATGAATAATACTAAAAAGCATGCTCAAGATACAGAAATTACATTAAAATTAGCGCAAAATCAAAACTATTTTTATGTAGAAATTAAAGATTACGGTATAGGTTTTAATATGCGACAATCAAACTATAATAATTCTCATGGCATTAATAATATGAAACAACGAGCAAAAGCGATTGATGCCGATATAATGATAACATCTGAAGAAAATAAAGGAACTCAAATTTATATAAAAGTGCCGTTATAATATGATGGAAGGAAGATTAAAATGAATCGAATCGTGCTTGTTGATGATCATCACATTGTAAGGCAAGGATTAGAATTTTTATTGTCTACAGTAGATGATTTAGAAGTCATTGGAGGATTTTCAGATGGTAAATCATTTTTAGCATCCTTAACAACTAATGATTTACCAGATATTGTATTACTAGACTTAGTCATGCCAGAAATGAATGGTATTGAAATTACAAAGGTATTAAAAGATAATTACCCACAAATAAAAATATTGGTCTTAACGAGTTATGTTGATGATGAACACGTGATATCTGCCATTGATCAAGGGGCTGATGGGTATGAAATGAAAGATGTTGAACCAGAGCAATTAATTAAAACAATAAAAAAAGTGTTGAATGGAGAAAAAATAATTCATCCACAGGCCCAAAGTGTTATAGAAGCTGTTAGTAAAAAACCCCATTTTACGAATAAATTATCTAAACGCGAAGCAGAGGTTTTAGCCGAAATGGCTAAAGGTAAGACTAATAAAGAAATTGCAGAAACATTGTTTGTATCAGAGAAAACAATTAAAACCCACGTAAGTCACATATTTAATAAATTGCAAGTAACGGATCGTACACAAGCAGCTATTTATGCGATGCAGAACAACTTAATATAAAATTTGAATTTTATTTAAATATATACTACAAGGTAGTAATTTTCTCGGTATTTTGAAAAATTACTTTAAAATATATAAAAATACTATATAATAAAGTTAATACTCAAAAGGGGGATGTTGCTATGAAAACAAAAAATCTTTCATTAAAGATTGTCATAGCATTAATACTAGGTATTGCAATTGGTTCTATTTTTAATATTTTTGCGGGATCGGCTTTTGTTGAGAACGTTGATAAATACCTATTTAATGTTATTGGACAAATTTTCTTGAATTTAATCTTTATGCTTGTAGTACCTGTAGTATTTGTATCCATTGTTTTAGGTGTAGTCGGTGTAGGGGATCCGAAATTATTGGGAGGAATTGGTTTAAAAACAATTTCTTTCTTTTTAACTACGACAGCAATTGCGATTATTATCGGTCTTACTTTGGCGTTGGTATTACAGCCAGGTGCAGGTAAATCAGAGCTTTTAAATAGTGATGATGTATCGAGTTATCAGCAAACACTGAACAAAGAAAATAGTGCCCAAGATTCGGCAGCAAAACAAACATTTGATCAAACACTTATTAATTTATTTCCTAAAAACCCATTGCAAGCAATGACAGAAGAAAATATGTTACAAATCATTACATTTGCGATATTTATTGGCGTCGGTATTATTATGGTAGGTTCCAAAGCACAGATGGTACATAAATTTTTAGAACAAACCAATGAAGTGTTAATGTATATCGTTACTATGATAATGAGCGTATTTGCTCCAATTGGGACATTTGGATTAGTAGCACATGCATTTACAGGAGCAGGATTTGGGGCAATCCAACAACTAGGGATGTACTTCTTTATTGTATTGTTAGCCCTGGCAATCCATTTCTTTGTAGTTTATGGTATTGCTGTTAAGGTTATGGGTAGAACAAGTCCATTAAAATTCTACAAGGACTTTATTCCTGCGATTACATTAGGCTTTAGTGCTTCAAGCTCAACTGCCACTTTACCTGTTTCTTTAGAATGTACGAAAAAAATGGGAGTTAAACGTGAAATTGCTTCATTTGTACAACCTTTAGGAGCAACTATTAACATGGATGGCACAGCAATCATGCAAGGTGTTGCTACTATATTTATTGCACAAATTTCAGGTGTTACGCTATCTTTTGCCCAAATTATAACGGTAGTCGTAATCGCCGTAGTAGCTTCAATTGGTACAGCTGGTGTTCCTGGTGTAGGTTTAATTATGTTAGCCATGGTGTTAAACGCGGTAGGCTTAGATCCAGCTGCAATCGGGATAATCTTAGGTATAGATAGATTACTGGATATGACAAGAACTTCAGTGAATATAACTGGTGATGCAGCTTGTGCATTAATTATTTCTAGAGCTGAAGAAAGAAAATTAGCCGCAAAGAATGAATGAATTTAAATAGTTTAGGTAGATAATTTAAGAGGACGGAACATTATTATAATGTTCTGTCCTCTTTTTTTAATTAAAATCAATAGTTGTAAAAGAGAATATGTTATTGGTTAATTGTTTTTATAAATTATTCTATAAAAACAGACTATATGTTTTTAATTGTCGTTAAAAATATTTTTGTTATCTAAAGTAATACTTTAGGACTACCTAAAAAATATTGCCATAACATTACCTTTATGCAACAATTGTAAACATAGTATTAAGAAAGGGTGAAGATAATGTTAAATATATTGAGAGGCTTTAAAAAGCGATTAAAACATTTAGATATTGGTATAATTATTAGTTTTATAATTCTAAGCGTCATCGGTGTCATAATGGTATACAGTGCAAGTATGGTTCCAGCTTCTAAAGGGAGTTTAACAAATGGAACACCTATAGAAGCTAATTATTTCATGAAAAGACAACTTATCTTTTTCATTTTAAGCATTTGCATAATCTTATTTATTAGCATGTACTTTAATATTAAGATGCTAAGAAATACTAGTACTCAAAAATTTCTAATAGTTGGCACATTCGCATTATTAATTCTGACGTTACTGATTGGTAAAGATGTAAATGGTTCTAGAAACTGGATTAATCTTGGATTGTTTAGTTTACAATCATCAGAGTTTTTAAAATTAGTTGCTATTTTTTATCTTTCATTTATTTTAGATAAAAAATTAACAAACAATCAAGATTATAAGTTGAAGAATATTGTTCCACCATTAGGCATATTAGGTGTGGGATTAGTTTTAGTACTAATGCAGGGAGATCTCGGAGGTACATTATTAACAGTTGCAATTATTGTGGCTATATTAATGTATTCGGATATCAAAAATAAAATAAAAATCCAAATTTTAACAATTACTTCAATTCCTGTAGTACTATACATCATTTATACTTTAGTTTTTGATTCGAAAAATCTATACAGAATGAAGCGAATTAAAGTAGTATTGGATCCATTTAAATATGAGAATGGTGACGGATATCAACTGACAAATGCATTAGTTTCAATAAGTAACGGTGGTGTGTTCGGTCGTGGTCTAGGTAATGGTATCTTGAAATTAGGTTATTTACCAGAACCACATACAGACTTTATATTTACTGTTATTTCAGAAGAATTAGGACTTATAGGTGTATTACTTATACTACTCATGTATGGTTTTATCATTTTAAAAGGATTTATTTACGCAAACAAAACGCGTAACCACTTTTATAAATTAATTTGCGTAGGTGTAGTGAGCTATTTATTTATGCAAGTATTTGTAAATATAGGCGGTGTATCTGGCTTGATACCATTAACTGGTGTAACACTCCCATTGTTAAGCTATGGTGGGTCATCCATATTAAGTATCAGCATAGCATTGGGCATTTTATTGGCAGTTATCCGAGAAATTAAAAAAGAGACAAAAGTATATGAATAATACATGAAAAAATCAATTGAATAACAAGTGGAAAGGAAGAAGTAATTTGAAATTATCGAAAAGAGGCAAAATTGTAGCGATTATTTTACTGTTAATACTTATAATAATCGGATTTTTTGCATATAAGTTATTTCATTTGAATCAAGCAATACACGATTCAGACAGAACAGATGAAGCAACGAAAGCAACACAAGAAAAAATAAAAAACAATAAACCAATTTCTATCGCAATATTTGGGGTGGATTCAGATGTGAAACGCGCTGAGGAAAACATGGGACAACGTACAGATACACTATTAATTGCATCAATAAATCCCGAAAAGAATAAAACAAAACTCATTTCTATACCTCGTGATATGAATAGTAATATCCCTGAGGTCGCTGGTAATCAAAAGATTGCACATGCTTATGCATATGGTGGTCCAAAGACAGCAATGGCCACACTTAGACAAAATTTAGATGTACCGGTAGATGCTTATGTTACCTTAGACATGGATGGTTTCAAAAAGATGATTGATATTTTTGATGGTGTGACTGTAACAAGTAATGCTACATTTAGTTATAATGGTTCTAGTTTTAAAGAGGGACAAAAAGTAAAATTAGATGGTGATAAAGCGCTAAATTATGTGCGTAGTCGTAAAGAAGAAGGTGCAGGTGGTGACGAAGGTCGTACTGAAAGACAACGTCAAGTAATTGATGCACTATCTAAAAAAGCAAATGGATCTTCCAATTTATTTAAGTTAAACAAAATACTTAAAGTTAGTGAAGAAAATGTTAAAACTGACCTGAATGTTGGAGATTTAAAATCTTTATATTCAAATTATAAAGATGCTACAGAATCTATTGATAAAGAATCTATTGATGGTGAAAATTTAATAGAATCTGATGGAGTTTGGTATTTTGAACCAAATGAAGAAGATAAAAATGTTAAAATAAATGTATATAAGAATAATTTAAAATAGAATATAGGGTTTAAATGTTAAGAGGTGTAAAGCAATGACAATTATTATATTGCTTATAATAGGGCTCGTTTCCTCTATTATAGGTTCTTTGATCGGTGTTGGCGGGGGTATTATTATTGTACCAACCCTCGTTTTTATAGGTGCAAATTTTGATTTATTAAGTGGTATTACAACGCAAACTGCAATTGGTATTTCATCTGTAACACTGGTTTTTACAGGTTTATTTTCAATAATTGCTTACCGAGGTAAAGGTAAAGATACAATTGATTTTAGAAATGGTATTTTATTTTCTATTGGTATTATTCCGGGATCATTATTAGGTGCTTACCTAAGTCAATTTCTGAATGATATATACTTTAATATTATATTTGGTATATTTTTATTTTTAATTTCAATTTTACTTTTTGTAAAAGACTACTTGGCATCTAAAAAGGACAGTACTACAGAAAAAAATGTGAATTTAACAGTAGGAATTATTTTTGCATTTTTTGTAGGTATCAGTGCTGGGTTGTTTGGAATTGGTGGTGGTGTGCTAATGACACCGTTAATGATTATTGTCTTTAACTTTACGCCACATGTAGCTGTAGCAACAAGTATGATTATTATTTTCACTTCAAGTTTAGCCAGTTCAGTAGGTCATATGATTCAAGGACATGTTATTTGGGGTTATGGATTGATATTAATCATGGCCAGTTATGTAGGAACAAAATGTGGTGTAAAAATTAATAGATCGATTAATTCTGCAAAGTTATCAAATTTACTTAAATTCGTTTTGATTTGTTTAAGTATTTATTTGATTATCAAAGGATTTATTGAATTATAAATTTAAAAGTACGAGCAAAGCATGTGGTTAATTGATTAATCATTGTCGCTTGCTTATGACACAGTTGGCTAGAATTGAAAAGTATTTTAAGCGCTTTTTGAATTCTAGCCAGCTTTTAACAAATTTAATAAAAAAGATAGGTAAGTGTATTTTTAATATAATAGAAAACTTGCAATCATCTTTACAGAAAACAAGGCTAAGACATGTTAATATTTTAGCCTTGTTTTTTAATAGTAAACATTAGTAAAATAATTAATTCATATTGTCTTTTTGCGCTAAATTTTCAAACTATTTAATTTCATTATAAAGTTCTATAAATTGCTTGCCTTTTTTACGATTTATAGAATTAAAAATCCATGGTTCACCGTCTAAGTCCATAATAACTATCTTATAACCGGTTAATGTTAGACCCATTTTTATGTTTTTAATGTCTGAAAATAGTAATTCATCTTTAAAATTTGGTAGTTTTGCACCATTACTAGTTTTAAAATATATGCGATCGCTGAGCAAAATTAAATCTCCAAAAATTGATTGTGAAAGTGAATATTTCAATGTAGCTTGAATAGCACATACTGGATTATTAATATCTATATTCATAACTTATTCCTCCAAGGTTTAATTACTGCGTTAAAATAATGAGAGTTTGACATAAGATCTAACCATTTATTTAATATTACCACTAATGTTGCGTGCTATAAAATATTTACAGAACTAATAACCCACTTTATTTCATCATGAATGATATAAGGTGGGTTTAGTATATATATATAAATTTGATGAAAGAGATTTTACATAAAATCGGCAAAATGGTCTCTATAACGCATGTGCAATATAGCACTAACAATAAATAAAATAACTACTAGTACAAGGTTATACAGCGTTAAGTGCCAGTGTTCAATAAAATACCATTCATGGTGAAGAACAGAGGCTCTATAGCCCTCTGCTAGGAAATAGATTGGATTTAATTTCATCACTGTCATTACAATTTCATTTTTAGGCGTATACAAAATAGAAGAGACAAAAAATATGATTTTCATCAACGATTGAACTATCATCTGCGTATCACGGATAAGTACACCTAATGTTGAAGTTAGTAGTGAAATAACTATAGTAAGTATAAGGGCATAGGGCACATAAATTAATAACTGTAATGAGTATATGGAAGGGTAATAACCTCCAAAGAAACATAATATTAATACAATCATAAGTAAACCAAGATGACCATAAAATCTACTAAAAACAATGTAACTTGGTATGATAGATAATGGAAACTTCATTTTAGCTACTTGATTATACTTTGAAGAGATTGATTTCGTACCTTCCAATACACCTTGGTTAACGAAAAACCACATGCTAATTCCGACAATTAACCAATAAATAAATGGAATACCATCATGTGTTGTATTATTTCGTAGGCCTAAACCAAAGACAAACCAGTAAACTGCAATTTGCATGGCTGGGTTTATAATCTCCCAAGCGACCCCTAAATAATTATTGTGATTTGAAATACGTAGTTGAAAATCTGCTAGTCTTTTAATTAAATATAAATTTTTCAATTGCTCTTTTAAAACAAAACATATTGCATTCATTTGAATATATCACTCTTTCATGCTGACTTTTAAAAATTGATAAATAGTATTATACATTATTTGTAAAAATATAAACAAATATAAATAGAATACCAATAATATTTAACTTTAAAGTGTGTCTATAAAAAGCTTGGGTTCATTATCATTAAATACTTTACTTTATTTAAGTTAAAACGAACCTCACCAATTAACATAGCGGGAGGTTCGTTAAAAGACCATATAGAATGGTTATATTTTCAAGGGGATGTTACCTTTAAAATCTACTAATTGATAAGCTAATTTAACATCGTTATCTGTAGGTGGTTGAACATCGTTTAAAGGATAGCTCAAGTTCATTGCTTCCCATTTGTGAACACCAAGTTGATGATAGGGTAATAGTTCAAATCTCTCCACATTATCTAATGTATTTATAAATGCGCCTAATTGTATTAAATCTTCCTTGGTATCAGTATATCCGGGAACTAGCACGTGCCTTATCCACACAGGCTGTTTAAGATCTGATAACTTTTTAGCAATTTTTAATATTTGTGTGTTAGGTTTTTCAGTTAATGCTATATGTTTTTCGTTATCAATATGCTTAATATCTAATAGTATTAAGTCTGTATATTTTAATAATTCATCGAAGTGACGTTGAAACGCAACTGTGTCATTTGCACAACCTGCAGAAGTATCGATGCAGGTGTGAATTCCGTTTTCCTTTAATGCTTTAAACAAAGCTGTGATAAATGGCATTTGTAGTAATGGTTCACCACCACTTATAGTTACGCCACCTCCAGATGCTTCGAAATAAGGTGTGAAAGAAGTGATTTCATCAATCATTTCATCAACTGTTACTTCCCTAGAAAATGAATTAACTTTCCATGTATCTGGATTATGACAATATAAACATCTTAATAAACAGCCTTGCATAAAAAGTATATATCTAATACCTGGACCGTCGACAGTGCCCATACTTTCGACAGAGTGCAAGTGTCCTTTAAGCATTTTGCTCCCACCTTTATTTACATTCTTTCATGGAACGTACGAGAAATAACATCTAATTGTTGTTCTCGTGTTAATTTAATGAAATTAACAGCATAGCCAGAAACACGTATAGTTAGTTGTGGATATGCTTCAGGATGATCCATTGCATCTAACAATGTGTCTCGATTAAAGACGTTTATATTTAGATGATGTCCGTGTTGCATAGCGTATCCATCAAGCATACTTGTCAGATTTCTATTTTGTTCTTCTGGTAATTTTCCTAATGATTTAGGAACGATACTAAATGTATTTGAAATACCGTCTTTGCAACAATCATAAGGGATTTTTGCAACAGAACTTAGCGATGATAATGCACCTTTTTGATCTCGTCCATGCATTGGATTAGCGCCTGGAGCAAATGGTTCACCAGCTTTTCGTCCATCAGGTGTATTACCGGTCTTTTTACCATAAACGACATTTGAAGTGATTGTAAGTACACTCATCGTATGCTCAGAATTACGATATGTTTTATGACTTCTTAATTTAGTCATAAAGCGTTCTACTAAATCTACGGCAATATCATCTACACGAGGATCATTGTTGCCATATTTAGGAAAATCTCCATTTATTTCAAAATCAATTACTAAACCATTTTCATCACGGATTGGTGTAACTTGAGCATATTTAATTGCTGACAATGAATCCGCAGCAACTGATAATCCTGCGATACCTGTTGCCATTGTACGTATAATATTAGTATCATGTAACGCCATCTCGATACGCTCGTAACTGTATTTATCATGCATATAATGAATAACATTTAAAGAATTGATGTAAACGCCTGCTAACCAATCCATCATCTTATCAAATTTTTCAAACACTTCATCGTAATTTAATACTTGTGAATTGATAGCTTCATATGACGGTCCGACTTGCATACCAGATTTTTCATCTTTTCCACCATTAATTGCGTATAATAAAGTTTTAGCTAAGTTTGCACGAGCACCAAAGAATTGCATTTGTTTACCAATTTTCATTGCAGATACACAACATGCAATACCATAGTCATCACCGTATGATTCACGCATTAAATCATCATTTTCATACTGTATTGAACTTGTTTTTATACTCATTTTTGCACAGTAGTTTTTAAAGTGGGATGGCAATTGTACCGACCAAAGTACAGTTAAATTTGGTTCTGGTGCAGGTCCTAAGTTGTCTAATGAGTGCAAGAAACGGAATGAGTTTTTAGTTACAAGTGGTTTACCATTAATTCCTATACCACCAATTGATTCAGTAACCCAAGTAGGGTCTCCAGAGAATAATTCATTATAATCTGGTGTACGTGCGAATTTCACAATACGTAATTTCATAATAAAATGGTCAATTATTTCTTGAACTTCACATTCTGTTATCGTGCCATTTTTTAAATCTCGTTCAGCATAAATATCTAAGAATGTAGACGTGCGTCCTAAACTCATAGCAGCACCATTTTGTTCTTTAATAGCAGCTAAATATGCTAAATAAAGCCATTGTACAGCTTCTTTAAAAGTAGTAGCAGGGCGACCAAGGTCAAAACCGTATGTTTTACCTAATATTTTCAATTCTTTAAGTGAGCGATATTGTTCTGATAATTCTTCGCGCAAGCGTATAACATCTTCTGACATTTCAGTAGACATAGTGTTAAAGTCATGCATTTTTTCTGCCATCAAAAAGTCAACGCCATACAGTGCAACACGGCGATAGTCACCAATGATTCTCCCACGACCATAAGCGTCAGGAAGACCTGTTATAATACCAGCTTTTCTACAATTAAGCATTTCCTTAGAGTAGGCATCAAACACGCCTTGATTATGTGTTTTACGATAATCTGTAAATATTTTTTCAGTTTCTGAATCTAACTCATAACCATATGCTTCGCAGGCAGCTTTAGCCATACGAATACCTCCAAATGGTTGCATAGATCGTTTAAATGGTTTCTCAGTTTGGACACCGACAATAGTTTCTAAATCTTGGTTTAAATAACCAGCTTCATGTGAAGTGATTGTAGAAGGCACTTTAGTATCCATATCCCACATGCCACCACGTTCACGTTCTTCTTTGGATAAAGCCATTACTTGATCCCACAGCTTGGTTGTTGCCTCAGTCGGTCCTTCTAAAAATTGTTCATCACCTTCATATAGTGAGTAGTTTAGTTGGATAAACTCACGAACATCAACATGGCGATTCCAACGTCCACTTTTGAATCCTTGCCAAGCAATTTCGTGTAATTTTTCTTTTTCTAACATTTTTTCTCCTCCATTCATTTTGTTAATAATTTCACAAACATTGTAACATTATCCTTGTTAATGTTTTCACAATATTTGTGAAAGTTTTTAATACAAACTGTGAACGATTTGAGAAACTGTAAGAAGTTATATGACAGTTTTATAATATTGTGTATCTGTTATACAACAGATGAGGACTGCGGTATTATTAATGAGTAAAGGAAAGGCATGGATGAAGGTGAGTATAAAAGTGAATATAAAAAATAAGAAACACAAAAATAGCCACTTTTATATTTAGTGATTAGTGAATAAAAGTGGCTTAATAAATCGTAGATATATAATAGAAGGTTTTAGAAATTAAATTGTGCATAAATTTATATTAATCATTATGATAACAGTAATTAGTACACTTTATATACACAATATTAATTAAAAACGATTGTTTTATTGCCATCATTTACGATGACTTTATGTTGAACATGATATTCAACTGCTTGAGCTAAAACAGAAGATTCAACATGACGTCCAATTTTACGTAAATCTTGTACGTTATAACGATGATTAATACGTGTGACATCTTGGTCTATAATTGGTCCTTCATCTAAATCAGAAGTTACGTAATGACTTGTTGCACCGACTAATTTAACGCCGCGTTCCCAAGCTTGTTTGTATGGGTTCGCTCCAATGAATGAAGGTAAGAAAGAATGGTGTATATTAATAATTTGATTTGGATAATGACTTACAAAATTATCTGTAAGTATTTGCATATACTTAGCTAAAACGATTAATTCTACTTCGTGTTTTGCGCAAATATCTAATATGTTTTGTTCAACAACTGCTTTATCATTATTACTTGGTACATAGTAAAAAGGGATATTAAAAGATTCAGCAAAATGTCTATTGTTTTCATGATTACTGACAACACAAGTGATTTCAGCAGGAATTTCTTTACGTTGAACTCTTAATAATACTTCATTAAAAGCATGGTCTTCTTTTGATACAAATAATGCGATTTTTGTTTTATCACTTGTATCAAAAATATCAAAATTAATATCATTTTGACTTAAAGTGTTTTCTAGAGCTTCTTTCAATTGTGTTACTTTTTCAAACTCAAATCTTAAAAATAATTTCCCTTCGGTATCTTGTGCATGATCGTACTCAGTAAAGTGATCAAGATGTAAAATATTAGAGCCGTGTTCTGCAATAATATTTGCAATTAATGACGTTATACCGACTTTGTCATTGCATGTTGCGAGTAATATGTATTTATCTTCCATTTAAGCACCTCAATATTTAAAAAGTACTTAAAATTATAGGGAATATTCTGAACAATGTAAATAAATAAAATGTTTTTCAACAAAAATAGAACAATTTATACTTTTAACTATACTATTATAGTAGAAATAGTCTATAATAATAAATAGTGTTTTTATCTTTTAAGTGTAATACGTAATGCTGGATGATGACACTTTTCACGAAAATAATACGCTTACAAACAAAGTGATTTTTGTTTGTAACTTAATTATAAGATATAAGATTGATTATTTTGATAATTGCGCCAATGATAAAAAACGATGAAAATTTGATTTCACTCTTTTATTTTCTTAAAAATTGTATTAAGATGTAATTTGTGTTTCAAGAAGCGTGTATTATTGCAATTTCTTGTGTCCGGATAAAATATTCTTTAGATGAAAGGTAGATTAAAGTAATGGATAGACAGAGTTTCACAGATTTAATTCAAACAAAATTTAAAATGGTACGTATTGAAGCAAGTTATACGCAAGATACGATGGCCCAAACTATTGGTCTTTCAAAAAAGACTTTAGTACAAATAGAAAAAGAAAGAGTACTACCTAACTGGACAACATGTGTCTCAATTTGTGCATTATTTAGAGATTCAGATGTTTTAAATAGTACATTTGGTTGTGATCCTCTAGAAATGGTACAAACTATTTCTCGTAATCACTGTGCATACCCTAACCATTCAACAACAAGTGACATCTATTGGAACACTGTTGATAGCCGTAATGGTTTTATCTTACAAAGTAATAAAGTAAGTGATATTTATCGCGTACTTAACCAAGAAACACAACCAATATTTGGTACTTCTAAATTAAGAGAAGCAGAAACATATTTTGGTAGAATTTCTAAAGAAGAGTTAATGCACGTATAATATTAATTCAATTTGTGATAGAAGAATCATTATTTATATAATTTGGTGACATAGGACTTTAAATTGTATATGAATGATTTAGTCACTATACACTACTTGACCTAAACAAAAGATTTAGGTCTTTTTTTATTTTCAATTGTTTTTAAAAATGAATAAGTGTATTCTTCTACACAATTAAACTATATGTATTGTACAATGTTTAAGAGTGAATTTTTAATAGTAGTACATTACCAAGTAAAATAAAAAGGAGAAACTTTTATGCATGCATTTTTAATAATTATATTTATGATGATAATTGGTGCATTAATTGGTGGAGTAACGAACGTTATTGCGGTAAAAATGTTGTTTCATCCATTCAAAACATATTATATTTTTAACAAACGCGTGCCATTCACGCCAGGTTTAATACCAAAACGAAGAGCAGAAATTGCTGATAAAATTGGGCAAGTTATTGAAGAACATTTACTTACTGAAAGTATGATTCAGTCCAAATTAAATGCAACAGCGACGAGGACTGCAATCGAAGAAGTCGTCCAAAAACAAATTGAGAAATTGAAGGAAGATCGTACATCTTTTGATTATTTAGCGAAAAAAGTGGATATAGATATTGCACAATTGGCAAATGAGAAAATAGAAAGGGTCATGTCAGAAAAATTAGAACTGTTTTATTATGATCATAGTAATACTCCAATTGCACAATTAATTCCCGAAGATATTGAAAAAAGTTTAGATAGTAAGGTTGAAGCAGTACCAGAACTACTATTTGGTAGAGCGCGTGTCTATTTAAAATCTGAAAAAGGTGCATCAGACATCGCATCAATGTTAGACACATTCTTCAATGAAAAAGGGAAAATTGTCGGGTTATTACAAATGTTTATGACGAAAGAAAGTATTGCTGATCGTATCCAACATGAATTAATCAGATTGACTAATCATCCTAAAGCGAAAGTAATCGCGAATCAAATTATCGAAAATGAGTACACAACCTTTAAATCTAAACAGTTAAGTGAAGTACTAAATGAACAACAATTTCAATCTTTTAAAACATCAGTAACTGATTTAGCAATAGGTTATATGGATATTAATAATACGGCAACGAAACCACTAAATAACCTGATGCCAAACTTTATAGGATTTTTAGAAAATAAAGTGTCACAAAAGCTAACGAATGTGATTATTGAAAATACATCAAAACATATCTCACCAATTATGAAGAAAGTTAATTTACGTCAAATGGTTGAACAACAGATTAATACGTTTGATTTAGCGTATATTGAAAAGCTCATTATAGATATAGCGAATAAAGAGTTAAAATTAATTATGTTATTAGGTTTCTTATTAGGAGGTATTATTGGTTTATTACAAGGAGTAATTGCAATTTTTGTATAACATAATAAATTATGTTATTGTATTATCGATGTGGTTTTCACACATATACAAAAAAGGAGTGAAGCATAGTGGCAGTAAATTTATACGATCATGCAAATCAATTAGAACAAGCATTAAGAGAAAGTGATGAATATCAAGCTATTCAAAATGCTTATGCAAAAGTTAAAGAAAATCAAGAATCAAAAGATTTATTTGATGAATTCCGTGAAACACAATTAAGTTTCCAACAAAAACAAATGCAAGGTGAAGAAATCGGTGAAGAAGAGCTACAAAAAGCACAAGAACAAGCTCAAAAAATCGAAAATGATTCTAACATTTCTGAATTAATGGCTGCTGAACAAAACATGAGCCAAGTATTCCAAGAAATTAACCAAATCATTGTTAAACCTTTAGATGAAATTTACGCTGACTAATTTTTGTTAGTGTAACGTGTGAAGACTATAATACAACCAAATATTGTGTTGTAGTTTAAATGGAGTGCACAGAAAACTAAGTATTTTATAACTAAGATTTCGTCATCCATCATGGTAGTAGAGACTATAATTGAAACAGCTAAATTTAAGCGTAATTCCAATTAGTTAGTAACTACCAATACAATATTTGAGGCTGAGGCATATATTTATGTGTCAGCCTCATTTTTTTGTGAGTCTTTTTAAAGATTTTGTGTTAATTAGAAAACGGTCGAAATGGTCGGGCGCTAAGTCATTTAATAATAATTTGTAATGCTATCCTCTTGAATGGAGCATTTTTTGTTTTATCGACTGTCTAATAGGCAATGTGGTAAAATATACTAATACAAGGTATTTGTATGCATAAATTTTAGTATTGATTGAAACGTGTAATCTGTTACTGAAATATCCAATATGCATCAGCTTAAATAAACCTTTCAATAAAGGAGAAAGATACTGTATGGTGAAATTTATTCATTGTGCTGATTTACATTTAGATAGTCCTTTTAAGTCAAGAGATTATCTCAGTCAGCCTATTTTCGAAGATATTCAAAAAAGTGCTTATGAAAGTTTTAAAAAAATAGTGGACTTAGCATTAACTGAAGAAATCGATTTTATGATTATTTCAGGTGATTTATTTGATCAACAAAATCGCACATTACGTGCAGAAGTGTTTTTAAAGGAACAATTCGAACGTTTAGAAAGAGAACAGATTTTTATCTATTTATGTCACGGTAATCATGATCCTTTATCATCGAATATTGGTACTGTGTGGCCAGATAATGTATCAGTTTTCTCTGAAAATGTTGAAACATATCAAACAATAACTAAAAACGGTGAAGAAATTTATCTTCATGGTTTTAGCTACCAAAATGATGCGAGTTACGAGAATAAGCTTGATGCATATCCAACTAGTCAAGGCTATAAAGGTATTCATATAGGTATTTTGCATGGCACATATAGTAAAACTAATACAAATGACCGCTACACAGAGTTTAGATTAGAAGACTTGAATAATAAATTGTATCACTATTGGGCATTAGGACATATACACGAACGTCAACAATTGAGTGATATGCCACAGATACATTATCCAGGCAATATCCAAGGAAGACACTTTAAAGAACTCGGCGAAAAAGGTTGTTTACTCGTTGAAGGTGACAACTTAAACCTAGATGCTAAATTTGTGCCAACACAATTTATACGATTTGACAAAGCTGTTTTAGAAACAAAACAAACCTCTAAGCAAGGTCTTTTTGATGATATACAAGCATTTAAAACGCAAGTTAGAAAAAATGGTAAAGCGATCTATCAGCTCAAAGTAATAGTAGATTCGGATCAATGGATACCGGAACAAGATATTTTACAAATCCATGAAATGATCAGTGATTACGAGGCCAATGAACATAACTTTGTATTTATTGAAGATTTAACAATCAAGCATAAGTATGATGATCAAAATACATTAGTTAAAGAGTTTTCTCCTGAGTTAATCGAGGACAATACCGTATATGATCAAGCGATGAATGACTTATATTTAAATCCTAAAGCATCTAAGTATTTAGAAAACTATAGCGATTTTGATAGACGAGAACTTATTGAACATGCTGAAGAACTCTTGAAGTCAGATATGAGGGGAGAATAAAATGAAAATTAAATCATTAGAGATTTACGGATATGGTAAATTTATACAAAGAAAGATTGAATTTGATGAATCATTCACTGAAATTTATGGAGAAAATGAATCAGGTAAATCAACTATCCAAGCATTTATTCATTCCATACTTTTCGGCTTCCCAACAAAGAAAGAAAATGAACCACGTTTAGAGCCTCGACTAGGAAACCAATACGGCGGAAAATTAACATTAATTCAAGATGATGGGTCGTTAGTTGAGGTTGAACGTATTAAAGGCAGCGCAACAGGTGACGTGAAAGTATACTTACCTAACGGAACAATTAAAGATGAAACTTGGTTGAATAAAGAACTGAATTTTATTTCTAAGCGTACATATCAAGGTATTTTTTCTTTTGATGTACTTGGGCTTCAAGATATTCATAAAAAAATGGATGAAACTCAATTACAAAATTATCTGTTACAGGCAGGTGCATTAGGTTCAACAGAATTTACAAGTATGCGCGAAATATTAAGTAATAAAAAAGAAATGTTATATAAGAAAAATGGTCGTAATCCTATCATAAATCAACAATTAGAACAGCTGAAAGAACTTGAAGGACAAATTCGAGAAGAAGAAGCAAAGTTAACTTCATATAAAAGGTTAGTTGATGATAAAGATAAAGCTGAACGTAGGTTAAGTAATTTAAAGCAAAATTTAACCCAATTATCTAAAATGCATGAGCAAAAACAAAAAGAGATTGCATTACATGAACAGACTCAAGAATGGAAACAACTAGAAACCCAATTAAATATTGAACCAATAGTGTTTCCAGAACAAGGTATTGATCGTTATGAATCTGCAAAAATACAAACACAAAATTTAAAACGTGATATTGGTTTACGTGAAGAACGCTTAGCACATTTAAAAGCAGAAAATGAAAAAGTAAATGTGCCAAAACAAACTGATATAGACGCGTTTAATCATTTACATCAACAAGAAAATGAAATTAAACAAAAAGAATATGAACTAAAAGCTGTAGAAAAAGAAATTCAAGACAAAACGCGTGAAAAATCAGGGCTAAGTTCAAATATTGGTTGGCAAGATGTTCATCATCAAGTAGACGATTCTGAAGCAATGAAAAGTCACGTAAGTAATCAAATTAAAAACAAGCAAGAACAAACAGCTTATATACAACAACTTGAACGTAACATTGAAGAAAATAAAATTGATAAAGACACAAACAACGCAGAAATAGAATCATTAGAAGCGGACATTGTTCCAGAAGAAAATTTTGAAAAGAAAAAACAATACAATAAAAGAGTATTTGAATTACAAGAAAAAAATAATCTCTATCAAAAAATGAAAGAGGCATTTGATACTGAACAACGTGAAAATGAGAAAAAACAAAATTTATTACGTATAGGTCTAATGATATTAGCAGTAATAGGAATTGGTTTAACAATCTTCTCATTTATATCAGCAAATATTATATTCGGTGTCGTATTCGCTATTTTATCTCTTGTCTTTATCGTAGGTATATTCTTTGTAAAAACAAAAGAAATTGGACATAGCGAAACATTTTCAAAAGAGATTGATGATTTGCAACATCAAGTGAATCATTTAGAAGACAATTATGACCTTGATTTTGACTTGGATGATCAATATAGAGTGCGTGAACAGTATCAAACTGCAATTAAAACAAAAGACGCAATCGATAAAAAAGCAGCTTATTTAGAAGACACATTAGAGCAAGCCAAACAACAGTATCAAACTGCGCAGAACAATATTAATGACGTTAAATCAGATTTGTTCTTATCGAACAAAATGTCTGATGAATTAATTATTGATAGCATTAATACAATGAATAAAATTAAAGAACATGATGTTCATATTACTGAACTTCATAAAAAAGCACATGAATTACAACAACAATTAGATGAATTTTATGCCCATGCGCAAGAAATTACCAAAAATCAATTTTCATATTTTAACGAATTGTCATTGTTCCACGATATAAGACAGTGGTTAAAAGAAGAAACAAGTAATTTAGATAAGTGGAATAGAAACAATGAACAAATTAAGTTGATTGAAAGTGAAGTTTCACAACTTCATAATAGACTGAATGAAAATAGTAATGTAATTTCACAATTATTTAATTTTGTTAATGTTAATGATGAAGAGTCTTATTATCAACATCATGTTCAACATCAAAATTACCATCAACAGATGGCACGTTTTAATGATTTATCAAAATATCTAGAAAATCAAAATTACAATTATGATTCTAGTTCTAGATTGAGTGAGAAAACTGCTGCACAATTAACTGATGAAGATGAAGTACTCGCACGTCAAGTGGATGATTATAATGATCAATATTTAGAACTACAGTCACAGGTAAGTGATTTAAATGCTAAAATTACAGATATGGAGACTGATAAAACTTTAGCTGATTTAAGACATAGATTCCATATACTTAAGAACAAAGTAAATGACGAAGCTAAAGATTGGGCTAGTCTTAGTTATCTACAAGCTTTAGTTGAAGGGCATATTAAGCAAATTAAAGATAAACGTTTGCCACAAGTGATAAACGAAGCAACAAATATCTTTTCGCATTTAACAAATGGTCATTATGTGCAAGTCACATATGCTAATGACGATTTAATGGTAAAACAAGCAAATGGACAGATGTATGAGCCTGTAGAGTTAAGTCAGTCTACGAAAGAAATTTTATATATTGCATTACGTTTGAGTTTAATTCAAACTTTAAAACCGTATTATCCATTTCCAATTATTATTGATGACGCTTTTGTGCATTTTGATAAATATAGAAAAGATATCATGATGAATTATTTAAGACAAATGCCAAGCAGTTATCAAATTTTGTATTTTACATGTGTGAAAGATACGAGTGTGCCTTCAAAACAAATTATTACTTTAAATAAAATCGAGGAAGGCGGTAAATAATGAGAAATGTTGAAAATTTAAATCCTGGAGATTCAGTGGATCATTTTTTCTTGATTCACAAAGCTACACAAGGCGTAACTGCTCAAGGTAAAGATTATATGACGCTTCATTTACAAGATAAAAGTGGTGATATTGAAGCGAAACTTTGGACTGTAAGTAAAGAAGATATGAAAGTATTAGAGCCTGAAAAGATTGTACACGTTACAGGCGATATTATAAATTATCGTGGCCGTAAACAAATGAAAATTAATAAAATAAAATTGGCTACACCTGAAGATAATATGAAAACACAAGATTTTGTAGATGGTGCACCTATGACACCTGATGAAATTCAAGAAGAGATTTCACATTATATGTTAGAAATTGAAAATGCGACTTTACAACGTATTACGCGTCATTTAATACGTAAACATCAAGAAGCGTTTTTTACATTTCCGGCTGCAAGTACGCACCATCACAACTTCTCAAGTGGTTTAAGTTACCACGTGTTAACAATGTTGCAAGTAGCTAAATCAATATGTGATATTTATCCATTATTGAATCGTAGTTTATTATATAGTGCCATTATTTTACATGATTTAGGTAAAGTAAGAGAGTTAAGTGGACCCGTAGCTACATCTTATACGGTTGAAGGAAACTTATTGGGGCACATTTCGATTGCAAGTGATGAAGTAGCTGAAGCTGCTAGAGAATTAAACATTGATGGTGAAGAGGTATTGTTATTACGTCATATGATTTTAGCACATCATGGTAAAATGGAATTTGGGTCACCTAAATTACCACACATGAAAGAAGCTGAAATATTGTTTTTTATTGATAATATAGATGCGAAAATGAATATGTTTGAAAAAGCATTTAAGAAAACAAACAAAGGACAATTTACGGAACGTATCTTTGGATTAGATGGCAGACAATTTTACAATCCGACATCTCTAGATTAATAGTTAAAGCTAGCATATTTTCTTGAAATAGCTTGATGAAAGAAGTTTTTAAATTAAATATTGAGAGTGGGGCTACGATTACATTTAAAAATGGGTGCGTTGTCCTACTCTCATTTTTATGTATTGCTTTTCTTTATAATATACAAAAAAAGAGGTTAGGAATTTTCCTAACCTCTTTTTTAAAAATTACTATTGTCCTGTAGACATGCCAGCACCACTTTGTTGCATCATTTGTTGCTGTTGTTGTTGCTGCTGTTGTTGTTTAATTTTCTCAGGATCCAAGATGGAATCTTCGATTGCTTTTTTGATATCTCTATCTTTGTAATCTACTTTATATTCATCCAATAGTTCTTTATATGCATCTGTTAATAATTTAGGTTCTTTTTGAACTTTAGATTGAATTAATTGTGCTTTAAGTTTACCCTTTTCTTTATCAAAGTCATCTTGTTTATCTGCTTTAATGATGTGATAGCCATAATCGGTTTTGACTACGTCAGAAATGTCACCTTCTTTAAGCTTGAAGAGAGCTTTTTCAAATTTATCTTCCATTTGACCTTTGGTAACATAACCTAAGCTTCCATCTTTTTTAGCTGAGGATTTATCCATTGATTCTTTTTTAGCAATTTCGCCAAATTTATCTGGATCTTTCTCAACTTGTTTTTGGATTTTTTCTGCTTTAGCTTTAGCATCTTTATCCGATAAGCCTTCTTTATCATCTTTGTTTTCTTTAACTTTAATTAAGATGTGAGAGCCTTTTTTAGTATCTTCTTTTATTTCTTTATCTGAGATATCTACTTTGTCATTAAGCAATTCTTTTTGATAAGCTTGTAATTTTTTCTGTTCTTTGTAATCGCCTAGAGACATTTTTTGTTGTTTTAACATACTTTCAAATTGGTCTTTACCACCATATTGTTTTTGCTCTTTTTCAACTTCTTTATCAATATCTTTAGTGTTTACTTCATCTTTATATTTATCAGCTAGTAGTTTATTTAATAAAATAGAGAAAGAACTGTTAGCAATTTGTTCATCGCCCATTTTATTCATAACATCTTCTACTTTAACGTCACCAGCTTTGGAAGAAATGATGGTATCTTCTTTTGAATCTGTTGCACTGTTACCACACGCACCCAATAATAAAGCACTTGCTGTAACAGGAAGTATAACTTTTTTCAATGTTTTCATGGTTGGGAACTCCTTTTGTAAGAATAACAACGTAAATATAACATATTATGCTGTAATCACCAATTAGAAACACAATTTCTAGGACTATAGTACTAGTTTGTTTATAAAAAAGACAACAAAATCAAATTACAAAAATAAGGTTTTGTTGTCCCATTAGACAAAAATAATTTAAATTGTAAAAACGCGTTAAAAACAGCTTTTGAAATAACAAGTTATCATTGTGCTAGCAATCATTTTGAAACATTAGTTTTAGTTATATATGACGTTCATGTTTTGATTCAACTTTATTTAATATATTGATACCTGTTTGATGTTCTTCAATGTAAGTTCCTTCGTTTGAAAATATAATAATCTTTAAATATAGAAAATCCATTACTGAATAGCCCATGTTTAAGGCAATAAGAAACATTAGATAATGTCCATACTGCGGGAATAAAGTGCTTAAATAAGCGCAAACAGAAGTGATTATAATAACTGGTGTCATCAAATCAAAACAAAAATAATACTTGTTTACAGGCGTGTTCACGTACGTGTTATAAAAAGGGATGTTTTTTTGTTTTAATAACTTATACTTTTTAAATGATTTATAGTACGGAAACAAAAAGAATAAATGAATTGCTTTATGAATAGGGTATAAAACTAATACGAGTAACAAGAAAATTAAAAAATATTTATCTGTTAACTTTGTATTTGAAAAGAAGTATAAAATTTCATAAGCAATGAGAAATGTAATGATTGTTGTGACTAAACTAAGAAAAGCAATCCTAGGTAAACCAAAACGCGCATTAATATCTATTTGCCGTGTACAAAGATACATTATTCAGTCATACTCCTTTATATTATAATTCGCATGCTATATACTTTCGTATTATCTATCTTAATAGAAAAAACGTCAAGATAAATTTGTTTCTAGTATTTACAGTTAAATTTAAGTCTTATATTACGGTTTTTGGCCCGGATAGTAAAGATTAAAAAAAGAACTGCAACTCACCCTTTATTGGGGTGAGTTGCAGTTCAGAAATGTTAGGAACAGACTTTAAACCAAGTCGCGATTAACTTAATTATCTTTTTCGAATGCTTTAGTAATTTCATCTCCGCGGTTTTGAAGGTTTTCTATATGAGATTGTAGTTTTTCGATATTAGGGTCTATATCTGATTTGAAATCACCAATCATTGTTTTAACTTCATCACCTATTGAACTACCAAATTCAGTACCTTCAGACTTTATTTGAGCAATATAGTTAGTGATGTCGTTTATACTTTGCTTAATTGTATTGATTTCTCTATCAAAGTCAGACTCAGCGCCCACTGGTTTCTTTGCGTGTTCAATATATTCATTAGAATCTTTTTTGTCACGATTCATCAACGCTACGCCTAGGCCAGTAGCAACGCCAGCACCTAGACCTAATAATATTTGAGCTGTTTTCATAAAAATTCTCCTCATTTCTAAATAATATCTCAACGGTTAATAATATTTATATACCCCATATGTTATAAGGTAAGCATTTTTAATCGAAGTGAGCAGCTATCTCTTCTGCGATTTTTGCCTTTTGTTCATCATCGATACTTTCTGCATGTGTTTCCCATTTATAACCAAATCCATCCACATCGTTTTCGTATCTTGGTAATAAATGGAAATGAAGATGGAAAACAGATTGATCGGCAAATTCGCCATTATTTTGTATAATATTTAAACCATCAGGGTTAAAAGCTGATTTTATAGCATTTGCTACTTTTGGTAAAGCAACACCGATATGTGTCATAGTTTCACTATCAGTTTCAAAAATATTGGCAGATGCTTTCTTTGGTATTAATAATGTATGACCTTTTGTAACTTGTGAAATGTCTAAAAATGCATATACATATTCATCTTCATATACTTTATAACTCGGAATTTCACCATCAATAATTTTACTGAAGACTGTTTCTGACATAAAAGCTTCACTCCTTGTAAGATTGTTACTGCCTATTATAGCATTACTATATTATTCACGTCAGTTTTCGCAATAAATTTATACCTAAAGCTTAATTTTTGATACAATATCATTTGTGGAGGTGCCATATGACAGTAAAAGTAGAACATTTAACAGGCGGATATGGTAAACGACCTGTAATTAAAAATATAAATTTTGAACTCAATCAAGGAGAAATTGTTGGTCTTATTGGGTTGAACGGTGCAGGAAAGAGTACAACAATTAAACATATGTTAGGATTACTGACGCCAATGGAAGGTAGTCTAACGATTTCAAATATCAACATCAATCAAGATGTAGAAACTTATAGAAGGAAACTATCGTATATCCCTGAATCACCAGTTATATACGAAGAGTTAACATTACAAGAACATATTTATATGACGGCTATGGCTTACAACATTAGTAGTGAAGAAGCGATGGAACGAGCACGTCCATTACTCAAGACCTTTAGATTAGAAGATGAGTTAGATATCTTCCCAAGTCATTTCTCTAAAGGTATGAAACAAAAAGTAATGATCATCTGTGCGTTTATAGTAGATCCTGAACTATATATTATTGATGAACCATTTTTAGGTTTAGATCCTTTAGGAATTCAATCAATGTTAGATTTGATGGTTGAGAAAAAGAATGAAAATCGAACAGTTTTAATGAGCACACACATTTTAGCAACTGCGGAAAGGTATTGCGATCGATTTTTAATCATGGATAAGGGAGAAATTGTTGCTTTTGGAAATTTGGAAGAACTTCGTAAACAAACAGGCTTAGAAGGTAAAACATTAGATGAGATTTACATCCATGTAACACAAGGTGGCAATAATACATGACACAGAATGCTAAGCAATTATTTTCTAGTAGAAAAAAGGAAATCAGTAAAGAAAAGCAATATTATAATAAATTTATTTTCAATGGCCATTTTTCAGTATTTCTTGTAATTTTATTAGGCGCATTTATATTAGGATATGGTGATTGGTTAAAGTCTATACCGCAGCATATTAATTATGCTTTGATTGCGAGTATTATTGTGGCAATGACTTCAATGTTTCCATTAAGGACTTTACTGAAAGATGCAGACAGGTTATTTTTATTACCCTTCGAAAAAAATATGGAAATATACATGACACAATCACTAGTTTATAGTTATTTTTCCCGAATAGGACTTCAGTTTTTAATTTTAATCGTACTATTTCCATTATTTTTCGTAATAAACAACCGATCATTTGAATTTTATATACTGTTTGCTGTGTTAATGCTAGTTATGCCTTATTTAGGATTATTAGTGAAATGGCAATGGTATAAGTATAAATTAGAAAGTTGGTCTCTTCATCTTCTATTGTTTATCGTTTATGCTTCGGGGTACTATGTCGCGTTAGATGCAAAACATTTATCTAGTTTAACCTCTATATTCGTATTAATTGGATTAGTTATTTTGCTTAAATACCAAAATAAAAATCAATTATTCCCTTGGGAAAGAATGATTAAATCAGAACAACAACATCATATGAATTATTATAAATTTGTGAATATGTTTACCGATGTTAAGCATTTAAAGGAAACGGCAGTACGTAGGAGTTATCTTGATCCATTGTTAATCACGCCGAAAAATAAGAAATTTAATGAAAACTATATGTATCTTTATTTGTTTATTAGAAGTTTTGCAAGAGGTAAAGATGCGTTTAACATCATATTAAGATTAGTTGTATTAGCGATGATTTTAATGTTTTGGTTAGATCAACCATTCATTACACTAATCATAGGCAGTCTTTTTATGTATATCATTTTATTACAAATGGCTCAGTTTTATACGCAGCAAGCATATGGCTTGTGGCCACAAGTTTGGCCGAGCCCAGATACTAAAGTAATAAAAGGCTATGAACAATTTCTATATAGGCTCATGTTTATTGTTGGGATATTGTTTGTAATCGTTTATGCAATCACATTACCGATGTATAGCTATTATGGCTTGTTGTTCTTTTTGGTAGGGTGGTTAACCATCAGAAATGTAGTCAAAAAACTTAAATATCAAGAATCATTATTAAAAGATTAAAAAAGTGGTCGTTACTCAATACTTCATTAAATGAAATGAGCAACGACCACTTTATTTTGATTATGATCTTTACGAAAAATTAGTTATCATCGATTGGGAAGAGATATCTTTCGAAATAACTTGAATGTTGACCGCTAGAGCCAAAGAATTGACTAAGCGCAAGTTTATCAAAATTATCTTTGAAAACAGATGAAGCTTTAAAGTCTTCATAAGCTGTTCTACTTTCAAAACCAAAGTAAATCTTATAAGTTAACCCATGCTCTGGTTTTAAGAAACGGTAGCATCTATAACCTGCAAATTGTTTGAAATCAGTAGTTAAACTTTCTAATCTTTTTTCAAGTTGATAAGCATGATCTTCTGATGTCGGTACAAAGATTACAGAATAAAAATGGTTTTCGTTTAAGTCTCCCTCAGACTCAAGGATATTATAAATTAAAGGTTGCTTTAATACTGATTTTTCATCTGTTTCTTCCAAAATTACTGAAGAGTCAGATGCAGAAAATTGTAATAAGTTATGGTCGGGATTATTTAATCTAATCTGATTTAAATAACCAAACGTCCCATAAGATGCAAAAATTTTCATAAAGATTTTCCCCCTTGCTTTGTTTATGAAAGTATAGTTGATTACTATACCTTACTATAGATATATCTAGTTTTTCAAATAGATATAAAATAAGCTTTGATAACATTATAATTGATTTCTATTATAAAACAATAGTCAAATGATTAAATCGTGAAAAGCTAACAGTTTGTCTTTTTTATGACATTTAAGCACAATGAAATACGAGTTATAATGCAGTATGGTATTATAGATAAGAATGATTACAATGTAGGAGGATTACAAGGTGCATAATAAAAATAATACAATCCTAAATATGATTAATGGTGAAACTGTGTCGCACACGCCAGTATGGTTTATGCGACAAGCGGGGAGGTCACAACCTGAATATAGAAAATTAAAAGAAAAATATTCATTATTTGAAATTACGCACCAACCAGAATTGTGTGCATATGTCACACATTTACCTGTAGATAATTATAATACAGATGCAGCAGTGCTTTATAAAGATATTATGACGCCATTACAACCGATTGGTGTAGACGTTGAAATAAAATCAGGGATTGGTCCTGTTATTCATAATCCAATAAAAAATATTCAAGATGTTGAAAAACTAGGCACCATAGATCCCAAACGAGACGTACCATATGTTTTAGATACAATTAAATTATTAACTGAAGAAAAATTAAATGTACCTTTAATAGGTTTTACTGGCGCGCCATTCACTTTAGCAAGTTATATGATTGAAGGTGGACCTTCAAAAAATTATAATTTTACAAAGGCAATGATGTATAGTGACGAAGCAACATGGTTCGCATTAATGGATCATCTTGTAGACATGTCTATTACTTATACTGCCGCTCAAGTAGAAGCGGGCGCCCAAATCATTCAAGTATTTGATTCTTGGGTGGGTGCATTAAATGTTCAAGATTATCGTTATTATATAAAACCAGCTATGAATAAATTAATCAGTGGTATAAAAGCAAAATATAATGTACCAGTTATTTTGTTTGGAGTTGGCGCGAGTCACTTAGCTGATGAATGGAATGCTTTACCAATTGATGTTTTAGGTTTAGATTGGCGTTTATCTATTAAAGAGGCAAATGCGATGAATATTAATAAAACGTTACAGGGTAATTTAGACCCATCTCTGTTATTAGCACCTTGGGACGTTATAGAAGAAAGACTAAAAGTGATTTTAGATCAAGGTATGGCGCACGGGAAACATATTTTTAATTTAGGTCATGGTGTCTTTCCAGAGGTGAAACCTGAAACTTTAAAACGAGTTACTACGTTTGTACATGAATATACACAAAGATAATAAGACATAAACTTTGGCTACCAAGATTTACAAATACTTATGTCATATACATCTAAAATTTATTATACAAGAGGATGATTTTAAAATGACAAAAACGATAGGCTTATTAGTAATGGCTTACGGTACACCATATAAAGAGAGTGATATTGAACCATATTACACTGATATTAGACATGGTAAAAAGCCGTCTGATGCAGAGTTACAAGATTTAAAAGATAGATACCAATTTATAGGAGGACTGTCTCCTTTAGCAGGTACTACAAATAGACAAGCTGAAGCTTTAAGAGACGCGCTCAATGAAGCTTATGATGATGTGCAATTTAAACTTTATATAGGCTTGAAGCACATCTCTCCATTTATAGAAGATGCAGTACAATCAATGCATGAAGATGGTATAGATGAAGCAGTTACGGTTGTGTTAGCGCCACACTATTCAAGTTTTTCAGTGGGATCTTATAATACACGTGCCCAAAAAGAAGCAGATAAATTCGGTATACAATTTAAACATGTAGCTCATTATTATCAACAGCCTAAATTTATACAATACTGGACTGAAAAAATTAATGAAACATTGACAAGAATCCCTCGTGAAGAGCATGATGAAACTGTCTTAGTAGTATCGGCTCATAGCTTGCCGAAAGGATTGATTGAGAAAAATAATGATCCTTATCCGAATGAATTGCATCATACTGCACAATTATTAGAGGAACAATCAGATATCATTCATGTGGCAGAAGGATGGCAATCTGAAGGTAATACGGGTACGCCATGGTTAGGACCCGATGTTCAAGATTTGACGAAATCTTTGTATGAAACACATGGATACAAGCATTTCATATATACACCAGTAGGATTTGTTTGTGAACATTTAGAAGTATTATTTGATAACGATTATGAATGTAAAGTGGTATGTGATGAACTAGGAGTAAATTATTATAGACCTTCAATGCCGAATACAGATCCATTGTTTATCGGTGCCATCGTTGATGAAGTTAAAAATGTTTATTAAAGGAAGCGTGAATTAATTTGGGTAAAAGTATCGCAATAATTGGTGCTGGTATTACAGGATTATCTAGTGCTTATTTTATAAAAAAATTACGTCCCGATGTAGATGTAACTATATACGAATCTTCTAATAGAACTGGTGGAAAAATCCAAACATATAGAAAAGATGGTTATACTATTGAGTTAGGCCCAGAATCTTATTTAGGTCGTAAACAAATTATGACTGATATCGCTCAAGAGATTGGCTTAGAAAATGATTTGATGACCAATCAAACAGGACAGTCTTATATCTACGCAAAGAATAAATTATTTCCAATACCTGGTGGGTCTATACTAGGCGTACCAACAAATATAAAACCATTTTTAAAGACAAAGTTAATCTCCCCTAAAGGAAAAATACGTGCTGGGTTAGATTTATTTAAAAAGCCAACAGAAATGGATGAAGATATTTCTGTTGGTGCATTTTTCCGAGAACGTTTGGGTGATGAGGTACTAGAAAATCTAATTGAGCCTTTAATGGGTGGTATTTATGGTACAAACATTGATGATTTAAGTTTAATGAGTACTTTTCCGGAGTTTAAGCATAGAGAAGAACAATTTGGTAGCTTGATCAAAGGCATGAGACATGAAAAAATACAGCGCCAAAAGCAACGTCAATTGTACCCGGGCGCGCCTAAAGGACAATTTAAACAGTTTAAACATGGGCTTAGTTCATTTATAGAATATTTGACTGAATATGTTGTCAATCAAGGTGTTGAAATTAAATATCAAACGCCAATTAAAGATATCATAACTTCACAAAATAATTACGAAGTTATCAGCGGAGAAAATAAAGACACTTACGATAGTGTGTTAGTGACCACACCGCATCAAACATTTATGCAATGGTTTGGCAATGATCCTGCATTTGATTATTTTAAATCTATGGATTGTACAACAGTAGCAACTGTTGTATTGGCTTTTGATGAAAAGAATATTGAAAACACATATGATGGTACTGGGTTTGTCATTGCACGTACAAGTGAAACCGACATAACAGCTTGTACATGGACAAGTAAGAAATGGCCATTTACGACACCTGAAGGCAAAGTACTTATACGTGCTTATGTTGGTAAGCCTAATGATACAGTTGTAGATGATCACACAGATGAAGAATTAGTTAATATTGTTAAAAAAGATTTAAACCAGATGATGACATTTAAAGGTGCTCCAGACTTTAGTATTGTCAACAGACTACCTAAAAGCATGCCACAGTACCATGTTGGTCATATCAATAAAATTAGATCAATACAAACACATATTAAACAAAGTTATCCAAAACTACGTATTACAGGTGCATCATTCGAAGCGGTAGGTTTACCTGATTGTATTCAACAAGGTAAAAATGCGGTAGAAGAGTTATTAGCAGAATTATCATAATTAAATAAGAGCAATTAACCGTACCATCTATTTATCGAATAGTTATATAGATGATACGGTTTTTTAATTATGGATATATAATTATTTATAATTCAAATTAATCTATGAGATAATGAAACAGTTGTAACATTAGCGTATTATATAGCTAATGTGATTCAGATGAAGTGGGGGGATATTTATGACTGATATCGTAATAGTACATTCAAAATATGGAGATGCATCAAATCATTGGTATGATTGGCTAGCAAATAACCTTACGTTAGAAGGCTATAACGTAACATTATTTAATTTACCATATGAAAAAGATAGCGAAATCGAAAAATGGGTAAGTGAAATGAAACAACAAATTCAAATTAATAAATATGAAACTTATTTTGTTACGCATGGCTTTGGTACTTTAGCATCATTAAAATTTATTGAAGAAGTGGATGCAAATTATATAGAAGGTTTGTTTAGTATTTCAGGATTTATGGAAGATGCTCGAGTACCGGATGAATTAGCTCACACAGAAACATTTCAAATCGATTATGAACAAGTTAAAGACAAAGTGGAATCTTTTTATGGATTGTGCGCTAAGGACGATAAATGCGTATCATATGAAGAAACTAAAAGGTTAATGGATACATTAGGTGGAAAATGCAAAGTGACTGAATATGGTGGGCATTTTATGGAAGATGATGGATTTACAACATTTACAAGATTGCAAAGTAAAATGCAAGGTATTATGAGTCAATAAATAACAATCTTAAATCGAGTTATTTAGGTGGAAGGTCTCTATCTATCTGAATTAATATTAAGCTTTTTGATTGAGATAATGTCTAAAAACTATAAATAAATTGACGAAGGCACTAATTATTTATATAAAAAGGGAACTAAAATTAAAATAATATTATTATAAACCATTTTTACACAAATTAGTTTTTAAAATCCATTGACTAAACCATGAAATCTTTATATACTTAGTTAGTCTTATTTGATAGGTGACGTGCAAACAGCCACTATCATACTTAAATTAAAAACTTGTTAAGCCAATGTAAATTAATTTAAAAA
This sequence comes from Staphylococcus pseudoxylosus, assembly GCF_044794325.1. Lineage (NCBI taxonomy): Bacteria > Bacillati > Bacillota > Bacilli > Caryophanales > Staphylococcaceae > Staphylococcus > Staphylococcus pseudoxylosus. The sequence continues at coordinate 1,189,225 of NZ_CP085024.1, forward strand.
AATGTTGACATTAAGTTAATATTTATGGTATATTTAATTGGTAGTCGTCATTAATAATATTAACGCGGGATGGAGCAGTTCGGTAGCTCGTCGGGCTCATAACCCGAAGGTCGGTGGTTCAAATCCGCCTCCCGCAATTTTTAAAGGTCCCGTAGTGTAGCGGTTAACACGCCTGCCTGTCACGCAGGAGATCGTGGGTTCGAATCCCATCGGGACCGCCATTTTTAATTATGGTTCAGTAGCTCAGTTGGTAGAGCAATGGATTGAAGCTCCATGTGTCGGCAGTTCGACTCTGTCCTGAACCATTCTTTTGATTTTTACTTTGGCGGTTGTGGCGAAGTGGTTAACGCATCGGATTGTGGTTCCGACACTCGTGGGTTCGATTCCCATCATCCGCCCCATAATCGTTAAAATGCGGGTGTAGTTTAATGGCAAAACCTCAGCCTTCCAAGCTGATGTTGTGGGTTCGATTCCCATCACCCGCTCCATTATAATTATTCCACAGTAGCTCAGTGGTAGAGCTATCGGCTGTTAACCGATCGGTCGTAGGTTCGAGTCCTACCTGTGGAGCCATGGCCCCGTGGTCAAGCGGTTAAGACACCGCCCTTTCACGGCGGTAACACGGGTTCGAGTCCCGTCGGGGTCATACAAACAGAAGTGAAATATCGCTTCTGTTTTTTTATATGGAGAGTTGTCCGAGTTGGCCGAAGGAGCACGCCTGGAAAGTGTGTAGGCGCCACAAGCGTCTCGAGGGTTCGAATCCCTCACTCTCCGTTAATTACATAATTTAAGCTTTTTTGAAACACCGTAATCCTTGATACAATAGGGTTACGGTGTTTTTGTTTTATATAGACTTTCATAAAAAATGTCATTCTCATGTCAAGTTGGCGTAAAAAATAATAAAACCATGTCAAAATTAAGGTTTCGTTGACATGAAATCTTTGTATCACATGTGGCGCAAGGCTTCTAGCGTTTTTGTTTCTTCTTGTTTTTGACTTTCTTCCAATAAATGACTATATGTCGATAGGGTAGTTGTTATATCTGCATGCCCTAATTTTTTTGAAATATAATATATTGATATGCCTTCGTGAATTAACATTGAACAGTGTGTATGACGTATGGAATGCAATTTATAATTTCCTATCCTATTATTTAAACAGAAACATTTAATAAAGATTTCATGGCTAATGAACAAGCAGTATTTAAAAAAGCTACAGCTGATTTACTTTATTATGGTTTACCAATAAATAGAGAAACTGTTATGTTACATTGTCCGTTTGTTTCTACAGCTTGTCCACATCGTAGCATGGCATTGCATACTGGTTTTGACCCAGTCAGACAAGGCGTTGCACCGACATCTATTGTGAATCAATTGAAAGATTACTTTATTAAAGAAATTAAAAAGTATTATAATAATCCGCTATTAAAAGCAAGTAGTCTATCTAGTACTGAAATTCCAGACAGAGACACAATTCCTATACCAAAACCAAATGAGGAAGAATACAAAGAAACAAGTTCAAAAGGGTGGAAACAAAATAAATTTGGTACTTGGTATAAATCTGAACAAGCAAAATTTATATGTGGAAATACAACGATAGAAAAACGTGTGGGTTCTCCATTTATTCGTGACGATATTTTTGGTTATTGGTTCCAGCCTAGTGGCTACGTTAATTATGGTGAAGTTTGTCTGTAAGATGGACATGTATGGATTGGATTTGATTGGAATAACACACGTTATTATATGCCTATGCGTACTTGGAATGGAGTAGAACCACCGAATCATGGTGTAGGTAATTTATGTGGGTATATTAATTAATTGTATTTTATGCTATTAAATTTAAACAAATACATTAGTTTTTAGTAAAAATCTTGCACTTTTATATTTTGTATTATAGAATTATTTACTCGTGAGGCTCCTCCAGAGACTCACCCTTTTGAGCCACTCTCTAACGAGGGTGGCTTTTGTGTTTACACACAATTAAATATTTTTTATAATAAAATTGACGATAATTAATCGTCAAAAAATACTTTGCTTTTTCACAGCCACTCTTAGAAGTGGCTTTTTTATGATTAAATATAAATACACGGGTAGAACATAGCAGGCTATTATTTCTCGCCTCGATGTAATCATTCTATTCCATATTATAAGAGGAGGCACTTATGTGCTTGACCTATTTTTATGGTAATATAATGAAAGGGTTAGATACTTAAATCATTATAATTAACAAAAATTAAAAGGCCATCTTTCGGGATGGTCTTTTTTATGTTTCATAGTAATTTTATGGAATAAAACACGATGTCTTGCTTGCAATATTGTTGTGTTAGGTGATTTAAGTGAAGTTGGGCATCCTGTATGATATTAATTAAAAATATACTTGTCATACAATTAGGTAGTCACATTATGTAGCTACTTTTTGTTTAATTATAATTTGGATGAGGTATAGTATATCTACATATAACTTTCATGTTTAGACTACCTTTCTATTAAAAATCACCCACACATGGGCGCTGAACCCTTAGAATGGGAATTTAATAAAAACACTATGTTCTAGGCTGCTAATTCCCTACATTTTATATTGATTATAATTTTGTAAAAGTTGAAATAGACTTTTTTAATTGGAGATTATTATTTCCTTTTGCAAAAACTCCTGATATCCGATTATTTCACATTTTAAAGGATATTGCTAAAGCTAGTAACACTATTCCATTCTTTTAATTAATATTATGAAGATAACAAACTCAGACGTACTAGATGAATAAAAATCAGAAATTGACCTCCAATAAGGTATCTGGAGAAAGACTAATATAATTTTTACCATAAGGTTTAAAGTTAATGGGCAAACATTAGCATAAATACGATTAAAGTGGTAGTTGTAAATATCGCTCTAGTACTGTACGACATTTCAAAATACTAATGTGTTATTTATTATATTTATTTGGTTATTTTATTCGTTCGAAAATATTTTAATATTTATTATATAGGGTATTTATAATAAAGAATATCAATGAGGTGTTATTATTGTCTTTAAATATAAATATAAATAGTTACTTAAAATTATTGGAAAATGAAAGTTCAGAAGAACAAAGATATTATCAAGAAAAAAATTATATATCCAAGTTTTTTCACAAATTGTTTAAGCACCCAAGAGATAAAAGAAGAGAATTACTATATTTAGACTCAATTGATGACGAGTCGTTTTATCAATTATTTAGTGCATACACTATAGGCAGTGAATTACTAACAATACCCGATTGTTTAAATGAAGATATAATGGATTACGGTAGTATAGAAGATTTATTCAAAGATAGAGTTAAAATTATGAAAGAAAGATTGCCATTCAAACATGAAGCTGCAATCCATTTTAAAGATAAAGATTGTAATTTTGTTAAGGAGAGTTTACTTGCTTTTCAAGAAAAGTTTTCTTATCTAAATATATTTTAGAAAGAAGTAATATAATTAAAAAAGATAATCAGTGAAATAACTATCCACTTTTTAAGATTAGGGGTGGATAAAGAATAGTGATAAATTTAATTTGGATAAATAATTTTACTTATAAATAACTTAAAAATGAAGAATCCTTAACTAAATAAATAGGCGAGGGATATTATATGCCGACAAAATAGAATATTCATTTGAAAATCTTAATTTATGGAATTATAAATTAAGTAAAAGGAGATAAAATATGAAATTAACAAAAATAGAGCTCCAAGAAAAAGATTATCCAAAAGCACTAGAAATATGGGAAAAATCTGTAATTGCAACTCACGATTTTTTAAAAGAAAAGGATAGATTAGAATTAAAAGCTGAAATTCCTACATATTTTAAATTTGTCGAAGCTGATTTGTGGTTTAATGCCTACGAAGCAATTGGTTTCTCAGGTACAAACGAACAAAATTTAGAAATGCTTTTTATAGATCCAAAATATTTTCAGAAAGGATATGGTACTGAAATACTACAATATCTAATTCAAGAAAATAAAGTACTATATGTTGATGTAAATAAAGATAACTATCATGCTGTAAATTTTTATATCAAAAATGGATTTAAAAAGTATAAAGAATCTCAAAAGGATCAACAAGGAAGACATTATCCAATTTTACATCTCAAACTGTAAAGATTACTTCATGATACGGTTTTGAGCAAATCATTTATATTATACTAGTCAAATATTTTTCAAAAGTAGCAATTGGCTATGGTTCTATTTTTGGTCTAGTTGTTTGGATAGTCTTTCATTTAATTATAATGCCAATAATGAGTGTCGTTCCAAATGCTTTAGAGCAACCATTCCACGAACATGTATCTGAATTGTTTGGTCATGTTGTGTGGATGATGGTTATAGAATTTGTTCGTAGATATTTTGTATATAAAAATGAGTTGAAGGTAAATAAATATTAATTCAAACATTTATTCAAATGAAAGGGATGTACTTTTATATAAGTGCATCCTTTTTTTAGGTTCTGATATATGAATAACTAGTTAGTGTATGCATTTATTGGGCAAAATGATAATGCTTAACTCGAAGTTAATCATCTCTATTATGTGCATATAATAGGGATGATTTATTGGTTGTTTGAATGTACATTAATATTTATACATATAAACTATGCCATACATAAATAAGTGTTAGTTCTGTAAGTGCTATATTAAATAAATTTGAATTAAAAAATCATGAAGAAAACAATTCGCTTCATTAAAGAAGTAAGTTATTTTAATTTTTGTAGTCAGACATTTTACGCTTTGGTACATAATTCAACCGTTATTTTGTTTGTCAAAAAATTGTAACAAACAAATAATAAATTTATTCAAATTTTGTGTTATTATATAAAAAAATAAAGAGGTGATTTCAAATAAAAAATTATAAAAAAGTTATAGTAGTTTCTTTGATAGCTAGCAGTGTGGCTTTTACGTCTGTAATTAATTCTCAAGTAAATGCATCAACTATGAATCATAATTTATTTAAAGTAGGGGCAGACAGAGGAGATTATCAAGAGATTGCGGGACCACATTTAATCGTGGGAATATCTGCATATGATAAACAAAAGAAACATAGTTTTGAACCTCGTTATGTAGAGTTTCCATTAAAACCTGGAAATGTACTTACAAAGAAAGATATTATAAATTATATTGAGTGGACGCTAGATGCACATGATTATAACAAATATCGTGTTGTAGAATTAGATCCAGAGTCTAAAGTCCAAGTTTCATATTTTAGTAAAACAGAAAAACAAGTAGTAACAGAATATTTTCCCGTAACAGAAAAAGGATTTATTATTCCTGATTTGTCTGAACATGTACACAATCCAGGATTTAGTATAGTAACAAACGTAGTTGTTGAAGAAAGGAACCCTAAGTAAATTCAAATAGACTGTTTTTAAATTTTTATGATATTTATACATGAAGAATTAAGGTCAATGGTTTGATTTGTGTTTTTAGTTATTATCTTAATAGATCAGTCATACATAGATGACAAAATTAAAAATGTTATTCAACTTCATAAAAATTTTGCTATAAAAAAGCCACTATTCAATTTAATGAGTTAGTGGCTTTTATGCAAAGCGTTTAATTATAGTTATGTATATCCTGTTTAGAACAGAACAAACTTTTTGATATATTTATGTTTATTGAAACATAATTTTAATAAACATGAATAGAAATTTTTAGATTATAAGAGAAGCATTACTAGCCTCGAGACATTTAACTAGTTTATTTATAGTAGGTAAAATAGCATATTCAATACAGAATATGCATTATTTAAAAGTTGCTTGTTAGAGTTAGTATTATGAATTTTATTTCTAGATTGTGCTTCATTTATAGTATTACAGCTAATATGTTTATTTAGATACATTACTGTGTGGCTTTTTTATTTATGTAGCCTACCCACTTATTTTTGGAATCATATAAAGAATAAAATTCTTCATTATTACCAAGTACGTAACTATATTTGGCATTTAAAGTTTTATCATAGAAGTTTTTGCTTAGACTTTTTTTGTTATCGAAATAAAAAGAATCCCAGATTACATAATTGCTTTTATTTATTTTGACTTTTTTATTCAGTAGCGTTCCTTTTAAATCAGAAACATCTCTTTTATTAAAATAACCTATCCATTTATTTTTATTATCATATAGAGATAAATAAGTTTGTCCATTATTATGTTTGTATATATATTTCGCTTTATAAACATTACCGAGTTTAATATGAGTCAGGGGTTTCTTAATATGAAATTGAAAATCGTTCCAAACCGAAATATTACTTTTGGATACAGTGACATCTTTGTTGTAGACATGACCAACTGGAATGTTTGTCCATTTTTTTATTAATTTCAAATTTGTATCATTTATTTTGGTGGCAAAGTTTAGAGGGCTAGAACCATAAGCATGTACTCCAATAATTTTCTTGTCTCTATTCCATACTGGACTGCCACTTTGTCCACCATAAGTATCTATATCGTAATAAACATTAAAATTAGTAATTTTTTTTAATAGACCGTTTCCTTTATATAATGTCCAACCGCCTTTATCAGCAGGGTATCCAGCTGTTTCTATAGGTTCGCTTAATTTCATTTCGTTAGTTATTCCTAAAGTACCTGTTTGGTCTCCAAGAGAGGTTTTTAACTTAATAACTGCTAAATCATGTTGAGAAGATTGAGAATTGATCCATTCTGGTAATACATATTTTTTATCTACTTTGGCTTTACCTATAGTAGCTTTGTTAGCTCTTGCTCCAGCATAAGCTGTTATTTCAGTAGCCCAACCACCAAGTCTTGAATCGTAAACGTTATGCGCTGCTGTAAGTATTGTATCAGGAGCAATCACAGTACCTGTACCAATATAAGTTATATTGTTAAATGTCATGTTTAAAAGTACTATAGTTTTATAGGGATAAGAGGTATAATTTTCTACTAATATACGGTCATCTTTGCCTAAAATTCTTTCTATATCACTTCCAGTGGCTTCTTCTATAGGTCTAAGGTTTTCTTGCGGTATCTCATACTCAACAGGTGTAGCATCTTTTATAGGTTTTGTGGGTTCAGTTATATATGTATTATCATTGTTTAGTGAAGATGCATCAACACTTTTCTCTTTTAAAACATAAGAGATGAGCAATAGAATCGATATTATTAAAAGAAGTCTCCTTATTAAATTTCTCATTATTTTAAATTCTCCTAAAAACAAAATTGTAAAAGTAATATTCCTAAATTAATTAATCGCTGTATGTCACATAGATTAGTTTGTCCTTGGTAAAATCAAATACTACTTTTAAGTCATTAAAGTATGCTGTCGTATCTAAGTTTTTAATTCTTGCAATTTTATAATCGTTCATAATTAACCAAGGCATATCATATTTTTGGATTTTTAAGGTTATATTTTCATAATTTGCATATATCCATTCAATTTTGTTTTTGTTATTTTTTATATCTATGGCATTTAATTCAAGCTTTTTTGTATCATTATAGTTGTAATCATGCACTTTAGTTATTCTCCTTTAATGAATTTATCTGCTGCCATAACAGCTAACAAATTATTTTGTCTTATGGCTTCTAATTTCATATTGAAAATTTGTGTAACGTACTGATCGGCGCTTCTAGGAACACTATTAAGTGTTTTTGAAAAATACTTCAACCATTCAATTTTATCTTCATATTTCATTTTACTAATTGCAAAATTTTTCTTTTGCCCGTGTCTAAATAACCGCGTAGTAAATTTTCCAGCAAATTGGTCCCGTGTTTTTTGATCTTTGTAAATAGGGCTTTTGTAAATGGTGTTATAAATTTCGTTGATGGTTGCAAAGTATTGTTTCCCTGAACTTTTCTGATGTGATAAATGTGTACCATTATCAAAATTATTGACTACGACGTAGTATTCGTAATCTGTTTTTATAGCATAATTCCTAGAGTTCATTAGAAATTCTATAGTGAATAGTTGGTCTTCACCAGTTTGTGAAAATGTTTTAAATCTTAACTTATTTTTATCTATAATTGCTTTTTTAAACATTTTGAGTACAGATAAAGCATAGAACATACTATTTTCAATAATATTAGCTTTCGGAACATTTCCATTTTCAAATATAGCTTTAGGTACGCTTCTACCTTTACCTTTAACGCCGTATTTTCCAATAATCAAATCACTTTTATGTTTAATTCCATAATTATATAAGTCTTCTAAAGCACGCGGGTGTAAAAAATCGTCAGAATCTAAAAAGAAAATATACTGACCACTACTCATTTCAATACCTTTATTTCTTGGTTTGCTAGCACTACCACTGTTGAATTTTAGTCGTTTGAATTTAATTAACTTACTGTATTTTTTTGTATAGGATTTAATAATATTTAATGTATTCGAGTTAGTTGAATGATCGTCTACAATTATTAGCTCATAATTGGTTTTCTCCATTGTTTGATTAATAACAGAATCGATTGTACGAGAAAGAGAACAATCGTTATTGTATGTTGGCATAACTATGCTGACTTTTTTAATTTTAAACGCCTCCTTTTTTACAAAGTTAGCAAAGAAGGCATTATTAGTATATGTAGTTAGTCGGTTTTTAAAATAAGTACAAGCAAAAATAATAAAAAAATAAGTTAGATTAACAAAAGTTATATATGAAAATAAAATATTAAATAGTAATACGATTTATTTTAATTTTAGGTTATTCAAGTAAATTTTTTATTTAGTAAATGATGTAAGCGGATTAATAATATAGGGGGATATTAAAGGATGTGTTATACAATTGCTATAGTAGAGTTATAAAGTAAAATATAGACTGACCATTGGTAAGATATTTAGAAGTTAATATTTGTTATAAAGTGGGTTACTGAAGTAAGTCTTATGTATAAGCACCAGCTCAAGCAATTATTTTAAAGAACCAATAATTAATTTATTAAGTTAGCAGTTCTTAAGCAAGAGCTTTGGCGCTTGTAAATATAATATTAAGTTAGTGATTCTTGTGTAAGAGATTCAACAGCAAATTAAGAAAGTGATATTAAAGTTTTCAATCCAGTCAACTTTTCCAATAAAGAACAACGAATTTTGTTTTAAATAGTTAAGGTTTCTCTCAGTACCCATATAGCACAAATGCTTATATTTAACAAAAGTGATAGTTTAATTTAAGTGTTTTTCTTTCATTTATAATTTCTTAATTATGATAAAAATTGTGAATTAATAGAAATGGATTTTTTGAATCACTGACTATAATTAAATACTTAACTTTGAAATATTTAATTATCTTGTTCGTTATTTAATACTTTGCCATTCTTAGCATCAATAGTCACTTCGTGTTTTTCTTTATCTTTTTTAAGATCTAAATCATAAACGAGTTTCCCATCGTCTTTTGATAGTGACCACTCTTTGATGTCTCCGTCAAATTCTTTTTGACCTTTTTTAATGGCGTCTTTATAATCGATGGCTTCATTATAATTAAATGCTTCGTTATTATTAATTGAATCTTCGTTCTCTTGTTCTTTATTCAAGATTTTTTTATTTTTATCAGAGATAATAACTTCTGATTCTTTATTATCACCTTGTTGTTCAATTTTATATGCCCATTCGCCGTTACTTTTTTCATATGAGATCCCTTTTAAATTTTGGTTATCGTATGTTTCTTGGGCTTTTTTAATGGCGTCATCAGGACTTGTTTTGATTTTGTTGATAGCGATAACTTGGTTATCGGATTTTGTATCTTTTTTATTTTCAGGTTTTGAATCATTGTCAGATGAACCATTTCCACAACTAGCTAATAATAGACTAGAAAATACTATTGCTGATAAACTTTTTAACTTCATCTGCTTCACTCCTTTATCATTTTTACAATAAATATTTACCCAATCTTTGATGTAGACAAAACATTAAATGTGAAAATTTAATGTTAAGCAGTTAAATGAGTTGATTTAACTAAATTTCAAAATAAAAGTAATATTTCCGCTATAAGGTGATAAAAATAGTTAAGAAATAGGAAAAATATTAAAAATAACATGTGTTGTGCAAGAATCCTGTTAAATAAACATAAACACGTTATAATAAGTATAACTGAGATGGAGGAATGACAGATTGGATTTTTGGTTAAAAGCACAAGCTGAACAAAATAGTAAAAGGATATTTATCGATGATGGCGTGAACCAAATTACTTTTGGGAAGATGTATGATAGCGCTAAAAGACTGGCATATAGTCTAAAACAATTAGAATTAAATAGAATAGGTTTATATATTAACAATACAATTGAATCCATAGTATTAATTAATGCTGCATGGGTAGCGGGCATAGAAGTAGCTATGATCAATACGAGATTAACTAAAAAAGAAATGATTGCTCAAATGAAATCTATAGATGTAAGTACAGTCATAGCGATGGAACAGCTTCATTTAAGAGATATTAAAGTGATAGATTTTCAAACATTGCAGACTCAGGAAGGGTACGAATTCGAAGCGCCGTTCTCAATTGATCGTATCGCATCGATTATGTTTACTTCTGGTACTACAGGTCCTCAGAAGGCAGTGCCACAAACCTTTTACAACCATTATGCAAGTGCATTAGGTTGTAAAGAGAGTCTCGGATTTAATCAATCTACGAAATGGTTATCGGTATTGCCGATTTATCATATTTCTGGTTTGAGTGTAGTGTTACGAGCGTTAATTGAAGGTTTTACATTACGACTTGAAGCGAAATTTGACACTGATAAAATGATGAAGATAATTAAAGAAGAAACACCTACACATATATCATTAGTACCACAAACTTTAAAATGGTTAATGGACGAAGGGTGGCATCAACCGTTCTCGATTGAAAAAATATTGCTCGGTGGAGCTAAATTAACCACATCGTTAATAAATAGAGCATTAGACTATAATTTACCAATTTATAATTCTTTTGGTATGACTGAAACGTGTTCGCAATTCTTAACAGCAACACCAGAAATGTTGAAACTAAGACCAGATACGGTTGGGAAACCTAGCGATAATGTTGAGGTGAAAATCTCACAGCCAAATGTTAATGGTCATGGAGAATTATTGATTAAAGGTGACAATGTTATGAATGGTTATCTTTTTCCTATGAATAAAAAAGATACCTTTGTAGATGGTTATTTTAAGACTGGTGATATAGCAGAAATAGATGAAGAAGGTTATGTCATGGTGTATGACCGTAGAAAAGATTTAATTATAAGTGGTGGAGAAAATATATACCCTTACCAAATAGAAACAGTCGCTAAAAAGCACGAATCTATTGAAGATGCGATGTGTGTTGGTGTTGAAGATGCTACATGGGGAGAAGTTCCTTATTTATATTATGTTGCTTCAGAAACTATAACAAATAAACATTTAGTAGCATACTTCCAAAATCATCTAGCAAAGTATAAAGTACCAAAACAATTTAAGCGTGTTACTTCATTACCTTATACATCAACTGGTAAATTGCAGAGAAATCATTTATAAAAGTAATAAGGAGTCTTTATGAAAATAGTTGATATGCATATATACCTCTATAACGAACGTTTTAATACACCAATTATTACACCTAAAATAAAACTAGAAAGACGTAAAGCATTGTTTGTAGCTTTAGTTACGGAAAATAATTCATATTACTATGGAGAATGTAATGCGTTTGAAACTGATTGGTATACAAGTGAAACGATTGGTGATGCTCAAATCCAAGTGGAAGATTGGTTCGATAGTATTAAAGATATAGAGTTTTATACATTCGATGAAATATTACGTAGTTTAAAGCATTTATCTAAATATCCAGCAACTAGAAGTATGATTGTAATGGCTTGTTATCAAATGTTTTTCAAATTAACAGATTTTAGTGTAGCCTATGGTGCAACAATTAATGGTTTATCAGAAGAAAATATTTTGCAATTATCCCAAACACAACCTGAACGTGTTAAAGTAAAATGGTCTAATTCAATTTTAAATGATATTAAATCAATTAAACAATTACCATTTAAACCAAATATTGTTGTAGATGCAAATGAATCTATAACCGAGTCGGAGATAGTTAAGCTAACAACAATTGGACATGATCAATTATTGTATTTAGAAGAACCATTTAAATCTTTAAATATGCTAAATCAGTTTGATGCATACGAATTACCACCAGTTGCTATAGATGAAAAGGCAGACACGATAGATAACATTTTAGAAGTTATAGATGATTTTGCTATAGACGTTGTTGTATTGAAACCATTTAGACTGGGTGGCATCGATAAAGTGATGAATACCATTAAAATGCTTAAGGACAAAAATGTGAAAATAGTTATAGGTGGTATGTATGAGTACGGGTTAAGTAGATATTTTACTGCGATGTTAGCTCAATTTTCTAGTTATCCCAGTGATATCACACCAGAAGGTTATTATTTTGAAAAAGATGTGGTTGATTGTGCAGGTATATTAAAAGGAGGCTCAATTTATTTTGAGCCTCCAAAGGTTATAAGTACAAGATTAACACGAATTTATTGATCTTTTTTGTTATCTTTTTTCTTAAGCGGCACTGGATCAAAGCCGCCTTTATGAAGCGGATGGCATTTTGAAATCCTTTTAATACCTAACCATGTACCTTTCAATGCACCATATACTTGAATTGCCTCTCTGGTATATTCAGAACAAGTAGGATAAAAACGGCAAGTTGCGGGCGTCAATGGTGATATAAATCGTTGATAAATATGAATGAGTCCAAGAAATATAGTTTTCATAAATTTTGCCTCCAACAAATAACTTAGCTTTAGCATAGTTAGTTTAACATAATAAGGGGAAGAGTGATGTATATGAAGTTTAAAGATAAAGATAATGACAACGTATATTTATCATATAAAGATAAAGAAGATATTGCTGACGGAAATCATGTACTTATTATTCCGAAATATAAAAATCAGTTGCTATTTACAAACCATAAATTACGTGGCGTTGAATTCCCAGGCGGTAAAAAAGAAGACGGAGAAACAAGTGAAGTAGCTGTTGCGCGGGAATTATTTGAAGAAACCGGAGCAATGATAGCGCAATGTGAGTATATTGCGCAATATGAAGTACAACGTACGAATGGTTTATGTTTCACAAAAGATGTATTTATGGTGAATGTATCTGAGATAAGCGATCAAGATGATTATTTAGAAACAAATGGCCCTTTATTTTATAAAAATATAGCTGAGATTCCAGAGAGTAAAAAAAGTTATTTGTTGAAGGACGATGCGATTTTACACTGTTTAGAGAGAGTGATATCACTTGGATTTTATAAATAGAAAGCGTATGCCTATTGAAACCTTACATCATGTATTTGAAGAAGTCACATATTGTGTTGATAACTTAAAAGTTCGAGGCTTAATAATGACACCGAAAGAAGATGTAAAACGAATTGTGATTTATCTACGAGGTGGTAAAGGCCAAGTAGGTAAAGTACGAGCAGCTAGAATGATGCAATTTGCAAATACAAACACTTTAGTTTTTGGTCCATATTATAGAGGGAATAATGGTAGTGAGGGGAAAGATGAATTTTATGGAGCGGATTTAAATGATGTCACGGTTGCTATACGTTTACTGCATCAAAAATACCCTTATGCTGCCATTCATATGGTTGGATTTTCCAGAGGTGGACTTCAGGGTTTACTCACATTTCAAGATTTACCAATCTCAAGTTATATTATCTGGGGTGGAGTATCTGATATATACTTAATGTATGAAGAACGCGTCGACTTAAGAGGCATGCTGAAACGCATGATTGGTCATCCTAAAAAGCAAGCTGTTGCCTATCAGCAACGAGATGCATTAGCTCAAATTACTAAGTCAAGCCCGCCCATATTTATTGTTCATGGTGGAAAAGATAAACAAGTAGGTATTCATCATGCCTATTATTTAGCACAACAATTAGAGGAAAAGGGAACAACTTATCGTACATTTTATCAAATGTTAGAAGGTCATGTACCGAGACCATTTGCTCTAAAACAAACACTATGTGAAATTAAACAGTGGATGATAGATGTCGAAGAGAATAAAATATAATAGAGTAAATTAAAAGAGAGAATTAGTTTCTATTACCTAATTCTCTCTTTTATATGATATTAATTAACAGATATTATTTGAACCCGCCACGTGCTGCTAAATCATCAACTTCTACACCGAATTTTTCGAAGTTATGATTGAAACGGTTAATTAAATCTTGAGCTTGCTCTCTATACGCTTCTGGCTTACTCCAAGCATTAATAGGATTCAATAGTGTTTGAGGGACATCCTCAACTTCAACTGGAATATCTAAACCGAACATATCATCTTTAATATATTCTGCATCTCTTAATTGCCCTGTAATTGCTTGATTCACCATTTGTCTTGTGTAACTTAGGCTTATACGACGTCCTATGCCATATTTACCACCAGTCCAACCAGTGTTTACAAGATAAACATCTACATCGTGTTGATCGATTAAGTTACCTAATAAATCAGCATAAACTTTAGCGTTTAGAGGTAAGAAAGGTGAACCGAAACATGTAGAGAATGAAGGTTCTGGCTCAGTTATACCACGTTCTGTACCAGCTAATTTAGCAGTGAATCCACTCAAGAAATGATACATTGCTTGATCTTTGGATAGTTTTGAAATAGGTGGTAGAACACCGAAAGCATCTGCAGTTAAGAAAATAATTGTATTAGGGTGAGCTGCTTTAGATGGCGTTACAATATTTTCAATGTGGTTGATTGGGTAAGCTGCACGCGTATTTTCTGTGTATTGATTATTATCGAAGTCAACGTCACCATCTTCGTCAACGATAACATTTTCTAAAATAGTACCATATTTAATAGCGTCATAAATTTGAGGTTCTTTTTTATAAGAAAGGTTAATTGCTTTAGCGTAACAACCACCTTCAATGTTGAAAATACCATTTTCATTCCAACCATGTTCGTCATCGCCAATAAGTTTACGTGTTGGGTCAGCGGATAGTGTCGTTTTACCAGTACCAGAAAGGCCGAAGAATAAAGCAACGTCACCTTTGTCTCCAACGTTAGCTGAACAATGCATGCTCATAATGTTATCTTTAGGTAGTAAATAGTTCATTACGGAGAAAATACCTTTTTTCATTTCACCAGCATACTCAGTCCCACCAATGAGGATCACTTTATGTTTGAATGATGTGATGATAAATGTTTCTGAGTTTGTGCCGTCAATTTCTGGATCGGCTTTAAAATGCGGTGCTGAAATAATTGTGAAGTTTGGTTTGATTTCTTGTGCTTCTTCTTTTGAATTAGGGCGTATAAACATATTTTGAGCAAATAGATTATGCCACGCTAATTCATTTACAACAGTTAATTTCAATTGTGAGTCGTGATCACTACCAGCATAACCATTGAATACATATAGTTCATCTTTTTTGTCTAAATAGTTTAGAACCTTATCATATAAATTTAAAAATGTTTCTTCCTCAATCGGTTGGTTAACATTTCCCCAGTCAATATCATCTCTATAAGATGGCTCATTTACAATAAACTTATCTTTTGGTGAACGACCTGTATATTTACCTGTTCTAGCGTTAATTGCACCTAATTCGGTAAGTTCGCCTTCATCATTATCTAAAATCTTGTTATACAACTGTGTTGTAGATAATTGAAATAATGAAGATTTTTTGTCTAAAATACTTTCAATTTTGTTTGTATAAGTGTATGTATCTACAGCCATACTAATCCCTCCAACGCTATTTAGTTATTGTAAGCCTTTACAATTACAGAGTATAACACATATATATCAATAGTCCATACCAATTTAAAAGGAATTTTAAATAAATATTAATAAATGTAAAATTGACATTATATCGTTGATTCTGTACTATAGGACTTAACGGATTCTCTTATCCTGAGTGGCGGAGGGACATGGACCCAATGAAGCCCAGCAACCTCTTCTTAATACGAAGAAAGGTGCCAAACCGTTTGCAGACAAATATCGTCTGAACGATAAGAGCGAATGGACGTATAAGGGCCTTCTCTCTATTTATTGATAGTGTAGAAGGCTTTTTTAATGAGCTCAACAGAGAGAGAATTTTCGTAATTTAAAACTAAAGGAGCAAATTATGACTTACAATAGAAGATTATTCACTTCAGAATCAGTAACAGAAGGGCATCCAGATAAAATAGCGGATCAAGTATCTGATGCTATATTGGATGAAATATTGAAAGATGACCCAAACGCACGTGTTGCTTGTGAAACGACAGTGACTACTGGCATGGCGTTAATTTCAGGAGAAATATCAACAACAACATATGTTGATATTCCGAAAGTGGTTAGAGAAACAATCAAAGAGATAGGCTACACGCGTGCTAAATACGGTTATGATAGCCAGACAATGGCAGTATTAACGGCAATTGATGAACAGTCACCAGATATCGCTCAAGGTGTCGATACAGCATTAGAGTATCGTGAAGACGCATCAGAAGAAGAAATCGAAGCTACAGGAGCGGGAGATCAAGGTTTGATGTTCGGTTATGCTACGAATGAAACGGATACATACATGCCTTTACCAATCTTCTTATCGCATCAACTTGCGAAACGCTTATCAGATGTACGTAAAGATGAAATATTAAATTACTTACGTCCTGATGGTAAAGTACAAGTAACTGTGGAATATGATGAGCAAGATCAACCACATCGCATTGATACGATTGTCGTGTCAACACAACATGCTGAAGATATCGAATTAGCACAAATTCAAGATGATATTAAAGAACATGTTATTTATCCAACAGTGCCAGAAGCACTTTTAGATGAGAACACTAAATTTTATATCAATCCTACTGGTCGTTTCGTTATAGGTGGACCACAAGGTGATGCAGGGCTTACTGGACGTAAAATAATTGTTGATACGTATGGTGGTTATGCACGTCATGGTGGGGGATGCTTTAGTGGTAAAGACCCAACTAAAGTTGACCGTTCTGCTGCTTATGCTGCACGCTATGTAGCAAAAAATATCGTTGCTGCTGAATTAGCAGACAAATGTGAAGTACAACTTGCATATGCGATTGGTGTAGCTGAGCCTGTTTCTATTTCTATAGATACATTTGGTACAGGAAAAGTTAAAGAAAATGAATTGGTTGAGGCAGTTAGACAACATTTTGATTTAAGACCAGCTGGAATTATTAAAATGTTAGACTTGAAACACCCTATTTATAAACAAACTGCTGCATATGGCCATTTTGGTCGTACAGACGTATTATTACCATGGGAAAAGTTAGATAAAATTAATTTATTAAAAGATACAGTTAAAGCTTAACTAGAACAAAAGTTTTTTAACTTTACTCTCGAATGCTATACGTTTATCTATTATAATTAAGTTACTGAACACATAAAGGAGCGTTTTTTGTTATGAATTCATTTGGACCATTAGAGATTGGTTTAATTGTGGCAATTGTTGTAGCAGTAATTTGTTTCATTTTATTTATCATTGCTTTGAAAAGTAAGAAGAAAGCACAACAAAAGGTAGAAGAACAATACAAAACCAGAGAACAAAAACTAAGCGATGAGCATGAAGAAGAACTAGAAAAAGAAAGAATAGAAAATAAAAAAACAGTAACAAAGCAAAAAGAAGAATATAATGCTACAGTTAATTCGAAAAATAGAGAAATTGATGCATTGAAATTATTCTCTAAAAATCAAAGTGAATATGTAACTGATATGAGACTTATTGGTATTCGAGAAAGATTAGTAAATGAGAAAAGAATTCGTCCAGAAGATATGCACATTATGGCTAATATATTTTTACCTAAGAATGAATTTAATGATGTACAGCGTATTAGTCATTTAGTACTTACGCGTACTGGTTTATATATAATTGACTCACAATTATTAAAAGGTCACGTATACAATGGCGTGAGTGCTGCACAATTTAAAGAACAACCAACAATGGAGCAAGTTTTTAATGCGTTGGATCTTGATAGACAAGAACCACAAACACTTGTATTAGATCAAAACGAAGATGAAAACTCATTATCTTTTGTTAATTATACGACTCATTTGAATGATATTGAGAAACTAGCGGGTGATATTCAAACTGAATTGAATTTAAAATTCACACCAACTACCATTTTATATTTCAATCCTAAAAATGAGGGTGATGTAACAATTTCAAACTATGCGCAAAGTTCAAATACCAAAGTGTTAGTTGGTCCAGAACAATTGGATGAATTCTTCAATAAATTCGTCTTCCATGGTCGCATTCAATATAACGTTGAAGATTTACAACGTGTTATGGATGAAATTGAATCATTTAACTAAAGAAATAAATTTCATATTTTGAGAATAAATCATGCTATGTAGTATAAACTGTCAACAAAAGTATTTAGACTTTTGTTGACAGTTTTTTTGGACTATAAAATTTTAAAAATATAATCTGATACAGCCTGACTATTTAATTTAACTATAAATTAAATAGGTGATTGATGACATATGCTATAAAGAATTTCAAAAATAAGAATGAATTGTAAACATATAGGCATTTTTATTTATATATTTGGGAATATTGATTAGTATAATAAATAACAAAATAAAAAGGGGATTTTAACTTGGAAAATATTACATTTTACAATGGGAATGAAATGCCGATTGTTGGATTGGGCACATTTCGCGTGGAGAATAATGATGAATGTGCAGCATCAGTAAAACATGCGATTGAAAACGGCTATACACATATTGACACAGCAATGATTTATGAAAATGAAGATAAAGTAGGTCAAGGTATTGCTGAAGGATTAGCTTCAACAGGATTAAAAAGAAGTGACCTATTCATTACTTCTAAATTATGGCTTGATGACTACGGTCGACAAAATGTCGCTAATGCATATGAAACAAGTTTAAACAAATTAGGTTTAGACTATTTAGATTTATATCTAATGCACTGGCCTGGAACTGATGAAGCACTGATGATTGATACTTGGCAGGGTATGGAAGACCTTTATAAAAATGATAAAGTGAAAAATATTGGTGTAAGTAACTTTAATATTGAACATTTAGAAGCATTATTAGCACAAGTTTCAATTAAACCAGTAATAAATCAAGTAGAATTCCATCCATATCTATTACAATCTTCTTTAAATAGATATCTGGAAGTTCAAAATATTCATATGGAGTCATGGTCACCATTAATGAATGCACAAATTTTAGAAGATAAAACAGTAAACGCAGTTGCAAAGGAAGTAGGGAAATCACCTGCTCAAGTAATCATTAGATGGAATATTGAACATGGTGTTGTAGTAATTCCAAAATCGGTTACTCCGTCTAGAATAGAAGAGAATATTAATGTATTTGATTTCGCATTAACAGCTGAACAAATAGAAAAATTAGATAACCTTAATGAAGATCGTAGAATTGGACCAGATCCTGCAAAATACAGTGGTCATTAAAGAATTATATAAAATAGTATGATTACTTAAGTGTTAATAATTAAATTAATGAGTTAATGATATATACTCGTTAACTTTGATTTAGTTGAGTTTATGATATAGTATGACAAGACTAATGAAATTGTCATTAATAAGTATGGACAATGTACATGACATAAAAAGCCACAAAAACATTAAATTGTTTTTGTGGCTTTTTATAATGCACTTTTTAGGTTTTTCGTTAAAGTATGTAACCTAACAAACAGGCTAAAAAGGAAACGCCGTATTGTAGTACAGAATAACTAATGAAATAAATGATTTTCTTTTTAGTCATTAATAGTTCGACGAGTTCAGATGATAAAGTAGAAAAGGTAGTAAGACCGCCTAAAATACCAACGATTACAAAGGGGTCAATCCAATCTAACTTAAGTGACGAGCCTAATAGAAAACCAATGATAAAGCTACCAACTATATTAACGAAAGGTGTTGCAACTGGTAATATACTACTGAATTTGCGATTACAAAAATTAGTAATAAAACCACGGATGACTGCACCTATGCCACCACCTAACATGATTAATAAACAGTTAATCATGAGATACGCGCCCCCAATCTAACGCCAATATAGCATAAACAAATTCCTAAAACATAACTACTGATTGCGTAAATTGTAACAGCTAAATAAGCTTGCTGCTCGAATAAATGTATAAGTTCAAATTGGAATGTAGAAAAGGTAGTCATTGCACCCAATAAACCTGTAGTAATGCCTTTTTTTAAAAGTGGATTATTCTTGTAATATTGTAAAGTTAGCGTCCCTAGAAACCCCATTAAAAAAGCGCCTAAAATATTAGCGATAAATGTACCAGTAGGAATTGTAGAATTAACGCTCATAAATGAAAAAAAATATCTCAGTAGTGCACCGACAGCGCCTCCGACAAAAATATATAAATATTGCATTGTTGGCATGCTTCCTTTCTTAAAATCAGTGTAAGTTTTAGCAACATGGTTATCGCTATTAAAGCTTAATTATTGTTTTATAATATCAAATATAACTAGAGATTTAGAATGTATTTATAATTGTCCGAATTGTATAGACATATGCATAACATTATTAAATCAAAGGTTCACTTTAACCATAATAACAGAGGCTAAGACATCAATTGTTGTCCTAGCCCCTTAATTAGAATATTATGCCAAATGTTGATAGAGAAGCAAGAATATGAATAACAATTACGATTAAAATAACGTATGGTAATATCTTACTTGCTTTTCGTATCCAATCTGATTCTTCATGTAGATGTTTGATTGATTTATCAGCAAAGATAATGGAAATTATTAAAATGATAGCATTTATAATACTACAAACAAATATTAATTTTATCATCGAATTAAAATGCATATTTAATAGAGGGTTTCTTGTATTAAAATAAAAACTAATAATAACCAATAAAGTAGATAAATAAAAGTAAAGTTTTGAACGTGCCATTTGTACCTCCTAATGCAATTCATTTAACAATAATACCATAAATTTACAAAAAACTAATGCAATTTATATTTATATAGTATAATAACATATTGAATATATGCTTATGTAGGATTAGTTCTCTTATATAAAAAACTTTAATATTACTGTAAAAATATTCTGATTTTAAGCAAAAAATTAGAATTAATTCTTTATAGGTGGTATAACTAAGTTGTATGGTTAATAACCGTTATCAAATAATTCTTTGTTGAATTATTTAATCAAGTCAGGAGGAATAAGTAATGGCAAAATTAAATGTTGAAGTATTTGCAGATGGTGCAGATATTGAAGAAATGAAAGCAGCTTATAAAAATAAACAGGTTGATGGTTTTACTACTAACCCAAGTTTAATGGCAAAAGCAGGTGTAACCGACTATAAAGCTTTCGCTGAAGAAGCTGTTCGCGAGATTCCTGATGCTTCTATCTCATTTGAAGTATTTGCAGATGATTTAGAAACTATGGCAAAAGAAGCTGAAATTTTAAAACAATATGGTAGTAACGTATTTGTTAAAATTCCAGTTGTAAACACAAAAGGTGAATCAACTATTTCTCTAATTAAAAAATTATCAGCAGAAAATGTTCGTTTAAACGTAACTGCTGTTTATACTTTAGATCAAGTTAAAGAAATTACAGATGCTGTAACTGAAGGTGTTCCAACTTATGTATCAGTATTTGCTGGCCGTATTGCAGATACAGGAGTTGACCCAATTCCTATGATGAAAGAAGCTGCTGAAATTACACATAGTAAAGACGGCGTGAAATTATTATGGGCTAGTTGTCGTGAAGTAATTAATGTTATACAAGCTGATGAAGTTGGCGCTGATATTATCACATGCCCAGCAGATGTAGTTAAAAAAGTAAACAACAATCTTGGTCGTGACATTAATGAACTCTCAGTTGATACAGTTAAAGGATTTGCAAAAGATATCCAAAGCTCAGGCTTATCAATTCTTTAATTGTAAAAGTAAATTGAGTTTTAATTGTAATTTAAATATAACTAAAAAAGACCTGGACATTTATTAATCTAATGTAATGTCCAGGTCTTTTTTATACATTAAAAATATAAAGTTTTTAAATATATCTGATATACTGTATATTATAAAATTTCTGGCTAATTCACTCCTTGTACAATGTAATGATGCATGCAATGATTAGCTAGGGAGGAGTGAAGTAATGAAGATACAGCCACCTAATATTAATGGTTATTTAGAAAAGAAAGAATTAACAGATGTATTTGATGAAGTTGATGATCTAATAGAATTAGCAGAAATCTCAAATTCATCACTGGAAGAAAAAATATTAGATAGGTTGTTAATATATGGATCAACAATCAAAGATTGTAGTTTTGCTAATTCAGATTTAGGGCGTGCCGATTTTACAGATGTTGTATTTGAAAATTGCGATTTTTCTAATTCTCAGATGGATTATGGGACGATTCATAGGGTTACTTTTAAAAATTGTAGAATGACAGGAACATTATTCAAAAATATGAGATTAAGCCATATTACATTTGAAGAAGTAAAAGCAAATTTTATAAATTTAGTAGAATCGAAAATTGATGCATTTAGAATCAATACAAGTGATCTAGAAAATGCTGAATTTCATAATACACTGCTTAAAAACGTGGAATTTTTAGATTCTAATCTAAATCATATGTCAATCTATCAAACGTCATTAAAAAGTTGTGATATAAGTAAATCGTTTTTTGGACATATCACTGTTGGAAAAGATGATTTAATAGGGTGTAAAGTATCGAGTGAACAAGCTATTCAAATTGCTAAGTTAATTGGCATCGTTGTCGTTGACTAAATATAAAGAAATAAATTAGTGATAAGACATATTTTTTTAAAAACCATCAAATTTAATTGAATCACTGTGATAATTGATTTATCATTTAAGAAAGTAACTGAAGTGATGTGAACGTGATAAAGGAGAACATTTCAAATGAAAGCAAATATCTTTGAGCAAAAAGTGAAAAAGCAATTATGGTTTTTAAACAAAAAAGAGAAAAATAAATTAGATGAAGTGTTATCTAAAACAGTTGATTTAAATGAAAGCGATCAATTAAATCGTCCAGTTGCATTCTCAAATCAATTTTTGAAGGAATATATTTTTAAAGAAAAAGTAGTTTCAAGTACGCAATTATTCGTATTATTATTAGGCATTTTAGGTACGTACATCTTACTTATTGGTTTGTTCTTGTTCGGTTTTTTGACAAGTTTGACTTCAGTACAATATTTCATTAAGCCAGAAGTCGAGCTATCAACAGTTACTGTTGTATTAACTTTGGTGGGAGCTTTGCTATTAGTTATAGTCAGTCTATACATGATAAAAGTAGTAACTGGATATTTCACTAAAAAATTATTGGAATATAAGCACAATAAAACTTTATAACGATGAAACTAGCTTAAAAGGTGAGAAAGTGTTAAACTTTCTTGCCATTTTTTATATATAAAAATATATGGGGCATCTACAGTGATAAATGTACCATTATCAAAATATACGATTGTGGATGAACCTTTGGATTTTAATCCGTTAATAGTACAAGCATTGATATAATACTGTATCGGGGAACGTTGAGGTTTTACAGGGAATATTGTTGTTTGATAATCAATAAAAATAGGTACTAATTTCTTAATCTTTAATATTCGTTTAGATTGTTCAAGCTGTACTTTATGTGAACGTTGATATTTTTCTAAAACGTAGTTAATAGTTTGATTAATTGGAGATGGGTATATAAATTGATGCGTAGTGAATTGGCATATTGTAAGTATTTCAGGTCCTATTGCCGTTTTGAAATACAATATTTTAGTTAAGTTAGACATGAATATTTCACCTCATTCATTAAGATAATAATTTTTATACTTGATTTTGACTCTATTTTGATAATTTTTTAGTGTGGAAATTGAACAATGTAATGCTTTAGCTAACTCTTTTTGCTTATAGCCAGCTAATTTTAATTGTAGCCATAGTTGTTCTTTTTCTGATAAATGGGAAAGAAAATTATCATACAAGAGTCGAGCATCATCAAAAGGGGCATTAATGTTAGCAAGGTTATCTAATTCAAATATGTTATACGTCTCAATAGTATGTTGTGAACGAAAAAGATCGATAATAAAGAAATTGAGACGACAATATAAAAATGAATTTAAAGAAGATTTTTGAGGGGTGTAAACATTTGATAATTCCCACATTTTTATCGTAAGTAATTGTACATATTCATCATTATTGTACTTAATATTATATTTTTTTAGAAGAAAATAGATAATGTGCTTGGAATTTTTATATAATTCATTAAAGTTCATTGTTAAACTCCATCGTTGTATATACAACATAAATTTCCGGATAGATTTATTTTATTGTGAAAAATAATAAATTTCATTTGCTAAATAGTAACATAAGGTGTTAAATAGAAGTCATAAGGTAGATAAATTTAAGTTTTATAACATTAACGCGTATTCAACTTAAAGATATAACATTTAGAGATAAATATTATCTTCGGACAATTATCAGGAGGTTTGTATGGATTACGCACATTTAAATTTAGAACATTTTTTTGCGAAACATAATGATTTAGATATAATTAAAGATAAATCAGACTTTGTTATGATTAATAATATGACAAACGAAATGATGTATCGAGATGGTGAAATAGAAGGTGCAATAGATTTGAACCGTTATTATTATAAAAATAGATCCCAAGCAGCAAGTTTTATCATAATGGAATATCGTAAAAGTCAAGAGTAATGAAATTAAGATTTCATTACTTTTTTTTATGAATATGTGACAACAATCAGATTAAATTGTACGATTAAGTATTTAGTGTTAAACTTTATTATCAGATAGTCTCAATAGTAGTATTACATAAGATTAAAGAGGCTCCATTCCTAATTATTACCTAAGAGGTGTGAACATGACGAAGCATAAAAAGGGCTCTATATTATCAATTATTGGTTTATTGATAATCTTAGGTGTAGCTGTTGTTGTTGTCTTTTCAATGATATCAGATCAAATCTTTTTTAAAGATGTAAACGAACAAGAAAAAGTTGAAAACCTAAAAGTTACTTTAGATAAAGCATCTAAAAAGCAAATTGATAACTACACAAGCCAACAAGTTTCAAGTAAAGATAATAAAAGTTGGAGAGATGCATCATCTACTGAGATAAAAGCCGCAATGAATAGTAGTGAGTTTATAGAGAGTGATACGCAAAAATACCAATTTTTAGAGTTGGATAAATACCAAGGCATTGATGAAAACAGAATTAAACGTATGTTAATTGATAATCCAATATTATTAAAACATTCAGATGACTTTATACAAGCAGCGAAAAATAAACATGTAAATGAAGTTTATTTGATTTCTCATGCGTTACTAGAAACAGGGTCAGCTAAGAGTGAACTTGCAAGTGGTGTAGAAATTGATGGAAAAAAATATTATAACTTTTTTGGGGTCGGTGCACTAGATGAAGATCCAATCAAAACCGGATCAGAATATGCCAAGAAACATGGTTGGGACACACCAGAAAAAGCCATAAGTGGCGGTGCAAACTTTATTCATGATCACTTTTTATCAAATAAAGACCAGAACACACTTTATAGCATGAGATGGAATCCTAAAAATCCTGGTGAACATCAATACGCTACTGACATTAAATGGGCTGAAAGTAATGCAAGCTTAATGGCCAATTTCTATAATGATATGAAAACAGAAGGTAAGTATTATAAATACTTTGTTTATAAAGATGATGAAAAGCATAAAACGCAATAAATAGCCATGTATCAAGCATATGGCTTATCCTGTCAATGAAGTGTTAACTTTGTTGGCAGTTTTTTTATTTTTTATAGTTGTTATCATAGTTTATTGATTTGTAAATAGATAACTATGTAGTTTTGGACAGAATACTGTTCGGAATTGTAGGGGGATAGGTGTTGGTTGGTCATTTAGAAAAGCTAGTTTTCAATTTCAGTTTCAATATTTATAATAAAAAGCCAAGCGTCAACTGACGTTTGGCTTTTTAATATTTTATAATTACTATAAATGAGGGATGCTCTAATTTATTTAGCTTTATTTTTTTGACTAATAAGAATAAATAACATAAGCGTTGAGATAAATACTTTAAAAATAAATTTCATAGTGTCACTTCCTACTTAAGATTGTTTAAATTAATTGAGATTGATTAACATTTTAATATTTATCTACTTTTCATCAAAATAATTATGTTTTTTTAAGAATGTTTCAGCTACAACTGCTGGTTCTTTTCCTTTACCATCAGCTTCATAATTTAATTTTTGCATTTGTTCTGTACTAATTTTATCATCAAGTTTCGAGATTGCTTTTTTAATTTGTGAATGTTCTTTGAGTAACTTATTTGGAGCAACTGCACTGGCATCATATGGTGGAAAGAAATTTTTGTCATCTTTTAAAACAACTAAATCATATGCAGCTATTCTTCCATCTGTTGTATAGCCTAATGCCACATCCAATTTATTATTTTTTAACGCATCATACACAAGACCGATTTGCATAGGTTTAAGTGAATTGAAACCGAAGCCATAGTGCTTTTGGAAAGGCGCGTATCCATCCCCGCCACGTTTAATCCAAGTTGTATCTGTTCCAACATTGACTTTATCTTTAATTTTTTTTAAATCTGAAACAGTTTGTAGATTATATTTTTCTGCGGTTTCTTTTGTGACCATAAATGCGAATGTGTTTTCGAAACCATAAGAATTAAAAAATGTTTGATTAAACTTTTGGTTAAATAATTTTTTAGTAATCGCCATAGCTTTACTTGTATCTGTAATAGGTTCTTGTTCAAGTACACCAACTAAATCTGTGCCAGTGTAACGAGTACTTGATATATCAGCGTCGCCATTCATTAATGCATTGTGTTGTATTGTGGCAGATCCTAAATTGTTGATGATAGTGCCAGATGTTTCACCCTTTGTATCATGTTCAATTAGTTCTTTTAACATATAAGCCATAATTTGTGATTCACTAGTAGCTAAAGCTGATATTTTAACAGTGTTTTTTGCTTGGCCACCGCCTAATCCTGGCAAATCGCAACTAGATAGTAAAAAGGTACTTGCTAAAATGAAAAATAAAAATCTTCTTAAATGTTTCATTATTGAACTCCTTATATATATTAAAAAAACTATTATTGCAATATATTAAGATTAACACACTTAGCAAAACATTATAACACTGCTTGATAAAATAGTAGTAGACCATTAATGTGTAATATACACTAAAGGATTGGTATAATAAGGACAAATAATCTTAGTAAGGAAGTGTACTATGAGAATTGCCATCATTGGAATGGGCACTGCAGGTGTCACGCTTTTAAAAGAATTAGTGAAAAGTGATTCTTTTTCTAAAATGCATATTGATGTATATGACAATCCTATAAATATGGGTCAGGGTATTCCTTTTCAAAATGACAGTGTAGAATTATTGATCAACCTACCGGCAGCACAAATGTCTTTGAATTTAGATAACCATAGAGAGTTTTATGAATGGTATGAAATGCAATCTAAATTTAAATTTTCGAATCCAGAATACTTGCCAAGATTTATATTTGGTCATTATATGAAAGATTATTTGCAGAAGTTTAACCATGATTACGACAATATACATACAATCAAAGAAGAAGTTAATGAAGTATTTATTGAGTCAGAAATAGGGCAAACAGATGTGACATATTGTGTTTGTACTTCTAAAGAAACAGAAAATTGTAAACAGTATGAGGTCGTCTTTTTGACTATTGGTACTTTGTCATACCATGATCCATATGGCTTAAAGGGGATACGTGGTTATATTAAAACACCATATCCGACCTATAATACATTAGACGATGTACAAGATTTCGAGGATATCGCTATTATTGGTACAGGATTAGCAAGCTTAGATGTCATTCGTTATGTAACGGCACATCATCCTAAACTACCCATTACTGTTGCTAGTCGAAAAGGGCGATTGCCAAGTGTGAGAGGGGAGATGCCTGATATCGACTTTCAATATGTAACTCCAGAAAATTTTAATGAGATAAAGCGCAAGCATTTTGGCAATGTACCTCTAGATGAGGCGATAAAGTTATTCTTGAAAGATTGTGCATTGCATCATATTGATGTCGAAACGTTAGTTCATCGTAGCCAAGATGATCCAATTAAAGATTTAACTTATGATTTAGAACATGCTGATAAATTAGGGAAGTTGCAAAGTATACTTGAATTAGCGAAAGAAAATTTAAATTGGATTTGGAATAGTTTAAGTAGAGAGGATCAAAAAAGATTTTTAACTAATTATCAGCCTATATTAAAAGAGAATTCAAACCCGATGCCGCCTCAAACAGCACGATTATTGATTGATCACATTAACCATGGCACGATTAAAATTAAGCGTGATTTAGAGGATGTTCAATATGATAATAATAAGTTCAACTTTAAATATAAAGATGCGTCAGTAGAACGGTTTGATATTGTAATTAATGCTACAGGATCAAAGACACAACTTGCAGATTTAGATGGTGATGACCAACTCGTCTTAAATCTCGAGAACAGACAGGTTGTACAAGCGCATCCACTTGGTGGAATTCAAATTGTTGCTGAAACCAATCAAATTATCAGCCCTCGCTATGGCACGCTAAAACATATGTATGCGCTCGGCCAATTGACAAATGGAATTAATCAATCACGTAACGGCGTTATGATGATTGTAAAACAAGCTGTTAATGTGGTTGACCATTTGTTAAGTACAAAATAAAGATGTTTACTATTTAGGGATAAATGACACAATGATAGATTAATTAAATAAGTTGTGAGTTAACTGAGTTATAGTTTTTTATTATTTTTTCTGGTATTCGCGCCTTAATCTCTTGGTTTTAATTAATTTGTTTATGCTTTAAATTGTAATAATGTAAAGCATAGCAAAAAAATAAAGCCGACTTAGGTAATAAGAATTGTCATTTTCTCAAAAGTGTAGTACCATTATTTTGTAACTTATTCAAAGTTACCTGACTCAATCATCGAATACAATTTCATAAATATTCTTTCGGGGCAGGGTGAAATTCCCAACCGGCAGTAAATTAAGCCTGCGACCTGCATTTGTTGAAGCAAATGTGGCTGATCTAGTGAAACTCTAGAGCCGACAGTAAAGTCTGGATGGGAGAAAGAATGAAGTATAACTTGAAAATAGCACTTTTTAAGTGTTTATTTAGCATACGCTTTTATTTGAATATGTATAAGTGTGTATTTTACTATTGCTAAAAATGTTATATCAATATATATCCCACACCTGAAATGTTAAGTTCAGGTGTTTTTTTATTTTTTAGAGGTGATAAAATGAGTCATTATTTGAATTACGCTATTCAATTAGCAAAAATGGTAGAAGGTCAGACGGGTTTAAACCCACCAGTTGGATCTGTAGTAGTAAATGATGGACGTATTGTTGGCATGGGAGCCCATTTGCAAAAAGGTGGCAAGCATGCTGAAGTACAAGCTTTAGATATGGCCCAAGATAATGCACGAGGAGGAACTATATATATTTCGCTAGAGCCGTGTACGCATTATGGTTCGACGCCACCATGTGTAAATAAAATCATTGAAGCGGGTATTAAAAAGGTTGTCTATGCAGTTAAAGACACAACATTGCCCTCTGAAGGTGATGACATATTAGAACAGGCTGGTGTCGAAGTGATATTCCGTCCTCAATCAGAGGCAGAATCACTATATAGGGATTTCTTTATAGCTAAGAATGAATCCATTCCAGAAGTTACAGTTAAAGTCTCATGTAGTCTTGATGGTAAACAAGCTACTGATAAAGGCGAAAGTAAATGGATTACTAATAAAGCAGTAAAAAATGATGTATTTCAGCTTCGTCATAAACACGATGCAGTCTTGACAGGTAAAGGCACGATACATGCAGATAATCCACAATATACTACACGTATTGAAGAAGGTAAGCATCCTATAAAAGTCATCTTATCTAAAACTGGTGAAATTGATTTTAATTTAGATATTTTTCAGTTAAGAAATGAACCAATATGGATTTATACTCAAAATAAAAATTTAAAAACAAATATCGAACATGTAGAAATCATAGAATTAACTAATTGTTCAATTGAAAATATATTAAAAGATTTATATCAAAGAGGGATTGGAAGTGTGCTAGTAGAGGCAGGGCCCGCAGTGACTTCTGAATTTCTTCAATCTAAATTTACGAACGAACTAATATTATATTATGCCCCGAAAATGATAGGTGGTTCTGGTAGTTATCAATTTTTCCAAAGTGAAAGTATTTTTAATCTATCAGAAACACCACAGTTTGAAATTGTAAATTCACAAATGCTTGAGCAAAATATCAAATTAGAGTTACGAAAGAAGTGATTGTCGGTGTTTACAGGAATTGTTGAAGAAATTGGAACTATAAAAAAAGTATCAACGCAACAGTCTGTAGTTAACTTAAAGATTGAGTGCCAAACAATTTTATCAGATATGCATATCGGAGATTCAATCAGTGTTAACGGAGCATGTTTAACGGTGGTGGAATTTGATCATCAAAGTTTTTCAGTTCAAGTTATTAAAGGTACCGAGAATAAAACATATTTAAACCAATTAACTCAATCTGCTGAAGTGAATTTAGAAAGAGCTATGAGTGGACAAGGTCGTTTTGGTGGTCACTTTGTTTTAGGACATGTAGATGAAGTTGCTAAAATCATACGTATACAAGCATCAGACAACTCTAAAATCGTTACTATTAAACCATCAACATCACTGATTAAACAAATGGTTAGTCAAGGTTCAATTACTGTAGATGGTGTGAGTTTAACTATTTTCCAATTAAAAGAAGCTGAGTTTGATATTCATCTTATACCAGAAACAAGAAAATCAACAATTTTAAATCAGAAACGTGTTGGTGATCCAGTGCATATAGAAACTGATATGTTATTCAAATATGTTGAACGAATTATCAATAGTAACGAATCGGAATTAAGCCCAGAAAAACTTAGAGCATTTGGATTTTAGGAGGGGTAATATGCAATTAGATAGTATAGACAAAGCTTTAAAAGCATTGAAAAACGGTGACAGCATTATCGTTGTAGATGATGAAAACAGAGAAAATGAAGGCGACTTAGTAGCTGTAACTGAATGGATGCATAATGACACAGTTAACTTCATGGCTACACATGGTAGAGGATTAATTTGTGCACCTATCAGTAGCGATATAGCTAAAAAATTAGATTTAAACCCAATGGTTAGTAATAATTCTGATATTTATGGAACACAATTCACAGTTAGCATTGACCACGTCGATACAACTACAGGCATAAGCGCTGACGAAAGAATGTTGACAGCAAGAGCTTTAATAGATGATAGTGTAAGTGCGCATGATTTTAATAAACCAGGTCATTTATTTCCATTAATAGCACAAGATAATGGTGTGTTGACAAGACGTGGACATACCGAAGCATCAGTTGATTTAGCTAAATTAACAGGTGCTAAACCTGCCGCATTAATTTGTGAAATTATGAATGATGATGGCACTATGGCAAAAGGTGAGTCATTAGAAACATTTAAAGCAACACATAATTTAGTAATGATTTCTATAGAAGATTTAGAAAAATACCGTAAGTCTGTTATTTCAAAATTAGAAGCAAAAGCAAAAGTGAAATTGCCAACAGATTATGGTGTATTCGATATGTACGGTTTTACAACTTCTGATAACGACGAAGAAATAGTGGCTATCGTAAAAGGTGATATTAAACAAACTGAAAATGTACGCATACACTCATCATGTTTAACAGGAGATATATTCCATAGCCAAAGATGTGATTGTGGTGAACAATTAGAAGCGTCTATGAAATATATAAATGAACACGGTGGCATTATTTTATATTTACCTCAAGAAGGTAGAGGTATTGGCTTAATCAATAAATTAAAAGCATATGAACTGATTGAACAAGGATATGATACTGTAACAGCAAATATTGCTTTGGGCTTTGAAGAAGACTTAAGAAATTATCAAAATGCCGCCCAAATATTGAAATATTTTGGTGTTGAAAGTGTTAATTTATTAAGTAATAACCCTAAGAAATTTGAAAGCTTAGAGAACTACGGTATTAATATTACTAAACGTGTTGAACTTGTCGTACCAACTAATAAATATAATCAAGATTATATGGATACAAAAAAAGAAAAAATGGGTCACTTAATATAAGGAGGAAATTATAATGAATTTTGAAGGTAAATTAATAGGTTCTGATTTAAAAGTTGCGATAGTAGTAAGTAGGTTTAATGATTTTATAACAAATCGCTTATTAGATGGAGCGAAAGACACTTTAATTAGACATGAGGTACCAGAAGAAAACATCGATGTTGCTTATGTACCTGGTGCATTTGAAATTCCTTTAATAGCTAAAAAATTAGCAGAAAAAAGTGATTATGATGCCGTTATCACTCTAGGTTGTGTGATTAGAGGTTCGACTTCACATTACGACTATGTATGTAATGAAGTAGCGAAAGGTATTTCTAAAGCAAATGATGTGACTAATACACCAGTAATTTTTGGGATTTTAACAACTGAAAATATCGAACAAGCTGTTGAACGAGCTGGTACTAAAGCGGGTAATAAAGGGTCAGAAGCGGCTGTTAGTGCCATTGAAATGGCAAATTTATTACGAGAAATATAAAAATCCTCAAGTATTTAAACGAGGATTGTGGTTAAAAGTTGTAAATTTATACACTTGAAAAATAAAATATATGAACAGTACATGATGACTAGAAAACTAAATTACTTGTATTAAGTTATTTAGAAATCTAGCCAACAGTGGCAAAACGGGTATGTAATATCAATTTATTAAATTTGGTGTTGCATACCCGTTATTTATTTTATTTCTTAAAAATACGATATATACATGTTGTTGCTAATCCAAATGATGCTACAGCACCACTAACTATACCGACTTTTTTAAGGATCTCTGGTTTCATAACTTCTTTAAACATTAAGTTTAAATTTTGAGGTCTCTCTGCTAGCCTACGCATAAAGTAACTAAACCAATCATCGCCATAAGGTACGTAGATACAGAAACCATTACCTTCACCAGCAATTTTTTCTGCTAAATCTGTACGGAACCCATACAACATTTGAAATTCGTATTGGCTTCTTTCAATATTATTATCTTTAATAAATTGTTTCATATGTCTGATGATTTCATCATCATGTGTAGCAATTGAAGTTACATTTTTTGAATTTAAAAGCCTTTTCTCCATCAAACGAATATAGTTTTTATCTATCTCTTCTTTTGTTTGGTAGGCAATCGTATCGCTTTCTTTATAAGCACCTTTTACCATACGAAGTCTTAATTCTGGATATTTATCAATAAGTGCATCAGCTTTATATAAATATGCTTGAATTACAGTGCCCACATTTTTAAATTCACCTTTTAAGCGATCTAAAACTTGGGTGATATCGAATAGACTATCATACTTTTCAGTATCTATATTAATATGCATATTATCAAATTGATTTGCCTTCAATAATATTTCACGTAAATTACGATAAGCAAGATCTATATCAAATTCTGAACCTAGTTGACTCAGTTTAATAGACATGTGACCATCTAAGTTATGATTGTAAATTGCATACATCACTTCTATGATTTGGTCTTTTGCTTGGATTGCTTCACCTTCAGTTAGAACAAACTCTCCAAGGCAATCAACTGTAACAGTAATTCCCTTGTTATTTAAACGTTCAATTGTGTCCACCAAGGCAGTAATAGTATTACCCGCAACTACTTTATTTGCCCCGAGCATTGGCCCGATTTCTTTGGCGGTCTTATTCAAAAGCGGATTATTTGATAATCCGATAAAAAAATTCTTCACAATTGGCATATTAATTCCTCCTATTCCGCTTATAGCTATGTTTCATTAATAGTGTAGCATGAATCAAATAGTAATGAAATCGTTTACAATAAAATATATTACACTTTAAATTATCAAATGCACTCATGAGTGCCATATTCAAGAGCATTATAAATTTAGTTGTAGGAAATAAACTTATTTTTAGAGTTGTATTGTTATGTTTAAAATGGAAAAACTACATGATATTTTGATACAATATACTTAATGAATTTAAAGAAGAAGGGGAAGTATGGATAATGTGGAAATGGGAAACCGAAAATGAAGCCAAAGGTGTTGTGGTGATTGCACACAACATGCTTGAACATACAGGTAGATACGCATATGTAATTACAATGCTTCGCCGTAATGGGTACCATGTGATTATGGGAGATTTGCCAGGACAAGGGCAAACTTCACGCTCAAACAAAGGTCAAATTGATAATTTTGATGTTTATCATGAGCATATACTTGAATGGATTCGAATCGCTAATGAATATAAATTGCCAACTTATGTCTTAGGCGTAGGATTGGGTGGCTTAATTGTTTTAAACTTACTTGAAAAAGTGGAGGTACCAATCGAAGGTTTAATGTTACTTTCTCCTTTACTTGAGTTTAAAAAAAGCAATAAAACTAGAAAAGATAAGATTATTTCGAATATAGGTAAACTTGCCAAAGACACTAGATTTAAAGTTGGTATTACAGTCGAAGATTTAACTAGAAACTCGGAAGTAATAGATGAAACAAATAATGATCAACTTATGCTACTAAAAGTAACATATCATTGGTATAAACAAATTATTGAGATAATGAAGGAAACAGTAAACCACTTAAAAGATGTGAAATCTTTACCATTGCTTTTAATGTATGGTACAGAAGATAAAGTAGCTGATGTCACAGCAATGGATTTGATAAAAGAAAAAATAACTACTGAAGAATTATATTTCAAAGCTTGGGATGGGTTATATCATGAAATACATAATGAGCCTGAAAGAGATGAAGTAATGAGATATATTTTAGCTTTCTTGAATAATAGTTCAAGTAACAATGGTTTCATAGTTCATGATGAAAATGAAGTCTCATAATAAGCAAGAAGTCTAAATAGAGGGCTGTCGCAAATGCTCACTTAATAAGAAATCGTACCATAGTGTGCGGTTTCTTTTTTTAAAATAACGGAGCGGAAAAGAAATATTTTGTATGTGAAATAAATCACAAAATCATTGCAATTTTCTTCGTGCTTTGTTATATTTAATTTGTGAAATAAATCACAAATTAAAGTTCATATACGTAAGGAGAGTCTTATTATGGAATATATTAAAAGTAATAAAGTAGTTTTAATTGGAGATGGCGCTGTAGGCTCTAGCTATGCATTTGCATTAGTTGCTCAGGGTGTAGCGGATGAATTAGTGATTATTGATTTAGCAGAAGAGAAAGTTAAAGGTGATGTGATGGACTTGAACCACGCTGCACCTTATGGTGGGTCACCTATAAAGATTAAAGCGGGTAGCTATAAAGATTGTGATAATGCAGACATCGTTGTAATTACTGCTGGTGCTGCCCAAAAACCAGGAGAAACAAGATTAGATTTAATTGAAAAAAATACAAAAATATTTAAAAATATAGTGTCTGAAGTTA
The DNA here is from genome assembly GCF_044794325.1 of Staphylococcus pseudoxylosus. NCBI lineage: Bacteria > Bacillati > Bacillota > Bacilli > Caryophanales > Staphylococcaceae > Staphylococcus > Staphylococcus pseudoxylosus. The sequence goes on from NZ_CP085024.1 coordinate 1,224,606, forward strand.
TGGATTCAGGATTTGATGGTATTTTCCTTGTAGCTACAAATCCTGTGGATGTTCTGACTTATGTAACAAGAGAGGTTTCAGGTTTACCAAAGGAAAAAGTCATTGGTTCTGGAACAATACTGGATACTGCAAGATTTAAATACGAATTGGCAGAAGAATTTGGTGTATCAGATAGAAGTGTCCACGGACAAATTATAGGTGAGCATGGAGATTCAGAATTAGCAGTTTGGTCACAAGCAAATATTGCAGGTCAACCGCTATATCAATTACTTAAAGATGATCCCGAAAAACAACACAGAATTGAAGAAATTTTTGTAAACACTCGTGATGCGGCTTATGATATTATTCAAGCTAAAGGAGCAACATACTATGGTATCGCTATGGGCTTGGTTCATATTACAAAAGCTATATTAAATAATCAAAATCTCATCTTAACAGTTTCTAGTTATTTAGAAGGAGAATATGACCAAAAAGATGTCTATGTAGGTGTGCCTACAAAAATTAACCGACAAGGGGCGGTGAAAGTATTTGAAATACCTTTAAGCCAAGAAGAAGAAAGATTATTCAACAATTCTGTCAATATTTTGAAAGAAATGCAAAATAAAATATCTCATTTAATTGCATAATTCATAGTTTGAATTTAAACTGTATATAAGATTAATTTTATTAAAAATTCTAATATTTATTCAGTGAAGAATTTATATCACAATGAATGATGGTTTTTATGAATTAATTTTACATGTTTAAACTTTATTCTATGATTGGGGGATTATTATATGGGGAAGGCATTTGCTGATAAAGTTGATGGCGTATTGCAATTGGAATCGGTATTAAAAGAAATTGACGATATTTTTGCCAAAGTACAAAAGCAATACAAAATGTCAAAAGAAGAAATATTGATTCTTCTTACACTTTGGAAAGAAGGTTCAATGACTTTAAAGGAAATGGATGATTTTGTTCATATTAAGTCTTATAAACGTACAAGAACGTATAATGATTTAGTTGAAAAAACTTGGATCATTAAAGAAAGACCACAGAATGATGAACGTACAGTTATCATACATTTCAATGAAGATTTAAAAGATCAACGGGAAAGTCTTTTAAATTTCTTTAAAGAAGAAATTGATGGCAAATCAACAAGTATTCAAAACAGTCTTAAATCTATCATTAATCTATAGGGAATAGTAAAGCCACAGTGCATAGGCACTGTGGCTTTATTTTTTATAAAATAAGTACTGTGATACATATATTATTTTGTATTTGCATGTGTCTTGTTATTATCTTTTTTCGATTGCACAAATAAATGGTGGATCGTTTTGCTGATTTATAAATTGATATTGTAAAATGTGAGCTTTGTTTTGATCAAAGTTTTTTAAATAATTTATTACAGCATCGCGTTCGATTTTTCCTTCTTCATGCCCTGGATATATTACTAAGATAATGATACCTTCTGATGATAAAATATCAAATATAGCTTCGATAGCTGCAATAGTACTTTTCGGTAGTGTAACAACCGATTTATCTCCTTTAGGAAGATAACCTAAATTAAATATTGCAGCATCTACCGCTCCATGTGATTCAACAGGTATATATTGCTTTACCTCGGAATGACTTGCATGATGAAGTGTTACATTATTAAAATCTTTCGTTTTTTGTTGTGTATTTAGAATTGCAGTTTCCTGTATATCAAAAGCGTGCACACGACCGCTTGTAACATGTTGTGCTAGAAATAATGTATCATTTCCATTACCACACGTAGCATCGATTACGATGCTCTCATCATGTGTGTGTTGTTTGATAAGTGTCTTGGCAAAAGGGAGAATACGTTCTAATTTCATGATTTTACAGTGCTTTCGAAAAATTTACCTTGATAAGATGCTCTACGAGCTAGTTCGTTATCAATTTCATTTAATACTTCCCATTTATTGACACTCCACATTGGGCCAACCATTAAGTCAATCGGACCATCACCAGTAATACGATGAACAATCATTTCTTTTGGAATGATTTCTAATTGATCACAAACTAAGTTTGTATATTCTTCTTGCGACATAAATTCAAGCATACCTTTGTCGTATTGTTTGACCATTGGTGTGCCTTTAAGTAAATGTAGTAAGTGGATCTTAATACCTTGAACATCCATTTGTGCTACTTCCTTAGCTGTTTCCATCATCATATTATAATCTTCGCCAGGTAAACCATTAATAATATGTGTGCAAATATTAATGTTATGCTTACGTAATTTGGCTATACCTTCATAATAAGTTTCCATATCATGGGCGCGATTAATTAGGTCTGAAGTTTCTTGATGGATTGTTTGTAAGCCTAATTCCACCCATAAATATGTGCGTTCATTAAGTTCTGCTAAATATTCAACTACGTCATCTGGTAAGCAATCAGGACGTGTACCTATAGATAGTCCGACAACGCCTGGCTCTTTTAGTGCAGTTTCATATTTTTCACGTAATACTTCAACAGGTGCGTGTGTATTAGTGAATGCTTGGAAATATGCGATATATTGTCCGTCATGCCACTTTTCGTGCATTCTATCTTTGATTTGTCTAAATTGTACTTCGATAGGATCCACACGATTTCCTGCAAAATCACCACTGCCTGCTGCTGAACAGAACGTGCAACCGCCATGTGCAACAGTGCCATCTCTATTTGGACAATCGAAGCCACCATCAATTGCAACTTTAAATATCTTTTGTCCAAATTTATTCTTCAAGTGATAATTCCACGTGTGATATCTCTTATTCTCGAATGCGTAAGGGAAAAATTGTCCCATATAACATTTTCCTTTCTAAATTCATTCTAGTTAAAGATTTTAACATATTTTAGTGATATAGTGTTTAGAGTAAAATGAGAAATTTAATTTTAGAAGGGAGCTTAATGTTATGAATATGCCTAAATCAGTATGGTGGTTAGTTATTGGTATGGCATTAAATATCACAGGCTCAAGTTTTTTATGGCCGTTAAATACAATTTATATGAATGAACAATTAGATAAAAGTTTGACTATGGCTGGCTTAGTGTTAATGATCAACTCTTTTGGTATGGTCATTGGTAATTTATTAGGTGGTAATTTATTTGATAAACTGGGTGGTTATCGGACAATTATGATTGGTACTGTCATCTGTCTGATGAGTACAACGTTACTAAATTTTTTTCACGATTGGCCATGGTATGCAGTGTGGTTAGTGGCGTTGGGATTTGGTGGCGGCATGATCATACCAGCAATTTATGCATTAGCAGGTGCGGTGTGGCCTAACGGTGGTCGACAAACGTTTAATGCGATTTATTTAGCACAAAACCTTGGTGTTGCCATTGGTGCAGCTTCAGGTGGGTTTGTAGCAGAGTTAAGTTTTAATTATATATTTATTGCTAATTTATTAATGTATGTGGCTTTTGCAATTGTTGCAGTTACTCAATTTAATATTAAGTTAGACGTGAAAGTAAAATCGAATGATGCAATGAGCTTGTTATCGAAAGCATATCGACCACAATTTCTAGCGTTATCGTTGCTGTGTGTGATGTTTAGTATTTGTTGGATAGCATATATTCAGTGGGAAAGTACTATTGCTTCATTTACACAAGAAATAAATGTTTCTATGAGTCAATACAGTCTATTGTGGACAGTGAATGGTATTATGATTTTGGTAGCTCAACCGTTGATTTCACCTGTTATTAGGTTGTTAAAAGGTAATCTGAAATATCAAATGCTTGTAGGTATAATTATATTTATATTGTCGTTCTTTGTTACAAGCTTTGCTGAACAATTTTCAGTATTCATGATAGGTATGATTATACTTACATTGGGTGAAATGTTTGTATGGCCAGCGGTGCCAACTATTGCTAATCAACTTGCGCCTAGTGGTAAAGAGGGATCATTCCAAGGTTATGTTAATTCTGCTGCTACAGTAGGTAAAGCTTTTGGACCATTAATTGGCGGTGTAGTGGTGGATACATTTAATATGCAGGCTATGTTTTTAAGTATGATTTTCTTACTTGTTATAGCGTTAATATTTTTAATGATCTATGATAAAAGATTATCAAAGGAAACGTAATTTCTGACTATAACGAAATAAACGCTATGGTTTTGTAATATTGTAAATAAAAATTAAGTGTAATCAACGTCCGAGGCATAAATAAATGTCTCGGACTTAGTTTGTTTAATTAATATTAAAATAAGGAACACCTGAGCTAAGGCTCATGTATAAGAATCACTAACTCAATAAACTTCCAAAGAGTTTAAGTAATCGTATAAGACCATTTTTTCAAAAGTGGAACACCTGAGCTAAAGCTCATGTGTAAGAATCACTAACTCAATAAATTGAGAAGTGATTCTATAGAGAAGTGGTTCTTTAGTTTTACTCTTGAAATAAAAGTCTTTTTCAAATATGATTAGTAATGTATATGGAGTAGTAGCTTTAAGATTTATCTACAGAGAGCTAGGGTTGGTGGAACCTAGCGTTAAACTACAAGTGAACTTACCAGGACTTATAGATAAATGATGACATCTCTTACTATTTTATTAAAATGAGTGCACAGATCATGTGAAGTTGGGTGGTACCACGGTGAAAATCGTCCCTATGTAATTCAATAATAGTTTGAGGTGTCTTTTTATTAAATAGGAGGAGAAGTAGTGAATTACAATCATAATGAAATCGAGAAAAAATGGCAGGATTACTGGGAAGAATATAAAACATTTAAAACAAGCGATAATTTAGGACAAAAGAAATTCTACGCTTTAGATATGTTTCCTTATCCTTCTGGTGCAGGACTACATGTAGGACACCCTGAAGGTTATACAGCGACGGATATCATCTCTCGTTATAAACGTATGCAAGGTTATAACGTCTTACACCCAATGGGTTGGGATGCATTTGGTTTGCCTGCAGAACAATATGCGCTAGATACTGGTAATGATCCTCGCGAATTTACTAAAGAAAATATTCAAACGTTCAAGCGTCAAATCAAAGAACTAGGTTTTAGTTATGATTGGGATAGAGAAGTAAATACAACAGATCCTGAATATTACAAATGGACACAATGGATTTTTATTCAACTTTATAATAAAGGATTAGCATATGTAGATGAAGTGGCAGTAAATTGGTGTCCGGCTTTAGGCACAGTTCTTTCAAATGAAGAAGTGGTAGATGGTGTGTCTGAACGAGGTGGCCATCCTGTTTATAGAAGACCTATGAAGCAATGGGTATTAAAAATCACTGAATATGCAGATAGATTATTAGAAGATTTAGATGACTTAGACTGGCCAGAATCATTAAAAGATATGCAACGTAATTGGATTGGTCGTTCAGAAGGTGCCTCGGTTACCTTTGAAGTTGCTAACCTGAATGAAGAAATAGAAGTTTTTACAACACGTGCAGACACAATTTATGGTGCTTCCTTCTTAGTTTTAAGCCCTGAACATGAGCTAGTAAATAAAATTACCACTGAAGATAAACGTGAAGCTATAGAAGCTTATCAAAAAGAAGCGGCTAAAAAATCTGACTTAGAGCGTACTGGTTTAGCCAAAGAAAAATCAGGTGTATTTACAGGTGCTTATGCAATCAACCCATTGTCTGGAGAAGAAGTTCCTATTTGGATAGCTGACTATGTGTTATCTACTTATGGTACAGGTGCTGTAATGGCAGTTCCAAGTGGTGATCAACGAGATTATGAGTTTGCGAAAGCCTTTGATCTACCTATAATTGAAGTCATCGAAGGTGGGGACATGACTCAAGAAGCATTTACAGGTGATGGTCCTCACATTAACTCTGGGGAGTTAAATGGCTTATATAATGAAGCTGCAATCGAAAAAGCAGTTGAATTATTAGAAAATAAAAGTGCTGGTAGTAGAAAGGTAAATTACAAACTTAGAGACTGGTTGTTTAGTCGTCAAAGATACTGGGGTGAACCAATACCAGTTATACATTGGGAAGATGGTTCAATGACAACTGTACCAGAAGATGAACTACCATTGTTACTACCTGAAACAGATGAAATTAAACCTTCAGGAACTGGAGAATCACCTCTTGCTAACATTGATGAATTTGTAAATGTTGTCGATGAAGCTACAGGCATGAAAGGTCGTCGTGAAACAAATACAATGCCACAATGGGCTGGTAGTTGTTGGTATTATCTAAGATATATAGATCCAAATAATGATAAAATGCTTGCTGATCCAGAAAAATTGAAACATTGGTTGCCAGTAGATTTATATATTGGTGGCGTAGAGCACGCAGTTCTCCATTTATTATATGCTAGATTTTGGCATAAAGTATTATTTGATTTAGGTGTTGTACCTACAAAAGAGCCATTCCAAAAATTATATAACCAAGGTATGATTTTAGGTGAAGGAAATGAAAAAATGAGCAAATCTAAAGGTAACGTAATTAACCCAGATGATATTGTTCAATCACATGGAGCAGACACATTACGTTTATACGAGATGTTCATGGGTCCACTTGATGCGGCGATTGCATGGAGTGAAAACGGCTTAGATGGTTCAAGACGTTTCTTAGATAGAATTTGGCGTTTACTAGTTACAGAAGATGATTTAATTTCTAATAAAGTGGTAAATACTAATAGCAAAGCATTAGATAAGAGTTATCATCAAACTGTGAAAAAAGTTACAGAAGATTATAATTCATTAAACTTTAACACTGCGATTAGTCAATTGATGGTGTTTATCAACGATTGTTATAAAGCTGATGAGATTTATAAACCATATATTGAAGGCTTTATTAAAATGTTGGCACCTATTGCGCCACATATTTCAGAAGAATTGTGGGCTCGTTTAGGACATGAAGAAACAATCACTTATCAACCATGGCCGTCTTATGATGAATCATTATTAGTTGATGATGAAATCGAGATTGTAATTCAGGTGAATGGAAAAGTGCGTGCTAAGGTTAATATGCCTAAAGACATCTCCAAAGAAGCAATGGAAGAAGCTGCCCTAGGCAATGAAAATGTTAAATCTGAAATTGCTGGTAAGGACATTAAGAAGGTTATCGCAGTTCCTAAAAAACTTGTTAATATCGTAGCTAAATAATAAATCGGAGGAATTAATAATGGAATCTATTACAATTGATGAATTAAAAAGTGAAATTTTAGATGCTAATCCTGTTAATATCGTTGATGTTAGAACTAATGAAGAAACAGCGATGGGTATTATTCCTGGTGCAAAAACAATTCCAATGAATGAAATACCAGAAAACCTTAACCAATTTAATGAAAATGATACTTATTATATCATCTGTAAAGTTGGTGGCAGAAGTGCACAAGTTGTTCAATATCTTGAACAAAACGGCATTAATGCAGTGAATGTTGAAGGTGGTATGGATGCTTGGGGAGACCAAGGTTTAGAATTGAAAAGTGTTTAATTTTTACAAAAAAATAAAATGAATAATCGCATGTTTCTCATTGTAGAATTATGATATACATGTACTGAATTTAATTTATCAGTGTTTCAAAGCAGTCGCATAAAAAAGTGCCTACTTTGAAGCACTTTTTTTATGTGAACTTTTGGAAGATATTCTAACTTTGAACGATTGAGATATAATAGCTTAGAATTTGTAGGTAGTACGAATTGCTTATAAAAAAATAGCCCAAACATAAATGTATGTAAAATGGACTGTTTAAGTGTTTATAAAAAGGTTATAGATTCTATAATTTGAGGACGTTTAATACATTCGTTGTATTATCGCGAATTTAATCTTTCCTTCAATATTTAAAGTTAAAGTGTTTGAGTGGTGGAAATGAACTCACTTGCATTAGTACCAGCAACATGTCCGGTAACCAATGCACTAGTAATGTTATATCCACCAGTATAACCATGGATGTCTAACACTTCGCCACATAAAAATAAGCCCGGGACAATTTTGGACATCATTGTTTTAGGTTGTATTTCCTTTAGTGAGACACCACCACCGGTTACGAAAGCTTTTTCGATAGATAAAGTGCCATTGACGTAAAAAGTAAACCCTTTTAATAATGCTACAATATTATTGATTTGCGCATTGGAAATGTGATGTGCAGTCAAATCATCAGGAATCTCCGCCTGTTCGATAATAAATAATAAATAACGCTCTTCAATTAAACCGTGTAAACTGTTCTTGATGTACTTGTCTGGTGTGTTTTCAAGCAAATCAAGAATTTTTAGTTCTAATTCATTTTTTGTTAATTCTGGAAAAGCATCAATTTGCATTTGTATCTCTTGTCGTTTTTGATTTTTTTGTTCTTTATAAACGAATTGGCTGCACCTTAATGCAGCAGGGCCACTAATGCCAAAATGTGTAAATAACATATCCATTTGGTGTGTGATTCTTGTTTTTCCATTCTTTTTTAATACTGAAAGTGCTACATCTTTTAAACTCAATCCTTTTAGTCGTTTGTTCTTAATGAAAGACTCAACAGAAGTAATCGGTACTTCAGTAGGAAATAATTCAGTAATGGAATGTCCTAATTGTTCAGCAAATCTATAACCATCTCCAGTAGAACCGGTTTGAGGCACACTTGTACCACCAGTTGCAATGACTAAACTTTGGCTTTCAAAAGATTGTTGATCGTTAAGCGACACTTGGAAAGTTTGATTATCGTTGTATGAAATTGAAGCAACAGTGGCTTCTTCTTTAACTTCTACTTTATTTTGTTGCAAAGTGTGAATAAGTGCATCCACGACATCTTGAGCTTTATTAGAAACTGGAAACATACGTCCATGGTCTTCTTCTTTTAAAGATACGCCTCTAGATTCAAAGAAATGAATAATTGATTCATTGTCAAAAACTGAGAAAGGACTATATAAAAACTTTCCATTACCAGGAATGTTTTTTATAATTTCATCATAAGGAAGACGATTGGTTACATTGCAACGACCACCACCAGAAATTTTTAATTTGCGGCCTAGTCCTTTTTTCTTTTCAATTAATAAAACACTATTGCTTAATTTGCTCGCTGCAGCAGCTGCCATAAGCCCACTTGGACCACCGCCGATGATAATTGTTTGATACATTTCATTGCCTCCCTTTACTAAATAGTGTTATTTTATAGTTTATAGTAATATAGTTTTGAAAAAAAGTGGTTATAACGTTATTATTGAAGTTACGAGTGTAAAAATTTAATTTGAGATAGGAAGATCTGAATGAGTGAAAGTAAAGAATTAGTTAGGGGTACCTTTTTAATCACCCTTAGTATATTGATTACTAAAGTACTGGGTGTAATATATATCATTCCATTCTACGCCATTATTGGTGGAGAAGAAAAATTGGCACCTTTTAACTATGCATATACGCCTTATAATATAGCAATTGCTATTGCAACTGCTGGTGTACCGTTAGCGGCGTCGAAATATGTGTCTAAGTATAATGCTTTAGGTGCATATAAAGTAAGTGAAAAATTATATAAATCCAGTTTTATTGTTATGACCATTACAGGATTTATAGGATTTTTCATTTTATATTTATTAGCACCAAGTATAGCAAGCATCACATTAGCTCAGGAATCAGGAGCTAAAGGTGGATGGTCAGTCGATGACATTACATGGATTATTAGAATTATCAGTATGGTCGTCATATTTATTCCCTTACTCGCTACATGGCGTGGTGTGTTCCAAGGTTATAAATCAATGGGCCCAACAGCAGTATCAGAAGTTATAGAACAAATTGCACGTATCTTATTTATTCTAATTGGAAGTTATTTAGTGCTTAATGTCTTTAACGGTAGTGTATTACAGGCAAATGGTGTTGCAACGTTTGCTGCAGCAATAGGTGCCGTAGCGGGTATCTTTACATTGTGGTACTACTGGAGAAAAAGGAAACCTAATATTGAAAAAATGGTTGCAACAGATGTTTCGGGCATAAGCGTTTCATATGGAAAAATGTATAAAGAAATTATTTCGTATAGTATTCCATTTGTTATTGTTAGCTTGAATTTCCCATTATTTAATTTAGTTGACCAATTTACACATAATGGTGCTTTGGATTTAGCAGGTGTACCGAGCCGATTACATGACTATTTCTTTACTATTTTAAATATGACAACTAATAAAATAGTGATGATTCCAACGTCACTATCAGCCGGTTTTGCAGTAAGTTTAATTCCATTTATTACAAAAACATACGAATCTGGTGAGTTAAGTGAAATGCATAGACAAATTAGAACTTCTTTAGGTGTATTGATGTATATCACAGTACCAGCAAGTTTAGGAATTATGGCTTTAGCATTACCGTTATATACTGTGTTCTATAGTTATAATGTTGATGGAAGTCAGCTACTATTCTATTATGCACCAGTTGCTATTTTAATTGGATTGTTAAGTGTGACAGCATCCATGCTACAAGGTATAGACAAGCAAAAACTGACTGTATTTGTAATTTTATCAGCAGTTGTTTTAAAAGTTATACTCAACACACCTCTCATTATGGCTTTCCATACAGCTGGAGCGATTTTAAGTACAGCGATTGCGCTACTGTTTGCTGTTTTATGTAATTTTTATATACTTAAAAAATATGCAAAATTTGATTTTTCAGAGACATGGTTACACTTTGGTAAAATATTCCTATATGGTTTAATCATGATGATTATCGTTGAATTATCTTCATTTATATTACAAATGCTGATTTCACCAGAATCTAAAATAGGTTCATTAACTATTTTAATTATAAGTGTAGTCATTGGCATGATTGTTTACGGAGGTATCACGATGAAGACAAAATTAGCCGATCAATTTTTAGGTGAAATACCAAATAAACTTAGACGTAAATTAGGGATTATTAAATGAGATTAGATAAGTTTTTAGCAAATATGGGTGTAGGTACACGTACTGAAGTTAAGCAATTATTAAAAAAGAAACAAGTAACTGTGAATGATAATGTAGAAACATCACCAAAAAGGCAATTAAATACAGATATTGATATTGTAAAAGTGAATGATACACGCATCCAATATATCGATAAAGTATATCTAATGTTAAACAAACCTAAGGGTTATATTTCAGCAACTGAAGATGACAACCAACAAACTGTTATTGATTTGGTCGATGAATATAAATATTTAAATATTTTTCCGGTGGGACGTTTAGATAAAGATACAGAAGGTTTATTACTAATTACTAACGATGGCCAATTCAACCACGATTTAATGAGTCCAGCAAAGCATGTTCCTAAAACATATGAAGTGGTTTCTGAAAAAAATATTACAAAAAATGATATAAATGCATTTAAAGTGGGTATTGAATTAAATGAGGGATTAGCAAAACCAGCGGAATTAGTGAAAAGTGATGAAATGTATAAATCATTTGTTACGATTCATGAAGGACGTTATCATCAAGTTAAGCGTATGTTTCATGCGATAAATAATGAAGTTTTAGAATTGAAACGTATTAGCATTGGCGACCTTCATCTTGATTTAACATTGGCACCAGGAGAATATCGTCAATTAAATCAGCAAGATTTTAAAAGTTTAGGATTAAAATAAAGAAGAGGTGTAGTTATTATGTCAAAATTATTTAAAGCAATTGTAGGCATCGGTGGAGCAGCCGCAGCCGTTGTTCTCTCTAAAAAAGAAAATAGAGATAAATTGAAAGATGAGTATAGTAAATATAAATCTAACCCAGAATCTTATAAACAAAATGCAAAAGACATCGCAAGTCAAATAAGTTCTAAAGCTGGAGAAACATATAATGAAGTAAAACAAGATCCAAAGGGTTATGCTTCAAAAGTTAAGCAAGATCCTAAAGGATTTATCAACGAACAAAAAGATCGCTTTAAAAATGTTAGCGAAAATGAAGAAGAACATATTGAAGAAGCGAGATTTACTGATGAAGGTGCTGCTGATCCGTCAAACAACCTACGTGTTGTAACAGAAGAAGAATTAAAAAATAACAGTAACAAACATGATGAAAAATAGAATTTAAAATATATATGTATGGTTAGGTATGAACAGTGTTATCTATGTGTGTAATTAAAGTGAATTATTCACATTAGCTATTGTTTAACTTAATGCATTTATCATATGTTAATTAAATGTTTAGTAAGTCATAGGAGCGAGATAGAAATCAAAATTTAATTTCTATCTTGCTCTTTTACTATATTAATACAGGTATTTTATATAGTAATGTATAGCGATTAAACTGTTTTAATACAAATCATAACAGTTAATTTTTTGAATTATTAGACACATCTCACTGTAGTTTCTTCTCTAGTTCATGTAAAATATTAAATATATTAGTTATAAGAAGGAAGTTGATTGCAAATGTGGAGAGATAAAGTAAAAGCGTATGAAGGTCAAATTATTGAGGACTTGAAAGGACTTTTATCTATCGAAAGTGTAAGAGAAGATGATAAGGCATCTTCAGAGAACCCTGTTGGACCAGGACCACGTAAAGCCCTAGATTACATGTACCAACTTGCAGAACGTGATGGATTGGGAATACATGATGTTGATCATATTGCCGGACGAATTGAAGCGGGTGAAGGTGAAGATCTTTTTGGTATCTTATGCCACGTAGATGTTGTTCCTGCTGGTGATGGATGGGACTCGGATCCATTCAATCCATTAGTTACAGATGATAAAATTGTAGCTCGCGGTACTTTGGATGACAAAGGCCCAACAATTGCGGCTTATTATGCAGTCAAAATTTTAAATGAAATGAATGTAAATTGGAAGAAACGTATACATATCATCATTGGTACGGATGAAGAGTCAGATTGGAAATGTACAGATCGTTATTTCGAAACAGAAGAAATGCCAGTGTTAGGTTTCGCTCCGGATGCGGAATTCCCAGCTATTCACGGAGAAAAAGGCATCAGCACGTTTGATGTAATTCAAAATGACAAAGCTGAAGATCAAGATGAACCTGAATATGAATTACGTTCATTTAAATCTGGCGAAAGATATAATATGGTGCCAGACGAAGCAGTAGCACATGTTGCGGTTAAAGAAAATATGACGGACGTTATTCAAAATTTTGAACAATATTTAAATGACAATCAAATTGATGGTGAAAGTGTTGTTGATAGTGGTGTATTAGTGCTTAAAGTGTATGGTAAAGCAGTCCATGGTATGGATCCATCTATTGGCGTAAATGCAGGTTTATATTTACTAAATTTCTTATCAAGTTTAGATTTAGATAAGACAGCAGCTAATTTTGTTGAATTCAGTAATAAATATTTATTTGAGTCTCATTTTGGAGAAAAAATGGGGATGAAATTCCATACAGATGTAATGGGAGACGTTACTACTAATATAGGTGTAATAACATACGATAATCAAAAAGGTGGATCATTTGGTATCAATTTAAGATATCCAGAAGGCTTTGAATTTGAAGAAGCATTGACTAGATTTAAGAGTGAAATAAATCCATTAGGTTTTTCAATTGAATTAGGTAAGAACCAAACACCACATTATGTGGAAAAAGATGACCCATTTGTACAAAGTTTAGTAGAAGCGTATAGAAACCAAACTGGGGATCAAACTGAACCATATACTATTGGTGGCGGTACTTATGCGCGTAATTTAGATAAAGGCGTTGCATTTGGTGCTATGTTCAGCGATTCTGAAGACTTAATGCATCAAAAAAATGAGTATATTACTAAAAAACAATTATTTAATGCGACAAGCATTTACTTGGAGTCATTATATAAATTGTGTGTGGAGGAATAAATATGACAAAAGTACTAATAAATGAAAAACTTGTGGACGAGCAAGATGCAAATGTACCTTATAACGATAGAGGTTATGTCTTTGGCGATGGCATATATGAATATATAAGAGTTTATGATAATAATGTTTTTACAGCTAAAGAACATTTTGAAAGATTACTACGCAGTGCTAAAGAAATCGGTCTGGAACTAAAATATAATGTAGACGAATTGACGGAATTGATTCAGGAATTGTTATCTGCAAACAACATCGTTAATGGCGGTGTCTATATCCAGGTAACTCGTGGTGCTGCCCCACGTGATCATGCATTCCCTACACCATCAGTAGAGGCAAATGTCATGGCATTTACGAAGTCATATGATCGCCCATACAAATTGCTTGAAGAAGGCATTAATGCTATTACTACTGAAGATATTCGTTGGTTAAGATGTGATATTAAAAGTTTGAATTTATTAGGAAATGTATTAGCTAAAGAATACGCAACTAAATATAACGCTCAAGAAGCAATTCAACACCGTGGTGATATCGTCACAGAAGGGTCTTCTAGTAACGTGTATGCGATTAAAAATGGTGAGATATATACACATCCAGTAAATAATTATATATTAAATGGTATAACACGTATGGTTATCAAATCAGTTGCTGAAGATAAAGGTATACCTTTTAATGAAGAAGTATTTACATTGGATTTCTTAAAAAATGCAGACGAAATCATTGTGTCTAGTACATCTATAGAAGTCATGCCTGTCGTTAAATTGGATGGAGAAAATGTAGGCGATGGTGAAGTAGGTAGTATTACGAAATCATTGCAAGAAGGATTTAATAGATACATTGACACACATAGTTAATATTTTCCATAAATGGATATAAAATGTCACATAAATTACGTTGAAATTATGTTATAATGCTTACTGAGCCGTTTAAGAGATTTCAATATAAAATTGAAAGTAAAATGTATCTTTTTGTTTCTCATTTTTGGTTGAAATTCAACCTCAAACATTATAAAATCTTTTATGAGTCTTGAAATTGACCGTAATAAATTCATGAAATAAAGATATAAAAATATTAAAATAGTACTCTGTTGGAGATTGATTTATGGTATGATGTAAAAGTTGCTATAATTTGAAACTCAGTACTGTTATTAAATAATTTAACTTGAACCACATGGGACATTGTGTCAGTCATAAAACTTGAGGCGACATAAATTTGGGGTGAAGTTTAAAATATTGTAATAGAAAATGATTATATATGGCTCTCGAAATCTGTTTTCTTGAGCCATTTTCTAATTGAAAGTGAGGTGAACGTGTTGGAGCAGTTTTATCAATTGGGATGGACGCTTGATTCAGCAGGCGGTGCATCTGGTGAGGCATATATGGCTGAACAAGATGGGCAAAAGTTATTCTTAAAAAGAAATTCAAACCCATTTATTGCGGCATTATCAGCCGAAGGTATTGTACCAAAATTAGTGTGGACAAAACGCATAGAAACTGGTGAAGTGGTAACGGCGCAACATTGGAAAAATGGTAGAGAACTTACTTTCAACGAAATGCATGAACAAAGGGTAGCCAATTTATTGAAAAAGATTCATAGTTCTAAAACATTACTTAATATGTTAAAACGTATGGAAATGGAGCCGATTACTCCTGATATTCTACTAAACAAGATTAATGCTTCTTTATCACGAGAAGTTTTAACGCATCATGTTGTTAGAAAAGCTTTAACTTATCTTGAAGATCATATGCCTAACTTGGATCCTCGTTTCTTTACAGTAGTTCATGGTGATGTTAATCACAACAACTGGCTATTGTCTGATCATGATGAATTATATCTAGTTGATTGGGAAGGCGCGATGATTGCTGATCCAGCGATTGATTTAGGTATGCTGCTATACAATTACGTTCCAGAAAAGAAATGGCCTCAGTGGTTAAATGTATATGGTACGAAAGATTCAATGGATTTACAAAAGCGTATGAAATGGTACACCGTCGTACAATCTATTGGTATGGTACAGTGGTATGAGGAACAGAAACGTTATAAAGACATGAATATGTGGCTTAAATTTTTAAATGAAGTTATGAATAACAATGCATTTATATAAGGAGTTATCAAAATGAGAATGCGTTACAAGCCGTGGGCTGAAGACTACTTAAAAAAAGAACCGAATATAGTGGATCTCGACGGTAGTCATGCAGGGCAAATCAGTGATTGGTTTGATAATGATCAACCGATTTACATTGAAATAGGTTCAGGAATGGGACAGTTTATAACTACGCTTGCTGCACAATATCCTGAAATCAATTTTATCTCGATGGAACGGGAAAAAAGTGTAATGGTTAAAGTTTTAGATAAAGTATTAGATCAAGGTTTAACTAATATTAAACTCATATGTAACGATGCGATAGAACTTAATGAATATTTTAAGGATGAAGAAATTTCACGCATCTATTTAAATTTTTCAGATCCATGGCCGAAGAAAAGACATACTAAACGTCGGTTGACTTATCATACTTATTTAGCTTTGTATAAACAAGTGTTAAAAAAAGATGGAGAGCTTCATTTTAAAACTGATAATCGAGGACTATTTGCATATAGTTTAGAAAGTATGTCGCAATTTGGTATGTATTTCACCAAAATTAATTTGAATTTGCATCAAGAAGATGTTGAAACTAACATAGAGACAGAATATGAAAGAAAGTTTTCTGATAAAGGTTCTAGAATTTATCGGATGGAAGCAAAATTCCATTAATTTAATAAAATCATTCCAATTGATAGGGCAAAGCCTTATCAATTTTTTTGCCATTATAACGTATTTTTGTATGAAATAATGAGCGTAAAGTGCTTATCTTGCTCGACAGTTCATTATTTTACGTAATAGTTTGTTTGTATTAATATAAAAGATAATGAGTAACAAAGGTTTATAGGATACTGAGGAGGAATTAATTTATGAAATTAGGAGATTTTAGCGTACATTATTTAAACGGAGGTATAACAAATATTGATGGAGGGGCAATGTTTGGTGTTGTACCTCGAGCTTTATGGACAAGAAAATACGAAGTGAATGATAAGAATCAAATTCCTTTACCTACACATCCAATATTAATACAAACTGGTGATAAAAATGTCATTATAGATACTGGTATAGGTTTTGGTAAATTAACAGATAAAGAACGTAGAAATTTTGGTGCAGAATACGAAAGCCATATTAATGATGATTTAGAAGCATTGGATATGACAACAAAGGATATTGATTATGTGTTAATGACACATATGCATTTTGACCATGCTGCAGGTTTAACTGATGATGAAGGACATGCGGTTTTTGAAAATGCTATCCATATCATTCAGCAAGACGAGTGGCATGAATTTCAAAGTCCAAACTTGAGAAGTAAATCAACTTATTGGACGAAGAATAACGGTGATTTCCAACAAAAATTATTACTATTTGATGAAGAAATGGAAGTTTTACCAGGTATTCACATCATGCATACTGGGGGACATAGCTTTGGTCATTCTATTATTACGATAGAGAGTAAAGGCGAAAAAGCTATTCACATGGGAGATATATTCCCGACAATTGCTCATAGAAACCCGTTGTGGGTAACTGCTTATGATGACTATCCTATGCAGTCAATAAGAGAGAAAGAACGCTTAATTCCCAATTATATTTTAAATGATTACTGGTTCTTGTATTATCATGATGTGAATTATTTTGCAGTGAAATTTGATAAACAGAGTATGACAGAAATTGAAACATTTATTTCTAGAAATTAAAAAGGTTAAAGTTATGAATTTAAGCTTCGGAGTTAAAACATGAATTAAGATATATACGTGTATATTTCTTGAGCATAATCTGTTTTAATTCTTCGACTTCAAATATGTATATAGTTTTTACGATATGAAGCAATCTTAGCTCACATCTCATAGATGAAGCTTATGCTCATACTATATACATTTTACGTTCATAACTTTAACCTTCTATCATTCACATTCAATAATATTAATGATTTCTCCACTATTTGCATCGACAAAAAAATCATATGAAGTAAGTGCCCCATTGTTTTGGGTAGTAATACCACCTTGGTAAGCAAGCGTAGTATTACTTGTGTCTTTATAAGTAATTGGTTCATGCAATATGTATGAACCTATAACATTCATAAAATAGGTTCTAACTTCAGAAATGATTTTTTCTGGATCTTGATATTGTTGATGCTTGCGGCGAGTATAAAAATAAATAGATCCGACAATAGTTGTCAGCATGATAAATAAGATGATGAATCTATTTTTTTTATTCAACATAACACAATCTACCCCCAATAAAGTCATATTTCTAGTTTACCATAATGAAGATGATATAATAAATCTTAAGGAGTGAGACACGTTGGATATAAACAATAATAAAACAGTAACAAGAATGAAAATATTAACAGAATTACATGGTGCGCCTGGTTTTGAAGGTGATGTAAAATCATATATGGAATCTGAAATGGCGCCTTTTGTAGATGAATTTATTTATAATCGTATGGGCGGCTTTTACGGTGTGAAACGCTCGAAAAAACCTGATGCTAAACGTATTATGGTCGCTGCTCACATGGACGAAATTGGTTTTATGGTGACGAATGTAACAAGCAACGGTATGCTACAGTTTACAAACTTAGGTGGCGTCGCCAATGATATATGGCAAGGCCAAAGGCTTAAAGTAAAGTCACGTCAAGGTGAAGAAATCAGTGGTGTTGTTGCAAATATACCTAAGCACTTTAGATCAGGTAATGAAGGTGCTCCTAAAATTGAAGATTTGTTGTTAGATATTGGATCACAAAATAGGGAGGAAGTAGCGCAACGAGGTATTGAGATTGGTGATAGTATTGTACCTGATACTACTTTCACGCAATTATCTGAATTCCGATATGTAAGTAAAGCTTGGGATAATCGTTATGGTTGTTTAATTGGTATCGAATTATTAGAATTACTAAAAGATGTAGAATTGGATTTTGATTTGTATGTCGGTGCTAACGTACAAGAGGAAGTAGGACTACGAGGCGCAAGCGCTTCTGCCGAACTCATTGATCCTGATGTAGCCTTTGTTGTCGATTGTTCTCCAGCAAACGATATGAAAGGCAAGCAAAACTTGTCAGGTGAATTAGGGGAAGGCACTTTAATTAGAATTAAAGATGGCACAATGTTACTAAAACCAGCATTTAGAGATTATTTACTTTCGCTTGCTAAAGAATTTGGTATAGCTCACCAATATTATGTTTCGCCAGGCGGAACAGACGGTGGAGAAATTCACAAAGCTAAAATCGGTATTCCTACAGCAGTCATTGGTGTTTGTGCACGATACATCCATAGTACAAATGCAGTGTTTGATATTAGAGATTATGAAGCTGCAAGAAAATTATTATTGGAGAGTATAACGCACCTAAACCAAGAAGAGATTAAAATATTACAATATAAATAACATAGGAGTGGTATGATGAAGCGTTTAGAAAGTGAACAACAATTCGAACAGTTAAAAAATGAAAAAACTGTATTTTTATTTACTGCAGACTGGTGCCCAGACTGTAAAATTATTGAACCAGAACTCCCTCAAATCGAAGAAAAATTCACTGAATATAAATTTGTATCAGTAGATAGAGACAAATTTATTGATTTATGCGTTGAGCATGGCATCATGGGTATACCAAGTTTTCTTGTATTTAGTGCTGGTCAACAAATTGGTAGCTATATTGGTAAAGAGCGCAAATCAATTGAACAAATTGATGCATTTTTATCTTCGCTATGAGCCGAGTCATTTCGTAGAGAAAACCAGATCAATTTATAAAAATATATACCCTTAGAACTTACATTTTTTCTGTTCCTAAGGGTACTTTTATTGTAAACTAGAACAAGGCACGTTAATAGGAGTGTTAAACATGAATGTCTTTCAAATGAGAGATAAATTAAAAGATCGATTGAACCATCTAGACGTTAAATTTAGTTTTAATCGTGACGATGAAACATTACGTATATCTAGATTAGATAATGATAAAGGTGTTACTGTTAAACTCTCTCCGATTGTAGCTAAATATAAATCTCAAAAAGAAAAAATAGTTGATGAAATTGTCTATTATGTGGAGGAAGCTGTAGCACAAATGAATGACGCTACATTATCTAATATTGATGACATTAAAGTAATGCCAGTATTAAGATCGCCAAGCTTTGATAAGAAGGACAAAAGCGGCAATGCATTTGTTATAGATGAACATACTGCGGAAACTAATATATATTATGCGATGGATTTAGGAAAGTCTTATCGTCTAATTGATGAAACAACACTAGAACAAATGAATCTCACTAAACAACAATTAAAAGAGATGGCGTTATTTAACGTAAGAAAATTAGAAAATAAATATACGACTGATGAAGTAAAAGGTAATATATTCTATTTTGTTAATACCAATGATGGTTATGATGCTAGTAGAGTATTAAATACTTCATTTTTAAATAATATACAAGAACAATGCGAAGGTGAAATGTTAGTAGCGGTGCCACATCAGGATGTATTAATCATAGCTGATATAAGAAATAAAACAGGTTATGATGTGATGGCACATTTAACTATGGAATTTTTCACAAATGGTTTAGTGCCAATTACTTCACTATCTTTAGGATATGATAAAGGCCATTTTGAACCTATTTTCATTTTAGGTAAAAATAATAAACAAAAAAGAGATCCAAATGTAATCCAAAGATTAGAAGCGACAAGAAAACAATACGAAAATAAAGATAAGAAGTAAGGAGTAAATTTTAATGAATCTTTTTTATAATAAACAAGCAGTAGGGGATGTAGCATTTTTACAAATAGAACCTGCTAACGGTGAATTTAACTATGAATATAAAGGTGATGTCGTCGAAATACAACATGAAAATAAAGTTGTAGGTTTCAATATATTTAATGCTTCACAAAAATCATCTATAGATGGCAACGGCCACGTTAAATTAAATGAAACTTTAGCAAATGAATTACAAACTGCTATTGAAGAAGCTGGATTCACTTATAAGTTAGATTCAGATTTTTCACCTAAATTTGTAGTAGGTTATGTTGAGACAAAAGAAAAGCATCCAGATGCTGATAAATTAAGTGTATTGAGCGTTGATGTTGCTACTGAAAAATTACAAATTGTTTGTGGTGCAGCTAATATTGAAGCAGGACAAAAGGTTGTTGTAGCGAAAGTTGGAGCTGTTATGCCTAGCGGTATGGTCATTAAAGAGGCTGAATTAAGAGGCGTTGCATCAAGCGGCATGATATGTTCAATGAAAGAGTTAGACTTACCAAACGCACCACAAGAAAAAGGTATTATGGTCTTATCTGATGATTACACAGTAGGGCAAGCATTTTTTGAAGAATAAAAAGGAGGTAATGTGCGTATGAGCTGGTTCGACAAGTTATTTGGAGAAGATAATGACTCAAGTGAAGATTATCTTAATAAAAGAAGCCAACGACGTCAAAAAGCTACAGAACAAGATGACCAAGATTCATTACTTCCTCAGAACAATGATGTTTATGAAAGACCTAAAGGAAAGTTTAGATTTCCAATGCGTATTTTGGAAGAAGCAAATGAAACAAATAACGTAAATAGCGATGCAAATGTAGATAACTCGAACGCTGAAGTTAATGATAATCATACTTATCGCAAATATGACGACAATATAAGTGTTAACCACAAACAAAGAAGACGTAGACATATGTATGAAAATGAAATTTCTAATAATGTTGATTCGCAACGTACAGAACAAAATAACACACATGACGAAGTAGCTTCTGAACCAAAAAGTGAACAGAGAAGTCACAAAGGTAAAAGAATGAGAATTCAGACGGATGTTTTACGTGCAAATGCGACTTCAAAACGTAAATCTAACACACCTAGTTACCATCAAAGTGATTTTAAAGCGAGCGAAGTTCCTTCTGCGATTTTTGGTACAAAAAAACCTAGTCCGTTAGTTAATGGCGTTATTAAACAGGATCAGCAGTCTGAAACTGATTCAAATGACGATAAAGTTAGTTTGGAGTTTGATAATACGGAGCAGCACGATTCTCAAAATACGAGTTCAGATGATACGACATATTATAACGATCAATATGTCGATGATTTTGTTAAAGATAATAATGGTGAGGTATCTTCATCAACTATTGAACAAACAGAAGATAGTGAAGGTAAAAACGAAAAGACACAAAATAACTCGTTTGATGCAACAGATATCGCCAAGCAAGAACCTCTTGCTAAGCGTGCAAAAATTGATAACACAATTAATATTGAAAATATCTATGCATCACAAATTGTTGAAGAAATACGTCGTGAACGTGAAAGAAAAGTGCTTCAAAAGCGCCAATTTAAAAAAGCGTTACAACAAAAACGTCATGAACATCAAGAGAATCAAGAAGATAGTATACAAAAAGCAATCGATGAAATGTATGCAAAACAAGCTCAAAACTACATAGGTGAAAGCTCGTTAGATGCTGAAGAGCAAACGACAAATGCTACTGAAGATGATTCGGAAGCATCAGTTCAAGACGCTCCAAATCCTAACGTTACACAAAATACATCTGACAATCAGCAAGAAGAGGGGATTGACTCAACGTATAATTACGAAGAAATTAATTTAGATAATATTCGTGATATACATACAATCAATGACGAATATGTAAATGTTGATACTGAAACACAAACAGAAAAAACTGTTACACAATCTCAAGCAATCAATGACGATATGTCAGAAGATAAAGATGAAAATGTATCTTACGACGGAGCAAATACGCTTGGCGATACACCTACAGATGAGGTAATTAACTCACAATCTAACGGAGGCCTTAATAAAGATACAACCGAAATACAATCATCAACAGAAGAAAGTCAGAACGCAGAAACTGTAGAAACTGACATAGACGATGCCAATTACAGAGAGTTAGCAGATAATGACACGAGTGAATTAACGTCATCCAATAATGAGCCTTTACATTCAAATGATGACGATACAAATGAAAATGTAGAAACATCACAAGTATCTGAATCCGAAGCAATGATAAATGAATCTCTTGAATCTGCTAGTCCATCGTTATCAGCTGAAGGTAGTAGCGAAGACTCAAATCTATCTCATTCTGAAGAAAGTACAATAGATGATATAGATGTTAGTCTTTCAAAAGTAGCTCATGATGATAAAAATATGTCACAAGATAAAGATTCAGATGAACAAGAAACAAATCATACAGTAGATTCAAAAGTTGATACAGGTAAAGCAACACATCGCGATCAGCCAACTCAACCCAAATCAGCTATTAAGAAAGGGAGTAAACCTTTCAATGTTGTCATGACTCCTTCAGATAAAAAACGTATGCTAGATGCAAGAAAAGCACAGAATCAAAATCGAGCTAGTTCAAATATACAGTATGCGACAGAACATACAACTGAACGTGCAACAAACGATAATGCTACTGAACTTAAGACGACAGAGCAACAGACACAGGCAGCTCATACGAATTCTTCAGAACATCAAAACAGAGGTGTGACAAATGATTCAGCTCATGTTCAATACAGTTCTGCAAAAAGTGATCTAAATCATTCGTCAGATATTGAAGAGGAAACATTATCTGATGAAACGTCAACAAATGAAACAGAGCATCATTATGTTGAAGCTAAAACAGCAAATAGTAACACACAACAATCTGATAAATCAGATGCGTCTATAGATAGCAATGTTGTTAACAATCATCAGTCAGTTAATCCAAATGAGCACACTGGACAATCTGTTCAAGAACCATTACTAAAACCAGAACCTACTTCACAGCTAGGTGGTACAAAAACAGCTAATGAGAATGAAAGTAAACCAACTATACGTCGAGGGCCAAACATTAAATTACCGAGTGTAGAATTATTAGAAGCACCTAAACAACATGAAGTAGATGAGTCTTGGATAGAGGATAAAAAACAAGAGTTAAATGAAGCTTTCTATTATTTCAATGTACCAGCAGAGGTACAGAATGTAACAGAAGGACCAAGTGTAACACGTTTTGAATTATCTGTTGAAAAAGGCGTGAAAGTTTCAAGAATCACTGCTTTACAAGATGATATTAAGATGGCGTTAG
The DNA here is from genome assembly GCF_044794325.1 of Staphylococcus pseudoxylosus. Lineage (NCBI taxonomy): Bacteria > Bacillati > Bacillota > Bacilli > Caryophanales > Staphylococcaceae > Staphylococcus > Staphylococcus pseudoxylosus. The sequence continues at coordinate 1,248,391 of NZ_CP085024.1, forward strand.
CTGCTAAGGATATTCGTATTGAAGCACCAATAGCAGGTACGAGTTTAGTTGGTATAGAAGTACCGAACCAAAATTCAACAACAGTAAATTTACGTTCAATAATTGAAGAGCCCGCATTTAAAAATTCAGAATCTAAGTTAACTGTAGCCATGGGTCTTAGAATTAACAATGAACCGTTACTGATGGATATATCCAAAACACCACACGCTTTAATAGCTGGTGCTACAGGTTCTGGTAAATCAGTATGCATCAATAGTATCTTAATGTCTTTATTATATAAAAATCATCCAGAAGAATTAAAATTACTTTTAATCGATCCAAAAATGGTGGAATTGGCGCCATATAATGATTTACCACATCTCGTTTCACCAGTTATTACAGATGTAAAAGCAGCTACACAAAGTTTGAAATGGGCTGTTGAAGAAATGGAAAGACGTTACAAAGTCTTTGCTAAATATCATGTAAGAAATATAACTGCCTTTAATAAGAAAGCAACATATGAAGATAGAATGCCAAAAATTGTTATAGTTATAGATGAGTTAGCAGATTTAATGATGATGGCACCACAAGAAGTCGAGCAATCGATTGCTCGTATAGCACAAAAAGCACGTGCATGTGGCATCCATATGTTAGTTGCAACACAAAGACCGTCTGTCAATGTAATAACAGGTTTAATCAAAGCAAATATTCCAACCAGAGTTGCATTTATGGTATCGTCAAGCGTTGATTCCCGTACCATTTTAGATAGTGGTGGTGCAGAACGCTTACTTGGATACGGTGATATGCTCTATCTTGGAAGTGGAATGAATAAACCAATACGTGTTCAGGGAACCTTTGTATCTGATGAAGAAATTGATGATGTAGTTGATTTTATTAAAGAACAAAGAGAACCAGAATATTTGTTTGAAGAAAAAGAATTATTAAAGAAAACTGAAAGTCAACCGCAAGACGATTTATTCGATGATGTGTGTCAATTTATGTTGAATGAGGGACATATTTCAACTTCATTAATACAACGACATTTCCAGATTGGTTACAATCGTGCAGCCAGAATAGTTGATCAATTAGAACAACTAGGTTATGTTTCGGGAGCTAATGGTTCAAAACCAAGAGATGTATACATTACAGAATCAGATTTAAATGAGAATTAATATAGAGATAAAGGAGTGTTTTTATGACACATTATCATTTTGTTGGCATAAAAGGTGCCGGTATGAGTTCATTAGCACAAATCATGCGTGATCTTGGAAATGAAGTTCAAGGTTCAGATATTCAAAACTATGTTTTTACAGAAGTAGCTTTAAAAAATAATGGTATCAAAATTTTACCTTTCAATGCAGATAATATAAAAGAAGATATGGTCATCGTACAAGGCAATGCCTTTCCAGACACACATGAAGAAATTGTACGCGCACATGAATTAAAAATTGAAGTTATTCGCTACCATGACTTCTTAGGTCATATTATCAATCAATATACGTCTGTAGCAGTTACAGGTGCACATGGTAAGACATCTACCACAGGTCTATTATCACACGTTATGAATGGTGATAAAAAGACATCATTCCTAATCGGTGATGGCACTGGTTTAGGTATACCAGCAAGTGATTATTTCGCATTCGAAGCTTGTGAATACCGCAGACATTTCTTAAGTTATCACCCAGATTATGCGATTATGACAAATATAGATTTTGATCATCCGGACTATTTTAAAGATGTTGATGATGTATTTAATGCGTTCCAAGAAATGGCACAGAACGTGAAAAAAGCCATTATTGCATGGGGGGATGACGAGCATTTACGAAAAATTGAAGCTGACGTACCAGTTTACTATTATGGTTTTTCTAAAGATGACGATGTTTATGCAGATAACTTAAAAATTAGTGAAAAAGGTACTCAATTTGATGTTTACATTAAAAACGAATACTATGACACATTTCTTTCACCACAATTTGGCGACCATAACATTCTAAATGGTCTTGCTGTAATTACAATTAGCTATTTAGAGAGCCTAAACGTAGATAATATCAAAGCTGCTTTAGAGACGTTTGGTGGCGTGAAAAGAAGATTTAACGAGACAAAAATTGGAAATCAAGTGTTAGTTGATGATTATGCGCACCATCCTAGAGAAATTAGTGCTACAATTGAAACAGCGAGAAAGAAATACCCTAATAAAGATGTTATTGCAGTTTTTCAACCTCATACGTTTAGTAGAACTCAAGCGTTTTTAGATGAATTTGCAGATTGCTTAAGTTTAGCTGATACAACGTTCTTATGTGAAATTTTTGGTTCTATAAGAGAAAATACTGGAAATTTAACAATTCAAGATTTGATTCAAAGAATCGACGGCGCAAAACTAATCGATGAGGCAAGTGTAAGCATATTAGAACAATATAGTAATTCAGTGATTCTATTTATGGGTGCTGGCGATATACAAAAAATTCAACGTGCTTATATGGAAAAAGTTGGTGTCACTTCGTCATTTTAGTATGTTTATGTTAAAATGATGGGGGTATTTATATTAAATAACAACATATGATTAATAGGAGGCGTTTTTAATGGAATGGATTTTACCTATAGCTGGAATTATTGCGGCGGTTGCATTTCTAGTATTAGTTATTGGTATCGTTGTAGTATTACTTTCAGTTAAGAAGAATTTAGATCACGTTGCTAAAACACTTGATGGAGTTGAAGGGCAAATTCAAGGTATTACACGTGAATCTACAGATTTACTTCACAAAGCGAATCGCTTAACTGAAGATATTCAAGATAAATCAGATCGTTTAAATTCAGTAGTTGATGCTGTTAAAGGTATCGGTGATTCTGTACAAACTTTAAATGGTTCAGTTGATCGAGTTACAAACTCAATTACGCACAATATTTCTCAAAATGAAGATAAAATTTCTCAAGTTGTACAATGGTCAAATGTAGCAATGGAAGTTGCTGATAAATGGCAAAACAGAAGAAATCGTAGAGATAGTGCAAATTATAAAGCGAGCAGTGTAGCAAACGATGCAAATCATAGCTATACTACACGTGTAGATAACAAATAATTCATATATTTAAAAAACAAATGCACTTAAATGAGGTTTGAAACTTATTTAAGTGCATTTGTTATAGGGGGCATTCAATTATGAAATACTATAATCGAGATAATTATGAAAGAAACTTAGAAAGTTATCAAGTACCAGAATATTTTACTAAAGGTGCCAGAAATGAATTTGTGTATGGATTTATCGTAGGTGCTGTAATTGGTTCAGCTTTAGGTTTAGTTTCCATTAGTAAATCTAGATCTTCTAATAAAAATGTTCCGGATAATAAAGAACAATTTAAATCGAATATTGTTGCACAAAGTGAACAAGAACAACAAGATGCTGAAAATAAATTAGCAGGTTTGAAATCAACGATTGCAGAATCTCAAAATAATAACACTGAAGTCACAGATGAAGCACTAGCAGCCCAAAAAGTTGCCATTCAAAAAGAAGCATCTGATAATGATTTAGCTAATATGTCACCTGAAGCACAAGAACAACAAGAAGCAAAAAGTGAAAATAATCATGATGATGTAGCATCCAATAATTTATCTACTGAACATATTGATCCAGATGCTAAACCAACTGAAGATGAAATCAATGCTCAACAAGAAGCTATAAAAGAAGAAACATCGGATGATTCAGAGGTTAACACAAACTCTACAGATGACTCAGCTCAAGATGAAGGCATCAATGGCAAAACAGCTGCAGCAACCGCAGGAGGTGCCATTGCTGCAGGCGGTTTAGCAAGCGCAGCACAAAATAAAAAAGAAGCATTGAATAATGATTCAGAGGTTTCAGAAAACACTTCAAAACTGACTAATGAAGATAATAAACCAAAACAATCAGATAAAGCCGCACCAAATTTAGTAACACAAGAAGCAACTAATGAATCATCTCCTCATGATGAAAATAAGTCTACAGCAGCGATTACTGGTACAGTTACGGCATCAGGCTTAGCATTAGCAGCTAATAACAAACATAAAGCAATTAATAATAATCAAAATATTGCAGAGAATACTGCTAATTTATTAGTACCAGAATCGCCAAAGCAAGCTAAACATCACTCTGTGCCAACTTTAATTACTCCAAATGTTGGAAATGCAGTAGAATCTACTGATAAAGTGGATAATAGTGCAGACAAAAGTAATAAAAAAGCAACAACAACAGAAATTCCAAAGCCAACAGCAGCTGAACAACGTGTTAAACAAACACATAAGACGGTAACATTTAAAGATGGTATTATTGTTCATGAAAATGCTACTAGAAATTTAAGTGAACAATCAGTTGGACAAAGTAGTACAAAGCAAACTGCTAATAATTCATCTACTGAATCAAATGATGGAATTATTAACCATGATGATGCGCAGACTACTGAAAAAAAGACAAAACCAACTAAAAGTAAATCAACTAAAAAAACGTATACAAAAAATAGACCAAAAATGAATAAGGCAGAAAAAGCTGAAAGTAAAATTGATAAAAGAACATTCAATGATTAATTTAATCAATAAAAAGGGTCCAAGACATAATAATTGTTTTGGATCCTTTTTATTGATGTTATTTGAAGCAATGATTAGATTGTATATCGAATAATACTTTGTAATTGATATGTCCATTAATAAATGCTATACATGCTTGCTTTTCGCTTTTTACTTTCTTGTTGAATGTTAAATTTTATACATAGATTATTTAAATTGCTATTATGAGGAAATATTGAAAAACATATAATAGTGTAAAAATGGTCTAGATATTGACTGAAAATTCAGTTATCATTAATGTTATTCACTTTTAAAGTGATTTTTTTCAATCGCTACTTGAACTTCTAGGTAGTTATTGTTAGAATAACGTTTAACATATATTTTATCGCTTTAAAGCAGAATAAAATATCGCATTTTAAATTTTTCATAGAGGTGAATAAAAATGACAGACAAATTAAAAGAATACAGAGATGAGATAGTTGAGATTAATGAAGAGATTTTAGGACTATTATCTAAAAGAGGTAAAATAGCACAAAAAATAGGCGAGGAAAAACGTAAACAGGGCACGCTTGTATATGATCCTCAACGTGAAAAAGAAATGATTAATCAATTATTAGATAAGAACGAAGGACCATTCAATGACAATGTAATCAAACAATTATTTAAAGAAATTTTTAAAGCCTCTACTGATTTGCAAAAATCTGAAAATGAAAAACACTTATATGTATCTAGAAAATTAAAACCAGAAGATACTATTGTTCAATTTGATAATGGAGGTATTATTGGAGATGGCAACAAATCATTTGTATTTGGACCATGTTCAGTAGAATCTCAAGAGCAAGTTGATGCCGTTGCAGCTAATTTACAAGCTAGAGGAGAAAAATTTATTAGAGGTGGAGCATTTAAACCACGTACTTCTCCATACGACTTCCAAGGATTAGGTGTTGAAGGTCTAAAAATACTTAAAAATACTAAAGATAAATACGGCTTAAACGTCGTAAGTGAAATAGTTAATCCAGCAGACTTTGAAGTAGCTGATGAATACTTAGATGTATTCCAAATTGGTGCACGTAACATGCAAAACTTTGAATTACTTAAAGAAGCAGGACGTTCAAATAAACCTGTATTATTAAAACGTGGCTTGTCAGCAACAATTGAAGAATTTATATATGCGGCTGAATACATTGCTTCACAAGGTAATGAAAATATTATTTTATGTGAACGTGGCATCCGCACATATGAAAAAGCAACAAGAAATACTTTAGATATTTCTGCTGTACCAATCTTAAAACAAGGTACGCACTTACCGGTAATGGTTGATGTTACGCACAGTACTGGACGTAAAGATATCATGATTCCAACGGCAAAAGCTGGTTTAGCAGTTGGCGCTGACGGCATTATGGCTGAAGTACATCCTGATCCATCTGTTGCATTAAGTGATAGCGGACAACAAATGGACTTCAATGAATTTGATAAATTCTACAATGAAATTAAACCACTTGCAGATATGTATAACAGTAAAAAACTTAAATAATAGTTGCAAAGTTTGAGGCAACATTGCTATAAGGCTGGGACAAATTTAATTGTCTCAGCCTTAATCATGATATTGGGGATTTTATTCAATTTTCAGCTCTGATCGACCTTTTTTGTTTCTTCCGAAGGTGCGAAGACGTATTCTTTTTAAATGAATTAGATTTCAGTCTCGCTCTTTTTGCATTTTAGCAATAATATGAGATTATCTTTGTACATTACATCATTTATTTTCAAACATAACATTCAATATTATTTTATATATAAATTTGTGTAGTATTTTTACATCTTAAATTCTATCCAATTAGATTACAGTGGGGATTAAAAAGATATAATATAAGCAGGATTGTTAATACTAAGGAATGAAAAACATTATAACAATCAAAACAAAATGATTTTACATTTTCTAAAAATGTGGTAAACTTTGAAAATGTTATGAAAACAGATTATAATAATAAAGAAATCGCTTTCAAGGAGGAAAATATGACTGTTACAATATATGATGTAGCTAGAGAAGCTAGAGTTTCTATGGCAACCGTTTCCCGTGTAGTTAATGGCAATCAAAATGTTAAGCCTGAAACACGTGACAAAGTAAACGAAGTTATTAAGAAGTTAAACTATCGTCCAAATGCAGTAGCAAGAGGATTAGCAAGTAAACGTACAACAACAGTTGGCGTTATTATTCCAGATATCTCAAATGTGTATTATTCACAATTAGCACGTGGTTTAGAAGATATCGCAACAATGTATAAATATCATTCTATTATTTCAAATTCTGATAATGACCCAAGTAAGGAAAAAGAAATTTTTAATAATCTGTTAAGTAAACAGGTGGATGGTATTATTTTCTTAGGAGGTACAATCTCTGAAGAAATAAAAGATTTAATTAATAAATCTTCAGTACCAGTAGTTGTTTCAGGTACTAATGGTAAAGACGAGGGCATCTCATCAGTTAATATCGATTTTGAAGCTGCTGCTAGAGAAATAACAGAGCACTTAATCGAAAAAGGTGCGAAATCATTTGCCTTTGTAGGAGGAGATTATTCTAAGAAAGCACAAGAAGATGTTTTAGTAGGCTTAAAAGATGTATTAGTTCAACATAAATTAGAATTAGACGAGCAATTAATCTTTAATGGAAATGAAACCTATAAAGATGGGTTACGTGCGTTTGAATCATTAGCCACTGCAAAGCCGGATGCAATCTTATCAATCAGTGACGAACAAGCTATTGGATTGGTGCATGCTGCTCAAGACGCTGGCGTAAATGTTCCGGATGATTTACAAATTGTTAGCTTTAATAATACAAGACTTGTTGAAATGGTTAGACCACAGCTTTCTAGTGTTATTCAGCCGTTGTATGACATAGGTGCAGTTGGCATGAGATTACTTACAAAATATATGAATGAAGAAGATATTGATGAGCCTAATGTCATTTTACCTCACAGAATTGAATACAGAGGCACTACAAAATAACTTATAAGTTTATTTTAAATCAAGATAGAAGTGAGGACATTAATTTCCCTCTTCAAAAAAGAGAGCTAAGCCATAATTGGTTAGCTCTTTTTTTATTTAAAATCTTGTGATTCGGTTGTACAAAATTGCTAGGATATAGCATGTTTCGAATTTCTATAGCTTTACATATACAATTAATCCGAGCAATAGACGTGTTATAAAACGGCAACAATATTTTATGCTCTGAAATCTTTACGTTTCAACTTGAATATTGTAACCTTATTCGAACCAGCTCAATACTTTTTGAGCCTGTTTCATATTAATCTCACTTATTTCTTTTCTTCGAGGTATTTCTATATAATTCTCTTTATCATCATTCCAATTGGTAGGTAGCGCACAAGTAGCATAAGGTTGCCATTTGCTAAGCCATCGTTCTGGAAGGCTACCTGTTGGAGGTTGTTCTCCTATCAATGCTAAAAATACATGAGACCATGCACGTGGCACAACTTTCCATATATTATAGCCACCGCCACCAAACATAATAACCTTACCTTGTGTATATGTATCAGCTAGTGATTTGATAATGTATGGTATTTCATAAAGTGTATTCAATGTGCAACTCATATGTGTGAGTGGGTCAAGGTAATGTACATCTACACCATGTACACTTACAATAATATCTGGTTTGAATGATGCTACGACGGGTTCAATGGTTTGTTTAAAAACATCTAAAAAGGACTGATCTTCAGTATAAGGCTCTAACGGTATATTCACCGTATAGCCAAATCCTTTTTCGGCGCCACGCTCTGTATAATGACCTGAACCTGGAAATAAAAACTTTCCTGTTTCATGTATGGAATAGATTAATGATTGGTCATTAGTGTAGAAACTCCATTGAGTACCATCCCCATGATGAGCATCCGTATCGATACACAGAACCCGTTGATTATATTTTTTCATTAAATATGAAATTGTAATGGCAACATCGTTATAAATACAAAAGCCATTTGCACGGCCAGGAAGGCTATGATGTAAACCACCACCTAAATGACAACCGTTTGTTAAGGTACCACTCATGATTTGATCTGCTAAGTTTAACGCACCACCAACGATGCGCGCACTATGTTTATGCATCAATTTAAATTGAAGTGTATCCTCTCCATCTAAGCCATACTTTTTAGCTTCATTTTCATTTAAAATACCATGAGAAGCATGCCTTATAGCTTGTATATAATCATAGGCGTGTATTAGCGATAATTCATCATCTGTTGCAATTCTGGGTGATATAATGTGATGTTGCTTTAATTGTCCTAGTTCCATAAGTAATTCTGTCGTTAATTTTAATCTCATTTGGTTAAATGGATGTTTATTACTAAAACGATATTGTAAAAGTTCATTAGCGTAAACATAACCTGTTGCTTGTTGCATATTACTCATATTTTTCTCCCCTTTAAAAGAAAAATCGATTCATGAATCTAATATCATCAAATGCTTGTAATTGGTCAATAGAAATTCTTGAACCGATTCTAGCCATCAAACAATTTGCTGGATGACTCGTAATTTCTGGATCGTCTGTTGCAAAAATCTCAAGGCCCCCATATCCCATAAGTTTTTGCATTAATTTTTTATATTCATATACATCGAGGCCAGAATTTTTTAAATCCCAGTGCCAATAATATTCTGTCGTTAATACAATGTAGTCTTCATATTCATCTGCAGCGAGACTAACTTTAATCAATTCACTTCCTAAATGTAAATGCCTATAAGGTAAACTGATTTCAATTGCCCCTAATTCTATTAAGTATTCTAAATCACCGCTTGACCATCTTTCTAAAGGATCAGGATAATGAAAAGTCACATACCCAACAATGTGTTGTTCTTTACGTAATATAAATATTCTACCTTCTTCTAATTCACTGATTTCTTTAACTGCTTCAAATTGATCTTTCGGTGGGCGAAAGGCAGATAAACCTTCATCAAATGTCATTGTTTCAAGTTTACTACATGGCATAGGTCCTTCAATGACAAACTGTCCTTCGTCTAACTGATATGTTTGGGATTGATACGTTTTAATATGTTTCATTTTTTCACTCCAAACTACCACATGGGTATTCTGTAATCAATCTTATTATTTATATTATAAGTGATAATTGAATAAAATAACATGTATATGAATTCGCTTACATTAATTATTTTGAAAATTTTGAAAATGTTAGTTATAATAATTTTTGAAGAGACGATTTCATTCAGAGGGGGATTTAAAATGAAAGTAGAAGTATATAAAGGGGAAAGTGGAGATTTTAACCTTCAAAACTATGAAACAGAATATAATCAATTTGATTGGAAAGAGGTAGAAAAGTCATTTTCATGGTATGACACAGGAAATGTGAATATGGCACATGAATGTATTGATCGTCATGTGGATGAAGGTAAAGGGGAAAAAATTGCCTTACATTATAAAGATGATCAACGTAAAGAAAGTTATACTTTTAACGAAATGAAAGCAAATGCTAACAAAGCTGCAAATGTGCTTAAAAATAAAGCTAATGTTGAAAAAGGGGATCGAGTTTTTGTATTTATGCCGAGAACACCGGAACTCTATTTTGCTCTTTTTGGAACGTTAAAAATTGGTGCTATTGTCGGTCCATTATTTGAAGCGTTTATGGAAAAAGCGGTTGGAGATAGATTGGAGAATAGTGAAGCTAAAGTTATAATTACTACGAATGCATTACTACCCAGAATACCAAAAGATAAATTACCACATTTAGAAACCATTGTAGTGGTAGATGATGAAGTAGATGACGCTTACGTTGATTTTAATAATGAATTTGAGCAAGCAAGTGATCAATTTGAAACTGAATGGTTATCTTTAGATGATGGATTAATCTTACATTACACTTCAGGCTCTACAGGGCAACCAAAAGGTGTATTACATGCACAAAGAGCTATGTTATTACATTATATCTCTGGAAAATACGTATTAGATTTTAAAGAAGAAGATGTATATTGGTGTACAGCCGATCCAGGTTGGGTAACTGGTACATCTTATGGGATATTTAGCCCTTGGTTAAATGGTGTTACAAATTGTATTGCTGGTGGTAGATTTTCACCTGAAGCTTGGTATGAAATGATCGAAGAATTTAAAGTTACTATATGGTATACAGCGCCAACAGCATTAAGAATGTTGATGAGTGCAGGTGATGATATAATTGAAAAATTTGATTTATCATCAGTTAAAAGCATCTTATCCGTTGGTGAACCATTAAATCCTGAAGTTATAAAATGGGCTAAAGATGTCTTTGGTAAACGTGTACTAGATACATGGTGGATGACTGAAACTGGTGGCCATATGATAGTGAATTATCCTTCTATGGACATTAAGTTAGGATCTATGGGTAAACCACTACCTGGTGTAGAAGCAACAATTATTGATGACCAAGGAAATGAATTACCACCAAATAGAATGGGAAATCTTGCGATTAAAAAAGGTTGGCCATCCATGATGGTTTCCATTTGGAAGAACCCAGAAAAATATGATTCTTATTTCATCGGTGACTGGTATGTATCTGGTGATTCAGCTTATAAAGACGAAGATGGATATTTTTGGTTCCAAGGACGTGTAGATGATGTAATTATGACAGCTGGAGAACGCGTCGGTCCATTTGAAGTAGAGTCCAAATTAGTAGAACATGAAGCAGTAGCTGAAGCGGGCGTCATTGGTAAACCCGACCCTGTCAGAGGAGAAATTATTAAAGCGTTCGTCGCATTACGTCCTGAATATGACGAATCAGATGATTTAAAAGAAGAAATTCGTAAATTTGTTAAAGAAGGATTAGCTGCACATGCTGCACCAAGAGAAATTGAATTTAAAGATAAGTTACCAAAAACACGTTCAGGTAAAATTATGCGTCGTGTACTTAAAGCATGGGAGCTTGACTTACCCGAAGGTGATTTAAGTACCATGGAAGATTAAATAAAAACAAATCCCAAAATAGAACTTATTATTTTTAAACAGTAAGTTATATAACACTCAACCTAAAAACCTTTATATCTCTTTAACTTACAAGAGATATAAAGGTTTTTTCAATTGGAAAGAAAAATAGTGTTTATATAATCTAAAGTTTTAATATTATACCTATAATAGTGGAAGCGCTATCTATAAAAGTCGACAACGCAACTTAAGTTGGTTAATATAAAGTATGTAAGGATTTATTTTTGTCAGTAGTATATATGATAAATATATAGTGATTATTGATTTAAAAATTAATTTTAGAAGGGACGAATGAATTTGGCACATTTATCTGATTTAGATATTGCAAATCAATCTACATTAAAACCCATTGGGGAAATTGCAAAGAAAGCTGGTATTCCAGCGGATGCATTAGAGCCTTATGGTCATTACAAAGCAAAGATTGATATTAATCAAGTTCAACAAAAAAATGGTAAGGGGAAAGTAGTCTTAGTAACTGCTATGAGTCCAACGCCAGCAGGTGAAGGGAAATCAACAGTTACAGTTGGTTTATCGGATGCATTTAATCAACTTGAACAAAATGTTATGGTTGCACTGCGTGAACCAGCTTTAGGGCCAACTTTTGGTATTAAAGGTGGTGCTACTGGTGGCGGTTATGCTCAAGTGCTACCTATGGAAGATATCAATCTGCATTTTAATGGGGATTTTCATGCTATTACAACTGCAAATAATGCGTTATCAGCGTTTGTTGATAACCATATCCATCAGGGGAACGAGCTAGAAATAGATCAAAGACGTATCGAGTGGAAACGTGTATTAGATATGAATGATCGTGCATTACGTAACGTGATTGTTGGTTTAGGCGGCCCGACTCAAGGCGTACCTCGTGAAGATGGTTTCAATATTACTGTAGCTTCTGAAATCATGGCAATTCTCTGCTTAGCAAATAATATAAATGATTTGAAAACAAAAATTAGTAATATCACAATTGGTTATACTCATTCACGTAAACCAGTGACAGTGGCAGATTTAAAAGTTGAAGGCGCATTAGCTATGATATTAAAAGATGCGATTAAACCTAATCTTGTACAAACTATTGAAGGCACACCAGCACTTGTACATGGTGGACCATTTGCTAACATTGCTCATGGTTGTAATTCTATATTAGCTACAGAGACTGCAAGAGATTTAGCGGATATCGTTGTTACAGAAGCAGGGTTTGGATCTGATTTAGGTGCAGAAAAATTCATTAATATTAAAGCACGTGAAGCAGGTTTTGAACCTTCAGCAGTTGTTGTAGTTGCAACAATCCGTGCTATTAAAATGCATGGTGGTGTAGCAAAAGATAACTTAAAAGAAGAAAATGTAGAAGCATTGAAATCCGGTATCGTTAACTTAGAACGGCATGTTAAAAATGTAAGGAAATATGGATTAGAACCAGTTGTAGCATTAAATGCATTTGTCCATGATACAGATGCAGAAACAGAATTTGTGCAACAATGGGCAAAAGATCATGGTGTTCGTCTAGCTTTAACTGAAGTATGGGAAAAAGGTGGAAAAGGCGGCATCGACTTAGCTAATAAGGTATTAGAAGTTATAGAACAACCGCAAAAATTTAAACATTTATATGATTTAGAACAACCTTTAGAAGATAAAATCGAAACGATTGTTAAAGAAATTTATGGTGGTTCAAAAGTGACATTCAGTAGTAAAGCACAAAAACAATTACAACAATTTAAAGATAACGGTTGGGATCATTACCCAATTTGTATGGCTAAAACCCAGTATTCATTTAGTGATGATGCTACGCAATTAGGTGCACCTGAGGGCTTTGAAATTACAATCCGTGAATTAGAAGCTAAAACAGGGGCAGGATTTATTGTTGCACTAACAGGTGCAATTATGACTATGCCTGGATTACCTAAGAAACCAGCTGCTTTAAATATGGATGTGACTGATGATGGTCACGCAGTTGGATTATTCTAAAATTACTAACAATTGATACTATATAAATAAAGACTATAGAAAAATGATTTGCGATAACTAAATTATAATAGTGACATAAAGTATAAAATATTTTCATTTGGTTTATGATTGAAAAATGATAATACATAAGGGAGTAGGGGGTGAAATCATAGTTACTTGAATGGCGTCACAATCCTACTCTCTTAAATTTAGCTATAGTAATTTAAGTCAAAGAGCTTATTTTGATAATAAGTGTTGACGAATATTGAACTTTTCAGCTCTTTTATAATCATATTCTGTGATTTTCCCTTCTACTAACATTCGTTTTAATACGTAATGTTGTCTATCTAGACCAATTTGTATATCTGTATCTGATTTTAGAGTGCCATTGTCTTCATAAGGTGTATAATAATAAGGGCTTTGCAATAAACCTACTAAATAGGCCGATTCAGCAATATTTAAATCTGATGATGACTTTCCAAATAAACTATATGAAGCTGAAGCTATCCCGGATATGTTTGAACCATTATAATCACGTCCAAATGGTACGATATTTAAGTACGTATATATAATTTCATCTTTGGTCAATAATTTTTCAGCTCGCATTGATAGAACTAACTCATTCGCTTTTCGGTTATATGTTTTTTCGTTTGTTAGTAATTGATTTTTAACAAGTTGCTGCGTTATTGTGCTGCCACCAGTGGCACTTTCAGTATTAAAAATATCCTGGCCAACTGCTCGAACCAAAGCTTTAGGTAAAATGCCGTTATGTCTGAAAAACAAACTATCTTCTGAAGCGGTTAATGCTTTGATGACATTTTTGTTAACATTTTTAGGACCAACAATTAAGGTGTTCATGGATTCGTTATACTCATTTAAAATATGTTTATTATCATAATCTATATCTTGGCTACCGACAATGTAAAGTAGTTTAAGTTTTAAATCGTCGTCAGACATATGTATTGCTTCTTTTGTAATACTTTGAAAATAAAAAACAGTCATTGCTAATATTATCACCGAGGTACATGTTAGTATCGCAAACAAGCCGATGAAAATATGTTTCAATTTTTTATAGATGCTTTCAAATTTATCAAACCATGATGGTTGATGCTGATTTTCAACTGTTTGATGCGTCATATACAGCCTCCTTATATATGCAATATTATAACATAAATTAGCATATTGACTTTTAAATTATAGTTACTTATAATTAGTATCAATTCGATATCGTTTTTTGGATAAAGGAGAAGTAACTTCTTGTGTTATCTTCAGAGAGTTAGTGGTTGTTGTGAACTAACGTTGCACATTTTGTGAATACACCTTATTAATTAAAGTAATCCAAACGTTTTAGTTAATGAACGTATCATTAATAAAGTTGTTTGACTTAAGTATGGTGGTACCGTGCGCATGCGCCCTTACATTAATTTGTAAGGGCGTTTTTTTTTTAACAAAGGTAACGTTATTGTTGCAAAACTTTTATCCGAAACGAAATCATAAATTAAAACAGGAGGCTGATACGATGGCAAATGCACTATTAGAAGATTTAAAATGGAGGGGCTTGGTTTATCAACAAACTGATGAGTCTGGTATAGAAGAAATATTAAATAAAGAGCAAGTCACATTATATTGTGGTGCGGACCCAACAGCAGATAGTTTGCATATTGGACATTTACTACCATTCTTAACATTGCGTCGCTTCCAAGAACATGGACATAGACCACTTGTATTAATTGGGGGTGGCACAGGTATGATAGGTGATCCTTCAGGTAAATCAGAAGAACGTAAATTACAGACCGAAGATCAAGTAGAAATCAATGTACAAGGAATCAGTAATCAAATGCACAAAATTTTTGAATTTGGTAGTGAAAAAGGTGCGAAATTAGTTAATAATAAAGACTGGCTTGGCCAAATTTCTTTAATTGATTTCTTACGTGATTATGGTAAACATGTAGGTGTAAATTACATGTTAGCCAAAGATTCTATTCAAACACGTTTAGAACACGGTATTTCATTTACAGAATTTACCTATACGATATTACAAGCGATTGACTTCGGACATTTAAATAAAACATATAATTGTAAAATTCAAGTTGGTGGTTCGGATCAATGGGGAAATATTACGAGTGGTATTGAATTGATGCGTCGTATGTATGGCCAAACTGAGGCTTATGGATTAACAATTCCATTAGTTGTGAAGTCAGATGGTAAAAAGTTCGGTAAAACTGAAGGTGGTGCAGTTTGGTTAGATGCTGCCAAAACGAGCCCTTATGAATTTTATCAATTTTGGATTAACACGACAGATGAAGATGTAATCAAGTTTTTAAAATACTTTACTTTCATAGAAAAAGAAGAGATTGAAGCATTGGAAAAATCATTAAATGAAGCACCTCATTTACGTGAAGCACAAAAAGCATTGGCCGAAAATGTAACACGCTTTATTCATGGTCAAGCTGCTTTAGACGATGCGCTACGTATATCTAAAGCTTTATTTGCAGGGGACTTACAATCACTTTCTGCGACGGAATTAAAAGAAGGATTTAAAGATGTGCCACAAGTAGAATTAAATCAAGAGACGACAAATATCGTAGAAGCAATCGTTGAAGCTGGAATTTCTTCTTCTAAACGACAAGCACGTGAAGATGTAAATAATGGTGCTATTTACATCAATGGTATAAGACAACAAGATGTTAATTATGCACTTACTAACGATGATAAGATTGAAGATGAGTTTACAATTATACGTCGAGGTAAGAAAAAATACTTTATGGTTAATTATAAATAATCGTTTTTATGGCAGCAGTCTATTTGAATCTAATAGATTGCTGCTTTTTAATATAGTTAAATTTGAGATTGATTAAACGCTGATCAATATTGATTAGTCCTTGAACTATAATACATTTGCGTTCAAGATAATTTTTCTCGCGCTTTTAATAAGCAAGAGGGCATTCTGTAATTATTGTATGGAAAGTGATTTATGCGTAAATTAAATTAAAAAGGCTATAAAAAATGTGCAAAGGAGGTAAAACCGTGAGAGGTTTATACAGTCCTAAGCACATTATGTTTAATAATTTACAAATATCTTAAATGGTATTAATTGAACGGTGAACTTTTTTCTTCACTTGATCCTTCAGAAGATTGTGATGTTGTTTTTTGTTCTTTTAATGTTACATCTACTGTTTGTTGTTTACCTTTACGTTCAACAGTCAATTTCACTGAATCACCAGGTTTTTTATTTTCATAAAGATAAGAACGAATATCTGTATCTTCTTTAACGTTTTTATCATCAATTGCTGTAATAATATCGCCTTCTTTAAGACCATTATCACCATCAACTTTTGCTACGTATGCGCCATCTTTACGTGATGTTTTAAGTTGATCTTTATACTCGTCTGGAATTTCACTGACATTAAGTAAACCAATACCAATAGAAGGACGATCAATCTTACCTTTTTCTACTAGCTCTTTAATCGTAACTTTAACTTCGTTACTTGGTATAGCAAAACCAATGCCTTCCACTTGTTCATTAGCAATCTTCATTGAGTTTATACCTACTAGATTTCCATTGATATCTACAAGGGCACCACCAGAGTTACCTGGGTTTATAGCTGCATCTGTTTGAAGTACGTTGACTTTGTTGGAACCAGCTGATGTTTGTGTATCAATTGTACGTTCACTTGCTGAAATAATTCCAGAAGTTACGGAATTAGCAAATTCTAAGCCTAATGGGTTACCCATGGCAAATACACTATCTCCAGTCTTAACTTTTGAAGAATTGGCAAAGTTGATTGCTTTTGTACCTTTAGTTTCATTAATTTTTAGCACTGCCATATCAGTTAATGCATCTTTACCAATTAATTTAGCATCTACTTGTTTAGAGTTATGAAGTTGAACTTTGATTTCACTCGCGCCATCTATCACATGATTATTAGTAACGATGTACGCAGAACCATTATTTTTCTGATATATTACACCAGAACCTACACCGGCTTCTTGCGCTTTCGAAGATTTACCCTTTAATAAATCATCTAGGTTTTGAGCTTTTTGCATGTTGATGACACCAACAATTGCTGGAGAAACATCATTAATCATTTGATTGACGGAATCATACTTTTCGCTTTTTCCATCAAGCGTATTTCCACCGTTTCCAGTGTTTGACGCTTCATTTACAGATGAGCCATTATCGTTTAATACTGTAGTTTCCATTAGTTTACCTACACCTAAGACAATAAGGGCTCCAATGATACCAGCGACTAAGGCAACTATAACTGTTCTAAACCATGGGAATTTAGGTTTTTGCCTTATCCGTTTATTTGAGGTGTATTGCGTTGTGTTTTGTTGGTAATTTTGGTTGTTGTTTGTATTTTGCTCATTGTTAAATTCTGACATATTCTACCTCCAATAAATACTATATATATCCTATTATGAAAGTTTTGTGCAACTTTTTCTAGTATACCACTATACGACTTTAGACTGAAATATAAATATTCTTGTCCATAATCGTCCTAAATGATAAAATCAATGAGGAAAGATAAGCAAAATGAAGTAGGTGCAAAAATGTATAAATTTATAAGTGGTTTGTTAAAATTGATTATTATAAAATTAAGTAATTCGTTAGAAGTTCAAGGAAAAGAAAATATACCTCAACTTCATAGGTATGTAGTGACTTGTACGCACGAGAGTTATAATGAAGTAATCATGTTAGGCACAGCAATTTATCCTAACCAAATACATTATATGGCTAAAAAAGAACTATTTAATAACAAAGTTTTTGGCAAATTTTTATCGTCGTTAAATGCATTTCCAGTAGATAGAGATAATCCTGGACCAAGCACATTAAAAAAACCGATAAAATTGTTAAAAGAAAATAAAACTGTTGGTATTTTTCCAACAGGACATCGCATGAAGTATGATGAAGGTTCACCAATGAAAAGAGGGGCTGTAACTATAGCGATGATGGCACAAGCGCCGATTTTACCTGCAGCTTATGTTGGACCAAAAGAAATAAAAGGGTTGGTTACTGGAAAAGCGATCATCAGATTTGGTGAACCAATAGAAACTAAACATCTACCGAAAGATATGAAGCGTAATGAAAAATTAGAGTATTTAACTAAAGAATTAGAGCAAAGAACCATTCAATTACAGTCAGAATTAAATGACTATGTAAAAAATAACTAAATAAAAATATTAATATATTGGAATAATTAGACTTTTTTATTTTTGATACGTAATCTTTAAATCATATGTTATTATATAACTGTACAATAACAGTTAGTAATGGGTTTACAAACACCACGTGGACAATATTGTGCATGTGGTGATTTTTTTGGGAATTTATTTTGAAATGGGGAATATTTATGTATAGTTTCTTTCAACGTTTAGGAAGATCACTTATGCTACCTGTAGCTGTATTGCCAGCAGCAGCCATTATCGTTGGTATAGGTAATGCATTAACCGCACTTGGCATATTGCCTACAGTAGCTGCCTTTTTCTCTACGGCAGGATCAACGATTCTTGAACAATTGGGTATTTTATTTGCAATCGGTGTTGCATTAGGTATGGCGAAGAAAAATGATGGCGCAGTTGCACTTGCGGCAGCCGTTGGTTTTTTCTTAACGACAGTTGTACTGAGTCCAGAAAAACTAGCGCCATTATTAGGCGTGAAAGAATCTGGTGTAAATGCAGCATTTGAACAAATGAATAATCAAAATGTCTTAATTGGTTTGGTTATTGGTTTAGTGGCAGCATATACGTATAACAGATTTAGCACAACAGAATTGCCAACAGCGTTATCATTCTTTAGTGGGAAACGTTTGGTACCTATTTTAACTGCGTTTTTCAGCATATTTATAGCAGTTATTATGTTATTTGTTTGGCCAATTGTGTACTCAGCCATTGTTACTTTTGGGACGTGGATATTAGATTTAGGACCTGGAGGGGCATTTTTGTATGGATTTTTCAACCGTCTCTTAATTCCAACAGGACTACATCATGCATTAAACGCGGTATTTTGGTTTGATTTAGCTGGTATTAATGACATTGCAAAATTCCAAACTGGTGATGGCGCAGTTCAAGGTATTACAGGACGTTATATGGCCGGTTTCTTCCCGGTAATGATGTTTGGTATCCCAGCAGCCGCATTAGCGATGTATCATACAGCAGAAACAAAACAAAAGAAAAGAGTTTACGGGCTAATGTTTGGTGGAGCTATTTCAGCATTTTTCGTTGGCGTTACGGAACCTATTGAATTTTCATTTATGTTTGTAGCACCGCTATTATTCTTAATACATGCTGTGTTAACGGGTTTATCTTTGTTTATAGCCGCGTTATTCCATTGGACAGCAGGATTTTCATTTAGTGCGGGATTAATTGACTTTTTATTATCGTTGATTAATCCAGTAGCAAACCATCCGATGATGTTAATGGTTCAAGGTCTTGTATTCTTTGTTATTTATTACGTCGTATTTAGATTTGCAATCAAATGGTTGAAACTAAATACTCCTGGTCGTGGTGATAACCTATTACCTGATCCAACATCAGATGAAGCTACTACAGGAGATACCGAAGATTCACCTGAGACTTCAAGTACAGGAAAATCGCAAACAGGTAAATATTCAAAGACAGCTAGCCAAATCTTAGAAGGCTTAGGTGGTAAAGAAAATATTGTAACATTAACAAACTGTGCTACACGATTACGTATGGAATTACATGATAATAATGTGATTGATGAAGCTAAGATTAAAGGCGCCGGTGCTGTTGGTGTAACGAAGAGTGGTAAACACAATACACAAGTTATCATTGGAACTCAAGTCCAACAAGTTGCTGATGAAATAGAACTTCAAATGGAAAATTAAAATAAAGGTATTTTAGACATCTAACTCGCTGAAATTTATAATATTATTTCAGCCTGGTTAGGTGTTTTTTTAATAGCTAAATCTTATAAAAAGATCTATTGATTTGTTTAACAAAACACTGTAAATGCATTGCTCTTTTGTTTGTAAAATAGTACGATATAATGGTATCAGAATTTTCTGATTAAAGGAGAGTAGGTAGTATGAAGTCGGTATTATTTGATGTTGATGGCGTTTTTTTAAGTGAAGAAAGGTGTTTTGATGTATCGGCGTTAACCGTATATGAAATGCTTATGAGTAAGGATTATATTGGGTTAGATCCATCGATACCATTTGAAAATTTGAGTGATGAACAAATTACAGAAATCAGGGATATTGTATTCTATCATGATGAGATATTAACTAAGCTAAAATCACTTGGTTTAAACTCAAATTGGGATATGCTATTTGTTGTAATAGCTATTCATTTCGTTGATATTTGTAAAACTTTATCTGCTGATGCATTAGCAGAAATTTTAAATCCTGAAAATTTTGGACAAGCAACATTACAAAAAATAGGGAATCAAATTTCTGATATAACATTGAACTTTGACGCACCATTATCATTTTTAGAACATGTGCGTACAGGTAAAGATAATATATATCAGGACTTGATTAAGTATGTGAGTGAACAGTTAGACACACAACAAACAGCACTATTTGAGTTGAAAAGTCCATTTTGGTTACTTTCACAGGAAATTTATCAAGAATGGTACCTAGGTCATCAACTTTATAATGAGGTTGAACAAAAATTGAATCGTTCTGACTTTAAAAAAGGTTACATATATAATGAAGTGGTGTTAAGACCAGTTGATGAGATTAAGCAATTGTTAGAAGACTTAAAAGCAGCAGGATATCATATCGCGATTGCCACAGGGAGACCGCGCACGGAAACGTTAGTTCCATTTGATACAATTGGTATTAAAGACATATTCGAAGATAAACACATTGTTACTGCAAGCGAAGTACTAATTGCTGAAGATATTTATCCTGAATTGAAACCTTTAGGTAAACCAAATCCATTTAGCTATTTGGCAACACTTGAAGGCAATTTCGAAGAGGATTATAGAAAGTATGCAACTAATCAAGAAAATCGAGTTGTTAAAAATGAAGTCTTTGTAGTAGGGGATTCATTAGCTGATTTGCTAAGCGCCAAAAAAATTGGCGCAACTTTTATTGGTCCTTTAACTGGATTGAAAGGTCAAAACGCACGTGAAGAACTAGAAGCTTATGAAGCAGATTACATAGTCGATCACGTAGGTGAGATAAGAAATATTTTATTATAATGATTGCTGACACATTGCAAATTTATTTTCTTAAAAATGATTATAAATTTGTAGATGTGTCTTTTTTTATGTCTGAATAAATTAAGAATAATAGTTTAGTAATGATCAAGTTGAAAACATTAAAACTAATGTATATTAAATAACATAGTTTAGTATCGCCTTATAATGTCTTGAGCTACATTAAAATGAGAATGATTGAGCATTAAAAAGCGCGAGTAAGAAATTTTAATTAAATTCCTTACTCGCGCTTATGTTATTACATGTATTTAAAAGGAAAGAGCATTAAATATTGTAATTAATATTATTATCAATTTCTAATTCTACGCTTCTAATTAAATTGAAACCTTCAATTTGGTATAAACCGTCAATAACATCTTCTGTTACAGGGTGGTCGATTGATAAAATCATTAGTGCGTTACCACCTTGATTAGTACGGCCGAGGTGCATAGAGGCAATGTTAATGCCATATTCACCTAAGATTTGACCAGTACGTCCTACAATACCAGGTCTATCATTATGATTAATTACAAGTTGATATTGTTCAGGCTTAAAGTCTACTGGATAATCATTAATACGAACGATCCTTGGACCATAACCATTTAATACAGTAGCGCCAATCTTGATTTGTTTATCTTTATTGATAAGTGTTAATTCAATATAATTACTGAAACCACGGTGTTTTGTATTTTTTTCAATATTATAAGATACACCTTGTTCATTTAGAAGTACTAACGCATTAATCAAGTTAACACGTTCAGCTAAATCTCGTTTTAGTACACCTGATACTAATGTTCTAGTTAATAAACTTGTATCATCTAGCGCGATGTCACCTTCGTATTTAATGTGGAGTTCACGAGGTGCTTTTTCAAGTAGTTGGATGCCAACCTCACCTGTTAATTTGCTTAATTCGATATATGGCTTTAACTCATCATTGATTTCACTGTAAGTCATACGTGGTGCATTTATTGCATTTAATACATTACCGTTTTCAAAAATATCTACGATTTCATTAGCAACTGATACAGCTACTTTTTCTTGTGCTTCAACTGTAGAAGCACCTAAGTGAGGCGTAACAATAATTTTTTCATTTTCTACAAGAGGGGATTCAGTTGCTGGTTCAGTTTCAAAAACATCAATCGCTGCACTTTGTATTTGATCATTATCTAAAGCTTCTACTAATGCTTCTTCATCAATAATACCACCACGCGCTACATTGATGATTTGTAATGTTGGTTTTGCTTTTTCAAAAAATGCTTTACCAACGATACCTTTTGTTTTAGGCGTTAATGGAGTGTGCACAGTAACGAAATCTGCTTGTTCTGCAATTTCTTCAACTGTTGCACGTGTTACATTTAATTCTTTAGCTTTATCTTCTGATAAATAGGGGTCAAAGGCTAATATATTCATCCCAAAACTTTGTGCGCGTTTTGCAACACCAAGTCCAATTCTACCTGCACCGATTACACCAAGTGTTTTATTAAAAAGTTCCGTACCTCTATAAGTCTTACGGTCCCATTTTCCATTTTTTAATGATTGATGTGCTTGTGGGATATTTCGTGCCATCGATAAAATCATTGCCATTGAATGTTCAGTGGCAGAAATTGTATTACCATCTGGTGCATTGATTACTATCACACCATTTTTGGTAGCGGCATCCACATCGATATTATCTACACCAACACCAGCACGAGCAATTACCTTGAGGTTAGGTGACGCTTCAATAATAGCTTCAGTGACTTGTGTTTGACTACGTACAATCAATCCTTGGTAATCTTTAATTTCTTCAATTAATTCATTTTCAGTTAAATCTGTATTAATTTTAACTTCAAAATCTTTATGGTCAATTAAACTTTTTAAACCTTCTGGTGAGATTGGATCAGATACTAAAATTTTATACATAAGCTTTGACGACCTCCATATACTTAGTGATTGCTTTACCAACATAAGATTCATTTCTAAATTCTGTTAACAGAATCTCCAATGCTGAAACTACTTGTAAAATATCAAATGGAGAGATTTGCCCCATATGACCGATGCGTAATATTTCACCTTTTAAGTGACCTTGACCGCCAGCAATTGTAATAGCAAAACGGTTTTTTAATTCATTTTTGATGAAATTTAATTCATCTTTTGTTTTAGGAGTAAATGCAGTGACAGTAGGCGAAGCATATTCGTCTTCGACTAGTAAATCTAATTCTAGTGCTGCCAATGCTTCTCTAAGACCATCACGAATTGCATAATGACGAGCGACTACATTACTAAAACCTTCTGCTTCAACTAATTTTGCATATGCGTTTACACCTCTAAACAACGAAACATTAGGTGTGAAAGGTGTTGAGTTTTCAGACTGTGATTTTAAATATTTGTTCAAGTCTAAATAAAAACGTGGCGTTGTAACTTCACTAAAGCGTTTTTTAGCACGATCATTATAAGCTACAAATGCTAAACCGGGTGGTAACATGATTGCTTTTTGGCTACCTGAGATAAGGACATCAATTGCATCACGTTGTAAATCAACATCTACTGCACCGATACAGCTTACGCCATCGACGACAAAGTAAATAGATTCATCATATGCTTTAAGAGCATGGCCCAATTCGCTTACGGGATGCAATACAGCTGTTGAAGTTTCACAATATTGGCTGTAAACAGCCGTAATATTAGTATTTAAAGATTCCAAGAAATCTATGAAGTCAGGTACATTGACAGCTTTACCCCATTCGACCTCGAAAATATGTACATTATTGTAATAAGTTTCTGCAATTTGTTTAAAACGATTACCAAATGCGCCAGTTACGATAATAACAATTTCATCATCTGGATTTGCAAGATTAAGCATACTTGCTTCTAGTGAGCTTGTACCACTGGAAGTAAGTATCATTACATCATTTTGTGCACCAAAAATTGGTTTAAGCGCACGAAATGCTTCTTCAGCAATTGCTTCGAAATCACTTGATCGATGACCGACCATAGGTGACTGTGTAGCATGTAAAATTTGTTCTGGTACTGGTGTAGGTCCTGGTGTTAGTAACAAAGGATGATAATATTTCATGAGTAATTCCCCCAATGCTTAAGATTGTACAAGTTTAGCAAATTTTCAGATAATATAAAAGTGCAAATATTAAAAAAACAGACGGAATAGACAGGTTATCAATCAAATGTAAGGGTATTCATTGCTAATTTAATCATATTCCGTCACACATAAAATTTTTTTGAAATTATTTTATTTTTGGTTCTATTTTTACAGAAACATTGCCTCTAATAGAATTAGAAATCATACAATTGTTGTCTGCAACCTTTAATAGTTTAGGTAATTTTTGAGTCAAAAGTTCTTTTTGATTCGTTTCAACTGAAATGACTGGATAATGTATGATTGTATCCATGCGAAATTTTGCGTTTTCAAAAATTGCTGTTCCAATAGAGGATTGGTCTATTGTAATATTATTGAAGCCTGAGCGTTCTAATACAGCTGCTAGTGAAATGATATAACATGATGAAGCGGCGGATACTAATAACTCATCTGGGTTTGTGCCTGTTCCATTACCACCTAGTCCTGAGGGTATTGATATTTGCTCACTTAAAACATCACCTTTAAGGTCACCGACTGATTCACGGCCGCCTGACCAATTTGTTTGTACTACAAATTCATGTTGCACCATATAGATTGACCTCCAGTATAATTATGATAACTTTAGTTTAGACGATTCTAAGAGATAATGAAAGTGGGGCATTATAAGCATGCATAACTATTTAGAAGATAGTAGAGTAATGTTGATTGCACATCGTGGATTTTCAACTGATTTTCCAGAAAACACACAAGCAGCTTTTGAACCTGCATTAGAAAGTGATATAGATATGCTAGAAATAGATATACATAGAACAAAAGATAATTACTTAGTTGTGATTCATGATGACACAATAAATCGCACTTCAAACGGTAAAGGCAAGGTGAAAGATTATAGTTTAAATGATTTGATGCAATTTGATTATGGTGTGACTAAGCATATTAAATTTAAAGGTCAACATTTGATGACGTTAGAGCAAGTGTTGGTATTAATTCAAAATTACCCACAAAAGCTTTTAATTGAAATTAAGCAACCACATGTTTATCCAGGGATTGAACAACAATTAATTGATAAGCTAAAAAAACATGACATTTCTGAGGAAAAAGTAATGATACAATCTTTTGATCAAAAATGTATTCGTAATCTCTATGATATGAAAGTGGGGTTTAAGCTTGGCGTTTTAATTAGCAAAAGGCAGTACTGGTATAGAATGCCGAATTTTGGCAAAATTGCCGTATATGCGGATTATGTAAATCCACATTATTCTTTAGTAAATCATAAATTTATGACTGCTGCACATAACCTTGAATTGTCAGTTATGCCATATACTGTTAATGAGCCGAACATTGCTAACAAGTTAATCATGTTAGGCGTTGATGGTTTAATTTCTGATAATCCGACAAAATTAAAATAACTTAATATAAAAAATATGTGAACTTTGTAAATGAATTGATTTCAACTAAAGTTCACATATTTTAATTTAACTATAGATGTATGGATTATTTACAATTAACTATCTTCATGTGTATTAATCCAATGCTTTTTTAGTAAACCCATAATATGGCAATTACTATATTTTCCTCGAGTATAAAAGTGTTCTTGCAGTGTGCCTTCAATAACAAAATTTTGGCTTTTATAGATATGGACTGCTCTTTCGTTTTGAACATCTACAAAAAGGTAAATCTTATGCAAGTTCAACACTAGAAATGCATAGTCAATTGCTTTTTTAAATGCATTTTTTGCATATCCTTGCCCGCTATATTGAGGGTCGACAATAATTTGAATCTCACAATTACTATGTACAAAGTTAATTTCTACTAGCTCTACGACCCCGATGCGAACATTGTCATCTTCTATGATGAAGCGACGTTCAGATTCATCCAATAAATGTTTTTTATATAATGATTGCAGTTCACTTAATGATTGATATGGTTCTTCAAACCAATAGGACATAATTGAATATTCATTATTTAAGTGATGTACAAATTCTAGGTCAGTTTCTTCTAAAGCTCTAATAATCAAAATATACACTCCTTTAATTATATATGCTTATCATACTCAAATATAGTAAGATTGTAAATCGTGATGTAATTATAAACTGTGTATAATATTATTGATATACATAAATATGTTGAAAAGTTCATTCCATAATTAAAGACGTTATATCACTATTTAGGGAAGAGGAGAGTTAACGATTAGAAGACAATAAAAAAACCAAGAAATCAATAAGATTTCTTGGTTCGACATAATCACGCTTATCTTGAGTAGTACTCAACGATAAGTTGTTCGTTGATTTCAGCAGGTAATTCACTACGTTCTGGAACGCGAATATATTTACCTTTTAAATTGTCTGCATCAAATTCTAAATAATCTGGAACAAAATTGTTGATTTCAACAGATTCAGCGATGATATCTAATTTTAAAGATTTTTCGCGTACTGAGATTTCTTGACCAGGTTTTAAAGTGTATGATGGGATATCAACACGTTTGCCATCAACTTCGATGTGACCGTGGTTAACGATTTGACGAGCTTGACGACGTGTACGTGCTAAACCTAATGAATATACAACTGCATCTAAACGAGCAGCTAGTAATTGCATGAAGTTTTCACCGTGGACACCGTGTTGGTTACCAGCAGTTTCAAAAGTGTTACGGAATTGTCTTTCAGTCATTCCATATAAGTAACGTAACTTTTGTTTCTCACGTAATTGTAATGCATATTCTGATAATTTTTTACGTTGGTTAGGACCGTGTTGACCTGGTGCGTATGGACGCTTCTCTAATTCTTTACCAGTACCACTTAATGAGATACCTAAACGACGTGATTTTTTCCAGTTTGAACCTCTAAATCGAGCCATAGTAGACTCCTCCTTTTTCTCTTTTGTTGTTATGAAAAAACAAAAAAGAGTGTTGCATGCTTATTTGGATATATTGTTTTATGTGTCCTCGCCTCATAGCTACGGTTACACGGCACGTCCGCGTTGGGAACAACATAGTGCCAAATAATATACAACTGCTAATTTCGTTTATTCACACAAAGTACATTGTATCATGATATTAAGAACTGTCAACAACTAATGAGGATTTTAATGAAAAGTAGTTTTCTTTTACACTTATGCGATTTGATTTTCAATAGTTTTTACAATATTTTCTAATGCGTTCTTATCCGTTTCTGAAAAACGATTTGTGATTGGCGCATCAATATCTAATACTCCAATTACTTGTTCATTTTGATGAATAGGCACTACAATTTCCGATTTGCTGTTAGCATCACAAGCAATATGACCTGGGAAGGCATGAACATCTGCTACTAATTGTGTTTCATCTTGAGCTACTGCGGTACCGCATACACCACTACCAATTGCAATGTGTACACACGCTGGATGACCTTGGAAGGGGCCTAAAATCAATTCATTATTTTCTATTAGATAAAAACCCACCCAATTGACTTGATCTAAAGAATCATTTAATAAAGCAGACACATTACTGAGTATGGCGATTAAATTGGATTCGTCTTCTATTAAACTAGAAACTTGTTTTTCTAATAAATTATAATTGGTTTCTTTAACCTCTGACATACAAAAACCTCACTTTTTACTTTTCATTTAGTATAAAGACTGTTTTAATAGTAATCAAACAAATGATTTGTAAGGGCTTTTTTTAAATAACTTTATACATATAATTACTAGAGGTGAATTTAACGCAAATATTGAAATATTCATATGAATTAATTCATTTTCTCTTTTAATGCATAGGTAAATTACGTTATAATAAATAGTGATAAAATAGGAGGAGAAAACGTATGGTATTGTATATCATTTTAGCAATTATTGTCATAATACTGATTATTGTTGGTGTATTGTTCTATATGCGTTCAAGCAAAAGCCAAATTATTGAAAAGGCAGAAGAACGCAAAGTAAAAGTAGAACAATTACCTTATGATGAGAGTTTATCTCAATTATCTGAGTTAAATTTAACTGGTGAAACAAAATCTACCTATGACAATTTAAAACAATCATCATTAGATAGTAAAAACCAATATTTAGTACCAGTAGAAGAAAAAATTCATAACGCAGAAGGTTTGTTAGATAAATTTAAGTTTTCACAAGCGCAAACCGAAGTGGATGAAGCCCACGAAATGATGGATCAATATGAAGCGAACTATAATGAACTTACTACAAAAGTAGAAAATATTATAGGACTACATAAAGAAAGCGATCATTTATACGAAGAATGTACAACTGATTATCGTGAAATGAAACGTGATGTATTAGCAAATAGACATCAATTTGGTGAAGCAGCTACGCCACTTGAACAAGAAATTGAATCGTTTGTACCTGAAATGGAGACATACGAAACATTAAAAAATGAAGGCAACTATAATCAAGCACATGAGCATATTAAAACTTTAAATGATGATATGAATTATTTAAAAAAAGATATGGACGAAATTCCTGACTTGATTAGAGAAGCACAAAAAGAATTACCTGGACAATTCCAAGATCTTAAATATGGTTGTAGAGACCTAAAAGTTGAAGGTTATGATCTAGACCATGTCAAGATTGACAGCACGCTACAAACATTGAAGACTGAACTTAGTTTTGTTGAACCAATGATTAGTAGATTAGAACTTGATGAAGCAAATGAGAAACTTAATAGTATTAATGATCGATTAGATGAGATGTACGATTTAATTGAACATGAAGTGACAGCCAAAAATGAAGTAGAAGAAACAAAAGAAGTTATTACTGATAATTTATTTAGAGCTAAAGAAATGAATTATACACTACAAACTGAAATTGAATATGTTCGTGAAAATTATTATATTAATGAAAGCGATGTTCAAAATGTAAGACAGTTTGAAAATGAAATACAAAACATGATTGCTGTATACGATGATATCCTTAGAGAAATGTCAAAATCAGCAGTAAGATATAGCGAAGTTCAAGATAACTTGAAATATATCGAAGAACATGTTGATGTTATAAATGAGAAACAAGAAAAATTACAAAACCATTTAATTCAATTGCGTGAAGATGAAGCAGAAGCAGAAGAAAATATCTTACGTGTACAAAGTAAAAAAGAAGAAGTGTACAGAAAGTTACTTGCTTCAAACCTACCTAGTGTACCAGAACGCTTTATTATCATGAAGAATGAAATTGATTACGAAGTAAGAGAAGTAAATAAAAAATTCAGCGTACGCCCAATACATGTTAAACAGCTAAAAGATAAAGTTTCTAAAGTAGTACTACAAATGAATAAATTTGAAGATGAAGCTACTGATGTACTTGTGAATGCTGTTTATGCCGAAAAATTAATTGAATACGGTAACCGTTATCGTAAAGACAGCTCGAATATAGATAAGAGCCTAAACGAAGCAGAACGTCTCTTTAAAAATAACCGTTACAAACGTTCGATTGAAATTTCTGAGCAAGCTTTAGAAAGCGTAGAGCCAGGTGTTACAAAGCAAATTGAATCAAAAATTATCGGTTAAGTACGGTTATAACTCATATTATATAGTAAGTTGGAGCCTGGGACATAAATAGATGTCTCAGGCTTATTTTTAATTTGGCAGTAGGTGACTGAATTGAAAATACGCTTATATCAAGCTTTTTTCAATGCTAGTCACCTTTGCCGGGGTGGGACGACGAAATCTATGTTAGAAAATTTGATTTCTGTCCCACTCCCTTTTCTTTTTAATAAAAGCGAGTATAATGCTAAAGGGAAAACTTAAAAAGATTACGTGAAGCAAAGTTGAATACTAAGTAGTTTATAATATATATAATGAATGGAGTGAACGCGGTGATATACTTAGATAATGCTGCGACGACAAAACCCAATCCTGAAGTGTTGGATACCTTTGTTAAAGTGAATCAATCACTATATTTTAACCCTAACAGTCCACATCAAGCTGGATTACAGGCAGAACAATTACTGCAACAATCAAAGCAACAAATTAAAGATCTATTTGATTTGAAGCAATCATTTGATATTATCTATACAAGTGGTGCTACTGAAAGTAATAATATAGCAATTAAAGGTATCGCATATAAGAAAAAATTATTTGCCAATGAAATTATTACTTCAGTGTTGGAACATCCTTCAGTTTTAGAAGTAGTTCGTTCGCTTGAGACAGAAGGTTTTATTATTAAATATGTAAATGTTTTAGATGATGGCCAAGTAGATTTGACTCATTTAGAAACGTTAATGACAGACAATGTGGGATTAGTAACTTGTATGCATGTTAATAATATAATGGGGCAAATACAGCCTATTAAGGATATTGCTAATATTGTTCATCAATATCCTAAAGCGCATTTACATGTCGATGCTGTACAAGCACTAGGTAAAATACCGTTAATATTTGACGGCGTAGATACACTTAGTTTAAGTGGTCATAAATTTAATGGGTTAAAAGGGCAAGGTGTACTCTTTGTTCGTAATATTCATCAATTAGAACCCGTTGTACATGGCGGCGGTCAAGAATATGGCGTTAGAAGTGGCACAGTGAACTTGCCAATGGATATAGCGATTGTAAAAGCAATGAAAGCAGCCGTAAATCAAACGTCTGCATTAAATAGTCAGTTACGTCGCTTTCATGATGAACTTACCCAGTTCTTAACTCATTTTACGGGTGTGAAGATTAATTCACCCCAAGCAGGTGCACCGCATATACTGAATATAGGCTTACCAGGTGTTAAAGGAGAAGTTTTAGTAAATGCATTTTCTAAAAATGACATTATGTTATCGACAACAAGTGCCTGTTCATCTAAAAAAGCGAGTCTTAACGAAGTGTTATTGGCTATGAATGTACCAGTAAAACAAATTGAAGGTAGTATTCGCATTTCTATGGGAAGTCATACTACATCAGAAGATATACAAGGGTTTAAAGATAAATTTAAATTAGTTTATGAAGAAGTGAGGGATTTATTAGTATGATATATGATCATATATTAGTTAGATACGGGGAGTTAACATTAAAAGGAGCTAACCGTAAAATATTTGTGAACAAATTACGTTCAAATGTAAAACGTTCACTAATGCCATTACAAGGATATACGGTAAAGGCAAATAGAGATAGAATGTATATAGAATTAGCGGAAGGTTCAGATATTGAAGAAATGTGCAACAGATTAAAAAAAGTCTTTGGTATTTATTCAATAAGCCCTGTATTAAAAATAGATAAAACAGTAGAAGCGGCAAAAGAGTTAGCTGTCCGATTTGCTAAAGAGTATGCACAAAATGACACTTTTAAAATTGATGTAAAGCGTTCAGATAAAAACTTCCCATATGACACATATGAACTACAAAGAACTTTAGGTGGAGCTGTATTAAGTGAAACTGATTATTTAAATGTAGATGTACACAATCCTGATCACGTGATTAAAGTTGAAGTGCGTTTAGATGCCATTTACATGTATGATCAAGTGATTGCAGGCTCTGGTGGATTACCAGTTGGTACTGGAGGTAAAACTTTATTAATGCTATCTGGTGGTATTGATTCTCCAGTTGCCGGTATAGAAGTTATGCGTAGGGGTGTTACTGTAGAAGCGATACACTTCCATAGTCCGCCGTTTACAAGTGAAAAAGCAAAAGAAAAAGTAATCGAACTAACGAGAATTTTATCAGAACATGTTGGACCAATTAAATTACACATTGTGCCATTTACAGCACTACAAAAACAGGTGAACAAAGAAGTTCATGAACGTTATACCATGACTTCAACACGTCGTATGATGATGCGAGTGGCTGACAAAGTGGTTCATGATATTGGCGCGCATGCGATTGTAAATGGCGAGAATTTAGGCCAAGTTGCAAGTCAAACATTAAAGAGTATGTATGCGATAAATCATGTCACATCTACGCCTGTATTACGTCCTTTACTGACTTTAGATAAAGAAGATATTGTTAAAAAAGCTAAAGATATAGGTACATTTGATGTATCTATCCAACCATTTGAGGATTGTTGTACAATTTTCACTCCTAAAAATCCAGTTACTGAACCGGAATTAGAAAAAGTAGAAAAATATGAAAGTGGTTATGATTTTGAACCACTTGTACAACAGGCTGCGGATGAAATTGAGACATTATATATTACAAGCGATTACCAAAGTGAGAAAGATTCAGCTACACAAGCGCTAGCTGATGATCTATTTTAACTTTAAAAATTAATTAATTAAACAAGGGGAGTGATGGGATGTTGGAATGGGACATATCTATCGTAATCATCATTGTTCTTTTAGGGTTTTTGGCAGCATTTATTGATGCTGTTGTTGGAGGCGGCGGTTTAATTTCTATTCCTGCACTGCTAGCTGTTGGAATGCCACCGTCTATGGCTTTAGGTACAAATAAATTAGCGAGTGCATTTGGTTCAATGACAAGTGCTTTTCGATTTTTACGGTCAGGTAATGTAGATTTAAAAATTGTAGGGAAGTTATTCCCAATTGTATTTATTATGGCTATGGGGGGCGCAAGTATTGCAACATTCTTGCCCTCTCAGTTATTAAAACCTGTCGTCATTGTCGTCTTAACAGTTGTAATGATTTATACGATTATGAAGAAAGATTGGGGTAATGTACGAACTTTCACAACATTAACGTTACCTAAAGCGATTTTATTTACATCTTTAATGAGCTTGATTGGTCTTTATGACGGCTTTCTTGGTGGCGGTACAGGGTCATTTATGCTGTTTATATTATTGATGTTTGGTTTTGATTTTTTAGGTGCAGCAGGAAATGCTAAAGTACTCAATTTTGCATCTAACTTAGGCGCATTAATCCTTTTTATCTTTTTAGATCAAGTAGATTATTTTTATGGCTTTATTATGGCAGCGAGTATGATTTGTGGTTCGTATATTGGGGCGATGTTTGCTATTAAAAAAGGCGTTGGCTATGTTAAAGCCTTATTCATTATTGTTACTGCAATTTTGATTTTGAAAAATACATATGATTACATCATGCAAATAATGTAAAAGAATCAAATTTAATAAAACTAACGAAGTGATAAAATGCGAGTTTAGCAGTTGTTAAGTAGAAAAATATACAACCGTAATACACATTTTTCTTGAAATTTAATTGTTGCAAAATTTATATTCACCATATGACAAGGCAGAACACTGAAATCAATTTTACGTTTACGATTTCTGTTCTGCCTTGTTTTGAATTGTTTGATAAAAGGTATACATAAATGAATTAATTGTGTTTAAATTAAGCGTGAGATAACAAAATTATTAAAATATAGGAGTGACTATTAAATGTCGAAAAAACGCATTATTGCTATTATAATTGCGATCGTTATAGTGGTTGGTGGTATTGTTATGAGTTCGATATCAGCTTTTGTAACCACAATGTTTAATGATTCGTCTTCTACAGCGATGGATCCCTTTACAGAAGAAATAGAAAAAAAAGGAAATTCTAGCAAACGTATTGCACATTTAACATTAAATGGAGAAATCGCTGAAGGCACGGGTGGTGGATTGTTCGGTGAAAGTGGCTATAATCATGAGTCTTTTCTTAAACAGTTAGATAACGTGAAAAAAGATGACACGATTAAAGGTATGTTATTAACAGTCAATACACCTGGTGGTGGCACATACCCAAGCGATGAAATATACGAAAAAATAAAAGAAATTAAACAGAAGAATAAAAAAGTTTATGTACATATGGAATCGATGGCAGCATCAGGGGGCTATTATATTTCAGCGCCTGCCGATAAAATTTATGCAGGACCACAATCAATGACAGGTTCTATTGGAGTAATTATGTCCAATGTCGATTATTCTGAATTACAAAAGAACTTAGGAATAAAAGAAAATGTGATTAAATCTGGAGACCATAAAGATATTTTAAGTAGTTCAAGAGAGATGACTTCAGAAGAAAGAAGCATCTTACAATCTGTATTAGATGATAGCTTTGATCGTTTTGTAAATATTGTTAAAGAAGGCAGGGACATGCCAGAAAGTAAAGTAAGAAAATTAGCTGACGGTCGCATCTATAGCGCACAACAAGCAAAAAGTAATGGCTTAATTGATGAAATAGGTTATGAAGATAAGACTATAAAAGCTTTACAGAAAGATATTAAATCTAAAAATGCTGAAGTATTTGAATATACAGAAGGCGGTGGATTCTTCTCTTCATTTTCAGATATGAAGACGAGCGTTTCTCAGTTTACAGATAGTTTTAATGATATCAAATCAGTAATTAACAATGATACTAAAACTGAACCTATGTATCTATACGAAGGTTAGGTGTGACCATGAAAAATATACAAAATGAATATAGAGATAATGAGAAAATCAGTAATGATAGCAAGAAAGACGAAACAAGTGATCTTTACCACGAACAAATATCCAAAGCATTATATGCAGGATTTGGAATAAGATTTTTCGCATTCATCATAGATTTACTAATTATTTTTGGTGTAGAGAGTTTTATTTTGAAACCTATTTATCATTTTACAAACATTAATTCTTTAAAGTTGTTGATTGATTATTTTAGTGTTGAACACTTGCTAAATGCATTAGTATTTTACTTGTATTTTGTACTACTTACGAAGTATTTTAAACAAACATTAGGGAAAATGATATGTAATGTAAGGGTTGAGCGTATAGACAGACAACGTTTGACTTGGCAAGATGTATTATTTAGAGAGTGGATAGGTCGTATTATTAGTGGTGTATTTATGAATTTACCATACTTGGTAGTTATATTTACGAACAAACATAGAGGTGTTCACGATTATTTTGCAGATACGGTCGTTATAAAAAATAAATTAGATAAATTGTTTTATTTGAAGTAGTTTAACACAATTTATAAGTTGAATAGTTTATTTCAGAAACACAAACAGTTATAATTACAAAGTAAACACTTTTAATTTAGGAGGCGTTCTAATGGCGCAAATTACATTCAAGCAAGATCCAATTACTTTATTAGGTTCACAAGTGAAAAAAGGAGAAACTGCACCGGATTTCGCTGTATTAGACAATGATTTAAATGAAGTAAACTTATCAACTTACGATGGTCAGAAAAAACTTATTAGTGTTGTACCATCTATAGATACTGGTGTTTGCGATCAACAAACACGTAAATTCAATGAAGAAGCTTCAAAAGAAGACGGCGTTGTATTAACTGTTTCTGTTGATTTACCATTTGCACAAAAAAGATGGTGTGCCTCAAACGGATTAGATAATGTTATTACATTAAGCGATCATAAAGATTTATCTTTTGGTAAAAACTATGGCGTTGTGATGGAAGAATTACGTTTGCTTGCACGTTCAGTTTTTGTCTTAGATAAAAATAATAAAGTTGTATATACTGAAATTGTTTCAGAAGGTACAGATTTCCCGGATTTCGATGCTGCTTTAGAAGCTTACCGTAGTATTTAATTCGATTAGTTTTAATAAAAATAGCATATGTTAAAGTATTGTTACACAGAAAAACAGTATCATTGACATTATAAAATTTACTGTCCATAATTATTTGGTAAAATAAGTTAGCTGAAACTAACTTGATTTCAATTAAATTATGGACAGTTTTTTTAGAAAGGACTATTAAATGACACAAGAAGAAACAGTAATGGAGAAGTTATTCCAGACATTAGATGAAAAAGCTAAATCGTTAAATGAAGATAATGGGCAAAGTTTTATTGAGAATTTAGGACTTGCAATGGAGCATGTTTATACAAATCAAAGAGACTTATTAGAACAAGCTACTTTGCAAGATAGAAGGAAAGCTTTTCAATTTGCTTATTTAAGTTTGATGCAAAATGAAGATATACAAGCAAATCATCAAATTACACCAGACTCTATAGGTCTAATCCTTGGTTTTCTATCTGAACGTTTCTTGAAAAATAGTGAAGCCATGCATATCGCTGATCTTGCGAGTGGAGCAGGACATTTAAGCGCCTCTGTTCATGAAGTGCTTTCTGATCATACGTTAATGCATCATTTGGTAGAGGTCGATCCAGTATTATCTAGAGTAAGTGTGCATTTAGCTAATTTCTTAGAAATTCCATTTGACGTATATCCACAAGATGCTATTATGCCATTACCGTTTGAAGATGCTGACGTTGTTATTGGTGATTTACCGATTGGGTATTATCCGGTAGATGATAGAAGTAAGGAAATGGCACTCGGTTTTGAAGCGGGACATAGTTATTCACATTTCTTACTCATCGAACAGGCTATTACAGCAATGAAACCATCTGGTTATGCTTTTTTAGTTGTACCAAGCAATATTTTTGAAGGCGAAAATGTGAAACAGTTACAAAATTTCATTGCTACAGAAACAGAAATGCAAGCCTTTTTAAATTTACCAGCGACATTATTTAAAAATGAAAAAGCGCGTAAATCTATACTTGTATTGCAGAAAAAAGAAACGAATGTAACCAAATCTGTAGAAGTTTTACTAGCAAATATTCCTGATTTCAAAAGCCCGCAACAATTCCAAGGTTTTTTACAAGATCTAAATGCATGGATGCAAGAAAATCACCCTGAAAATTAAGCTGTAATATTCTTGTATTTGAACTGTATTAATGATTAAATAGATATGGATATTAAAACTTAAAAAAATGGAGGCATTATGCTTATGTCAAAATTAATTTTGGCCATTAACGCTGGTAGTTCATCTTTGAAATTTCAACTTATTGAAATGCCGGAAGAGAAAATTGTAACTAAGGGACTTATTGAACGTATTGGGTTGAAAAATTCTATTTTCACTATTGAAGTGAACGGGGAAAAAGTAACTGAAACAAAAGACATCGAAAACCATGAAGATGCAGTTAATATTATGTTAGAAAGCTTTAAAAAACATGGTATTATTGAAAGTATTTATGATATTGATGGTACTGGCCACCGTGTTGTTCATGGTGGGGAAGTATTCCCTTCATCAACTTACGTAGATGATGAAGTAGAAAAACAAATTGAATCACTAAGTGAGCTTGCACCATTGCATAACCCTGCTAACTTAATGGGAATTCGTGCATTCCGTAAATTACTTCCTGAGATACCTCATGTTGCTGTGTTTGATACTTCATTCCATCAAACAATGCCAGAGAAATCTTATCTCTATAGTTTACCGTATCAATATTACGAAGATTTCGGAATTCGTAAATATGGTTTCCATGGTACGAGCCACAAATACGTTTCTCAACGTGCTTCAGAAATCTTAGGCAAACCTATTGAAGAGTTACGTATTATTTCATGTCATATTGGTAATGGTGCTTCTATTGCCGCTATTGATGGTGGTGAATCTGTAGATACTTCTATGGGCTTCACGCCATTAGCAGGTGTGACTATGGGTACACGTTCAGGTAACATTGACCCAGCATTAATTCCATTCATCATGGAGAAAACTGGTAAAAACGCTGAAGAAGTCTTAAATACTTTAAATAAAGAATCTGGTTTATTAGGTATTTCAGGTACTTCTAGTGACTTAAGAGATATTATTGATGAAGCTAAAGAAGGCAAAGAAAGAGCGCAATTAGCACTTGATGTATTTGCTTCTCGTATCCATAAATATATTGGTTCATATGCAACGCGTATGCATGGTGTAGATGTGATTGTATTTACAGCTGGCGTTGGTGAAAACTCAGATCCAGTTAGAGCGAAAGTATTAGAAGGTCTAGAATTTATGGGCGTTTATTGGGATGCTAAGAAAAATGAAGCAATTCACGGTGAAGAAGGATTTATTAACTATCCACATTCACCAGTTAAAGTCATTGTTATTCCAACAAATGAAGAAGTTATGATCGCACGTGATGTAGTAGAATTTGGTGACGTTAAATAATATTTATAATGATAGAGTATTAGATGTAAGACCAAATAGATTTGATAAAGATATTATAAGCGAGCATTAAAAATTAAAGCACCGCGGTGGCCTTATGCATAGCATGAGGCTTCCGTGGTGCTTTTTGTGAATATTAAGCTATATTCCAGTGTTGAAATTACGTCTCGTTGTTTACTACTTCAAATACAATGAATTGTGATATTTGTGATTTGTTGAAGTTATTATCTGATACAATTACAAGTGAATCATTACCATTTGCTAGTTTTTTTCCAAATGTCATTCCTTCGATATTATCTACTTTATCTAATTGTTCATCGTTTAAATTAGCAACTAATTTCTTTTTAACCGGTGTTACTTCGGCATTTTGCAAAGTTTGTGTATCTTTTATGTCAGATGCATGAGTAACATCTATTTTATAAATTCGTACGTAGTTTTTAAATGTACCTTCTGATGTCTGAACACTAGCTCTTTCTAATGTTATAAATTCATGATTATTAATTGCTAACATTTCAGAAACACCGTTTTCTGCTGTTTTGGCGTTGTCTCCTACATGTGGTACTGAATCGATTGGGTAGGCGTATTCTGATAATACATTACCTCGGCGATCATATTGTGTGATACGTGATAGGGCGCCTGAATCGGCTGTAGGCACAGGCCCGTCTTGTATTACTGGTGCTTCCATAGATGTCCATATAGATGTTCCGTCAACTGAAAAAGTACTGCCTTCAATGGCTAAATTATTACGGAATCCTTTTTTTGATTGAGTATCCATTTTTAAAGATTTGTTAATAGGCAATTCAGAAATAAAATCACCGTTTAAATTACTAAACCTGATAAATGGATTTAATCCTAAACTTCGATCACCTTCACTTGTATATAAAATATTGTTCGTCAAAGGATCAAATCGGATTGATTCTGGGTCCGCCACAATATCCTTTGATTTATTACTAAATTGTTTTTTACTAATATAATTACTTCCATTTGGTTGTTTTAAGCTATTAACATTTTTAATATTTATGTCATTAAACTGACGAAGATTATAATTTAAATTCGCTTCATAAAATCTGGAAGGGCTATGTTCCGAACGGTCGTCACTAAGGAGATACCATTTATTTGATTTTGGATTATATGTAATACCTGATATTCCACCGACTTTAGTTTTATTATAGGTCTGTTCATGTGGTATTGTTTTACTATCTATAAGTCTTAGATTATCTACTTGATGAGAGTGTGGCGCAGCGTCTTGTTCGCTTGTTGCGAAGGCATTAAGTGATATCATATTTATCATTACAATAACGAGTAATGTAATGTAAGTGATTTTTGTGGCTTGTTGCATAACTGTTATGCTCCTTTCATATGCTTACTAATTAAAGGATAAGTTATGATTGTGAAGGATAGTTAAATTTTGGATAACAATGTTGTAAAAGTGAGTGTTATAAACATGTTCGTTATGTAAGGTAATCAATTAAATTATAAAAAGCAGGATAAAATGTCCGGCTAATATGAACAAAATATCCTGCTTCAAACCTTATTATGTTTAAGTGAATCATATCATGCATAATTCGTATCAACTTAACGAGCTTGGTATTGTGATCTGAATTCATCAGTAGCAACTTGTGGTTGGAAGTCTTCAGGAAGTTCTTCTGTACGTACAACTAATACATCACAAGGAGAATGACGCACAATAGCCTCAGACACAGAACCAACAATGAATCTTTCTACTGCATTTAAACCAGATGTACCACACATAATTAAATCTGCATCGACATCAGCGGCTAATTTTTTAGGGATAATTGCTTTTGGTGAACCGAATTCTAAACGTGTTTCAACATCAGTTACACCTGCATTTGTAGCGACTTCTTTATAACCTTTTAACAAATCTTCAGAGAAATTTTTAGATTTCTCAGTGAATTGCGCATCATATACTTCGTATGAAGAATATGTTCTTGAATCAATCACATTCACAACAGTAAGTTTTGAATCGTTACGTTTTGCTACGTCTACAGCCTTGTTAAATGCCCATTCTGCCTCATGTGATCCATCGACTGCTATTAAAATATTTTTATAAGTTAGCATCGTAATTACCTCCTTATTTTTCTTACTTATATTATACCACCGTTTACAGAATATTAACACAATTTGTATGTTGTAAAACTACCCTAAACTATGATTGCGCTTTCATCGGATACGCGTTACTATGAATTTGGAGGTGGATGAAATGATTATAGGTATTCCTAAAGAGATTAAAAATAACGAAAATAGAGTGAGTTTGTCGCCGAGTGGTGTACATGCATTAGTTGAACAAGGTCACACTGTTATCGTTGAAAAATCTGCAGGTTTGGGTTCATACTTTGAAGACGTGGACTACACTGCAGCTGGGGCTAAAATTGTTAATGAGCAAGCAGAAGTTTGGAACGTAGATATGGTCATGAAAGTTAAAGAACCATTAGAAGAAGAGTTCCAATATTTTAAAGAAGGCTTAATTTTATTTACTTATTTACATTTAGCGAACGAACCAGCGTTAACTCAAGCTTTATTAGATAATAAAGTTGTGGGTATTGCATATGAAACCGTGCAATTGCCAGATCGTTCGTTACCATTGTTAACTCCAATGAGTGAAGTAGCGGGACGTATGTCTGCTCAAATTGGAGCTGAATTTTTACAAAAATATAAAGGCGGCATGGGTATACTACTTGGTGGCGTACCGGGCGTTTCTAAAGGACGCGTATCAATTATCGGTGGGGGTCAAGCAGGTACAAATGCTGCAAAAATTGCGCTTGGACTAGGTGCAGATGTTACGATTTTAGATGTTAATCCTAAACGATTACAAGAATTGGAAGACTTATTTGATGGTCGAGTACACACAATCATGTCTAATCCTTTAAATATAGAGCAATGTGTGAAAGATAGCGATTTAGTCATTGGTGCAGTATTAATTCCTGGCGCTAAAGCTCCAAACCTTGTAACTGAAGATATGGTTAAACAAATGAGAGATGGTGCAGTCATAGTTGATATAGCTATTGATCAAGGTGGTATATTCGAAACAACTGACCGTATTTCTACACATGATGACCCAACTTATAAGAAACATGGTGTTGTACATTATGCTGTAGCAAATATGCCTGGTGCAGTTCCTCGTACATCAACGATTGCTTTAAACAATGCAACACTACCATATGCGCAACAACTTGCTGGAAAAGGTTATTTAAAAGCATTACAAGATAATCAAGCATTGTCATTAGGTTTAAACACAATTAATGGTGTGCTTACGAATAAAGGTGTAGCTGAAGCATTAAAATTATCCTATACCGATATTGAAAGTGCATTAAAATAATTATATAAAAAATAAAAACTGGTAAGCCAATGTGAATTAACACAATATAGGCATTACCAGTTTTTTATTGATAAATATTTTATACGAATTTAAAAAATCATCTCATTAGCTTTAAATTGATTTAGACGATTTTTGTTCCATGTACCTCTTGAAAAGGGAAAGCTTCAAGAAGTTCTTGTAAATTTTCCTTATTTAATCCGCCTCCAGGCATAATTTCGATATTTCCGCCTGAATTAACGACTAATTTTCCTAAATGATTTAAATTATCAAAGATATCAGTGTCACTAGGACCACCATGCGTTAGTAATCTAGTAAATTTAAGGTCGATTAGTTGGTGTAGCGCTTTAATCTGACCGTGCTGATGAATTTCATCGAATGCCATATGACAAACAGCGGGAATAGAATCAGCAAGTTGTTTTAATGTTTTCATTTGCCATTCATTTAAAACTGCATCTTGAGTCAGACAGCCAAATACAAAATAATCAATGTTAAATTGTTTTAGTGCCTTTATGTCACGTTGCATAATCTCGAAATCATATAGATTATAGACAAAATCTCCGCCACGTGGTCGAATCATTACCGCTATTTCCACATGGTTTGCGTGACATATTTCTGTAGCAATTTCGACCATGCCAATACTTGGTGTTGTGCCCCCAACAGTTAAGTTGTCGCATAGTTCAATACGGTTCGCACCGTTACTTATCGCTTGTTCGACTTGTTGAATTGTTTCAACTACTGCCTCTTTAATCATTTTTCGTATCCAGTCAAGCTTTCATGTCCTTCTTCGGTAACAAGAATGTCGTCTTCAATACGCACGCCTGCTACGCCAGGTACATAAATACCTGGTTCTACTGTAACCACCATACCAGCGACAAATTGATTTGTATTTGAACTAGAAACATCTTGATATTCATGTTCTTCTAGACCTAAACCATGACCTAATCTATGAGGGAAATATTCACCATAACCAGCATCACTAATAATATTACGTGCAATATCATCAATATCTTTAATCGTTACACCAGGTTTTATAGCAGCGATAGCCTCTTGTTCTGCTTTTAATACAATATTATAAATTTCTTGCGCTTCATCACTCGGTGTGCCAAATCTAACAGTTCTTGTCAT
Source organism: Staphylococcus pseudoxylosus (assembly GCF_044794325.1). NCBI lineage: Bacteria > Bacillati > Bacillota > Bacilli > Caryophanales > Staphylococcaceae > Staphylococcus > Staphylococcus pseudoxylosus. The sequence goes on from NZ_CP085024.1 coordinate 1,291,299, forward strand.
ATCGCTACAATAATTATTATAAATTACGCCCAAATCAAATAATACAAATTCATCTTTTTGAAGTTGACGGTCACCTGGCGTGCCGTGAGGAGAAGCAGCGTGATCGCCAAATAATACCATTGTATCGAAACTCATTTCGTTTACACCATAAGCTTTAATTTCATTTTCAATATGGTTAACAACTTGACGTTCTGTGATACCTTCTTTTAAAAATGCTACACCAATTTCAATACATTTATCTGCGAGTTCACACGCTTTTTTAATAGTAGTGATTTCATTTTCACTTTTAACATTTCGCAATTCTTTAATTGTTTGATCGATATCGCCAAATTGTTGGACTCCAAATGCATCTATAAGTGCTCGTTGACGATGAAGTGTTAAGTGTTCTGCTTCAACAAGTAATTTATTGATTTTAAGAGGGTACTTATCTAAACCATTTTCTGTATCCAAATAGCCAATAACTTCTCCTTTAAATGGCGAATTTTTAACATCTTCCATTTCTAATTGTGGGCAATATAAAATTTGCTCTCCGTTAGCTTTAATTAATAAAGCTAATAAACGTTCGTGAGGATCACTTAAGTAACCTGTGAAATAAAAGATATTCAGTGGTGTAGTAATCCAAGCTGCATCAGCTTGTTGTATTTGTAATTCTTTAGTAATCTGTTCTAATTTCATTTTTATTCGTCCTCCTAAAATTATAATCATTTTAATTTTATGCCACTTCATGGAGGAATTCAAAAGTTAAATATTATTTTATTCATATTTCATTCATTTATACATTGGTTTAATATACCTCATAATTATTTAAAATCAATTAGTGTGTTATACGATAGTGGAATCGTGGTATAAATAAAATAAATAGATTTATGGGAGGAATTAAAATAATGAAACTTTCATTTCATGGACAATCAACAATATATTTCGAGGCGAATGGTAAGAAGGTCATCGTAGATCCATTTATTACGGGTAACGGTATGTCAGATTTAGATGCATCAACATTGGAAGTTGACTATATCATTTTGACACATGGTCATGGAGATCATTTTGGTGATACAATTGAACTTGCTAATAGAAACCACGCAACGGTTATTGGGTCTGCAGAATTAGGAGATTATTTAACTACATATCACAATGTAGAGCATGTTAGACCAATGAATATAGGTGGGAAAGCAGAGTTAGACTTCGGAAGTGTCAAGTTTGTACAAGCATTTCATAGTTCAAGTTTAACAGATGATAATGGGGTGCCAGTATATTTAGGCATGCCAATGGGAGTTATTATAGAGGCTGAAGGTAAAACGATTTATCATACTGGAGATACAGGGTTGTTTAGTGATATGAAATTAATTGCTGATCGTCATCCTGTTGATGTATGCTTTATTCCAATTGGCGATAATTTTACAATGGGAATAGATGATGCTAGTTATGCAATAAATACTTTTATTAAACCGAACATTACAGTGCCAGTGCACTATGATACATTTGAGCTTATTGAACAAGACCCTAATGCATTTAAAGATGCTGTTACAACAGGAGAGGTTCAAATATTGAAGCCTGGTGAAGCAGTAAAATTTTAAACATGATATAAACTACAACCTATTTTATATAGAAAAGCCTGAAGCACTTTATAGAACTTCAGGCTTTTTATAATTACTTTACTATTAATACAGGGATGCGTGCTCTTTTAGCAACCTTATGACTTACACTGCCTAAGACAAACTTTTTCTTATCTTCAGCTTTTCGGTTACTAAGTACAACAATTTCATATTTACCACTGTTAGCTTCTCTGACTAATTGCTCTTTGGCATTGCCGCGAACTATAATTTCGTCATAATCAATACCGTATTCATTTAAAGCGTTACGTGTACTCTCGAGACCTTCGCTACGTTTTTCTACGAGTTTATCTAAATGAACACCTGATTTGATTGATGCTTGTGCATCTTGTTCGCTAATTGCATTTAAAATTGTAACCTTTGTACCTTCTCCTGCTAATTTTGAAACTTCAACAAGTGCTTTTTCATTTTTAAGTGTTGTATCAACACCAAGTAAAATATTTTTGAACATTGTTCATCCCTCCTTACCTTCATTCTAATAAAAGTTTATTGATAAAGCCAACTAAAATATTGGATTTAACATATTAAATTATTAATAAAGCTACTTTACATAATTTTAAGGAAATCTTTTTACTTTTATCGATATAAATTATTTTATTTGGTTTGTTACATCGCATTTTTAGTTATAAAAAGTTATAATATGATAGAAACTGTTCAAAATAAATGAGGTTATTGAAATGACAAAGCATGAACAAATTTTATCATATATAGAATCTCTAGCAGTTGGTCAAAAAATTTCTGTTAGAAAAATTGCCAAAGATCTCAATGTCTCTGAAGGGACAGCTTATCGTGCTATCAAAGATGCTGGACAAATTGGTTTAGTAGCTACAATTGATAGGGTCGGAACTGTTCGCATTGAGAAAAAATCACGAGAACAAATTGAACAATTAACTTTTGCTGAAATTGTAAAGATTATAGATGGTCAAGTACTTGGTGGTAGAAATGGATTAATTAAAACGCTCACAAAATTTGCGATAGGTGCGATGGAAATAGAGGATGTTGTAAAATATTTAAGTGCGCACACTTTACTAATTGTGGGCAACCGTAAAGACGTGCAATTAGCAGCATTAAAAAGAGGAAGTGCTGTACTGATTACAGGTGGGTTTAATACTTCACCTGAAATAATCAAGTATGCAGATGACCATGATTTACCTATACTTTCATCGAATTATGATACATACCTAGTTGCAAATATTATTAATAGAGCAATGTATAACCAAATGATTCGCAAAGAAATTTTAGTCGTTGAGGATATCGTTAAACCTGTCAATGAAGACACAGTCGTCTTCGACCATATGTCGCTCAATGATTATAAAGTTAAAGCAAGTGAAACAGGTCACTCAAGATTTCCAGTTATTGATGACGAATGGCGACTTGTCGGCATAGTGACTAGCAAAGAGATTATAAAGATGCAAGAAAATGATACGCTTGCGCAATTTATGACAAAAGCACCAATTCATGTACAATTGTCAACAACTGTTGCTAATTGTGCACATATGATGATTTGGGAAGGTATTGAGTTATTACCTGTGATTACGCCGAGCAAGAAGCTTATAGGGGTCATCACAAGAAAAGATGTACTGACAGCCATGCAACTATTGAGTAGACAACCTCAAGTCGGTGAAACAATCAATGATCAAATTGCAAAGCACATTACTATTACTAATGATGGTATACAAGTGCAAACCACTCCATTATTAACTAATCAATATGGTACATTAAGCAAAGCAGTTTTTGTAGCAATCATAGAAGAAACAGTACGTTATGAAATGAGAAAACTAAAAAAACTAGAAGTTATGATAGAAAGTTTGAATATTATATATATCAAAACAGTTCAAATTGAGTCGGAAATACATGTACATTATGAAATGTTAGATGTCGGAAGAAATTTTGCTAAATTAGAAATAACAATGACCAGTGATAGCCAACAAGTAGCTAAAGCAATGATCATTTGTCAGATGATAGATTAAATATAAAAGTGAAAAGGAAGTATAGAGATGACTAAAGGGTTTAACCAAATTATGCAAGAAATAGAAGCAGCAGAAACGATTATTATACATAGGCATGTAAGACCAGATCCAGATGCTTATGGTTCACAATTAGGATTGAAAAATTATCTAAAATTAAAGTTCCCAGACAAGTACGTATATGCAGTAGGGGAGTCAGAACCTTCATTAGACTTTATAGGAACATTTGATGAGATAGCTGATGATCAATATAAAAACGCACTCGTAATTGTTTGTGATACTGCCAATGCGCCTAGAATTAGTGATGAACGTTTTGACAAGGGGCGTATGTTAATCAAGATTGACCATCATCCAGCAGTAGATCAATATGGTGATATTAACTACGTGAATGATCAAGCATCTTCAACAAGTGAAATTATATTTGATTTTATAGAACATTTTAACGATTTATCAATAATTGATGCTTCAGTAGCGAGAGTACTTTATTTAGGTATTGTAGGCGATACAGGACGTTTCCTATTTAACAATACGACGCCTCATACAATGAGTGTGGCAAGCCAATTGTTGACCTTCCCATTCAGCCATAATGAAGAACTTAATAAAATGGGTGAAAAAGATCCGAAATTATTACCTTTCCAAGGATATGTCTTACAACATTTTGATTTGAATGACAAAGGATTTTGTAAAGTCATCATTACTAAAGATATCCTCGAGCAATTTGATATTGCAGCAAATGAAGCGTCATTATTTGTAAATACCATTGCAGATATACAAGGTTTAAAAATATGGGTGTTTGCTGTAGATGAAGGGTCTGAAATTAGATGTCGTATTAGATCTAAAGGTATCATTATCAATGATGTTGCTAGTGACTTTGGAGGCGGCGGACACCCAAATGCTTCAGGTGTGTCGGTAAGCGATTGGGATCGATTTAATGAATTGGCAGACGCATTAAATAATAAATTGTAGAAAGATTGGAGGTATTTGCTGATGGTAGTACATTTAAATGTTCATACGACGTATGATTTGTTGTATTCTAGTTTGAGAATTAAAGATGTCGTTGCTAAAGCTGCTAAAGAAGGTTATACAGCTTTAGCTATAACAGATACAAATGTATTATATGGTTATCCACAATTTTATGATGCGTGTATCGCAGCAAATATTCATCCTATCTTTGGTATGACTGTTAACGTAACAGATGGATTAGATGTCGTTGAAACAATCGTATTAGCACGAGACAATATAGGTCTTAAAGATTTATTTAAGTTATCTTCTGCTATAAAAATGAAAGAAAAAACAGAAACCCCTATAGAATGGTTGAAAAAATATATAGAACACCTTGTCGTTATTTTTAAAGATGTCTCATCATCTAATGAGGCGTTAGTAACAAAATTTGAGGATTACTCATACGTATATGTCAACCACACGAGCCAATATACATTTAATTTGCCAGTTGTATGGGCGCAAAGTACGCGCTATCTAAATCAACAAGACTCAGATACACTAACCGCATTATCAGCGATTAAAGATAATAGTAAACTAGATTTAGTGAGTGAACCGATAGATTATGATGCGCATCTATATTCAAAAACACAACGAGACGATTTAGGATTAAGTGAAGCAGTATGGGAACATACAAATCAGCTGGAAAATATCTGTCAAGCTGAGATAACGTATAACCAATCTCTCTTGCCTAAATTCAAAACGCCAAATAATACACAGTCGAAACAATATCTATGGCAAATATTGGACACGAAATTAAATGATTTGAATTTAAATCAAAAGCATTTTGAAACTTATAAGCAACGGTTGTTACATGAATATAAAGTTATTACTGACATGGGCTTTGAAGATTATTTCTTAATTGTAAGCGATTTGATTCATTATGCTAAAACACATGATGTATTAGTAGGCCCAGGACGTGGTTCAGCAGCTGGGTCTTTAGTCAGTTATCTATTAAATATTACAACGATAGATCCTATTCAATACAACCTCTTATTCGAACGATTTTTAAATCCAGAACGTGTGACAATGCCAGATATTGATATAGATTTTGAAGATACACATCGAGATAAGGTGATTCAATACGTCCAAGAGAAATATGGTGATAATCACGTTGCGGGTATTGTCACTTTTGGTCATTTACTTGCAAGAGCTGTGGCTAGGGACGTGGGTAGAATTATGAGTTTTGATGAAATAACATTGAATGAAATTTCGAAACTAATACCGCATAAATTAGGAATTACATTGGATGAAGCTTATCAACAAGAAGATTTTAAGCAGTTTGTTCATCGTAATCATCGTAATGAACGTTGGTTTGAAATATGTAAAAAACTAGAAGGGCTCCCACGTCATACTTCTACACATGCGGCGGGCATAATTATAAATGACCATCCACTTTACGATTATGCGCCACTCACTTTAGGTGATACAGGCTTGTTGACACAATGGACGATGACAGAAGCAGAGAGAATTGGACTGTTAAAAATTGACTTCTTAGGATTAAGAAACCTCTCAATTATTCATCAGATTGTGAAACAAGTAAAACATGACATGCAAATAGATATTGATATTGAACAAATACCTTTCGATGATAAGCAAGTATTTCAATTATTATCCCAAGGTGACACGACTGGTATTTTCCAGTTAGAATCTGATGGGATTAGAAATGTATTGAAGCGGTTAAAGCCTGAACATTTCGAAGATATAGTTGCCGTGACCTCACTTTATCGCCCTGGACCAATGGAAGAGATACCAACTTATATTTCTCGTCGACATGACCCAGACAAAGTGCAATATTTACATCAAGATTTAGCACCAATATTATCAAAAACCTATGGTGTGATTATATATCAAGAACAAATTATGCAAATTGCGAGTAAGTTTGCGAATTTCAATTATGGTGAAGCGGATATTTTACGTCGAGCTATGAGTAAAAAAAATCGGGCTGTACTTGAAAGTGAGAGACAACATTTTGTTCATGGTGCGATGAAAAATGGTTATGAAGAAGCATTGAGTAAACAGATTTTTGATTTAATCTTAAAATTCGCTGATTATGGCTTTGCTCGTGCGCACGCAGTTAGTTATTCAAAAATTGCCTATATTATGGGGTATCTAAAAGTACATTATCCAAATTATTTTTATGCGAATATATTAAGCAACTCAATTGGTAGCGAGAAGAAGACTGCACAAATGATTGATGAAGCAAAACATCAAAATATCAATATTTTAGCGCCGAATATTAATTATAGTCATTGGTTTTATAAAGCAACTAATAAAGGAATATACTTGTCTATTGGAGTGATAAAAGGTGTTGGGTATCAAAGTGTCAAACTTATTGTTGATGAACGAAAAGAAAATGGATACTACAAAGATTTCTTTGACTTTACAAGACGTATTCCTAAAAGAATTAAGTCTAGAAAATTATTAGAAGCATTGATACTTGTAGGGGCATTTGATACATTAGGTAAAAATCGTGCGACATTATTACAATCTATAGACCAAGTGTTAGATGATGTTTCAGATGTTGAACAAGATGGTTTTATATTTGATGTACTCACACCTAAAACGAATTATGAAGATAAAGAAGAATTGCCTGATAAGGTGTTAAGTGATTACGAAAAAGAATACTTAGGATTTTATGTGTCAACACATCCTGTTGAGAAAGCATTTGAACAAAAGCAATATCTAGGTATTTATAAATTATCCAATGCGAGAGATCATCAACCTATCTTCGTTCAAATCGAAGGCTTTAAAAAAATCAGAACGAAAAATGGTCAAAATATGGCTTTTATAACTTTGAATGATGGTATTAATAATTTAGATGGTGTTGTTTTCCCTGAGACATTTAAAAAATACGAAACAGAATTGAACAAAGATCAAATGTTAATAATAAGTGGGAAATTTGAAAAAAGAAATAATAAACAGCAACTTATTTTAAATAAAATCGAATCAATTGAAAGTTTTGAGCAATCCAAACTGCAACATGCACAAAAAATCGTTATTCGTAATCATAATGATGTGTTAGAGATAGACCGAATTTTAATGAATGATTCAAACGAAAATAATATACCTGTACAGTATTTTGATGAAAGTCAAAATATAATAAAGACAATTGGCTTTATTCCTAGAGAAAATAATATAATAGAAAAATTGATTCAACACTTTTCACCATGGGATATTCGAATTATTTAACTTTAATAGCGCTATAAACTATGGTATAGTAAACTGATGGTTGAGCATAAATTTGCCATCAGTTTTTATTTTCTATAAATTAAGATTCTAAAAATATATAATAATTTAGCTGTATATATATTTTTATTACAAATAATAACTTCAAGCGTAATTTGGCAAAAATGTTAACGATATCATTTGTAATTTGAGTTGCTTTGTAATAAAAATATATATGAAATGATATTTATACTAATCGAATGTAAAGGGGTAGGTTTACATGACTTTGAGAGACGACGCTTTAGAAATGCACAGAAGAAATCAAGGAAAATTACAAGTTTCACCAAAAGTAAGAGTTACAAATAAAGAAGAATTGAGTTTAGCTTATTCTCCAGGTGTAGCAGAACCGTGTAAAGAAATTCATGAAGATAAGCGAAAAGTTTTTGAATATACAATGAAAGGTAATACAGTAGCAGTTGTTACTGATGGTACAGCAGTTTTAGGTTTGGGCGATATTGGACCTGAAGCGAGTATACCTGTAATGGAAGGTAAAGCTGTACTCTTTAAGAGCTTCTCAGGAATTGACGGTGTACCAATTGCGTTAGACACAACGGATACAGACGAAATTGTTAATACAGTGAAATTACTAGAACCTAATTATGGTGGCATAAACCTAGAAGATATTTCTGCACCACGTTGTTTTGAAATTGAGGAACGTTTAAAAAAAGAAACGAAAATCCCTGTTTTTCATGATGATCAACACGGTACAGCCATTGTTACGGTTGCAGGTATGATTAATGCATTAAGAATTGTAGACAAAGATCTATCTGATATTAAAGTAGTATTAAACGGTGCTGGAGCAGCAGGTATCGCTATCGTAAAATTACTTTATTCTTATGGAGTAAGAGATATGATTATGTGTGATTCAAGAGGTGCGATTTATGAAGATCGTTCATTTGGTATGAATGATACAAAATCTTATGTTGCAAGATGGACAAACCGAGATAAAATTGATGGTAGTTTAAGTGATGTTATTAAAGATGCTGATGTATTTATTGGTGTATCAGTAGCAGATTTATTATCAAAAGAAATGGTGGCGTCGATGGCAGATGACCCAATTATCTTTGCTATGGCAAACCCAAATCCAGAAATAAATCCAGATGTAGCAAAAGAAGCTGGCGCTAAGGTAATTGGTACGGGTCGTTCAGATTATCCTAACCAAATTAATAATGTGTTAGCATTCCCAGGTATTTTCAGAGGTGCTTTAGATGTAGAAGCTACACATATTAATGAATCAATGAAGCAAGCTGCAGTTGAGGCAATTGCAGATTTAATTAAACCTGACGAGCTAAACGCGGATTATTGCATCCCAGGTCCTTTTGATAAACGCGTAGCACCTTCAGTAGCTAGAGAAGTTGCGAAAGCTGCAATGGAATCAGGTGTTGCTAGAATAGACGTTAATCCTGAAGATGTTTATGACAAAACAATGAAATTAACAGACTTAGATAAATAATATTCATTAACGCTGATCACATATATTATTAAAGAATAATATTGAACTAAGATCGCGATGGTTAAGTGGAGGTTTACAATGTTTAAAGATTTTTTCAATAGAAGCAGTAAAAAGAAAAAGTACGTAACTGTATCTGATTCGAAACAAAGTGATGTACCAGCAGGAATTATGACAAAATGTCCTAAATGTAAAAAAATTATGTATACAAAAGAATTAGCAGAAAACTTAAATGTTTGTTTTAATTGCGATCATCATATTGCTTTAACGGCATATAAACGCATTGAGGCTATTTCAGATGAAGGTACGTTTACTGAGTTTGATAGAGGAATGACCTCAGCTAATCCATTAGATTTTCCGAGTTATGAAGAAAAAATTCATAAAGATCAGCAAAAAACTGGTTTGAATGAAGCTGTCGTTACAGGAACAGCACAGTTGGATGGCATTACATATGGTGTCGCTGTAATGGATGCTCGGTTTAGAATGGGCAGCATGGGATCAGTATTAGGTGAGAAAATTTGCAGAATTATTGAACACTGCATCGAAAATCGCTTACCATTTATTTTGTTCTCAGCAAGTGGTGGTGCAAGAATGCAAGAGGGTATTATTTCATTAATGCAAATGGGTAAAACAAGTGTATCGTTAAAAAGACATGCTGATGCTGGTTTATTATATATTTCGTATATAACAAATCCAACAACAGGTGGAGTCTCAGCAAGTTTCGCATCTGTTGGTGATATCAATATTAGTGAACCTAAAGCATTGATAGGTTTTGCGGGCAGACGTGTTATTGAACAAACTATCAATGAAAAATTACCTGATGATTTCCAAACATCTGAGTTTTTATTAGAACATGGACAATTAGATAAAGTTGTTCATAGAAAAGAAATGAGAACGACACTCTCTAATATTCTAAAAATGCATCAAGAGGTGAAAATAAATGCTTGATTTTGAAAAGCCACTTTTTGAAATAAAAAATAAAATCGAATCCCTAAAGGAATCTCAAGAAAAAAATGATGTGGATCTTCAAGAGGAAATAGAAATGCTTGAAGCATCTCTAGATAGAGAAACTGAAAAAGTATATACTAACCTTAAACCATGGGATCGTGTGCAATTAGCACGTTTACAAGAACGTCCAACATCATTAGACTATATTCCGTATATCTTTGATTCATTTATTGAATTACATGGAGATAGAAACTATAGAGATGACCCAGCAATGATTGGTGGTATAGGTTATTTAAATGGTCAACCAGTTACTGTTGTAGGACAACAACGCGGTAAAGATACAAAGGATAATATTTATCGTAATTTTGGTATGGCGCATCCAGAAGGTTATCGCAAAGCATTGAGATTAATGAAACAAGCTGAAAAATTTAATAGACCGATTATTACTTTTATCGATACAAAGGGTGCTTATCCAGGAAAAGCTGCAGAAGAGCGTGGTCAAAGCGAATCTATTGCACGAAACTTAGTAGAAATGGCTGCATTAACTGTACCTGTTATTTCAATTGTTATTGGTGAAGGTGGTAGTGGTGGTGCTCTAGGATTAGGTATTACAAACCGAATATTAATGCTTGAAAATAGTACATATTCAGTAATCTCGCCAGAAGGTGCATCAGCATTATTATGGAAAGATAGTAACCTTGCAAAAATAGCAGCAGAAACGATGAAAATAACTGCAGAAGATTTACATGAATTAAAGATTGCAGACGAAGTAGTCAAAGAGCCTTTAGGTGGAGCGCATCAAGATGTTGAAACACAAGCTCAAAATATTAAACGTACTTTTGAGACACATTTAAAAGACTTAAGTTCGTTCAGTAAAGAACAACTTGTCGAAGATCGTTATCAAAAATTTAGAACAATAGGCTCTTATAAAGAATAAAATAGTAAACAAAAGGAAGTTCTAATAACCTAGGGCTTCTTTTTGTTTTTTAAAGTAAAAACTATTTAATTTGTTTAATTATTTTAAATAAAAGGTATTAAATAAAAGGTCTAAATTTCTATTTATAATTAAAGGAAACGCTTTCTAAAAGATTCGTTGGATTTAAAACGTTTACATTAGTCACAAAGCCTTATTTTAATGGCACCAGGCTAAATTTTATGGTATTTTTAGAATAAGAAATACATGTTAGAAAGGTATGTCGTCATGAAAAAAATTGCAGTGTTGACAAGTGGTGGAGATTCTCCAGGCATGAATGCAGCAGTAAGAGCTGTAGTTAGAAAAGCGATTTACAATAACATTGAAGTTTATGGTGTTTACCAAGGCTATCAAGGTTTGTTAAACGATGATATCGAGAAACTTGAACTCGGTTCAGTGGGAGACACAATTCAACGAGGCGGAACTTTTTTATATTCAGCAAGGTGTCCTGAATTTAAAGAAGCAGAAGTTCGTAAAAAAGGTATTGAGAATTTACGTAAAAGAGGCATCGAAGGACTTGTAGTTATTGGCGGTGACGGTAGCTATAGAGGTGCACAACGTATAAGTGAAGAATGTGAAGAAATCCAAACGATAGGTGTTCCGGGTACGATTGATAATGATATCAACGGTTCCGACTTTACAATTGGATTTGATACAGCATTAAATACTATAATTGATTGTGTTGATAAGATTCGTGATACAGCATCAAGTCATGCCAGAACATTTATCATTGAAGTCATGGGTCGTGATTGTGGTGATTTAGCACTTTGGGCTGGTCTTTCTGTCGGTGCAGAAACAATCATTGTTCCTGAAGTTGAGACAGATTTGAAAGATGTAGCTGAAAAGATTGATAATGGTATTAAACGAGGCAAAAAACATTCAATTGTTATGGTTGCTGAAGGTTGCATGTCAGGTGAAGTTTGTGCTCAAGAACTGACTAAATACATTAATGTTGACGCTCGTGTTTCTGTGCTTGGACACATCCAACGTGGTGGTAGCCCAAGTGGTGCAGATAGGGTTCTAGCTTCACGTCTTGGTGGCCATGCAGTGGATTTACTGTTAGAAGGTAAAACTGCGATTGGTGTTGGGATTAGAAACAATGAACTTACTGATACGTCATTTGAAGAAATATTTAGATCAAATGAACATGAATTTGACTTTGAAACTTTTGAATTAACGAACGAATTATCTATATAAAATACTGGGAGGAAATAATAATGAGAAAAACTAAAATTGTTTGTACAATTGGACCTGCGTCTGAATCAGAAGAAATGCTTGAGAAATTAATTAAAGCTGGAATGAATGTGGCGCGTTTAAACTTCTCTCATGGTGATCATGCAGAACATAAAGCGAGAATCGATACTATCCGTGAAGTTTCTAAGAGATTAGGTAAAACAGTTGGGATTTTACTAGATACGAAAGGTCCTGAAATCCGTACACACAACATGCAAAATGGTGTGATTGAACTTGAAAAGGGCAATGAAGTAATCGTTAGTATGACTGAAGTAGAAGGTACTTCAGACAAATTCTCAGTAACTTATGATAACCTTATCAATGACGTAGACGAAGGTTCTTATATCCTTTTAGATGATGGTTTAATCGAATTACAAGTTAAATCAATTGATAAAGCTAATGGCGAAGTTCTTTGTGATGTTTTAAACACAGGAGAATTAAAAAATAAAAAAGGTGTTAACTTACCAGGAGTAAAAGTTAGTTTACCAGGCATCACTGATAAAGATGCTGAAGATATTAAATTCGGTATCAGTGAAGGCGTAGATTTTATCGCGGCAAGTTTCGTACGTCGTCCAAGCGACGTATTAGATATCCGTAAATTATTGGAAGCACAAAAAAATACAAACATAAGTATTATTCCTAAAATTGAGAACCAAGAAGGTATTGATAATATCAAAGAAATTCTTGAAGTTTCTGATGGTTTAATGGTTGCCCGTGGTGATATGGGTGTTGAAATCCCACCTGAATCAGTGCCAATGGTACAAAAAGATTTAATTAGACAATGTAATAAATTAGGTAAACCTGTTATTACAGCAACACAAATGTTAGATTCTATGCAACGTAATCCACGTGCTACACGTGCGGAAGCTAGTGACGTTGCTAACGCAATTTATGATGGTACAGATGCTGTTATGCTTTCTGGCGAAACAGCTGCAGGACAATACCCTGAAGAAGCTGTTAAAACTATGCGTAATATCGCAGTTTCAGCAGAGGCTGCTCAAGATTATAAAAAACTATTATCTGATCGCACTAAATTAGTTGAAACTTCTTTAGTTAATGCAATTGGTGTATCAGTTGCGCATACTGCTTTAAACTTAAGTGTTAAAGCAATTGTTGCTGCTACAGAAAGTGGTTCAACTGCACGTACAATTTCTAAATACCGTCCACAATCAGATATTATTGCTGTGACACCTAGTGCAGAAACGGCACGTCAATGTGCTTTAGTATGGGGTATCCACCCAGTAGTTAAAGAAGGACGTAAGACAACAGATGCATTATTAAATAATGCGGTAGCAACTGCAGTTGAAACTGAAAGAGTTCAAAATGGTGATTTAATTATTATCACTGCTGGTGTACCAACAGGTGAAAAAGGTACTACAAACATGATGAAATTACACCTTGTAGGAGACGAACTTGCTAAAGGTCAAGGCGTTGGAAGAAACTCAGTTGTCGGACAAACATTAGTTGTGAATGACGCTAGTGAATTAGAAGGTAAAGATTTATCAGAATCAATTATCGTTACAACTTCTGTCGATGAAACGCTTGTACCTTATATTGAGAAAGCAATCGGTCTTATTACAGAAGAAAATGGTATTACATCACCAAGTGCGATTATTGGTTTAGAAAAAGGAATTCCTACAATCGTTGGTGTTGAAAATGCTACTTCAAATATCCAAAATGACGTTTTAATTACTGTAGATGCTAATCAAGGAAAAATCTTCGAAGGTTATGCAAACGTACTATAATCTAAACAAGTTTTCGACTAGCTGTTTAGTTTAAACTTTATAATAATTAGGGACAAATTTGTCCAAGTATATAGTAAAAAGACGAAGCCATTAATAAAAAATGACTTCGTCTTTTTTATTATATTCGCAGTAATAAATGCCATCTAAATGCTGTTAAGTACATAGATATAAAAAATCGGGACATCATTTGATGTCCCGGTTTTTCTAAGTTTTTATTTGTTATTACTGTTGTTTGCGAGATACCTGTTTATATCTTAGATACATAAGAGTTAATAAGATAAACCAGATAGGTGTTAAAAATACTGCTATTCTTGTATCAGTGTTAACAAATAATAAACAAAAAACTAATAAGAAGAAAGTTAAAATAGCATACCCCATATATTTTCCGCCTGGTAATTTAAATGTTGTTTTTTTATGTAATTCAGGATTTCTACGGTGGTAATTAATATAAGCTACAGTGATTAAGCCCCAAACAACAATGAATAATACAGTTGAAACTGTAGTGATGTATGTGAAGACAAGTGTTGCATTTGGAATAATATAGTTTAACAGTGCTGCAATCATAAGCAATGCACACGAAACAAATATTGCAATATGTGGCACACCATTTTTATTTGTTTTCTCAAAGTAAGGCGGTGCTTGTTTTTGTGTCGAAAGTCCAAATAACATACGGCTATTTGAGAATATACCACTATTACAAGAAGACGCCGCTGCTGTTAATACTACAAAGTTTATAATTCCTGCTGCAAAAGGTATACCAATCAGTGCAAACAGTCTTACAAATGGGCTTTCTTCTGGGTTAATTTGATTCCATGGAATGATGGACATGATAACAGCTAACGCACCTACATAGAATACTAAAATACGAATAGGCACACTGTTAACAGCTTTAGGTAGTGTCTTTGTTGGATCTTTTGTTTCTCCAGCTGTGACTCCTATAAGTTCAATACCTACAAACGAGAATAACGCCATTTGGAAAGACATTACGAAACCGCTCATACCTTTAGGGAATATGCCATTGTTATATAGGTTGGTTAATGATGCATGGCCAAATTGTGTGTCATAAGCCATAATAATCATAATTGCACCAACTATAATTAAAGCAATAATTGTAAATATTTTAATCAGTGCAAACCAAAACTCTAACTCACCAAATAGTTTAGCACTTAATAAATTTAGTGACATTAATACAAGTACACAAAATAATGCGCTTATCCAGTTTGGTATGTTTGGAAACCAAAAACTAACATACTTTGCAACAGCAGTTACTTCTGCCATACCTGTAATAATCCAACAGAACCAATAAGTCCATCCTGTGACAAAACCTGCAAATGGGCCAATATAATGATTGGTGACATCTGCAAATGATTTGAAATTCGTGTTTGTTACTAATATTTCTCCCAGTCCACGCATAAACATAAAAAGCATAAAACCAATTATGATATATGTAAGTAAAATAGAGGGTCCAGTTAACGCGATAGTTTGACCTGCTCCTAAAAATAGTCCTGTACCAATTGCTCCCCCGATTGCAATTAGCTGGATGTGACGATTACTTAGTTCTCTTTGTAATTCATGATTAGCCATAAAATTATACTCCTTTATTTAGTTAATTATTATTATGCTATGCAATATAAAATAAAACAACAATTTTTTTAAACAGAGTCTATAGCTTTTAGTATAATAATACATTAATTATTTGTTATTAATCATGATAACCAATTAAAATGCTATAAAAATTGAAGTGAGACAGTTTCCATATTAAAATGAATTTATAACAATGCAAGAGATAGAAGTGTGTTAAAGGGCATATAAATAAATAAGTATTTCATATTGATTTGATAAGAAAATATACTCAAAATATTCACAAAAGAGTCAAGATTGGATATAATGAGTTGTGAAAGCCATTTCATAATGAAATAGAAAAGGGGAATTTATATATGGCAGAGTTACAGAAAGGTTTAGAAGGGGTAATTGCATCTGAAACAAAAGTAAGTTCTATTATCGATAGCCAATTAACTTATGCTGGTTACGATATTGATGACTTAGCACAGAATGCTGAATTTGAAGAAATCATCTTCTTATTATGGCATTATCGATTGCCAAATGAGGATGAATTAAAAGACTTAAAACAAAAGCTTTTTGAATATATGACTTTAAATCCTAGAGTGTATAACCACTTTAAAGAATACGCGACAGGCAACGTTCATCCAATGACAGCTTTAAGAACTTCAGTTTCATATATTGCTCATTTTGACGAGCATGCTGAAGATGAAGATGAAAGTCAAACACTAGATCGAGCTATACGTATTCAAGCCAAAATTGCTTCATTAGTTACGGCTTATGCACGTGTTAGAGAAGGAAAAGAAATTGTTAAACCAAGTAGTGATTTAAACTATGCGGGTAACTTCTTGTACATGTTAAGAGGAGAACTACCTACTGAGATTGAAATTGAAGCATTTAATAAAGCACTAGTATTACATGCAGATCATGAATTAAATGCATCAACATTTACAGCTAGATGTGCAGTATCTTCATTATCAGATATGTATTCAGGAATTGTAGCGGCTGTTGGTTCATTAAAAGGACCACTCCACGGCGGTGCAAACGAACGTGTAATGAGCATGTTATCTGAAGTAAAATCTATTGATGAAGTCGATGAATATATTGATAATAAAATTAAAAACAAAGAAAAAATCATGGGCTTTGGACACCGTGTATATAAAGATGGTGATCCAAGAGCTAAATACTTAAAAGAAATGAGTAGAAAAATCACTTCTGAAACAGGACAAAGTCAATTATTTGATATTTCAGTGAAAATTGCAGATAAAATGAAAGCTGAAAAAGGTTTAATTGCCAATGTCGATTTCTTTAGTGCTACTGTATATCATAGTATGAATATCGAGCATGACTTATTCACACCAATCTTTGCAGTGAGTAGAACTTCTGGTTGGATTGCTCATATCTTAGAACAGTATAGAGATAACAGAATCATGCGTCCAAGAGCTCAATACATTGGTGAAACAAATAGAACTTATGAACCAATTGAAGAAAGATAAATAAATAATTAAATAAGAAATTTTATTTATAAAAATTGAAATTATAATTAATTCATGTATGATAATGGTTAGTACAACTAAAATAGAACTCAAAATGACGGAGGTTTTTTTACATGGCAGGAGAAAAAGTAGTTAAAACAAATGAAGGTTTAACAGTACCAAATAATCCAATAATTCCATTTATAATCGGCGACGGTATCGGACCTGATATCTGGAACGCAGCAAGCCGCGTAATTGACGCTGCAGTTGAACAAGCTTATAACGGCGAAAAGAAAATTGAATGGAAAGAAGTATTGGCTGGTCAAAAAGCTTATGATGAAACTGGTGAATGGTTACCTAAAGAAACACTCGAAACAATTGAAGCATATTTAATTGCGATTAAAGGTCCATTAACTACACCAATTGGTGGCGGTATTCGTTCACTAAATGTTGCATTACGTCAAGAGTTGGATTTATTCACATGCTTACGTCCAGTACGTTGGTTCCAAGGTGTGCCTTCACCTGTAAAACGTCCTGAAGATACTGATATGGTAATTTTCCGTGAAAATACTGAAGATATCTATGCTGGTATTGAATTTAAAGAAGGTACGCCAGAAGCGAAAAAATTAATTGACTTCTTACAAGACGAAATGGGCGCTAAAAACATTAGATTCCCTGAAACATCAGGTATCGGTGTAAAACCAGTTTCTAAAGAAGGTACTGAGCGTTTAGTTCGTGCATCTATTCAATATGCTATAGATAATAATCGTAAATCATTAACTTTAGTACATAAAGGTAATATTATGAAATTTACTGAAGGTGCTTTCAAACAATGGGGTTATGATTTAGCTCATAATGAATTTGGAGATAAAGTATTTACATGGCAACAATATGATGAAATTGTTGAAAAAGAAGGTAAAGACGCTGCAAATGCTGCGCAAGATAAAGCTGAACAAGAAGGAAAAATTATTGTCAAAGATTCAATTGCTGATATCTTCTTACAACAAATTTTAACACGTCCAGCTGATCACGATGTAGTAGCTACTATGAACTTAAATGGTGATTATGTATCAGATGCATTAGCTGCACAAGTTGGTGGTATTGGTATTGCTCCTGGTGCCAATATCAACTATGAAACTGGACATGCCATTTTCGAAGCAACACATGGTACTGCACCTAAATACGCTGGATTAAATAAAGTGAACCCATCATCTGAATTACTAAGTGCTGTATTAATGTTAGAGCATCTTGGATGGCAAGAAGCTGCTGATAAGATTACAAGTTCAATCGAAAAAACGATTGCTTCTAAAGTTGTAACTTATGACTTCGCACGTTTAATGGACGGTGCAACAGAAGTTTCTACTTCTGAATTTGCAGACGAATTAATTAAAAACCTATAATTATATATCATCAAAGGTAATTTACCTTGAATTAAAATCAACAGTTAAGTCTGGGACATGATTAGATGTCTCGGGCTTTTCTTTTTCTAGTTATCTGAGATATAACAAAGAGAAATTTTTTATTTTTTATGTTCAAATTTATAAGGGCAAATGAACTGGAGCGAGTAGAAAATAATATCTTTGTTTTATTGTAAAAGTGTAATTTTTTCGTGATGTTAGTTGAGGCTTGCTTGGCTATCATGTAATAAGTGTTCATATTATGAATTAAATGTTAAGATTTTATTAACAAAGGGTAATTAGTATGGTGTAATAATTCAAGTGGATTTGTTTGATTCTTTGTATAGGCTAATGTAGCAAAAATCGCGTGTATATTGGTATAGTTTAGCAATCAACGCATTGTAAAGTTTATGTTAAAAAATTTTAAACTATGTTATTTTTATTAAAATATAAGTTATAATTAATTTGTAAACACAATTATGGAGGTATACTATGTCACAAAAAGTACTTGTAGTAGATGATGAACAATCAATCGTAACCTTATTAAAATATAATTTAGAACAAGCCGGATACATAGTAGAAGTGGCTTATGATGGAGAAGATGCATTAGAGAAAGTTAACTCTACAAATCCTGAATTGATTGTGTTAGATGTCATGCTTCCCAAAAAAGATGGAATAGAAGTTTGTAAATCAATTCGTTCTGATAAAAACTTAGTGCCTATTTTGATGTTAACTGCCAAAGATGATGAATTTGATCGTGTTTTAGGTCTTGAATTAGGGGCAGACGATTACATGACTAAACCATTTTCACCTAGAGAAGTGGTAGCAAGAGTAAAGGCGATATTAAGAAGATCAGCAATTGTTAATGAAGCAGTACCAGTTGAAAATGATGAAGACGATATACTGATTGGATCAATAAGAATTAGACCAGAATATTTCGAAGTGTATAGAGAAGATGAATTGCTAGAATTGACTCCAAAGGAGTTTGAATTATTATTATATCTTATTGAAAGACAGGGCAGGGTGATTACCCGCGAGCATATGTTGAATTCAGTATGGAATTATGAATTCGCAGGAGACTCTAGAATTGTGGACGTACATATTAGTCATTTGAGAGATAAATTAGAAGAAAACCCTAAACAACCGAAACTCATTAAAACAGTTCGTGGATTAGGGTATAAATTGGAAAGACCTAAAGTCTAATGCTTAAGTTTCACCAAAGACTTTTATATTTATTATGTACCATCGTTATTATTAGTTTTTTAATATTGGGTACTATTATTACACATGTGATCCACAACACGATTACAACTGGTCAAGAAGGCGATTTAGAACATCAAGCTCAACATTTTATTAATCTTTATAATGAAGATAAAAAAGATGAGATGAGAGATGTTGCTAAAAGCGAAGAACTTACAGTGTATATTAAAGAAAATGACGATGTCTTGTTTTCGACAAAACAAGGGACGCAAATTAATAATGATATAAATAATCCTGCTATTCCTTCTAAATTGACTTATGATAAGCAAAATGATGACCATAGATTTACCTTTAAGACATCTATAAATGATAAAGATGTTTTAATTAGTGGTATAAATAATGAGATTTTAGAAATACAGATTGAAGTCTGGAAATATATAGCGATTATTGGTTTGTTTGTATTAATCATTATATTTTTAGTTGTTAGAAGCATTAATCGAACATATATCAGACCAATCAATGAGGTGACCTACGCCACAAATCTATTGGCTGAAGGCTATTATCATGTAAGAGTACCAGAAAGCAATGTCAAAGAGACAAGAGAACTGTTTGTAACTACTAATGAGTTAGCACGTAGGTTGCAAAGATTAAACCATAAACAGAAACTGCAATCAAATAGGTTGAAAACAACTGTTGAAAATATTCCAAGTTCGATTTTAATGATTGATAAATATGGTGAAATTGTTGTAGCAAATAAATCGTTTTATCATGTATTTACGCCAGATGAAGCCGTTGAACATAAAAGCTATGTTGATTTTACAGATGTTAAATTACAAAAGCTAATTACTGAAGCATTTAAAGTTGAGAAACCTATTTATGATCAAATTAAATTAACTATAGATCAAGTACATGAGAAATATTTTGATACAGCCTGCGTTCCAATATTATCAAGAACAAGGAAAAATCTTTATGGTATGGTCATTGTTTTACATGATATAACGAACCTTAAAAAACTAGAGAATTTAAGACGTGAATTTGTAGCTAATGTTTCACATGAATTGAAAACACCTATTACGTCAATTAAAGGATTTGCGGAAACATTGTTAGATGGTGCTAAAAACGATGAACAAACACTTAATGACTTTTTACAAATTATTTCTAAAGAGTCTGATCGTATAGAGACTTTAGTTTTTGATTTATTAGATTTATCGCACATAGAACAACAAACAGAAATAGAAACAGCATATATGAGTTTGTCAGATATTGCAGAAACAACAATTAAGAATATGCAAAAAATTGCAGAAGACAAAAATATTACTATAATTAATGAAATTGATTCTGATATTGTTATTGATGCAAATCAAGACAAAATATCTCAAGTTGCGCTTAATTTATTATCAAATGCAATTAGTTATTCTAAAGAAAATAGCAATGTAATAATTCGTGTTTATAAAGACGAGCAGAAGCGCATCATGGAAGTACAAGATTTTGGTATTGGTATAAGCGAAGAAGATCAAAAGCATATTTTTGAACGCTTTTATCGGGTTGATAAAGCACGAAGTAGGGATTCAGGTGGCACTGGACTAGGTTTATCTATTACTAAACATATTATGGAAGCACATGGTGGTAGAATTAATGTCTATAGTACAGTTGGTAAAGGTTCGACATTCAGAGTTACTTTTTTTAAATAGTGTTTATAAATAAAAGCTATGATGATTGAGTTATAAATCGACGTCTGAAATTTAAATTCGGCGTCGGTTTTTTATGCTTTTTAAGTAGAATAAATGGCATAACATAAAAATTTAAAACGTATATTAAAAAGGGATAAACGTGTTAAGCTAGTCATAGAATTAATTGACTTATATAATCATTGCAAGGAACTACATACTCACAGTTAAAAATGATGATTATAAAATAAGGTGAAACAATGTTTCGATATAGGTTAGTTAGTAATTTATGCTAAAATGTTAAATAAATATGTGTTGGAGGTTAAAATAGTGAATAAATTAATTCTAATTGATGGTAATAGCCTGAGCTTCAGAGCCTTTTATGCTTTACCACTATTACAAAATAAAGCAGGTATACACACTAATGCTGTGTATGGCTTTGCAATGTTACTAGAAAAAATAATCAAAGAAGAACAGCCCACACATTTTCTTGTTGCGTTCGATGCAGGAAAGACTACATTTAGACATGATAAATATAGTGAATATAAAGGGGGACGTCAAAAAACGCCACCCGAGCTGAGTGAGCAATTTCCTTATGTAAGACAGTTATTGGATGCTTATCAAATTAAGAGATATGAATTAGAAAACTATGAAGCCGATGATATTATAGGAACATTAAGTAAAGAGGCTGATGACGCACAATTTGAAACGATTATTGTCACAGGTGATCGCGACTTAACACAATTAGCGACGGATGATGTTACAATTTATTATACTAAGAAAGGTGTGACAGATGTTGATCATTACACACCTGATTTTATTGCGGAAAAATATGACGGTTTAGTTCCTAATCAAATCATAGATATGAAAGGTTTGATGGGCGATGCATCAGATAATATCCCAGGTGTAGCTGGAGTCGGTGAAAAAACTGCCATCAAGTTATTAAAACAATTTTCAACCGTGGAAAACATTTATGAACATTTGGATGAAGTTTCTGGTAAGAAATTGAAAGAAAAACTAGAAAATAGTAAAGATGATGCTTTGATGAGTAAAGAGCTTGCAACTATTAATTGTGTAAGTCCTATTGAAGTATCACTTGAAGATACAAAACTGCCAGAGAATCCAGATGCTTCAGCTAAAATAGATTTATTCAAAAAACTAGAATTTAAACAATTGCTTGAACAAATAGATGTGGATGGCACACAGTCTACGGCTGAGGAAAAAGAATTAAATATAGAATCTGACTTTACAAATATTGACTTTAAATCTTTAACTTCTGCAACTGTTCATTTTGAATTGGATGGCTCCAATTATTTGAAAGATGATATTTTGAAATTTGCAATATTTGATGGTGATCATCATGTTGTTGTTGATGCAACAACTATTCATGATGATCCTGAACTTATAGCTTGGTTAGAGGATGACACAACAGAAAAAAATGTTTATGACGCTAAAAAAACATATGTTGTGGCGCACAGGTTAGATATATCGATTAAAAATATTATGTTTGATGTAATGCTTGCAAGTTATATTATTGATCCATCTCGAGCTATTGATGATGTAAACTCTGTGGTTAGCAATTACGGTCAATATTATGTTCAACAAAGTGTTGAAGTATATGGTAAGGGTAAGAAGAGACATTTACCTGAAGCCGATGTTTTGAATCGTTATGTTGCAACAGTGATTGAAGCGATTAGTCAAGTTAAACCAATCATGCAAGAACAATTAATCGAATATAACCAAACAGACTTGTTAGATAATTTAGAACTACCATTAGCGCGCATTTTAAGTGATATGGAAGAAACAGGTATTTACACTGTGGCTAGTGATTTAGAAGAAATGGAAAAAGAAATTCAAACAAAATTGGATGTATTGATTGATAATATTTATCAAGCTGCAGGAGAATCATTCAATATTAATTCTCCAAAGCAATTAGGTGTCGTATTGTTTGAAACATTAGAATTACCAGTAATTAAGAAAACAAAAACAGGATATTCTACTGCGGTAGATGTACTTGAACAATTACAAGGACAACATCCAATCATTGAATATATATTAGAATACAGACAACTTGCAAAGTTACAATCCACTTATGTTGAAGGCTTACAGAAGGTTATAAGTGATGATAATAGAATCCATACAAGATTTAATCAAACTTTAGCACAAACAGGTAGATTATCGTCTATTGACCCAAATTTACAAAACATCCCTGTCCGTTTAGAAGAGGGTAGAAAAATAAGAAAAGCATTTAAATCTAGTGATGACAACAATGTTATTTTTTCTGCAGATTACTCGCAAATTGAACTCCGAGTTTTAGCTCATATCACACAAGATGAAAGTATGAAGCAAGCATTTATTAATGATGATGATATTCATACGGCAACGGCGATGAAAGTATTTGGGGTAGAACCTGATGAAGTAGATGGCACGATGCGTAGACAAGCTAAAGCAGTTAACTTTGGAATTGTTTATGGTATTAGTGATTATGGTTTAAGCCAAAGTTTAGGAATCACTCGGAAACAAGCTAAACAATTTATTGATGATTATTTAGATAGTTTCCCTGGCGTAAAACAATATATGGAGGATATCGTCAAAGATTGTAAAGCACAAGGCTATGTAGAAACCTTGTTACATCGTCGTAGATATATTCCGGATATAACTAGTAGAAATTTCAATTTGCGTGGTTTTGCTGAGAGAACTGCAATGAATACGCCAATTCAAGGTAGTGCTGCTGATATAATTAAATTAGCTATGGTTAACTTTGATAAAGAAATTAAGCATACAGATTTTCACGCAAAATTATTATTACAAGTACACGATGAATTAATATTTGAATTACCGAAGGATGAAGTGGAAGCATTCAGTAAATTTATAGAAGAAATCATGGATAATGCCCTTGAACTAGATGTGCCATTAAAAGTAGAGTCTAGTTATGGTGCTACATGGTATGATGCAAAATAGAAAGAAGGTACTTAAATGCCTGAACTCCCAGAAGTAGAACATGTAAAAAGAGGTATTGAACCGTTTGCTACCGGTCAAAAAATTGAATCTGTTATATTTTCAGAGAAAGTTAAGGAAGGCAAGGCAAGTCAACGTGAAACCATAATTAAAGGTATGGCATTAGATACATTCCAAAAATTCACAGAACAATATGTAATTAAAGAGATTGAACGTCGTAGTAAATATATTGTGTTTCACATCGAAAAAGATAACGAAGAAAGAATACTCATCAGTCATTTAGGTATGGCTGGTGGATTCTTTGTGGTTGATAAAATTGAAGATATTAGTGTGCCAAATTATAGAAAACATTGGCATGTTATATTTAAGTTAGATAATGATAAATTGCTAGTTTATTCAGATATTAGACGATTTGGAGAAATTAGGAATGTACCTGATTTTGAGGCGTATCCTTCATTTTTAGAAATTGCTCCAGAACCTTTTGAGGAAGATGCAAAAGGGCATTACTTAGCTTGGTTTGCCAAAAAAATGTATCAAAATAAGCCTATTAAACAAATGATTTTAGATCATAGAGTGATTTCAGGTTGTGGTAACATATACGCTTGTGAAGCATTATTTAGAGCGGGGATACATCCAGCTCGGTTATCAAAATCATTAAACAATCAAGAGCGCGACATATTATTTTATTATGTTCGAGATGTGTTAGAATCGGGTATAAAATATGGTGGAACAAGCATCTCCGACTATCGTCATGCAGATGGTAGTACTGGGACAATGCAACAGCACCTTAATGTTTATAAACAAAAGGTTTGTAAGGTTTGTGGAAATGACATAGAAACGCAAGTCATTGCAACTAGAAACAGTCATTTCTGCCCTACATGCCAAAAATAAAGGAAGAGTGAGAATATGCCAAAAGTTATAGGACTAACTGGTGGTATCGCATCAGGTAAATCTACAGTATCAGAACTTTTAACAGCACACGGATTTAAAGTTGTAGATGCAGATATTGCATCTCGACAAGCTGTTGAAAAAGGAACTGAAGGATTAGCACGCGTCAAAGAGGCATTTGGCGATGGAGCAATAGATGAAGATGGGAATATGAATAGATCGTATGTTGGTGAAGTTGTTTTTAATCAACCAGAGAAGAGATTGATTTTAAATGAAATCGTTCATCCAATTGTTCGCGATATAATGGAAGAAGAAAAGAAAACATATCTTGAGCAAGGTTATAATGTGATTATGGATATTCCATTGTTATTTGAAAATGATTTACAAGAAACTGTAGATGAAGTGTGGCTAGTGTACACTTCAGAAAGTATTCAAATAGATCGATTGATGGAACGCAATGACTTATCTATGGAAGAAGCGAAAGCACGTGTATATAGTCAAATATCAATTGATAAAAAACGTAGAATGGCAGATCATGTTATAGATAACAGAGATACTAAATTAGAACTTAAACAAAACTTAGAAAATTTGTTGCTTGAAGAAGGTTACATTGAGAGTGACACAGAAGAAGCACAATAATAGAAGTGTATAAACATCCAGTTTTCGTTATGAAAATTGGATGTTTTTTATATATAAAGATAAATTAGTTATTTAACAGTGTATATTGCAACGATCAATAATGTTACATCTGATGTTTTAAAGAAGAGGATTGAAATTGAATTGTATGTTTTTGTGTAACTAAAAGTATAAATTATTTGAAATTAAAAAAATTTACATTTGTTTCAGAAAACGCTTTCTTAAAATCTAATTTATGTTATACTATTTCCATAAAGTATAACACTAAAACGAGGGGTGCTTCGAATGACGACAAATATTGCGATTAACGGAATGGGTAGAATAGGTAGAATGGTATTGAGAATTGCGCTCAATAATAAAGATTTGAATGTTGTAGCGATTAATGCTAGCTACCCAGCTGAAACAATTGCTCACCTAATTAACTATGACACAACACATGGTGCTTATGATTTAAAAGTAGAGCCAACGGAAGAGGGTATTAAAGTGAATGACCATGTCATCCAATTGGTATCTGATAGAAATCCGGAAAATTTACCTTGGGAAGAATTGAATGTTGATATAGCAATAGAGGCAACAGGTAAATTTAATCATGGAGATAAAGCAATTGCGCATATTAATGCAGGTGCTAAAAAAGTATTATTAACAGGACCATCAAAAGGTGGCGATGTGCAAATGATCGTCAAGGGTGTAAATAATGATCAATTAGACATAGAGCAATACGATATCTTTAGCAACGCTTCATGTACAACAAATTGCATTGGACCAGTCGCTAAAGTTTTAAATGATGAATTTGGTATTCAAAATGGATTAATGACTACTGTTCATGCTATTACTAATGATCAGAATAACATCGACAACCCTCACAAAGATTTAAGACGTGCACGTTCATGTAATGAAAGTATTATCCCAACTTCTACAGGTGCTGCAAAAGCATTAAAAGAAGTCTTACCTGAATTAGAAGGAAAACTACATGGTATGGCTTTAAGAGTACCAACAAAAAATGTATCTTTAGTAGACTTGGTTGTAGATTTAGATGCAGATGTAACGGCAGAACAAGTTAATCAAGCATTTAAAGACAATGATTTACAAGGTGTTATTTCAACCGAAGATGCACCATTAGTTTCAATGGATTTCAATACTAATCCACATTCTGCTATCATTGATACACAGAGTACAATGGTTATGGATGATAATAAGGTAAAAGTAATTGCGTGGTACGATAACGAATGGGGCTATTCAAATAGAGTTGTGGATGTTGCCGTTCAAATTGGTCAATTACTGAAAAGTGATGTTGCAGCAGTAACATATTAAAACTAAAATCATGTCTGTAATAACAATATGATGGTATTAATTTATAAACTCCTTCTAAGTTAGTTTGCATTTAAGCATACTAACTTAGAGGGAGTTTTATTAGTGTTATTAACACAAGGAGGAATAAGAAGCTAGATATATTCAAATATTTGGTGTAATGAAGTATCCTTTTATAGTAAGAGTTGTCATCAGAAAAATGTATAAGAGTTAGTTAAAAATAATTCAGCATTAATTCTTATATGCTAAATTGTGTAATACGATTCTTTTGTGACATGCATATTTATAGTATAATAGAAGATAATCATAAATGAGAGGGTGATAATTCGATGAAATGCCCGAAATGTAATTCGACTCATTCTCGTGTTGTAGACTCTAGACATGCAGATGAAGTTAATGCGATTCGTCGTAGAAGAGAATGTGAAAATTGTGAAACAAGATTCACAACCTTTGAACATATAGAGAAAAGACCACTTATCGTGGTGAAAAAAGATGGAACCCGGGAGCAATTTTCGCGTGAGAAAATATTAAATGGTTTAGTACGTTCTTGTGAAAAGAGACCGGTTCGTTACCAACAATTAGAAGATATTACTAATAACGTAGAATGGAAGTTGCGTGATGAGGGACACGCAGAAATTTCTTCTAGAGAAATAGGAGAACATGTGATGAATCTACTTATGCACGTAGATCAAGTGTCCTATGTACGATTTGCTTCTGTTTATAAAGAATTCAAAGATGTAGATCAATTATTGCAATCAATGCAAGGTATATTAGTAAATAATAAACGGAGTGATTCGTAAATGGGGTTACAATCATATGATTATGGATTGAGACCACATGATAATTTTACTATCGTGCGTGAATTTTATTTAAATAATAATCATTTAGAAATCTTGAACAGATTGTTTACACCGATGATAGGCGCTAATGCGACGGGACTATATCATTATTTAAACCAATTTGTGGACCACGAAGTAGATGCGGTGTTGACGCACTATATTATTATGAGTGAGTTGAAAATTAATCTATTAGAATTCAGAAAAGAAATGGATTTGTTGGAAGGTATTGGATTGGTAAAATCTTATGTAAATCATAACGAGCAGCATTCCTCATTTGTTTATGTTCTTAATCAACCTCCTACTGCGAAACAGTTTTTCAGTGACCCTATGCTATCAGTTTATCTATATAGTGAGGTGAGCAAGCAACGTTACCAACAATTAAAACGTCACTTTGAAACCAAAAATGCTATCGACTTAAACAGTTATCAAGATATAACACGCACATTTACTGATGTTTTTAAAATCCCTAATAAAGCATTAGCACAAGATACAACATACATCCAAGATGATAAGCCGTATGAAGGTTTAGACCTTACACGCGTTCACTTTGACTTTGAAACATTATATGATTTGTTGCAGAATCATTTTATTAGTTCAAAAATTGTTACGAATGATGCGAAAGCGTTAATAACACAAATTGCAACATTATATGGTTTGACGCCTGAATCGATGAAGCGTATTATTTTAAAATCGATAACGAGTGCGCAAGAATTATCTTTTGAAGAATTAAGAAAACACGCACGTACTTATTATTTAATGGAACATGAACAACAGTTACCCAATTTACAAGTTAAATCAGAAAAAGATAATGTTCCTTCACAAGTAAACACTTCTGAAGAAACGTCAAGTCAATCTGATAATTGGTTGGTACAATTGGAGCAAACAAGCCCAATTGATATGTTAGCATCGTGGTCAGAATCTGAACCGACTACACAGCAAAAATTCATGATTGAAGAATTGATTGAACGTGAAAACTTATCTTTTGGTGTTATTAATATTCTATTGCAATTTGTTATGTTGAAGGAAGATATGAAGTTACCTAAAACTTATATTTTTGAAATAGCATCAAATTGGAAGAAAAAAGGTATTAAAACGGCTGAACAGGCATATGAATATGCAATGAAAGTTAATCAACCTAAAAAAGAATCTTATCCGACCAAAAATCGATATAAACAAAAACAATTAGCTTCTAGAGAGATGACACCGAAATGGTTAGAAGAGCGAGATGAGAAACCAGAAAAAGATAACCAACAGCATAACGACGAAGAAGATGAGAAGCTAAAAAATGACAGAGAGCAATTTTTAAATCAATTAAAAAATAGATGGAAGGAGGGCGAATAAATGAAATCTTTTAATAATATCATGGGAGAGTCAGATGATTTATCAAAACGCATAGAAAAAATAAAAAAAGATGTGATTAATGATCCTGATGTTAAACGCTTTTTAAATGAGCATCAATCAGAATTGACAAATGCCATGATAGATGAAGACTTAAATATTTTGCAAGAATACAAAGACCAAGTGAAACACTATGATGGACATGCTTATAAGGATTGTCCTAACTTTGTAAAAGGCCATGTTCCAGAACTATATATTGAAAGTAACCATATCAAAATTCGTTATTTACCATGCCCGTGTAAGATAAAGTATGATGAAGAAAGGTTTAACTCTCATCTAATTACTTCGCACCATATGCAACGTGATACTTTAGACGCTAAACTTGAAGATATATATATGGATAGAAGAGATAGATTAGATGTTGCAATGGCAGCAAACAAAATTTGTGATAAAATCACGAAACACGATCCTCAAGTTAAAGGATTATACTTGCATGGCCCATTTGGAACAGGGAAGTCATTTATTTTAGGCGCCATTGCGAATCAGTTAAAAACGGAAAAAATTCCTTCTACTATTGTCTATTTGCCTGAATTTATTCGTTCACTTAAAGGCGGCTTTAAGGATGGAAGTTTTGAAACAAAATTATCCAGAGTACGAGAAGCGAATATTTTAATGTTAGATGATATCGGTGCTGAAGAAATTACACCATGGGCTAGAGATGAAGTTATAGGGCCGCTATTACATTACAGAATGGTACAGGAATTACCAACATTTTTTAGTTCTAATTTAAGCTTTGAAGAATTAGAGTATCATCTTTCGGTAACGCGTGATGGTACTGAGAAGACAAAGGCAGCCCGAATTATGGAACGTATCAAAACTTTGGCGACACCTTATTATTTAGAAGGAAAAAATTATAGGAACGATTGAAATCTAAAATAAATGTTGTATAATATAATTAAATCTAAATCAAACGAAATGAAACGAAGATACGATTGATATTTCACTACTTCACAGAGAGCCATTGGATGTTGAGATATGGTAAGTATATTTATTGATTACTCCTTCGTCAGTGATGTTGTAATGAACATCCGGCTCAAGACCGTTATCTTACGTAGAGAGAAGCTATTTTGTATTTATGCAGAAAAGTTTTAATTTAGGGTGGTACCACGAAGACCTCGTCCCTTTATAGGGATGGGGTCTTTTTATTTTCTCTGCGATTATTGATAAATTGTATTTCGCTTTGATTTAAGTGCTTGAATAAATAGGAGGAATGTTAAATGGACCAAATTAATATAAAATTTCCAGATGGTAATGCGAAAGTGTTTGATAAAGGCACAACAACAGAAGATATAGCACAATCAATAAGTCCAGGATTAAGAAAAAAAGCCGTAGCTGGAAAGTTGAATGGTCAACTAATTGATTTAACTAGACCAATTGAAGAAGATGGCGATATTGAAATCGTTACACCTGGTACAGATGAAGCTTTGGAAGTGTTACGACATTCAACAGCCCATCTTATGGCACAAGCATTAAAACGTTTATATGGAAATGTAAACTTTGGTGTTGGTCCCGTAATTGAAGGTGGTTTTTATTATGACTTTGATATGGAAGAGAGTCTTTCTTCGGATGATTTTGAGAAAATTGAAAAGACAATGAAACAGATTGTTAATGAGAATTACCCAATAGAGCGTAAGGTTGTTTCTCGTAATGAAGCTAAAGCATTTTTCTCAGAAGACCCTTATAAATTAGAACTTATAAATGCAATTCCTGAAGATGAAAATGTCACATTATACACTCAAGGTGAATTTACAGATTTATGTCGTGGTGTACATGTACCTTCAACTTCAAAAATTAAAGAATTTAAACTATTATCGACAGCTGGAGCTTATTGGCGTGGTGATAGTAACAACAAAATGCTACAACGTATTTATGGTACAGCATTTTTCGATAAAAAGGATTTGAAAGCACACTTACAAATGCTTGAAGAAAGAAAAGAACGTGATCATCGTAAAATTGGTAAGGAACTAGAGCTATTCTCAAACAATCCATTGGTAGGCGCTGGTTTACCACTTTGGTTACCAAACGGTGCAACAATCCGTCGAGAAATTGAACGTTACATCGTAGACAAAGAAGTGAGCATGGGCTATGACCATGTTTACACACCGGTTATGGCTAATGTTGATTTATATAAAACATCTGGTCACTGGGATCATTATCAAGAGGATATGTTCCCAACAATGAAACTTGATGAGCATGAAGAAATGGTGCTTAGACCAATGAATTGTCCACATCATATGATGATTTATGCTAATAAACCACATTCATATCGTGAATTGCCAATAAGAATTGCTGAATTAGGCACAATGCACCGTTATGAAGCAAGTGGAGCTGTGTCAGGTTTACAACGTGTACGTGGTATGACTCTAAATGATGCGCATATCTTTGTTCGTCCGGATCAAATTAAAGAAGAATTTAAACGTGTTGTTAATCTAATTATTGATGTATATAAAGACTTTAACTTTGAAAACTATAGCTTCAGACTAAGTTATAGAGATCCAGAGGACAAAGAGAAATACTTCGATGACGATGAAATGTGGAATAGAGCAGAGAGCATGTTGAAGGAAGCTGTTGATGAGTTAGGCTTAGATTATGAAGAAGCCATTGGTGAAGCGGCATTCTATGGTCCGAAACTAGATGTACAAGTACAAACTGCAATGGGTAAAGAAGAAACATTATCTACAGCACAACTTGATTTCTTATTACCACAAAAATTTGATTTAACTTATATTGGTAATGATGGAGAACAACATAGACCAGTTGTTATACATCGTGGTGTTGTTTCAACTATGGAACGTTTTGTTGCGTTTTTAACTGAAGAAACAAAAGGAGCTTTCCCAACTTGGTTAGCACCTAAACAAGTAGAAATCATCCCTGTAAATGTTGATTTACATTATGATTATGCGAGACTTATTCAAGATGAGCTTAAGTCACAAGGTGTTCGAGTTGAAATTGATGACAGAAATGAAAAAATGGGTTATAAAATTAGAGAAGCACAAATGCAAAAAATTCCATATCAACTTGTCGTAGGCGATAAAGAGGTAGAAAATAGTGAAGTGAATGTGAGGAAATATGGCTCGCAAGATCAAGAAACTATAGAGAAAGACGAGTTTATTTGGAACTTGGTCGATGAGATTAGATTGAAAAAACAAAGATAGTCTTGAAAGTAATGTAGAAATCATGTATATTACAGGTTAGTGAGTTAAAATAAAATTAAATTTGAGTTAGAGGTTGCATTTTTAAAGAGTAAGTATTCAGAAGCCGTATGGGACGTATGTTGAATTCATGAAAGGTAAAAATGCCGAAACTGGTATTGACCATTGACACAATATCAGTTGGGACAGTTATCGAAAGAAACTGGACTGTCACATATGTGATGTGCTACCTATATAAATGCTATTATTAAAATGGTTGCATATCTAATAGGTATGCAACCATTTTGTTTTGGTTGAATGATTAAAATTAATACTTTTACGGGATTGAGTGAAAATTATTGTGAATGCGGTTTTGCAAATATTTGCGCTGCGTTTAGATTTTTCATAGTAAAAATTGAATGCTTTAATCATATAGTAAGTTAACCTCTAAGTTTAAAGAAAGGACACTTCTATGGCAAAACAAGAAAATCAAAGCAATGGAGTTCAAAGAGGACTAAAAGATCGTCATATTTCCATGATTGCGATTGGTGGATGTATTGGAACAGGGCTATTTATGACTTCAGGTGGAGCGATTCACGATGCCGGAGCCTTAGGTGCATTACTAGCCTATGCAATTATTGGGGCAATGGTCTTCTTCCTTATGACGTCATTAGGAGAAATGGCGACATATTTACCAGTGTCGGGATCATTTAGTACTTACGCAACACGTTTTGTTGATCCTTCACTAGGATTTGCATTAGGTTGGAATTATTGGTTCAACTGGGTTATCACGGTTGCGGCAGATGTTACAATTGCAGCGCAAGTTATACAATATTGGACACCTTTAACCGGGATGCCAGCTTGGGCTTGGAGTTGTCTATTTTTATTAATTATTTTTGGGCTTAATGCATTATCTGTTCGCGTATATGGTGAAAGTGAATACTGGTTTGCATTAATTAAAGTAGTTACCGTTATCATATTCATAGGAATTGGTTTACTAACCATCTTAGGTATTATGGGTGGAGAATTTGTTGGTTTTGATACCTTTACTAAAGGTGGCGGACCAATACTAGGTGATGGACTAGGAGGTAGCCTATTAACTATCTTAGGTGTATTCTTAGTTGCTGGATTCTCCTTCCAAGGAACTGAATTGATTGGTATAACTGCAGGTGAATCAGAAAATCCAGAACGCGCTGTACCAAAAGCAATTAAACAAGTGTTTTGGAGAATATTGATTTTCTATATTATGGCAATTTTTGTTATTGGTATGTTAATTCCTTATGACAGTGCAGCATTAATGGGTGGAGGCGACGATATTTCAACATCTCCATTTACGCTTGTATTCCAAAATGCAGGATTAGCATTTGCGGCATCATTTATGAATGCTGTAATATTGACTTCAGTTCTATCTGCGGGTAACTCAGGTATGTACGCATCAACGCGTATGTTGTATTCAATGAGTAAAGATAAATTAGCATATCCTGTATTTGGTAAAACAAACAAATATGGTGTGCCTTATGTATCATTATTAGTCACAGCGCTTATCGTAATAGGTATATTTGTATTACAACATTTAAGTGGTGACGCTTATGAATATATTGTTGCTGCTAGTGGTATGACAGGATTTATCGCATGGGTTGGTATTGCAGTCAGCCATTATAGATTTAGAAAAGCATTTGATAAACAAAATTATGATAAATCAAAATTAAAATACAAAGCTAAGTTATTCCCGTTCGGTCCAATATTTGCAGGTGTACTCTGTGTACTTGTTATAATAGGGCAAGACGTAGACTTTATAAAAACGGGTGATTTCAATTTAAATAGATTCGTTATAACTTATATGGGTATACCTGTATTTTTAGCATTTTTCATTTATCATAAATTGAGATACAGAACGAAAATCATTCCGTTAGAACAAGTAGATTTACGTCAAGATGTTGATATGGATGAAATTAATAAATAGTAAAAAAACAGTTGACTAATGTCATTATTGTTGTTATGCTAGGTAACGTTGAATACGAAACGAACCAAGTAGAAGCTCCCGCTTCTCACCTGTTGCGACGCAAAAGCTGTTGGCAGGTCTTATATATGCATGATGTAGTCATGCGTAGAGGAGAGCGGGTATATTATATACTCGCTCTTTTTGCTTGGGATAATTTCGTAAAAATCTTGGAGGTGTCAACCATAGCAAAAGATCAGACTCAAGTTAACGAAAAGATTCGTGCAAAAGAATTACGCTTAATCGGTCAAGACGGAGAACAAATTGGTGTAAAAACTAAGACAGAAGCTCTAGAAATGGCAGATAGAGTAGGTTTAGACGTAGTCATCATGGCTCCGAATGCTAAACCACCTGTTGCTAGAATTATGGATTATGGTAAATATAAATTTGAACAACAGAAAAAAGAAAAAGAAATGAAGAAAAAACAAAAAACAATTAACCTTAAAGAAATACGTTTAAGCCCAACTATTGAGGAACATGACTTCCAAACTAAGTTGAAGAATGGACGTAAATTCTTAGAAAAAGGCGACAAATGTAAAGTTTCAATTCGTTTCAGAGGTCGTGCGATTACGCATAAAGAAATTGGTCAACGTGTTTTAGAGAAATTTGCAGATGAATGTAAAGATATCGCTACAGTTGAACAAAGACCAAAAATGGATGGACGTCAAATGTTTATTACATTAAGTCCAATCAATGAAAAATAATAAGAAGATATTACAGGAGGAAATGAATCATGCCTAAAATGAAAACACACCGTGGAGCAGCTAAACGTGTTAAAAGAACTGGTTCAGGTAAATTAAAACGTTCTAGAGCTTTCACATCTCATATGTTTGCAAACAAAACAACTAAACAAAAACGTAAATTACGTAAAGCTTCATTAGTATCTAAATCAGATATGAAACGCGTAAAACAATTATTAGCATACAAAAAATAATGATTAAAATGTCATAACGTATCAATTTGAAAGATTGAACATATTTAGAGGAGGAATTTATTATGCCACGAGTTAAAGGTGGAACAGTAACAAGAGCGCGTCGTAAAAAGACGATTAAATTAGCTAAAGGTTACTTCGGTTCAAAACGTACATTATATAAAGTTGCAAAACAACAAGTTATGAAATCAGGTCAATATGCATTCCGTGACCGTCGTCAAAGAAAGCGTGATTTCCGTAAATTATGGATTACACGTATCAACGCAGCAGCTCGTCAACATGACATGAGTTATTCAAGACTTATGAACGGTTTGAAAAAAGCTGAAATCGACATTAACCGTAAAATGCTTTCAGAAATTGCTATTTCAGACGAAAAAGCTTTCGCTGAGTTAGTAACTAAAGCTAAAGATGCTTTAAAATAGTATCTAATTATAGAGGGAGTGCGACAGAAATACTATTATAAAAAATAGATTTCTGTCGCACTCCTTATTTTTTTATTACGCAGTTTTAAATATATATGTGACATAAGCGCCGATGAATTGATTTGATTGTATTTTAAGATACGAATTATCATTTTGATAAATAACCATCATTTGATAAAATAGCTTAGAAGTCATAAATGGAGGAGAAACTAATGTCTAAATTCGATGAAATGATTACAGTAGTTCCGAGAAAAATTTTATTTAATGATGAAAAGAATAAATTCAATGGTTTCTTAGATAAAAATACTGTTAAAGGGCAAGAAATTTTTGACACACTTTCTAAATTTGAAGTTAAACGTCGTGGAGATATGGAAGAAGACCCAGCATATAAGCAGTTAATTTCTTATTGTATATTGGAAAATGAAAACGATGAGTTATTAGTATACGAACGATTATCTGGTGGAGGAGAATCCCGTTTGCACGGCCAATCATCTATTGGTGTAGGTGGCCATATGAATGATGTTAAAGGTGCTGAGTCAATTAATGAAATATTAAGAGTTAATGCGCAAAGAGAACTAGAAGAAGAAGTAGGCTTATCAGAAAGTAAGTCTCAGAATTTAGCTTACATAGGTTTTATCAATGATGATACGAATGAAGTCGGTGAGGTTCATATGGGCGTTGTGTTCAAAATTCATGTAAACAGTAATGACGTAGAAGCTATGGAAACTGACACACTTCGTATAAAGTGGGTAGACCAAAGTAAAATTGAAGATTATGATGAGTTTGAAACATGGAGCGCTTTAATATTACAAGCTATAAAATAGGGGTGTCTGAAGATGTCTGATATCATTCCTTTTCCACGTTCAAAAGATAAATTAGTGAGAGAAATTAAGCAATCATTTAATGATAACGATTTTGAGCATACTTATAACTTATTTGAAGACTTTGAAGAACAATTTGAATTAGATGAACAAATGTCTTTGCTAAAATGTTCAATGTTATATAAAATGGGACATTTTCTCGAACTACGTGAAGAAGCTATTATTTTATTAAAACAAGGCACGACTAAGTATGATGATTTGATGATGTATTATATTAAAAGTTTGAATGGTCTAGGACAGTATTTTGAAGTAGTGGAAGTTATTAATCAAATTATTGATGAAGTTCATGATCATAGAACACGTATGGAATTGTTTCCAATTAAAGAATATGCATTAAGCCAAATCGACAAACATAACGAACATGCTACACATATGTTGCAAAATTTCGACGCGATCTCTCTTAGAGAACAAATCAATACTATATTAACGTTAATTGATCATAGCCAATTTAGATATCAGGAAACGATGGTCAACATTATCAATGAAATGAGCTTGCCACCCAATGTGGTAAGTATAATGCTTGAATATTTACGTTTTGGTGGTTACAATCAGATCATTCAAATTCAAAAATTTGGATTTAATATAGAAGTTGTTCCAGCCAAATTATCTGGACTAGAACATACAGTGTTTAAAACAAATTTAATACCAAAAGTAATTGATCAAATAGAAGATAGTGCGCCACAAATGATGGAAGAGGCGCTTCGCTTAATGAATAATCATGCGATTTTATTTTATCCATTAGAATTAGAA
The DNA here is from genome assembly GCF_044794325.1 of Staphylococcus pseudoxylosus. Taxonomy (NCBI): domain Bacteria; kingdom Bacillati; phylum Bacillota; class Bacilli; order Caryophanales; family Staphylococcaceae; genus Staphylococcus; species Staphylococcus pseudoxylosus. The sequence goes on from NZ_CP085024.1 coordinate 1,328,892, forward strand.
CGCATAGCATTAGAATCAGTATGGATTGAAGCATACGTAAATTATTTTAAATCTATGCTAGGCTTAGAAAGTTTAGATATGTCAAATGAAGTAGTGAAATTCATAACTAACATTGATAGTGTAGAATAATTAATCATTTGATTTTCGGGTAATGGAAGAAAGTAGCTATAATGAAAATTTTCAAGTTTACATTTTAAATCACGTGTTATAAACAGAGTGTTTGTGTAGAGCATAGACGTGTGCTATAATAGTGAAGTTGAAAAAATAAAATAGGATAATCATGGAGGTTTTTATACATGACAGCAACTTGGGAAAAAAAGGAAGGTAACGAAGGTGTTTTAACCGTTACAGTTCCAGCAGAAAAAGTAGACAAAGCAATTGATCAAGCTTTCAAAAAAGTGGTTAAACAAATAAACGTACCGGGCTTCCGTAAAGGGAAAGTACCTCGTCCAATCTTTGAACAACGCTTTGGTGTAGAAGCATTATATCAAGATGCAGTTGATATCTTATTACCAGAAGCTTATGGTGAAGCTATAGATGAAACTGGCATAAAACCAGTTGATCAACCAGAAATTAATGTAACATCTATTGAAAAAGGTAGCGAAATGACATTTGAAGCAAATGTTGTTGTAGAACCAGAAGTACAATTAGGTGATTACAAAGGTTTAGAAATTGAAAAACAAAACGTTGAACTAACTGATGAAGAATTACAAGAATCAATCGATCATCAATTAGGACATTTAGCTGAAATGGTAGTTAAAGAAGACGGCGCTATTGAAAACGGCGACACTGTTAATATCGATTTCGACGGCTATGTTGATGGCGAACAATTTGAAGGTGGACAAGCTGAAGGCTATGATCTTGAAATTGGATCAGGTTCATTTATCCCAGGATTTGAAGAACAATTAGTAGGCGTTAAAACTGGTGAAGAGAAAGACGTTAACGTTACTTTCCCAGAAGAGTATCACGCTGAAGAATTAGCTGGCAAAGAAGCTACTTTCAAAACTAAAGTAAATGAAATTAAATTCAAAGATGTTCCAGAATTAACAGACGAAATTGCTAACGAATTAGACGCAGAAGCGAACACTGTTGACGAATTTAAAGAAAACTTACGCAAACGTCTAACTGAACAAAAAGAAACTGACGCTGAAAACAATCAAAAAGAAGAAGCAATTAACAAAGCAGCAAACAATGCTACAATTGATGTTCCAGAAGCAATGATTAACACTGAGTTAGACCGTATGGTTCAAGAATTTGGTCAACGTATGCAACAACAAGGTCTTAATTTAGAAACTTATTTCCAAATTTCTGGCCAAGATGAGTCACAATTAAGAGAGCAAATGAAAGATGATGCAGAAGAACGTGTTAAAACAAACTTAACATTGACTGCTATCGCAGATGCTGAAGAAGTTGAAGTATCTGATGATGACATCGACAAAGAATTAGAAAAAATGAGTGGACAATTTAATATCTCTGTTGAAGATATTAAACAAACACTTGGTAATACTGACATTGTTAAAAACGATGTACGTATCCAAAAAGTGATTGACTTATTAGTTGATGAAGCTAAATTAGTAGAACCATCTAAAGATGACTCAGAAGCGTAACTAAATATAGAGTGAGCAAATTATTTTGTGAATTATATGTTAGTTGTTTAATATAGTAAACTAGTAGCAGATGCATTCAAAGATGTATCTGCTACACTATTTTGTGCAAATAACTTGTGAAAGGTGCAAGTTGCATATTAAAATACTATCTAGTATAGTCTTTAGGGAATAGGGGTGTAAATAGAATGTTCAAATTCAATGAAGATGAAGAAAATTTAAAATGCTCTTTCTGTGGCAAAGATCAAGACCAAGTAAAAAAATTAGTTGCAGGAAGTGGCGTGTATATTTGTAATGAATGTATTGAGCTATGTTCAGAAATTGTTGAAGAAGAATTAGCTCAAGCAGAACCTGAAGGTTTAACTGAATTACCAACACCTAAAGAAATTATGGACAAATTAAATGATTATGTAATTGGACAAGAGAAAGCTAAGAAATCATTAGCTGTTGCAGTTTATAATCATTATAAGCGTGTTCAACAGTTAGGTCCAAATGAGGATGAAGTTGAACTACAAAAAAGTAACGTAGCTTTAATTGGTCCAACTGGTAGTGGTAAAACACTTTTAGCACAAACATTAGCTAAAACATTAAATGTTCCATTTGCGATTGCAGATGCTACTAGTTTAACTGAAGCTGGTTACGTTGGTGATGATGTTGAAAACATTTTACTCCGTTTAATACAAGCAGCAGATTTTGATGTAGACAAAGCTGAAAAAGGTATTATTTACGTCGATGAAATTGATAAAATTGCAAGAAAATCAGAAAACACATCAATTACCCGTGATGTTTCTGGTGAAGGTGTACAACAAGCCTTACTTAAAATTTTAGAAGGTACAACTGCAAGCGTTCCGCCACAAGGTGGACGTAAACATCCAAACCAAGAGTTAATACAAATCGATACAACAAATATCTTGTTTGTACTTGGTGGTGCGTTTGACGGAATAGACGAAGTTATCAAGCGTAGATTAGGTGAAAAAGTTATTGGTTTCTCAAGTAGTGAAGCTTCTAAATACGATGAAGATGCTATTCTTGAACAAATTAGACCAGAAGATTTACAATCATATGGTTTAATTCCTGAATTTATTGGTCGTGTGCCAATCGTAGCTAATCTTGAAACGTTAGACGTTGATGCATTGAAAAACATCTTAACGCAGCCTAAAAATGCGTTGGTAAAACAATATACTAAAATGCTTGAATTAGATGATGTTGAGTTAGTGTTTACAGACGAAGCGTTATCTGCAATTAGTAACAAAGCAATAGAACGTAAAACAGGTGCACGTGGATTACGTTCTATTATTGAAGAAGCTTTAATTGACATTATGTATGATGTACCATCCACAGATGGTGTTGTAAAAGTTGTCATTACTGATCAAACAATAACTGAAGAAAAAGATCCTGAACTATACGATAAAGAGGGGAACCTTGTAAACAAGGAACAAACTTCTGCATAATTCATCTATAAATAAGAAAACATTTATAGTGAATACTTTTAAAAGTATTCATTTTTATAATGCAAACTTGGCATAAGAGACAAACTTTGATTTGAGTTTAAATACCATTTCAAATGCGTTTATTATTGTCAATATCATATTTGAGGCCGACACGTTTATGATGTCCGGCCTCATTTTTTATGAAAATAATACGATATTTAAAAAATACATATTCATATTAGACTTTGTGTAATATAATTAACAAGTGAATTTAGAAGAAAAGAGGGTCGATAATGAAAATTAATCCTAATGAAATAGAATTATTGATTAGTGCTGTGAAGCCAGAACAATACCCAGAAACTGGCTTAAGTGAAGTTGGCTTAAGTGGTAGATCTAATGTGGGGAAATCAACATTTATCAACAGTATGATTGGCAGAAAAAATATGGCGCGTACATCGCAACAACCAGGTAAAACCCAAACACTGAATTTTTATAATATAGACAATCAACTTGTATTTGTAGACGTGCCTGGTTATGGGTATGCAAAAGTAAGTAAAAAGCAACGTGAAGCTTTTGGAATAATGATAGAAAAATATATCTCACAAAGAGAAGAATTAAAACTAGTTATACAACTTGTAGATTTAAGACATAATCCGACTGAAGACGATATTTTAATGTATAACTATTTAAAATATTATGAAATTCCAACCTTTGTAGTAGCTACAAAAGAAGATAAGATTGCTAAAGGTAAAGTACAAAAACATTTAGCTAACATACAGCAAAAATTAGAAATGGAACCTGAAGATGAAATTATAAGCTATTCTTCAATCAAAAATAATAATCAACAACAGATTTGGAATATTATCGCTAAATATCTTTAGTAACTATTAAAAAGTTATTAAAACTATTAAGGATGCGTTGTATTTGAATTTAATTATGACAACAATATGAATGTAAATTATAATTCTTCTAATTTACTGGTGCAAGTTACTTAACTCAAGCTATAATTGTGTTATAATTTACTTATTGTAATATGTATGGAGGGCGTTATAAATGCATTTAATTGCGGTTAGCATAAATCATCGCACAGCAGATGTAGCACTTAGAGAAAAAGTTGCTTTTAAGGATGATGCCATACGTTCAGCCAATGTTGGTTTATATGAAACGAAATCTATATTAGAAAACGTCATATTATCAACTTGTAATCGTACAGAAGTATATGCTGTAACAGATCAAATTCATACGGGTCGCTATTATATTCAAAGATTTTTAGCGAGATCATTTGGTTTTGAGGTTGAAGAAATTAAACAAATGACTGAAGTAAAAGTGGGGGACGATGCAGTAAAACATTTACTGCAAGTTACTTCAGGATTAGATTCTGTAGTTCTTGGAGAAACACAAATTCTTGGACAAATAAGAAATGCATTTTTTATTGCTCAAGAAGAAGATACAACAGGTACAATCTTTAATCATTTATTTAAACAAGCAATTACTTTTGCGAAAAAAGCACATAATGAAACAGATATTGCTGATAATGCAGTAAGTGTTTCATATGCTGCAGTTGAACTAAGTAAAAAAGTATTTGGCAAAATTAATAACAAGCAAGCTTTAATCATTGGTGCAGGGGATATGAGTGAACTATCACTTCTTAATTTAATCGGTTCAGGTGTAACAGATATCACGATTGTAAATAGAACATTGAGCAAAGCTCAAAATCTTGCAATGAAACATAACGTGAAATTTGAAGCAATGACATCTTTACCACAACTTTTAGCAAACGTGGACATAGTAATCAGTTCAACAAGTTCTGATGAATATATTGTAACGAATAAAATGTTGCAATCATGCGCGTCTGAACGTAAAAATGATTCTTTAGTATTAATTGATATTGCGGTTCCTAGAGATATTGAACCTACAATCGATGCAATAGAAGATGTGTTTAATTATGACGTTGATGACTTAAAAGGGTTGGTAGATGCCAATTTGAGAGAACGTCAAAATGCAGCTAATCAAATTATGCAAAGTATTCCAAATGAAATTGCAGCGCATAATGAGTGGGTGAATATGCTAGGTGTTGTACCAGTTATTCGCGCATTAAGAGAAAAAGCAATGAACATTCAAGAAGATACTATGGATAGTTTAGATCGTAAATTACCTGGATTATCAGAAAGAGAACGAAAAATAATCTCAAAACACACGAAAAGTATTATCAATCAAATGTTGAAAGATCCTATAAAACAAGCTAAGGAATTAAGTAGTGATAAGAAAAGTACCGAAAAATTAGAGCTATTTCAAAACATTTTTGACATTGAGGCTGAAAATGCATATGAACCTAAAAAGGAAACTACTAATAAGGTGGTAAACAGCCAAATATTGAGTTTTGAATAAGCATATTCAAATGGTGATGATATGCAAGAAATTATGTTCATAAGGTTAAATGAACTTATATTATTATTTTATTTTTTTTGTATCGCTTGTTACTTTTTTGATTTTATCAAAAAGTTTTATAAAGTAAGAAGAATTGGATTTGTTACATTAGGGATTGTTTGGGTGTTACAAACAATCTCTTTATCATTTTATATTAATGCTACGAAACAAGTACCCTTAGGTAATATTTTTGATGTGTTTTTCGCATTAGCATGGTTAATTATTTCTATTTCTATTGTGATTAGTGTCATTAAGCAAATAGATTTTTCGATTTTTTTATTCAACTTAATAGGTTTTGTCTTTATTGCGATGAGTACCTTTCAACCAATGCATTACCATGGTACAGGTGAAAAATTAAATCTGATCAACGAATTGCTTATTGTACATGTCACATTTGCTATTATTAGTTACGCACTATTTGCTTTTGCCTTTGTAAATAGCATTTTATACTTAATTCAGTATAAAAATTTAAAACAAAAGCGGTTTGATCAAAAATATTTTAGAATAGCAAGCGTTGCCACGCTTGAGCAAATTGTATTCTATAGTAGTTTAATTGGTTTTTTATTTATCATTTTAAGTATTATCTTAGGTGCTCAGTGGGGATTCAATGCTTTAGGATTGAATATTTTGATTGATCCTAAAGTAGTTATGTCGATAATTATCACTTTGCTATATGGCATTTATATCATTTTTAGAGTGAAACATACGTTGACTAAACATAAATTAATTTATTTTAATATCATCTTATTTTGTCTGAGCATGATAAATTTATTTTTTGCTTCACATGTTTCTGATTTTCATCAATGGACAGGGATATAATTATAAAATTTAAATGATAAATCGTTTTATTTTTAGGAGGTTGCGCATGATGCGTAAGTTAATCGTTGGTTCAAGAAGAAGTAAATTAGCTTTGACACAAAGCCAACAGTTTATAGATAAATTAAAAGCAATAGAGCCTGATTTAGATATTGAGATTAAAGAAATAGTAACAAAAGGTGATCGAATAATAGATAAACAGCTATCAAAAGTTGGTGGCAAAGGATTATTCGTTAAAGAAATACAAAACGAATTATTCGACCATTCAATAGATATGGCGATTCATTCTTTAAAAGATGTACCAAGTGTTATACCTGAAGGTTTAACATTAGGTTGTATACCAGATCGTGAAAATCCATATGACGCCTATATAGCCAAAAATCACATTCAATTGGATGAACTTCCAGCCAATAGTATTGTTGGTACTAGTTCATTACGCCGTGGCGCACAAATTCTGGCAAAATACCCGAATCTACAAATTAAATGGATTCGAGGTAACATTGATACGCGATTAAGTAAATTGGAAACTGAAGATTATGATGCTATTATTCTTGCTGCTGCTGGTCTTAAACGTATGGGATGGTCTGATGATATCGTTACGACTTACTTAGATAAAGAAACATTAATCCCTGCAATCGGACAAGGTGCGTTAGGTATTGAGTGTCGTTCAGATGACAAAGAGTTGCTAGATTTGTTAAGCAAAGTACACAACAATGATGTTGCTTCATGTGTGACTGCTGAAAGAACATTTTTAACGCGTATGAACGGTAGTTGCCAAGTGCCTATCGGTGGCTATGCAACTAAAGAAAGTGATGGTACAATTGAGTTCACCGGATTAATTATGTCACCTGATGGCAAAGAACGTTATGAACACACAGAGCGTGGTACAAACCCAGTTGAACTCGGTGAAAAAGTTACTGAAGTATTAAATGCGCAAGGCGCTTACGAAATAATTAAAGCACTAAACGAAGAACAATAATCCTTCGAGGTGAAAATAATGAGACCAGTTATAGTTATGACACAAACCAGTGAATTTAAAAGAAATGATGCATGTATCTTACACAGACCATTTATCCGTGTAGAGCCATTATCTTTCGATTTAAATTTATTGAATGTGAACTATGACTGGCTTATTTTTTCGTCCAAAAATGCGGTGAAGTTTTTTCAACCATATCTAAAACATGTTAATGTAGATAAAATAGCAGTTATTGGTGAGAAAACTGCAAACTACTGTAAATCATTGGGATTAAAGGTGTCTTTTTGCCCAAAAGACTATTCTCAAGAGGGATTTCTTGAATCGTTTTGTGCCGACGAAGGTAGTAAATTATTGTTGCCTTCAAGTGATGCGGCTAGGCCTTTGTTACAAGAGGAATTGTATAATCAAAATTATATAGTTCAGAAAATTGACTTGTATAAACCAGTTCCACATACTGAAAATATCAGTGATGTTAAAATGATGATTAAAAAAGGTGAAATAGATGCTGTAGCTTTTGCAAGCTCATCAGCTGTACGTTACTATTTTAATCATGAAATGACAGTGAACTTTGACCATTATTTTGTAATTGGTCTACAAACATTGGAAACATTACATCAATATCATGCTAAAGGCACGGTATCAGAAATTCAAACGCTAGAATCATTAGTTAGCAAAATAATAGAAAGTTGGGAAACAAATGCAATTTGATAGACATAGAAGATTACGTAGTAGTAAATCAATGAGAAGTATGGTACGTGAAACACATATAAGAAAAGAAGATTTAATTTATCCTATTTTTGTTGTTGAGCGTGATAATGTTAAAGAAGAAATCAAATCAATGCCAGGTATTTATCAAATAAGTTTAAATTTACTTGGTGATGAAATTAAAGAAGCTTATAATTTAGGCATTAGAGGTATTATGTTTTTCGGTGTACCAAATGAAAAAGATGCTGTAGGTACAGGAGCTTATGATCATAACGGTATCATACAAGAAGCCACTAGAAAAGCAAAATCAATGTATAGTGATTTACTAATTGTAGCAGATACATGTCTATGCGAATATACAGACCATGGGCACTGTGGAGTGATTAATGAAGAAACGAAAGATGTCGACAATGATAAATCATTACCATTACTAGTAAAAACTGCAATCTCTCAAGTTGAAGCAGGAGCTGATATCATTGCTCCAAGTAATATGATGGATGGCTTTGTAGCAGAGATTCGTGAAGGCTTAGATCAAGCAGGTTATCATAATATACCTATTATGAGTTATGGGATTAAATATTCATCAAGTTTCTTCGGGCCATTCCGTGATGCTGCTGAATCTGCACCACAATTTGGCGACCGTAAAACATACCAAATGGATCCAGCAAATCGTAGAGAAGCTTTAAGAGAATTAGATAGTGACTTAAATGAAGGTGCAGATATGATGATAGTTAAACCTGCATTAAGCTTTTTAGATATTATTAGAGACGTCAGAAATACAACAAATGTACCTGTCGTTGCATATAATGTAAGTGGCGAATATAGTATGACCAAAGCTGCATCAATTAATGGATGGATAGATGAAAAAGCAGTGGTTATGGAACAAATGATTTCTATGAAACGTGCAGGTGCAGATATGATTATCACTTATTTTTCAAAAGACATTTGTCGATATTTAGATGAAGAACAATAGGAGGATGGATACAATGCGTTACAGTAATTCTGAAAAAGCAATGGAAGCAGCAGAACATTTAATGCCTGGTGGTGTAAATAGTCCAGTTAGAGCATTTAAATCTGTAGATACACCAGCAATTTTTATGGATCATGGTGAAGGTTCAAGGATATATGATATTGACGGCAATGCTTATATTGATTATGTACTAAGTTGGGGACCGTTAATTTTAGGTCATAAAAACAAACAAGTTATTGATAAGATTCATGAGGCGGTAGATAAGGGTACAAGTTTTGGTGCTTCAACAACACAAGAGAATAAATTAGCAGAACTTGTTATAGATCGAGTACCATCTATTGAGAAGGTACGTATGGTATCATCTGGTACAGAAGCGACATTAGATACTTTGCGTTTAGCGCGTGGTTATACTGGAAAAAATAAAATCATTAAATTTATTGGTTGTTATCATGGTCATAGTGACTCTTTACTAATTAAAGCTGGTTCCGGCGTTGCGACTTTAGGTTTACCAGATTCTCCAGGCGTGCCAGAAGGTATCGCTAAGAATACAATCACAGTCCCTTATAATGATTTAGAGGCAATTAAAGTTGCATTTGAAGAATTTGGTGACGACATTGCAGGCGTAATTGTAGAACCGGTTGCAGGTAACATGGGTGTCGTTCCACCGATTGAAGGCTTTTTACAAGGTTTAAGAGATATTACAACTGAATATGGCTCATTATTAATTTTTGATGAAGTTATGACAGGCTTTAGAGTGGGCTATAATTGTGCTCAAGGATACTTTAATGTGACACCAGACTTAACTTGTTTAGGTAAAGTCATTGGGGGAGGTCTACCAGTAGGTGCTTTTGGTGGTAAAAAAGAAATCATGGATCATATTGCCCCAGCTGGTGACATCTATCAAGCTGGTACGTTATCAGGTAATCCATTAGCTATGACTAGTGGTTATGAAACATTAGTGCAACTTAAACCAGAAACATATGATTATTTTAATAAATTAGGTGACCAATTAGAAGCAGGATTAAAAGCAGTGTTTGCAAAACATAATGTGCCAATCACTGTAAATCGAGCAGGTTCTATGATAGGATATTTCTTGAATGAAGGGCCTGTTACAAACTTTGAAGAAGCAAACAATAGTGACTTAGAAATGTTTAGTCAAATGTACAGAGAAATGGCGAATGAGGGCGTATTTTTACCACCATCACAGTTTGAAGGTACATTTCTTTCAACCGCGCACACCGAAGAAGATATTCAACAAACTATAGAAGCGTTCGACACTGCTCTAAGTCGAATTGTATAAAGTTTAAATTATGCCCGAACAACCAATACGTTGATCGGGTTTTAATATGGATAGCTCAGTTAAGTATGACGATAACTATGAAAGTTGTGAGAACATGAGTAAGCAATTAAGAAATAATATCATCGTTTTATTGCTAGCTATTTTATTAAGTCTAATCTTAAATGCAGCAAATATATTGTTACCATTTATGTTTGGACCAATAATTGCCAGTGTCATTTGTGTTAGATGCTTTCACATGGAAGTTGAATGGCCGTTTTGGCTAAGTCAAATTGGGTTGGTATTATTAGGCGTCCAAATAGGATCAACTTTTACTGAAAATGTAATATTTGATATCAAAGATGATTGGCTGACCATTATATTAATCACAGTTATGCTGTTAGGACTTGCGTTAATAATAGCCTTTTTCTTTAAAAAAATCGCTAACGTAAATACTGAAACTGCAATTTTAAGTGTGATTCCAGGTGCGTTAAGTCAAATGCTAATAATGGCAGAGGAAAATAAGAAAGCGAATATTATGGTCGTCAGTTTAACGCAAACATCAAGAATTATATTTGTTGTTATTCTTGTGCCATTTATTTCGTATTTCTTTCAAGGCAGTGGTGATAATCGTTCTGCGAAGGATAGTGTAGTCAATACACTCACCGAAGCATTGTCTATTCCAAATATACTTTTATTAGCACTCGCAGTATTTTTAGTATATGTCATTATGGGAAAAATTAATTTTCCGACCAGACAATTACTTGCACCGATATTAGTTCTTATCTGTTGGAATTTATTAACTGGCGTTACATTTACCTTAGACAATTATATTATTGCGGCAGCACAAGTTATTTATATGATACGTATTGGTATACAAATTGCTAAATTATTAGACCAAATGAAAGGTAGAATTGCTGTAGCAATTGCATTTCAAAATATACTATTAATTTTATTAACTTTTGTAATGGTGCTATTTATTGCAATGGTTTCCGACCATTCTGTTAATGAATTGTTTTTAGGTGCTGCGCCAGGTGGTATGAGTCAAATCGTATTAGTTGCAATTGAAACTGGTGCAGATGTAGCATTAATTTCAAGTTATCACATCTTTAGAATATTCTTTATACTATTTCTAATTGCTCCTTTACTAAGTTATTTCCTAAAATACAGAGTAGCGAAAAATTCTATTAATAAGAAATCTTAAAAATTACGATGAAATATAATAAAACCACAGTAAACACTATGCGTTTGCTGTGATTTTATTTATAAATGATAAATATAGAACGTATTTTCTACTATATAAGTAGTGTAATGGGAAATCTTAATAGGTAAGGTGGTCTATTAAGATTTTCGCAAAGTATTTAATTGAAACCTTTTCCGTTATACACTTTAGGATTATTCGGACAACTTTGAAGATGTGCATTATACAAACCAGCTGCTTCTAAAAAAGAAAAAACAGTAACAGGACCTAAAAATTTAAAACCATATTTTTTAAGTTGCTTTGAAAGTTGTGCAGCACGTTCATCTACTGTAATGCGATCACTTGGCGTATCGTAGGCACAATCAATAGGCTTAAAATCTACAAAGGACCATAAAAAGTCACTAAAGCTACCATAATCTTTTTCTATATCGAAATAACCTTGTGCTTGGCTAACGATAGCTTCAATCTTTTTACGATTATGTACGATATTGGGAAAAGTCATTAACCGATCAACATCTTCAGCTGTCATTTTTGAAATTTTAGTTGGATCAAAGTTATAAAAAGCTTGTTCGTATGAGTCTTTTTTCTTTAAAATAGTTAACCATGAAAGACCTGCATGTTGTGATTCAAGTGCAATTAATTTAAATAATTTCAAACTATCATAAATAGGTTGTCCCCATTCCTCATCGTGATAGTGGATGTAAAGTGGATCTTTTGTTCCAAATGCGCATTCATTCATAAATTTCACTCCAGTGCATTGACTTATTTTAACATCCATTATACTATAATTAAGTAAAAGAATATTGTCTACTGGGAAGAGTAAATAAGCTGAAATTTAGAAGAGAGTACATGGTTGGTGTAAATGTATAATTTAACTTATTGAAGGTAGCCCACATTGAACTTTAGCTGAAATATAATGCTATTACATAATTATAGTATAGGCTAAAGCGTGTTTGAGCGTTAATCATATAATTAAGTGCTTGAAATTATATTTATAATTTCTTGAATTTAGGTGGTACCACGGAATATCCGTCCTATATTGATAGGGCGGATATTTTTATTTTTAAGGAGGATTTTAACGAATGGAAATGAAACCAAAATATAATCCGAACGAAGTCGAGTCCGGACGTTATGACCAATGGGTTAACAATGGTTATTTTAAAGCGACAGAAGATAGTTCAAAAGAGACATATACAATTGTAATTCCACCACCAAACGTAACTGGTAAATTACATTTAGGGCATGCGTGGGATACGACATTACAAGATATTTTAACGCGAATGAAACGCATGCAAGGCTATGATACTTTATATTTACCAGGCATGGATCATGCAGGTATTGCTACGCAAGCAAAAGTAGAAGCTAAGTTAAATGAACAAGGTTTATCAAGACATGATTTAGGGCGAGAAAAGTTCCTTGAACAAGCTTGGGATTGGAAAGAAGAATACGCTACTTTTATTAGAGAACAGTGGGCAAAACTAGGTCTAGGCTTAGATTATAGTAGAGAGCGTTTCACGTTAGATGAAGGTTTAAGTAAAGCTGTGAAAAAAGTATTCGTTGATATGTACAATAAAGGTTTGATATATCGCGGTGAATATATTATAAATTGGGACCCAATCGCACGTACTGCTTTATCTGACATTGAAGTAATACATGAAGATGTAGAAGGTAAGTTTTATCATTTTAAATATCCATATGCAGATGGTGATGGATTTATTGAAATTGCTACAACACGCCCTGAAACCATGTTAGGTGATACTGCGATTGTTGTAAATCCTAATGATGAGCGTTATAAAGATGTTATTGGGAAGAAGGTGATTTTACCTATCATTGGTAGAGAACTACCAATATTAGCAGATGAATATGTTGATATTGAATTTGGTAGTGGTGCAATGAAAGTAACACCTGCACATGATCCTAATGACTTTGAAATAGGTAATCGCCATGAGTTAGAACGCATTATTGTAATGGATGAATCTGGCAAAATGAATGATAAAGCTGGTAAATATCAAGGCATGGATCGATTTGATTGTCGTGAACAATTAGTGAAAGATCTAGAGGCTGAAGACCTTGTTATTAAAATTGAGGCACATGAACATTCAGTAGGTCATTCAGAGCGTTCTGGCGCAGTTGTAGAACCATATTTATCAACACAATGGTTTGTTAAAATGAAGCCACTTGCTGAGCAAGCATTAGATAATCAAAAAACAGACGATAGAATTGATTTTGTTCCTGCACGTTTTGAAAAAACGTTTAATCGTTGGATGGAAGAGATTAGAGACTGGACGATATCACGTCAACTTTGGTGGGGCCACCAAATTCCAGCTTGGTACCATAAAGAAACAGGCGAAATTTATGTAGGTGAATCAGCGCCTGAAGATATTGAAAATTGGACTCAAGATGAAGATGTATTAGATACTTGGTTCTCAAGTGCATTATGGCCATTTTCGACATTAGGTTGGCCAGATACAGAAGCAGAAGACTTCCAACGTTACTTCCCAACGAATGCATTAGTAACGGGATATGATATTATCTTCTTCTGGGTTGCAAGAATGATATTCCAAGGTTTAGAATTTACTGGGAAACGTCCTTTTAATGATGTATTATTGCATGGATTAGTCCGTGCGGAAGACGGTAGAAAGATGAGTAAATCACTTGGCAATGGTGTAGATCCTATGGATGTCATTGATGAGTACGGTGCTGACAGCTTAAGATACTTCCTTGCTACTGGTTCATCTCCTGGTCATGATTTACGTTATTCTACTGAAAAAGTTGAATCTGTTTGGAATTTCATTAATAAAATATGGAATGCTGCGAGATTTAGTATTATGAATATTGGTGAAGACTTTAAGGTAGAAGATGTAGATTTATCAGGCAACCTTTCTCTTGCGGATAAATGGATTTTAACTCGATTAAATGAAACCATTGCAAATGTTACAGATTTAAGTGATAAATATGAATTTGGTGAGGTTGGTCGTACCCTTTATAACTTTATTTGGGATGAATTCTGTGATTGGTATATCGAAATGAGTAAGATACCTATGAACGGTGAAGATGAAGCGCAAAAACAAGTTACACGTTCAGTACTTACGTATGTTCTTGATAACACTATGAGAATGTTACACCCATTTATGCCTTTTGTTACAGAGCAAATTTGGCAAAACCTACCTCATGAAGGTGAAACAATTGTAAATGCATCTTGGCCAAAAGTGAACGACGAACTCACATTTGATGACAGTAAAGAAACGATGCAACAACTTGTTGAAATTATTAAATCAGTTAGACAATCACGTCTTGAAGTAGATACGCCACTTTCAAAGGCAATTCCTATCTTTATTAAAGCAAAAGATGACAATATCAAAGAGACGTTGTTAAACAACTCGAATTATATTGATAGATTCTGTCATCCGAGCGAATTGACAATTGATATAGATATTGAAATCCCTGAAAAAGCCATGACCTCTGTTACGACTGCTGGTGAAGTTGTGTTACCATTAGAAGGTCTAATAGATATGGATAAAGAAATTGAGCGTTTAGAGAATGAACTCTTGAAATGGGAAAAAGAGCTCGACCGCGTGAATAAGAAATTAGCAAATGAAAACTTCGTCAATAAAGCACCTGAAAAAGTTATTAATGAAGAACGTGAGAAAAAACAAACATATCAAGAAAAATATGATGGTGTGAAATTACGAATTAATCAATTAAAAGCATAGGAGTCCTTAAGATGAATTACCTAGACAGCTTATATTGGATACATGAACGAACTAAATTTGGCATTAAACCAGGCGTAAAACGTATGGAATGGATGTTGGATAGACTAAATAATCCTCAATTTAATATAAACGGTATTCATGTTGGTGGCACAAATGGTAAAGGGTCCACGGTGTCGTATCTACGTTCAGCACTTGTTGATAATGGATATGATGTGGGCACTTTCACATCGCCATTTATTGAAACATTCAACGAACGTATTAGTTTGAATGGCTTGCCAATAAGTGATGATGATATTGTTAAATTAGTTCAAAGAGTAAAACCAGTAAGCGAAGCCTTAGAAGTGGAAACTGACCTTGGAACTGCAACCGAATTTGAGATTATTACAACGATGATGTTTTTATATTTTGGTGAAATCCACCCAGTTGACTTTGTAATTGTTGAAGCAGGATTAGGTATTAAAAATGATTCTACTAATGTTTTTAAACCAATCTTATCTATATTGACAAGTATAGGTTTAGATCATACTGATATATTGGGTGATACGTATGTAGATATTGCAAAAGACAAAGGTGCGATAGTAAAACCAAACACACCTATCATTTATGCTGTGAAAAACGAAGAAGCGCTTAAAGTTATTCGTGATTATGTTGAACAACAAAATGCTGAAGGTATTGAGTTGGATAGAGATATTAGTGTTATCTCCGAAGATGAAGAATTCACTTATCGCTATAAAGATTATGAACTTGAAACGCTTTTATTAAATATGTTAGGTGAACATCAAAAAGAAAATGCCGCGTTAGCAATTACCGCACTTATAGAATTAAATGAGTCAGATATCGTTGATTTAGATTTCAATAAAATGATTGATGGTATTGAATCGGTGAGTTGGACTGGTCGAATAGAACAAGTGAAAGAACGTCCTTTGATGATTGTCGATGGTGCACATAACGTTGAAAGTGTGGAAGCACTAATAAGTACGATGAAAAATTATTATCACACTGAAAATATTGATATTTTATTTTCGGCAATCAAAGGTAAACCTTTAAATGCTATGGTGGATCAACTTAAAACTATTGCTTCTACATTCTATATAACAGATTTTGATTTTCCGAAAGCTTTAACAAAAGAAGCGATTTTTGACGAAGTTCGATTTGATCAAAAAGTACTCGTTGATGATTATGTGAAGTTTATTGAATCATATGAAGGTGACGGTTTAATCATTACTGGAAGCTTGTACTTTATAAGTGAAGTAAAAGCTAAAGTTGATTTTAGTTAAATATATATTTACTACATAAGCGAACGGTTCGATAGTTTATTGAATCATTCGCTTATTTTTGTTTTAAATAAAAGAAACGTGGTATCTAGATATAGTTCAAATAAAGAGTGAAAAGTTAGTTTGAAAATCTGGGGTTTGTCAATTTTTTGACGAGTCTATTTTGATTAAACTAGGTAACAAGCAATTCCTATTTTATTTTGTAATTATATGATAATATTTAAAAAAGGGGAGGTATTAGATTAAAATGACTGAAAAGAAATTCCCAAAAGATGCAATGCGTGTTTTAAAAGAAACAAGTCGTACTTTTTATATTCCGATAACTTTCTTAGAAAAAGAGTTAAAACATACGGTAGCATCTGCTTATTTAGTATTAAGAGCAATTGATGAAATTGAAGATCACGAGGAATTGGATAACGATTTAAAACATTCAATACTGATGCAAGTGAGTGAGTTATTTAAAGCACCTTTTGATGAAGCAAAATACATGCAAATTCTTGAACCAGTGAAGAATAAAATGCCTGAAGTCACTTTAAGATTAGGTGAGTGGATAGAAGCTTGTCCTAATAAGACAGTAACAATTGTATTAGATGCTTCTAGTGAAATGGCATTTGGTATGGCAAAATGGGCGAAAGCAAACTGGGATATCCATACCAAGGATGATTTAGATGATTATACATATTATGTAGCGGGACTTGTCGGTGTCATGCTCTCGCAATTGTGGGACTTATGTGCAAATGTTAAAACAGATAGAGAATTGGCAATTGGATACGGACGAGGCTTGCAAGCTGTTAACATTCTTAGAAATGAACAAGAAGATTTAGCAGAACGTGGTGTAAGTTTTGTACCGGATGATTGGACACGCGATGATTTGTTTAAATATGCTGAAAATAATTTAGCTAAAGCAGATGCATATATGAAAGATATTAATAAAAAAACCATTTTACTATTTTGTCGTTTACCATTAGCACTGGCTCATAAATCACTTAAGGCAATGAAAAATGGTAGAGAGAAGATATCCAGAAAAGAAGTTGAAGAAACTGTCGATGAAATTCAAAAAGATTAGATGCTAATATCCTTTTTTGTATGATTCGTTTTATTAATGTTACAAAATCAAAAACCATTAGCAACCATATACATATAAAACCAGCTCACTATATTGTTGAGTTGGTTTTATTATTCTAAAATATAATTCGTAAACGAAATCATGTGTGATGATAATACACAATCAACAAACCGAACTATATACAAAAATTGGTTTGCTGATTGTGCACTATTGAAATAATTTCAATAGTGTTATTTTTCTTATGGGTATTATGTATTGATGCTATAATATTTATTAGGAGGTGAAGTGTTGATAACGCTACTTTTAATTTGTCCTATATTATTTAGTTTTTTATATCAGCTATGTTTTGTAGAAAACCTGAAATTAAGTTATTTCACAACCCGTTCAAAATGTGATTATTGTCGCAAACAAATAACTATAATAGAAACAATCCCAATTTTAAGTTTTATTTTTTTAAAAGGCACTTCAAGATGCTGTCATCGTAGAATTAGTGTTTTCTATCTTTTTGGGGAGTTGCTTTCTTTGACTCCTGTATTTTACCTGCTTTATTTACCTCACAAACTAATGATTGATCATACTACTTTAATATTAATTTATTTATTCCTTCTTACCTTTTCTATATTTGATATTAAGACGTACACAGTTCCTTTGCATGTGGTAGTTGTATTTGCTATTTGCATTTGTTTCATCACCCCAATACATATCATGTCATTTTTTTACGTCACAAGCTTGCTTCATATATTCTATTTACTATTTCATAATGCCATTGGCTATGGAGATATAATTATCTTTTCTTTGCTAGCTTTAGCTTTATCATCTTCAGAGTTTTTAATCATACTTTTGTTTACATTTATCTGTGGTGGTGTTTTTGCTTTGCTCGTGTTACTTATTTCTCGTAATGAAAGAGCAAGGATTCCACTGATCCCTTTTATTTATATTGCATTTAATATAATGCTATTAACATCTCAAAATTTAAACTTTGGAGGTTTTTCATAATGAAAATAAAAGAACTCGCCAATAATCAGAAACCTAGAGAAAGGTTGTTAAACAACGGACCTGCTCATTTATCTGATGGTGAATTACTAGCCATTTTAATTAATACAGGTAGAAAAGGGTTTTCAAGTTTAGATATAGCTAATGAATTGTTAAAGTCAGTAGAAAGTTTAAAACAGTTAAAGGCATTATCCATCAATGATTTAAATAAAGTAAAGGGAATTGGTTTGTATAAGGCATTGATTCTAAAAGCTGCTTTTGAGCTAGGGGAACGTATGCATTCGGGCAGTTTAGATGAGAAAATACAAATTACTAGTCCTCAAGATGTTGCTAATTTTATGATGGGGAAAATGGAGCATTTAACTCAGGAAAAGTTTATTGTGTTATTTCTTAATTCTAAGAATGTGGTTATTAAGCAGAAAACAATATTTATTGGGACTTTAAATTCATCAATTGTTCATCCTCGAGAAATATTTAGCGAAGCGATAAAATGTGCAAGTAATGCAATTGTCGTGCTTCACAATCATCCATCAGGTGATACTACACCGTCCAAAGAAGATATTAGCGCAACTAATAGATTAAGAGAATGTGGAGAAATTTTAGGGATAGATTTACTAGACCATATTATTATTGGAGATCATACTTATATGAGTATGGTAGAAGATGGCTATTTGGATTAAACATGATATACGAAGTTGCTCACATAAACTTACATCATTACATAGAAGGATTATCGCATTATTTTATTTTTATTGTATGCTTTAGAATTAATTTTGGCTTTCTGTACACGCTCAGGTACGGTATAATCAAGTTGATCATTAAGGAGGCGTTATCAAGTGGGAACGATATTATTGATTGGTTTGTTACTGCCAGTAGTTTATTTAATGCAATTAGTTAAAAATAAAAAGCCTATTGATTTTAATAGTACTAAAAAAACAGTAATCATTTCTATTGTAGGGGTCTTATTAACTACTATGTTATTCTTTGTTTTTAGTACGAATCATACATCTTTTTGGCTATACTTCATTGGTGCATTGATTATCGCGGTTATTTGGGCGCTATTGTTGTGTGCTTGTTATTATTTTTATCAAGTGCTATCAAATAATGTTAAAAAATAACTACAATGTTTGTGAAACGTTAGTTTTTATATTAAGGTTAGAAAATATCTTTGGTTATGAAACAAGTTTGACATACTAACTGCCATAGATGTAACTATAGTTAAATGTTAAAAAAGATGGAGCAAAACATCTGTTTTTGATGCCTTGCTCCGTTACTGGAATAATCTAAATCTGTGATAACATGATAGATTGTGTTATTTATATTCTAATTTATATAAAACTAAAGTAATTATTGAAGTTTTCCATTATCCAAAGAATACCTTGATAACCTAGATATATACATAATACGATAATTCCAACGTATATTAAAAATCTTAAAATTGATAAACCTACTCTAAATAATAATATAATTAAGAGGGCAAGTAGGATTATAGATATAATACTCATATTATATTTCACTCCCTTTGTATATCATTGTACTATGAAAAAAGCATGTATGCATCGGTCTATCGTTAACTTTTGAATACTACTACAGACTGATGATATTTAAATTTATTGATTTTATAATATAGGGTGAAATTATGGGAGGGTGGTTCATGCGGTTTATATTTAGTATTATTAAAAACTTTATAGCTATTATAGCAATTATAATCATTGTATTCTTCGCATTGAAATATGCGCCGTTTTTAAAAGACCAGCAATGGAACCCAGTGCATAATAATGAGCCACCTACAAGCAACACGCAATCAGAAGGCGATTTAACAGGTGGTCAACGTTATTCTGTAGAAGACAATGATATTTTAAAAAATGTCCCTCGCAGTCAGGTTAAAAATGTATTTGATTGGATAGATAAGAAAGAATTTATGTCTGTATCAGGTATTGGTAGAATGGGATATAGTGATAAATATCTGGCAGGCCAACGCGGTGATGAATTTATAATTTATAAATTTGGTTCAGACTCCATTCGTGTTTATAAAACTGAAATAGAGATGGAACAAGACCTAAATCAACTTGGGGAGCATATCGAACTACAGCCACCATCTAATTACGAGTAAGTGGTTTGAATTCTCAGCTAAAATGCGTTAGCCTTATATAAGTAAAAACGTAAAAGGTTGGTGTCTAAATATGAGTGAACAGTCTAAAGATAAAAAAGTAGATGAACAAGCAAAAGCACAAAATCTATTCGCACGTTGGCGTAAAGAAGAAACTTTATATAAAGAAGACGAAAAAGAAGCTGAAAAAGAAGCTGAAAAATCTGCTGAAACAGAAAAAAACGACTCAGAAGAAAAATAATTATCTCCAAGACATAACTTTATTTGAATCGAAAACACAATTTTCATTCTAGTAATGTTGTAAAATTATACCAAAAAGCTGAGACATGATTTCATGTGTCAGCTTTTTTGTTTTTATACAGAACGTTAAAATATAAAAAGTTGATGATAAATTAAACTTAGACTGCTCTAGTGATAAACGCACGAGGATGTAAATGGTAGAAAACATAATCAAAATCACTGTTTAGCTAGCCTGTTTGTTTTATCTCAGTAATTATTCTTTATTAGCATAAAATATAGTTAACTTATATACATAATTTTGAATTTAAAAAAATGGGAATTTCAAGACTTTAATGCACTATTTACTTTGAAACTTGTTATAATAGGAAGTAACACTACATTTTATGTTTTAAAGTAGAATCTCAGTAATTTCTATTCTAGCTTTAGTATATTAAATGAGCGGCTAGAATTTAATTTGTGAATAATAAGGTTACTACTTTATTTCGATCTACGAGTAATATAAAATGATATCAAGTAGTAAAATAGTCGGGTAATAGAGGTGTTTAGGTTGTCAAAGTTTTTTAAAAACAACAAGTTGATTGTTATTTTATGTGCAATCATTGTATTTATTGCCTTAATTGGTGTATCTTTACGTTCGCAGTCACAATCACCAGTAGAACAATACGTAGGAGATTCAGTTGCATTCGGTCAAAAGGTAGTGAGTTATCCTGTTCATTTCGTAACAGGTTCAATCAATAACCTTTTTGCAAAAGATAGTTCAAAAGAGCAACAAAGCAAGGTTAAACAATTAGAAGCTGAAAACGAAAGACTGAAATCAGAAAACAAAAAGTATAAAAAAGAATTGGATATAGAAGATATATCTAAATTCGAACCAATTTCTAGTACAGTATTATCTAGAAATCCAGATCAATGGATGAATACACTAGTCATTAACCAAGGTGCTAAAGATGGTATAAAAAATAATATGGCTGTGATGACTTCAGAAGGATTAGTAGGTCGAATCTCTAAAGTAAATCAATTTTCATCACAAGTTGATTTAATTTCAACAAACACACGTGCTAACCGTTTATCAGTAAATATTCAACATGAGGATGAAAATGTATTTGGATTAATCGATCATTATGATTCTAAAAATGAAGAACTTATTATTACTGATATTAATAATAAAGATAGTGTGAAAAAAGGAGATAAGGTTGTTACAAGTGGTTTAGCTGATCAATTACCAAGTAGTATATACATAGGTGAAGTTTCAAAAGTAGAAAATGATGAATATGGCTTATCAAAAGAAGTTAGAGTGAAAACAGCTGCTAATTTATCAGATTTAAATCATGTATATGTAGCTAAAAGAGACCCTAAAACAATACCAGATAATGAAAGTGGTGATAATTAATGCGTGCGTTATACTACTTTCTTATCGGTATTGTATTATTTTATATTGATACTGCAATTGGGTTAATTATACCCATGCAAATTGGCATGAAAGACATAATTTTTGTCCCACACTTGACTCTAATGTATTTACTCATCATATGTGTTCACAGAAGTTTTGGTGTAGCTATTATATTATCTACGGTGTTAGGCCTAATTACAGATTTATATTTTGGTAGTTTTTATGGTTTGTATTTATTTGGTTATATATTGTTCGTTGTAATACAAGACTTTTTCTTCAAAACATTTTATAGAGACGATACAATGCTATTCTTTGTAGTTTTATTAAGTACAATTTTATTAGAAATTTACGTAGCTATCATTTATAGTATATTGGGATTGATAGCATTTAATTTATTTGATTTTGTGTTGTATAGATTAATACCTACATTGGTACTTAATTTTATATTACTTATTATTTTCTATCCGATTATTACTAAATTCTTTAGAAAAGTACAATTGAAGATTGACAGTAAGAAAGCCTAATGCTAAAATGCAGTAGTTGAGTAGTTTTTAGCTACATACAACCGCTCGGATTTAGGTTAAAGCACATGTATGTCACCTAAATTTGGCGTGACTTAAATTATAGGAGGTGCAAAGTATGTTTGCTATTATTGAAACAGGTGGAAAACAAGTTAAAGTAGAAGAAGGGCAAGAAATCTTTGTTGAGAAATTAGATGTTAACGAAGGTGACTCTTTCACATTTGACAAAGTATTATTCGTAGGTGGAGATGCAGTTAAAGTTGGCGCGCCAACTGTTGAAGGTGCTTCAGTTACTGCTACTGTTAAGAAACAAGGTCGTGGCAAGAAGATTACTGTATTCACATATAAACGTCGTAAAGACTCAAAACGTAAACAAGGTCATCGTCAACCTTACACTAAATTAACAATCGACAAAATCAACGCATAATTATGATTACTGTTGATGTTACATTGAACGATGTCGGTCAAATCACTGATGTTATCATGGATGGCCATGCAGAACATGGCGAGTATGGACATGATATAGTTTGTGCAGGTGCATCCGCAGTGCTTTTCGGAAGTGTTAATGCTATAATGGGGTTAACAAATGAGAAGCCCGATATTGATTACAATGATGACGGTGGACATTTCCATATTAGAAGTGTTGATACTTCTAATGAACAAGCGCAATTAATTCTTCAAGCAATGTTAGTTTCGTTGCAAACAATTGAAGAAGAATATAAAGAAAATATCAGATTAAACTATAAGTGAGGTGCAATCATAATGTTAAAATTAAATTTACAGTTCTTCTCATCTAAAAAAGGACTTGGTTCTACAAAAAACGGACGTGACTCAGTTTCTAAACGTTTAGGAGCTAAACGCGCTGATGGTCAACACGTTACAGGTGGTTCAATCTTATTCCGCCAACGTGGTACTAAAATTTATCCTGGTGAAAATGTAGGTCGTGGTGGCGACGATACATTATTCGCTAAAATCGACGGCGTGGTTAAATTTGAACGCAAAGGTCGCGACAAAAAACAAGTTTCTGTTTACGCAGCAGCTGAGTAATTTGTCATCGTTAACACCAGAAGTGATCACTTCTGGTGTTTATTTTTTGTCTTTATTTTCTAGTTAATGAGATAATGATATAATATACAGAATGATATAAAGAATAAATTTTAAGAAAAAGAGGTGAAATCATGTTTGTCGATCAAGTTAAAATATCACTTAAAGCGGGTGATGGCGGTAACGGTATAACAGCATATCGTAGAGAGAAATATGTTCCATTCGGTGGTCCAGCCGGCGGTGACGGTGGTGATGGTGCATCTATTATATTTGAAGTGGATGAAGGTTTGAGAACATTATTAGATTTTAGATACCAAACGCATTTCAAGGCCAAGAGAGGCGATGCCGGTCAAAGTAGTAATATGCATGGTAAAAATGCTGAGGAACTCGTATTAAAAGTTCCACCTGGTACGATTATTAAAAGTGTTGAAACAGAAGAGGTTTTAGCTGATTTAGTTGAAAATGGTCAACGTGCAGTAGTGGCTAAAGGTGGTCGAGGCGGTCGAGGAAATTCACGTTTCGCATCTCCTAGAAACCCAGCACCAGATTTCAGTGAAAATGGTGAACCTGGTGAAGAAATTGATGTTACGTTAGAATTAAAATTACTAGCTGATGTTGGTTTAGTAGGTTTCCCAAGTGTAGGTAAATCTACTTTATTGTCTATTGTATCAAAAGCTAAACCTAAGATAGGCGCATACCATTTTACAACAATTAAACCTAATCTTGGTGTGGTTTCTACGAAAGATCAAAGAAGTTTTGTAATGGCAGACTTACCAGGATTAATAGAAGGTGCGTCTGAAGGTGTAGGATTAGGACATCAATTTTTAAAACACGTTGAACGTACAAAAGTAATAGTTCATATGGTAGATATGAGTGGCTCTGAGGGGCGTGATCCTTATGAAGATTACAAAGTTATCAATGAGGAATTAAATGCCTACGAACATCGTTTAGAGGAGCGACCTCAAATTGTGGTTGCTAATAAAATGGATATGCCTAACGCAGAAGAGAATTTAGAAGCATTTAAAGAAGCTTTGAATGATGATTCTGTGCACATTATCCCACTTTCAACATTTATGCATGACCATATAGATGAACTGCTTTATGC
Organism: Staphylococcus pseudoxylosus; assembly: GCF_044794325.1. NCBI lineage: Bacteria > Bacillati > Bacillota > Bacilli > Caryophanales > Staphylococcaceae > Staphylococcus > Staphylococcus pseudoxylosus. The sequence goes on from NZ_CP085024.1 coordinate 1,353,753, forward strand.
TATAGCAGACAAATTAGAAGAAGTAAAAGACATTGATTTTAGTAAAGATGAAGAAGAAGATTTAGGTGTTAATAGAGTGATTTATAAACATACACCTAGTCAAGATAAATTCACAATTACACGCGATGATGATGCTGCATACGTTGTAAGCGGTAAAGCAATCGAAAGAATGTTCAAAATGACTGACTTTAATAGTGACCCTGCAGTACGTAGATTTGCGCGTCAAATGCGTTCTATGGGTATTGATGAAGCATTGAGAGCACGTGGATGTAAAAATGGAGATATTGTTAGAATCCTTGGTGGAGAATTTGAATTCGTTGAATAGGAGTGCTTGAAAATGGACAAAAAAGATTATAAAAAGTTTTACTTAATTCGCGAGGATGTATTACCAGAATCTGTTGTAAAAACCTTGAAAATTAAAGAAGTTTTAAAAAATAATCCGTCACTGTCCATATTTGAAGCAGTTAAACAATTCGATTTATCAAGAAGTGCTTTTTATAAATATAGAGATACAATATTCCCTATTGATGAAAAAATGGAGTCTACACGTGAATTCACGTTAATATTATATGTGAATGATATCGTAGGGATGTTGGCAGAGGTTTTAAATACTTTATCAAGTTTAAGTTTATCAGTATTAACTATACATCAAAGTATACCAATGGAAAGTAGAGCAACAATTACACTTTCATTAGACGCTAAAGGTACAAATCTAGAAATTGATGATGTTATGGAAGCGTTGCGAGTTATTGATCACGTTTCTAAAGTAGAATTAATTAGTATGACTATATAAGGAAGTGTAACTATGTATGCATATATAAAGGGGACATTAGCAGTTTTGAACCCTACACACGTGGTTGTAGAAGCCTCAGGTGTAGGGTACGAAATTCAAACGCCCAATTCTTACCGTTTTCAAAAATTTATGGACCAAGAAGTTGTCATTCATACGTCATTAATAGTTAGAGAAGATGCTCAACTTCTTTATGGTTTCATAAACCAAGAAGAAAAAGACATGTTTTTAAGCTTAATTAAAGTAACTGGCATTGGACCGAAATCTGCGTTAGCTATATTAGCTAGTAGTTCGCCTAATGAGGTTAAGATAGCTATAGAGAATGAAAATGATGCCTATTTAACAAAATTTCCTGGTATTGGTAAAAAAACAGCACGTCAAATCGTATTAGACCTTAAAGGGAAAGTTCAAATAAATGAAGTAGATAGTGGTCAAATTTTAAATGTTGAAGCTTCACTTAGTGATAATACACCGATTATTAAAGAAGCGCTCTTAGCATTGGAAGCGTTAGGGTACTCAAAACGAGAGCTAACAAAAGTGGAAAAAGCATTAGCAAAAGACTCGTTCGAATCTGTAGATGATGCAGTTAAAAAAGGATTGCAATTATTGATATCATAATTGTAAATAATATTTTAAAGGGGTGTAATCAATGGACGATAGAATGGTAGATCAATCTATGCATGATGAGGAATCTTCATTTGAATTTTCATTGCGACCGACTAAATTACGTCAGTACATAGGTCAATCAACAATTAAATCGAATTTAGAGGTGTTTATAAAAGCAGCTAAAATTAGACAAGAACCATTAGACCATGTGCTATTATTCGGTCCCCCTGGATTAGGTAAAACGACTTTGTCTAACATTATTGCAAATGAAATGGACGTTAACATTAGAACAATTTCCGGACCTTCAATTGAAAGGCCAGGAGATTTAGCTGCAATTTTGTCTAGTTTACAACCTGGTGATGTTTTATTTATAGACGAAATTCATAGACTAAGTAGTGTTGTAGAAGAAGTTTTGTACCCAGCTATGGAAGATTTCTTTCTAGATATTGTGATAGGTAAAGGTGAAGAAGCGCGTAGTATACGTATAGACTTACCACCATTCACTTTAATTGGTGCGACGACTCGTGCTGGTAGTTTGACGGCCCCATTGCGAGACAGGTTTGGTGTGCACCTCAGATTAGAATATTATAAAGAACATGAATTGAAAGAAATTATTGTGCGTACTGCAGAAGTGCTTGGCACCTCAATTGATGACGAAAGTGCTATAGAATTAGCGAAACGTAGTCGTGGTACGCCTAGGGTAGCCAATAGATTATTAAAAAGAGTTCGTGATTTTCAACAAGTTAATGATGACGAATTAATCTGTATTGAAACCACGAAAGCATCATTGCAATTGCTACAAGTTGATGATGAAGGATTGGATTATATTGACCATAAAATGATGAATTGTATTTTGGAGCAATATAAAGGTGGACCTGTTGGGCTAGATACAATTGCTGTTTCGATTGGTGAAGAACGGGTTACAATTGAAGATGTTTATGAACCTTTTTTAATTCAGAAGGGTTTTATCGAACGCACGCCCCGTGGCCGTAAAGCGACACCTTATGCATTTGAGCATTTTAGTAAGAAGAATGAAAAGAGGGAATAAGTTTGGATATTGAAGCATTTGATTATCATTTGCCTGAATCATTAATTGCACAAACACCTCTGAAAAACAGAGATGAAAGTAGATTGCTAATTCTTGGCAGACAATCTGGTAATATTGAACATCAACACTTTAAAGATGTTATTGATTATTTAGAAAGTGGGGATACCCTTGTATTAAATGATACAAGAGTAATGCCTGCAAGGCTATTCGGTTTAAAAGAAGAAACTGGTGCAAAAGTAGAAATGCTGATGCTTACTCAAATAGAGGGTAATGATTGGGAAGTGTTACTAAAACCAGCTAAAAGAATTAAAGTAGGCAATAGATTAACTTTCGGTGAAGGTAAAATTGTAGCCGAGTGCATAAAAGAGCTTGATCAAGGCGGTCGTATTATGAGACTGCATTATGATGGCATCTTACAAGAACGTTTAGATGAATTAGGTGAAATGCCTTTACCTCCTTATATTAAGGAACGTTTAGATGATCAAGATCGTTATCAAACTGTATATGCAAAAGCATCGGGTTCTGCAGCGGCTCCGACAGCAGGACTTCATTTTACAGATGAACTATTAGCCAATATTAGAGAGAAAGGTATTAATATTGCATTTATCACATTACATGTAGGACTAGGAACATTTAGGCCGGTTAGCGTAGATAATATAGATGACCATGAGATGCATAGTGAATACTATCAAATGGATCGAGAAACTGCGGAACTATTAAATAAAACGAAAGAAAGTGGCCACCGTATTATATCGGTTGGTACAACATCTACAAGAACATTAGAAACAATTATGCAATCAAATGATAAATTTGTAGCACAAAGTGGTTGGACAGATATATTTATCTTCCCAGGATTTACTTTTAAAGCTATTGATGGATTGATTACCAATTTCCATTTGCCGAAATCTACACTTGTAATGTTAGTTTCAGCTTTTAGTTCGAGAGATAAGATTTTAAACGCTTATAATCAAGCAGTTTCTTCAGAATATAGATTCTTTAGCTTTGGAGATGCAATGTTAATTATTTAGGGAATGAAAGGAGCGTTTATATGCCGGCAGTAACGTATGAGCATATTAAAATTTGTAAACAATCTGGTGCGAGATTAGGTATCGTACACACGCCTCATGGCTCTTTTGAAACACCAATGTTTATGCCTGTTGGGACAAAGGCAACAGTTAAAACGATGAGTCCAGAAGAATTAAATCAAATGGAAGCAAAAATCATTCTAGGAAACACATATCATTTGTGGTTACAACCTGGAAATGATATCATCAAAAAGAGCGGGGGATTACACCAGTTTATGAACTGGAACGGTCCAATACTGACTGACTCTGGTGGTTTTCAAGTATTTAGCTTAAGTAATTTGAGGAAAATTACTGAAAAAGGTGTAGAGTTCCGTCATCATACGAATGGTTCAAAATTGTTTTTGAGCCCAGAAAAAGCTATGGAGATACAAAATGATTTAGGTTCTGATATCATGATGGCTTTTGATGAATGTCCACCTATGCCTGCTGAATATAAATATGTGAAAGACTCCATTGAAAGAACAACAAGATGGGCAGAACGTTGCCTCAAAGCACATAAAAGACCTGACGATCAAGCCTTGTTTGGAATTATACAAGGCGGAGAATATAAAGATCTAAGGAAGCAAAGCGCTGAAGAATTAGTTGCTTTAGATTTTCCGGGGTACGCAATTGGTGGTTTGTCTGTAGGCGAACCTAAACCAGTTATGTATGATATGGTAAAGCATACGGAACAATTTATGCCGAAAGATAAACCACGTTATTTAATGGGTGTGGGTTCACCAGATGCATTAATAGAATGTAGCATTAGAGGTATGGATATGTTTGATTGTGTGTTGCCAACACGAATTGCACGTAATGGTACTTGTATGACATCTCATGGCCGTGTGACTATTAAAAACGCTAAGTATGCAGAAGATTTAGGCCCGCTTGATGAAAACTGTGATTGTTATACTTGTAAAAATTATAGTAGAGCATACATAAGACATTTAATAAAAGCAGAAGAAACTTTTGGTATCCGTCTTACTACTTATCATAATTTACATTTCTTGCTTAAATTAATGGAAAATATCCGACAAGCGATTCGTGAAGATCGACTTCTTGATTTTAAGGAAGAATTCTTTGAACAGTATGGACTGAATGTTGAAAACCCAAAAAACTTTTAAAAAGGGAGAAATAAAATAATGCAATTTACTTCATTGATATTACCAATTTTATTATTAGTATTAATGTGGTTCTTCTTAATTAGACCACAACAGAAAAAGGCTAAAGAGCATCGTGAAATGATTAGCCAAATTACTTCTGGCCAACGTGTAACAACTATCGGCGGTATCAAAGGTACTGTACGTAGTGTTGATGAAACTACAGTTGTATTAACTTTAAATGGTAATGGTACTGAAATCACTTTAGAAAAACCTGCTATCAAACAAGTTGATCCTTCATAATAAATAATGTATTGATACATGAGAGTGTATTAATTTTGAAAAAACAAGCCTTAGGGGAAAATGTGCCTAAGGTTTGTTTTTTATTTTATTCTAATTAAATATGTAAAATAAATGACGCAACTTTATTTACTTAAAGGTCATTTTATTCAGGTCATGTTATACTTTAAAATATATCATACGCATCATATGCCTATTATCTTTAAAACATTTATAATAACTAGGTCTGATCATTGTAACGCTTACAATTAAATTTTCTTACAATATTTAATAGAGTTAGTTTTTACAGAGGATGTAATATGTTAAGATATATAGGTCGTTCAGATAATTTAGCGTAGTTTAATAAAACTTGCAATAATTGATGTTAGAAGCGTATTCTTAAAATATAAGCTTAGAATGAGGTGTTCAAGTGAAGAAAAGTAATCGAATAGTTGCGTTTATATTACTTGTAGTGCTCCTGTTTGCAGGCATGGGACTCACGTATAAGAGCGTAGTTAAGGATGTTAATCTTGGTCTTGATTTGCAAGGTGGATTTGAAGTCTTATACCAAGTAGATCCTTTACAAAAAGGTGATAAAATAGACGATAAAGCGGTGAAAGCTACGGCTAAAACGCTTGAAAATCGTGTAAACGTCTTAGGGGTTTCGGAACCTAAGATACAAGTAGAAGATAAAAATAGAATTCGCGTACAACTTGCCGGTGTTAAAAATCAATCACAAGCACGTGAGATATTATCTTCTCAAGCGAATCTAACAATTCGTGACGCTGATGATAATGTCAAACTAACTGGTAAAGATATCCAGCAAGGTTCTGCAAAACAAGAATTTAAACAAAACACAAATCAGCCAGCGGTTACATTTAAATTGAAAGATAGTGCTAAATTTAAAAAAGTAACTGAAGAAATTTCTAAAAAAGATGAAAATGTAATGGTCGTATGGCTAGATCATGAAAAAGGTGACACTTATCATAAAGAAATGAATAAGAAAGATCCTAAGTATGTTTCTGCAGCTTCAGTTGATCAACCAATAAACTCTGATAGCGTTGAAATTTCAGGTGGTTTTAATGGTGAAGAAGGCGTAGAAAAAGCAAAACAAATTGCAGATTTACTAAACTCTGGTTCACTGCCAGTTGATTTGAATGAAATATATTCAAATTCTGTAGGCGCTCAATTTGGTCAAGATGCTTTAGATAAAACGGTATTTGCTGCTGCAATCGGTATCGCTGTTATTTATCTATTCATGTTAGGATTTTATCGTTTACCTGGTTTAGTAGCTATTATTGCGTTAACAGCATATATTTACTTAACATTATTAGCATTTAACTTTATTTCTGGAGTATTAACACTCCCTGGTCTAGCAGCCTTAGTACTAGGCGTGGGTATGGCTGTTGATGCTAATATAATCATGTACGAGCGGATAAAAGATGAACTGAAGATTGGACGTACGCTTAAACAGGCATATAAAAAAGCGAATAAGAGCTCTTTCTTAACTATCGTAGATGCCCAGTTAACAACAGTAATTGCTGCTGCTGTACTATTCTTCTTTGGTGAAAGTTCAGTTAAAGGTTTCGCTACAATGTTATTATTAGGTATTTTAATGATATTTGTAACAGCTGTATTCCTATCAAGATGGTTGTTAACTTTACTTGTATCATCTAATTACTTTAAAAAATCAAATTGGCTGTTCGGTGTAAGTAAGAAAAATATTCATGATATTAATGATAAAAAAGAAGTTCATGATTTGAAAACACCATATGAACGTATTGACTTTATGAAACTTGCTAAACCATTGCTAGGACTAAGTGTAGTTATAATCGCCGTAGGTGCAATTATTTTATTTGTATTTAAGTTAAACTTAGGTATTGATTTCACAAGTGGTACTCGGGTTGACTTTGAATCAGATAATAAAGTTACTGAAACTAAGGTTAAAAACACTTTAGAAGAAAATGATTTTAGACCTAACCAAGTATCTTTAGGTGAAAATGGTAAAACAGCAACGGTTCAATTCAAAAAAGATTTATCTAAAGATGAAGTATCTAAAATACAGGATACGATAGATGACCAATTTGGTCACAAACCAACTGTCAATACGGTTTCACCAGTAATAGGTCAAGAACTCGCTAAAAATGCTATGCTCGCATTACTATATGCTGCAATTGGTATTATCATCTATATAACATTTAGATTCGAATGGCGCATGGGACTTTCATCTGTGCTCGCATTATTACATGATGCATTTATGATTGTTGCAGTGTTCAGTTTATTTAGATTAGAAGTAGATATTACATTTATAGCAGCTGTGTTAACTATTATTGGTTATTCAATAAATGACACAATTGTGACATTTGATAGAGTTAGAGAAAACTTACACAAAGTAAAAGTAATAACTAAGAAATCTCAAATTGATGACATCGTTAATAGATCGATTCGTCAGACAATGACACGTTCTATAAACACAGTACTAACTGTAGTTATCGTTGTTATTGCATTATTGTTACTTGGCGCTCCAAGTATCTTTAATTTCTCACTCGCATTATTAATTGGATTGATTACAGGCGTATTTTCTTCCGTATTTATTGCAGTACCGCTTTGGGGTATTATGAAGAAACGTCAACTTAAAAAATCTGATGATAATAAACTTGTAGTTTATAAAGAAAAAAAATCAAATGACGAAAAAATCTTAGTATAACTTCATATTAAATTTCAAAAGACCACAATTTTTGCAAACGCATTAATTGTGGTCTTTATCTGTTTAATTGTTATGAAAACACATTAATTGATTTGTTATAAAATAGTGAATTTAAAACAGTATATGACGACTTTATTATCAAATAGTCGATTCAGTCAATTCTATAAAAGAAACTACTTTTTATTTTGGTATATCTTTTGTATAATGACTTGTGGAAATGAGGGAGAATAGTATGATTAAATCAAAATATACTTGGGACGTTAATTTACCAGAATATGAAATTGCAGAAGCAGATTCTTCGGATTTAAAACTAACTCCTATTGTAAAAAAAATCCTTGAGAGTAAAGGATTAACAAATAAAGACACAATTAATAATCTCCTTAACGGTACACCTGAAATGCATGATCCGATGTTGATGAGTGATATGGATAAAGCAATAGCAAGAATTAATTTAGCGATAGATCAAAATCAAAAGATTTTAGTTTATGGCGATTACGATGCAGATGGTGTTACGTCTACGACAATTTTAGTGAATACACTAAAGGAATTAGGCGCACATGTAGGTTGGTACATACCAAATCGTTTTTCTGAAGGCTATGGCCCAAATGAAATGGCTTTTAAAAATGCATATGAAGAAGGTATCTCTTTAATCATTACTGTCGATAACGGTATTCAAGGCCATGATGAAATACAAATGGTGCAAGATTTAGGTGTGGATGTAATAGTAACCGACCACCATGAAATTGGTCGTACAATGCCAAACGCATATGCAATTGTTCATCCTATGCACCCAGAATTTGATTATCCATTTAAATATTTATGTGGCGCAGGTGTCGCATATAAATTGGCACAAAAATTATTGGATGAACCTCCAGCATATTTCTTAGGCTTAGTTGCGATTGGAACAGTAGCAGATTTAGTATCATTGACAAATGAAAATAGAGCTTTAGTTCAAAAAGGATTGGAAGTATTAAACGATCATTGCCCACCATCTATTAAAGCCGTATTAAGTCAAGCGGGTTATAGTGATAGTATTACGGAAGAAACAATTGGTTTTATTATAGGGCCAAGACTAAATGCGGTAGGTAGACTTGAAGATGCAGGACTTGCTGCAGAATTATTGATGACTGATTCAGATGAGGAAGCAGAATTTCTTGCAGAACAAGTAGAATTTTTTAATCAAGAACGAAAAGACATCGTAGCTCAAATTACTGAAGAGGCGTTAGCTGCAGCGGAAATTCAAGTTAAGCAAGGAGCGAAATTTTTACTTTTAGCTCAGGCTGACTGGCATGAGGGTGTATTAGGCATCGTAGCTTCCAAAATAGTAGAAACCTATAGTCTACCAACTCTAATTTTAAATATAGATGAAGGACAAGATCATGCTAAAGGTTCTGCACGTAGTATTGAGCAAGTGTCTATGTTTGAAATTTTGAATGCGCATACAGATTTAATAACAAAATTTGGTGGGCACCATATGGCTGCAGGTATTACTATGCCAATTGAAAATATTGATTCGTTACGTAATGGTTTAAATGATTGGATGGAACAACTAGCAAGCACAACTTCATTGGAACCACGTAAAAAAGTTGACGTGAAAATAGATGAATCTGATATTACGATTAAAAATATTCAAGATATCCAAAGGTTACGTCCGTTTGGTACAGATTTTTCTAGCCCGTGTTTTGAATTAGAAGATATTACAGTTAATCAAAGTAAAGCGATCGGCCAAGATAGTAAGCATTTAAAATTAGTTATGGGAGATAGTAAGCTACAAGCTATATTTTGGCAACATGGTCACTTAGTTAAGGAGTTGGGTGAGCAACAACCAATTAATGTAATAGGAACATTACAAATTAATGAATGGAACGGTTTCCAATCTCCTCAATTTATGATACAAGATCTAGCTAGTAATAATTTACAGATTTTAGACTATAGAAGTAAACGTAATATAAGTAGTTTGGAACAAGGCGATAAGGATGTCGCATATTTAATCCATAAGAAGAATGAAAAAATAGGAGATAATTATTATTATTATGGAGAAACAATTCAACAACCATATGATAAGTATGTATTTCGTGATTTACCAACTTCTATACAAGAAATTAAAGACACGCTAAAAACGGTGAATGTTTCACAAATTTATTTAGTTTTAAATCATGAGCAATCAATATACTTTGAAGGTATGCCAAAAATAGAAACATTCAAAAATTGCTTTAAAGCATTAGCAACGAAACGTGAAACCAATTTAGCTAATGACGGGATGCAATTATGTAAGTTTTTAAATATACAACCGAATATGCTTAAATTTATCTTAAAAGTTTTTCTCGATTTAGAGTTTATAAAAGAGGAAAATGGTATAATTAAGATGAACAGTGTTTCCACAAAGAGAGAGATTGAATCCAGTAAATACTACCAAGGTCGACTAAATAGAATAGAGGTTGAAAAAGTTCTATTATATGATGACTTTAGTAACTTAAAGAAATGGATTAAATCAGAGCTGATAGATAAATAGGAGGAAGTTTGAATGGATTTAAAACAATATGTGTCTGAGGTTGAAGATTGGCCAAAACCAGGCGTTAATTTTAAAGATATAACAACGATTATGGATAATGGTGAGGCGTATGGTTACGCTACTGATCAAATCGTGGCATACGCAAAAGACAGAGATGTTGATGTTATCGTTGGACCAGAAGCACGTGGTTTTATCATTGGTTGTCCAGTAGCTTATTCAATGGGAATAGGTTTTGCTCCAGTAAGAAAAGAAGGTAAATTACCAAGAGAAGTAATTCGTTATGAATATGATTTGGAATATGGAACAAACGTACTTACAATGCATAAAGACGCGATTAAACCAGGTCAACGTGTATTGATTACGGATGACTTACTTGCGACAGGTGGAACAATAGAAGCGGCTATTAAACTAATAGAACAATTGGGTGGCATTGTGGTAGGTATTGCATTTATTATTGAACTTAAATATTTAAATGGCATAGAAAAAATCAGAGACTACGATGTTATGAGTTTAATCTCATATGATGAATAATCAGCACAATTAAGTTAAAGGCTTGAATTACCAACATTACTTAAAATAAAAGTGCATCTTCATTTTCTAAATGGGGGTGTATTTTTTTAATTTAATTGCGCTAAACAAAATGAGCACTATAGTATTATTTGACTTTGATTAAATTAGAGCTAAGGCTAATAGTACGAGAGGGTTTGCTATATGTAATAAGTGACGTGAGGCATTAATTATTTCAGAAAAAAATAGCTTTATTTTGTATTTATAAGACAAAATAAAACCATATTTTACTATTAGTATCGCATACTCATTTATTTATTTATTAACATGTAGTATTATATAACTATTATACATAATTTGGCCGAATAACGTTAAAATACGTTACAATCATAATTAAACAAAAATTAATTGCAGCTAACGAAATATAATACTGGGTATCTAATAGCGATTAATATTTAGTATAGGGGTGTCTTAAGTGAACAATGAATATCCATATAGTGCCGATGAAGTACTATCCAAAGCAAAATCATATTTATCTAAGGAAGAGTATGAATATGTGTTGAAAAGTTACCACATAGCCTATGAGGCACACGAAGGCCAATTTAGAAAGAATGGTTTACCGTATATTATGCATCCAATTCAAGTTGCGGGCATTTTGACTGAAATGCATTTAGATGGTCCAACCATTGTTGCAGGTTTTTTACACGATGTTATAGAAGATACACCTTATACATTTGATGACGTGAAGGGCATGTTTAATGAAGAAATTGCAGTTATCGTTGAGGGTGTAACTAAATTAAAAAAAGTGAAGTATCGTTCAAAAGAAGAACAACAAGCAGAAAATCATAGAAAATTATTTATAGCGATTGCTAAAGATGTGCGGGTAATCTTAGTCAAATTAGCAGACCGCTTACATAACATGAGAACATTGAAAGCAATGCCTAGAGAAAAGCAAATTAGAATTTCAAAAGAAACACTTGAAATTTATGCGCCTTTGGCACATAGATTAGGTATTAACACTATTAAATGGGAATTGGAAGATACTGCGCTAAGATATACAGATTCTGTCCAATATTTCAGAATAGTAAATCTTATGAAGAAGAAACGTAGCGAACGAGAAGAATACATTCAAAATGCTATTAACCAAATACAAAATGATTTATCCAATATGCATATTATTGGGGACATAAACGGACGTCCCAAGCATATTTATAGCATTTATAGAAAAATGGTTAAACAGAAAAAACAATTCGATCAAATCTTCGATTTATTAGCAATTAGAGTTATTGTTAATTCCATTAACGATTGCTATGCTGTTTTAGGCCTTGTTCATACATTGTGGAAACCGATGCCTGGAAGGTTTAAGGACTATATTGCCATGCCGAAACAAAATATGTATCAATCCTTACATACTACTGTAGTAGGACCAAATGGCGATCCATTAGAAATTCAAATTAGAACTTATGAAATGCACGAGATAGCAGAGCATGGTGTGGCCGCGCACTGGGCGTATAAAGAAGGCAAAAAAGTTACCGAAAAATCTCAAAGTTTCAATAAAAAATTAAATTGGATCAAAGAGTTAGCTGAAACTGATAATACTACTTCTGATGCAGAAGAATTTATGGAAACGCTAAAATTCGACTTACAAAGTGATAAAGTTTATGCTTTTACACCTGAAAGTGATGTCATTGAATTACCATATGGTGCAGTGCCAATTGATTTTGCTTATGCAGTTCACAGTGAAGTTGGTAATAAAATGATTGGATCAAAAGTAAATGGCAAAATTGAACCAATCGACTATGTATTACAAACAGGAGATATTGTTGAAATAAGAACAAGTAAACATTCATATGGCCCTAGTCGTGATTGGTTGAAAATTGTAAAATCCTCAAGTGCTAAAAGTAAAATTAGAAGTTTCTTCAAAAAACAAGATCGTTCTTCAAACATTGAAAAAGGTAAATTTATGGTTGAGGCAGAAATTAAAGATCAAGGCTTTAAAGTGGATGCAGTTTTAACAGACGAAAATATTGAAATTGTCAACAATAAATACAATTTTGCTAATGAAGATGATTTGTTTGCTGCAGTAGGTTTTGGTGGCGTGACAGCATTGCAAATTGTTAATAAACTGACTGAAAAACAACGTATTTTAGATAAACAAAAAGCATTAAATGAAGCTCAAGAGATAACTAAATCAGTACCTATTAAAGAGGATATAACGACTGATAGTGGTGTTTATGTTGAAGGTATTGAAAATGTTTTAATTAGATTATCAAAATGTTGTAATCCAATCCCTGGTGATGATATTGTAGGATATATCACAAAAGGCCATGGTATAAAAGTGCATCGCACAGATTGTCCAAATATAAAAAATGAAAATGAACGTCTGATTCATGTAGAGTGGGTACGTTCTAAAGATTCAACCCAACGTTATCAAGTAGATTTAGAAGTTTCTGCATATGATCGAAACGGTCTGCTAAATGAAGTGTTACAAGCAGTTAATTCAACACAAAGTAATTTAGTAAAAGTATCTGGACGCTCTGATATCGATAAGAATGCAGTAATTAATATCAGTGTAATGGTTAAAAATGTGAATGAAGTATATCAAGTTGTAGATAAAATCAAACAACTTGGAGATGTATATACAGTAACAAGAGTTTGGAATTAGAGGTGTAACTAAATGAGAATAGTAGTCCAGAGAGTCAAAGAAGCATCAGTTTCAAATGATTCTATTGAAAACAAAATAAATAAAGGCTACTGTTTGCTTGTGGGTGTTGGTAAAACTTCAACAGAAGCAGATATAGCTACATTAGCTAAAAAAATCCTCAATGCAAGACTATTTGAGGATGAGGATGGAAAATTAAACTTAAACCTTCAACAAATTGGTGGAGAGATTTTATCTATTTCTCAATTTACACTTTATGCAGATGTTAGAAAAGGTAATAGACCTGGGTTTACCCAATCCATGCCTCCAGAACGTGCTAATGAATTATATGAAAAATTAAATGCAACACTCCGTTCTTATGGAATAAATGTGTTGACAGGTGAATTTGGAACAGACATGTTAGTTAATATTGCCAATGATGGACCTGTAACAATTATTTATGAAAGTCAGGATGGCAAAATTATATGAAAAAAATCAATACTTGGCTAGAAAAAAATAAACTTAAAAATTTCCCCGCGCTAATTGTCATTGTAACATTTATTGTCTTTATCATTATGATTATCTCTTTCTTAAATCATAATGATGAGAATAGTAGTAGTATCTATGTTACTGAAGATGCTGAACTAAGAACTGGTCCAAGCTCGGCCTATCCAGTTATTAATAACATCGATAAAGGGCAAAACTTCCAAAAAATAGGTAAGACAGGTAAGTGGATAGAAGTAGAATCTTCTAACAAGAAAGAAAAAGGTTGGGTAGCAGGATGGCATACGAATTTAGATATTGAAGCAGATGCTAATCATAATGCCAAACCTTTAAAAGATAAAACGATAGTACTTGATCCTGGTCACGGTGGTAGTGACCAGGGAGCATCAAGTAATACAAATAAAAAAAGTATCGAAAAAGTATACACTTTAAAAACTGCTAAAGAACTAAAATCACTTTTGGAAAAAGAAGGTGCTACGGTTAACATGACTCGTGAAAGCGATGAATACGTTAGTCTTGATGAGCGAAACATAAAAGGTGATGCTTATATTAGTATACATAATGATTCTTTAAAGTCATCTAAAGCAAACGGCAGCACAGTCTATTGGTTCAAAGATAATCAAAAGGCATTAGCCGAAACATTAAATGCTAGTTTGCAAAAAAGAGCGTTACTGACAAATAAAGGTGCTAGACAGGAAAATTTCCAAGTATTGAGACAGACAGATGTACCAGCTGTATTATTAGAATTAGGTTATATCAGTAATCCGACTGATGAAGATATGATTACGGACCAATTGCATAGGCATATACTTGAAAAAGCAGTTGTCGATGGCTTGCGTGCATATTTTTCAGAATAAAAAGGTTGCATAATTCTCATAAACTGGTTATTATTAAATATGAATTCTATATTAAAACCGATATGATTCTTGAATTTTCTTTACGAAATGGTAGCAAAATATGCGAAGAGACATAATTCCTGGCTGAAAAATTATGCATAGTAGTTTTGAGAAATTGAACACAAGAACAGGTGCTTTGATAAAAGCCGTTTAGCGAGCGTTATTCGTATGAAGTGGATTATAAATCTAGCGTTTATAATCAATTAGGGTGGCAACACGGAAATTCGTCCCTTGTATGACTTATTAGTCATGCAAGGGTTTTTTTTATTGCATAAAAGGAGAGATTCTATGATAAATATACCTAGAGGGACGCAAGATATTTTACCAGACGAAACAAAAAGATGGCGTTATATTGAATCAAGATTAGATGAGTTAATGGAAGTTTATAATTATCAAGAAATTCGTACACCAATTTTTGAAAGTACAGAATTATTTGCACGTGGTGTAGGTGATTCGACAGATGTGGTCCAAAAGGAAATGTATACGTTTAAAGATAAAGGAGACCGTAGTATTACTCTACGCCCAGAAGGCACAGCAGCGGTAGTACGTTCTTATATTGAAAATAAGATGCAAGGTTTGCCTAATCAACCAATTAAATTATATTACAATGGGCCAATGTTTAGATATGAACGTAAACAAAAAGGGCGTTATCGTCAATTCACACAATTTGGTGTTGAAGCAATTGGTGCTGAAGATCCAGGTATAGATGCTGAAATTTTAGCGATGGCTATGCACATTTATCAATCATTTGGATTGAAGCATTTAAAATTAGTGATTAATAGTATCGGTGACATTGAATCACGTCGCGAATACAATGATGCACTAGTTAGACATTTTGAACCTGTAATTGATGATTTCTGTAATGACTGTAAGGCGCGTTTACACACAAATCCAATGAGAATATTAGATTGTAAAGTTGATAAGGACAAAGAAGCTATTAAAACTGCTCCTAGAATCACTGAATTTTTAAATGAACAATCTCAAAAATATTATGCTGATGTTAAGCAACATTTAGATGATTTAGGTGTACCTTATGTAGAAGACCCTAACTTGGTTCGAGGTTTAGATTATTATACGCATACAGCATTTGAATTAATGATTGATAACCCAAATTATGATGGTGCGATTACAACATTATGTGGTGGTGGTCGCTACAATGGTTTACTAGAATTGTTAGATGGACCAAGTCAAACGGGTATTGGATTTGCGTTAAGTATAGAAAGGTTATTATTAGCTTTAGACGAAGAACAAATCGAACTTGATGTTGATCATGATTTTGATTTATTTATCGTAACTATGGGTGAAGAAGCAGATCGTTATGCCGTCAAATTACTTAATGATTTACGTAGAAATGGTATTAAAGCCGACAAAGATTATTTACAACGTAAAGTTAAAGGACAAATGAAACAAGCCGATAGATTAAAAGCAAACTATACTATTGTTATAGGTGAGCAAGAATTAGAAGATAATAAAATAAATGTTAAAAATATGCAATCAGGTGAAAGTGAAACTATTCGTTTAGATGCAATTATAAATTATTTTAAAAACTAAGGAGAAGATAACATGAGTAAGCGCACAACATACTGTGGTTTAGTAACTGAATCATTATTAGACCAAGAAGTAATATTAAAAGGTTGGGTACACAACCGTAGAGACTTAGGCGGTCTGATTTTTGTGGATTTAAGAGACCGTGAAGGATATGTACAAGTCGTATTTAATCCTGATTTTTCTGAAGAAGCATTAAAAATAGCTGAGACAGTAAGATCTGAATATGTAGTTCAAGTTAAAGGTATCGTCAAAAAACGTGATCCTCAAACAGTGAACCCGAAAATTGCTACAGGTCAAGTAGAAGTACAAGTTTCAGAAATTGAAATTATAAACAAAGCAGAAACACCTCCATTTGCATTGAATGAAGAAAATCAAAACGTTGATGAAAATATCAGATTAAAATATAGATATCTAGATTTAAGACGTCAAGAATTAGCGCAAACATTTAAAATGAGACACCAAACTACACGTTCAATCAGACAATACTTAGACAAAGAGGGCTTTTTCGATATTGAAACTCCTGTACTAACTAAGTCAACACCTGAAGGGGCGCGTGACTATTTGGTACCTTCACGTGTACATGACGGTGAATTCTATGCATTACCACAATCACCACAACTATTTAAACAATTATTAATGATTGGCGGTTTCGATAAATATTATCAAATCGTAAAATGTTTCCGTGATGAAGACTTACGTGCTGATCGTCAACCTGAATTTACACAAGTCGATATTGAAATGAGCTTTGTAGATCAAGAAGACGTTATGGAAATGGGAGAAGAAATGCTCCAAAATGTAGTGAAAGATGTAAAAGATGTCGAAGTTCCAAGACCTTTCCCTAGAATGACATATGATGAAGCAATGCAACGCTTTGGTTCAGATAAACCAGATACACGTTTCGGTATGGAATTGATAGACGTATCAGAATTAGGAGAAATCATGGATTTCAAAGTGTTTAAAGATGCTGTGACTAATAATGGCCAAGTTAAAGCGATAGTTGCAAAAGGTGCATCAGATCAATATACGAGAAAAGATATTGATGGTTTAACTGAATTTGTAAATATTTATGGTGCTAAAGGTTTAGCATGGGTAAAAGTCGTTGATGAAGGTGTGAACGGTCCAATTGCTAAATTCTTTGAAGCAGACCACGTTGCTAAACTACAAACATTAACTGAAGCACAGCCAGGTGACTTAGTATTATTTGTAGCGGATAAACCAAGTGTTGTTGCACAAAGTTTAGGTGCATTACGTCTTAAGTTAGCTAGAGAGTTAGATTTAATTGATGAATCTAAATTAAACTTCCTATGGGTAACAGATTGGCCGCTACTAGAATATGATGAAGACTTAAAACGTTATACTGCAGCTCACCACCCATTCACTGCACCAAAACAAGAAGATATCGCTAAATTAGACACTGAACCTGAAAATGCACAAGCTAACGCTTATGATATTGTATTAAATGGTTATGAATTAGGTGGCGGATCTATCAGAATTCATAATGGTGATTTACAATCTAAAATGTTTGAAGTATTAGGCTTTACTGAGGAACAGACGCAAGAACAATTTGGTTTCTTGCTAGATGCATTCAAATATGGTGCGCCACCACATGGTGGTATCGCGCTTGGATTAGACCGTCTAGTAATGTTATTAACAGGCCGTACAAACTTACGTGATACAATTGCATTTCCTAAAACGGCTTCAGCTACATGTTTATTAACAAATGCACCAAGCGAAGTATCTGAAAGCCAATTAGAAGAATTGTCATTACGTATTAGACACTAATTTTTGGTATAAGCTTTTATTCTTGCTAATTTCAAATAATGTGTTATTATTAATTCCATAAGATAGTCATCTGTAGTGTTCGTATGTTTGCTTAATATTTGGGCCTAACACTCTTTGATCCGGGAGCCCAATGGGTTTTCTTGCAGCGCACACGCCTCATTAGGAGGACTTGCAAAACAAGAAACAGGGCACCCACCTGTTTTAAGCAGGCCGAATGATCAAGCATTTTATAACTACGGCACTTATGGACTCTATCGGTACGCAAGACTTCGGTCTTGCGTATTTTTTTGATATAAAATACAGAACTTGATATTTTTAATTAAATTGAAATAAAATAAATATATTAAATCCAATAAGAGAACAAGAAGTTTAAATGTAAAAACTATATTTAATTGCTCTTATTATTAAGGAGAATGGCATGAAACATCAATTTTCAAGAAATGAATTGGCTTATGGCCAAGAAGGTTTAGAATTATTAAAACAAAAAACTGTGGTGATTTTAGGCGTTGGAGGGGTTGGCTCATTTGCTGCCGAAGCTCTAGCGCGTACTAATATCGGACATATCATTTTAATAGATAAAGACGATGTTGACATCACTAATGTGAATCGTCAATTACATGCATTAACAACTACTGTTGGACAAAGTAAAGTTACTTTGATGGAAGAACGTATTAAGTTGATTAATCCTGAATGTAAGGTAACTTCATTACATATGTTTTACACAGAAGAAACATACGAAGCTTTGTTCAATAATTATGATATTGACTACTTTGTTGATGCAAGTGACACTATTATGTATAAAGTGCATTTAATGAAAGAATGCTTGGAAAGAGGCATATCTGTTATTTCCAGTATGGGTGCTGCAAATAAAACAGATCCAACACGATTTAAGATTGCTGATATCTCTGAAACCTATATGGATCCAATGGCTAAAATTATTCGTCGTAAATTGAAAAAACATGGCATATATAAAGGTATACCTGTCGTGTTTTCAGATGAAAGTCCCATAGTAATAAGAGAGGATGTTAAAGATACTGTAGGTGATGCAAACGCACCAACGAGAAAAGGACAAATCCCACCATCTTCTAATGCATTCGTCCCAAGTGTAGTTGGTTTGATTAGCGCCAGCTATGTTGTTAATGATATTTTAAAAGATATACCTGTTTCACGTATTAAAGATAAAATATAAAGTCATTTTTAGTATGTAGTTATCCAATATTTTATATATAAAAACAGAGGTTGAGATGCTATAATCTCAACCTCTGTTTTTTTATTTAAATCTAGAATTTTTTTATTTTTGTTGCGCTTGTGTGATGTTTTCATAAACCGATTTGAATTGTTGCTCACTTTTAGAAGTCGTTTTCGGTTCATAATAAATTTTACTTTTTAATTTATCAGGTAGATATTGTTGAGGAATAAATCCACTGTCATAACTGTGAGGATACTTATAACCAATAGCACGTCCTAGTTCTTTAGCGCCAGCATAATGTCCATCTTTTAAATGATCAGGAATTTGTCCTATATGACCTTTGCGTATATCAGATAGGGCAGCATCAATAGCAGTAATGCCTGAATTAGACTTAGGTGATAAGCAGAGTTCAATAACAGCCTGACTTAAGGGGATTCTAGCTTCTGGAAAGCCTAAACGCTCAGCTGATTCGATAGCAGCTAATGTGCGTTGTCCCGCACTAGGAGATGCGAGGCCAACATCCTCATAACTTATTACTAACAATCTCCTAACGATTGTTGGTAAGTCGCCTGCTTCAATTAAGCGTGCTAAATAATGAAGTGCAGCATTTACATCACTACCGCGAATTGATTTTTGAAACGCACTCATCACATCATAATGCATGTCGCCATCTTTATCACTTACAAAAGCTCCTTTTTGTAAACAATCTTTAGCATCTTGTAAGGTGATGTGACGTTGGTTGTCTGTTGTATCTGAACTTAAAACTGCTAATTCTAATGCATTTAAAGCACTTCTAACGTCACCTTGACTTTGAGTTGTAAAATAGGCCATCGCGTCTTCGTCTACAATCGGATTATAGCTTGCTAGGCCACGTTCTTCGTCATTTAGAGCTCTATTCAATGAAGCTTTGATGTCATCTTCATATAATGGATAAAGTTCAAATATTTGAGCTCTTGAACGAATGGCAGGGTTTATTGCGTGATACGGATTTGATGTCGTAGCCCCAATAAGAACAATTTTTCCATTTTCCAAATGTGGTAATAGAAAATCTTGTTTAGCTTTATCTAAACGATGGATTTCATCTAATAATAAAATAACTTGCCCAGACATTTTGGCTTCTTCAACTATAAGTTGCATGTCTTTTTTTGTATTTGTAACTGCATTTAATTGACGGAATTTAAACTGAGTACTTCCTGATATAGCTTTAGCAATACTTGTTTTACCGATACCAGGTGGTCCATAAAAAATCATTGAGGATAATCTTTTTGTTTCTACCATCCTTCTGATAATGCCTTTTGGACCAACTAAATGCTCTTGAGATATAATCTCATCAATGTTGCCTGGTCGCATTCTTGAAGCTAGTGGTTCGTTTGACACAATGTTTCACACCTTTCTAATTCTATATTAACGTAAAAAGTGATAGAATGTTATTATATAGTATTCGAATTAAGTGAGGTAATATAATGAAAATTTCAACTAAAGGAAGATATGGGTTAACACTAATGATATCTCTTGCTAAAAAAGAAGGTCAAGGGTGTGTGTCTTTAAAATCTATTGCGGAAGAAAATAATTTGAGCGATCTGTATTTAGAGCAATTAGTCGGTCCATTGAGAAATGCCGGGTTAATTCGAAGTGTTCGTGGTGCAAAAGGTGGTTACCAGTTAAGAGTACCATCTGAAGAGATAACAGCGGGTGACATTATTCGTTTATTAGAAGGTCCAATCACATTCGTTGAAAGTATCGATTCAGAACCACCTGCTCAAAAACAACTTTGGATTAGAATGAGAGACGCAGTAAGAGATGTGCTAGATAATACATCATTAAAATATTTAGCAGAATATAAGGATACAAATAATCTAGATGGGTACATGTTCTATATCTAAATGATGCAGAAATAGCATTTGATATTAATGATATAACAAATTTGAAAAATATTTATTAATCTATGTTTGAGATGTTTATTTATTAAAATTAGTGGTACGTATTATATATACATCATTAAGGAGGTAATTTACATGGCAGACGAAAACAAAGTAGAACAAGCAAAAGGTAATGTGAAAGAAACATTAGGTAACGTTACTGATAATAAAGAACTAGAAAACGAAGGTAAAGAAGATAAAACTTCTGGTAAAGCTAAAGAATTTGTAGAAAATGCAAAAGATAAAGCTAATGATGTTATCGATAAATTTAAAAAATAATCTATAATTTATGACTATTAAAGGAGAGATTTTAAATGGCTGAAAACTTTTTAGATAAAGCAAAAGAAACTGCAAAAAATGTATCAGATAAATTAAAAGATACAGACAATGAAAAAGCAAAACAAGCATCTGAACAAATCGATAAATTCACTGGCGGCAGTGATAACGATAAAAAAGATGACAAAAAAGACGATAAAAAATAATATTTGTTGTAAACAAATAGGATAATGAAGAGAGGTTAAGACATCATGATGTCTTAACCCTTTTTATTTGCAAATAAAAACTATTATAAATAATGCCTACTAAACATCGGATAAGAACTAGACTTAAGCTTTCCATTGTTTAGTAGGCATTAATTTTTATGATAGGTTGTGATAATATGTGAAGGACAATAATATAGAATGTGACAATCTAGTATGAATAACACCAAGTTTATATTTTGAAATTTAACTATGATGAATTTCAAAATATAAACACTTATAAAGTAAATTAAAAGTTTAATCTTATATTTCGTACATTCGCTTATTTAATTACTGTTTTGATGAATATTAAACATTGAATTGTGAAAAGTCTCGGCTTATTTAATAAATTATATCTCTTCGATAATTGTTTTCAGTTTTTTATAAGAATCTAACTGTGCGTCTTGATCATAAATATAACTAATCGCCATCAGTTCATCTATTTCACCGTGTTCTTTGATAAAGTCTTGAATTTTAACTTCAACTGTCTCTTTAGATCCGATTAAGGATTGTTGCATTCTTTGTTTTGCAATTTCATATTCTGTAGGCGTTAAGAGCCCTTTTAAATCATCAGTTGGTGGTTGTACAGGTTGCATTCTGCCTCTAGTGATGCTCACCATCACTTGTGCTTGTGTAGTTGCTAAGTATTCAGCTTGTTCATCTGTATCTGCAACAATTGCATTAAGGCAAACAATAACATAAGGTTTGTCTAGTACGTCAGATGGCTCAAATAGTTCTTTATATATCTGAATCGCATCTTTCATTTGTTGCGGTGCAAAGTGGCCAGCAAAGACATATGGTAGGCCTTTACGTGCGGCTAAATGTGCTGAATCTGTAGAAGAACCAAGTATATAAAGTGGTACTTGCTTATTAACAGCTGGATAGGCGCGTACATATCCTTGCTGATTAGCTGGGCCAAAGTAAGTTGAAAGTTGTTCAACTTCTTCAGGGAATTCATAAACACCGTTATGTTGATCTCTACGTAAAGCGCTAGCAGTCATCATGTCTGTTCCTGGCGCACGTCCTAACCCAAGGTCTACACGGTTTGGGAAAACAGTTTCCATTGTTCCGAATTGTTCTGCAACAACTAATGGTGCATGATTTGGTAACATAATACCACCAGAACCGACACGTATTTTTGAAGTGTGTTCTAGTGTATGCTGAATTAATAATGCAGTTGCCGAACTAACTAGATTAGGAGCGTTGTGGTGTTCAGCTATCCAATAACGTTCGAAATCAAGTGCTTCTAAATCTTGCGCAAGTTTAACCATATCTTTGATTGCTGCTTGATCATCTTGACCTTCGCGGATTGGTACTAAGTTAAGCGCAGATAATTTTAAATTGTTCATTTTATATCGTAATCCTCCTTGAGCTTGTTAATACAAAGTAGTATAACAGGCGATTTAAAACTTGCGTAAGAAATTGCTCATTGTTATACTTATACAAAATTAAAACGTTAGGTGGCTTAATTAAGACAATGGATAAATCTCATAAGAAATATACAAACCAATTAAATTTAAATAAAAGTTATGGGATATGACCCTGTCTAAATTACGTGAAAATACTTAAGCAACCACATACAAAGTAATATATAACACGGTGAAGATATGTCATGTCCTAAAAGTGGAGGAATTGATATGTCTTTTTATTATGAACAAAAACCATTTGAACAGTACGGACGAATACTGATTGATAAGGTGCTAATTGAGATAGAAGAAGGAGAACATGTTGCATTTTTAGGAGACAATGGTGTTGGAAAATCGACACTCTTGCATGCGCTTAAGGATACTTATAAAGAAAGCGCATATTTAATGGAACAAGATATGACTGATTATTATGAGATGACAGCAATGGATTTTATCCTATTTCTAAAACCACAAATTGCTCAATTGAAAAAAGAAATACAATATAATTATGAAAAAATAAGTCATTACGTTGCATTGGAAGGCTATGAATTTGAACAAGAAATCATTACGCAAGCAAAATTATTTGATTTAACGGAAATCGACCTAGATAAAAAGGTTGCGTCGCTTAGCGGAGGACAGCAAACACGTGTAGCGGTATTAAAAGCATTCTTATCAAAAAAATCGTTAATATTACTTGATGAACCTACTAATCATCTTGATATGACAATGCTAGATAATTTGATAGAGAATATAAATAAATCTAAACAGACTATCGTTTTTGTGTCTCATCACAGAGGTTTCATCAATCAAACGGCATCACACATTTATCAAATAACACGTAACGGAACGAGAAAATTTCAAGGTAATTATGATCATTATAAACAAGTTGTAGATTTGGCTCATCAATCACAAGTCAACGCTTATGATAAACAACAAAAAGAAATCAAAGCGCTAGAAGCGACTATTAGACGAGTGAATGAATGGCATTCAGCTTCACAAAAATCAACTAGTGTGCGCGACCCAATACAACAAAAAAGATTAAGTAAATTAGCTCAAAAAGCAAAAGTAAAGGAATCACAACTAAAACAAAAGATTAATGAAAAACAAATTGAAGCACCCGAAAATGATAATAGGGATTTTCATTTTAATGAGCAAACGCGTTTACGAAAGCGTAGCTTAATTAGATTTGAAAATGTTAGTATAACTATAAATCAACAGGAAATTTATAGGAATGCTAACTTTGAAATGAAAAATAAAGAAAATATACTTTTAACGGGTCCGAATGGTAGTGGCAAATCATTATTTATCGCAATGATTAAACAAGACATAAAACCGGATAAAGGTGATATATATATTACGCCATCGCTTAAAATGGCTAGTTTTGACCAACAAAATAACAACTTGAACTTTAACAGCAGTCCATTAGACATGGTGATGGCATTGGACAGTGTGACTCGTAGTGAAGCGCAAACAATTTTAGCTTCTTTTGATTTTAATAAGGAAAAAATTCATCAACCTATCGCATTTTTATCCATGGGTGAGAAAAGTAGATTGCAGTTTGTATTATTATATTTTTCTAACCCACATCTTCTTATTTTAGATGAACCAACCAATTATTTTGATATAGCTACGCAAGATTTAATATTAAAAATGATTGAAAGTTTTCAAGGTCAAGTACTTATCGTTACACATGATCAGTATTTACAATCAAAAATCACTGCTACGCACTGGCATATTAATGATAAGCGATTGCAAAATATGTCATTGAATAGTAAACAACCATCAGATATCAAAAACACTATGAAATTATTAGAGGATTTTAAAGATATTGATGAAAATGGTCATTTTGAAACAGACAACTAGAAAAATTAATTATATGGTGCTATCATTGGAACATTGATAAAAATTTAAGGAGTGTCAAGCATGGAAGTATACGCAGATTATGCTGCTACAACACCAGTTAAGCAAAAAGTAATTGATAAAATGATGGATATTTATTCTGTTCATTATGGTAATCCGTCTTCCATTCACAGTATAGGAAGAGATGCACGAAAGTATTTAGATGAAGCACGTCGTGCAATTGCATCTTCTTTTAACGCAAAACCAAGTGAAGTGATTTTTACAAGCGGTGCGACAGAATCTAATAACACTGCTATTAAAGGGGTGGCTTATGACCAGATGCACAGAGGAAAACATATTATCACTTCCAAAATTGAGCACCATTCTGTACTCCATGTATTTGAACAACTAGAAAAAGAAGGCTTTGAAGTCACATATTTAGATGTTGATAAACAAGGTATAATCAACCTTCAGCAATTAGAAAATGCTATTACAGAGCAAACGATTTTAGTTTCAATCATGTTTGTTAATAATGAAGTAGGCACTGTTGAACCAATGTACGATATTGAAGAAATTGTTGGTAAATCTAATGCACTGTTTCATGTTGATGCAGTACAAGCGATTGGTCATTTAGAAATAGATTTTCATGAATTTGATATTGATGCTATGAGTATGACTGCACATAAATTTGGTGGTCCAAAAGGTGTTGGCATACTACTATTAAAAGAAGGCACTCCATTAAAATATCAACAATTAGGTGGAGAACAAGAGGCTAAACGTAGAGCTGGTACTGAAAATTTACCGCAAATTGTTGGATTAGCTGAAGCTGTTAAGCTTGCAAACCAATATAGAGACGAAAACAATGTTCATTTAATGAACCTTAAAAATTTATTCTTAGTTTCATTACAAGAACGCTCAATCCCCTTTGAATTAAATGGTTCTATGACAGATTCAACTGGTCACATAGTAAATTTATATTTACCATTTATAGATGTAGAAACAATGCTGACTTTATTAGATTTATCCAATATATATGTTTCATCAGGTTCAGCTTGTACTGCAGGTACTACAACACCATCACATGTATTACAAGCAATGTATGATGAAGAAGATAATCGAGCAAACCATTCGGTAAGATTTAGTTTTAATGAACAAACAACTGAACAAGAAATAAAATATATAGCTACAGAAATTCATAAAATTTATCATAAATTTAAGGAGGACGTGTAAGTGTCAAATAAAGATACACGAGTTGTTGTCGGGATGTCTGGTGGCGTAGATAGTTCCGTTACAGCACATTTGTTAAAAGAACAAGGTTATGATGTCATAGGTATATTCATGAAAAATTGGGATGATACTGATGAAAATGGCGTATGTACAGCTACTGAAGATTATAATGATGTCATCGCAGTATGCAATCAATTAGATATTCCATACTATGCAGTGAATTTTGAGAAAGAATACTGGGATAAAGTATTTACGTATTTCCTAGATGAATATAAAAAAGGTCGTACGCCAAATCCTGATGTAATGTGTAATAAAGAGATTAAATTCAAAGCATTTTTAGAACACGCATTAAAACTTGGTGCTGACTATGTTGCTACAGGTCATTATGCACGTGTGCGTCGTCATGAGGATGGACACGTTGAAATGTTAAGAGGCGTGGATAACAATAAAGATCAAACTTATTTCTTAAATCAATTATCACAAGATCAATTATCTCGTGTAATGTTCCCAATAGGTGATATCGATAAAAAAGAAGTGCGTCGTATTGCTGAAGAACAAAATTTAGCAACTGCTAAAAAGAAAGATTCAACAGGTATTTGTTTTATTGGAGAACGTAATTTCAAAGAATTTCTTTCACAATATTTACCAGCACAATCTGGAGAAATGCAAACACTACAAGGTGAAAAAATCGGTACGCATGCTGGACTAATGTATTATACAATCGGACAACGTCATGGCCTAGGTATTGGTGGAGACGGCGATCCATGGTTTGTAGTTGGTAAAAACTTAAATGATAACGTATTATATGTTGAACAAGGTTTTCACCATGATGCATTGTACAGTGACTACTTGATTGCATCAGATATCTCATTTGTAAATGATGTTGACTTGGAAAACGGATTTGAATGTACTGCAAAATTCAGATATCGCCAAAAAGATACTAAAGTATTTGTACAAAAAGAGAGTGATAACGCAATTCGTGTAGTATTCGATGAACCTGTTCGTGCGATTACGCCTGGTCAATCTGTTGTACTTTATGATGGGGATGTCTGTCTTGGTGGCGCTACAATTGATGATGTTTTCAAAGAATCTGGACAATTAAGTTACGTTTTATAAATCAAAAGATGAAGTATTATTTAGAAATCGTTAGTAGACTATATAATATAGTATCTAGCGATTTCTTTTTTTGAAATTAATATTTCAAAAAAATGAGTAAATGTTATAATTAATAGTCAGAAAAGAGGGTTAAAATTGAATCAAGAGCAAATATATAAATTAATTAAACAGGGTAATTTTGAAGAAGCACTTAAAGCATTATTTGAAAATATAGAAGCTAGTCCAAAAGAAGTTGAAAATTACATAAATGCTGGAATATTATTGGCTGAAGCTGGGGAAGTAGAAAAAGCTGAAAAATTCTTTCAAAGAGCAATCACTTTAGATCCAGAAAACGGTGCAATTTATTATAATTTAGGAAATGTATATTACAATGAAGGTCGTTTTAATGAAGCGATAAAATTATACCAACAAGCGCTGAAATTTAACGTTGATAAAGTTGATACAAATTATATGATTGGAATGTCTTTTAATCAACTAGAAGCATTTAACGAAGCTTTACCATTCCTAATGACTGCAGCGGAACAAGATGACCGTGATGATGCTGAGGTACAATTCCAATACGGGCTTGTGTTATGTCATTTAGAAATGTTTGAACCAGCTATTGACCAGCTAAACCGAGTATTAGCAATCGATAAAAAACACGCAGATGCGCTTTATAATTTAGGTTTAGCGACATATATGCAAACGGAGAATACTGACGAAGCTATTCGTCACTTTGAAGCGGCTGTCGATGCTAATCCAGATCATGTCATGAGCCATCATGCTATCAAAACTTTTAAATCTATCGCAGAGGAGGAATAACTTATGGAAAACCCTACACTATTTAATAATTCAATGATTAAAGGGACTGTTGATGCGATTTTGTTTCAAAACAAAGAAAATTTTTATACGGTTTTAAAAGTTGATACGATTGAATCCAATGAGACTTTCGATTCAATGCCTACAATTGTAGGGTTTTTTCCAGATATTGCAGAAGGTGACGTTTATACATTTAAAGGCCAAGTCGTTACGCATGCGAAATATGGTAAACAATTAAAGGCTGAAACATTTGAAAAAGAGTTACCACAAACGAAAGAAGCAATTATAAGTTATTTATCCAGTGACCTTTTTAAAGGAATCGGTAAAAAAACAGCACAAAGTATTGTAAATAAATTAGGTGAAAATGCAATTAGTGACATATTAAATGATCCAACTGTATTAGAAAAAGTGCCTAGCTTACCTAAAAAGAAACAAAAACAAATTGCTGATCAAATCGCAAGTAATCAAGAAACAGAACAAATTATTATTCGTCTTCATGATTTAGGTTTTGGACCTAAGCTAGCAATGGCTATATACCAAGCATATTTAGGCGAAACGCTCAACGTAGTTGAAAACAAGCCTTATCAACTTGTATATGACGTCAAAGGTATCGGTTTTAATAAGGCGGACACATTAGCGCGTAATGTCGGCATTCAATTTAACGATGCAGAACGTCTTAAAGCAGGTTTACTTTATGTGCTAGAAGAAGAATGCATAAAACAAGGCCATACTTATTTACCAACTCATAATGTACTAGAGATGACTCAAGATATGTTATCACAACCACCAAGTGAATTAATAGAAACACAGCAACTTGAGCAAGTTTTACAAGATCTGGTAAATGACACTAAATTAATCCAGCAAGAAAATGAAGTCGCTATTCCAAGTCTGTACTATTCAGAACTGAAAAGCGTTCAAAATTTATACCGTAATTTTACTTATACAAATAAACTTAAAGAAATTGAGCAATCGGATTTACTGCTTGAAATCGGTGAAATTGAGGATCGCAATAATGTTACATATGCAGATTCGCAAAGAGAAGCCTTGCAAACAGCGATTAACTCTAAAATAATGTTGCTGACAGGTGGTCCAGGTACTGGAAAAACTACTGTCATTAAAGGTATTGTCGAATTGTATGCAGAGTTGCATGGTTTATCATTAGATTATGACGATTATCAAAATGATGATTATCCTGTCGTTCTAGGTGCGCCAACTGGACGAGCATCAAAACGTTTGTCAGAGTCAACTGGTTTGGAGGCTATGACGATACATCGCCTAATAGGTTGGAATCAAGATACGCAACCAGAAGATATTTTAGATAATGAAATTTCTGCTAAACTTATCATAATTGATGAAATGTCAATGGTTGATACATGGTTATTTCATCAATTTTTAAGTGCTGTACCTATCGATGCGCAAGTTATACTAGTCGGGGACGAAGATCAACTGCCATCTGTTGGACCAGGTCAAGTATTTAAGGATTTAATTGATTCGAAAGTGATTCCTCGTGTGAATTTAACTGAAGTTTACCGTCAACAAGATGGTTCAAGTATTATTGAATTAGCGCATAGGATGAAACTAGGTGAAGCCATTGATATTACACAACGATTTCATGATCGTAATTTTATAAACTGTACAACTGAACAGATACCTTCTGTTGTTGAAAAAGTAGTATCAAGTGCAGTGAATAAAGGTTATGATATGAGTGATATTCAAGTATTAGCTCCGATGTATAAAGGATCTGCAGGTATTAAGAAACTAAATACAGTATTGCAAGATATCTTGAATCCTAAAGAACAGGATACTCGAGAAATTGAATTTGGTGATATTGTCTTTAGAAAAGGTGACAAGGTCTTACAACTTGTTAACCGACCAAGCGATAATATATTTAATGGTGATATTGGCGTTATTGTAGGTATCTTCTGGGCTAAAGAAAATGCGTTAAATAAAGATGTTTTGGTAGTTGATTTTGAAGGTAATGAGATTACATTTGTTCGTCAAGATTTAATGGAATTAACACACGCTTATTGTACATCAATTCATAAGTCACAAGGTTCAGAATTTCCAATCGTTATTATGCCAATGGTTAAACAGTACTTTAGAATGCTTCAAAAACCTATATTATATACAGGTTTAACACGTGCCAAACAGTCACTTGTGTTCTTAGGAGACCCACAAGCATTTGATATTGGTCTAAAGACGCACGGCCAAGTAAGAATGACACAATTGTGTGCTTTTCTTCAAGCATATTTTAATAATGATGAAGAGACTGAAAGTGCTGATGTCAGTAAATCCTTTGATTCAGATATTATATTGTCTGAAGAAAATATATTTAAAATAAATCCTATGATTAATATGGGGGAGTTTTCCCCATATGACTTCGTTGAAGATTGACATTGTCGTTGAAAATAAATACAATATAAATAACTTCGCATGAAGATAAGTAAACTATGTTTTATCCCCAGAGATGTACTGGTTGGTGAAAAGTACAAAGAATATAGTTGAAAGCTACTTTGTGTCAGTAAGCATAGTAACTAATTAAGTGATAAGTGTATGTTAGTAAATTTGTTAAGACTGTTGAATTGCATAATTTTAACAATGAGGTCTATAAAGATTTACTGATGCTTATAACTAGGGTGGTACCGCGAAACGTTCGTCCCTTTTATGAGGATGGGCGTTTTTTATTTTCATTTTTTATGAATTACTGTTATAACTTGAGTTGAGATGGAGGAAATTTAAGGTATGAAAAACTTAAAAGCAAGTGAAATTAGACAAAATTTTATCGATTATTTTGTAGAACAAGGTCATATGGTTGAACCATCAGCACCATTAGTTCCAATTGATGATGATTCTTTACTATGGATTAATTCTGGCGTAGCAACGTTAAAAAAATATTTTGATGGTAGGGAAACGCCAAGAAAACCACGTATTGTAAATTCACAAAAAGCAATTAGAACAAATGACATTGAAAATGTAGGGTTTACTGCACGTCATCATACATTTTTTGAAATGTTAGGTAATTTCTCAATTGGTAATTATTTTAAAAAAGAAGCAATTGAATTTGCATGGGAATTTTTAACTAGTGAGAAATGGATGGCAATGGACCCTAAAATGTTATATGTGACTGTACATCCTGAAGATATTGAAGCGTATCGTATATGGAATGAGGACATTGGTTTAGAGGAAAGTAGAATTATTAGAATTGAAGGAAATTTCTGGGATATTGGTGAAGGTCCTTCAGGTCCTAATACAGAAATTTTCTATGATCGTGGAAATAGTTATGGTAAAGATGATCCAGCTGAAGAAATGTATCCAGGTGGAGAGAATGAGCGTTTCCTTGAAGTGTGGAATTTAGTGTTTAGTGAATTTAACCATAATA
This sequence comes from Staphylococcus pseudoxylosus, assembly GCF_044794325.1. Classification (NCBI taxonomy): domain Bacteria; kingdom Bacillati; phylum Bacillota; class Bacilli; order Caryophanales; family Staphylococcaceae; genus Staphylococcus; species Staphylococcus pseudoxylosus. Next base: position 1,385,128 of record NZ_CP085024.1, read on the forward strand.
AAGACCACACATATACACCACTCCCGAATAAAAACATTGATACGGGTATGGGATTAGAAAGAATGGCATCATTAGCTCAAAATGTACGTACAAATTATGAAACAGATTTATTCATGCCAATAATCCGTGAAGTAGAAACACTATCAGGGAAAAAATATCTAGAAAAAGATGCATATGACGTTGCATTTAAAGTTATATCAGATCATATTCGCACGATTGCATTTGCAATTGCTGACGGTGCATTACCAGCTAACGAGGGTCGTGGTTATGTATTACGTCGCTTGTTACGTCGTGCGGTGAGATTTAGCCAATCTTTAGATATCAATGAACCATTTATGTATCAATTAGTTGATATAGTTGCTGATATTATGGAACCGTATTATCCAAATGTAAAAGAAAAGTCTGATTTTATTAAACGTGTAATTAAATCTGAAGAAGAACGTTTCCACGAAACATTAGAAGAAGGGCTTGCTATTTTAAATAATCTTGTTGCTCAAGCTAAAGAACAATCTAATGAAATTAGTGGTAAAGATGCTTTTAAACTGTATGATACTTACGGGTTCCCTGTAGAACTAACTGAAGAGATTGCAACACAAGAAAATTTAACAGTAGATATGGCCACATTTGAATCTGAAATGCAGCAACAAAGAGATAGAGCTAGACAAGCAAGACAAAATTCACAATCAATGCAAGTGCAAAGTGAAGTATTGAAGAAAATTACGACTGAAAGTAAGTTTGTTGGTTATGATGTAATGGACAGAGCTACTACAATAACTGATATCATTCATAATGGCGAATTAGTTGATACTGCAGAAGCTGGTGAGATTGTTTATTTCATCCTTAAAGAGACGCCATTTTATGCAGTAAGTGGTGGTCAAGTTGCCGATCAAGGTAAAGTAAGTAATGAAAACTTTGAAATTACAGTAACTGAAGTTACGAAAGCACCTAATGGTCAAAACTTACACAAAGGTGAAATTCAATTTGGTACAGTAAAAACAAATGCAGAAGTGTCTGCAAGTGTTAACCATAAAGACCGTAGTGCAATTAAGAAAAACCACAGTGCAACACATTTATTACATGCAGCATTAAAAGAAGTGTTGGGCGAACACGTTAATCAAGCTGGTTCATTGGTTGAAGCAGAGCGTTTAAGATTTGATTTTTCACATTTCGGCCCTATGACTCAAGAAGAAATTGATCAAGTGGAACGCAGAGTTAATGAAGAAATATGGAACAGCATTGAAGTTAACATCCAAGAAATGCCTATAGAAGAAGCTAAACAAATAGGTGCTATGGCTTTATTTGGTGAGAAATACGGTGATGTGGTCAGAGTAGTAAATATGGCACCATTCTCAATTGAGTTGTGTGGCGGTATTCATGTTAATAACACTTCTGAAATCGGTCTATTTAAAATCGTAAGTGAATCTGGTACTGGTGCTGGAGTTAGACGAATAGAAGCTTTAACTGGTAAATCAGCTTTTCTATATTTAGAAACGATACAATCACAATTTAATGCTGTTAAAACTCAAGTAAAAGTTAAAACAGATGACCAAGTTTTAGATAAAGTAATACAAATGCAAACAGAAGAAAAAGAATTAGTGAAACAACTAGAACAAAAAAATAAAGAAGTTACTTCACTGAAAATGGGAGACCTTACAAACCAAGTTGAAGAAATTAACGGTTTGAAATTCCTTGCTACCGAAGTTGAAGTGCCTAACGCTAAAGCTATACGTGAAACGATGGACGACTTCAAATCAAAATTACAAGATACAGTGATAGTACTCATTAGTAATGTAGATGGCAAAGTATCATTAATAGCAACTGTACCAAAAGCGTTTACTGATAAAGTAAAAGCTGGCGATATTATTAAAAATATGGCACCAATTGTAGGTGGTAAAGGTGGAGGTCGCCCAGACATGGCTCAAGGTGGCGGAACTCAACCGGAAAACATAACAGAAGCATTACGATTTATTAAAGATTACATTAAATCGCTATAACTTCAAGGCGTTCTCATGTAGAATGAGAATAAGAGCTTTTTTATCTCGATACAAAAGGAGTGGTGTACATGGAAAATTTTGATAAAACAATGAAATTTAATTATGATGAAATTCCAAAAGAAGATGTCAAAACAGTGTTACAAAATGTCTATAATACGTTGAAAGAAAAAGGGTATAATCCAGTAAATCAAATCGTTGGTTATTTACTCTCAGGTGATCCTGCCTATATTCCACGTCATAATGAAGCTAGAAATCAAATACGTCGCATTGATCGTGATGATATTATGGAAGAATTAGTTTCTAGTTATTTACAAGAGAAAACTAACTAATTTATGTTAAAACATAAAATTATTGGTTTAGATGTAGGTAGTAAAACTGTTGGCATTGCGATAAGTGATCTTATGGGTTGGACAGCCCAAGGATTAGATACACTCCGTATAGACGAAGAAAAAAATGAATTAGGTATAAATCAACTTGTAGATATTATACAAAAAGAGAAAGTTGGTACCGTAATTATCGGATTACCAAAAAACATGAACAATTCTATTGGATTTCGAGGCGAGGCTTCGTTACAATACAAGGAGCAACTTCAAGAAGCACTGCCATCATTAGAGATAATTATGTGGGATGAACGCTTAAGCACTATGGCTGCAGAACGTTCACTGCTTGAAGCAGATGTTTCTAGACAGAAACGAAAAAAAGTAATCGACAAAATGGCTGCGGTCTTTATATTGCAAGGCTATTTAGACTCATTACAATAAAAAGGAGCGTTTAATTATGACTGAACACAATCACGATTCTCAATTAGAAATTAACAACGAAGAGGAATTACTTACTCTATACGATGAGGAAGGTAATGAAGTCTTATATCGTAAAGTATTAGAATTCTTCCACCCAGAATTTAAAAAAGAATATGTGATTCTTGCTGAAGAAGGCGCAGAATCTGATGATGATGATTTAATAGAATTGGTACCAATGATTAATGAACCAGATGAAAATGGTGAAGGTGGTAAATTCTTACCTGTAGAAACAGATGAAGAGTGGGACATGATTGAAGAAGTAGTTAATACTGAAATGGACGATCATGACCACGATCACGAGTAATAGATAATAATTAATTAATATGCGAAAAAGCATAAGAATTTGGAATTGAAATATCAATTCATAAAATAAGAGGGCTAATCCATTAGGGATTAGCTCTCTTTTATATTTATAACTTTAAAAATTTGATCAAGTATTGGTTCCTTTGGATATGATTTTGAGCTTATGATCGATACTATAAATATTCCTCAATTAATTCTCTCAGTTATTAGTAAATCAGTAGAGTATGTAATATTTATTCAAAGAAATATGTTGGTCTATGATGTGAAATAATTATAGTTTAACTTTAAAACGAGGCGTTTTTTGTAATTGTGTTATGACATGATTCTAATTTTATTACCAATGGAAAATACAATATTAAATACTATGAATAATCGATAAAACAATGACCGGTATGATAATTCAATTTTTTAATTTAGTATTCACTATGACTTTACACTTATATTCTCTATTTGTTTGTGATAAAATATATAAAGTTAAATTTGTGCGTACATACATAAAAGAAAAAGTTTTATACTGAATCATAATTAAAATAATTACGCACATTGAATTTAGGATTTAATATTTTGTTTAAATTATTTAATCAGTCACTAAATGACTGATTTATTTTATTGCTTGAATCCAAAGTATGATTTTACAACAAAGGAAGTTATGAAGAAATGGATAATAATCAATCCTATTTATTAAATTTACACAAGCAAACCGATGAAAATATAGAAACTCTAAGAACGTTTGCAGAGGAAAATAATGTCCCAATTGTAGATAGGCTGACACTTGAGATGATAAAACAAGTAATCAGATTACATAAACCAACAAACATATTAGAAATTGGTACTGCTATAGGCTACAGCGCAATGCAATTTGCTTCGATATCTAAAGAAATTCAAGTGACGACAATAGAACGTGATGAAGAAATGATAAAGAAAGCAAAAGAGAATATAGAATTATTTGGTTTTAATAATCAAGTAAAACTAATTGAAGGCAATGCGTTAGAACAGTTCAATAAGGTGAACGATCGAACGTATGATATGATATTTATTGATGCTGCTAAAGCACAATCAAAGAAATTTTTTGAACTTTATACGCCAATCTTAAAAGATGGTGGTGTTGTTATTACGGATAATGTACTATACCACGGTTTTGTTTCGGATATATCAGTGGTACGCACACGTAATGTACGTCAAATGGTTAAAAAAGTAATAGAGTATAACGAATGGTTAATTAATCATGAAGGCTACACAACTAATTTTTTAAACATAGATGATGGTTTAGCAATTTCAATTAAAGGAGAATCACAATGACAGAATTATTAGTTACACCCAAATCTGTTAAACATATTGAAGTGTTAATTGAAAAAGGCGCTGATGCATTTGTGATAGGTGAGCAGAAATTTGGATTGAGGCTTGCTGGTGAATTTAATAGAGAGGCTATGCGAGAAGCTGTGAATTTGGCACACAGTAATGATAAAAAGGTTTATGCAGCTGTGAATGGACTTTTTCACAACTACCATTTAAATGCCGTTGAATCCTATATAGAATTTTTGCACGAAATTAAAGTTGACCGCATTATTTTTGGTGACCCAGCTGTAATTATGTTTGTGAAAAATCAAGATAACCCAATTCCACTTAATTGGGATGCTGAAACGTTAGTGACAAATTATTTTCAGTGCAATTATTGGGGGAAAAAGGGCGCCAAACGTGCTCAGTTAGCAAGGGAATTGAACTTAGAAGAAATACTAAATATAAAAGCTAATGCAAATGTGGAAGTTGAAGTACAAGTCCATGGTATGACATGTATGTTTCAATCTAAGCGTATGTTGTTAGGCAACTATTACACCTTCCAAGAGCGACAATTAAAGATTGAGCGTAATCTAGTAGCTGATGAATTACTATTATATGACGAAGAACGTGATAACAAATATCCAGTCTACGAAGATTATAATGGCACTCATATTATGTCTCCGCATGATATATGTTTAATAGAAGAATTAGAACCTTTATTAGAGGCTGGTATAGATGCATTGAAAATAGATGGTGTGTTACAGTCAGAAGAATATATAAGCGTGTGTACTGAACAATATAGAGAAGCCATTGATTTATATAATGAAGACCCGGAAGCTTATGAAGATGAAAAATTTATGCTTGTTGACCCAATTGAAGCAATACAACCAGAACATCGCCCATTTGATGAAGGTTTCTTATATAAACAAACAGTATATTAATGGAGGTTGAACAGTGGAAATTTTAGAAGAAATTAATATTCAACATAAACCTAAAATGAAAAAGCCTGAACTTCTTGCACCAGCTGGAAATTTAGAAAAACTGAAAATAGCCGTACATTATGGTGCAGATGCTGTTTTCTTGGGCGGACAAGCATATGGTTTAAGATCAAATGCCGATAATTTTACATTAGCAGAAATAAAAGAAGGCGTTGAATTTGCCAAACGTTATCATGCTAAAATTTATGTTACTACGAATATAATCGCTCATGATGAAAACATGGAAGGTCTAGATGACTATTTACGTGACTTAGCATTGGCCGGTGTTACAGGAATCATTGTTGCAGACCCGTTAATTATTGAGACTTGTAAAAGTGTTGCGCCAGAACTAGAAATTCATCTATCTACACAACAATCACTTTCAAATTATAAAGCGGTTGAATTTTGGAAAGAAGAAGGTCTAGACAGAGTTGTTTTAGCGCGTGAAACTGGTGCAATGGAAATGAAAGAAATGAAAGAGCAAGTAGACATCGAGATTGAATCATTTATACATGGAGCTATGTGTATTGCTTATTCAGGTAGATGTACTTTAAGTAATCATATGACCGCAAGAGATTCAAACAGAGGTGGTTGTTGTCAAAGTTGCCGTTGGGATTATGACTTACTGCAAGTGGAATCTGACGGAGAATTAGACTTATATTATAGAGATGAGGAAGTCACACCATTTGCAATGAGTCCGAAAGATCTAAAATTAATAGAATCTATTCCAAATATGATGGATATTGGTGTTGATTCATTGAAAATAGAAGGGCGTATGAAATCAATTCACTATATTGCTACAGTTGTTTCTGTTTATAGAAAAGTGATTGATGCTTATGCCAATGACCCTCAAAATTTCAAAATCAAACCAGAATGGTTAATAGAATTAGATAAATGTGCCAACAGAGATACTGCTTCAGCTTTTATAGAAGGTACACCTGGTTATGAAGAGCAGATGTTTGGACATCAGAATAAGAAAAATTCAGCTTATGATTTCTGTGGATTAGTATTAGATTATGATGAGAAAACTAAGATTGCAACGATTCAACAACGAAATAAATTTGAGCCTGGACAAGAAATAGAATTTTTCGGCCCAGAAATTGAGACTTTTCGACAAGTTGTAGAAACAATTTATGACGAAGAGGGTAATGAACTTGATGCTGCCCGTCACCCATTACAAATTGTGCAAATTAAAGTTAATCATCCAATTTATGCAAATAACATGATGAGAAAGGAAATTGGATAATGAAAAGTACAACAATAATTGGTATAGCTGGTGGGTCTGGATCAGGTAAAACATCAGTCACAAATGAAATTATGAAAAATTTAGAAGGTCATAGTGTTGCACTATTGGCTCAAGACTATTATTATAAAGACCAATCGCATTTAACTTTTGATGAACGTTTGGAAACCAATTATGACCATCCTTTCGCTTTTGATAATGACTTGTTAATTGAAAATTTAACCGACTTAAGAAATGGTAAACAGGTTGAAGTGCCAACATACGATTATACAAATCATACAAGAAGTGAGGAAACGATTGCATTTGAGCCAAAAGATGTTATTATCGTAGAAGGTATATTTGCGCTTGAAAACAAAACATTAAGAGATTTAATGGATGTAAAAATTTATGTCGATACAGATGCTGATTTACGCATATTAAGACGTCTTCTTAGAGACACTGAAGAAAGAGGCCGTACAATGGATTCTGTAATCAATCAATATCTAAATGTAGTTCGACCAATGCACAATCAATTTATAGAACCTACAAAAAGGTACGCAGATATTATTATTCCAGAGGGTGGAAGTAATAAAGTAGCGATCGATATAATGACAACTAAGATTCAAACTTTAGTAAGTAAACAATAGTATTTATATGTAAAGGAAGATGACATAATGGAAAATCAAAAACAATATCCAATGACTCAAGAAGGATTTGAAAAGTTAGAAAATGAACTTGAAGAATTAAAAACAGTTAAGCGACCTGAAGTCGTTGAAAAAATTAAAGTTGCACGTTCTTTTGGAGATTTATCAGAGAACTCAGAGTACGATGCAGCTAAAGATGAGCAAGGTTTTATTGAACAAGATATCCAACGTGTAGAACATATGTTACGTAATGCACTTATTATTGAAGATAATGGTGATAATAATCAAGTGCAGTTAGGTAAAACTGTAACTTTTGTAGAATTACCTGGCGATGAAGAAGAAGAATATCAAATTGTCGGTTCTGCAGAATCTGATGCATTTAAAGGAAAAATCTCTAACGAATCACCAATGGCAAAAAGTTTGATTGGGAAAAAATTAGATGATGAAGTACGTGTACCATTACCAAATGGTGGAGAAATCAACGTGAAAATTGTTAATATTAGATAATATAATTAAGTACCCCCTAGCAGCGTCTTTACTGTTGGGGGGTACTTAAAATATATTGTAGTGTCTCTATACTAATAGATTGCATTTTATAGATTAACATTAAAAATATTTAATAGTATATTAATAAAAAATGACTCTACTTAATAATTAAACATTAAGATTTTATGTATTTGCATTTATTATTATTGTTGATAATTATTTACTATTAAACAGGAAAATAAAATGAATGATATAATGATAATGTTAATCTCGTAATTAAGTTTTTATTTAAAATTAATTGCAGAAAGCATAAAGGGGGATACGTTTCTGGAGTATAAATTAATAAACGAACAAACTATTATGATTTATTTTGAAGCTCAAATAAATCAAGATATTTTTAATAAAGTTCAACAAGTCAAACAGTATATTATAAATCAAAAACATCCTGCAATTATAGATATTGTACCGAGCTATAGAGCAATTATGCTTAATATTGATATCGCACAATGCGATGTTAAACAAGTAGTTGAAGAACTTAAATTGGATCAATCAGACAATGAATTGGAAGCGTATACAAATAGGGAAGCTAAGCAAATCAATATCCCTGTACTTTACGGTGGAGCGTATGGTCAAGATCTAAGTGAAGTTGCTTCATATAATAATTTATCAGAAGAAGAAGTTGTGCAATTACATACAGATAATACATACTTAATATATATGCTTGGCTTTATGCCTGGTTTTCCATTTTTAGGAGGTTTGAATCCACAATTACATACTCCAAGAAGGCAGGAACCAAGAACAAGTATACCTGCTGGTTCAGTTGGTATTGCTAATAATCAAACTGGTTTATATCCAAAGGAATCACCGGGGGGATGGCAGATAATTGGTCGTACACCAATTCGAGTATTCGATATTAATCGCACGCCAATGAGCTTATATAATTCAGGAGATACAATTAAGTTTTATTCAATTGATGAAGAAACATTTGAGCATATACAACAGTCACAACTACAAGATGATTTTGAAATTGCAAAGTGGGTGAATATATAGTATGGGTATTAAAATATTAAACCCTGGCTTATTTAGTACAGTTCAAGATTTAGGTAGAGTTGGTTATCAAGACCAAGGTTTTTCAACAGCTGGTGCACTAGATACTTATGCTTTAAGAATAGGGTATACATTAATAGGTAATGAAGGACCGGCCATTGAATTCACGATAATTGGGCCGACAATACAATTTCTAAACGATAATACATTTGTGTTAACAGGTGGACGTTTTGAAGCGACATTAAACGATCAAACTATCTCTCATCAAACAGTTATTTTTGTTGAGAAGGGTGATGAATTAAAAATAGGTTCAGTTGTTGATGGGGCAAGAGGATATATATTGTTCGGGAAACCAATCGAAATACCAAAAGTAGCCAATAGTTATTCAACACATACCAGAAGTAAGATAGGTGGCTATCATGGCAGAGCATTAAAGTCTTCTGATGTAATCACATGTCAACTAAATCATATGTACACAGAGCGGATAGGTTTGAGTTGTCCAGTTGAGACGTTAAATCAAGAATTAATTCATGTAATAGAAGGTCCTCAAATAGAGCATTTTAGTGATGAAGCTAAACAAAAGTTAGTAAACGAAGTCTTTGAAATTTCAGAAAAATCAGACCGAATGGGTTTTCGTTTACAAGGTGAAAATATCGCACCAATGGAATCTGCAGATATCATTTCTGAACCTGTAGCTTTGGGTAGTATTCAAGTTCCAAATGATGGTAATCCTATTATTTTATTAAATGATAAACAAACGGTTGGTGGCTATACTAAAATTGCAACAGTGTGTGCTGCCGATTTACCGATACTTGCGCAGAAAAAACCTAATGAAACGATTAAATTTGAATGGGTAACGGTAGCAACAGCTACAGAAAAGTTAAAGGAAAAAGAGCAAGCCTTTAATGAAAAGCAAAATCAAATATTAAAAGCACCTATTTTCGATATATCTCAACTGAGAAAGACTTCTAATCGAATTAATAAATTACTTAAAGGAGAATAATAATGAATTTAGAAAAAGTAGAACAATTAATTAAATTGGTTAAATCAAATGAAGTTAAGAAATTCAGCTATAAAGATTTTGAACATGAAATATCAATAGATTTCACAGAAGGCGTAGCTAATAATGTTGTTTCAAACCAACCATCTAATCAGTCGAGTGCAGCATATTCAAACGATACGTCTAATGATGAAACAAACGAATCAAATTATCAATCAGTTAAATCACCTATGGTCGGAACATTTTTCTTGCAAGATGAGAAAGAATTAACCAACCCAATCGTAAATGTTGGTGACGAAATTAAAAAAGGAGATACGATTGGTTACATAGAAGCGATGAAAGTTTTAAATGAAGTAGTAAGTGACATTTCTGGCGTGGTAGATGAAATTCTTGTCGAGCACGGGTCTAATGTTGAATATAATCAACAGATTATAAAAGTGAAATAAGTCTGAAAAAAGGGGTGTTTGTATGTATCGTTGTTTAATCGCAAACAGAGGTGAAATTGCAGTAAGAATTATTCGAGCTTGTAGAGAACTTGATATTGAAACGGTTGCAATATACGCTCTAGGTGACGAGAAAAGTTTACATGTCAGTTTAGCAGATCAAGCAGTTTGTATTGGTGATGCTAACCCATTAGAGAGTTATTTAAATCAGGACAGAATTATAAGTGCAGCTAAAATTACAGGCGCGAATGCTATTCACCCAGGTTATGGATTTCTATCAGAAAGTTCATCTTTTGCAAAAAAAGTAGAAGAAAATGATATCTACTTTATAGGTCCTACGCAAAATACGATGGAAATGATGGGAGATAAAATTACAGCAAGGCAAACTGTAGATAATGCAGGCGTACCAATTATTCCAGGATCGACAAAAGCTGTAGAATCAATTGAAGAGGTGCAAAACATTGCACAAGAAATTGGCTATCCGCTTGTGTTGAAAGCTGCTAGTGGTGGCGGTGGTAAAGGGATTAGAATTGTTAAAACTGAAGATATGCTTGCTAAATCTTTTACAGAAGCAAAAAGCGAAGGAAAAAAATATTTTGATGATGATCGTATATATGTAGAAGCCTTTATACCAGTTGCAAAACATGTTGAAGTTCAAGTAATAGGTGATGGGAACGAAAATTACATACATTTAGGCGAAAGAGATTGTTCAGTACAAAGAAAAAATCAGAAGTTGATCGAAGAATCACCGTGTGCAGCTATAACTGATGAAATGAGAGAATCTATGTGTTTAGATGCAGTTAAGGTTGCGAAAGCTTCAAATTATAGGAGCGCAGGCACAATAGAATATTTAGTTACTAAAGATGCATACTATTTCATTGAGATGAATGCGCGTATTCAAGTAGAGCATACTGTAACTGAAATGAGAGCTAATCGAGATTTATTACAGGCGCAACTTTATTTGATGCAGCATGGTACCTTACCATTTGAGCAAGAAGATATTATTTTTAATGGTCACGTAATAGAAGCAAGAATTAATGCTGAAAATCCAGAAAGACAATTTCAACCTTCACCAGGGACAGTCCAATCTTTACATTTACCACAAGGTTTTAATATTCGTGTGGATAGTTTGTTATATCATGGGTACACAGTTTCCCCTAATTATGATTCGTTGGTTGCTAAGGTTATTGTTAAATCATCGACTCGCCAATTAGCAATTAAGAAATTGAAAGTAGTACTTGATGAAATGGTGATAGATGGATTTACAACCACCGCAGATTTCCTATATGCTGTATTATCATATCCTTTGTATGCAGAAGGAAATGCTGAAGAAGTGGATATTAAGTTTTTAGATAGGCATCAAATCATTAAGGAGGAAACAAAATGAAAGTGGATTTAAATTGCGATTTAGGAGAAGCATTTGGTAATTATTCTTTTGGTGGCGACAAAGATATTATTCCACTCGTTACATCAGCAAATATAGCTTGTGGTTTTCATGCTGGTGATCAACATGTTATGAATCAAACGATTGCACTCGCAAAACAACATAATATTGGAATTGGTGCACATCCAGGTTTACCAGACTTGCAAGGGTTTGGTCGTAGAAATATGGATATTACACCGAATGAGATTTACGATATTGTAGTTTATCAACTAGGTGCACTTTATGGATTTTGTAAAATCCATGATGTTTCAATGAATCATGTGAAACCTCATGGAGCGCTATATCAAATGGGGGCAAGAGATAAAGCAATTGCACAGGCAATTGCACAAGCAGTTTATGACTTTGATGAATCACTGATATTTGTTGGACTATCAAATACATTGCTTATATCAGAAGCTAAATCAGTAGGATTAGCAACTGCTTCAGAAGTGTTTGCTGATAGACGCTATGAAGATGATGGACAGCTTGTAAGTAGAAAAGATGCCAATGCACTTATTACAGATACAAATGAAGCTATCGAACAAGTTATAAATATGGTAAAATCACAAAAAGTTATTACCAAAAATAACAATACAATAGATATAGAAGCTGATACTATTTGCGTACACGGAGATGGTGCGCATGCGCTTGAATTTGTATCGCAAATAAGAGAAAGATTGTCGAAAGAAGGTATTTCTATTTCAAGGCTGGAGGGCTAAATTATGGGGGAAAGATTAAAGTCAGATGAGCAAGAATTTAAGTTTACTAAGAATCACAAAAGACTACTATTAGGGTCAGTATTTTTAATGGCGACTTCCGCAATAGGACCAGCATTTTTAACACAAACTGCTGTCTTTACTGCGCAATTTGCTTCAAGTTTTGCATTTGCCATTTTGCTATCAATAATTATTGATATAGGTGCACAAATTAATATTTGGCGTGTGCTAGTTGTAACCGGAAAACGAGGACAAGAAATAGCTAATGAAATAGTCAATGGACTAGGAACATTTATTTCTATTCTTATTGCAATAGGTGGTCTCGCATTTAACATCGGTAATATTGCTGGTGCTGGACTAGGACTAAATGCCATATTTGGCTTAGATGTTAAAATTGGCGCAGCCATTACCGCCGTCTTATCAATTGGTATATTTATTAGTAAAAGCGGACAGAAAATAATGGATGTAGTTACAATGTTCTTAGGTGTATTGATGATTATTGTAGTAGCATTTGTTATGTTCAAAGCGAATCCACCTTATGCTGAAGCGGCTAAACATTTAGTTATGCCTGAACAACCACTTGCACTCGTCTTGCCTATTATTACTTTAGTCGGTGGTACGGTTGGTGGCTATATTACTTTTGCAGGAGCACATAGAATATTAGACTCAGGCATTCAAGGGAAGGCATACTTACCATTTGTAAATAAAGCAGCCATCTCAGGTATTTTAACAACAGGTGTTTTAAGAACATTGCTATTCTTAGCAGTACTAGGTGTAGTAGTTACCGGTGTAACATTAAACTCAGAAAATCCACCAGCTTCTGTGTTTGAACATGTTCTAGGACCGATAGGACGTAATATCTTTGGTGTTGTATTATTTGCTGCAGCCATGTCATCAGTCATTGGTTCTGCATATACGAGTGCTACATTCTTAAAAACACTTCATAAATCAGTCTATAATAAAACAAATATCATTGTAATTAGTTTTATTGTGTTTTCAACTTTAGTGTTCTTATCACTAGGTAAGCCTGTAACACTTTTAATAGTTGCAGGGGCATTAAATGGTTTGATTTTACCAATTACGTTAGGTACAATATTGATTGCTAGTAAACGTAAATCTATAGTTGGAGATTATAAACATCCCACTTGGATGCTCGTGTTCGGAATAGTTGCGGTGATTGTAACCATTGTAACGGGCGTGTTCTCATTACAAGGACTCACTGAATTATTTGGTAGTTAATAAATAATTTTATAAACCCTGTAAGTATTGTCATTGACGCATACTTACAGGGTTTTAACTATGGAACGTGTCATAATTAAATAGGATAGAAATGGTTTTGATTAAGAATCGAAATAGATAAAGAATTGAATATTTGGAAATTGAATAAAAACATAGAACTAATATCGAGCTATTCTTTTAAATATGGTAGAATAACTAAGGCTAGGATTTTAAGATGAGGTGAATGAATGTGATTGGTATTATAGGTGCTATGGAAGAAGAAGTAGCAATCTTAAAAGATAAAATAAAAAATTTAGAAGAAATTAAAATCGCGCATGTAATCTTTTATAAAGGGAATTTAGAAGGTAAAGACATAATTCTTACACAAAGTGGTATTGGTAAAGTGAATGTAGCGATTTCAACTACATTATTAATTAATCAATTTGAGCCTGACTTAATTATTAATACAGGTTCTGCCGGTGCACTAGACAAATCATTAAATGTAGGAGACGTTGTCGTAAGTGATATGGTTGCCTATCATGATGCAGACGCAAGAGCTTTTGGCTATCAACTAGGACAAATCCCACAAATGCCGGCGCAATTTGTTGCAGATAAAACATTAATAAACAAAGCAATTGAAGCTATTGAGCAACAACAAATCAATGCCAAGACAGGCTTGATCGTTAGTGGCGATAGTTTTATTGGTACAAGTGAACAACGCATGGCAATTAAAACAAACTTTCCTCAAGCTATGGCAGTGGAAATGGAAGCCACTGCGATTGCACAAACTTGTCATCAATTCAATATGCCATTTATAATTACTCGTGCAATTTCAGATTTAGCAGATGGCGATGCGGGTATTACATTTGAAGCATTTTTAGAAAAAGCAGCAATATCTTCAAGTGAGATCGTAGTACACTTAATTAAAACTATATAAAAAGGTGAAAATAAAATGGGTATGATAAAGCATTATTTTATGCCAAATGAATATGTTCAGTCTATTTTTCAAATAGATATTGAAAAACTTGCAGCATCTGGTGTTAAAGGTATAATTACAGATTTAGATAATACGCTTGTAGGATGGGATGTAGCAAATCCAACAGAAGCTGTTAAACAATGGTTTAAACAAGCAAAAGAATCAGGTATTACAATAACAATTGTTTCTAATAATAATAAACAACGTGTTGGAAGTTTTTCAGAATCATTAAAAGTTGATTATATATTTAGGGCGAAAAAACCAAGAGGTAGAGCTTTTAACCAAGCATCAAAATTAATGAATTTGAAACCTTCTGAGATTGTAGTAATAGGAGATCAAATGCTAACAGACGTATTTGGTGGTAATAGAAGAGGCATATTTACAATTATGGTTGTTCCTGTAAAACAAACAGATGGTTTTATAACAAAATTTAACCGTTTAATCGAGCGAAGATTGTTACAACATTTTAGAAAAAAAGGTTATATTACATGGGAGGAAAACTGATTGGCTGAAACTGAAATATTGAAATGTATTGGTTGTGGTGCGCCATTACAAGCTGAAGATCCAAATGCGCCCGGTTATGTACCAGAACATAATTTATATCGCGAGGATGTCATTTGTAAGAGATGTTTTAGATTGAAGAATTACAACGAAGTACAAGATGTAGGGTTAGATAGTGAAGACTTCTTAAAATTACTCAATGGCTTAGCCGATAGAAGCGGAATTGTTGTGAATGTAGTTGATGTATTTGATTTTGAAGGTTCATTTATTAATGCAATTAAACGTATTGTAGGTAACAAAAAGATTATTTTAGTAGCCAATAAAGTAGACTTATTACCTAAACAAATTAATAAGCGTCGTGTGAAAGAGTGGCTGAAAAAGACAGCTAGAAAATATGGCCTAGAAGCTGATGATGTTGTACTTATTTCTGCTGAAAAAAATGAAGGTATTGAAGATTTATTAAATTCAATCAATACATTAAGAAACAGTGAAGACGTATATATTGTAGGTACGACAAATGTAGGGAAATCAACGCTTATTAATAAATTAATTGAACGAAGTGTTGGCGAAAAAGACGTAGTTACAACATCAAGATTTCCTGGTACGACTTTAGATATGATTGATATTCCTTTAGACGATACTTCTTTCATGTACGATACACCTGGTGTAATTCAAGAACATCAGATGACACATTATGTCACTGAAAATGAACTTAAGACAATCATGCCGAAAAAGGAAGTTAAACAACGTATATACCAATTGAATGAAGGTCAAACCCTATTCTTTGGTGGACTAGCAAGAATCGATTACGTAAGTGGTGGGAAACGGCCACTAGTCTGTTATTTTTCTAATGAATTAAATATACACCGTACCAAAACTGAAAACGCCAATGAATTATGGCGTAATCAGTTAGGCGCTGTGCTTGCACCACCTAATGACCCAGAGCATTTTGACTTACAAAATGTTAAAGCGGTAAGGTTAGAAACTGGAAAAGAAAAACGCGACGTGATGATTTCTGGTTTAGGATTTATTACAATTGATGAAGGTGCTAAAGTTATCATTCGCGTACCTAAAAATGTTGATGTAGTATTAAGAAATTCAATAATGTAAGGTGGCATAAACATGAAATATGCGGTAATAGGTAACCCAATAGTACATTCATTATCCCCAATCATGCATAATGCGAATTTTAAAGCGTTAAACAATCCATCATCTTATGAAGCAATTAATATACCAGAAGATCAATTTCACCTAATCAAAGAAATTATTGATGAAAAAGCACTTTCTGGATTTAATGTGACGATTCCTCATAAAGAAAATATATTGCCATATCTAGATGAAATAGATGATCAATCCAAGACAGTTGGCGCTGTAAATACAGTGAAAATTGAAGATGGTAAATGGATTGGCTACAATACAGATGGTATTGGGTATGTTACGGGATTAAAACAGGTATATCCAGATTTGGAAAATGCTTATATATTAATTTTAGGTGCTGGCGGCGCAAGTAAAGGTATTGCAAATGAATTAGTTAAGCATGTACACTCTAAATTAACCATTGCTAATAGAACTTTGAAACGTTTTGAAAATTGGGATTTAGATGTGAACCAAATTACTTTGGAAGAAGCAGAACAAGCGCTAGATGAATTTGATATTGTGATTAATACAACACCGGCCGGTATGCATGAAAACAAGGAGGTAGTTATTAATCTAGATCACTTAGATTCGCGAACTTTAGTTAGTGATATTGTGTATGTACCTTTTAAAACGCCAATTTTAGAAATAGCAGAAGCGAAAGGAAACCCAATTCACAATGGCCTTGATATGTTTGTATATCAAGGAGCAGAGAGTTTTAAAATATGGACAAATGAACTACCTCAAATCCAAATTATGAAAGAGGCAGTTTTAAAGCATTTATAAAGGAGTTAATTATGTTAACAGGTAAGCAAAAAAGATTTTTACGCAGTAAAGCCCATAATGTCGACCCAACTTTTCAAATAGGTAAAGCGGGTATAAATGATAATATGGTAGATCAACTACAAGATATTTTAGAAAATAGAGAACTCATTAAAATACATGTGTTACAAAATAATTCTGAAGATAAAAATGATTTAGCACAGACTTTAAGCGATGCAACGCGTAGTGACATTGTGCAAGTAATCGGGTCTATGATTGTGTTGTATAAAGAATCTCAAGACAATAAGCAAATTCAATTACCATAATGACAAAGTCAATCGTAATATATGGTGGGCAGTTTAACCCGATTCATGTTGCTCACATGGTAGTAGCTAGTGAAGTTAATGATGTCATTAAACCGGATGTATTTTATTTTTTACCAAGTTATATGTCACCTTTAAAGGTTCATGAAGATTTCTTAGACGCAAATCATAGGGTTACAATGATACACAATGTTATTAAGGAACTTGGATTCGGCGAAGTTTATTTAGACGAAATAGAGCGAAAGGGACAGAGCTATACATTTGATACCGTTCATTCGATGTTAGAAGAAAATCCTGAAGCTAAAATATATTTGGTGATTGGCACTGATCAGTATGATCAGCTAGATAAGTGGTATAAAATAGATGAATTAAAAGAGCTCATCACATTTGTAATTGTTAATAGAGACAAGGCACAACAAAGTGTTGATGCAGATATGATAGCAATTACAATCCCGCGCATTGATATTAGTTCAACGTTAATTAGAGATAGAATAAAATCTAATAGGAATATTCAGGTTTTGGTTCCTCCAAGTGTTGAACAATATATCCGAGAGGAAGGATTATATGAAAATTGATCAAGCAGTTGAAATTGTTAAGGAGAAATTACCTGAAAAAAGGTTTAACCATTCATTAAGAGTAGCAGAAACAGCCGTGAAATTAGCAGAAATTTATGATGGTGACAAAGATAAAGCTGAACTTGCAGGTATTTTACATGATTATTCAAAGTATGATGACCTAGGTTCAATGTATCAAATTGTTACACAACAAGATTTAGATCGCAATTTACTAAGTTATGGCTCTGAAATATTACACGGGCCAGTTTGTGCAGTAATTATGAAAGAACACTATGGTATTAAAGATGAAGAAGTATTACTCGCAATTAAAAATCATACTACTGGCCGTGCTCAAATGACGAAAACCGAAAAACTTGTATTTATTGCAGATTATATAGAACCAGGCCGTCAGACCCCAGGCGTTGAAGAAATTAGAGATTTAGCATACAATCAAGGTAGCTTAGATAAAACTATATACGAAATATCTAAGCGAACAGTGTTATATTTAATTAATAAAGATATTAATGTTTATGACGCAACGATTGCATGTTTAAATTATTATAATTACAGTGACGAAAGAGTAAAGGATGATTAGATGAAATCAGATCAACTATTAAAGCTAGCTGTCGAAGCAACAGAGAATAAAAAAGCAGAAGATATTATTTCATTAAATATGAAAGGTATTAGCGATATGACAGATTATTTCGTAGTTTGTCACGGAAATAATGAAAAACAAGTTCAATCAATCGCACGTGCAGTTAAAGACGCAGCTAACGAAGCAGAAATTGAAGTTAAGCGTATGGAAGGCTTTAATGAAGCGAGATGGATTCTTATTGATTTAGCAAATGTAGTCGTACACGTTTTCCACAAAGACGAAAGAGATTATTATAATATTGAAAAATTATATAGAGACGCACCATTAGAATCATATAGACAGGTAGTATATTAATTATGTCTCAATATGAAGAAATGAGCCTGTTTTACGATCAGTTAACGCTTGATCAGCCTTATGAGTCTTGGTTAGAGATTGTAAATTATTTTGCAGAAGATAAAGGCTCTATCTTAGATATAGGATGCGGTACAGGTAGCTTAACGTCATTATTTAATGAATTTAAACAAGTGACTGGTATGGACCTCAGTATCGATATGCTTGCGATAGCAGCACATAAATCAGAACATGTTAATTGGCTAGAAGGTGATATGACTGATTTTCAACTCAACACATCATTTGATGTTATCACCATTTTTTGCGATTCATTAAATTATTTACCTGAGACAGAGCATGTTGTTGCAACTTTCAAACGTGTTTTCGAGCATTTAGATAATAATGGTGTATTTATGTTTGATGTGCACACAAGTTTTAAAATGGATACTTTATTTAATAATCAAAGTTATATTGATGAATCGGAAGATGTATTTCTTGGATGGGAAGCTGTTAAAGGTGAAGAACCATTAAGTGTATGGCATGATATGTCATTTTTTATTAGACAATCTGATGGTAAGTATAATCGATTTGATGAATCTCACTATCAGCGTACCTATCTAGAATCAGAATACAAGGATATGCTTACCCAAGTAGGTTTTAAGGATATTCAGACATTTGTAGATTTTGAAATTAATAATCATGATGGTGAAGGACACCGCTTGTTTTTCATTGTTAAAAAATAAAAGTAAAATCACTCCTTTGTACGTGTATTGTATAAAGGAGTGATTTTTATGTTGTTTCAATGGGAAAGATGGAAAGAAATTATTATCAAATATAAAATTATATTTAGCATTATTTCAATTGTTTTATTACTAACACTTATTTTTTTAGCTAATAAATTTATTCATATGGATGACAAAAAGATGAACGAAATTTCAACAGTATCTATAAATAAAGTGGCAAGTGAATCTCAATCTAAAGAAACTGAATCTAATATTAAACGAAAAGAAAAACCTAGAAAATCCGAAAATGAAGTGATTATTGTAGATGTAAAAGGTGCGGTTAAACATCCTAATATCTACGAAATGAAGTCTACAGACAGAGTCAAACAGTTATTAGATAAAGCACAGATTTTGGATAATGCAGATCTTTCAACAATTAACCTTGCTGAAAAGTTGTTGGATCAAAAAGTTATATATATTCCCAAAAAGGGAGAAACACCAGTTGCAAATACTAATGATTCAAGTAAATCAAATAACCACCAACAAGAGCAAACCCTAGCTTTGAAAACTGAATTGAACGATAGTCAACAAGGAAAAATAAACTTAAATAGTGCTAGCGAAACTCAATTATTAAGTGTAAATGGTATTGGTCCTACAAAAGCTAAATCTATTATTGAATATAGAGAGCAACATGGCAATTTTGAATCAGTGGATCAATTAAAAGAAGTTAAAGGAATAGGATCAAAAACACTGGAAAAGATCAGTGATTATTTTGTAGTTTAAGTTTTTGTTGCATTTTTAAATGATACAAATTAACCTATAATTAAATCAAAATCATATTTTAATCAAAAGACCGGAGGCTATCATCATGGATCGCATTAAATGGGAAGAATATTTTATGGCACAAAGTCATTTATTGGCATTACGCTCTACGTGTCAACGCTTGTCAGTAGGCGCTACTGTTGTAAAAGATAATAGAATTATAGCTGGAGGATACAATGGGTCTGTATCAGGTGAGGTTCATTGCATTGATGAAGGTTGTTTATTAGAAGATGGCCACTGTATACGTACTATACATGCTGAAATGAATGCATTATTACAGTGTGCTAAACAGGGAGTATCTACTGATGGTGCAACAATTTATGTTACGCATTTTCCTTGTTTGAATTGTACGAAGTCAATTATACAAGCAGGAATTAAAACAATTTATTACGCTGAAGATTATCACAATCATGATTATGCGTTGAAATTATTAGATCAATCAGGTATCGAACACACGAAAATCCCTTTCAACCAAGAACATGTAGCACAATACTTAATGAATCAATAACTTCTTGATTTTTTATGCATTAGCATATTTAGTTGGTATTTTATGGCTACATGTCAAATCATTGTCGATGCTGATCTTTGTAATCATAATGGTAATAGGTATTAGAAAAAGGTTAAGATGGTTTCAAATACTATTTATTCTATTAATACCAATATTATCAAATGTGTATTTTCAATATCATTTAAAAGTGACAGTTGAACAACATAACTTTTTAACGAAACAAACTGTGTATACTCAAGCTTATTTTATAAATAAGCCAAATTTGAACGATAAAAAATTAACAGGAAATGTCAAAATAGGAAAGCGTACATTTAAATATTATTATCAAATAAAAAGTGAAAATGCTAGGGGAGTACAATCAAAAATTGTTCGCCAAAATTGCAAAATTGAGGCTATATTTAAGTCGTACAGTAATCACCCATACAGCCAATTATCACTTTTTATAAATAATATTGATTTTAGTAGTTGTTATAAACCCAAAAGTGATTATTCATATATTTTAGATTATCACAAGCAGTACGTATTAGAACGACTTAAGCATTTACACATTGAATCTACGGGTAAGGTTTTTGCGCTTATAAGTGGTGATGTATCAGAAATTAGTAAAGACGACATTGCTAAATATAAAGATATTGGGATATATCATTTATTAGCCATTAGTGGCATGCATATAGGTACATTAACAAGCATATTATATTTTTTGTTAAACCATATGAAATGTCCAATTGTTATCATTAAAATAGTCATTTGCGTTATTTTACCATTATATGTTTTTTATATAGATTTAGCTCCAAGTGCTATAAGAGCAACTATGACTTGTCTCTTATTAATTATATTATCTAAATCAATTGCAAAGAATGCGCTTAATATACTATCATTATCATTTATTTTTATGACTTTGCTTCATCCACCTTTTGTTTATCATTTAGGCTTTCAATTCTCTTTTCTTATTACATTTTTTATTTTGTTCGCTCTTCCACTATTAGAAAAAGCTCATTTGATAAAAAATATTTTCTATCTATCTTTAATTGCGCAACTGGGTTCATTTATTATAAGTGCTCTTTACTTTAATCACATTCAATGGATTGGTATTATAACTAACCTCTTTTTTGTACCTTTCTATACATTTATCCTATTTCCATTTGTTATTATCATCGTTATCCTCTTACATTTCCCTCTAGAACTAAGTTTCCTTATCACACCACTAAATTTATTGATGATGTTCCACGATGTAGCTATCAATCTATTCATACACATGAACATTTATAAATGGCATGTACCTGAACTTAATGAAATATTTATTACTTTAACTTTCGTTACAGTTTTTATAGCATTAGTTTTTTTAGTTCATAAATATTATGTATGTTTTATCATAACTGTAATTATTTTGTATATCATTTCTACAATCATGCCACATGATGATTGTTATAAATTAACAATGTTAAATGTGAATCAAGGTGATGCATTTCTATTCGAGACAAATGAACGAGAAAGCATACTTATTGATACTGGTGGCACATCGATAGGATCAGCTATGGATTCAGCAATGAAAGAAGATCATAATATAGCTAAATATCATATAATACCTACACTTAAAAAGCACGGTCTAACATCTTTAGATTATATTATTATTTCACATCCCCATGTAGATCATATGGGTGAATTAAGTTACTTAATAACTAAGTTCAAGATAAAGAATATAATCATTAATACAACAAGTTTTAACATAAATAAATTAAAGACTTTAAGCCGCCAAAGTGAGAGAAATCATATAAAACTGATTGATTTTAAAAATATACAGCAATTTAACCTAGGTAAAGCGAATATTACTTTACTAGATTCAACTATTAAGCATTCAGAGGATTTAAATGAACATTCTATTGTAACTTTTATAGAATATAATAAGATTAAAATGTTGTTTATGGGAGATGCTACCACTAAAAATGAACAAATACTTTTGCGTAATTTTAAATTGCCAAAGATAGATATACTAAAAGTGGGTCACCATGGAAGTAAAACAAGTACTAGCAATGAATTTATAAAAAAAATACAACCAACCATTTGTCTTGTTTCTGTAGGTAAGACCAATCGATACCGTCTACCCAACCAAGAAGTTATAACTAAATTAAAAAGGTTAGGTTCTCATGTTTTCCAATCAAATGAGTGTGGAGAGGTGACTATAAAATTAAATTCCCAATTAACTATAAATACCGAAATGAACCAATGATTTTATGTAGAGAGATCAACCTCTCCGTGCTATAATAATTAAATGCGTAATAGTGATGAAAGGGTGCTAAAGATGAGCGATAAGATTATTACAATTTACGGTGAAGTACCTGAACTTATTGAAAAAAAGTCAGCTGAAGTCATTAACCGTTACTTGAATGCCCCTAAAGATGATTTTAACTTTGTTAAATATAATTTATATGAAAGTGATTTATCTCCTATAATTGAAGAAACACTAACCTTACCATTTTTTTCTGACAAAAAAGCAGTATTAGTTCAAAATGCATATGTGTTTACAGGCGAAAAAGCGCCAAAAGAACTAAATCATAATACTGATCAACTTATTGAATTTATTGAAAAATACGA
This sequence comes from Staphylococcus pseudoxylosus, assembly GCF_044794325.1. Classification (NCBI taxonomy): domain Bacteria; kingdom Bacillati; phylum Bacillota; class Bacilli; order Caryophanales; family Staphylococcaceae; genus Staphylococcus; species Staphylococcus pseudoxylosus. The sequence goes on from NZ_CP085024.1 coordinate 1,408,498, forward strand.
TGGGGAAACTTTAATAATATTTGAAGTCTATCAATCAAAATTAGATGAAAGAAAAAAGTTAGTTAAAACTTTAAAGAAACACGCTAATTTAATCAAAATTGAACAAATGACCGAAGAAGAGATAAAAAAATGGATAAAAAATGAACTTCACGAAAATTACAAAGATATAAAACAAGATGCGTTAGACTTATTTTTAGAACTTACGGGTATTAATTTTAATATTGTAAAGCAAGAACTTGAAAAAGTAATACTATTTTTAGGTGATAGAGCAACGATTAATAAGCAAGATGTACATCAAATTGTTAATAGAAGTTTAGAACAAAATGTTTTTTTATTAACTGATTATATTCAGAAAAATAAAAAATCCCAAGCTATACAATTGGTGAAAGACTTGATAGCAATGAAAGAAGAGCCAATTAAATTATTAGCATTAATTACAAGTAATTATCGCTTGTTTTATCAATGTAAAATATTAGGACAAAAAGGCTACAGTGGCCAACAAATAGCTAAAACAATCAATGCACATCCATACCGTGTTAAATTGGCTTTAAACCAATCAAGAAATTATCAATTAGAGAAGTTATTAAACATAATTGATACATGTGCAGAAACAGATTATAAATTGAAGTCATCATATATGGATAAACAATTGATTTTAGAACTGTTTATATTGTCACTTTAATTATATACAAATAGTTATGATTAACTTGATAAAATGACATTTAACCATATTGAAATACTATTGGTGCATTTTTAACTCATTGGTTTTCTACTTTTAAATATATTATATCGTTTTATGTTTAATTTAAATGAAATATTGAATTTGTACGTAGAATTTGGCTGTTGATGATATTTTTATTTCATCGACAGTCTTTTTGTTTAATAATTTAGTAATTTAAAAGTACTTTATAATAAATCACAAAAGTTAAATGTTTGATGCGTTATTGAAGGATAAGTTTGTACGACAGTTCGCACTAAAAAGATGATAATATATATAAATTAAACCGTGGCGGTGTTTATTATGTTGAATAAATCAATTGATAAAGGATCACTGCTTTTTTTGAAAAATAATTATATAAATATAAATAAACAAACCTTAGGCGAACTATCACCTAAGGTTTGTTTGATTAGTAGATTCGAGCAGTTGCTTGAATCTGTTTATTATTTAGCAGCTGTCATTAATGAAGACTTGATACGAGCAGCTTTGTTAGTGTGGATTAAGTTGCGTTGTGCAGCTTTATCTACTTTTTTCAAAGCAAAGCTCACTAAGTCAGCTTTGTTATCAGCACCAGCTTCTATAGCTGAATGAGCTCTCTTAACTGCTGTACGCATTTCATTTTTTTGAGAAATATTACGAGCTTCAGCAGTGTGTGTTGTGTTAACACGTTTAATTGCAGATTTAATGTTTGGCATGTGTGTCACCTCCTAAAAGTGATCTTCGCTATCAAAGTTAATTTGATTACAACAAGAAATATTTTATCAAAACAAGCAACTTTCTGCAATCATTTATTTATCTAAGGCGCGTAAAATAGACATAAATGATACAATATATGATAGAAAGATAAAAAAGTAACATAAAAGTTCAATTCAAAATCTCTTTAAAAATGTTATGACTTAATAAGTATTACTATTAAAATACTTTGCAAGTTTGCAATTAACTACTAAAAACGTTATTATATCAAAGAATGTCATACATATTACGGGCTAGAATTATGAAAGTGAGAAGGATAATACATGGATAAACAAGAACGCTATAATCGACGTAAAAATATTAGAAACTTTTCCATTATCGCACATATAGACCATGGTAAATCTACGTTAGCTGATAGGATTTTAGAAAATACAAAATCAGTCGAGACTAGAGACATGCAGTCTCAACTATTGGATTCTATGGATTTAGAAAGAGAACGCGGTATAACAATTAAATTAAATGCAGTACGTTTAAAATATGATGCTAAAGATGGGGAAACATATACGTTCCACTTAATCGATACACCAGGGCATGTCGATTTTACTTATGAGGTGTCTAGATCACTTGCAGCATGTGAAGGTGCTATATTAGTTGTGGATGCGGCACAAGGTATAGAGGCACAAACTTTAGCGAATGTGTATTTAGCACTTGATAATGATTTAGAATTACTGCCAGTTATCAATAAAATAGATTTGCCAGCGGCAGAACCTGAACGAGTGAAACAAGAATTAGAAGACGTTATCGGTATCGATAAAGATGATGTGGTACTTGCAAGTGCAAAATCAAATATTGGTATTGAAGATATCTTAGAGAAAATCGTTGAAGTAGTACCACCACCTGAAGGTGATCCAGAAGAACCTCTAAAAGCACTTATATTCGATTCGGAATATGATCCGTATAGAGGGGTTATATCTTCTATCAGGGTAATGGAAGGTATTGTAAAAGCAGGCGACCGCATTAAAATGATGGCAACTGGTAAAGCGTTTGAAGTGACTGAAGTTGGTATCAATACACCAAAGCAATTACAAGTTGATGAATTGACTGTCGGTGATGTTGGTTACATCATTGCTAGCATTAAAAATGTAGATGATTCACGTGTAGGGGACACAATTACACATGCCGATAGACCAGCGGCCGAACCATTACAAGGTTATAAGAAAATGAATCCAATGGTCTTCTGTGGTCTATTCCCAATTGATAACAAAGATTATAATGATTTAAGAGAAGCTCTAGAGAAATTACAATTAAATGACGCTTCGTTAGAGTTTGAACCTGAATCATCACAAGCTTTAGGTTTTGGTTATCGTACAGGTTTCTTAGGTATGTTGCATATGGAAATTATCCAGGAACGTATTGAGCGTGAATTTGGAATAGAACTTATTGCCACAGCGCCTTCAGTTATTTATGAATGCATCTTAAAAACAGGTGATGAAGTCACGGTGGACAACCCTGCGAACATGCCTGATAGAGATAAGATAGAAACAATATATGAGCCATTTGTGCGCGCGACTATGATGGTTCCTAACGACTATGTAGGTGCAGTAATGGAGTTATGTCAACGCAAACGTGGTCAATTTATAAATATGGAATATATGGATGATATCCGTGTGAATATCATTTATGAGATTCCATTATCAGAAGTAGTGTTTGATTTCTTTGATCAGTTAAAATCTAATACTAAAGGGTATGCTTCATTCGATTATGAATTTATCGATAATAAAGAAAGTGATCTAGTGAAGATGGATATCTTGTTAAATGGTGAGAAAGTAGATGCTTTAAGCTTTATCGTGCATAAAGAGTTTGCATACGATCGAGGAAAAGCTTTAGTTGAGAAACTTAAAACGCTGATACCTAGACAACAGTTCGAAGTTCCTGTACAAGCAGCTGTAGGGCAAAAAATCGTAGCAAGAACGAATATTAAATCAATGGGTAAAAATGTTTTGTCTAAATGTTATGGTGGCGACATTACTCGTAAGAGAAAGCTTCTAGAAAAACAAAAAGCTGGTAAAGCTAAAATGAAAGCAGTAGGTAATGTAGAAATTCCTCAAGACGCTTTCTTAGCAGTACTTAAGATGGACGAAGATTAATATAAATTAAAAATAGGGGCCTTAAATCCAAAAGATTTATGGCCCAGTTTTTGTGATTATTTTAAGTATTCAATAAATGAAAGAAGGTGCACGCAATATGGAAGTGAAAAGTGCATATATCCATATTCCATTTTGTGTAAGAATATGTACATATTGCGATTTCAATAAATATTTTATATACAATCAACCGGTGGATGAATATTTAGATTGCTTAATTAAAGAGATGTGCGATAGCGAGGTTAGAGTTTTAGAAACTGTATTTGTAGGTGGCGGAACACCGACAGCCTTAAGTTATAAACAACTCAAGCGATTACTAATTGCAATTACTGATACGTTCGAAATTAAAGGCGAATTTAGTTTTGAAGCTAATCCAGATGAATTGACACTTGAAAAAGTTCAATTATTGAAAGATTTTGGTGTTAACAGACTATCTATGGGTGTACAAACGTTCAAACCTGAACTTTTAGAAATATTAGGTAGAACGCATCATACTACTGATATCTACCGAGCTGTTTCTAATGCGCGTGCTGTAGGTATTCCTTCTATAAGTTTAGATTTGATGTACCATTTACCACAACAAACGTTAGAGGATTTTAAGGATAGTTTAGAAAAAGCATTGGCCATGGATATTGATCACATTTCAAGTTATGGGCTTATATTGGAACCTAAAACACAATTTTATAATATGTATAAAAAAGGTAAGTTGAAAATTCCTAATGAAGATATTGGTGAAGAAATGTATGAATATCTAATTGAGAGAATGAATAAGTCTGATTTACATCAATATGAAATTTCAAATTTTGGGAAAGTAGGCCATGAATCGGAACATAATAAAGTTTATTGGAAAAATGAAGGGTATTATGGTTTTGGTGCAGGTGCAAGTGGCTATGTGAATGGCGAACGTTACAGTAATGTTAATCCTGTAAATCACTATATAAAAAAAATAAAGAACAATGAAAGACCTATTTTACAATCAACTTACCCAACAAAAACAGAACAAATGGAAGAAGAAATGTTCTTAGGTTTGAGAATGAATAAAGGTGTAAGTAAAAATAGGTTTTTTGAAAAATTTGATCAAACAGTTGAGCAAGTTTATGAGAAGTCGCTTAAAGATTTAACTCAAAAAGGACTTATCGTTGAAAAAGATGACTACATTTCTATGACTGATCGTGGAAAAGTCGTCGGAAACTTAGTGTTTGAATCATTTTTGCTTAATGTATAAAAATTTATAAAAATCCAGTGCTTTAACATTGACTTACTTTGACCAATTTGATAAATTATAATTAGCACTTGAAACAAAAGAGTGCTAATGAGGTGAAAACATGATTAGCGATAGACAATTGAGCATACTAAATGCAATTGTTGAAGATTATGTTGATTTAGGTCAGCCAATTGGTTCAAAAACACTGATTGAACGGCATAAATTGAATGTTAGTCCTGCTACTATTAGGAATGAGATGAAGCAATTAGAGCTTCTCGAACTAATAGAGAAGACGCACACGTCGTCAGGACGATATCCTTCAGAATCAGGTATCAGATATTATGTGAATCAATTATTACAAGAAACATCTCATCAACAACAAACTAAAATTCAACGTTTGAGAGATTTATTAGTTGAAAATCACTATGATATTGCGACTTCACTCAGTGATTTTGCAAATGAACTTTCAAATCAATCTCAGTATACAACGTTGGTAATGCGTCCAAATCATAAAAAAGATATTGTTAATAACATTCATTTGTTTAGAGCAAATGCTTATTTGGTTATAATGGTTGTTGTATTCTCATCAGGTCATGTTGAAAACTTACATTTAGCATCTCAAGTTCCATTATCAAATAATGAACTTACAAACATTTCTAATTTTGTTACTGCTAAATATAACGAATGGAATAATCACCATTTCGAAAATGACTTGAATGCTTTTGTGAAATCAGATATTGAAAAAGATTTTATAAAAGACATGTTGAATACAATAGATATTCATTTTGATAATCAAAGTAATGGCATTTTTATGGGCGGAAAGGTTAAACTTATAGATGCGTTGAATGAAACGAACGTATCATCAATTCAACCGATTCTACAATATATAGAATCAAATAAAATCATACAATTACTTGATGAAATGTCTAATTCAGCTATTAATGTCAAAATTGGTCATGAAATTGAATCAAGTTTAAGTGATATTTCAATTGTTACAAGTGAATATCACATTGATGATAGACTTAAAGGTCAAATTGCGGTTATCGGACCAACGGCAATGAATTATCAGAACGTAATCAGATTACTAAATACGATTTGGTAATTAACAATTGTATTGGAGGGCAGACAATGACAGAAAAAAATGAATCAGTTTTCGACCAAAACGAAGACGTAAATGAACAAACTTCAGAAGATAATACGGTTGAAAACACTGACGAAACTACAGAAACATCACAAGATAATCTGCAGGAGGACGATTCACAAAATATCTCAGAAGACGTAGATCCTAAAGATGAAGAAATTCAACAATTGAAAAAAGATGTTCAAGAAAATGAAGAAAAATATTTAAGATTATACGCTGAATTTGAAAACTATAAGCGTAGAATACAAAAAGAAAACCAAACAATGAAAGAGTATAAAGCACAAGATGTTTTAAATGATATCTTACCAACAATAGATAACATTGAACGTGCTTTACAAATTGATGGCGAAGATGAACAGTTTAAATCACTTAAAAAAGGTGTCGAAATGGTTCATGAAAGCTTATTAAATGCATTGAAAAATAATGGTTTAGAAAAAATAGAAACTGAAGGTCAACAATTTGATCCTAACTTCCACCAAGCTGTAGTTCAAGATGATAATCCTGATTTCGAATCTGGACAAATTACTGAAGAGCTACAAAGTGGTTATAAATTGAAAGAAAGAATTTTAAGACCTTCAATGGTTAAAGTAAACCAATAAATTATTTTATTGTTGAAAACACCAAATTTTCAAACATAACAGGAGGAATTTATTTATGAGTAAAGTAATAGGTATTGACTTAGGTACAACAAATTCATGTATTGCAGTATTAGAAGGCGATGAGCCAAAAGTAATTCAAAATCCTGAAGGTGCTAGAACAACTCCATCTGTAGTTGCATTTAAAAATGATGAAACTCAAGTAGGTGAAGTTGCTAAGCGTCAAGCAATCACTAACCCTAATACAATTCAATCTATCAAACGTCATATGGGTACAGATTACAAAGTAGACGTTGAAGGTAAATCATATACACCACAAGAAATTTCAGCAATGGTATTACAAAACCTAAAAAGTACAGCAGAAGACTACTTAGGCGAAAGTGTAGATAAAGCTGTTATTACAGTTCCTGCATACTTCAACGACAGCGAACGTCAAGCTACTAAAGATGCTGGTAAAATTGCTGGTTTAGAAGTTGAACGTATTATTAACGAACCAACTGCAGCTGCATTAGCTTACGGTTTAGACAAAACAGAACAAGATCAAAAAGTGCTTGTATTTGACTTAGGTGGCGGTACTTTCGACGTATCAATCCTTGAATTAGGTGACGGCGTATTTGAAGTACTTTCAACAGCAGGTGACAATAAACTTGGTGGGGATGACTTTGACCAAGTAATTATTGATCACTTAGTAGCAGAGTTCAAAAAAGAAAACAGCGTAGACTTATCAAAAGATAAAATGGCTTTACAACGTCTTAAAGATGCTGCTGAAAAAGCTAAAAAAGACTTATCTGGTGTTTCTCAAACACAAATTTCATTACCATTTATCTCTGCTGGAGAAAGCGGTCCATTACACTTAGAACTTACACTAACTCGTTCTAAATTTGAAGAATTAGCAGATTCATTAATAAGAAGAACTATGGAACCAACTCGTCAAGCAATGAAAGACGCTGGTTTATCTAGCTCTGATATCGATGAAGTTATCTTAGTTGGTGGTTCTACAAGAATCCCTGCAGTACAAGATGCAGTGAAAAAAGAAGTAGGTAAAGACCCTCATAAAGGTGTTAACCCTGACGAAGTTGTAGCAATGGGTGCAGCAATTCAAGGCGGCGTTATCACAGGTGATGTTAAAGACGTAGTATTATTAGACGTTACACCATTATCATTAGGTATTGAGATTATGGGTGGACGTATGAATACACTAATTGAAAGAAATACTACAATTCCAACATCAAAATCACAAGTTTACTCTACAGCTGCAGATAACCAACCAGCAGTTGATATTCATGTATTACAAGGTGAACGCCCAATGGCAGCAGATAACAAGACACTTGGTAGATTCCAATTAACTGATATCCCAGCTGCACCTCGTGGTGTACCTCAAATCGAAGTTACATTCGATATTGATAAAAATGGTATTGTAAACGTTACTGCAAAAGACTTAGGTACTAACAAAGAACAAAACATTACAATACAATCAAGCTCAGCACTTTCAGACGATGAAATTGATCGCATGGTTAAAGATGCAGAAGAAAATGCGGAAGCAGATAAAAAACGTCGCGAAGAAAGTGATTTGAGAAATGAAGCAGATAGTTTAGTATTCCAAGTTGAAAAAACAATCACTGATTTAGGTGAAAACATCAGCGAAGAAGATAAAACAAATGCTGAAGATAAAAAAGAAGCATTAAAATCTGCGCTTGAAGGCGAAGATATAGAAGATATCAAAGCTAAAAAAGAAGAATTAGAACAAGTTGTCCAAGACTTATCAACTAAAGTTTACGAACAAGCTGCACAAGCTCAACAACAAGCTCAAGGTGAAGATGCAAACGCTTCTCAAGACAGCAATGTTGAAGATGCAGATTTCACAGAAGTTAAAGATGACGACAACGAAGATAAGCAAAAATAAGTGTAGTCATGGACTAATTAATTGTTATTAATAGAAATATATGACACAATTGCTTAGCCAAATTAAGTCAAAGTCAATTGAACATTGGCTTTGACTTTTTCCTTTTTTATAAAAGATTTAATAAAACCGTAAAAGGAGAGATAACAGTGGCCAAAAGAGATTATTATGAAGTCTTAGGTGTTAGTAAAAGCGCTTCTAAAGATGAAATTAAAAAGGCTTATCGTAAATTATCAAAGAAATACCATCCTGACATAAATAAAGAAGAAGGTGCTGACGAGAAGTTTAAAGAAATCTCAGAAGCATACGAAATTTTAAGTGATGACAATAAACGTGCTAATTATGACCAATTTGGTCATGACGGCCCACAAGGTGGTTTTGGTGGCCAAGGCTTTGGTGGTCAAGACTTTAGCGGATTCGGAGGCGGCGGTTTCGAAGATATTTTCAGTTCGTTCTTCGGAGGCGGCAGACAACAACGTGATCCAAATGCACCAAGAAAAGGTGACGATCTACAATATACAATGACTGTTACTTTTGATGAAGCAGTTTTTGGTAGCGAGAAAGAAATTTCAATACGTAAAGATGTTACTTGTCATACATGTGATGGTGAAGGTGCTAAACCTGGTACTAAGAAAAAAACATGTCATTATTGTAGTGGTGCTGGTCATGTTTCTGTTGAACAAAATACAATACTTGGTAGAGTTAGAACTGAAAAAGTTTGTCCAGTATGTAGTGGTTCAGGTCAAGAATTTGAAGAACCATGTCCAACATGTCACGGAAAAGGTACTGAAAACAAAAATGTTAAAATCAGTGTAACAATACCTGAAGGTGTTGATAATGAACAACAAATTAGGCTAGCTGGTGAAGGTGCTCCAGGTGAAAATGGTGGGCCACAAGGTGACTTATATATCGTCTTTAGAGTTAAACCTTCAGAAAAATTTGAAAGAGATGGCGACGATATTTATTATTCTCTTGATGTTAGCATCGCCCAAGCAACGTTAGGCGACGAAGTTAAGGTCCCAACGCTAAATGGTAGCGTAATGTTGACTATTCCTGCAGGCACTCAAACAGACAAACAATTCCGACTTAAAGAAAAAGGTATCAAAAATGTACATGGCTATGGCTATGGTGACTTATTTATAAATATTAAAGTAGTTACACCAACTAAAGTAAGTGAGCGTCAAAAAGAATTGCTTAGAGAATTTGCAGAAATTGATGGCGAAGAAATTTCAGAACAACCGTCAAATTTTAGAGATAAAGCTAAAAGATTCTTTAAAGGAGAATAATATATGAACTGGACTGAAGTATCAATCAGCGTTAATCACGAGGCATCATCAATTATTTCTGATATATTAGAAGATTTTGGTTCAAATGGTGTAGTTATAGAGGATTCTAAAGATTTGGAACAAGCGTTTGAGGTTAAATTTGGTGAAATTTATGCATTAAATGCTAATGATTATCCTCAAAAAGGTGTAAGAATAAAAGCGTACTTCAATGAAATTAAATATACAGAAAAGTTAAAATCAGAAATCATTAATGCAATTGAACAAGTTCCTTCTCTGGATCTTTCACTTTTTGAGTACGAAGAACAAACATTACGTGAGCAAGATTGGGAAAATGAATGGAAAAATTATTTCCATCCATTTAGAGCTTCAGAACAGTTCACCATTGTTCCTAGTTGGGAAACATATCAAAAAGAAGACGAAAATGAATTATGTATTGAATTAGATCCAGGAATGGCGTTTGGTACTGGGGATCATCCTACAACTAGTATGTGTTTAAAGGCAATAGAATCATATGTGAAGCCAAGTGACGCTGTTATTGATGTTGGCACTGGTTCAGGTATATTAAGTATTGCTACTCATTTATTAGGTGTAAAACGTATTAAGGCATTAGACGTAGATGAAATGGCAGTAAGAGTTGCTAAAGAGAACTTTGAGAAAAATAATTGTGACCATGCAATTGAAGCCACGACTGGAAATTTATTAAAAGAAGAAACTGAAAAATTTGATGTTGTGATTGCTAATATTCTAGCTCATATTATTGAAGAAATGATCGATGATGCTTATAATACCTTGAATAAAGATGGTTATTTTATTACGTCTGGTATTATAGAAGAAAAACACAAAGCAATCGTAGAGCACATGGAAAACACGGGTTTTAAAGTGTTGTCTATTAACCATGAAAATAGCTGGGTCTGTATTGTAGGGCAGAAAGTGAGCGATTGACATGCAAAGATACTTTATTAATCAAAACGCTGATTCACTTCAGCGTTTTTCCATTATCGACAAAGGTGATATCCATCATATTTTAAACGTAATGAGGTATCAAATTGACGATGAAATTATTATCACTTTTTCGGATCAATCTGTTTATAAATGTAAAATTAACAATATAGCTACTAATGAAATTGAAATCGATCTAGTTGAACAAATTGATATAGATTCAGAATTACCTCAAACCATTACTATATGTAGTGGTTTGATTAAAGCGGATAAATATGAATGGTTGTTACAAAAAGCAACTGAACTAGGTGCTAGTGAATTTTTAGCTGTAGGAATGAAACGCTCCGTTGTAAAATTAAATGAAAGTAAGGTAACTAAGAAATTAGAACGTTGGCAGAAAATTATTAAAGAAGCTGCTGAACAAAGCTATAGATTAGCAATACCTTCTATCGCTTATAAAGCCTCACTAAAAGAAGTTTTTCAACAAAGTGATTTATATGATTATATTTTGATAGCATACGAAGATGCTGCCAAACAAGGTGAAGTTAGTAACCTTAAAAGGATGATAAAACAATTTCAGCCCAATGATCGTGTTCTAGTGATTTTTGGACCTGAAGGTGGATTAGCGGAAGAAGAGTTAGCATTATTTAGTGAGAATTCACATCAAGTTGGGTTAGGTCCTAGGATTTTAAGAGCTGAAACAGCGCCTCTATATGTGCTAAGTACCATTAGTTATGAAGTAGAACTGTTAGATTAATCCTATGTGGGATTTTTGAATTCAAGCAATATATTAAACTTAATAACAAATTTACTAATATTAATATAATTTATAAAAGATTTTAGGATGCTGCTAAAAAGGTGTCTAAGAAAAACGTTAAATTAAAAAAATGTAAATTTTACTAATTGACCACATTAATCAGATATATTATACTAAGTTATACATGGTTAGTGCCATGTGATGATAATAAAGTTTCGTTGATATTTGGAGGGAGGGAAATACACATGTCTAAAACAGTAGTCAAAAAGAACGAATCACTTGAAGATGCGTTACGTCGTTTCAAACGTACAGTTTCTAAAAGCGGTACAATTCAAGAAGTACGTAAACGTGAGTTTTACGAAAAACCTAGCGTTAAACGTAAAAAGAAATCAGAAGCTGCACGTAAACGTAAATTCAAATAATTAATTGTTTCGTTGACTCCCTCAACACCAACATTAATTATAAACCAAAATAGCCTTTAGTTGATAATCAACTAAAGGCTATTATTTTTACCTGAATTTGTATATAACGCTAATGATTGATAGTAGTTACCACTACAAGTTATTAGCGTTTCTTAATATGTCCTTACAATCAAGAAACGCTTGAAAATTAATTTATTGATTATGAAATTTTATGCTGTAAACGCTATAATCAAGTATTAATTTCATGTATAATTAGATTGAGAGCGAGGTGATAGAGTGATTCCTTCAAGTAGTTTACATACAATATTTTCAGCTAATTTTGTTGAAAGTGGAAACTGGATTGACGATATGGCTAATTTTATTGTAAATCCAGTAGTTGCGTTAATTTTAACATGTATTATCTTTTTAGGTTTCTTATATCAATTGTATTCAAATAAAATTAACATAATAGGAATTGTTGCCACATTAACTTTATTGATATTCTTTTTAGGATTTTATATAAAAGGAGATGTCAATTTATATTCTGTGATTTTATTTGGCATAGGCGTTATATTTGTAATAATTGAACTTTTTGTAGTCGGCGCAGTTATCGGTATTATCGGTATGGCACTAATAGTTTTTAGTATTATTACTTTAGGAGATAATTTAGTTTATATGATTGCCAATGTCGTCGTTGCATTAATACTATCAATTATTGAATGGGTGATACTTGTGAAGATATTTAAACGGAAAATTCCATTTTTAGACAAGGTTGTATTGAAAGATTCTACAAATGCAGAAGCAGGCTACACTTCACACGAAGATCGCTCTCATTTAGTTGGGCAAACTGCAACAACTTCAACTGATTTAAGACCTGCAGGAATTATTACTTATAACAATGAACGTATTGATGCAGTTTCTGATGGTTCTTTTATTTTAAGAAATAAACAAGTTACCATTTTAGAAGTAGAAGGTACGAGAGTTGTTGTAAGAGAAAACGAATCATAAAGGAGAGAAAGTATGATCGGATTAATTATTATTGTCGCTATAGTAGTAATAGCATTATTGTTATTATTTTCATTTGTACCAGTCGGATTATGGATTTCAGCAATTGCGGCTGGTGTTAAAGTAGGAATAGGTACATTGGTTGGTATGAGGTTACGTAGAGTATCACCAAGAAAAGTTATTTCACCGCTTATTAAAGCACATAAAGCAGGGCTTAACTTAACTACGAATCAACTAGAATCTCATTATTTAGCTGGTGGTAACGTTGACCGTGTAGTTGATGCGAACATCGCAGCACAAAGAGCGGATATTAACTTACCATTTGAACGTGGCGCTGCTATCGATTTAGCTGGTCGTGACGTTTTAGAAGCTGTACAAATGTCAGTAAATCCTAAAGTTATAGAAACACCGTTTATCGCTGGTGTTGCTATGAATGGTATCGAAGTAAAAGCCAAAGCGCGTATTACAGTACGTGCTAATATTGCTCGTTTAGTTGGCGGTGCTGGTGAAGAAACAATCATCGCTCGTGTAGGTGAAGGTATTGTTTCTACTATTGGTTCAAGTGAACATCACACAGAAGTATTAGAAAATCCAGACAATATTTCGAAAACTGTTTTAAGTAAAGGTTTAGATTCTGGTACAGCGTTTGAAATCTTATCGATTGATATCGCTGATGTTGATATTAGTAAAAATATCGGTGCAGACCTACAAACTGAACAAGCACTTGCAGACAAGAATATTGCACAAGCTAAGGCTGAAGAACGTCGTGCTATGGCCGTAGCGCAAGAACAAGAAATGAAAGCGAAAGTACAAGAAATGCGTTCTAAAGTTGTTGAAGCCGAAGCTGAAGTACCATTAGCAATGGCAGAAGCTTTACGCTCTGGAAATTTAGGCGTAAAAGATTATTACAACTTGAAAAATGTTGAGGCAGATACAGGTATGAGAAATTCTATTAATCAACGTACAAATCAACAAGATGACGAATCACCGGATAAATAATTTTAGGGGTGATTAAATGAATATAGGTATTATTATTTTTGTAATATCTGTGATTGTAACAATAATCGGAGCTATTAATGATAATAGTCATAAAGATAGACAAAATCAAAAGCCACCAGTAAATAAAGGGCCAAATAGTAAGGGTGAGCAACCGAAAAAAGGTGGATTCTTGGACGAAATAGGTAAAACTTTCAAAGAGATTGAAAAACATATTAACGAAGATCCTACGTCACAAAGAAGAGAACCTGAACAAATGCCTCAACCCGAACGTTCGCAATCTTCACCAACGGAAACACGTGCAGAAAAAATGGAATCACCAAGTTCTGAGCGTAAGACAAGAAAAGATAATGAAACTGAAGCAGATAAAGCAAAACGAGCTCAACAACAACAAGATGATAAATTACAAAAAGAGCTTGAAGCTGATTTAATGGGACAAATACAAGATGTTCGAACTGAAATTGACCGTGAAAACGAGAAAAGACTTCAGAGAACTGAGAAAAAAGCGCGTGCAATCATTGCGGATAAATACTTATCTGAAAGAACAAAAAGGTTTCGCTTGAAACAATTAATGAATGCACATGCTATTCAAAGTCCTGCTAATAATGATCAGTTTAGGTTTGCCGATGATGAAGTGGTTAATGGTATTATTTGGTCTGAAGTACTGGAAAGACCTAAAAGGTTATAATTGCATATTTTAACGTCTTATAAAAATCAACGTATATAGGTTTTTATAGGGCGTTATTTTTTGTTGCAAAACACTGTACAAATAAAACATTTTTAACTATTATTGAATAATTACTCAATTTGCGTACTGCTTAATTTATTCAATTAGATAGAATGTAAATCTTCTGTTAAAATTGTGGAAATCACTTACGATTCAATACGCTTTAAAATAATATCAGCCATTTTCGTGATATAATGAAGGTGTAACTTGAATGGTAAGTTTGAATTATGAAAATTCAACTGAATAAATATCTGAAATGATTTATTGTTTATTAAAAACTTTTTGTAACTTAAAATCTAATAGGATAAAATAAGAAGTAACGAATATATTTGTAAAGGAGTACTTATATGCCTGGAATTATTCAAATAGATGACAATAACGAAGCGCAAGCACTCATTGGTAATAATGATGAACATCTTAAATCAATTGAGGAAGGCTTTGATGTCATTGTGCATGCTCGAGGACAAGAAATCTCTGTAAAAGGTGAGAAAGTTGAGCATGTTGAAAAAGCAGAATCTGTGCTAATAAACTTACTGAAAGTCATTCAACAAGGTGTTTCTATATCTATTAAAGATGTAGAGGCTGCTGTGAAAATGGCACAAAATGGTAAGATTCAATACTTATTAGATTTATATGAAGACGAAATTACTAAAGATGCATATGGTAAAACCATCCGTGCTAAAACGATGGGACAACGTATGTATGTCAATGCAATGTACCATAATGATTTAGTTTTTGGTGTAGGACCAGCTGGTACTGGTAAGACTTTCTTGGCAGTTGTATATGCAGCGAAGCAACTACGTAAGGGTAATGTGAAACGTATTGTACTTACTAGACCTGCCGTTGAAGCTGGAGAATCATTAGGATTTTTACCTGGTGATTTAAAAGAAAAAGTAGACCCATATTTAAGACCGTTATATGATGGTTTGAATACAGTTTTAGGAAGAGAACAAACAGCCAGATTTATAGAAAGAGGCATAATTGAAATTGCTCCGTTAGCCTATATGAGAGGTAGAACTTTAGATGATGCTTTTGTCATATTGGATGAAGCACAAAATACTACGCATGCTCAAATGAAAATGTTTTTAACAAGACTAGGTTTCGGT
This sequence comes from Staphylococcus pseudoxylosus, assembly GCF_044794325.1. Classification (NCBI taxonomy): domain Bacteria; kingdom Bacillati; phylum Bacillota; class Bacilli; order Caryophanales; family Staphylococcaceae; genus Staphylococcus; species Staphylococcus pseudoxylosus. The sequence continues at coordinate 1,424,111 of NZ_CP085024.1, forward strand.
TCAAAAATGGTAGTAACTGGAGATAAAACACAAATAGACTTACCAAAAGGCGTTAAAAGTGGATTAAAAGAAGCGATTAAAAAGCTAGAAAATGTAAAAGGATTAAGTATTCATAACCTTGACCAAAGTGATGTTGTACGTCACCCATTAGTAAGTAAAATTATTGATCGTTATGAGGGAGAAGAATAAATGTTTACAATAGATTTTAGTGATCATACAGAGTTAGTACAAAATGAATGGTTAACACAAATAGATGAATTGCTTACTTTTGCCAAAAAACAAGAAAATATTGAAGAAGAAGCTGAATTGTCTGTGACGTTTGTTGATAAACAAGAAATTCAAGAAATTAACAAAATGTATCGCGATAAAGATAAAGTAACAGATGTTATCTCTTTCGCTTTAGAAGAAGATGAACCAGAAATAACTGGGCTTGATATGCCAAGGGTATTAGGAGATATAATAATTTGTACTGATGTTGCGAAAGAACAGGCAGATAATTATGGTCATAGTTTTGAAAGAGAACTTGGTTTTCTTGCATTACATGGTTTTTTACATTTATTAGGCTACGATCATATGAATGAACAAGATGAAAAAGAGATGTTCGGACGACAAGAACAAATACTTAATGCCTATGGATTAACAAGAGATTAGAGGCGCATATGAAACGATTTAGTTATGCTTTTCATGGTATGCTAGTACTGATAAGAAAAGATCATAAATTTTCATTACATCTTTTATTAGCTTTAATAGTGATTATCGCAGGTTTTACTTTTAAAATTAACGAAACAGAATGGCTTTTTATTATTATTTCAATTGGTCTAGTACTCGCGTTTGAAGCAATTAATACTGCCGTAGAATATGTCGTAGATTTAGTTACTAGTGATTATCATGTTTTGGCAAAAAAAGCTAAAGATGTTGCTGCTTTTAGTGTTGTTCTTGCTTCTCTCATTGCTTTAGTTATAGGACTCATTATTTTTTCACCATATGTATTTAAATAGTAGTGCAATTTTAGAAAATTTGTTTATACTAAAAAGACATAGCAATTAACAAAATTAAAATATTTGAGGATAACTTATTATTAAATAGGGGAGATAAACTATGACTTACCAATCACATTATTTTACAGAAGTAAGAAACGCTCAAGCAAATGCATATGCACCATACAGTAATTTTAAGGTTGGTGCGTATTTAAAGACTAAGGATGGAAAAACATATTATGGTGCTAATGTAGAAAACGCTGCTTATCCCATGTCTATATGTGCAGAAAGATCTAGTTTAGTGTCAGCAATTGCGGACGGTTATCGACCAGGAGATTTTGAATCAATTACTGTTACTGTAGATGCAGAAGAACCTTCTTCACCATGTGGTGCTTGTCGACAGGTAATGAAAGAACTATGTGATGATGATATGCCAGTGTATATGACAAACCATCAAGGCAATATGATAGAATCGACAGTAAATGAACTACTACCATTAGGATTTTCAGGAAAGGATTTAAATTAATGACAGAACATAAATCAGGTTTTATCTCGATTATAGGTAGACCGAATGTTGGTAAATCAACATTTGTAAACCGAGTAATTGGGCATAAAATCGCAATAATGTCTGATAAGGCACAAACTACGAGAAATAAAATACAAGGCGTTATGACACAAGAAGATGCTCAAATTATCTTTTTGGATACACCAGGTATTCATAAACCTAAACATAAATTGGGCGATTACATGATGCGTGTTGCTACAAATACACTATCTGAAATTGATGCTATTATGTTTATGGTAAATGTTAATGAAGATATCGGTCGTGGTGACGAGTACATTATGGACATGCTCAAAACCATTAAGACACCAGTATTCTTAGTATTGAATAAAATTGACTTAGTACATCCAGACGAACTGATGCCACGAATTGAAAAATACAAGCAATATTTGGATTTCACTGAAATTGTTCCAATTTCAGCATTAGAAGGCCACAACGTTGATCATTTTATCAATGTTTTAAAATCTTACTTACCAGAAGGCCCTAAATATTATCCGGATGATCAAATTTCCGACCATCCAGAACAATTTGTAGTTGGTGAACTTATTCGCGAAAAAATACTACATTTGACTAGCGAGGAAATACCTCATGCTATTGGGGTTAACGTAGATCGCATGGTTAAAGAAGATGAAGATAGAGTGAGAATTGAAGCTACCATTTTCGTAGAAAGAGATTCTCAAAAAGGTATTGTGATTGGAAAAGGCGGTAAAAAGTTAAAAGAAGTAGGTAAACGTGCTCGTCTTGATATAGAACGTCTATTAGGCTCCAAAGTTTATTTGGAACTGTGGGTAAAAGTTCAAAAAGATTGGCGTAACAAAATAAACTTCATACGGCAAATGGGCTATTTAGAAGATCAAGATTAGGGCAAAGAATTTTTGAAAGTCGGTGAGCTATTGTGTTGATTAAACAAAAAGGTATAATCATTAAAACAGTTGATTATGGCGAATCCGATAAAATTATAACAATTTTGAATGAACATGGCGCAAAGGTACCTTTAATGGTAAGGCGAGCTAAAAAAAGTAAAAGTGGTTTACAAGCCAACACCCAATTATTTGTGTATGGCTTGTTTATTTATTCTAAGTGGAAAGGCATGGGGACATTGAGCTCCGTCGATGTGATTGAACAAAATTATAATCTTCGTTTAGATATTTACGAAAGTAGTTATGCTAGTCTATGTGCCGAAACAATTGATCGTTCACTTGAAGCAGATGAAGTTTCTAAATATAGCTATGACCTTTTACATTTTGTTTTGGACAAAATTAAAAATGGTGTTTCAACGCAACTGATGTCTGTAGTTGTTTTATTAAAATGTATGGACCGTTTTGGATTTAATGCTACATTTGATAAGTGTGCTATTACTGGCAATGATGATCAGTCCAAATTAATAGCATATAGTTTTAAGTATGATGGTGCTATTTCTGAAGGTGTTAAATATCAAGATCCACATGCACTCGTTTTATCTAATAAAACACTTTATTTACTAGATATTCTTCAAAAATTACCAATTAATCAAATGAGTTCTCTTAGTATTCATGATGATATTGTTAATGAGATGTCTGAATTAATGATCCTGTTATATAAAGAATATGTAGGGATGTATTTTAAAAGTCAAAAACTAATCAATCAATTACATAGATTAGATAATTTATCTTGACTACGTCATACAAGCATTGACTCCTATCAATTTCCATAAAAAAATCAACTGAATAAACATAAATTAGACTAAGTATGAAAGCACTTCTAATATAAGATATAATAATCTTGTATTAGGGTGTTTTTTTATTTTTAAGTATAGTTCATATAAACAACCAAAAGTAAAGACGCTATAGCTTTTTACTTAATGATATATATCCAAATATAAGAAAAGTCTGACTTTAACAAACTATAAATATATTGGATCAAAAGTCTATGATAAGGATTGATGATATAGAGAGATAGAAGCTTCAACCTTATGTTTACTATAAAACTTTCGGTGCTTAAGGGAAGTGAAGCCATTAAATTAGATAAAAATTAAATTATAGTTGTCAAATCTAGCTTCTGTTATCTGTGAAAACAATTAAAACGACAGTAGTGATATGGACTAATATATTAAATGTTCAACAAAAACTGATTCAAAACTCTTTGTTCATTCTTACCATTTTAGTAAAATCATTACACAAAAATACCTTAGTACGAATACTCAGGTGTTAAATATATTAAAATAAACCAAACGTTATATTTAACGTTTGGTTTATTTATAAGTAATATTATAACTGAATTAGAATTTAACTTTTTCAGCTAAGAAAGCATTTAGTTCCGTAATTGGCATACGAACTTGTTCCATAGTGTCACGATCACGTACAGTTACTTTTTCATCTTCTAAAGAATCAAAGTCGAAAGTGATACAATATGGTGTACCGATTTCATCTTGACGACGATAACGTTTACCTATTGATTGTGACTCATCAAAGTCTATAGAGAAGTTAGTACTCAATTCTTCAAATACTTTAATCGCATCACCAGAAAGCTTTTTGCTCAATGGTAATACGGCTGCTTTATACGGAGCAAGCGCAGGGTGGAAGTGTAATACAGTTCTAGAATCTTTACTACCTTCAACGCCTTCTTCATCATAAGCATCACATAAGAATGCTAATGTGACACGGTCAGCACCTAATGATGGTTCGATACAATAAGGGATATATTTTTCTCCTGTTTCTTGATCATGGTATTGGAAATCTTCACCTGAGTGTTCGCTGTGTTTTTTCAAGTCGAAATCTGTACGACTAGCGATGCCCCATAATTCACCCCAACCAAATGGGAAGCGGTACTCAATATCAGTAGTTGCATTTGAATAGTGAGAAAGCTCGTCGGCATCATGATCACGTAAACGCGTAGCTTCTTCGCTTAAGTTTAAATCTTTTAGCCATTGGCTTGCGAACGTTTTCCAATAATTTTGCCATTCTATTTCTTCACCTGGTTTACAGAAGAATTCTAGTTCCATTTGTTCGAATTCACGTGTTCTGAAAATGAAGTTACCTGGTGTGATTTCGTTACGGAAAGACTTACCTACTTGACCAATACCAAATGGTAATTTTTTACGCATTGTACGTTGTACATTTTTATAGTTTACGAAAATACCTTGTGCAGTTTCAGGGCGTAAGAAAATTTCATTTGTAGAATCTTCAGTTACGCCTTGGAACGTTTTGAACATTAAATTGAATTGACGGATATCAGTCCAGTTTGCTGTTCCACTTACAGGACAAACAATACCTTCTTCATCAATAATGCGCTTCATTTCATCAAAGCTTAAACCATCGGCAACGAAATTTTCATCACCTTTTTCATTTGCCATGTAATCTTCAATAATTTTATCAGCACGATAGCGGATTTTACTATCTTTGTTATCAATCATAGGGTCATTAAAGTTGCCAAGGTGACCAGATGCTTCCCATGTTTTTGGATTCATTAAAATTGCAGCATCAATACCCACATTATATGGAGATTGTGTAATGAATTTTTGCCACCATGCTTTTTTAATGTTATTTTTTAATTCTACTCCTAGTGGACCATAATCCCATGTGTTTGATAAACCACCATAAATATCACTACCAGGGAATACAAATCCTCTATGTTTCGCTAATGAAACAATTGTTTCCATATCTTTTGCCATAAAAAATACACTCCTCTTTAACATAAAAACGTCCCAAGACACAGAAAAAATAAAACTTTATCCGTGTCTTGGGACGAGTTAATCATTTTTAATCACATATTCAAAATATGTGTTTGTTTACTGAATTTTTGTTAACCCGCGGTTCCACCCAAGTTAGTGTGAACACTCGCTTTTACAATTCATTTAGTTGTAGCCATTAATCTTTGTTAAGCTTTCACTATCCTTAACTCGCTTTAAATCTAATTTTAATGTATTGATGGTTTATAAGCAAGTAAATATATGTATTTGTAGCAATTTAAAATTCAATGTATAATTGAGTAAATTGATTAAAGGGGTGAGCGTTATAGAACTGAGTAAAAGGCAACAACAAATTGTTGAAATTGTGAAGAATAATGGCCCAATTACTGGTGAACGTATAGCTGAACGGCTGAATTTAACACGCGCGACTTTAAGACCCGATTTAGCTATTTTAACAATGTCTGGTATTTTAGAAGCTAGACCACGTGTTGGCTATTATTATTCTGGGAAACCAAAAAATAAATTAATAGCCGATGAACTAAAACAATATGTCGTTAAAGATTACGCATCTCACCCAGTAGTAGTAAAAAGTGAGATGACTGTTTATGATGCGATATGTACTATATTTTTAGAAGATGTTAGTACACTGTTTGTAATTAACAATAACGGGGATTTTATGGGAGTTTGTTCACGTAAAGATTTATTGAGAGCGTCAATGATTGGGGAAGATATACATACGATGCCCGTGAATATTATCATGACACGCATGCCAAATTTAAGTTTCGTTTTAGAAGACGAAAGAGTAATATTTGCAGCGAATCTCATGATTGAAAAGGAAATCGATTCTTTGCCTATTGTGGTTAAAAAAGAAAATGGGAAATATGAAGTTAAAGGTCGCATTTCTAAAACAACGATAACTAAAATCTTCGTGTCATTATTAAATGAATAGGTGGTATTAAATTAATGGAAAATATTAGAATAATAGTCGCATCCGACTCAGTAGGTGAAACTGCAGAATTAGTAGCAAGAGCCTGTATTTCACAATTTAATCCAAATCAATGTGACAGTGAAATAAGCAGATACCCTTACATTGAAGCATTAGAAAACGTGGACGAAGTGATTTCTGTCGCAAGAGATACTGAAGCGATTGTAGTTTATACACTAGTGAAACCAGAAATAAGAAAATATATGGAAGCAAAAATCAGTGAATTTAATATTAAATCTGTAGATATCATGGGACCATTGATGAATATTTTATTGGATAAAATTGATGAACAACCCTATTTTGAACCGGGACTTGTTCATCAATTAGATGAAGCCTATTTCAAAAAAATCGATGCTATTGAATTTGCAGTTAAATATGATGATGGTAAAGATCCAAAAGGTTTATCAAAAGCAGACATTGTGTTATTAGGAATTTCAAGAACTTCAAAAACGCCTTTATCCCAATACCTTGCACATAAAAGTTATAAGGTTATGAACATTCCAATTGTACCAGAGGTTACACCACCAGATGATCTATTTAATATTGATTCATCTAAATGTATTGCTTTAAAAATCAGTGAAGAAAAATTAAATAAAATTCGTAAAGAACGTCTGAAGCAGCTTGGATTAGGGGACAGTGCGAGATATGCTACAGAACAGCGCATTGAAGAAGAACTTAATTATTTCCATGACTTAGTTGAAAGGATAGGTTGTCCAGTAATTGACGTATCGGATAAAGCGATTGAAGAAACAGCAAATGATATTATTAGTATTATCGAGCAAAATAGTTTCAAAAAATAAATAAAACATTTATAATAGTGTAACTAATGTCTAATAGGTGATTATTTTGCGAATCGAACAATCTACAATCAACGAAATAAAAGAAAAAACTGATATACTCGACTTAGTTAGTGAGTATGTGAAGTTAGAGAAAAGGGGACGCAATTATATAGGTTTGTGTCCTTTTCATGATGAAAAGACCCCATCTTTTACCGTGTCAGAAGATAAACAAATTTGTCATTGTTTCGGTTGTAAAAAAGGAGGCAATGTTTTCCAATTTACACAAGAAATTAAAGACATTTCCTTTACTGATGCTGTTAAAGAATTAGGGGAGCGCGTGAATATTACAGTTGAAACAGAATCTTCTGGCTCAAACCAAGCGGTTTCACATCAAGTTGCATCAGACGATTTAAAAATGATTGAAATGCATGAATTAATGCAAGAATATTATCATTATGCGCTGAAAAAAACAGTAGAAGGTGAAGCCGCCTTAAATTATTTGAAAGAACGAGGCTTTACTGATGCATTGATCGATGCGAGGAAAATTGGTTATGCACCAAACAACTCACATTTCTGCCATGATTTTTTAAAGAAAAAAGGGTATGATATTCAACTTGCATATGAGGCTGGGTTGCTATCTCGAAACGAGGAAAATTTTAGTTACTATGACCGTTTTAGAGATCGTATTATGTTTCCGTTAACAAATGCACAAGGCCGAACTGTTGGCTACTCTGGTAGAACGTATAAAAATCAAGAACCAAAGTATTTAAATAGTCCAGAAACCCCAATATTTCAAAAGCGTAGATTACTATATAATGTTGATCACGCTAGAAAATCCATCAGAAAAACTGATGAATTAATTTTATTAGAAGGTTTTATGGATGTTATTAAAGCTGACCAAGCTGGTCTCAAACAAGTTGTTGCTAGTATGGGAACACAAATATCACAAGAACATATAGCATTTATTAAAAAGTTAACAACTAATGTTACTTTGATGTTCGATGGGGATTACGCAGGTACAGAAGCTACATTAAAAACTGGACAAATACTGTTACAACAAGGGTTTAATGTGTTTGTAGTGCAATTACCTAAAGATATGGACCCTGACGAGTATATTGGGAAACATGGGGCTGAAGCCTTCAATTACTTTGTAGAACATGAGAAAAAGTCATTCATTATTTATAAAGTTCATACGCATCAAGATGAAATTGAAAATAATGATTTAGCATATGAACGATATTTAAAGGAAATCACTAACGATATTTCTTATATGAGTTCAACTATTTTGCAGAAAAAGATATTGCAAGAAGTTTCGGAATTGTTTAAAGTTAGCTCGGATAGTCTAAATAATATAGTAGGACAGCAACAAGATTATTATCAACCTCAAGACTATCATGTACCGTCTGCGCCACAATTTAATAATTTAAACAAAAATGAGAAGGCAGAACGTGCTTTACTTAAGCATTTTATGAATGATAAAGACACTTTTTTAAATTATCATAAATTACTTCAATTAGAAGACTTTACAAATGAATATTTTAAGCGTATATTTAATATTTTACACGAGTTTTACTCTGAAAATGATACGTTCAATATTAGTGATGTATTACAGTACATTGATTCCAATGAAATTAAAGAAGCATTTATATCATTAGATAACTATTTGATAAATGAAGAACCTTTTGAACATGAAATTGATGACTATATAAATACACTGACAACTAATAGAAATGAAGAAACTATTGAATCGCTTAATCAAAAGCTCCGAGAAGCATCAAGATTAGGTGATTTAGAACTGCAAAAATATTATTTAGAAAAAATTGTAAATCATAATAAAAGTAGAATGAATTGAAAAATATGTATTTGTCTGTATGTTTATATCACTTAATGTGTATACGATACAATGTTTTGAGTAGAATTTACTAATTTTATCTATAAAATATTTTAATATCAAGTTGATATTATATTCGGGAGGCCTTTTCATGTCTGGAAATAAAGTTAAAGTTAAAAAACAAACCATTGACCCATCTCTAACTTTAGAAGATGTAAAAAAACAATTAATTGAAAAAGGTAAAAAAGAAGGGCACCTAAGCCATGAAGAAGTTGCTGAAAAATTACAAAACTTCGAAATGGATTCTGACCAAATGGACGAACTATTTGACCAATTAACAGATAACGATATTAGTTTAGTTAATGAAAAAGATAGTTCTGATAAAGATTCTAAACTGAATCTAAATGATTTAAGTGCACCTCCAGGCGTAAAAATAAATGATCCAGTTCGTATGTATCTAAAAGAAATTGGACGAGTAGATTTATTAAACGCTCAAGAAGAAATTGAATTGGCTAAAAAAATTGAGCAAGGTGACGAAGTTGCAAAATCTCGTTTAGCCGAAGCTAACTTACGTCTTGTTGTTAGTATTGCAAAGAGATACGTAGGTCGTGGCATGCTATTCTTAGACCTTATTCAAGAAGGTAATATGGGATTAATAAAAGCTGTTGAAAAATTTGATTTTAATAAAGGGTTTAAATTTTCAACTTATGCAACGTGGTGGATTCGTCAAGCGATTACACGTGCTATTGCTGACCAAGCCCGCACAATTCGTATTCCTGTTCACATGGTTGAAACAATCAACAAGTTAATCCGTGTACAGAGACAATTATTACAAGACTTAGGCCGTGATCCTGCTCCTGAAGAAATCGGAGAAGAAATGGACTTACCTCCTGAGAAGGTAAGAGAAATACTGAAAATTGCTCAGGAACCTGTCTCATTAGAAACGCCAATCGGTGAGGAAGATGACAGTCATTTAGGTGATTTCATTGAAGACCAAGAAGCGCAAAGCCCTTCTGATCATGCAGCTTATGAACTATTAAAAGAACAATTAGAAGATGTATTAGACACATTAACTGATCGAGAAGAAAATGTATTGCGTTTACGTTTTGGATTAGATGATGGTAGAACACGTACACTTGAAGAAGTTGGTAAAGTATTTGGTGTTACAAGAGAACGTATTCGTCAGATAGAAGCAAAAGCACTTAGAAAATTAAGACATCCAAGTAGAAGCAAACGTCTAAAAGATTTTATGGACTAATTTTTAGTGCTTGAAGCATCAACTACGTATTGAACGAGTGTTGAAGTGTCTCTATGTACACATGTACAATAGCTGACGAAGTGTACAATACGCTATTTAATAGCTTTAAAAACAAGTCAGTGATACAGGGAGCGGGAATACGAGATCAAATTGAAAATTTTGATTTCTCTTCCGCTCCTTTTTTACATATTAAAAGAGGAGCATTTTTATGATTCCATTAAATCAAAGATTAAAACGAGTAAGTAACTATATTAAAGGTGAATATTTAGCTGATATTGGTTCGGATCATGCTTATCTACCTATTTATGCTATAGAAAATAAATTAACAAAAAAAGCAATTGCAGGCGAAGTCATTAAAGGGCCATTTGATGCTTCTAAACGAAACGTAAGCGAGCATCAACTCAGTCATCATATCGATGTACGATTAGGTGATGGTTTAACAGTTATACAAGATGGAGATGCTGTAACTTCAATTACTATATGTGGCATGGGTGGCCCGCTCATAGCTAAAATTATAGGTGATGGCGCCAATAAATTATGCAGTAAACCGAGATTGGTGTTACAAAGTAATATACAGTCAAGTGCCATTAGAAATAAGCTTGTAGAATTAAATTATGGCATAATAGCTGAAGAAATTATGGAAGAAAAGGGACATATCTATGAAATTATTGTTGCTGAGTATTTCGAAAAAACACCATCTATGACTCAAATAGAATTAAAATTCGGACCTGAATTAGTTAAAGATAAAAATGATTTATTTAACAAAAAATGGGAACGTGAAAAAGAAGCATTATTAAAGATAAAAAATAATTTAAACCCTAAAACACATGCCAAACGTTTAGATGAAATTAATGATGAGTTAAATCTAATTAATGAGGTGTTATAAATGACTATAGATGATTTATTAAAAACTATTAATACACACGTACCATTTGATACAGCAGAATCATGGGATAACGTAGGTTTATTAATTGGTGATAAAGCTAACAAAATAACAGGAATATTAACAGCACTTGATTGTACTAAAGAGATTGTTGATGAAGCGTTAAATAAAGGCTGTAATACAATAATTTGTCATCATCCTCTTATTTTTAAAGGGATAAAAAATATTACTCAACAAGAAGGATATGGGTTAATTATACGTAAACTAATCAAAAACGATGTTAATCTTATTGCATTACATACTAATTTAGATGTTTATCCAAAAGGTGTGAATGCGATGCTTGCTAATAAATTAGGTTTAGAAAAACAACAGATTTTAAATCCTGAAAATATACCTTATTACAAAGTTCAAGTATTTATTCCTGAAGAAAACTTAAGCGATTTTAAAGAAGCATTAAGTGAAGCAGGTGTAGCTCAAGAGGGGGATTATCAATACTGCTTTTTCGAAAGCTCTGGCACTGGTCAATTTAAGCCGGTAGATAATGCAAACCCACATATCGGTGAAAAAGAACAAATTTCTCATGTACAAGAATATAAATTAGAATTTATGATTGAATATACTCAAAGAACTTTAACACAAGACTTAATTACACAACACCATCCATATGAAACACCGGTTTATGATTTTATAGAACTTACAAAACAAGCGAATTATGGTTTAGGCATGATAGGCAAACTTAAAGAAGTGACGACAGTGAAAAAATTTGTGAGTCATGTTAAAGACCAATTGAAAATGCCAAGTGTACGTTTCTCAGGCGATCTCAACGCAAACATAGAAACAGTTGCTATAATAGGTGGATCAGGTATTGGATTTGAGTACGCTGCCAGTCAGAAAGGTGCTGACATCTTTGTGACTGGTGATATTAAACACCATGATGCTTTAGACGCTAAAATCGCAGGTGTTAATTTATTAGATATCAACCATTACAGTGAATATGTAATGAGAGAAGGGCTATGCCATCTTTTAGAAGATTGGCTGAATATTGAAGATAAAATATTTAATATTGAATCTTCTGAGATAAACACAGACCCCTTTGAATATTTATAACAACAATTTGTGGCTGAAGCATAATCAATGCTTCAGCCGTTAATATGAAATATTGCATGACAATTAAAATATAATTGATTTTTGATAATCATAATTTATTAAAGTTAGCATTTTTAGTGGGAAATATTGGGATTTTGTTATAAATTTATATTGATACTACTACTGACAAATATTTTGTAGCAATTATTACCTATTTAATCTGAGATAATAATTTAGTTCAAAATTATACGGTAATGCTTTATAATAGATAAGATGAAGATTTAAGGAGGCCAAGACATGGCAAATCACCCATTTGAGAAATTTAATTTAGAACCAAGTCTGATTGATGCTGTGAAAGATTTGAATTTTGATCAACCGACTGAAATTCAAAGCCGAGTAATACCAAAAATAATAAAACAAGTAAACTTAATCGGCCAATCACAAACAGGGACAGGTAAATCCCATGCATTTTTATTACCGTTAATCAATTCAATAGATACAGAATACAAAGAACCCCAAGCAATTGTTGTAGCTCCTACAAGAGAATTAGCGCAACAACTTTTTGATGTTGCTAGCCATATAACAAAATTTAAAGAAGATGTGTCAGTAAAGCTATTCATAGGTGGCACAGATATTGAAAAAGATCGTAGTCGTGCAAAGAATCAACCACAACTTGTTATCGGTACACCTACACGTATAAATGATTTAGCTAAACACGGGGATTTACATGTACACTTAGCATCCTACTTAGTTATTGATGAAGCAGACTTAATGATAGATTTAGGGCTAATAGATGAAGTTGATCATATTGCTACAAGATTAGATGAGAAAGCACATATTGCAGTGTTCAGTGCGACAATACCTAAATCGTTACATCCATTTTTAAATAAATATCTTGAAAATCCCGATTTTGTAGAGATAGAAAATACAGAAAAGAACAAAAAGAATATAGAATTCTATTTAATTCCGACAAAAGGCGAAGCTAAAATAGAAAAGACTTTAAAGTTAATTGATATACTAAACCCATATTTATGTATCATTTTCTGTAATAGTAGAGATAGTGCTGATGAATTAGCTAACCAACTTAATGCTGCTGGTTTAAAATTAGGTATGATTCACGGTGGTCTTTCACCTAGAGAACGTAAACAACAAATGAAACGTATTAGAAATTTAGAATTCCAATACGTAATAGCTAGTGATTTAGCATCACGTGGTATTGATATTGATGGTGTAAGTCATGTAATTAACTTTGATGTACCAAATGATATTGATTTCTTCACACATCGTGTGGGTCGTACTGGTAGAGGGCAATATAAAGGCGTTGCAATTACTTTGTACAGCCCTGATGAAGAAAATAATGTTGCATTAATTGAACAACGTGGCTATCATTTTGAAAACGTTGATATTAAAGACGATGAGTTAAAACCTATTAAAGCTCATAATTTACGTCAATCACGTAAAAATAAAGACGATCATTTAACAAATCAATTAAAATATAAAGTTAAAAGTAATAAGAAAAAAGTCAAACCTGGTTACAAGAAAAAATTCAAGCGTGATTTGGATGATTTAAAACGTAAAGAACGCAAACAATTTAGTAAACAAAAGAGTAGGCAGGAAAGAAAAAATAGAAAAGGATAGGTGAATTTTATGTTATTAGGGTCTCATGTATCGATGAATGGTAAAAAAATGTTAGAAGGCTCAGCTGAGGAAGCACACAAATTTGGTGAGTCTACATTTATGATTTATACTGGTGCGCCACAAAACACTAGAAGAAAGCCTATCGAAGAATTGAATATTGAAAAAGGTCAAGAAGTAATGAAAGCTCATGGTCTATCAAATATTGTTGTGCATGCACCTTATATTATAAATATCGCTAATACAGTTAAACCGCATGTCTTTGAACTTGGTGTGGAGTTCTTACAAAGTGAAATAGAACGTACACAAGCACTAGGCGCAAAAGATATCGTATTACACCCAGGGTCTCATGTTGGAGAAGGTACAGATGCAGGTATTAAAAAGATAATAGAAGGTCTTAACGAAGTTCTAACGAACGATAATGATGTTAGAATAGCATTAGAAACAATGGCTGGTAAGGGATCTGAAATTGGCAGAAACTTTGAAGAGATAGCCAGAATTATTGATGGAGTAAATCATAATGAAAGACTATCTGTCTGTTTTGATACATGTCATACACACGATGCTGGTTATAACGTAAAAGAAGATTTCGATGGTGTTTTAAACGAATTTGATAAAATTATAGGTGTCGATAGAATTAAAGTTGTGCATGTAAACGATAGTAAAAATGATATTGGGGCACATAAAGATAGGCATGAAAATATCGGATTTGGTTATATTGGGTTCGATGCGCTTAACTATATTGTCCATCATGATACGTTTAAAGAAATTCCAAAAATATTAGAAACGCCTTATGTTGGTGAAGATAAAAAGAACAAAAAACCACCATATAAATTAGAAATCGAAATGTTAAAACAACAACAATTTGATCCAGATTTGAAGAATAAAATTTTAAATCAATAATAATGTTTCTTAAAAAAGACCGTATTTTAAAGGGTCTGATTAATTACTTTTAAACAATATAAATTAAGAAAAGTTTTGGGGATTTATTCCGCTAGAACGGTGAAGAGTAATATGTGAATTCTAATAATCCACTTAGAATTCACACGTTACTCTTTTTTATTAATTCGTAAACATTACTATTTACATAATTCATATCTCATTGTATAGTATAGAACGAGGTGAAAACATGTCTACGCCAGTATTCGAATTAAAAAATATAGATTATTATTTTGACAACAAACAAGTACTTGAAAACATAAACATTAAAATTAATCGAGGAGAGTTTGTTGCAATTGTAGGGCCAAATGGTGCTGGGAAATCAACTTTACTAAAAATCATATTAGGCTTATTACCAATTCAAAAAGGCCAAATTTATGTTGATGGGAAAGACTATAATGGTAATCAGTCTTTACTTAAAATTAGTTACGTTTCTCAAAAAGCACAGGCGTTTAAAGCCGGTTTCCCAGCTAGCGTAAAAGAAGTCGTTATCAGTGGGCTTACCAAGCGTAAGAGACTATTTCAATGGTTCAATAAAAAAGATGAGCAAAGTGTAAAAAGTGTTTTATCACGTCTTAACATTGAACATTTGATCGACAAAAACATAGCAGAATTATCCGGTGGACAACAACAAAGAGTGTTAATTGCACGTGCGTTAATCAGTGAACCATCTGTATTAATTCTTGATGAACCAACTAGCGGTATTGATGCAAAACATGTAAGTGAATTCTATGAGACTTTGAACACACTAAAACAAGAAGGTGTAACCATCATACTTGTTACACATGATATTGGGGTTGTTGCAGATACGGCAACAGAAGTTGCTTGCTTGAATAAGCATTTACATTTTCATGGCACAACTGAAGACTTTAAATCATTAGACGAAGTTGAAATATCAAAAATTTATGGTCACCCTATCCAATTTGTTGATCATCAACATAGTAGGGAGTGTTGTTCATCATGATTGAAGCCTTACTAAATTTTGATTTTATGAGATATTCACTTGTAAGTGGACTACTTATCGGTTTAATTGCGCCATTAATTGGTGCTTTCATTGTTGTTAGGAGACTATCATTGATTGCAGATGCATTAAGCCATGTCACGCTTGGTGGTATTTCATTTGGAATGTTTATCGCCACGGTAATTCCTACATTGGCATTTATTAATCCAATGTGGTTTGGTATTTTATATGCTGTAATCGGTGCATTACTTATTGAAAAGTTAAGAACTTCTTACAGTAATTATCAAGAAATTGCTATTCCAATTATTATGAGTGCTGGTATTGCATTAAGTGCAATATTTATTTCCTTGGCAGATGGCTTCAACCAAGAAATTGTTGGACTACTATTTGGTTCTATCAGTGCAGTCACATTAAGCGACCTATTTACAATTATTGTAATTGTCATCATTGTTCTTATATTTATACTTTCTTTTTACAAAGAATTATTCATATTATCTTTTGATGAAGAATATAGTAAAGTCATAGGAATACCTAAATGGATTCAATTTATATTTATTATTATTGTAGCAATGGTTATATCTGCATCTATGCGCGTAGTAGGTATCTTATTAGTGAGTGCACTAATCACGTTACCTGTAGCAATTTCAATGCGAATCACAAAAGGTTTTAAACAGTTAATCATTTTAAGTGTTATTATTGGAGAAATTTCAGTTATTGGAGGACTCGTATTAGCGTTTTATATGAATATATCACCAGGTGGTGTAATTGTAGTATTACTTGTACTCATACTCGCTATTGCGATGATGTATCAGAAATTTAAAACACGAACAATAAAAGGAGATGCTAACGATGAAAACTGAAGAGGCTATTAGTATCATTAAAAATCACGGACATAAATATACAAATAAGAGACGTGAAATGCTTGATATATTCGTCTCTGAAGACAAATATATTAATGCTAAAATGATTCAACAGGAAATGGATAAAAATTTCCCTGGCATATCGTTCGATACAATTTATCGTAATTTACATTTATTTAAAGATTTAGGCATAGTTGAAGGGACAGAATTAGATGGTGAAATGAAATTTAGAATTGCTTGCACAGATCATCATCACCATCATTTTATATGCGAATCATGTGGCGATACAAAAGTAATTGATTTTTGTCCTATTGAACAAATTAAAGCATTTCTTCCTAAAGTTGATATCCATACACATAAATTAGAAGTTTATGGCGTGTGTGAAACCTGTCAGCAAGCTTAATTGTAAATTGTACAAATAAGATTCAAAATACAAAAAATTTTCCATAAATCATAGGTCTTTCGTATGAATTAAATTGAATTTTTAAAATTGTTGCATAAACATGTTTAAATAAGTCCAATTTGAGATATACTAGTAGAGTAACTAAAGATGACAAATATTATTCAATAACTTTTCAATTAAACTTTAAGCAGATTAATTGTTGTTATCAAAATTAGTTGTTATGCTTTATTTAAAGATTAATTAGGAGGATGATTATTTATGGCTTTTGAATTACCAAATTTACCTTATGGTTTTGATGCATTGGAACCACACATTGATCAACAAACAATGGAAATTCATCATGGCAAACACCATAACACTTATGTAACTAAATTAAACGCAGCAGTAGAAGGAACTGATTTAGAATCTAAATCAATTGAAGAAATTGTTGCGAATCTAGACAGTGTTCCAGAAAACATTCAAACAGCTGTTCGCAATAATGGCGGTGGACATTTAAACCACTCATTATTCTGGGAATTATTAACTCCAAACTCAGAAGAAAAAGGTACTGTTGTTGATAAAATTAAAGAACAATGGGGTTCTTTAGACGCATTTAAAGAAGAATTTGCAGACAAAGCAGCAGCACGTTTCGGTTCAGGTTGGGCATGGTTAGTAGTTAATAACGGTAACTTAGAAATCGTTACTACACCTAACCAAGATAATCCAATTACTGAAGGCAAAACACCTATCTTAGGATTAGATGTTTGGGAACACGCTTATTATCTTAAATACCAAAACAAACGTCCAGACTATATTAGTGCATTCTGGAACGTTGTAAATTGGGAAAAAGTTGACGAATTATATAACGCAGCTAAATAATTGAGCTAGCGAATATGACGGCCTTTTACTAGGTCGTCATTTTTTTTAACTAAAATAATAGAAATATTCGCTAATTTCATATATCATTTATAGTGAGAACTTTTGAATTGAGGTATGCTATTTTGTTAAAAAGATTAAAAGAAAAGTCAAATGATGAAAAAATTAGAAATACAATGAATAAAAGAATTAGCTTTATATTTGGTGTGATTGTATTTATTTTTGCAGTAGTTGTCTTAAGGTTAGGTTATTTACAAATTGCACAGGGTTCTCATTATAAACAACTGATAAAAAATAGCGAAAATTTAACAGTTAATGAAGCCGTACCGAGAGGGCGTATATTAGATAGAAACGGTAAAGTTCTTGTTGATAACGCTTCTAAAAAAGCGATTACATATGCGCGTGGAAGAAAAACTTCACAAACAGAAGTTTTAAAAATTGCTAAAGATTTATCTGATTTAATTAAAATGGATACTGACAAAATAACAGATCGAGATAAACAAGACTATTGGATTCAATTACATCCAAATAAAGCGAGAACATTAATGCAAAGCGAACAAGCATTACTTGATGATGGCAGTATTTCTCAAGACGACTATGACGAGTCCTTATATAAAAAAATTGGGAAAAAGCAAATCAACACACTAACTGACAAAGATTTGCAAGTCTTAGCTATTTATAGAGAAATGATGTCTGGTTCAGCGCTTGATCCACAAATGATTAAAAATGAGGATGTCACTGATGAAGAATACGCAGCGGTGTCACAAAAATTATCTGATTTGCCAGGTGTCAATACAACAATGGATTGGGACAGAAAATACCCTAATGGTGATACATTAAGAGGTATCTTTGGAGATGTATCTACGACTGAAGAAGGTATCCCTAAAGAACTAACCGAACAATACTTGGCTAAAGGATATTCTCGTAATGATCGTGTAGGAAAATCATATCTAGAATATCAATATGATGATATTTTAAAAGGCAAGAAAAAAGAAATGAAATATACTACTGATAAATCAGGTGAAGTCATTGACTCCAAAGTCATTAATCCTGGTTCCCGTGGTGATGATTTAGTGCTTAGCATTGACATCGACTTACAGAAAAAAACCGAAGAATACTTAGAGAAGCAAATATCAAAACTTCGTAGTGAAGGCGCTAAAGATATGGATAATGCACTCATAGTTGTGCAAAATCCAAATAATGGCGATATTTTAGCGATGGCTGGTAAACAAATAGATAAGAACGGCGATTTAACAGATTATGACATCGGTACATTTACATCACAATTTGCCGTTGGCTCATCTGTAAAAGGTGGCACTTTATTAGCTGGTTATCAAAATAATGCAATTAATGTTGGTGATCAAATGGTCGATGAACCACTGAAATTTGCTGGTGGTCTGACAAAACGCTCTTACTTTAACCAAGATGGTAGAAAAACGATAAACGATAAAGAAGCGCTAATGCACTCATCTAACGTTTATATGTTTAAGACAGCATTGAAAATGGCTGGGTCTCCATATTCAGAAAATATGACATTACCAAATGATATTTCTGAGGCAGGTCAAAAGCTACGTAAAGGATTGAATCAAGTAGGACTTGGTGTCAAAACAGGTATTGATTTACCGAATGAAACAAATGGACAAATTGAACCATTAACTGATAATCCAGGTAATTTCCTTGATTTAGCAATAGGGCAATATGATACGTATACACCTTTACAATTGGCACAATATGTTTCTACAATTGGTAATAACGGATATAGAGTTCAACCACATATTGGCTTAGAAATTAGACAGGCAACAAATAAAGATACATTGGGCCCTGTTAAAGAGAAAGTGAAGGGTAAAGTGCTTAACAGAGTAAATAACTCAGGAGAGCAAATTAAACAAATTCAAGATGGATTTGAGATGGCGTTTAATGAAAAACCTGGTACAGGTTATCAAAGCTTTAACGATACCGAAGTTCCATCCGCAGGTAAAACAGGTACCGCCGAAGTTTTCCAAAACGGTGAATCAAGAGTAAACTCAACTTATGTTGGTTATGCACCAATTAAGGACCCTAAACTTGCATTTTCAATTGTGTATACCAATCAACCAGTTCCAGAACCGTGGTTAAATGGTGGAGATTTAGGTAGAGATGTTATAAACTACTACTTTAAAGAACGAGCTGAAAAATAAAATAAACGATTTTGTTATAAATACTGATATAGTCGTCTTTATTGAAAAATAATACTTTTCAATTTTATAACTAAATGGTATGATTAATAGGTCGTATTTTGAAAAGGTAAGGAGGAATTAGCATGCGCGTAAACGTAACTCTAGCTTGTACAGAATGTGGAGAAAGAAACTACATTACTACAAAAAATAAACGTACTAATCCTGAACGTATAGAAATGAAAAAACACTGTGCACGTGACAACAAACACACTATGCACCGTGAAACAAAATAATTAATATTTTAAACCAGATTCTTGTATAGAATCTGGTTATTTTTTCGCTTATTTTAAAAAGCAGTTAAATGACATTACAAATCTTTAACGTTATAATAATAGAAGTATGTATTTGGGGAAGGTGTTCAAAATGTCCAAAAAAATATTACGTCAAAAAAATATTAATTTAATGAAACAATTTATGAAACAATCAAATAAGCAAGCGGCAGATAAATATCTAAGCGATCACTTTTTCAATACAGATGAATACAAACTATCACAACGGATTGGCATTGTGTTATCGATGCCTCATGAAGTAAATACATATCCTATTATTCAACAAATGATAGAAGACGAAAAAACTGTTTTTGTACCCGAAACAAATTATCAAACGAAGGAAATGACATTTAAACATGTAGATGATTTAAACCACATTGGTCCAGATGACAAAGGCATTAATCACGTCAATACAGATACTGAAATCACTAATAATTTAGATTTAGTAGTAGTTCCTGGCGTCGTATTTAATAATATTGGTTACCGTATCGGTTATGGTGGGGGATATT
Organism: Staphylococcus pseudoxylosus; assembly: GCF_044794325.1. Classification (NCBI taxonomy): domain Bacteria; kingdom Bacillati; phylum Bacillota; class Bacilli; order Caryophanales; family Staphylococcaceae; genus Staphylococcus; species Staphylococcus pseudoxylosus. Next base: position 1,444,786 of record NZ_CP085024.1, read on the forward strand.
TTGATAGATTTTTAAGTAACAATAAACAATCTACTATCAGTCTGCTATATGACTTCCAATTAAATTCGTTTGAAACAGAAGTACATGATGAACCAGTTGAAAAATTAATCATAACTACAACTAAATAATGGAGGCAAATATGATCACTGAGAAACATTATTGGAAGTGCATATATACTTGGATTAAATATCTGAATTATTATGTTGTTCACACAAATAAAGATAATGATGAAGTTTGGTTAGCAAATAAGAAATCACAAAGTATTGTAATATTTAAATATGGCGCTAATTCAACTCAAGATGTTAGATTTGATAAAACTCGAATCCAAGAAAACCAAGATAATATCATTACATTTTTAGGGTTTAAACCCAAGAATTATGAATTATTTATTTTTACAGATAAAATGTTTACAGATGAGAACTTAAATGAAACTAAACCGGTTAAATTTAAGGTTAAAATCATTAGAGAAGCAGAGCATATAGAAAGAATCATGCCAAATTTCTTTGTAAAAAAAATGTATCATCGTACAACCAAACATACAAAAGCGTATTATAAACAACGTACGCTCAATAACAATCCTATTGAAAAACATATGCTTAAGTTCGCCCCTGTTACATATACGATAATAGCAATTAATATTATTATTTGGTTAGCTATGACGTTGTTTTTGAATCGTTTTTCAGATTTAAAATTATTAGACTTAGGTGGGCTTGTACATTTTAATGTTGTACATGGTGAATGGTATAGATTGATTACCTCTATCTTTTTACATTATAATTTTGAACATATTTTAATGAATATGTTGAGTCTATTTATATTTGGGAAAATTGTAGAAGCTATCGTTGGCCATTGGAGAATGTTCGTAATATATATTGTCGCTGGTTTATTTGGTAATTTTGCATCACTTTCATTTAATACAGATACCGTTTCTGTAGGTGCAAGTGGTGCTATATTCGGATTGATTGGTGCAATATTTATATTTATGTATGTAGGTAAACAGTTCAACCGTAAATTAATTGGACAATTATTAATTGTACTTTTAATTATGATTGGGCTATCACTGTTTATGCAAAATGTAAATATTGTTGCGCATATAGGCGGCTTCATTGGTGGTTTGTTAATAACATTAATAGGATTTTATTTTAAAACAAATACAAATCGTTTCTGGTTTCTCATAGTATTAACACTAGTCTTATTTATTGCCGCTCAAATCAGAATTTTTACAATTAAAGAAGATAATATATACAATACGATTATTACAAAGGAAATGAAACAAGGTAATTATGATGATGCAAAAGATATGGTAAAGCATACTATTAATAAGGATTATGCCGATGACGAAACTTATTATTTAAATGGACTTATTAAAGCAACGTTAGACTCGAAAGCAGAAGGCATTGCAACATGGGAAAGAGGGTTAAGAGCACACCCTAATTCAGGACTCTTGAACTATCAATTAGCCATTGCAAACAGGTCCCTTGATAACAAGGGTAAAGCTAAGAAATACATAAAAGCTGCGTTAAAGTCTGACCCTAGTAACAATGATTATATTAATTTAAACAAAGAATTGAGCGATGATAGTGATTCAGAAAATTAATACATTTTATGACGTCCAGCAACTCCTTAAAAAATTTGGATTTATCGTTTACTTTAAAGATAAAGCAGACATGTATGAAATAATGGAACAAGAAATAAAATCGCTATATAAAATAGGGCTTATTTCAAAGGATGACTATTTAAAATGTCGATTAATTATTAACCAAAGAAAAAGTGATTAAATAGAGTTGTAGCAGAGGTCGAGACAGTGTTTTGTCTCGACCTAATATATTATATTATGACTATTTATCTTAAGTTAGCATAAGCGCGATAATGATAATTTAAACTTAATGCTTTTTAACTTGTAAATATTATAAATTACAAGTATCTTGTACTGTTAGATAAGTTGTTTCATAATTATTGCAATTGAGAATTGATTAAGATTAAAATGTAAATAAGGAAATATAAATCTATATTAAATGGTTTATAAAGACTAGATTCAAAAAGGCTTATTATCTAGAATACTTATTGGTGTAAAATCTCCAAATCCCTTGATATATAAGTGTTTTTGAACTACAGTTAGAGGATGTACACCCTTTTAATAAATCAGAGAAGGATGAAAATTAAATGAACAAAATTATATTAGCAGCAGATATTGGTGGAACAACATGTAAACTAGGAATTTTTGATGAAAATCTTAACCGTTTATCAAAATGGTCAATCGATACAGATACCTCAGATACTACTGGCTATTTACTATTAAAAAATATTTATGATTCTTTCATACAGCATATAGATAAATCAGACAACACTTTTTCAGATGTTTTAGGTATTGGAATTGGTGTGCCTGGCCCTGTGAATTTTGAAACGGGAGAAGTATACGGAGCGGTTAATTTATATTGGAAAGACACAGTAAATGTGCGAAATATTTTCAAACAATTTGTAGATTGTCCAGTTTACGTTGATAATGATGCAAACGTTGCTGCCTTAGGTGAAAAGCACAAAGGTGCGGGTAATGGTGCAGATGATGTAGTTGCTATTACACTTGGTACTGGATTAGGTGGCGGTATTATTTCAAATGGTGAAATCGTGCATGGTCATAATGGTTCTGGTGCTGAGATAGGGCATTTTAGAGTAGACCATGACCAACGCTTTAAATGCAATTGCGGAAAATCAGGTTGTATAGAAACGGTGGCATCTGCTACGGGTGTCGTCAACCTAGTTAATTTCTATTACCCTAAACTAACATTTAAATCTTCAATTTTACAATTAATTAAAGATAATAAAGTAAGTGCAAAAGCAGTCTTTGATGCTGCAAAAGCTGGCGATCAATTCTGTATCTTTATAACAGAACGTGTAGCCAATTATATCGCTTATTTATGTAGTATAGTCAGCGTTACGAGTAACCCGAAATACATCGTTTTAGGTGGCGGTATGTCTACTGCAGGATTGATATTAATTGAAAATATTAAAACAGAATATCATAATTTAACATTTACTCCTGCTCAACAAAACACTGAAATTGTACAAGCTCAGCTTGGAAATGATGCAGGTATTACAGGTGCTGCAGGGCTAATCTATACTTATATTATTGAAAAGGATGGTGTGAAATAATGGCTATCGTAGATGTAGTTGTTATACCAGTTGGGACAGAAGGACCAAGCGTAAGTAAATATATTGCCGAAATTCAAACTAAATTAAAAGAATATAAAGCTCAAGGGAAAATTGATTATCAATTAACGCCAATGAACACGTTAATTGAAGGCGATTTAAAAGATTTATTCGAAGTGGTGCAAGCAATTCATGAATTACCATTTGATAAAGGGTTAAGTCGTGTATGTACAAATATTAGAATTGATGATCGAAGAGATAAATCACGCAATATGAACGAGAAAGTAAAGGCAGTAGAAAAATATTTGAACGACGGAGGTAACTAGAATGAAAATTTCGAGTCTATCTTTAGGTCTAGTCGAAACAAATGTATATTTTATAGAGAATGATACAAGTGTCATTTTAGTTGATCCAGCTAATGATAGCGATTTAATTATTAAGAAGTTAAATCAAATTAATAAAAAATTAGTCGCTGTATTACTTACTCACGGCCATTTTGATCACATTGGCGCTCTAGATGACATTATTGAAAAATACGATGTGCCTGTATTTATGCATAAATCGGAATTTGATTTCTTAACAAACACAACTAAAAATGGTTCAGAAAAATTCAAACAGTATGGATTACCTAATGTTATCAGCCATGCAACACCACAACCACTTGAAGAAGGCGATGCAAATGTAGCAGGTTTTAATTTCAACGTATTACATACTCCTGGTCATTCCCCAGGAAGTTTGACGTTTGTCTTTAATGAGTTTGCTGTTGTGGGTGATACTTTATTTAAACAGGGTATAGGTAGAACTGATTTATATAAAGGTGATTACGAAACATTAGTTAATTCAATATTAGATAAATTATTCGAATTAGATGATGATTTACCTTTATTCCCAGGACATGGTCCGTATACTACAGTAGAAGATGAACAAATGAATCCATATTTACATGGGTAAATAGCGTAGGATTAAATTTCTGTAGTAATATGAACGAAACAAAATAAAAGTAATTTTCACACCTCTTACGTGTATATATGTAGGAGGTGTTTTTTTATTGAAGCTATTGTTTAATAGTATGATTGAAAAGGCAATTAATAATGATGCATCAGATATACATTTTATTCCTGCAGATAAAGAAGTTATGATTAAATTTAGAATCCGTGATGATTTAAAATCAATAGAAACATTGCAATTAAATACGTATTTGAAATTACTAACCTATATGAAATACCAAGCTGGACTAGATGTCTCTAAACACAACGTTGCTCAGAGTGGTAGATATATTTATAAATTAAAACAAATTTACTTCCTTAGAATATCAACGCTTCCTTTATCTCTAGGAAATGAAAGTTGCGTTATTAGGATTATTCCGCAATATTTTCAAAAGCATAAAAATAACCAGAACATAACGCATTTATATAATCTAATAAACAAAAAACAAGGATTAATTTTATTGAGTGGACCTACTGGCTCTGGAAAAAGTACGTTAATGTATCACATGTTATCTTATGCGAAAGAACACTTAAACTTAAATATAATTACAATTGAAGAACCTGTTGAACAATTAATAAATGGCATAACGCAAATTTCATTGAATGAAAAGGCAGGGATAAATTATGAAAGTTCTTTTAAAGCAATATTGCGATGCGATCCAGATATTATTTTAATAGGTGAGATAAGAGATGCAAATGTAGCTAAATATGTGATACAAGCCAGTTTAAGCGGCCATTTAGTACTTACAACAATTCATGCCAGTAATTGCAAAGGTGTGATATTAAGGCTGCTAGAAATGGGTATAACAGTCCAACAGCTTATACAATCAATCATTAGTATATTAAATCAAAGGCTTATTACTACTAAAGAAGATAAAAGGGAACTTGTATATGAACAGATGACTAGAGAAGATATTTATCACTTCTTTAAAAACAGTTATACATTACCCAAAGATTTCCGTAACTTATCTTATAAGTTAAACAAAATGTCAAAAGAGGGGATGATATGTGAAACATCGATGGAACGTTATCTCTAAATTTTATCCTTTTACAATATTAAGTGAAAAGGACAAAATTAATTTGCTATCAAAGTTAAAAGACTTACTGGAACATGGTTTTACTTTAAGTGATTCATTTGATTTTTTACTACAACATACCAAGATCAGGTCGCTAGAAATCAAATCATTAATTAAAGCGGAATTAAGACATGGTGCTGATTGCTCTCAAATTCTTAAATTACTAAAGTATCCTAAATCAATTATTATGCTAATTTATTTTGCTGAGATGTTTGGTGATTTAACAGAGACATTACCACATGCTAAAGCGTATTTAATACGTAATTATAAGATTAAACAACGTTTACTTAAAACAATACAATATCCTTTACTTTTACTTTCTATATTCATCATTATGCTCATTGTTCTTAATCATACTATTATTCCAGAGTTTCAAAATTTATATCATAATATGGGAGTAGAAATTACTTCAGTACAGCGAGACCTAACTTTTATAATAGTAAATCTACCTTCTTTCATTTGGTATTTTTTTATTGTTGTTCTGATAACTCTGGTACTATTTTGGTTGTTATATATAAAGCTCTCTGTACATTATAAATTAAAGTTAATGTTATCAATGCCCATTGTTTCAAAATTCTTTAAGCTTTATAAAACTTTTCGTTTGTCTTCAGAGTTTTCGCTATTTTATAAAAATGGAATTAGTCTACATAAAATTGTTGAAATTTATTCTGAGCAAAAAGATGATAGTTATTTAAATTATTTAGCATACGTGCTCTCAAGTGGTACACAGAGAGGTTTGAAATTGAGCGAAATTCTAACAAAATTATCATGCTTTGAGGAGGATCTAGTTATTTTTATAGAAGAAGGTGAGAAAAAAGGACGGCTTGAAGTGGAATTAAAATTATATAGTGAAATCATTATTGATAAAATTCAACAATCAATGCAATTCATAATCAAATTTATACAGCCATGTATATTTTTAGTAATAGCTATTATGATTGTGTCATTATATTTAGTCATCATGTTACCAATGTTTGATTTAATGCAAACAATAAAATGAAATGAGGGTTCAATAATATATGAAAAATTTTAAATATAAGTTTAACAAAAAGGCATTCACACTCATTGAAATGTTATTGGTTTTACTAATAATAAGTTTGTTATTAATATTAATTATACCTAATATAGCTAAACAATCTTCACACATACAAACTACTAGTTGTGAAGCACAGCTTAAAATGGTAGATAGCCAAATTGAAGCTTATAGCTTGAAATTCAATAAGAAGCCAACTACTATGGAAGAACTCGTTAATGAAGGTTATATAAAAGAGAATCAAAAACGATGTAAATCAGGCGCATTAATATCTATCAATGATGGTGAAGCAGTTGCAAGTTAGTCGAGCATTTACTTATATTGAAATGTTATTTGTATTGAGCATTGTAAGCTTGCTTGTTTTTTTACAAATGCAACGACTATCTTTTAACAAAAATGACTTAACTTCACCACATTCAAAGATTAATAACTTAATAATGCAATTTAATTACTTAAAATCAAAAGCAATTAAAGATCAACAATCTATCACATTAATATTCAATGATTTTTCAACTCAAATTCGTGTAAAAGAACAACATATGCAGAATTCTACTATCGATTTACCTCAAAATACCTACATACATCCTCGTACAAATTTAAATTATATAAACTTAGACAAAAATGGTGACGTAAACAAATTTGGTTCTTTATATCTAAGTATTGATAAATCTTTATATAAAATAATATTTCATATAGAGAAAGGCCGCTTAAGATATGAGAAAGTATAATTTACAAGGTTCATTATTTATAGATGCGCTTTTATCTTTTTCAACAATAACCTTGATATGTATTTTATTTATCCCTCTAATGTTACAACTTTCCAAAGAAGTCCAAAATAAAATAATCGATATGGAGATGAAACGGGTTATACTTAGCTCTTTATACCGACATGACAAATCTGCTCTTAAAAAGGGTATGGATTTAAATATTTATCATCTAAAACTAAGTAATCAAAAAATTTGCATAACAAGAAAAGGAACTAAATATGAAAAATGCTATGGTAAAAAAACTTAAAGCGTTTACGTATGTCGAAGTATTATTTGCATTATTCATTACGATATTGATATTTACAATATTACCTTCATTATTTAAAACAACGCACTTTATCGAAGCGCAATTATCAAATCAAACTAATTTAGATTTAGAATTTTTTGCTGTTGATTTAACACGTGACTTGTTAGCAAAAAATTTCCAAATTATAGTAAGTGATGTACGTAAAAGTAAAATAGTCATAAAAAATAAAGATATTATTTATGAATTAAAAAATAACAAGATAATCAAAAGTATAAACGGTAAAGGAAATATAACATTATTAAACAATGTGAAATCAGTAGAATTTAAGGTTGTAAATTATAAGACGCTGAAAGTTAATTTAAACATAATTGAAAAAGGACATTCTTATGAAAAACAACTATATATTTAATTGTAATGCCTACATCTATCCTTTTGTGTTGGTAGTATTTATGCTATATTTATCTTTAATTACAATTTATGTATTTCAAATTGGCATACAATTAAAAACATTAGATAATATAGAGAAATATTATGAAAACCAAATTAATTTATTTATGAAGAAGGAAGATATTTTTGAATAACATTAAAATAGAACCATTGATATTAATTGGATTTATGGGAACTGGTAAGACAACATTAGGTAAATATCTTTCAAAGCATAATCAACTATCCTACGTTGACTTAGATGCGTACATAGTAGAACAAGAAGCTCGATCTATCCCAGATATATTCGAACAAATAGGGGAAGTGGGTTTTAGAGAATTAGAATATAAGTATCTAAAAGAATGTATCAACCATTATCATATTATTTCGACCGGCGGAGGTATTATTGAAAGCGATCAAACATTCGACTTTTTAAAACTACAAAAGCGAGTAATATGGTTAGATTGTGACTTGAATGTTGTTTACAACAGAATCAAAAATGATAGCAATAGACCTAATGCAAACAATAAATCACTTTTTGAATTAAAAAGCTTGTATTCCTCAAGGGTTTCAAGATATAATGAAATCGCATTCATAAAATTAAATAGCAGTAAATCTCTAAACTCACTACAAAGTGAGATTATGGAAGAGATTATTTGCGAATGATCAGTATTGGAGAGAATGGTTAGTTATATTATTTATAACTTTAATCCATCGCCGAAGGTGCAAGTTTAACGAAACTCTCAGGCAAAAGTATAATACTGTGACGCATTCCTGGAGAATTTAAACAGGGTAGCTTAGTCTACTCTGTTTTTTTTTATATATTTACTTAAACAATAGGAGGTTTCTTCATGTCCAATGAACTGAAAAAAACACCGCTTTATCAAACTTTTATAGATAGTGGTGCTAAAATCGTAGAATTTGGTGGATGGGCTATGCCAGTCCAATTTTCAAGTATTAAAGAAGAACATAATGCTGTTAGAACAGAAATCGGTTTATTTGATGTAAGCCATATGGGTGAAATTCTGATAAAAGGTAGTGAAGCTGCGCAACTAGTACAATATTTGCTATCTAACGATACTGAAAATTTAACTACAAATAAAGCTCAATATACTGCACTGTGTAATGAAAATGGCGGTATTATTGATGATTTGATCACATATAAATTAGATGAAAACCAATATTTATTAGTAGTAAATGCTGGTAATACAGATAAAGACTTTGCTTGGATGAAAGAGAAAGCTGAAAAATTCGATGCTGAAGTAGTTAATGTTTCGAATGATTATGGTCAATTAGCAATTCAAGGGCCCAACGCGCGTAATTTAGTTCAACAACATGTTGATATAGAAGTATCCTCAATGAAACCTTTCGAATTTAAACAAAATGTAGCGTTTTTTGGGAAAAACGTAATTTTATCACAATCAGGATATACTGGTGAAGATGGTTTTGAAATTTACTGCGACGCTGATGACACACCTTATTTATGGAAGAAACTAATAGAACATAAAGTTGTGCCATGTGGCTTAGGAGCAAGAGATACACTAAGATTAGAAGCTGGTTTACCATTACATGGTCAAGATTTAAGTGAAGAAATCACACCTTATGAAGCTGGAATCGCATTTGCTGCTAAACCATTAATTGAAGCTGACTTCATTGGTAAAAGTGTTCTTAAAGAACAAAAAGAAAATGGTTCGAAACGTAGAACAATAGGCTTAGAAATGATTGAAAAAGGGATTCCTAGAACTGGTTATAAAGTGTTGGATTTAGAAGGTAATCAAATTGGAGAGGTTACTTCGGGTACTCAATCACCATTAACTGGTAAATCCATTGGTTTGGCTCTAATTAATCGTGATGCTTTTGAAATGGGAAAAGAAGTGTTAGTTCAAGTAAGAAAGAGACAAGTTAAAGCAAAAATTGTTAAGAAAAATCAAATAAGTAAATAATACAAAGGGGTGTTACTGTGAGTCATCGTTATATTCCATTAACAGAACAAGATAAGAAAGAAATGTTAGATACTATAGGTGCAGAATCAATTGCAGAATTATTCGGTGATGTACCAAATGACATATTATTAAATAGAGAGCTAGCTATTCCAGATGCAGAAGCTGAAACTACGTTGACCAAACGCTTAAGTAGAGTCGCAAGTAAAAATATCACTAAAGAAACGCACACTTCATTTTTAGGTGCAGGCGTATACGACCATTACGCACCAGCAGTAGTAGATGCGATGATTTCTCGTTCGGAATTCTATACTGCATATACACCTTATCAGCCAGAAATTTCACAAGGTGAACTACAAGCAATTTTTGAATTCCAAACTTTAATTTGTGAATTAACGGACATGGATATTGCAAATTCATCTATGTATGATGGCATTACAAGTTTTGCTGAAGCATGTATTTTAGCGTTTAATCAAACGCGCAAAAATAAAATTGTAGTTTCTAAAGGTTTACATTATCAAGCCTTACAAGTTCTTAACACATATGTGAAAACACGTGAAGTATTTGAAGTCGTAGAAGTTGATTTAGATGGTACTATTACTGATTTAGAAAAGTTAGAAGCAGCTGTAGATGATAATACAGCTGCAGTAGCTGTTCAGTATCCTAACTTCTATGGTTCAATTGAGGATTTAGAGAAAATCCAATCGTTTATTGAAGGCAAAAAAGCTTTGTTTATTGTTTATACTAACCCACTAGCATTAGGCTTACTTACACCTCCAGGTAGTTTTGGTGCGGATATTGTAGTAGGAGATACACAACCATTTGGTATACCTGCACAATTTGGTGGGCCCCATTGTGGTTTCTTTGCTACAACTAAAAAATTAATGCGCAAAACACCTGGGCGTTTAGTGGGTCAAACCGAAGATGCAGATGGGCATCGTGGTTTTGTTTTAACATTACAAGCTCGTGAACAACATATACGTCGCGATAAAGCTACTTCAAATATTTGTTCAAACCAAGCATTGAATGCATTAGCTTCCTCAATTTGTATGTCAGCACTAGGAAAAGAAGGTATTTATGACATTTCAGTACAAAATTTTGAAAATGCAAACTATGCCAAGGAACAATTTAAACAAGTTGGTTTAGAAGTGTCTACTGGAACTTCATTTAATGAATTTGTAGTGAAATTCGATAAACCTGTTAAAGATATTAATGATGCACTTATACAAGAAGGAATCATAGGCGGTTTCGATTTAAGTGAACTAATAGAAACCTTTGAAAATCATATGTTAGTTGCTGTAACAGAATTGAGAACAAAAGATGAAATTGACACATTTGTTAAGAAAGCAGGTGAATTAAATGGTAGTAAGTAAATCAAGTCCATTAATTTTTGAACGTTCTAAAAAAGGTCGTTATGCGTATTCGTTACCAAAAAAAGAAATAGATAATGGTGCTGTTGAAAAATTACTAGATGAAAAATATATTAGAAAAAATAAGGCAGAACTACCAGAAGTTGCTGAATTAGATTTAGTGAGACATTACACAGAGCTTTCAAATAAAAATTTTGGTGTAGATTCAGGATTTTATCCATTGGGTTCTTGTACTATGAAATATAATCCAAAAATAAATGAAAAAATTGCTAGAATTCCTGGATTTGCAGAATCACATCCATTACAAGATGAATCGCAAGTTCAAGGATCTTTAGAAATTATTCATAGTTTACAAGAAGAGTTGAAAGAAATCACTGGTATGGATGAAGTAACGTTACAACCTGCTGCTGGTGCGCATGGTGAGTGGACAGCATTAATGATTTTTAAAGCATACCATCAAAAAAACGGAGAAGGTCATCGTGATGAAGTTATTGTTCCTGACTCTGCACACGGCACCAATCCAGCTTCAGCTGCGTTTGCAGGCTTTAAGTCTGTAACAGTTAAATCAAATGAACGCGGAGAAGTAGATATTGATGATTTGAAACGTTTAGTTAATGATAAAACAGCTGCTATCATGTTAACTAATCCTAATACTTTAGGTATTTTCGAAAAAAACATTATGGATATTCGTAATATCGTTCATGAAGCCGGAGGATTATTATATTATGATGGTGCAAATTTAAATGCCATTATGGACAAAGTTAGACCAGGTGACATGGGATTTGATGCAGTTCACTTAAACTTACACAAAACATTTACAGGCCCACATGGCGGCGGTGGCCCAGGCTCTGGCCCAGTAGGTGTAAAAAAAGAACTTGCGAGCTTTTTACCTAAACCAATGGTTGTCAAAGAAAATGATATTTATAAATATGATAATGATATAACAAATTCTATAGGGCGCGTTAAACCATTCTATGGTAATTTTGGTATCTATTTAAGAGCTTATACTTATATTCGTAGTATGGGGAACAAAGGACTTGAAGAAGTATCTGAAGCTGCTGTATTAAATGCCAATTATATTAAAGCGAGACTGAAAGAACATTTTGAGATTCCTTACACTCAATATTGTAAACACGAGTTTGTCTTGAGTGGATCTAAACAAAAAGAACAGGGCGTTCGTACACTAGATATGGCTAAACGACTATTAGATTTCGGAGTACATCCACCGACAATTTATTTTCCACTTAATGTCGAAGAAGGCATGATGATTGAACCGACTGAAACTGAGTCAAAAGAAACGCTAGACCACTTTTGTGATACGATGATTCAAATTGCAAATGAAGCTAAAGAGAACCCGGATATTGTATTAGAAGCGCCACATACAACTATCATTGATAGGTTAGATGAAACCAAAGCAGCAAGAAATCCAGTATTAAAATTTGAAAACTTACGTTCAGAAAAAGAATAGTTAGTTTACACTTTTACACGTTTATATTGAATTTTCCTTTTATATATAAACACTTAAAGATCGGACTGGTATAAAACCAGTTCGATTTTTATGCAAATTAAAAAGCGTGGTCAACTTTAATTGTTGACCACGCTTTTATTTTAAATATTCACTTTATGTCTTTAATTTTGAGATATAAAGTTATTTTTTAGATTTAATTTTGCCAGTCCATTTTTTATATCCACCTTTTAACATGTAGATATCTGTGTAGCCGTTTTTCTTTAATATTTTTGCTGCACGATAACTGGCAATGCCATTCGCATCACAAAGATAGATAGGTTGGTCTGATCGTAAACCTTGATATCTTTGTTTAAACATTGTAATTGGAATATTACGTGCACCATTGATGTGTCCGTAATCATAATCCACTTTTTCTCTTACATCAATAACTTGAGCTTTGCGCAAACCATCATGGAACTCATTTTGGTTTAATTCTGTGACTGCTCTTTTATTAAGAAGATAATTGATTAGCATGTAAGCGATGATAATTATTAATACTGCTAAAGGTATAAACCAAAAGTTACTCATCTTGCATCCTCCCTAATTAACCGATATTATATATTATAAGACTGTTAGCGCAATTTATCAAAATATTTTTCTCACGATAAATAGTTATTGCTGACAAACTTGAACAATTATTGAAAACGATAACACAAAATCGCTGTTATCACAATTTAATTTAGCGATAGGAGTTTTGAAAGTGACAGAAACATGGAATTTTATAAATACTGGTAGCAAAGACCCATATTTTAATATGGCAATGGATGAAGCTTTACTTAATTTTGTATCTAGAGGAGAGATAGATCCAGTAATTAGGTTTTATACATGGGACCCTGCGACTTTATCAGTTGGTTATTTTCAAAGGCTAACTAAAGAAATAGATATTGAAAAGGTGAACGCTAAAGGTTATGGTCTTGTACGCCGTCAAACTGGCGGTAGAGGTGTGTTACATGATAAAGAACTGACATATAGTGTTATCGTTCCAGAATCACACCCTGAGATGCCTTCTACAGTTACTGAAGCCTATAGAGTTATTTCAGAAGGATTACTAGAAGGGTTTAAACATTTAGGATTTGATGCTTCATTTGCTATTCCAAAATCAAAAGAAGAAAGAGCAAATTTAAAACAACCAAGAAGTGCAGTTTGCTTTGATGCGCCTAGCTGGTATGAACTAGTTGTAGAAGGGCGTAAAATTGCTGGAAGTGCTCAAGTTCGTCAAAAAGGAGTTATCTTACAACATGGTTCTTTGCTACAAGATGTAGACGTAGACGATTTGTTTGATATGTTTGTTTTTAAAAATGATCGTCTCAAAGATAAAATGAAGCAAGCATTTGTAGAAAAAGCTGTAGCAATTAACGATATTTCAGATCGCCATATTAGTTTAGAAGAGATGGAAGAAGCGTTTGAAATAGGTTTTAAAAAAGGTTTGAATATTGACTTTAAGCCACTAAAGCTCAATGAAAAACAACAAAATGAAATAAATGAGTTAATTGATAAATATAAATCTGATGAGTGGAACTATCGTAAATAGTTTAGTTTTAAATTGCTCACTCGATATTTAAAGTAGCAACACATATCAAGATATTTTGAATAAGTGTAAATTATAAAATAAATCCCCGAAAAGATTATCTTAAAATAGATATCTTTTCGGGGCTATATATATCCATGTTACTTTTTCTTTCTATTTTGTTTTTTATACTTACGTTGCGCACGTTTGTATTTACGCTGATCCTCAGTTAAGAAGAAGAAATAGTAAATGGCGTATATAATACCACCGAAAATGGCTAAGCTAATGACCATTCTTACAAAACTGAAAATAAAGGCATCAAGATTGAGTACTAATCCTACGACGGCAATTGCGATAACGATATAAAATATTGCTTGTTTCACCTAAAACACTCCTATGTGATTGTTAACTTTGACTATCTTTAATACTGATGACTGATAAAGCTTTTTGACCTTTTTGAATCTTCTTCTTATCTTTAGCATCGTAACCCTCTTTAATATCACTAAATGCTGAATTTAAGTCTTTGTCTAATTTAGTTATATTTTTATTTTGGGTTTTATCTTCGCTATCCATTTTTTCTTTATCGACATCATTTTTATATGTCGTAAAGGCGGTATCCATTTTATTTTTTAGTTCTGCAATTTTATCTTGTACTTTCTTATCACCTTTGTTTTTTGATACATCACTTTCGATTGCATTATATTGGTCAATTAATTTAGCGATATCTTGATAATATGTAGAAGACGCTTTTAAATTAGCTGCTTTCTTTTTATTACTTTTCGCTTTGCCAATGTCTTTCTTATCTTTCTCTAGAGCTGCAATTTTATTTTGTTCTTTACTAATTTCTTGTTTTAATTCTTGAATGTTCCCCTTTAACTTATGGTTTTCATCGCGAAGTTTGGTCGTCTTTTCTTCTAAAGGACCAAGGTTTTGACTTCCGCAACCAGCAAGTACACATGAAGCACATAAAATAGCCACTATTTTTTTCTTCATAACTCTCTCCTAATTCAAAAACTATAAATTCATACAATAATTATGCTATCATTTTAATGTATAAAAAGAAAATGTACAAACTTATTGTGTAGGAGGATGACAAATGACAAGAATTGATAAATTAAATACTGCTATAGAAGCCAAACATTTAGAAGCAGTGGTAGTACTATCTGACTTTAACAGACGTTATTTATCCGGTTTTACTGGTACAAGTGGTGCGTTAATTATTACGAAAGATCATAACTTATTGCTAACTGATTTTAGGTATATTGAACAAGCGACTGCGCAAGCCCCAAAATTTGAAATCATCAAACAAGAAGGTAGTTTAATTGATGAAGTCAAAAATCAACTTGAAAAATTAGATGTGCAAAATGTTGGATTTGAAGGAAACTTAGTCAGCTATGATACATATCTTCAATTGAGCAAATCATACATTAGTTTGATTAGTATTTCAGGAATGATAGAAAAGATACGTGAAGTTAAAGATGAATCAGAGATTGAATTAATTCAAAAAGCAGCAGATATCGTCGATGAGGCATACGAATATATTTTAACTGTCGCAAAAGCTGGTATGACTGAACAGCAACTAAAAGCAAAATTAGAAAGTAAAATGTTAGAACTTGGTGCAGAAGGAACTTCATTCGAAACAATTGTAGCTTCTGGTGAACGTGGTGCGCTACCTCACGGAGTTGCTAGTGACAAAGTTATCAATTCAGGGGAATTAATTACATTAGATTTTGGTGCATATTACAAAGGATATTCATCAGACATCACTCGTACATTTGCAATAGGTGAACCTGATCCAAAACTTAAAGAAATATATAATATTGTATTAGAGGCGAATCAAAAAGGCATTGACGCCGCTAAAAAAGGTATTACTGGTAAGGCATTAGATACTATTGCTAGAGATTATATCACTGAAAAAGGTTATGGCGAGGCGTTTGGCCATTCACTTGGTCATGGTATTGGATTAGACGTTCACGAAGGCCCTAACCTTTCTAGAAAATCTGAGACGCCATTAGATATTAATAACTGTGTTACAATTGAACCCGGTATATATATAGATGGATTGGGTGGCGTTCGTATTGAAGATGACATTTTAATTAAAGAAAATGGCTGTGAACGCTTTACTAAATCTTCCAAAAACCTTATTATTTTATAGAAGACCTTATAATTGAGGAGGAAACTGAATGATTTCGGTTAATGATTTTAAAACAGGCTTAACAATATCAGTAGATAATGGCATTTGGAAAGTTTTAGATTTCCAACATGTTAAACCAGGAAAAGGTTCTGCATTTGTACGTTCTAAACTACGTAATTTAAGAACTGGTTCGATCCAAGAGAAAACATTCAGAGGTGGCGAAAAAGTAGAAACTGCTATGATTGAGAATCGTCGTATGCAATATCTATATGCCGATGGAGATACGCATGTTTTCATGGATAATCAAACATTTGATCAAACGGAGCTACAAGGAGATTATTTACAACACGAATTAAATTTCTTAAAAGCAAATATGGAAGTTCAAATTCAAACATACGGTAATGAAACACTTGGTGTTGAATTACCAAAAACAGTTGAACTTGTAGTAACAGAAACTGAACCAGGTATTAAAGGCGACACAGCAAATGGCGCTACTAAATCAGCTACAGTTGAAACAGGATATACATTGAATGTACCTTTATTTGTCAATGAAGGAGACACACTTGTAATTAATACAGGTGACGGCAGCTATATTTCTAGAGCCTAACATTTTATTATTTAAAAACGATATGTAATAAAAGTGATGAGCAAAAACCTTTCCGATTTATAAATTGGAAAGGTTTTTATGGTTATTATGAATATAAAAGGTTATATTAGATAATATAATGTTTATGAATACTATAAATTCTATAATTAAAATGTTAAATTATAAATGTTTAACTTTATATTTAATGTTTAGCCTAATAATTATTAAGCGTATGACACTTTGTTACATATCGATTTGTATCTGAACATAAAGAAGTGGATTAAACAACTGTCACCAAATTATAATAGTTAATGATATCTAAATTATAGCGATGTAATTTACTTATAGATACGCGAAGCTAAATATTGCGACTTAATGTGCAATATATTTCGCTTTCTTTTGTTAAAATCAGAAATCACATCATCTCACTCAAAAAATTCAGATTTCAGCACGCTTATAGGTATATAGAACACGATAAAAGTTAATCAGTTTATTATAGAAAGTATGTATATGCTTGAATTGAACATATCACTAAAGTAAAATAAACAAGGTAAATGAAAACAATCTGAAGGAGTCAGTATTTATGAATTTTAAAGAAATTAAAGAATTGATAGAAATTCTTGACCAATCTAGCTTGACTGAGATTAATATTGAGGATAAAGGCAATATTGTAAATTTAAAAAAAGAAAAAGAAACTGAAATTATAACACCTCAAATTTCACAACAACCGATGCAACAAATAGCACCACAACAAGGCGTGGCATCAACTCCTGCAGGAACACAAGGTGCTGATGAAATTAGCACGAATAGTAATGCAAATACTAATACGGCAGAAGATAACTTGCAAACAATTAATGCGCCAATGGTTGGTACGTTTTACAAATCACCGTCACCAGAAGAAAGTGCCTACGTTCAAGTTGGAGATTCTGTAACAAATGATTCAACTGTATGTATATTAGAAGCTATGAAACTATTCAATGAAATACAAGCCGAAGTCAGTGGTGAAATTGCTGAAATCTTAGTAGAAGACGGTCAAATGGTAGAGTATGGCCAACCGTTATTTAAGGTAAAATAATGAATAAAATTTTAATAGCAAATAGAGGGGAAATCGCTGTAAGAATAATTCGTGCATGTCATGATTTAGGTTTACAAACGGTCGCAATATACTCAGAAGGAGATAAAGACGCTTTACATACTCAAATTGCTGATGAAGCATACTGCGTCGGGCCAACACAATCTAAAGATTCTTATTTGAATATCCCAAACATTTTATCTATAGCAACATCAACAGGGTGTGACGGCATTCACCCTGGATATGGTTTCTTAGCAGAAAACGGTGATTTTGCTGAATTATGTGATGCATGCCAACTTAAATTCATTGGCCCAAGCTTTGAATCTATCCAAAAAATGGGTATCAAAGACGTAGCTAAAGAAGAAATGAAACGCGCTGAAGTACCAGTTGTTCCTGGTAGCGAAGGGCTTGTTTTAAATATTGAAGACGCGAAAAAAATTGCAAATCAAATAGGCTATCCAGTTATCATCAAAGCTACTGCAGGTGGCGGTGGTAAAGGTATTAGAGTTGCTCGTGATGAAAAAGAATTAGAAACTGGTTTCAAAATGACACAACAAGAAGCCGAAACCGCTTTTGGTAACAGTGGTCTATATTTGGAAAAATTCATCGAGAACTTCAGACATATTGAAATACAAATAATGGGAGATAGTTATGGCAACGTGGTTCATTTAGGTGAACGTGATTGTACCATTCAACGTAGAATGCAAAAACTTGTTGAAGAAGCGCCTTCTCCAATATTAACTGAAGAAAAAAGACAAGAGATGGGTAATGCTGCAGTAAGAGCTGCAAAAGCAGTTAATTACGAAAATGCAGGTACGATTGAATTTATATATGACTTAGATTCAAATGAATTTTACTTCATGGAAATGAATACACGAATACAAGTTGAACACCCTGTTACTGAAATGGTTACAGGCGTAGACTTAGTTAAACTACAATTAAAAGTTGCGATGGGTGAAAAATTACCATTCAAACAGAAAGATATTAAAATTGAAGGACATGCGATGGAATTTAGAATTAATGCTGAAAATCCATATAAAAACTTTATGCCTTCACCAGGGCAAATCACGCAATACTTGGCTCCAGGTGGATTTGGCGTAAGAATTGAATCTGCATGTTATACTAATTATACAATTCCTCCATATTATGACTCTATGGTTGCAAAACTTATTGTTCATGAACCAACTAGAGATGAAGCAATCATGACAGGTTTACGTGCATTAGGTGAATACCTTGTATTAGGTATAGACACTACGATTCCTTTCCATGTCCGTCTATTGAACAATGATATTTTTAGAAGTGGGGAATTTAACACTAATTTCTTAGAAACATATAATATTATGGATGATGAATCTAATTAGGGGGTAAGTGAAATGGTCAAAGTATCAGAGTCCACACATTCCAATTTAGGGAAAATTGAGATTGCGCCCGAAGTTTTAACAATTATAGCAAGTATTGCAACATCTGAAATCAAAGGCATTCAAGGTCATTTTAAAGAGTTAAAACATACTAGTATTGAAAATATAAGCAAGAAACAATTAAGTAGAGGTATAAAAGTAGATACAAGAGAAGATGGCATTTATATAGATGTCTATTGTACTTTGTCCTATGGAATTAATATCTCAGAAACAGCTAAAAAAATACAACAGGCTATATATAATTCATTAACTACAATGACCACGATTGAACCAAGTCAAATTAATGTCCATATCACGCATATCGAACCAATAAATTAAAATTAAATAAAGCAAATTTACTTTATAAATACATTTTGTATACAACTGAAATAATCATTGATTTATAAAACGTATCGTATTTCTATATACAAATGATTTACAAATAACACTATGCTTAAGGGAGTTTATAATGAGTCGTAAAGAATCGAGAACACAAGCTTTTCAAACTCTATTTCAGCTTGAAATGAAAAATAATGAATTAACTATTGATGAAGCGATAAGTTTTATTAAAGATGATAATCCTGATTTAGAATTTGATTTTATCAACTGGCTAGTAACTGGTGTGAAAGATCATGAATCAGTCTTAGATGAGAAAATTCAACCACATTTAAAAGATTGGACTTTAGATAGATTGTTAAAATCTGATCGCATTATTTTAAGAATGTCTACTTATGAATTGTTAAATAGTTCAACACCACAAAAAGTAATCATCAACGAAGCTGTGGAATTAGCCAAACAATTCAGTGATGATGATCATTATAAATTTATAAATGGTGTATTGAGCAATATTGAATAAAAGAGTGATATAACATGGCAGAATATTTAAGTGTTTCTACACTTACAAAATATATAAAATATAAATTTGATCAAGACCCACATTTACAATCTGTGTTGATTAAAGGGGAACTTTCTAATTTTAAAAAACATAGTAGTGGCCATCTCTATTTTAACGTCAAAGACAACAATAGTGTTATTAGTGCCATGATGTTTAAAGGTAATGCTTCGAAAATTGATTTTGATCCTAAAGAAGGTGACGAGGTACTTTTAGAGGCACGTGTATCCGTATACGAACGCCGTGGGAGCTATCAAATTTATGTCAATAAAATGCATTTAGATGGTGTTGGTAATCTATATCAAAGATTAGAACAACTGAAGAAGAAACTTACTAAAGATGGTTATTTTGATCAAAACAATAAGAAACCTATACCTAAGTTTCCCAATAAAATTGCAGTGTTAACAGCAGGTACAGGTGCAGCCATTAGAGATATTCACACTACAATCAACAGTAGATATCCTTTAGCAGAACAAATCCAAATCAACACGCTAGTACAAGGTGAACAAGCGAAAAACGATATTATAAAAAACATACAACATGCCGATGATATGGGTGTAGATACTATAATTATTGGACGAGGCGGAGGTTCTATTGAAGACTTATGGAACTTTAATGAGGAAGATGTAGTCAAAGCAATATACGCATGTACTACACCTATTATTTCAGCAGTTGGTCATGAAACGGATTTCACGCTTAGTGATTTTGTTGCAGATGTTCGTGCAGCTACACCAACACAAGCAGCAGTTATGGCTACACCAGATCAATTTGAATTACGCCAATACTTGCAACAAACCAATTTGTCGCTTACTCGTTTTATAAAACAACATTTACAGCAACAAAGAAAGCATTTACAACATGTATCATCGTATTATAAATTTCAAACACCAACATTATTGTATGATCAACAAATTCAAAAACGTGATGATTTAGAAAAGCAACTTAACCTATCGATGAATTTAACAATCAAAAATCATCAACAACAATTACAATTATTATTGAATAAGTTTAACCTTAAAGGTTTTAAACAAAATATCAATAGAGAACAAATCACAAATGCTCAAAAGCGTGATGATTTAAATAAAGTTATGAATAACTTTATTCAAAATCAAAAAAATAATCTAGCTAGAAAATTAGAAAGTCTTAATAATTTGAGTCCTACAAATACGATGTTGCGTGGTTATACAATCGTTAATAAGGATGACAATGTTATTACAAGTACTAGTGATTTAGCTGAGAACGACAACATAGTATTAACAATGAAAGATGGCGTTGTTGATGCTCAAGTTAAGAAGGTAAGGTGTAATGATGAGTAATAGTAATGCACAAAGTTTCGAGGAAATGATGAAAGAGTTAGAAAATATAGTGCAAAAACTTGATAACGAAAATGTATCTTTAGAAGAATCTCTGAACTTATATCAACGTGGTATGAAATTATCAGCAACTTGCGATGAAACGTTAAAAGACGCTGAAAAGAAAGTCAACGAATTAATGGCAGATGAGCATACTGATAATAATGACGATGTCGTGAAGGAAGATAATGAAAATGAATAAAAAGATGGACAACTTAACAGCGGAAGTTAACCAACTATTATCCGAGACGATCCCGAATTCAGATTTAAATACAAACTTAGAAGAAAGTATGCGTTACTCATTAGAAGCTGGTGGTAAGCGAATCAGACCAGTGTTATTACTATTAACTTTAGAAATGTTATCTAGTGATTATAAAGCTGGGCTTTCTTCGGCACTTGGCTTAGAAATGATTCATACCTATTCTTTAATACACGATGATTTACCACCAATGGATAATGATGATTATCGCAGAGGCAAGCTTACAAATCATAAAGTGTTTGGTGAGTGGAAAGCAATCTTAGCCGGCGATGCACTTCTAACTAAAGCATTTGATATTATTGTTAATGATGAAGCAGTTAATGATACTGCTAAAATCAAGTTAATTAAGCGTTTAGCTTTTGCTAGTGGTCATTTGGGTATGGTTGGAGGTCAAACTCTTGATATGCAAAGTGAAGGCGAAGGTGCCAAAGTGAATATCGACACACTCGAACAAATTCACAACGCTAAAACTGGTGCGTTACTTAAATTTGCAGTGATGGCTGCAGTAGACATTGCTAAGCCAGAACAAAATGTTGCTAATGCATTAGAAACATTTAGCGAGCATTTAGGATTAATGTTTCAAATCAAAGATGATTTATTAGATGTATATGGTGACGAAACGAAATTAGGTAAAGCCGTAGGCAGTGATATTGATAATGATAAAAGTACCTATGTATCACTATTAGGACAACAAGGTGCCGAAGATAAAATGACATATCATACACAAGAAGCTTATGAATGTCTAAATCAATTACCAGAACAGTACAATAAAGAAAACTTGACTTATATTATTGAGTTATTTAATAATCGCGAATCTTAATGCGTTCTTGTTGAGAGCGAGAATAAGAAATCACTTATCTAATTTTGATTTCTGTTCCCGCTCTCTTTTTATTATAAAAAATGTACAATATACGCTTCGTATTTTAAGAGATTAAACTTTATTTTGAAAACAAGGACGATTTTTATTTATTAGAAATCACATACTATTCAATAATTATTCATCACTTTCATAATATACACCATGATTTAGCAATCATTCAAATGTACTTTAATTTGTGATTTTACCTTTAATATGCAGAGTTATCGTTTTCACATAAGTAAAATTCCAACTATCTTTAGTAGTAGTATTTATATGCATGTGTTAAAATAAATGTATAAATATTCGTTTATAGAGGTGCTATACATGGCTAAAAAATCAGTAAGACATATTAAAATTAGAGAAATAATTTCAAACGAAAAAATCGAAACACAAGATGAATTAGTAAAAAGATTAAATGAGTATGAGTTAAACGTTACTCAAGCTACAGTTTCTAGAGACATCAAAGAATTACAATTAATAAAAGTCCCCACGCCAACAGGACAGTATGTTTATAGTTTGCCAAATGATAGAAAATATCATCCTCTAGAAAAACTGGGCCGTTATTTAATGGATTCATTTGTAAATATAGATGGCACTGGTAACTTATTAGTTCTAAAGACATTACCAGGAAATGCGCAATCAATCGGTGCAATCTTAGATCAAATTGATTGGGAGGAAGTTTTAGGTACTATTTGTGGTGATGATACTTGCTTAATTATCTGTAGAGATGAGTTAGCAAGTGAAAAAATCAAAACGCGCATCTTTAATTTATTATAAGTGTAAGGAAGTGTTAAAAAGGATGCTACAAACTTTATCTATCAAACAATTCGCTATCATTGATGAACTAGAAGTTCACTTTGGTGATGGATTAACAGTGTTAAGTGGTGAAACTGGCGCAGGTAAATCGATTATTATCGATGCCATTGGACAACTGATTGGTATGCGCGCATCATCTAATTATGTAAGACATGGTGAGAAGAAAGCTATTATTGAAGGAATATTTGATATTGATGAAAGTAAAGAAGCCATTTCGATACTTGAAGCTTTAGACATCGACATAGATGAAGATTTTTTATTAGTTAAAAGAGAAATTTTCAGCACAGGTAAAAGTATTTGTAGGGTTAATAATCAAATAGTCACATTGCAAGATTTACGTAAAATTATGCAAGAGTTGTTAGATATCCATGGACAACATGAAACACAAACTTTATTAAAACAAAAATATCATCTACAATTACTCGACAACTATGCTGAAAATCAATATAAAAATTTACTTGAACAATACGTTACCACTTATGATCAATATAAAGCTAAAAAGAAAGAGCTTGAAGATTTAGAATCTGCTGATCAAGCCTTATTACAACGTCTAGATTTACTAAAATTCCAGTATGAAGAAATACAAGAAGCAAACTTGGTCGACGGTGAAGTTTCGCAACTCGAATCAGACATTAAACGTATACAAAATTCAGAGAATCTAAGTTTAGCTTTAAATAATGCGCATCTTACTTTAACAGACGAGCATGCGATTACAGATCGCTTATATGAATTGAGCAATCAATTGCAATCCATAAGTGATATTCTACCGGAAAAATACGACACGCTTAAAGAAGAAGTCGATCAATTTTACTATACTTTAGAAGATGCTAAACATCAGTTGTATGATGAATTGACCAATACTGAATTTGATGAGCACTACTTAAATGAACTTGAAGCTAGAATGAATGTTCTGAATGATTTAAAAAGAAAATATGGTAAAGATATTACTGAATTAATAAAATATCAAGACAAATTAGAAAATGAAATTAATAAAATCGAAAACTACGAAGAAAGCACTTCACAGTTAAGACAAGAAATTGAAAGCTTATATGAAGATGTAATTAAACTAGGTACAGAATTATCGCGTGAACGTCGAATTGTGGCACAAACCCTGCGCGATCATATCGTAGATGAAATTCAAAATTTACAAATGAAAGATGCTAATTTAGAAATTTCATTTAAACCTTTAGATGTTCCAAATCGAGAAGGTATTGAATTTGTAGAATTTTTAATCAGTCCTAATAAGGGAGAACCACTTAAAAGTTTAAATAAAATTGCTTCTGGTGGGGAATTATCACGTATAATGCTTGCACTTAAAACGATTTTCGTTAAAACACGAGGACAAACCGCAATATTATTCGATGAGGTAGATTCTGGAGTTTCAGGACAAGCAGCACAAAAAATGGCTGAAAAAATGAAAGGCTTAGCTAAGCATATTCAAGTAATTTGTATCTCTCATTTACCACAAGTTGCATCAATGAGCGATCATCATCTATTTATCAATAAAGATTCGGTAGATGACCGTACTACAACACATGTCCAAGAGCTATCAGGCTCAGAGCGTATAGATGAAATAGCAAGAATGATTTCAGGAGCTAGTGTAACTGATATCACACGTCAAAATGCTAAAGAAATGATAGAACAAAATCAACATGCCTAACGATGTACATTTTCAATAATTATTTATAGTGATATCAAATATAGTCACTTTATAAAATGAGAAAGGTGTTGATTTTT
This sequence comes from Staphylococcus pseudoxylosus, assembly GCF_044794325.1. Classification (NCBI taxonomy): domain Bacteria; kingdom Bacillati; phylum Bacillota; class Bacilli; order Caryophanales; family Staphylococcaceae; genus Staphylococcus; species Staphylococcus pseudoxylosus. The sequence goes on from NZ_CP085024.1 coordinate 1,469,893, forward strand.
ATGCAATATCAACATTTAATTGATTCTTCATATAATTTAAAGGGTAATGTTGCTATTTTATATGCAAATGATGAAAAAATGTTATCCGTTATCATGAAAGCGCTCGTTTTGACACAGATTGATGTATATTTATATGACACACAAGATCCTACAGAGATAATTCGCTCATTCGATATGGATCCACGATTACTCAATAGGATTCATATTCTTAATTTTAGTAACGACAACGAACTCTTTAAACAATGTGCTGATGATTTGTCTTCTGGTAAAGTATCAGTATTAGTCAAAGGTAATTTGATGTCATCAACATTATTATCCTTTGTACTGAGTAATAAAAGTTTTATTGCTAAACATGGTTTCTTAAATCACGTTGCATGTTTTAACATACCAACTTATCATAAAATATTGATGTTAAGTGATGTAGCATTAAATATTAATCCATCCGTTGAAGAAAAAAAGCAAATTATTAATAATTTAACTGAATTTTCTAAAGCACTAGGCTATGAACAGTTTAAAGTTGGTCTTCTTTCATCCGTTGAAAAACCTACTAAGAAAATCTTGTCATCTACGGATGCTGAAAAGCTCAAGCATATATTTAGTAGAACGACATCTGACTATTTATATGTCGATGGTCCATTAGCTTTTGATAACGCAATTAGTATGGAAAGTGTTATTAAAAAAAATATCAAGTCCCATGTAGCAGGTGATGTAGATGCATTATTGGTATCACATATAGATGTTGGTAACGCACTATACAAATCTTTCACTTATTTTGCAGGTGCACGTGTAGCTAGTTTAGTCTTAGGAGCAAAATTCCCGATTGTATTGACTTCAAGGACAGATACGAAACAAAATAAACTAGACTCATTAATACTAGCGCTGAAAATATTAAATTAATTTATTGATTACAAGAATTAATTAGGTGACTCAAACTAGTTAAGAATCATAGGTAGCAATTATCTGGAAACAGATATTTGAAAAAAATTAAATCAGCAAATTTTCTTTCATTTTCAATCCCTAATTTAACTTCAAAAATAGGTTATTAATTTTATAATGTAAGAAGTTGATGTAATATATAAGTAGATAATATAATTTATAAATACAATAAATTAGTTTGAGGCACTTAATATCCAACTATCTAACGTAATTGATTTTAAGTATTTAGGTCTAATGTCTAAGAGGTTTGTTATTTTCAAAAAGAAGGTGCTGCAATGGCTCGAATTCTAGTTTTAAATTTAGGTAGTACATCATCAAAAGTTGCGGTATATGAAGCGCATCAATGTATGTGGCATGAAACAATTCGACATGATATACAGCTTACATCTGCATCATTAATAGAACAAAAACCAGCAAGGCTCAAGGAAATTATAGCTTCTTTAAATCACACATCAGATTACACATTAAAAAGTTTTGATGCAATTGCATGTAGAGGTGGATTACTAAAACCAATGCAAGGTGGCGTTTATCATATAAATAACGAAATGTATAACAATCTTAAGGCATTTAAATATGGTGTACACGCATCTAATTTGAGTGGTATGATTGGTTATGAATTAGGAAAAGAGCTGAACATTCCTGCATTTACGATAGATCCCGTCGTTGTTGATGAGTTAATAGATATTGCAAAAGTGACAGGCTTAAAAAATATTGAACGACGTAGTATATTTCATGCATTAAATCAAAAAGCTGTTGCGAGATTATATGCATTATCGATTCATAAAACGTACGAAGATGTAAATGTTATCGTTGCACATATGGGCGGAGGTATAACCATTGGCGCACATAAAAATGGGCAAGTAGTAGATGTAAATGAAGGGTTGTTAGGTGAAGGTCCTTTTAGTCCAGAACGTGCCGGTTCAATACCCAATGATCAACTCTACGCATTTGGATACAAACTTAATTTCACACCACAAGAGATGAATCACTTTTTAAGTAAAAAAGGTGGTTTCATTAGTATGTTCAAAACAAATGATTTAAAATTATTATCGGATAAATATGATTCAAACTCCGAAGTTAAATTAGCATTTGATGCGTTAGCATATCAAATTTCTAATGCTATTGGAGCTCGGTCAATTATTTTCCGCGGACAGGTAGATCAAATTATTTTAACGGGTGGTTTAAGTTACAATAAATTATTAGTTCAAAAAATAATATCGTTCGTTGATTGGATTGCACCTGTAACAATATATCCAGGCGAAAAAGAAATGGATACATTGGCGTTACGTACATCAAACGTACTAGACGGAAAAGAAAAGGTTAAAGCTTATAGTTAGGAGTATTAATATGTCAGAAGAAAAATATGATTTAGTCATTCTTGGTGGAGGTACTGCGGGTTATGTATCTGCGATAAGAGCTTCACAATTAGGAAAGAAAGTGGCACTTGTAGAAAAATCATTACTTGGTGGCACTTGTTTACATAAAGGATGCATTCCGACAAAAGCATTATTAAAATCTGCGGAAGTTATGCGTACAATCACAAACGCAATTGATTATGGCGTGGATGTTGAAGGGTTCAAATTAAATTTTGCGCGTGTTCAAGAACGAAAAAATGAAGTAGTAAATCAAATGTTTAGCGGTGTTAACCATTTGATGGAACATAACAGTATCGATGTATTTAATGGTACAGGTAGGATATTAGGACCTTCTATATTCTCGCCACAAAGTGGCACGATTTCTGTAGAATACGAGGATGGTGAATCTGAATTAATACCCAATAATAATGTCCTCATAACTACAGGATCACAACCTATGTCTTTATCTTTTCTACCGTTTGATCATAAAGTTGTCCTTTCTAGCGATGATATCTTGCAATTAGAACAATTGCCAAATAATCTAGCTATTATTGGTGGCGGCGTTATCGGTTTAGAATTTGCTTCTTTGATGACAGATTTTGGTGTCGATGTAACTGTAATTGAGGCAGGTCCGCGCATTTTACCAACTGAAAGTAAAATAGTTGCCAAAACTTTAAGAAAAGAATTAACGGATAGAGGCGTGACATTTTATGAAAATACACAATTATCTGAGTCTGATATAACAGTCAATGAAGATCATATTAATATCACATTAAATGACGAAATAGTACAATTTGAAAAATCATTGATTTCTATTGGCAGACTGCCTAATACCGAAGATATTGGATTAAATAATACAAAGATTCAGTTAACAGATAAAAAGCATATCCGTGTTAATGAATATCAGCAAACTGATGATAAACATATCTACGCAGCGGGTGATTGCATCGGTAATTTACAATTGGCACATGTTGGCTCTAAAGAAGGCATGATTGCAATTGAACATATGTTTGATCAATCACCACTTCCAATTGATTACAATAAAATGCCGAAATGTGTTTACACGCAACCCGAAGTGGCGAGTATTGGGCTGAATATGGACCAAGCTAAATCTGAAAACATTAAAGCAAAAGCAGTTAAAGTACCTTTCAAAGCGATTGGTAAAGCAGTTATTGAAAACACCACTAATCAAAGTGGCTTTTGTGAAGTAATCATTGATCAAGAACAAGATACTGTGTTAGGACTTAATATGATTGGTCCCCATGTCACAGAATTAATTAACGAAGTGTCACTATTCCAATTTATGAATGGTTCAACTTTAGAACTCGGCCTAACAACACATGCACATCCATCATTATCTGAAGTATTGATGGAGTTAGGCTTGAAGGTTGAGAACAGATCGATTCACGTTTAATTTAGGAGGAAATAAGATGTTTGATTATAAATCAGTTGGACTAGAAGAGTCTGATTTAAAAGCAATGTATAAATGGATGGATTTAGGGCGTAAAATAGATGAACGTATGTGGCTATTAAACCGTGCAGGTAAAATACCATTTGTTATTAGTTGTCAAGGACAGGAAGCTACTCAAATAGGTATGGCGTATGCTATGCAAGAAGGTGATATTTCTTCACCTTATTATAGAGATTTAGCGTTTGTAACCTATATGGGTATGACAGCTTTAGACTCGATGTTAGCAGCATTTGGTAAACGTGATGATATAAGTTCAGGTGGGAAGCAAATGCCGTCACATTTCAGTAAACGTGAAAAAGGTATTCTATCTCAAAGTTCACCTGTTGGCACACAAATTGTACATGGTGTTGGAGCAGCATTAGCTTTGAAAATGGATAATAAACCAAATATTGCTATGGCTACAGTGGGTGAAGGTAGTTCAAACCAAGGTGATTTCCATGAAGGCTTAAACTTTGCAGGCGTGCACAAATTACCGTTTGTATGTGTTATTGAAAATAATAAGTATGCTATTTCTGTACCAGATTCTCTACAATATGGCGCTGAAAAATTATCTGATCGTGCTATTGGTTATGGTATGCACGGTGAACATGTTGATGGCAACGACCCAATTGCGATGTATAAAGTCATGAAAGAAGCTAGAGAACGAGCATTAAATGGTGGTGGTTCTACATTAATTGAAGCCATGTGTACAAGAATGACAGCCCATTCGTCAGATGATGATGATAAATATCGTACTAAAGAAGAGCGTGAAGAATTAAAATCATTAGACTGTAATCTTAAATTTAAAACATTTCTTCTTGAGGAAGGCATTATAAACGAACAATGGTTAGAAAAAGTTGACAGTGAACATAAAGAAATTGTAAACCAAGCAACTAAAGAAGCCGAAAAAGCACCTTATCCGTCGCCAGAAGAAACATATACACATGTCTATGAAGAAGGGAGTTTAGACAATGCCTAAATTAAGTTACTTAGAAGCAATCCAACAAGGGCTCGACCAAGCTATGGAAAAGGATAACGATGTATTTGTATTAGGAGAAGACGTCGGGAAAAAAGGTGGCGTATTTGGTGTCACTTTAGGTTTACAACAAAAATATGGTGAAGCACGTGTTTTAGATACGCCGTTAGCAGAGTCAAATATCGTAGGAACAAGTATTGGTGCAGCTATGTTAGGCAAACGTCCTGTTGCAGAAATACAATTTGCCGAGTATATTTTACCTGCGACAAATCAAATTATGAGTGAAGCTGCAAAAATGAGATATCGTTCAAATAATGATTTTCATTGCCCTATTACGATTCGCTCTCCATTTGGCGGCGGTATTCACGGTGCGCTTTATCACTCGCAAAGTGTAGAATCTATATTTGCTAACACACCAGGGCTCACAATTGTTATCCCATCTACACCATATGACGCGAAAGGGTTATTATTAGCTTCAATTGAGTCAAATGACCCAGTACTATATTTCGAGCATAAAAAAGCTTATCGTTTACTTAAAGAAGAAGTTCCAGAATCATATTATACAGTTCCAATTGGTAAAGCAGATGTTAAACGTGAAGGCGATGATATTACTGTGTTTACCTATGGACTTTGTGTAAATTATTGTATTCAAGCAGCCGATATGCTATCAGAAGATGGTATCAATGTAGAAGTTGTGGATTTACGTACAGTTTATCCTTTAGATAAACAAACGATTATTGAAAGAGCAAAATTAACAGGTAAAGTTTTATTAGTAACAGAAGATAATTTAGAAGGTAGTGTTATGTCTGAAGTAGCTGCTATAATAGCAGAAAACTGTCTGTTCGACTTAGATGCCCCAATAATGAGACTCGCAGGTCCCGATGTTCCAGCAATGCCATTTGCGCCAACACTCGAAGACGAGTTTATGATTAATCCAGATAAAATAAAAATTAAAATGCGTGAACTCGCAGAATTCTAAGGAGGCACAATCATGGAAATAAAAATGCCTAAACTCGGCGAAAGTGTTCATGAAGGTACTATAGAACAATGGCTTGTTTCAGTAGGAGATAAAGTTGAAGAATATGATCCTTTATGTGAAGTTATTACTGATAAAGTCACTGCAGAGGTACCTTCATCATATGCAGGTACAATAACCGAAATCAAAGTTGATGAAGGCGATACAGTAGCGGTAGATGAGATTATTTGTCTACTAGATACTGGTAACGAGCAGAATGAAACTGAACAAGATCAAACAACTGAGAATCAATCTGAAGACATTAAAGAAGATTTAACTAACAAACAAACAAGTAGTAACAATATCCAAAATGATTCAGCTTCAACTACTGCTAATACTAGTGCAGAGGGACCTAAAAACAATGGCCGTTATTCACCTGTCGTCTTCAAATTAGCTTCTGAAAATCAAATTGATTTAGGTCAAGTTGTAGGCACAGGCTTTGAAGGTCGTGTAACGAAGAAAGATATAGAGAAAGTCATTAAAGAAGGAACAAACAAATCACCTTCTACAATTGTAGCGCCAAAAGATTCTCCTAAAGTATCACAACAATCAGCGTATAATGATCCATCACCAGGTTCATCAATTCCAGTTAATGGCGTACGTAAACAGATAGCTCAAAATATGGTAAATAGTGTTAACGAAATACCTCATGCTTGGATGATGGTAGAAGCAGATGCAACTAACTTAGTTAAAACACGTAATTATCATAAGCATAGCTTTAAAGAAAGTGAAGGCTATAACCTTACGTTCTTTGCGTTTTTCGTTAAAGCAGTTGCTGAAGGATTAAAAGCTTATCCATTATTAAATAGCAGCTGGCAAGATTCTGAAATAGTGATGCATAAAGATGTTAATATCTCTATAGCAGTCGCAGATGAAGATAAATTATACGTGCCTGTAATTAAAAATGCTGATGAAAAGTCAATTAAAGGTATCGCTCGAGAAATTAACGAATTAGCGCAAAAAGCACGCAATAAGAAATTACGCTCAGAAGATATGCAAGGTGGTACTTTTACTGTAAATAATACAGGTACATTTGGGTCAGTATCTTCTATGGGTATAATTAATCATCCTCAAGCAGCAATATTACAGATTGAGTCCGTGATTAAAAAACCAGTAGTAATTGATGATATGATTGCAATACGAAATATGGTTAACTTATGTATATCGATCGACCATCGTATTTTAGATGGCTTACAAGCAGGTAGATTTATGAACTTCGTAAAAACACGTATCGAACAATATTCAATTGAACATACAAGTATTTACTAATTCACTACAAATTAATAAAGTTGAGAAAATTTTAGGCTGAGACATAAGATATATGTCTTAGCCTAAAATTTTATATAATTAATGTAGTTGTTTTGCCTTTCAATAATAAGCTACAAATTAATTATATTAGCAATATAAATAACGCAAAAATTGAAAATGGGCTTTCAAGTCTTTTAAAAAATATAAATTTTGAACAAGAAGAAGTAACTTATAATTAATCTAATAACTTTTATTTTGCTATATAATCTATGTCCAAAAAGCAAATATTTTTGAAAGTTTATTGAATCGTGTGTACACATGTTGAACAATTGAATATATATTAGTAGAATGAAGATATCAATTCGAAATGAAAGGTGAATTTATTATGGACTTAAACTTTGATTTATATATGACAGATGTAGTTAATCAAGCACGTAATGAAATTGAAGAAGCGGGTTACGAACAATTAACATCTGCAGAAGAAGTAGATAACGTTTTAAAACAAGAGGGAACAACATTAGTAATGGTCAATTCTGTTTGTGGATGTGCAGGTGGTATTGCGAGACCAGCAGCCACGCATGCATTGCACTATGATAAACTACCAAATCGTCTTGTTACTGTTTTTGCTGGTCAAGATAAAGAAGCTACACAACAAGCTAGAGACTATTTTGAAGGCTTTGCTCCATCAAGTCCATCGTTCGCCTTAGTTAAAGATGGTAAAGTCACAGAAATGATTGAAAGGCACCAAATCGAAGGCCATGATGTGATGGATGTGATTAATCAATTACAAAACTTATTCGACACTTATTGTGACGAAAAATAGAGGTCTTATTAGATGATGAGTTTAAATCCATATCGAATCGGATTTAGAACAATTAAGACTGCAGTTGGAATGGCGCTAGGAATCATAATTGCTAAATTAATGGGTTTAGATAATTTTGCTTCCAGTGCCATTTTAGTTGTTTTGTGCATCAAACATACTAAAGTACATTCACTACAAGCAATTGTTTCTCGTTTTGTATCATGTCTTATGGTGCTAATTCTAGGTTCTGTTGCTTTTAGTATGTTAGGACAAAGTGCGATTGTTTTAGGTCTAATTGTACTGTTTTTTATACCGTTAACAGTAGTATTTAAAGTACAAGAAGGCGTTGTAACCAGTTGCGTCATTTTATTACACGTTTTCAATGCATCAGTTATTGATTTGCAATTGTTTTACAATGAGATCCTTCTTTTAATCGTAGGTCTGGGAATTGCATTCTTAATGAACGTTATTATGCCTAGTTTAGATAATAATTTAAAACATTATAAACAAGAAATTGAACAACAATTTACTTATATTTTTGAACAGTTTAGCAATACATGTACAAAGCCAAATAATAATGTAAATATCGCTTTTGACGAATTAAAATATACGATTCGCAAAGCAAAATCCATCGCTTTTAGAGATGTTAAAAATCATTTTGTTAGAAATGAAAACTCTTATTACCATTATTTTGATATGCGTGAGGAACAATTAGAGCTTTTACGTCGAATGTCTGCAATCATTGAAAACATTGAAACTAAAGACTGTTTATTGTCTAAAATATCTAATTTGTTTGCAGAAGTAGCTACCAATGTAAATAGCAATGATTACACTGTGCTACGTCTACACTCATTATATGAGATAAGGTTAGAATTAAACAAATTAGAATTGCCAACTACGCATGAAGGGTTTAGAACACGTGCGAATCTATTACAATTATTGAATGAATTAGAAGCATATTTAGCTGTTAAATCACAATTTGGCTCATTACGTCTACACAGCGATCAAAAACCTGCAGCAACATAAAAAGCTCACACATAGTATGAGAGCGGTTTGAGTTTATATACTCTGCCTTGTACCTATACTATGTGTGAGCTTCGTTTATTTTAAGAGATTGATATACAACATTTAAACTTACACTTAATTAATGATTAATTCACTAGTGGAACGACACTTGTTAATATCAATGCAAGTACAACAGCTACTAACATTATTACGATAATAACTCTCAATACTTTATTATTGTTCAACGTATATTCCTCCAAATCATTGAAAATAGGATTAATCTGTATCTGTTCATTTATAACATTTAACCAACTATATTCAAATTTAAATTCATTTTATATTGTCATTATAGCATATGATCAGTCTGAACACAGAGTCATATTTGTTTTACTACAATATATATTTCGTTAAACTAAACGAGAGGACACATAAATATAAGAATGGGGAATTATAAATGATAAATAAAAAACGACTTATTGATACTTTCTTAGAATTAGTAAAAATCAATTCTGAGAGTGGTAAGGAACAAGCCATACAACAATTCCTTAAATCCAAATTTGAAGCTTTAGGTGTTATTGTAAAAGAAGATAATGCAAGCATTAATGAAAATTTGGGCGCTAATAATTTAGTTTGCACATTAAAAGCAACAGAAAATATGAATCATGTAGATAAAGTATATTTTACAAGTCACATGGACACAGTAACGCCAGGTGAAGATATTAAACCCCAAATTAAAGATGACGGCTACATATATTCTGACGGAACTACGATTTTAGGCGCTGATGATAAAGCTGGATTGGCATCTATCTTGGAACTTGTACAAACAATAAATGACAATAAATTATCACATGGTCAAATACAATTCGTTATAACAGTGGGCGAAGAATCTGGATTGGAGGGAGCAAAAGCTTTAGATCATACATTATTGGATGCTGATTACGGTTATGCAATTGATGCAAGTGTTGATGTGGGTAAGACAGTTACCCACGCTCCTACACAAATGAAAGTTAATGCGACAATATATGGTAAAACAGCACATGCAAGCACACCTAATAAGGGAATCAGTGCAATTAATATAGCTGCAAAAGCCGTAAGTGAAATGAAGTTGGGTCAAATTGATGCGTTTACGACTGCTAATATCGGTCGCTTTGAAGGGGGTTCTGCTACAAATATCGTTGCAGATAAAGTTACGCTTAAAGCTGAAGCACGATCACATTCTGAGTCAAGTATACAGGCTCAAGTAGAACATATGCAGTCTGTTTTTGAAGAAACCGCTCAAAAATACGGCTGTACTGCTGATGTTGAAATAATAAAAAGTTATCCCGGCTTTGAAATTGCAAATGATGCACTAGTTACCAAAGTAGCTAAGTCAAGTGCTGTCGCTTTAGGATTAGCTCCTGAGACTGTGATTGCTAGCGGTGGATCGGATGGCAACATCATCAATCAATTAGGTATACCAACTGTAATTTTAGGTGTAGGGTATGAAAATATCCATACTACTGATGAACGTATGCCTATTAGTTCATTAAATCTGTTAGCAGAACAGTTAATTAAGATTGTTGAAATAATTAGTCAGAAATCTTAAAACTGATTAAGTGAATATTCTTACGTCTTTATGATACAATATACTAGAAAACTTTAATAAGAGAGGTTAGTAATATGACACAACAAATTGGTGTAGTAGGTTTAGCCGTAATGGGTAAAAACCTTGCTTGGAATATTGAATCACGTGGATACAGCGTTTCTGTTTTTAATCGCTCATCTGCAAAAACGGATGAAATGGTTACAGAATCTGAAGGTAAGAACATACATCCAACATACTCTATAGAGGAATTTGTTAATTCTCTAGAAAAACCCCGCAAAATTTTATTAATGGTAAAAGCTGGACCTGCAACAGATGCAACAATTGATAGCTTATTACCATTATTAGATAACGATGATATCTTAATTGATGGTGGTAATACGAACTATCAAGATACTATTAGACGTAATAAAGCACTTGCTGAAAGTGGTGTTAACTTTATCGGAATGGGTGTATCTGGTGGTGAAGTTGGTGCATTAACTGGTCCTTCATTAATGCCAGGCGGTCAAGAAGACGCATTCGATAAAGTAAGTCATATTTTAGAATCAATCTCAGCCAAAGCTGATGACGGCGCTGCTTGTGTTGCTTATATCGGTCCTAACGGTGCGGGTCACTACGTAAAAATGGTGCACAATGGCATTGAATATGCAGATATGCAATTAATTGCAGAAAGTTATGCAATGATGAAAGATTTACTAGGTATGTCTCATGAAGAAATTTCAAAAACTTTTAAAGATTGGAATGCTGGCGAATTATCAAGTTATTTAATCGAAATTACTGGTGATATCTTTACTAAATTAGATGAAGGTAAAGACGAAGCTTTAGTTGAACAAATTCTAGATACTGCCGGCCAAAAAGGCACAGGTAAATGGACATCAATCAACGCTTTAGAATTAGGTATCCCTTTAACAATTATAACTGAGTCAGTATTTGCTCGTTTTATTTCTTCAATCAAAGAAGAGCGTGTTAATGCTTCTAAACAATTAAATGGCCCAAGTGCTAAATTCGAAGGAAATAAAGATGAGTTCCTTGAAAAAATTCGTAAAGCATTATATATGAGTAAAATTTGTTCATATGCACAAGGTTTCGCTCAAATGAGAAAAGCTAGTGAAGATAACGAATGGAATTTAAAACTAGGCGAATTAGCTATGATTTGGCGTGAAGGTTGTATTATTCGTGCACAATTCTTACAAAAAATCAAAGAAGCATATGATAATGATACTGAATTACAAAACTTATTATTAGATCCATACTTCAAAGATATTGTAACGAATTATCAAGATGCATTACGCGATGTAGTTGCAACTGGTGTTCAAAACGGTGTGCCAACACCTGGTTTCTCTGCAAGTATTAACTATTATGATAGCTATCGCTCAGAAAACTTACCAGCTAACTTAATCCAAGCTCAACGTGATTATTTTGGTGCACATACTTATGAGCGTAAAGATCGTGATGGTGTATTCCATACACAATGGATTGAAGATTAAGATTAACACTTAATTTCATTTTAAAGAAATGAACTACCCGTAACTAAAGACATATGTTTTTAGTTGCGGGTAGTTTTTGTATCTTGCAAATCTTAATAAGTAACAAACCATCCAATTTATGCAAGCGTTTGCACAAATTCTTTGACATGCTAAACGCCTTTAATTATTATAAGAGTTAGTAACATAAAGTATCATTTTGAAACTAAATAAAGGATGACGTTTATGGTCACAATTAAAGACATTGCACAAGCAGCAAATGTTTCAGCTTCAACTGTTTCGAGAGTCATTCGTGGCAATCCAAGAATTAGCATGGCTACACGTGAAAAAGTAAAGGCAACTATGAAAGCTTTGAATTATCAACCAAATCAAGCGGCGAGAACGTTAGCTACAAAACAGTCAAATACAATTGGTATTATACAAAAGTCTGTTTCTATTGAAGAAAGTCAAAATCCATTTGTATTAGATGTACTTTCGGGTATTTTTAGTGAATCTAAAAAACATGGTTATTCCACAATTTCAACTACAAATGGTGAAACTATTAGAATAGAACTAGAAGTTCAAGAAATGATTCATTATCATTCTGTTGATGGCTTTATAGTCCTTTATTCTAAAAAGGATGACCCTATCATTGATATATTAAAGGCACATGCTATGCCATATGTGATTATTGGCAAGTCTTTAACAAATGATGACATCATACATATAGATAATGACAATGTAAGTGCATCGCAGTCATTAACACGTCTCTTAATTGATAAAGGACATAATAAATTTTTATTTGTAGCAGAAACTGGCGACTATGAAGTTGTAAAAGATAGGATAGCTGGCCATCTAAACGCTATAGAACAAGATGGCTCAGTTACGGAAATTGTATATTTTGATAAAAATCGCCAGTATATTAGGTCGTTTTTTCAAGAGCTCATTAAACATCGTACATTACCTACTGTCGTAATTACATCCGACACATTACTGAACCACCTAATATTGAGTGTTTTTTATGAATTAAAGTTGCATATTCCTACAGACATTCAAACGGCAACATTTAACGATTCTTATTTAAATGTATTTGCATCTCCACCACAAACAACGGTGAATATCTATCCAAAATTGCTCGGTGAAGTAGCTGCTGAATCAGCTATAAATGTAATACAAGGGCACGATATAGTAGATTTTAATAAATTAATACAAACATCAATTATTGAACGTGATTCAACGACAACAATTCAGGAGGTATAGTATGAACAAACAATGGTGGAAAGAAGCAGTAGCGTACCAGGTTTATCCGAGAAGTTTTAATGATGCTAATAATGATGGTATCGGTGATTTACCTGGTGTTATTGAAAAGTTAGATTACTTAAATGAATTAGGGATTGATGTGATATGGTTAAGTCCTATGTATAAATCTCCTAATGACGATAACGGTTATGATATTAGTAATTATACTGATATTATGGATGAATTTGGAACAATGGACGATTTTAATTCCTTGCTTGAAGGTGTTCATCAACGTGGTATGAAATTAATTCTTGATCTAGTTGTTAATCATACGTCTGATGAACATCCATGGTTTATAGAATCCAAATCTAGTAAAGATAATCCTAAACGTGATTGGTATATATGGCAAGAACCAAAACCTGATGGATCAGAACCTAATAATTGGGAAAGTATATTTAATGGTTCTACATGGGAATATGATGAAATAACAGGTGAATATTACTTCCACTTATTTAGCAAAAAACAACCAGACTTAAATTGGGACAACGCAGAGGTTCGTAATGCTATTTTTGAAATGATGAATTGGTGGTTTGAAAAAGGAATTGATGGTTTTAGAGTAGATGCTATCACTCATATTAAGAAATCGTTTGAAGCAGGAGATTTACCTGTTCCAGAAGGCAAAACTTATGCCCCTGCATTTGATGTGGATATGAATCAACCTGGAATTCAAACTTGGTTACAAGAAATGAAAGAAAAATCATTGAGTCAGTACGATATAATGACAGTCGGTGAAGCAAATGGTGTAAATCCGGAAAATGCAGTAGAATGGGTAGGTGAAAATAAAGGAAAGTTTAATATGATATTTCAATTTGAGCATTTGGGCTTATGGAATACCGGTGATTCTAAATTTGATGTCAAAGCCTATAAAGATGTTCTTAATAGATGGCAGAAACAATTAGAGCATATAGGATGGAATGCATTATTTATAGAAAACCATGACCAACCCCGTCGCGTCTCAACATGGGGAGACGATCAAAATTATTGGTATGAATCAGCTACAAGCCATGCTACTGTTTATTTCTTACAACAAGGCACGCCATTTATTTATCAAGGGCAAGAAATTGGTATGACAAATTATCCTTTTGAAAGTGTAGAAACCTTCAATGATGTTGCAGTAGTTAACGAATATAATATTGTTAAATCACAAAATGGAGATGTTTCTGCATTATTGGAAAAACATAAAATGGAAAACAGGGATAATTCAAGAACACCAATGCAATGGAATGATCAAACAAATGGTGGTTTTTCAGAACATAGTCCTTGGTTTCCTGTAAATCCAAATTATAAAACAATTAATGTTGCTAAACAGCAACAAGATCCAAACTCAATATTAAACTTTTATAAATCATTAATTGTTTTAAAAAAATCTGATGATATATACACATATGGTACATTCGACTTAGTAGATAAGAATAATGAACAAGTATTTGCTTATACTAGAACATTAAACAACAAAAAAGTACTAATTGTAGGTAATTTAACAAATCAAACTGCTACGTTTAATTATGATGGCCCAGTCAATGAGAATAATATTTTACTTCATAATTATAAGGATGAAGCAATAGATATTAATACAATCAAACCTTTTGAAGCATTTGTTGTATCTATATAATAAATAACGTTTGAGAAATAAATAGATCGACAAATGAAAAGAATCTAATAAAAAAGTATAGGTTAACGACATCTAATTTTTAATAAGATAAACGTCAACCTATACCAATATTAATATTTTAATTATATTCAATACAGCTTCTGAACAGATTTTGAATTTAAATTTTTACTAACTTTAAGAAACTACCAACATATATTCTTTTTTAACCTTACTGCCAGCAAAACGTCTGTTTTTGTGGGCAGTTATTCATTTATACACTTTAGATAGGCTTTTGTATCAATACAACAAACTTGTAATCGTTCTTCATAACGACACTACTTAAAAATCATCTGTTACATATTGTTCTTGATCAACAGGCATCCATAATTGAACTTTGGTGAATGGATCGTCAAATGAAATATCAAAAGGATAAATTTCTACATAAAGACTATTATGTTCGTATGGTAAAGTCATCTGTAAGCTAGTTTCAATATAATACCAAGCTTCATTTACTACGTAATCGAGTTCTCCTTGCAAATTAAATTTTGCATATTGTCTTTCTGGTAAAAAACGACTTTCTAAATGAGCAGGGTATCTATCACTTGGAACACCAACAAATATTTCCATACCTTCATCTAATGGACAGTTAACGACAAACAATTCATGAGGGCTAATATCATTATAGCGTTGAAGCTCAGTTATTTTACCTTCATTTAGTAAATCGTCTAAAAAATCTGGCACTTTAAATGGATTTTCTAAATGTTCTGAATCAACAAACTGAGCATAACCCACTAATGAAATACCTTGTGTATCCTCTAAACGATAAGCATTTGGCGGTTTTTCTGTTGTTGTAAGTTTGATATAAAGTCGAGCTTGCATCTTTAATTCATCACGCTTTGTATTTACTTGTATAGGTGAGACACCATGAAAATCGCTAAAGTCATTTGCAAAATCATTTGTGTTAGCATAATTATATTTTTTTGCAACATCTACTAATCGACTTGATCCACTGATAATATCTTTTGCTGCCAAAGTCATTCTACGAGCTCTAGCATATTCAGTGGGGGATTGACCAACTATCATTTTAAAAGATTGATCAAGATGATAAGGTGAAAGACCAACGTAATCACTGAGTGATTGCAAATGAAAAGGCTCTAGCAAATGATCCTCAATATAAACAATTGCCTGTTGTATTTGCTTGATAACGTCCAAAACTTTCACTCCTAATTTTCAATTAACTACTTTTCACTTTTCAAACCATATTAATGCTATATCTACATGTTTTGCATGTTTACTAATTAAGTATATTCTACATCATTTTCGTTCCACTTACATCTAAAAAATAATCAATAGGGTAAAATGTAAATAACTGGGTTTAATCAACTGTTTTACTTCAACAAATTAAATAATAACACAAAAAAGATATAAGAAAAAAGAGAGCGAGACTGAAATCAAATATTTATAATTGATTTCACGTCATGCTCTCTTAATATAAATCTGTTAATAATCAAAAATGAAGTAGTTAATATAGGTCACTCAATACATCAAAACTTAATAACTAGATAATAAAGGTTTTATAAAGCAACTATATATACAAACCACATATTTTTCACTTAATTATTAATGAATATCGTCCCACCAATGGAAACCATCTCTACTTAAAAGTAAATCACTTTCTAATGGACCATTTGTACCTGCTTCATAGTTTGGGAATTCTGGTTCGTTTTGATTCCATTCTTCTTGTATAGCATCTACAAATTTCCAAGTAGATTTTAATTCTTCCCAATGAGTAAAGTTTGTGGCATCTCCATTTAAACAATCAAAGAGTAAGTTTTCATATGCATCTACTGTATTCATCTTATCTTGAGCACTCATAGCGTAAGATAATTGCACAGGTTCAGTTTCAATACCTTGGACATTTTTCTTCGCATTTAAATGTAGTGATACGCCTTCATTAGGTTGGATATTAATAACAAGTAAATTAGAATCTAATTTTTTATCTGTTTCATAATATAAATTCATAGGTACTTCTTTGAATTCAACGACTACTTGGATTGTTTTGCTCTTCATTCGTTTACCAGTTCTAATATAGAACGGTACGCCAGCCCATCTAAAGTTATCGATCGTTAATTTCCCTGATACAAAAGTAGGCGTTGTAGAATCTTCAGCTACTCTATCTTCATCTCTATATTTAGGAACTTTTTTACCATCAATCGTGCCTTCGTCATATTGGCCGCGGACAAAGTTGTGGCGTACTTCTTCTGTTTCAAGTTTACGTAATGACTTTAATGCTTTAACTTTTTCGGCTCTGATGTCTTCACTATTTAAGCTGATCGGCGCTTCCATCGCAAGTAGGGCAACCATTTGTAACATATGGTTTTGTACCATATCTTTTAGCGCACCACTAGATTCGTAATAACCGCCTCTGTCTTCAACACCAAGAACTTCAGAAGATGTAACTTGAATATTAGAAATATATTTATTGTTCCACAGAGGTTCAAACATTGCATTGGCAAAACGTAATACTTCAATATTTTGTACCATATCTTTCCCTAAATAATGATCGATACGATAAATTTCTTCTTCTTTAAATGAACGACGCAATTGCTCATTTAAATTTTCAGCTGATGCTAAATCTGTACCAAATGGTTTTTCAATAACAAGGCGTTTGAAGCCTGTTGTATCTGTTAATCCAGATGATTTCAAATAATCTGAAATTACACCGAAGAATTTAGGTGCCATTGCTAAATAAAATAGTCTATTGCCTTTTAGCTGGAATTCACTATCAAGCTTATTACTTACTTCTAGTAATGATTGATAACTCGCTTCATCACTAACATCATGCTTATGATAAAAAACGTGTTCCATAAATTTATCTAAATGTTTTGTATCTTTAACATGTTCTTGTATTGATGACTTCACTTGATTACGGAAATCATCATTTGTTAAGTCTCTTCTACCAATACCAATTATAGCAACTTGCTCATTTAAATTTTCTTGTTGATATAAATGGAACAATGACGGGAATAATTTTCTATGACTCAAATCCCCAGTTGCACCAAAAATTGTTATTAAGCATGGAATGTCTTTATTTTTAGTATTCAAGATCAAAACCTCAATTCTTTTTAATAAATCTGTATTTATTATAGAACAATAATCAAACATGTTCCTACCATTTTGCTTGAAAGAATTTATTTTTAATATATTTTTTATTCTTTTCTGTGATAAAATGTGAACAAGAAGAGGAGGCATATGCATGGAAATCACATTTTTTGGTACGAGTGCTGGTCTACCAACAAAAGAACGTAACACACAAGCTATCGCTTTAAATTTGGAACCATACTCCAATAGTATCTGGTTGTTTGATGTAGGGGAAGCTACACAACACCAAATCTTGCATCACTCTATAAAATTAGGTAAAGTTGATCATATTTTTATTACGCATATGCATGGCGATCATATTTTTGGCTTACCCGGTTTATTAACAAGTAGATCTTTTCAAGGTGGCGAAGGAAAACCTTTAACTGTCGTCGGACCAAAAGGTATAAAAGCATTTATAGAAACAACTTTGCAATTGTCTGAATCGAAATTAAATTATCCAATTACATACATAGAAATAGAAGACCATTTATCATATCAAAATAATGGTTTTAATGTGGAAGCACATATGTTAAAACATGGTATACCGTCATTTGGTTATCGTATTGAAGCACCTTATACATCTGGAAAAATTGATGTAGTTGCCCTTAAAGAAATAGGTCTTGAGCCAGGACCTAAATATCAAGAAGTTAAAAACAATGAAACTTTTGAGTATAATGGCCAAATTTATACTTCGAAAGACTTTAAAGGAGAAGCAACCAAAGGACCTGTTATCGCAATATTTGGTGATACAATGCCATGTAACAATGAAGCACTTATTGCAGATAAAGCAAATGTTATGGTCCATGAAAGTACATATATAGAAGGTGATAAATCTTTAGCAAATAATTATCATCACAGTCACATCGAAGACGTGTTTGACTTAATAGAAACAGCACAAGTGGAATATAGTTTAATCACACATTTAAGCAATCGATATACTCTCGATGAAATAGAGGATATTAGTTTAGCACTTAAATCTAGACCTTCAACACCACCATTTACCTTCGTTAAAGATTTTGATTCTTGGACATTTTAATTACTCATTTAAATTAAAAAATGTGGTTGAGACATTTCTTCTGTCTTAACCACATTTTTTATAAATTATTAACAAAACGTCAATGACACTAAATTTAAATTATTCTTCATCTTGGTTTGATAATTCAACACTTCGGTTGACTGCTGCTCTTAAACAATCTTCAAAGATACTTTCTAAGTCATGTTGACTTAATGCATTTAAGCCAGCTTGTGTTGTACCACCTTTAGAAGTTATGTTCTTTCTTAGCTGTTCCATGCTTAATTCTGAGCGTTCAATCATTTTACTTGTTCCAATAATTAAATTACGTATAGATTCTTCAACTTGAGCTTTTTCAAGCCCTAGTCTAGTCCCAGCAGTGACATACTGTTCAAAAACATGATATAAAAATGCTGGTCCGCTTCCAGTAATAGCTGTCACTTGATGTAAATTATCTTCAGAGACTTCTATCGCTGAACCGAATGCATTAATTAAACTATCAACTTCTTCTTTTGATTTTGCCCCAAAGTTACTAGAAAAACTAATACCTGTTACAGAATGACCGACGTGTGCATTCGTATTTGGCATAATACGAGCAACTGGGCTGTTAAAATCTAATTTTTCACGAATATAACTAATTGGTAAACCAGCCATAATTGATATAAATTTATTATTTTCAACAATATACGGTTTGATTCTTTCTGCTAAATCATCAAAATCATAAGGTTTTGTTCCTAAGAATACATAATCTGCATCCTTTAATAAAGCTTCATCATCATAGCTGTAATTAACACCTAATTCATCAGCATATTCTTTTAAAGCAACTTCATTTGAACGATTTGTTAAATATATATCGTTAGAATCAATAACATTTGAATTAACGATACCTGTAAAAATTGCATGTGCCATATTACCAGCACCATAAAATACTAGTTTCATGTGAACATTTCACTTCCTCTAAGTTTTTATGTATCCATACTAACATAGTTTTAACATATGGCTAATATTTATAGATGACACATATAAATCTTTTCATTTATACTGGAATTAAATTAACAAAGGGGAGGGATGTCTATATGATTGGCAAGCATTATGTGTTGACTGGAGGGACAAGCGGGTTAGGTCAAGCTTTATTAGAACTATTATTAAATAAACAGGTACATGTAACCGTGCTAGCACGAAATCCACAAAAGATAGCAAATAAGTATGATACTTCATTATTAACAGTCTTAAAATGTGATTTACAGTCTCAAGAACAAATTTTAAATCTCAAAAATCAATTTAATGGCAAAACAATTGATGGGATTATCTATAGTTCAGGATTAGGTTACTTTAAATCTATAGAACAACATTCAACAGAGGAGATGCTTGATACTTATAACTTGAACGTAGTTAATTTCAATACATTATTAACTACGTTACAACCATTTTTTAGTCGCTTTCCTACAATCGTTGGTATTGGTAGTCAATCTGCATTTTTAACACAAGCTTATGCAGCACATTACGGGGCCAGTAAATCTGCATTTAATCAAGTGCTAAATGCATTACGTATTGAAAAAACTAATTATCATGTATTAACAGTTAATACAGGACCAATTGCTACACCGTTCCACGAGAAAGCCGACCCATCATTAGCCTTTGCTCAAAAATATAAAAGCATTATGCTTGATCCTTATGAATTAGCACATAAAATTATAAAAGGGATGCTCAGTACCAAACAAGAAATCAATGAACCTAAATGGATGCATTTATTTTTACGAATATACCAAATAGCACCACGATTCGTCGAAAAACATTTCACATTCCTGTTTAAAAACAAAATGTAAAGAACCACTCTCAATTTATTGAGTTAGTGGTTCTTATGCATGAGCGTAAGTTCATGTGATTGACTTCTGAAAATACGTCATTTCAAGTCTTCATTGATAGAGTAAGTCGAGTCATATTATAATTTTTAATCAAAAGGCACCTCGTTCATTGAGTTTAGTAGTGCTTATTAAATTATTAGTAAGGGCTTATTTTTGTACTAAAATGCACGATTTTTAACGTTTTTGTAACGTACTGACGCCAAGGGGAAGAGTATAAGTGAGAGACTACAGGCTCGAACCATATCCAAGGCAAGCACGCACGATCAAAAAAGTGAGATTTTTATATAAAAAGACTAATCCATTTTTAAATACGGATTAGCCCTTTAATTAGAGCATAGGGATATATGCCCCATGCTCTTGGTACATGCGTTTTAGCTCATTATTTCAAATGTTGTGTATATTCTAAATTTTTAGCTCTTTCACGAGCAGCTTTTAATTGTTCCAAACTAATATCTCTTGAAAGCTGATAGTTCTTCACATTCTCATCTAATTGATCCACGCTACTTGCGCCAACTATAATCGAGCCTAGCGCGTCATGCGAAGTAAGATAATTAAATGTTAAACCTGTTAAATTACTTTCTATTTCTTTAATAGAAGCAATAGTTTCTCCTAATTCTTGATAACTATAATCAAAAATACCTTCAGCAAACTTATCATCTAAAGCTTGATTACTATTAGAAGTTAATAATCCTTTAAATACTGGTCCACGAGCGAGTACTTTCACCTTTTGTGCATGTATATCATCCAATAATGCTTCTGGTCTATTATCAATTAAGTTAAATTGTGACATTAATGTTTCTATATCACTATGCTTTAAATAATAGTCAATTACATTTGGACGTATGGAAGAAATCCCATAAGCACGTATTAAGCCTTCTTGTTTTAACTCATCAAACGCACTAATTGTTTCATCCAATGGGTCATCGATAGTACCACCGTGCAATTGATATAAATCTAAATGATTTAATCCTAAACGTTTTAGCGAATCTTTCACAGCTTCTTTTATATAAGTTTTTGATGGGTCCCAAAAAGTAGAACCATCTTCAGCTAAATGATTACCAACTTTTGTACCTATAACGATATCATCTCTATCCTGGTATTTTTTTAATGCCTTACCCACGATAGCTTCATTGATACCTTTATCATAAATATCTGCTGTATCAAAATAAGTAATGCCATGTTCTACCGCACGTTCAATAATAGGTTCTGCTTCATTATAATCAGTACCTAAACTCATACAACCTAAACCTAATTCTGAAACCTCGATACCACTTCTTAATACATTTTTTTGCATGTCGTTTCTCCTTTCGATACACTTAAATCATAGGGTGCAAAAACAATATATGCAATATTACTTAATTTGATGTGTATATTAACTGTAATAGTTGCTCCCTACATACTGCCGTATATATCTTAACAATAACTCAAATCAAATAAAAGGAACGTGATTAAAATGAACCTATACGAAAAGACAATACATAAAACATCCATTTACCAGGGGTCCATTATTGATTTAGAAGTACACGATGTTGAATTACCCGATGGTAAAACATCTAAACGTGAACTTGTTTATCACAACGGCGCAGTAGCAGTCTGTGCATTAACACCTGAGAATAAAGTGTTACTTGTTAAACAATTTCGTAAACCAGCTGAAAAACCATTATTAGAAATTCCGGCAGGCAAACTAGAAATAGATGAAGTGCGTGCAGAAGCGGCTAAGCGTGAACTAGAAGAAGAAACCGGCTATATTGCTGATGATTTAGAATTAATAACTGAGATGTATGGGTCTCCTGGTTTTTCAAATGAAAAAATATCAATTTATTTAGCTAAAGACTTAAAAATAGGTCAAATGAATTTAGATGATGATGAATTTATTGAATTAGAACAGTATTCTATATTAGAAGTCAAAGACATGTTGAAAAACAAAGAACTTGAAGACGCTAAAACGATTATCGCATTACAACACTTACTCCTTAATTATAATGATTATAAATAAGGAACGCGTATACTTGCGTATTTTATCAATTACTGGTATTTTATATATAAATCATTATACAAATTAAAATGATTATAATTATTAGTAGGGGAGTGAGGCTTCCGTGGAAGAACGTCTAAATCGCGTGAAGCAACAATTACAACAATCTTCATATAAACTAACGCCACAACGTGAAGCGACGTTACGTGTATTAATTGAAAATGAGAAAGATCATTTAAGTGCCGAAGATGTATATTTAAAAGTAAAAGACAAAGCACCTGAAATAGGTCTAGCTACTGTGTATCGTACACTTGAGTTATTATCAGAACTTAAAGTAGTTGATAAAATTAATTTTGGAGATGGCGTTGCTCGATTTGATTTGCGTAAAGAAGGCGCAAAACATTTCCACCATCATCTCGTTTGTATGGAATGTGGTAAAGTTGAAGAAATTGAAGAAGATTTATTACCTCAAGTAGAAGAACGCGTTGAACAGGATTTTGATTTTAGAATCTTAGATCACCGTTTAACATTTCATGGCGTATGCTCAAATTGCCAAGCTCAAGGTAAATAATCTTGTACAAACAAAAACCTTTTATGAATAGAGGTGTTAAGCTTGGATGATATAATTGAAGAATATTTGAAATTTATACAATTAGAAAAAGGTTTGAGCACAAATACCATAGGTGCATATCGTAGAGATTTAAAAAAATACAAAGACTTTATAGAACTTCAAAAAATCAGTCACATTGATTTTGTAGATAGACAAGCTGTACAACTATGCCTTGGTCACTTACATGATGAGGGAGCATCCGCAAAATCATTAGCGCGTTTTATATCAACGGTTAGGAGTTTTCACCAATTTGCTTTAAGAGAAAAATACGCTGCAAAAGATCCGACTGTGCTAATTGAAACACCGAGATATGATCGTAAATTGCCTGACGTATTAGAAATTAATGAAGTGTTAGCTTTATTAGAAACACCAGACCTTTCAAAAAATAACGGTTACAGAGACCGTACAATGTTAGAGCTTCTGTATGCTACAGGTATGCGTGTTTCTGAGTTAATTCAAATTGAGCTTGAAGATATCAATTTAATTATGGGCTTTGTTAAAGTGTTCGGTAAAGGGAACAAAGAACGTATCATTCCATTAGGAGATGCGGTTATCGATTATTTGACTACATATATTGATACGGTAAGGCCACAATTATTAAAAAGAACCGTAACGGATGTGTTATTTTTAAACATGCATGGCAAACCTTTATCTAGACAGGCGATATGGAAAATGATCAAACAAAATGGTGTCAAAGCAAATATTAACAAATCTTTAACACCACATACCTTAAGGCATTCATTTGCAACACATTTATTAGAAAATGGAGCAGACTTACGAGCTGTTCAAGAAATGTTAGGACATTCCGACATTTCTACAACTCAACTGTATACACATGTATCAAAATCACAAATTCGTAAAATGTATAATGAATTCCATCCACGTGCATAAACACAGACCAGTTTATTCGTAGAATAACTAGCCTGTGTTTTTATATGTCTAATATTCAAAATAGAAATTTCATTATTACATTTTAGTATTTCTTCTTTCGCGAAGTGCTTGTAAACGTGCAGCTTGAACTTCAGACCGATCTCTTTCTAAATGATGATTTACTATATAACTGTCCTCAATAGTATAATCAGTCATCGTAAAGTTAGGATAAGCCTTTAGTATAGCTTGTTGCATGCTTGGTGTTAACGGCAGTTGTATTGGTACAAAATGATCGTCATTTTTAGCTGCTGCTATTAATTCTAAAAGTATTGTTTTATATGACTCTAATTCAATGCCTAATTCTGTATCATTAGTATAAGCTTGGATTACATTTAGCGCTTTACGAAATGATTTCATAGCACCTTTATGATTAGCCCGACGAAAATGATAACATCCTGTCGCTAATAAGATTAAACTTACGACTGCATCATCTTTATGAAAGTGTTCGTTGTCTTTCCATGCTTCTTCTAATATGTCATGACATAAAAAATAGTGTTGTTTAGTGTGAAAGTGAAAATAAAAATCTTTCAATGCTTTTTCCATATTAAAACCGCTCCAAATTTAAATGTTTACTATAAACATGCTATAATATTTTAGTGAATTACGCACTTAACTTGCGATATGAGGTAGATAAAATGTATGAAGTAAAGTTAGATGCCTTTAATGGTCCTTTAGACTTATTATTGCATCTTATTCAAAAAATTGAAATTGATATTTATGATATTCCAATGAAGGAATTAACTGAGCAGTATATGCAATATATTCATGCGATGAACCAGTTAGAAATAAATATTGCAAGTGAATACTTAGTAATGGCTTCTGAATTACTTGTGATTAAAAGTAAGTTACTATTACCACAAACAAATGAAGAAGAAACTTTAGATGACGACCCACGTGATGATTTAGTCGGTCGATTAATTGAATATCAAAACTATAAAGCATATACAGAAATTCTAAATGAAAAGAAATCAGAACGCGCTCACTATTTTTCAAAACATCCAACCGATTTATCACATTTAGAATCAACAGAAACATGGGATTCAGAAAACACAATAGATTTAACAGAATTAATCATTGCCTATCAGAAAGTGAAAAACAGAGTAGAATTTAATACACCTAAAACTGTTGATATACATAAAGAGACATTTACTATTCAACAAGCCACAACACAAGTTTCTGAACGTTTAAAACAGCATGATTCTTTCAATTTCTTTAGTTTGTTTAATTTTACTGAACCCGTAGAAATGGTTGTAACACATTTTCTAGCAATACTTGAAATGTCCAAATCTGGTATTGTTAACATTGAACAACCCAAAAGTTTTGATGATATCAACATTTTAAGAGGGGTAAACTATGGAATCGAACGTTAAAGGAATTTTAGAATCACTATTATATACAGCTGGTGATGAAGGGCTAGACAAAAAACAATTACTTGAAATTTTAGAAATAGATGATGCTACTTTATCAGAACTTGTAAATACATATCAATCTGATGGTTTAATGATTCAACATTTTGGACAAACTTATGTATTAACAACTAAAAAAGAAGCTTCAGAATATATCGAGAAATTAATTGAACAAAAATCAAAAATGAAGTTATCACAAGCTGCAATGGAATCTTTATCTATTATTGCCTACAATCAACCTTTATCACGAAGCGATATAGAAATGATTAGAGGCATTAATTCTGATGGTGCTGTGAAAACTTTAATTGCTAGAGGTCTTGTAGAAGCAAAAGAGCAAGCTGATTCAAGAAGCCAACAACTCTATACAACTGAATTATTTTTAAATGTATTTGGTATTGAGCATTTGGACGATTTACCTACAACTGATGAAGAAGATGAAGAAATCGAAGCATTCTTCAGTAATTTAGTGAACCAAAAAGGAGAAAATAATGACTAAAGAGACAGAAAGATTACAAAAACGCATAGCCAATAGTGGTTACACATCACGCCGTAAAGCAGAAACGCTTATTACAGAAGGTAAGGTTAAAGTCAACGGTTCGGTTGTCACTGAATTAGGCACTAAAGTGAAAAATTCAGATAGTATAGAGGTTGAAGGTATTAAACTAGAACAAGAAGATAAGTTATACATTTTGTTTTATAAACCAGCACAAGTAATTACAAGTGTATCTGATGATAGAGGCAGAAAAGTCGTAACTGATTACTTTAAAGAAATTAAAACTAGAATCTATCCTGTTGGCCGTTTAGATTACGACACTTCGGGGTTACTTTTATTAACGAATGATGGAGAATTTACAAATTTAATGACGCACCCTAGCTATAAAATAAAGAAAAAGTATGTTGTTAAATTAAAAGGGTATCTTATGAGAGAAGAAGTTAAAGCATTAGAACAAGGTATAAAATTAGAAGACGGCGTTACGCAACCAGCAATTGTTAAAGTTAAAAATCAAGATAAAGATAAAAATAATACACTTGTTGAAATTACAATTACAGAAGGTCGCAATCGTCAAGTTCGTCGCATGTTTGAACACTTTGGACACCAAGTATCTAAACTTCAACGTATTGAATTCGGACCATTAGACTTAAAAGGGTTGAATGCGGGCGAGGGCAGAGTTTTAACGCCTCATGAAGTTAAAACAATTCGCCACCTTGCAGAGCACGGTAAATAGATATTAATTTCGCTTCTTCTATGCTTATGAGAATTTTTTCACAAACTTTAAGGTCACAGTCACTTTTAAAGACAAACCTATGATATAATATTGTTGAATATGAAAGTAGCAGTGTGGGAGGTATATATGCATGTCAAACGAAATACTTATCGTAGACGATGAAGACAGAATCAGAAGATTATTAAAGTTATATCTTGAAAGAGAATCTTTTGAAATACACGAAGCAAGTGATGGTAATGAAGCATATAAAATGGCTGTAGATCATGATTATGCTTGTATTTTATTAGATTTAATGCTACCAGAAATGGATGGAATCACTGTAGCATCTCGATTAAGAGAACATAAAGAAACACCAATTATTATGTTAACTGCTAAAGGTGAAGAAACAAACAGGGTAGAAGGGTTTGAGTCTGGTGCTGATGATTATATCGTTAAACCATTTTCACCACGTGAGGTTGTGTTACGTGTCAAAGCATTATTAAGACGTACTCAAGTTGCATCTCCTGAACAAAGTGAGCCACATGCAAGAGATTTAATTGAATTTGATTACTTAGTTATAGATAATGATGCACACAGAGTGTTGGCTGATGGGAATCAAGTGAACTTGACACCTAAAGAATATGAGCTATTAATCTTCTTAGCCAAAACACCAAATAAAGTATTCGATAGAGAACAATTATTAAAAGAAGTCTGGCATTATGAGTTCTATGGCGACTTGCGTACAGTAGACACGCACGTTAAACGTTTAAGAGAAAAGTTAAATCGAGTATCAGAAGATGCTGCTCATATGATACAAACTGTATGGGGTGTAGGATATAAATTTGAAGTCAAATCAAATAATGAACCTACTTAATAGTGTAGTTGTAAAACTGTGGTTAACTATAATATTTATAGTAACTACAGTTTTAATTCTATTAAGTGCAGCTCTTATAACGTTTATACAGTCTTATTTCACTCAAGAAACAGAAGATTCTTTATTAAAAGACGCCAAAAGGATAAGCCAACTTGTTGAAAGTTCTGACGATAGAGCTACTGCTATCGAACATAGTCGTAAATTAATTGAAGGCCCTGTTGGTCTAATCATAATGAATGATAAACACAAAGATAACCAAGACAATGATGTTACAAAAAATGAAATGTTCAAGGAAATTAAAAATAACAAAGATTATGATCGCGTCTTTGATCACGGCAAACAAATTTCAGAACATGTAACAGTCAGCTTTAATGACAAACAACGAACATATGTATTAATTGGTTATCCAACGAAAAATATTGAAGCAGCAAATAGTCCGAATAGTAAATATAGTGGCGTGTTTATCTATCAAGACTTAAAGACAATAGAAGAAACCAATAATGTGATTACAGTAATTATCTTAATCATTGCTATCATCTTTTTAGCAATAACAACCGTATTTGCTTTCTTCTTATCGTCACGGATAACAAAGCCTCTACGTAATTTAAGGACGCAAGCTCTAAAAGTCTCTAAAGGTGATTATGCTCAAGTTGTACCAGTTAACTCAAAAGATGAAATTGGTGAATTATCACGTACATTTAATACAATGAGTTCTGAAATTCAACAGCATATTGATGCATTGTCATCCTCTAAAAATATTCGAGACAGTCTAATTAACTCCATGGTTGAAGGCGTTTTAGGATTTAATGACAAAAAAGAAATTATTATTTCTAATAAATTAGCCAATACCATTTTGCAAATGTTAGATGAATATGCGTTAGAAAAATTAGATGAACAAAATGAACTTACATTTAGCAGCAAAAAAACGCAATTTGAAGTTTATGAAATCAATACACGTTATTTTGTAATTATCACTAGCTATATAGAGCAAATACAGCCTGATGGGAGAAGTGGTATCGTAGCCATAATTCGTGATATGACAAACGAGCATAATATGGATCAAATGAAAAAAGATTTTATTGCAAACGTCTCTCATGAATTACGTACGCCTATATCCTTATTGCAAGGATACACTGAATCTATTGTTGATGGTATCGTAACTGAACCTGATGAAATTCATGAATCATTATCTATCGTTTTAGATGAAACTAAAAGATTGAATAGGTTGGTCAATGAATTATTAAATGTAGCGCGAATGGATGCTGAAGGTTTAACTGTAGATAAAGTTGTGCAACTAATTGATCCATTACTTAATAAAATGCAACAAAAGTATCAAAAGCATGCCAAAGATTTAGAATTAAATATGTGTTTAAACCCAGATACGCAACAACATTTGTGGTATTTTGATTCGGATAGAATTGAACAAGTGTTAACTAATTTAATAGATAATGCGTCTAGATATACTGAACCTGGGGATACAATCAACATAGAGGTAAGTGAAACTAATTCAGAACAAATACTATATATATCCGACACCGGCTCTGGTATCGCACCCGAACATTTACAACAAGTTTTTGATCGTTTTTACAAAGTAGATACTGCACGTAAGCGTGGCAAACAAGGAACTGGGTTAGGATTATTTATCTGCCGTATGATTATTGATTCTCATGGTGGTACTATTGATGTACAAAGCAAACTAGGGAAAGGGACTACTTTTATCATTTCCTTACCTAAACCAGAGATTGAAGATGACAATAGTTAAGTATCGTGACTAGATTAATGAAAAACTAAGTATAAGCATGATAATTTGAAATAATAAACATATATACAGTATATCCTTATATGCAATTCATTTATGTATAGAACTTAAAAACTGCCGACAAAGTTAAATGCTTTGTTGGCAGTTTTTATGCCAGTTTCATCCATTTTATTGACGTTGATAATATATTTTAAGCAAGTCTATTGTTTTTATCTGAGCAATAAGCTATGATAAATTTATAAAATTTAAGAAATTCATCTTCGGGGTAGGGTGTAATTCCCAACCGGCAGTAATTTAAGCCTGCGACCCATTAATCTAATTCATAGATTAATGGCTGATCTAGTGTAAATCTAGAGCCGACAGTATAGTCTGGATGGGAGAAGATGGAGGGTTTATTTGTTGTGCAATTATATCCTCCTATTCTAAGAAAGATGAATGGAAGGAGATAATTTGATATGCAACAACAAACAAAACGCCTCATTACGATTAGTATGTTGAGTGCAGTAGCATTTATTTTAATGTTTATAAAGTTCCCGATACCATTTTTACCACCATATTTAACTTTAGATTTTGGTGATGTACCAGCCTTGTTAGCAACATTTACTCTAGGTCCTGTAGCCGGACTTATTGTAGAATTTATTAAAAACTTACTCAATTTTCTATTCAATATTGGAGATCCAGTAGGTCCTGTAGCTAACTTTTTAGCGGCATCAAGCTTTTTATTAACAGCTTATTTCGTCACAAAACATAAAGGTGTCCTCAAATCTCAAATTATAGGACTTAGTGTGGCTACGTTAGTGATGACGATTGTTCTAAGTATACTAAACTACTTTGTTTTATTACCTTTATATGGCATGATTATGAACCTAACTGATGTAGTAGAAAATATTAAAATAGTTATTGTATCGGGCGTCATACCTTTTAATATTATTAAGGGTGTCGTCATCTCAATTGTCTTTATTCTTTTATATAATCGATTAAAAAACATTTTACCACGTTAAAATGATAGTATAACTTATCATCTAGAATGATAAACGCCCTTCATTTTTCACTGATCGAGTGAGAAATGAAGGGCGTTTATATTTTAAATATAAATATGTATATAAAGGTTACTTTAAGGAATTTATAGCTGAGATTGCAGTTATTTCAAAAGTGAATAGCCAGAATCCGATCATGTTTACAATATAAATTCATTGAAGTAATACAACTTTATAGAATAACTGGATACAAAAAATCCGAGACAGTTATTTGTGTCTCGGATTTAAATTCAATTATGTCTAAGTCATTAAATGAGGTTATTACAATAGTAGATAACCGCTTGTTTACGCTTAAATATAATGCATTTCTATTCAAATTTTAACGCGTCACCATCAAATGGTTCTTCTTCAATTTTAATAGAATCAGTAGGGCATCCGTCTATAGCATCTTCCATATCTTCATATAATTCTTCTGGTACCTCTGCAGTACCTTGGTTATCATCTAGTATTACATAAGCGATACCTTCGTCATCATAGTCATATATATCAGGGGCAGCGGCACCGCAAGCGCCACATGCTATGCATGTGTCCATATCAACAATTGTATATTTAGCCAATTTCTTCGCCTCCTTTGACAAAAATGCTACAATAATTACACAAATATTATTGTAATCACTGTTTATCATTTTTTCAAATGTTTTCGATTTATAAAAGTGAGGGAGCATCCATGTATAATTTAATTCATTTTGCATACACAAAGTCACATAATTACAAAACCGAAAAAAGTATATTTAATATTATCACAGGTAAAAAATCGCATCAAACCTTTTTTGATGCCTGTAGTCAACAACTCTTATCATTGTATCATAGTATGCCTAAACTAAAATATCCTTTATTCGAACAATATTCTAGTAATTCTAACATCAACGAACAACAAATTCAAAATATCATTAGCCACCCACGGCATACATATGACAGCTTATTAAACACTTTCAATGCACTACAATTGTTAACGCAAACGTTGTCTAATATCCAACATGACAATTATCAATTTGTACCTATTACACAACATAGAACAGTTCATCAAAAGGTTAAACACTTATATAAAAAAATTTCTGACGACCAATTAGAAAAATCATTTATAGCAGAACTCACGTTACTTTTTCAATCTTTAACTAACCATAATAATGACATATACATTCATTATTATTTGCAAGGTTTCGAAGAAAGTATGTATACAAGACAACAAGTTAGTTTAATAGAAGCAATATCGCAGGAAATGCTTTTTGAATTAGAAATGAGGGATTTAGTAACTTTAATGTATGAAATAGAGAATGAAGAAAAGTATCCATTATTACATAGCTTAATTATTCTTCCGACATTATTAAACAAAACTGAAAAAACTTATTTAGGAATACAAAATGGATTAAACTTCAAACAACTTGCTGCGCAACAAAATGTTAAACCTAATACAATCGACGATCATATTTTAGAATTATTTATCAAAGGATACATAACCGATTACGATAGTTATTTAAACCATGTAGAATACAAACCATTTATAACTTATTATATAGCTAATCGTAGTGAAAGACTACGTAGCTATAAGGACACTTTCTCTGAACTCAGTTACTTTGAAATTAAATTAATTATTGTTGGTGTCGAAAGAGGTGAACTAAATGTTACATGATGACTTGAAAAAATGGTTTGGATTTGAATCATTTAAGCCTGGCCAAGAAGAAATTATTAACAATGTACTTAATAATATTGATACTTTAGGAATCCTGCCTACTGGTAGTGGTAAAAGCCTATGTTACCAATTGCCAACCTACATAAAACAAAAACCAACGTTAGTTATCTCTCCGTTAATTTCACTGATGGATGATCAAGTTATGCAACTTAAGTTACAAGGAGAAAAAAATGTATGTTGTATACATTCAGGCATGGATGAAAATGAAAAGCAACAAAACATTAACTGCTTAAACCAAAGTAAATTTATTTTTTTAAGTCCAGAGTTTATATTACAAAAACACAATTTCAAATTGATTAAACGTTTAAATATCGGCATGATTGTATTAGATGAAGCGCATTGCCTATCTGAATGGGGCTATGATTTTAGGCCGCATTATGCACTTATAGGCAAAATTGTAAATCATTTCAATGATGCTACCGTATTAGCATTAACTGCAACAGCACCTTCTTATTTAACTTTTGATTTAGAGCAAATATTAAGTAAATCATTTTCAGTCATAAAAAATAGTATGAATAGAGATAACATTTCACTAGCGCATAAAAATTTTGCTGATGATGATGAAAAATTAAAATGGCTTTTACCTACATTAGAGCAATCAGGGCCAACAATTATTTATGTATCATCTAAAAAAATGTGTCTATCATTAGCTCAAAGTATTTATAATTACGGTTTTTTAACTGGAATTTACCATGGAGATCTATCATACCAAGAAAGGCATACAGTACAACATCAATTTATTAATAATGAAATCCCTATTATCGTTGCTACAAGTGCTTTTGGCATGGGTATTAACAAAAAAGATATTAGAACAATTATTCATTTCCATTTATCTACAAGTCCATCTAGTTATATGCAAGAAATAGGTAGAGCAGGCCGTGACGGTAAACAAAGCCAAGCAATAAGCCTTTATCAACCTGATGATAGCTTTCTTTTAGAAACTTTATTATTTACAGACATAATTAACGTTGAGGATGTAAATGCGTATGAATTATCGCAGTTTCTACCACCTGAAAAGTCAGACATACTTGATGTACTAAGTACACAGTATACTTTTGAGCAATTGCGCAATATCTTTGATATGGCTTATAAACGTAAAAAATTAGGTTATATACGTATGCTAGGTTACAAAAATCTTGATCAATGCAGAAGATCTTATTTAGTTGAATTTTTTGATGAAATTCTGATAGAAAAGCCTAAACTATGTTGCGATAATGATTGTGAATTAAATTTAATAAATATAATAAATAGAAAAAAAGTAAAAAGAAAAATGGAATTTAATGAAAAAATACAAAATTTGTTTAAAAAATAGACAATTACTTTACTTCATATTTTCAATCAAGCTATAATACGATATATACACTTATTTAGCAGTATTTTTTCTAAAAAAATTATACATATTTACGTTCTGTTAGGGTAAAACAGTATATACTTAAATAAAAAGGAAGGATGATGAATTTGTCTAAAAACAATTTTAAAGATGATTTTGAAAAAAATCGTCAATCCATTGATCCAAAAGAACATCAAGACAACGCCAAGGACTCAGTTAACAATTCAGTTGACAATGTAAAAGAGGAAGTTTCTGATAAAACAGACGAACAATTCCCTCCAAGAAATGCTCAGCGAAGACAACGTAGAAGAGATACTGCTACAAATCAAGGTGAAAATGAACAGACTAATCAAACAGATCAACAAGAACATAGCGAGGATGAAGCATTTGATAGTGAACAGTACAACGAAGACAATTCAACATCTGACTTAACATCAGAACGTAATACTGATGACCCTTCACAAAATAACAATTTAAGTCATGAGCCTACTAGCGATAAAACAAATGCTAATGATCATAAGTACAGCGAAGACAATAATGGTTTAGAGGACGAAAACAGTTCTAAGAAAAAAGGCGCTGCTGTAGCAGGCGGAGCAGGAGCTACTGGTGCTGGCGCTTATGCTGCTAGTAAACATAAGGATAAAGATAGTTCAGATGCAAACCATGACGAGTCAAAAAATGACAATCAACAACATGCAGATGAACAAGATGTTGATGAAAATCAACCAGATAACCAATCCAATCAAGACCAAAACGAATCACAACAAGATGATTCTAAAAAAGGCTCTAAGAAAAAAGGTGCTGCTGTAGCAGGTGGAGCCGCGGCTGCTGGAGCTGGTGCATACGCAGCGGGTAAACATAAAGGTAAAAATGATAAAAACGCTAGTCATGATGATGATACATCAGAAAATGATAAAAACGACAACAAGGATCAACAAAATAACGAGAAAAGTAGTAACAAGAAAAAAGGTACTGCTGTAGCAGGTGGAGCGGCAGCTGCTGGAACTGGTGCTGCTGCTAGCCATTCAAAATCAAACGGTGGTAATGGTGGTAACGGTAACGGCGGTAACGGTGGTAATAACAATAATGACGATGACGACAACAAGAAAAAAGGTGGTTTATTAGGAAAATTACTACCTATTCTTGCTGCTATCTTAATCTTAGCTGCTATTGCTATATTCGCCGGTATGGCACTTACTGGAAACAACGACGATAGTAACAACAACGATGATAAAAAAGTCGCTGATAATAAAGATAAAGCTTCTGATAAAGACTCTGACAAAGATAAAAAATCAAATGACGATAAAGCTAACAAAGATGATGACAAAAATGCTTCTTCTGACTCAGATGATAATAGTAATTCTTCAGATGATGCTAATAGCGATTCTGACCAATCAGATTCTGACTCTCAAGACCAAGCAAATAGTGATCAAAATCAAAATAATCAAGATCAAGCTAATCAAAGCGATCAATCACAACAAAATCAACAAGATAGTCAATCACAACAAAATGATCAAGCCGATACACAAAATGGTTCAACTGAACAATCTCAAGGTTCATCAAATAATAACCAACAGAATGACCAAGCTACAACTAATAATTCTGGACAACAAACACATGTTGTAAATGGCCAAAACCTTTATAGAATTGCCATCCAATATTACGGTGAAGGTTCTCCAGAAAATGTAGAAAAAATTAGAGAGGCGAATAACATACAAGGTAATGACATCCATAATGGTCAACGTTTAGTTATTCCTCAATAAAGAAAATAAAAGTATTTATTTCATAATTTAAAATGGATTGCAGCAATAATCCATTCATATAAAAAGATCTCACTATGAGCTTGCATTTATAGTGAGATCTTTTTTATTTTCTCAATATATTTATAGACACAAACAATTTTGTAATAAAATTTTCAATTTCTTTCATTTGGTTTTTTTAAAACTATTGGTATAATATATGGGTGGTAAAAGGAGGACGAAGGAAGAATGCAAACAGTTGAAAGTATAATTATAGGTGGCGGTCCTTGTGGACTTAGCGCTGCTATCGAACAAAAAAGAAAAGGGATAGATACATTAGTTATAGAAAAAGGGAACGTTGTAGATGCAATTTATAATTACCCAACACATCAAACGTTCTTTTCTTCAAGTGATAAATTAAGTATTGGGGACGTTCCGTTTATAGTGGAAGAAAGCAAACCACATCGTAATCAAGCGTTGGTTTACTATAGAGCTGTTGTAAAACATCACCAACTTCGTATTAATGCTTTTGAAGAAGTCCTCACAGTAAAAAAAATAAATAACCGTTTTACAATAACAACTACTAAGGACGTATATCAATGTAGATTTCTTACTGTAGCTACAGGTTATTACGGACATCATAATCAACTTGAAGTTGAAGGTGCTGAACTTCCTAAAGTTATGCATTACTTTAAAGAAGCGCATCCTTATTTT
This sequence comes from Staphylococcus pseudoxylosus, assembly GCF_044794325.1. Lineage (NCBI taxonomy): Bacteria > Bacillati > Bacillota > Bacilli > Caryophanales > Staphylococcaceae > Staphylococcus > Staphylococcus pseudoxylosus. Next base: position 1,505,902 of record NZ_CP085024.1, read on the forward strand.
GATCAAAATGTAGTCATTATTGGCGGTAAAAATTCTGCTGTAGATGCGGCATTAGAATTAGAAAAAGCAGGTGCAAACGTTACAGTCATTTATCGAGGTAGTGATTATCCTAAAGCGATTAAACCTTGGATATTACCGAATTTTGAATCTCTCGTCCGTCACGAAAAAATTAATATGGCGTTTGATTCAAATGTGACTAAAATAACAGAAGATAGTGTTATTTATGAACAAAATGGGCAAACTTTTGAAATAGCTAATGACTATGTTTTCGCGATGATAGGATATCACCCAGATTATGAATTCTTACAATCGATAGGTATTGAAATTAACGAGAATGAATATGGCACTGCACCAATCTATAATAAAGAAACATATGAGACAAATGTAGAAAATTGTTATATCGCAGGTGTTATTGCTGCAGGTAATGATGCAAACACAATATTTATTGAGAATGGTAAATATCATGGTGGTATTATAACTCAAAGTATTTTATCTAAAAAACAAACTCCACTTGAATCTTAAAATGATCATATTTTAATCACATTCTTAGCAAGTATTTATAATTATTCTTCAATAATCAAAATCAAAAAGCACAACCACTTATACTAGGTTATAAATGGTTGTGCTTTTTATTTACATATATATTTTCATTATAACTGTGATTCAAAATATTGTTTCAACTGTTCTGATGACAATTGATTACTTAACCCTACAAGAAGTTTTAAACGTGCTTTTGGACCATTTAAACCATTTGAGAAAATAACACCTTTCTCTGCTAGCGTTGCGCCGCCACCTTCATAAGCGTATATTGGTCCAACAATACCATTGAATGATCTAGAAACTAGAACTATTGGTATATGTTTATGCAAACAATTATCCAAACCTTCCAAACTAGTTGGCGGTAAATTCCCTTGCCCAAGACCTTCAATAATAATACCATCTACATTGTTTTGGCTATAAAAAGTCAAGACATCACTGTTCATTCCCATATAAGCCTTAACTAAAGGAATGTTTAAATTGTGATCTATTTCATTAAGGATTAGATGCTCAAAAGGTTTATGATGGAATTGAACACTGTTTTTAGTTACTACACCTAAAGGGCCATGGTTGGGACTTTGAAATGTATTTGTGTTAGAAGTATGTGTTTTTGTTACATTGCGAGCAGTATGTATCTCATCATTAAAGACAACCATAACACCCATATCTGTAGCTTCATCACTTGTTGCAACTCTAATAGCTGATATGAAATTATACAAACCATCCGAACCAATTTCATTTGAGGAACGCATTGCACCTGTAATTGCTATAGGTTTGGAAATAGCAATTGTTAAATCTAGCAAGTATGCAGTTTCTTCCAATGTATCTGTACCATGTGTGATAACAAATGCATCAAAGCTTTCATTTTGAGCTGCATTTTCAATTAATGCTTTTAATTTTTCAACATATTTAATATCCATATGTGGTGAGGGAACATTAAATGGTGTAATTTCAGTTACATCAGCATACCTTTCTATTACATCCTTGTGATTAGATATAGGGTTATCTGTATTTGTAACTACTTGATTAGCTTCATCTTGTGACATGCTAATGGTGCCGCCAGTATGAATAACAAGAACTTTTTTCATGCGGGCATTCCTCCTATTTATAAAGTACATATTTATGATAAAATATTATTCATAAAACAACAAGGAAGGGTTACTAAAATGAAATTATTAAATATCGCACTTGATGGACCTGCAGCAGCAGGAAAAAGTACAATTGCTAAACTTGTTGCTAGTGAATTATCTATGATCTATGTAGATACTGGTGCAATGTATCGTGCAATTACTTATAAATACTTACAACAAAATAAAACTGAAGACTTTAATGAATTAATCGATACGACAGAATTATCACTCACATATGATGAAATTAAAGGTCAAAGGGTCATTTTAGATAATCAAGATGTCACTGACTACTTAAGAGAAAATAATGTAACGAGTCATGTATCATATGTGGCTTCAAAAGAACCGGTTCGCACATTTGCAGTCAAAAAACAACAAGAATTAGCAGCCAAAAAAGGTATTGTTATGGACGGTAGAGATATCGGAACTGTCGTATTACCAAATGCTGATTTAAAAGTCTATATGATAGCTTCAGTGGAAGAACGTGCGTTACGCAGACAGAAAGATAATGAAGAAAGAGGTATTGAATCAAATATAGAGCAATTAAAAAAGGAGATTGCAGACAGAGATCATTATGATATGAATCGTGAAATTTCTCCTTTAATGAAGGCTGACGATGCCATTACTGTGGACACAACTGGTAAAAGCATAGAAACTGTAACAGCAGAAATATTAACTTTAGTAAAATCGCTAGATTAATCGTAGATGTCTCTGATTTAATATAAATATTTTTCATATAGTGTAAAAAGGTTATACAATGAAAAAAGTGGGTATATAATACACGTGTATTATTATACTAATCAGAATTAATATACTATATAAAATGTAAAGTATAGGTAAATTTTTAGTTCTTTTTGTTAGATTAGAAAAACCTATTTTACAAGACATTAACAATTTAAAATCGATTCTCTCGAATAAAGGGGAATTTCTTGACAATTCTGTCAGTTTATAAGATGTTATAATTATGTAGTGTAATAAGGAGGCAGACAAGATGACTGAAGAGTTTAACGAATCAATGATTAACGAGATTAAAGAAGGGGATAAGGTTACTGGTGAAGTTCAAGAAATTGAAGAAAAACAAGTAATCATCCATGTCAATGGTGGTAAATTTAATGGCATCATCCCTATTAGTCAACTTTCAACGCATCATATTGACAACCCAAGCGATGCAGTAAAAGTTGGTGATGAAATCGGTGCATATGTTACGAAAGTAGAATATGACGAAGAAAATGAAACGGGTGCATACATCCTTTCAAAACGCCAACTCGAAACTGAAAAATCATATGAATTTTTACAAGAACAGTTAGATAATAACCAAACTATCGAAGCTAAAGTCACAGAAGTAGTTAAAGGTGGTTTAGTTGTAGATGTTGGCCAAAGAGGATTTGTACCAGCCTCATTAATTTCTACAGATTTCATTGAAGATTTCTCTGGTTTTGAAGGACAAATTTTAAAACTTAAAGTTGAAGAATTAGATCCTGCAAATAATCGTGTCATTCTTAGTCGAAAAGCAGTAGAGGCAATAGAAAACGCAGAGAAAAAAGATAAATTACTGGAGTCACTTAACGAAGGTGACGTTATCGAAGGTAAAGTAGCGCGTTTAACTAATTTCGGTGCTTTTGTTGATATTGGAGGCGTGGACGGTCTTGTACACGTTTCGGAATTATCACACGAACATGTTAAATCACCTGAAGATATTGTGGCTATTGGAGATAGCGTGAAAGTTAAAATCAAATCAGTAGACAAAGATTCTGAACGTATTTCACTGTCTATCAAAGATACATTACCAAGTCCTTTTGAAGCAATTAAAGGCGAAATCAATGAAGGTGAAGTTATAGAAGGAACTGTAGTTAGATTGACTAACTTTGGTGCTTTCGTGGAGATTCAACCTGGCGTACAAGGATTAGTTCATATTTCAGAAATTAGTCATTCACACATCGGCACACCTGGCGAGGTATTACAACCAGGCGAAAAAGTGAGTGTGAAAGTACTCAGTGTGGATCCTGAAAACGAACGTATTTCATTATCAATAAAAGCAACATTACCAGATGAAAATGTCATTGAAAGCGATAGCGAAACGACGCAATCTTATTTAAATGATACTTCAGAAGATGAAGATAACCCAACGCTTGGTGATGTATTTGGAGATAAATTAAAAGACTTCAAATTTTAACAATGTAAGTAATAGCAACTTTAAATCTTGTCCTAGTATATGTTAGGGCAAGATTTCTTTTTTTGTTATTCAAATTTTGTATGATAATACTATAACAAAATATTGATTTAATATTTCTTTTGATTTCATTACCCCTTATGATAGAATTATAGAGATTAAAGAAGAGAGGAAGTTAGTTTATGACTAAACCTATAGTAGCTATTGTAGGCAGGCCAAATGTAGGCAAATCTACAATTTTTAACAGAGTCGTAGGTGAACGCGTTTCAATCGTAGAAGACACACCTGGCGTGACTCGCGATAGAATTTATTCATCAGGTGAATGGTTGACTCACGATTTTAACATTATTGATACTGGTGGTATCGAGATTGGAGATGCCCCATTCCAAACACAAATTAGAGCACAAGCTGAAGTTGCAATCGATGAAGCCGATGTAATTATTTTTATGGTAAACGTAAGAGAAGGCCTAACTCAAAGTGATGAAATGGTTGCTCAAATGTTATATAAATCAAAAAAACCGGTAGTACTAGCAGTAAATAAAGTTGATAATCCAGAAATGAGAAATGAAATTTACGATTTCTACTCACTTGGTTTTGGGGATCCGTATCCAATTTCTGGTTCACACGGACTAGGTTTGGGAGATTTATTAGACGAAGTTGTTAAACATTTTAAAGAAGAAGAAGCAGACCCATATGACGATGATACAATACGTTTATCAATCATTGGACGCCCAAATGTTGGGAAATCAAGTTTAGTAAATGCAATCCTAGGTGAAGATCGTGTAATCGTATCAAACGTAGCTGGTACTACTAGAGACGCTGTTGATACCGAATATAGCTACGATGATCAAGATTATGTATTGATAGACACTGCAGGAATGCGTAAAAAAGGTAAAGTCTATGAAAATACAGAAAAATATTCAGTGCTACGTGCTTTAAAAGCCATTGAACGCTCAAATGTAATTTTAATCGTTATTGATGCAGATCAAGGTATCATCGAGCAAGATAAGCGTGTTGCTGGCTATGCACACGAAGAAGGTAAAGCAATTGTAATTGTCGTGAATAAATGGGATACAGTAGATAAAGAAACGAATACTATGAAAAAATTTAAAGATGAAGTTCGTAAAGAATTCCAATTTTTAGATTATGCAGAGGTTGCATTTGTTTCCGCAAAAGAGAAGCAACGTCTCAGAACATTATTCCCATATATTAAAGAAGCTAGTGAAAATCATAAAAAACGTGTTCAAAGTTCCACTCTAAATGAAGTGATTACGGATGCAATTTCTATGAATCCTACACCTACAGATAAAGGTCGACGTTTAAATGTATTCTATGCTACGCAAGTTGCAATTGAACCGCCGACATTTATCGTATTTGTAAATGATGTCGAGCTATTGCATTTTTCATACAAACGTTATTTAGAAAATCAAATTAGAGCCGCATTCGGCTTTGAAGGTACACCAGTACACATAATAGCAAGAAAAAGAAATTAATACCGGGGGGGATTCCATGACTAAAGTAACTGTCTTTGGTACAGGAAGTTTTGGTACGGCATTAGCAAATGTCTTAGCAGAAAACGGACACCAAGTTTTAATGTGGGGAAAAAATGAACAAACAATCAATGAGATTAATTCACAACACATTAATAGCAAATACTTAAAAAACGCACAGCTTAATGACACAATAGAAGCAACATTAGATATTAACAGCGCCGCATCATTCTCAGAAGTCTATTTAATGGCGTTACCGACAAAAGCAATGAGAGAAGTAGCGAAATCAATCGATTCACTATTAACCTCTAAAAAGACCTTTATTCACGTTGCAAAAGGCATTGAAAACGAAACATATAAACGTGTTTCTGAAATGTTGGAAGATTCAATTTCACCAGAACATAATGCAGGTATAGCTGTACTTTCAGGGCCAAGTCATGCTGAAGAAGTTGTAATTAAACAACCAACTACTGTAGCAGCTTCATCTAAAACACCAGAAGTCAGTCAACTAACACAAGACCTTTTCATGAATGATTATTTACGCGTATATACAAATGATGACTTAGTAGGCGTTGAACTAGGTGGCGCATTAAAAAATATCATTGCAGTAGCTAGTGGCGTTATATCAGGAATGGGATTCGGTGATAATGCTAAAGCAGCGCTTATGACTAGAGGTTTAGCTGAAATTAGCCGCTTAGGTGAAAAACTAGGCGCAGACCCAATTACGTTCCTAGGCTTAGGAGGCATAGGAGACTTAATTGTAACTTGTACCTCAACCCATTCTAGAAACTATACACTTGGTTTTAAATTAGGTGAAGGTAAATCATTAGATACAGCTTTAAACGAAATGAACATGGTCGTTGAAGGTGTATATACAACAAAATCTGTTTATCACTTAGCTAAAGAGGTCGATGTAGATATGCCAATCACTGCCGCACTTTATAGTGTATTGTTTGAAAATAGACCAGTGGATGAAAGCGTTAAAGACTTGATGGGACGTGGAAAGAAAGCGGAATAGTGAGGTATTATTACACTTTTTAGTTAATTTATATCAATTAACTGTCAAAATCCTATTATTTCAATGTTTTTTGCGCATAAATCATTGCAGTAGCAGTAATCGTTGTGTTAAAGTCATAGCATAATGATATTAAGTTATCATTATTAACCCTAGGGGAGGTGAATTCATAATGAACAAGACAGATTTAATCAATGCTGTTGCAGAACAAGCTGACTTAACTAAAAAAGAAGCTGGCTTAGCTGTAGATGCAGTATTCGAATCAATTCAATCATCACTTTCTAAAGGTGAAAAAGTACAATTAATTGGATTCGGTAACTTCGAAGTACGCGAACGAGCTGCTCGTAAAGGCCGTAACCCTCAAACTGGTAAAGAAATTGATATCCCTGCAAGCAAAGTTCCAGCATTTAAAGCTGGTAAAGCTTTAAAAGACGCAGTAAAATAATTCTTTACTCAAAGTAAAGCCCTTTTCAAGGGGCTTTTTCTTTTTTTATAGAGAATTTTTTATAAAGCTTTAAATCATATATCTTTTAACTTTATAATTGTGATATCATTCGAAGTAGCGATTTTTAATAAATGTAGTAATACAACTATTAAAAATTAGTGAGTTTGTTAAAGAAATTTACATATAACAATTACTTTATTACACAAATACATGAGTATTTTTAATATATATTACATAAATATCCTTTACTTTGATTTACGTTGATTTTATTTTTTTCTATATAATGTTAATATGTATATGGATAATAACGTGAGGTGTGAACATGGAAACGACATTCAGCATATTAGAAACTCAAATTGCACAGCGGCTTAGCAGTGTGAATCATTATGAACCAATCTATATCAATCAAGCATTAGCAGAAATACTTGATTCTTATGATATACCTCAAGAAGCTAAATTAGCTTGCCTCACAATAGATACTGCGATGCGTCATCTAGACGAAGTTTCAACTACGTTATCGTCTAAGAAATCTATTTTAATTGGCGACTTATTAAGCGCTCATTTTTATACATTATTAGCAAAACTCAATGATCCAATTTATCAAAAAGAAATTAGTACAGCAATTGTTGAAGTGAATGAAATGAAATCTTCAATTCATCATGCCGCAATTGATAATAATGACATTAGTGACTATATTTTAAAAGTTGAAAATACTTTTCCGTTTATTACAATTAAAAAATATGTCCCTGAAGTTAATATTAATTTTATCAATGACAAAATGATAGCGAGTTTAGCTGAACATCATCCTTCTTACTTAGGCGAATTTTCTAAAGAACAACTAGATGGTTTTATAGATAAATTAAAAGCTGAAATACATTCAAAAAGAGGTAATTAACATGGCAGATAATAAAGCAAAAAAAGAACAAGTACACAACGTTTTTCAAAATATTTCTGGTAAATATGATCGACTCAACAATATCATTAGCTTTGAACAGCACAAGACATGGAGAAAACGTGTTATGAAAGAAATGAACGTTAAAGCTGGAAGCAAAGCACTAGATGTATGTTGTGGTACTGCTGATTGGACGATCTCATTAAGCAAAGCAGTGGGACCAACTGGCGAAGTAATTGGTGTTGATTTTAGTGAAAACATGCTTGAAGTCGGTAAAAACAAGACATCAGACATGCATAATTTAAAGCTTGTACATGGCGATGCAATGAATTTACCATTTGAAGACAACGAATTTGATTACGTAACTATTGGATTTGGTTTAAGAAATGTGCCTGATTATTTAGCCACTTTAAAAGAACTGAACCGTGTTTTAAAACCTGGTGGAATGGTTGTTTGTTTAGAAACTAGCCAACCAACAACACCTGTTTTCAAACAATGCTATAAACTTTATTTTAAATTTGTAATGCCAATCTTTGGTAAAATATTTGCGAAATCCAAAGACGAATACGAATGGTTACAACAATCTACATTCGATTTTCCAGACAAAGAAAAATTGAAACGTTTGTTTACACAAGCTGGTTTCAGCAACATAAAAGTCCGTAGCTTTACAGGTGGCGTTGCAGCAATGCACCTTGGCTATAAATAAAATGAATCAACCAAAGGTGATTAGCGTGGCAAAGTTAAACATGAGCAGTGAAATAAAAAAAATTGAAAAACAATTAGAGCAGTCTATAAAAAGTAATGACAAGATTCTCGAATCAGCGTCATATCATTTATTTTCATCGGGTGGTAAACGCGTTAGACCCGCCTTTGTAATCTTAAGTAGCCAATTTGGTAAAGAAAGAAACGACGAAGTCTATCGTGTTGCCGTAGCGCTTGAACTTATTCATATGGCAACGTTGGTACACGATGATGTGATAGATAAAAGTGATAAACGAAGAGGTAGCTTAACTATAGCTAAAAAATGGGATCAGAATACAGCTATACTTACAGGAAACTTCTTATTAGCTCGCGGACTTGAGCACATATCTAACATCGAAGATAATCGTGTACATAACGTCATATCTAGTGCAATTGTAGAAGTTTGTATGGGCGAGTTATATCAATTCCAAGACCAATTCAATGGTAATCAAACAATCACCAACTATTTACGGAGAATTAATCGTAAAACAGCATTGCTTATTCAATTATCTACTGAAGTGGGTGCAATTGCTTCGGGAGCAAACGATAAAACAATTCGCAATTTAAAAATGATAGGCCACTATATTGGTATGAGTTTTCAAATTGTCGACGATATCTTAGACTTCACGAGCACTGAAAAAAAATTGGGTAAACCAGTTGGTAGTGATTTAATGAACGGCCATCTTACACTTCCAGTGCTGTTAGAGATGAGAAAAAACGAAGAATTCAAAGCAATGATACAACAATTAAATGCAAATAGTAATCAAGCAACGTTTGACTATTGTATTAATCATGTGAAGAATTCTGATGTCATACAGCAGTCTCAGGCAATCAGCGATAAGTATTTGGATAAGGCACTTTACTTAATTGATCAATTAGAAAATGAAGATTCAAAACCATTATTTAAGAAACTAATTAAAAAAGTTGGAAAAAGAAATGTGTAAGTTGTGTGAAAATCATTGAAAGCGCTTTAATTACCTGTTAATATATTAATGTGATTCAAAACATACTTTTATTTTGATACATATACAATTTTATATATTGTTGGAAAATAGAAGGACATTGATACATAACATACAGGGGGATAAACACACAATGGAAAGAACATTTTTAATGATTAAACCAGATGCAGTGCAAAGAAATCTAGTAGGAGAAATTATTTCTCGTATTGAAAGAAAAGGACTAAAACTTGTAGGTGGTAAATTTATGACTGTACCACAAGCACTTGCTGAGGAACATTATGCAGAACATACAGATAAACCTTTCTATAAACATTTAATTAGTTTTATTACATCAGCACCAGTATTTGCTATGGTTGTTGAAGGGGAAGATGCTGTAAACGTAGCTCGTCACATCATCGGCAAAACAAATCCGTCTGAAGCAACTCCAGGTACAATTCGTGGAGACTTAGGTTTAACAGTAGGTAGAAATATCATTCATGGTTCAGATTCAGTAGAATCAGCTAATAAAGAAATTAACCTTTGGTTTAAAGCAGAAGAATTAAGTGATTATACAGAAGCACGTGAAGCATGGTTATATGAATAATTTAAATACTTATAGAACAAAATTCTAGACTACGTTCTCTTAAACAATAAATAAACGATGATTTTTACTTTATATCTGTAAAAATCATCGTTTTTTATATTTTATAATGTTGTATTATAATGTTCTGTTAAATACATACAATAGCTAACAAAACTATTTTAAATATTAAATTTAAACTTCCGAAGTCTTTGAGAACAAAAAATATAATGAACTTTTTCTATTATTTTATAGCTTTATGTAGGACGAATCGTTTAAAATTATGGTATTACAATCATAAAAAAGCAAAATTCAATATTAATAAAAATGTTTAAATGTTACACTGAAAAATAACATTTAAACCGTAAAAATTTAAGAAGATTTATTATTTGTAAATTTTTCTGTTAATTTGAACAATTGAATATGATAAGATATAGAACATATACCAATTTAAAGTACTAAAGAACGGAGTGGGTAAAGTATGAGATATTTAACTTCTGGTGAGTCACACGGACCACAGTTAACTGTAATTATTGAAGGTGTTCCAGCAAATTTAGCAATCAATGTTGCTGACATTAACGAAGAAATGTTTAAAAGACAAGGCGGTTATGGCCGTGGAAGACGCATGCAAATTGAAAAAGATGCGGTTGAAATCGTATCTGGCGTGAGAAATGGTTATACTTTAGGAAGTCCTATTACGCTTATAGTTACTAATGATGACTTTACTCATTGGAAAAAAATTATGGGTGCAGACCCAATTAGTGAAGAAGACCAAGACAATATGAAGCGTGTCATTACTAAACCTCGTCCAGGACACGCAGATTTAATCGGTGGCATGAAATATAACCACAGAGATTTAAGAAATGTTTTAGAACGTTCTTCAGCAAGAGAAACAGCTGCACGAGTTGCTGTTGGTGCAGTTTCTAAAATATTACTTAAACAATTAGATATTAATTTTTATAGTAGAGTAGTAGAAATCGGTGGCATTAAAGATGATATTGAATATGATATCGATACAATTAAATCTAATATTGATAAAAATGATGTACGCGTCATTAATGATGAAATTGCACAAGCAATGCGCGATAAAATTGATGCAGCTAAAAAAGCTGGCGATACAATTGGTGGTGTAGTTCAAACTATTATTGAAGGTGTGCCTGTTGGCATTGGTAGTTATGTACATTATGATCGCAAGCTTGATGGCAGAATTGCACAAGGTGTAGTAAGTATCAACGCTTTTAAAGGTGTAAGTTTTGGTGAAGGTTTTAAAGCTGCAGAGAAGCCAGGTAGCGAAATACAAGACGAAATATTATATGATACGACAAACGGTTATTATAGAGGTTCCAATCACTTAGGTGGTTTTGAAGGTGGTATGTCTAATGGTATGCCTATCGTAGTTAATGGTGTAATGAAACCAATCCCTACACTTTATAAACCTTTAAACTCAGTAGATATTAATACAAAAGAATCATTCAAAGCGTCGATTGAGCGTTCTGATAGCTGTGCTGTACCTGCTGCAAGTGTTGTTGTTGAAAACGTAGTGGCTTTTGAATTAGCAAAAGCATTACTTGAAGAGTTCCAATGTAATCATATTGAGCAATTACAATCGCAAATTAAAGAACGTCGCTTATTAAATATTGAATACTAATCAATCAATTAATTAAAATTTATAAAATAATTAGGTGATTACATGAAATTAGAAACCACTTATAAATCTAATAACTATCCAATTATTATCGAACATCACGCCCTCGATCAATTACATGATTATATTAAAAATTATCAAGATGTTGTCCTTGTCATTGATCAAAAAGTTGAAAACGAATGGAGTCATATAACTGACTTCATCGCTAGTGAATATGAAGCGCATAAACTGATCATACCTTCTGGCGAAACAACGAAGACACTATCTTTTTACGAAGAAACAATTGAATCGTTGTTGAGTAAACAACTAACAAGAAATACTTGTTTAATTGCTATCGGAGGAGGCGCCACTGGTGACTTCACTGGGTTCCTTGCCGCTACTTTATTAAGAGGTGTCGATTTCATTCAAATACCAACGACCATCTTAGCTCATGATTCGAGTGTAGGTGGTAAGGTTGGAATCAATTCTAAACACGGTAAAAACCTAATTGGTGCTTTTTATAGACCTAAAGCAGTGATTTATGATTTGAACTTTTTAAGTACATTACCATATTCAGAAATTTTAAGTGGATACGCAGAAGTTTATAAACACGCTTTATTAAATGATATTGAATCGGTAAATCATATCGAAGCACAGTACTCAGATGAACAAGCGCTTAAATCACTTGATGAAATCGAATATTATTTATACAAAGGTGTTCAGACAAAATTGAATATTATTGTAGCAGACGAGAAGGAATCAAACGTCCGTAAATTTCTTAACTTAGGCCATACATTTGGCCATGCCGTTGAATATAAATTTAAAATTCCACACGGACATGCTGTTATGATAGGTATCGTTTTTCAATTTATAGTTGCGAATATAACGCTAAACAAATCATTTAATATTGCACATTATGTAAATTATCTAAGGGATTTAAACTATCCGTTAGATATTGTTAATGATTTAGAATTTGAATCTTTATATCAATTAATGCTAAACGACAAGAAAAATGATGAACAAGGTGTGCAAATGGTACTACTCAATGATATTGGAGATCCAATTGTGAGACACATTGATTACAAAACGCTTTCTAAAGCTTTCGGAGAATTTAAATCATATTTTAATAAGTAGGTGACTGATTTGGCAAACAGTAAGACAATAGACATTAATGGACCGTTAGTCGGTGAAATCGAAGTACCTGGAGATAAATCTATGACTCATAGAGCTATTATGCTCGGTTCTCTAGCTACAGGAAAATCAACAATATATAAACCATTACTTGGTGAAGATTGTTTACGTACTGTTGAAATATTTAAGTTATTAGGTGCTGACATTAAAGTATCTGAAGATAAAATAGAGATTGATTCACCAGGATTTAAGCATTTTAAAACACCTCATCAAGTTTTATATACAGGCAATTCAGGTACGACCACACGTTTAGTGGCTGGTTTATTAAGTGGTCTTGGCATAGAAACTGTTCTTTCTGGTGATGAATCAATAGGCAAACGACCAATGGACAGAATTATGAAACCTTTAAAATTAATGCAAGCCAATATTACAGGCATCGATAATAACTATACACCTTTAATCATCAAACCGGCTAAAATCAAAGGTATTGCATATGAAATGGAAGTTGCCAGTGCACAAGTTAAAAGCGCCATACTATTCGCAAGTTTATTCGCTGAAGAGCCAACGACAATTAAAGAATTGGATACTTCTAGAAACCATACCGAAACGATGTTCCAACAATATCACATCCCTGTTTCTACAAAAGACAAATTGATAGATATGCCTGCTCGTGGCATTGACCATATCAAACCTGCAGATTTTCACGTTCCAGGCGACATATCTTCAGCAGCGTATTTCATTGTAGCTGGCTTGATAACACCTGGAAGTGATATTACAATACACAATGTTGGCATTAACCCAACTCGTTCAGGTATTATTGATATCGTGACGCAGATGGAAGGGAATATTACTTTATTCAATCAAACTGATGGACCAGAACCGACTGCATCCATACGAGTGCAATACTCTCCAGACATGAAACCCGTTCATATTGATGGTAACTTAGTGCCTAGAGCAATCGATGAAATTCCTATCGTTGCTTTGCTTTGCACACAAGCTAATGGTACAAGTGTGGTTAAAGAAGCTGAAGAATTAAAAGTAAAAGAAACCAATAGAATTGATACAACCGCTAATATGTTAAATTTACTTGGTTTTATGTTACAACCTACTAATGATGGTATGATAATTCACCCATCAGCTTTAGAACAAACTGCAACTGTAGATAGCTTTACAGACCATCGTATAGGTATGATGTTAGCAGTTGCCTCACTTTTAACTGATGAAGCCATTACCATTAATCAATTTGATGCAGTTAATGTTTCTTTCCCAGGATTCTTACCAAAGTTAAAACAATTAGAAAAAGAGGGATAAAAGTATGGAAGATATCTATAAATTAATAGATGATATCAACTTACAAAAATTAGAGAACCTAGACACACGTGTTAATGATGCATTAAGTTCTCCTAAGGACGATGCTTTATTTATTCTAGGTGAAACATTATATAATTATGGATTGATGCCACAAGGTTTAGAAGTATTCCGTACGCTTTACCATAAATATCCTGATGAAAGTGAATTATTAATATACTTTATCGAAGGACTAATGGCTGAAAATCACACAGATGAAGCTTTAGAATATTTAAGTGAGGTTGAAATATCAACAGAACGCTTAATGCTAGAAGCAGATTTATATCAACAATTAAATATGCTTGAAGTTGCAATTAGTAAACTTGATGAAGCGATTGATATTGAGCCAAATGACCCAATAATACATTACGCACTTGCTGAGATATTATACTTTGATGGCCAATATTTACGAGCAACTTCAGAATACGAAACCGTACTTGAAACAGGAGAATATGAAGTGAACGGTGTAAATCTATTTTCTCGTTTAGCCGATTGTAGCTTGCAAAGCGGTAACTACAGTGATGCAATTAGAATGTTTGATGAAATTAATGAAGATGAAATGGATTCAGAAGATTATTTCAAAAAAGCCATCGCTTATGAAAAAAATGATTTCTCACAAGAAGCTATTAAATTAGTTCAAACACTATTATCTAAAGACCCTGATTTTCTACAAGCCTATTTCTATTTACAACAGTTATATGAAAACGAACATAATCACGCCGATGCAATCGAAATCGGTAAAGAAGGATTAAGATTAACGCAATTCTATAAAGAATTGATGGTATCCACTGGTAGCATCCAAATAGAACACGGAGACGCTAATGAAGGCGTCCAATTATTAATTCAAGCACTTGAAGTTGATAACGCGTACCAAGAACCATTATTGATATTAAGTGATTTATATAGACAAGAAGAAGATTATGAGTCACTTATTGGGTTATTAAAATATGTAGATGAAGAAGACTTAGATCCAGTATTTATGTGGCACCTCGCTTATGCATTAGGGCAAGAAGAACGCGATAAAGAAGCACAGCATTTCTTTGAATTAGCGTATGACACGTTACAAACTCAATCTGCATTTTTAAGTGACTATTATTTTTATGTAATAGAAATTGGTCAAATTGAGTTAGCTAAAAAGCTGTTAGACCAATTAGTT
This sequence comes from Staphylococcus pseudoxylosus, assembly GCF_044794325.1. Lineage (NCBI taxonomy): Bacteria > Bacillati > Bacillota > Bacilli > Caryophanales > Staphylococcaceae > Staphylococcus > Staphylococcus pseudoxylosus. Next base: position 1,521,098 of record NZ_CP085024.1, read on the forward strand.
GAGTTAGAACCAACTAATGAGACATGGCATGATGAAGCGGAAAGACTAGCGTCTTTCTAATTTAGGAAGGTGAGTTAAATGTTTGATACCCTACAACAATCAAAAGCAACTTTCATAGAGTATCTACTCTTTCAATATGAATTCAAGTCTAGGATTAGTGTATGGGTATTGAACTTACTCAAATCTTCGCCAGAATTACTACAAAATGTACATTTCGTAGATGAACGTATCGATACACATAATACGCTTGAAATTTCTATGTTACACACTGAGCAATATGGTATTAAATTTAATTATAAAGACCAACAAATGATTAATAGTAATGAGATTTTCGAGCACATCGCTCTCAATCAATTATCTTTTGATATTAAACTGAATTTTAATGTTGAACAAGATAGGGAAGCGAGATTAGATGACTTACTTATTAAACAATTATTACATTCACCATATTATGCGTTATATATTCAAGACATCTATCAAATTCCGCTTTCAAAACAAAGTGAATCTTCTATTATTACACATTTGCAAGATAATATTGATTTAAGCTTACAATTACATGATAGCGATTTGTTTTATCAATTATCACAAATCCTTAATACTTTTAAATTAAGAAATGTAAATATATCAACGAAGGATTGACAGTATGAATATAAAATCACTTTGGGAATTAATGTTGTATCACAAAGGCATACTTTACTTTTTACTTTTGTGTAATTTGTTAGGTACAATCTATGGTTATATTTGGTACGGTGACCAATTAAGTATGACTGAAACTCAATTTAAAATATTTGTACCAGATAGTCCGACCGCTTCACTATTTTTATGTTTCGTACTTATTACATTCATATTAGGTAAGAACATCCCAGTATTTGAAGCTCTTGCTTTCGTCTCACTTATTAAATACGGAGTTTGGGCAGTTATAATGAATATAATCATGTTTATCCAATATGACATGGTTACAATCACAGGATGTATGCTCATACTCTCACATGGCATTATGGCAATCGAAGCATTTATATTTTATCCAAGATTCAAAATTTCAATTATTGGCTTCGTTATTGCTATGATATGGGTATTCCATAATGACATTATAGATTATGTATTTATGCAATATCCTTATTATGATTTTATTGCAAGTCATTTAGAAGGTGTTGCCTACCTCGCATTTTGGTTAAGCGTAATTCCATTAATACTTTATTTATATTTAACTCGATTTAAAAAAGATAAAATATTTGACCACCATTGATGTTCACAGTAAAATGTTTATAAAGGAGTGAGGTTTTTGTCTTTTATCTATATGATTATATACTTTGTTATTTTAATGGTGTTGCCTCTATGGGCACAGCATAAAGTTAAATCTAATTACGAAAAATATTCACAAGTTAGATCAACAAGTGGAAAGACTGGTCAAGAAGTTGCTTTAGAAATTTTACATGCAAATGGTATCTATGATGTTGATGTGGTTGAAGGAAAAGGCTTCTTAACTGACCACTACGATCCAAGAAAAAAGGTGCTTGTACTATCACCAGCCAACTTTAGTAGACCTTCTGTTGCTGGTACAGCTATTGCTGCTCACGAAGTTGGCCATGCAATTCAACATGCGCAAGGCTATTTCTTCCTAAGATTTAGAACATCGTTAGTACCACTGGCTAACCTTGGTAGCTCGATTGGTTATTTAGCCGTTTTTGCAGGTATTATTTTAACGAGTTTACAAAGTACTTTAGGTTCAACTGCACTATGGATTGGAATTGCATTTATGTCATTTGCTGTTCTTTTCTCTATCGTTACACTGCCAGTTGAATTCAATGCAAGTAGTAGAGCTATGAAGCAAATTCAAAGTTTAAACATTGTTAACGAAAAGGAATATCGTCATGCTAAAAAAGTATTGACAGCTGCAGCAATGACTTATGTTGCATCAACTGCAGTAGCTTTAGCGGAACTTGCAAGATTTATCCTTATCGCTAGATCTAGTGAATAATAATAATATAAATTGAAGTGATGCAAAAGCCTTATTTTGAAATAAGTTTTCGTTACTTCAGCTTAGATGACTAACATTTAAACAGCTTATTATAAAGCTCAATTTTTACGTTATATTATAATTATTAATATAATATTTTGAGGCTGGGACATTCGAAACATGTCTTAGCCTCCTTTTTTATGCTTAATTTAATAGGTTGTTTTGTTTAATTCAGGTCCAGTAGGTTATATCATTTTTGGCATCGCATAAAATATCACAAAATGCTTATGAAATTCCAAAAATCACACTAGACAATCGATAGGTTTAAATATGTACGGCATAAGCCTTAACTGTTGCAGGAATAATGCATGAAACATAAAATTAGTCTATACTATATAAGAAACCTAAAGGAATGAGAGGCGTTTAAAATGAAATCTATGAAAGATATGCAAACAGAAGTTGATGACTACATTAGTCAATTCAAAACTGGATACTTTTCTCCTTTGGCAAACCTTGCACGTCTAACTGAAGAAGTAGGTGAATTGTCGAGAGAAATTAACCATTATTATGGTGAGAAAAAGAAAAAATCGTCAGAAGCCGAAAATACAATTAAAGCAGAACTCGGTGACAATTTATTCGTATTAATGTGTATTGCGAATTCTTTAGACATAGATTTAACTGAAAGTTTTGATGAAACCATGCAAAAATTTAATACTCGAGATAAAAATAGATTTGAACGTAAATAATATAAACAAATAAGAAAGGATGTCCCGCCTTATGAAAATAGGCATCACTTGTTATCCATCTATGGGTGGTTCAGGCATTATAGCTACAGAGTTAGGCATAAAACTTGCTGAACGTGGACATGATATTCATTTCATCACTTCCAATATTCCTTTTAGAATACGTAAACCATTACCAAATATTACATTTCACCAAGTAGAAGTGAATCAGTATGCAGTTTTTCAATACCCACCCTATGACATTACATTAAGTACAAAAATAGCAGAAGTTATTAATGAATATGATTTAGATTTATTACATATGCATTATGCCGTTCCACACGCAGTATGTGGTATTTTAGCAAAACATATGTCTAATAAAGATATAAAAATTATGACTACACTTCATGGTACAGATATCACCGTTTTAGGTTATGATCATTCATTAAAAAATGCTATTAAATTTGGTATTGAAGGTAGTGATATCGTTACAAGCGTGAGTCAATCACTTGCAGAGCAAACATACGATATCATTGAAACAGATAAACGTATTGTACCTATATATAATTTTGTTAGAGAGAAAGAATTTCCTGTTAAACCAGATCAAGCCACTCCGGACGATGAACGTTTGAAAGCTTGTTATGGTATAAAACCAGGTGAAAAGGTCTTAATACATGTATCTAACTTTAGAGCAGTTAAACGAATTGATACAATAATAGATACCTTTGCAAAAGTTCATCAAGCGATACCTTCAAAGTTACTCTTATTAGGTGATGGTCCAGAATTGATGGATATGAAGCAGAAAGCACGTGATTTAGGCATTGATGAGGCAGTTTTATTTTTAGGTAAACAAAATTGGGTAAGTGAGTTCTATCAAATATCAGACTTGGTATTACTTTTAAGTGAAAAGGAAAGTTTCGGACTGACTTTATTAGAAGCGATGAAATCAGGCGTCGTACCTATTGGCTCTACAGCAGGAGGTATAAAGGAAGTTATTAAACATGATGAAACTGGCTTCATAGTAGATGTAGGAGATAGTAAACGAGCGAGTGAATATGCAATTAAATTATTAACAGATACAAAACTTTATAAAAACATCCAAGAAAATATGTTACAAGATGTATCAGCTCGTTTCTCCTCTGATTTAATTGCTGATCAATATGAATATTACTACAAAAAAATGTTAGAGGGTAACAATGACTAATAATTTATTCGAAAAAGCTAAACCTATTTTAGAAAGTTTACAATCACATGATTTCCAAGCTTACTTTGTAGGTGGTTCTGTTAGAGACTATATCATGAATAAGTCAATTCACGACATTGATATAACCACAAGTGCCACTCCGGACGAAATCGAGTCGGTATTTGAAAAAACAATCCCCATTGGTAGGGAACATGGCACTATTAATGTTGTTTACAAAGGCGAACAATATGAAGTAACAACTTTTCGTGCTGAAGGTGAATACATCGATCACCGCCGACCTAATGAGGTCTATTTTGTAAGAAATCTATTTGAAGATGTGAGACGCAGAGATTTCACAATGAATGCGATTGCTATGGATATGCAATATCAAATCCATGATTATTTTAATGGGCAACAAGACATTATTGATAATATAATCAGAACAGTGGGGAATCCGTCAGAGCGCTTTAATGAAGATGCACTACGTATCATTAGAGGGCTACGATTTCAGTCTCAACTAGGTTTTGAATTAGACCCTGATACTTTTAAAGCGATGGAACAACATATTTCAGATATTAGTCATTTATCAATTGAACGAATCGTGGTTGAACTTAAGAAGTTAATGCTTGGCAACGCAATTAAACAAACTTTTATTAATCTAAAGCAATTTAAAACATTTTCTTATATGCCTTTCTTTAAATATTTTGATTTATCGAAAGTTATCATAGAACAACCGATACCGCTTACAGTATTTATCGCTTTATTAAAAGTACAACAACCTGATATAACTTCAAATATTTCGGATTTAAAAATGAGTAACCAAGAGAAAAAATATATAAATAAAATCATTCAGATCATAGAAACTATTCCAAAAGTACAAACAAAGAGGCAACTTAAATTATTTGTTTATGATTATGGTAAAAAAGATATATTAGAAGTATTGAGTTATGCTGATACTTTTCAAGAAAATCAAATCATAACAAACTCTCCATTTATCATAAATAGCAGAGCAATTGTAGAAATAGCACAAGTATTACCAATACATTCAAGAAAAGAAATGGAAATCAACGGCAAAGATATTTTAGCATTGGTTGATAAACCCAGTGGCCCATGGCTCAAATCAACATTACGAGAAATTGAGTGTGCTATTATAACAGGTGAAGTGAACAACTTTAAACCTGAACTAATAAAGTGGGTGAAAACACATGTCTAAATATAGTAAAGATGTGATACACATGTTGTATCAATATCAACCCGAATATATTTCCGGTCAATTTATTGCTGAACAGTTATCAATTTCCAGAACTGCTATTAAAAAAGTTATCGATCAACTAAAAGTAGAAGGTTGTCAAATTGAATCAATAAATCATAAAGGACATCGGTTAATACAACTTCCCGATAAATGGTATAGTGGAATTGTTATACCTAGTATTAAAACACAACAACTATTTGAGCATATTGAAGTGTTCGAAAATGTTGATTCCACGCAGTTACTAGCAAAGCAAAAATTAGTAGGAAATACTGATACTTTTTTAATACTTAGTGACGAGCAGACAAAAGGTAAAGGTCGTTTCAATCGACCATGGTTATCTACACGAGGGAAAGGATTGTGGATGTCGGTTGTATTACGCCCTAATGTCCCATTCGATATGATTACAAAATTCAATTTATTTATGGCATTAGGGATTCGTGATGCTATACAAGCTTTCAGCGAAGCTCCAGTTTCTGTTAAATGGCCAAATGATATTTATATTAATGGTAAAAAAGTATGCGGTTTTTTAACAGAAATGGTAGCGAACAGTGATGGTATAGAAGCGGTTATTTGTGGTATTGGTATTAATATGAACCAAACACAAACAGATTTTGATGGTGAACTTTCACAAAAAGCGACAAGTATGCGAATACAAGGAAATGAAAAAGTAAATCGCTACGAATTTTTAAAATTACTTATACAACAAATAGAATATCGTTACGCACAATTTTTAAAAGAACCGTTTGCCACAATTCGTCAAGAATATATAGCTGTTTCAAACATTTGGGACAAGCAATTAAAATTCACTGAAAACGGTAATCAGTTCCAAGGCCAAGCAATAGACATTGACAAAAACGGCTATTTAATTGTTAATGATGAAGATAATCAACAACATCAATTAATGAGTGCAGATATCGAAATATAAACAAAATAACGATGAAAGGAGGAATCGAAATGACAAAACCGTGTTATGCTGTTGTCGACTTAGAAACAACAGGTAATCAGTTAGATTATGATGAAATTATTCAAATAGGTATTACATTTGTTCGCGAAAACAAAATAATTGGCACATATCATTCAATGATAAAAACAGATTTAGAAATTCCTCCTTTTATTCAAGCTCTAACGTCGATAGAAGAAGACATGTTAAATCAAGCGCCATATTTTCATGAAGTTGCTGAAGATATATACAAGCAAATCAAAGATTGTATATTTGTCGCACACAATGTCGCTTTTGATTTGAATTTCATAAAAAAATCGTTTAAAAATTGCAATATTAAATATCGTCCCAAAAAAGTTATGGATACTTTAGAATTATTCAAAGTTGCGTTTCCAACAGACAAAAGCTATCAATTAAGTGAATTAGCAGAGACTCACGGCATCGTTTTAACAAATGCGCATAGGGCAGATGAAGATGCTGCAACAACAGCAAAATTAATGATTATGGCTTTTGCTAAATTTGAATCACTACCGTTAGATACACTTAAACAACTCTACTATCTCAGCAAAAACTTAAAATATGATTTACATGATATTTTGTTCGAAATGGTACGTCATCATAGTGTACAGACACTCGATAATCAATATGAGCAATTTGAACAAATTATATATAAAAAACAAATCGACTTTAAAGCACCGACTGTTAATTTTAATGGAACATTAAAAGAACTCTACACACACGTAACAAATGAACTAGGCTTAACATACCGACCACAACAGTTATATCTGTCTGAAATCATATTAGAACAACTCATGCACAGTGAAAAAGCAATGATTGAAGCACCTTTAGGAAGCGGGAAATCATTTGCTTATTTGCTAGCTTCGCTTATGTATAATATTGAAACTGGCAAGCATGTAATGATTTCTACAAATACAAAGTTATTACAAAATCAGTTATTAGAAAAAGATATTCCAGCATTAAAACGTGCATTAGATTTCAAAATTAACGCAACTTTAATTAAAAGTAAGCGAGATTATATTTCATTAGGATTAATTAGCCAAATATTAAAAGAAGATTCTAGTAACTACGAAGTTAGTATTCTAAAAATGCAATTGCTTATATGGATTACAGAAACAGCTACAGGTGACATACAAGAATTAGATCTAAAAGGCGGACAGAAGATGTATTTCGAACAAAAACTAGAAACTTATGTTCCTGTTCGTAATGACATCAATTATTTTAATTTCATTAAGCGCAATGCACAAAATATACAAATAGGTATTACTAACCATGCACATTTAATACATGCAGCACATGATAATTCAATTTATCAATTATTTGATGACTGTATTATAGATGAGGCTCATAGATTACCAGATTACGCTTTGAATCAAGTTACAAACGAACTTAGTTATTCAGATATTAAATACCAACTAGGCTTAATAGGTAAGACAGAAAATGAAAAGCTACTTAAATCTATTGATCATCTGGAACAGCAAAGAATATTAGAAAAGTTAGATATACCACCCATAGATGTATTTGGTTTAAAAACTACAGTTAATGAAATTCACGAATTGAACGAAAAATTATTCTCAACGATGTATGATATCATTCATGCTTCAGAAATCCAGGATGACGAAATTCACAAATTACATTTCGTGTATCATTTTGATGTAACACCAATTTTAAATGATTTACATGCTATTATTCATAAGTTAAATATGACGTTGGAATTTTTCAATGGAATGAGTCATAAATCAATTAAATCTGTACGCAAACAATTTTTATATATCAATGATCGTTTTAAAGAAATAGAGCAAAGTCTCAAAAACAATCATACAAGTTATCTTTCAATCAAAAACTTAAATCAAAAATCAACGATTAAATTAAATGTGAAAGATTATGGAGTGAAAGAAATCCTAACAAAACAAGTGTTAGATAAATTTAATTCCCTCACTTTCATATCAGGTACATTAACTTTCAACAACACATTTGATAACTTCAAACATTGGTTCAACAAAGATATAGACTTCAATACTTTTGAAATAGACTCTACAGTGATGTCGCCAAATCAAACTACAGTGTTCATACCAAATGACGTAGTGTCTTATAATTATAAAAATATTAATGATTATGTAAGTTCAATCGTCAATTATGTAATTGAATATGTAAATATCGTTGAATCTAAATGTTTAATACTATTTACAAGTTATAAAATGATGCACATGGTACAAGAACTATTAAATGAATTACCTGAATTTGAAGATTATGTCGTATTAACACAACAACAAAATCAAAATTATAAAATTGTTCAGCAATTTAATAGTTTTAATAAAGCGATATTGCTAGGTACAGGAACCTTTTTCGAAGGATTCGATTTTGAATCAAACGGAATTAAATGTGTCATGATTGCTAAATTACCATTTATGAATCAAAACAATACTAAATATTGGCTTATGGAATCAGAGTTTACTTCAACCTTCAAAGAATATGTTTTACCGGATGCTGTAACACGTTTTAGACAAGGTCTTGGTAGATTGATACGTAGTGAAAACGACAAAGGAATTATTGTGTCTTTTGATGATCGTTTAATTAGAAGTAACTACAAACAATTTTTCGAACAATCTTTAGAAAGTTACCGCCAAAATAAAGGAGATATTAAACAATTTTCTAGCATCCTAAAAAAATTAAAAAAAGATGAGAATAACTCATAAACATAGCGTTCACAACTAGAACTTATATATGGATTTTGTTAAAATATATAAGGATAAAGCATAGAAAACTACAATATAATAGGAGACTGGTTATGAATATAACGATAAAAGAAGCAAAACAATATATCGACCAAGAAGTTACTATAGGCGCTTGGCTAACAAACAAACGCTCAAGCGGTAAAATCGCATTCTTGCAATTAAGAGACGGGACTGGATTTATGCAAGGTGTTGTTGCCAAAGCTGCAGTTGATGAAGATACTTTCCAAAAAGCTAAAGAAATTACTCAAGAAAGCTCACTTTATATCACAGGTGTCATCAGTGAAGATAATCGTTCAGATATCGGTTATGAAATGCAAGTTACATCTATTGAAGTGATTTCAGAAGCGCATGATTATCCAATTACACCAAAAAATCACGGCACAGAATTCTTGATGGATCACCGTCATTTGTGGTTGCGTTCTAAAAAACAACACGCAGTTATGAAAATAAGAAATGAAATTATTCGTGCAACTTATGAATTCTTTAATGATAATGGTTTCACAAAAATTGATCCACCAATCCTAACAGCAAGTGCACCTGAAGGTACAAGTGAGTTGTTCCATACAAAATATTTTGATCAAGATGCATTTTTATCTCAAAGTGGTCAGCTTTATATGGAAGCGGCAGCTATGGCACACGGCAGAGTATTTTCATTCGGACCAACATTCCGTGCCGAAAAATCAAAAACACGTCGCCATCTTATCGAATTTTGGATGATTGAACCAGAAATGGCATTTTGTGAACATTTCCAAAGCTTAGAAATACAAGAACAATATGTTACACACGTTGTTAAATCTGTTTTAAATAACTGTAAGTTAGAATTAAACGCACTAGAACGTGATACTTCAAAATTAGAAAAAGTATCAACACCGTTTCCACGTATCACATATGATGATGCTGTCGTATTCTTAAAAGAACAAGGTTTTGATGATATTGAATGGGGCGAAGATTTTGGTGCGCCACATGAAACTGCAATTGCCAATCATTATGATTTACCTGTATTCATCACAAACTATCCAACAAAAATCAAACCATTCTATATGCAACCAAACCCTGAAAATGAAGACACTGTCTTATGCGCTGATTTAATTGCACCAGAAGGCTATGGTGAAATCATCGGAGGTTCAGAACGTATTAACGATCTCGAACTACTTGAACAACGCTTAAGTGAGTTTGAATTAGACGCTGAAAGTTACAGCTATTATTTAGATTTACGTCGTTACGGTAGTGTGCCTCACAGTGGATTCGGTTTAGGCCTTGAAAGAACTGTAGCTTGGTTATCAGGCGTAGAGCACGTTCGTGAAACTGCTCCATTCCCACGTCTATTAAATCGTTTATATCCATAAGCATTATATATCAACATCCGTCCAGTCTAATATCTATGGCTGGACGTTTTTATAACGCAATGAATGAAAAGGAGGGTGCATGTTTGAATAGTGAACAACTTAAAGTTAGACCAGTGATCATTAGACAGGAACTATTAAATAATTATAATCAATTAGGTATAAATGAAACAGAATTAGTGATTTTAATTAAACTTATACATGCTTCAGAAACATCTAACAAACAGCCTTCCATTGAATCATTACAACAAGGGACATCTCTAGATTCCAGGGCAATTACTTCTGTCATTCAAAGTTTAATTCAAAGCGATTTGTTAGAACTTAAAGTAAATAAAGACGAAGAAGGAAAATTCACAGAGTACATGAATCTTAATCCATTTTATAATAAATTAAGTGAAATCATGGAAAAAATGGAAGTCCAACATGACGAAGAACAATCTGAAGTAGATTTTAATACGCTATTCCAACAAATCGAACAAGCTTTTGCACGACCGTTATCTCCATTTGAAATGGAAACTTTAAATCAATGGCTAGATGTTGATAAACACGATTTAAGCGTAATTCAAGCTGCACTTGACGAAGCAACAAGTCAAAACAAATTAAGTTTTAAATACATGGATCGTATTCTGCTCAATTGGAAGAAAAATAATGTCAAAACGATAGAAGACTCGAAAAAGATTAGCCGTCAATTTAATCAACCTAAAATGAAGCACACCGTAACAAAAGTACCCAAATTTGATTGGTTGAATGGAGAGAATCCAAATGATAAGTAACAAAAAAGCATTAGAAATGGTGGATGTGATTGCTGAAATGTTTCCAAATGCTGAATGTGAGCTAAAGCATGACAATCCATTTGAATTAACCATTGCAGTATTATTATCTGCTCAAACTACAGATATATCTGTAAATAAATTAACAGATAAACTTTTCAAAAAATACAAAACGCCTCAGGATTATTTAAACGTAGATATTTCAGAATTAGAAAATGATATTCGCACAATTGGTCTATATAAGAATAAAGCTAAAAATATTCAAAAATTGTGTAAGTCGCTTTTAGATAAATTTGATGGTGAAATTCCACATACACATGGAGAATTAGAAAGTTTAGCAGGCGTTGGTAGGAAAACAGCAAATGTGGTCATGAGTGTTGCTTTTGGCGAACCATCTCTAGCTGTTGATACACATGTTGAACGCATTTCTAAACGCTTAGGTATATGCAGATGGAAAGACAATGTAAGGCAGGTAGAAGATAAATTGTGTAAAGTAGTTCCAAGAGAGCGTTGGAATAAAACACATCATCAACTCATCTTTTTTGGACGTTATCATTGTTTAGCAAGAAATCCTAAATGTGATGTTTGTCCATTATTTGAAGAATGTAGAGAAGGACAAAAACGCTATAAAGCCAATGTGAAAGAGGCATAAATATAATGATTACAAAAGAACATTTTACAATTTTAGAAGATCAACTTGATTATTTTGCAAAAACAAAACAACTAAAATCAACTGAAGCGAAAGCATTACTAGATGATTACTTTGAATTAATTGAACAATATTTTAAACAAATAAATAATATTAATAAACTTGAATTTCAAGAGTTGGATCATTATCCTGTTGTACCGATGAATTTTGAAGAACGCTACAATTATATGATTGCTAGAAAATATCACTTTATGGGTTATAGTCAAATGAAAACATTAAAGTCAGAACTCATTAAAATGAATGCATCCTATCAAATTCGTCGAAAAAAATAAAAAAATGATTAATAACACGGTGTTCATTGGAGATGTTTAATTCCTTTGAATATACCGTGTTTTTTTGTCTCGGGAAAGACAATATCATTATGAATAATAAAAAACACACTCAACGCTAAACTTAGCGTCGAGTGTGTTTCAAATCTCAGACATGGGGATAATAATCATTTTTAAAATAATTATGTTAATTCACCTTTGTCCTAGACTATTTGTTATTATATTAAGTACTATCTTGCGGCACTTTGACCGCTTGTACTATTTGAGGAACTACTACTAGAACTATCACTGCTATTTGAGCTTGATGAAGAACTACTGCCTCCACCTTGTCCTTGAGGTTTATTCGATGTTGTATTGTCATCTGGACTACCCTTAACAGATAATGAGTCTTTCGAATCTCCACTTACTGAATCAGGTTTACTGAAGTCTTTACCATCTCTTGGTGAAATGTTATCCATAACATCTTCTAACAGATATTGTGGGTATTCTTGTTCTTCATGGCCAACAAAGGAATTTGTACCACCTTGTTTAACTTCACTGAATCCCATCCATACAGACATACTGTATTTTGGTGTAAATCCGTTAATCCAAACATCTTTTGCAGCATTATCTGGTAAATTATATTGTTGATAAGTTTCAGCACCATAAGTACCTGTACCAGTTTTTGCAGCTATGTTAACGCCAGAAATATTATGGCCATAAGCTGAACCGTAGGCTTCAAATGTACCTTTTAATACTTCAGCTAACATGTAAGAAGTTGAATCTTTCATTGCTTTTTTACTTGTATGGTCATATTCAATCGTTTCGCCGTTTTGTTTTTCAACTTTTTTAATTGAATGAGCGTTATTGTATTCACCACCATTTGCAATTGCTGCAAAGGCAGAAGCTAATTGGGTAGGTGAGAATTCGGATGCTGAACCACCTAATACTTCAGATGGGCCAATGTCTCCTTCATAGTCAAGACCTACTTTTTTAGCAAAGTCTTTAGGTGCATCATTACCAGCGTTCTCTTTAGTTGACTGCCATGCTTTAAGTGCTGGAATGTTGAAACTTTGACGAAGTGCATCATAAAGTTTAACTTTACCATGACTTTCCGTATCATAGTTTCTGAAAGTAACACCATCTACTTGATATGATTCCTCATCTTGAATTGCATGGTTTGTTGCCCATGACATATTTTCCATTGCTGGACCATATGCTAAGAATGGTTTAAGTGATGAACCGGTAGGGTGTGCGTCAGTCGCTAAGTTTCTATCTACGATATCTTTATAATTTCTACCGCCTGATATAGCAACTAAGCCACCATTTTCACTATCTACAATAGAAGATCCTACTTGCTGATCATCATTTTTGTAATAGCTACCGTTGTTAATACGGTCTTGTAATGTTTGTTGAACATTTTTATCCATATTAGTATAAATCTTAACACCACTATTTAACACAGAACCTAAATCTTGGTCTTTAAACGCTTTGTTGTTCATAAGCTCAGATTTCACAAAGTTAATATATGAATCATATTCTGGATTTGAGTTATCTTCACTTACTTCACGTTCTTCTGAAGAACGTTGAACTAAATTATCTTCAACAGAAGTGTTTTGAGCTTTTTCTTTCTGTTCTTTTGTAATTCTATTATGATATTCCATTAAATAAAGAACAGTGTTTTTACGTGATTCTGCTTCTTTTGGATGTTCGTAGATGTTATAAGTATTTGGTACCTGTGGCAAACCAGCAAGATAAGCAGATTCAGCTAAATTTAAATCTTTTAAATCTTTGTCGAAATAGTATTTAGCAGCCGCTTTAACACCATAAACACCGTCAGAATAGTAGATTTTATTTAAGTACATTTCGAATATTTCATCTTTACTGTACTCTTGTTCTAATCTATAAGACAAATATGCTTCTTGTGCTTTACGTGCTATTGATTTTTGATCAGTTAAAAATGAACGTTTAACAACTTGTTGTGTCAGCGTCGAAGCACCTTCAGCTCCAAAACCACCAGTTACATTTTTAGCAACTGCACCGAAAAGTCGTTTATAATCTAACGCACCGTGATCATAGAAACGATTATCTTCAGTAGCTAATACCGCTTCTTTCATCGTTTTCGGAACCTCATCTAAATTAACGTGTTCACGTCGCTGTCCGTTATCTAACGTCTTAACCAAGTCACCATCTTTATCATAAATCTTTGCTGGAATAGGGTCTTGTAATTTTGATTCCGTAAACGCTGGAGCTTTCCAAGCGTAATACGCAAATAACAAGATACCAATTAATGCTAAAACGATAAATGCAATAATTAGAAAGCCAATTATCTTAATTATCGTTCGTTTTATATTCCTATTCTGTTTTTGCTCAGACTTTCCATTCTTACTGTTAGACTGGGAAGTCTTCTTTTTCTCCGTCATACGCGGTCCTCACTTTCATCTAATATCAACTTATCAACTGTTTTGAGATAATTCAATCGTGGTTGATACTGATAAGGAATATAGTAACCATTTTTTCTTATTTCTTCAACCGTTATCGACTTTTTAATTTCGTTAATGTGTCTTTCCCAAAACATTTTGAAATTAGAGTATGGAAGCAAATAAACTTCATCGAGCGATTTAAAACGAATTAATAAAAAGACAATTCCATTTTGTTTATAACAGGCATCCATGTGTTTCACTTGATGATCATGCATGTTATTTAAAGGAAAGGACGTTTTGTTTTTCGTTTCTTTCGCTTCAAAGTCTAGATATCGGCCATTATAAATACCGTTATAGTCGGTAGTCGACGGCGTTCTGAAATAAGCCTCATTTATAACAGCTTTACTTCTCATCGGATAGTGAACATTTACTATTTGAACAGGAGTAGGTTTCTTATGTATTACAGCTAAACCATGATTCAAATAATAAGTATTCGACAATTCTATATCGTTTTCTAGCGACATACCTCTGCCACCGTAATCAATTTTACTAGTTTGCCCCCGATGAGTTCTTCCGTCTTGAGACTTATTTCCATTAAATGGTTTTCCATTTGGGTAATTCATTTATTTTCACCACTTTAGTTTGGAAATCAAAAACTTGCTCCATTATACATGAGTACAGCAATTTTTTCCAAACTATGAAATTTGAACCAATGTATTTACAAATACATCACATACATTTTAACGTGCTTCGCCCAATTAAACAATATTTGAAACAAAATATTATAGTAATATAAGGTAAATGTTAGGCGACTCTTTAAAAAATGACTGAAAATCAATTTTATGGTAAATTTGAAGTGTAGGGGGAAGTCTTAATGCAACAAATTGTTACACAACTATTAAATGATGTTTTGTTAATGCAAGAAAGGTATGAATCCGTGAAAGCATCAGGAGAAGATTATGACTTTTATTCTACTGTTGTACCGTTTACCACTGAGATAGACCAACGCTTAAACACACTTTTGAACCGAGAATCACAAATCCTTCAATTACAGTATATGAACAAAAAGAAGTTCGACCTTTTAATTTCAAATATCGAGTCACTTTCAGTTGAATGCCACTTTAAACGTACAAGTCGAAAATTGTTTACAGAAAAATTAAAAGCTGTACAATACGATTTAAGTTATATTCAAAGAAATGAGTTGTGTTTATGATAAAAACAATTTATGTTACTGGCTATAAATCATTTGAACTTAACATATTTAAAGATGATGCACCAGAGGTTACCTATTTAAAAAAATTTATCGAACATAAATTAAATCAGTTGATTGAAGAAGGGTTAGAGTGGGTATTAATACAAGGACAGATGGGTATAGAATTATGGACGGCGGAAGTGGTTCTTGATTTGAAGGAGAGCCACCCTGATTTGAAATTAGGTATAATAACGCCTTTTTATGGACATAGTGAAAGGTGGAACGAACAGAATCAAGCTAAGTATAATAACATTACACAAAAGGCAGATTTCGTTGACAGTGTGTTCCATGCGCCATACGAAGGCCCACATCAGTTTAAACAAACGGATCAATTTATGCTAGATCATACAGATCAAACACTATTGATTTACGATGAAGAGCAAGAAGCTAGTCCTAAGTTCTTTAAGCACATGTTAGTTGATTTTATGGAAAAAACAAATTATACTTGTGATATTGTGACGTTCGATGAATTAACTGAGTTCATCAACGACTTACAGTGGTCTCAAGAACAAAGTTTTGAATGAGGTGGAAAAAATGTCAGATGTTTCATTAAAATTATCAGCAAAAGATATTTATGAAAAAGATTTTGAAAAAACTATGACTCGTGGCTATAGAAGAGAAGAAGTAGATGCCTTCTTAGACGATATTATAGCAGATTATCAAAAAATGGCAGATTTAGATAATGAAGTTGTAAAACTTTCAGAAGAAAACAATAAACTAAAAAAAGAATTAGAAGAGTTACGTTTACGTGTTGCTACATCGAGACCACAAGAAAATAAAAATTTCTCTTCAAACAGTAATGCAACAACTAAAAGTAGTAACAACAATAGTAACAACAATAATAATGTAGATATCCTAAAACGAATATCTAATCTAGAAAAAGCAGTTTTCGGAAAATAACATACACGCACATTAAGCTGATGAAATGTTATTAGCGTAGATTTTATATCATCTACATAGAGATAAGTTTTGATTTTTTCAAAACTTATCTTATTTTATTTGTTTAACAACTAAAATGATGATATACTTCTTGGGATGGTGTTTCGGGTAATCGCTATAGTGATATAGAGGAAAGTCCATGCTCACACAATCTGAGATGATTGTAGTGTTCGTGCTTGATGAAACAATAAGTCAAGGCATTAAGTTGACGGCAATGAAATAACCTAAGTCTTAGGATATGGTTAAATTAGTTTGAAAGTGCCACAGTGACGTAGCTTTTATAGAAATATAAAAGGTGGAACGCGGTAAACCCCTCGAGTGAGCAATCCAAATTAGGTAGGAGCACTTATTTAGCGGAATTCAACGTATATTTAAGGCATACTTTAGATAGTATGTAGACAGATGGTTACCACCAGCGTACGAGTGTTTCTAGTACACGCTTGCAGTACAATGGTACAAAACATGGCTTACAGAAATATCATCACTAGACCCAAGCTCTCCCAATATAGGAGAGCTTTTTTAATTGGTTAAAATGAATTGAAATAATCATGGATTCATTATAGAACTTAATGCAATGTCATATCTATTTAAAATAACTTTTGATAAAATAAAATAAAATCTTTAATAAGAAGGAGCAAAACAATGTATCAATTATTAGCTGTATGTCCAATGGGATTAGAAGCAGTTGTAGCTAAAGAAATTCAAGAGTTAGGTTATGAAACAACTGTCGAAAATGGCAAAATCTTCTTTGAAGGCGATGAAACTGCAATTGTTAAGTGTAACTTATGGTTACGCACAGCCGACAGAATCAAAATAGTAGTTGGACAATTTAAAGCTACAACTTTTGATGAACTATTTGAAAAGACAAAGGCGTTGCCTTGGGAAACATTGATCGAACAAAGCGGTAACTTTCCTGTACAAGGTCGTAGTGTTAAATCAACATTATATAGTGTGCCTGACTGCCAAGCTATCGTTAAGAAAGCAATTGTAGAACGCTTAAAACACGCTTATCAAGAGCGTGGGTGGTTAAGTGAAAATGGCGCAAAATATCCAGTTGAAGTAGCTATTTTAAAAGATAATGCACTATTAACTATAGATACTTCTGGTTCAGGCTTAAATAAACGTGGGTACCGTTTAGCGCAAGGTGAAGCTCCAATTAAAGAAACGCTAGCAGCTAGTTTAATTCGCTTAGCTAACTGGACAGGTGACACACCTTTAATTGATCCATTTTGTGGGTCGGGGACAATCGCAATTGAAGCTTGTTTAATCGCTCAAAATATCGCTCCTGGTTTCAACCGTGATTTTGTATCAGAAAAATGGGATATTATGCCAGATAGTTTATATGACGAAATGAGAGACGAAGCCGATCAACAAGCAAATTATGATCGTGAACTAGAAATATATGCCTATGATATAGATCCAGAAATGATTGAAATAGCCCGTAGAAACGCTGAAGAGGTCGGTCTTGCTGATATTATTCAATTTAATGTTAAAGACGTTAACACATTAACTTTAGACGATGAAAAACCATATGCATTAATTGGTAACCCACCATACGGCGAACGTATAGGTGATAGAGATAAAGTCGAAGAAATGTATCGTTATATTGGATCACTTATGCAAAATCATCCACAAATTTCAACTTACGTTCTTACAAGCAATACTGAGTTCGAATTTTTAGTTAATAAGAAAGCAACAAAACGCAGAAAATTATTTAATGGTTATATTGAATGTACTTATTATCAATATTGGGGAGAGAAAAAACCTCGCAAGTAAATGTTTCTCATGTCTTGACCATTAGAAAGAGGTGTTACAATTGAATACAGAATTTAAAAAAGGAATTATCTTTGCTTTTGGAGCATATTTCTTATGGGGCATACTACCCATCTATTGGGGGTTAATTGATGATATAGGTGCATTTGAAATATTAGCATTTCGAATTGTACTTTCAATGATTTTCATGTTATTTATCGTTATCCTTACCAAAAATACCGCGCCATTTAAGCGAGATATTCAACGACTATTTACGAATCCAATACAACTCATTGCGATTATTGCAGCTGGCTATGTGATAACAATTAATTGGGGCACATTCATATGGGCCGTTACAAATGGACACGTGTTACAATCCAGTTTAGGTTACTACATTAATCCACTTGTAAGTATTTTACTTGCATTAATATTTTTAAAAGAGCGGTTCAACAAACTTGAATGGATTGCCATAGGGCTTGCCGTTGTAGGTGTGTTATATATGACATTGAAAATAGGGGTATTTCCCGGTATTTCTTTATTGTTAGCGGGTTCATTTGGAATCTATGGCTTGATTAAAAAGCTTGTTCCAATAGATGCTATAAGCAGTATAACTATCGAGTGTATTGTAACAGCGCCTGCTGGCTTTATTTATTTATGGTACATATGGCATCAAGGTGGACTTACATTTGGTATGAACGTTTCTTCTTTTTGGTTGTTATTCTCAGGAGCCGTTACAGCAGTCCCACTTATATTGTTCTCAGCCGGTGCCAGACGCATACCGCTATCATTAACTGGCTTCATACAATATATTGGACCTACTTTAATGTTTTTAATTGGCATTTTCCTATTCAAAGAACCATTTGACTTAGATCAACTCATTACTTTTATCTTTATTTGGGTTGGTATTATAATTTATAGCATTTCACAATATGTAAAAATCAAAAAAGATAAAAACCCGGTGATAAATTAAATCAACGATAAATAATGTCTCTAGCGAAAGGACACCGTATTACATTTATATGTGTAAACCGTCCTTGAACTAGGGTTTTTATTTATTAAAAATATATTTTATAGCTTTTGACAATTCTACTTTCACGTTTATTTAACTAAAAATAGGATAACTATAATATTGTGAGTGTAAACATAAGAAGTGAATTATTCACAAAAAATAATTATACTATACATAACACTATTAAATAATAAGAGAAAAATAAAGTCTCGTATAATAACTAAAATGTACAGGAGTGATTAGATGACAAGAGTATTGATACTAGGAGCTAATGGTGCGATTTCTAAAGCAGCTATCAACTCATTTTTAGAAAATACAACATATACCTTAAGATTATTTTTAAGAGATGCAAATAGATTACCTGACTATGCCTCAGACCGTATACGAGTTCGTGAAGGCGATGCCACAAATTTAGAAGACGTTACTAATGCAATGGAAGATGTTGATATTGTTTTCGCCTCATTATCAGGTGATTTAGATAAAGAGGCACAAACGATTGTCGAAGCCATGAATGCAAATAAAGTAAAACGACTTGTATTTGTTACATCACTTGGTATCTACAATGAAATCCCAGGTAAATTTGGTGCTTGGGTACAAACTCAAATTAGTGAATCATTACCAGTCTACAAAAAAGCTGCAGACATAATTGAGCAATCCGGCCTTGATTATACAATATTCAGACCAGCTTGGTTAACTGATATAAACGAAATTGATTACGAAATCACTAAAAAAGATCAACCATTTAACGGAACTGAAGTATCTAGAAAAAGCGTAGCTGCAGTAGCAGTACAAATTGCCAAGAATCCAGAACTGTATTTAAATGAAAACATTGGTATAAATAAACCAAATACAAACTTCGATAAACCAAGATGGAAATAATTGATTTAAGATTAACGTATTAAAAGCCAGTCCGAGACATCAATAGTTGCCTCGGACTGGCTTTTGTAAATATAGAGAAATATCACAAAGTCAATTTAACAAAAAACATTTCTAATGCGTCAAATCATTGAATTTTAAATTTTGCAATTCAAAAAATATTAAAGGATTATACAACTTGTACCTATAACATCTTTAATTAAATGGTAGTATTTTCAATTTGTAACAACTTATTTTAAAATACTTACTTTAGACAAGTAACGATTTGTTATACAATAAGTAGTAATTACATATGAGTAATAAAGGGGATACGAAACATGTCTAATACTGAGCAACTCGATATTTTATATAAATTAAAAAAAGAAGTAGAAAAATCTAAAAATGGTAGATTAGTCCATATTATCAATCAAGTAATTAAAAAAGTGTTTTTAGAGCAATACACTGCTACTTTTGTAGGTCATTTTTCAGCAGGAAAGTCCACGTTAATCAATTTACTACTAGAAGAAACGATATTACCAAGTTCTCCCGTACCTACAACTAGTAATACCGCAATTGTTTCTGTCGCAGAACAGCCAGGAATTATTGCAAATTTAAGTAATCAACAATATACATTATTAAATAATTACGATGATGTAAAAAAAATGAATCGCGAAAATTTCGATGTGGAATCTGTGGAAATTAAATTTCCGTCTGATAAATTTCGCAAAGGATTTACATTACAAGACACACCAGGAGTGGACTCTAATGTATCTAGCCACCAATCTAGTACAGAAGAGTTTATGTATACCAGCAACGTACTCTTCTATACAGTAGATTATAATCACGTCCAATCTGCTTTGAATTTTCAATTTATGAAACAACTGAATCAAGCAGGTGTGCCAGTCGTTTTTGTAATTAACCAAATTGATAAGCATAATGAAGACGAAATCAGTTTTGAAACATTTAAATCACGTGTTGAAAAATCAATAGCAGAATGGGAAATCGATTTAGATAAAACTTTTTATGTTTCTAAATTTAGTCATACACATAATGAAATCGAAGCACTTTCAAAATATCTCGTAGAAAAAGATAACAACCGCGAAACAATTGAGGATTATGTTAATCGAATCGTAAAATTCATCACAGAAGAACAATTATCCTATATTAAATACGAAATCCAAGATCTTTTAGATAAATTGGATATTTTCGAGGCGGACTTTGAACAAGCTTATATCAATTTCAAACAACACAAGCAGGTTAGCGAAGAAGCAAAGCTATTAAACAATCCCAATGAGTTGTATGAATTTTTAAAACAAAAAAGAAAAGCTATTATCGATAACGCTTATATAATGACACACGATACAAGAGAAACGATTCGAATATATTTAGAAAGCCGAACTAAAGATTTCACAGTTGGCGGACTTTTTAATAAGAAGAAAAAAACACAAGAGGAACAACAACGTAGATTAAATCAAGCACTTGTGCAATTACAAGAAAAGGTTAACCAAGAGATCAGACAACCACTTAGAGAAGATATGTCATTTTTAACTCGCTTTATAAATGATTCTGAAATAAATGAAGCTATATTAAATCAACATTATGAAATCCCAGAATCCTTAATAACTGATTTATATCAAACGCAGATTACCATTAGCAATCAGTATGTATTAACATTTTGTGATGATTTAATGAAATCTCTTAAACAATATATCGGTAAAACATCTGATCCATTGTTCAAAGAAGCTATCAATCATGCTCAGGCAAATGATATTGGTATAGAACAAGAAGATGACTATAATGATTATGAAAAATTTATGGAAATGCGTAATTTAAGGGAGTCACTTGAGACACAAAATTACTTACATTATTACATTCACATAGATGACTCTCTCGATAAACTTATAGATAGAAAAGAAATCACATACACACCAAAAGCAAATAAAGTAAAATCCGTTAATCATTCGAAATCAGAAACTTCCACAGAACCAAACCAAGAAGATCAGACACAAAATATTAAGCATGCGCTTGAAATTATTCAAGATGTCCCGTTGTTCGAACAGAGCAAACAAAATATAGATGACACACTTGCTCGACTAGATAACAAAATAGTCAAAATTGGTGTGTTCGGGACGTTTAGTGCAGGTAAAAGTAGTTTAATTAATGCTTTATTAGGTGATAATTATTTAGTAAGTTCACCGAATCCTACAACAGCAGCTATGACAGAACTAACATACGGTCATGAAAGCCAAATTACGTTAAAATCGGCCGAACAACTTTTAGAAGAAATAAATCAAGTTTTTGAAGTGGAAAATATTACATTTGATAGTATCGAGGCACTTTTAAATAAAAATACAAATAAATTAAAAGCATCACTAGAAAAAAATAAGCTAGCTTTTGTGAATGCAGTAGAGAAACATTATGGCATGTATCAAGACTTGCTTAAAAATGGTTTAATACACACAATCGACCAAGATGAAATTAAAAAATGGAGCGCAGAAGACGAGTATGCTACATTTGTTAATACTGTTCATTTAAAATTACCTGTAGATTGGTTAAAAGATAAAATTATAGTAGATTCACTAGGACTGCACTCTAATAATCAACGTCATACTAATGAAACTGAAAAAGTATTAACATCAGCTGATTTAATTTTGTATGTAAGTTACTTTAACCATTCATTTACAGATAATGACAAACGCTTTATTGAACATATGAAAGCAATGAATCAATTAAACGAAAACCAAGCATTTAAAATGATAATTAATGCAACAGATTTAGCAGAGACCGAGGAAGATTTAAATGCAGTTATTGAATACGTAGGAGATGCTTTAACTCAAGTTAATATGGATTCAGACATCTTCGCAGTTTCAAGTAGAGAAGCATTAAAAACAAACGACATTGGTATCGAAAGACTTAAGAAGAGTATTGAACATTTTGTTCAAGTTGAATCCAAAAATATTCTACAAAAACAAATGTTGGGTCAACTTCACCATATTTCTGAAGCATATGAACAAATGATTGAAGCATTTCATAATGATAAAGCAGAAATCAACCAACGTAATCAAACATTACAAAGTTATGATAAAACAACAATTTTCAATAACAATCTACTTCAAATCGCTGAACAACGAACATCAAATGAAGTAGACGATCAAATCTATCATTTAAATGAACGATTAAAATTACAATTATTAGATGAAGTTAAATCTATCTATAATGGACAAATGACTAAAAACACAAATTTCAATGAGGAAAAACGTCAATCAACAAAATTATACTTAGATCAAATTCACCAGCGATTATATCTAGAGCAATCATTGCTTGTAGAACGTATAAAAAAATATTTCCATGAACAATTACACACTGAAATTGCACCATTAAAACAAAAGTTACAACAGTTGCACGTGTTTATAGAACCTGAATTTGATAAAAGTGAAATTGAGTTAGATAATCCTTACTTAAAAATCGATTTAACTCAAATGATTGACGCATTACCAAAATCACTTTCTAAAAAGAATATTTTACAGCCTAAAACGCAAAGTACAATTCAAGAACAAATAACACAAGAAACGATTAATTTATTAGCACCTTGTATCGCTAATTTAAGACAAGCTGTTAACAGCACAGTTGTACAAATGCAAAGTAATGCTGAAGATAGATTTAACCAATTTGAAAATGATGCACATAGCCAAATTAAGGAACTTTTATCTTTTGAAGTTGACGATGCATTTATTCAACAACTACAAGAAACAAATAATAATTTAAAACCATATATGTAATTAGAGGAAGAGGTACTTTTATGTCCAAAAAAATATTATTAATTGATGGCATGGCTTTACTATTTCGCCATTTCTTTGCCACAAGTCTGCACAAACAATTTATGAGAAACTCTTCAGGAACACCAACAAATGGTGTTCAAGGGTTTGTACGCCATGTCTTTACTGCAATAAACGAAATTCAACCAACACATGTAGCTGTATGTTGGGACATGGGTAAATCTACTTTTAGAAACGATATGTTCGATGGTTACAAGCAAAATCGTCCTGCACCCCCAGACGAACTGATACCACAATTCGATTACGTCAAAGAAGTCTCTAACCAATTCGGTTTTGTTAATATAGGAGTCCAAAATTTTGAAGCAGACGATGTCATTGGTACTTTAGCAGAAGCCTATTCTGAACAAAACCAAGTTTATATCGTGACAGGGGATAGAGATATTTTACAATGTATTAACCCAAATGTTGAGATTTGGTTAACCAAAAAGGGATTTAATATCTACAATCGTTACACATTAAACAGATTCCAAAGTGAATATGGTTTGAACCCTTCACAACTTGTAGACGTTAAAGCATTTATGGGCGACACTGCGGACGGATATCCTGGAGTAAAAGGTATCGGAGAAAAAACAGCAATCAAACTCATTCAAAATCATGGTTCAGTCGAATCTGTTATTGCTGCTTTAGAACAATTAACGCCTGGTCAGCGTAATAAAATAGAAACCGATATGGACAATCTTAAACTTTCAAAAACCTTAGCAAAGATCCATACAGAAGTTCCTTTAAATACAAATGACTTATTAGATGATATGGCATTTGGCACTGAAATAACAAAAGTTTTGAATATATGTAACGAACACGAGCTATATGTATCTGGTAAATATCTGGCTACTCATTTTAGTTAACTCAAATACATGCAACTAAGACTTATAAACTATATACAAAGCGGACATATAAATTCAAAGTTTTTACTTTGATTTCATATGTCCGCTTTCTTCGTTTTTAATAAATTACTAGTAGGGGCGTTATTTTTTATTTTGCTTTGTTATTGTATAAAGTTCATTTTTAGCATGATGATTTGCCTCTTTGTTTTGATTTCTAGGTACCCATCTAACGAAAAACAATTCGAAATGCTGTTCTAACGCTAACATCTTATCGTAATAAAGTTTGAATTTTTCATTTTTAACGCTACCTTTATTAATACTATCCTCTATAAGTTTCGAATCTGTAAACACTAAAGCTGTGGATATATCATGTTTAACAGCACATTCCAAAGAAAATATTAAAGATGCCCATTCAGCACTATGATTATCCATAACACCTAAATCTTTTGTATAGTGAAAACGCTCATCATCAATTACTAACACGACTGCACATGCGCTTACGCCAGGGTTACCAGCTGTAGCAGCATCAAAGTAAATTTTTGCCATAATTTCCACCTTTATCTATCATTTATGTTTATTTTATCAAACCAAGCACATATATACTATTTACGCGACATTAAATTGCTTGTAAAATTATATGATATAGCTTATACTTTTAATTATTCCTACTAAGTGAGTCGGATTTGGAAGGGCGTTGATATATTTGAAAAATATGTTTATTATACACGGTTATCAAGCAACTACTAAAAGCCATTGGTTTGAGTGGTTAGCTGCCGAAATGAAGCAGTTTGGTTATTCTACGGAAATCGTGTATTTACCGAATACATACCAACCCAATTTAGATGAATGGATAACAGCTATACAAAATAGTTTGAAAAATAAGCTAAATGCAGAAACCATCATTGTTGCACATAGTTTAGGTGTAATAACTATACTTGATTATTTGTCTAAGCTAAAACATGCACCGAGTATTAAAGGGCTATTTCTCGTTTCTGGATTTAATGAGCAATTAACAAATTTACCAGAACTTGATCACTATATATTACAAACTCAGATTGATTTCCGTATGATTAATGCACAGCACATCGTAACGATTGCCGGCAGCCATGACCCAATTGTCAATATTGATGCAACCGACCGATTGTCGCATGAATTAAAGACGGAAACATTACATGTATCACACGAAGGTCATTTCCTTGATAGCGATGGATATAGGACTTTCAATTTTCTAAAAGACCAAATCACTCAAACATTAAATAATAAAAACTCTAGGACTGGTAGTTAACCAATCCTAGAGTTTTTTAGTAACCTTCATCTAGTTTATTTATTTTACCCCTGCGGTACATTGATTTAGCCCAATAACCAAAAGGAACATTAAATATTGTTGATATTACTTTCAATAAGTAAGTAGTTATAAAGATTTCAAAAACTGCAGCATTTGGCATAGAACCAATAAACGCAATCGATACAAAAAGTGCAGTATCAATAATATTACTGATGATTGTACTACCGTATGCTCTAATAATAAACGTTTTATCTGAACTAAAAAGTTTTTTTATTAAACTAAATAATAATACATCTAAATGTTGGCCGATAATGTAAGCAATCACAGATCCCAATGCAATTCTGGGAACAAGGTTAAAGATACTTTCTAAAGCTTGTTGAGAACTATCAATTGGCGATGGTGTGAAATGCAATGACATTTGCATAACAATAATCATAACCAAGGTAGAACTAAAACCTATCCAAACTGCCCGTTTTGCAACTTTTCTACCATAAATATCATTTAATATGTCTGTCGCAAGATAGATCGAAGCGAACATGACATTACCCAAAGTTGCAGAAATCGTAAATACATCTACAGTTTTAATCACTTGAATATTTGCAATAATCGTACCTATCGCAACCCAAGCAATCAGACCATGTTTACCAAACAATCTATACATGGCTACTAATAAAAGAAATGTTACTAAAAATGTTACTATTCCAAATATTTCATTAAACAATTTATTTGCCTCCTAAATTTTGTTGATGCGGGTGTTTAGAAACCGCAAAATAAACAACTAAATAATTTTACCAAATAAAACAAAAAATACAAGCAAATTAAATAAAATCATTGTCAAATGTAGGTAAAAATTGTGCATAAATTTTAAGATTAAACAAACATTGTTACAAATGATATAATGATTTTAAGTGTCAAACACTTGTAAATTTAATGTATTTATTAGGGACATTTTACTTATAGCATAACAGGAGAGTGACGAGTATTCTAACTTATTCTGAAAAAGAAGCAATAGAAGCAATAGATCATCTTATGAACACATATTGCAATAAATGCTTACTTAAACATCACATTAATAAAACTCAAGGAAAAACACATGCCCACCATTTTTGCATATCAGAATGTTCGGTAGGGAAAGAAATTAAACAATTAGGCAATGAGCTGCAATAATTAGGAGGAATTTTAAATGGAAATCGTAGAGGTAGCACAAACACCAAACCCAAATACAATGAAAATCGTTTTACAATTATCAGGTGAGGACTATAAACCTAACACGTATACTTCTGTCAAAGAAGGTCAACCTGATTTTATCAATGCAATACTTGACTTAGAAGGTATTAAGTCTATTTTTCAAGCTATGAATTTCATATCCGTTGATAAAAAATCTGATTCCAATTGGGACGACTTATTACCAAGAGTAACCGAAACATTAGAGAATATTTAATAAGGAGGTTCTTAAATGGAAATCGTACGTGTTGAACCTACGCCAAGTCCTAACACAATGAAAATTGTACTAAATGATAAGAGAAAAGATAATAAATCAAATACGTATACTACCATCCAAGATGACCAACCCAACTTTATCAATGACGTATTAGCAGTAGAAGGTATCAAATCTATATTTTATGTTATGGATTTTCTTGCTATAGATAAAAAACCAAAATACGACTGGGAAACATTATTGCCCAAAGTCACTGCTACATTAAATAAAGATGTGGCAGAATTAGAAGAACCTATGCCAGATGAACATTTTGGAGAAGTTAAGGCTGAAGTTTTAAAATTTAAAGGCATTCCTTATCAAGTAAAACTAACAACTAATTCAGAAGAAAAACGTAAACAATTACCAGAAATTTTTGTAGATAGCATGCTTGCAGCACAGAAAGACGAAGATAATATCGTTTTTCAACGCAAGTGGGAAGATTTAGGAGTTCGTTACGGTGAACTTGATGAAATTATGTCAGAAGTTTTTGAAGAGATATTAGCAATTTATCCCGATGACAAATTAGAAACACTCGTACAAGATGCATTAAACACAGATGTAGTAATTCCTGAAAAGCATTACCAGCATGTGTCACTTGAAACTTATCAAGCTACAGAAGATTGGAAAGAACGTTTAAGAATGTTGAAAGCTTTCCCAACACCAACAGAACAGGATTTCCCATTATTAGGAGATGCTGTGAGTGAAGAAGAGAAAACACCTTTAAGACGTGAAGCTATCGTCTTACTTGGAATGGTAGAAGATAAAGCTGTGCTGCCATATCTATTTAAAGGTTTACGCGATAAGAGTCCAGCAGTAAGACGAACTGCAGGTGACTGTTTAAGTGATTTAGGTTTTAAACAAGCCTTACCAGAGATGGAAAGAGCATTAGACGATCCACAAAAAATTGTTAGATGGAGAGCTGCGATGTTCATCTTTGACGAAGGTGGTCTAGAGCAATTAGAATCTTTACATGCACACGAGAATGATCCAGCATATGAAGTTAAACTTCAAATCGAAATGGCGATTGAAAGAATTGAAAATGGAGATCAAGCTCTGGGCTCAGTTTGGAAACAAATTGCTAACAGAAATAAAATATAATTATTAAAATATTTATTATTAGATTTTAAGGAGTGTTGGAAATGAATGCATACGAAGCATATATGAACGAACTTGCTACACAGATGCGTAGCGAATTAACCGAGCGTGATTTTGAAAGTTTAGAGACTTCAGATGATGTGACGAACTATATGAACAACGTTTCAACAGACGACACTACATTCGTTGTAATCAATTCAACGTGTGGATGTGCAGCTGGTTTAGCTAGACCAGCTGCTGTAACTGTTGTAGAGCAAAATGAAAAAAAACCAACTAATAAAGTGACTGTTTTTGCTGGTCAAGATAAAGAAGCTACTGAGACGATGCGAAATTACATTCAACAAGTACCATCAAGCCCATCGTATGCATTGTTTAAAGGACAAGAGTTGAAACACTTTATCCCACGAGAACACATTGAAGGCAGAGATATTCAAGATATATGCATGGATATTAAAGATGCCTTTGATGAACACTGTTAATATGAACAAAAATACATCTTATCTTAATTAAGCATATTTAAATGCCAACTTACGACATCTCTATTTTTTAATCTTGAGATATGACTAAGTTGGTATTTATTTTTTAAAAATAATGCTACTTTTATAACGTTTACACTGAAATGTTGTATAATTTACCTAACATGCAATATTTTTACACAATCTATAGTAAATTCTTTTAATTGTTGCTAATATCCAATAAGATTAAATAAAAATATAATTGAAAGGAGTGTGCTATTATGTTAAATAGTTTCGATCAATCTTACCATAATCTGTGTGAAGAAATTCTTGAGATAGGAAAACAAAAAAACGATCGTACAAACACCGGCACAATTTCTAAATTTGGACATCAACTCAGATTTGATTTATCAAAAGGGTTTCCTTTACTGACAACAAAAAAAGTTTCCTTTAAATTAATCGCAACTGAATTATTATGGTTTATTAAAGGCGATACAAACATCAAATATTTACTTCAGTACAACAATAATATTTGGAATGAATGGGCTTTTGAGAATTATATAAATTCATCTGATTATCACGGACCAGATATGACCAATTTTGGCCATAAAGCACAAACTGACGAAGCTTTCAATGCAATTTATAAAGAAGAAATGCAAAAATTCAAGCAACAAATATTAAATGATAATGATTTTGCCTCAAAATACGGTGATTTAGGTAATGTTTATGGTAAACAATGGCGTGATTGGGAAGATAAACAAGGTAATCATTTCGATCAGTTAAAAACAGTAATTGATCAAATTAAAAATAATCCTAATTCTCGTAGACATATCATTTCTGCATGGAATCCAACTGAAATTGATACAATGGCTTTACCACCATGTCATACGATGTTCCAATTTTACGTTCAAGATGGAAAATTGAGTTGTCAATTATATCAGCGAAGTGCCGATATATTCTTAGGTGTGCCGTTTAACATTGCGAGCTATAGTTTATTAACGCACTTAATAGCTAAAGAATGTGGTTTAGAAGTGGGAGAATTTGTGCATACTTTTGGTGATGCGCATATTTACTCAAATCATATTGATGCAATAGAAACACAATTATCACGAGATAGTTTCGAACCACCTAAACTTAAAATTAATTCTGACGCTTCAATTTTCGATATAAATTATGAAGATTTAGAAATTGTAGATTATGAATCTCACCCTGCTATTAAAGCACCGATTGCAGTTTAAAACATAAGCTTTTATTTAAATTAATAAACCTTTTACTATATAATTAAGACCATGAACTTTATAAATACTTATGTAGAATTTCACTATTAGGAGGAAAATTATGACACTGTCGATACTAGTAGCTCATGACCAACAACGTGTCATCGGGGTAAATAATCAATTACCTTGGCACTTACCTAGTGATTTAAAGCATGTTAAGGCTTTAACCACGGGTAATACGCTTGTCATGGGACGTGCAACATTCGATTCTATTGGGAAGCCACTTCCTAATAGACGTAATGTTGTTTTAACAAGAAACAAATCATTCCATCATGAAGGTGTAGATGTCATACATTCTATGGAAGATATTTATGACTTACCAGGGCATGTATTCATTTTTGGTGGTCAATCACTTTTTGAAGAAATGATTGATAAAGTTGATGATATGTATATCACTGTGATTGAAGATAAATATAATGGCGATACATTTTTCCCGCCATATACTTTTAAAGATTGGGAAGTTGAATCATCAGTCAAAGGGGAAATTGATGAAAAGAACACAATTCCTCACACTTTTTTACATTTGACACGTAAGGAAACTTCATAGGAGGAAATTATGATGAAAAAGAAAATTGTAACCGATTCAACATCTGATTTATCACACTCGTATTTATCTGATAATGACATACATGTGATACCACTTAATTTAACAATCAATGGGGAATCCTATGTAGACCAAGTAGATATTTCTTCTGAAGCATATATTCAGAAAATGCAGGAAGATGCAGATGTTAAAACAAGCCAACCAGCAATTGGTAAATTCATTGAAATGTATGATGAACTAGGTGCAGACGGTTCTGAAATTATAAGTATTCATATGACTTCAGGTTTAAGTGGCACATACCAAACAGCGCTACAGGCGAGTCAAATGACTGATAGTAAGGTAACAGTTATTGATTCTAAATCCATCTCTTTTGGGTTAGGTTATCAAGTGCAACATATTGTAGACTGGAATAATGAAGGATATGACACTACAACTATCATATCTAAAATTACTGAATTACAAAAAAATATAAAGCTGTATGTTGTAATAGGCCAATTGAACCAATTAATCAAAGGTGGTCGTATTAGTAAAACTAAAGGTTTAATAGGTAATATGATGAAAATCAAACCAATTGGAACACTTGAAGATGGTAAAATCGAATTAATACACAATTCAAGAACTCAAAATGCAAGTGTACAATTTTTAAAGAAAGAAATTAGTGCATTTATCGGTGATAGAAATATAAAATCTATAGGAATTGCACATGCAAATATTATTGAATTCGTAGATAAAGTTAAAAGACATTTTTCAGAAGAATTTAACTTTACACAGTTCGACACAAACATAACAACACCTGTGATTAGTACACACACTGGTCAAGGTGCAATTGGTCTTGTAGTGTTAAAATCATAAGTTCCATTAAAAGATCGCTATGATTATACTTGAAACAATATGTCTTAATTAATAAATAAACAATTTTATAGCGTATCTCTTAAAATAATGATAACTTTATGACAAAATAGACTTAGGAGGTATATTATGGCTTATGCGACATTAGCTGGAGGTTGTTTTTGGTGTTTAGTTAAACCATTTACATCATATCCAGGTATAGAAAGTGTTATTTCTGGGTATAGTGGTGGCCATACTGATAACCCTACTTATGAAAGTGTAAGTACTAACCAAACGGGTCATGTAGAAGCAGTACAAATCACCTATAATCCGGAAATTACTTCCTTCGAAAATATATTAGATGTTTATTTTAAAACATTTGATCCAACAGACAATGGAGGTCAATTTTTTGACCGTGGTGAACATTACGAGCCGGCGATTTTTTATCACGATGAAACACAAAAAAAAGCTGCCGAAGCAAAGATACAACAATTAAATGAACAAGCAATATTTGATAATCCTGTTATCACGCCCATTAAACCGTATAAAAACTTTTATCCTGCAGAATCCTATCATCAAGATTATTACAAAAAAAATCCGCTACATTATGAACAGTATCAACGTGGTTCAGGACGCAAAGGGTTTATAGAAAAGCATTGGGGGAAGCAAAATGATTAAAAAGAATAAAAATGATTTAAACGAAATGGAGTACTTAGTTACACAAGAAAATGGTACAGAACCTCCATTTCAAAACGAATATTGGAATCACTTTGATAAAGGTATCTACGTAGACAAAATTTCTGGAAAGCCATTATTCACTTCAGAAGAAAAATTTGAGTCCGATTGCGGTTGGCCAAGTTTTTCAAAAGCGTTAGATAATGAAGAAATTATAGAACTTGTAGATAAAACATTTGGCATGGTAAGAACGGAAGTTCGTTCAGAAGACGCCAATAGTCATTTGGGCCATGTTTTTAACGATGGACCAAAAGAAAGTGGTGGTTTGAGATATTGCATTAACTCTGCTGCAGTACAATTCATACCATTCGACAAGCTAGAAGAACTAGGTTATGCAGATTTAATACCACATTTTGAAAAATAAGGAGCGAACAAGATATGTTTAAAAAATTATTCGGTAAAGGTAAAGAAGTAAATAAAGATAGCGCTATTTATGCACCACTTTCTGGAGAATATGTGAAAATTGAAGATATACCAGACCCAGTATTTGCCCAAAAAATGATGGGTGAAGGTTTCGGTATTAACCCAACAAATGGAGAAGTTGTTTCACCAATCGATGGTAAAGTAGACAATGTCTTCCCAACAAAACATGCTATTGGACTTAAAGCTGATAACGGATTAGAATTACTTGTTCACATTGGTTTAGATACTGTTCAATTAGATGGCCAAGGTTTTGATATCCTTGTCGAAAGTGGCGATACTGTAAATGTTGGAGACCCTCTTCTTAAATTTGACTTAGACTATATTAAGGAACATGCTAAGTCCGTTATTTCTCCAATCATTATTACAAATTCTGATAATACATCTTCAATTTCTGTTTCTGATGTAACTACAGTTACAAAAGGCGAAACTAAAATCGTTGATGTAACTATGAACTAATGAAAGACCATTCATTTTATCAATTTGCACTTACAGCACGAGGACGTAATGATGCAAAAGGCGAATTAGCAGAAGAAATTTTTGATGACTTATCTTTCCCAAGACAAGAAAAAGATTTTCATATACTTTCTGAATATATCGAAACTCGAGGAGACTATACAGTTTCATTAGCCGTATTCGATGATTTATATGAAGAATATACAGAGTGGCTAAAATTTTAATACTTAAATAATTGAGGAGATATAGTAAAATATATTAAAATATTTAAGTATCATTTACAGGGCTGGGATTAAACTGAATGGTTCAATCCCAGCTAATTTTATTTTATGACAAATGGATAGATTTTATTTTTACATATGTATTGGAAGTGATTAAATGTCAGATCATAAAGACATCAACGAACAAAATATTGATGCTAACGAAGATAAAGATCAACAAGCAAATCCAAAAGCCTTTAAATTCAAACGCAGTTATTTCATTTTACTATTATTAGCTACCATACTTATTACAGCAGTAATTACTGCTTTCGCAACAATAGGGATAAGTAATTGGAAAAGTGGCTTAACAAGCAATCAAAGGCATGAAGTACAAAAGATAGAAGAAGTTTATAAAACTTTAAACAATGAATATTACAAAGATACAAATCCTGAAAAACTTTCTTCTGCAGCAATTGATGGTATGGTAAAAGATTTAGATGATCCTTATTCAGATTACATGACAAAGGATGAAACAAAATCATTCAATGAAGATGTTTCTGGTGATTTTGTTGGTATTGGCGCAGAAATGCAAAAAAAAGGTGATAAAATTGAAATTACAAGTCCGATGAAACAATCACCAGCAGAAAAAGCAGGTATACAACCAAAAGACATCGTTAAAAAAGTTGATGGTAAATCCATAAAGGGGCAACCTTTAGAGTCTATTGTTAAAAAAGTGAGAGGCAAACAAGGTACAGAAGTTACTTTAACTATCGAACGAGCTAATCAAACTCATGATATTACAATAAAACGTGATAAAATTCATGTGAAAAGTGTTGAATATGAAAAACATAAAAATGTGGGTGTCTTTACAATTAATAAATTTCAAAATAGTACTTCTGGCGAACTAAAATCAGCTTTGATTAAAGCACACAAAGATGGTGTACGAAAAATCGTTCTAGATTTACGTAATAATCCTGGTGGTCTTTTAGATGAAGCTGTAAAAATGGCTAATATTTTCATAGATAAAGGGGAAACTGTAGTTCAACTTGAAAAAGGCAAACACAAAGAAGACATACAAACTTCAAATGATGCCCTAAAAGAAGCAAAAGATATGGACGTATCTATTTTAGTTAATAAAGGCTCAGCCAGCGCATCAGAAGTTTTTACTGGTGCTATGAAAGACTATGATAAGGCAAAAGTTTATGGTGCTAAAACATTCGGTAAAGGTATTGTTCAAACAACACATGAATTTGATGATGGCTCTTTATTAAAATTCACTAATATGAAATGGTTAACACCAAAATCTCACTATATTCATGGCAAAGGTATTGAACCTGATACTAAAATAAACGAGCCAGCCTATCAATCTTTAAATGTGATCCCTAATGATAAAACTTACCAGTTGGGTGATAATGACAAAAATGTTAAAACAATAAAGGTAGGTTTAACTGCGTTAGGTCATAAAACGTCTAATGAATCCAATGAGTTTGATAGCTCATTAGAAACTGCCATTAAATCATTCCAAAAAGAAAATGACTTAAAAGTGAATGGCACTTTTAATAAAGAAACAAATGAAAAGTTCACACAACAATTAGTAAATAAGGCAAATAAAGAAGACACTGTACTCAATAAACTTTTAAAAATACTAAATTAAAATGAGAGAGGTATAAGTTTCATGATTAGAATTGCTAACAAAAATGATTTGTTAAGTATATTAAATATTGTTGAAGAAGCTAAAGCAACAATGCAACAAGATAACAATAATCAATGGGATGAGCATTACCCTTTAGAAGAACATTTCAAGCAAGATATAGAGAAAGAAGCACTCTTTGTACTAGAAGAAAATGATGAAATTTATGCGTTTATTGTTGTCGACCAAGAACAAGCAGAGTGGTATGATAATCTAGAATGGCCTGTTAATCGACAAGGTGCATATGTCATTCATAGACTTGCCGGTTCAGCAAGCTATAAAGGGGCTGCAACACAATTATTTGATTTCGCAGTTAATCTTGCACTTGATCATGATATTCATGTGATATTGACAGATACTTTTGCATTAAATAAGCGCGCGCAAGGTCTATTTAGTAAGTTTGGATTTAATAAAGTAGGCGAAGTAGAGATTGATTATCATCCTTTTAATAAAGGGGAACCATTTTATGCCTATTATAAAAAATTAGAAGAATAGAGGTAATAATATGACGAAAATCGCATTTACCGGTGGAGGCACAGTTGGCCATGTATCAGTTAATTTAAGTTTAATTCCAACTGCACTCGAAGAAGGTTACGAAGCTTTTTATATCGGTTCAAAAAATGGTATTGAACGTGAAATGATCGAATCTCAATTACCT
This sequence comes from Staphylococcus pseudoxylosus, assembly GCF_044794325.1. NCBI lineage: Bacteria > Bacillati > Bacillota > Bacilli > Caryophanales > Staphylococcaceae > Staphylococcus > Staphylococcus pseudoxylosus. The sequence goes on from NZ_CP085024.1 coordinate 1,556,985, forward strand.
TCTATTAAATATCATTCGATATCTAGCGGTAAATTGAGACGGTATATATCATGGGATAATATCAAAGACGTTTTCAAAGTTTTAAAAGGTATATTAGACGCAAGAAGTGTATTAAAAAAGGAAAAACCTGATTTATTATTTTCTAAAGGTGGTTTTGTTTCTGTACCAGTAGTTATAGCAGCTAAATCTTTAAAGATTCCTACAATTATACATGAATCTGATTTAACACCAGGGCTGGCAAATAAAATTTCGCTCAAGTTTGCTAAAAAGATTTATACTACATTTGAAGATACCCTACAATTTTTACCTAAAGAAAAAGCAGATTTTGTAGGTGCAACTGTTAGGGAAGATCTTAAAACTGGAGATAAAAAGAGAGGTTATCAACTCACAGAGTTCAATGATAACAAAAAGGTACTATTAGTTATGGGTGGTAGTTTAGGAAGTAAAAAGCTTAATAGTATCATTAGAGAAAACCTTGATGCTTTGCAGACTTCTTATCAAATTATTCATTTAACAGGTAAAGGTCTAATCGATGAACAATATACGAAGCAAAAAGATTATATTCAATTTGACTTTGTTAAAGATGATTTAACTGATTTACTTGCTATTACTGATACAGTGATTAGTCGCGCTGGTTCAAATGCAATTTATGAATTCTTAGCTCTTCGTATACCAATGCTTTTAATACCACTAGGACTCGACCAATCACGAGGTGATCAAATTGATAACGCCAAAAATTTTGAAGCTAAAGGGTTTGGAAAGACAATCCCTGAAGATGTTTTAACCGAACAAAAATTAATAGATCAATTAAATGATATTGAAACGAATCGTGATACCATAATTAATCAAATGCAGACATATAAAGAAAGTTTCACGCGACAAGATTTATTTAGAAAAATAATTAAAGATGCATTAAGTTAATAAGGAGGTTATGCAATGAGTCGTTGGAAAAGAATTTCCTTACTCATCATTTTCACGTTAATATTTGGCATCATTGCATTCTTCCATGAATCCAGGCTAGGTAAGTGGATTGATAATGAAGTATATGAGTTTATATATTCTTCTGAAAGTTTTATTACTACTACCATTTTCCTTGGGGTTACTAAAATTGGGGAAGTATGGGCAATGGTTTGTTTATCGCTTTTATTGATAGCATATCTAATGCTAAAACGCCTGAATATTGAAGCACTATTTTTTGCAATTGCTATGGGATTATCAAGTACACTAAACCCTTTATTAAAAAATATCTTTGATAGAGAACGTCCAACATTACTTAGACTCATAGATATCTCAGGTTTCAGTTTTCCAAGTGGACATGCAATGGGCTCTGCAGCATTTTTTGGAAGCACCATGTATATTGCCAATCGAACAATGAAAGGAAAATCAAAAGCCTTCATGATTGGTTTATCTGCTTTATTTATAATTATGATTTCAACATCGCGCGTTTACCTTGGTGTCCATTATCCTACCGATATTATTGCAGGCATTATCGGTGGCGCATTCTGTGTCATTCTATCAACATTAATATTACGTCACAAATTACAAATTTAATTCCTTTTAATCCAGTGCTCTCGGGAAAGTTCAATCTTTACGGGAGCATTTTGCATTAACTTAATAAAGTAAAATCTTAAATAAAATAAAATGAGAGATTCTCAACATAAAAAGGCAGTTAAATGATAATAAAATCATCTAACTGCCTAATATGTGTCAAAATTTATTATAAAAACCGATTTTACAAAGTAAAACCGGTTTTTATATTCACGTTGTCTCGCAACGTTAGTCTTTTACGGGCATATAAAAGGGGATATTTTTGAAAATGATCAATCCAAATAAGAACGAAATATGTGTGGGGGGAATGTCTTACTTTTGGAATTGATAATCATTTTCAATTACATTATACAATACTGAGAATGATTGTCAATTGAATTTCCGAAATTTTTTAATTTCGTTAGAAAACTCTGTAAACTAGCATCTATCTTATTAATTCATGATGGCTTTTGATATATAATTATTTTTAGTAATGACTTTCTCCAATTAACTATTTCATATAATATATAACTTGAGGTGCTACTTATGACAAAAATTTTAATAGTGGAAGATGAACAAAATCTAGCTCGTTTTATCGAACTTGAACTCGAGCATGAAAACTATGAGGTCGATATTGAATATGATGGACAACCTGGTTTAAACAAAGCATTAACTAATGATTATGATCTAATCCTTTTAGATTTAATGTTACCAAATATAAATGGTCTAGAAATATGTAGACAAATTCGCCAACAACAAACAACGCCTATTATCATTATTACAGCCAAAAGTGACACGTATGACAAAGTAGCTGGATTGGATTACGGCGCAGATGATTATATTGTAAAACCATTTGATATAGAAGAATTATTAGCTAGAATTCGCGCTATGTTACGACGCCAGCCACAAAAAAATGTGATTGATATTAAAGGTATTATCATTGATAAAGATGCATTTAAGGTAACCGTCGATGGTCATCCTTTAGATTTAACTAAAACAGAGTATGATTTATTATATTTATTAGCAGAGAATAAAAATCACGTATTACAAAGGGAGCAAATTATTACGGATGTATGGGGATATGATACAGAAGTAGAAACAAACGTCGTTGATGTTTACATACGCTATTTAAGAAATAAACTTAAACCCTTTGGTAAAGATAAATGTATAGAAACTGTTCGTGGCGTTGGGTATGTGATTAGACAATGAAACAGCGTAAATTAAAAACAAAATGGATGATGATTACTACAACTATTACATTTTTAACGATATTTGTATTTAGTCTAATTATTATATTCTTTTTGAGTAGCTCACTCAGACATAACGAATTAAGTGAAGCTAATCGTAGTTCTGATGATATTGTTCAATTATTTGAATCAAAAAATATTAATCATATAACACCACTAGATTTAAATGCTTCATTAGGAAATTTTCAAAAAGTGATTTTATTTAATGATGAAGAAAAAAAAATAATCGAAACTTCAAATGATAAATCCATTACATTCTCACCAGAAGTAGTTCCTAAAGACAGGAATAATATTGTTATTAAAAAACATCAAAACACCGATTATTTAATAATTACGGACCATATAGATTCCCCAAAATTCAAAGGCTATAGTGTCATTGTACATTCATTAGAAGATTATAACGCACTTGTTAATTCTCTTTACTTTATCGCATTAATCTTCGGGGTAATTGCTACGTTTATTACAGCAATTATTAGTTATTTCTTTTCATCACAAATTACAAAACCTTTAATATTGATGTCTAATAAAATGCAACAAATACGTCGAGATGGTTTCCAAGAAAAAGTTGAATTATCTACAAACTACGAAGAAACTGATAACTTAATCGCTACTTTCAATGAAATGATGTTTCAATTAGAAGAATCTTTTAATCAACAAAGACAGTTCGTTGAAGATGCTTCTCATGAACTTCGAACACCTTTACAAATTATACAAGGTCATTTGAATTTGATTAATCGATGGGGCAAAAAAGATGCAGCTATTTTAGAAGAATCTTTAGATATCTCGTTAGAAGAAATGTCTAGAATCACAAAATTGGTAGAAGAATTATTATTACTTACGAAAGAAAATAATAACAGTCGAGATGGTAATATTGAAAATGTAGAAATCAATGCGGAAATTACGTCACGAATTAAATCATTGAAGCAACTTCATGAAGATTATACTTTTGAATTTGATGCATTCCCCAAGCCATTGAATATAAAAATCGATCGCTATCAATTAGAACAAGTTTTGATTATTTTTATTGATAATGCAATGAAATATGATCAAGTTAACAAACATATCCATATTCAGACAAAGTTAAGAAACAAACAAACATCTATAGAAATCACAGATCATGGTGTTGGCATTCCTAAGGAGGACATTGAATTTATCTTTGATAGATTTTATAGAGTAGATAAATCACGTTCACGTAAACTAGGTGGTAATGGACTAGGACTATCAATCGCCAAAAAGATAATAGAATTAAATCACGGTAAGATTCAAGTAGATAGTGTAGTAGGTCAATATACTACTTTTAAAATTACATTTTAACAATAATTCTATTAACTTTTAAAAACTATACAGCAACAAACAAAATCACCTACACTCATATTTAAAACTATTTTCAATGTGGGTTAATTCTATTCTAATGTTAGGCAAAAATGGAGTTATGACACTTTCCGAGAAGACAAAATACACTTACAACGAATTTTTTCACTATTGTAAATATTTAATGGAGGTGGGGTAGAAATCTTATTATTATAATTAGATTTCTATTGCACCCCTTTTTTCGTATAAGTGAGTTATTGGTACTTTAATTTGTATATATTTAATGCTATTATTGATTTGTAAGCGTTTCAACTATTTTGTGGAGGGTGTAAAATGAGCAACGAAAGTCAGGTTTCCGAGGCACCTGTAAATTTCGGAGCAAATCTTGGATATGTTTTAGATTTATATGATATATATCTAAATGATCCTGGTGCAGTTCCTGAAGATTTGCAAGTCCTTTTTAGTACAATTAAAAACGGTGAAGCAAACATCGCAACAAATAATGAAAGTCAGAGCAACATAACTAAAGGGGATAGCACAATTAAACGTGTTATGCGCCTTATCGATAATATTCGTCAATATGGGCATTTGTTGGCAGATATTTATCCAGTTAATAGGCCTGAAAGAGAAAATGTTCCCAAGTTAACAATCGAAGATTTTAATTTGGACAAAGAAACACTTGAATCTATTTCAGCCGGTATTGTTTCTGACCATTTTAAAGACATTTATGATAATGCATACGAAGCAATTGTACGTATGGAAAAACGTTACAAAGGTCCAATTGCCTTTGAATATACCCACATTAATAACAATAGAGAACGTGTGTGGTTAAAGCGTAGAATTGAAACTCCATACAAAGCAACATTAAATGATAATCAAAAAGTCGAACTATTTAAAAACTTAGCCCACGTTGAAGGTTTTGAAAAGTATTTACACAAAAACTTTGTTGGAGCTAAACGCTTCTCCATCGAAGGTGTAGATACTCTAGTACCTATGCTACAACAAACATTAAGAATTGCGAGCGACGAAGGCATCCAAAATATCCAAATAGGTATGGCCCATCGTGGTAGATTAAATGTTTTAACACATGTTTTAGAAAAGCCATATGAAATGATGATTTCTGAATTTATGCACACAGATCCGATGAAATTTTTACCTAAAGATGGTAGCTTAGAATTAACATCCGGCTGGTCTGGTGACGTTAAATATCATCTTGGTGGCGTAAAAACAACCCAATCATATGGTACTGAACAAAAAATCTCCTTGGCGAACAATCCAAGTCATTTAGAAATCGTATCACCAGTAGTCCTTGGTAAAACACGTGCTAATCAAGATACAACTGATAAACCAGGCTCAGTAACTACCGAATTCAAAAAATCTATGCCTATATTAATTCATGGTGATGCCGCTTATCCAGGGCAAGGTATTAATTTCGAAGCTATGAACTTAGGTAACTTAGATGGTTATTCAACAGGTGGTTCACTTCACATTATTACAAATAACCGTATAGGCTTTACAACCGAACCGCAAGATGGTCGTTCTACAACCTATTCTTCAGATGTTGCAAAAGGATATGACGTTCCAATCATGCATGTAAATGCTGATAACGTCGAGGCAACGATTGAAGCAATTGAAATTGCAATGGCATTTAGAAAAGAATTCCATAAAGATGTAGTTATCGATTTAGTAGGTTATCGTCGCTACGGTCATAATGAAATGGATGAACCATCAATTACAAACCCACTACCATATCATGAAATACGTAAACATGAGTCAGTTGAAATCTTATACGGAAAACAACTTGTCAGCGAAAATATAATTTCAGAAGATGAAATGAATCATATCATTGACGAAGTTCAAAAAACTTTAAGAGCTGCTCATGACAAAATTGATAAAAATGACAAAATGGACAACCCAGAAATGCAAAGACCTGAAAGTTTAGCAGAACCAATACAAAATGATGATTCGGAGTTAAGCTTTGAACAGTTAAAAGAAATTAATGACGCAATGCTTACTTATCCGTCAAACTTCAATGTATTGAAAAAGCTAAATAAAGTACTAGAGAAACGTAAAGAGCCATTTGAAAGTGAAGATGGATTAGTTGACTGGGCTCAAGCAGAACAATTAGCTTTCGCAACTATCACTCAAAATGGAACACCTATACGTTTAACTGGTCAAGATAGTGAACGTGGTACATTCAGTCACCGTCATGCTGTGTTACATGACCCAGAAACTGGTGAACAATTCGTACCATTACACAATGTGCCTGACCAAAAAGCAACGTTTGAAGTACGCAACTCACCATTATCAGAAGCTGCTGTTGTAGGTTTTGAATATGGCTATAATGTGCAAAATAAATCATGTATGACTATTTGGGAAGCACAATACGGGGACTTTTCAAATATGGCTCAAATGATTTTTGACAACTTCTTATTTAGTTCACGCGCTAAATGGGGAGAACGTTCAGGACTAACTTTATTCTTGCCTCATTCATTTGAAGGACAAGGTCCAGAACACTCATCTGCACGTTTAGAAAGATTTTTACAATTAGCTGGTGAAAATAATTCAACTATCGTTAATTTATCTAGTTCAAGTAACTACTTCCATTTGTTACGTGCGCAAGCGGCTAATCTTGGTACACAATCTATGAGACCATTAGTAGTTATGTCACCAAAGAGTTTATTACGTAATAAGACTGTTGCAGATCCTATCAGTAAATTCACTTCCGGTAAATTCGAACCAATTTTACCAGAAAATCACGATAAAGCATCAGTCAAAAAAGTTATTTTAGCATCAGGTAAAATGTTTATTGATTTAAAAGAGTATTTGGCCAAAAATCCAAATGATTCTATTTTAATCGTAGCGGTAGAAAGACTTTATCCTTTCCCTGCTGATGAAATTGATGCATTATTAAACGAATTACCTAATTTAGAAAATGTAGCTTGGGTACAAGAAGAACCTAAGAACCAAGGTGCATGGTCATTCGTTTATCCTTATCTAAAAGAATTAACAACTGATAAATACGATTTAAGTTATCACGGTCGTATCCAACGTTCAGCTCCTGCTGAAGGTGATGGTGAAATTCACAAACTCGTACAAAATATGATAATCGAACAAAGTACAAACATTAACTAGGGGGAAGTTAAGCATGCCAGAGGTAAAAGTTCCAGAATTAGCAGAATCCATAACAGAAGGTACCATTGCAGAATGGTTAAAACAAGTCGGTGATAGCGTAGACAAAGGTGAAGCTATTGTTGAATTAGAAACAGACAAAGTAAACGTAGAAGTTGTTTCAGAAGAAGCAGGCGTGCTTCAAGAGCTATTAGCTGACGAAGGCGACACTGTAGAAGTTGGTCAATCCATTGCAGTTGTTGGAGAAGGAAGCGGTAATAATACTTCCGAGTCATCAACGAAACAAGAAGATACAAAAGCAACTGACGATTCAAATAAAGAACAACAATCATCTGAATCATCTGAAAGTAAATCAGATGCGTCAACACAAGATAATGGACAACGAGTAAATGCTACACCATCTGCTCGTAAATACGCCCGTGAAAAAGGTATTGACTTATCTGAAGTAACACCATCTTCTAACGATGTAGTGAGAAAATCTCATGTTGATCAAAGTCAAAAACAATCAAATACGCAACAATCACAACCAGCTGCTAAAGAAGAAACTAAAAAACCAGCGCAACAAAACCCATCAAAACCAGTTATTAGAGAAAAAATGTCTCGTCGTAAGAAAACAGCTGCCAAAAAATTATTAGAAGTATCTAATAATACAGCTATGTTAACCACTTTTAATGAAATTGATATGACAAATGTTATGGACTTACGTAAACGTAAGAAAGAACAATTCATCAAGGACCATGATGGTACGAAACTTGGCTTCATGTCATTCTTTACAAAAGCAGCTGTAGCAGCGTTGAAAAAATATCCAGAAGTAAATGCTGAAATTGATGGCGATGACATGATTACTAAACAATATTATGATATCGGTGTTGCAGTTTCTACAGAAGATGGTTTACTTGTGCCGTTTGTTAGAGATTGTGATAAGAAAAACTTTGCTGAAATTGAAGATGAAATTGGTAACCTAGCTAAAAAAGCGCGTGACAAAAAACTTGGTTTAGACGATATGGTTAACGGATCATTTACAATCACAAATGGCGGTATTTTTGGTTCAATGATGTCTACACCTATCATTAACGGTAGCCAAGCTGCAATTTTAGGTATGCATTCAATTATTACTCGTCCAATTGCTATCGATGCAGATACAATTGAAAACCGTCCAATGATGTACATCGCTCTAAGCTATGACCACAGAATCATTGATGGTAAAGAAGCTGTAGGTTTCTTAAAAACAATCAAAGAATTAATTGAAAATCCAGAAGATTTACTATTAGAATCTTAATCCACAACACAAAATAGTTTACTAACCCTAATACAACGGCGTTCAGCGTCGTTGTATTTTTATGCTAATATATAATTTTAAAAATCCCTAATAAAAAGCTATCAAATTACATAGAGTCATATATTAAAAAAGCATAGAAAACAAAAGGGAGTGTCATATAAGCATAATTTTCAAATTAATGGGGAACAAAGTCAGAATTTCTATTGTTAAGCTAAAAACACCTTTAAAATGAAAATTCTAATTACTTAACACTTAAGAATTTAAAAAACACACTTTCGCAATTATAAAGTACGCACAATATAAAATTGTTATTATAAAGTGTGAAATACAACTTTAAAAACATCTGTAAAAAGGAATGATTTTATGACTTTTAAAAACGCTTTGAAATTCGGTATCATTATGTCATTAGTCATGTGCACAGCATTTTATATTATTCCACCACCTGAACACATATTAGGGAAAATAGTTTATTCATTAATTACTACTTGCATCGGTTTATTACTAGCTTATTTTATATTATGTAAAGAAAACATGAAAAGAAAATAAGGTCATAAACTCATGAATTCAATAAATAATATCTATAATGATATAGATATTAAACTATGTTGATGATACTCTGAATAAGTTAATAATTTAAATCCAACACCTAGTAATAAAGCGCGAAATATTCAGGAATAGTATAGTAGGTATTACTATCAAACAATATTAATCAATACATATCTCTATACGAAAATTGTATTGCGCATTGAATTGCAAAAACAGGAAAGTAGGGATAAAACAATGTATCATCATAAAACAAAATATATAACACTTTTAGAGTTTGACCTCACACTAATTTTCAAAACAAGCTCTGCTATTACGGGTCACCCAATGAAACGAGGATTGTGCAATTATGACAATATTAGCGATTAGTATTTTTGTTATTACTTTAATTTTCGTTATTTGGCAACCAAGAGGCTTAGATATAGGTATATCCGCATCTATTGGTGCAATTTTAGCAATAGTAACAGGTGTCGTTAGCTATGCTGATGTATTAGCAGTTACAGGAATCGTTTGGAATGCAACCTTAACATTCGTTGCGATTATATTAATTTCGCTAATTCTAGATGAAATAGGATTCTTTGAGTGGTCTGCTATACATATGGTTAAAGCTTCTCATGGAAATGGCTTAAAAATGTTCATATATATCATGATATTAGGCTCAATAGTCGCAGCATTCTTCGCGAATGATGGTGCTGCACTTATCTTAACTCCTATAGTTCTCGCTATGGTGCGTCATTTAGGTTTTAACAAGAAAGTAATTTTTCCATTCGTTATTGCAAGTGGCTTCATTGCTGATACAACTTCTTTGCCACTTGTTGTGAGTAATTTGGTCAATATCGTTTCTGCTGACTATTTCAATATCGGATTCTTAGCGTATCTTTTAAGAATGTTCATCCCAAATATTTTCTCATTAGTGGCTAGTATAGCAGTACTGTGGCTATATTTTAAAACATCTATACCAAGTAAATTTAATTCCGATAATATAAAAGAACCATATACAGCGATTAAGGACCAACGTCTTTTTAAACTTTCATGGATTGTTCTTGCTATTTTAGTTATAGGTTATTTAATTAGCGAATTTATTGCCATACCAGTATCAGTTATTGCTGGTCTTGTAGCATTAATATTTGTTATTCTTGCTCAAAAATCAAGAGCCGTACACACAAAAAAAGTAATAAAAGATGCACCTTGGAACATCGTCATATTTTCTATAGGCATGTATCTTGTTGTCTACGGCCTAAAAAATGTTGGCATCACATTAATACTTGCTGATATTTTGACGCACATTTCAAATTACGGCTTGTTTGGTAGTATTATGGGAATGGGCTTTATAGCTGCTATATTATCCTCAGTTATGAATAATTTGCCTACCGTTTTAATTGACGCAATCGCTATCGGTCAATCTAGTGCTACCGATATAATCCAAGAAGGTATGATTTACGCCAATATAATAGGATCAGATTTAGGACCTAAAATAACACCCATTGGGTCTTTGGCTACATTATTATGGCTTCATGTACTCACAAACAAAGGCGTAAAAATATCATGGGGTACTTACTTTAAAACAGGTATTATAATTACTTTACCTGTACTTTTCTTTACGCTTCTAGGTTTGTACCTAACATATCTTATCTTTTAATTAATTTTCGCAATATTATTCTAATATCTTTCTTTAGTTTTCAGTGTAAAATAGGCAATGATTTGCTCCGACTCCAATGGGAAGCGCATTAGCCGAACACTACATGCTAAGGCAGTGCTCACGGAAAACAAACGTGCACAAAAAACTGTCGGCAGTCTTCACTATACACTATATGTATGGTTTTTAATTTTTTAGTCTAAAAAAGTGCCTACACGTAAAATTGTGTAGGCACTTTTTGATTTAATAATGAATGATCATGTTCAGTCTCAATATTGAATCATGCTCGTTTAAATATTTATGAAACGTGTTCCCATTAAATTTTATTGATTCATCTGTTTTCACAACAACTCGTTCGTCACCCAATACAAGCGTCAATGTACCATCAAATACAGTAATGTATTCATTTGCACTAGAGCCACGTGGTTCTCCATTCATGGCACCTCCAGGCTCTATTACAACCATATGACTTTCAAATTTTTTGGCAATATCAAATTTAAAGTAAGGATATACGTTATATTTATGCTCAGATGACGATAAAGGTTGTATATCTTGAATCGTAATTTTTTTAACAAACTCTTCATTGTCTTGTGTCAATTCCGCAAAAGACACCTTTAAACCGTTAGCAATTTTCCACAATGTAGTAATGGATGGTATCGATTCTTTGCGTTCAATTTGTCCTAACATCGTTTTACTTACTTCTGTAAGAACTGATAAATACTCTAATGAATAACCATTTTGCTTTCTATATAATTTTAGATTTTCTGCAATAACATCATTAATTTCTTTCATCTAATAACACCTCACAATACAATATAACGTACAAAAAGAACAATATAAAGTTTTACGTTATAGCGTATTAACAGACGTTATTGCGTAATTGGACGTAGGGGAGGGGGAATTGATTGTGCAAAAATCCCTTCTTAACAGTATTTATAAAATAAATTCGTCCCATGAACACATCCACGCTAACAACATTATATTTTATGAATAGTTCATATCGATAATGAGCTCAACTATATTTGTAAATCAAACTTATTACTATATTTAATTAACCATTAGTTAAATGTTGTTGATAATAATTTTTAGGACTACATCCGTATATTGTTTTAAAACGTCTATAAAAATTCGAATAATCACTAAACCCACATAAAATGGCCACTTGTTGAGGGCTTTCTCCTTTTTTTAACATTCTTTGTGCATTTTGTAACCTTATTTGTAATAAATAGCGGTAAGGAGGGTATCCTACTATTCGTGTAAAGTGCTGTGTTATTTTATATCTACTAACATAGAATTTCTTTTCCAAATCTTCTAAAGATATCTGATCAGCATAGTGTAACTCCATATAATCTAAAACTTGTCTAACTAACTGCATATGTGGATCGTCATCCATCTTTACTTCAGCATTTTCTATAGAAACTCTGTTGAGCATTACGAAAAATTGGGTCAACATAGATTCTTCAGCTAGTTTCTTACCATAGTTATTATTTTCTTGCTCATTTAAAAGGCCTTGTAGTAAATAATAAAGCTCACGTTTTTGTACTTCTGTTAACTGTAGCGAATGTTTAAAGTTAGGTGATTTGGTATCAAAACATTGCATTAAATTACATTCAGGAGTGGAAAGTGACTCTAATAACTGCGCATCGAATCTTAGGCCAATTCTTTCAGCATGTCCATCCACCTGTTCATTTAACTGATGAAATTCGTACGGTGTAATTACCAACATAGAACCCACGTCTAATTGAAATTGCTGTCCCTCAATCGTGTACAGCATATTTCCAGACAGTGAAAAGAAAATTTCATAATGATCATGATAATGTAGCTCATTACCAAAATGGCCATCACTAATTTTATGCCATACAGCATATTCTCCCTCAAATGGTAGTGAAATAGTATCAAATTTTAGTTTAAATGTTTCATCATCTAACATTGATAAACCTCCCGCTCAAAATACAATCTTTTTATCTTTTTTTACAATGTTTAAAATTTTCTAATAATTTATACTCACATTATAACACTTAAAGTTTATTATGATGAAAGGATGATTTATATGGCCAAACCACAAATTGGAGTACAGATGATGATGCTAAAGCAAAAAGTGGAAGAAGATGGGATCTACAATGTATTGAGAACTATTCACGATCTTGGGTACCAAGCTGTAGAAGTCTCACAAATTGAAATGACGCCTCATAACATTTCAGAAATGCAAAAAGCCATCAAAGATTTCGATATGAATATTGCTGCAATGTCATGTGGAGTAGAAGATATTTCTCCTGATCAAAAGTATCCTGGAGATACTTTACAAAACGATTTTGAAAAGATTGTTGCAGATTGTAAAGCAGTTGACTGCAATATATTAAGAATTGGTATGTTGCCGATGAATTACATGGGTTCAAAGGACCGTATACTAAACTTTGCAAAAATTTGCGATGATTATGCACAACGATTAAAAGCAGAAGGCATTGATTTATATTATCACGCACACAACCTTGAATTTGTTCGATATGATGGGCAATTTATGCTTGATTTAATGCGCGATAATACAGAGAATCTAGGATTCGAATTAGATGTACACTGGATATGGAGAGCTGGCCTTAATCCTATAGAAGTTATACCAAATTACGCGCAACGAATTCGTGCAATCCATTTAAAAGATTTTCGCGTAGGCGAAATAGACATGGATCAATATCCTGGTGAAGGTCATGAAAAGATATACTATATGCTACATATGATTACGCAATTTGCAGAACTAGGTGAAGGCACCTTACCTTTAAAAGATATTATTGAAGTTGGGTTAGAAAGCGGTAGTGAATACTTCTTCGTTGAACAAGATGAATTGTATGGTGCCGATCCTTATGATTGCTTAGTTACAAGTCGAGATCATTTATTAGAACTAGGTTATAAACGCTGGTTTTAAAAGTTGCTTACAATTATAGCAAAGTGGTTTTTCACAAATTCACGATCAATAAAATGTAAACGATTACAATAATGTGCATTATTTTTTAAACAAATGGAGGTAAACTCATGTTAAATAACATTGCTGTATCAGGTTTTTCTGATGAAATTTCATCAGATTTAGACACACAATTGCAAAAGGTATCAGAATTAGGTATGCGTTATATTTCATTACGTGGCATTGACGATGAAAATATAGGTGATTATACAGTCGAGAAAATTAAAAAGAATGTTATTCCAAAATTAAAAGAATGGGATATCTCAGTCTCTTCTATTGGCTCTCCCATAGGTAAAATATACATTCAAGATGAAGAAGCATTTGAAAAGCAATTAGACGTCTTAAAAAACATGTGTCAAATCGCAAATGTATTGTCTTGTAAGTATATTAGAATTTTTAGCTTTTATATACCTAAAGATCAAAATTTTGATGACTATCAACATACAGTCATTAAAAAATTAAAAACATTTGCACAAATCGCAAAGCAATACAACGTCGTTTTACTTCATGAAAATGAAAAAGATATTTTCGGTGATATAGCTCGTCGTTGTAAATTAATCCTTGATGAAGTAGGATCTGACCATTTTAAAGCGATTTTTGATTTTGCCAATTTCGTTCAATGTGGAGAAGACACACAAGCTTGTTATGAACTCTTAGAACCTGACATTGAATATATCCACATCAAAGATGCGGTCTATAAAGACAGTATTAACGTTGTTTGTGGTACAGGAGATGGTCAAATTGAGTCTATTCTTAAACAAGCGATAGATCGTGGCTATGAAGGTTTCTTAACTTTAGAACCTCACCTTGTTGTATTTGATGCAATTAAAGATTTAGAAATAGAGCATTCTACTGAAACAATTCAAAATACAGCTGCAAAAGATGGCGCTGAAGGATATCAACTTCAGTATGAAGCGCTTTTAGAAATTTTAAAAAATATTGAAAATAAGGAGAATGTATAATGACAAATATTCGTTTAGGCATAATTGGATTAGGCGCACAAGGCAATACTTATGCTAACTTTATCAATGAAAATAAAGTGGAAAATGTAGTAATAGGAGCCATTTGTGATATCGATCCTGATAAAAAAGCACTTGCTGCCGAAAAATACCCAAACACGCCTTTTTATACAGATTATATCGATTTATTAGAAAGCGGTGATGTTGATGCTATTGTGACAACAGTACCACATTATTTGCATACAGAAATAGGTAAAGCCGCATTGAATAGAAACATACATGCACTATTAGAGAAACCAGCTGATATCTATGCCGAAAAAGTAAAAGAAATTAGTGACTTAGCCGCTTCTAAACCTGAATTAACATTCGGTATTTTCTTTAATCAAAGAACCAATCCACTTTATCAAAAAGTTAAATCTTTAATTGATGAGGGAGAAATTGGACAAATTAGACGTACAAATTGGATTATTACTACTTGGTGGCGTCCGCAAGCATATTATGAGCAAAGTTCATGGCGTGCAACCTGGAATGGCGAAGGAGGTGGTGTATTAGTAAACCAAGCACCACATCAAATAGATTTAATGCAATGGTTGTGCGGATTACCAGAAAAAGTATACGCCAATGTAAAATACGGGTATCAGAGAGATTTAAATGTTGATGATGATGTGACAGCCGTATTAGATTACGGTAATGGAGCGACAGGTGTTTTCATCACATGTACGCATGATGTCATCGGCACAGATCGACTAGAAATTACAGGAGATAAAGGAAAAATCTTAGTCGAAGATAGCAAGAAAATAACGATCAAACGTTTAAAACAATCAGAAAATGAAATGAATCAAACCATGACTTGGACAGATGTAGCAGAAATCTTCAAAGGTGATGGTATGGGAGATATCTATGAAACTGATACTTTTGAATTTGATAGTGTATGGGGCGAACAACATATCAATGTACTTGAAAACTTCGCTGCAAATATCATCGATGATACACCGCTTATAGCGCCTGGTAGCGATGGAATTAATGGCGTTAACTTCGTAAATGCAATTTATCTTTCTAGTTGGTCAGGTAAAGAGGTCACACTGCCTGTAGACCCAACAGAATTCAAAAATGCTTTACAACATAAAATCAATTCAGAAGATAAATAAATCCACCTATAACAGGAGATGGTAAAATGTTGAAAGTTGGTGTAGTCGGTTTAGGAGATATCTCACAAATTCATATACATGCAATACAACAAAACCCTAAAGCTCAATTAATCGCAGTTTGTGATGAAGATGAATCATTAAAAAACAAAGCACCTCATAGCAATTTTTATAATAATCTAAATAGCATGTTAGATTCAGAAAAGTTAGATTGTGTTCATGTTTGCTTACCTCACCACTTACATGTATCTGCTACTACAACATGTGTTGAAAAAGGGATCCATGTATTACAAGAAAAACCCTTAGCTGTAAATGCGAAAGAAGGGCTCGAATTAGTCGCTTTACAACGACAATACCCTGAAATTAAGATTGGTATATGTTTCCAAAATAGATATAATGACACCTTCCAAACATTAAAACACATGGTTCGAAGCGGCCAATACGGTGAAGTGATTGGAATAAAAGGGCTTGTTACATGGTTTCGACCTGAATCCTATTACACAGAGAAACCTTGGCGTGGTCAGATGGCTTATGCAGGCGGAGGTGTTCTAATCAATCAATCCATTCATACATTAGATTTAATGCAAGTACTATGTGGGAATATATCCTCTATTAAAGGAACCGTATCTCAATTATTAGATTATGAAATTGAAGTAGAAGACACAGCATCTGCACATATTAAATTTGAAAATAATGCAAACGGTATGTTCTTTGCTACTAATGCTAATTTTGGAAATTCAAGTATAGAGTTACAGGTTATATTTGAAAACGAAAAGCTAACAATTAAAGATAATATACTTACACGTATGAATAAAGAAGGTTATAAGATTCAAATTAAAGAAGACGAAAAGCTAGATGGTGATAAATCGTATTACGGACCTAGCCATGGCAAGTTGATTAACCAATTCTACGATTGCATTATTGAAGATACCGATGATTATATACAACCTAAAGACGCTTTAGCATCTATCGCCATGATTGATGCTATACAAAAATCTTCCAAATCAAACAGTGTAGTTCATTTTGCAAGTAATTAAATAGCTTATTATCATTCATAATTTATTGCACATCGATTTTTATCGTTGTGCATTTTTAATTCAAATTTATTTATATCAAAATTATTATCAATTGAATTTATACATATATTTCCATATACTAAACATCATATCGATAATGGTAGGTGTTAATATGAACAATCGACCGAAAGTTATTTTAGACCTTGCCGTAAGTCTAGATGGCTATATAGAAGGTCCTAACGGAGAAATTGACTGGTGTATTATGGACCCAGAAATGAATTTCAATACTTTTTTAAAACAGATTGACGCTATCATATACGGTAGGAAAAGCTATGATTTATGGGGAACTTATACGCCTCAATTAGGTAATGAAGAACATGGAGACTATAGCATGTGGCAAGAGATTCATAGTAAACAAAAATATGTATTTACGCACCAAAAAAGTCTTGTTTCTGCAGACGCCGTATATATAAGTTCAGAAGATATGCGAGTTAATATAGACAAAATCAAAGCCCAACAGACTAAAGATATTTGGTTATACGGCGGTTCAAATATTATAACTTCTTTTATAAATAATAACTTAATAGATGAATATCGCTTATCTATACACCCTGTTGTGTTAGGTTCAGGAATACCTTTATTTGAACATTTAACAGATAGAGTTAATCTGATACATGTAAAAACCAATACGTACCAAAGTGGTGTCGTACAACTTATATATAATAAAAACAAATCGTTATAGCTGAGTATTGTATAAAGGAGTATTTATATATGGCTGAAATAGCAGTAGAAATGGATCAGGTAACATTAAAACTCAACAACAAAACAATTATCAATAATTTATCATTTCAAATACCCAAAGGTTCAATCACCTTATTAAAAGGCAAAAATGGCGTCGGTAAAAGTTTGACTCTCAAATTGATGACAAAATTAATAACACCAAATACCGGTATTATTAATGTCTCTGGCTACACAAGTTACGCGCCTGACAGTTTCCCTAAAAACATAAAACTAACAACAAAATCGTTTCTAACAACGATTCAAAATTTGAATATGAAGCGGAAATCTGACGGCCATACCGTTGATGATTATTTAACACTATTAAACCTATCTTCACTACAAAATACTAAATTACATCATCTTTCAAAAGGCTCTTTACAAAAAGTGAATATCATCCAAACCTTATTAACAGATGCAGATATATTAGTATTTGATGAACCATTTTCAGGTTTAGATAAAATGTCAGAAGCACAATTTTTAACTCACTTACAACAATTATCGAAAACTAAAACAATAATTATTACAGATCATGATTCTAATATTGAACATACCATTGCGACTCATATATTAAGTTTAGATGATTATACATTTATGCCAAAATCAAAGTATCAAGAGTTGAAGTCCATCACGATTACCAACCAACAATATGTAAATGAAATCATTGAACGAGATTTAGCGTCATGTGTATGTGCTAAATTAACTTCTAATCATCAATATGTAACCTTGCAAGTTGACAAACAAAATTTAAATGTGGTTTTACAACATTTACTAAAGCAAAATTGCGAAATCATCGAAGTAAAGGATCTTTAAAATGCTATATTCTTTTTTAAAATACGAACACTTAAAATTTTTAACATCGTATCAATTCATTGCACCAGTATTTACATACTTACTGTGGGTCATCGGTATATATATCTACCGAGATATGCCTGTGCTATCAAGCTATGGTTCTACAGCAATTGGTTTATTTATAGTAATGACGTGGATGACTATTATTAATTTCGGTCGTGACACTTTAAATGAACGTCATATTTTCTATATGCAATTAAAATCAAAAACTACTTATTTGTTAATAAAAATACTATATTTATATTTATTTAGTACATTACTGATTGTTTTCTCATTGATCTATCCACTTTTACTTAGTGTATTTGATAAACCTGTTTCCTTTAACTTTGTCCTAATTGGGGTAGTTACTCATCTGTTATTAAGTATGTTTGGCATTGTATTAGGCGCTTTTATTACAAATACGAAAATTGCCACTAAATCTTATAGATGGTTATTAACCATATTTATTATGCTCATCATTTTCACTAAAGAGGTACTTATAACAACCGTACCATTTACAAAATGGTTGCTCTGGTTATTACCACCAATTAGCAATCTTTTAAATCAGTTGAATAGCGATAATTTGTCAATGCTTAATAACCATTTCCTGCTATTATGTTTATTTGCTGTGATTTATATTTTAATAGCACTTAAATTGCTTATTGTACTATTTAAAAAAACTGAGTAATTCACCATAAAAAGACATCCCTACAAGATTGTTATACATTCTTGTAGGGATGTCTTTTTATTGATTTAAATAGTTAAAATATACCTAAAATTACAATTAAGCAATATAAACAAATAGTTCAATAATAGCAAGAATTAAAAACACCAAAAATACAACGCCGTAAATATTATTCTTTTTAGCGCTTTGCTCATTTTGAGTTTTTTGTTTTGCTTTATTGTTTACGTTAGTGAAGAAGGTAATACCAGAATAAACTGCAATAAGTACGGTTATACCAAACACAAACCATATACCACCCATTATGACAAACCTCCTTTATTAATAATCAATATACTACTAATCTTTTTATAAGATTAAAATCATGATATATACCTATATTAATACATTTTTTCAGTTCATCCAATGTATATTCTAAAAATTTAATTAATATACACATTTACCATGAACTTCATCGTATAAATAACACGTAAAATAAGTTATAATGATTGAAAAGCTATGAATAAAGGGGTTAATATAATGAATGGTCTTAGAAGTGTAACCACAGGGACAGATAATTTAGAAAAAACTAAAACTTTATTTAAAGATGTATTAGGTCTAAACGTGGCAGATAAAGGGCAAGCCCTCCGTTTTGGTGATGCAGAACTAAGCTCCGGCACACGTATCCATTTTGTAGAAATACCAAACTATACAAATCAAGAGAATCATATTGAAAATATTGGTTTACGTTTACCAAGTGACGAGGGTTTAGATGAATACCAAACTATCTTAAATGACCATCAAATTGATCATAGTGAAATTACTGATTTAAATGGGCATAAGTATTTTGAATTTAATGACCATAATCATCAGACATTCAATATTTATTCAAATGAACATAATACGGGCGCACCTTTAGGAATGCCCACATTTGATAGCACTGTTAACCCACTGCATCAAATTCAAGGTTTAGGGCCAGTCTTGCTTAAAGTAAATGAATTATTACTTACTCAATCTATTCTGACAAAAGTGTTTGGCCTTACGCATTTCGCTGAATACACACCACATCCTGGCGCAGACTATAAAGTACAAGTCTTCCGAATCGGAGAAGGTGGTCTAGGTGGGGAACTACACTTACACGCTGCTGAAGAAGATTTGAAAATGCCGAAACATGGTATTGTAGAACAAATTGAGTTTGCAACAGAATCCAAAGCACAATTCCAAAATGCATTACAACAACTTGAATCTATAGGTATTCCGTACCAATCGTTAGATCAAGACGGTGAAAAATCCTTAAGAATTAGTGAAAAAAGTGGTATCACTTTTATATTGACTTTAGAAATTAAATCATAGAAAGAGGAATGTTTATTTATGTTACACGAAACATGGAAAGAAAATACACCAGTGAAAAAAGTTGAAGTTATTCATACAAATGCTAAGAAATTCACAGTTTCTGATATGTTAACTGTTGGACAACAATATGATGTTATCAATGAAACTGAAGAATATTACCAAATTATTGATAACTCTGGGCTTGTTGGTGGTTATTACAAAGAATATTTCAAAGAAGTATAGCATTAACAAATAAATCTTGCGCTCATACCGTGTTGCGCGTTCAAATAATTTCTTAACAAATAAGGGCTAGGGCGAAATATGATGATGTATTCATGCCCCAGTCTATTTTTAATGAGTTCTTATAAATAAATAAGCCATATTTTATATAGAGGAGACAATTCATGATGACAAGTACAAACTATATTAATAGAGATGAAACAGTCTTTAACGATGCAGAAGCTTTAATGCAACTAAACAAAAACATTTTACTAAAAGGACCTACAGGTTCCGGTAAGACGAAATTGGCAGAAACATTAAGTGAAACAATGAATCGCCCAATGCACCAAATCAATTGTTCAGTCGATTTAGACGCGGAAAGCCTACTCGGATTCAAAACCATACAAACTAACGACAATGGAACACAAGAAATCGTTTTTATAGATGGACCAGTAATTAAAGCCATGAAAGAAGGCCATATACTGTATATTGATGAAATTAATATGGCTAAACCTGAGACGTTACCTATTTTAAACGGTGTGTTAGACTATCGTAGAAAACTGACGAATCCATTTACAGGAGAAGTCGTCAATGCAGCACCTGGTTTCAACGTCATTGCAGCAATCAACGTAGGGTATATTGGAACTTTGCCAATGAACGAAGCATTAAAAAATCGTTTTGTTGTTATTCAAGTAGATTACATCGATGGTGACATTTTAAGTGATGTCATTAAACAACAAAGTCATTTAAATGACACTGTATTAATTCAAAAAATCATTAAGTTTAATGAAGACTTACGTACGATGACAAAACAAGGTCAAATTTCTGAAGAAGCGGCTAGTATTCGTGCATTAATAGACTTAAGTGATTTAGCTACTATTATGCCAATTGAACGTGCCATTCAACGAACAATAATAGATAAGTTAGAAGATGAGCGAGAACAACAAGCTATTTTAAACGCGGTAGAATTAAACTTTTAGTGAGGGATAAACATGAGTGATCGTTTTATAAAATTTAATGACGAACAGCTAGATGCTAAACAAGTGATGATGCTTCAGGATTTAGCACGTCTTTTACTGAAAAATGAGCAAACACAAGTTAAGATTCAAAAGTTCCCTTATTACGATCCAATTAATAACACTTTAATCACGAGTTCTTTTTGGTCACATAGAGATGAACATGTTGAAACTACAGGATTAAAAACTGACGTCATGCTCGCTGCTTATGGTTACCAGATGATGGATGAGAAGGTTGTGAATCATGTTATACAGAATCATGAGTTCAAACATCCTAAATTCTATCAACAGCTATTCAAACTACTCGAAGATCAACGCATCTTAAGCACGATAGCGAAGGAACGCCCATCAACAAAATCAGCTATTCAGATGCGTAATGAAGTTAGGCTTAACTACACTAAGACACAAATAAATGTATACAGAACCAAAACTACTTTCACAGATTTATTATTTCTATATCTAGAGGCTTCTTTTATAACAGAAAACTTTTACGATATACCACAAATACATCCACAAATTGATGATGTGTTAAATAATATGTATATGTATTTACCGAACTTTTTCTATAACAAGACTTCTGAAGATAATATGTATTTAGTTGAGCGAATTATGTTCCAAATTGACGATATATTAAAAGAGGATATGCTAAACGAATATTATCATTTACCAAAAAAAGTTTATGAATCTATACAAGCGCTTCAATTCGAGGATTTAACTAGAACAGATGCCAGCAATACAGACGGTACTTCAAATGAAGATAAAGACGAAGCTTCAATAAGTGAAGAGATGGAATCAAATAATCAAGATAGCGCCTCTCAAGGTGGCGCTTACTTAGAAATGGAATTGCATGAAGGGGAAAATAGCGAAGTCATGGGCGATAATGATAATGTGCGTGAAGGCGATCCTGCTGATGATATGACTGATATGCAAACCAAAAAGGGTAAAGGTTCATCTAATAATATAGAAGACGATCAAGGCGGTTCTGTTGGGCATAATCAAGCCTTTGCCTTAAAAGGAATTAATGAAAATGTCGAAATCAAATGGAACATCCCTGAAATTCAACCTCAATTCATCCGCCAATACCAAGAGGTTGAATCTGATGTCCAGTTTGAAATCAAAGATTTAATTCAAATCATACAAAAAACGATTGATAGAGAATATCAAGATGAGCGACATAATTTAACCAAAGGCAGATTACAAAAAAACCTACTCAATTGGTTTATAGACGATCAATATAAGCTATTTTATAAAAAACAAGACCTAAGTCAGTCATTCGATGCAACGTTCACATTATTAGTAGATGCTTCAGCCAGTATGCAAGATAAAATGGAAGAAACAATTAAGGGTGTTGTACTATTTCACGAAACATTAAAGAGTCTCAATGTAAAACATGAAATATTGGCATTTAATGAGGATGCTTTCGATGCGGATGAAGCAAACCAACCCAATATTATAGATGAAATCATCACATACAATCGTTCCATGATGGATAAAGATGGGCCAAGAATAATGGCATTAGAGCCACAAGATGATAATAGAGATGGTGTTGCTATTAGAATTGGTAGTGAAAGACTCATGCGCCATTCCCATAATCAGCGTTTCTTAATTGTATTTTCAGATGGAGAACCTTCTGCATATAATTATAGTCAAGATGGTATATTAGATACTTATGAAGCGGTTGAAACAGCCCGTAAAATGGGTATCGAAGTCTTCAATGTGTTTTTAAGTCAGGAGCCTATCACAGAAGATATTGAGCAAACGATTCATAATATATATGGACAATACGCTTTATTTGTAGAAGGTGTTGAAAATCTCCCATCCCAATTATCGCCATTATTGAAAAAACTATTATTAAAATCATTTTAAATAGGCTATTTTTGACAAATAATAAACGATATATTTAAATATTCTGAAATTTATATAGACGATATCTAATTAACCATGATAGAATAGATAATATTATTTTATTGGTTAGAAGGAGCAAGTCATATGAATAAAAATACATGGATTATAGGTTTTACATTGTTCGCAATGTTTTTTGGGGCAGGTAATCTTATTTTCCCACCAAATTTAGGCTTAGATAGTGGACAGTATTTCTGGCCATCAATTTTAGCATTTGCTTTAACAGGTATCGGACTACCACTATTAGGCGTTATTGTAGGCGCGTTAGATAAACAAGGTTATATTGGGTCATTAAATAAAATTTCACCTAAGTTCTCTATCATATTCCTAGTCATCATCTATCTTACAATTGGACCACTGTTCGCGATTCCTCGTACAGCGTCGACATCGTTTGAAATGACAGTGACGCCGATTGCCCACACAAACAGTAGTTTAGCATTACTTATCTTTACTGTTATATATTTCTTGATCGTTTTATATTTATGTATTAACCCAACTAAAATGGTAGATCGCATTGGTTCGCTATTAACACCATTGTTATTGATCACTATTTTAGCAATGATTATCAAAGGATTTGTTGATTATGGTAGTAATTCACATAGTCAAGCTGCTGAAGCATTCACATCGAACTTTGCAGGTTTCTCACAAGGATTCACAAATGGTTATCTTACTATGGATGCCATTGCAGCTATAGCTTTCTCTATGATTGTTGTTAATGCAGTAAAATCAACAGGTATTACACATGCCAACCAAATTTTCAAACAAACGTTAATGGCTGGCATTATTGCAGCTGTAGCTTTAATGTTTATTTATATCTCATTAGGATTTATAGGTAATCATATGGCAGTGCCTCAGGAAAAAATAGCGAGCCTGACTGCAAATGACCAAAATATTGGTACATATTTATTAACGACTATGGCCAGTGTTGGATTTGGGACATTTGGTAAATACTTATTAGGTATTATTGTGGCGCTTGCTTGTCTAACAACAGCTTGCGGATTAGTCGTAGCAGTATCAGAATATTTCCATAGAATTTTCCCAAGAATTTCTTATAAAATATATGTAATTGTGTTTACTCTTATTAGTTTTATTCTAGCGAACCAAGGGCTTAACTCAGTTATTACTATGTCAGTGCCAGTATTAAGTATTGTATACCCTGTAGCAATTACATCAGTATTACTTATTTTATTAGCACGTTTTGTACCTACAAAACCAATTGCACAACAAATTCCTGTAGCTATTGTTGCAATCGTATCTATTTTAAGTGTCATTCATACACAAGGCTGGCTAAAATTGAGTTTCATTGATAGCTTGCCATTAAAAGACTATTCACTTGAATGGTTCCCAATTGCTGTTGTGACAACTATTATAGGTTATATTGTAGCGACGATGGTTAAAAATCAAAAACCCATTGTTTACGAAAAAGAATAATATTTAAAATAAAAGCAAATCGACGCTTAAACTGGCGTTGATTTGCTTTTTTATGTATATAATCGGTAAATATATGCTTTTATATTATTTAAACTTCTAGTTAATTTTCAATAATACATTGATGATGATATTTACAATCATATTCATAAAATATGCTGATTTGGAGAAAATGAATTTGAAAAGTCGATTTGATTAGTTTTAAAAAGTAAGCTATACTCTTTACTTCAAGTGTTTCGTCTAAGAGCAATATAAGCGTATTACGGTGGTAGTCAATTTGTATTTTCATAAGTTCAAAATAGTGTATTTTATAGCATATGACTTTTTAATATAGATAAAACAATATTAAATTAATTATTTGTGGTTTCCACACAAACAATCACACCTCTCATATTATAGATTCATCTTTACTATTTAATGTACTAATAAGCACCTTATTAAAATGATTAAAAAGGACACCCACACTCAATAATTATATTGTTCAGAACACGTATAATAGAGGGGTCGAATAATATTAAATATTCACAATGGAAAGATAAATTAGATTGGCCAGTATTTTTAATTAGTGGGGGCATCCTCGTTTTATTTGTACTGATGTCATCCGTTTTTACACAGGCAACTTCGAATTTAGTTCAGAAAGGTTTTCAAATCTCAATTACTTATTTCGGAGCTTTTTGGCAAATATTACTTCTTGCAACATTTGCCGTAGGTGCATTTTTAGCATTTTCAAAATATGGTCGTGTTCGACTAGGAAACGCTTCTAAACCAGAAATGGGTTATTTTAGGTGGGCTGCCATCGTAATCACATCTGGTTTAGGCGCAGGGGCTATTTTTTGGGCTGCAGCAGAACCAATGTATTATTTTATAGATGTCCCACCAACTATGGATCCTGACATAAAAAATGGTAGTACTCAAGCCATACCAGCTGCTATGGCACAAAGTTTTACCTCCTGGGGCTTTACAGCGTGGGCAGTTTATGGAGCAATCAGTGGTATTATTATCATGTATGCACACTATAATAAACATTTAAAAATGCGTCCTCGTACACTATTATATCCAATTTTTGGTAGTAAAATAGAAAAAAATAAAATTGGATGGATTATAGATGTTTTCTGTATTTTAGGTGCTGTGGCTGGTACTATTGGTACAATTGGGTTCTTCGGATTTCAATTTAGTTACTGGTTACATAGTATTTTTGGTATACCAGATAACATCATTACTCAAATGTTATCTGTCGCGGGCTTAATGGTTGTTGTGACCATTTCTGCTACTACTGGCATCGAGAAAGGCATTCAATTTTTAAGCAAATTAAATGTATGGCTGGCACTAGCACTTGCAGCCTTTATATTATTATTAGGTCCTGGACACTTTATTATAGATACATTTATATCTTCATATGGTGTTTATATAACTCATTTTCTAGAAATTAGTACATTTAGAGGAAATGATAAATGGGCTGGCGCTTGGATGTTATTTTTCTTTGGTTGGTTTATAGGATATGGTCCATTAATGGGAATGTTAGTTGCTCGTGTATCTAGAGGTCGTACAATTAGAGAAATATTTTTACTCGTCTCTATAGTAGCTGCAGTAGTTTCTCATATATGGTTTTCTATTCTTGGTGGTAGTGGCTTATTTTATGAAATCAAAAATAGCGGTGCAATCAGTGAGCCGTTAACAGATAACGGATTACCTGCAGCAGTCATTTCCATTGCTTCTCATTTACCAATAGGTACCGTCATGGTAATTGTTTTATTATTGTTGACATTAATATTTGTAATCACAACTGCTGACACGATGTCGTATTCCATTTCGATGTCTGTTACTGGAGAAGGTGATCCTCCAAAAATGATAAGACTCTTTTGGGTTGTTATTATGGGGGTTGTATCAATCATTTTAATAAATATTGGAGAAGGTAGTATCAATGCAATTCAATCTTTTATTATTATTACAGCCGTTCCGATATCAATCATTATGTTGCCAGCAGTTTGGACAGCACCAAAAATTGCACATAAATTAGCTATAGAACAAAACATAGCAGTGAATAAAGAAAAAGAAACTTCAAAAAGTAATATTTTAGCTGAAAAATCTTCTGATAGTGATTAAACTGACAGTAATGCCAGAACATGTACTATAAGCGTTTCAGTTTAACACTAAAACAAAAACAAGTTGATATTAAATTCAAGAAGAGCGTATCCGTAAATGAAAATGGATACGCTTTTTTCTATAACGAATTATTTGTTGACGTAGAAAGAACAAAAAAGGGACATCTATTTATGTCCCGGAGTCATTTTTTATTATAAATATTTAATTAAACGTAAAAAATTATTTGTTTTGTTTCATATCTAAAAGTTGATTTTGTAATTCGCTTTCAAGTTGATTCAATTCGGACTCAGCTTGTTTACGTTTATTACGGCCTTGTTCTTGAATCTGTAATGTCTGTTCTATTGTTTCAATAATGTCATTTTGCGTTGTTTTTAGAGTCTCAATATCAACGACGCCACGTTCATTTTCAGTAGCAGTTGCTAGAGCATTTTGTTTCAATAGTTCAGAGTTCTTTAATAATAAATCATTTGTCGTATCAGTAACAGCCTTTTGTGCAGTTACTGCATTTCGTTGTCTCATTAAAGTTAATGCAATTGACATTTGATTTTTCCACAAAGGAATACTTGTGAGAATAGAACTTTGAATTTTTTCTGCTAATGCTTGATTAACATTTTGAATCATTCGTATTTGTGGTGCTGTTTGTATCGCAATTTGTCGAGATAATTGCAAATCATAAATACGTTTATCTAAGCGATCGATAAATTGTTCCATATCCGATGCAGCTTGAACATCCATTTGATTACCTGTTGATTTTGCCTGCGCTCTTAATTTAGGCACATCTTCTTGTTGCAGATCATGTTGTTTCTTTTTAGCTGCTTCAATATACAATGATAATTCATCAAAATAGTCTTTATTCATATTGTATAATTCATCTAACATGTCTACATCTTTGACTAGGTTATTTTTATGTTTATCTAACTCGATAGATATGCGATCTATTTGCGAACCAACCGATTGCATCTTTGAAAAAATTTCATTTACAGATGCCTTTGTTCTTCTAAAAATACGCTTTAATTTCGATTGATTTTCTGGATTCAATTCATCAGGGTTTACTGATTTCAGTTTACTCATTAATCCATTCAATGATTCACCAACTGGTCCCACATCAGTTGTCTTAACTTCATTTAATATACGGTGTGAGAATTGTGACATATGTGATTGGGCTTCCGTACCATAATTCAATAAACCGTCATGGTCCATAGGTTTTATTTTTTCACTCAGCTCATTAATCTTTTGTTGGTCTTTTTGAGTATACTGGGTAGAATTCACGACTTCAGATTCACTTGTAGAATTTTCTTCTATATATTTATCTAATGGATGTGAATTTATATAGTCTTGTTCTCTTGCCATAAAATCTCTCTCCATTCTTGTTTTAATTTGTTACTTCTTATTCCGACTTTGTTCTATCTTGTTTAATTCCATCTCTATATCTAACTTACTATAATCCTCATCATTAATCCGTCTTAAATCAGCTACCAATGTTCTTTTAACTTCATCCAAAGTAATTCTTGTTTGTTCTAATTTTTGTTTTTCTTCTTTAGTCTTCTTAGGTGATTTTGATAACCTTGTATAGGCTTCAATTAAATTTAATGCATTATCTATATGCGAATAGAAGAAACTTTCAACTTTAAAAAATGAACTTGGTTGTTGTTTTACTGCGTAAAATATAGCTCGAGATATTCGATAGATTTCATTTACTTGTCTAAAGTCTTTGATAGATCTAACATTTACAAATGATTTGAATATCCGTCTAATTTTATCCTGTGTAGTGTTTAATTGACTATTTACAAAGTGATAATCTCGACGAGTTAGACCAATTTCTTTTAAATACTTTCTAGAAGTTA
Source organism: Staphylococcus pseudoxylosus (assembly GCF_044794325.1). NCBI lineage: Bacteria > Bacillati > Bacillota > Bacilli > Caryophanales > Staphylococcaceae > Staphylococcus > Staphylococcus pseudoxylosus. The sequence goes on from NZ_CP085024.1 coordinate 1,585,846, forward strand.
AACGTTGAGTAGGGAAGTAAAACGTTATAAATGTTGCTACAGAAATCAACAAATCAAAAATAAAATAAATATCTAAGGCAAATATACTAACAAACCATGCGATAACTGCTGCTGGCAAAGCAATAATTGTCCCGATAATACGAGAAATATTATATCTCAAACTTCATCTTCCTTTATATAGTTTTAAAATCTTTCAATGATTGCTCAATTTCTATCTCTTCAGTAGTAAAATCCTCAACATGGGATGCTGGGGAAGCACCTTCTGTAACTGCGTTAATAAACCGTGTTAATGATTGCTCATCGCCTTGAGCATATATATCAACGTAACTGTCTACATTTTCTACGGTACCAACAATATGATACTTTCGTGCTAATTTTTGGGTATAATAACGAAAACCTACACCTTGTACCATCCCAAATACTTTAATGTGTTTACGTTTCATAAAATCACCTCTTAATTAACATTATACGAAATTTAACGCTACAAAACTAATATTTAAGTTTATATATTGATAGTCTATCGGCCAAAAGTATGAGTCAGATAACTTGATTTTGTATCTTAACTCGTTAAAATATTACACATAGACAAAAATTGTACGTCTCTAAATCAAAATAAGAACGTCTATATTTAGTTTTATTTTATTTCTATTTATAAACATTGGGGATTTAATTTAGAGTATATGTGTGATCAAAATACATACATAAGTATAAGCACTTTGTTCTATAGGTCTAAATAGCGAGGTACACACTCAGTTACACCAAAAAAGTGATTTGGGCTATATATGAAAGGGTGAAGATTTATAATGTGGACAGTTGCAAAAATTCGAGCTGATTATGAAGGCTGGTGGTTATTTAGTGACTGGACTGATCATATCGTAGAACAGTATGACTTCGAGACTTACGATGAAATGTTAAATTTTTATACATCTTTAATTTTAAAAAACAAAAATTCATTCGATAACTATTTAGTTGGAAAATACAACATTCATGCGTTTTATAACAATTGTGAATTAGGATTTTGTGAAGATTGCGATGAAGATTTACAAATATTCTATAGTTTTATAGTTTTAAATGAAAATGAAGTTTATTTTAATTTGCCTATAATTGAATAAACAATTAATTAACGTTTGCCTTGCAATTCAACTGAAAATATCCTATAATGTTAGTCAAGCAATTGTTTTATTCCATATTGCAAAGAATATTGTACTAACAGTTTCATCCTGTTTCATTGTATTTTTTGTAATATGCGAATAACGCATATTGAATGAATATTAGTCTTGGAGGTTTCACATTTATGAAACAAGGTACAGTAAAATGGTTTAACGCTGAAAAAGGATTTGGTTTTATCGAAGTTGAAGGAGAAAACGACGTATTCGTACACTTCTCAGCAATTAACCAAGAAGGTTACAAATCATTAGAAGAAGGTCAATCAGTTGAATTTGAAGTAGTTGAAGGCGACCGCGGTCCTCAAGCTGCAAACGTTGTAAAACTATAATATAGATTGCAATATTGACTATTTAAAGAACCTTGTTAAAGGTTCTTTTTTTATAGCCGCCGTTATTCTTAATTACGGCGGCTTAATGCTTATCAAATAAGCTAGGGGGCCTTAATGCATGTGGTCTCGCATGTACTCCTTTGCCATGAATCACCGTTATACTTAATTACTTCCGCTTAATGCATACATAATTTATATTATTTTATATCAATATAAAATAAATAAAAAGTGGTTCCATCAACCTAAAGGAGGGGATAGAACCACTTTTTATAATTTATTTCGTATCATTAATAATTAGTTGACGTAAAGATTGACGTTTAATAACTTCTCTAGCTTTCCCGTCTTTCAAGAAGAATACAGAAGGCTTCTGCATTTGATTATAGTTTGAAGCCATTGAATAATGATAAGCACCTGTAGATAAAATCGCTAAATAATCGCCACGTTTTACTGTACTAGGTAATTTTGCGTCCTTGATAATAATGTCACCAGACTCACATAATTTTCCTGCAATCGTAACTGTTTCATCTTTAGGATCATTTCTATTAACAAGTAGAGCTTCATATTGTGCATCGTATAATGAAGTTCTTATATGATCGCTCATACCTCCATCAATAGAAACGTACTTATTAACATTAGGTATCGATTTAATTGTTCCAACTTCATATAAAGTTATACCAGCTTCACCTACAATTGAACGCCCAGGTTCAATACCGATTTCAGGAATAGGATAACTAGCTTCTTCAGCAATCGATTTAACCGCAGTAGTAATTTCCTCAATACCTTCTTCGATAGGAAAACTTACATCTCCTTCAACATATTTAATACTGAAGCCGCCGCCAAGATTTATTAGCTCTACTTCAATATCATTTTCTTTCAACCAATGAACGACAAGTTTTGTAGTCTCAATCATTGCTTCAGTACCTTCAATTTGCGAACCTACATGAAAATGAACACCTTTAAGTTTTAAATGTTTTGAAGTTTTAACTTTCTGTACACCTTGAATAGCTAAACCATGCTTAATAGATAAACCGAATTTACTATCTTCTTGTCCAGTTTGAATAAATTCATGCGTATGCGCTTCAACGCCTGGGTTTAATCTAATAACTACATTGACTGCTTCATTTGCGTAACGATCAATAAGATCAATTTCTTCCAATGAATCTATAACGATATAGCCAACTTTACTTTCTAAAGCATATCGAATTTCATGCTTCGTCTTATTATTTCCGTGAAAGTGGATATGTTGGGGGTCAAACCCAGCTTCTAAAGCCGTGTATAGTTCACCCTCAGAGACAACATCTAATTCAAGATTTTCTTCTTGTACCAATTTAACCATCTGTAAACAAGTAAATGCTTTAGATGCGTATGAAATATTATAATTTAATTCACTTTTTTTAAAAGCTTCATGAAAACGTCTCATTTGATTTCTAATTTGTACTTCATCATAGACGATTGTAGGCGTCCCAAAACTTTGCGCTATAGTTTTAAGACTTGTACCTCCCATTGTAAGTTCGCCATTATCATTATATTCTACTACCATAATTTATCTATACTCCTTTATTAGTGAGTCGTGATTCATTGCACTCAGTTGTTCGGAATTAGCACCGACACCTTTAAACGTATATTCATCAACACGTATATCATTATTATATAATATAACTTCATCTCGTGCATTCACACTATCATCGACTTCTACAAACATATGACTCATCATCAACGCGCGTATAGGAAAACGTTTGCCGTTTATCATTGCTTCATGTTTCGCTCTTGATTTAAGAATACCATCACCATAACCAATATCAACCACCGCTAGTTTAGTTTGATCTTTTGTAGCTTCAAACGCAAAACTATAACCACAGTAATCACCTTGATTTACTTCTCTTACCTGGATGATATTGCCTTTAACCGTTAATGATTGTTGAATGACTGTTTCGTCTATCGTACTATATGGTCTTGATCCGTACAAAGCAATACCTACACGTGCATGTGTATGATTAGGAAATATACCTTCTTCTCTATAATAACTTGCGCTATTTTGAGCATGAATCATATCAAATTGGTAGTTTTCAGCTAATAATGCTTCTACAATATCTAACCAAGCCGCACGTTCAATTTTATAATCAGTCACATCAAATTCATCTGCATAGCCAAAATGGGTCCACAAACCCACAATATTCATTTTATTTGTATATTGATTTTGCTCATGATGTGAAAGTAGTTCTTTAATTTCAGCTATCGTCTTCAGTCCTGAACGATGTAATAAATTCTCATATTCTATATGTACTTGTATATCATATAGTTCATTTAAATTCTCATAATAAAATGATAGGGAAGGTAAAGTCATTTGGATGTTATAGGCACGTACTTTATCAAATTCATAGACAGCATTCATTAAAAAAATAGTGGCATCTGGAGCTAGTTTACGAATCCGTATAGCTTCTCTTAATGAAGTCGTGCTAAATGTATTAATACCTATTGCCAAAAATTGTGTCACTGCAAACTCTAATCCATAATGATATGCATTATTTTTAACGACTGCCATCAATTGGTTGTCTTGTTTTACATTTTCAGCGTTTTTTCGAAACTTTGCTGTATCCACAGACCAAATAGCTGTCATTTTACACGCACCTCACTGTAAACATTTAATATTTGTTCATAATAATCAGCAATTCTAATAAGCATATGTTCATTAAAATTCAAATGAGAGGTATGTAATCCCGTAACAAATCCTTTGGATTCATCCCGTACACCTACAAAAACAAAATAACTTGGAGCTAATTGACTATAAAAGCTAAAATCTTCTCCAAATAAATATGGCGTAGGTTTATCAATCACTTCAAATTTCGCATTTCTCAAACCAGTTTCTACATGTTTACGCAAATTCGGATCATTATAAGTAGGGGGATAACCTTCTTCAAATTTCACTTCACAGTCAACATTGAATAATAATTTTACACTTTCTGCAATTTTAGTCATTTGTTGCTTAACTATTTCTAAATCATTAATATCATAAGTACGAATAGTACCTTCCAAATATCCATGACTAGGTACCGTATTAATAGCTTCTCCAGCTTCAAAATGCCCCATATGAACTATATTTCGTTTCAAACCATTCAAATGATATTGTTGAATTTGACCAACTTGACCCAGTACATGTTGCAATGCCTCTCCACAAGAATATCCTTGCTCTTTATCTGCTACATGACTTGATAAACCATTTAAATAAAATCTATATTCTGTAGCACTTGCAGTAATTTCTTCGTCTCTAATGACAACACGGCCTTCATTTTCAAATGGCATCACATGGACACCAAAAACAGCCTCAATAGGGTAATCACTAAATGCACCGGCTCTAATTAATCGATTTGCGCCACCACCTGTTTCTTCAGCAGGTTGAAAGATAAAGACAATATTTTGAGGAAGTTCACCACGATCAGCTATGGCTTTACAACGTTTGACAAAGAGCATTAACGCCGTTGTATGCCCATCATGCCCACATGCATGCATCACATTATCCGTTTTACTTTTAAAATCTATATCATTTTCTTCAAAGATTGGCAATGCATCGATATCTGCTCGATAAGCAATTGTGTGTTCGCCATTACCAGGTAAGTATGCAATAATCCCTGTATCAAGAGGTCTTTGATAAACGACTCCCAATTCTTCTAAAAAGTTAGCGATATATTCAGTTGTTTTATATTCATGTAAGCTCAATTCTGGATGTTGATGCAAGTAACGTCTATGTGTTGTAACAAATTCTAACTCATTCATCAAAATCAAATCCTTTTAGTTAAAGTTATATTTAGACTCTACTTCGTTCGCACAAGCCTATTATGTATCGTTTTATATTATAAAAATGAGGAGGTAAGACGACCTTGTAATATATGAAATCACTACCACATAGAACAAGTTGAGACAATATAATAAATTTTATGCTGTCTCGTCTAAACCTCCCATTTTGCTATTTCAACATTCACTTAAATTTTATCACTATGTTTTCATTTAAATGAATATCTTTTATTTTAATTAAGTATTAGTCATTTAATTTTCTTAACGCTGAAACAATCTCACGTTTTGAATCTTCAACTTCGCTTGTTTGTTTAATGACTTTTGCTGGTGTACCAGCTACTACAGAACCTTCCGGTACATCTTGTGTTACGATTGCGCCAGCCGCAACAATAGAACCTTTACCAACACGAACACCTTCAAGAATTACTGCATTTGCACCAATTAACACATCATCTTCAATGACTACTGGTGATGCGCTTGGTGGTTCTATTACTCCTGCTAATACTGCACCAGCTCCAACGTGAACATTTTTACCAGTTGTAGCACGCCCACCAAGCGTTGCATTCATATCTACCATAGTACCTTCACCAACTACAGCTCCGATATTAATCGTAGCACCCATCATGATTACTGCACCATCTTCAATAATCGCTTGTTCGCGAATAAAAGCACCAGGTTCAATTCGTGCATTAGTGTTTGTTAAATCTTTCAATGGAATTGCAGAGTTGCGACGATCCATTTCCACTTCTAATTCATCAATACTTGATTGGTTGCTTTCGTAAAATTGTTTCCATTCGTCAGCTTCACAAAAGATTACTTTTGAATCAGCGGAACCAAAGACTTTAAAACTTTCAGGGAAGCTCACATTTTCAAAGTTTCCATTTGCATAGACTTTTAGTGGTGTAGATTTTTTTGCATCACTTATAAATTGAATAATTTCTTCTGCCGTTAAATGTTGTACCATAATTAAATACGCTCCTTAGGGTTTATAGGTTGTCAAATGTATAATAGTCATTTGCTTTATTGATTAATTTTTCTGCTGCGCCAATTGCACCATTGGCAAAAATATCTTTAGACTGTGCACGATGAGTTATTTCAATCGTTTCATCTGTACCAGCAAAAAGTATATCATGTTGTCCTACGATAGTACCTCCACGAATTGAATGAACGCCAATTTCATCTTGAGTACGCTTTTCATTGTTTTCATGTCTATCATAAACTGGTGTAGATTGTGTACGTAATGATTCAATAACATCGTAAAGTTTAACTAGTGTACCACTTGGTGCGTCAACTTTTTTATTATGGTGAGCTTCTGTAAGCTCAATATCAAAGTCTTCGAGCAATGGTACAGCTGCTTCTAAAATTTTAGTTAGTGCATGAACACCATAACTCATGTTTGCACTGAAAAATACAGGCATACGATGGCTTAATTCTTTTAGTTTATCAATAATTGTATCTTTTTCACCAGTGGTCGCAATTACCAATGGTAAAGTGAAATCTTCCTCTAATAGAGGTAATAACAATTCAGGGTTAGAAAAATCAATAGCAACGTCTGCGTCTTTAACATCCGTAATATGTTGATAAGTAGGGTAAGGGTATGCTTTAGTTTCATCTCTTACAATTAGCCCTACAATTTCATGTCCTTTTTCTTCAGCTAATCTAGCAACACGTTGATTCATTGCGCCATAGCCAATAAGTACTACTTTCATGCTTTTTCACCTGCTTTAAAATTTTCATAAGCTTGTTCTAATGCTTCTCGTTCACCGTCTTCAAGTGGAACTAATGGTAAACGGACTTCATAATTTCCAAACCCTTCCAATGCTGTTAATAATTTTATTGGAATAGGGTTTACATCCACTGATAGGGCATCAAGCAAGGTTTGAATTGGTTGAAATTGCGTTTCAATATTTTCCCCATTTTGTTTAGCATCGTATAATGCTTGGAATGATTTCGGAATCACATTTGCAACAACTGAAATCACGCCGTGACCATCTTTATTAAAATATTCAACCACATTATCGTCATTCCCACTATATAAAGCGAACTCATCTAGGTTTAGACGTTTTTTTAAATCGTCTAAATAATCAAAATCATTTGTTGCATCTTTTAGTGCGACGATATACTCATTTTGACTTAAAGTTTCGACTGTTTCTGCGTCAATTGTCATATTCGTACGAGAGGGCACATTATATAAAACGACTGGTAATTTAACTGCATCAGCAATTGTCGTAAAATGTGCAATTAAACCACGTTGGTTTGTTTTATTATAGTAGGGCGTAATCAACATGATTGCATCTGCGCCTAATTCTCTAGCACGTACGGAAGCTTGAATAGATTTTTGTGTATTGTTAGTACCTGTCCCTGCAATTACCGGTACTCGACCATCTACATGATTAATGACAATTTCTAATATTTGATCTTTCTCATCTTCAGTAAGTGTAGGGTTTTCCGCAGTAGTACCATTGACTACGATAGATTTCGTATCGTTCTCTATTAAATAATCAACATGTCTTCTAATGGCTTCATAGTCTACTTCATTGTGTGTGAATGGCGTTGCTAAAGCTACACCAACACCTTCAAAAATGTGTCCCATCTTATTTAACTCCTTTCAAGCTCATCACTTGTTCAAGAATTTGTACTGCATTTAATGCTGCACCTTTCAATAAGTTATCAGAAGTACACCAAACGTGGAATGTATTATCTAAACTATCATCACGACGAATACGTCCTACAAAGATTTCATCTTTATTAGTAGAATGTATCGCTAATGGGTATTCATTATTCTGTGGATTATCTACAAGTACAACACGATCATCATTTTCAAACAATGCTTGTATTGCTTCAACTGTCGCTTCTTGTTCTAATGTTACACTCATGTGTACGCTGTGACTATCTTGTACTGGTACACGAACACAAGTCGCTGTAACTTTTAAGTCATCTACATTTAAGATTTTACGTGTTTCATCAATCATTTTTTGTTCTTCTTTTGTATACCCATCTTCAAGGAAACTATCTATATGTGGTAACACATTATTATAAATTGGATGTGGGTAAGCTTCAGGTGCTTTGCCATTTGCACCTTCTGCTAAATCTGCCTTACCTTTAACACCAGATCCAGATACTGCTTGATAAGTTGTGTATGCTACGCGTTTCAAACCATAAGTTTCTTGTAATGGTTTAAGTGGCACAACTGATTGAATCGTAGAACAGTTAGGATTTGCAATGATCTTTCTATCTAATTTAGGTTCATTGACTTCTGGTACGATTAAATCGATGCCTTCAGTCATTCTCCATTGGCTGGAGTTATCAATAACAATAGCGCCTGCTTCTTCAAAGATAGGTGAGAAGTGCTCACTTGTACTACCACCAGCGCTCATCAATACATAATCAAATGATTCTCTAGCCGCATCTTCAGTTAACTCTCTAACTGTATACGTTTGACCTTGGAATTCTACTTGTTGTCCAGCTGAACGTGCTGATGAAAATAGCACCAATTCATCAAACGGAATCTCTTTTCTATCAATAGTTTCTAACATTTTTCTTCCTACTAAACCAGTTGCACCTGCAATTGCTAATCTTGTCATATACAATACACTCCAATGTTATTTTTTTAATAGTACTATAATTTTGAAAATTCAGATATCAAAAGCTTGATAAAGGGTTTGAACAGCACGTTCACCATTCATAGCATCAATAACACATGAAATACTAATTTCTGAAGTTGTTGTTTGATAAAATGAAATATCATTTTCAATCAATGTTTTGAATGCTTTTGAAGCTACGCCCGACATGTCTCTCATGCCAGAACCAATTAGAGAGAGTTTAACGTAATCTTCATTTATCTTAAAGTCTAACGCACTAAATGATTCTTTTAAAGACTCTAAAATCGTTGAAATTTGTATGACATCTGTATCTTTAATCGTAAATGACATTTGTAATCCTTCCAAATTAACGATTTGCGATATCATATCAACATTAACAGAACCATCTTCTAAATGGTTGAATAATGCAGTTAATAATTTGTTATCGGGTAGAGGATAACTAATTGTAACGTGCATCATATGCGTATCTAACGCAACACCTGTAACGGCTTTTCTTTCTAATATTTCAGTTTGGGGCATAATCCATGTTCCTTTCACATTTGATAAAGTTCTTCCTAAGTATAGTGGAATACTGTAATTGTTTGCCAATTCTACACTTCTTGTTTCAAGCACACCTGCACCTAAAGCACTCATCTCCATCATTTCTTCATAAGAGACATAGTCCAAACGTTTAGCATCCTTATAAAGTCTTGGATCTGTAGCATAAACACCATCAACATCTGTATATATTTCGCAAGCTATGTTATTACTTGCTGCTAATGCGACTGCTGTAGTATCTGATCCACCACGACCTAATGTAGTTACTTCAAAGTTATCATTAATACCTTGAAAACCTGCTATGACTAAAATGTCATTTTCGGTAAAAGCTTGCTCGAATGTATCAGGATCAATTTCTGCTATACGGCTCTTCAAATGATGTCCAACAGTTTTAATACCTGCTTGATAACCAGTCATGGCTTTGGCATTAATACCAATATCATTTAAAACCATCGATAAATAAGAAACTGTTTGTTGTTCTCCTGTGGTAAGTAAGAGGGCAAGTTCCTGATCTTTAGGACTACTAGTTAAAGTAGAAACGTTAGCCATTAATTCATCTGTTGTTTTACCCATAGCACTTACAACCACAATTAATTGTTCACCTTGTTCAACTCTTAACCTAAGCATTTCGGCAATATTTTTTATTTTAGTAAAATCACTTACTGAAGAACCTCCAAATTTCAAAACACTTCTTTCCAATTTCTATATCCTCCTCAACGAATAGGGGAGAATCACAGTATTATAAAAAAAGAACAAGTTCGGAATGCGAACCTGTTCTATAATATATATACAAGTGATGCACTCCATTATTTTAAAATAATGACAGACTCTTAGCTCTTAACCATAAAGTCCAACGTGTTATAAGCTGCTATTATAACTGTTTCGGCATCTCACCCTTTCAAAATTAGCTGCTAGCAGGCAGGTTCTTCTAATAATTACTAATGATTGATGCGCCTCATCAAAACCATATTTAATTTTTTGTTTATGATACACATTATACATAGGCTTGCATATACTGTAAACCGCTTTTACCAAGTTTTTTTAATTTACTGAAAAATCCAACACTTTATAACTCCTTTTTGCAACTTATGTGTAAAAAGTGTTGCAAATCAATTCGCATTCACATTTTCAAATTATAATAATGGGCGTTACAGTAGATTAAAATTCTTCATATACTGCCGGATCTTGTCCTTTTAATCTGCCGTCTTTTTGAGTTAACGCATTTATTTTTTCGATATCATCATGCTCTAAAGTGAAATCAAAAACCTCTTTATTTTGAATTTGTCTAGCAATAGAAGTTGCTTTTGGAATAGGTACTACACCATTTTGAATATGCCATCTCAAAATAATTTGAGGAATGGTTTTATCATATTTTTCTGCTATCACTTCAATATCCTTATCATTTATAACTTCTGAAGCGCGACCAAGAGGGCTCCAAGCTTGCGTAATAATTCCTTTTTCATTATGATATCTAATCATATCTTGTTGATTAAAATAAGGATGTAATTCTATTTGGTTAACCGAAGGCAGGACTCCTGTTTCTTGTTCTAACGTTTCAATATGCTCAGGCAAGAAATTACACACACCAATAGATTTAATTAATCCAGCATTGCGAGCATCAATCATCGCTTGCCAAGCCTCAACAAATTTACCGTGTCTTGGGTTTGGCCAATGTATTAAGTATAAATCGATATATTCCACATTCAGACGATAAATCGATTCTTGAATAGCAATCAATGCTGCATTGTAGTCTTGGTAACGTCCAGGAAGTTTAGAAGTTACAATAATTTGGTCTCTTGAAACATGACTCTGTTCAATCGCTTTACCAACGGTGCCTTCATTCTCATAATTGTATGCAGTATCTAATAAACGATAACCTTGATTTAACGCACTTACAATCGCATGCATCCCTGATACACCATTTAACTTATATGTACCAAACCCTATTTGAGGTATTATCTTGCCGTCAATCATATCTAAATTTTGCATTTTCAAATTCCTCCTAGCTTAAACTTATAATAATTATATAATGCTTGAAAAGCATTTCAAAGTAATTGGCCCTTACAACATTTGTTTTACAATTATCAAAAGGGGAGTAATAAAAAGTCTGCCAGATTATAATTATAACCCGGCAGACAAATATATTTTCATATTTTTAATTATTAATTAACAATCATTATTTATTTCGTTAATACACCAGTTTCTTCTAAATAAGCTTGGTATGATATCTCTTTAGATACAGCTCCAGCTGGATTTAAGTCGATTACACGATTTGCGATTGTATTGATAAATTCAAAGTCATATGAAGTGAAAATAAGAGAACCCTTAAAGTTCTTCAAGCCATCATTTACAGCAGTGATACTTTCTAAGTCTAAGTGGTTTGTAGGCTCATCAAGTAATAATACGTTTGCGCTAGATAACATCATTTTACTTAGCATACAACGCACTTTTTCTCCACCTGATAATACACTTGCTTTTTTCTTAACTTCTTCACCACTAAATAACATACGACCTAAGAAACCACGTAAGAACGTTTCAGTTTGTTCATCCTCAGGTGCGTATTGACGTAACCAATCGACAAGATTCATGTCCACACCTTCAAAGAATTCTGAGTTATCTTTAGGGAAGTAGCTGCGAGATGTAGTAACACCCCATCTTACTGTACCTTCATCAGGCTCCATTTCTCCAGCTAGTATTTTCAGTAATGTTGATTTAGCAAATTCACTATCTCCAATTAGTACAGCTTTATCATTTGGATCCATTGTAAATGAAATGTTATCAAGAACTTTAACACCATCAATTGATTTTGATAGATTTTCTACAAATAATAAGTCGTTACCAATTTCACGTTCTGGTGTGAATTTTACAAATGGATAACGGCGCGAAGAAGGTTGAATATCATCGAGTTCAATTTTCTCTAATTGCTTTTTACGACTTGTAGCTTGTTTAGATTTAGATGCGTTTGCAGAGAAACGCGCAACAAATTCTTGTAACTCTTTAATTTTTTCTTCTTTTTTCTTATTTTGATCTTGAGCCATTTTCATAGCTAATTCACTTGACTGATACCAAAAATCATAGTTACCTACATAAACTTTAATCTTGCCATAATCTAAATCAGCAATATGAGTACACACATTATTTAAAAAGTGTCTATCATGTGATACAACAATAACAGTGTTATCAAAATTGATAAGGAAATCTTCTAACCAACTTATAGCTGGAATATCTAGTCCATTGGTCGGCTCATCTAGTAATAGTACATCTGGCTGACCAAAGAGACTTTGCGCTAATAACACTTTAACTTTTTGGTTGTTTTCTAATTCTGACATCGTTTTGTCTTGCAAGTCAGCTTTAATGCCAAGACCAGAAAGTAGGGAACCAGCATCTGCTTCTGCATTCCAACCATCCATTTCTGCGAATTCACCTTCAAGTTCAGCAGCTCTTATACCGTCTTCATCACTGAAATCTGGTTTCATATAAATTTCATCTTTTTCTTTCATTACTTCATATAAACGTTCGTGACCTTTAATAACAACGTCTAAAACACGCTCATCTTCATAGGCGAAGTGATCTTGTTTCAATACTGCTAAACGTTCATTTTTACCCATTGAAACATGGCCAGTTTGAGCGTCTAATTCGCCGGATAAAATCTTCAAGAATGTTGACTTACCAGCTCCATTTGCCCCAATCAAACCATAGCAATTGCCATCTGTAAATTTAATATTTACATCTTCGAATAATTTACGATCGCCAAATCGTAAACTTACATCAGTAACTTGTAACATGCATTTACTCCTTTTCGTTAATCTACCGGACAAATTATAACACACTTAGTTTGTACTTTCGACCATTCTCGCTATACTGATGCTTGTTTCCTTATAGCATGTTATAATAAAAAAGAATAAATTTATGTACGAAGGAGAAAAGTATGGCCCAAGATGAAAAAGATATAGTAGGTTCAATAGAATTTCTTGAAGTTGTTGGCATAGAAGGCTCAACATACCAATTAAAAGGACCAAATGGCGAAGACGTAAAACTAAACCAATCTGAAATTAACGAAGAAGATGAATTACAAATAGGAGAAGAATATAGTTTCTTCATCTATCCAAACAGATCAGGAGCATTATTTGCCACACAAAATATGCCTGATATCACAACAGATAAGTATGCTTTTGTTAAAGTGATCAAAACTGACCGCGATGGTGCGCATGTAGATGTCGGTTTACCAAGAGAAGTATTAATTCCTTGGGTAGATTTACCAAAAGTAAAAGAAGTATGGCCAATACAAGGTGATGAGTTATTTGTTACTTTACGTGTGGACAGAGACAACAATATGTTTGCGCGTTTAGCGACTGAAACTATTGTCGAACAAATGTACACCCCTTCATTTGAAAATGAAAAGCAAAATCAAGTTATCGAAGCTAGACCATATCGTCTATTAAGAATTGGTAGTTTCTTACTATCTAAAGATGGATATAAAATATTTGTTCATGAATCTGAACGTAAAGCAGAACCACGTCTGGGTGAAAATGTAAAAGTGCGCATTATTGGCCAAAATGATAAAGGTGAATTAAACGGGTCATTTTTACCATTAGCTCACGAAAGATTAGATGATGATGGGCAACACATTTTTGATTTACTTGTAGAATATAATGGCGAATTACCATTTTCAGATAAATCAAGTCCTGAAGCCATTAAAGAAATCTTTAACATGAGCAAAGGATCATTTAAAAGAGCCATTGGTCATCTTTACAAAAACAAAATTATTAACATTGAAAGTGGTAAAATAGCTTTAACTCAAAAGGGCTGGGACCGAGCAGAAAAATAGTCCACGAAGTTAAATGTAAAAACTATATTCAACCATTACCTTGATAATACAAAACCAATAATATGATTGAATCAAATTATTCTTTATAGAAGTACACCTTGTAACCTGAAAATACTACGGTAAAGTAGTTATTTTCAGGTTTTTTTAGCGTTTATATTACAAACCCTAAAATTTTGTAATATATCACTTACACTAAAAACGCTGCTACCAAAGCATTTATAGTACTAATACACATTATCATATGACAAATATAAACATTGTAAATGATAAAAATGTTTTCTTAACGAAACATTTACACTAACTATATTTCTATTTAATAAACAGTGTGTAGTATAGGAACTGTAATAAATACATATAACTTTTGGGTTATTCACTTATTAGGAGGATGTTTCAATGAAAAAATGGCAATTATTTGGTACTACAGCAATCGGCGCTTCACTTTTATTAGGTGCTTGTGGTGGCGGTAACGCAAACTCAGGTAAAGGCGAAGGAGAAGTTAAGGGCGATGGCTCTTCTACAGTAGGTCCAATCATTGAAAAACTAAATGAAAAATTTGCTAAAGATAATTCAGATGTAACAGTTTCTTCTGGTACTTCAGGTACAGGTGGCGGCTTTGAGAAATTCATAGCAGGGAATACTGATTTTTCAAACGCTTCTAGACCAATCAAAGATGAAGAAAAGAAAAAACTAGATGATAAAGGGATTAAATATGATGAATTCAAAATTGCTCAAGATGGTGTAACGATTACTGTAAACAAAGATAATGATTTCGTTGATGAACTTACAAAAGAACAACTTAAGAAAATCTACTCAGGTGAAGCAAAAACTTGGAAAGATGTTAATTCAGAATGGCCATCAAAAGAAATCAAAGCTTTCTCACCTGACCAATCACATGGTACTTACGACTTCTTTACTGAAGAAGTGATGGATAAAGGGGATATCAAAGCTGAGAAAAACGCTGATACAAACGTAATAGTTCAATCAGTACAAAACAATGAAAATGGTGTTGGTTACTTTGGTTACAACTTCTATGAACAAAACAAAGATAAATTAAAAGAAGTTAAAGTTAAAGATGATGAAGGTAAAACTACCGAACCAACTAAGAAAACAATACAAGATGGTTCTTATGCTTTAAGTAGACCATTGTACATTTACGCAAATGAGAAAAAATTAAAAGATAATGAAGGATTCCAAGACTTTATGAAATTTGTACTTGAAGACAAAGGTAAATCAGCTGAAGATGCAGGTTTCGTAGCATTACCTGAAAAAGATTACAAAGAACAACAAGATAAATTAAAAGATATTATTGGGAAAGAAAGCAAAGACAGCAAAAAAGAAGAAAAATAATTTTTAATTAGATCGATAAGGGTTGGGATTCTGGAATGAACGCAAAGTAAACTTTGTACACTACTTTGTCATCACACTTCCAGTCCCAACTTTTTTAAATAATTGGGAGTTTACAAGAAGGAAGGAATTCACATGGCGAATAATAACCTCTCCGTAAGTGAAATGATAGCAAGAAATAATGCTAAAAAGAATGGTACGAGTGATAAAATTGCACCAATCATTTTAGGCATTATTGCAGTTTTTTCTATTTTAGCGACAATTGGCATTATCGTAACACTATTAACAGAAACAATTACATTTTTCACACGCGTTTCATTAGCAGACTTTTTCCTTACATTGGAATGGAATCCATTTTCATCAACACCTAAATATGGTATTTGGGCTTTAATATTAGGAACATTAAAAATTACAGCCATTGCTACCATTGTTGCAGTACCACTTGGTTTAGGTGCAGCATTATATTTAAGTGAATATGCTTCAAATAGAGCGAGAAGCATTATTAAACCAATATTAGAGATACTTTCCGGTATTCCGACAATCGTATTTGGTTTCTTTGCCTTAACTTTTGTTACACCGTTATTACGTTCTATATTCCCGGAATTAGGTAGTTTCAACTCTATCAGTCCAGGATTAGTCGTAGGGGTCATGATTATACCGTTAATCTCAAGCATGAGCGAAGATGCAATGTCTTCTGTTCCTAACAAAATGCGTGAAGGTGCTTTAGGTCTCGGCGCAACAAAATTCGAAGTCGCAACTAAAGTAGTATTACCAGCAGCTACATCTGGTATCATGGCATCAATCGTTTTATCTATATCACGTGCTATAGGTGAAACAATGATTGTATCTCTTGCAGCCGGTAGTACACCAACAGCTTCATTGGATTTAACTGGTTCTATTCAAACAATGACTGGTTATATCGTACAAGTAGCTACAGGGGACGCTACATTTGGATCAGATATTTATTACAGTATATACGCTGTAGGTTTCACGTTATTTATTTTCACTTTAATCATGAATTTATTATCACATTGGATCACAAAACGTTTCAGAGAGGAGTATTAATATGGCTGAAACAAACAATAGCAAAGTACTTGTCGATCATAACACCGTTGAGAAAAAGCTCTCTGGACGCTTATCCGTTAATAAAATTAATAAATGGGCATTTTTTGCTTGTACGATGATCGGTTTACTTGTCTTAGCAGCATTAATCATAGATACACTTTTTAAAGGCGTAGGACATCTGACACCATCATTTTTCACAAATTTCTCATCTTCAACACCATCGATGGCAGGTATAAAAGGTGCGTTAATCGGAACAGTGTGGTTGATGATTACAATCATCCCAATTTCTATTATTTTAGGTGTCGGAACTGCAATTTATTTAGAAGAATATGCTAAAGATAATGCATTCACAAATTTTATTAAAGTTAGTATTTCAAACTTAGCTGGTGTTCCATCAGTGGTATTCGGTTTACTAGGTTTAACTATTTTTGTTCGAGGGATGGGCATAGAAGCTTTAGCGCTAGGTAATTCTATCTTAGCCGCTGCGCTGACAATGTCGTTATTAATTCTACCTGTAATTATTGTAGCTAGCCAAGAAGCTATAAGAGCAGTACCTAATTCAATTAGGGAAGCTTCATACGGTCTAGGTGGTAATAAATGGCAAACGATTCGTCGCATTGTACTACCAGCAGCAATACCAGGTATATTAACAGGCTTTATCCTTGCTCTATCTAGAGCATTAGGTGAAACTGCACCATTAATACTTATTGGTATACCAACTGTATTGTTACAATTACCATCAAGCGTATTCGATCAATTCCAAGCCTTACCAATGGCAATCTACAACTGGGCTAAATTGCCTCAGGCAGAATTCCAAAACGTGGCTTCAGCAGGAATAATCGTATTATTAGTCATCTTATTATTGATGAACGCTATTGCAATATTCTTAAGAAATAAATACAGCAAAAAATATTAATCTAATAATCGAACATAGGATTTAATCTAACTAGGCTATGTGAATGGGAATATACTATCATTTTCGAAAATGGTAGTACATAGCTTTAAAAAAGGAGTATTAATTATGACTAACAAACAAATTAAAGATAGAAATGATGATTTACAAGCACATACGAATCGTAATGACACACCTATAGCAACAATAGATCCAAATGCATCAGAAAATAAAATACCTGATACGCAAAAAAATATTGTGTATTCTACTAAAAACTTAGATTTATGGTATGGTGAAAACCATGCTTTAAAAAACATCAACCTCGATATTTTAGAAAATAATGTTACTGCTATTATTGGGCCTTCTGGTTGCGGTAAATCAACATATATCAAAGCATTAAACCGTATGGTAGAACTTGTGCCATCTGTTAAAACTGCAGGAAAAATTTTATATCGTGATAATAATATTTTTGATGATAAATACTCTGTTGAAAAATTAAGAACAAATGTAGGTATGGTCTTTCAACAGCCAAACCCATTCCCTAAATCAATTTATGATAATATCACATACGGTCCTAAAATTCATGGTATTAAAAATAAAAAAGTTTTAGATGAAATTGTAGAAAAATCGCTACGTGGCGCAGCAATATGGGATGAATTAAAAGATCGCTTAGATACAAACGCATATAGTTTATCAGGCGGACAGCAACAACGTGTTTGTATCGCTCGTACATTAGCAATCGAACCAGATGTCATATTGATGGATGAACCAACTTCTGCTTTAGATCCTATTTCTACATTAAAAGTTGAAGAACTTGTTCAAGAATTAAAAGAGAAATATTCAATCATTATTGTGACACACAATATGCAACAAGCAGCTCGTGTTTCTGATAAAACCGCATTCTTCCTTAATGGCTATGTAAATGAATACGATGATACAGACAAGATCTTCTCAAATCCTTCTGACAAACAAACAGAAGATTATATCTCTGGTAGATTCGGATAATTTAAATATGGCGATTATTAGACGTAAATATGAAGGCCAACTCGACGATTTAATCAAAGATTTACGTCGACTTGGTCTTCATGTATATCGTAATATTGAATACGCATTAACGTCATTAAGTGAAGAAGATCGTAACTATGCTAGACAAACTATAGCCAAAGATAAAGATATCAATGCGATTGAAACTGAAATTAACGAAAAAGTTATTATGCTTATAACTAAACAACAACCCATCGCCAGTGATTTGCGTTTAATGATGGCAGCAATGAAAATTGCTTCTGACTTCGAACGTATTGGGGATAACTCAGCTAACATAGCTGAAATTAGACTTAGAGCTAAGATCATCGATAATTACGTCCTCACAAGACTTAATACAATGGGGAAACTCGCACTTTTAATGTTAAAAGATTTAAACGATGCTGTAAGAGATAATGATATTACTTTAATTAAAGAGATCATCGAAAGAGATGTAGATATTGACGATTTATATAGAAATATAGTCAATACGACTTATTTAATAGATAATGATCCTTTTGTGGCTGGTCAAGCACATTTAGCAGCAAGATATCTAGAGCGTATAGGAGATCATATTACAAATATCGCTGAAAATATTTACTTTTTCCTCACAGGTGATCGTTACGAATCTTATAATAAATAAAAAGCTCAATAGTCGCACAGGAGTTTAATACCTTGCGACTATTGAGCTTTTATATCATTCTACAAGCTTTACACTTGCTCAATTTTATCTGTAAGTTTTTCTAATTCATCAACTAGACTGCCTATATAACCAATTGTTGATTTTAAAGGAGCATCTGTACGAATATCAATATTAGCGATATCTGCAAGTGCTACCGGTGATTTACTACCACCAGCTTTCAATGTTTCTAACCAAGCATCGACTGCAGGTTGTCCTTCATTTTGAATGCGTTGAGACATAACTGTACCAATTGTTAAGCCAGCAGAATACGTATAGGAATATAATCCCATATAATAGTGTGGCTGTCTCATCCATGTCAATTCTGTACCTTCAGTCAATTTAACACTATCACCAAAGAATTGGCCATATACATCTAACATAATTTGATTGAGTACAGGAGCCGTTAACGATTCTCCATTATCCACTTTATTATAAACTTCACGCTGATATGCTGCTTCTAATAAATGCGTAACCATATTATGATAGTAAGTTCTTGAAACAATCGAACCAATTACCCAACGCTTAAATTTAGCATTATCACTATTTTTGAACAGATAATGAGACATTAGCATTTCATTCATTGTCGACGGTGCTTCAACAAAATACATCGAAGCTTCTGACTCTAAATAATTTTGGTGATTCTGAGCCAAAGTAAAATGACCAGCATGACCAAGCTCATGTGCTAGAACAAACGTTTCAGTCATTTTACCAGTCCAAGAGATAAAGATATATGAATGTGATGCGTAAGGACTTGCACAGTATGCACCAGTATCTTTACCTTTATTTTGAGCAAAATCTATCCATCTATCATTGTATGCTGATTCAACCATTTTCAAGTAATCTTCACCTAAGACTTCTAAAGCACCATAAATATATTGCTTAGATGCTTCAATTGAAATTTCTGGTTCATAATCCGGATCAATAGACACTTTCAAATCTTCGAATCCCATAACTTCTAAGCCATGAACGCGTTTGATTAGCTTAGCATATTTTTGCATAATTGGAGCCAAATCACTCATAATTACATCAATTTGGCGATTAAACATATCACGTGTGACTTCTTGATCTTGCAATAAATAATCAATAACTGAATCATAACCCCTTAAATCTGCTTCTATTTTCTCTTGCTGAACTTGCATATTGTATGTAGCAGCAGTAGTATGTTGGTATTTACGTAATGCATCGCTGAAATATTTGAAGCTTGTTTTTCTAAACGTTGCATCTGGATTATCTTCATATTCATTTTCAAATGTTGCATAATCTAAAGGATAGGCTTGATTATTGTGTTCAAAAGATTCAAAGTTTATGTCCAACATTTTAGTAGTGCCATATAACTCATATGCGCTTTCAAAAGTAGGGGATAAACTTGCTAATACTTTTTCAACTTCTGGTGATAATTCATATGCTTTTTTAGATTTAACTTTAGTAAGAAAATGGGGGTATTTCGACGCGTTAATTAGTTCATTTAAATCTTGTTCGGATAACGCTATAATCTCTGAGACTACAAAGGATAACTCACTTGCAATTTTGCCATAAGATGTAGATAGTTTTGCACTTAGCTTCTGTGACAATTCGTTGGCCGTATCTACACTTAAACGTAATTCTGCGTAATTCGCCATTTTGTCTAATTGAATTAATATTTCAGAATAGTCATCCAAAGCTTGTTCAATTATCTGCACATCATTCAACTGGTTAACATATTGAGCATTTAATGCTTTAGCCGATTTAATAGTCTCTGTTAAAGTTTGATAAAATTCATCGTCTGAGTTGAATAAATCTGTAACGTTCCATGTTTCTTCTATGGGAACTTCTTTTCTGAATGGTAATGTTTCAGTCATTGAATCACTCCTAAAATTTATTTAGTATTCACAGTTAATTATACATGAAAGCACCATAAGAAATACAACCGTAAGTTTAGTGAAATTCAAAGTAGGGAACAATTATAAAATAGATTGACTACACATGAATCCGCAGATATTATTAAATTATACATCCACAGTCGGAGACTGTTCATATGAAAATATAGTACAATTAAACAAACACCACTTAAAATCAGGTTTTAAAATATAAGGAGTGCAATAGATGACGATTTTTGATATGCCTAATTTTTTATGGATTTCAATTGTTGCAGTAATAGTCGTAACTGTTTTTTGTAATCTTGTATTAAATAAATGGTTTGCGACAGCTGTTCTAACATTTATAGTTTTGGCAATAGCGGCGTTTCTAATTCCTAATTTCCAAGACATTACATATGAACCATTACTAGGGTTTGCAGCTTTCATGGCTGTTCTAAGCTTAATTATTAGCTTTTTGGTATGGTATTCTACGAGAAATTGGAGACGTAAACGTCGAGAGAAGAAAGCCAAAAAAGAGATTCGTAAACGTGGAGGAATAACACAAGACGAAATCGAAAATTACAGAGAAAAAAGATAAATATTTATAAAAGGAATTGTAGCATCTATGTTACAATTCCTTTTATCATTATCACCAAATAGGTCAGTGGGGGGATTATTTATAAGCTTTTTGTATTTGCTCCAGTTGTTCGATAGTTAAACCAATACCACCTTCACCGAAAAACCAACTGTTTGGTTCAAAAAGTGTAACATCATTATTTCTAATTGCTTTTGAATTTTTAATAACATCATTTTGTAACGCTTGAGGTATGGGTTTACTATGTTCATTAGCTTTTTTAGTTCTATCGATAACAAATAATTTATCAGGATCAATTTCATTTAAGTATTCATTAGAAATAAGTATGCCACTTGAATTAGCTTTCATTTGTTTATCAGCGTGTTTAATACCTAAATCTTTATTTAAGAAACCTCCAAACCTTCCTGTAGAACCATATGTTTTTAAACCTTTATCATCAACATTTAAAAACAAGACTGATTCATCACCAATTCGTTGTTTAGTTTCAGCAACTTTGTCATCTAGTTGTGTAACTAATTTCTTTGCTTCTTTTTTCTTTTCAAAAATCATACCAATATTTTCGGTGTTTTGCTTAATTGAAGCTATGTAATTATCATTTTGTGGACTTATAAATACAATTTTTGCATTTGGCGCAGCTTTCATCATTTCTTCCAAAGTTTTAGTATGCGCTTGTCTGAAAGAAGCAAAAATAACATCTGGTTTAGACTTTGCTAACTCATCATAATTAGGTTGACCTGGATTTCCGAGGTTTTTATATTTACTATTCTTAAATGATTTTAATCTATCCGGTAAAAATGAAGCTCCTTGTCCCTTAGCAATAGCAACTATATGGTTTTCTAATTTTAATTGTTGTAATACATCTAACGCTCCATAATCCATCACTACAACCCGTTTAGGATTAATAGGAACCTCAACGGTTTCATGTTTCATTTCGCCTCTATTATGGTCCTTATTCTTATCTTTGAACTCATAAGAAGTTTTAATTTTAACTGTTTGTTTCGATTCTTTATCACTGTGAGCATGATTACAAGCACCTAAAAATAAAACACATAAAGCTGTTAACATAAAGAATATAAATTTATTCATATGCAATTCCTCCTTTAATCTAGAAGTTAATTATATATTAACTGAAAATCATTATCAATTAGAGTTTTTGCAAGACTTATTGATTGTGTGATATTTGTAGAAACTTTAAATAATCGTTACGATTGTATAAATAACATAAAATAAAGCAATGAACTAAACATTAATATTGAGTAAATACGGAACTTATAAATTGAGTAAATGCGGCCGGTTTAATAATTAAAGTAACAATATCGTTTTAATATACAACAAATAAGATGTACTAAAATACAACACTTAGCAGTCAGCAAAAAACAAATAGCTCTATATATGGTGAAATAGGGTCAAGAACTTAAACATTAACAAAACAGATATAACTTCCTATAATATATATTATGTAAACTAAAATGAATTTCAAAGTTTTAATCATCTAAATATTAGGCATTTGCTTCAAATCACATTATTTATTTTATGTATTAAAGCATAGTTACATATACACATAATCATTGCATTATCTAAAAAACCTTAGCTAGATACATATATGAACGAACCTGCACGTATTTTACATACTATAATTCGTAACCTAAGCTTGCTTATCGTCATCCGTTTACACATTTACTTAAAAGATCACATATACATAGACACATACAATTATTTTACCGTATTCATTTAAAACACACTGGATAATATCCAATAATACATAGCTGTTTATTTGCAATTAATCGATAAGTATACACGGACATCTTATTCGATGCTCAAAAATCAAAATCTCAGCGTCAAAATCCAGTAAATAAATAATAGAAAAGCAATTGTTCGCTTTAATATGTGCTATTATAACTATTAGAACCATCAATCCTTATCATATGGTTTTGATTTTGTTATTACTTATATAGGGTTACATAACATAATTATAGTTTACTTAAAAATAAGGTTTTTCCTCTCATTTTTTGGGATTTATGAGTTAGTAAAAAGTTTAAGTTCGACATTGATACAGCAATCTTCATTCATTAAATACTTCAGTTAAATCAACGACTTAATATTTCTTGTTATCAGTGTATTTATGATAAATTTTCCAGAAGAAAACTTATTTGCTATAACTTGGTTTATTGGTCTTTTATTTATAATTAATGGTTTTTCAGAAGTATTTATACGATAAGTAATCAAAACAACAGCACAGCAAAGTTCGACAAAGCGCGTTATATAAGTGATTATTATTAATGTAGCTTTTAATACGTTTAATGTAACGCATGTAGGAAAATTTTATTCAGGTTATATTATAATTTAATATGCTCATAGCAGCATTCATTATTGCAATATTTATTTGGGCTTTGTTCTATCATGTAGGTATCACCTATATGATAGATGCATTACATTAATCACTTTTTATTTATTCAAACTACTATTATGAATAGCAAAAAAGCAATTGTAATCAAAAACACCCTAAACTCAATCTTTTAGGGTGTTTTATATGCTAATTTTATAATATAATAATTGTTTTTACTATAAAATTATTTTTATGCTTGGGTATTGAAATTGTTTTACCCTATGCTATACTAAATTACGTGGAGTACAACCAGAATCGAACTTCTCAGACTATTCCACACTTTAGTTCACTGTTATATTGGAATGCCATCCTAATATAACCAACTTCAGAACGAAAGAAAGCATACTGACTAGGGCTTAACAACATCAGTATGCTTTCTTTTTTTATTATTTTCTAACCTTTTTTCTTAAGTTATTCAGTGTATTAAACAACCAGTATTTCGATTTCTTGATTGGTTTGTAGAAGTCACCGATTAATTCTTCGATTTGTACATTAAAACCACGTTTAAAGCGATAAACTCCGTAATCCTCACTGTTTTCAGTGAAATCACCAGATAGTCCATAGAAATTATAACGTCCATATCCATGATCAAAACAATAATTCAACATGAACCAATGCATCATATAAGGTCCCATATATTGGTTATATTTTTCTGAAGAGCCACCTGAGAAATAATTTACTTCATATGCATTTGCAAAGTAAACACCTGCCGCTAGATTCAATATCGCCCCATCAGTTTGTCTTAATTCACTTGCATGAAGCAATTCCTTTTTATCATGATCAATTTGTTTATCTAACTCGGCAATTTTTTTCAATTGCTTATCTGATTTGTTTTCATTTTGCATCATTTGATCTCTACGTGCTTCTTTTTCATTAATACCCTCTTGTGTATTATTGATATATTCATCTAAATCAATATATGCCAATGGTACTAACGCTTTATCTCCATAATTATCAATAAAATTATAGAAATATTCATCTGTTTTTGAAACAAAACCAGCACGTTCTTCCGTTTCACGATAAAGTTCTAAGAATATACCAAATTCTTCTCTTGGTAATAACCTTACTTTAACACCGTAATTAATTGCTTTATTTATGTTTCGCTTACGTTGACCATCGAACTGTTTTTTTAATGAAGCTGGTGTTTCACCATCAAGATTCAATACACCCATCCATCTCACTTGGCTTGACGTGTCATATTCCGTTGTAAAACCATGATGCGTATAGTTGTGAGATTTGAATAAATTTACTAATGCATCATTCTTATCTTGGTTCGGTAAAGGATTAATATCTTTATCGTAAATTTGATAAATCCAATATGGATCCATTTTTACATATAAGCAATTATGTTGTTGCAGATACGTATCTAATTCACGTAAATAAAAATCAACTAAACCTAAATCATTGTAATCCATCACTGGTCCACGATTTGAATAATAAACATAGCTTCCCATTGTAGGGATTTTAGAGAAAAGACTAGCAGCAATAACTTGATTGTCGTCATCTTTTAAGCCTAATAAAACAACTTGAAATCCATCTTCTTCTCTTGTCGCAATATTTTCTTTCACTTGAAAGTAATGACTCTCCAGTGCTGGATTCTGTACAAAATTGTCATATTCTTTGACAGTTAACTCTGTAAATTTCATTCTAGCTTAGTTCCCTTCTATTAAATGTTTATTTCTTTTTATCTTTTATTTTCTTTAATGTCGTATAAATTTTGTACATTGGTTTATTGATTGGTTTAATAAAGTCACCAACATATTCCACTACATCCGCATTAAATCCTTTTTTAAATTTAACTACACCTGCGTCTTCTGCATCTTCTGTAAAATGACCACTAATTCCATAAAAATTATATCTATCAATATTGTGATCAATAGCATAGTTAATCATCTTCCATTGAATGGCATAACTACCAGCAAAATGTCTAAACTCATTCGACGTCCCACCTGCATAATACACAACTTCATAAGGATTAATGATGAAATATGCTGCTGAAATTGGTAATTCATTACCATGTTTTTCTTGTAAAACTTTAGCTTCATCTATTTTTTGTTGATTCGCTATAAGTTGTTTCTCTAGATTATCTTTTTTGTTATATGCTTTTTTATTTTCAGGTCTTTTCTCGATATCTTTTACTGCTTTACTGATATCTTTGCTTAATACCTCACGTTCGGCTTGCAATTCTTCAATATATTCATCGAAATCCATATAAGCCAAAGGCACTAATACGCGATCCTTGTAATACCTTAATCTATTATAGTAAAAATCATCGTCTCTATCGTCAAAATCTTTAGTTTCAGATGTATCTTCCATGAACGAGCGGAAAATTGGCAACTCGTCTTCTCCTAAGAACCTTACTTTCACACCATTTTTTTGTACTTTTTTAGTATTACGTTTACGTAAACTATCCATACCATTTAATACATCTTTAGCTGTTTTACCTACTAAATCCAGTACAGAGTGGAATCTAATTTGAATAATTGAATCGAAACCAGTTAAAAATCCTTGGTGTTTATAGCCAAGCTGTTTCATTTTATCGAAAATCCAATCATGTCCTGCATTCTCCAATACCTCACCATCATGATTACGGTATTGATATGCTAAATAAGGGTCAACTCTTAAAAAAAGCGCATTATGTTTTTTTACATATTTAGATAGTTCATTGAAAAAGTAATGTACTAATTCTTTATTTTCAAAATCTATAACCGGACCTCTATTAGTGTAAAAATACTTGAAAAACTTCATTACTGGCACCGCGGTTAATAAACAAGCTGCAATGACTTCATTTTCATTGTTTTTTATACCTACTAAATGCGTTTCAGTACTTTCTGCAATTTTTAATTCATAATTCCCTACCATTTGTGTGAAATGGCTATTTGGCATTTTATCTGTAAATGCACCAAACTCTTTTGCAGTTAAATTTGTAAATTTCATTTTTATATACTCCTAATTGTCTATAATTCTTTTTCGAGTTAAACTTCAATCTTAATTATTATACAATATTCATTCATAAAACAAAATCAATACCCTGTCCACAATGCTTTATATTCGTGCTGTGTCTTACAATTATATCATTACTTCTATTCTAACAAAGTATTTATATTTAATCTTTCATCAGCATTATTTTAATTATTAAAAAGTGTTTTAATATTCATGTATTGACCAAAAGTATCTTAATAATAATATTTAAAAAACAATATTCCCTTTATATTACACTTTTAATATAGGCAATCATGTTTACATTTATCTGTTTTGATTTCGCCCTTCTTCAACTATATTAAATTCAAATATTACTGTATATTTGGCTACTTCTTAAAATATAATAAAAACTGGGAAACTTAATAAGTCTCCCAGTTTTTTTATTTAGCACAAATCACTAATAAATTATCATTGTGTTTATTTTAATGCATCACGTAACGCTTTACCGATAGCAACACTTGATTGTGGATTTTGTCCAGTGATAAATTGACTATCTGATTCTACGTGTTCGCTAAAGTTTTCTTTAGTTATGAACTTAGCACCTTGATTTTCTAATTCTGTTTGAGTTAAGAATGGTACTTTATTTTCTAAGCCCATTGCGCGTTCTTCTTCATCTGTAAATGAAGTAAGCGTAACACCGTTAACTAAGAAATTACCTTGTTTATCTTTGGCACCAACAAATGCACTTGGACCATGACATACAGATGAAATAATTTTATCTTCGTCTTTAAAATCAGCTAATATAGATGATAATTGTTGATTGTGTGCGTAATCAAATACTGTGCCGTGACCACCAGGTAGATACACAGCGTCGTACTGAGCTACATCTACTTCTGCAATACTAGGCACATCTTTAATTTTCGCTACAAATTCTGCATATTTATCAAGTTCGTTGTTTTGTGTTGAATTTGGATCTAAAGGAACTGCACCACCTTCAATAGAAGTTATATCTACAGCAATGTCTGCCTCTGTTAATATATTATAAGGTTCGCTCGCCTCTTCTAACCACAATCCTGTTGGCGTTCCATCATCATATTGATCTCTGCTTGTTAGTATGAATAAAACTTTTTTACTCATTTTATATCACCTCTTTATAAAATAAGGATTATCATCGATACAATATATACCAAGAATCCTCTGATAATCTGTTACCCTTATTTTAACAAATCTATACATAAAATTATTGTGGAATTTTATTGATTAAGTGCATTTCTTATAGATTTCAAGTAATTCAACATATTTTTTTCGCTATCATTTTCAAATCGTTTAACAATTTCACTACCTATAACTACACCATCTGATGACTCTGTAATATCTTTAACATGTTCCGGTGTTCGTATACCAAAACCAGCAACTACGGGAACCTCAGATTTATCTTTTATTTTTTTAATTCTATCTTTTAAATCAGGATGAAATTTACCATTTTCACCAGTTGTTGCATTCATTGTTACAGTGTATATAAAACCCTCTGCATCTTTGGCAATTTGATTACTTCGAGATTCAGATGTCGTCATAGCAATTAATGAGATGATTTTTGTCTTTCTTTGTGGATGGCGTTCTTTAAATTGTTGCACTAATTCATGTGGCAAGTCAGGGATAATTAATCCGTATATACCAGCACGTTCACATACTTGTAAAAAGTCTGATTCACCATAGTAATTGATGATATTATAATACGTCATTAATACATAGTCACTTTGAATTTCATCACGATGTTCTGTGAGTTGATCCAATATAAATTGTATATTTACACCTTCTTGAATTGCTTTATTACCAGCGTCCATAATGACAGGTCCATCAGCTACTGGATCAGAAAAAGGCACCCCCACTTCAATAATATCGGCACCTACATTACTTAATGTTTTCACATTTTCAATAAAATGCTTATTCCCCATAACATAAGGTATAAATAATTTATGCATGTTTGTCACCGTCCTGTTTCATATAATTTCTAATTGTTTCCATATCCTTATCACCACGACCTGATACTGTAACAACTAAGATTTCATCTGAGTTCATAGTCGGTGCTAATGTTTCTACATAACTTAAAGCATGTGCGCTTTCAATAGCAGGAATAATGCCTTCAGCTTTAGTGAATCTAACAAGCGCATCCATCGCTTGTTTATCACTCGCAGTTGCATACTTCACTCTGCCGATATCATGATAATACGAATGTTCAGGACCAACGCCAGGATAATCTAGTCCAGCTGAAATAGAGTGTGCTAATTCAATTTGTCCATGCTCATCTTGAATCAGGTACATCTTGGTACCGTGTAACACACCTTCTTTACCTTTATTTATTGCTAATGCATGTTTGTCTGAATCAAAACCTTCACCAGCTGCTTCGACGCCATATAGCTTTACATCATCTTCGACAAACGGATAAAACGTTCCAATCGCATTTGATCCTCCACCAACACAAGCAACAATTGCATCAGGTAAGCGACCTTCAATTTCTTGAACTTGTGCTTTGATCTCTGTACCTATAATTTTTTGGAAGTCTCTTACAATAGTAGGAAATGGATCTGGGCCTAACGCAGAACCTAATAAATAATGCGTATCTTCTACATGACTAACCCAATATTGCAGTGCCTTGTTCACTGCATCGGATAGTGTTCCTTGACCTTCAGTTACTGGTTCTACTTTTGCGCCTAATAATTCCATTCGAAAAACATTTAGTGATTGTCTCTTAATATCTTCTTCACCCATAAATACAACAAGTTCCATATCAAACAATGCAGCTACTGTTGCACTAGCCACGCCATGTTGACCTGCACCTGTTTCAGCAACCAGTTTGTTTTTGCCCATACGTTTAGCCAACAATGCTTGTCCAAGCGCGTTATTTATTTTGTGTGCGCCAGTATGATTTAAGTCTTCACGTTTCAAATAGATTTTGGCACCACCTAATGATTCCGAGTATGACTTAGCATAAGTCAATGGCGTTTCACGACCTACATAATCTTTTAAATAACCATCGAGTTCTTCTTGAAATTTAGGATCTTCTTTTGCCTCTTGATATGCCTGTTTAAGTTCTTGTACTGCTGGCATTAATGTTTCTGGTACATATTGCCCACCATAATTACCAAAGAAACCAAACTCATCTACTTCTGTTTGGATGTTTTTTACCATAATTAATTAGCTCCTTTTACAAGTTCTATTATTGATTGCATTTTACATTTATCTTTAACATTATTCGTTTCTATACAACTAGCAATATCATAACCACTATGTTGTAGTGATAGTTGTGCAATCTTTTGGATATTTTCATAATTGATTCCACCTGCAATCAAATAATCAATATCTCTAATAACTTCCAACATTTTCCAATCATACACTTTACCTGTACCACCATAATTTTGTGATGGTGTGTCTATAATAAATTGGTCTATTACATATTTATAATATTCAATTGCTGTCAGTAATGATGCACTATCTTTAGCTGGCAAAGCTTTAATAATTTTTATATCTTTATTTTTTTGTCTTATATATGAAATGGTAGACAATGGTTCCTCACCGTGCAATTGAATGGATGTGATACCAGTTTCTTCTATTAAACTATCTATCACCTTATATTCAGGATTCACCAAGATAACGACCTTTTCTTTATCTTCAGGGATAATATCTGTAAATTGCTTAATAGTTTGGATGTCAACAAATCGCTTACTTTTGGGAAAATGGATAAAACCCATCGCATCGATGTCCAAATCTTTTGCTTTTTTCACATCAGCTAATTGACGAAAACCACAAAATTTTAACTTCATTGCTTCACCTTATTTAATTTTAATCCTGGTAAAAACTGACTCAAATCATCACATTTCATTAACGATTCACCAATCAATAAACCATCAATACCAGAATCTACTATATTAGCTACATCTTGTTCATCACGAATGCCACTTTCTGAAATATAATAATAACCATCTTTTTTATTTTCTAAAATTTCATTAGTATGCAAGACGTCTGTAACAAATCTTTTTAGATCACGATTATTCACGCCAATAATCTGTGGATTCAATTGATAAGCACGTGATAGCTCTTCTTTATCATGCACCTCAACAAGTACTTCTAAATTTAATGACGTTGCATATTGATATAACTCTTTTAATTGTTGATCGGTTAAGACATTGACAATCAATAGAATAATTGAAGCACCTGCTTTTTTAGCTACATCTATTTGTACTTTATCTACGACAAAGTCTTTACATAATACTGGTAAGTCAGTTTGCGTAGTTAAGGATTGTAAACGTTCATAGCTACCGCCAAAGTACTGCTCATCAGTTAATATTGAGACTGCGTTTGCTCCGTTTGCTTCATAATTTTTAACTTGCTGCGTTAAATCCCTACCAGGCAATTCATTTAATGTTGGGCTTTTAGATTTAATTTCTGCAATAACAGCTAAACGATTTGATTCATCTATTTGTGCTTTAAATGTAGTTTTATGTGAAATATCTACATCATCAAGTGTTTTTAATTTTTCTTCATAATAGCCCTGTTTAAGCAAATCCTTTTTATATAATACGATTTCATCCAATATAGTCATACGTTTTTCCTCCCATTTTGTTATATTGCGCTAATGCTTTGCCTTCATCAATCAATTTCTGTGCTTTACTTACACCTTCTTGAATTGTACTCACTTGCTCTGATACATATAGTGCAATACCAGCATTCAATACAACGACATCTCTTTTAGCACTGCGATCTGTTCCATTTAGAATATTTTTAGTGATTTCTAAATTTTCAGCTGGTGTACCACCGATTAATTCTTCATTTGGCGCATAATCTAACCCAACATCGATAGCATTTAAAGTATAAGTTTTAACACTTTCATTTGTGTTTACTTCATATATTATATTGTCTCCAGACAAGGTTGCTTCATCCATACCATTAGCCCCATACACTACAATTGCTTTTTTGCGCCCTAAATCTGCTAACGTTTGAGCAATTTTGTCTAATTTTGAAGTTTCATACACACCCATAACCTGATAATCTAATTTAAATGGATTGATCATCGGTCCTGTTATATTAAAAATTGTTGGATTACTCATATGTTTTCTTATAGGTTGTATTTGCTTCATAATTGGATATGTTTCTGTTGCACTCAAAAATGCTAAACCTGTATCGGTTAATTGACTCGGTGTCTGTTCTACAGAAGTAGTTTGAATTTGCATCGCATTGAGTAAATCTGTACTTCCTGATGATGAGGTAACACTCTTATTACCATGTTTTATAACTGGAACCTTGGCACTCGCGATTATAAAAGAGACAGTAGTTGAAATATTGAAGCTATTAGATTTATCTCCACCAGTACCGCAAACACACATACTATTTGGATAATAAGGCTGTTGATCATACATAGAATGTATCAAACTTTTAGCAATGTATGTTAATTCTTCCTGTGTAATTTCTTTTTCGGAAAACGAAGTTAAATATTCTATTTTCACTTCATCTTTCACATCTTCAGAAATAAGTAACTCAATAAAT
Source organism: Staphylococcus pseudoxylosus (assembly GCF_044794325.1). Taxonomy (NCBI): domain Bacteria; kingdom Bacillati; phylum Bacillota; class Bacilli; order Caryophanales; family Staphylococcaceae; genus Staphylococcus; species Staphylococcus pseudoxylosus. The sequence goes on from NZ_CP085024.1 coordinate 1,618,379, forward strand.
GCATTCATTTGTCGTTGATTTAATGGTTTATATTGATTGAGTAATGCTTGTAATTCCATGACTTTCAACCTCCTCTACTATATTTAAAAAGTTTTTAATAATTTGTTCTCCAAATTCAGTTGCAAATGATTCCGGGTGATATTGGATACCATAATGTAATAACTGCATATGTTCGAATGATTGAATACAATCTTTCGTTTTTGCTGTAATTGCTAAAGATTTAGGCATCGTTTGTGGGTTGCTAATAAGTGAATGATATCTCATTATTTCAGAATATTCTGGAATATCAATATATAACTTTGTTTCTTTTATGATTTGCATTTGATCTTTTTTACCATGCATAATATGTTCACTTTGGATTACATCTCCCTGATGATAACAAGTTAACGCTTGTGCACCTAAGCACACACCTAATATAGGTTTATTTTCATAGTGCTTAATAATATTTATTAGATTATTCGTATCTAACGGATGACCAGGACCTGGTGATATCACAATGCCTTCAACATTTAAATTATATATACTAGGGTCATCTGGATATTTAATAATCACTTCTTTATGTTTTGCTATCATATTCACTAAATTATAAGTAAAAGAATCATAATTATCGACAATTAATATCATGGTGATACCTCCAATAAGCTTTTTGCTTTCAACTTCGTTTCTTCAAGCTCTTTTTCAGGTATAGAGTCAAATACTACACCGCAGCCTGCTTGAACATTCACATGCGTCTCATCAATCATCATCGTTCTTATGGCTAATGCAAAATCTAAATCATGATTACAGTTAATATAACCAATCCCACCACTATAAACGCCACGCTTATGTGGTTGTGATTCGTAGATACGTTGAATCGCTCTGAGTTTTGGTGCACCCGAAACCGTGCCTGTAGGTAATAAACTCGCAATTACTGTCATTGGAGAATAATTATTTTTTAATTTACCAGTTACTTCACTCACGATGTGCATTACATGTTCATAGCGTTCAATTGTCATTAGTTTTTGGATTTTTGACGTTCCTGTTTGACTTACTCTATGAATGTCATTGCGTCCTAAATCAACTAACATACTATGTTCGCTTAATTCTTTATCATCATTTTTCAACTGCGTTTCATTTAATTTATCCTCATCTTCGGTAGCACCTCTTTTAATTGTTCCAGCAATTGGATTAGTGATTACCGTTTCACCCTGTACCTTTACAAAACTCTCAGGTGAACTTCCAACAATAATAGGTTTATCCATATTCATATAATACATATATGGACTTGGATTTTGCCGTTTTAGATTTTGATAAAGTTGATATGACAATTGTTGTAGCTGTTGTCCAAAAAAGTGTTCGTAGCTATAAATAATCGATGGTACTACTTGGAACATATCTCCTTGTTGGATAAGTGTTTTCATATGTTCAACCGTTTCAACAAATTGTGTTGGCGCCATATTAGATTTTATTTCCTTCTCTGTTAAAGGATGTTCAATTTGTGTTGGATAAATATTAATTTTTTGTAACTCTGCCACACGACGTTGCACACGTTCCTGTAATTGTGAGTCATTATCATTGGAAAATAAGTTTGTCGCTATAACATATAAGTGCTCTTTATAATGATCAAAGATATAAACATCCTCTACCATATAAAACTTCGTATCATGTTGTGGGTGATCTGCTAATTCAATTTGCTTTAATACCGGAAATTCATGTCTCACTAGATCAAAACTACATGACCCTACGAATCCGGAGATAAATGGTAATTGCGCCAATATTTCGTCATCTATCGCCGTTTTGTATTGATCAATCAGTTCCTTCATCTTGTCATATGGTTGGTTACGTTCTATGTTTATTCCATTCGGTGTGTCTACAGTCATTGCATCATTGTCCAAAGTAATAGATCCATACGTGTCGAAAATGACAATAGAATAACGCCCTTTTAATTGAGATTGATCTGAACTTTCTAAAATTATTTTATTATTTCTTAATCTTGCTAGTGCTTCTGGGGTAACTTCAGCATTTAATTTTTGATATTGTACTTTCATATTACTTTCCTCCTTATAAAAAAATCAGCATCCTTAAACAATGTTCAAGGACGCTGACGCGCGGTACCACCTAAAATTAGTAGATAATCTAGTTTCTTTAAAACCATCTACTCTCTCTTTGTTATATTCATTTGTAATCCAACAAAACCCAATTTCAGTATATGTAGGTGTTAGTTCTCATCAACCACTAACTTTCTGTGACTACCTAATCATCACTTACTTCATTTTGTCTTCCAATTCAGTTCAATTTTAATATAAAAAAAACACCACACTAACGCATACTGTAAGGACGCGTTACCGTGGTGCCACCTTAGTTAACAAATTGATTGTTCACTTTAATTGCTATTTAATTTTCATTTAAAAGCCCAATTCACAATATATGCAGTGCTAATTTCCATCAACCATTAGCTTTCTTATTGCTACATCACATATTTGCTACGTTATCTTTCAAATGGCAACCTCTGTTGCGATTAGTAATTAAGTAAAATCCTACTAGTATAAATCGAATTTGTCAACATTTAAATTTAATTCATGAATTCTATTACCATCTTCAATGGTGAATCAATGATTAAAAAGCTTGTATTCACACGTTTTATCGTAATCTATCTTCATTATTTTGATATTTTTCATAATTATCTTTCGGTGCTACTTTCTTAATAATATTTGCACCTATTACAAATAAAAACAAGAATATGATTGGATGATAAGGTATCTTATGATCTGCAAATGTTACATAAGCAGCATATAACAATATTAAAAGCCAAAATATAGTAAATAGTATAGCCCTCAAACTTGGTTTTTTCATAGTTTATATTCTCCCAAATTGCATTTTCATTTTTACAACAAAATTTTATTTATAATTTCGTTCTAACTACTCACCCTCTATTTTAAAGCTATCATAGTAAGATGCAATAGCTAAAGTGAAAATCATAGTTAGTTGATGTAAAAGGTAATTTTAAATATAGCAATCTATTATCTATTTTTACTTTCTTTTTGTATCAAACAATAATTTACATTATTTCTTTATTGTATACTTAAATAAATTTCTTCATAGATACAATATGTAACGACTTATTATTCGACTTATCAATAGTATAATTATCAAATATAAAATAACCTATATCTTCATAAAGACTAACATTTCTTTTTACATTCATACGAACTTTACATGTAATTTCTGATGCACCTTTATTTTTTGCATATATTTCTAATGCCTTTAATAAATGCTTTCCTATACCTTTTCCTTGGTATAAGGGGTCTACAGATAGTCGATAAAAATTCATTTTATAATGATCTATTTTAAATCTAGCCATTGCCACTGGTTCATCTGACTCATATGCGATTAAAGCTTTTTCGCCTTCTTCCAATAATGCTACACTAACACTCTTTTCTGTTTCCTTTAAAGCGCTAGATGGAATTTCATCATTTTTGTATTCTGAAAATGCTTTAATCATCAACTTGTGAATGATTGGCGCATCAGAAATCGTTGCTTCTTTAAAATCCATTATTTACAGACCCCTCTTCGCTTAGAAATCGTTATAAACAATTTGCTTCACATTTTTAATTGCTGTGGTAAGGGCAGTGCCAAATACTCCAATCCAAAAGACTATATTTTATTTAATATAATTAAATAACTATAACGCTTACAAGTTAAATAATTTGATGTATTTTATGATAGTTCCATTACAACACTTAATTTCATTAAACTACGAATTACACATATACGAAAAATTGTATACTTTTTGTATAACTCCTTATATTATTCACAATATAAATAAATAATAAACTCTATAATAGTTAAATATTTAATCCTTTTTTAATAACCTCACTCTAGTGAAACATTATTTCACTAAATTCATCTATTTAATTTGCATTGGACAATCTGTTTAAAAATATTACTTTTCAAGCACAATAAACAAAATTAATTTATAAATTGTGTAATTTTTATACTAAATACTTATATTATTTGCTAATATGAATACATACTATATTTCATTCTTACTGGGAATTTGAATTTTATTTAATTCATTAGAATAAAAATATGATATGAATGTGTTGTTTATTTATTTCAAAACATAAAGGAGGTTCTTATAGAAGAAAAATTTCTATAAAGTAAATTTAACGATGATTAATTAAAAATTCTACAAGGCAAAACATAGAAAATACTGTTTACTATTACTAAAGGGAAATTAAAGCCTCGAATCGAAGCATTATGTTAAATTTTATATTGTTCGAAATATAAAATTATCTTGATTAAACGGGGTTCTTATTATTTAAGGAGTTTAAAATAATGATATATACAGTTACAAGTACACTTCCTCCAGTGCACGGCGGAAGAACAAAATCTTTATTGGGAAGAACGAAATTTTTAGATGAAGAATTAGGTATCCCTTCCACAATATTAACTACCAATTACAATCCTAATTATAATGATGTATATGCAAGTTTTTTTAAAGAAGAGAAAGTCACTGAAAACATAAAATATGAAAATATATACGATTGGTTAGCAAATTATGAGTTACTAACATCACCTCGAAGCAAAATACTAAAGAAAATCAAATATATAGAAACTCCACTTGAAATGAATGATTTGAAATATAAGTTTGGGAAAACTAATAATATTGTACGTTACTACGATAGTGACGATTCATATGTTTTATATAGAAGATATTTTAAAGACAGTAATATATTAGAGTTTGAAGACTTTATGTCTCCTATTAGTAAGAAGAGAATTCAGCGTTGGCAATATAACAATTATGGAGTATTACATAAAAAAATCTACTACTCTCCTAATAGTTATAAAAAAATTGCCGAAGAATTTTTTGATGCAAATGAAATAATTTATTGTAAGAAATTCTTTGAAGATAATGATGCTAACAATGTAATTCAAATACAAACTTATAAGGACGATCGGCCACACAAAACATTTAAAACTGAAAAACAATTATTCCAGTATTATTTTGATAACAAATTCAGTGAAAATGATACAGTGTTTTGTGATGCTAGATTACTTGATAAACCATTACTCAACAAAAAAATCAACACTAAGAATATACTTGTTTTCCACAGTAGTCACATGAATACTGATAAGGTTGAACAATCCTATAAATTTGCATTAGAAAACCATCATAAAGTATCTAAATATTTACTTTTAACTAATAAACAAAAAAATGATATACAAAACGTTAGCAGTATTAGCTCAGATAAAATTTCTGTAATACCCCACTTTATAAAGTCTAATCCATATTCTAATAATGTAGTGAAAGAAGATAGGTTTGTGTTTATAGGAAGAATTGCTGAAGAGAAACAAATTGATCATATACTAAAAGCATATTCTAAGTTTTTAGAAAGTGGTTACAATACTTCATTGGATATTTATGGACGAGGCGAATTTGGTCAAGTTTCAGTAATTGAGAATTTGATATTTGATCTTGGCATCCAAAACAAGGTGCATATTCATGGTTTTACAAATGATCCTACATCTGAATTTCAAAAATCTAAAGCTTCACTGTTAACAAGCTCCTTTGAAGGATTCGGCCTATCTGTAATGGAAAGTATAAATGTGGGGTGCCCTGTCATTTCATACGCTATAAAGTACGGACCCTCTGAAATAATTGATCATGGTAAAAATGGCTACCTTGTAGAAAAAAATAATATAGAACAATTAACTAAATATATGATAGATATTATTGAAAATCCATTAACCAATATTAAAACGAAACCTGAATTAACTTTTGATAGCGCCAAAAATAATTATAAACAATTATTTAGCTCAATAGGCTATAACTTATAATTTTATGTTAAAAGATTGCATATATGATGATCCTTAGATAAATTGAGATTGTTAATATGAAAGTTTAAGATATCTTTAATAAAAAACTCATATTTTAACAAATCACTAAATAATAAAACTCTCATTCTTAAAATTTGAGTTAGCCCTATTTTTCAAAGTGTATTTTAACAAATCATTTCTACTTAATATAAACCATTATTTCTAAATACTATTTTTAAGATGAAATTAAAGACCACCACCTATATAAGGCGTGGTCTTTTTGTGTAAATAGTAGTAATAAATCATATGAACTTTGTGTGTATGTTTATTATCAATTATTACTCATATTTCAAATTAAGTCTTTTCCTTCTATCTTATCTAATTCTTTTTTCGTCTTTTTCTTGTTATCTTTTTGTGCGCTATCCCATTGGCCAAGTAGAAACAACAATCCTATAAAGCCAAATATTATAGCTCCCCATATATTTAACCCCAGCTTTTCTGTTAAATATAAATAAATAAGAACGATTACAAATATAACAGGCACGATTGCCCCGACCATTTTATTTCCTGTTCTAAATAAAAAGTATTGAATTGCCAATAACACAGCATATAAAATAACTGGTGATAATGTTGCTAAAATGTTCAAGACAAATCAAGCTCCTTACTATTTAAAAAATGAAAAGTAAATTTTAATATAATCTTTGCTAATAATTTACTTATAGCCTTCTATAAGTTTCATAACAAGACTTTTTATATCATCATTATTGTATGGGAGCTAAACAATACGCATGAAGTAGTGCTTGAGTTGCTTTTAAAGAATCTATATGCGTACGCTCTAGTGCATGTGAAGATTCAATACCTGCACCAAACAAACCATGTCTGATATCAGCGCCTGCCTTTAATGCTGCAGAGGCATCTGACCCATAATATGGATAAATATCTACTTTATAAGGGATATGATTAAGTTGGCATAAATTAACTAATTGTTCACGTAATGCCTTATGATAAGGTCCTGATGCATCCTTCGCGCAAATCGATACTGTATATTCATCGGATGCTTGACCATCACCTAAAGCCCCCATATCAAAAGCTATAAAATCAACAATTTTTGGTGAAATTGAAGCATTTGCCCCATAACCAATTTCTTCATTGTTTGAAATATAGAACTGTATCGTATGAGGTAGTGTTAAGTTTTCATTGTTAATTGTTTTTAAAAACTCTATAATCATTGCAACACTGGCTTTATCGTCTAAATGACGTGATTTTATAAATCCTGATGGTGTGATTTGAGTTCTTGGATCAAAACTTATAAAGTCTCCTACATCTATACCTAAACTTTCAGTATCTTCTTTTGACATTACTTTTTCATCTAATCTGACTTCCATATGTTCAATATCTCTTGATATATCGTCATTATTTCTATACACATGCACACTCGTCTCGTGTAAACAGATGGTACCAGTAAAAGTTTGTCCTGATGAAGTTTCTATTTCACAATATTCTCCTTCAATAGCGTTATAACTAAAGCCACCAATCAAATCCAAGGCTAATCTGCCATCTTCTTTAATTTCTTTTACCATAGCGCCAAGCGTATCAACATGTGCAGTGATACATTTTTGTGCTTCATCGTTCTCACCTTTTACAGTGATTAATAATGCCCCTTTGTTCGTCAGTGTTGTTGTATAACCTAAATGTTCAACTTCATCTTTAACGTAATTAATTGCCTTTTCTGCGTGTCCTGATGGGCTATTAATTTCTGTTAATGCTTGAATTGTGGTGAAAATTGATTCAGTCATGCAATCCCCTCCTAATATATGTAAGTCTATTTTAACTTTTATCCTCAAAAATTGGTATAATTGTACAAAAATCTTTAACAGTTATAACTAATGTAATTTGTTTAATACTTAACTAAATTTAGTATCCTTTATTGAAATCAACTTTATTAGATACTGATTCATTATTTTCTAATTTTTTCAATGTGTTACAAAAGCATGATATGGCATCATCGATATCTGTTAACGCTGAAATATGAGGAGTAATCGTAACATCTTTCCTTTGCCATAACTCAGACTCCTCTGTTAATGGTTCTGACTCAAAAACGTCTAATACAACATGTCTTAACTTCCCTTCATTTAATGCATCTAATAAGTGGTCCGTGTCAACTACTTTCCCTCTACCTACATTTATAAAATACGCATTGTTTAAATGATCAAATTGATGTTGATTTAATAGCTTTTCTGTATCTTGTGTTAATGGTAAGGTACTAATTATATAATTTGAGCGTTCAAGTATTGTATGAGCATTTTGTATATTACTTATTTGATTAAAATAGGCTTTATCTTGACCACTATTTGAAATGCCATTTACAGTCGCCCCAAATGTTGAGAATACTTCTGCAATCTTTTGGCCTATCTCACCTGTACCTAGTATTGTTATAGTTTGATCCTTCAATGAACCTGGTGATTTAACAGACCAAACTTTAGCATTTTGCTGTTCTTTAAATTGGGAGTGATATTGTAAATCAGCTAATATATAACTCAAGCAATACTCACTCATTTTTTCTCCGAAATCACTGATTGTTCTAGTTAACAGAGTATTATCCCAACCAGAAATGGCTAAATAATTATTCACACCTGCATTAAATGTGTGCACCCATTTGACTTTAGAAGGTTCAAAATTTTCATTAGGAGCAAATCCTACATATGTATCTGCCCAGTTCATATCCTCTTGCGAAACGACATCGGTTGATTTAAAGCGTAAATTATACTTCTCTAGCTGTTTCAAATATGGCTGAAAATCAAATTCGTGTGGACCTGCAATTAAAATGTTCTCTATTTTCAAATTTTACACTCCCTTTATTTTCTGAATACCCTTATAAATAGTCTTATTTTAAAATAATTATCACTATACTTATCATAGATTGCGTTGTTCATTATTTACTTTCTCTTACTTTAGCATAATTCTATTTGGTTTATGTTCTTATGTTTCACATATTCATTTCTTATTTATTTGTTTTAGGTCATATTTCGTATTTTCAGCTCTAACAATTTATTTTCAATAAAATTATCACTACGATTTTAAAGTGCTTAAAATATCATTGGTGGTTAAGCAAAAATTTCATCACGTATTGCGTATTAGTAATACCTACTATACAATATTACTATTCTGAAAATTTTGATAGAGGTGATTCGCTTAATGAAACAAATACTTTTCGTTGGTCTAGGCTTAATCGGCGGCAGTCTAGCGAGTAATTTAAGATACTATCATAATGATATAGAAATTACAGCATTTGATGCTGATACATCTCAATTAGATAAAGCTTTATCTATTGGTATCATTGATTTTCAATCGACAGACTATAAATCAAGCGTCGAAAATGCAGATATCATTATATATGCCACACCCGTACAACAAACAATAAAATATTTACAAGAATTACCAAGCTATCAATTAAAGAAAAACGTTATTATTACAGATACTGGTAGTACAAAATCAACAATTCAACAGTATGAACAATTTCTTTTAAAACGTGATATTCACCTTATCGGCGGCCATCCAATGGCTGGGAGTCATAAATCTGGTGTATTAAATGCTAAAAGACATTTATTTGAGAATGCTTTTTATATACTCGTGCATAATGAACCAGCTAATGATCTAGCTTTTGAAGAAATCCAAGATCTATTAAAAACAACTGATGCTAAATTCATTTCAACAACTGCAGAAGAACATGATTTTGTTACTGGGATTGTTAGTCACGTCCCTCACATTATCGCTTCAAGTTTGGTTCATTTAAATGCGCAACATGTGGATGATTCTGCTTTGGTGAAAACATTGGCTGCTGGTGGTTTTAGAGATATCACTAGAATTGCGAGCAGTAACCCGGTTATGTGGCGTGATATTACAGTTGAGAATAAAGACACTATATTAAGTATCTTAAAAGAATGGAAAGATCAAATGGGAGAAGTTATATCGTTAATTGAGCGTAATAACGCTAAAGATCTCCATGCTTTCTTTAATGATGCTAAAACTTATCGTGATGAACTTCCCCTTAAACAACAAGGAGCGCTTTCTGTGGAGTATGATCTATATGTCGATATTCCGGATAAACCAGGTATGATTAGCAAAGTGACAAACATTCTGAGTTTACATAATATTTCTATAAGCAACCTTAGAATTTTAGAAGTTCGCGAAGATATATATGGGGCATTGCGTATTAGTTTTAAAAATCCTGATGACCGTAAAGCTGGCGCTGAGGCACTCAATGATTTTGATACTTATATTGGTTAATATATGAAATTTTATAAGTGGGGCTACGAAATCATTTTTCGTAGCCCCATTAGTTTAATAGTTTAAACAATGGTTTTTAGGTTTATGTGAGCTATTGCTCATGCATAACTCCCATTAACTCAACTAAATTGGTATGTGAGCTGTGAGGCTTTACATTTTATGGCCTGCCATAAGACCAAGACGACCATGTTTTGTACCTGCATCTGTATAAGATACCGCTCTAGATACAATTCCTCGTCCAAATTTCCGATGTAAGGCGTCTATAGTTTTAGCTAGCTTTTCATTTCTTTTTCTTTCGTACTCATCAATAAATAAATTCAATTGTCTATCTTTCTCATCGATGAACTGAGTTAAAGAAATACTTACTGTACGAAATAATGCATAAGGGTCACATAATTTATCTGCAAAACCTTCAACCACTTTATACATATTATCTTCTAGATTGGTTGGATCTTCTAACGTATACTGTTTGCTTATACCTCCTTCATCACTGTAACCAAATGAAAAGTGAATCGTCTTAGCTAATTGATTTCTCCCTCTAACACGACTAGCAACATCCTCAATCAATTCACGCATAACTACTTTGGCTTCGCTGTATCGATAATCTCGCATGAGTATTTGGCTCTTACAAATAGATGGATTCATCACTTTATATTTATCTCGCACTCTACTTTCATCAATTCCATTTGCATGTAAATGTAAATCAATACCAATGATACCTAAGTCTCTTTTTAAATACGTATATGAATAATGTGCTAAGTCACCAACAGTAAAAATTCCCCTTTTATTCAATTTAGCTTCTGTTCTTCTGCTAATCCCCCAAAATTTGCTCAATGGTTGAATTGGCCAAAGTTTTTTAGGTACATCTTGATAACGCCATTCTGCAATTAAACTATCGTTATGTTTGGCTTCTATATCCATTGCAATTTTACTCAATAACATATTTGAGCCTATGCCTATGGAACAATTAATACCTGTTGCTTCTTTAATTTCAAGTTGTAATTTTTGACAAAATGAATAAACTGTACTACTAAATCTATGATAACTATTCGTCACATCCATAAAGAATTCGTCTATACTGTATTGATGCAAGTCTTCTGGCGCAATATATTGCAATGCAATTTTTGATATTTCTATAGAAACTTCCAAATATTTTCGCATGCTTGGATTAATTATATAAATGTCATTTCTATGTGGTATTTCAAATAATCTAGATCCAGTTTTGATGCCTAGTGCTTTTAATGGTCCTGTCGCAGCTAATACTACTGAACCTTGTCTTTTAGTATCAGCAACCACTGCTAATTTTTCAGTCATAGGGTCTAATCCTTTTTGAATACAAGATACACTCGCAAAGAAACTCTTTTGATCTATACACAAGACGTCTCTTTCTTCCACTAGATTATAATCATACATATCAAACAACCTCCCTGAATTAATTCTATTATATACGAACACCTGTTCTTAATCAATATAAAAAAGAACAAACGTTCCTACAGGGTTACTTTTATAATTTTTCGAATTTTCGTGATATAATATCTTTAAATTATTTTAGGAGGAATTACATATGCCAATCGTAAATGTAAAATTATTAGAAGGTCGTTCAGATGAACAACTCAAAGACTTAGTAAGTGAAGTAACAAATGCAGTTGAAAAAACAACTGGTGCTAATAAAGAAGCAATCCAAGTAGTTATAGAAGAAATGAAATCATCACATTATGGGGTTGCAGGAGTTAGAAAATCTGATCAGTAGTAATAATTATTCTATTACAGAATATGAGCTCATCTTATCTAAAAATAAGAATCTTGCACCAAAAAATAGAGCAAAAATCCAATTTATTTAAAAATATTTCACCATCCTATCTCAAAGGGTAAAAGATCGACCTGAGCTATTACTCATGCATAAGTCCCACTAACTCAATAAATTGGGAAGTGGGACTTTATGTTATAATAATGAAGTCGCCTATCTCTCAGGCGTCAGTTCGACGTAGAGAGGAGGTGTATTATTTGTTAATCTTTTTCGTTCACATCATTGCGCCAGTCATCAGTGGCTGCGCCATCGCATATTTTACTTACTGGCTAAGTAAACGCGATAGATAACTCGTAGGCGACAATAGCCAACACTATAAAAAATCCCCCTCACTATGACAGTAGCGAGGGGGATTGGTGTATTAATGCTAATCTTTTTCGTTAAATCTATTATAACATCATACTGCGTAAAAATGCAAAAACTTCACCAATTCTATACTTCTTGCTAAATATAATTACTGGGACAGACTAACAAAATACGATAAAAATCAAGTGCTATATTACTTCTTTGTCTCACACTTACATAGTAGCAATATTATTCATCCAAGAATTTCTTAACTGCTTCTTTGTTTTTCTCTTTATCAATTTCTAAAGCACTGCCATCCATTGGTGACTGGATATCTTGATAAGTACCCTTAACTGGTAATGTTATAGAATCTACATTCTTATCGCCACGAATACCGAAATTCAACCCTGATTGCACCAATGCAGAATCTGGCATATTGGTGTTTAAATAGCCTCTTAAAATACCTGCAACTCTAGGTAACTTGAGAATTGAATCTACACTCACAAGTTCCTCTTTTAGCGATTGCATCACTTGTTGCTGTCTACGGACACGTCCAAAATCTCCTTCAGGGTCATGTCTAAATCTCGCATAACCTAAGAGCTCTTTACCATTTAAACGATGATGACCTTTTTTCAACGATACGCCAATATTTTTTGACATGTCTTTTTCAACGTCTATCGGTACACCGTTCGGTTCCAGTTCATCTATCATTTTTTCAAAACCAGTGAAATCTAAAACAGCGTAATATTCAGGATCAATACCTAAATTTTTCTTCAACGTTTGTCTTAATAATTCTGGTCCGCCGATGGAATATGCAGAGTTAATCTTATGTTGCCCATTTCCTGGAATGTCAGCATAGATATCACGCATGACAGAGACCATCTTCATCTTTTTATTAACATAATCGTATTGAGCGATCATAATAGAATCTGTTCTAGAAATACCACCATCTTCGGCGTCTGCTCCTAATACCATTACCGTAATCTTACCGTCATTTTTAGTGGCACCATTAAATTTTTCTTGCTTTAATGTTTTCCCGTGGTCTTTCGCATAATTAATACCGGAATTATAACCATGCACTGCATAACCTACGATAATTGCTAAAATCACAATAAAAATTAAAATGATTATCGGTAATTTCTTAAGCCGCTTCTTCTTAACCCTACGCATAGGCGCTTCTTTAGTGTTGTTGCTTGAGTTTGTATTACTTCTTTGTTTGTCTTCATTCATTAGTATCAACCTTATATCTTCAAAATTGCACTTCTATGTACTATAATTAACATATATTAAAGTTATATAAAAAGAGTATAAAAATCAAGTGATATCTTTATATATGGTACTAAGGTCTAATACGGAAAGGATGTTAAGCATGAATATTAATAAAGCATACTTCGCTGGAGGTTGCTTTTGGTGTATGGTTAAACCCTTTGATACATTTGAAGGCATAGAAAAAGTAACCTCTGGGTATATGGGAGGACATGTAGATAACCCTTCATATGAACAAGTCAAAAGTGGTAATACCGGCCATTTGGAAACTGTCGAAATCGAATATGATGTCGCATTGTTTTCCTACAACAAATTATTAGAAATTTTCTTTTCTGTAATAGATCCATCTGATGAAGGCGGGCAATTCCAAGATAGAGGTTCACAATACAAAACTGCTATCTTCTACACAAATGAAGATCAAAAAGAACTGGCAGAAATTTATATTGAGAAATTAAAGAATACTATGGATAAAGACAAAGCGATTGCAACAAAAATTCTACCCGCTTCTACATTTTACGAAGCAGAAGCTGAACATCAAGATTTTTATAAAAAGAATCCTGAGCGTTATGCAAAAGAACAACAAGATCGTCAAAATTATGAAAAAGGCTTAGATATGTAACATACATCAAATCCTTATATTTACAGAGGCAATTCGAGCCAGCGCAATAAATGAAATAAAACTATTGCTATCATTTTGTCTCATATAAATCATCAATTATATAAATTTTAAAGCCGGAGTAGTATTTACTACATCCGGCTTTATTATAGATGATTACCAATTAATTTTGTTTTTTCATTTCTAATGGAATTTTGTTTTTCTGCTCTACTTTCTTACCATCAAATAAATTCATTACTGTTTTAATGCTTTCCTCTCCCATTAAATGAGGTTGTTGCGCAACAGTAGCATATAATTTATTGTTTTCTACCGATTTAATTGCATCCTCGTTACCATCAAAACCAATAACTTTAATATCCTTATTACCCACCGCTTCTACAGCACCTAGTGCCATTTCATCATTTTGCGCAAAAATAGCTTTGATATCTGGATGTGCTTGTATAATATTTTGCGTCACATTCAATCCTTCTGTTCTATTGAACTTAGCACTTTGCTTCGATACCACATCAAGTGATTTATCTGCTACGTTATGGAATCCTTTACCACGTTCTCTCGTTGCACTTGCACCAGGTATACCTTCTAATTCAGCAACTTTCGTATTTTTACCGAATTGCTCTACAATGAGTTGGCCACCCATTTCTCCACCTTTAACATTATCTGAAGCAATAAATGATGCAACTTCCCCTTTAGCAACTTCTCTATCCAAAGTAATTACTGGGATATTTTGATCATTCGCAATTTGGATGCTACCAGAAATCGCATCTGAATCTGTTGGATTAACAATAAGGTAGTCTACATTTTGTTGAATTAAATCATCAATGTCATTTGATTGTTTTGCTGCATCATCTTGTGCATCGGCAAATTTCACTTTAACGCCTTGTTTTTTTGCTTCATCCTCAATACCATCTTTTATTTTTACAAAAAATGGATTATTTAACGTAGATATACTAACGCCAATGACAACTTCAGATTTTTTCTTGTTTGATTTATCCTTGTTATTATTTTCTAATGGAGATTCTAGTGAACACCCTGCTAAAAATAACAATATTGCAATAGCACTAATAAATACCTTTTTCATTAAATGACCTCCTCTATGATTTATTCTTTCTATCTATTAGCACTGCAATAATAATCACAACACCTTTAACGACTTGTTGATAAAATGAAGACACACCCAATAGGTTTAAACCATTGTTTAGTACCCCTATAATAAGCACACCGATTAATGTGCCGAGAATACGTCCTTTACCCCCTGTAAGTGAAGTACCTCCAAGTACTACAGCTGCAATAGCATCCAATTCATATGACATGCCCGCTGTTGGTTGTGCAGAATTTAAACGAGATGTTAATATTGCTCCTGCCATCGCAGACATTAAGCCAGCTAAACTATATATCATAACCTTCAACTTATTGACTTTGATTCCTGAAATAAATGCCGCTTTTTCATTACCGCCCATAGCATAAGTTTGTCTACCAAACACCGTTTTATGTAAAATAATATATAAAATAATGAAGGTGATAAACATCGTAACTGCTGGTACAGGTATACCTAAAAAGTAACCACGTCCAAATAGTTGAAATGCATAACTACCATTTAAATTTGTAATCGGATTACCATCAGTTATAACAAGCGTGAGCCCTCTAAATACGGTCATTGTTGCTAAAGTTGCGATAAATGGTGCCATCTTACCTAATGTAATTAAAATCCCGTTAATCGCTCCTAAAATAGCACCAAAGATACAACCAATTAACAACGCAACAATTGAATCAACACCTGTTACCATTAATATAGCTATCATCGCACTAGATAACGCAAGCGTGGATCCAACTGATAGGTCTATCCCCCCTGTCAAAATAACAAATGTCATACCAAATGCTATTAAACCATTAATAGATACTTGTCTTAATAAATTAAACAAATTAGATGGTTCTAAAAAAGCACTGTTTAATACACTTATGATAATGACTAATAATATTAATCCAATAAATGGTATAATTTTTTCTAAATATGAAAAAGATAACTTAGATTGATTCATTTATTTTCCCTCCAGTAGCTAAAGTCATGATACGTTCTTCAGATAACGATGCTTTATCTAATATCCCTGCAATGTTACCTTCATGGACAACAGCAACATTGTCACTCATGCCAATAACCTCAGGTAATTCTGATGAAATCATAATAATAGACATTCCTCTTTCTGTAAGTTCATTCATTAATTGATATATTTCTCTTTTAGCACCTACATCTATTCCTCTAGTAGGCTCATCTAAAATCAATACGCGTGGTGCTGTCGCTATCCATTTTGCTAAAACTACTTTTTGTTGGTTCCCACCAGACAAATCTATGCACGCATCATCTTGTTTGCCTTTAATATTTAATCGCTTAATCATTTGCTGTGTATATTGTTCCATTGAACCTTGAGCTAGAAAACCTGATTTTGAAAAACTTTTTAACGCAGGTAATGATATATTCTCTAAAATAGAATCCTGTAGAACTAATCCTTCTTCTTTTCTATTTTCAGTGATAAAAGCTAAACCATGTTTTATAGATTGGTGAGGATTATTCATATAAATAGCGTTACCATTCAACTCGACTTGCATAGTCCCTTTATCTAGACCAAACAACACGCGCATAATCTCTGATCTACCTGCACCCATTAAACCACTAAAACCTAAGATTTCTCCTTTATGCAACTCAAAGTGAACCGATTTTAGATTATGCTCATTTGAACTAAGCTCCTTAACAGAAAGTACTAATTTATCTTGCTCATAATTCCTTTCAGGATATTGGTTATCTAAATCTCGACCTATCATCGCCTTGACGATTTGTGGATGTGTTGTAGATTCAGTAGCAGACGTTAAAATAGAACGACCATCTCTCATAACGGTAATACGATCAGAAATACTAAATATTTCTTCCATTCTATGTGAAATATAGACAAAAGATACGCCTTCACTTTTTAACTTTTTGATTTGTTCAAATAACACTTCTATTTCATTATTGGTTAATGCAGCAGTTGGCTCATCCATTATAATAACTTTAGCCTCTTGCATAAGTGCTTTACTAATTTCTAACATTTGTTGCATACCAACAGATAAATCTCCTGCTAATTGATTTAAATCAATCGTTATATTCAATTTTTTAAATATCTCTTGTGCTTGTACCCTCATGGCTTTATTATCTACAATACCGAAAAATTTAGTTGTTTCTTTTCCTAGAAATAAGTTTTCTAACACTGTCAAATTAGGCCAAATATTCAATTCTTGTTGTATAAACGCGACACCATGATTTTCAGCATCTTTAGTATTCTTAAAATGGATTGGTTGGCCATTTTCTATTACGGTGCCACCATCCGCTTCATAGACACCTGTTAGTATTTTCATTAATGTACTTTTACCAGCACCATTTTCACCCATTAATGCATGGACCTCTGCATCGGCGATTTCAAAATCCACACCCAACAACACATCATTTTGTCCAAATGATTTATATATTTGATCCATATTAATCATTATTAATCACCCCTTTAAAATAAAACGCCACTCTTCAATATCGCATTAGCAAAAGGTTTAGCTTCGCCTGTTCTGATAATAGCTTTAACTTTCTCACTATCCGCTTTTAACTGTTCATGAGATACAGTACTAATATCGATGTTTTCTGACACCAGTTGTATATAGAGGGCATCATTTTGCTCAATCATTTCATTAGCAATCGTTACTTGCTCAATTACCATATGATTTTTTATTAAGTGAAACACTTCTAAAAATGATGGTTTCCCAAATTCTAAGGCAAGGTCTATTTTCTTAACCCCTTGTGGTACTGGCAAACCACAATCAGCAATAATAATTTGATCTGTATGACCTAAATCACTTAGCAATTTTGAAATTTCGCTATTTAAAATACCTGTTTTATACATCAAACCGCTCCTTTATTTATGTAACCCGTTACATGTTACGCATTAATGACGTGTACTCGATCTTTTTATTACGGAAATGGCTACTTTTTCTAGTTCGAAACAATCTTGATGATCGTACAATTTAAGTAACTTTGACATTGCTAGTTCTCCTAAACGATAAGCCGACTGATCGATTGTACTAATTTGGGGAAATGTCATTGTTGAAAATGGTATATTATCATACCCCACAATTTGAACATCCTTTGGAATACGCAAATTATGTTGTTGAAGTATCCCCATTACTTTAATTGCTAATAAATCATTACTGCAGATCATACTATCTATATTGTGTGTCCTAATTAAATTAATAAATGAACCTTCATCGTTTAAATCCTGCGCTAAATATGTTTTATAGTTAATACCATATTCTTCAAACATTGACACTACACCTTTAACGCGATGTTTAAAAGCATCAATCGTTAAATCTTCATGTACGATTAGACCATCATTGCAGCCTCCTTCAATAACTAGTTCTGCTTGACGTTGTCCACCTTCATAATGATCAGTTGAAACACCTGATATTTCATTATGAGTTCGGTCGACAAATACAAAAGGCATATGAAGCGGTTCTAACATATTTTCAATTATATTTTCGTTGAGTGCAGTAGTAATCATGCCAGCGCAATTATGAGATACAAATGTTGTTAAATAAGCCTTTGCTTTTTCTGTATCATTATCACTGTTACCAATTAAAACTTGGTAGCCATGTTCAACAGCAACATCTTCTACGCCTCTTGCAATTAACGTAAAGAATGGATTACTTATATCTGGTAGGAGCAATCCAATCATTTTTGATTTTCTTTTATATAATGTTCTTGCCGCTTCATTTGGTTGGTAATTCAGTTCTGCAATTGCACGATCAATTTGCGATCGCGTTTGTGCCTTAACATACCCAGTATTGTTAATCGCTCTAGAAACAGTTGCAACTGAGCAACCGGCTAATAGTGCTACATCTTTTATCGTTGTCAGTAAAATCACCCCTTATATGTAACCGTTTTCATATTACCACATATTTTCTCTATTTAACAGAGTGTTTCCATGATTAAATAACGATTATAAATACTACCTCAATTATTAATTATTTTTTACAGTAAGCAATAAAATATAATAAGAAAAAGTTTTATATGATGATGCCACTTTACTCCATATATAGAATTTTGTTCGTATAAAAATTCTATATTCCCTATATCACTAAGATTAATAGAAATATAATTCATACATTCACTTTTTAATATAGATAACGCGCCTGTTAAAGATGATGAACAACTATACAACACACAGCACAAATTATGTATGTTTAAATAAAATTGAATTGATATATCTTTGTACCAAGATATTATTTACTACTATTGATAAAATTTTCGTACAACAAACTATCTTTTCCTTCAACTAATTTAACCTCATAAATAGCTATATTCTTTTTACATAGTGCTCTAATTAAATCTGGTATAAATTGTTGCTCTGCTTTTAATAATAATACTGTTACATTATCAACATCTATAAATGTGTAACTATAATAGTTCGGGAGAAATGGTTTAATTAATTTTTCAATGATTTTTATAACTGTCTTACGAATTTTATACCCATCTAACCCTCCAATACTTATTATAAAAACTTTTTGTTCATCTGAATATTCTCTATAATCTAGCAATTTATATACCTCATTTTTTTATTTTTAATTATTATAGATTATTGATTTATAAGAAACAATTAAAATATACATTCGCATTTTTGTAATAGCATAAAGTTTATTTATGAAGTAAGTGTTTATCATTTTAAATCAAGAAAATATCTGTAATTTATAAACTTACCCGTAACTATCAATACTTCTCATAAAAGCAATTTGATAGTTGAAATTTAAGTTAAAAAACTAGCAGTAAGCCGCATGCTTTATCACTATGAATAGACGACATTTTTTAATTTGTCACTTCAAAAAAGTAATAATACATATAAATGTTAATAAGAAAACACACGTATAATATGTTCACAATAAAATGAATAAGATTTCAATACATCATTGAAAGCGTTTTCTAATGATGATATATTTATATTGTACCTTTAACAAAGGGGTAACGAGAAATTCAAATATAGTTAGAATCAAAATGATATTTAAAAGGGTAACAATTGTTAGTTTATTAAAGTAGTTAATAACTTCTCCAAAGATTAACTACACAAACCATTAAGCACTATTAAACTCCTTAAAAAGCACCTCACATGCATATGACATGTGGGGTGCTTCATGTTGTACTTCAGCTATCTTTTCTAATGACACGCATTACTTTTAACATGCTCACCCATAATGAGTGACGTTTACGATAAACGAGAAATCTTGGCTCCCATTTCGGATTGAATTTCTCTTTATATCTTCTGAGACCTTGGAATCTATATAGACCGTTAAAATGTTCAAATACACGGCCAGCTATTCTTTCACCATAAAATGAATAAGGAATTTGTCCCACATTAGATAATGTCGCCATTCCCATATTAAAATGTTCATAGTTATTAGCTTTTGACCAAAGTAGCATATTCAAGTATAAACTATCCATTAATGGCAACTCAATGTCTTGTTTCCAACGTATTAAATCAACTGAAATCACGCCATTATAATAAGTTGGCATCAATGTGCAGAAAGCAATGACGGATTGTTCATTATCTTTTAACACGCCTATCGGAGCTTGTGATATATAATGTTCGTCAAAACTACCAACAGAAAAATGCATTTCATTTTTATCAGCTAACCACTCATCACTTATGGCTTTTAAATCAGCAATCATCTGTTGTGAAAACGGTGGCTCCACCACTTCAAATGAATAACCCAAATCATCAAGTTTATTTAGCGTCGCTCGCAAACCACGCTTTTTCTTCCCTGACGTTGTAAATGTCGTTAAATTTATAACGGCTTCTTCACCTAATTTAAAGAATTGGTTACCAAAACTATGATAGAGTGACATGTGTTTATCCGTTACTTGATAAAAAATAATATCATAACCTAAATATTCCGCTTCTTGATAAAATGATTCTAATAAACTATAAAATGATTCTGTATTACCAATTGGATCACCTAAAATAATATACGTATTATTATGATAGCGGTACATTACAAAAGCATCTTCATTGTCATTTATAAAAAACTTCTTATCTCCACTGTACATTAAGTGACTTAAATAATTCCCATTGTATTTGTCAATAATCGATTCACAAGTAGCGATGTTATTTCTACTATTTGATAATCGATACCTGTATTCAAACCACCATACGATAACACCAACTATAATTGCTACTAATAAAATAGTAATCCAGAAATAATATCTCAAAATAGAAGTCAGCATTTCAATATGATAAATATCTAGAGAATAAAACGTACGCTTAATCACAAGATGATTAATATGTAGTATGATCGCACCTGTAATAACACTTAATAATAACTTGGAATACCTAAACGGTCGTTTGATAATTCGAGCTCGTTTATAAAATACAAGCAATAATACAAAGATCACTGTAAGCCAACTTAATAGTATAAATGATGCATACGTATAAGCCGTTGCAATAAATATAAACAATACAGAAATAATTGCAAATAGTATCGCACGTTTAGATAATTTATATACACCTATAACATTCAATAATAATAATAAACACGCACAGGTATGAATTGACACAATAATATAATAGATATAGTGATTTGGATCATATAATCCATCATAAATAATTGTTAAATTATTTAAAAAGAATACTAAACTCGTAAATAGCAATAAAAGTGCCATAGCAAAAGATGGTATACGTGCAATTATGTCCTTTTGATATGAGCCTAACAAGGATGTCATATCTTTTACTGGCACTAATATGCGTGAATCTTCCCAGTAACGTTTGGCAGTACTACGGAATTCAAATGTAGATAAAATCAGTGCAATAAGTACAGGGAATAAATAATAAGCAAAACGGTAAAGTAACAAACCTAAAACGATTGCTTCCTCATTAATATTTAATGCCTTTAAACCTAACAGTACAACTAAATCAAATGTACCAAATCCACCAGGAATAAAACTGATTAATCCCGATAACGCTGCTAGAATAAAAATCCCCATAAATGTAGCAAAAGGTATTTGAACACCTACGATAGCCATTGCCATGTATAACACTAATGCTGCAACAAACCATTCAACACCTGAAACAATTGTGCAATATACGCCAAGCAATCTATGTGTTTTTTGTACGGGCTTAATTATAGTGAATACCACAAATATTGGTAAAAACAATGCTACTACGTACATTAACCATTTAATCCATGGATACGGTGTAAAAATATGCGAAATATCTAAGACATGAATCACTACTAAGATAGAAAGCAAACTTAAACCAGTTAACATTGAAATTAAAACAATAGAAATGGTATGTAGCAGTGCTTTTTTATCATCAGTTGTATTTTTATAAAATAGGAAACGTACACTGGCCCCTATAAATCCTCCAAAGCCCACAACAGCATTCAAAGCATTTACAATATAACCAATTCTAATCGTTTTAACTAAACCAATTTTTAGCTTTAATGTTTTGGCTAAGATTACATCATACATTGAGAGTACTATAATAGATGCGCCACCACTAAGGAACAGTGCAACGAGCCAAAACCTATTAATTTTACTAAATGATTTTATAGCGTCTTTGAGATTAATATGTGAAAGCTCTTTGTATAAAGTAATAGCAACAATTGTAAATAACGTAAATGCGAATACAATTTTTAATATAGAAAATAATTTGCTTCTCAATTCTTTTGACATCTTTTCACTTCACTTTTAATAATCTAATCGTTCCATAAAAATATAGCACAAGAACAATACATAATAAATAAATTTTTTAATAATAACTACTAACAAAATTGTTAGACGCATGATTCAATTTTAAATATCATGAATCAAACATCATTAAATAGGGTGAAATACTCATTAATATAGCCATATAATACAAAACTTACATTAAGAACTATAAACTAACTCAGTAAGTTAATAACGCGTCACGAAAATAATTAAGGACGAGACAGAAACCATATTTTAGAAATTGGTTTCATCATCTCGTCCTCGATCGTTTTTTATAACTATAGTATATTATAAAAACGTCTATAGATTACAGTATGTACTTGTATAATATCTATAGACGCTTATCAATTTGTGTACTAGTCGTACCGCTTCAGTATGAAAACTTTTATGATATAAAATCAAAATGAAAATAGTATGCATTGTCAAAGCACACTGAAGAAAATTTATAATAATTTAACGAATTTCTTCGTCTGTTGTAATTTCATATTCTCCAGCATCTTCACCATAATACTTATTATATCTACGTTTAAACATAGTATATAAATGTGATACTAATACTTTTAATATCGCATAAGCCGGTATACCTAAAATCACGCCTACAATACCTAATAAGTTACCTGCACTTAATAAGATGAAAATGATTGTTAATGGGTGTATTTTAAGTGTTTTACCCATGACATTAGGTGAAATCAGATGACCTTCGATAAACTGAACAGCCGTCCATACTACAATCAATTTCAATAGCATAATTGGAGAAGTTATTAACGCAATAATAATTGCTGGCGATATTGCGATTGTAGGACCTATGTATGGTACTACACTTGTAACAGCAGCAATTGATGCTAGAATCAAACTATAATCTAATCCAATAATGCTATAACCTATAAATAATAAAATACCAATACAAAATGAAACAATAATTTGACCTTGAATATAAGAACCAACTTGAACACTCATTTTGTCTAATAAATCATGATAATCTTTTCTGAATTTAGGTGGCATTAATTTTGTAGAAAACTCTTTAAAGCGATGTCCATCTTTCAACATAAAGAACAACACAAATGGTGTTGTCGCAATGACTACACCAACATTTACAATTGCTTCAGCAAAATTCTTAACCTTTGAGCCAAATCCGTTAAAGTAATCTGAAACCATAGATGGCAATTTGTTAGCCAACGCGTCCAACTGCTCTTGAATTTGACTATAGAAATTCGATATCAATGAGTACTTTGTAACACTATCTATAAATTGATTGACCTTATCTACATATGATGGGAAATTATTACCAAAACTTCTGAATTGAGACCCTATTACAGGTATCAAAAGGTTAATAACAAGTGTTATCACACCTACAATCAATAGGAATAATATGATTACGCCCCATAACCTAGAAATATTATAACGTTCCATTAAATTGACTAATGGATTCAATAGATAATATAGGATAACTGAAACAATAATAGGCGCAACAATAGTATTAAAAATGATAATGAATGGTTTGAAAATATAAGATACTTGATCAAATATAAATATTGCGATACCTACTAATATTAAAATTAACAAACCAAAAAGTAAGTCTTTACCCCCCGCAAACTTCATGAAGCGGGTTTCAGGAAAACTAAGTTTTAACTTGTCTTTCCCCTTTTTATTTTCTTGTTTTACATTGTCTTCGTTCGACATATAACTCACCATACCTTAAATTAATTCTAAAAATAGTAATTACTTATTATGAATATAAATAGACGGTACAAAACTCTATCATAAAAAGCTTTAATAGTTTGTTGTACTATACTTAATAATAACACATTCTTTAAATGACAATCATCTATTATACTAAATTATAAGTGTCATCTCGCTTCTGCATAGATTATTCACTATTCCATTACAATTAAACACATTTTCTAAATTTTTCTCAATTATAATTAAATGAAAAGTGATATTGAATATAGAAAGCGAAACAATTAAAAATAAGTTGAATAAATAACCAAATTAAGAATTTCACGATTTTGATCTTGTATGATTGACTAAGCTATGGTTCGATCTTGCAGTTTCTCACTCATACTTCCCCTGGCGGCAACACGTTTCAAAATCGAAAAAATTATATGTTTTAGTACAAAAAATAAAGCCCTTTCGTATAATAAATTACCATCACATAATTTTAAAAAGAGATGCCTTAAGTATAAAGGTTATAACATGACTCAACTTACACTACCAATGGAAACTTCAAGATTTCATAAAAAAAGAAAACATCAATTTCTATATAACTCAGTAGAAATTGATGTTTATTCTTTAGTCAGAGATATTTAGGTTCCAGATCTATAAAAAATACTTTCTTTTTACGTCGTTGCTTTATTACCAGTATCACTATTATCTCGAATATTAGCAAGGTGTTTACTAGCTTTCTTTTTCGGGATAGGCACAATATAATTTCCAAATGGTAATTTGCCAATTAAATATACAATGAATACTGATAAAGCAACAGCTGCTACAAATACACCCATAAATTTACTTTGGGCATCGATATCCTCAACAAGAGGCAAACGCTTCACGAATTGGATTGCTACATAATGTACTAAATAGATACCCATTGAGTAATTTCCTATTAATGTGAGTGTACGCAAAATGATTTTATTTTTCTTTACATGTTCAAACATGTAGTTAAGAAATACAATAAAAAACGGGATATAAATTATATTTGAAACATGGATTGAACTGTGTAAATTGTCTAGATCAATACTGATCAATAAATCAATAAATAATATACCTATAATAATTGAAAGTAACGCCTTATATTTAAATATCAGTACTTTTATTTCATTGTAAAATTTTGCATAAACAATACCTAAAATGAAAAAGGATATCCAATTCATAATGAAGAGTTTATCATTTACAAACCGTTCTAGTCCACCGCCACCCAATGACACTGGTCCCATCATTATCCAAACTATATTAGCAATAGTTGCAACTACGAATAAAGCAATAATTGGCCATCCTTTTTTAAATTTGTGTACAAATGGAAATAAAAAGTAGAATTGTATTACTGTTAATATAAAATATAGATGAAAGTTTGCCTTGCCGAATACAAAATAATTGATTAATTTACCATCATCCTCTAAGTTATGTAAAAAATAAGCCCTGTATAGTAAATAAAAAATGGTCCATATAATATAAGGGATTAAGATTTTGCTAAATCTTGATTTTATAAAATAATTCAAGCTAAAACCTTTATGAACGACAGAAATAGTTAATAAAAAAGCACTAATTACTGCAAAAACAGGTGTACCTAACCTTGCAATTTGATTTATATACCCTAATCCATCTGAAGTGAATGAGTCTCCTGAAAGTGCGATACTATTAACTGTATGAATGGCAACAACAAGCATAGCTGCCACTGATCTAATTATAGGAATTTCATCATAGTACTTAATACGAAAACATCCCCTTTAAACAAAACAACTTTAAAACTAATTCTATGATTTTTAGTTGGTATAGTAAAGTGAATTTGCATACATAAATAAAAATATAATACTTTCATTACACGCAATTAAAACTCTTAATATTAACTTTATAATATACAACTAATTACACATTTAGTTTCCTATAAACTCCAACTTTGTCATAGATATTAACAATATATAATAAATATAATTGCAAAATTAAAAATACGACATCACACTGTTTAGTGACATCGTATTTTTTGAATGTAAACTATTTAAAGGTTTTAATCATTAGGTGTATTAGTATGATCGGCATCAACCATAAAATGGTAGACATGTAAAGTTAAATAAATAACTTCTGCATCATATATTTTAATACCCAATTCCTGCTGCAACATTTTCATTATTTTTAATGCGATATTGAAGCATAAAGGATACTGAGTTTTCAATAACTCTTCAAAAGCATTTGTTTTTTGCAAATTTTCTCCAGTTCTCAATCTTTTAATTAAAAATTGGATATGCCTAATAAAGCGTTGATACTGGACTGTGTCTTTTTCTATATCATGTTTTAAGTCATGTTCTAGAATAAATATACTTTTATTAATCAAACGATTAATCAGTTCCATTTCACGTATAGATAAAGTTTCCGTATTAGAAGCTATATGTAATGCTATAAAACCTATTTCGTCTTCTGGAAAATTCACATCTAATACGTGGTTTAAACGATCAATTACTTTTTCAGCAATGCCATATGCCTCTGTATATAATTGCTTTGTTTCTACAACAAAGGGGTTATTTATTAATTGATTTTGTTTCAATCGCTTATATGCAAATATAATATGATCTGTTAAAGATATGACCAATTTTTGATTATCTATCTTCATTACTGAATTTGTAATAATATTAACAGCTTCAATGACTGCTTGAATTAATGTGTCATCAGCTTGTTCAACCAGAGATTTATAATGGTCTTGTTGAGATTTTTGATCTAATATATACGTTTTTTCAACTGTTTGATTTTCTTGCAAAGTCATGCCACTTTTTTTATTAAAGCCAATGCCTTTAGCAATGAGCACATATTCTTCTTGTGCTTTTTTACAGATAATAACATTATTATTTAAAACCTTAGTTATCAGGTAATCATTCACATGAATCATCCTTCTTTTTCTGTCAATCAATATTATATAGTGTATTTTCAAAAATTGAAAGACATAAAAGAGCCTTTCAATTTCTCACTAACCAGTGATCTATTTGAAAGGCTCTATTCGTTAATATAAGTAATTTTTAATTATTTTTTCATGCCCCAACTTTCAATACCAAATAAATTAATTTCTAATTCTTCTGGTCTGAAAATAGGTTTTTTACCGGCTCTACGTTGACGTTGGTAATCGTTCATAACAGCAAATGCGATATTTGATAGTCCAATGATTGCCACTAAGTTGACAATTGCCATTAATCCCATGAATAAATCGGCAGTACTCCAAACAACATCTGTTTTAGCAACTGCACCAATAAATACTAACACGACGACTAAACATCTAAATATAAATAAAATTGTTCTATTTTTAGATAAAAATTCAATGTTAGATTGTCCATAATAATAGTTACCTACAACTGAAGAGAATGCAAACAGCGTGATCGCAATTGTTAAAAAGATACCGCCAGCACTACCTAAATGTTCATTTAAAGCAGATTGTGTAACAGCAACACCTTGTGCTGCATTGTCACCAAATTCTAAACCTGTGTAAAGTAAAATCATAATGGCAGTAGATGTACATACAAGCATAGTATCAAAGAATACACCTAAAGATTGAATTAAGCCTTGCTTGACTGGGTGTGGTGCAGCAGCCGTTGCAGCAGCATTAGGTGCTGAACCCATACCCGCTTCATTTGAGAACAAACCACGTTTAACACCTTGCAAAATTGTAGCACCAATCGCGCCCCCTGTAGCTTGCTCAAAACCAAATGCACTTTTTACAATTGTAGAAATCATAGGAATGATTTGATCGAAATTCATGAATAAGATGATAACAACCATGAAAATGTATATTATCGCCATTACAGGTACAATTACTGATGACATAGTTGCAATACTACGCACACCACCAAAGATAATAATTGCTGTAAATACTGCCAATACAATACCTGTTATCGCAGGACTTACATTATATTGTGTTTTCAATGATTCAGCGATTGTATTTGATTGAACAGTATTAAACACAAATGCAAATGTAACTGTTATTAATACTGCAAAAACAATACCTAACCATTTTTGGTTTAAACCTCTCGTTATGTAATACGCCGGACCACCACGGAACCCGCCTTCTTTATCAGGTACTTTGTAGACTTGTGCTAAAGTTGCTTCAATAAATGCACTTGCTGCCCCGATAAAAGCGATCACCCACATCCAAAATACAGCACCAGGACCACCGAGTACAATTGCGGTTGCAACACCAGCGATATTACCTGTACCTACACGTGAAGCTGCACTAATTGCAAACGCTTGGAATGGAGCAATACCTTTCTTACCATTATCTAATGTTTCAGGTTTTTCACCAATAGCGCGAAACATTTCTGGAATCCATCTTAACTGAACAAATTTTGAGCCGATTGTAAAGAATATACCGGCTGTTATTAACAGTCCAATTAAATATTGTGACCAGATTAAATCATTCCCGACTTGAACAAATGCTTTGAACCAATCTGGAATTAAACCATCAAAATCTCTCAATTTAATCCCTCTCATCTTATGTATATTTAATTTCAAAATTAGAGCAAGAGATTTATAGCTACGCTCATAGTCATACGCCTTATATTATAACTATGAGTATGAGTAAAAAATTGTGAATGCTGTTAACTAAACACATCTTTTATACTGCGCTATAAACCTCTTTATTAATTATTTATTGCACCTAACTGGTATTTTATCACTATATAGTTGTATTTACTAACAATTTTTTATAAGATGTTTTATTTTACTTCTAAAGCTTTTATTTCACCGAAATCACTAGTATCTACGATAAAACTACCATTTGTATATTGTTCTGATAAGTGGATATCCTTGATTAAGCCAGACTCTTGCTGCTTATCAGAGTAAATTGTATAAGTCGTTTGATCTGATTGAATGACTGCAGCGTCTATAATACGATGCGGTGCTTTCTTTAATTCTTTTAATAACGTAATACCACGCTGTGCGCGTTTTGCTGTTTGTAATACTTTAAAGCTGATACGTTTTAAAGATCCGCGTTGTGTCGCCATTAATATTGTATTATTTGGAGTTACAATATCTGTTAATACCACATAGTCTTCATCTTTTAAGTTAATAGATTTAACACCTGCTGCTCTCAAGCCAGTATCAGAAAGTTCATCACTATCGTAAGTAAGCGACATACCTTTGTTTGTTACCACAGTAACCAATTGTTTCTCTGATATACGCATAACACTTATAATTTCATCATTGTCTTTCAACTTCATGGAAACAAGTGGCTTATTATATCGTGTCGTTTTAAACATAGATACGTTACTCTTTTTAATCATACCATTACGTGTCGCTAAGATATAAAATGCTTCTGGCTTAAAGTTATTTTCACAAAAAGCGTTAACAACATATTCTCCTTCATCAAGTGGCACAATTTGAGAGACATGTTGTCCTAAGTCTTTCCATTTTATATCAGCTAATTTATGAACAGGTATAAATAGGTAACGCCCTTTATTGGTAAACACTAATGCTGTATCTAAAGTGTTGACTTCTTCATATTTCATGATTGCGTCTCCATCTTTAGTACCTACTTCATCTACACCACTTGCATTAAAACTACGTAATGAAGTGCGCTTAATATAACCATGCTTAGTGATACTCATAATTACAGTTTCACTAGGGACCATCACTTCTTTGTCAATCTTAATCTCTGATATCTCAGCCTCTATAGAGGATAGTCGATTTTGTTTAAATCTATTACGAATTTCGGTTAATTCCTCTTTAATTACATTTAATAATGCATCGTGATTATCTAAAATATTTCTCAAACGCTCGATTAACGCTTTCAATTCATCATGTTCTTCTTGTAGCTGAACAATATCTGTATTCGTCAAACGATACAATTGTAATGTCACTATCGCTTCCGCTTGAGCTTCAGTAAAGTCATATTCAGCTACCAAATTATCTTTAGCATCTTTTTTATTTTTTGAAGCTCTAATAAGTTTAATCACTTCGTCTAATATAGATAAAGCTTTCATTAAACCTTCAACAATATGCATTCTACTCTCAGCATGGTCTAGTTCATAACGTGTACGTTTCGTTACGACATCTATTTGATGATTTAAATAACTATCTATAAATTGACGGATGCCCATTAATACTGGTCGACCTTCACTAATAGCAACCATGTTAAAGTTATATGAAACTTGTAAATCTGTATTTTTATAAAGGAAATTAGCTACAGCTTCACTATTAATATCTTTTTTCAATTCGATTGCAATACGTAAGCCTGTACGATCAGTTTCGTCTCTAACTTCGACGATACCATCAACCTTTTTATCAGCACGTAATTCATCCATTTTTTTAACTAATGCACTCTTATTCACTTCATAAGGTACTTCTGTAACAATGAGTTGTTTTCTACCATTTCTTAATTCTTCAACCTCTACTTTTGAACGAACTACGATCTTCCCTTTACCTGATTCATAAGCTTTTTTAATACCATCCACACCTTGGATAATACCACCTGTTGGAAAATCAGGACCTTTGATATATTTCATCAATTGATTCACTGTTATATCCGGATTATCAATAAACTTAAGTGTTGCTTGAATCACTTCGCCAAGGTTATGTGGCGGAATATCTGTAGCATAACCAGCAGAAATCCCAGTACTACCATTTATCAATAAATTAGGAAGTCTTGCAGGCAAGACCATCGGTTCCATCGTCGTATCATCATAGTTTGGCATAAATGGTACAGTTTCTTTGTTAATATCTCTTAAAAGTTCTTCTGAAAGACGGCTTAATTTTGCTTCAGTATAACGCATTGCTGCAGCTGGGTCATTATCGATACTACCGTTATTACCTTGCATTTCTATAAGTACATGACGTAGTTTCCATCCTTGACTTAAACGTACCATCGCATCATATACAGACGTATCACCGTGCGGATGATACTGACCTATAACATCACCGACAGTTTTAGCACTTTTACGGAAATTTTTGTCGTAAGTGTTACCGCTTGAATACATTGCATATAAAATACGTCTTTGAACAGGCTTGAGACCGTCACGAACGTCTGGCAGTGCACGTTCTTGAATGATGTATTTACTATATCTACCAAAACGATCGCCAATAACATCTTCTAGCGATAAATCTTGAATTACTTCACTCAATTTACTTCCTCCTCATTAGGCGCTTCCTGTTCCAATATTTGAATTTCATTATTATCTAAAATACTTTGTTGTTCTTGTAAACCAAATTCAACATGATTTTCAATCCATTCACGTCTTGGTGCAACTTTGTCACCCATTAGTGTTGTAACACGTTTAGATGAACGTAACTCATCTTCAACTTGTACTCTGATCAAGGTTCTCGTATCAGGGTTCATTGTCGTTTCCCACAATTGGTCGGCATTCATTTCACCTAGACCTTTATAACGTTGTAATGAGAAACCTTTTCCTAATTTTCGTTGTAATTTCTCTAATTCTTCATCTGTCCAAGCGTATTCTACTTTTTTAGATGCACCTTTTCCTTTTTCAAGTTTATAAAGTGGTGGTAATGCAATAAATACTCTACCCGCCTCAACTAATGGCTTCATATATTTAAAGAAGAATGTTAATAATAACACTTGAATATGTGCACCATCTGTATCGGCATCTGTCATTATAATGATTCTATTGTAGTTGCTATCTTCAATTTTGAACTCATTTCCGACACCAGCGCCAATAGTATGAATAATTGTATTAATTTCTTCATTTTTAAAAATATCATCAAGACGTGCTTTCTCAGTATTAATGACTTTACCTCTAAGTGGTAAAATCGCTTGGTATTTACGGTCACGACCTAACTTTGCAGAGCCTCCCGCTGAGTCACCTTCGACAAGGTACAATTCTTTTTTCTCGGTATTTTTACTTTGTGCAGGTGTAAGTTTACCAGAAAGTAAAGTATCTTTACGTTTATTTTTCTTACCTGAACGTGCATCTTCTCTCGCTTTACGCGCTGCTTCTCTAGCTTGTTGTGCCTTTAAAGCTTTTTTAACTAACGATTTAGATAATTGCCCTTTTTCTTCCAAATAATATGGCAATTTGTCGGCTACTACTGAATCTACTGCGCTTCTGGCTTCAGGTGTGCCTAATTTAGATTTAGTTTGTCCTTCAAATTGTAACAATTCTTCAGGAATTCGAATTGAAATAATAGCAGTTAAACCTTCTCTTATATCATTACCATCTAAATTTTTATCTTTTTCTTTCAATTCATTAATACGACGTGCATAATCATTAAACACACGAGTCATAGCTGTTTTAAACCCAACTTCATGTGTGCCACCATCTTTTGTACGTACATTATTAACAAAACTTAATATGCCTTCTGAATATTGATCGTTATATTGGAATGCAACTTCCACTTCAATATTATTAGCTTCCCCAGAGAAATCTGCTACATCGTGTAATACTTCTTTCCCTTCATTGACATAAGCAACGAACTCTTTAATACCATCTTCATAATGGAAGATATCTTCACGTTCTTTGCCTGCTCTTAAGTCTTTTAGTGTGATTCTCAAGCGTTTAAGTAAAAACGCTGATTCTTGTAGTCTTTCACTTAAAACATCGTAATTAAACGATGTAGATGCTTTGAATATTTCTGGATCTGGTTTAAATGTCACTTTAGTACCAGTCTTTTTAGTTTTACCATGTTTTTTCAAACCAGTTGTCGGTTTCCCACCATCTGCAAAGCTCTGAGAATATATATTACCATCTCTATAAATTTCAACTTCCAACCATTCACTCAAAGCATTGACAACTGAAGCGCCAACACCGTGTAAGCCACCTGACGTTTTATAACCGCCTTGTCCGAATTTTCCACCTGCATGAAGTACCGTAAAAATGACTTGAACAGTAGGTTTTCCAGAAGTATGAATACCTGTAGGCATGCCACGTCCATTATCTTCTATAGTAATGCTCTCATCTTTATTTATCGTAACAGTAATTTCACTTCCGAAACCATTTAATACTTCATCGACGGAATTATCGACAACTTCATATACTAGATGATGTAAACCACGTTTATCGGTAGAACCAATATACATCCCAGGTCTTTTTCTAACGGCCTCTAATCCCTCAAGTACCTGAATGGAATCATCCGAATAATTATTTTTTTTATTCATTGCCAATCGTTTCGCCCTCCTACAAACGTACGTTCGTTTTTAAAACTATACATTAGTTATTCTTATATAAATCTTGATAAATTGCAAGTGTCAAATCAATTTTCAGTAGATAAATGCTTTTCATTTGAAATTTTTATTCGTATTATGATGCTCTTATGTGGTAAAATAATTTTAATGTCATTAAAGGATGTGGATTATATATGATGATTGTAATCATGTTAATACTAAGTTACCTCATTGGTGCTTTTCCAAGTGGCTATGTAATAGGTAAATTATTTTTCAAAAAAGATATTCGACAATTTGGTAGTGGCAACACCGGCGCAACAAATAGCTTTAGAGTACTAGGAAAACCTACTGGATTTTTAGTTACTTTTTTAGATATATTTAAAGGATTTATTGTGGTCTTTTTCCCACTATGGTTGCCTGTTCATGCGGAAGGTACAATTAGTACATTTTTCACAAATGGACTTATCGTAGGTGCTTTCGCGATTCTAGGTCATGTATATCCAGTTTATCTTGGTTTTAAAGGCGGCAAAGCCGTTGCTACAAGTGCTGGAGTCATACTAGGAGTTAATCCTGTCTTATTATTAATATTAGCAGTAATTTTCTTTGGAATATTATATTTAACAAAGTATGTATCACTCTCAAGTATCATTGCATCAATTTGTTGTGTTATCGGTGCATTATTAATTCGAGACTATATCCTCTTTGTTGTTAGTATTGGTGTAGGCGTACTACTGATAATTAGACACCGTACTAATATTGTAAGAATATTCAAAGGTGAAGAGCCTAAAATAAAATGGATGTAACTATTACAAAAGTCGCAGTATAAAAACAAATAAATTGTGTAAACAAACGCTAAGCTGGGACATTAAGATGTTTCCAGCTTTTTAACATTGTATCTATTATACTACGTAAATAACGTTTTATCATAGTATTTATATCGTTCATATTTTTGTAAATCATTTGTCGAAATTAATTGAAAAATTATGTTATACTACTTTTAACATTACTCAAAGTGGGTAATGTATAAATTACTAATTTAAAAATTAGTAATCAACGTTCATAAGTGAAATCTTATGAATCGAAAGGAGACTTTTATTATGGAAATAGAACTTTCAGATAATGCTGTATCTTGGTTTAAGGAAGAACTAGATTTACCAGAAGATGACAAAGTCTTACAATTCTTTGTACGTTATGGAGGGGAATTCCAACTAAAACAAGGATTTAGTCCTGCTTTCAGTGTAGACAAGAAAAATGATGTAGAAATTGGTTACGAAAACCATTACGATGGATTAGATGTCGTAATTGCTGAAAAAGATTTATGGTATTTTGAAGACCATAATTTATATATTGATGTTAGTAACAATATTGATGAAATTTCATATGCCACAAAATAAGCCATAAATTGTTCCAAGGTCTATCTAATTCCCTTGGCCTTTATTTTTGGAAATAAGCGCATGAAATCTTTATACATTTTAAATAAATCATGATAGATAGTAAAAAGCGTTCGGGTCTTACCCCAAACGCTTTTTTATTTCACTTAATTCTAGTTTGATTGCCATTTAACAACACATGCTCTCTTGCTTGTTTCACTGTGCTAGCCATTAAAACCTAAAACATGTCTTATATGCCTTTTATCACTTCTAAATCCTCGCCCGCTTTATTTCTTTCAGCAACTTCGCTATACACAGCGTGCCATTCAGGAAAATATTTATCTAATCGTATTGGCTTGAAGTCTTCTTTTTTAATACAAGTCAATGTAGTTGACCCTGTAGTTGCTAACTCTCCAGCTTCATTGTATATTTCATAGCAATATATAGATCGTAATCTAGAATATTTTTCAACCCATGTTTTGATTTTTACGGTTTCTGGATAAAAAATAGATTTGATATATTTTATGTCCAAATCAACAACTGGAGAGATGATACCCGAATCTTCCATGGCTTTATAACTAAAACCTAATTTAGAGATATAATCTGTACGAGCTACCTCAAACCACGTAGGATAATTACCATGATAAATCACACCCATTTGGTCAGTCTCTGAATACCGTGATTCAATTTGTGTCATACTGTAAATCATTATAAACGTCCTCTTTTCAATTATTCATCTTATATCTTTTTTACCATTAAATATTAACATAAAAAATTAAGTATAGCATTTTACTAGTTTATTCCTTAATAATACTCCAACAAAGTATCTATAACCTATACTATATGTACATCTTCAGATGTCTTCAACAACAGCTTTGAGGCTGAGACATATCTATGTATGCCCCAGCCTCATTTGAATCTTCATTATTAAATTAATGCTTCTAACTATAAAGTTATTCAGCTAATTTATTTCTTAATACTAATTGAAGAATACCACCATGACGGTAATAATCCATTTCAACATTAGAATCGAAACGAGCCATTGCTTCAAACTCTATTACTTCGCCATTTTCTTTCTTAGCTTGTACTTTTACAAGATCATGTGGTTTTACATTTTCATCAATATCTACTGAAATAACTTCAGTACCATCGATGCCAAGACTATCCGCAGATTCGCCTTCTTTGAATTGTAATGGTAAAACACCCATCATTACTAAGTTTGAACGGTGAATACGCTCATAACTCTGTGCGATAACTGTTTTAACACCTAATAAGTTTGTCCCTTTAGCTGCCCAGTCACGAGATGAACCCATTCCATAATCATTACCAGCTAAAACAACTAAACCTGTGCCATCTTCTTTATATTTCATAGCAGCATCAAATATTGACATTTGTTCACCTGTTGGCCAATAAGTTGTGAAACCACCTTCAGTACCTGGTGCTAATTGGTTTTTAATACGGATGTTCGCAAATGTACCACGTACCATTACTTCGTGGTTACCACGACGTGAACCATAAGAGTTAAATTGACGAATAGGAACACCATGTTCAAGTAAATATTTACCTGCAGGTGTATCTTTACCAATTGCACCTGCTGGTGAAATATGGTCAGTTGTTACTGAATCTCCAAATTTACCCATAACTCTTAAGTCTTTTAATGAATCAATAGTACCTGGTTCTTTAGAAAGACCTTGGAAGAATGAAGGATTTTGAATATAAGTTGATTCAGGATCAAAGTCATATAGTGGTTGATCCGTAACATCAATTTCATTCCACATTTCATTATTATTGTATACAGTTTCATATTCTTCTTTAAATAGTTTCGGAGTCACAACTGTATCAACAGTGTCTGAAACTTCTTTAATTGATGGCCAGATATCTTTTAGATAAACATCTTCTCCATCTTTACCTTTACCAAGTGGTTCATTTTGTAAATCGATATCCACAGTTCCTGCTAATGCATAGGCAACAACTAATTGTGGTGAAGCTAAGTAGTTAGCTTTAACTAATGGATGGATACGACCTTCAAAGTTACGGTTACCTGATAACACAGAAGAAACGAGCAAATCTTCATCAGCAATTGCTTTTTCAATTTCTTCTAGTAATGGACCAGAGTTCCCGATACAAGTTGTACAACCATAACCGACAAGGTTAAAGCCTAAATCATCCAGATATTCAGTTAAGCCTGAATCTCTTAAATATCCAGTAACAACTTTAGAACCTGGCGCTAATGATGTTTTAACATATTCAGGGACTTTTAATCCTTTTTCTACAGCTTTTTTAGCAACTAATCCAGCACCTAACATAACATATGGATTAGATGTATTTGTACATGACGTAATCGCTGCAATCGCTAAATCACCAGTTTTCATTGTAGTTGATGTACCATCTTTAAATTCGATTGTTGCCGTTTTATCGAATTCACTTTCATCAAAACCATGTCCTTGGTTACCTGCTGGCGCAGTAACTGATTTTTCAAATTCTTTCTTCATATCACTTAAGAAAATTAAATCTTGCGGACGTTTTGGTCCTGATAATGATGGTTCAACAGTAGATAAATCTAATTCAACTACATCAGTGTATTCAGGGTCTTCTTTTTCAACAGTGAAGAACATGCTGTTTTCTTCTAAATATTTTTTCACTAGATCTATTTGTTCATCAGTACGACCTGTTAAACGCATGTATTTTAATGCTTCTTCGTCTACAGGGAAGAAACCACAAGTAGCACCATATTCTGGAGCCATGTTAGCAATTGTTGCACGGTCTGCTAATGGTAAATGTTGTACACCTGGACCAAAGAACTCAACAAATTTCCCAACTACACCTTTTTTACGTAATTCTTGAGTTACACGTAAAGCTAAGTCTGTAGCAGTCGCACCTTGAGGCAACGCATTAGATAATCTAACACCGATTACTTCAGGAATTGGGAAATATGATGGTTGACCAAGCATACCAGCTTCGGCTTCAATACCACCTACACCCCAACCTAATACACCAAGACCATTAATCATTGTTGTATGTGAGTCAGTACCCACTAATGTATCAGGGAAAGCTACTGTTTCACCATCTACATCACGTGCATGTACAACATTAGCTAGATATTCCAAGTTTACTTGGTGAACGATACCAGTTGCTGGTGGTACAGCGCTGTAATTATTAAACGCTTTTGTAGCCCAATTTAAAAATTGATAACGTTCATAGTTTCTTTCAAACTCTAATTTCATATTACGCTCTAATGCGTCTGGATTTGCATAGCTATCAACTTGAACTGAGTGGTCAATAACTAAATCTACAGGTACTTCAGGATTAATTTTATTTAAATCTCCGCCTACATCATTCATTGCTTTACGTAACGACGCCAAGTCAACAACTGCAGGTACACCTGTAAAGTCTTGTAAGATAACACGAGAAGGTTTGAATGGTACTTCGCCTTCAGTGCCTTTAGTAAATTCTGATAACGCTTTAATATGTTCATCAGTAATTACAAAACCATCCTCTTGTCTTAATACAGATTCTAGTAATACTCTAATTGAATATGGCAATTTTGAAACTTTCGTTAAACCTTGTTCTTCTAAAGTGTTCAAATCATAAAAAGTATATGATTTGCCGTTTAACTCAAACGATTTTTTCGATTGCTGTTTAATATTAGAAGCCATATAAATCCCCCTTGAAATTTTTGTAATATATATGCCGTTATTTAAATTGTATAATTATATGTAATTTAAAACAACTAGCTAAAGTCAGAAA
This sequence comes from Staphylococcus pseudoxylosus, assembly GCF_044794325.1. Taxonomy (NCBI): domain Bacteria; kingdom Bacillati; phylum Bacillota; class Bacilli; order Caryophanales; family Staphylococcaceae; genus Staphylococcus; species Staphylococcus pseudoxylosus. The sequence goes on from NZ_CP085024.1 coordinate 1,657,130, forward strand.
CATCTATAATTTAGATTTGAATTTTCAATCAGTATGTATAAGCAAAACTTATCTTCACTCCAGTGTGTAATAAGTTATTATTATCAATTGAGAATCATTATCATCCTAATGTCATACATTTTCTCATTTTTTACACAAAAAAACTGAGCATCCAAATGGATACTCAGTTTTAAATTATAAAGTCTGTTTATTGATCATTTTTTTCTGCATTTCTAAGTGGTTTACGTTGTTCAATAATATCATCTTCATAATCTTCTTGTTGATGCTGTAAGTAATCTTGTAATCTATGTTTATTAGGTGTCAATGTTAAACCTAAGAATTTACGTTCTTGGTTAGCATCTTTATAGAATGAAATCATCATCATGATAACTACAAATGAGAATGGCAAGGCACTTATAATGGCGGCACTTTGAATTGCGTTAAGCGCCTCAGCACCATTTCCTCCACCTGCAAATAGTAATACAAAAGCGATTAATGATTGTGCTATACCCCATGTAACTTTGACTACGTTTGATGGCTCTAATGAACCATAAGTCGTTTGCATACCTAATACAAAAGTTGCAGAGTCAGCCGATGTAATAAAGAATGATGCAATTAATACTAAAGCAATGATAGATAATACCATACCCATTGGTATTTCATTAAACACTCCGAAAAGTTGAGTTTCAGCAGTCATATCGAATAATTCTGGTTTTTTCTTACCAGTTTCAATACCTAACACACCAAACACACTGAACCAAACGAAACTTACAAGCGCTGGTACTAGCAGTACGCCTCCTATAAATTCACGTATAGAACGTCCTTTAGATACACGTGCAATGAAAATGCCTACGAATGGGCTCCAGCTTAACCACCAACCCCAGTAGTAAAGTGTCCAACTAGACATCCATTCACGTTTTTGAGGATTTTGTGCTGCAGTGTCAAACGTATTTAATAAGAATGAGTTTAACAAACTACCTGCAGAGCTCGTCATCATATTTAAAATCAATACTGTTGGTCCAATAATAAGTACAGCAATCATCAAGATTGCACCTAAACTAATGTTTAAGTTACTTAAATATTGAATACCTTTACTTAATCCAGACCAAGCGCTCATAATAAATAGAATTGTTACTACTACTATGATTATCGCTTGTACCCAAACATTGTTTGGTATACCGAATAAATAATTAAGCCCACCATTAATTTGTAAGGCACCCATACCTAGTGATACGGCCACACCTACTACTGTAGCGAATACAGCAAGTACATCAATGATTGTCCCAATTGGGCCTTCAACTTTGTTACCTAAGATAGGACGTAATGTTCTTGAAATCAAACCTGGTTCGCCTTTTCTAAATTGGGCATAAGCTAGTGCTAATGCAACCACACCATATATTGCCCACGCATGGAATCCCCAATGGAAGAATGTTGAACGTAATGCTTCTGTATAAGCTGCTGTCGTTTTTGGTTCTGCATTTGGTGGAGCTGCAAAATCAGCCATTGGTTCTGCTGCACCATAGAATACAAGTCCAATCCCCATACCAGCACTGAATAACATTGCAAACCATGAAATTGTATTGAATTCAGGTTTGTCATTTGGTTTACCTAATTTTAATTTCCCAATAGGGCTAAAAATTAGAAATACACAGAAGAAAACTATAAACGTTGTAAGAATTAGGTAATACCATCCAAGTTTATCTGTAATCCATAGTTTAATCGTATTCGTAACATGATCAAATTGTCCCGGTAATACTGCACCGATAATAACCACGATTGCTACGATGATAGCACTATAGATAAAAACTGGAGATATCTTCTTACCATTAGGTTGGTTACTAGAAGAATTCATAATTAATTACTCCCTTTCTTATCATATTAAATTTTCAAGCCAAATAGAACTTTCATTTTTCAAAAAGATTCTATTTATGTATTAACCACGTATTAGAATAACAAAACAAAACGGTAATATCAAATTTCGTTAAAAAAACTATTCTCTTACTTTTAAATATATTGTATAATAATCTTTAAAATTAAATAAAAGGGAGTTAATCATATGTTTCAAGAGTTTAAAGAATTCGCATTAAAAGGCAATGTACTAGACTTAGCTGTAGCTGTAGTTATGGGCGCAGCATTCAACAAAATTGTTACAGCTTTAGTTTCATTCATTATCATGCCATTAATTGGGTTGATTTTTGGTACAGTTGATTTTGCTGAGAGCTGGTCATTCATGGGGATCAAATACGGTATGTTCGTTCAGTCAATCATAGACTTTATCATTATTGCTTTTGCGTTATTTATCTTTGTGAAAATTGCTAATACGCTAATGAGAAAAGAAGAAGAAGAAGAAATCGAAGAAAATACTGTATTACTTACTGAAATTCGTGATTTATTACGTGAAAAAAATTAATTAAAATACTAAAAAACGAGAGTCCTAGCAGAATGACAACTACTAGAACTCTTTTTATTTAGCTTATTTTATTGGATTTTCACACATTATATATTATTTTGAGCAACTTCGGCATATATTATTTAAGTACATTATTGTTTCTTAAAAGTAGTCGTACTTTGATATTGTTCCGTAACTACTTCTAAAATGAGAGGAATTCTTTGTTTCAATTCACTTACATGTGAAATGATTCCTACCATTCTCCCTGTGGATTTTAAACTTAACAGTGTATCTAAAGCTGTTTCTAAAGTTTCTTGGTCTAATGTCCCAAATCCCTCATCGACGAACATAGAATCTAATGCAATACCACCTGATTCTTGTTGAACTATTTCACTTAAACCTAAAGCTAAAGCTAACGAAGCTTGGAAAGTTTCTCCTCCAGACAATGAACTGATGTGCCTAGATTGGTTAGAGTGCGCATCAAACACATCAATCTCAAGTCCACTGTATCCTTGTGAAACTTGTGATCTACGTGTCAATTGATACCGTTGACCTGTCATTAAAGATAAACGTTGATTAGCTTGAGCTAAAATTCTTTCTAAATAATAAATTAACACATAATTTTCTAATGTTAATTTTTGTTCATTTTTCCCTGCTAGAATTTCTGCTAATTGAAAAACTTCTTGTTGTGTTTTTAATTCACTTTCTAAGTTACCAATTATCTCTCTAATTTCACTAATTTTTTTATTATTAAACGCAATTTTATATTCATGTTGACTCAATTCAGTAGCGATTAATTCAAACGCTTGTTGTTGTTGTTCAAAAACTTCCATTAGATGTTGAGTATCTTCTAACTTTTTACCGGAAAGCTCTGCTTTCAATTGTGAGATTACCACTTCAAAAGATTGTTTTGATTTATTAAATTCAGTTATTTCATTTTCTAGTGATTCTTTTTCACTAACTTTAGAAACTGTATTATATACTTGTTCTAAATCCGTAAAACCAATACGCTTCATTTCATCATCAATTTTCGCACTTACATTTTTAATTTCTTGTTCAATTTCCGATGAATTATTACTTAAATGATTTTTATTATTTTGTTCTATAGCAAATTCACTCTTATATTGTTGTATATTATTCTCCAACGCACCCAAGTTTTTTTCATATTTTTCAATTTCACTTTGATTATTTTCAAAAACTTCTATAAAAGTATCGACGTCAGTATAACCTGTAGTGTTTTCAAAATCATTTATAGTAATTTCATTTTGCTTTAGATTATGTTGTTTAGTTTTTTTATCTAATTCTAATTGATGATACTGTTGTTCATATTGTTGTTGTAATTCCTTTAATTCAACAATCGCTTCATTTTCCTTTTCAATGATCTGTTTTTGTTCTGTTTTTTTCTTAACTTCCACCTCAAGTTCTTGATAATTTATATTTTCTAATTTCTCTTTATCAAATTTTGCCAACTGTTCTTCTATATAATTCAGTTCGCTTTCAACTTTAATTTTATCTTCAGTTTTATCGTTTTTCTCTCGTTCTAACTGTGCGAGACTCTGATGACGTGCAGTTAAATCATCAAAATCGATATGTTGCGTTATAGTATGTACTTGATTACCACAAATTGGACAAGTGTCGCCAACATTTATTGCTGATTGCAAAGTACTAATCAAATCTTGCTTATTATTTAAATCTATACTTGTTTTATCTATTTTTTTATAAGCATTCGTTAGCTGTTGAAGTTCATCAGATAACTTTTTACTGTCATTGGCTTTTTGCTGTTTTCTTTCTTGTAATTGTCTGTATTCTTTTTTATCGAGTTCATTTTGTTTTAGCACTGTAACTTCATTTTTCAACTTGTAAATTGTTTCATTCACTTGTTCTACTTTCTTATAGTTCGGTACTCTACCGTTTATTTTTCCCTTTATTTCTTCTAATTGCTTTATCTGTAGGTCTATTTCTGTTTGAAGTGATATAAAACCTTCTTGAAGTGATCGTTGATCTTCATATGCCGCTTTGTACTTCTGGGATCTTTCAAAGAAAAGTTTTGTCTTTTCAATAAAGTTTTTACTATCTGTTATTTTATCTGAGTCATTTTTATGAGCTTCTAACTGTTCATCTGCTTTTTCTATTTGAGTTTCAAGTTCTGAAATATTTTTTATTTTCTTATTGATATCTTCTTTTATTTTTTGTTGTTTTGCATATAATTCGTCTTTAGATTCTAATAAATGAGCAATTGGTCTTACCTCATTAATTGCATTCAAACGATTGATTTTTTCATTTATATTATTTTCTTGTGTTAATAGTCTTTCATAATTTCGCTGATTTTCTTCCAATTTATTTAATGTTTCTTCTAATTTTTGGTTGTTTTTCAAACAAGTTTCAGCATCATTTAACTTAGTTTTATACTCAACCTTTTGTTGTTTTAATTTATTATGAATATATTCCGCTTTTTCATCAAACATATTTAATACTTCAAGCACTTGATTTGTTTGTCTTGGATTAATAGCTTTATTCTCAATTAATGTTTCATCGTTGAACGTTTCTAAATCTAGCCAATTTTTTTCTAACAAATGATATTTTTGTTCAATTTGCCCTCTAACTTCTTTAACATCTTCGGATAAGTATTTTTGTATTTCTTCAAATCGCTGACTATTAAAGAGTGTTCTTAATATTTCTTGTTTCTCAGAACTTTTTGATAATAAAAATCTTTTAAATTCTCCTTGAGGTAAGATAAATAACTGCCTAAATTGCTCAGCGTTAACTCCCAATAATTCTTTAATAAATTGATTGCCATTCGTTATTTTACTTTCTCTAAGCTCATACTTTTCAGTTTCCATTTCATACACAGCAAGTTGACCAAGTGTTTTATTTTTATTACCTTCTTTAACAAAAGCCCCTTGTCTTTTTATTTTGAAATATTGGTTTCTTAATTTGAATTCAAATTCTACTACCATAGGCAACTTACTTTCAGCAAAATGACTTCTCAAATCACTTTCTTTTCTATCTTTTGTAGAAGCTTCTCCAAATAAAGCGTAAACAATGGCATCAAAAATCATAGTTTTTCCTGAACCAGTTTTACCACTAATTAGAAACAATTGGTTATGATTCACATAATTAAAATCAATTGTTTCATCTAAAAAAGGACCAAAATTATTTAATTTAAGTGTTATTGGTCTCATTTATTTAGAACCTCCTTCTAACATTGTACGCATCACATACTCAATTTTTTCTTTTTGGTTTGTTGTTAATTGTTCATCAGTTATACTTTGATAAAAATTATCTATTATAGTCCCATCATCAAGCTTTTGTATTTCTATATTTTCGTGATGCATCGATGTATTAAATTCAAAGGTTTGATTAGTTAATGCTAGTGTATTTGGATAAATTTGTTTTAAATGCATCATTGGATCATTCACATGTGACATATGCTTTAATTTAAAATGCATATAGTTTTCTTTATTTTTTACTTCTAATTTTTCTTGTATTGCATCCTCATAATCACCTTCTATTACTTCCAGTTGTCTTAAAGGTTTTAAAGGTATAAATTTATCTTTTATGTCATTTTCATTTATTGCAATCACTCTATAACCTTTGGGTTGATTCACTTCTGAAAATGAATATTGTAATATAGATCCACTATAATTTATAAAATTTGATTCAATACTAAATGGGTGATGTAAATGACCTAATAGTACTCTATCAAATTGCTGAAACATATTCTCTTCTACTGATTCTACCGTACCAATAGTTAATGGTCTCTCGGAATCTGAACGTATGCCACCTTGTACCGTTAAGTGACCAATGAACATATTGATTCTATGCTCATTTATTACTTCATTCATTTGACTCAAAGCATGTCCAAGTGCCTGCTGAGGTGTTTCAATTTCTTCATTATCGAAGTAGTATTGCATCTCATTTATTGTTGCATATGGTAATGTATAAAAATCGACACCACCTATTGAAATAGGATTTTGCATATCATTTAAACTCGTGCGAATATACATATTCGATTTTTCAAACCATTTAGCACCATAATTCAATCTTTCTTTACTATCGTGATTACCACTAATTAAAATTAATGGAATCTTCATTTCAAGATTCAAGATATCAATCGTATGCTCCAACAATTGAATCGCATTTTTATTAGGATAACTCGTGTCATATAAATCTCCAGCAACGACAATTACATCAGGTCTTTCTTCTCGCATCGCTTCAATAAATTGTTCCAATATGTATGATTGATCTTCTAATAATGATTTACCATTTAAAATTCTACCTAAATGCCAATCTGCTGTATGTACAATTTTCATTTCAACACTCCTCTAAAGAACATTTGTTCGCTACTTATTATATTATCTCCTATTATACTTCAAGCATATAAAAAATGAAGCAATAATTATAGCAATCTTATTTCATAAGATGTCATAGCCTCCCCGATATAGATTGCTAGGATGATATGAATAAAAGCACTACCTGAACTAACGATTATTTAATGATTAAGGCTGAGACAATTAATTTGTCCCAGCCTCGTGTATAACTTATTGAATTAAAGTTTTTTTCACCTTTTTATATTTGTATAACATCGCTAAACGCCAAGGTACAATCATACAAAATGCAAGTAGGAAAAACATTCCTGCAATTTCGCCAGGATCTATCTGATTACTTATAAAAATTTTAATTATTGTACGTATTAAGAGTAATGTTATAAGAATTATTGGAAAGGCTTTTGAACGTTTCATATAAATTTCACTACCTTGCGTTTCAAACCTAGATGTCCAAATCAAAATTGTAGAAAATAAAACACCTAGAATAATACATTCTACTATTTCAAAACCTGTTAACCTAAAATACGGAACGACGTACATTAATGCCCCCGTTGCCATAAAAAAAGGAGGTAATATAATTTTCTTTTCATTTACTGGAAAGTGTTGTGCTTTCATTCGCACAATTATAACACCTATTCCCATTAGAAAGGCAAATACAATGGAAAATATTAAATACAACATGCTTACACCTACTTTAAGTTTCTACAAGATGATATTCACTTTGGTTAGTATATCATTTAAATAAATAATAATCAGTATTTGTACGTTCCTTTTTATTTACTATTAACCAATAGCACATATATTATATCTTAGTATTTTTTAAATTACTAAGAAAATAATTGCAGATCATTCGAATATCATAGTTAAACACAAATAAAAATACGATAAGATAAGCCTTTTTAAAAGCTCATCTTATCGTACTTTTATTTAAAAAGCATGTGTCTGGTTACATGCCGATAATGCATCATTTAAAGTGTATCTAAGATAATTCATATCATGAATTTGCATTGCATTATGATATTTCTTAAATGCCTCATCGGTCGGAAAGTTAATATGCATATTTGCTAGTCGATCAAGTACTTCTTTATCTTCCATGTCATAAGCATCCTTCACTTATCGATACCTCCCTTATATATACATTATAACAAACCACATTTTAGAATCAATTATTTTCTGAATATTTAAATAAATTGATACAGCTATAACATTATATAAACTGAATGCCAATATACTTTCATTTACCAAATCATCAAAATTTCATTTTATTATTTACTTTTCTATAAATATGAATATTTAACTGATAGTATTTATATTACTTACTTAAAATCAATTTAAAAATTCATGTATATAAGCTTACTCAATTTTATGTATAAAGCTATTTAAAAAACACAGACAGCATGTGAATATACAAATTACAAACAGAGCAATGATATTTTTATCTATTTACTTACGAAAATTTGTGTAATCAAATAATAAAAATCGAGAAATTTATTTTAGAAACAGGAAATAATATATTCCATATACACATAAAAACAGCATTAAACTGATTATTGAAGCTAAAACCATTTTAATACTAATTTGGACATTGATTTTATTAACTACAAAAGAACATAAAAACACTGCAATAAAGCAACTTAATCTTAATAAAAAACTATCTAACTGCAACATAATAACTCCTCCTATCTTACCGATAATATCACCAGCAAATATAGATATTTCCGTACTAGCGAGGTTAAACATAGTACTGCAATTAGTTCAATTAAGTGAGTCTGCTACACTACCAATTTTTTATAACTATTAATGCGACCCTTTTCGACAACTTTTTGTTTAAAGTTTGCCTCTTGTATTAAAGACTGAACTAACAATTGGTCACCTAATGTTTTATAAATTAATATTCACAATTAATATTATATCGCGCAATATTAAAGGTGTCATTTTAGATTCAAAGAAACATTATCTATTCTTATCTGGAACATATGACTTCCTAGTCGTCTTCACCACTACTAAATTATCATTTAATTAGTTCAAACTCGTAGTCATTTTAATCCTATGTGTTATAGTTTGGCCTTTTGTTATAAATTCATAATCCAATAAAAATAAGGGCTAACAACTACTCAATATAAGTAGCTGTCAGCCCTTTATTTATGCGCTATTTCTTTTTATTTCTTTTTCTTCATAGCGTCTTCCTGATTTTTATTCATCATCGTCATCATTTGATTAATTTTCTTTTGAGATGGTTTTTGACCCATTTGCATCATCATCATACGTAGCATTTCTTCATTAATTGGTGGGTTCTTTTTAAGATAATCCATCATATATTTTCTTGCAAGGAAAAATCCACCGACTAATCCTAGAATTAGTGCTAACACGATTAATAATATTGCTAACCAAGTTGCCATTGTTTCACCCACTTTCCTATCCTAATGAATTTTACTAAAATTAGTGCCCCTTTTCAAGAGCAACTCAATTAATATAGTGTTTCGACTTATGTATTATACCAATTAAAAATTAACTTTGTAAATATAAGTATATTTTTATTTCTAAAAATAAAAATTGGTATGAGAACCTAGGCTCTCATACCAACAAATTAAGCTTAGTTACATAAATTAAAATGTTTGAATTTGATTCAATACATTTTCTTTTGTGAAGCCATATTTTTCAACAACTAAGTCTCCAGGCGCACTTGCACCGAAACCGTCGATACCAATCACTTTACCTTCAGTACCTACATATTTATGCCAACCAAGTGGTGAAGCCATTTCAATTGCTACACGTTTAGTAATTGATGATGGAATTACTGCTTCTTTATATTCAGCAGTTTGTTGATCGAACGCATTCCAGTTTGGCATAGAAACAACACGTACGCCTTTACCTTGTGCTTCTAAATCTTTAGCCGCTTCAATTGCTAAGTTAACTTCAGAACCAGTAGCTAATAATAAGAATTCTGGCTCTTTGTCTGATTCGAATACGACATATGCACCTTTACGTACGCCTTCTTCTACAGTTTCTTTCGGTAAATCCATAGTAGTAAGATTTTGACGCGTTAATACAAGTGATGTCGGTGTATTTTCAGATTCTAATGCTACTTCCCAAGCTACACGAGTTTCGTTACCATCCGCTGGACGAATAACATTCATGTTTGGAATGGCACGTAATCCAGCTAATTGTTCAATTGGTTCATGTGTAGGACCATCTTCCCCAACTGCAATTGAATCATGTGTAAAGATAAACGTTGAGTTTAATCCCATGATTGATGAAAGACGTAATGCTGGTTTTAGGTAGTCACTGAACACGAAGAAAGTTGCGCCATAAGGGTGTAAACCGCCATGTGCAGCCATACCATTCACTGCAGCACCCATTGCAAATTCACGAACACCAAACCAAATATTTTTACCTTCTGGTGTATCTTTATCAAAATCTGTCGCATCTTTGACATTTGATTTATTTGAACCAGCTAAGTCAGCTGAACCACCAAAGAATGAAGGTACAGTTTTACTTAAAGTTTGAATTACTTCACCAGAGTCAGCACGTGAAGCACCACTATGCCCAGCTTCAAAGTGTGGTAACTCATCTCTATAGTTTTCTGGTAATTTACCACTGATAGCCAATTTAAATTCTTCAGCTAATTCAGGATATTTATTACTATATTCTTCAACAAGTTTATTCCATGCTTCTTCTTTTTCGTTAGCACGTTTCAACATACTTTGTTGGAAAATTTCATAAACTTCTTCTGGAACATTGAAACGTTTTTCAGGGTCTAAACCATAGTTTTCAAGCGCTAATTTTCTTTCATCTTCACCAAGAGGTGCACCGTGAACACCATGTGAAGCTTGTTTATTAGGCGCACCATAACCAATAATTGTTTTAATTTCAATAATTGTTGGTACATCTTGAGATTTAGCTTCTTCAATCGCTTTATCAATTGCGTCTAAATCATTACCTTCTTCAACTAAAATGTGTTTCCAACCATAGGCTTCAAAACGACCCTTAACATCTTCAGAAAAGGCTTTATTTAAATCTCCATCTAGTGAGATATCATTTGAATCATATAAAACAATCAATTTGTCTAATTGGTTATGCCCTGCTAATGAAGCTGCTTCGTGAGAAATACCTTCCATTAAGTCACCATCTGAAGCAAGTACATATGTGTAATGGTCAACTACTTTAGCATCTTCTTTATTAAATTTACCTGCTAAATGCTTTTCAGCCATAGCCATACCAACAGACATAGCAAAACCTTGTCCAAGTGGACCAGTTGTAACTTCTACACCATCAGTGTGTTTGAACTCAGGATGTCCTGGTGTTTTAGAACCCCATTGTCTAAATTCTTTTAATTCTTCTAATTCTAAACTTCCTGAAACATGTAATAAGCTATATAATAACGCAGAACCATGTCCAGCTGATAATACAAAACGATCTCTGTCAAAGAAATCTTTTGATTGGGGATTAAAATTCAAGTGACGTGTCCATAATGTGTATGCCATAGGAGCAGCGCCCATTGGTAATCCAGGGTGTCCTGAATTTGCTTGTTCAACTGCATCGATACTTAGTGCTCTAATCGTATCTACCGCTAATTGATCTTTTTCTTTATTCATCTAAATGACTTCCTTTCTTCTAGCAAGTTTCTATCTTATTATACCTTATTTGGTATCTATTTAACAAAAAATTGATTTAGTTTTTATCTTCTTTATTTTTAGAATCTAATATATTTTTCACTTTATCAGGCGTTACATCGTTTCCTTCAGGATCTATGACTCTTGTACTTTCAATTTGCTGCTTAAATTTTTCTCTAAATGAATCTAAGTAAGCTTTTCTCAATTTAGATTGTTCTTTAGCTTCTTTTTCAGTCAATCCTTTTTCTTTTTTCTTTTTTGCTAATTCATTGATGCGTTGTAAATCTACACCGTCTTTATCAGCCATAATAAACCTCCGATATTATTTATATAAAAAATATAACAAAAAAATGAACGAAACTAAATTGTTTCGCTCACAAAAACACCATTATATTAACATTTCTATTCACTAAAGTTTACGCCACTAAAAACTATTAGTGAACAGCTGCCATCACTTGCTGTGAAGTTTGTTCGCTTTGTAGTTTAGTTTCATCATTACTCTGTTCGCCATTTACTGATTGGCTTGTCATTTGATGGTCAGTCATTTCGTACGTCTGTTCTGAATTTGCACTATTGTGAGCACTTAATATAAATAAGGCGCAAAGCACCATTGTCACTACCAAAACTATAATATAAGACTTTATTTGCGATTTATAGTTCTTCATCATTCATAACCACTCCTAGAACGTTTGTTTGTATAGTTACTTTATCAGAACATCTGTTCTGTGTCAACAACCAAACGAACAAACGTTTGTAAAAACGCGATAAGCATGCTATAATTAAGTTAAATTAAATTAGGGAGTGCCTATTATGAGAGAGTTAACTAAACGACAAAATGAAATTTTTGAATATATCAAGCAAACCGTCCAATCCAAAGGGTATCCACCAAGCGTTAGAGAAATTGGAGAAGCTGTTGGATTAGCCTCTAGTTCAACAGTTCATGGCCATCTATCTAGATTAGAGGAAAAAGGTTACATTAGAAGAGACCCAACTAAGCCTCGTGCCATTGAAATTGTGTCAGAACAATTAGGTGAATCTATTAATATGGAAGAAACAATCCACGTTCCTGTTATAGGGAAAGTAACTGCAGGTGTACCTATTTCTGCGGTTGAAAATGTTGAAGAATACTTTCCATTACCAGAACATTTCACTTCAACCCACAATAGTGATATATTCATCTTAAACGTTGTTGGTGATAGTATGATTGAAGCTGGTATTCTTGATGGAGATAAAGTTATCGTAAGAAGTCAAACTATTGCAGAGAACGGCGATATTATCGTTGCGATGACAGAAGAGAATGAAGCGACTGTTAAACGTTTTTATAAAGAAAAAACGCGCTATCGTTTGCAACCGGAAAATAGCACAATGGGACCAATTTATCTTGATAATGTAACCGTATTAGGAAAAGTGGTTGGATTATTTAGAGAAATGTAATTGATATTTCGACTCTAATGCTAACACTCTCAAAAAAAGAGGATGCGCTCATCGCGCACCCTCTCTTTTTTCATCTTTTTTCTCTAAAACGTCTTTTACTTTTTCAAGTATATCTTCTGTTTCGTCTTTTTTGTTTGTTGTCATAACTTTTCATCCTCACATGATAAAAGATACCCTCTCACAACAGCCCTAAACATTATCCAGTATAATTTTCTGTCCAATAAGGCTGACGATCCTTATTAAAGTCAACACCTACACCAAGTGTATTAAATTCTTTCTTAAGAATATTCTTTCTATGTCCTAATGAATTCATTAGGCCCTGGTGAGCATAAATACTACTTGTTTGACCATACGCCAAGTTTTCACCTGCTGCATTAAAATCGTGTCCGTCAGCTTCCATACGATCAAATGGCGTATCGCCTGATAAATTATTATGATCAAAATAATTATGTTCAGCCATATCTTTACTGTGTTTTCTAGCTGTATCAGAAATACTAGTAGAATATTTAAGTGGCTCTAACTCATGCTGCACTCGTTCTGAATTAACTAAATCAAAGTTTTGCAATTCAAAGCTTTGAGCTAACCCCTCAGATGGCGCGCCATATTGTTGTTGTAGTCGGTTTTCCATTTTTTCACTAACTTGTAATAGTGCTGTTAAGTTATTGCTCTCATGTTTATCATAAAAAGTCGTTGTATATATTTTGTCTTTATGAAAATTATCAAATTCATCATCTTGAACATCAAATTTCACATGACCTTTTTGCTTATCAGTAATAGGTTTACCTAAACGGTCCCTTACCTTATCTTTAGGTGTACCATATTTAATTTTTGATTTAGATGATATAACGTTTTGGTTACTATATAGCGCATTTACTTTATCATCTATATAACTAACCATCACAAATCCTCTATAACCATCCGAATAATACGTGTGCCAATTTGTACCATATTCATTTGATGTGACACGTTGGGAACTACCTAGCTTTTCTTCTACAGCGCTTCTAGTCATATTCATTTGAATATTGTTAACTGCAAATTCTTGTTTACTAGGTACTTTCAACGCATCTTCATTAGTTGTTTTTGATGAAGACCAATCGGCAACTTTATCCTTTAATTGCTGTTGTACTGTAATCATTGGTTCTGTTTCTTTGATTGGTATGACAAGAATAACTACTAATAAAATAAGTACATACAAGAATAATTTTCTAATTTTTTACACCTACTAATATATTAGTCTCTATCACCGTTAAAAATTGAGTTTCTTACAATTACATAATCTACTTTTCTTAGTGATTTAAGGTCAGTGCCACCCGCATATGAAATTGAACTTTGCAAGTCTTGTTGCATTTCAATCAATGTATTAGATAATGAACCTTTGTGTTCAACAAACATTTTCTTACCTTCTACATTTTTATGTTCACCTTTTTGGAATTCAGAGGCGCTACCGAAATATTCTTTATATAATTTACCATCTAATTCCACTGTTTCACCAGGTGACTCTTCATGTGCAGCAAATAATGACCCGACCATTACCATAGATGCACCAAAACGTATAGATTTAGCAATATCACCGTGCGTTCTAATACCACCATCAGCAATAATTGGTTTTCTTGCCGCTTTACTACAGTGATTTAATGCTGATAATTGCCAACCGCCTGTACCAAATCCTGTTTTAATCTTAGTTATACAAACTCTTCCTGGTCCAATACCAACTTTGGTAGCGTCTGCGCCAGCGTTTTCTAATTCGCGTACACCTTCTGGAGTACCAACATTACCTGCAATTACAAATACTTCAGGAATATGTTGTTTAATATGTTTAATCATATTGATTACAGAATCTGAATGACCATGTGCAATATCAATTGTAATATAATCTGGAATTACTTTTTCATTAGCTAATTGCTCTACAAAATCAAATTCACGTTCTTTAACACCTACAGAAATTGATGCAATCAAACCTTTTTCATGCATTCTCTTAGTAAATGGGATACGTGCCGCTTCATCAAATCTGTGCATTATATAGAAATAATCATTTTCAGCAAACCATTCAGCTAATTCTTCATTCATTACAGTTTGCATATTTGCTGGAACGACTGGTAATTTAAAACTTTTTGGGCCAAATTGAACTGTCGTGTCACATTCAGAACGACTATTTACAATACATTTATTCGGTATTAGTTGGATATCTTCATAATCAAAAATTTTCATTGTTAACAAACCCCTAACATTTTTAATAAAACATATATTTAATGGTAAGATTTTCATGATGTATTCAATAATTATATAGAGAATAATAGTTATATTTACCAAAATTCCCGAACAATAACTTATTATTTATCTTTACCAATAGATAATATACATTGTTTTAAACTAAATGTAAATGGACTTAGGTCGTAAATTACCAACTTGCTTTTTTAACGCCTGGGATTTGCCCTTTATGTGCATGTTCACGTAATGCAATACGTGACATTCCAAACTTACGATATACACCTCTTGGTCTTCCTGTAACTTTGCAACGACGTGTTAATCTTGTAGGTGATGAATCTCTCGGTAATTTTCTTAAAGCCTCATAATCACCTTTAGCTTTCAATTCTTTACGTAACTCATAATATGATTCAACTAATTGTTCTCTTTTTTGTTCTTTAGCTATTTTTGATTTTTTTGCCATTGTTCTAACTCTCCTTATAAATCGTAATCATTACGTTTTAAATAATAACATACTCACTTTATATTTCAACTTAAAAGTATTTGAAATTATTTTCTTTATATGCTAAAATTTTAAAACGTAATCATTCCTGTTAAGAAAGAGGTGTTAACTTTGCGCGTAAATATTACATTAGCATGTACAGAATGTGGCGATCGTAACTATATTTCTACAAAAAACAAACGTAATAATCCTGAGCGTATTGAATTAAAAAAATTCTGCCCTAGATTAAATAAATATACGTTACATCGTGAAACAAAATAATTTCTCTGCTAAAATTATCTTTTAAATACGACAATTTAAATACAACGGTATGTTGTAATGATATTTAGCTTATAACACTAGAGTTATCTTTATTAAATTAGGATGACTTGTCATTGCCAGCTACATTTTTATAATTGTGGTTGGCATTATTTATTTTCATAGAAAAAACACCTCCGTATGATTCATTTTAAATGAATTCAACGAAAGTGTTTTTATTTCATTCCCACTATTTAGGTCAGTTCATGGTTCACCTAAGGTTTGTTTTGTCTATGTTCTGAAGAGCCCATCACGAGCCTCTTTTCCACATGTAAGTAAATACTTCTAAACTAATCATCATTTTCAAAAGGATTGGGAACACTTATTTTAAAAGTATTCGTACCTCATTGTTTTTCTACATTATTAATCTTTAATTTCTAAGTCAACATCATTAATATCAATACCTAAAGCTTTCGCTACACCTTTACCGTATTCGCTATCAGCTTTATAACAGTGACGGATGTGACGATGTTGTACTTCTAATGTAGTTCCTTGCATCTCGTTTGCAGTATTTTCAAAAATGCGCTCTTGTTGTTCTTTAGATTGCAATCTAAATAAGCGGCCTGGTTGTTCAAAGTAGTTGTCGTCATCTTGTCTGAAGTCATATTCATAAGCTTCACCTTCAACTTTTAAGCCAGGTTTTTTGAATTCAGGTTGATCCTCAAATGAACCATCGCTATTTGGATAATAATGAGTGCCTCCACCTTGATTATTATCCAAAATTCTCATTTGACCATCTCTACTAAATGGACAGATATTTTCAACGCCAACACCTTTTGGTTGATTTACGGGTATTTGCCAATGATTTACACCTAATCTATAACGTTGAGCATCACCATATGAGAATAAGCGGCCTTGTAACATTTTATCTGGTGAAAAATCTAAACCAGGTACAATATTTGTAGGTGCAAAAGCAGCTTGTTCTACATCTTGGAAATAGTTATCTGGATTACGGTTAAGTTCCCATTCTCCTACTTCTATTAATGGATAATCACCTTTATACCATACTTTAGTTAAATCAAATGGATTATCTTTATGATTTCTCGCTTGTTCTTCCGTCATCACTTGGATGTACATCTTCCATTTCGGATAATCTTTATTTTCAATTGCTTCGAATAAATCACGTTGTGATGATTCTCTATCGTCGGCAATAATTTTCGCTGCTTCGTCAGGTTGTAAGTTTTCAATACCTTGTTGTGTTCTATGATGGAACTTCACCCAAACACGTTCACCTTTGTCATTGTACATTGAGTAAGTATGAGAACCAAAACCATGCATATTTCTATACCCTTTTGGAATACCACGGTCAGACATCAAGATTGTAACCTGATGTAATGCTTCTGGTAATGATGTCCAAAAATCCCAATTATTTTGAGCACTACGCATGTTTGTTCTTGGGTCACGTTTAACTGCATGATTTAAACTGGCAAATAATTTCGGATCTCTGAAGAAGAATACTGGTGTATTGTTACCAACTAAATCCCAATTCCCCTCATCTGTATAGAATTTCAAAGCAAATCCACGAATATCACGCTCTGCATCTGCTGCACCACGTTCACCTGCTACTGTTGAAAAACGCGCAAACATTTCAGTCTGTTTACCAACTTCAGAGAAAATGCTAGCTGAAGTATATTGCGTAATATCATTAGTAACTGTAAAAGTACCAAATGCGCCTGATCCTTTTGCATGCATACGTCGTTCTGGAATCACCTCTCTGTCAAAGTGAGCCATTTGTTCTAAAAAATACCAATCTTGCATTACTAATGGGCCTCTTGGTCCTGCAGTCATACTATTTTCTCTATCAGAAACTGGTGCACCAAATAGGCTAGTTAATTTTTTATTGTTGCTCATCACATTTCCCCCTCATTCTTTATCTAAATAATAATTATTATTACCTAGTACTTATTTTAATGTAAAGTAGTTTTAAAAGCAACATATCTAACATTAAATAATTAGACTATTTTCGCAATATTTAAACATTTTGTGACTTTTAGCCGATAAAAAGCATTGCTTGTGTCTATCAAAAGCATTAAAATGGAGTGTATATATATTTTAATTAACTATTAGGAGACTTATTATGGCACAAAATAATATGAATCGTGGTCTAAATTCTCGACATATTTCAATGATAGCAATTGGGGGTGCCATTGGAACCGGACTTTTTGTTGCTACAGGTAATGTAATTTCTCAAGCTGGTCCTGGTGGTGCTATATTAGCTTATTTAATTATTGGGGTGATGTTGTATTTCTTAATGTCCTCTATTGGGGAACTAGCTACATTTTACCCTGTTTCAGGATCTTTCAGTTCTTACTCTACTCGGTTTGTAGATAAGTCATTGGGATTCACGATGGGATGGCTCTATTGGGCAATATGGTTACTCGTTACGAGTGTAGATATCATTATTTCTGCAAGTGTACTTAATTATTGGGATACGTTTCAATTTTTCAGTCCAGTAACGTGGAGTATTATCTTTTTATGTTTACTTTTCTTATTAAATATATTTTCAGTTAAAGCATTTGGTGAAACTGAATTTTGGTTATCATTAATTAAAGTAATTACAATTATCGTCTTTATCGCCATCGGTGTTCTTACAATCGTTGGTATTTTAGGTGGTAAAACATATGGCCTTTCAAATTACACTGCGGGAGAAGCACCATTCGTTGGTGGTTTTTCAGGTTTCTTAGGCGTACTACTCGTTGCAGGATTTTCAGTTGGTGGTACAGAGGTAGTTGCAGTCACTGCAGGTGAATCATCTAATCCTGATCGTTCAATGCCAAAAGCAATAAAACAAGTATTTTGGAGAATATTATTATTCTATGTTTTATCTATCGCAGTTATTTCTGCAATCATACCTTATACTGATCCTTTGTTACTAAACGAAAGCGAATCTGTATCTCAAAGTCCATTTACAATTGTCTTTGATCGTGTGGGAATTGCTTTTGCAGCATCAGTGATTAATGCAGTTATCTTAACCTCGTTATTATCAGCAGCTAACTCTGGTATTTATACCACTAGTAGAATGCTGTACTCAATGGCTGAAGATAAACAGGCGCCAAGATTCTTAGCGAAATTAAACAAAACGACCAAACTTCCTTTGGTTGCACTATTCACAACTTTCATTATTGTATTAGCAGTAATTATATTAGCTCAATTCAAATCAGATATTGTATTTACATTACTTAATATCATCGGCTCTTTAGTTATTGTTATTTGGGCAGCTAGTATTCTAGCTCAAATCAGACTTCGCTTAGCAATTAAAAAGCAAAACAAAGACCCTAAAGATGTGCTACCGTATAAAGCACCGTTTTATCCTTTAGGACCGATTATTGTCATCATCGCTTTACTGTTCTTATTTGGAGGAAATTCTTTCGGTGCAGCATTATCAGGAGATATTGGCGCACTATTTAGAAACATAATACCTATGGTCATTTTAGTTCTAATATATTTAGTACATAAATTTATTAGAAAAACTAAAATTGTAAAACTTGAAGAAATTGACTTAAAACGTCACGACTTAAACTAGTTATATCATATTAAAGAAGCATAAACACGCTTTAGTATCATGATCACACTAGCAATTAAAAAAGGAAATAGCAAAGTTACGTAAACAGGAATACGAAAGCAATTTAAGCATTGCTTTCGTATTCCTGTTTTTTGTTATATGGTATTTTATTTAAAATACATAGATTTGTCAGTATAATACGTATACATTTTTATTAATTCTTTCCAAATACATAAGCCTCAGTTATTTTCACTTATATAGAAGTATAGTATAATCATTAATAACAATGACGTAACTTAGAGGTGGAGAATATGATTGGACAAACGAATTTATTTGACGATATTTTAGAAACTGAAGAACGCTTCGTTATAGTTGTGCAATCACTTGAAGATAAGCATCAACGCTTAATCAAACGTACATTAAGAGAGTATAGTAGTTTAGACCATTCACAAATGGAAAGTCTTTTTGAACATTTGAAAGACTTATTCTTGCAAGAAGACTTTGAGGAAAACCAGTCTGCATTTGCAATAACTGTTTATACTAACTTAGACTATGCGGCAGACCATGTATATGCACACGTCAAGCGACATCGTGGCAAAAATGAATGGACACACACTGCAAAGTGATATACACATACGTTGAAAACTTAGTGCATTAGGAATCTTACTATTGCAATTTTTATAAAGTCACAAATTACTCTAATTTAAGCATAATCAAGTAGGATGCCAAACTGAGATTTCATATTCATTAAATCAATGTCAGTTCTTATGTACAAAAGTAGTTCATTCATTCTAAAACTTGCTATAAACTACTTTTGAATGTTAACAAACAATCATTATCATTAAAAATAGAGCCCGAGACACATAACTGAATGTCTCGAGCTCTATTTTTAATTTAATAAAGTTTTTAAAGCATGTGGAATACCGTTATCACTGTTACTTAAAGTTATCTCATCAGCAACTTTTTTCACATCATCATTAGCATTTCCCATTGCTACAGCGTGTCCAACAACTTTTAACATAGAGATATCATTGGCACTGTCGCCAAAAGCAATCACTTCTGATAGATCAAGTTGTACTTTTTCACATAATTCAGTAACGGCATTTCCTTTTGATACGCCGTTAGCCATAAATTCTAAGAAATAAGGTTTACTTGTCGTAACATCAATTTCTTCATTAAAATGGCCGGCCAAATCTTTATTGAGACCTGCAATCGTAGGTACATAATCGACACCCATGACTTTAGGCACATCCTCTTGAATAAAGCCCTTTAAATCATCTACGCGTTTCATAGGCAATCCAGTTAATTCAGATTCAATATTCATATATTCATGTTCACCTTCGTAAACAATAAATCCATCTTGATAAGTTAATACGAATAATCCATTTTTCCGACAATAGTCGACTATAAAATCAAAATTTTCTTTAGAAACAGTACGGCTTACTTCCACCACTTCTGTATTAACATTCACGGTTTTCCCACCATTATAGCTAATCACATAACTTTGAAATTTATCTAATTGTAAAGTTTTAGCAGTTGGTAACATACCTTCTGTAGGACGTCCTGATGCCAATACAACTTTGTATCCTTTATTTTGTATGTCAATTAAATAACTTTCTGTTTCAGGACTCATCTGATTCTCATGGTTCATCAATGTATCATCCATATCCATTACTATCATTTTATATTCGCTCATGTTGCTTGTCTCCCTTCAACGTCTTCACTATATATTACAACAAATTATTGACGTTGGTACAACACTTTGAGTTCAACACCCGTCTCATTAATCGTCACCAACTCTGAACGACAATTTTCAAATGTTCTTTTTAATTCTCTAACCAATTCACCACTACGTTCAGGACCTATCATAGTTAGTACAGTTGGACCTGCACCACTAATCACTGTAGCGTATGCTAAATATTGTTTTGCTAGCCCTTTAATTGTCTGGAATTCAGGAATTAAATCTTGTCTGTATGGTTCATGAAAACCATCTTGCTCCATCATTTTTCCAGCTAATACGTAATTATGTTGAATAAGTGCACTAATCATTGTGTTACTAATTGCACTATTTTGAACAGCCTTTTTATGTGAAAAAGTATCAGGTAAAGCATTTCTTGAATCGATCGTTCTTAATTCATAAGATGGTACTGTGATAATGATATCTACTTTAGGTGTATCAATATAAGAAACATCAGTTACCTTGGTTTCTGGATTGTAATAACCTAAGACTAAACCACCATAAATCGTCGGTGCAACATTATCTGGATGTCCTTCAAATTCGGTAGCGAGTTGCAATAATTCATATTTCGACAACTCAATGTCACCAAAATAATTTGCTATGTATAAGGCACCTACTAAAGCAGATGCCGAAGAACCTAATCCTCTAGCCAACGGGATTTCACTTCTCATTTCTACTGCTAATGGAGGTAAAACGACGTTATACTTATGCGCAACTTTTTGTGCAATTTGGTAAATGTAATGACTACTATCTGTTGGTAAACCTTCTACATTAGGACCAATATGGTTAAACGACCAATGATCATCATCACTTATTTTCACATCTAAATATAAAAATTTATTTAAAGCCATACCAATCGAATCAAATCCGACACCTAAATTTGCAGTAGATGCCGGGATTTTCAAATGTAACCTTTCGCTCATGCTAAAGTGCCCCTTTGATATATTCTAAAATACTTTCTCTATCATTTGGCAATGGTTTAATCGGATTATCCAACAAGGAAATTGCAGTATCTGGATCTTTCAAACCATTACCGGTTAATACAGAAACTACTTTTTTACCTTGAGGTAATTTGCCTGCTCGATGTAACTTAATCAGTCCAGCAATTGATGCATTACTAGCTGGTTCACTGAATACGCCTTCGTTACGCGCCATCAATTGATAGGCCTCTAATATTTCTTCGTCAGTAACACTATCTATTTGGCCATTAGACTCATCAAGTGCGGCAGTTGCTTTATCCCAACTTGCAGGATTTCCAATTCTGATTGCTGTTGCAACTGTATCCGGATTTTTCACTACTTTATTTTGAACGATTGGTGAAGCACCTTCAGCTTGAAAACCAAACATTTGTGGTAATTGCGTATCATTTGCTTCATGGTAATCTTTAAAACCTTTCCAATATGCAGAAATATTTCCAGCATTACCGACTGGGATGGATAAAATATCAGGCGCAACACCATCTAATTGTTGGATGACCTCGAAAGCACCTGTTTTTTGTCCTTCGATACGATAAGGGTTTACTGAATTAACTAGAGCAATTTCTCCATTTTTAGCAATTTCCTGAACAATTTCTAAAGCTTCATCAAAATTACCTTCAATTGAAACAATTTCTGCTCCATACATCACAGCTTGTGACAATTTACCCAATGCGATTTTACCTTCTGGAATAACTACAATGGCTTTTAATCCAGCACGTGCAGCATATGCAGCTGCCGAAGCTGATGTATTTCCAGTAGAAGCACAAATTACAATTTTCTTGCCTTCTTCTTTCGCTTTAGCCATTGCCATGACCATTCCTCTATCTTTGAATGAACCTGTTGGATTGGCACCTTCATATTTTACGTGTAATTCAATTCCTAACATTTTAGACATGTTTTCACAGTAAATTAATGGTGTATGCCCTTCGTTTAATGATAAAGATGGTGTTTTTTCAGTTACTGGTAAATAATTTTTAAATTCTTCTACTAAACCTTTCCAATTCTTCATATTAATTAAACCCCTTCTACTGGATAAATTTTCTTAACGATATAACCTGACTCTGTAATTGACGCTTCTGGATTTTCATCGATTCCGATTACTGCAACACCTACTGTATGAGCGTCACGTTCAGTTACTGCTAATGATTTATGGAAAGGTAATGCACCCTTAAGTAAAGTTTCAACTTTATTGACATCTTCACCGTCTGTTTGCACTACAACGTAGTAACTTTCTTTTTCTTTAATTGATACCGTATCTCCATCGTCCATAATCGCTTTTGTTTTTTCAGTTTTTAATTCAAAATGTGGCGGTAAAGTGTGTAAGTTCGTATCAAAATTTAATGTTACATTTAATAGATCACTTACAACTGCACTTCCAGTAGCGAGACTACCAGCGCCTTTTCCGTAAAACATTGTTTCGCCCACTGCATCACCGATGACATAAATTGCATTAAACTCATCTTCAACAGCGGCTAATTGATGAGCTTTGTTTATAAGTGTAGGTGAGACAGAAGCTTGTACTTGGCCATGCTCATATGTACCTTTACCTATCAATTTAATCTTATAACCTAGTTCATCGGCAACTTTAATGTCTGAAGGCTCAACATCACTAATTCCATGTCTTACCACATCGTCTAAATTAATAACTTGGTTAAATGATAAATATGAAGTAATAACAACTTTTCTAGCAGCGTCGATACCTTCAACATCATCAGTTGGATCTGCTTCTGCAAAGCCTAATCTTTTCGCTTCATCCAAAGCATCCTCGAATGACGTTTGTTCTTTTGTCATTTTACTTAAAATAAAATTAGATGTTCCATTTAATATACCCATAAATTTACTAATGTTATTAGCATTTAATCCATTGTTAATTGCATTTACAATTGGGATACCGCCTGCAACACTAGCTTCATATTTTAAAGCTACATCATTTTCTTGTGCCAAATCTTCTAATACATTTAGATGCACTGCTAATAAATCTTTATTTGCAGTCACTACATGTTTCTTTTGACTTAATGCGCGCTTCAACCAATCCACTGTTGGCTCAATACCACCCATAACTTCTACTACAATATCAATTGAATCATCTTTTAATATTTCATCAATGTCTTCAGTTAAATTATAATTCGACACATTGATTGGACGTTGTCTTGATTTATCTCGAACCAATATGTGCCGAATATTAATGTTTTTATTCATTGTTTCTTTTATTTGTTCTCTGTTTTCTTCAATAATTTTTACTACACCAGAACCTACAGTTCCTAAACCTAGTAAGGCTACATTTAATTCCTTCATAATTTCATTCCTCCGATTGTTCTTCTAAAAAATACAGTTGTACAGTTGAAAAATACTTGAATATGGTATAGTATAAATTCATTCATTATTTTTGTAAAGGTGAAAATTTAGATTCTATATCTATCCTATCACTCTCGTGATAAAAACTAAACAAAATTTTCTGATTTTTTAGAAAGGTTGTATGTCCCATGAAAGTTGCCAAGTTTGGAGGAAGTTCTGTATCTACTGCAGATCAAATTAAAAAAGTATTAAATATCGTTAATTCCGATGAAGACCGGAAAATCATCATTGTTTCCGCACCAGGTAAGCGACATAAAGAAGATGTTAAAACAACAGATTTACTTATTCGTCTGTACGAGAAAGTCATTGATGATTTAGATTACATTTCTAAAAAAGAAGAAATTATTCAGCGTTACGCTGATATCATTTATGAATTAGATATGAGTGATAACTTATTAACTACTATTGATCAAACGTTAGAAAATTTTATTGCTACATTAAAAGATAAACCTTCACGTTTATTAGATGCTTTACTTTCATGTGGTGAAAATTTCAATGCACAATTAATTGCAGAATATAACAATAGCCAAGGCATACCAACGCGCTATATATCTCCTGGCGAAGCGGGTATTCAAGTAACTGATTTGCCCCAAAACGCACAAATTTTAGATCAATCATATGAAGCGTTATATAACTTAAGAGCATATGACGAAAAATTAATCGTCCCAGGTTTTTTTGGTGTTTCAAGACAAAACTATATCGTAACATTTCCTCGCGGTGGGTCAGACATCACTGGTGCTATTGTTGCAAGAGGTGTCAGAGCAGACTTATACGAAAACTTCACTGATGTTTCAGGCATTTTTAGAGCAAATCCAACCATTGTCAAAAATCCTGAAGTTATTGATGAAATTACCTATAGAGAAATGAGGGAATTGTCTTATGCTGGTTTCGGCGTCTTTCATGATGAAGCTTTACAGCCGCTACATAAAGATAGAATTCCTGTCGTTATAAAAAATACAAATAGACCAAATGATACAGGGACATTTATTCGTCATGATAGAGAAATTAATTCTAGCAATATCGTGAGTGGTATTAGTTGTGACAAAGGCTTTACTGTATTAAATATCAAAAAATATTTAATGAATAGACAAGTAGGATTCACTCGTAAAATCCTAGGTGTGTTAGAAGATTATAATATTTCTTTCGACCATATGCCTTCGGGTATTGATAGCATTAGTATCATTATGCGTTCAAAAGAAATTCATAACAGAGAAGAACTAGTACTTAATGATATTCGCGATAAATGTGACGTTGATGAGTTAAGCGTAGAACATGATTTAGCCATCCTAATGATTGTTGGTGAAGGTATGCACAGAATCATTGGTACAGCTAACACAATTACACATGCGTTAGCTGAATCTAAAATTAATTTAAAAATGATGAACCAAGGCGCTTCTGAGATTTCAATTATGTTCGGTATTGATGTAGCAGATGCCGATAAAGCTGTGAAATCAACTTATGAATATTGTTACAACGGAAAATACTTAAAAATATAGCATCACACATTATTTAACAAGCAAAAAATCCTTCAAATTCATTTTGTCTCCCTATTAGGACTGACGAATGATTTGAAGGATTTTATATTGCTTTTTTCTCTGAAATAAGTGCTTGGTTAATACGGTCATCTCCAACAACTAATCTCAAGATTACAAATTGATAATAACTTAATGAATCTATTACATTCCTATAATTTGGAAGTTGATGATAATCTATTGGATCTAATAGTTCATACATTAATACGATTTCTGGTTTAATATAATCAACATCCCATTTAATAGAATGGAAGTAAATATTTTTCTCTGGCAACCTTATATTATGGTTCCATCTAAACATCCACTCTTCATCTTTCACATCGTATACAATCACTGTCATAATCAATGTATCACCATCATATATATTAGCATGTGTTATTTTTGAAAAGTCGACTGCTGTATAATCAGAAGTACTTTGTGAATTATCATGCAATAACGTTCGATATTCATTGGGAATATATTTTAAAACTTCTCCTAGAAACTTTCTCTCTACACTAATATCAACTTTATTATCAAGATTAAATGCATCATGTAAAAACAGTTGTTTTGCCACTTCACCATTATATTTAATTAAATTTGGTACATTCGTGTTTAAAATTCCAACAATTTTCTTTATCGATTTATTTTTTTCATTTTCCAAATGTGCACCTCCCGACAAAAAGTAAGCGTTTCCAATAATAATTATTATATAGTTTGTCCTAAGATATTTCAATGTATTAAATACAAAATCGTGAAATAAAACACAAATTATTTTAAAAACTGCCTACCAATGTATAATCATGTTTAGAATGATTATCTAAAATATCTGGCCTGTTTAACAAAAAAATATCATTAGCATTTGTATTAAGTGTTCTTTGAATGTCGGCAATAGCAGGTATTGTCTGGTATAAATTATTATCAAATATATATGGTACAGTGATAAAGTAATATCGAATACGGTATTTTGAAAAAGTTTGTACTACATCAGAACCCACAATGATATGAAAAGCACTATCAACCACGCCATTAGGTACAATAATATTGAAAGTTGTATACCTAGATACGTATTTAATAATATCTGTAGAGTAACTAATCACAGATATTTTAATATCATAATTAGAAAGTTCGTCTAAAATTTTATATGCAAAAGGATGATTATCAAAAGCTATAATATCCTCATGTTTAATTGTTCGAGTAATATGCTCGAGATATTCTTTTATCGTACTCAAATCGCTTTTCACCATCTTCCTAATTTTATATTGCATATAATTTATTATAGCTATTAATCTCCATAAGTTAAACCGTTATCTATTTAAAAAAATACCACTTAAGTGCTCAAAAGATACGAAAGGAATTAATTTACAAATATATATTATGTACAGGTTAGTTATAATATATTACTATGAATATAATTATAGTAACTATAATGAATTAATTAATAGCATTTGTACAAAATTAAATAAAAGCGTAAAATGAGCTATGTTAAAAAATTTAATAAGATTAGGATGATATTCATGTTTTTACCACTTATATTACTAGTAATAATAATACTACTTATTATTATAGTATTTATAGATCATCGTGTTATGCAAAATAAACTTGAAACTGAAACTTATGCTAAGGATCAATTAGTAACTAAAATAAGTACAGTTACTCGTGAAAATACAAATTTGAAAAACAAAATGTTAGATATAGGTTCAAATAATGACACGCATCACCATGGTCTCAGAAAAGCTAAACAAGATTTAACAGTCATTTTAAATGAACAAAAAGAACAAGGTGTAATAGCGTATTTCGATATTATTGCTACTGGTAATTTAGCTGTTAAGCATCCTCTATTTGAATACGCAAGAGCTTTTGACTATATTGTTTTTACTGAAAAAGGAATCTTCAATATTAATGTCAAAAATTGGAAACAAAAAACTTTTTACCACTTTACGTCTGATTCAGCAGAACAATCTGAAATTGATAAAGTGAATTCAGTACATCAAATTGTAGGAAGATATATTGCCAACCAATTTCATGGCCAATTTCAATCATCACGTTCTACAACTTATACATTTATAGAACGAATTAAAAATAATTCTGTCATTTATGACTTCTACAATTATGATCCTTATGAACAAGCTTCTAAAAATACTCAAGCATTAGCAGCAAAAATTCACGAACGTTTAAATCAACAAATTCCAAATGTTGGTCTCGTCTACTTCACAGATGGTAGTGTTAATTTAATTGATGGTCCAGCAATTAGAAATAATTACGTGGAAACTGTTTCTTCAAAATCTTCTTTACAAGAAATGATCAAAGAGACTTTAAATTCAAAAAATGATGTTTTAACTAAAGAACAATATGATAAATTAGTTGCACGTTTTAGCTAATTTAACAAAACAAACCTTAGCTGATAACCTAAGGTTTGTTTATTTATATTTGTATAGGTGTATTTCAAAATAGTACTGAACGTTTAAACCAAAATCAGCTCTTTTTCAATTGCTTTTTTCAATATCATAAACACCGCTACTAGTTAAATTATATATTATAATCTCTTTAGTATAATATTGGTAGTGATTTGAGGATACTCCTATGGAAAGAATACTAGCCGAAAACAACGAGCTAAGGCAGTACTCACGGAAAGCGTGCACAAAAAAACTGCCAACAAAGTCTGAGACTTTGCCGACAGTCAGGTCTGTTGTATACTTTATCTTTCTACTAAGCAATACCAAGGCGTGCCACCTACTAAGAATAAGTTTACTTACTCCAAAGGTTTACTTGGTCATTTTTAGCTTGTGTTTCAGCTTGTTTAAATACTTCTCTATACTTTCCATTTGGAGAAAAATATTTTTCTCTAGCTAATCCTTTTTTCACCAATTCCTCATTGAACATCGTTTTATCATCTAGCCACACATATGCTAATGTTCTTCCATAACGATCTTCTTTTTCTTTATCATATTCTAAATACACATCTTTATTCGTTAAATGTTTATTAGAATAATCCGAGGCTTCTTTACCATAAGGTTGTACAGGCGTATTAGGTTTAACAGTCTCTGGTGTATCCATACCTATTAACCTTACCTTTAATTGTTCATTATCACTATTTTTAGCAACTAAAGTATCTCCATCTACAACACGATCAACATGAACCTTTTCTGAATTGTCAGGACCTGAAGATGTATCACTACTACCATTTTCTTGAAATGGTCCCGTATGATTAATAAATTGAAATGCTAATACACCCAATACAATTACTATTGCAATCAAAGATGTCGTTTTCTTTTTTGATTTCACTGTTGCACCCACTTCTTTTTAATTGTCCAAATTAGCATATAGAAAAAAGTGCCGTGCGTCAACATAACAAATATACTTTCTAAACAATAAAAAAATTATTGAGCTATTAATCGAGCCATTAAAATCTTCTTGTAAAGGGACTATTTATACTAAAAATTCCCATTTTCAATATAATCATTAGATTATATAAAAATTAGAAGTTCAATCAAATCTATTTTGTTTTATTTATCTATTTAAATAACTCATGCTATAATACTTGATGAATAGGAGTGAACAAGTTGAGTATATTTAAAGAGAACATGATAACGATTATCGCAGTTATTATTGCGATCATTATTGGTATGGTATTACAGTTTCAATTCCAATTACCCCCAATGGTATCAGCAGTTGTAGCTATTTTATTAGGCCTCTTAGTTGGTTTTATCGTATTTGTAATCCAAGCAATTGTCACTAAAAATAAGAATAAATAAATTTAACTGCCGCATATTCAATGCCGGCAGTTTTTGTCTGCTCTAACATTAAATAATTTTATATCCAACCTTTCCAAATTTATGTAAATAGAAGTTTAGAAAGCGTTTTCTCCTATTGATTTTATTTTTTTAATCTTTACATAATCACGTTTATATCTTGAAATCATAATCTAATACTCTTTCACATGAACTTAAAAATAATATTAGTGTGTGATGTCACAATTTTATAGTGACAAATGTCATGAGTTAAATTAACCTCAACTAAGTTTACATAATAAAGATATTGTTACTAAAAATAGCTAACCTCATATATTATGAGATTAGCTATGCTTTCTTTATGATTTAGTTGTCTATTAGATTACTTATCGATACTACAAATTAGGAAATTTAAATAATTAGACTAATAATTATTTATGGCTACCCAAATCTCACTGTAAGCAACGTCTTGTTCATTATCTTTAAAATTAGTAAATGAAAACATTGGCAAATCAGATAATTCATATTCTGAATCAGGTAACCATTCAGAGTAAATTTTAGCGTAAGTATCCTGTAAAACGCTTGGATACTCGCCTTCATTTTCAAAAACAACCCACTTACTTGCTTTAAAGTTTAAGATTTCTAATTGCTCACTAAAGTTACTTTCAGTAGTTAAAACACCAATCATATGTGTCAATTCGCCTTGCTCTTTTGTAAATGATTCATCAGCATCATATGACACGTTTACGATTTCTTTAGGTTCTATATTTTGTAATTGATGCATTTCTTCTTTTTGTGAATTTGTAATGCTTTTTGCCAATTCTACAATTTCCTGATTAACTCCTTTAAATTGCATAGGTACTCGTTTTTGAACACCGACAATATTAAATTCAGGTTGCTCTACGATTCTTGTTTTCATGTTTATTCCTCCTTTGGTATTAATAGAAAATGAAAGTTTAGGAAATGATATTAAAATTTGATGTTCATAAACTTGCGATGGCAAGTAACCACTCCAAGCTTTAAACGCTCTTGTAAATCCATCAACGGAATAGCCATATTTTGTAGCTACTGTTGTAACTGAATACTTATTTAGTAAATCTTTATTGGCAAAATATAATTTTCTCTTTTTGATATATTCTGACAAACTCATCTCAGATAAGAATATAAATAAATTTCTGTAATGCTGTTCAGGCATACCGATATAATTTGCTATATCAGACAATTTCAACTCATTTGTTAAGTTATTATCTATATAATCTATAGATTGATTTAATTGGTTTATAATCATTTCCATCACCTTTCACCTATATAGTAATCAATTTTTATAAATTCAACTCGACTATTCAAATATAAAATATATCGATTGCATTTGATTGCTTTAAATTCAAAATTATATCTAATATTAAAGAAGTAATACCTAAATTATACTACTTACGACACACTTAGATTTTTATATTATTTATGGTCATAAATACCTAGTTGCTAATCTTGATAAAATAAAAAGTGTTTATTAAATGATACTTAAGTCCCTTATTTTTTAAAAGCATTTTAATATAATATGATTTATGGATACAACGTATTTTAGCGAGACTTTTAAGGGAACAGGACTGGCTGAAGCTAACCCCTATGAAAGAGAGTCAGCAATACGAAGTATTGAATACAAAAAGAAGCACTCAGATGAATTGAATTAAATCACCTGAGTGCTATTTTGCTGGGATTTATGTCCCAGTCCCCTAAATATTAACGCTCTTTTATAAAAGTTAGAATTGCATGAAATTCTTGTTCATTCGCTGAAAAAGTACGTTCTTCAATTTCTCGCACTGTAGAGTTCAATAATTTATAACCAGCAACATCATCATCTTGTAAATAAGCATTAATGCTTGACTCTAATTCTTTTAACGATGTTGCCTTTAATGTAGATAATTTAACTTCTTGCATATTGCCATCCCCTTTAGAAATTTAAATTTATATTGCCTATATCATACTATTTAGGCAAATGACATTCAAACAATAAAACATAAATGTACACTATTCAATAAAATTATTCACTCTTAATTCAACTCTATATTGACGCGCCTTGTAGCTTATTTTAAAATTAAAGTTCACTAAGTATGATTGAGGTGATTATTTTCTTTAAAACAAAAGAAGTGCGTGCGTTTATTATCTATTTTGCAGTATGTCTTACTTTATTTATATTATATTTGATTCCATTTTCGCACGCAATATTTGGTTAATAGCTTATATGTAAACTAAAGCTATTTGATTGGAATACCCCAGTAATTTAAACTGTGTTATTCCAATCTTTTTTGTTATTCATCTCAATCAATTTCATTTTTCAAAAAATTGATTATTATTTAAACCTTTTGAAATTGTTAGCTACCGTTAATTCTTTTATTTATAAAACTACATACGCTTTCATCCATCCAATAGTTTTATAATCACTGTTGATCCTTTATTGCATCAGCTAACTGTGAATTTAAAGGCGCTTCAGTTTGCTTAAGTTGTTTCATAATATTCTCCTTTTTCTTTTGACTACGATTTTGACTCAATTTATATGCAGCTTCTAATTTATCTACTTTTACTTTAAATCCAATTATTCCATTTATTTGTTGCTTTGTTTTTTCTGATAATTTTTCCTACGTGGCACCGTTATACCGTATTCACAACAGTCTACATTAGTCAAACAAAAAAACACTCCCTAAATGTGTACACTTTAATATGACTAAAGTGGTTATTTTAGGGAGTGTCTTAGATTAAAATGGCTTTAGATAATCTACTTTCGAACTAGGGAGTTCTATATATAGTTTAGCATTATTAAGTTAATTACGTATATAAGGGAAAGCCCTAAATAAAATTAACTTCTCAATTTTATTTACGCACTATGTTTAAAAAACAAATCTCCATTAGTGTGTGTGACATTAATGGAGATTTGTTTTTTAATTAACACTTACATTGATTTCAATATCTATTGTTTCTTTTAATGCCTTTGAATATGGACAATAATTATGTGCTTTTTCTACATACGATTCTGCATCTTCTTGACTAAGATCTTTAACTGTTACATCTAATTCAGCAGCCAATTTAACGCCACCATCTGTTTTATCCGGTAATAAATAAGCTGTTGCACGCACTTCAGGTTCAATTGACCCTTTACCATCACTTTTTAAAATGTGCATAAGTGCATTGTTGAAACATGAGCTATAGCCAGCTGCAAATAATTGTTCTGGATTTGATTCAGTAACACCGTTTCCTCCCATTTCCTTCGGGACAGCTAAATCTTGATAAAAAGTATTGTCTTCACTAAATACTTTACCATCTCGACCACCATTGCTAATAACAGTAACTTCATATAATGGTTTTACCATTCCAATCACTCCTTTTAATCAAATAAATTATTCTTCTATTAATGAATTAACCTCAATTCATTAATAATATAACATTAATTTTAAAATATTAAAAATTAAAAGATTAGCTAAATAAAGCTTAATCAAATAAATAGCAATTTTTTTCAAATACATTAAGTGAAGTGGATATCTTTACAATTGTAAAGAAGTATAAGTTCTTGTAGTAATTACTACTAATTAGTCAAAAGTGAAAAATAACTTTTAACAAATTTTATTTTCATACATTGCACCCATTCTGCGCCCAAACACTCAACATAATAAAAATGAGTGCAAAAAAACAACCCGAAATCATCCTATTAGAATGACTCGAGTTGCTTATATACCTAGTGTTTAACCCCTTTGTTTAGCACCTAGTATTGTTTGATATATTGTTCTCTTTCCCATTCAGAAACTTGAGTTCTGTAGTAATCCCATTCAATCGATTTAGAATTAATGAATTGGTGATAAATATGATTACCAAGTGCTTGTTTAATTGGCTCATTGTTCTTCATAGCTTTAATTGCTGTATATAAAGTTGAAGGTAAATCTTCAATGCCAACTGCTTCGCGTTCTTCACGATTCATCTCATAAATGTTTTGGTTAACTGGTTCTGGTACTTCTAATTTATTTTTAATACCATCTAAACCAGCTTGTAAGATTGCTGCTAATGCTAAGTATGGATTTGCTGCTGGATCGACTGAACGTACTTCAACACGTGTTGATAATCCACGAGATGATGGTACGCGGATTAATGGAGAACGGTTTTTACCACTCCATGCAATATAACAAGGCGCTTCATACCCTGGAACTAAACGTTTATATGAGTTTACTAACGGATTACATACACCTGTAAATCCACGTGCATTTTTCAAAATACCTGCAACAAAGTGGAACGCATCTTTAGTCATTTGCATATCACCATCTGGATCAAAGAATGCATTCTCTTTGCCTTTAAACAATGACATGTTAAAGTGCATACCGCTACCGTTCACGCCGAATAATGGTTTTGGCATAAATGTTGCGTGTAGGTTATGTTGACGAGCAATTGTTTTTACAACAAGTTTAAATGTTTGGATATTATCACATGCTGTAATCGCATCTGCATATTTAAAATCAATTTCATGTTGTCCTGGTGCAACCTCATGGTGACTCGCTTCAATGTCAAAGCCCATATCTTCTAACTCTAATACGATGTCACGACGACAATTTTCACCTAAATCTGTTGGTGCTAAATCGAAATAACCACCATCATCATTTAGTTCTAATGTTGGTTCACCTTTTTCATCTAATTTGAATAAGAAGAATTCAGGTTCAGGTCCTAAGTTTAATTCTGAGAATCCTAACTCTTTCATATCATTTAACACACGTTTTAAGTTTGCACGAGGGTCACCTTCAAATGGTGTACCGTCTGTTTTGTATACATCACAAATTAAACGAGCAACTTTACCTTGCCCAGCAGTCCATGGGAAAATAACCCATGTATCTAAATCAGGGTATAGGTACATATCAGATTCTTCGATACGTACGAATCCTTCGATTGAAGAACCATCAAACATCATTTCGTTATCTAAAACTTTTTCTAATTGGCTAACTGGTACTTCAACGTTTTTAATAACTCCTAAAATATCAGTAAATTGCAATCTTAGATATCTTACATTTTCTTCCTTAGCAAACTTATGAATATCTTCTTTGGTAAATGAACGTTTTGGCATTGTAAATGTCCCCCATTATTTTATTTGATAAAGCGTGATAAATCTCCACGGTTTATCGGAATTGCTTCTCGCTGCGGTTTCTGAGTGGCTTCAACTATCATTTGTTTTCTTGTTTCTTGTTCATCATCAGTCAGGTGATCTTGATCATTTTTTATAATTTGTTTAATTCCTTTTATATTAAAACCTTTTTCAATTAAGCTTTTAATTTCTAAAAGTCGTTCCAAATCATTTAATGAAAATAGTCTTTTGTTCCCGTCTGATCTATGTGGTTTAAGCAGTTCATGTGTTTCATAATAACGAATTTGTCTTGCAGTCAATTCGCTTAATTTTGTTACAACACTCATAGGGAAAACGGGCATACTTCGTCTTAATGTATCATTTGACTTCAATCCGATCACCTCTATTTTTGAACTTGTAATAAATTTAGCATAATAATTAAATTAATTCAAAGATATGTCAAGTTTCCTTACATATCTTTGATTCCCTTGCTATAACTACTCTCAAGACGCTTTCTTTCCATTAATTAGATAAGTTTTTAGAAAATTCCTAAAAATTTTTTCAAAAAATACCATACATTTTACCTATGCTTCCTAAAATTAGTACTCAATTTCAGTTCTTCATAAAATAAAATATATGGTAAATAGTTATTATTTATACAAGTTGTTGTGTTTTTAATTTTTGTGCTGCTCTAGTAACAGCTAATTTAACGTGTTCATATGTTAAACCACCTTGGACATACACTTCATACGGTGGTCTTATTGGACCATCTGCCGACAGTTCTATAGAAGACCCTTGCACAAAGGTGCCTGCCGCCATGATTACATCATCTTCATAACCAGGCATGTAAGCAGGTTCTGGACTGAAATGTGCATTTATTGGAGAAGCTTGTTGGATACTTTGGCAAAATAGAATCATTTGTTCTTTTGTATCAAATGACACAGTTTGTATCAAATCAGTTCTATCAACGTCATAGCGTGGTGCAGTACGCATGTCCATTTTCTCTAATAATAAACTAGTAAACAATGCTCCTTTTAAACTTTGGCTTACTACATGTGGCGCAAGAAAGAATCCTTGATACATTTCCTGAAGTGAATTTAGCGAAGCACCCGCCTCTTTACCTATACCTGGTGCAGTTAATCGATAACCACATCTTTCGACTAGCGATTTTTCACCTGCAATATAACCACCAATTTTTGCCAAGCCGCCACCTGGATTTTTAATCAATGATCCTGCAATTAAGTCTGCACCACATTCAATAGGCTCACGTTTCTCAACAAATTCACCGTAGCAATTATCTACAAAAATGATTATATCCGGATATTGCGCTTTTATTTGTTGTATTGCCTGTTCGATAAAATCTAATTTAATTGAAGGGCGTTGATCGTAACCTTTCGATCTTTGGATAGCAATTACTTTTGTTTGTGGTTTAATTTGTTTAAACACGGCTTGAATATCGATGTCTCCCTCTCTTAAATCGACTTTATCATAACTCACACCATGTTCTTTCAAACTTTCTATCCCATTACCATTAATACCTATTACTTCTAGCAATGTATCATATGGGTTACCTGTAATATATAAAAGTTCGTCTCCATATTTCAAAACGCTCTGCAAGGCAATTGTAATCGCGTGTGTACCAGAGGTAATTTGAGGCCTTACAATGGCATCTTCTGCTTTAAAAGCATGTGCATAAATTGCTTCAAGGTGATCTCGGCCTAAGTCATCATAACCGTAGCCCGTAGTACCTTGTAAGTCGTTTTCTGTTGCTTTGACTACATGAAAAGCATTTAATACTTTTTCTTGGTTCTCATAGGCAACCTCTTCAATATATTTAAAATAAGGCGCTAATGTTTCTTCAGTTTCTGCAATCAGTTGTTTCATCTCTTCCATTAATCATTACTTCCTTCTACTCTTTTTTATAGCCTTTCACTTCATAAGTCGCAGTTGTTTCATTAAAATTCAATTCAGACACTAATGTATTTTGTTTTAAAAAATATAAACGATCGGCATCTGAACTCGGTACATGCTCCTCATAATAAGTTAATACTTTTTTCACTTCATTATATAAAAGTGCTTTAACCTTTTCTACATCTTCTTGTTCTTTGCTTGAAACAAAAACATGTGGTTTATTTGTAGCTGGCAATGTTCCTTCATGTAAATCTTTTTTATTAAAAATAATCGCTTGAGGGATTTGTCCCATTTCTAAATCACCAATAATTTGATTCACTGTATCATATTGCGCTCGGTATTCTGGATGGCTACTGTCTACTACATGTAATAGTAAGTCTGCATTTTTAGCTTCTTCTAACGTGGATTTAAAAGCAGCAATGAGCGTTGTTGGTAATTTTTGTATAAAACCAACCGTATCAGAAATAATGAGATTAAACCCATCGTTAATTTGAATTTGTCTCGTTTTAGGATCAAGCGTTGCAAACAACAAATTCTTTTCATATGTCGTTTCTTTAGCTAATGCGTTAAACCACGATGATTTACCAGCATTAGTGTAGCCAACAAGCGCAACTTGAAACACATGATTTTGTTCACGTTTGTTACGATAACGTTCACGATGCTCTACTACAGTTTCTAACTGATGCTTGATTTCATTCATTCTCGTTCTTATGTGTCTGCGATCCATTTCAAGCTTTGTTTCACCAGGACCTCTTGTACCGATTCCGCCACCTAAACGCGATAAACTTCTCCCGTGTCCTTGCAATCTAGGCATTAAGTAATCTAATTGAGCTAATTCTACTTGCAATTTACCTTCTTTACTACGTGCTCTTAAAGCAAAAATTTCTAATATAAGCTGTGTTCTATCAATGATTTTAACATTTAAATTACCGTTAAGCGTCTTAGATTGCGCTGTGGTCAATTCATCGTTCGCAACGATAACATCAATATCATGAAATTCAACATATGCTTTTATCTCATCTAATTTACCTTTACCAACATAATATTTGTTATCAACGTTTATTCTATTTTGAGTAAATTGCTCTTGAACATCCAATTGACAGGTTCTGGAAAGAGATGCCAACTCTTCCATCGTAGATTCGAAATTAAAATCATTGTCTGTTTGAGCATGTACTCCAATCAATATTGCTGTCTCTAATTTTTGTTTGGTTGTATGCGTTTGATATTGGGTCATTACATGCACCTCTTTTCCAAGTTTTCTTAGTCATTCTATCATAGTGCCAATATAAAGACTATAAACTCAAATTGTGTTAAATTAATAATAAGAGGTGAATTAAAATGACTATATATGATATAGAAGTTCAACAGCCAAATGGAGAAACATATCAATTAGACACATATAAAGATAAAGTTATGTTGATTGTGAATACTGCAAGTGAATGTGGATTCACACCCCAGTTTGAAGGTTTACAAGCATTGTATGAGAAATATAAAGATCAAGATTTCATCGTCTTAGGATTCCCATGTAACCAGTTTGGCGGCCAAGAACCTGGTAGCGGAGAAGAAGCAACACAAAATTGCAAAATTAATTACGGCGTTTCTTTTCCAATGCATGAAAAAATAGATGTTAAAGGGGATAATCAACACCCACTTTATAAATTTTTAACAGAAGCCCAAAATGGGTTATTCAACGAAAAAATTAAATGGAATTTCACAAAATTCTTAGTTGATAAACAAGGAAATGTCGTTCACCGCTTCTCTCCGCAGAAAAAACCAACTCAAATTGAATCTGAGATTGAAGCACTACTTTAATATAACTTGAAACAGTTAGAACAAGCCTATCAATAAATATTAGAACTATTTTTAAAAGCATAAGATTATTTTCATACTATACAATTTGATAAATTACATTTTAAACCGATGATTGTTATAGATTTAGTAATCACTAAAAAATAGAGGCTTAAATACTCTATCTCAAAAAGGACTAATCCAAATAATAAAAATGGATTAGTCCTTTTTATACACAAATCTCACTACTTTGAATTTGCATACTTGTTTAGCATATAAATTAAGCATTTCTTATAATGTTGTTTGTAATTAAAATCAAAAAAACTTATTTTGACTAGCATAATACTAAGTATAAGAATGAGCGTAGGTCATAAGCCATTTATTTTTAAAAAACGAAGAAAACGCCAGTTTCAAATTTATCTCAATAGAAACCGACGTTCATGCTTTAGACAGAGATATTTATCCCCTGCCTCTTCTACTTTATATATAAAGTATCATATTAAATATTAAGTTTTAAAATGTAGTATTTACGCTTCCTCTTCAGTGTTTGAATCGTCAATCGTAAATGTACTAATCGCATGTTTGTAAATTAAATGCTGTTTACCTTGTGATAATAAGCATACTAAATACTTATCATAATCTTCGATAATACCTTTCATTTGAAAACCATTCACTAAAAACACAACTACCTTTGTCTGATCAGCCTTAAATTGCCCAAGGAATTTATCTTGGATGTTTTCTGTTGTATTCATATTATGTTCTCCTTTTCTGTATTTGGACTGAAACCTCTTCTAACATCAATGATAGTGACTTTCTCTCTCTATCTAACCACAACACGTCGAGCTTGTTTTTAAACCAAGTCATTTGTCGCTTAGCGTAATTTCTAGAATGTTGTTTTAATTTTTCAGTTGCTTCATCTAAACTTAATTCTTTTTTGATGACCGGTACAATTTCTTTGTATCCTATCGCTTGCATACTTTGACTCGTTTCATATCCATTATCAACGAGTTGTTGCACTTCACTAACTAATCCACGTTCCAACATTATATCTACACGTTTATTAATTCTTTGATATAATATGTCACGCGACATTTCTATCCCTAATAATAATGTATCATAATTTTCAGTAAATTGTTGTACTTTCTTGCGAGAACTTAAAAGTTTTTTCGTTTTTAAATAATATTGTATCGCTCTTCTAACTCTTTTTCGATTATTTGGGTGTATATCTTGCGCAGATACCTCATCAAAAGACGCCAAGTATTGATGCAACGCCTCATTTGATAATTGATCAAGTTCAGATAACTTTGCTTCAATTTCTAAACTTTTTTGTTCAGAAATAGTTTCATCTTCAAAGTCATAATTATAGATAAGCGATTGAATATACAGCCCCGTACCGCCTGCAATAATAGGCACACGCCCTCTTGCTGTAATCTCTTTAATTAACCGTTGTGCTCTATTTTTAAATTCATATGCTGAAAAGTTTTCATTCGGTTCTAAAATATCAATCATATGATGAGGGATACCTGACATCTCGTCTTGCGTAATTTTAGCTGTTCCAATATCCATATGTTTATAAACTTGCATTGAATCACCACTAATAATTTCACCGTCCACTTTCTTTGCTAATTCAATGCTAAACTCTGTTTTACCCACAGCTGTTGGTCCTACTAATACGATTAAAAATAGTTTGTCGCTTTGCACGTGTATCAACTCTCTTTTTCTATTTATACTTTTTTAAAATTTGCTTTTCGATCCACTCATACATGTGTTGCCATGTTTCTGTATAACCTTGCTCGAATAATACTTCATGTCTCTTGTTTTTATACAAGTGTACAGTGATATGCTTAACCCCTGCTTTTTTATATAAATTTCCTAATTTCCTTATCCCCTTGCCATATTCACTTAATGGATCTTCTTTGCCAGATATTAATAAAATCGGAAGATTTGGATTAAGCTTTTTCATATTTTTACTGTTGCTTGTTAGTAACATATGTTTCATTGTTTCGTAGATCAATTGGTTAGATACCAAGAAACCAGTGTAAGGATCTTTGATAAATTGTTCCACCTCTTTAGGATCACTAGATAACCAATCACTTGCTGTTTGCTGATTGACTATATTTTTATTAAATGTTCTATACATCATACGATTCAACCAATTTAAACGCCGTTTTTTTCCTGTAATTAGCGTATTTAATTTCAAAATGATTCTTAGCAATGCAGCTTTATATTTAGGATATTGTGTAGTTCCTGATAAAATTACACCTTGTGCAGCATCGGGATATTTTTGAATAAAAATGCGCGCAATAATTGAACCCATAGAGTGTCCGATTACAATGTAAGGTATATTATAATAATACGCACACATTGTTTGTGCTATTTCATATGTATCATCAGCTACTTGCGACATATGATCAATATGTCCTCTTTCACTATCGTCAATCTCTTTACCGTGACCTCTATGGTTATGACGCAATACATCGTAGCCTTGCTGATTTAACGATTCAACTAGATGATCGTATCTATCCATATGCTCAGCCATGCCATGAAGTAAATGCACGATACCAATCGTTTCGTTTTTAGCCTTATCCAATTTAACTTCTAGCATTGTCCCGTCTGAAACTGTTATTTTAAATTCGTTTTTACTCATGTGTTTAGCCTCCCATACCATACGATTATCATTATCTATATTATACAATATACCTTCAAAATATCATGTTATCAAATACTACGCTAAGCGTTTAGTGACAAGCGACAATTTCTATAGCATAAAAAGCAGCTACCAACTTAATAGAGTCAGTAGCTGCTTTTCTTATAAACTTTGTAGCACAAAATCTTAAATGATTATTCTTTTTCTGCTGGTTGTTGATTACCAGTTTGTGCTTCATCAATAGCAATTTGTAATTCTTTTGTATAAGCTTCTTTTTGAATATTAGTGTATCCTAATAAGTCGCTCATAACTTCAATAACTTGCTCTTTATAATTTAATACATCATCAATTTTGAAATAAAGTTTACCTGTACGACGAATAAAGAAGTCTGTTGGACGGTACACCATTTCATTTTGTATTGAATAAATTAATTCTGTATAAATGTCTAATGGTAATCCAGTATCTTGATGTTGAGCTGTTTGTGCAATTTTAAATAACTCTTCCGCATTAGAACCATATTTAGAAGCAAAGTGACGCGCTGTTGCTTCATCTATTTGATATGATTTAGCTTCTTCAACTTTTTGGTCGATGAATTGTTCAAAGTTTTTACTACCACCAACATCTCCACCAGAAATTGTTAAATGTTTTGTAGCACATTTAGCAAATTTCATACCATATTGTTCTTTCAAGCGTTTTGATAATAGGTCTACAATTTCTAAAGCCATGTGACGGTAACCAGTTAATTTACCACCAGCAATTGTTAATAGACCTGATTTACCTTCCCAAACTTCATCTTTACGAGAAATTTCAGATGGGTCTTTACCTTCTTCTAAAATTAATGGTCTAATTCCAGCCCATGATGATTCAATGTCTTCATCTTTAACGTCTACATCTGGGAACATGTAATTAATTGCATCAATTAAGTAATCTCTGTCTTCTTGTGTAGCAAGCGGTGAAGCTTTGTCGTTATTATAGAATGTATCTGTTGTACCTACATATGCTTTACCTTCACGTGGTATAGCAAAAATCATACGACCATCTTTTTCAGTATCGAAATAAACAGCTTGACCTAATGGGAATTTAGATTGATCAATAACAATGTGAACACCTTTAGTTAAGCGTAACTGTTTATTATTTCTTGCATAGTCACCACTGCGAACTTCGTCTACCCATGGACCGCTTGCATTGATAACTTTTTTAGC
This sequence comes from Staphylococcus pseudoxylosus, assembly GCF_044794325.1. Taxonomy (NCBI): domain Bacteria; kingdom Bacillati; phylum Bacillota; class Bacilli; order Caryophanales; family Staphylococcaceae; genus Staphylococcus; species Staphylococcus pseudoxylosus. The sequence goes on from NZ_CP085024.1 coordinate 1,699,328, forward strand.
TTTAACTGGATAAGTTTCATTGTTAATTTGATCTTCTACTTGAATACCATTAACTTGTTCATTGGAATCATATGTGAAATGAACAGATTTTGTATGGTTAATAATCGTTGCGCCTTTTTCTTCTGCACGTTTCATAACTTCTATTGTTAAACGCGCGTCATCAGTACGATACTCAACGTAAGAACCGCCACCTTTAAGACCAGATTTTTTAACAAGTGGTTCTTTTTCTAATGTTTCTTTAGCATTTAGCATTGTTTTGCGTTCTGCTTTTTTAACACCAGCTAATCTATCATACATTGTTAAACCGATAGCAGTAGTGAATTTACCCATTGAACCGCCTTTGTGCATTGGTAAAAGCATACGCTCAGGTGTTGTTACGTGTGGTCCATTTTCATATACAATTGCACGTTCACGACCAGTTTCTGCTACAACGCCAACTTGTAGTTGTTTCAAGTAACGCAAGCCACCATGTACTAATTTAGTAGAACGTGAACTTGTACCTTGTGCAAAGTCTTGCATTTCTACTAAAGCAACTTTCATACCTCTTTGACTAGCATCTAAAGCAATACCTGCTCCAGTAATACCGCCACCAATAATGACAACGTCAAAATCTTTATTTTTCAAATCTTTCTTGATCTGTTCTCTTTTTAATGTTGATAAACTCATAAAAACTAGGCCTCCTAAAATAATAAAAAAAGAGAGACTCATCCCATACATATATAATTGTACGAACTGAATCTCTCATTTCTCATCTCTGTATTATTAACTTACCCATATTGTAGCATACATAACAACTTTTAGTCTATTTTTTTATTCATCTTCTAATTTAAAGACTTGAGTTGCTTCTACGGCTTTTTTCCAGCCTTTATATAATTTTTCTCTTTCTTTATCTTCCATATTCGGTGTAAAGTCTTTTTCAAGTTTCCAACGATTAGCAATTTCATCTTTACTATCCCAGAATCCTACAGCAAGTCCTGCTAAGTATGCAGCACCTAAAGCTGTCGTTTCATTAATCTCTGGTCGTTCTACTCCAACATTTAATAAGTCAGCTTGGAATTGCATAATGAAATTATTTTTTACAGCGCCACCATCAACACGTAGATTATTTACTGTAATGTCAGAATCTTTTTCCATTGCTTCTAATACATCACGCGTTTGATAACATAATGACTCTAATGTTGCACGGATGAAATGTTCTTTTTCTGTACCACGTGTTAAGCCGAAGATTGCACCTCGTGCTTCTGCATCCCAATAAGGTGTACCTAAACCAACAAACGCTGGTACGACATATACACCCTCTGAAGATTCGACACGCTCTGCGTAATTCTCTGATTGTGGCGCAGAATTAATCATTCTAAGACCATCACGTAACCATTGAATTGCAGATCCAGATACGAAAATAGAACCCTCAAGTGCATAATTGACTTTACCGTCTATCCCATATGCAATAGTTGTTAACAAACCACTCTTAGATGTAACCGCTTCTTCACCAGTATTCATCAACATGAATCCACCAGTACCGTAAGTATTTTTCACGTCGCCACGGTTAAAACAAGCTTGTCCAAATAAAGCTGCTTGTTGGTCACCAGCAATACCAGAAATTGGTACTTCTTTACCGAAGAAGTGATAATCTATAGTATTCGCATAGACCTCACTTGATGCTTTCACTTCAGGTAGCATAGAATTAGGGATTTCTAAAATATCAAGTAATTCTTGATCCCATTCTAAGTCATGAATGTTATAAATTAATGTACGACTTGCATTTGTATAATCTGTGATATGTGCTTTACCACCAGATAATTTCCAAACTAACCACGAATCGATTGTTCCAAATAATAGTTCGTCATTATCAGCTTTTTCTCTTGCACCTTCAACATTGTCTAAAATCCATTTTACTTTTGTACCAGCAAAATAAGGATCTAATAATAAACCTGTTTTCTCACGGAATTTATCTTCTAGACCTTGATCCTTTAAATCTTGACAAATGCCTTGAGTTTGACGAGATTGCCATACAATTGCATGGTAGATAGGGCGTGACGTTGCTTTGTCCCATACTACTGTTGTTTCACGTTGATTCGTAATACCGATACTAGCAATTTGATCTGCACCGACATTTTCTTCATTTAAAACTTCAGCGATAACAGCTAAAACTGATGTCCAAATTTCATTTGCATCATGTTCTACCCAACCTGATTTAGGGAAGAATTGTTTAAACTCGCGTTGCGCTACGCCTTTGATTTTACCATCTTGGTCAAAAAGAATTGCTCTTGAACTTGTAGTTCCTTGGTCAATTGATAAGATATATTTTTCCATAATTATAATCTCCCTTTTATCATGTTCGCTTTCCACATAGTGTATGTAAAATTTGACACTTTATACGTCTAACTTACACATTGCCAAATATCTCACTCCACAAACATGCTTTTATTACTTATATTTATATATTATAAAGCCTGTTTATATTTTAACTTATAAACAGGACTGTTGAAACTTAATTAATAAACCGATTCGATACCTTTTGCACTTTTAGATTTATTTAACACAATACCAAGGGCAATTGTAACTATTAGTAATACGATTGCTAGAACTGACATCATATCAAATGCCCCTTTGTAAACTAATCTATAAATAACAGCACCGATCATTCCGCCTGTGATAGGACCTAAAACAGGTACAATTGCATAACTCCAATTCGAATTACCTTTACCTGCAATTGGTAATATTGCATGTGCAATACGCGGACCTAAATCACGAGCCGGGTTAATCGCATAACCAGTTGGTCCACCTAAACTTAAACCAATTGCAATAATCAAGCTACCAACGATTAATGGATTTAAACCATCAGCGATTTTATTCATACCGATAAACATTAAGCCTAATGTTAGAGCAGCAGTACCAATAATTTCACTTAAGAAGTTTGCAAAATAATTTTTAATCGCAGGCGCAGTAGAGAATACACCTAATTTTGCTCCTTGATCTTCCGTTTGTTTCCAGTGTGCTAAATACATTAACCAAACAACGATACCACCAGTAATACCGCCCAGGATTTGGCAAATTATATACCCTGGCACCATACCCCAACTTAAAGCACCATCCATTGCGAACGCAAGTGTTACCGCGGGGTTAAGATGCGCACCTGAAATATTACCCACAGCATAGACTCCCATTGTAACCGCAAGCCCCCAACCTAATGCAATAACAACCCAATCCGCGCCGTTACCAGCACTTTTTTTCAAATTGACGTTGGCACAAACGCCTCCCCCAAATAATACCAATATTGCTGTTCCCAAGAATTCAGCAAAATATACACTCATAGAGACTCCTCCTAAAAATAGATAGAGAGACCCCTACAATTATAGCCAGTTTCGAACCACCGGTTTAATTACTGTAGAAATCTCCCATCTCTGTTCTAATTATTAACTTAAATTCATCTTACACCGATTTTGTAAGCGTTGTCAAATATTTTGTTAAAATCTTGTCACAAATTAACCCTCAGTAACAGCATTTTCAGTAATAAAAAATTGTTTAGTTTCGCAATTAATCTGTGCTTCAACACCATAGGGCAATATATGTTTAGGTTCATTATGACCAAATGACAAATTATATAATATAGGTAATTTTTTGAGCGATTCTACGTTGAAAAATGTCAGTATTTCATTTTTATATTGCTCATAATAAGTATTGTTAAATGGTTTACCAAATATTATACCGTTAACTCTATGGAATACTCCTTTTTTAAGCAATTGAAATAACATGTCTCTAAATTCATCAGGTTTAGGCGTATCTTCCGAAGTTTCTAAAAATAAAATAGCCTGTTCAAAATCATTTAATTGTGGAAATAATTCAGAATCTTTAATATCTACAAGTGTTTCCAAATTCCCCCCTATTAAGTGTCCCTTGATATTAACTTGTCCTTGGCCCTGCAGGAAAATATATCTTTGTTGTTGTATAACCGGTCTCGCTATGGCTTTATTTTCAACATCCCAACTTAATCCATAAGGCCTAATATATTTTGCAGGTCTCACTTCACCTATTGGCTCACTATTAAACCAGTTGTTTTCTATATGCTTTATCGTATAACAATCCATGTTAATATTCTCTGCGAAATCTGTTAACAACGCTGGACCGTAAAAACTAGTGATGCCCATTTTATAAAACATCATATGTACTGTTGTTGAATCTGAATACCCTGAGAAAATTTTCGGAAAGTTTTGGAGTGCTTCACGATCTACATAGGGCCATATCCTAATCGCATCATCTCCACCAATACAACTTATAATAGCTTTAACTTCTCTATCTCTTATAGCTTCATTTAGGTCTGAGGCACGCAATTCTGGATGTTGTTGTATAAACTCACTGCCCTTTAGTGCATGTGACATTATTTTTACTTTCAAACCGAAAACCTCTTGTAACCTTTGTATTCCTTGATATGTTCTCCATATAATAGAATCATCACCTGCGAGACCTGATGATAGCGATACAATAGCAACCGTATCTCCCCGTTTTAACTTTTGTGGTTTTAACATCATTAATCCCCCTTTAAAAGTTTTATAAAAAAAGTTAGCTCATTTAAGGCGGCAATGAGATTACCTAATGCTTAAATGGCTAACTTTTGAATTTCATTTGTTGTTTTTGAATTAATTTTAGAAAAATGCTGTGCAATTGTTCTAATTTGAATTAATTAAAGTACGATTGACTTACCATAAATGTCTGTCACTTGTGGTAATATATTTAGCACCATTTTCGACTGCGACTTCAACTTCATCTACTGTGTTAATTAAGCCTCCAGCTATTACAGAAGTATTTGTTTCTTCATTAATAATTTGAATTACTTTACTGGCAATTCCAGGTAATACTTCTACATAATCAGGTTCTACACGTTTTATTAGTTCTATGCTACGTGATAAAGCGTGACTATCTAATATAAACACTCGAAAAACAGTCGTTGTATTCAATGATTTCGCTTTATTGATTACCTTTGTTTTAGTAGAAACTATACCCTTAGGATGATAATTCTGTATGATATATTCGCATGCAAATTCATCATGACTCATACCTTTAATCAAATCGATATGCATATACGTTTCAATTTTATTCTTCTTAAGTAATTCCATGATGCTTTTAACATGTCCAATATGTGTATCTAGTAACACACATTCTTTATAATCCGTTTGTATCATTTTCTCCAAGTCTTTCATTGATCGAATAGCTGGTAAAATATGTGGCTTCATCCACTAACCTCCTAGATAATTCGTTTGAACAGTCGCTCTAATTCATAATTTGAAAAGTTTATAATAATCGGTCTGCCATGTGGACAAGTAAAAGGATCTTCAGTTTCTCTTAATTGATTAACTAAATCAGCCATTTCATTATTTTTCAAATAGTGATTGGCTTTAATAGATTGTTTACAGCTCATCATAATTGCAGCTTCTTCACGTATTTTTTTGACATTAACTTTCTTATGCTCTAATACATATTCAATCATATCTTTTATAATTTCTTCCGCTTCAGACGCTGGGAACCAAACTGGATAACTATCTACTATATAATCATTACCACCAAATGGTTCTAAATGCACGCCAACTTTGTCTAATTCTTCTTTATGTTGATTGATAATCATCAGTTCGTCTGTAGAAAAATGGAACGTTAAAGGAATTAATAAATTTTGAATTTCATTTGAAACTTCGCCAATTTTCTCTCTAAAATACTCATATTTAATCCGTTCTTGAGCAGCATGTTGATCAATCATGTACATACCTTGTTCATTTTGAGCAATTATATATGTACCATGGACTTGGCCAACTACTTCCATATAAGGTACACGTCTTGAGGCATCTTTACTAACACTACCTTTGATATCTTGACTTGCGATATCTTGCTCCATGTCATCTTGGTTAAAAGTTTCGTGTCCGTTCTTTTGATCAAACGTTGATGCTTGTTCGTCAGTATCCATTTCATTTAATAACGTTCTTTGTGATTGTGCATAATCGTCATTATTGACTTCTGTTTCCTGTATAGTTGATTGAAAATCATTATTATGCGTATTCTCATTATTATATTGTAATTGAGGTTGCGATTTGGATTCATCACTTTCATTATTTTCATTATTTTCATGACTTCCATAACCTTGTATCTCATCACGAAGAGGTTGTTTTAATTCGTTTTGTTGTTTACGTTTTTCAAAATCCATTTTTTGCTGTTCAAATTTATCCAGCACTTTATTTTTCTTAGTGATTTTATCCATGTCGTTTTGCGGAATTAAAATACGATCTTGAAATGCTTCACGAATTTTTTCAACTATTAATTCAAAGAGTTGATCTTCTTTGGAAAGTCTTACTTCTAGTTTCGTCGGATGTACATTGACATCTACTAGTATAGGATCCATTTCTATATTAATGTAACAAATAGGGAATCGACCAATCATCAATAGCGTATGATAACCTTCCTGAATTGCCTTATTAAGTAAAAAGTTTTTAATATATCTACCATTTATAAAAATAGAAATATAATGTTTATTACTTCTAGAGTGCTCAGGTTTTGCGACATAACCTTCTAAATGATAATCACTCGTATCTCCAGTAATATGAACTAAATCTTTAGCTACTTTCATACCATATATTTCAGCCATAACTTCATTTGTACGACCAGAGCCATTTGTTTTAATGATAGTCTTACCATCAGAAACCAATGAAATACGTATATCAGGATGACTCATTGCCATACGATTCACAATATCCGTTATTTTACCTAATTCTGTATATAAACTTTTAATATATTTGAGACGTGCAGGTGTATTATAAAATAGGGATTCAACTAAAATATCTGTACCACGTTTAGCTTTTGCTGGTTTTTGTTTAAGAATTTCACCATTTTCAACATAAATTTCTTGCCCTTCTTCATTATCTGTACAAGTCTTCAGTGTCACTTTCGACACTGAAGATATACTTGCTAAGGCTTCTCCTCGGAAACCTAACGTACGTATATGGAACAAATCATCATCTTGATCTAATTTGCTCGTAGCATGACGATGAAATACGAGCCCTAAATCATCTATGGCAATCCCGGTACCATTATCGACTACGCGGATAGACTCAACACCAGACTGCGCTACTTCTATATTGATTTCGGTCGCTTGGGCATCAATGGCATTCTCTAATAATTCTTTAACTACTGACCCTGGACGTTCAACAACTTCTCCAGCAGCAATTTTATTTGCTAATGATGTCTGTAACTCTTTAATTTTACCCATTTGACTTCACCTCTATTTCAATTGTCTTTGTAATTCACTTAGTTTCACAAGTGCTTCTATAGGTGTCATATTAGATAAATTCAATGTTTTAATTTCATTTTCAACTTCACTTTGTTTTGCAGATGTATCGAATAAATCAAATGCCGCCTGTTCAAATTGACTTTGCTCTTGACTAGCAAATTCCTTAGCCTCTGGTATTTGATATTGGTACGTTGCATTTGAGTCATTTACTGAATCATTAAATGGCTCGTTACTACTATGCTCTAATTCCACTGTATTTACATCAACTTTAGTTTCTTGTTTATTGCTTTGTTCGAAATCATCTAATATGACTTGCGCTCTATCAATCACTGCATCTGGTAAGTTTGCTAATTTAGCTACTTGTATACCGTAACTATCATCAACTGCGCCATCTTTCACCTTATGAAGGAATATCAATTCACCTTCATATTCATTTGCTGCAACATGTATATTTTTCAAACAAGGCAACGACTGATCTAGTGTAGTCAATTCATGGTAATGTGTTGAAAATAACGTCTTAGCATTCGAAGTATGTGCAACATATTCGATCATTGCTTGAGCTAATGCTAAACCATCATAAGTAGATGTACCACGTCCTATTTCATCAAAAATGATTAGGCTGTCTTCAGTAGCATGAGCAAGGGCTTTTTGTGCTTCTAACATTTCAACCATAAACGTACTTTTACCTGAAACTAGATCATCGGCAGCACCAATTCTAGTAAAAATTTGATCAAAAACGGGTAATGTTGCCGATTCACATGGCACATAAGCACCCATTTGCGCCATGATACTAATTATGGCTACTTGTCTCATATAAGTGGATTTACCTGACATATTTGGACCGGTAATCAAATATATAAATGTATCTTGATTAAGCGCACAATCATTAGGCACGTAGTCGTTATGATCCATCACACGTTCTACAACAGGATGTCTCGAATTGATAAGTTCTAACGTTTTATCTTCGCTAAAAGTAGGTCGTGCATAATTATATTTTTGAGCAATTTCTGCAAAACTTTGTAAACAATCAAGCTCTGATATCACTTTTGCTTGTTTTTGTAATCGCTCTGTATATGATTTAATTTGTTCTCTAAGCCCTACAAACAATTGATACTCTAATTCAATTGCTTTGTCTTCAGCTCCTAAGATAATGTCCTCTTTTTCTTTCAATTCATCTGTTATAAAACGTTCAGCATTTGAAAGTGTTTGCTTTCTGTTATAACCATAAGCTGTCGGGTCAAAACCTTGTAAATTAGCTCGTGTGATTTCAATAAAGTAACCAAACACTTTATTAAAACTGATTTTAAGTGATTTAATGCCAGTTCTCTCACGTTCTTTGGCTTGTAATTCTGCTAACCATGTTTTACCATTTTTTGAAGCTTCTAAATAACTATCTAAATCACTGTTAAAGCCAGCTTTAAACAACCCGCCCTCTTTAACTGAAATCGGTGGTTCTTCCTTTAAACTTTCTTCTAATAAAGTTAATAAATCATCTAATGGTTCTAATGCTTTAAATTGTGCAGTCATTTGTTCATCAAAATCTTCTAATAGGCGCTTAATATTTGGAATTTCCGAAATGGAATGTTTCAGCTGAATCAAATCACGTGCATTGACATTGCCATAGCTAACACGTCCCACTAATCGCTCAATATCATATACTTGATTTAAATGATTACGTAAGGTGTCTCTTTCAATAAAATGATTTATAAATTGACTAACTGTATCTAAACGGGACTCAATTTGAGATTTTTGAATAAGTGGCCGATCAATCCATTGCTTTAAGCGTCTAGCCCCCATAGGTGTTTTAGTTTCATCCATTAACCATAACAATGTACCTTTTTTAGTTTTCAAACGTATGCTTTCAGTCAATTCTAAATTACGCTTTGCATAGAAATCCATTTTCATAAAATCAATCGCTTCGTACTTAATTACGGTTTCAATATGTGATAGATCTCTTTTTTGCGTATGATGGATATAATCTAATAATAGTTGAGTTGCATTAAACAAATATGTTTCCGTCATATTATTAACTTCATAACTCGCATTAGAAATATCTGGTAACACAGTAATTGTCTCGGTAGTTAAACTAATTTGGCGTTTTAACGTTTCACCTATTTCTTCATTAACAACGATTTCATTAGGGTTAATTGTAGTAATTTCATTAATTAATGTCGCTTCATCTTCAAAATGAGTAGCCTTCAATTCACCTGTAGACACATCACAATAGCTTAATGCGTATGATGATGCACCTTGAATAAAACTTAATATATAGTTGTTTTGCTTTTCATCAACGCCTCCTTGGTCCATCACTGTACCAGGTGTAACGATGCGTACTACTTCACGGCGTACCATACCTTTTGTCTGCCTTGGATCTTCCATTTGTTCACAAATAGCTACTTTATATCCATTACTAATCAAAGTTTCAATGTAACCATCCGCAGAATGATAAGGTACGCCACACATTGGTATTGGATTTTCCTTTTTAGCGTCACGTTTTGTTAATGTTATTTCTAATACTCTAGATGCAACTTTAGCATCCTCGTAAAACATTTCGTAAAAATCTCCTAATCTAAAAAATAAGAGACAATCTTGATATTGCGATTTGATTTTTAAATACTGTTGCATCATTGGCGTTTGATTTGTCATATTAATATGTCACAGTCCTTTTTTCATTTCTTATGTATTTATTTTCACTTAATATTTGTTGGTTTATAAATTAAATTAATGATTAATTTTCATCAATAGTCAGGCACATTTACTTACTGAATATAGATGTGATATCGTGCATTTCTGAATACTTTTCATTGATTTTTTAATCATACCCGTTCATTTTCTTTAACTAATTTAGTTAATTTAACTCTTAAATTTTAACATATGTTTTCAATTTTCGCCCATTTATTAAATTAATATACAGGCACTCATTTATTAACTTCACATTTTCATAAGTTAAAGATTAATTAAGAACAAAAAAATTAAGGCAACTTTGTAAATGATTGATTTAATAGATTTACTTCTGCAGTATATCTATCAAACCAAACTCATATGAGTAACAAAGTGCCTTAACTTGATTTATTAAGATTGATTATAAATATTTTTTTAATATACCTTTTCTTTTTAATATCATTAAAATGATATAACTAATGATGGCACCAATGACACTCGATACAATAAAGGCTGTCATTAAAGGTTTAACAGCAAAGTTTGAAAAGCCTAACACCCATGCTAACGGTATGCACATGATACTACCAATAATGCCTGTACCTATGACTTCTCCCACTGCCGCCATAAAGATATGTTTACGATAAAAATAGAAACCACTAGCAAGCAATACACCTACCATACTCCCTGGAAAAGCAAAGAAACTTCCCGTCCCAAAAATCATACGTATGATAGATGAAATAAAAGCTTGAGCAAGCCCAAACCATGGCCCTACTAGTACAGCACATAACACATTAACCAAATGTTGAATTGGTGCTGCTTTAACTGGGCCTAATGGAATTACAATAATACTACTTAACACAACGTTGATAGCAATAAAAATTGCAGTTAGCGTTAACTTTCTCGTCTTCATATGGCTCATTTCCTTTCCAACAAGTTCCACCACAATCTCTGTTAATCTTTATCTTCCTGTTGTTGATTCAAACGATCTGACATGGTACTAATCATCATTTGTAATAAATCATTAGCTTCAGTCTGTGATTCTCTAAACTCTTCTACAATAGGTAAAATATTAATATCTTCTTCAATATGCTGAATTTTATCCTCAGAATCTTTTAATGCTTGTGTCTTACCGTAGTTTTGTAGGTTAACCGATTGCTTTTGATTTTTTTTTAATTCTTTCATTCGCTGCTCTATATTTTTATTTTGATGTATTTGCGATTCAACATTATGATATTCCTTAACTGTATCTAAAGATTTTATGCGTTCACTAATACGATCCGCTTCTGCTAAAATTTCTTCTTTTTCATACATTATGGTGTCACCATCGCTTGTTTACTTACATTTAAGAATGTACCATTAAGAGAAAATTGTTTCGCTTCATCTACTTGTACATCTACAATTTTGCCAATCATAGATTTAGGCGCTTTGAAATTGACTAATTTGTTTTTTGAAGTGTAACCGGCTAAGACTGTTTCGTCTTTTTTACTAGATCCTTCACATAAAACTTGTACGACTTCGCCTTCATATGCTTGCATAGCACGTTCAGAATAGTATGCAACCTTTTTATTCAATTGTTGTAATCTATCTTTTTTCACGTCTAAAGGTACATTATCTTTCATTTTAGCTGCAGGCGTACCATCTCTTTGAGAATAAATATACGTATACGCATGTTCAAATTCAACTTCATCATAAAGTGTTAATGTTTCTTCGAATTGTTCATCTGTCTCGTTTGGATAACCGACGATGATATCAGTTGTTAAAGCAACATTAGGAATTCTTGACTTGATGCGATTAACTAAGTCTAAGTAACTTTCACGTGTGTATTTACGTCCCATAATTTTAAGCACGGCATTATTACCCGATTGAACTGGAAGGTGAACATGAGGAACAATGTTTCCGCCGTTAGCAATAACCTCAATCATTCTATCCGTAAAGTCCCAAGGGTGACTCGTTGTAAACCTTACTCTTGGAATATCAATTTGAGAGATATCCTCTAACAGATCACCTAAACCATATGCTAAACCATCTATATCTTTACCGTAAGCATTAACGTTTTGACCTAACAATGTAATTTCTTGATACCCTTGACGTGCTAAATCTCTTACTTCTTCAATGATATCTTCTGGTCGTCTACTACGTTCCTTACCTCTTGTGAATGGAACGATACAGTATGTACAAAACTTATCACAACCATACATAATATTTACCCACGCTTTGATATTGCCTTCTCTTACTTTTGGAAGGTTTTCAATGACATCGCCCTCTTTTGACCAAACTTCAACCACCATCGCTTTTGATAAATAAGCTTCTTCAAGTATTTCTGGTAAACGATGAATATTATGTGTACCAAAAATCATATCTACATTTTGGTATGATTTTAAGATTTTATTTACGACAGATTCTTCTTGAGACATACATCCGCAGACACCAATTACTGTTTCTGGTTTCTCTTTTTTCAAATGCTTTAAGTTACCGATTTCACTAAACACTTTATTTTCCGCATTTTCGCGGATGGCACATGTATTAATTAAAATAACGTCTGCCTGATTAATATCTTCCGTTGGTGTATAACCTAATGCCTCTAGAATACCAGCCATTACCTCTGTATCATGCGCATTCATCTGACAACCATATGTTTTAATTAAAAATGTTTTTCCTTGTCCCATATTTCTATATTTCTCATCTATTTGAAAATCACGGTTATAATTAATTTCTTCTTTTCCGCGTTTACGCGCTTCTTTTAAACTTGGCGGTTGATACACGTGTTCAAAATACTTGCTATAGTCTTTTTCCTTTTTATCTCGTTCCGCTAAAACATCTATAGAAGTACTTTTTCTTTGTTCTTCATTCACTCTACAAAACCCTTTCTATATCATAAAAACTAAGAACAAGTATTTTAAAATATCCCTCAAGATTCTGTTTTTCAACCTTGACGTTCAAAGTTCTTTAAATTTATCCATAGTCATTACTACATTATATTAAATTTGACTTCAAAGTGCAAAAAGACTAACAAATAACCAGTCTATTGCACAATATTTTCAATACTAAGATCATCAAATCACAATTTAGCGTTTTAAAATGCAAATGAGGGAGCGAGAAAGAGCGTCTGACTGAAATCATATCTTCCTAAAATGATTAATGTCTGGGCTCCACTTCCTGCTCCCTTAAATATATCTAAGTTCCAATTCACTTAATACATGTATTTTATCTGAAATTTAGATCATTTATATTATTTTGACTAGTCTACCTCTATTAAACATAAACAGAGGTTATAAACAAATACCGTATTTACAGTTTGTCTTTTAGTGTAATTTCACCTGTTAAATTTAAACTTCGTCGTATTTTCCAGTAAGTGTCTCAATAGTAATACCTTCTGGCACATGATAAAACTTAACTTGACTTATTGTACTAGGTATCTCTAATTCAACCATACGCTCGTTTAATTTTTGAATTAAGATTAGGCATTCATTCATTTCACCTTGAACAGTTGTTTCTAATGGCCCCACTCTGTAGGTTAATCCCGAATCATCAATGACTTTAATTGCTTCATCTACGTATGGAATAACATCTTCTCCGTTGGCGGTTTTAGGAATAATCTGAATACTCATCAAAGTATCATTCATGTTATTACAACCCCTTAATTATTTAACTTATTGTTAGTTTATCAAATTATAAGTTAAAGGCATAGTTAAAAGTGAATGAACCTATTAAAGCATTTTAGTCCCTAGTAATCAAAAATCTTCTTCTATCTGTTTCATCATCATCATTTTTGCAATCATACCACCATTAGCAGCTGAATCTAATAATTGACCCGCAAAATTATCTTTAGCTTCACCAGCTACATACAATCCTTCAACAGATGTTTCTCCGTATATATCAGTATCGAATTTACCATCTCCGTCTCGCGTTATACTTAATTGATTTAAGAAATCAAATTGTGTATCCCAATACATCTTTGCAAATGCACCTTCTACCGAAATAATTTGCTCATCGATTAACTCAATACCATCTAAATGTCCATTGTTTCCAATCAATCGTGCAATAGGTTCTGTATAGATATCAATACCTTTGTTATTTAACAATGCTTTGTCTGCTTCAAGAACCTCCTTTTCTCCATTTGTAAACACGACTATTTCTTGTGAAAAGTTACTTAACAATTTGACCATATGAAGCAGCATTTCACCTGAATAAATAACCGCAAGTTTTTTATTACGCATTTCATACCCATCACACCAAGGACAATAAAAGATCGATTGGCCATAAAAGTCATTAAAATTTGTAATATCAGGACTATGTTCTCTTAACCCTGTGGCTAATAACACTTGTCTTGCATTATAAGTCTGGGCTTGTGTTTTAACTATAAATTCCTTATCTATTTTCTCTATTTGTTCTACATGTGCTTCCAAGTAAGTAACATCGTTATAATTAACCACATCTGCTTTAGCTTTTCTCTTAAATTCGGTTGGTTTAACACCATCTTGCGTTAAAAAACCATGCGACAGTTGAGTAACCCTATTACGCGGTTTATCCTCGTCGATTATAAGTGTCCGTTTCATACCTCTACCAAAATTTAATGCAGCACTTAATCCTGCCGGACCTCCACCAATAATAATTACGTCATAATACATTTGATTCGCTCCTTTGCAACTTTTAAAGACTCTTAATATCTATAATTAGTTTAAATTATAAGAACTTAGCTATTAGCCAAGTCCTTTAATGTCTTACCTTCTAAATTGGTAATTAAACTATGCTCTGCTTCGTCCATAATTTGTTTAATTGGGCATTCTTTAGCATGATTAAAACTATCTTCCAATAAGCTTTGCTTGCCATCAATGGTAATAATGACTTCATATATCGAAACGTCTTCCCAACCAGTTTTTAATTGATAGCCACCTTTCGCGCCACTACTAGCTGAGATAATGCCTACCTTTACAAGGCGTGTCAATATTTTCGATAAATATGTCGTTGAGACTTTTAACGCTGTTGCTAAATCTTGCACTGGAATCCTACTTAATTCACCATTACTTTTAATCATATATAAAAGTGCATGTAATGCATAGTCTGTTGCTTTAGAACATTTCATATTTTATCAACTTCCTAATTGTAGATATCGTTAGTCTACAGTAACTCAATTAGTGATAATTTGCAATCACTATTATTGAATGTTCTGTATAGATTTCACGATAGTAGTGGTAAATTCATCCATAAATTGACTCCAATTATGTTGATCTTCACGACTTTCTTTATTATATTTTTGGTTGTCAAAACACATTTTTCTTAATCCAGGAGTTAACTCTAATTGCACGCCTGCACCTGTTTTACAACAATTAATAATATTATCATCATGAGCACCTGAAATATGTTCTGGTGCTTGCTCTACACTTATATACAATTGTTCAAATTGTCTAGTCATTTCATGAATAAGTTTTTGATCTTTTCCTCCGATATAGACAATGTTTTCATCACCTTCACAACCATGAATTGCTACTGCATATGTTTTGTTCTTTATCATTTCCATCAATACAGACTGATCACAATTTCGAGAAGTTACATGTAAATCTTCATTCCCTTTTGATTTAGTACCTTTAAAAGAAAAATAATCATACTCACCTTTTTGCGCAGTTAAATCAGCAATTTCAGTTGTACCTGGTTCGATACCTCCGCCATGTATCGCAGTAATAATTACTTGACTATCTAAGTCACGCGTTACAACTTCCCAGTCCTTATTTTCAATTGTATCCGCTTCTAACTCTGACATTGAATTATACTTATCAGCCATATAAAAACCCCTTCCAAAGTTTCTATATTTGTATTTCCCTCACATCATTCCTATTAACTTAAGATTTTGTAAAGGACAGCTTAATATTTTTAATTATCCATCGCAATACAATTATAATTATTTTGTTTCTTCTACATTGTTTATCGCTTTATTCACAGCTGTCGAAAATACATACATAAACTGTGACCAATTCTGTCTATTTTCTCTATCATTTAAATTATACTTATTATTTTTAAAGTATTGTTTTCTTAATGCCACAGTTAATTCTAGTTGAACACCAGCATTTTTTTGGCCAGCATTAACAAAATTATCCATATGCATACCTGATATATGTGAAGGCGCAGGTTTAACAATGATGTGTACTTTTTCAAGTTGTGATTTTATTTCAGATGCCAGTTCAAAGTCTCTACCACCAATATAAACTTCAGGCACGTCTCCCATACATCCATGCAGGGATACAATGTTATGGTGATCAGACACCATTTGCGCTAGTTTTGGTTCATTAAAATGTCTTGATGTAACATGTAATTCATTATTCTTATTATTTCTTATACCTTTAAAAGAATAAAAACTATGATCACCTTGCTCACTAATTAACTGTGCTATTTCTGTGGTTCCTCGCTCTATCGCCCCACCATGTATTGCAGTTATGAGGGTTGATGATTTCTTACTTACTGTTTGTATTTCCCATTCTCTATGTTCTGTAGTCTTTGCAATCAGTTCAGTCATCGACTTAAATTTATCTACCATAACTATTGCCTCCGTCAATTAATAACACTATAAAATGTTATAGTAATTTCATATTTAAATCAAAGCAAAAAAACGTTGCATTATCGCTAATTGTATTACGGCATATTTGCCTAATCTCATTGATCCATCATGTAACAATTCTATCTCTTAAGGATATTAAGTTTTAGAGCATAGACAAACTTTAGGTGATAGTTCCTCTAAGCTTTGTTCATTTATATTTGTATAGTAATTTTTCAAAATAACTGCGGTCTTTTATCAATTGATTTATCTAACATAATAAATATTTCACTTTTTAATTTATAAATTATAATCTTTTTGTGTAATATTGGCAGTGATTTGGACCATCTCCTACGTGAAACGCATTAGCTGATTACTACGGACTAAGGCAGTACCTGCGGAAAGTGTGCACAAAAAAACTGTCTACAAAGTTAGAGACTTTGTAGACAATCTGTTACTCAACGTAGTTAAGTTTCACTATATATAATTAAACGAATTGTTTTGTTAAGGCCTCAAATTGAGCTTCATCAATATGAAGGTCTTGTTTAGCAAGCGGCGTGCCATTCATTTCTTCAATTTGTGATTCATAAGATGGCGTTTCTGTATCCTGATAAACAATACCTTTAAGCAGTGAATTATATTCTAAAACTTTTTGAGTCGCTTTTTGTTTGTCAGTTGCGTCGAAGTCTTCGATTTCTTCAATACTTGTTAAATTTTCTTTAAACCAGTCATAAGTATTGACTTTATTGTATGTCACACAAGGTGAAAATACATTTACAAATGAAAATCCATCATGATTAATAGCGTCCTCAATCATTTTCGTAAGTCCTTTGATATCACTTGAAAATCCTTGTGCTACAAATGTTGCTCCTGATGAAAGTGCAAGTTCTAATGGCGCAACATTTTGTTCAATATTCCCTTTTGGTGTGGATTTAGTTACAAATCCTTGTGCTGAAGATGGTGATGTCTGTCCTTTGGTCAAACCATAAATTTGATTATCCATTACAATGTAAGTCATATTCATGTTTCTACGTAAAGCATGGATTGTATGCCCCATACCTATCGCATAACCATCACCGTCACCGCCTGAAGCAATTACTGTTAAATCTTTATTGGCCATTTTCACGCCTTGAGCAAGTGGCAATGAACGTCCATGTATACCATGTACACCATAAGAATTTACATACCCTGACAAACGTCCTGAACAACCAATCCCAGTAATAATAGCTACCTCTTCAGGTTCTAATCCAACATTTGCTGCTGCTTTTTGAATCGCTGCTTGAACTGAAAAATCACCACAACCAGGGCACCAATTTGGTTTAACGTTATTTCTAAAGTCTTTAAATGTTGCCATTTATACCAACTCCTTTATTTCTTTAGCAATTTCTAGTCCTTTAGCTTCAATTTCTCTTGGTAAAAATGGTGTACCATCATACTTGGTCTGATTAATTAATTTGTCACCTAAATTTACATTCATTTTTAAAATACTAGCAAGTTGACCTTGATAATTATGTTCCACAACAACAACTTTAGAAGCTTTATCTATTTCTCTTTGTATCGATTCACTAGGGAAAGGATGTAATTGTCTAATTTGAAGATGGTTGACTTTTAGCCCTTCTTCTTCTAATCTAGCTTTCCCTTCTTGAATAGCACCTTTTGTTGAAATAAAGCCTAAATATAAAATATCTGCTACTTCATTTTCTGCAGCTAGCTCAACAGGTTCTTGAATAAGTAAGTGTTCTGTTTTACGCATACGTTTATCCATTTGTTGTTGTCTATTGTCTGCAGCTTCGCTTGTTTTTCCTTCTTCATTATGTTCAACACCAGTTACATGGTGTATCCCACCTTTAACGCCTGGGATAGGTCTTGGTGATACACCACTGTCTGTAAGTGCATAACGTCTAAAGTATGATTTATCATCTTCTTCACGTTCAATATCTGATTGGATAATTTCGCCACGATTGATTTCAATTTTACTATAATCTAACTTTTCAACAGTCTGTTTACCTAATGATAATTGTAAGTCACTTAATACAATGACAGGACATTGGTACATTTCTGCTAAATTAAATGCTTCCATAGTTAAATAAAAGGCATCTTCGGCATCAGTCGGCGCTAATACAATTTTAGGGATATCACCGTGTGTGCCATATATCATCTGCATTAAATCAGATTGTTCTTGTTTTGTAGGTAAACCTGTAGATGGTCCACCACGTTGTGTATTAATAACTACAAATGGTGTTTCTGTCATACCTGACAAGCCAATGGCTTCCATCATTAATGAGAGACCAGGTCCTGCACTCGCTGTGAACGAACGCACACCTGCATAATTTGAACCAATAGCCATATTTGCCGCTGCAATTTCATCTTCCGTTTGAACAACCGTACCGCCAACCTTGGGTAGGTTTTCAATCATATATTCCATGATTTCAGATGCAGGAGTGATTGGATAAGCTGCCATAAATCTAGAACCAGCTGATAAAGCGCCTAGTCCAATTGCATCATTTCCAATCATATATAAGTGAGGTGCACCCTTTGTTTCCTCTAAAACAAAATCACCATCCACAGTAGTTAATTGTTCATGCATTAAACGATAACCTTCATTCAATGCTTCTATGTTCATTTCTACAACTTTGTCACCTTTTTTAGTAAACATATTTGTAATTAGCGTTTCAAAATCTGAAATATCAAAATCCATGATTGCACAAGTCGCACCTACTGCAACCATATTTTTCATTAAAGCAGTACCTAATTCCTTTGCAGTCGCAGTAAAAGGTAAATCTATTAATTGTGCGCGACAATCTTCTGGTTTTTCGGGTTTTGCTTTACTATCCGCAATAATCACACTATCTTCGCGCATTTCTTGATGGTTTAACTCTATTGTTTCTTGATCAAATGCAATTAAGATATCTAAATCATCGCTAATCGCATGTACTGGCGTAGTAGAAACTCTTATTTTATTATTTGTGTGGCCACCTTTAATCCTACTTGAAAAATGACGATATCCGTATAAGTAGTATCCTTTACGATTCATAGCAGTCGCGAAGATTTCTCCAGTAGATTCAATACCTTCGCCTTGTTGTCCGCCCACTTTCCATGATACTTGTGATTTCATATCATCTTGCCTCCTAGTGGTTATAATAATTCATTATTCATCATATCAAAAAACACCACTCTATTACTATGTTAAGAGTGGTATTTTTCAAATTCATACTAATGGACGATACTTTTTAAAAGGGATGATCATCATTAATTAACACACGTTCAATATGTGTTGTTTTCCCTTCTTTATTGATATCAATAATAATGCCGGATAGTACACTTCTGCCTTCGTCTGGCACTACGTGTCTTTGAGGTAAACTTGTTATAAATCGAGTAATTACTTCATCTCTATTAATCCCTAGTATACCATCATAAAAACCCGTCATTCCTACATCTGTGATATAACCTGTACCGCCGGGTAAGATACGTTCATCTGAGGTTTGGATATGGGTATGTGTACCTACAACCGCACTCACTTTACCATCTAAGAACCAACCCATTGCATTTTTTTCTGAAGTAGTCTCAGCATGAAAATCTACAAAAATATAGTCTGTTTCTTTTTGAGCTTCCTTGATCAGCGCATCAGCTTTTTTAAAAGGATCATCAATATCTTGCATAAATGCACGACCTTGCAAATTGATAATTGCTAATTTAATTTCATTGATTTGAATAAATCTCATACCTACTCCTGGCGCTTCTTCTGGGAAGTTCGCTGGCCTTACCATACGATTTGCCGATTCAATAAAATCATAAATTTGACGTTGACCAAAAGTATGATTACCCATTGTCATAAAATCTACACCTTCGCGCAATAGATCTTTATATATCTTTTCAGTTAATCCTTTGCCATGTGCAGCATTTTCCGCATTTACAATAGTAACTGTAGGACGATACGTTTGTTTCAATTTAGGTAAATACGTTGTAATAGCCTCACGACCTACTTTACCTACTATATCTCCGATAAATAATAATCTCATTTACATGTTCATCCTCTCTCTTAATGTTAGTTTAATGCAATTTATTTACGATGAAAAGTATCATTATAAAAATTTCATTAATTTCACTAAGTTTTAATCATAAAATTGGTGGTATAAATTATAGTAGGAATTAAATAATTCAAAATATAGGAGTTGGAAGTAATACATGGCAATTAATATTGACCCACAACATTTTGCTGACTTAGTTGTTACAGCAAATCCATCTAAAAGTGAAGATCCAGATGATATAGCAAAAGAAAGTTTAGAGCTCTATATCCATGCTTATCGTTTAGCCGAAAGATATGCTAATATTTCAACAAACTGTTATGATACAGCTGAAATTATTCAAGAAGTTAAAAATGCTGATTTAGAATTAACTTAGTTTTAGATTAGTCTTTTAGCACAAAACATTTAAAGTTAATTTGGAAATGAATATAAATGATTTTTAACACCTCATACGTACTTTTAGCGTATGAGGTGTTTTCATTTGTTAAGAATTATGTAACTATCAAATCTATATGCTAATTTAAATAAAAAAAACAAACTAAACGATAATTTCGTTTAGTTTGTTTAAAAATTCATTGTTAAATACTTTAAATCTTATTTTGCATATTCAATTGCTCTAGTCTCACGAACAACTGTCACTTTTATATGACCAGGATATTGAAGTTCATCTTCAATTTGGCTCTTAATATCTCTTGCTAAACGATGTGATTTTAAGTCGTCGATAGTATCTGGTGATACGATAACTCGAATTTCTCTACCCGCTTGGATTGCAAATGCTTTCTCAACACCATCATAGCTTTCTGAAAGTGTTTCTAGTCTTTCCAATCTTCTAATATAGTTTTCTAAAGTCTCTTTACGAGCACCTGGTCTTGCTGCTGATAATGCATCGGCAGCTGCCACTAATATAGAAATAATAGAAGTCGGTTCGACATCACCATGGTGAGAATGAATTGCATTAATAACGGTTTCATTCTCAGCATATTTTTTAGCTAATTCAACACCAATTTCAACATGGCTTCCCTCAACCTCGTGATCAATTGCTTTACCAACGTCATGAAGTAGTCCAGCACGTTTAGCCAATGTAACGTCTTCTCCTAGTTCAGCTGCTAACATACCACTAAGGTGTGCAACTTCAATAGAATGTTTCAATACATTTTGTCCATAGCTAGTACGATACTGTAAACGACCTAAGATTTTCACTAAATCTGGATGCATATTATGCACATTTATTTCAAATGTAGCTTGTTCCCCAGCATCTCTAATAATATCGTCTACTTCTTTTCGAGCTTTATCTACCATATCTTCTATACGTCCAGGATGGATACGACCATCTGAAACAAGATTAACTAATGCAGTTCTTGCAATTTCACGTCTAATTGGGTCAAAACCAGAGAGAATTACCGCTTCTGGTGTATCATCTATAATTAAATCAATACCAGTTAACGTTTCTAAAGTTCTAATGTTTCTACCTTCTCTACCAATGATTCGACCTTTCATTTCGTCATTTGGTAAATTAACAACTGATACTGTTGATTCAGATGTATGTTCTGCAGCTAATCTTTGAACAGTAGTTGCTAATAACTCTTTTGCATTTTTATCGACTGCTTCTTTTGCTTCTTTCTCTTTTTCCTTAACAAGTATAGCAATATCTTGTGACAATTCTTCTTCAACTCTTTGAAGTTGCTCCTGTGCAGCTTCTTCTTGAGAGAGACCAGAGATGCGTTCTAATTCTTGTTCATGCTTATTTATTAATGTTTGAACACTACTCTCTTTTGCATCTACTTGTTGTTGTCTTTCTTCAAGTTTAGACTCTTTTTGCTCTAAAATCTCATCCTTTTTATCTAACAGGTCAGATTTTCGCTCTAAGTTTTCTTCTTTTTGTAGAAGTCTTGCTTCTTGCTTTTGAAGATCTGCACGTCTTTCACGAAGCTCATTTTCAGCTTTTTCTCTTATGACTTGGTTTTCTTCTTTAGCTTCTAGAAGCTTTTCCTTCTTGATATTCTCTGCTTCTTTATTACCTTGTTCGATAATATCATCGGCAGTCTGTCTTGCTTGTAATTGCTTTTGATGCAATATATTTCGGGCAACAACGTACCCTACAACAACTCCGAGAATAATACCTAGCAAAATGAGTAGGAGGCTTAACAAATTCACACAAACACCCCCTTTTTATCTAGGATTTTGCTCTGTATATCAAAATTCAATATGATTATATGAAGTTATATAAGAATCATACAATGTAATTGTACGGTTTTAAACTAAGAAGTGTCAAGGTTTGACTACACAATAATTCAATATTTGAGGCATCTCTTTTACACTAAATTTACTTTAATGTTTGCTAGACCTTAATTCATCTTGTTTTTGAAACGAAATCGTTTAACATAATAATTTTATCTTCTTAATATGAACAACATACATAAGGGTGAAATATAATATTTTTTATCCTTAATTATATTATTTTTAAAGTATATCACTTTAAAATACGATAGAAACTATGTCCAAAGAATAATATAGTTTAAATTTTCACCTATATTAAACAAAAAAACAAACTAAACACCTTGTTACGGGTTTAGTTTGTTTGGCTGCTAAATAAAAACAATAATTTAATGCTCCACAATATATTATTGTAACTATTTCACCTATTCTTCTTCGTCAAAAAGTGTCGCTGTATTTTCAGCTTCCGACTCTTCAACATCTCCATCAAATATACCTAATTTTTCTCTTAGTTTTCTATCTATTTCTTCTTTGACAGCAGGGTTTTCTTTGAGGTAAGATTTGACATTTTCTTTACCTTGTCCCATTCTGTCACCATTATAAGAATACCAAGCACCCGACTTATCAACGATTTCGTTTTCAACACCTAAATCGATTAATTCTCCCTCTTTAGAGATGCCTTTACCATACATAATATCAACTTCAGCAACTCTAAATGGTGGTGCGACTTTATTCTTAACAACTTTAATTTTAGTTCTATTACCGACAATATCTTGTCCTTGTTTTAATTGTTCCGCACGGCGTACTTCTAAACGAACAGAACTATAGAATTTCAGTGCACGACCACCTGGAGTAACTTCAGGGTTACCGAACATAACACCGACTTTCTCACGGATTTGGTTAATGAATACTGCAGTCGTATTTGATTTAGATATCGCGCCTGAAAGTTTTCTTAGGGCTTGTGACATCAAACGTGCTTGTAAACCAACGTGTGTATCTCCCATTTCACCTTCAATTTCTGCTTTAGGTGTTAATGCTGCAACAGAGTCAACAACAACTATCTCAACAGCACCACTTCTTACAAATGCTTCTGCAATTTCTAATCCTTGTTCCCCATGGTCAGGCTGTGATAAATATAAGTTTTGAATATCAACACCCAATGCTTCTGCGTAAACTGGGTCTAATGCATGTTCAGCATCAATAAAAGCTGCCACGCCACCATTTCTCTGAACTTCCGCAATGGCATGAAGTGCCACAGTCGTTTTACCAGAACTTTCTGGACCATAAATTTCTACAATTCTACCTTTAGGGTAACCACCTACTCCTAAAGCATTATCTAATGTTACAGAACCACTTGAAACACTTGAAACTTTGCGTGCTTCGTTATCACCCAATTTCATTACCGCGCCTTTACCAAATGATTTCTCCATATTTTTAATTACTGTATCTAAAGCCTTTTGACGATCGTTATCCAATGTTGGACCTCCTATATGAGAATTCTCTCTGAAAAATATCTTAACCATACTATACCTTGATTTAGATTATTCCGCAAGTATTTTGCGAATATTTGTTCGCTAAAGAAAAGCGTTAATCACTCAAAAAGAGAACACACGTGCTATGTTTTTAGCTTTTAGCAAGGCGTTACTAGCTATTTAAATAAATTTAGTAACCTAATTAACACATAATTTTGTGTTCTACTTTTCATTAAATTTCTTTTGCGAGTCATTTTAAATGATTGTATCGTTAAGCTTTCGCCTGTTAAAACACCTAAATATACAATGTCACCTTGACTCAATATCGAAATACCAACTTTTACATTATAAAAATCTCTTATAATTTGCGCTGTTATCGAAAGTTGAGATTCAATTGTATCATGTTCATTTATAAATTGTGAGTGATGTGGTAACATACCTCTCAACATTTCGCTATCATCAAAATTTTTCATTCTAGAATATAATTCGCCGTCAGTCACACCATCATATATAGCAAAGGATTCAATAACTAATGACATAACAGCTTGTTCTAGCAGTATGTCGTCAGAACCATAATAATATTTACCAATGCGATTTAGTATTGTGCTTTTCACAGGTGCGATTAAATCCTTACATGCTTGTTGCGATGCCCCGTTTGCAGTTAATCTTATATTTACTTCATGTGTTCCAGCAAGCGGCGCAATAGTTGGATTTGTTTGTTGATCTATCAAATCCATTAATTCAGTTTCCACCTTTGACTCACCAATTCCGGCAAAACGTAGTAGTTCTGAAAATATAGTTTCCTCCCCATTAAGTAGATAAGGTAATAACTCATGTTTCGCCATTGGTTGCATTTCTTTAGGGGGTCCTGGTAGCAAAGCAATTTTTTTATCTTCGTGATTAACGAGCATACCCGGTGCCATACCGACTTTATTTTCTAAAATATGTGCACCTTCTATCACAAGTGCTTGCTGTCTATTATTTGGCGTCATGTCGATGTCCTGCTCTCTAAAATATGATTCAATATAATTTAGTGCATGTTCATCAATTACTAATTCACGCCCTAATATTTTAGCTACAGTATGTTTGGTTAAGTCATCTTTTGTTGGACCTAAGCCACCCGTTAAAATCACGGTATCATATTGATTAAGGGCTTGATTGACCACTCTTTCTAGACGCTGTGGATTGTCACCAATTACAGAATGCTCTACAACACTATGACCGACACCATTTAATAGTTTTGATAAATATTGGCCATTAGTATTAACAATTTGTCCTAGTAGCAATTCTGACCCTACTGCGATGATTGATATATTCACAAATACTCCTCCTCAAAAACAAAGTCCCCATTATCAAACTTATCATTTTAATGACCTCTGTTTATACAATACATTTTTACTTCCCTTAATTATAAAATGAAAACCACGAAAAAACGAAAAATCTGACTTCATATCATTAAAACATCAAAAAAACTGGAAGCTGTCTTTACTATAAGCACAACTTCCAGTTTATTAATCATTTTTAATTATACTTTAAAAACATCTTTACCTTTATAAAAATATTCTATGCCTGATAAAATCGTAAAGAACACACCAATATACAACAATACTTGTCCTATTGGGAAACCAACCCATGTAACTAACGGATCACCAAATAGTATCCAAATGATTGCTACCATTGTAACTGCAGTTTTAATCTTACCTAATTGACCAGCAGCGCTTACAAAGCCTTGTTCAATTTGCAATAAACGTAAACCAGTAACAGCAAATTCACGTGCTATGATAATAATAGCAACTACTGAATTTGTTAGGCCTAATTGAACTAAAGCAATTAATGCACTGGAAACTAATAATTTGTCTGCAAGTGGGTCTAAAAATTTCCCCATATTAGTAACAAGTCCCCACTTCCTTGCTAAATAACCATCTAAGAAATCACTAAGGGATGCAACAATAAAGATAACACCACTTATTAATAATTCAATTTTAATTTCATATCCACCGATAAATGAAACGTTACCAAATCCAAAATCTACTAATGCAAAAACAAGAAATATTGGAATTAGTATAACTCTAAACACAGTTATCCAATTCGGTATATTCATACAAAGTCCTCTTTTCTATTTATAACTTATAGCTTACATTTGTTTGCCACTTTAAAATATCAATACTGAAAATACCCACAATAATGCTGTGATAATAATCACTAAACTAATCACAACACCAACTTGTAAAGGTTCTTTATTTTTACTGCGGTATGTTGGTTTGTCATCATTAGCGAAGGCTGCAATTGTTTGATGTATCGCTTCATCATTATTGGGAATTTCTTCTCTGTGCGCATTAATCAACTGCACTGAATCAATATTCACTGCTTTAGCATATTTTCTAATAAAACCTTCCGCATACTCAGCTTTTTTTAATGATTCGAAATCATTATTTTCAATCATCACTAATGTTTGCCGTTTAATTTGTGTACGCGATTCTAATTCGTTTAATGTCATACCTAAACGTTCTCGTCGTCCTTTTAAAGTCTGACCAACTAAGCTCACGATATCAGCCCTCCTCAATC
The DNA here is from genome assembly GCF_044794325.1 of Staphylococcus pseudoxylosus. Lineage (NCBI taxonomy): Bacteria > Bacillati > Bacillota > Bacilli > Caryophanales > Staphylococcaceae > Staphylococcus > Staphylococcus pseudoxylosus. The sequence goes on from NZ_CP085024.1 coordinate 1,726,061, forward strand.
AACAATCTTTATTATTCAAAGAAACCAAATCCGCCACCAAATGGATCATTACCAAAATCCAAATTGTTTTTACTCTTAACTGTTTGTTTTTTCATTTCTTCATAATGAATTTCTTGATTTTTATTTTCTCTTAATTCGATAATATAATCAAAATCACTCATCTTATAGTCGCTTGCTTCAACAAATAAGTCAGGGTGTTCAACTACTTTAATCGCAGGAAGACTCATAACTTCTTTCACTAATTCCTGGTGTTTTTGGCTAGATTCTCTTGCTGTAACAGCACCATCAATGATATAGACATGATCTGAATCATATTCACCTTTAATTAATGAACTACGCACAGTCTGTTTAATAAGTGTAGAACTAATAAATAACCAACGTTTATGTGCACAGACACTTCCTGCTACAATCGATTCAGTTTTACCAACTCTAGGCATTCCACGAATACCAATCAATTTATGACCTTTTTCTTTGAACAATTCTGCCATAAAATCAACTAGTAAACCTAAATCTTCTCTTTCAAAACGAAATGTCTTTTTATCATCAGCATCTTGCTCTATGTATCTACCATGTCTAACTGCCAAGCGATCTCTTAACTCTGGCTTTCTTAACTTAGTAATAGAAATATCATCTATTTCGGTTACAATATTTTCGAAACGACTTACTTTTTCTAGACTATCAGATTTAATTAATAGACCTCTACGACCTTCATCAATACCATTGATTGTTACTATACTAATCCCCATCATACCTAACAAACTTGATATATCACCTAGAAGCCCCGCTCGGTTCATTGTTATCTCATACTCTAGATACCATTCTTTTTTAGTAGCAACTGTCATGAAATAAGCACCCCTTTATTTAGAAACCACGCACAAATCATTTATACGTGAACATATAACCATTTATTGTAATGACATTATATCATTGAATGTTTCATAGTTGGTTTATTTTTTGTACATTATTTAAAAATCTATACGTACCATCCACCATTAACTTTCTGGATCGTTCCGGTGATGCTTCTTGCCATTGGATGACACAAATAACTGCAAGTATGTGCAATCTCAATAGGATCAATAAGCCTTTGCTGTGGCAATTCTTCAGTAATTGCCTGTAATTCTTCTTCCGACCATACTCGAGCCATATTTCCACTGACAAATCCAGGAGCAATCGCATTTACAGTCACTGTTGTCATGGCTAGCTCTTGGCTTAAAGCTTTTACAAACGCAATTTGAGCACCTTTCATTGCAGAGTAAATACTCTCCATGCTTGCACCAGTTTCTCCCCAAATAGATGATATGACAACAATACGACCATGACTGCTTTGTCGCAATTGATCTACGAAAAACCTACAAATCCTAATTAGTTGGCGGACATGCATTTGATAACAATCGTCTATTTCTTTATCAGTCACATCTTGTAATTGACCATATAAAGCCGTCCCACTTGCATATACCAAACAATCCAGTTTTGTAATCCAAGAAAAATGTGCTTGTAAATCAATGTCTTGATTTAAATCACATTGTAAAAATTCAACTGGTTTTCCAATATAATCACTTTGAAGTGTTTCAATATTCGTATTATTATAATGTACAATTACTTCAAAACCATCTGATACTAATCTGTTAACAATTGCTTTTCCTATCGTTCCGGAACCACCTATAACTAATGCTTTCACTATTATTTCATCTCCAAGCGACTATCTACTACTTGTGTTAAATTCAAACATGTTTGTGCTGTATCATTCACACTTTCTAATGTGATACTTTCAACAATATCTAATAAGTCGAACAAACTTACGCCTTCAAAATATAATTTTGTATATTGGTTCGCAATGTATTCCGGTGAGTTCAACCCTGAAATAAATTCTCCAATAAACTGTTTCTTCAACAGACTAAAGGCTTCTAAATCATCAAGTTTCCCTAAATTATTTTTAATTTCATTTAATAATAGCGTTTTCAATTTATCTGGATATTGCGTCGCACTTGTTATAACTGAAAAACTATATGTAGGTTCTAATAAAAATTGATATCCAAAAGTTTCGTCTATTAATTCATCATTGAGAAGTGACTGATAAAAATCTGTTTCTTCGCCAAATATCAATTCATAGAATAAAGTCATTTCTAAATCACGTTTAACAAAAGCTTCATTAGGCTCGTCAGATAATGGTTCGTTTTTAAAACCTAACATTAATCTTGGTGATTGTAATTTCATCGTTTCCGAAATGTTTGGTTCTTTCACTGAAGCTTGTTCAATCAACGGGTCTCTTACAATTTGCGGCTGTGCTTCTTTATCACGTTGATTCTCATGTTCTTTAATGACATGATATATATGGTCCACATCCACATCACCAACGACAAACAATACCATATTCGAAGGATGATAAAATGTTTCATAACAGAGATATAAATCGTCTTTAGTTATTTCATAAATGCTTTCAACACTACCAGCAATATCAACACGTATTGGGTGTGTATCATACATAGCTCTTAAAGTATTAAACATTAGCTTATAGGCTGGTTGTTCTTGGTACATCTTGATTTCTTCAGCAATGATACCTTTTTCTTTATCTACTGTTTCTTTAGTGAAATAAGGTGTTTCTACCATAGTTAACAACCGTTTGATGTTACGTTCTATATTATCAGTTGCACTAAACAAATAGCTTGTTCTATCAAAACTAGTAAAAGCATTGACCTGTGCATTGTCTTCAGCAAATGCTGTAAACAAATCTTCTTCGTCGTCACCATTTTCAAATAACTTATGTTCTAAAAAGTGTGCCACTCCATCAGGAACCGTAACAAAATCATCACTACCATGTGGTTTGAATTTATTATCTAACGACCCAAATTTCGTCGTATAAGTCACAAAGGTTTTCTGAAATCCTTTTTTAGGAATTATGAATAATTTTAGACCATTTTTTAATTCAGTTTCAAATACTCTTTCGTCTATTTGATTATAGTAGGTTTCATTCATTAGTCATCGCCTCCTTTTGTCAAAATATAAATTGTATCTAATGTAGTTGCCTGTGCTAGCTGTTGGATATCTGATTTATTAACGTTTTGAATCCCCGAAATATAACTTTCTTCCGACATCGGTTCATCTAATAATATATTGTTATTCATAATTTCTATAATACTTTTAGCTCTATCATGAGATTCTTGTCTTTGAGATAGTATCACTTTTTTGGCAAGTGCAATTTTCTCTTCTTCAAAATCACCTTGTTGGAATTTCTCAAATTCAGACACAATCGTCTCTTTAGCAACTTCATATTTATCAGTTGAAACACCGCTTAATACAAATAAAAAACCATTTTTTGCGTCTATTTGGGAATGGATAGAATATGCTAAACTTTGCTTTTCTCGTACTTCATTAAATAATACAGAAGATGGGTCGCCACCAAACATAACATTAAACACAATCATCGCAAAATACTCTGGATCTCCGTATTTTGCTGGTAATTTAAAGCCCATATTTAATTTAGCTTGATCGACATCGTCTGTTTCTACAATAACTTGAGGTGTATTATGGTCTTGTCCTACTGGATTAAACTGTGATAATTCAAAAGAGAATGGATTAATATTAAAATATGTTTGAATTTGGGATTTCACCTGTTGTTCATCTACGTTGCCTACCACATATACTGCACAGTAGTCATTTTCCAACATAGATTGATATGTATGATATAGATTTTCTGATGTAATGTCAGCTATGTATTCAACTTGCCCAGTTGCTAAATGTCGATATGGTTGTTCTCCAAACATATATTTCAATAAGTTTAAAAATGAAATTTGTGATTTGTTGTCGATCATAGCATTTAATTTTTTAGATAATAATGATTTTTCTTGAGCAACAAATGTTTCATCAAATTTATTATCTGATATTAAAGGATTGTATATCATTTCTTTAAGCAATTCTAAGCCTTTCTCAAAAAGCGGTGTTTGATCTTTTAAATAACGTTCATTTACTAATTCTAAAGATATGGTAATAACATGCTTATCTTTAAATTTGGAAACAAAACTATTAACATACGCCCCATACAAATGAGATAAGTGTCGATTAAAATCCTTGTCTGACGGCCATTGTTTTGTAGCACGTACTAAAACCTTACTTAAAATAGATCGCGCAGTCATTGTTTCACTGTCTAACGGTGCCATAAATTTAAGCGTAATCGTTGTGGTTTTAAATTTTGTTGTCGGCAATACTTTAACATGTAAATCTTTCTGTGAATTTTCTATTTTCAAATTGTCATACCTCACTTTCATAAATTTATTATTATAATTTATTTTTAACCGTTTTAAACGTAACTAAACTACTTTTGAAATAATTAAATGAATATAATATTGGTTGATCATCTGTATCGTAATGCACTAATTTTAATAACATGAGTCCTTCGTGTGGTGAAGCTCCTAAGATATCAGAGATATGTGGTTCATAACTAATCGCTTCCATTTCAGTATCTGCATATGCAACCTTTTTATTAGTATAAGCTTCTATTGCACCTAAAAGTGACTCATCACTACTTTGATATTGTGCACAAGTTAGATAATTTGCAGGCACTTTATCTAAACAATAAACGACTGGTTTTCTATCTGCAGTTCTTAAACGTTCTATAATTGTTACAGGCGCCTTGTCTGTAATATTTAATCTTTTAGAATCTAAAGAGGTCGCTGGTTTTTCATCAAAACTAATATATTCTGTCCCCGGCGTGTAACCTTGATCTTTAATCATTCTACTAATACTCACAACTTCTCCTAATGGGTAATAGAATGGGTGCAGTGATTTAACACGTGCACCTTCTTCTAAATTATTGGATAATACTTGTTCAGTAATTAGTTCATCTACTGCATCATAAACGTCATCTGTTTTAACGTTTAAGGTTCTTGCTATGGCTAAATTACTCGGTAGTGGCTCCCCATGTTGTAATTTGCCTTCCTTAATTTGTTGAATCATCCATTCTTTTACTTTATAAACTGAAGTTAGTTCCATATTTACACCTCATCACTATCAATATCCACTAAAATTTGTCTAGGTTTACTACCTTTTTGTGGTCCAATAACTTGATTACGTTCTAAATCGTCCATTAATCTTGAAGCTCGGTTATAACCAATTCTGAATTGTCTTTGTAATAAAGAAGTACTCGCTTTTTGTTGTTCTAACACAAACAAATATGCTTCATCATAAAGTGCATCTTCACTTTTCATTTCTGATTTATCAACTGGTGCATCTGGTTCCATTTCTTTTACATAATTGGCTTTTTGCTGTTCTACGACATAATCAACAACATCTTGTACTTCTTGGTCACTTAAAAAGGCGCCTTGTACACGTGTTCTAGTAGAGCCACCGTTAGCAACATATAGCATGTCACCTTTACCTAATAATTTATCGGCACCAGCGCTATCAATAATCGTACGAGAGTCGATTTGCGAACTTACTGCAAAAGCTATTCTAGATGGTATATTATTTTTAATCAAACCAGTAATTACATCTACAGAAGGTCTTTGCGTTGCAATAATTAAATGAATGCCGGCTGCACGTGCCATTTGCGTAATACGTTGAATAGCATTTTCTACCTCTTTACCAGCAACCATCATTAAGTCTGCCAATTCATCGACAATAACAACAATATATGGTAATTCTGATTGTTTTTCTTCTAATTCAGCATTTTGACGTCTAATTGCCTCATTATAACCTTCTATATTCCTAGTCGAAGAGTGTTGGAATAAATCATAACGACGTTCCATTTCAGCAACTACTTTTTCTAGTGCTTGTGATGCTTTGTGAGGATTAGTCACCACTGGTATCAGTAAATGTGGAATGCCATTGTATATGTTCAATTCTACCATTTTTGGGTCAATTAACATAAGTTTTACCTCATGTGGTTTAGCATTAAGTAAAATGCTTGTAATTATGCCGTTGATACAAACAGACTTACCACTTCCTGTTGAACCAGCAACAAGCATATGTGGCATTTTGTTTAATTCGACTGTAATAGGATCACCTGATATATCTCTACCTAAGCCTACTTCTAATTTATTTTTAGCAGGGAATTTTTCATCTAAAACTTCTTTTAATGAAACAAGAGAAATCTTATCATTAGGAACCTCAATACCAACAGCAGAGCGACCAGGGATTGGCGCTTCTATGCGAATATCTTTGGCTGCAAGTGCAAGTGCAATATCATTATGCAAGTTAACAATTTTACTAACTTTAACCCCTTGTGCTGGTTGAATTTCATATTGGGTTACTGCGGGTCCTATTTTTATCTGCGTAACTTTTGCATCGACACCAAAATTCTTAAGCGTCGTTTCCAATAGTTGTCCTTTTCTCTGAACTTCTGCTTTAGAAGTCGCTTTTTGTTTTGCTGGTTGCTTTAGCAAAGTGAGAGGAGGTAGAGTATATGCTTCATTTTCCACTTCTCCTGCTTCAGATATTGAATTAATCGCTTCACCTTGTTCACTTTGTTCGAGTTCCATGTCATCTATTTGTTGATCGAGTGATGACTGATTTAAGTTAGCGTTTTGTTGTGTTGCTGTTTGATCTAGCTGTCCTTCTTGATCAAACATGCGCTTAGTACGTTTACCCATAGACTTTTCTGTGGTTTGCTTGTGGTCATCTTCACTATCACTATGTCCATATATAGGAATAGATAATTGCTGCTCAGATTTTGAACTAGGAATTTCTTTTAAATCGCTAACATCTGTAATATTATCATCCGATTGTTGCGCTTCAGATCTTGCTTGTTGTTCCGCTTTTTTCTCAGCCTTAACACGCGCTTTGGCTTCTTTTTTCACTTTATTCTGCTTACGACGTTCTTGATAATTTTCCGAAGCATCCTTACCTTTAACTTTCAGCTTTTCAAATAATAACTTAGATACGTCACGATGTTTTTGCTTAAGTAATAAAATGATACTTGAAGCGATTAGTAGTATTGTCACTATGATGATACCCACAATAGATATAAGCGGTATAAACAGTGCTAATAGGTAATGACCTATTAAACCACCACCAAATACTGGAAAATTAGAATGCTCATAAGATTTATATACAAAAGATAAAACTGGTTCACGTTGGGCCTGAACTTTATGTGTAAAGTAAAAGATAATATGAGTAACTAATAGCAAGGCTACTTGTAATACAAATGCGCCAACCGTACGTCTTGTTTTAGGTAGTGCTTTATAATATGTAATAAAAACTGTACCTATTAAAATAAGAATGTAAGTTAAGAATCTACTTGTACCAAATAAATAATTAAAGAAACTATCTATCATAGTTCCAATAATACCAAGTTGAAAGGCACCTAACGTCACTATTACAAATATAGCGATTGCCACAATATACCTTAATGGGCTATCTCCTTGTTTTTTCTTATTGTTAGTAGTTTTTTTTCTTGTATTAGTAGGTTTTCTTTTTGTTGTTTGTCTCTTTTTTGTTTGTGCCAAATTTACCACCTTCTTTTTCAACTGTGCTCAAAATCAGTTTATATATATTCACACACTACTGTATAAAATAAATTATTTCATATTGGCAATAATAATAATTTTATCAGTTAAATATATATAAATTTATGTATGATTAATATTTAATCCTTCCATCTATAATAACATAAAAGAGGTAAGACATTTAACGCCTATAGCCATTTCAAAGGTCGCGTGAATGTCATTTCACTTCAAAACATTCAACCGCATTTTACCTTTCAAAATATTTACCTAAGCGCTTGTCTTAACCTCTTTGTTTAGTACAGAAATTATTAAATTTCAGAAATTACTGGAATAATCATTGGACGACGTTTTGTATTTTCAAATAAAAGTTTGCTAATTTGATCGCGCATGTTTTGCTTGATTTCAGACCATTCGATACGTTTCTCTTGTAAACCTAGTTCAACGATTTCACGAACTTTTTCTTCAGCTTCATTTAATAAGGCTTCACTTTCCCTTACATATACGAAACCTCTAGATTGAATTTCTGGACCAGCAGCGATTCGTCTGTTTTTAGGATCGAGTGTTACAACTGCGATAAAGATACCATCTTCTGCTAACAGGTGACGATCTCTTAGTACGATATTGCCGACATCACCGACACCGATACCATCAATTAGGACATTACCTGAGTGAACTTTTTCATTTAAAATCATTTCTTCCCCATCGTAATTAACTACGTCGCCTTTTTCAACAAGAAAGATTTTTTCAGGTTGCACGCCTGCTTCGTTTGCTAATTTAGCGTGTGCAATCTGCATTTTAAATTCACCGTTAACCGGAATAAAGTACTGAGGTTTCATTATATTAATCATCATCTTCAATTCTTCCATGCAACCATGGCTTGAAGTGTGAATCTTTTTACTATTTGGAATAATCTCTGCACCAGCTCGTACTAATTCATTAAGCGTATTTCCGACAATAACTTCCATATTAGCAGAAGCAGTAATAGCTAAAAATACAGAATCTCCTGGTTCAATATTCATTATTTTGTGCTTTTTCTGAGCCATTTGGCTTAAAGCTTCTACAGGTTCACCTTGCATACCAGTAGCAATAATAATAACTTCATTTTTAGGATAATTTTCAACTTCATTAATTGGAATTAATAAGTCTTTTGAGATATCGAAGTACCCCATTTTTCTAGCCGTATTGAAAGAGCTCTCCAATGAACGACCTAGGAATGATACTTTTCTATTTAATCTTTGTGCAAGGTTTAAAACTTGTTGAATACGAATAAAATTAGATGCGTAGCAAGACACAATCAATCGACCTTTCACTTTTGTAAAGGCATCATACATGTGTGATTCAATTACATTTTCAGGTGTATTGTATCCAGGTTTTTCTGCTTCAGTAGAATCACTGATTAATGCAAACACACCCGCTTCACCAATTTCAGTCATTTTCTTTAAGTCTGGTGCATAATGTCCTTGTAAACTTTGGTCAAATTTAAATTCACCTGTATATACAATCGCACCGTATGAAGTATGAATGCATACACCTAAACTATCTGGAATACTATGTGTTGTATCAAAGAATGTTACATTAACACCTTTGAAACGCATGATAGATTCGTTATTAACTGTATAATATCTTACTTTTTTATTAATATTACGCGCTTTCATATTCTCTTTAATTAAAGCAATAGTAAGTTTTGATCCATAAACTGGCGCATCAACTTGTTCTAATACATACGTAACAGCACCAATTGCATGTTCGTGTCCATGTGTTAAAAAGATCCCTTTTAATTTATCTTTGTTCTCAATAACGTATTGAATGTCTGGTATAACAATATCTACACCTAACATCTCATCTTCTGGGAACATTAAGCCAGCGTCAAGCATGAACATTTCGTCATCTACTTCGACGATATACATATTTTTCGCTATTTCTCCAACTCCGCCGAGTGGAATGATGCGAATATTTTTATTATTTTTCTTTATTAAACTCAAAATGTTACCTCCTATTTAAATTCCCGTCCATATATAAACTCATAATTTATTATAAGTTAAAATAGGCTTTATGTACACTATTAAAGTAATAACTGATACACCTTAAAAACTTATAAATGTATGAACAATTCAATTAACTTAAATTGTTCATACAGAAAAATAAGTTTAAATTTCATAATAGTAATAAATATTTATTATAAACCATATATTGTATGGCAATAATTTCATAATATTGTGATTTTATGTATAAATTTATGTTAAAGATGTAATCATAGCCTTTTATATAATAAAAAAGAAACTAGTTTATACTGATTTTAAGCATGCTTTTACAATAGAATTAACGGCATTCTACTATAAAAGCACAAATCAATGACTAGCCTCTAATTAAAAATTCAATGCATATTAGATTTTGATTTTACAACAAGACTTTATGTGATGCATTAACGCGTCCTTGTTTATCAATTTCAGTTACTTTTATTTTAAATGTGTCTCCAACTTTCAACACATCTTCTACTTTTTCAATGCGTTCATTAGCAATTTGTGAAATGTGAACAAGCGCATCTTTGCCTGGGAACAATTCAACGAAAGCGCCGTATTTCTCAATACGTTTTACTTTTCCTTCGTATACTTGGCCAACTTCTGCTTCACGCGTGATATCTTCTATAATATTACGCGCGCGATCAATCGCGTCTTTATCAACTGCACCAATGAATATTGTACCATCTTGTTCAATGTCTAATTTAACACCGGTTTCATCAATAATTTCATTGATTTTTTTACCGCCAGGTCCAATTACGTCTCTAATTTTCTCTGGTTTAATTGTCATAGTTACTACTTTTGGCGCAAATGCACTTAATTCGTTACGTGGTGTATCGATTGTTTGTAACATATGATCTAGAATTGCAAGACGACCTACGCGTGCTTGCTCTAAAGCTTCTTTAATAATTTCTTTTGTTAAACCATCAATTTTGATATCCATTTGAATAGCAGTAATACCTTCAGAAGTTCCGGCAACTTTAAAATCCATATCCCCTAATGCATCTTCCATACCTTGAATGTCAGTTAAGATTGTATAACTATCATCGCGTGTTACTAAGCCCATCGCAATACCTGCTACTGGCGCTTTAATTGGTACACCTGCATCCATTAATGCTAACGTAGAACCACAAATTGACGCTTGTGATGAAGAACCATTTGATTCTAAAACTTCACTTACAATTCTCACAGTGTAAGGGAAATCTTTTACATCAGGAATAATATGACTTAATGCACGTTCACCTAGCGCACCATGTCCAATTTCACGACGTCCTGGAGAACGTACTGGTCCCGTTTCACCTACTGAATAGTTAGGGAAATTATAATGATGCATAAAGCGTTTTTGCTCTTCTTCGCCTAAACCATCCAAAATTTGATATTCACTCATAGAGCCCAACGTTAATACTGAAAGTGCTTGTGTTTGTCCGCGCGTAAATAAGCCCGAACCATGTGCTCTCGGCAACACACCAACTTCAGATTCTAGCGGGCGAATTTCATCCGTCTTACGACCATCTGGTCTGATTTTTTCATCTGCAATTAATCTTCTTACTTCTTCTTTAACTAAATCATTCAAAATGTTATTAACTTCTTTAATTAAAGCTTCATTGTCAGCATCAGTTTCATCGATAAATTCAGCTGCCACTTTTTCTTTTAAATTATCTAAGTTAATATCACGTTGTTGTTTATCAAAAGTTAAAACCGCATCTTTCAAACCATTCGCTTCAGTCAATTGAGTAACTTTTTCTACAAGTGATTCATCTTTTTCAACAGGAACAAACACTTTCTTCTCTGGTTGAATATGATCTACAATTTCTTGTTGGAAATTAACTAAACGTTGAATTTCACTATGTCCGAAGAAAATGGCATCTAACATTTCACTTTCGGTTATCTCACTCGCACCAGCTTCAACCATGTTTACAGCGTCTTTATGACCAGCAACTTCTAAGTCTAAACGTGATACTTCTTTTTGTGCAACTGTTGGATTGATAATGTACTCTCCATCAATATAACCAACATTCACACCAGCAATTGGTCCTTGGAATGGAATGTCTGAAACACTTAATGCCATTGATGAACCTATCATTGCTGCCATTTCAGGCGAACAATCAGGGTCTGCGCTTAATACAGTATTCATGATTTGAACGTCATATTTATAACCTTTAGGGAATAATGGACGAATTGGTCTATCGATTAAACGTGCAGTTAACGTCGCTTCATCACTTGGGCGACCTTCACGTTTCTTGAATCCTCCTGGAATTTTACCAGCAGCATACATTTTTTCTTCATAATTAACCATTAGTGGGAAGAAGTCACCATCACGCGGTTCTTTTGAAGCTACCGCAGTTGATAAGACAACTGTATCACCATAACGAACGAGTACAGCACCATTGGCTTGTTTAGCAAGTTGACCAGTTTCAATCGTCAATGATCTGTTTGCCCATTCAGTTTTAAAAACTTTTTTCTCTTGAGACATTACAAATCTCCTCTCATATATCTAATAGTACTATCATATCATTTCTTAGAAAATATTTATATTAGTATATTATTTTTTAAAAATGCTCATTTCAAATTATAAAAAAGGAGCAGGACAGAAATCTAATAATTCAAATAAGATTTCATTATCCCACCCCAAGCAAAGATGAGTAGAAAAAGCGTTTGAATTCTTGTATCAACACTACTCATATCATAAATTAAGTCATTTACATTAACAGTAGTATGTTTTACCAATACTTTTCTAATCTGTCAGTGCCTATATCAAAGTTGAGGCTGAGACATTTAATTATGCCCCAGCCTCTATCAATATACGCCCTAAAATTAACGACGGATACCTAATGATTTAATTAATTCACGGTAACGTTGAACATCTTTTTCACGTAAATAGTTAAGTAAGTGTCTACGACGACCTACCATTTTTAATAATCCACGACGTGAATGGTGATCTTTTTTGTGCTCACGTAAGTGTTCATTTAATGCAGTGATTTCTGCAGTTAATACAGCGATTTGAACTTCTGGAGATCCAGTGTCCGCTTCGTGTGTACGATATTCTTTAATTAATTCATTTTTACGCTCTTGTGAAATTGCCATTGTCAATTTCCTCCTTTAATTTTTATTCGCCTTTATCCGAGCAAATCGTCGGAGTTTCGATGTGCCAAGGTAAAGGTGCTAAAATGTGCTATACACATTCGACTTAAATATTATATGATACTTTATCGCCAAAATCAACCGATAACAAGTATTTCGCTTTTTCTTTATCTTTATTCATTTGTTCAACTAACGGATCAATACCATCAAATTTAATTTCAGGTCTCAAATAATGATGCCAAAATACTATTACGCGTTCACCATAAATATTTTCTCCAAAATCAAATAAATTCACTTCGATGACAACTTGGGCTTTAGAAGGATCATGAAATGTTGGTTTCACCCCTACATTAGCAACCCCTCTATAAATCTGTTTATCAGCACCTATTTCCATGCTAACTGCATAAACACCATTCTTAGGTAATACATAATCACCACTTGGTTGTACGTTTGCTGTAGGGAAACCAATAGTTCTACCTCGTTTCTCCCCTTGCACAACCGTACCTTTAATACGATAGCGATAGCCTAATTCTTCATTAGCTTTTTGTAACTCTCCAGTTTTCAATGATTTTCTGATATCAGTAGTAGAAATTTTTTCAGAATTAATTTCTTGTTTGCTTACTACTGTCGAATTAAATTCAGTCATTTCATCTAGAATCATCATATTGCCTTTGCCGTATTTTCCAAAAGTAAAGTCAAAACCAGCAATGACTTCTTTAACATGATTCTTGATAATATAATCTTGTATAAAATCCTCAGCACTTACTTCTGCAAATTTAGATGAAAAATTAATGACTATACAATAATCAATATCATAAGATTCTAGAATTTCTATTTTATCTTGAATCGGCGTTAAATAATCAGTTCTCTTTAGTTTAGGATTTAATACAACCGAAGGATGTGGATCAAATGTCATTACTGCCTTCTTTAAATTCGCAGCTTCTGCTTTTTGATTTAAAATATCAAATACTTTTGCATGGCCTTTATGCATCCCATCAAAAAATCCAAAAGCCATAGCAACATCTTCTGTTATATATTGTTCTTCCTGAATTGGATGAGTTACTTCTATCACTTTCATGCGTATTTCTCCTTTAGTTAAACACCTTTTTAGGTTTAATTTCATCTCGTTTTTCTGGATGAGGTTCATAAATTGCTAACACTTTGTGTGTGTGCTCATCTACCATTGTAACCATATCTTCTATATTTTGCTTGAACACTGTTTTTTCAAATTTTTGTCCATTTAAAATTTTAGACTTAATATTTTCTTCTGAAATTATAATTTGTGGTAATCCTTTCAAACCATATTCTATAGGAAATAACTTGTCTTGTAATGATTCATGCTCATGTAATGCTGCTACATCATTTAAAGTTAAACTGGCCTTAATGTCAAATCCACCACTCTGTGTACGTGTTAACTTTGACATATGTGCAGGTAATTGTAATGACCTACCTATGTCTGTTGCAAGTGTGCGTATATATGTACCTTTACCACATTCTACAATTATATCAAACTGGCAGTTGTTGTTGTCAAAACGTAGTTCAGAAGTACGCTTGATTTTATAAATATGCACTTGACGTTCAGGTCGAACAACTTCTTGGTTATTTCTAGCATATTCATATAATTTTTTCCCATTTACTTTGACTGAAGAATACATTGGTGGTATTTGTGTAATAACACCTTCAAATTGTTGAAGTATTGAATCAACATTTTCCGCAGTAATTTCACCATTTAATATATCTTTCTCTTCTATAACATCACCAGTGTGGTCTTCAGTAGTGGTTGCACTACCTAAACTAACTGTCGCTTCATAAGTTTTACCCATTTCCATTATGTAATCACTAACTTTTGTCGCAGCTCCTATACATATTGGTAACACACCAGAAACTTCCGGATCTAATGTTCCAGTGTGTCCTACTTTTTTAGTCTTCAATATTTTTCTCAATTTAAAAACCACATCATGACTTGTCAATCCACGATCTTTAAATACAGGTAATATACCATTATACATTCTTATTTCACCTTCAAAGTCTGTTTTTTTAAATCTCTAATTTCATATTAACATGTAATAAGTAATAAAAAGTTATGTAAAAAGAGCGGGACAGAAACCAAAACTAAATTTGATTTCGTATTCCCGCCCCACAATTTTGTCAAAACATCTAATTAAGCTAATTTAATTAGAATTTAGAAAATTAGTTCGACAAATGCGCAAGTTCTAAATTACAGCATGAATATCTCATGCTGTATGGATGTACTAGCTATTACGAAAGATTAATCTTTCTTATGCAAATCTTGGATCATTCGTTCTATCTTATTACCGTAATCGATTGATTCATCATATTCGAAATTTAACTCAGGAATAATTCTAAGTCTCATTCTAGAACCAAGTTCAGATTTAATAAAACCTTTCGCTTTTTCTAAACCTTTAAATGTATCTGCTTTTTGTTTTTCATTTCCTAAAACAGTTAGATAAACCGTTGCAATAGATAAGTCATTAGTTAATTGAACTTCTGTAATTGTTAAGAATCCTATTCTCGGATCTTTAACTTTATTATTAGCGATATCCATGATTTCTTGTTTCATTTGTTCGCCTACACGCTCTGCTCTCATATTCATTATATTTCACCTCTCATTGTTTATAAGTCCGTTAATCTTTCCCTTACTTACAGATTATATGACAGTTTATTTCGTAACGTCAAACAAATTTCACTTATTCAGAGCCCAAAATAATATATTGTAACTAGATATCATTGTTGAAAAGGTAAATTGTATATTATCAATAAAATCTAAACATCTTATGACAGTTGGGCATAATTTTATTTCCTAAGTGTTAAATTATGTAATAATTTTTCATGGAAACGTTATAAATTTCATTTTAAATTGCCTAACTGTTAATTTTTTTGCCTTAGTGTTAATTTTTTTGCTTTAGTGTTAAATTTAGTTCAGTAAATCTTTGTGATTGAACATTTTCTCACTATTTATGTGATTAAAAAATAAAATATTACACATTTTATAATTTATAATGGTATACTTCTAGGGAGCGAGACAGTATCTATATATTTTCAAAAATATATTATTGCCTTTCCTCAAATGCATGACTTAATTTAATGGTCACACACATAAATATATAAGCACCACTCACTTTAATTAGCAGATTACATGCATATTACTTATGCTTAAGTGCCACTTTACTGGTCGAAACATTTTAATAACTCGACCTTATTTTCAAAATTATAGGAGCGTATATTATTGGAGAAACCAGAACGCCTTTTGTACATTTATACACGATTTTTAAACGGAAAAGCATTAAATAAAGAAGAACTCGCACAGCAACTCAATGTAAATGTAAGATCTATCCAACGAGACATAAGTGACATAAATAATTTTTTATACGAAGATCAAGAATGGCATGGACTAGAAGGTCAAATTGTATACGACAATACCATAGAAAAGCATCGTTTAAAAATTGATAGGTATAAATTTAAGAATAATAGGTTACTTAATTTGATTTTTCGTATGAAAAACTTCACGCCTATCATTCATGAAGATACATATAATCTTATAAGAGGATTAAATGCGAATTCAAACTTAGCCGAAAAACTTTTGTCTAACAAAATGTTAAGTCAATTCAATATACATCGTGAATTTAGTGAATCAACTTTAATTTTCAGAATACAGTTAGCGATTGAAAACAATCATAAGATTTCGATTCAATTACAACATACACATGTTACAGATATTATCCCTATTTATACACGTTATTTTTCCGATAAATATTGGTTCACATATTTAGCTAATGGAATTGTTTATACTCTTGATTTATCTGCTGTAAAAGAAGTAGAACAACTTAACGATGTTTATGATCAATCTGTATTTGAAGACATTAATAGTGTAACTATGCTTATTCAAGATCATATTTGGCCAAAAATTAAACGCCAGTTTATCATTGTAAATACGAAATCTGTAGATAATGGACGAATTGCAGATATCATTATTTCAAAAGAAGAATGTATGCACATTGCTTATGAGCATCCAACTCAAATCACATTACTAAAACCTCAACATTATGTCGATGATTTCAAAGCAATTTTAAAATCATTGTTCAACTCTTACAATATTTAAATGAGATAACAAGGAACATATTAACTAAAGCGCTTTAATTAATAGCTACTGCTAATTTAATTAATAAATGTCTACTATTTATGGTAGCTTAACGATAATTTTTTGGTTTAAATTATAGACGATTAAGTTTCAAAAATACACTTATCAAAATGGCAACGTTATGTTAAAAATATTTTTAAGTTACAAGCGTACGATAATATTCCAAATTAACCGTTGAACAATCAACAAATGTCATAAAAAATAAGAAAACGTCAATTTCTATAATCTCAATAGAAATTGACGTATGTTTTTTGTACGAGATATTTAAATACTCATCTCTCATATCTATATTTATTATGATTACTAGATGATTAGTACTAATGCATGTATTCAGGTACTAACAATTTTACTACTCATTCATTTATTGATTCATATTAGTACTTTGCTTAAGACACTTTATCCGTGTATTAATGTTGTCTTTCCAATGTATGTTGTAAGTTTTTTATTTTTTCATGAAAATCAGAATTCCCATTTTCACGTGCTATTTTTTGTTCTTGATTCCACTTATAATATTCGATTTTACTAAGTTCCTGCTTTTTCTTAATACGAATACGATGTTCCCTATAACTCAACACATTACATACTGTAAGATGACGATTTTGCTTCGATGATAGTACGAATAAATGATCAATTAAATACTGACATAATTCACTATCTGCAAAATTCTTAAATATAGAAATATATAGTTCTTCCTCACTAACGACATAGATTCGTGGTTTATCATCTTTCAACATTTTTATTAATAACTCATAAGTTTTTACTTGAGATGGAAGTTTATGATTAAATGTTAAAAAATCTTTAGGTATACCTGCAGAATGTCCAGTCTGATATGGAAAGAAATTGAGCACCATAACCCTATTAGGATCGATATTAAATTGCTTTAATGTCGACGCATTACTATATAAATATTTCACAAACCATCTATGTCTATCTATATAAGGTAAAAATAATTTTTGTCCATCAAACAATAATTTGCCTTGAATGTCTAATAAAATTCTTTTTCTATATTCAATCGCTTCATCATCAGTTAGATTTAGTTGGTATGTTTTAAAATCATTTTCTGGTTGCTTCTTTAATATTACTATATCTGCAGTTTCTGGATTACCAAAATAAGGTCTTGCAATAGCTGGATTTAAATCAGCATTTTCAAATGTAACTCTTTGTCTATTTTTATTTAAAGTAACTTTGCCATTCGCAAAGTCTATCATTTTTTTAAACCTTGGAATGTCAGTAAAATTATCTCCGAATTGTTCTTGAAAATAAGCATAATCCATAGGATGTAAAAACGCTGTTGTATCATTATTTTTAATAATTGCCTTTAATGTCGATTCGTCATAAATAGAGTTATACTGACTAAAATATTGTTCCCAAAATTCATTTATATCTTTTAAATATTCACTCATCATTTATAACCTCCCATTTAACTTGATTATAATTAAAAGGATAGACAACTATTGTCAACCCACCTCAACAAGTGTATATTTACAATATTTTTTTGATCTAATTTACAACTATAAATAGGTATATAATTTATATAAATTAATACATCAACATTTGCAAGATTCAATTTTTGTATTTTATTATTCTTCAAAAAAGAAAAGTATAAGCATGTGTATTGTACATAATCTAATTTTTTAATTGTTAGAATTAAGACCTTTTTTATTAATTGTTTACAGAATATCACTGAAAATTAATTTAAGAAATTAGGACAAAAAAACAAAGCAAACAACGTAATAAAAGTTTGCTTTGTTTCTAATATATAAGTTTATTCCCAAAAAAGAAAATATCATGCAAGCTTAAAAGTTATCTTTTAATTTCAACCATTTCGAATGCTTCAATAATGTCGCCTTCTTTTAGGTCATTGAATTTTTCAACTGTTATACCACATTCATAGCCTTGAGCCACTTCTTTAACATCATCTTTGAAACGTTTTAATGTGTCTAATTCACCTTCGAATTGTACTACACCGTCTCTGATTACACGAACACCAGCATTACGTGTGATTTTACCATCTATCACATAACTACCAGCAATCGTACCTACTTTAGAAACTTTGAAAGTCTGGCGAACTTCTGCTTGACCAATAACTTTTTCTTCAAATTCTGGATCTAGCATACCTTTCATTGCAGATTCAATTTCTTCGATAACGTTATAAATAACACGGTGTAAACGCATATCTACGCCTTCATTATCTGCAGCTCGTTTCGCACCAGTATCAGGACGTACATTAAAGCCGATAATGATACCATTCGAAGCATTAGCAAGTGTAACATCTGATTCATTAATCGCACCTACTGCAGTATGAATAATTCTTACATTTACGCCTTCAACATCTATTTTCATTAATGATGCTGCAAGTGCTTCTACTGAACCTTGTACATCACCTTTGATAATTACGTTAAGATCTTTCATTTCACCTTGTTTCATTTGTTCGAATAGGTTATCTAATGAAACGCTCTTACTTTCTTGACGCTGTTGTAACACATTTGCTTCATGACGCGCTTCACCAATACGTCTTGCTTGTTTTTCATCTTTGAAGACAACAAATCTATCTCCAGCTTGTGGTACATCATTGATACCAGTAATTTCTACAGGTGTAGAAGGGCCAGCTGACTTAATACGTTGACCTAAATCGTTTACCATAGCACGGATTCTACCATAAGTGTTTCCTACTACTAGTGAATCTCCAACATTAAGCGTTCCGTTTTGAACTAATAATGACGCAGATGGTCCACGTGATTTATCCAATTCAGCTTCAATCACAGTACCCACAGCATGTTTACTTGGATTTGCTTTTAATTCTTGAATTTCAGAAGTTAGGACAATCATCTCTAGTAAGTCTTCAATACCATCTCCACTTAAAGCTGAAAGTGGTACGAAAATTGTATCGCCACCCCAAGCTTCAGGAATTAAACCGTATTCTGTTAATTCTTGCATTACACGATCAGGATTAGCTGTTGGTTTGTCAACTTTGTTTACAGCAACAATTGTAGGTACTTCTGCTTCTTTAGCATGGTTAATCGCTTCAATTGTTTGTGGCATTACACCATCATCTGCTGCTACTACTAAAATTGTAATATCAGTAACTTGGGCACCACGAGCACGCATTGTTGTAAATGCAGCGTGACCTGGTGTATCAAGGAAAGTGATTTTTTTACCATCATTTTCAATTTGGTATGCACCGATATGCTGTGTAATACCGCCCGCTTCACCAGCAGTTACTTTAGTATGACGAATTGAGTCTAATAATGTTGTTTTACCATGGTCAACATGTCCCATGATTGTAACAACAGCTGGACGTTCAATTCCATTTTCTTCATCAGCTTCATCTTCAAAATAAATGGATAAATCTTCTTCATCAATGATAACTTCTTTTTCAAGTTCTACACCATAATCATCTACGATTAATTCTAATGTTTCATCATCTAAAGATTGATTAATGTTTGCCATTATACCCAATAAGAATAATTTTTTAATAATACCTGATGAATCTATATTTAATTTCTCAGCAAGTTCACCTACAGTGATACCATCATGATACGTAATTTTAGAAGGTATTTCCTTTGGCTCTTCTTGTTTAGGTTGTTTAGTATTTTTATTGTTTTTATTAGTGTTCTTATTATTTTTGTTATTTTTCTTGTTGTTTGGTTTATTATTTTGATTACCTTTGTTGGCTTGGTTGTTTTTATGATTCGTCGTTGATTGTTTATTTTGAGCACTTTTCTGCTCTGATTTAGCAGCTTGCTGTGCTTGTTCTGGTTTATAAATTTTATCTAAAGCCTTAATTTGGTCGTCTTCTAACGTTTGCATGTGGCTAGTTACCTCAACGTCCATTTTAGCTAACTCATCTATAATATCTTTACTTTTTAATTTTAAATCTTTTGCGTATTCGTAAATTCTTTTTTTACTCATATAGTCACTCCTTACGATAGTCATCAATCATTGACAATAACTTTTTAGCAAAGCCTTGATCAGTGATTCCAATGTTTACACGTTCTGCTTTCCCTAAAGCTTGTCCTAATTCAGCTCTCGTTCCAAATATGCGTAATGATATATGGTAACTTTCACATTTGTTCTGTATCACTTTAGTTGTGTTATCAGAAGCATCTGTTGCAATGATTACGAGCTTTAACTTGTTCTTTTTTAAATCATTTAAAATGACAGATTCACCTGTTTTAACTTTTCCAGCACGCATTGCTAAACCTAAAAAATTTACGATGTTCTCCTTGGTCATTTAGGAATCTCTTCACGATAAATAAGACGTATAATTTCTTTATAAACAGGTTCTAATGTTTCAGCATCAGCTTTATAATATTTTTCTAATACACCTTTTTGCTGTGCCTCTTCTACTAATTTAACATCTTTTGATACATATGCACCACGACCTTGTTGTTTTCCAGTTGCATCGGCAAAAATTTCGCCTGCTTTATTTATCACAACTCTTATCATATCGTTTTTCGGATGCATTTCATTTGATAATATACATTTACGCATTGGAATTTTTTTCTTTTTCATAAAGTAATCACTCCAATTTATTTTTCAGTATCTACATCTTCTTCAATGATTTCGCTTGTAGTATCCTCAGAATGTGCTACTTCTGTATCAACTGTTTCTGAAGACGTATCAATTTCTTCAATGATACCTTCGTCTGTTGGATAAACCCCTGCTTCTCTTGCATCTGTTTCAGATTTAATATCAATCTTCCAACCTGTTAATTTTGCAGCTAAACGGGCATTTTGACCACGTTTACCAATTGCTAATGATAATTGATAATCTGGTACGACAACAATTGTAGATTGGTTTGCTTCATCAACAATAACTTGTAAAACTTGTGATGGACTTAAAGCATTTTTAACAAATACCTTTGGATCTTCGTTCCATTGAACGATATCAATTTTTTCTCCACCAAGTTCTTCTACTACAGCCTCAACGCGAGCACCTTTAGCACCTACACATGCTCCGACTGCGTCAATATCAGGATTGTCAGAGTGTACGCTGATCTTAGAACGATCTCCTGCTTCACGTGCTACAGATTTAACAATTACTGTACCGTCAAATATTTCAGGAACTTCTTGTTCAAATAAACGTTTTAATAAGCCTGGGTGACTTCTTGATACATAAATTTGTGGACCCTTTGTAGTTTGTTCAACTTTGTTTACGTATACTCTAATTCTTTCATTCGGAATATAGCTTTCATTTGGACTTCTTTCCGCTTCAGATAAAACGGCTTCAGTACGTCCTAAATTCACATAAACATAGCGATGGTCTACTCTATCAATTAAGCCTGTTACAATGTCATCTTCTTTATCAATAAATTCATCATATAAAATTTCACGCTCTGCATCACGTAAACGTTGCATCACAGCTTGTTTGGCCGCTTGGGCACCCACGCGTCCGAAGTCATTTGGTGTAACATCTTCTTCATAAATATCACCAATTTCATATGCAGGGTTTTTAACAAGTGCAGTACTTAAATCAATTTCTTCTCTATCATCCATTGATTCTTCTACAACTTCTTTACGTGCGATAACATGAAATGTACCATTATCCATATTTAATTCAACACGTACACTTCTTGCGCTATCATAGTTCTTTTTATAAGCAGTAATTAAAGCTGCTTCTATAGCATCAACTAACACTTCTCTAGGAATCTTTTTTTCTTTTTCTAAGTACTCAGTTGCTAATAATAATTCATTACTTGACACGACTTATCATCCTCCTTATCACGTTATATCATTACAGCATGACGTGCTTTAGCGATCTTACTTCTTAATATTTCAACTTGTTTTGTTTTTGACTTATCCTTAACTTCCATAGTTATCGTTTCGTCTTCAACAGATTTTAAAATACCCAACCATTCTTTAGAACCTTCAATTGGTGCATATAAAGATACAAAAATAGGTTTTGATACAGCATTATGGAAATCTTTTTCTTTTTTAATTGGTCTTTCTGCACCTGGTGACGCAACATCTAAGTAATACATTTCTTGAATAGGATCTTCTGCATCCATAACTTCGCTGATTTTTTCAGAAGCTAACGCACAATCATTTAAGTCTACGCCGCCTTCTTTATCAATAGATACTCTTAAAAAATGGTCTTTTCCTTCTTTTGTAAACTCAACTTCTACTAATTCAAAATTTAAGTCATTAAGGACAGGTTGAATAATTGCTTCAACTTGTTCAGTTATTTTACTCATGCTGACCTCCTTTTTTGGCAAATAGAAAAGAGCGGGTAATATGCCCACTCTTCCTGCCTGAGTCTAATTTTTTAAGCACTGTTATTATATCATATGTTTATTTTCTATACAAATAACTATATTTTAAAAATCCCGTAATGACAAGCTAGTCACTTTATTGTGCTATATTTTATACGTTTAAAGTATTTCTTTCATTGAAGAATTGTTTCAAATAAAGCCAAGTCATATGATTCAAAAATATAATAATAATTTAGTCACTTAAATGTATTTCTTCAAAGTTTAAATACTTCTTCAAACTAAACTTATTTTAACTCATGATACTATTGGCTTTTTGTATTTATAATACAACACGTTACATGTCAAAAATAGAAAGTTGTGCTTTGTCTGGTAAGTTAGGTAATGAGCCTAATTCATCCAAATATTCGATTACTTTTTGTGACAAACCAGCTTTCTTATTTAAATCTTCTTTAGACAAGAATGGCCCTTCTTCACGTGCTTCTACTATTCTTTGTGCAACATTTTCGCCAAGACCTGGAACAGATATAAATGGCGGGATTAAAGTATCACCTTCAATAATAAATTCGAAGGCTTTACTCTTTTCTAAACTAATCGGTTGCATACGAAAACCTCGTTGAGCCATTTCATTCATAATTTCCAGGACAGTTAATGTATCTTTTTCCTTTTTAGCTAAATCCATATATCTTGAATACATGTCATTTACTGTGTTACGAATGCTCTCTTTGTCTTTTATCATTGAAATCAAGTCAAAGTCAGAGGCACGCACTGTGAAATAACTTGCATAATAATACAATGGATAATGGACTTTGAAATAAGCAATACGTACCGCCATCAATACATAAGCTGCAGCATGTGCTTTAGGGAACATGTATTTAATTTTTCTACAAGAATCTAAATACCAATCTGGCACTTCATTATCAACCATAGCTTCAACCATATCGTCTGTTAACCCTTTACCTTTACGCACAAATTCCATTGTTTTGAAGGCAAGTGATGGTTCTAAACCGTTATACATTAAGTAAACCATAATGTCATCACGACAACAAATTACACTAGCTAGGTCACATTTTCCAGAACGAATTAAATCTTGCGCATTACCTAGCCATACATCCGTACCATGAGAAAGGCCAGAAATTCTCACAAGTTCTGAGAATGTCGTAGGCTTTGTATCTTCTAGCATTTGTCTAACAAAGCCAGTACCAAATTCAGGTACGCCAAATGTACCCGTTTTACATAGAATTTCCTCTGAAGTCACACCTAATGGTTCTGGCGAACTAAATATACCCATTGTTTCTTTATCATCAACTGGAATCGTTTTCGGATCAATACCTGATAAATCTTGCAACATACGTATCATAGTTGGATCATCATGTCCCAGAATATCTAATTTTAAGACATTATCATGAATGGAATGGAAATCAAAATGCGTCGTCATCCAAGATGATGCTTGATCATCTGCAGGGAATTGGACTGGTGTAAAATCATATATATCCATATAATCTGGTACAACTATGATACCACCTGGATGTTGTCCTGTTGTACGTTTAACCCCTGTACAACCTTTTACTAGTCGATCAATCTCAGCACCTCGTTTATGGATACCTTGATCATTTAAGTAACCTTTAACAAAACCAAATGCAGTTTTTTCAGCAACTGTACCTATCGTTCCTGCACGAAACACTTTATCTTCTCCGAAGAGTTCTTTTGTATAATTATGTGCTTCTGGCTGATATTCCCCACTGAAGTTCAAGTCAATATCTGGTACTTTATCTCCTTTGAATCCTAAGAACGTTTCAAAGGGAATATCTTGCCCTTCTTTAATTAAGTCACAGCCACAAGATTCACACTTTTTATCAGGTAAGTCGAAACCAGAACCAACTGAACCATCATTAAAGAATTCACTATTTTTACATTCAGGACAAATATAATGCGGTGGCAACGGGTTTACTTCTGTGATTTCTGTCATTGTTGCCACAAAACTTGATCCTACTGAACCACGTGAACCTACTAAATAGCCATCATTTAATGATTTCTTTACAAGTCTCTGTGAAATTAAATAAATAACAGAGAATCCGTTTCCGATAATACTTTCTAGTTCTTTTTCTAAACGGTCAATAACGATTTGAGGCAAGTCTTCCCCATATAACGCTTTGGCATTATTATAACTCATTTCACGAATCTCATCGTTTGCGCCTTCCATTCTAGGCGTATACAATTCGTCTTTAATGGGTACAACACGTTCAATTTTATCTGCTAATTCATTTGTATTTTTAATAACAAGTTCATAAGCTTTTTCTTCGCCTAAAAAATGTAATTCATCTAACATTTCATCAGTTGTTCTAAAATGTGCCTGTGGTAAAGTAGAACGATTTAATGGATTCCCTGGTTGTGATGCAATTAAAATTTTACGCGCAATTGCATCGTGTTCGTTTAAATAGTGCGCGTTGCCTGTTGCAATTACAGGAATATTATTAACATCTCCCGCTCTAATTAAACGATTATATATTTCATGTAATGTTTCATTATCTCTCACAAGTTCCCTGTCGATTAAATCTTGATAAAGTGCTGGAGGTTGCACTTCAATAAAATCATAGTATTTAGCAATTCGTTCTACTTGGGATTGGTCTTTTTGCATTACTGCGGTAAAGACTTCACCTTCATCACAAGCTGAACCTACAAGTATCCCCTCCCGATGTTCATCTAGTAGCGAACGTGGGATTCTCGGCGTACGATAGTAATATTGGACTAATGAAGCACTTACAATTTTAAAGAGATTTTTCAATCCTTCTTGGTTTTGAACAATCAGCGTAACATGGTTAGGTCTCGCACGTTTATACGCGTCCTCGTTGGTTAAAGAAGTATTGATGTCTTGGTGATTATGAACACCGAGCTCTTCTAATTGTTTCAACATTTTTATAAACATATATGCTGTTGCTTCAGTATCATAAATAGCTCTATGGTGTTGAGTCAATTCCACACCATATTTTTTAGCTAAGAAATTCAGACCATGCTTACCATATTCAGTATTAATTGTTCTAGATAATTCTAATGTATCAATAACACCGTTTGTAGAAGCACCTATACCTACATGTTCATAGCCCGTATCAATGAAGCCCATATCAAAGGAAGCGTTATGAGCAACAAAGATTGCATCTCCAACCCATGATTTGAATTCTGTTAACACTTCTTCAATTTCTGGCGCATCTACTAACATATCATCAGAAATATGTGTTAAATTTTTAATCGTTTCTGATAAACGTTCATGTGGATTACTAAAACGTTCAAACTTATCTATAATTTCACCGTCTTTAACTTTGACTGCGGCAAGCTCAATAATCTTGTCGTATTGGTTAGATAATCCTGTCGTCTCAACGTCAAATACAACATATGTTGCTGTTTTCAAATTACAATCTTTAGGTTTATACGCTATTGGTACTCCATCATCTACAAGCATGCCTTCCATGCCATATATCATTTTAATTCCATTTTTTTCTGCTGCAGCGTGTGCATCTGGAAATGCTTGGACAACGTTATGATCTGTAACAGCAATAGCTTTATGCCCCCATTTAGCAGCTTGGTCTACATATGTAGAAATATTGGGGATACCATCCATTTGGCTCATTGAAGTGTGCAAATGAAATTCTACTCGTTTTTCTTCAGCTTTATCTTGCTTTGTTGCTTTTTTAATTTCTTCTATGTCTGACATCATCATAACTAAATCTCGTACAAAAGTATCTTCTTCTATTCTACCTTGTGCACGCACCCATTTCCCTACACTTAAAGCTTTAAAATGTGCTAAGTCATCTTTGTTTTTACGTGTGAACATTTTTAATACGAGAGAATCTGTATAGTCTGTTACCTTGATTTCTACAATATGCCGGCCACTTTTCAACTCTTTGAGATTAATATCAAAAATGACACCTTCGACTGCTACTTTAAACTCTTCTTCAATAATAGAATCAATTGTACGTACGTTCTCAATTTGAATTGGTTTACCAATCTGACATTTTGAGACAGAACTTTCATTATTATCTTGTTGTTTCGCTTTTTCAGCTTTCATTTTTTCTAATTTTTCCGTTGCTTCACGCGCACTCTTTTCATCTTCTTCTT
Source organism: Staphylococcus pseudoxylosus (assembly GCF_044794325.1). Taxonomy (NCBI): domain Bacteria; kingdom Bacillati; phylum Bacillota; class Bacilli; order Caryophanales; family Staphylococcaceae; genus Staphylococcus; species Staphylococcus pseudoxylosus. The sequence goes on from NZ_CP085024.1 coordinate 1,753,082, forward strand.
GTATGTGTGCCTCTAGTGATGCTAAATCACCATCGTTTACTGCACTATCAGTTTCAAAAACAACTTTACTTATGCTAAATCCACACTGTTGATATGCTGCAATTAAACTGCCGTTACAAGCTTTATCAAAATGATCGCGTTCAACGTCGTTTTGACACATCACTTTTAAAATATCTCCAGACATAATCAAACGCTTCTGTTTTAATTGGCCTTTAACTTTCGGTGATAACTTTGTTTGATCAATACAATGGCTAAAGTATTTAATAGCATATTCATCTTGGTTAGCTTTATCTTTTATCGTAATATTACACTTAACCTCAGCAATTGATTTGAATTCTTCAGTAATTGCACTTGTGAAAAGTAAGTAATCTTCTATTGCTAAAAAATATGGGAACGTGATTTGAAATACCCATGAACGATCCACTGTTTTAACGTCCACGCGTGTTAATTCACTTTTGGTTAATATTTCAGAATCCAAATGCTCTGCGATTTTAATTTGGTCAGCTAGGATTTTAAACTTTTCCTCGTTTGTCATTGACATGACGATAACCACCTTACTATTAATTACACTGTTTTACTTGTATATTATTAATTACATTTTATGACGGTGTATGTATTATTTTTCATTTTCTCTATTATAACTAAATATATTCGAAATTCTAATAGTTCAACTTATAGGATGCAATGCATAATTTTTACCAACAAATAAATAGGAGCGGGACAGAAATCAAAATTTTAAATTTGATTTCATATGCCCGCCCCACAAGACTGAATAAGTATTTAAAAATCTTGAAATCACTATTTTAAATACTAAACAGCTACTGTGTATGCTCAAACCTATACACATCAGCATTTAATGCTTTATTTTGTTTCAGCCTCATGATTTTTATAGGCATTATTTACCTATTTACATTAGCTATTGTAACAAATTGTCATCGACTCTGCTTTCAACTTATATATTTGAATATAAGTCATTTACATAATTTGTTAAGTTGTCAATGTGAACATCTTCACTGTCACCAGTATCTCGACGCTTAACCTCAACAATACCTTCAGCAGCATTTTTACCAACAACTACACGTATAGGTAAACCAATTAAATCTGCATCATTAAATTTCACACCCGCACGCTCTTTACGGTCATCATATAACACGTCAAATTGCTCTTTCAATTGTGTGTAAAGTTGATCTGCTAATTCACGTTGATCATCTTTTTTAGGATTGATTGTTATTAAATGTAATTCAAATGGTGTAACTGACTTCGGCCAAATAATACCATTTTCATCATTATTTTGTTCTACAATTGCACTTAATGTTCTAGAAACACCAATACCATAACAACCCATTAATAGTGGTTTGGCTTTACCTTGATTATCAAGGAAAGTCGCATTCATGCTTTCTGAATATTTTGTACCTAGTTTAAATACTTGTCCTACTTCAATGCCTTCAGCGAAGTGAGCTGAACCTGAACCATCTACTAATGGTTCACCTTCTAATATAAATCTGAAATCACCATATGCTGTAACTTCAAAATCACGACCTACATTTGCATTTAATAAATGATAGCCATCTTCATTTGCACCAACAACGATATTATTTAAGTCTTGAATATAATTATCGGCATAAATCTTAATATCTTTATCGAAAATAGGACCTAAAGAACCTGGTTTTGCACCAAGTAGATTAACAATCTCATCTTCCGTTGCCAATTCAATGTTATCTGTGGCAAAGTATGCTTTTAATTTAATATCATTAATTTCGTGATGGCCGCGCACTAAGACCATAATGAATTCTCCGTCTACTTTAAATATCATAGATTTCATAATTTCATCTAATGGCTTTTCAAGGAATGATGCTAACTCTTGTGCAGTATGGACGTTAGGTGTTTCTATTTTAGTTAATGGTTTAACCTCATCATGCTTTTCATTTGGTTGGTAAATAACTTCTGCCTTTTCAATATTTGCAGCATAATCACTTTGGTCGCTAAATACAATCGTATCTTCACCAATTTCACTTAATGCCATAAATTCATGCGTATGACTACCACCAATTGCACCAGAATCAGCAACAACAGGTCTCGCATTAATACCAACTCGTTTAAAGATACGACCATATGCATTATACATATCTTGATATGAGGCATCTAAAGATGCTTCATCAGCATGGAAAGAATAAGCATCTTTCATAATAAATTCTCTGCCACGTAATAAACCAAAACGTGGGCGTTTTTCATCTCTATATTTAGATTGAATTTGGAATAATGTCAAAGGTAATTGTTTATAAGATTTTAATTCATCTCTTACTAAAGAAGTAACTACTTCTTCGTGAGTTGGTCCAAGGGCAAATTCACGACCATTACGATCTTGTAAACGCATGAGTTCCGGTCCGTATGCGCTCCAACGGCCAGATTCTTCCCATAATTCTGCTTGTTGCAGTGCTGGCATTAAGATTTCCACTGCATCAATACGTTCCATTTCTTCACGAACAATTGCCTCTATATTATTTAATACTCTAGCTGCGAGCGGTAAATAACTATATATGCCACTTGTGCTTTGTTTGATTAAACCTGCTTTCAATAACAAACGATGACTTAATGCTTCAGCACCGGCTGGCACTTCTTTCATAGTTGGTATAAATACTTTAGACTGTTTCATTTATATACTTCTCTCCCTCTTTATAAGAAATAACGTTGTATATCGTTCCAAGTCACTAAGACCATGACGATTAATACAAATACTGCACCAATTGCAATAATTGTTGTTTCTGCTTTTTTATTTACAGTTTTTCTGAATATCGCTTCGTAAATGACAAATAGTATGCGACCACCGTCTAAAGCAGGTACAGGTAACAAATTCATTAATCCTAAGTTGACACTTAATAAAGCCGTCCAAGAAATTAAGTTTATTATACCAGTTTTAACTACAGAATCGACTGAATGATAGATACCAACAGGTCCATTCAACATATCAAAGGAGAAATTCCCTGTAAAAATACTAGCAATCATACCGACAATTGCAGAAAAAATAAGTTTTCCAGCTTCTAGTGTGCGGTCAATCCCCGAAACGATTGGCTTAAATAGAGTGTGTTCTGTGGCAGGAGTATAGCCAAATAAATATCTTGTTTGACTCTTGTTTTTAGTAACTTTTTGTTCTACTTTTTTAGGCTTTATATCCATCGTATGAGTCTTACCATCACGTTCTACTGTCATTTTTGTATTTTTGTCTTTATTTTGTTCAACAACTTTATCAATATCACTTTTGTCTTCTATTGTTTTGCCATCTAATTTCACAATTGTGTCACCAGATTTAAGTCCAGCTTGAGCTGCCGGCGTGCCTTTCGCTACTTCATCAACTGAATTCGTCGGTGTACCTTGATAATAAGCTAAACCGATAAATAAAACTAATGTAAGTAAGAAATTAAACAATGGTCCAGCAAATAGCGTTAAGAATTTTTGATAAGGTTTTTTATATGTGAATTGTCGATCTCTTGGGGCAATTTGAATTAAACTACCATTTTCTACAAAATATGATTTTTTTGCAATAGGGAAACGATGACGTTCATCATCATAGGCAGTCACACCTTCCACAAACAAGCCATCTTTGAAATCACATTGTTTCACTTCCATAGCTTCAATTTGTTGGAATTTATGTTGCTCATCTAAAATGATATGTGTAATTTCTTCTTTATCATTTAATTTAATTTTTACGTGCATTCCTGGTTGAACTGGTGGCTCTTCTAGGCCATCACCCGCCATACGAACATAACCACCTACAGGTAATAGACGTATTGTATATAATGTTTCATTTTTTCTAAAACTAAAAATTTTCGGTCCCATACCGATTGCGAATTCTGGACACATAATCCCTGCCCGTTTGGCAAAAAACATATGACCATATTCATGCACGGTTACGAGGACACCAAAGACGATTATAAAAGAAATAATTGTTACTAGAAAACTCAATTTGATACACCTCATATATTCTTAATAAATTAAATACGTTTCACTTTAAAAATCTAACGATTTAAAGTTTACTGTTCACACTACAGATTATAAAATTATAACACAATAATGCTAACTGACACACGTAACTATTATATATCATTGTAGCCGTTTTTTATGTAAAAACATATCAACTTATAGTTTAGTTTTATTTAATTCCTTAGACGCTATGACTATGTATTAATATTCACCTAATTTAACTTTTATATTTTATAACGACAAAATAAAGTATTAAGTTGAAATCTTAAGATTTATTAAAGGAGTTAAGAATCATATTAACTGTATGCTTTACGCAGTTACTCCAATTCATTAACTCCTTGTGTATGATTTATAAAATTTTTAAAAGTAAATACGTTTAGCTTTGAATTAGTAATATGTTCAATAGTGGCAACACAAACATAAAACTATCAAATCTATCTAAAATACCACCATGTCCTGGTAAAATTCTGCCTGAATCTTTAACTCCAAAATGACGTTTAAAACCTGATTCAACAAGATCTCCTAGTTGTCCGAACATACTTAAAATAATCGTAACTATAATTAATAACCAAATAGCTATATTAAAATCGACAAATAGTATCATTACAAGCGGTACAATAATACTACAAATTAATCCACCAATAAAACCTTCTATTGTTTTATTAGGGCTAATAACTGGCCATAACTTATGTTTACCCATCAATCTACCAAAAATATAAGCGCCAGTATCAGTTAACCACACAACTAAAAACGCAAACAATATATAATGCAATCCTTCTGAGCGAGTTTCATATAAATACATAAAACCAATACCAACATATGCTATTGACATAAGACAGAAAGCTGCATCCATAAAGCTAAATCTGTTTTTAGAAAGCACAGTATAACTTAATAATATAAAACTCATAGCTATTAAAGATTTCAATTGGAAGTTATTAACCCAGTCGCCTGCCTCTTGAGGCAACATTATAATTAATATACCTAATGCACTTATTATACCTGGTATTGATATGAATTTAATCATATTCATATTAAGCAATTCTTTTAATGCTATAAAAGCTAATAAATATGAAAATAGCATTAGAATAAAGCCGCCCTTTAGTAATACAGGGAGAAAAATGATAAGTGCTATGATTGCTGTTAAAGTTCTAACTTTCATACTAATCTCCTAACTATTTATAATCCACCAAAGCGACGTTGGCGTGATTGATAAATTTTAATACAATTTATTAATTCTTCCTTATTAAAGTCCGGCCATAATTTTTCATTAAAAATAAATTCACTATAAGATACTTGCCAGATAAGGAAATTACTAATTCTTTGTTCTCCTGAAGTTCTTATCAAAAGATCTGGGTCAGGATATGCATGAGTCATCAAATGCTCATCAATCATTTGTTCAGTGATTTCATCACTTGATAAACCTTTAGCAGTTAATTGGTCATAGATTTTTTTCACACTGTTTACAATTTCGGCACGTCCACCATAGTTCATAGCAAAGATTAATTTTAAGCCTGTATTATTTTTAGTATCTTCTTTCGCTTTAGCTATTGCTTTGAGTGTAGAATTTGGCAAATGTTCCAAAAAGCCAATTGTCTCTACTTTAACATTATTTTCTATCAATTCCGGTAGAAAAGTTTTTAAAAATGTACCTGGCAAGCTCATAATATAGTTAACTTCATTTTCCGGTCTTGACCAATTTTCTGTAGAGAATGCATATAACGTTAAGTATTTAATTCCTAAATCACTGGCTACTTTAGTGATGTTTTTAACGGTTTGTGTACCTTGGTAATGACCTTTAATTCTAGGCAATTTCCTTTGTTTCGCCCAACGACCATTACCATCCATTATGATTGCAACATGTTCAGGTATATTATGTAGATCCAATTCAAAATCGGATTGGTTAGGCTGATTTTTCTTCTTATTTAACTTTTTAAACATGGTATTTCCTCCGAGCGTGATCATCTATGTTTATTATAATAGGTTCTAGATGCAATTATCTACCATTTTATCATACTAGATAGGTGCATTGAATAAACAAATAAAAAAACTGTACCAAAGTCTGATTTGATACAGTTCAGATAAAATATGATAAACCTCTGATTCTTGAATTCCATTAGTTAATTTCTAACAATAGAAGTGAAGCGAAGTCTTACCATCCATTACCATGTTTATACTGACATAATATCTTGTTCTTTTTCTTCTAACAATTTATCGATTTCTTTAATTGAATCGTCAGTTAGCTTTTGTACATCTGCTGTTTGTGATTTTAAATCATCTTCAGTGATGTCAGCATTTTTTTGTTGTTTTTTTAGTTCGTCATTAGCATCACGACGTACGTTTCTAACAGCTACTTTAGCGTCTTCGCCGATTTTCTTAACTTCTTTCACTAAATCTTTACGGCGTTCTTCTGTTAAAGCAGGAATACTTATACGAATAACTTCACCATCACTCGAAGGATTGACACCTAAGTTAGCAGCATTGATTGCTTTTTCAACGTCTCCTACAGATGATTTATCATATGGCGAAATTACTAATAAACGTGCTTCTGGCACACTGATGCTTGCAAGTTGTTGTACAGGCGTAGGAGCACCATAGTAGTCAACAGTTACACCGTTTAATAAATTTGAGTTAGCTCTACCTGCACTGATATTAGCTAATTCTCTAGAAAGATTATCTACAGATTTTTGCATTTTTGATTTCGTGTCATTAATAATGTCACTCATAGTCATACACCTCTAAATTATTTTGTAATTAACGTTCCTATTTTTTCACCCATAACAGCGCGTTTAATATTACCTTCTTCTGTTATCGAGAATACATTTAATGGAATATTATTATCCATACAGAATGATGAAGCCGTTGAATCCATGACTTGTAAACCTTCTTGTAGCATTTGGATATGTGTTAAGTGTTCATACTTAATTGCATTTTGATCTACTTTTGGATCGGCAGAGTACACACCATCAACATTGTTTTTACCCATTAAGATAACATCAGCTTCAACTTCAGCCGCACGTAATGCTGCTGTAGTATCAGTAGAGAAGTAAGGGTTCCCTATACCAGCCGCAAATATTACAACACGTTTCTTTTCTAAATGTCTAATTGCACGACGACGGATATATGGTTCTGCAACTTGTTTCATTTCAATTGAAGTTAAGACGCGTGTATCACACTCTAATTGTTCAAGGCTATCTTGTAAAGCTAATGCATTCATAACCGTAGCTAACATACCCATGTAGTCAGCAGTACCACGGTCCATGCCTAAGTCACTACCAGTTTTGCCTCTCCAAATATTGCCTCCACCAACGATAACAGCAATTTCACAATCCATTTTTGCTACTTCAGCTACTTGTTTTGCCACACTTTTAATAATAATTGGGTTAATTCCAAACCCATCGTCACCTGCTAGTGCTTCGCCACTTAATTTTAATACAACACGTTCGTATTTAGAAGTTTGAGCCATTGTCTTATCCTCTCTATTGTAAAATATGTAATTATACAAGTAAAGAAGACACAATAGGTCTTCCAATACAAAAGTGAATCTTTCATACGGAGCACAAAAGGTGTCTTCTTTCTTGTTCTAACTATGAAAAATTATTTCATTTGTCCTTTAACTTCGTCAGCAAAGTTTTCTTCACGTTTTTCCATACCTTCGCCTACTTCATAACGTACGAAGTCAACAAGTTTACCACCTTTAGATTTTAAGAAAGCTTCAACTGTTTGATCAGGATCTTTTACAAAGTTTTGGTCAACCGCACAAATTTCTTGTAAATATTTACGTAAACGGCCTTCTACCATTTTTTCAACAATTTTCTCTGGTTTGCCTTCATTTAAAGCTTGTTGCTTTAACACTTCTCTTTCGTGATCAATTTCATCTTCACTTACTTGTTCTGATGAAACATATTTAGGGTTGATTGCAGCAATGTGCATAGCTACATCTTTAGCAGCTTCTTCGTCCGTTGAACCTTCAACTACTGTTAATACACCAATGCGTCCGCCCATGTGTAAGTAAGCGCCAAATGAATCGTTATCAGTTTTTGTTCTGATAGCAAAACGACGGATACTTAATTTTTCACCGATTGTAGAGATAGCTTCTTTAACACGTTGGTCAACTGATTTACCATCTGATAATTCAGTTTCTAATAAAGCTTCTACTGATTCAGCTTTTGTATCCAATACTTGGATAGCAATTTCTTTCACTAATTGTTGGAATCCTTCGTTACGAGCTACGAAGTCAGTTTCTGAATTAATTTCTACAATTGCTGCTTCGTTCCCTCTTGCTTCAACGTGTACTAAACCTTCTGCCGCAATACGGTCAGATTTTTTAGCAGCTTTAGCAATACCTTTTTCACGTAGGAAGTCTACTGCTTTATCGATGTCACCATCAGTTTCTGTTAACGCTTTTTTACAATCCATCATGCCAGCGCCAGTTTTTTCACGTAATTCTTTTACAAGTTTAGCTGAAATTGCCATTTCATATTCCTCCATTATTTAATGAATTTTATTATATTTATTTTAAAAAAAGGTGATAAGCTTAAATATCTTATCACCCATTTTACATTATTCTTAGTTTGATTCAACAGAAGTGTTTTCTTCAGTTGTTTCTGCTTCAGTAGCTTCAATTGATTCGTTTAAATCAATGTTTTGTTCAGCAGCTACTTCTTCATTTGATACACCTTGTTGACCTTCTAAGATTGCATCTGCCATTTTACCAGTTAATAATTTAACTGCACGGATAGCATCATCGTTTGCAGGGATAACGTAATCAATTTCATCTGGATCACAGTTAGTGTCTACAATACCAACGATTGGGATGTGTAATTTACGTGCTTCAGCGATTGCGTTGCGCTCTTTACGAGGGTCAACTACAAATAATGCTTGAGGCATAGATTTCATATCACGAATTCCGCCTAAGAATTTAATTAAACGGTCATATTCTTTTTTAAGTTCTACAACTTCTTTTTTAGGTAATACTTCGAATAAGCCATCTTCTTCCATTTTTTCAATTTCAGAGATACGTTTGATACGTTTAGAAATTGTTTTATAGTTAGTTAAGATTCCACCTAACCATCTTTGGTTTACATAAAATTGACCAGCACGTTCTGCTTCAGATTTAACTGAATCTTGTGCTTGTTTCTTAGTACCAACGAATAAAACTTTTCCGCCATCTTCTGATACTTGTTTAATGAAGTTATATGCTTCTTCTACTTTTTTCACTGTTTTTTGTAAGTCGATAATGTAAATACCGTTTCTTTCAGTGAAAATATATCTTTTCATTTTTGGGTTCCAACGGCGTGTTTGGTGACCGAAGTGAACACCTGCTTCTAGCAATTGTTTCATTGAAATTACTGCCATAATAAAATTCCTCCTATTGGTTTTCTACCTCCACAAAAAGCTCATATAAACACAACATTAAATATGTCGCACCCTTTATACTTTCACTTTTTATGTGTGTATTGGCTTCATAGCCGTCAATAAATATAACATATACATTTCTATAAATCAACACTTTCAAACTACTATTTTGAACATTTAAGAGGCTGAAACATCGCAATCTGTTTCAGCCTCTTAATTAGTATTGTATGTGTTCTATTGAATGTAATTTCATTTATAGAAACGCAGTATAGTGTCTTGGTATTTTCTTTGTTTGTATAAATATTTATACATATAAAATACATTTGCACGGTAAATAGTTCAAATGTATTATTTAATACGGTCTAATTCATCCAAGAATTTTTCTTTTTTAACTTTGATGAAAGTACCTTTCATTCCAAGTGAACGTGATTCAATTACACCAGCACTTTCAAGTTTACGTAACGCATTTACAATTACTGAACGTGTAATGCCAACTCGATCTGCTACTTTAGATGCAATTAAGAGACCTTCTTTGCCACCTAATTCTTCAAAAATGTGTTCAATCGCTTCACTTTCTGAGTATGACAACGAATTGATTGCCATGCTAATCGCAGCTTTATCTCTAGCTTCTTTTTCTACTTCGTTATGTTTTTCACGTAAAATTTCCATACCAATAACTGTAGCTGCATATTCCCCTAAAACTAAGTCATTTTCCGAGAAATCGTCAGTCACACGGCCAAGTACTAATGTACCTAATCTTTCACCGCCGCCTAAAATTGGGAAAATTGTCGTCTTGCTATCACCAAATAAGTCTTTGTTTTCTGGTGGGAATACAGTTAATACATTGTCAATATCGATATTTGATTGAGTTTCTTTAACATCCATCAACTGGTCAGTATATTCAACAGGAATGTGTCTACTTTCTAACATTTGGATAATACGTTCGTTTTTTAAAAGTTCATTTAAACTTGACCCTAAAATTTTACCTTTTCTTGAAACTATAAATACATTAGTAACTGTTACACTACTTATCGTTTGTGCTACATCTTTAAAATCTACAGCAATACCTTTATGTTTTTGTAAAAGCGTATTTAATTCTCTAGTTTTCGATAATAAGCTCATATTCCTTCTCCTTTTTATTTATATTATAAAATGAATGCACTTAAATCTTTATTTGTTGAAATTGTTTTCAACTTATCGTCTACATATTGTGGTGTAATGTCTACAACCGCATTAGGCATACTTGGTGCTTCAAAAGATAAATCTTCTAACATTTTTTCAAGTATAGTATGCAATCGACGTGCGCCGATGTTATCAGTATCTTGATTCACCTGGAATGCTATCTCTGCTAGTCGTTTGATTGCATCATCGGTAAATTTAACTGTTACTTGCTCTGTATGAAGTAACGCTTCATATTGTTTTATAAGTGATAGTTTAGGTTCAGTCAAGATTCTAACGAAATCTTCTACCGATAGACTTTCTAATTCAACACGAATTGGAAAACGACCTTGTAACTCCGGAATTAAATCACTTGGTTTAGACACATGGAATGCTCCTGCACCAATAAATAGCATATGTTCAGTATTAACAGTACCATACTTCGTTTGAACCATGCTACCTTCAAGAATTGGTAATATATCTCTTTGGACACCTTGGCGAGAAACATCTTGACCCGAACTTTGATTATTTGTAGCTACTTTATCTATTTCATCGATAAAAATAATTCCCATTTGTTCCGCTAATTCAATCGCTTCTTGATTTGCTGTCTCTTGATCGATTAACTCGTCGGCAAATTCGTCCGTCAATATTTTGCGCGCTGTTTTAACAGGTACTTCTCGTTCAACTTTTTTCTTCGGCATTAATTGGTTCATCATATCTTGCATCTGTTGATTTTGATTCGTACCTAACATTCCCATTGCAGCAGGATCTTGCTCTACCTTCAATCTTACTTTTTCTTCTTCTAACTTACCATCCAGTAGTTGTTGTTTAATTTCTGAACGCTTTGTTTTAACTTCTTCAGTAGGTGTTTCTTCCTCTTCGTCATTATTTTGACCGAAATTAGGCATCGAACCTCCGAAAAGTGACTCTAATGGGTTGTTATTATTGTTTGTCGTTGCCTTTTTCTTCATGCTTGGCACTAATAGTTTAACTAACTTCTCATTAGCTTTATTTTGAGCCTCATCATGTACTAGTGTTTTTTTCTGCTCTTTCACTAGCCTTACTGCAATATCAACGAGGTCACGTACCATACTTTCTACATCTCTACCTACATAACCAACTTCTGTAAACTTCGTAGCTTCTACTTTAATAAATGGCGCGCCTACTACTTTTGCCATGCGTCTAGCGATTTCCGTTTTACCAACACCTGTTGGTCCAATCATCAATATATTTTTCGGAGCGACCTCTTGTTTTTCTTCTTCAGTCAAAAGACTTCTTCTATATCGATTTCTTAAAGCTATCGCAACTTTACGTTTTGCGTCATCTTGTCCGACTATATATTCATTAAGTTTTGTAACAATATCTTTAGGTGTTAATTTAATACCATTCGTCTCCATTAGACAAGTTACCTCCGTTATAATCATTTTTTATCTCTGAAACATATTAATAGCTATTTATGGAAAATTTTTACTATTTCAACTATATCTTAATGTTAAACATTTTTACATTGCAAACAATCAAGTTCTCACTTTTATTATTTACAATTCTTCTACGATGATTTGATCATTTGTAAATACACAAATATCTGAAGCAACTTTTAAGCTTTCATATGCCATTTCACTCGCTGTTAAGTGTGTTGCGTTATGCTTTAGGGCTCTACCTGCACTTAGTGCGTAGTTACCACCAGAACCTATAGCGATTAAATCGTCATCTGGAGCAATAACTTCACCAGTACCACTAACTACAAGAATTGAAGTTTCATCCATAACTATAAGCATCGCTTCTAATTGTCTAAGTTGTTTATCTCCACGCCATTCTTGAGCCAATTCTACCGCAGCTCTTTCTAAATTACCGCTAAACTGTTGTAGTTTTGTTTCAAACTTTTCAAATAAGGTAAATGCATCAGCTACACTGCCAGCAAACCCTGCCAAAACTTTATCATTATATAAACGTCTTACTTTTCTAGCTGTTTGTTTCATAATGACTTGCTCTCCAAGAGTAACTTGACCATCACCAGCCATTGCCGAATGACCATTATGTTGTACTGCAAATATAGTTGTTGCATGGATAGATGTACTCATAAACTAATTCTCCTTTTTTGCACGTGGGTGTGCATTTAAATAAACTTTCCTTAATTGCTCATTTGTTACATGTGTATATCGACCTGTTGTGGACAAATTGGCATGGCCCAACAGCGATTGTACTGTTCGTAAATCAGCGCCTTGATTTAACATATGCGTTGCAAACGTATGTCTTAATTTGTGAGGATGAATTTCAGTCACGCCTGCAGTACGTTTTACAACATCATTTAATACATAACGTATGCCACGTTCTGTAATGCGCTCTCCGTTCATGTTGACTAATAAATACGCATGATCACTATTTGTTTTAGGTTTGAATTGTGTTAAGTAACGTTCTATACTTTGCTTGCAAAATTCACCAAAAGGTATAAAGCGTTCTTTACCACCTTTACCCAATACTTTGACTCCTGGTGCATACATATCTACATCTTGTTCTTTTATATTAACCAATTCAGAAACCCTAATTCCAGTTGCATAAAGTAATTCTAAGATTACTCTGTCTCTCAAACCTTTTTTAGCATCACTTTCAACCGTATCAAATAAGGCTTTCATCTCTTCTTCATAAAAAAAGTGAGGTAAATATTGTTCTTTCTTGGGGTGTACTAATTGTATGAATGGATTAACTACTTGTTCATCCTGAGTCATCCAATATTCGTAAAAACTTCTCAGCGTAGAAATTTTACGGGAAACTGATGTTCTTTTCAAGTTTTTTGTATATAAGTAACTTAAATAATTTCTAGCATCTTTGTATTCGAATGTAGCTAATATAAGATGTTCCTGTGATAAGAAATCATTAAACTGCTCTAAATCATCGTGATATGATTTCAATGTATGTTCTGAAAAATGTTTCTCAACTTTCAACATATATAAATATGCTTGTTGGATTTTTTCCATTAAAAACCCCTCCATCAATATGAATTGTAGCATATTGAAAGAGGAGTCTGCGAAAAAAAACTATTAAATTGAGTAAAACTTTCAAAATTTTCGAATTTGTTTGTTAAATACGAAATTTTTATAGCGTTTTTTTATAGTTATCTAAATAGTCCAGTGCACGATTTGCTAATGTTTCATAACGTAACTTTTTGTCTTTGATTCTATTTTCCAAAGTAGGCAAAAGTCCAAAATTAGCATTCATCGGTTGGAAGTTCTTTTCATTTTTAGCATGTGAAATATAATATGCCATACTTCCAATCATTGTTTCTCTAGGGAAAATGACCTCACCTTTGTTTTGAATTTTATGTGCAAGATTTATACCAGCTACAAGTCCACTCGCCGCACTTTCTACGTAACCTTCTACGCCTGTCATTTGACCTGCAAAATATAGTTCTTCTCTCCCTTTTAGTTCATACGTTTCTGTTAAAACATCAGGAGAATTGATAAAAGTATTACGATGCATCACGCCATACCTTACAATTTCAACGTTCTCTAAGCCAGGTATAAGGCGAATAACGTCTTTTTGCGCGCCCCATTTTAAATGTGTTTGGAAGCCAACGATATTATATAGCGTACCTGCCGCATCATCTTGACGCAATTGAACAACAGCATATGGTCTTTTACCAGTCTTTGGATCTTCGAGTCCTACAGGCTTCATTGGACCAAATAATAAAGTCTTTCTACCACGCTCAGCCATAACTTCAAAAGGCATACAACCTTCAAAGTATTTTTCTTTCTCAAATTCATTGACTGGAGCAACTTCAGCTTCCATTAAAGCATCATAAAATGTATTAAACTCTTCTTCAGTCATAGGACAATTTAAATAGGCTGCTTCACCTTTGTCATAGCGTGATTTTAGATATGCTTTGTCTAAATCTATACTATCTTTTTCAACGATAGGCGCCGCTGCATCATAAAAATATAATTGATCTTTACCAGTGGCTTCGACAATTTCATTTGCCAATTTATCTGTTGTTAAAGGTCCAGTAGCAATAATAGTATATCCTTCTGGAATGCTATTAATTTCTTCATTTAATACTGTTATATTTGGATGTTCTTTTAATGTTTCTGTAACATAACCTGCAAAATCATGACGATCAACCGCTAAAGCTCCTCCTGCTGGTACTCTTGCTTTATCTGCAGCACGAATAATCAATGAATCCAAACGTCTCATTTCTTCTTTAAGTACACCTACTGCATTTGTTAACGCATTACCTCTTAACGAGTTAGAACACACTAATTCAGCAAATTTATCAGTGTGATGTGCAGGTGTTTGCTTAACTGGCCTCATCTCAATAAGATTGACTTTTATACCTCGTTGTGCCAATTGATATGCAGCTTCTGATCCGGCAAGCCCAGCACCTACGACGTTTACTACTTGAGTCATTTATTTACCTCCTACTTATAAAATAGCAACTTAGACATTCTATCATATTTATAAATATATCATCTAAATTATAAATATATGTCGTAAGTTGCTACTATCATTCATATATAATTATTTAA
Organism: Staphylococcus pseudoxylosus; assembly: GCF_044794325.1. NCBI lineage: Bacteria > Bacillati > Bacillota > Bacilli > Caryophanales > Staphylococcaceae > Staphylococcus > Staphylococcus pseudoxylosus. The sequence continues at coordinate 1,768,093 of NZ_CP085024.1, forward strand.
AACAACAAGCGATATTACATTATTTATTTCTGTTCTTCTTCTTTGTAATCACAATTAGAACATACAACTTGGCTCTTACGTCCTTGTTTTTTCTCAACAAGATATTGTTCACATTTCGGACAGTCTCGACCTATTGGTTTATCCCATGTAACAAAATCACATTCTGGATATTTCGAACAACCATAGAACACACGATTTTTCTTCGATTTACGCTCTACGACGTCGCCTTCTTTACATTTTGGACAAGTTACTCCAATTGTTTTAACAATGGCTTTTGTATTACGACAATCCGGGAAATTTGAGCACGCCATAAATTTACCGTAACGTCCCATTTTAATGACCATTGGCGAACCACATACTTCACAGTCTTCACCAGCAGGTTCATCTTTAATTTCAATTTTTTCCATTTCTTCTTCAGCACGTTCAACATCTTGGCTGAAACTACTGTAAAAGTCTCTTATTACCTTTTTCCATGGAATTTCACCGTCTGCCACTTTATCTAGTAATGTTTCCATATTCACAGTGAAATCAACATCTATAATTTCTGGGAAGTAATCTTTTACTTGTTCGTGTACGATTTCGCCTAATTCTGTTGGCACAAACCGTTTACTTTCATTCTTTACATAATTTCTTTTTTGTATTGTATCAATAGTTGGTGCATACGTAGAAGGTCGCCCAATCTTCAACTCTTCCATTGTTTTAACTAGGCGAGCTTCCGTATAACGTGGTGGCGGCTGAGTGAAATGTTGTGATGGTTCAATATCTGTAGCTGTAACCATTTCGCCTTCTTCAATATTCGGCAATTTATTATCTTTACCATCATCGTTATCATCTTTTGCTTCAACATATAAGGTCATAAAACCTTTGAATTTGATCGTTTGACCATTTGCACGGAATTTTATATCATTTTGCGTTATATCCATGGCAACCGTATCTAAGATTGCTGGTGCCATTTGACTTGCTACAAAACGCTCCCAAATTAATTTATATAATCTATGTTGATCTCTAGTTAAAAATTGTTTCATTTCATTTGGTGTACGTAAAGTACTTGAAGGTCTGATTGCTTCGTGAGCATCTTGAGCCCCTTGACCTTTTGCTTTGCGAGTTGATATATATTTTTGACCATAAGTCTCTTCAATATAGTTTTTAGCTTCTGCTTGAGCTTGATCGGATATTCTCGTTGAATCTGTACGCATATAGGTAATTAAACCAACCGTGCCTTGTCGTTTTAAGTCAATACCTTCATATAGTTGTTGCGCTAACATCATTGTTTTACGCGCTTTAAAGTTTAACTTACGCGCAGCTTCTTGTTGTAACGTTGAAGTTGTAAATGGATTGGCAGGGTAACGTGTTTTTTCTTTCTTTGTTACTTTCGTTACTTCGAATTGATCACCGTCCAACTGTGTTGTTACTTTTTCAACGTCATCTTTGTTTGTTAATTTATATGGTTTGTTTTTTAAATGTAAAAATTTAGCTGTAAATTTAGATTTTTTGTATCTAAATTCGCCTTCAATTTTCCAATATTCTTCTGGTTTAAAGTTTCTTATTTCATTTTCTCGATCAATAACAAGTCTCAGTGCTACTGATTGTACGCGACCGGCCGACAGCCCTTTTTTCACTTTTTTCCAAAGTACTGGTGAAATATTATAACCTACTAAACGGTCCAATATACGACGTGCCTGTTGTGCGTCAACAAGTTCCATCTCAATACCTCTTGGATGTTTAAAGCTATCTTTCACAGCATCTTTTGTTATTTCATTAAACACTACTCTATTTTCTTTTGAATCTTCTAAATTTAATATATTTGCTAAATGCCAAGCAATAGCTTCACCTTCACGGTCCGGGTCACTCGCTAGGAAAACTTTTTTGGCTTTCTTAGCATGTTTCTTTAATTCTTTAACTACAGGACCTTTGCCGCGTATTGTTATATATTTGGGTTCATAATCATTTTCTGCATCTACGCCCATTTGGCTACGAGGCAAATCTCGAACATGCCCCATTGACGCGATAACTTTGTATTTTTTCCCTAAATATTTTTCAATAGTTTTAGCTTTTGCAGGCGATTCAACTATGACTAAATTTTCTGCCAAAGTAGTTACCCCCTTGCATTTTCTAATTACAAAGATAAATGATAAACGGTGTATTTTGTTTTTGTCAATGTTTTTAATTTTAGTGTGTATTAAATTAGCTTATTATTGTGGTCAAAATTTATTATTGTCATTACTTTTACATAGGTTTTTACAAAACTATATTTCTACCGATTTAAGTATTATATACGCTTATTTTATTATGATTGACGGTAATCTTCTAAAATATCACATGCCTTCACAACAATCTTTGCTCCTTCTTGTGCGCTAACTAAATTTCCTTGGACCATAGGATTGTATATAGATCCCGGTAATACATATACTTCCCTATTTTGTTCCAATGCACAATCCATCGTTATATGTGTCCCACTACTCACAGTGGATTCTGTGATAAAAACACCCTTAGAAAGACCGCTAATAAGTCTATTTCTTTCGGGAAAATAATGTTTTCGAGCTCCATCTGTTGGTAAATACTCACTAATTACTAAACCTTTGGACTCAATTTGTTTTCGAATGGCATAAGTTTCTTTAGGATAATGATGGTTATGACCAAATCCTAATACAGCAATCGACCCCATATTATGTTTCAGTGTTTGCTCATGAGCTATGCTATCTGCTCCTTTAGCCAAACCGGATATGATAATTAAATTCTCAGTTTTAAAATTAGGAAAAAATGTTTCTAGTGTTCTTCGAGTATAATTAGTAGCTTGTCTCGAACCGATAATAGCAAGTGTTCGCGTAGACTGCATTAAAGTAGGATTACCTTTATAGAAAAGGATGAATGGTGGATCATGTATTTCACGTAATAATTTAGGATAAGTATTGGAATCAATAGTCACATAACTAATATGCCATTGCTTTAGTAGTTTGAAAATATGTTCACACTCTAAATTTAAAAAATTGTCATAAATGATGTGTTTTCGAGTTATTGCTATTTTTGTTAAAAATCTTTTAAGGGTATGATTCTGCTCTAATTCGTGTTCATATATAAATGACGGTGAAAATTCAAATAGTTGGTGTAAATGACGTGTAGTTAACCCTGCAAATCTCAGTTTTAAATAAAGTTGTTCTTTCATGTATCGCGCTCCTTTATAAGTACATTATAAAGGAGCTTCTATTGGATTTATTTTACATTATAAAATCATTTTTCATGAAATTTAATATAACTTTAAAGAGTAATTCTCTCTATAGAAACGTGTTAGCCTGAAAAATTGAGAGATATTATTCTTAAAATATTCACTATGAAAAAATCCAAATTTTCAAAAACATCTTTAATTAAAAATTGAACACAATTTCAGCTGATTGACTATTAATATGGTAGAAACGCAACCTAAAAAAGCACAAACTCCGACATATTATCGGAATTTGTGCGTGTTATAAGACAAATAATTATTTAACAGTCAATAATTGTTCGTATATACCTGCTTCTTTTGCAGCATCTATCAATGTCGTACCAATTTCAGAAGGTGTATCTGCAGTTTTCACACCACAGCTATTAAGCGTTTTAATTTTCTCATCTGCAGTACCTTTACCGCCTGAGATAATAGCACCAGCATGGCCCATACGCTTACCAGGAGGCGCTGTTTGTCCACCAACGAACCCGACAACAGGTTTAGTCATATTATCTTTAATCCATTCTGCAGCTTCTTCCTCTGCAGTACCACCAATTTCACCAATCATAACAACTGCTTTAGTTTCTTCATCTTCATTAAATGCTTTTAATACATCAATAAAGTTTGTACCGTTAACAGGGTCTCCGCCAATACCTACTGCAGTAGTTTGACCAATACCTTCTTCAGTTAATTGATGTACCGCTTCATAAGTTAATGTACCAGAACGTGAAACTACGCCTACATGACCTTTTTTATGAATATAACCTGGCATAATTCCGATTTTACACTCATCAGCAGTAATAACACCCGGACAGTTTGGTCCAACAACACGTGTCTTCTTACCTTCTGAGTAACGTTTAACTTTAACCATATCAACTACTGGGATGTGTTCTGTAATACAGATTGCTAAATCTAACTCAGCTTCAATACATTCTAAAATTGCATCTGCAGCGAATGGTGCAGGTACGTAGATTACTGAAACTGTAGCACCTGTTTCTTCTTGTGCTTCTTCAACTGTATTGAATACTGGAACGCCTTCAACAACTTGTCCGCCTTTACCTGGAGTAACCCCAGCAACAATTTGTGTACCATATTCAAGCATTTGTTTTGTATGGAAAAGGGCAGTTGACCCTGTGATACCTTGTACAATTACTTTTGTATTTTTATCAATAAATACGCTCATCTTCGTGCTCCCATCCTTTCCTTATGCTTCTTTAACAAGTTTTACGATTTTTTGTGCACCTTCAGCCATTGTAGCTGCTGGTTCAATTGCTAATCCAGATTCTTTAAGGATTTCTTTACCTTTTTCAACGTTTGTACCTTCTAAACGTACAACAAGTGGTAGTGTAAGTTCTACTTCTTTAACTGCGGCAACTATACCTTCTGCAATGATGTCACATTTCATAATGCCACCAAAGATATTTACAAAGATACCTTTAACTTGCTCATCACCTAAAATAATTTTAAATGCTTCAGTAACTTTTTCTTTAGTTGCGCCGCCCCCTACGTCAAGGAAGTTAGCGGGATTTCCACCGAAGTGATTAATTGTATCCATAGTAGCCATTGCTAAACCGGCACCATTTACCATACAACCGATATCTCCATCTAATGCAATATATGATAAATCATATTTAGATGCTTCGATTTCTTTTGGATCTTCTTCTTCTAAGTCACGTAATTCTTGAATATCTTTATGTTTAAACAATGCGTTATCATCAAAGTTTACTTTTGCATCTAAAGCTAATACTTCACCATCACCTGTAGTTACAAGTGGGTTGATTTCAACGATAGAACAATCTTTTTCGATAAACACATTATATAATGATACTAAAAATTTAGCCGCTTTATTAATTGATTCTTTTGGAATATTAATGTTGAATGCGATTCTTCTTGCTTGATATGGTGCTAACCCGACAACAGGATCAATTGTTTCTTTGAATATTTTTTCAGGTGTTTCAGCAGCTACTTCTTCAATTTCTGTACCGCCTTCTTCTGAAGCCATTAAAGTAACTCTATCTGTTGCACGATCAATTACAAAACCAACATAATATTCTTTTTGAATATCGCAGCCTTCTTCTATGTAAAGGCGTTTAACTTCCTTACCTTCAGGCCCAGTTTGATGTGTAACAAGCGTCTTACCTAATAATTCATTTGCATAAGTTTCCACTTCGGATAGTGATTTTGCAATTTTCACACCGCCAGCTTTACCTCTACCCCCTGCATGAATCTGTGCTTTTACCACATAAACTTTCGAATCTAATTCTTTTGCCTTTTCAACCGCTTCTTCAGCAGTAAATGCTACGCGTCCTTCTGGGACAGCAACGCCCATAGAACGAAATATTGCTTTACCTTGATACTCGTGGATATTCATTCTCCATCCTCCTGTTTCTTAGGTTAAGTTCATAATCAATTATAAGAAATGAAAGCGCTATTGTAAACTCATTTATTCTACTTATTTCAATTATTTCATTTTAACTATTAATTTGTGAGCGATTTAATTGGCTCAAATGTTTTCCTGTGTTCAGGTATAACACCTAATTGTTTAATGCCGTCTAAGTGTTGTCGGGTCCCATAGCCAGCATTTTTTTCAAAACCGTACCCAGGATATTTTTCAGCTAATTCACGCATATATTTGTCTCTATGCTCTTTTGCCAGCACACTTGCAGCTGCAATAGATACACTTCTAGCGTCACCTTTGATTAATGATGTTTGTGGGATATCTATATCTAAAGTCATCGCATCTACAAGTAAGTGTGTAGGGCGAACTGGTAATGCTTTAATCGCTCTTAACATAGCAATTTTTGTGGCCTCATAAATATTTAATCGATCAATCTCTTCCACTGTTGCATAACCATAAGCATATGCAAAAACATCATTTAATAGCTGTTTCTCTATACTTTGTCTTTGCTTTGCAGATAATTTCTTCGAATCATTTAACCCTGTAAAATAATGATTCTCATTTAAAATGACAGCACATGTCACAACCGGGCCAGCTAATGGGCCACGACCAACTTCATCGATACCACAAATAAGCGCATCACTATTTTGCGCTAACAATGCGATTTCAAACTCTGACATTTCCTCATAATTTTTTAGCAATAACTCTTCTTTTTCTAATTGTTTACGTCTTTGTTTGATAGCATTTTGCACACCTTTACGTTCATCTTCAACAAATATGTGTGCATTAAGTTCTTCTATAGATTGTATTGTTTGCAATATCGTCTTCACTTCTTGAATCGTTTGTTTCATATTTGTCTACACGTCCATTTCATTGATGATATCAAACGTGTACGTACCAACTTTAGCATTTCTAACTTCATGAATAATCAAATCGATTACCGCTTCATAGTCTATTTCGTTACCTCGACGCAACAATCCACGTCTACGTCCGATCGCATCAAACCATTCTATGTTTTCTGCATCTACAGGGACATCAATTTTATAGTGCTGTTTTAAACCTTCGTAGTCATGTGCTTTCATGAAATCTAAAGCATAAATAGCAACTTCGTCTAAATGAACAATACTATCTTTAATTGCTCCAGTAACACTTAGTTTCTTACCAACGAGTTGATCTTCGAATTTAGGCCATAAAATCCCAGGCGTATCTAGCAATTGTAGTGAATTTCCTACTTTTATCCATTGTTGTTGTTTGGTTACACCTGGCGTATTACCTGTTTTAGCAATAGTCTTATTTGCTAATTTATTAATTAACGTTGATTTTCCTACATTAGGTATGCCCACAATCATTGCTCTAATCGCTCTAGGTTTTAATCCTTTTTGTTTTTCTCTTTCGAATTTTTCTTTGGTAGCTTTAATGGCCGTTTGTTCTACTTGTTTAAGTCCTTTACCATGTTTTGCATCAATTGCTACAGGGTAATAACCTTTATCTTTAAAAAATGATTCCCACTTTTCTAATTCTTTTAAATTTGCCATATCTTTCTTATTTAAAATAACTACACGTGGTTTTTGTTGTATCACTTCATCAATCATAGGATTTCTAGAACTATAAGGAATTCTAGCGTCAACTAATTCGAACACGACATCGACTTTTTTTAATTGTTCTGATACTTCTCTTTTTGCTTTAGCCATGTGGCCTGGATACCATTGTATTACCATATCTATATCACCTTTCTATTTTTGCGAATTTCAGATTTTTATTAATTTAAATATATCATTATACTTGCACGTTGCTTTGACTTTAAAATCATAACACGCTACATAGTGCTTGATAAACAAAATAACGCCATGGCTTATTTACCATCTTCAATTTTACACTATTATTTAATATATAAATATAGATGATTTATAGTTGCACTTTAGATATCTGTATATAGGTTAATATTTTATTTATCTCTGTTTTTTTGAGAAAATCAAGATATATATCTTAAAAAGATTAATTTCACACAAAATATATAGTCTTTTTAAACTAAATTTGTAAAAAATCGTTACAATAGCATTATATTTAATATATATAGGAGATTACCTATGACACGTAAATTATTGTACGTCTGTTTATTTATTATATTAGCAATTATTGGGCATAGTTATGTTATTTATAGATATGTTTATGATGGTGTATTGTTTACTGGTCCTAATGATGGGATAGAACAGATGGTGCCAATTCAAATGTACTTGTTTGATAATTGGAGCAAGGGGAATTGGTTCTACGCATCTGATTTCGGTTTAGGGGGAGATTTTTCCACTGATCTAAGCTACTATTTCTCCACTAACATTATTTTTATATGCAATGTAGTGGCCATTGTAATACTTAAAATCTTCATTCCAATAAACACTTCAGATGTTTTGTTTTGGACAACAAATGCCCTGATTATATCAATCATTAAATCTGCTATTGCTATGCTAGGAACCTTTATATTTGTGCGTAGTATTTCATTTAATCGTAATATCGCTATACTTGGTGCGTTCATTTTTGTTATATCACCGCTTTACTTTAGATTCACAGTATACTGGCCATTTTTCAGCGATATATTTATATGGCTTCCACTATTATTATGGTCCATAGAACGTTTCCTCAAAAATGGGAAAATAGGTTGGTTTATACTAATTGTTGCTATTTCACTAATTAATAATTTTTATTTTGCATATTATCAATTATTAACTGGTATTTTATACTTATCAATTAGAATCTTATTCAGACACAAAAACGATTTAGTCCCTAGGTTTAAAGCATTTTGGTCGTTAACTTTAGCATCTTTCGTTGCTTTGGGTTGTAGTTTATTTATTTTTTTCCACGCCGTCCAAGGTTTCTTAAACAATAGACGTACACCTTTTGATAGTAAAGTAGATTGGTTTGAACCTTTTAATCAGAATACAAATGTTTTTTACGATAACTATTTAATTGTCTTATCATTTATTGTTTTACAAGCATTATTATCTTTCAAATTATATAGGCACTATTATTTTAGATTATTTGCTATATTTACCATTGTATCTATTGGTGCAAGTTTCATTCCATTTATCGATCAAATATTTAATGGATTTTCTGCACCTCAAAAAAGATGGCATTATCTTATTGCATTGAATACTGCAGTTTTAATTAGCTTCTACATCAAATATTTTAGAACAATATCAATAAAAAATTATATTTTGTCAGCTATAGTTGCATTAAGTTATCTATTTATCAGTGCATGGTATTATAGTGACTTTGTGTCATGGTTATGGTTTACACCTATCGTAAGTGTCATTGGCTTTCTGATACTTTTAGTCAAAGAGGCGGAATCACGTGTTAAATTAACATATTTATTTATTATTTCTATTATGATTCTTAATTTGCTAATTTCTTTTGTCTTTATTCGCAATCAAATTTACTTTGAAGACCATGTTGAACGAGCTAATAAAAGTTATATTAATGCCAGTCTTTTTAACACACCTCTCCAACGACAATTAATATCACAAATGACACATCATAAATCTGAGGATGAACGTATTGATTGGCGTGTTAATGAACAAGATAATACACCTATGTATCAACACTTTAAAGGCGTGAGTATTTATTCAAGTATTTTTAATCATAATATTTTAGATTACTACTATGATGCGTTGAAGATCAATATGCAAGAAGAATCAGTTAGTAGATATCAATCCACCAATGCACGTCAAAATATTAACAGCTTATTTTCAATCAAATTTTTAATGCTTAAAGATTATCAAAATAACGTTCCAACCTATTTTAAGAAAATAAAAACTGAAGGACAGTATCAAATTTATGAAAATACATTAAACCTTCCATCTGTTCGTGTCACAAATAATGTTTATGATTCAAACTCTATTAATACAGCTATTGATAGAGAACATGCCATGATCGATGGCGTTGTAGTTAATGGTAAAGGAAACGAATATACAGATACCACTAAAAATTTATTAAATCAAACGCAAATATCGTATCAAAATATAAATAAAACAGATGGGCAACGTATACAATTTCGTAACGATAATAGCCAAATTCAGTTGCACATACCAGAACATCTGAGACAGCGTTTTAATGATTTTTATTTAACTTTAAAAGTAAAACGCGGTTATCCAGACAGTAACTTTACAGTGAATATAAATGATTATGCAAACCATCGATTATTCAATAATTCTACATATCGAACAGGCGTAGATACTCAACTTTACAAAGCACAACCAGATGAACATGGCAACATAAATATAAATCTCAGTCCATCTGGAAATTATCAATTAGATATTAAAAGTTTACACGGTGAAAATTACCAAAAATTAAAATCTGCCCATGGTTCTAAAACTAATATAGGTAGCTATCATGATATTAAAAATGGTGTCAAAGTTAACTTGTCCCCACATCAAAAAGGAATCGCTTCTATTAATATTCCATATCGTAATGGCATGACAGCTTATATTGATGGCAAAAAAGTAAAACCTTTTAAGGTAAACTATATGATGACGGGCGTTGCTGTAAATAGAGATACTAGTCAAATCATTCTCAAATATCGCCCTAAATATTGGTATACCATGATCATTATTTCCGCCATATTTACATTATCTACAATTACATGGCTAATTCGTAAAAGATTCAATCGCAATTAAATCACATTATAAAAGGAGTTTGTCAGAGATGAGGTATGACCATGTTTCGTAAGCTTTGGTCCAATAAAACAACGAGATTATTATGCATCATTACAATGGGTGTTTTCGTAGCACTTCTCACATTCACACCATATATTTATCGCTATCTAACCTATGGCGTTGTATTTAGCGGTTATGGTGACGGTTACAGGCAAATGATGCCTTTTCAAATGTACTTATATGAACATTTTAGTCAGTTTAAAAGTTCATATGATCACTCATTTGGCCTTGGGGGCAATTTTGTACAAGATTTATCTTATTACTATTCAACCTCCCCGTTTACTTATATAAATTTTATATTTGTGTGGTTATCGGAAGTGATATTCAATAGTAATCCAAGTCAAATTACGTTTTGGGCTAGTAATCAGTTAATCGTTGCCTTTATAAAAGGCGTAGCAACTTTTGTTATAACTTTTTATTTCTTTAAATATTTAAAGTTTAAAAATCATTCAATATTTTTAGCTGCATTGCTCTATGGGGCTTCTACAACAGTTATATATTTTAATTTTACGTGGTCTTACTATGGCGATTTACTAATTTTTCTACCCTTGTCACTATTAGGTATTGAACGTTTTTATAGAGAAAAGAAATTGGGGATTTTTATTTTCGCAATTGCATTAACACTTTTTTCAAATTTTTACTTTAGTTATTATGAAGCGATTGTGATATTAGCTTATGTAATTTATCGCTTTATATTTCCACATCCGAGAGACATAGTTTCTCGAAAACAGCAATTGTGGATGATACCTATTGCAGTTATATTGAGCACGTTAATTGGTATTTGGGGGTTCTATACTGGGGTATCTTCATTTCTTAATAACGATAGAGTGAGTAATCCACATTTCAGCATAAATCTATTTACTGACTTTGCACGTCAGAAAAACTTTTTTAGCAATGGCTTTTACATTACCGTATCATTGATTACGATCAGCGCTTTATTATCTTTCAAACTTTACAAGCATTATTACTATAGACTTTTTGCAATTGCAACATGGATTATGTTAATAGGTTCGTTAACACCTTATTTCGATAGTATGTTTAATGGTTTTTCAACGCCAGAACGTAGATGGGTTTATATTTTTGCATTAACAACATCAGGATTAATCGCTTTATTTATTCAGCATCTTTCTGAGTTAAATCTAAAATCTTATGTCATCTCTTGTCTACCAGTTTTAATAATTATGGGTGTGATGTCATTTGTAGTGACTGATCAAAAAATCTCCTGGATGGTCGTATGTTTAATGCTTATGCTTTTCATAGCATTTACACTGTTAAAAAAATGCTTATTGCAACAACGATGGGTTTTATTTACCATCCTATGCTTGTTTGTTGTGCAGCAAGCCTTTATATTATCTAACAATCATTTTAATAATGTTAAAAACTACGAATCAACCGTTTCAGCTATGCATGATGCTAAATATAAAAGTCCTGCATTAACTAAAAAAATAAATGCAATCAACCAGCAACATGGTGACGATCCATTAAATAGAATTGATTATATGTCGCAATACGGTTTGAATTCACCAATGTTATATCATTTTAATGGCACCGCTTTGTATTCAAGTATATTCGATGGTGATATCTTAAAATATTACGATAAAACTTTACAAATCAACATGCACACTGATAAAAATAGTACGTATCGTTTATTATCTAATCGTGCTAATTTAATGGCTTTATGGAATGTACAAGATCGTATACGTCGTCCAAATGACTTAAATATTCCATACGGATTTAAACATGAAAGTACTGTTGCGCATTCTAAAGAAGAGTCATTTTTACATTCTACTAATCAAATAACATACCCTAGCGCACACATCACGGATAAAGTTTTTGATTCCAAAGACCTTAAATCACCGTTAGATAGAGAACAAGCCATGTTACAAGGTGTTGTATTGAATGATAGTAGCACTTCATCCAATCAAACATTCAAATCTAATAAAAATTTATTAACTGAAGCGACACCAACATTTATCCATGCTCATAGAAACAAAGATAATCATTTAGTCGTTTCTAAAGATAATGGGGGCATAAGTTATCATTTACCTAAATCTATTGCTGACAAATATGAAGATATGTATGTTGAGATGGATGTAGAGTTACTCTCACCTGATAAAGCACATGATGTCCGTGTTAACGAATACAGCCAACAACGCAATGAATTGACCTATAAGTATAGACGCTTTGTTACACCAGTAACTATGCGCGTTAAAGCAAATAAAGATTTAAACATTCAATTATCTAAAGGTGATTATCGATTTAATATCAAAGGAATCTATGGTGAAGATTATCAAACATTACGTAACGCAAATAAATCTTTAAACCCTGTCAAAGTTTCTCAACAACGTACAGGTTATACAGTAACTAAGCACAAAGAAGATGAAGGATACATTGTACTTCCTATGGCCTATCGTAATGGTATGAAAGCCTATTCGGGTAAACAAGAATTGCCTGTCAAGCAAGGTAACGGTATTATGACGGTGATTCCTACTGAGAAAGATCAAGAAACAATCACCTTAAAATATACACCACCACACACCTTACTATTAATCACATTGTCTGTTTTCGGTGTTATTTCTAGCATTGTCTTTTTATGGTGGTTAAGATATAAATCAAAAAATCGTACACGCAAGTAGAAAATATGTTTAAGTGTGGCAATATCAAACAAAGATTTATATGGTATTGACACATCGATATTAAAACAATACTCATTTAGTTAGCTATACTAAGTCTATTATGCAGTAACTATCAATGGTAATTACCGTCTATTTACAGATTATATACGTCCAAATGGTTGTTTAGGGGGGCGAAGTCTTTATTTAAGCTCTATTCCCCTTTGTAGAGACATCTCAATTTATATACTTCACTTTGGAATCACTAATCTTAAGTAAAATGTTTTGATCTTGATATTTACCTCTAATCACACAAGTTTTAATTAGTTCCCATTGGATAATGAAGTTCGTCCAATATCTTTGCTTTTTCTTTATCAATAAACAAAAAAGCGGCCCTCTTTATGAGGACCGCTTTTTTATGCTGATTATGCTGATTAACGAATTTCTTTAATTCTAGCAGCTTTACCACGTAATTCACGTAGGTAGTATAATTTAGCACGACGAACTTTACCACGACGTGGAACTTCGATTTTTTCGATTTTTGGTGTGTGTAATGGGAATGTACGTTCCACACCTACACCTGAAGAAATCTTACGTACAGTGAAAGTTTCTGAAATACCTCCACCACGGCGCTTGATTACTACACCTTCAAATACTTGGATACGTTCACGTGTGCCTTCAATAATACGTACGTGCACTTTTAAAGTGTCACCCGGACGGAATGAAGGTAAGTCTGTGCGTAATTGCGATTGAGTTACTGCTTCGATTAATTTGTGATTACTCATTATTTTTCTCTCCTTCAACCTATGTTCTTGCCTAGACAAAATATAGCAGCGGATCATAGTGATTTTTCGTGTGTCGCACACTTAAAATATGTTAGCACATAGTTAGTCTTTTTTCAAATGCTTTTTGTATCTTTCTATAATCTCTTTGTCTTCTTGAGACATAGTATCATAGTTTAAAAGATCTGGTCGCTTCGTCCAAGTTCTGATCATTTTCTGTTCATGACGCCACTTTTCAATATTTGCATGGTTACCTGACAACAATACATCTGGTACACCCATCCCTTTATATTCACGTGGTCTTGTATATTGAGGAAATTCTAGTAAACCATCTTGAAATGAATCATCTTCATGTGATTGTTGATTACCTAACACACCGGGCAGTAACCTAACAATTGCATCAGTCATTACCATTGCTGGTAGTTCTCCACCAGTTAATACATAATCTCCCATGGAAATCTCATCCGTTACTAAATTTTCACGGATTCTTTCATCATAACCTTCATAATGACCACAAATAAAAACAATATGCTCCGCTTGACTAAGTTCATTAGCAATGGCTTGATTAAACGGACGTCCTTGAGGACACATTAGTATCACTCTTGTGTCAGCTGTCTTATTGATACTGTCCATCGCATTAAATATAGGTTCAGGCTTTAATACCATTCCTTGCCCACCACCGAAAGGATAATCATCTACTTGGTTATGTTTATTTTCTGCAAAATGTCTAAAATCTACAGTATTGACTTGTAACACATCTTTTTCTTGAGCACGCTTCAGAATAGAATGATTTAACACGTCATTAAACATATCTGGAAATAGAGTTAAATAATCAATCTTCATTAATCTAACAATCCTTCCATAGGTGAGATTTGAATACGTCTACCTTCGACATCAATTTCTTTAACTACGTCTGCAATATAAGGTATTAAATATTCTTTATCCCCTTTAACAACCCAAACATCATTGGCACCTGTTTCAAAAATTTCTATCACACGACCAATTGGCGTATCTTCTTCATCGAAGACCGTACAACCAATAATATCTGAATAATAATATTCATGTTCACCTAATTCAATTTCTTCATGGTCACGTTCTTGAACTAACGTTTCACCTTTTAAATGCTCAATATCATTAATATTATTGATTCCTTCAAATGTTAACATATGAAGTCCTTTATGCATTCTATATGATGAAATTGTAAATGTTAATGATTCTTTGTCTTTACGTTCGATCTCAACGATTTCCCCGGGTTGAAAACGTATATCGGTAAAATCTGAATTAGATTTCACCTTAATTTCTCCTTTTATTCCATGTGTATTTACAATCTTCCCTACTTCAACTTTCATATATGTTCCTCCAAAATAATTTGACTATTTCTGTTATCTTTAATTATGTATCTTCGCTATTTTATTAGCTCATTATAACACGTAAGTTCGATCACTGTGACTCATTACATTTAAAAAATAAAGGCTCTATGATATATCGCCATTTTTCATTATTATTGAATTATATTGGATATTTCACAATAAAAAAAGAGCACCTCTCGAGGTACTCTTACAAATATACAGAATGTATATTAGGTTGAAAATTATTTTTGCTCATCAAATTTTTTCAAGATACCTTCTCTTGATAAAATATTACGAACTGTATCAGTTGGTTTTGCACCATCTTTTAACCATTTAAGTGCTAATTCTTCGTCGATTTTAACTTCTGGTGCATTGACATTGTTAGGGTTGTAAGTACCGATTTGTTCGATATTACGACCGTCACGTGGTGCACGAGCATCAGCTGCTACGATACGATAGAATGGATTTCTTTTTGAACCTAAACGTGTTAAACGTAATTTAACTGCCATTTATATTCGCTCCTTTAATTTTCATAGTTTTTATTTTCTACAAGAAATAATAATAACAGTAATCTTCAACTTTGTAAAGAGTTTCTTCTTTACCAATTTCAACATTCCGCCAATTTCTTTTTTTCAAATCAAAATGACATCGTATAAAATCTTAAATTATCCTAAACTTGACATTATTCACTAAAAAATATACATTGAAATTAAATTAAATTAAATAACTAAATGCACTAGGGGTGTTTCTAACTGAGATGAGTCTAACTCAAACCCTTTGAACCTGATCTAGTTTGAACTAGCGGAGGAAAGTGTGAAATCAAGCATATTTCAAAAGCTTTTTGAAGCACTTTTTATACATATGTTGATATTTCTAATACACAACTTTCTTTCTGAAGGGTTGTGTATTTTTTTATTGAAAATGAAGGAGTGTATATAATGAAAAAAAACGTCATAGTAACTGGCAGTAGCCGTGGATTAGGTGCAGCTATAGTAAAAACACTAGCTCAGCATGACCATAACGTAGTTATAAACTATCATAAAAGTGAACATGCTGCACAAAAGCTTGTTGATGAAATTGGAACTCGACAAGCTATCGCTGTACAAGCAGATGTGACAAAACGAAATGAAATTGATAGATTAGTTGATGAAGCTACACAATATTTTGGTCAGATAGATGTGGTAATTAATAATGCCCTAGTTGGATTTAAATTTGATCCTGTTGAACAAAAAGCATTTGCAGATCTTACATGGGAAGATTACCAGCAACAAATTGATGGCACATTAAAAGCGGCTTTCAATATATGTCAAAGCGCTATACCTCAATTCATTCAAAGACAAAAAGGTAAAATCATCTCAATAGGTACGAATTTATTTCAAAATCCTGTTGTCCCTTATCATGAATATACCACAGCTAAAGCTGGATTAATTGGATTTTCACGTAATTTGGCTGCCGAATTAGGACAATATGGTATCACATCAAACGTAGTATCTGGCGGTTTGTTAAAAACAACCGATGCAAGTGCAACGACATCAACTGAGGTCTTTGATTTAATTGCGCAAACAACACCTCTCAAAAATGTTACCTCACCACAAGATGTAGCTAATATGGTCGCGTATCTCGTATCAGATCAATCTGATGGCATTACAGGTCAGAACTTTACAGTCGACGGCGGCTTAACAATGAATTAATAAGGAGGAGCGATGGATTCTATGACACAAACACAACATCTCAACATCGGTGTACTCATCTATGGATGTGGTCACCATCAGGCTGCATGGCGCATGCCCCATTCAAGCATTGAACGTATTGGTGATATTACGTATTATCAGTCGTTAGCAAAAATTGCAGAACAAGGCTTATTTGATGCTATATTTTTCGCTGACAATCAATCGTTTCCAGCTAATTCTAAAAGTGATATGCCTGCATTTTGGTTCGATCCTCTAGTTAATTTAACAGCGATATCACAAGTTACACAACATGTTGGACTAGTTGCTACTATATCCAGCACATTTTCTAACCCTTTTACAGCGGCTAGACAACTATTGAGTGTTGACCACATTAGCCAAGGCCGCGCTGGTTGGAATTTAGTCACTTCAATGACAGATTTGGAAGCTGCGAACCATGGTATGGATCACTTACCTGAACACGAAGCACGCTATAAAAAAGCAGATGAATTCGCTCAAGTGATGAATCGATTACTTGAATCTTGGAGTGTGGATGACTTTTTACATAATAAAGAAGACAATAGTTTAATTAATAATTCTGCAATCAATGCTATCCATCATAAAGGTTCACACTTCAGTGTACAGGGACCATTGACAACACCAAGTAGCCCTCAAGGAAAACCAATTGCAATGCAAGCCGGTGCATCAGATCCTGGTATCGAATTGGCAACTAAATACGCAGATGCAGTCTATGCTGTGGCTTGGAATTTTGATCAAGCAACTAATTTTAAAAAAAGATTAAACCAAAAATTAATACAACAAGGAAAGTCTGAAAATAGCTTGAAAGTATTCCCTGGTTTAGTAACGTACGTTGGACAATCATATGAAGAAGCTTATGCCAAAAAACAACAACTCGATAAATCTTTAGAAGTTGATACAGCTTTAAATCAATTAGAGTTTTTTATTCGTCAAGATTGCCATAATTGGGATTTGGATGAACTTGTACCCTCGTTACCACCCGTAGAATCTTTTAATGGACCTAAAGGACGTTATCAAACTGTGTTAGAAATTATCAAAGATAAAAATCCAACATTGCGAGAATTATTAGGCTATTTAAGTGCAGGTGGCGGACATTTAACACTTATTGGGACACCAAAGGATATTGTGGATGAAATGGAACGTTGGTTTAATGAAGGGATTGCGGATGGGTTTAACCTAATGCCCCCAGTATTCCCAAATAGTTTACAAGATTTCGTCGATGATATTGTACCTGAATTACAAAAGCGTGGTTTATACCGAACTGAATATGAAGGCAAAACATTCAGGGAAAATATCGGTATTCATTAATAAATATTTATCGGTATCTTCTCCTCAAAACAACACGTTTGTTATAAGCAAAATCGCCGTAATATAGGGAGCATATTATCGACAAAGCCTCCGACTTTGTTGACAGTTTTGTACACGCTCCGTAGGCATTGCCTTATCCTGTGATCGTTGGCTAGCCCTCTTTCCATAGGGGGTCGCCCCAAATCACATTTAAAAATCATATTATATACAAATTAAACAGCGGTGGCCGTTATTGTATTGAATAAATCAATTGATAATAGAACCTACTTTAGTCTGAAAGACCATTGCTATTTAAAAAAATTACTATACGAATATAATAAACAACCCTTAGATGATAATCCTAAGGGTTGTCTACGTTCTAAAACCACTACAAAAAAGTAGTAATTCACACTTTCGATGTGGATTACTACTTTTTAAATTATTATTAGATTACTCTTTTTAAGAAGCACATTTTAAAATGGTAAGTTCATACCATTCATCATATTTTCCATTTGCTTACGTTTACCTTTTTTACCTTTTCCACCACCGGAAAATTGTTTCATCATTTTCTTCATATCATTAAATTGTTTCATTAATCTATTTATTTCTTGAACTGAACGACCAGAACCCTTAGCGATACGTTTTTTACGAGATACATTTAATGTCTCAGGTTCATTACGTTCACTTGGTGTCATAGACTGAATAATTGCCTTAATATGATCGATTTGCTTTTCGTCCATATTCAATTTATCCATGCCTTTCATCTTGTTCATACCTGGTATCATTTTCATAATATCATCAAGTGGTCCTAGATTTTTAACTTGATCTAATTGTTCTAAGAAATCTTCAAGCGTAAACGATGAAGTACGCATTTTTTTCTCTAAATCTTTGGCTTTATCTTCATCAACATCTTGTTGTGCCTTTTCAATTAAACTTAATACATCTCCCATACCGAGAATGCGTGAAGCCATACGTTCAGGATGGAATGGCTCTAGACCATCAAGTTTTTCACTCATACCTACAAATTTAATTGGTTTTTGCGTTACAGATCTAATGGATAATGCAGCACCACCACGAGTATCTCCATCTAGTTTCGTCAATGTTACACCTGAAACGTCTAGTTGTTCATCAAATGACTGCGCTACATTAACAGCGTCTTGACCCGTCATCGCATCAACAACAAGCATAATTTCATTTGGCTTTGTAATTTCTTTGACGTCTGTCAATTCTTCCATTAAGGCCTCATCGACATGTAAACGGCCTGCAGTATCAATGATTACAAAGTCTAAATGTTCATCTTTAGCATGATTAATAGCATTTTCAACTATTTGTTGTGGCTTTACTTGATCACCTTCACTGTATACAGGGATATCAATTTGTTTACCTACAGTTTGTAATTGATCAATTGCAGCTGGACGGTATATATCTGCTGCAACAAGCAATGGTTTTTTATTATACTTTTTACGCATTAGTAGTGCTAATTTACCTGCAGTTGTTGTTTTACCTGCACCTTGTAAACCAACCATCATTACAACTGTTGGTGGTTTATTGGCCATTGTGATGGTTGAGTTTTCCCCACCCATTAATTGAGTCAGTTCTTCTTGCACTATTTTAATTACTTGTTGTCCAGGTGTTAATGATTTCATTACATCTGAACCTAGTGCTCTATCTGATACAGTTTTGATAAAATCCTTAACGACTTTAAAGTTAACATCTGCTTCTAATAATGCTAATCTAACTTCACGCATCATTAATTTAATATCAGCTTCTGTGACTTTACCTTTACCGCGGATTTTTTGCATCGTTCCTTGCAAACGATCGGATAATCCTTCAAATGCCATATCAAATACCTCCTTTATGTTCTCTAATCTAAATCTTCTAGTGCTTGAATATATTGTTGTATTTTTTCTGGATCATTAACATGCTGTTTAATTTGTTTATATAGTTTTTGTCTCTGTTCAAAATTACGGTATAAACCTAATTTTGTTTCATAATCTTCAACTAAATCGCCAGTTCTTCTTATGTTATCATACACTGCTTGTCGACTCACATCAAATGTATCAGCTATCTCACTTAAAGAATAATCCTGTAAATAGAATAACTCTAGATAATTTCTTTGTTTCTGAGTGAGTAACGCTTGATAAAAATCAAACAAATAATTCATCCGAATCGTTTTAATTAAATCATTTTGACTCATCTGAGTGACCTTCAATTTCTTCTTCGTTTTCATTAGGCGCTTCATTTTCATCTACATTTTGTTCAATCATATCAGCAAATAGTCCATAAACATAACTTTCTGGATTGAATGGTTGTAAATCATCTAATTTTTCGCCTAAACCTACATATTTCACAGGTATGTGTAATTCATTACGTATTGCTAACACAATACCACCTTTGGCAGTACCATCCAGTTTCGTAAGGACGATACCTGTAACATTAGTAACTTCTTTAAATGATTTCGCTTGTGACAATGCGTTTTGACCTGTAGTCGCATCTAAGCATAGTAATACTTCATGAGGTGCTTCTGGGACAGCACGTCCTATGACACGTTTCACTTTTTCTAATTCATTCATTAAATTAGATTTGTTTTGTAAACGTCCTGCTGTATCACAAATAAGAATATCTACATCCTTACTTTTCGCAGCATTTATTGCGTCATACATTACTGCAGCTGGGTCTGAACCTTCACTTTGGCTCATTACTTCAACTCCAACACGCTCTCCCCAAACTTTAAGTTGTTGGATCGCGCCCGCTCTGAATGTATCTCCTGCCGCTAACATTACTTTCTTACCTTCTGCTTGATAACGGTGGGCTAATTTACCAATTGTTGTTGTTTTACCAACACCATTAACACCTACCATTAATATGACATTAAGGCCTTCATTTTCTATATTCATCACTTCTGAATTATCATCATTTTGGTGATAAATTTCTACTATTTTTTCTACAATAACTTCACGCAAATCTTCTGTTTCTGAAATATTACGACGTTGCGCTTCTTCACGCAATTCTTCAACTAATTGCATTACCGTGTTAAATCCAACGTCAGCTGTAATAAGCATTTCTTCTAGAGCTTCGAAGAATTCTTCATCCACTTTACGATAACGCGCAATTAAATTGTTAAGTTGGGCTTGGAAGTTTTCACGAGATTTTTCTAATCCTGCTCTGAATTTCGCACCTAATTGCTGTGCTTCGATTTCTTCAAAGTCTTCTATTGATATTAAGCCATCATCATCAAAATCTGCTTCTTTTAATTTTTTTGGCTTTTTGGCTGGTTGTTCATCTTGAGGCTCATCTATTTCCTTTTGAGAGTCCTCAGATAATTGTTCTAAATCTTCTTGTTGCTTTGGTTCTTCTGAGGTACTGGAAAATTTATCCTTTAATCGTTTGAAAAAGCTCATGCTTGTTCCTCCTTAATAACTTCATCAATCGTATTTAAATTAACACTCACTAATTTGGATACACCAGATTCTTGCATTGTTACACCATATAATCGGTCTGAAAATTCCATCGTCCCTTTACGGTGAGTAATCACAATAAATTGTGTTTGGTCTGATAAAGCTTTAAGATATTGTGCATATCTAATAACATTTGCTTCGTCCAATGCAGCTTCTACTTCATCTAATATAACAAATGGTGCTGATCTTACTTTTAATATTGCAAATAATAAAGCAATTGCACTTAGTGCACGTTCTCCACCACTTAATAAAGATAAGTGTTGCAGTTTTTTTCCTGGAGGTTGAACAATAATGTCTACCCCTGCAGATAGGTAATCATCATCCGTTAAACGTAATTCTGCTTGTCCACCACCAAAAAGTGATTTAAACACTTCAGCAAAATGACCTTGTACAGCATGGAAAGTCTCTTTAAAACGGTCTTTTACCTCTTGATCCATTTCTTCTATAAGTTGTTCTAATGTTGCTTTAGCTGCCCTTAAATCAGCACGTTGCTCATCTAAAAATGTATAACGTTCGTTGACTTCTTCAAATTGTTCAATCGCATTTAAATTAACGTGCCCTAATTCTTCAATAGACATTTTTGTTAACTTGACTTTTTTACGCAATGCTTCAATATCCTCATCTAATTCGTATAACTCACTCGCACGTTCAAACGTCATATGATAAGTATCATTCAAGTGATTGATTGCATAATTGATCAGTACATCTAAACGTGATTGCTCAGATTTAATATCTTGGTAGCGATTTTCAATTGATAAAATATCTTGATTGGCTTCTTGTAACATTTGATCTGTTTCTTCAATTTTATCATTTAATTCTAGTCTACGCGATTTCACTTCTTCGATGTCTTGTGCTAATTGAGCTTTAGCATTTTTACTTTGCTCAATATTACTTTGAATTGTCTCAAAAGCTTTTTCACCAGTCATTTCATCAGAATTAAATAACTTTATTTGATCATCCAATTTTTCCTGTTGGCTAGCAACCGATGAGAGTTGTTTAGTAATTCTTGCGTAAGTTTGCTTTTGTGCACTTAATCTTTCTTTTACTACTGCTAAATCCGACTGCTTTTGGTGTAACTGTTGCTGGATTTGTGTTGTGCTTTCTTTACCTTCTTTAGATAATTTTGTATAAAGATTAATATCTTCTTCTAATTTTTGTAATTTGGCTTTAATTTCAGCTAATTTTTGTTTTTTATCATTTAAGGTTTGCTTGCTTGTTGCACTTTGGTATCCATCATTTTTTTCAAATTCAAATTCTTCATGTTCATCTTTTAGATGTGCTTCATTTTTACGTAATCTATCCAATTCTAATTCATAATCATGAACTTTTTGTTTCACTGAATTATAATTTTGACTTGTTTCGAAGTACTTTTCACTAATATGATCCGCATTTTCTTTAATTTCTTGGAATTGTTTTTCAAATTGAACAGTTTGCTTTTGATAATCTGCTAATTGTGCACGCATTTTAGCAAGTTCATCTTTTTGAGCTAAAATACTTTTCGATTTACGATCACCGCCACCGGTCATAGAACCACCAGGGTTAACTATGTCACCATCTAATGTAACAATACGTGTACGGTATCTAATTTTTCGAGCTAGTTCGTTAGCATTTTTTAACTCATCAACCACAATTGTATTACCTAATAAATTTTGTACGACGTTTTGATAATCCGCTTCAACTTGGATTGCTTGAGATGCGATATTAACGAAACCTTCTGCATCTTGAGCTGTTGTCAATATATCACTAGCGATTTGACGTGGCTGAATAACATTTAATGGTAAGAATGTTGCTCTACCTAAACCATGTTGTTTTAGGTATTGAATTGCTTGTCGTCCTTCTTTTTCAGAATCAACAATAACATGTTGCAAAGAAGCGCCTAAAGCCGTTTCAATAGCTTTAGTCAAATCTGAAGGTACTTGGATAACTTCTGCTACCGCACCTCGAATTCCTGTTAACTGATTATTTTTTGCTTTTAATATATGTTTAACTCCATTAAAGAAGTAACTATATTCTTCTTGTTGTGTCGCAGCACTATCTATACGTGACTTAAGCTTTTCATTAAACCGATAAGCCTGATGTAATTTTTCTTCATATTCACTACGTCGCTGTTTAAGTTCTGTTAATTTGTGCTCATACTCATTAAGTTGCTGCTCTGCTTTTTTTAAATCCTTCTGTGCCGTTGCACTATTTTTTTCAGCTTCGTTAATATCGTGTTGAATTTGTTTCAATTGTTCAAATGCTTCAACTAGTCTTGAATCTAAGCGTGATTGTTTAGTTTCATTTTCTTGTATAGTATGCTCTAAAAAGCGTATATCATTATTCACATCTGACTGTTCAGACATCAACTGATAATACTCGTCTTTAATTCCTTCTAGCTTTTCATCGTGTTGATCATCCGTTACATAAAGTTGAGATTCGAATTGTTGTATTTTTTCGTTTAATTCTTTTTGTTGTGATTTTAGTCGGTCTATCTCTGCTTGTGCATCAGCTTTCTCTTGCTTTAATGTAGCAGTTTGATTCAAGAGGCTTTCTTGTTCTTCTTCAAATCTTGCGTTTGTTTTAGATTGGTTCTTTTTACGTTCTTCTAATACATTTAATTGACCTGTATATTTTTCAACTTCTTCTGTAGCTTTAACGAGCTGATAATTTAAAGTTTCGATGCGTTCATCTAATTGTTGTCTTTCAGTTTTAAACTTATTAAGTGATTGTGTATGTTGTACTTTTTCACCGTCTTTTGTTGATTGTTGACTTTTTAAATAATTTAATTTTTCATCTAGCTCATGGATGTTATTATTATATTGTTCAATATCATAGACCGTTACTAATACATCACTCTTTTCCATTTCCTTTGAAAGATGTTTATATTCTTTAGCAATTGCAGCTTCTTCTCGTAACGGTTCAACTCGACCCTCTAAGTCATATAAAATGTCTTCTACACGTGAAAGATTATCTTCAGTTTGTTCTAATTTTTGTACTGAAGTTGCTTTTCTCTTTTTATATTTCAACACGCCTGCAGACTCTTCTAAAATTTGTCTTCTATCGATGGGTTTGGCATTTAATATTTCATCCACACGACCTTGTGAAATAATACTAAACGCTTCTTTTCCTAAACCTGAATCTAAGAATAAATCCAGGATATCTTTTAACCTTGCTCTATCATTGTTCAGGTAGTATTCACTTTCGCCACTTCTATACAAACGACGCGTCACTGTTAATTCAGTAGCTTCTACCTGTAACTTGCCTGCACTATTATCTAACTTTAATTTTACTTCTGCATAATTCTGGGCTTTACGATGTTCTGCACCTGAAAAAATAATATCTTCCATTTTTGCACCACGTAAAGATTTAGCTGACTGCTCACCTAACACCCATTTTATTGCATCAGTGATATTACTTTTCCCACTACCGTTTGGTCCAACTATTGCTGTTACGCCTTCATCAAACTGAACGTTTGTATGCTCAGCAAAAGATTTAAAACCAAAGGCATCTATAGATTTTAAATAAACCATGCTATTCTCCTTCAAGATGTTCCATCTCTTGTATCAATTTAGAAACACTTTCACATTAACCTTTAAGTTAATGCATTGCTTAATAAACGATATTTTTAGAATTAATATTATCAATATGTTACTTATTATAAAAATGCATTTAAGCTATTCACTTATTTTTTAATATTTTGTATGCTTGTTCAGCAGCTTTTTGTTCTGATTCTTTTTTAGTCTTTCCTTTTCCTTCTGCTACGGCTTTATCTTCTAAAATAACTTCGGAAGTAAACAATCGATGATGTGCCGGTCCTTCTTCATTGATGAGTCGATAAGTCACATCGCCTTGATTTTGTCTGTGCACAAACTCTTGAAATTGTGTTTTAAAGTCTACAACACCATCTAATTCATCATCTTCTACATAAGGGAATATAATCTTTTCAGAGAATTTCCATACTGCCTCTACGCCTTGATCTAAATATAGCGCACCTACAAATGCTTCAAAAGCATCAGAAACTAGCGAAGGACGAGTTCTTCCCCCTGTTTTTTCTTCGCCTTTTCCTAATAAAATTAATTCATTCAATTGAATTTTTTTCGCAAATATTACAAGTGATGGCTCACATACAATTGTTGCACGCATTTTTGTTAAATTACCTTCAGGCAATTCTGGATATTTATCAAATAAATAGCGTGAAACCGTCAATTCTAATACCGCATCTCCTAAAAATTCTAATCTTTCATTGTGATCTAAGCGATCCATATTAAAATCATTTATAAAACTAGAATGCGAAAATGCCTGTTGATATAAATCTACTTGATTAAAATTCAAATCTAATTCTTGCATTTTTTTGGCAAACTTTTTTTGGAATGCTTGAACCATTTCTTTCTTTTTATGATTGGTCAATCTCTTTCCTCCTCAGATAAAAACAACTATATGCTAAAAATACTGTATACGCTTTTATTCTACGTGAAAGTTCAATAAAACTAAAGAAAAAACTGTTTGTCATATATAGTTTGTAACGCTTTGAAACTAGTGTGTAATCAATTCGTGTTAACGTTTATCTAAAACATCTATGATTTAAATATAGATGTTTTTCAAACAAAAAAATCTGAGCCGTTTTTACCACGACTCAGATATTTGCTTATTATTATTGAATACTATTGATAAAGTTAACCGCGTCACCAACTGTGTTGATTTTTTCAGCTTCTTCATCTGGAATTTCAGTACCAAATTCGTCTTCTAATTCCATTACTAATTCAGCGATATCTAGTGAGTCAGCGCCTAAATCATCTTTAAAAGATGCATCTTTAGTAACTTTTTCAGCGTCAACACCTAAACGGTCAACAATAATATCTTTTACTTTGTCAAAGTTTTCCACGTCGATTCACCTCCTTTTAAAAGTCTACTTATAGACTTTTATATTTTCCCATTTTATCAATTGAAATACAAGTAGTAATTCATAGTATTACTCTAGAAATACTACTATCATGTTCAAATGAACAACGATTTGTGAACAATTGAATAGCTCATAGGTTACATATACATGCCACCATTGACATGAATTGTTTGACCAGTAATATATTTAGCTTTTTCAGAAGCTAAAAATGCTACAGTATGAGCAATATCGGAATCTTCACCAAATTCAGCTAATGGGATTTGTTCTAACATTTGTGCCTTAAGTTCGTCACTTAAAGCATCTGTCATATCTGAAACGATAAAACCTGGCGCAACAGCATTAACAGTAATGTGTCTAGATGCTAATTCTTTTGCAGCTGACTTAGTTAATCCGATAACGCCTGCTTTTGTCGCGACATAGTTAGCTTGACCTGGATTACCAACTGCACCAACAACGCTTGATAAATTGATGATAGAGCCGCCTTTTTGTCTTAACATTTGTGGTGTTACTTTTTGAATACAATTAAAGACACCTTTTAAGTTTGTATCAATTACATCATCCCACTCTTGCTCTTTCATTCTCATCAATAAATTATCGCGTGTAATACCTGCATTATTTACAAGTACATCTACTGAGCCAAATTGACTAACTACTTCTTTGATCATCGCTTTGACTTCATCGCCATTTGCTACATTTGCTTGAACAGCAAAACTTTCAACGCCTTTAGCTTTGATTTCTTCTACGACAGCATCAGCTTTTTCTTTATTACCGGCATAATTTACTGCGACATTATAGCCTTCTTCTGCTAATTGAATCGCAATACTGCGTCCAATACCTCTTGATGCTCCTGTTACTAACGCACTTTTAGTCATTTTCATTCCAACCTTTCACATCTTCTAGTGTTTGAATTGAAGTTACTTTTACATCTCTGTTAATTTTCTTAATTAAACCTGATAGTACTTTGCCAGGGCCAATTTCAATAAAGTGATCCACACCTTGTTCAATTAACCACTGCGTTGAATCTATGAATTGAACAGGTGAATATAATTGTTCTATCATATTTGCTTTAATGACATTTGCATCTGTTTCACCTTTGGCATGTACATTTTGTACCACAGGATATTGAGCATCTTGCCATTCGAACTGATCAATAAATGATGCAAAATCATCTTTGATTACTTGCATCATAGATGAATGGAACGGACCTGATACTGCTAAAGGTAGTACACGTTTAGCGCCTAATGATTTACCCTCATCTACTAACTGATCAATTAATGTTTTATGGCCTGAAACAACGATTTGTCCAGGAGAATTGATATTAGCTGGTTCAATAATTTCCTCTTTAGTTGATAATTGTTTACATATTGCATCAACTTCCTCGTAATCCAAGCCTAATACAGCCGCCATGCTCCCCACACCATTTGGGAAAGCTTCAGCCATAAGTTGACCACGCTTTCTTACAATTTTTACTGCGTCTTCAAATTTCAACACATTACTAGCGACTAAACTCGCATACTCGCCTAAGCTATGACCCATTGTGTAATCTGCATTCAAATCATTTAAAGCATTAAATAATGCTATGCTATGGGTTAATAAAGCGGGTTGTGTATTTTCAGTTTGGCCAAGTTTTTCTTCGCTATCTGTAAACATTGTTTCTAAGATATCGAAATCTAAAGCTTGTTGTGCTTGGTTTAGAATTGATGTTGCTACTTCGTCATGTTCATATAAATCGTTTGCCATACCAACTTTTTGTGAGCCTTGGCCTGGAAATATTATCGCTGTTTTACTCATCTTTTGTTCCCACCGTTTCTTTCATAGTTTCAACAATTTTTTGTTCACCGGCAATTTTCGCCTGACGAATCGCTGAATAAAATGCTTTAGCACTAGAACTACCGTGTGCTTTTACCACAGTGCCGTTCAGTCCTAATAATACAGATCCACCATACTCAGCATAATCCATTTTCGACATTAATCCTTTTAGGTCTTTTTTCAAAATTAGTGCTGCCACTTTATTTTTCAAGCTGCTTAAAAGTGTAGACTTAAACATTTTGCCCATTGCTTTAGCTACACCTTCTAAATTTTTCAAAATCATATTACCGGTATAACCATCAGTAACAACAACATCGGCAGCGTCATTCATCAACCCTTTAGCTTCTACGTTACCTGTGAAGTGAAAGTCATTTTGCGTTTCCATCAAATGATAAGCCTTCTTAGTCAATGAATTACCTTTGGCAGCTTCAGTTCCAATATTCAATAAACTTACTGAAGGTTGTGAAATACCTCTAATCTTTTGTGCATAAATATTACCAAGTTGAGCATATTGTAATAAATGTTCTGCCTTTGCTTCCGCATTTGCACCAACATCCATAAATACAAAGCCTTTACCCGAAACTGTTGGCAACGTCACAACTAATGCCGGACGTTCTACGCCTTTGATACGGCCGACTATAAATAACCCAGCTGACATTAGAGCACCTGTATTTCCTGCTGAAACACATCCATCTGCTTCTCCAGATTTTACTGCTTCTGCCATACGAACCATTGAGCTATCTTTTTTACGCTTAATTGCTCGAACAGGTTCGTCATGCATAGTTATAGACTCTGTACAATGACGTACTTCTACACGGTCATGTTTTAGTTTACATTTTGACTCATCACCAAATAAAATGATTTCTAAGTCTTCAAATTTGTTAACCGCCATTTCAACAGCTTCCAAAACGATTTCAGGTGCGTCATCTCCACCCATCATATCAATCGCTAATTTAACCATTTTGTTCATCCTCACTTGTATAATACATTTTAAATGTCCCTTTAAAAACAACCGTATCTTTAACATACGATTCAACTTTTATAATATAAAATTTATTTGTAATTTCAATGGTTTGCGCATTTGCACGTACCGTTTCGTTCAATTTCACTGGTTTTGTAAATGCAACATTACTTTCACTTGTCAATACGACTGGTTTATGTATAAGTGCTACACATAAAGAGTTTGCTTGAGCAAATAGAACGTGCCCTCTTGCAATTTTATTTTTTGTAAAAACAGAATCTTCATCTATATTAATAATTGAAGTAGCATATTGATCAGGTTCTACATTGATCACGTCCCCTATGATTTCATTACCTTCAATAGAACGAATACTCTCATAGTTTTTCCTAGCTACAGACTTAATTCGTGTTCTTAACTCAGGAATATTTAAGTGTGTACGATCCAACCTAATTGTTTGGATGCTTACTGAAAACAAAGTACTTAAATCTAAATCTGTAATAAACGGATTTTTAGCTATTTCATTTTTTATTGCATCGCGCCGTTCTTGTTTTTTTAATTTCATCGCATTCAAACTCCCATGTTTTTAGTACCAAGTCTTAAACACTCCTAACATATCATAACACTTTCCTTTTCAATTGCTCAACAAAAAACATACGTAAGTTTGAATTTAGTAACTTTAAAGTAAATATATTTTACTATACCTAGGTTAGAGTACTTTTTCAGCTAGTAAACAATAAAAGTTCATCTTTCATTAACTTCTCTGAACTTATTTTAAAAATAAGCTTATGGTAATCACTTTGAATTGTACAATGACGAAATACTTAATATCATTATTTAAATTTATATTTATAATAAATTTAAGCATTTGTTATGCATACTTTGCATTTATTTATTTTAAATAAAAAACTGTTTTTGCTATTTCCTATTGAATTAACTATGAATTATACGTATAATCTTAAATAATTTGAAATTTCAAATATATTTAAAATAATCAGAAATTTATTTTTATACCATTCATTTCTAGGAGGATATTATGAGGAAAATTTTTTCTACCACGTTACTAGCTACTTCAATATTAGCTATTACATCTGGTAACGTTCACGCCGAGGAAAGTAACAGTGTACAACCTGAGAGTTTTAAAAAAGCTGATAATTCAACTATTCAAAATGAGACGGATGTAAAACAATATTTAAATCAACATGCACAAGATTTAGTTAAAGATACAAGTAAAACTAAAAATGAAGCATTTAATAAAAATGCTTTTAAACAATATGAAGTAGCAAATAAAAACACAGATAAAACTGGTGTGACACACTACACACTGAAAGCTAAAATTAATGACGTCACTTCTAGTGATAGTACACTTAAGGTACATGTAAACAAAAACGGTGACGTAAAATTGATAAATGGTAGTATCGACAAACCATACATAAATGTAAAAAACTCAAACGAGATAACTTCTGCTCAAGCTGAAGAAAACGCATTCAAAGCCATTGGTAAATCAAAGGCAGAAGTTGAAAATATCAAAGGTTATGACATCGTCAGTAAAAATAATTTGGATATAAATAGTGATAAACAAAAACTCGTTTATAATATTGAATTGAATTATGTGTCTCCTAAGGTAGCACGTTGGAAGATTCAAGTTGATGCTACAACAGGTAAAATTATAAAAAAACAAAACACACTTCAAAAAGCAACAACTGAAGGAAAAGGTACCGGTGTTAATGGAGATGTAAAATCACCACTTAATTTAACTCAGTCACAAAATCAATATACGCTACATGATACGTCTCAAAACGCAACAATTGACACCCAAACCGCCAATAACACGACAGACACTATGGCCCCTATTACCAATGATAATACAAATTTCAATAAAAAGTCACAACGAGCTGGTGTTGATGCACATTACTATGCTAAAGAAGTTTATGATTATTATTTAGATACATTTGACAGAGACAGCTATAACGATAACGGGGGCGATATTAATTCTATTGTAAATTACGATAAGAATTTCAATAATGCTGCCTGGACTGGACAATATATGATATACGGTGATGGTGACGGCCAAACCTTTAAAGAACTATCGGGCGCTAAAGATGTTGTCGCTCATGAACTAACACATGCAGTAACTGAGCGTACTGCCGGCTTAGAATATAGCTATCAATCAGGAGCATTAAATGAATCATTCTCTGATGTATTTGGTTATTTTGTCGATCCAGATAATTGGTTAATGGGTGAAGATGTGTATACACCTGACCAAGACGGCGATGCCCTAAGAAGCTTAAAGAACCCCGAAGATTATAATCAACCAGCACACATGGATCAATACCAAAAAGGCAGCGAAGATAACGGCGGTGTGCATGCCAATAGTGGTATACCAAACAAGGCTGCTTATCTAACAATTACAGATATCGGTAAAGACAAAGCAGAACAAATTTATTATCTTGCCCTCACAGAATACTTAACACCAAATGCTCAATTTACAGATGCTAAAACAGCACTTACTATTGCTGCAGATAAATTATATGGCGATAATAGCGAAGAAGGTAAAGCGATTGAGAAAGCATGGGACGATGTTGGTGTGAAATAGCTAAAAAGTGCTTAACAATAGTAACCTCAGAAAATACATGACTATACGGACGATTTAAAATCAAATTCAAAACCAACATATCAATATCACATTAAGTTGGTATAAAAAACAAGGCACTCACCTGTAAAACAATGACAAAGTCATATTATTTTACAGGTGAGTGCCTTACTTTTACTCATTATTAATCGAAACTCATATACAGTAAATTCTTCTCTATAAATGATCTTAAAGTTTGATATTGTGGCTCAAAAAATATTCCTGTTTGAATCAATTCTGCCGCTTCATCTCTAGCAACTTCTAACATTTTATAGTCTTCGACGACGTTTGCAACTAAGAAATCTGGCAAACCACTTTGTTTTACACCGAAGAAATCTCCGGGGCCTCTCATTTCAAGATCTCGTTCACTGAGTTCAAAACCATCTGTTGTTTGTGTCATAATATTCATGCGTTCAATGCCTGTTTCGGTTTTTGGCGAAGCAATAAGTACGCAATAACTTTGATGCTCACTTCTACCCACACGCCCCCTTAACTGGTGTAATGTAGATAAACCAAAACGATCGGCATCATATATCATCATAAATGTAGCGTTTGGTACATTAACCCCTACCTCAACTACGGTTGTTGAAACTAAAATATCTATTTCATGATTACTGAATTTTTGCATAACCTCATCTTTTTCATCAGAATGCATTTTACCATGTAATAAGCCCACTTTGTCAGTACCATAATAAGCTTGTAATGATTCATATAATTCAACCACATTTTGAACATCTTCTAAATGCTCAGAGCTTTCAATCAACGGACATATAACATAAGCTTGACGGCCTTTCTTTAATTCATTAGTCATTTGATTCAAAACGCTCTCATACGCTTCATGTTTTGACCATGAAGTAATAATTGGTTTTCTACCTTTTGGTAACTGTTTAATTGATGAAACATCCATTTCACCAAATACAGAAATAGCTAACGTTCTAGGAATTGGCGTTGCTGTCATAAATAGTACATTTGTCATTGCACCTTTTTCTCTAAGTAGTTGTCGCTGATTCACACCAAAACGATGTTGTTCATCAGTAATAACAAGTCCAACATTATTAAATTTCACATCATCTTGAATCAATGCGTGTGTTCCAATCAAACAATCAATTTCATTATTATTTAATTGATCTAATAATAGTTGCCGTTTTTTACCTTTTACTGCCCCTGTTAATAACGCGACATTCATCCTGTCACCAAATATATCCACTAAACTTTCAGCATGCTGTTCTGCTAAAATTTCAGTCGGCACCATTAATGCCGATTGATAACCAGCAGTTTTAAGTGCGTACATGCAAATAGCTGCAACAACAGTTTTCCCAGAGCCCACATCACCTTGGAGTAAACGATGCATACGTATTGGAGCCTTCAAATCACGAAAGATTTCATTAACGCTATGTTTCTGAGCATCAGTCAGTTCAAAAGGTAAACTATCAATAAAATGCTTAACTAAATTGATATCATAATCAACTTCAATAGCTTCATCCGAAGTTTTTTCAAGTCTATTCAACCATTGCATTCTTAGTTCAAACATAAACAACTCTGTAAATGCATACGTTCTTCTTGCTTTTAGTAATGAAGCTTTATCAGTTGCAAAATGAAGTGCTTTAATTGTATTGTCTAATGATTCTAGTTTATATTTTTCCCTTAAATCTGCTGATAGCCATTCATGTATCGTTACTTGATCTAATACTTGACGTATCATATCTCTTAAGGGTTTTTGCTTAATACCCTCCTTAATGCGATACACAGGTTCAAATTGGGCAGACTCAGTAACCTGTTGATTGAAAAACATTCTATTTCCATTAATTTCTTGCTTTCTTCTGTCCCATTTACCTTTGACCGTCACCATTCCATGTAGTTCAATTTTCTTTTTCAAATAAGGCTGATTGAAAAAAGTACACTTTACTGCAATGTTATTGACCATGATATGTACTGTTAACTTAGATTTATTACGACCAAAAAAAGCGACAGTTGGTGTAGAATATACTTCACCTACCACTGTCACTGTCGCTTGGTCTTCTGCTTCATTTAAGTCAATTACAGTATTATCCTCGTAACGTGTCGGTAAATATAAGATTAAATCTTCAACGGTATAAATATTTAATTCATTTAACACCGCTAAACGTTTAGGCCCTAGACCTTTAATTTGAGATAACGGAAATGGGCTTTCTATTAAATTGACTTTTGACATTATTAATCACCAAATATTTCTTGTTTTAGGCGCTGACCTGTAGGCGTACCAGCTAAACCTCCACGACCAGTTTCACGCAAAGCAGACGGCATTGTTTGGCCAATCTTATACATTGCTTCAATCACTTCATCTGTCGGTATTCTAGATGTCACACCTGCCAACGCCATGTCCGCAGATACGATTGCATTAGAAGCACCTGCAGCATTTCTTTTTACACAAGGAACTTCTACTAAACCAGCAACTGGATCACATACTAAACCTAGCATATTTTTCAAACAAATTGCAAAGGCTTCAGCTGATTGTTGTGGCGTACCTCCAGCAAGTTCAACTGTTGCACCTGCAGCCATAGCCGCTGCCGATCCAACCTCAGCTTGACAACCGCCAGCTGCACCTGAAATGGACGCATTGTTAGCTACAACGAAACCAAATGCACCTGAAGTTAATAAAAAGTTAAGCATATCTTTACGTGTAGGTTCAAGTCTAGGTTTCAAGCCAAACAATACACCTGGCACTACGCCAGCTGACCCAGCAGTCGGTGTAGCACAAATTTTTCCCATTGCCGCGTTGACTTCATTTGTTGCAACTGCTTTACTAACTGCATCTAATAACGTTGCGCCTGATAATGATTTCCCTGTTTTTAAATATTCTTTGATTAATACAGCATCTCCACCAGTTAGTCCTGTCGTTGACGTTACTCCTGCTAGTCCTTCATCCAATGCATTTTCCATTGTTTGTAAATTTTTATCCATATGCGCATACACATCAGCTTCAGATAATCCTGTCACTTCCATCTCTTGTTCTAACATGATTTCATGAATTTTCTTATCTTGTGCTTCACACATCTCTATTAATTCTTTCACGCTTTTAAACATGCAATACCTCCGTTAGGCGTCTCCCATGAGTGAAACCGTCACTACACCATCGACGTTTTTAATTTTCTCTATAATATCTTTGTTTATAGCATCGTCTAATTCACAAGTCATTAACGCTTGATCGCCTTTTTCTTTCCTCGATACTTGCATACTTCCCACATTAATACTTGAATCTCCTAAAATATTAGCTACTTTACCAATCGTACCAAATGTATCCTTGTGGAATACAAGTAATGCCGGGTAATTTCCACTGATTGCAATATTAAAGCCATTAATTGCAACAACTTCAATCTTACCACCACCAATAGATACACCTTCCACTGAAATCTCCTTTTCAGCGTTACGCATATTTATAATAGCTGTATTGGGATGCGATCTCTCTTCAGCCATTTCTATAAAATTAACTTTCATTCCTGCACTTTCTGCTGCTTCCAAACTCGTTTGAATTCTATCGTCGTCAGTATCATAACCTAACAAACCACCTACAAGTGCAACATCTGTGCCATGACCTTTATATGTTTCCATAAATGAACCATACAAATAGATGTCAACTTGACTTGGTAATTGGTTAAATAAATCTCTTGCTACCAATCCAATTCTTACTGCCCCTGCTGTATGAGACGATGAAGGGCCTACCATTGTTGGACCAATTATATCGAAAACTGTTTTATATTTCATAATTATACCCCACTCTTGTTTTTAATGTTTCTAAAGTGTTGCGCTTACATTCTCAAACATCTAGTTCATTATAACAAGTTCATAAGACATTATAAACCAAAACTGGTTGCATTGTTCTTTTTAAGTTTAAAATATAATTGACCACAATTCGTATAAATTTACAAATCAATTGAATTATTACATAAAAACGAGAGCGAGATAGAAATCAAAACTAAGTTTGATTTCGTACTCTCGCTCTCACAACATCAGATTGTTTCATAAACATTCTATAGTAAAACTTGTATTCAAACCATTGTTCGACAACATAACTTATTTAAAATGACGTTTAAATTTCAAGCGCATGTATATGTCAATGTGTTGAAATCAATGACTATTCAGCAATTATTCTACTGAAAATAAATATTGATATACAGGTTGCTGACCATCATGTTGATCTAACTCAACATCTGGATAAGTTTCTTCTACCCATGCTGCTATTTCGGCAGTAACAGCCTCATTTGCATCTTCCCCAACAATCATAGTTATGATTTCACTATCTTCTTCAATCATTTGAGAAAGCAAGCCCTTAACTGTATCAAACTCATTATCTTCGCTAGTAACAATTTTATCTTCTACTAAGCCCATAAATGCGCCTTTTTTAATTTCAACACCATCTATTTTAGTATCTCTAACAGCATAAGTAACTGAACCAGAATTAACCGCTTCTAATGATTCAATCATACGAGACTTATTATCATCAAGTGAATCAGACACATCATAATTAAATAATGCAGCAATCCCTTGAGGAATAGATTTTGTTGGAATAACAATAGCTTCTGCTTCAACAATATCAGCTGCTTGTTCACTAGCCATAAGGATATTTTTATTGTTCGGTAAAATGATTGCACGTTTACATTGTGATTGTTCAATCATTTTCACTATATCTTCCGTCGATGGGTTCATAGTTTGGCCACCACTAATCATATGTGTTGCGCCCATTGATTTAAATAACTCAGAAACACCATTACCCATTGATATAGCAATTACAGCAGTATCAACAGTTTCATTTTCATCACTTTGAGTTACAGGTTGATTATTTTGCTCTTTTTTCACAACTTCTCTGTGTTGTTCACGCATATTTTCTACTTTTAATTTAATTAATTCACCGTATTGTTGACCAAAATTAAAAACATCGCCTGGTTTCTCAGTATGTACATGTACTTTAACTATTTCTTCATCATTAATTACTAATAAAGAATCACCAAATGCACTCATATCTTCTCTAAATTCTTGTTCATCGAAAGTTTTTTTATTTTTACCAAAACGAACCATCATTTCAGTACAATAACCATATTC
Organism: Staphylococcus pseudoxylosus; assembly: GCF_044794325.1. Taxonomy (NCBI): domain Bacteria; kingdom Bacillati; phylum Bacillota; class Bacilli; order Caryophanales; family Staphylococcaceae; genus Staphylococcus; species Staphylococcus pseudoxylosus. The sequence goes on from NZ_CP085024.1 coordinate 1,804,944, forward strand.
AATGTCTTCAGTATTAATCACACCATGAAAATCATGTGCTTCACTTACCAATGAATCTTTGTCTAATTTTGGTGATTGTGCGGATACTTTTTCTCCTTTTAACGCTTTTAGGAAGCCTTCATAAACCACTACTAAGCCTTTACCACCGCTATCAACAACTCCTACTTCTTTTAAAACTGGTAATAAATTCGGTGTGTTTTCAAGTGAAATTTCTGCTTGTTCTAAAATATACATCATTAACTCAATACAATCTTCAGTTTCTTCAGCTTTACGCATCGCAGCATCTCCTGCATCTCTAGCTACTGTTAAGATCGTACCTTCTACTGGTTTCATAATTGCTTTATATGCTGTATCTACACCAGCTTTAAAGCTTTCAGCAAATTGTTGTGCATTGATTTCGTCATAATCTTCTAAATTTTTACTAAAACCTCTAAATAGTTGCGATAGTATTACACCAGAGTTACCTCTCGCACCCATCAATAAACCTTTAGAATATGTTTTACCTAGCTCACCTATATGTTGTGATAAATTCTCTTCTACTGCTTCTCTACCAGATGTCATAGTCAAGTTCATATTAGTTCCTGTGTCTCCATCAGGTACCGGGTATACATTTAATGAATCAACTAAATCTGCATGATTTGATAAATTTTGTGCCCCTTGTATAATCATTTCGGCAAATAATTTACCATTTATTTTGCTAACCATTGCGTAATGTCCTCCTAGTTCTTCGTGCCATTATTGACGCGCACACCTTGTACAAATATATTAATTGAGTTTACTTTTACTTTTAATGTTTGTTCTAATGTATATTTCACAGTTGATTGCACATTACTTGCAACTTCTGATATTTTTGTCCCGAAGCTAACAATTGTGTACATATCAACATCAATCACTCCATTGTCTTCTCTTACAACAATGCCTTTAGAATAATTTTCATGCCCTAATATTTCGGCAATACCGTCTCTTACTTGTTGTCTAGAAGCCATGCCTACAATTCCATAACATTCTACTGCTTTACTGCCCACCACTGATGCTATTACTTCGTTTGAAATATCTATGCTACCATAATCATTTGTGATTTCTAACGTCATAAAATTGCCTCCTAAAGTTTATGGTTCTGAAACTAACTGTAAATAAACAATTATTTAAGATGAGTTTAATAATAAAATACTATATTTATCCACAGTTTACAATTATACCATAATTTAGTTTGAACAAAAGTAGAAGTCATGTAAATCAGAAAAATTTCTCATTATATTGCTATATTTTTCTATTTATGGTACATTATTCAAGTATGTAGTAGATACGTGTATTTATATTTATTAAAGGAGGTACTTTCATGGGCAAACAATGTTTCGTAACAGGTCGTAAAGCTTCAACTGGAAACAATCGTTCACACGCTTTAAATTCTTCTAAAAGAAGATGGAATGCTAACCTTCAAAAAGTTAGAATTCTTGTAGACGGAAAACCTAAAAAAGTTTGGGTTTCTGCACGTGCTTTAAAATCTGGTAAAGTAACTAGAGTTTAATAAATATAATGCACGAAAAAACCAATCCTTATGTGGAGGATTGGTTTTTTTTTGAACAATTTTACCAACTTATGATGACTGACATTAATCTCTACTCCGTATCATTAGTACATTCCCTTTAATCAACTCAACTTCTCCATGCGAGGAATTAATCTCATTAGAAATAGTTAACGTTGACCCTTGTTTAAGCGTTTCTTTATAAAGGTTATATTTAAAATACTTTAATGTGATGACTGTTGGATACGTAACGGGAATAAATGAAATATATGGGTACAAGTCATTCACTTCAATATGGTATAATCCCCGATTTAAAAATTGAACCTCGTTTGACTGATCAATCAATTTGATAACTATACCATTTTCTACATATTCGGGTTTCTCCAAGATTTGTAAAGCGCCCAAAAAATGATCTAATCTACCACCGGTAGCACCAAACACATGTATTTCTTTATATCCACTCTGTACTGCTTGATCTATTCCTAATGCTAAATCTGTATCATTTTTTTCTGAATTATAGGGGTTTATTTCAATTTGCTGCTCTATAAATGATCTTTCTTCTTGTGTAATTGAATCAAAATCACCAACTGCAAATTGCGGTGTGATACCGGCTTCCAACAAAATTAACGCACCTCTATCTATGCCAATCCAGTCGGCATCAGCTCTATCAACCAGTATATCTTTAGGTAAATTTCTATTACCACATAATAAATTGGCTTTCATTAACGTCAACCTTTCAGTGTTTTAGTAACTGACTTATAATCATTTTGTTTGAAGAAGTATGACCCTGCCACTAACATATTTGCGCCATGCTCAATCACGGTTTGGACTGTTTTGTCATTAATACCACCATCAACTTCGATATCAAAATCTAAATTCAACCTTTGTTTAACTTCAGCTAGTTGATCTAGTTTATGAACTGTATCAACAATAAATGATTGTCCTCCAAAGCCAGGATTCACGGTCATTACTAATACATAATCTACCATTTTTATAATAGGTAGAATTGCATCTACTGGTGTTCCTGGGTTGATTACTACACCAGCCTTTACATTTGCGTTCTTAATTTGTTCTATCACGCGATGAATATGTGTTGTAGCCTCTACATGAACTGAAATCATGTCTGCACCATGTGCTGCAAATAGTTCTACATACTTTTCTGGTTCCTCAATCATTAAGTGTACATCAATAGGTAAATCTGTTCCCGCTCTAACTGCATCTAAAATTGGAATACCAATTGAAATATTGGGTACAAATTGACCATCCATAACATCAAAATGTACACCATCCACGCCAGCTTCCTCTAAAGCCTTTAATTCCTGTTGTAAATTTAAAAAATCTGCTGATAATAAAGATGGATAAAGTTTTGCCAATTAATATCTTTCCTTTCTATTTGCAATCTCATTAAATAGTTGAACATAATGATCATATCTAAATTGAGTAATATCGCCCTGTTCTACTTTAATTTTGACATTACACTTAGGTTCATTAATATGATTACAATCTCTGAATTTACATGATTCCCCATACTCATGAATTTCCATAAAATAATTTTTCAGTTCGTCTTTTTGAATATGGTCAAAATCTAATGCGCTAAACCCTGGCGTATCTGCAATATATCCATGCGTTCTTTCAAAAAGCTCTACATGTCTCGTAGTATGACGACCTCGATTAAGCGCTTTTGAAATATGTTGTGTTTCAATATCTAAATCAGGAAAATATTTATTCAACAACGTAGATTTTCCAACACCAGATTGACCGCTTAATACGGCTAATCCATCACCCCATTGTGCAAAAATATTTTCGATATCATCGTTGATACTGATGAATTGAGTCTTATAACCCATTTCTTCATATACGTTTAATGACTGTGTCACCTTTTGTTTTATTTCAATTGATGTTAAATCTTTTTTAGTTATAAGTATGCGTGGACGCATGTGATATGAGTGTGCGATAACTAAAAAACGATCTAGTAATTGTGTAGAAAAATCTGGTTCTACTGCACTCATTACTAAAATAAGATGATCAACATTACTTACAGGTGGTCTTTTGATCTCATTTTTTCTTTCATGGACATGTTGAATATAACCCTCTGTTACATTTTCAACTTCAAAATCCACTACATCACCGACGATAGGAGAGAATTTATTTTTTCTAAATAGTCCACGCGGTTTAGTGTCATACATTTCGCCTTCTACATCTACACGATATACGCCACTGATTGATTTTATGATGCGTCCTGTTTTCACTTAGGCACCTCTCTTATAATTACTTTTACTCTTTACATTATAGCAAAGCCTTTTTAAATTAAATATGATTTGAGTTTATTTTGAATAAAAAATTAGTGATTAGTATAAAAATTTACATTACGTACGCATTTCATCTTAACAAGTCACTTTAATTGATATACAAAACACCAATGTAATCAAATCAATGATTACATTGGCGTTAAATTTGTTATCGACACTAAACTCGTTTACTCGTTATACTTGGTTCGCAAGATCTTTGCTCTTGCATAAGCGACACTAAACTCGTTTACTCGTCATACTTGGTTCGCAAGATCTTTGCTCTTGCTTAAGCGACACTAAAGTCGTTTACTCGTCATACTTGGTTCCCAAGATCTTTGCTCTTGCTTAAGCGACACTATACTCGTTTACTCGTTATACTTGGTTCGCAAGATCTTTGCTCTTGCTTAAGCGACACTATACTCGTTTACTCGTTATACTTGGTTCGCAAGATCTTTGCTCTTGCTTAAGCGACACTATACTCGTTTACTCGTTATACTTGGTTCGCAAGATCTTTGCTCTTGCTTAAGCGACACTATACTCGTTTACTCGTTAAGTGTCGCTAAAAATCATAAGGTATGTCTTTATCAGCAACAACCTTATCATCAACACGAACAGTAAAACCAGCCGTCTTACCTTTTTCAATTGTCATTGGTATCTTAATAGTCTTGTTTTCTTTAATCTTATATGTCTGTGCTGCCGATGACCCTTGATCATCTTTATCTCGAATATATACTTTCACTTCTTGGCTTTCATCATCATCACCAGTATATTGTACCTGGTATGTTTCAGTATATTCTTTCGTTGCAGCTTCATCATCTTTAGAATCGTCTTTATCTTTGTCATCCTTGTCCTTAGCGTCATCCTTAGAATCTTCTTTAGATTCTTCTTTAGACTCTTCCTTACCTTTAGATACGACAAATGATATCGTAGAACCTTCATCTACTTCCTCACCTTTTGGTGATTGGCTAATAACATCATCTTTTTTGACTTTATCATCATTTCTTTCTTCTGAAACTTCTACCTTAAAGCCTTTAGATTCTAGCTCTTCTTTAGCAGTTTTAAAGGATTTATTTTCATAATCATCAACATAAACTTGTTTGGTACCAAGTGACTCAATTAATTCAATATTACTGTTATTCACTTTTACTTTATCACCAGGTGAAATATTTTGAGATTCAATTAAACCTTTAGCTACGTTTTGTTTGCTATATGACTGTTTAACTTTAGTATCTTTTATACCTAAATCTTCCAGTTTACTGATGGCTTCAGATTTTGACATACCATATAAACTTGGCATTTCAGCTAATTGTGGCCCTTTAGACATCACAATATCAACTTTACTGCTTTGTTCTAATCGTTCACCTTTTTCAGGCTTCGTTTTAATTATTTTATTTTCAGGGTATTTATCACTATACTCACGAGTCGTTTCACCCATTTGTAATTTATTTTCTTTTAAGATATGTTCGGCTTCTTTTTCAGTTTTTCCAGTTAAGTCTGGTGTTTCTAAATATTTATTACCAAACATCCCCATCGCCATAAATCCAAATAGACCAAATAATAATAAGACAATAATTAAAGTATATAAAAATTTCTTTTTCTTAGAACGTTTCTTTCTAGGAACCGCATAGATATGTTCTTCACTGGATTGAAATTGTTGTTGATTGACAATAGGGATTTGCATTGTCTCACTAATACTTTTACCTTTGTCTTCTTCACGTGTCTTATTTGCAATTTCTGATTTATTTATCGGTACTGTTTTCGTATTAGTGATAGAAGATTGATATCTGTCTTCTGATGCACGTTCATCTGACATAACAGTTTCTAAATCATTTTGCATTTCTCTTACTGATTGGTAACGCTCCATCTTGTCTTTTTCAGTTGCTTTTAATACAACGTTGCTCAAAGCTTGACGAATATCTGAACGTTCATCAGTTACATTTGGCATAGGATCTTGAATATGCTTTATTGCAATACTGACAGCTGTTTCTCCAGAAAATGGCGGTTTACCAATAAGCATTTCATATAATACAACACCCATTGAATAGATATCTGTGCCATTATCTGTAATATCTCCACGTGCTTGTTCTGGAGACAGATATTGGACAGTACCCAATACATGATTTGTTTCTGTCATTGTTGTTTCACTTAATGCTTTAGCTATACCAAAATCCAATATTTTTAATGTTTGGTTTTCATCCACTAAAATATTTTGGGGTTTAATATCTCTATGCACAATTTTTGTATCATGAGCATGTTTAATACCATTGATGATTTGGTTTATAAAATTTAATATTGTATCAACATCTAGCGGATGATTCTTTTGAATGTATTCAGATAATGTTAAACCTTCAATATATTCCATAACTAAATAGAAGTTTTCATCATCTTCTGTAACATCAAAAACGTTAACAATATTATCATGGGATAATTGCGTTAAATTATGTACTTCTCGCTCAAATCTTTTGATTGCTTCTTCTTTTTCACCTGATGGAATTCTAATAGCTTTAATTGCAACACTTCGCTTGAGAATCGAGTCTTCAGCAAGATAGACTCTACTCATTCCGCCGCCACCAAGTTTTTTAGTTATTTTGTAACGTTCATTAATTATTTTGCCTATCATACCTTATCACCTTCAACCTCAGCCAACACTAAACTTACATTATCATTCGTACCTTCTGTTAATGCAAGTTCAATCAAATATTGACCTTGTGTTTCTAATTCGTTGTCTTGGAGCAATGCTTCTTGAATTTTATGATTACGCACAAAATCTGTTAAACCATCAGAGTTCAACATGAGATAGTCATAAAACTTTGTCTTTTTTACAAAAATATCTGGTGTCACCAATCTATCTGTACCCATTACTTTTGTAATGATATTACGTTGTGGATGCGTATAAGCTTCTTCAGCGCTGATTTGTCCAATCATAACAAGGTGATTCACGAAAGAATGATCATTTGTAATTTGCTCAATCTCCCTACTATTTACTAAATAGGCACGTGAATCCCCAATATTGGCAACGACCACATAGTTATCAAATACTAAAGCACAAACACAAGTTGTACCCATACCTTGATATTCTGGGTTTTCTACTGATTTGTCATAAAGTTCCCGGTTAATAGCTTTTAAGGTTGTCTTCAACCAAGCTTCAGCTTGATCAGCCTCGATTAAATTTTCTTCTTCAAACCTTTGTTGCAACTCTTTTGTTACGAACTGGCTAGCTACTTCACCTGCTAAATGACCACCCATGCCATCACAAAGCACTAATAATTGTTGTTCTGTACGATTGTAAAAAACGCCACCAGCATCTTCGTTTTTATCCCGATATTGTCCTGTGTCAGTAAAAAATTGTGCATTTAGCATGTCTCTACCTCGTTTCTACTTTTCGTTCCTTAGCTCTTAGTTGTCCACAAGCAGCATCGATATCTGCACCTTGTTCACGTCTAATTGTTGCATTAATACCTAATCGTTTTAACTCTTTTTCAAACTTAAAGATATCTTCTTTTGGAGTCTTAACATAATTTCTTTCCGGTACGTGGTTTACTGGAATTAGGTTAACATGGCAATTCAATTTCTGTATTAAATGCGCAAGTTCTCTAGCATGTTCTACTTGGTCATTTACACCACCAAATAAACCATACTCAAAAGTAATACGTCTATTCGTTTTTTCCTGATAATAATTAATTGCTTCCATTAATTTTTCAACATTATATGCTCTATTAATTGGCATCAATCGTGAACGAACTTCATCGTTTGCACCATGCAAACTAACTGCAAAGTTAATTTGAATATCTTCATCAGCAAAATCATAAATTCGTGGAATAATACCTGATGTAGAAACTGTAATGTGACGTGCACCAATATTTAAACCATTATCGTCATTAACAATTTTCAAGAAATCCATCATTTCATCATAATTTTCAAATGGTTCACCGATACCCATAATTACAATTTGAGATACGCGTTCTTCTGTTTCGTCTAATGCCTTTTGTACTGTCAAAACTTGTGAAACGATTTCACCCGCTTCTAAGTTACGCTTTAAGCCACCTAATGTAGAGGCACAGAACGTACAACCAATACGACACCCAACTTGTGTCGTTACGCATACTGAATTACCATATTCATGTCTCATCAATACCGTTTCAATCGTGTAACCATCTTGTAGTTCGAAAAGGAATTTGATCGTACCATCTTTACTTTCTTGTTTCACTACTGTAGTCATTGTAGTCATAGTAAAACTGTTCTTTAAAACTTCACGTAATTCTTTTGATAAATTTGACATTTCATCAATACTATTTACACGTTTTTCGTATAACCATTCAAAAATTTGTTTTGCTCTGAATTTTTGTTGGCCATTACTAACTAACCATTCTTGCATCTCATCATATCTCAGTGAATAAATTGATTGCTTTTCAAAATCGGGAAGAAACTTATTCTTTTTTTTCTTTTCTGCAGTTATCATTTATTACGTTTCCTTTCTTTTTATCCTAGTAATGAAAAAGCCATCAGAGTTGAAATCTTGAGGTAAAACTTGCATTGTCTTCACTTTTTCTCCAGTTATTAGGTGTTCAAAAGCATCGAATTCAAAATCATTATTTGCTTTTAAGAACGTATATATTACGTTTTCATTCTCCATTTGTTCAATCGTACATGTTGAATAAATAATTGTGCCGCCTGGTTTCACGCTATCTTTCACATTATTCAAAATTTCTAATTGAATTTCAACTAATGATTGAATTGAATGTTGTGATTGTTCGTATTTAATTTCAGGTTTGTGTCTTAACACCCCTAATCCGCTACAGGGTGCATCGACTAAAATCTTATCATATACTTTATCATATTTTTCAGTTGCATCGTGTTCAAAAGCAGAAATGTTAGATAAACGTAATTTTTTGATATTGAAATCAATTAAATCAATTTTATGTTCATGGATATCAGTCGCATCAACATGACCTGTGCCGTTTAATAATTCAGCCATATGACAAGCTTTACCACCTGGTGCACTACATGCGTCAAGCACTTTATCGCCTTCTGTTAATGACATAACCTCACCAACGAACATCGAACTTTTATCCTGAATCGACACGAGTCCATCTTTAAATAATCTTGATTCAATAATTGGCTTACCACTAATATGCAGGCATGTATCAATTTCTTTATCTAGTTCTACTATATAATCATCATCTGTTAATCTTCTAATTGCTTCATCAACAGTAATTCTTGTTAAATTTACACGTACAGTTGTTGACACTTTATCTAAGAAAGATTGCGCAATCTCTTCTGTCTTTTCTATGCCAAAATGTGTAACCCAATGATCGACTAACCATTTAGGTAAGCTATATTCAATAGCAATTCTCTTCTTATCATCTGTAATTTCCGTGAAGTCTGGTAACTCACTGCGCATCATATTTCTTAAAATACCGTTAACAACGTTTCCATTATGTGGTCCGCCTTTATATTTAGCTATTTCCACTGCTTCGTGGATGATAGCATGTTCAGGTATTTTATCTAAGTACGCATATTGGTAAATACTCATCCAAAGTAATTGTCTTACCCAGCCTTTAAGTTTTGTCTGTACAAATGGTTTTAATAAATAATCTAATGTATATTTTCTTTTCAACGTGCCATATACAAGTTCTGTAAACAAACTTTTATCTGCTCTACTTAATTCATTATTTGATAATACTTCGTTAATAATAATATTACTGTAAGCTTTATCATTTATAATATCTTGGATTGTTTCAAATGCTAATAACCTTACATTTGTGTCTATTGTCATGTTAGTACCTTCCCAACAAGCGAAGTTTGTACTCCGCTTAAATAGTTTGCAGTTAACATACGTTTTTTACCTGCAACTTGTATATCTGTTAATGCGATAGCATCGCCAGAACCTGTAGCAACAATAATTGCTTTTTTTGTTGTTTCTATAATTGTTCCAGGTTCACCTGTCTTTCCTTGTTCAATACGACTAGCATATACTTTTAAGTTACCATCATTCATTTTTGTATATGCGACTGGCCAAGGTGAAAGACCTCTTATCTGGTTGTATATTGCTTCTGCTGACTGAGACCAATCTATTTTTTCCTGATCACGGCTAATGTTTGATGCGAAAGTTGCCTCGTCTTCATTTTGTTCTATACGCTGATTCGTACCATTTATAATTGAAGGTAGTGTCTCTTTTAATAAATCTGCACCTAAGAAACTTAATTTATCATGCATTGACCCAACATCATCTTGGTCTTCTATTGCAATTGCACGTTGAGAGATAATATCTCCTGCATCTAATTTTTTAACCATATACATAATAGAGATGCCCGTTTCTTTTTGACCATCTATAATAGCTTGATGTATCGGTGCGCCACCTCTGTATTTTGGTAATAATGATGCATGCACATTGATTGCTCCTAACTTAGGAGCATTTAATAATGATTCCGGTAAAATTTGTCCGAAAGCTGCTGTGACAATTAAATCTGCATCTAAAGCAATAAGTTTCTCTAAATCTTCTGATTGAGCTAATTTTTCTGGTTGATATACTGGTAACCCATGTTTTACTGCCACTTCTTTAACTGGCGGTGGTGTTAATGTTCTCTTTCTACCTACTGGTCTGTCTGGTTGTGTTACTACAGCAATCACATTATGTTCAGCAATTAACATTTCTAATACTTTTGTTGAAAAATCAGGTGTTCCCATAAAGATAATTTTACTCATTGTCAAAATACGCCTCCATCTCAGCTTCGTCTAAAATACGCTCTGCACGCTCTGTAAATAATATGCCATCAAAATGATCAATCATATGTAAAATCATTCTAGCGATATCATCGTATGCTGTCATTTCTACTTCATTACCATGCTTATCGTTACTTTTAACCACAATCATTTTACTTCTAGTTACTTCAGCGAATACATTGGGCATACTAATAGAACCTTCTAAATCTGTCACTTTTTCTTCAGATTCACTTACTAATTGAGGATTAATCAGTTGTAACAAACCATCTATTTCCATATCTATGATAGCTACTTTTTGTTCAATACCTATTTGAGGTGCACAAATTGCAGATGCTTCAACATCATACATCGTATCTTCTAAATCTAATAACAATTGCTCTAATCGTTGGTCAAATTGAGTCACGCTTGATATTGTCTTTTTAAGTATTGGGTGTTTGCTTGTTACAAGCTGCTTAATTGTCATAGTCATATCTCCTCATAAAAATTCATCACATCATTATAACTTATTTTAATAGAAATTGCATCATACATTCAAATTTAGGATTTTAATATACCGTATGCATTTGTATTGTTGTATCCCTTTTTAATGCGAACATTAAGTTCTTTTGTTACTATTATTTTCAATAAAAAAAGAATGATTTTATCACAATTTGATAAAATCATTCCTTGAAAATTGATTCATTTTTATATTATCTATATTATATATTAAAGGTTAATATTAGATAGACAAACGATAAATTTGATTACCAAATTCATCAAAATTCTTTTCATCTAACCATTTTTCATATTGTTGTTTAATCTTTGGCCATTCGCTATCAATGATGGACAACCAACAAGTGTCCCGATTGCGCCCTTTATAAACTTGATGATTTCGAAAGATACCTTCATATTTAAAACCTAAACGTTTTGCAGCTTTGATAGAAGGTTCATTATGTGCATCGCATTTCCATTCATATCTTCTATAGCCTAACGTTTCGAAGATATACTTAGCCAATAAAAATTGAACTTCAGTTGCAATACGTGTTCGTTTTAAAATATTGGCATAATGAATATGCCCAACTTCAATGGAACCATTTGATTGATCAATTCTAAGCAAAGCAACTATACCGACTGCTTGTCCTGTTTGTCTATCAACAATCACAAAAAAATATGGATCTTTAGATTCAACTTTTCTATTTAAGTATACTTTAAACGCTTCTATATCTTGAGGTTGCTCATCAGGTAAATAAGTCCAATTAGGCATATCCTCAACCGTTCCAAAATGGGCATATAAGCCTTCGCTATGTTTTGGTTTCAACTTTTCTAAGCGACAATATTGACCTTCTATTGATAAGGCATTCGGCACAATAGGTACTCGAAAACCATCTACTTGCTCGCCAATAGGTTGATTGAATTCATTATATTTCATAAGCTTTACCCCCTTGATTCCACATATCCCCAGTAGTTATTTATACTATATCCTATTTAGAACTACTTCATATTGTTTATCTAAAATACATCTTCTGAAGTTGTATTAAAAAATTCTGCTAATATTTGCGCATCTTGATGATTTAATTTCGCTTTTTTCTCCTCTATCAATTCAATCATTTCAGGACTAAGAGACGTATTATATAATGATGTAATACGATTTGATAACTCCACTACGCTTAAGCCAACCGCTTCTCTATTGCTAAGCAAACTCATATGCACAACTCCTTAAACATCCATTTTAAAAACCAACTTCAACACCAAACAGTAAACTTTACTTCTTTTTTACTACAAGCTTATTTCAACTTGTTAGCAATTTAAGTAGGACTCCTTACTCTTTAATATAACTTCATTTATCATTAAATGCAAAGTTAAAATTGATTATTTTTTGTAAATATTATTAAATTATATATTTCTTATACGTTTTATAAAAATTTTAATGTTAAGGAGCGTATTATACAAAAAACAAGTAGCATATGAATACTTTTACCAAATTAGCTACTTGTCTAGATGAAAAAATAAATTTTAATTATTTCTTTTATATTTTCACATTCTTTATTGATAATCAATATCAATTAGTTCATAATTAATTTAAATAATTATAAGGAATGATTTAATGAAAAAAATACTTTTTTTAATATTTTCTTTACTATTAATCTCAGTTGCTTGCGACCAGGAAAATAAAGAAAATAAAGAAACTAAAACGTTTCAAACTAAATCTGGAGAAAAAATTAAAATACCTAAAAATCCAAAAAGAATTGTAGTCCTAACTTCAAATTACGGTAACTTTAAAGATTTAGGCAATAAACCTGTCGGAGTCAATGCAGACTTTCCAAAATCAAAATATATAAATGAAAAAGGTGCTAAACGTGTAGGTTCAGAAGATGTAGAAAGCGTTGCAAAATTAAAACCCGATTTGATTATAACTTATGATGTTAATTCAAAAATCAAAAAATATCAAAAAATAGCGCCAACAATTCCTATAAAGTATAATGATTATTCATACAAAGAAATGCATCTTGCAATTGGAAAAATTTTAAATAAAGAACAGAAAGCTAAAAACCAAATTAAAGATTTAGAAAATCAATTACATCAAGATGGTCAAGATATAAAAAAGAACATTGGTAATAATAAAACATTTACCGTAATGGAAATACAACCAAAACAACTTTCAATATTTGGCGAAAATTTCGGTAGAGGGACCCCCATTATATATCAAGAATATAAGTTTTCATTTCCTAAAAATGCAAAAGCACAGTTATCTGAAAATGGTTTTAAAAAAATACCATATGAAAACTATAATAACTACGCAGCTGATTACGTACTAATTCCAACAAAAAATGGCAAACCTATAAAAGACAGTTTTACTAATTCGTCACTTTGGAAAAATCAATCAGCATATAAGAAAGAAAATATCTACTATTATCCTAAAAATGAAGCGACATATTCAAATCCATCTTCATTAAAAAAATTATCAACTCATTTCAAAAATATTTTAATAAGAAAGTCTACATAAAATAGGCGATCTCAAAACTTAGACAAACCCTACGCTTAATTTGGACTCACCCCAAATAGTGGAAATGAAATAAAAACAAAATATAAAACTATTGAAATAAAAGAAGATGGATATACTGTAAAAGAAATTATAGAAGCATTAAATATCAAAAACAAAACACAGGTAAAAACTTGGTGCGATGGTATCAATATGGTGAAACTTATAGATTTTATCAACAAAGAGGCAAGCAATACGCTTATGGCAAAGGAGTGGAAGAATTATCAGAAGTAGATCAATTAAAGTTATATAATAAGAAAAAGATATTGAATTAGATATTTAAAAAAGTAGAAGGAAGTGGTACCAAAAGTAATTGTAGAATTAGTTGATTAATTAAGGCATAAGTATTCAATCAAAATGATACTTGATGTTTTAGAAATACCTAAATCGACATACTATAGATGGAAACACAAGAACAATGAAAAAGATAAAGTGACTCAAAAGGCTATTGATTTATGTGAAGAAAATAATTTCACCTACGGTTATCGGTAAATTACATTAAAAACTATAATAGTAATCGAATTCAACAAAAACTAAACTACTTATCCCCTGTAAAATTCAGAGAATTAGCAGCCTAAAACCATTGTGTTTTTATTAAGCTCCCATTCTAAGGGTTCAGTACCAATTTGCGTAGGGTTTGTTTATTTCTATTTATATAGTTAGTTTTCAAAATAATATTGGTCTTTTACTAACTACATTGTAAATTTTTTAAAATCCAATATAGTACAAATTAGCACGGTATCCATGCAAATTTTGCTAAATCCTCTATATCTCATTCATCTTATACTACGATGTAATTTTACAACGATTTTATGTAATAAATAATTAATAGGTACCAATTCACAGATAGGGATTATTTCATATTGCTCTCTTTTATCAATTGGTTTATTTAACATAATAAATATCACCACTGTTTAAATTATATATTATACTATTTACATATAAAATTAGCAGTGATTTGAGCCGACTCCTGTGGAAAGAGTATTTTCCCAAGACTACAGGCTAAGGCAGTGCTCGCGAAAAGCTTGCAAAAAAAACTGCCAACAAAGTCAAATACTTTGTCGACAGTAAAAACGCAACTCCTAAACAGTATTGTATTACCATAAAAAATATATTAAATGTTTTTATTTTTTAAACTTTAATTAACATTTTTAAACCTATGTATATACATACGCACAACTCTTACTATCATAGAAATAGTTGGAAAAACCATGGCTAACAATATCCAATAATAAATATCAACAAAGGTATTTTCCCATTCTAAAGGGATTAAGATACCACATATTAAATATAGTATCAAAATAACAAAATTTATTAAAACACATAATAGTAAATGACTGAACTTCGAGACACCTTTATAATTAAAAGTGTTTTTCCAATATCTTAAATACATTTTTTCTCCTTTATATTAAATAAATTCTATAGTTATTTAATTAAAAACCACTCTAAACACAAGTGTGAACTTAAAAAGTTTGTCTGGATGTAAGCCTAATGGACATGTATTAGACTTATTCTATCTAACAGCACCCTTAGGTGTGCTACATAATATTATTATATTAGATATACTTAGTAAACTATAATTAATATAAAAAAGTTACATCACATACTTTCATACATATACATACACATACTGGTTTGTTAGAAGAATTAGAAGTTTCGTTAAAAGCTATTATGAAAAGAGCGGGATATATAAACGAAAAAACTACTACTCCAAATATATAGCCCTACAACAGAAAAATAGACAAACAGTCAACCGAGAAATTAGAAATATCCCAAATTGAACTACCTGCCCTTTTTCTGCCCTTAATTAAGTTTCAGTAACCGCATAAAGCTTTAAAAATACTACTATTAAGCACGTATACTACCAATCTACATCATCATTTGTGGATTTATATCAATCTTTAAGGATAATTTCTCTTTTAAGTATTGATCATGATAATAATCGTCTAAATATTTTAGTGCTTCGTGTAATGCAGGTTCACTTTTATATTTCACTAAAATTTGAAAACGGTATTCATTGTTGATGCGAGATAAAGCTGCTGGTGATGGGCCAAGTACTAATGCTTTATCGGTTAAATGTTGTAACAAAATTTTATGAATATGTTTCGATGCTTCCATAACTTTTTTCATCTCTTTATGAGCAATGGTAAAATTGATTAAAAAGAAATAAGGCGGATATTTACCCATTTTACGATAATTCATTTCCTTATTAAAAAAAGCTGTATAATCGTTAGCTTGAACATCTTTAATAGCATAATGTTCTGGATTATATGTCTGGATGATAACCTCCCCTTCTTTTTCATGTCTACCAGCTCGACCGGAAACTTGAGTTAATAACTGATACGTTCTTTCACTAGCTCTAAAATCCGGAAGATTCAACATAGTATCAGCATTTAAAACGCCTACTAATGTAATATTAGGAAAATCTAAGCCTTTAGCAATCATTTGTGTACCAAGTAAAATATCTCCTTTACCTGCTCCAAAATCATCTAAAAGTTTTTCATGTGCGCCTTTTCTTGAAGTTGTATCCACATCCATACGTATAATACGAGCTTCCTGGAACGCTTCTTGTAATAACTCTTCAACGCGTTGCGTGCCTGTACCTACTTGCCTAATGTGCTCACTTTCACAGTTCGGGCATTTATTGGGAGGCACTTCTTGATGTCCACAGTAATGACATTTAAGTTGATCTGTTGATTTATGATAAGTAAGTGATATATCACAGTTTGGACATTGTGGTACATGACCACAATCCCTACATAACATAAATGAAGCATATCCTCTTCGATTCAGGAATAACACGATTTGTTCGTTTTTATCTAATCTTTGTTGTATAGATTTGCGTAATTGCTCAGAAAACATCGAACGGTTACCTGAGCTAAGCTCAGCTCTCATATCGACAATTTCAATTTCTGGCAATGCTTGTTGATTTACCCTATTGGGTAGAGATAGCAATTCATAAACGCCTTTTTCTGCTCTTGCATATGTTTCAAGACTTGGTGTTGCACTCCCTAAAATTAATGGACATTGATGATACTGACTTCGCCATTGGGCTATGTCTCTTGCCTGGTATCTAGGGTAATCTTCTTGTTTGTATGAAGACTCATGTTCTTCATCAATTATAATCATCCCTAAGTTTTTAAAGGGCGCGAAAACACTTGATCTTGCACCTACACTTACACTCGCTTTACCGTCTCTAATTTTCTGCCATTCATCATAGCGTTCACCCTTGGACAAACCAGAATGTAATACTGCTACTTCGTCACCGAATCTTCTTTTAAACCTTAAGACCATTTGAGGTGTCAAAGCAATTTCTGGTACTAACATCATCGCTTGTCTTCCTAATTTCAATACTTCTTCAATCGTTTGTAAATAAACTTCGGTCTTTCCTGATCCAGTGACACCATGAAGTAAATAAGTACGTTGCTGGTGCGCCTGAATACTTTCAAGTATAGATTTATAAGCCTCTTGTTGATCATCTGTGAGTTGTTGTTTTTGATCTTGCTCAAAAACACGTGTTTCAAAGGGATCGCGTTCAACAATCGCGTCATATTTTTCTACAAAACCTTTACGCATTAAAGTATCAATACTCGATTTAGAAAAGCCCATCTCTTCTAAATCTTTTAATAGTACCGTATGATGATGTTCATCTAACAAATAAGCATAGAGCTCGTACTGTTTTTTAGATTTTTCCAATGAACCTAAGACGCTATCATAGTCGAAGCCCTCAATAATGCTAACGGCACGTTGTTTCTTTTTACTCACATTTTGAGATAAAAGTGTCACTTCAGATACTATACCTTGCTTGAGCAATGGTACTATCTGGCCTAAATCATCATTATATTGAGCTTCTTTATATGGGTATTGGCCATCCTTATCAAACTTAACTAAAAGTGATTCAGGAACAGCGTCAGCATCTACAATTGAAAAAACTTTTGTATATTTTGCCTTTATAGCACTTGGCAACATTACTTCTAACATTGAAATTCGTTTAGTAACGAAGTAATTATTATACCATTCAGTTAATTGGATTAGTTCTTCTGTTAATTCTGGTTTGATATCTTGTATTTCTTTAATTTCTTTTAATTTTGCGATATCTATATTGCCATCAGGTTCCTCAATGACTTGCATAACATAACCTTGAATGGTTCTTGGCCCAAATGGAACAATAACTCGCATACCTACCTGAACCATTGACTGTAATCTCGTAGGAATTATATAGTCGAATGTAAAGTCAACGCTCTTGGAAGGTATATCAACAATTACCTTAGCTATCATATTATTGCCACCTTGTTTCTAAACTATTCAGTATGTGCTCCGCTAATTCGACTTTTTTATGTTTTCCTAACGCTACCGTATCACCTGTTTTATAGTACATTGTGTAGTCATTATCATCTGAACTAAAACCAATGGTTCTATCGCCTACATTGTTTGCAATGACTACATCAGCATTTTTATTTTTTAGTTTCTTTTGAGCATATTCTGCTATATTTTGTGTTTCTGCTGCAAATCCTACTAAAAATTGATGTGTTTTATGCTCACCTAAATGCTTTAAAATATCAGGGGTACGTTTAAATGAAACTGACAGTGTACCTTCTTGTTTTTTCAATTTGTGTTCAAGTGTATCTACAGGGGCATAGTCTGATACTGCTGCTGCTTTAAACACAATGTCTTGATTTTCGAAACGTGCTTTTACTGCATGGAACATGTCCTCTGCACTTTGAACTTGAACTACTTCTACATTTGCAGGCGGTGTTAAATGAGTTGGTCCTGTAACGAGTGTAACTATAGCACCGCGTTTTGTAAGTGATTCTGCTAACGCATAACCAATTTTACCTGAAGCACGATTAGATAAATAACGCACAGGATCTAGTTCTTCGACTGTAGGGCCAGCAGTAATCAGAGCACGTTTGCCTTCAAAACGGCTATTTTTACAAATCGGATTTTGCGTCGATTCATTAAAATATTGATTCAATCGCTCTACGATTTGTAACGGTTCTTCCATTCTACCTTTTGCAACATAACCACATGCCAAAAAGCCTTCACCTGGCTCGAGGAAATAGTAACCATCTGAACTCAAAGTTGCTAAATTTTGTTGAGTTCTACGATTTTCATACATGTGCACATTCATAGCTGGCGCAATGAACTTTGGTGTCTCGGTAGCTAATAATGTAGAAGTCACCATGTCATCAGCGATGCCATTAGCTAATTTTGCAATTGTATTTGCAGTAGCTGGAGCAACAACAATGGCATCAGCCCAATCTCCTAGCGCAACATGTTGTATTTCCTCAGGATTCTGTTCTTTAAAAGTACTTGTATAAACTGGATTTCTACCAATTGCTTGAAACGCTAGTGGTGTAACAAACTCTTGCGCATGATCAGTAAGCATTACTCTTACATCATAATTTGCTTGTGTTAATTTACTAGTTAAATCGATCGCTTTATATGCCGCAATACCACCTGTAACAGCGAGTAATATTCGTTTCATATTATTGTCATTCTCCTTCAAATGAATTAAATATGACTTTTTAAGTCAACATTTTATGTAAAAGCCCAAATTTAAATTTGATGTTTAAGCTTTTAAGAATACTTTAATTACTCATCATTATACACAAATTAATAACTAAATTAAAAAGAGTGAGACGGAAATCTTATTTTCCAGAATGATTTCGTTACCTCACCTGTAAAAGGATGAATCATAGTTAAAAAGCTGTAATTGAAAATAGCATTTTAAACTGATACTCAAGTATAAGTGCCACTAGCTCGATAATTAGATAAAGGCTACGCACTAAATCTCTTGCACAAGAAAATTAGCAGTGCTTTATTTAAGTGTAGGCTTTATCATTAAAAAGCCTGAGACATTTGTTAATGTCTCAGGCTCACTTTAAAATTCCACTTTCAAAATGCATATGTTCTATACTCGTATCTCAAGTCTATTATTTTTAGAAAGATTTTAGGAATAGTTCGTCAGGAAAAACTTCACCGTCAGCAATTTCTTCTAAAGCTTTACCTACAGGTTTTTTTGAAATATATTTATTTAATAATGCAGTTTCAGGTTTTTCATCCAATTCACGTGCACGTTTTGCAGCAGTAGTTGCTACTAAGTATTTTGAGTTTATTTTATCTGTTAATTGGTTTAATGGTGGTTGTAACATTATTTTTTTGCCTCCAGTATCATTTTTCTATATTTTGCTTCAATACGTTCCCTCTTCAAGTGTTCAGCTGCTACTATTGATTGAATACGTTGTTTCGCTAAGTCTACTTCATCATTAACAACAACATAGTCGTACAAGTTCATCATTTCAACTTCTCGACGCGCTTCATGCACTCGGCTTTGAATCTTCTCACTGGATTCTGTTCCACGACCCACAAGTCGTTCACGCAAATGATCTAAACTTGGTGGCGCAAGAAAAATAAATAGTGCATCTGGGAATTTTTTGCGCACTTGTTTAGCACCTTCTACTTCAATTTCTAAAAACACATCATAGCCTTGATCCATTGTGTCTTTAACGTATTGTACAGGTGTACCATAGTAATTCCCAACAAACTCAGCATATTCTATAAATTGATCTTGTTTAATCAATTCTTCAAATTCTGATTTTGCTTTGAAGAAATAATCAACACCATCGACCTCACCTTCACGCTTATCACGTGTTGTCATCGAAATAGAATACTTATAAGATGTGGACGGATCATCAAATATTTTTTTTCTAACTGTACCTTTTCCAACGCCAGAAGGTCCAGATAGTACAATCAACAAACCTTTCTCATTTTCCATGACTTACTACCTCTCTAAACTGTTCTACTATTATTAGACAATGATACCACAATCTCTAATTACTTGTATAGCATAGCAAAGGACAAACTTTGACCATGAAGATTTCTTATTGCCATGTTACAATATGATGAATGACTAAAAATAAGGTGGCTGATAGTAATGGCATATGATGGTTTATTCACTAGAAAAATAGTGGAATCTCTTCAATTTCTAGTAGATGGAAGAATTCATAAAATAAATCAACCCGAAAACGACACGATGTTAGTCGTTATTCGACAAAATCGTAAAAATCATCAGCTTCTACTTTCTATCCATCCTAGTTTTACTAGAATGCATTTAACAAATAAAAAATATGATAATCCATTTGACCCACCCATGTTTGCCCGTGTTTTTCGTAAACACATCGAAGGTGGTATTGTTAAAGCAGTAAGACAAATTGGTAATGATAGACGTGTAGAAATAGATGTTCAAAGTAAGGACGAAATCGGTGATACAATTTACCGTACAATCATTTTAGAAATTATGGGCAAACACAGTAATTTAATATTAGTAGATAACAATCGTAAAATTATTGAAGGGTTTAAACATTTAACACCAAATACTAATCAATATCGTACAGTTATGCCCGGCTTTCAATATGAAGCACCTCCAACTCAAAATAAAATTAATCCTTTTGAAATTTCTGGTGCTGAAGCGTTAAAATATATCGATTTTAATAGTGGAAAAATTGCGAGACAATTGCTCAATCATTTCGAAGGTTTTAGCCCGCTGATAACGAATGAGATTGCAAACCGTAGACAATTTATGACGACACAAACTTTACCGGAAGCTTTTGATGAAGTACTCGAGGAAATTCAAGGTGAGCCCACACCTGTTTTCCATAAAAATCATGAATCTGGAAAAGAAGATTTCTATTTCATGAAATTAGACCAGTTCTATGATGACGTAGTACTTTACGACTCACTTCATGATTTATTAGATCGCTATTATGATGCGCGTGGAGAAAGAGAACGTGTTAAACAGCGTGCCAACGACTTAGTAAAATTTGTTCAACAACAACTTCACAAGTCTCAAAATAAATTAAGTAAGCTAATAGATGAACGTGAAGGTACCAAAGAAAAAGAGCTGCAACAATTATTTGGCGAACTTATAACTGCTAATATCTATCGTATTAAGCAGGGTGATGAATCACTTACTGCGCTTAATTATTATAATGGCAAAGAAGTGACGATACCACTTAATCCTACAAAATCACCTGCTGTTAACGCACAAAATTATTATAAAAAATATAATAAATTAAAAACACGTGAACACGAATTACAACATCAAATTCAATTAACTAAAGAAAATATTGCGTACTTTGAAAGTATCGAGCAACAACTTACACATATTTCTGTCGATGAAATTGATGATATTCGTGACGAATTAGCTGATCAAGGATTTATGAAGCAGCGTAAACAAAGCAAGAAGAAAAAGAAACAGACAATGCAAATCCAAGCGTATACATCTACAGATGGCGATACAATCTTGGTTGGTAAAAACAATAAACAAAACGATTATTTAACTAATAAACAAGCTAAAAAACATCATCTTTGGTTCCACACTAAAGATATCCCTGGTTCACACGTTGTCATTCTAAGCGATGAGCCAAGTGAAGAAACAATTAAAGAAGCTGCAATGTTATCAGCATACTTTTCAAAAGCTGGTAGTTCTGCACAAGTACCAGTTGATTACACTGAAATCAAACATGTTCACAAACCTTCAGGTGCTAAACCTGGTTTCGTAACATACGACAATCAAAAAACACTTTACGCTACCCCAGATTATGATCACATTCAACAATTAAAAGTTAAATAGCATAATGAGGCTGGAACATAAACCTCCATTCTCAAAATAAAGGACTAATCCGTTTTTTAAAACGGATTAGTCCTTTTTATATAAAAATCTCACGATTTTGATTGTGCGTACATGCCTGGAGTATGGTTCGAGCCTGTAGTCTCTCACTCACACTATCTCCCCAGGCGTCAGCACGTCACAAAATCGTTAAAAATCATGTGTTTTAATAAAAATAAAGCCCTTGCGATTAATTTAATAAATACTGCTAAACTAAATTAACGAGGCACCTTTTGTATAAAAATTATAATATGATTCAACTTACATTACCAATAGAAACTTCAGTTCTTACTCTGACAAATAATGTGGCTATCATAAGATCAAACACCTTCTTATAAAACCATTAATTGCTTTAAAGTAAATCTTAAAGTAGATGCCCTATTAAAATCTTTATTTATTTTCACAGTCAATGTCTGAAACAAAATCTTATAGATGATAAGACTATGTTTATAAAATCATTGATTCATTTATGTTTATGATTATTTGCTTTCTGGCAGTGCCAATTGGAAGTTCACACCAAATTTGTCTTGTATCCACGCAAATTCTCTAAAAGGTGGCATTTCTGTTTTAGGCATTAAAATTGCACCGCCACTTTTCAATTTATTAAATAATCTTTCCATTTCAATTGGGTTATCCACAGTTACATATAAAGACATTGCTGGATTCATTTCAATATCTACACCATTCATGTTGTCAATTGCCATAAACACTTGATCTTTCAATCTGAAAATTGCATGTTGCACTGCCCCAGTGGGCTCATTATCACTTTCACTATAACGGACCAATGCTAATATTTCAGCATCTTCAAAAGTATTTACATATAAATTTATTGCTTCTTCTGCGTTACCGTTAAACATTAAAAATGTCGTGATTTTTGGTATTGCCATTATTTTACCCCCTATATACTTCTTATCATTAGCATAAAGGATATTTCATAAAAAATCGACAAAGCAGAACAAAAACCAAAAGATTAAATGTGCTTTTATATTTATATCAATAACATAATTCACTAGCGTATCTTAAAAAAATATTATCATTTAAGATAAGTTGATAAAGCCATTTCCTAGCACATCCCGTACATCGTGAATAACTAAAAAGGCATTTTCATCTTCTTCATTAACCAATTTTTTTACTCTTGTTACTTGTGATTGAGGAACAACGACATATAACATACTCGTTTCATGCTTACCGTAACCACCTTTACCATTTAATAAAGTAGATCCTCTACCCGTAAAACTATTAATTCTGTCACTGATGACTTCATTTTTACTAGAAATAACTGTAACTGCTTTTTTAGGATTAAATCCTTCAATTATAAATGAAGTTGCTCTTTCTGTAACAAATAACATTATTATAGTAAATAGCACATTTATAAGTGGTAACACAAAAAGAAAAGATAGTACGACTAAACCATCTAATACGAAAATAGCTTGGGCTGTTTTTATATCTAAATATTTATTTAACATTTTTGCGATTACAGATGTGCCACCAATGACACCGCCTGCAGCAATAACTAATCCAATACCAACACCGACTAAAACACCACCGAATGTCGCATTTATAACAAAATTATCTATTCCTGTATTAAAGTTTTTAGTTAAATCTAAAAAGATAGAGATAGCTGTATTCGCTATAAATGTATAAACTGCAGTACGTGTACTTAAATATCTCCAACCTACAATGATAACAATTGTGTTAATAATCAATGATGTAAGTGCAGGTGACCATCCAAACGCATATTTTAATGCGAGCGATATACCGACTGTTCCACCGTCACCTAAATTAGATCCTAATATAAAGCAATTGACCGCTAGCGCACTTACAAAAGCCCCTAATATACATATAATGATATTTTTTGTATGGTCTTTCAACAACTGTTCTACCATTTTCATATAAGTCCCCCTCTTTTTAAAATAACTTTTCATAAATAACAAAGTGTTTTATAAATTAATTTAAAATTATTGTGCATCAATCTTCAAAAATTATCTTTTATATTGTAAGGCCAAATGTACCACAACCAATAAAGCCTTACTACCTTTAATCGCACACAACTTTTATAATATCATTTAAAGCGTTACATCTTAATGACTATTATTGTTATACTTTATTTATGACCATAACGCTTTTACTTTTTACATTTCAAAGTTAAAATATAAATAAAATTGCTGGAGGTATTTCATGTCTTATTATATTATTCCATTACTTATAGCTGCCTTAGTAATATTGGTGTGCTATATTATTATTAAAATAATGATACGCTAGTTTTAAAATTAAAATATGAGTTTTAAATTGCTCATCTATTTTAACAACATAAATCAACACCTCCGTTTAAACTTACGGAGCGTTCAGAACACAGGTAAACTCTATGCATTAATTTGTATAGGGTTTATTTATAATATAACTTAAAAGCTGTACCTTAATTTATGTTGAATGATTTTTTAAGTATTATAATAAAGTAAATAACATTTATCCCGTTTTTATAAAGTATGTGATAATAAGATTCTTCATCAAAACTATGTTCAATGAATTTAATATCTTTAATAGAAAAACAATGCTTATATAATGCTCAGAAAGTACAATCATTTATAATATTAGAACATAAATAATTTCATACTTTTATATACCAAACTCGTGTAGTTAGTTATCGTTTGCAGATTACGTTAATTTATATCAAGATAAAAATACGTTTATAAGAAAAATATAATAAAAATAAGGAGCCAATAAAATGACTCAACATAATGAAATTATTAAATGTGCAGAAAAACATCAATTACACATCCAACCTCGAACAATTTCATTGAATGAATCGGGCCTTGATTTCCAAGTTGCATTTGGAAAAGATGAATATGGTATAGAATGGGTTTTAAGACTACCGAGAAGACCTGACGTTTATAAACGAACAAAAGCCGAAAAACAAATAGTAGACTTTTTACAGAATAATGTTTCATTTGAAATACCGAAGTGGATAGTACATGCAAAAGATCTTATTGCTTACCCAAAACTTACAGGCAACCCTGCAGCGACAATTGATCCAGAAATACAAGATTATGTCTGGGAAATTGAACACAAACCAGTACCAGAAAACTTTATTAATACATTAGCCGAAACACTCGTAGATTTACACAATATACCAAAAGAAAACATTACCGCAAAACATATAAAAATTAAAACTATACAAGAAATAAAAAATGATTTTCAAAGAAGAATGAATAAAGTTAAAGAAACATATGGCGTAGCATATGAATTATGGGACAGATGGAAACAATGGTTAGAAAACGACGAACTATGGCCTCGACATGCGACCATGATACATGGAGACTTACATCCAGGACATATAATGGTTGATAACCAAGCAAACGTCACAGGTCTTATAGACTGGACTGAAGCAACTCACTCCGATCCATCAATGGACTTTATGGGACACCATCGTGTATTCGGGGAAGAAGGATTAGATCAACTTATAACTGCATACAGTAAAGCTGGTGGTCAAATATGGCCACGAATGAAAGAGCATATATTAGAACTTAATGCAGTATTTCCAATGTTTATTGCTGAATTTGCTATGAAATCAGGAGAACCAGCATTTGAGAAAATGGCATTGAAAGAGTTAGGTATGGAAGAATAGGGGTTTTAAAATAACGCATATAATTTTATTGAAGGTTCAATAATAGATTGAATTAGCTGTATCAAAGTTGTAACAGTAATGTACTCAATAATTATCAGAAGTTCATTCACATAAAAACACTGGGCGCAAATCAGACCTTACGTAAGTGCCCGAAGAAAACTTAAAAAAATGTCGACATTTTGAATCCTTGATTCTATTAAAATATATTTTTTTCTATGTACTATTTGGTTTATTACTATTTAAGCTAGAACTACTATTATGGCTTGTCGTGTATATACAATAATAAGACAGAAATTTAACTATTAAAAATTAAATTTCTGTCTCATTCTTTTTATTCTAAATTCTCAAATATGATGTTAAACAACATTAAAGCTATATAGAAGTCACATTAAGTTCGTTATTATATGTGTCCTTTTTGTTTAATCGTTGATTTAGATTTTTTATAAATATTTTCTTCAGCTGTTTGCATTGATCCGATTTTGTCATGTACTGCATTATCTTGATGTCTATAATCTTGCTCTTTTTTTAAAAATTTGTTTAAGTGTGCGAAATGATTATAAGCTTCTTTCGGGTCATTTGCCATAACATCCCCTCCACTTAGTATATTATGATAAGTTGTCTCTCCAATCAACTAATCTACTAATATCATTGTCAGAAATTTCTCCATTTTCTTTCGCGACTTCTATAAGTTCATTATAATCGCTCAAAGTGTAAAATGGTACTTCAACGTTTTGAAATGCTTCATCAGCTTTTTTCAAACCATAAGTAAATATAGCAACCACACCAATAACCTCTGCGCCTGATTCTCTAAGTGCATTGACCGCTGTAATTGATGAACCACCCGTAGAAATTAAATCTTCTATAACTACAACTTTTTTACCGTCACTTAATGCACCTTCAATTTGATTTTGCTTACCATGACTTTTACTTTTTGAACGTACATAATTCATAGGTAAGTTAAGTACTTCAGATACATAAGCTGCATGTGGGATGCCTGCAGTTGCTGTACCAGATAAGACTTCGACATTTTCAAAATTTGTTTTAATCAATTCACTTAAACCATCTCTAATGTCGCGTCGTACATCTGGATAACCAAGCGTTACGCGATTATCACAATAGATAGGAGATTTAATCCCTGAACTCCACGTAAATGGATCATTTGGAGATAATGAAACTGCTTTAATATCTAATAATGATTTTGCAATTGCTTTTGCCATTTTAACTCAACCAACTTTCTTTAATTTTATGATAGCTTTCGACTGGATTACTACTTTTAGTAATTGGGCGACCTACGACAATATGTGTCGCACCCATTTCTTTAGCATCTTCAGGTGTTGTTACTCTTTGTTGATCGTCTTTCGTCGAATCTAATGGTCTGATACCTGGCGTTACTTTTAAAAACGCTTCTCCTAGTTCACGTTTGAGCAATTCAGCTTCAAGTGGTGAACATACTACACCATCCAATCCAGATGATTGTGCCAACTGAGCATAATTAAGTACCGCTTCTTCAATCGAGCTTTGAATATTTTGTTCATCTCTCAACATTCTTTCTGTGGTAGAAGTCAGCTGTGTTACTGCTATCAGTTTAATGTTAGGGTTATGCTTTTTAAGTCCTGCTAAAGCACTTTTCATCATTTCAGTTCCACCGGCAGCATGCACATTTACTAAATCAACGTTCAATTTACTTAATCCTTCCATCGCTTTTCCAACAGTGTTTGGAATATCATGCAATTTTAAATCTAAAAAAATATCATGGCCACGATCTTTAATCGATGATATCAATTGTGGACCAGTTTGATAAAAAAGTTCCATACCAACTTTTACAAATAATGGTTCTTCAAATCGATCTAAGAATGCATCTACCGCTTCCACAGAATCAAAGTCTAATGCAATAATAGGTAAGTTTCTCATTTTATTTACACCCCAACACTTTAAATTTCTTTATTTACTTAATTAAAAGGTAAAATAGTAATTTATTCAAACACTATTTTACCTTAGATTATTTTGATGCCGTATTACATGTTTTTCATTGTGAAAGTCATACTTTCAAGCACACTTGTTAGTGCGTCTACTGTATCTAACGAGGTTAGACAAGGTACACCATTTTCAACAGATGCACGTCTGATTTGGAAACCATCACGTTCAACTTCTTTTCCTTTTGTCATAGTATTAACGACGATTTGAACTTCACCATTTTGAATGCGAGTTAATAGATCATCTTCGCCACCAATTTTGCCAACGACTTCTGAAGGAATTTGATTTTCAGCTAATTTCTGTGCAGTACCTTCTGTCGCTAAAATTTTATAGCCGACTTCGTTTAAGCGATGTGCGATAGATACAATTTCATCTTTATCTTTATCACTTACTGTCATCAACACTGTCCCGTGGTCACTGACTTCCATACCACTGGCAGTTAATCCTTTGTAAAGCGCCTTTTCCATTGTAGAATCTTTCCCCATCACTTCACCTGTTGATTTCATTTCAGGTCCAAGCGTAATATCTACGTTTTTCAATTTATTAAAACTGAAGACCGGTGCTTTGACAAACACGCCATTTGCGTATGGTTGGATTCCAGCTTCATAACCTAAATTAACAAGTTTTTCTCCCATAATGGAACGCATTGCCAATTGTGCCATTTGAATATCAGTAATCTTACTTAAGAATGGCACCGTACGACTAGCACGTGGATTTACTTCTAAAACGTATACGCCATCGTGTGCGATAACAAATTGAATATTAATTAATCCGACTATATTTAAACCTTTTGCCAATTTAATAGTAAAATCTTCTAGCGTATCCATTTCCTCTTGAGTTAATGTTTGTGGTGGATAAACCGCAATAGAGTCACCTGAGTGAACGCCTGCTCTTTCGATATGCTCCATGATACCCGGAATAATTACAGTCTCTCCATCACATATAGCATCAACTTCAATTTCTTTACCTGTTAAGTATCTGTCTACTAATACAGGATGATCTGGGCTAGCTTTAACAGCTTGATTCATGTAGTCTTCTAATTCTGCATCACTATTAACAATCTCCATCGCGCGTCCACCTAATACGTAAGATGGTCTTACAACGACTGGATAACCAATGTTCCTTGCATTTTCTAGTGCTTCTTGAGGTGATGTAGCCGTCTTACCATTTGGTTGTGGCACCCCAATTTTATGCAATAACGCTTCAAACTCTTTACGGTCTTCTGCTCTATTTAAATCTTCTAATGAGGTTCCTAGAATTTGAACGTCATGTTTTGCTAATTTATCAGCTAAGTTAATCGCTGTTTGACCACCAAATTGAACGACTACCCCTTTAGGTTGTTCTAAATCGATAATATTCATGACATCTTCTTCAGTTAGTGGTTCAAAGTATAATTTATCTGATATTGAAAAGTCAGTTGATACAGTTTCTGGATTATTGTTTACAATAATTGCTTCATAACCAGCTTGTTGAATCGCCCATACAGCGTGCACCGTTGCATAATCAAATTCAACACCTTGACCAATACGTATTGGACCTGACCCTAGCACTAGAATTTTCTCTTTTTCCGTAACGATAGATTCATTTTCGTATTCGTATGTTCCATAATAATAAGGTGTTGCTGACTCAAATTCTGCAGCGCATGTATCTACCATTTTATACACTGGTGTAATACCGTTTGCTACTCTTAAATCGTGAACTTCAGTTTCTGTCATGTCGAAACGATGAGCAATGACACGGTCGCTAAAGCCATAATTTTTAGCAAATTTCAGGTAATTTATATCCCCTTTATTAGCCTTTAAATCATGCTCTATATTAATAATATGTTGGAATTTGTTTAAGAAGAAATAATCTATTTTTGTCATTTCATGAATTTCTTCTAATGTCGTACCTCTGCGGATTGCTTCTCCTATAAAGAATAGACGTTCATCATCTTGGTCTTTGATACGTGATTTAATATAATCTAAATCGAACGTTTCACCATTTGGTAAGCCTAAATGATGTACACCATATTCTAAAGAACGAATCGCTTTAAGTAACGACTCTTCATATGTTCTTCCGATTGCCATTACTTCGCCTGTTGCTTTCATTTGTGTACCTAGAACACGTTCACCTTTTTCAAATTTATCAAATGGGAAACGTGGAATCTTAGAAATCACGTAATCTAATGTAGGCTCAAAGGCAGCATATGACGTTTCAGTAATCGGATTCAACATTTCATCCAACGTCAATCCTACTGCAATTTTGGCAGCTAATTTGGCAATTGGATAACCTGTTGCTTTGGACGCCAACGCAGATGAACGAGATACACGAGGATTTACCTCGATGATATAGTAATCCATAGAATATGGATCCAGTGCAAGCTGTACATTACAGCCACCTTCAATGCCTAATGCGCGTATCACTTTTAATGATACATCACGTAACATTTGATATTCCACATCTGACAACGTTTGACTAGGTGCTACTACAATTGAGTCACCTGTATGTATACCCACAGGGTCAATATTTTCCATATTACAGACAACGATAGCATTGTCATTTTTATCACGCATCACTTCATATTCAATTTCTTTATAGCCAGCGATTGATTTTTCAATTAAACACTGTGTGGCCGGACTATAATGTAAACCATTACCTACGATTTCTTTAAACTCTTCGTCGTTATAACAAATGCCTCCGCCAGTACCACCCATTGTAAATGCCGGTCTCACGATTAATGGATAACCAACTTCTTCTTTAAATGCAAATGCTTGCTCAACTGTATTGACGATATCACTTTCAGGAACCGGTACATTTAGTTCATTCATCAATGTTCTAAATAATTCTCTATCTTCAGCTTGTTGAATCGACTGCAATTCTGTACCTAATAGCTGTACATTATTAGCTTCCAGTTCTCCACTATCATGTAATTGGATTGCCATATTTAATCCTGTTTGACCACCTAATGTAGGTAGGAGTGCATCTGGTTGCTCTTTACGGATAATACGTGCAATAAAATCATGCGTTAATGGTTCAATATACACTTTATCGGCAATTTCAGTATCCGTCATGATTGTAGCGGGATTTGAGTTAACTAATATTACACGGTAGCCCTCTTCTTTTAATGCCAAACATGCTTGAGTACCTGCATAATCGAACTCTGCAGCTTGACCGATGATAATTGGTCCTGATCCTATAACTAAAATCGTTTCTATATCTTGACGTTTAGGCATTGATTGTACACTCCTTTGTTTTATATTCGTCCATCATATCG
Source organism: Staphylococcus pseudoxylosus (assembly GCF_044794325.1). Lineage (NCBI taxonomy): Bacteria > Bacillati > Bacillota > Bacilli > Caryophanales > Staphylococcaceae > Staphylococcus > Staphylococcus pseudoxylosus. The sequence continues at coordinate 1,836,025 of NZ_CP085024.1, forward strand.
ATAAATTCATCAAATAAATAATTAGAATCTGATGGTCCCGGACATGCTTCAGGGTGATATTGTACTGAAAAGGCTGGTAATGATTTATGTTTCAAGCCTTCAACTGTGCCATCATTAATAGCAATATGTGTAATTTCTAAATCTGTATTTATTAAAGAATCTTTATCAATTGCATAACCGTGATTTTGACTCGTTAATGCAATTTTTCCAGTTTTTAAGTCTTTGACTGGATGATTAGCGCCTCTATGACCAAACTTCATTTTGAAAGAAGTCGCGCCTTGAGCTAGTGCAAATAATTGGTGACCTAGACAAATACCGAAAAATGGAACCTGTCCTAAGATGCCTTGAATCATTACCACTGCTGTTTCAACCGCTTCAGGGTCACCAGGTCCATTAGATAACATCACACCATCAGGTGACATTCTAATAATTTCTTCTGCAGTAGTGTCGTATGGCACTACCGTTACATTACAACCACGTGCATTAAGTTCTCTTACAATATTTTGTTTTTTACCAAAATCAACCAAGACAACACTTAAGCCATAGCCAGTAGATACATAAGGAGATTTTGTAGATACAGTTGTCACTTCATTACGTGGTAATTCTTTTGTTTTTAATTGCGTAACTATTTGCTCAATCTCGGCTTTATTATCTGTAAACGCAGCTTTTAGCACGCCGTGTTTTCTAATTTTTCTTGTAATACTTCGTGTATCGACGCCTGAAATGCCTGGTATATCATACTCTACAAGTACTTCGTCAAATGTTTTTTGTTTTCTAAAATTACTTGGTTGGCTGCTGATTTCTTTTAATACAACACCGTTTAAAGTAGGAACAAGTGATTCAAAATCATCTCTATTTATACCGTAATTCCCTATTAAAGGGTAAGTAAATGTAATAATTTGACCGGTATACGAAGGATCCGAAATCGTTTCTTGATAACCTGTCATTGCCGTATTAAAGACAATTTCACCTAGTGTTAAATTATCGGAGCCTATTGGGTATCCTTCATAGTATGAACCATCTTCTAAAACAAGATAACGTTGCTTTAACATTATTTTTCCTCCTTAAATTTAACTTCACCTTCAACCATTGTTAATACTGGTGTTCCATAAACGCTATACCCTATAAATGGTGTGTTACGTCCTTTAGACGCAAAGTCATCTGCGTTGATTTCAGTTTCTTTGTCTAAATTGATAACTGCTAAATCAGCTAATCCACCTTCTTCTAATTTTCCGTATGGTAAATTAAATGTCTGGGCTGGTTTAATTGTTAAATAATCAACTAATTGTTGTAATGTCCACTCACCATTTTTAACAAAGTGTGTATAAAGTAACGGGAATGCTGTTTCACTACCTACGATACCAAATGGCGCTTTAGTCATTGGTTGATCCTTTTCTTCAGCTGCGTGTGGAGCATGATCTGTTGCGATACAATCAATAGTTCCATCTAGTAATCCTTCAAGCAATGCGTCTCTATCCTCTTTACTTCTTAAAGGAGGATTCATTTTATAAATCGCATCATCTCCAGGAACATCGTCTTCAGTCAATAATAAGTGATGTGGGGTAACTTCAGCAGTTACATGTATGCCTGCTTTTTTAGCATCGCGTATCGCTCTAACACTTTCTTTAGTAGATACATGGCAAACGTGATAATGCGCGCCTGCTGCTTCTGCTAATAACACATCTCTGGCTATTTGTACTGCTTCGCAAATATTTGGAATACCTGGTATACCTAAAGTTTTGCTACGTTCTCCTTCGTGCATGGCACCGCCATAAATCAAGCTGTTATCTTCACAATGTGCTACGACAGCTTTATTAACTTTTGCAGCTTCTTGCATAGCTTCGTACATCATATTTGCTTGCTGTACCCCTACACCATCATCGGTAAAAGCAAATGCACCATTTTGTGCAAGCGTAGAGAAATCAACATGTTCCTTGCCTGCTTGTCTCACTGTTATAGCAGCATATGGCAAGACTCTAACTTGCGCATTATCTGCTATCAATTGATTTAAATGATTAAGATTTTCTTCAGAATCTGGTACTGGACGCGTATTTGGCATAGGACAAACAGTAGTGAAACCACCTCTAGCTGCTGCCTTTGTTCCTGTCTCAATCGTTTCTTTATGTTCTCCACCCGGTTCACGTAAATGAACATGAACATCGACTAATCCTGGTGAAACAAATTGTCCTTTGAGGTCGATTTCTTCTGTGCCTGCATCAACATCTATTTGAGGTGCGATTTTCTTAATATATTTCCCATCTATTAAGATTGATACCTTTGTTAGTTCACCGTCTTGTAATATTTGTGCATTTGTTAATAATTTCATTTTGCTGTTGCCCCTTCCATTTGTAAGATATAGTCAATAATTGCCATGCGGATATACATACCATTTTCCATTTGTTTAAAAATACGAGACTTAGGTGCTTCTACAAGCGTATCTTCTATTTCTACGCCTCGATTGACCGGAGCTGGATGCATAATAATCGCTCGTTCATTTAGCTTGTTATATCGTTGTTGTGTAAGTCCAAACTGTTCATGGTATTGTGTTGTTTCAAAACTAGCTATTTCACTATCGCCATGTCTCTCGTGTTGTACCCTAAGTAGCATCACGATGTCTATTGAATCAATCACTTCATCTATTTCTACATACGGTGCTTCTAATGTTTCATCTTTCCATGACTCTGGACTTGAAAACATTACATTTGCACCTAAAGCACTTAGACTTTGAAAGTTACTTTTGGCTACACGTGAATTTTTAATATCTCCACAAATTAAAATATTTAAGTTCTCAAATGTTTTGTATTCTTCGTAGATTGTCATAATATCTAATAAACTTTGAGTGGGATGTTGTCCACTTCCGTCACCAGCGTTGATAATTGGGATGTTTAACTTTTCTAACTCATCATAATAATTTGTTTGAGGATGTCGAATTACTAACACATCTGCACCTACTTGTTCTAGTGTTTTACAAGTATCATATAGTGATTCACCTTTTTGAACAGAAGATGTATCTGTTTCAAAATCAATTAATTTTAATCCTAATTTTTGTTCGGCTACTAAAAAACTACTTTTCGTGCGTGTGGAATTTTCAAAGAATAAATTTGCTACGAATTTATCATCAAAACAACATGGTTTCACGTCACCATTTTTAAAAGCGCTCGCGCGTTGTATCAATTCATAAATTTCAGTCGTATTTAAGTGTTCCATTGTTAGTAAATTATCCATATTTTTCAGCTCCTTATTATGACAATTTTTATTAATCTACTGGTGTTTCTTTCGGTAAAATCAAATTCAGTGTTATGCCTGCTAAAGCAGCTAATGCCATGCCTTCAATTTCTAAATTAATACCTAGTCCGTTTAAATTAAATACAAGGTTCCCTATTCCTATGACTAAAATGACAGAAGCAATAACCAAATTTCTGTTACTAGCGAAATCCACTTCACTTTCGACTAGCATCCTCAATCCACTAGCGGCGATAATACCAAAGAGTAAAATGGATACCCCACCCATTACTGGTGTTGGTATGGATGAAACCAGTGCGGTGAATTTCCCAACAAATCCTAAAATAATTGCAATTGTTGCAGCGCCACCAATAACATATACACTATATATTTTAGTAATTGCTAGTACACCAATATTTTCTCCATAAGTTGTACTTGGAGGGCCACCAATGATGCTCGCAAACATCGTTGATACACCATCACCGATGATGGACTTATCTAAACCAGGATCTTTAAAAAAGTTGCGTCCTACTATTTTGTTTATTACCATTTGATGTCCAATATGTTCACTAACAGTCACAAACACAATGGGGATTAATACCAATACTAACCCTAAGTGAAATGAAGGTGTGTAATCTTTAAATGGTAAGTATACTTCTGGAAATTGTAACCATTTGGCCTCGGCAATGGGCGCAAAGTTTACTAATCCCATAGCAATTGAAACAATATAGCCAGTTACTATGCCGATAAGTACCGGAATTAAAGATAAGAAACCTTTAAAGTAACCTTGCACTATAATCGTTACCAGTAATGTAATCATTGCTACTGCTAAATAACTTAAGTTATAACCTTTCATATCTCCCGAGTTCTCAAACATTGCCATATTGACAGCAGTTGGTGCTAAACTTAAGCCGATAACCATAATAACCGGGCCAACAACTACTGGTGGCAATAAGTTCATTAACCAATTTGTCCCACTAATTTTAATCGCTAAACCAATCAGAACATACATGACACCACTCATAAAAAGCGCCACAAGCATGTCGCCTAAGCTATGTGAGTTTAGCCCTGTAATGATCGGTGTTATAAAGGCAAAGCTTGATCCAAGATAAGCAGGTATTTTTGCTTTAGTAATTAAGATATATAACAATGTACCGATGCCTGATGCTAAAAGTGCCGATGATATTGGTAATCCAGTTAAAAATGGCACAAGTACTGTGGAGCCAAACATTGCAAATAAATGTTGCGTACTCAAGAATGCCCATTGTCCAATTTTAGGTCTATCACCTACATCTAATACTGGTTTGACTGTTCGTTCAAACATTGTTTCATTTTCCATGTTTATGCTTCCTCTCATAAAAAAATCTCTTTACATTGAATTCATGTAAAGAGACTAAAAAGTATATATTATCTGTTTTGATTATAGAAAACTAAGCGTTATTCGTAAGTTAAAACGATAACTCAATATAATATAATCAAGATAATATGAAGAGGTGTTTGTTTTAAGCACGTAGCTTATTTTTCTAAAAGTCTATAAATATCCCGTTCAAACAGTAATTTTTATAGTGGCTTTTACCTCTTCCCTTTTTCAGTCTCTCGTACTGAATTAAAAGGTGCTATTCAATTACAACTGCATTTCTATCATCTATTTCTTGTAGAAATACTGATACATCTTCTTCTTTTGCTGTAGGAATATTTTTTCCTACGAAATCTGCGCGAATCGGTAATTCTCTATGACCTCTGTCTACTAAAGTAGCTAAGCCAATTTTTTTGGGCCTCGCGTACTGTAGAATAGCGTCTAATGAAGCTCGCACTGTTCGACCTGTGTATAAAACATCATCGATAATAACAACAACTTGATTTGTGATATTAACATCTATTTCATACGCTTTATCATCAACTTGATTTATTGTTTGTTCTAAATCATCTCTGAATTGCGTAATATCTATTGTTCCAGTTGGTACAGCTATCTCTTCTATTTGTTCGATCTTTTGTTGTATACGTCTCGCTAAAAATGCACCACGTGTCTTAATGCCTAATAAGATTAAATTATCAGTACCTTTGTTATATTCTAAAATTTCATGTGCAATACGTGTGACTGTTCTTTGTATTGCTGCCTCATCCATAATAACGCGTTCTGACATTTTAAACACCTGCCTTAAATTAAGTGATGATATAAAGAAAACCTCATGTCTTTATTAGACATGAGGTTTAGTTAAAAAGTCTACAAACTTCAAGAGACATCACTCAATAACATGAGATGCTTTCTCTTCCATAGTTAAAAAATAATACTATGGCTCCTATTGCGTTAAGAAACTATAACTACAACAGTGTTGCTTCATTCTTATGAACAAACAGTAAGTTTATAATCTTTTTATTAAATAACATGTCTTCGGAGCCTCTCTGGACTCTCAATTAAAGACGTTCGCTCTTTATTAAACTGTTATCATAATACCATGAATCATATTACCTTGCAAGTCGGTAAACATGAAAATAACAACTATCCTATAGTAATTGTTACTTCAATTCATCAAAAAAGAGCAATAAAATTCTTAAGACCATATACTTCATATAGACAAAGAAAACGTCAATTTCTATATACTCTCAATAGAAATTGACGTTTATTCTTTAGTCGGGTATATTTATATCCAAATTCTTATAATTACTTTTCGCTTCTACGTAATTCAGTTAATAATTGTTCAAAATCATCTGGTAATGCGGCTGATTTTTCAATATTTTCATGTGTAATTGGATGTTCAAATCCTATTACACCAGCATGTAATGCTTGGCCACCTAAATCCATCGTTTTTTTCGGTCCATATTTTGGATCACCAACTAATGGGAAACCAATATATTTCATATGCACACGAATTTGGTGTGTACGTCCGGTTTCTAGAATACACTCGATTAAAGTATATTTATCAAAATGCTCTAATACATTAAAATGTGTAATCGCATCTTTACCATCATCTACAACATCCATAGACTGACGATCGTTCTTATTTCTGCCAATTGGTGCATCAATTGTGCCATAATCATGTGGGATATTACCATGAACCAATGCGACATATTTACGAGTAACTGTCTTATTAACTAATTGGTCTACTAAACTACGATGTGCTATATCATTTTTAGCAACCATTAATAATCCAGATGTATCTTTATCGATACGGTGTACAATACCTGGACGAATTTCACCATTAATCCCTGATAAATTCTTCATTTGATACATAAGACCATTAACTAAAGTACCTGTGTAATGACCTGCTGATGGGTGAACTACCATTCCTTTAGGTTTATATACTATAGCTACATCATCATCTTCATAAAAAATATCTAAATTTAAATTTTCTGGTTGAATATCCGCTTCTACAATTTCTTTTTCAGTCACAACTATATGGTCATTTAACTTTGTCTTGTAGTTAGACTTAATAACTTTATCATTAACTTTTACAAGATTCTCTTTTATCCAATCTTGGATTTGAGTGCGTGACCAATCTGAATTATATTCAGGTAATAACTTATCAATACGTTGGCCTGTATCGTTCTGGTCTTCTATCTTATACTCATGTATTTCCATACGATATCTCTCCTATTCTTCTTTTTTCATATCTGTTAACAAAGCGATTACTATTAACAACACGCCTATGGTCAAACTAGAATCTGCTACATTAAATATCGGGAAATTATAACCAAAAATATTTGTATCAACAAAATCTACAACTTCTCCATGTAACACACGATCAATAAAATTACCTAATGCTCCTGCAAATAATAAACTAATAGCTACTTGCATTAATAAATGCTGTTTTGCTTCTTTAATGTAAAAAATAATTAATACAACAAGAATTATAATTGTAATAATATAGAAAAAACTCATTTTCCCACTCAATATACCCCAAGCTGCACCATTATTTCGGTGAGAAGTTATATTTAAAAAATTAGGAATTACGTTAAAAGAATCTCCAACTCTCATAGAACTGGCAACAATAAATTTTGTGATTTGATCTAATAATAATATAACGATTGTTATGAATAAAGAAATACTAATATAGTACTGACGTTTCATGCCTGTACCTCCTATTCTGCGCTGAGTCGCTTTTACAACATCTTTCATTATATCCTAATCAAACTTATAAAAAAAGTTACAGTTTGATTATATATATAAAACTTAATAATTCATAATCAACCATTGATTTAATGCTATATTTTTACATAACATTGATTTAATAATTTTCTAATATCATAGTAAAATAGTTTTGTCTTTGCTTCACATTAATTACACTACTTTATAAAAATTAAAACGAAACAGTATACCATCTGGTCCTGTAATATGCTTGTGAGTCGTCTCAGGATAGTGATAATCTACACACGCCAATCCATAAGTTTTATCGTTTTCAATACGCTTAATTCGAGAAAACCAATTATTAACTACTATATGTTGGTGATAACCATTAGAAGATAAATACAATGCTGTGTTTGTTTCTAAGGAAGAGGCTTCTAAACCAAAGAAATTTTTATAGTACGAAATCACACGCTTTAACTCTATCGTTTTAAGATTAACATATCCAATTATTGTTTCATCAGGCATGCCTTGCCATTTTTCATTTGAAACATAAGTTAATAAATTAGCAACATTGATTGGTTGTGTTTCTAAAACAACCTTGTCATCTTCAAATGCCCAATCTTCAATAGGATGATCTACATAAAATTCTAAGCCATTGCCTTCAGGATCATCTAGAAATAATGACGTTGTAATATCATGCTCTCCACCATTTATAGGTAATTCATACTCACTCAATTGAACGAGCAAATCCGCCAAATCTCTTTTCGATGGTAATCTAATTGCTAAATGAAATAATCCGGCTTCCGAAGTTAATGGTTCTCTACCATAATTGATTTGCTTTAAGGTTAGAAAATGATTTGAATTACCAATTTCATAATGGACAATCGAATATGATTCATTGACTACATTAAGCCCTAAGATATGTTCATAAAATTGTTTCATAGCTTCTTTATCTCTTACATTTAATGTTATGCCATTTACAAAATGTGCACTTTGGTTATGAAACATAAAAAAACACCCTTCTAAAATCAAGTTTTACTTAAGTTCTTCTAAATTAGTTTGTCCTGTTCTATTATCAATGTACGCCATCAAAAATAAAGGAAAGGAATCGAAAATATTGAGCGGTAATGACTTTATATTTTATAACACAAGTTTTAGTATCATCCCACTCTAGCAAAGATGAGGCTAAGACACTTAATTATGCCCCAGCCTCATCCAAATCAATATATTCAATTAATAACAACTAGTGTCTCAATTATACTAGTGTTTTGACAACTTCTTGACAACGCGGACACAAGTTATTTAGTTCACCTACAGAACCTAATGATTCACTGTAATTCCAGCAACGCTCACATTTTTCACCATGTGCATGCTCAATACGAATATCTCCATATTGATATGGTATGCCATCTTCCACATGATCGACTACTTCTGCTTGAGAAGTAATAAATAATTGTTGTAAATCAGCAAATTGTTGTAAGAATGATGTCGCGTCAAAGTTATCATTGCTTCCAATCACAACTTTAGCTTCTAATGATTTACCAATTACTTTTTCGTTACGCGCAACTTCTAATGCACGGTTAACATCATCACGTAATTTCATAAATGTATTCCATCTATCTACAAATTCACGGTCTACTTCAACACGTTCTGGCATATTCGTTAGGTGTACACTTTCTTCCTCAACATGAGGAATATGTGACCAAACCTCTTCAGATGTATGCACTAAGATAGGCGCTAATAACTTCGTCATATCAACTACGATTTGATATAAAACTGTTTGCATACTACGACGTTTATGAGAATCACGCTCTTCAATATAAAGAATATCTTTACCATAATCTAAATAGAAGTTACTCAGTTCTACATTAATAAAGTTTTGAACTTCTTGGAAGATATCTAAATAATCATAGTTATCATAGTGGTCTAACGTATTCGCAGTAAACTCACGTAATCTGTTCAATAAATATTTATCCACTTCTAATAAATTATCTTCAGCGATTGCATCTGTAGCAGGATTATAATCATTTACGTTACCTAACATAAATCTTAAAGTATTTCTAATTTTTCTGTAAACGTCAGAAGTTTGTTTTAAGATTTCATCTGAAATACGTACGTCTGCTAGATAATCCACACTACTTACCCATAGACGTGCAATATCTGCACCTTTTTGTTTCACAATTTGATCTGGCACAATCACATTGCCTAATGATTTACTCATTTTCTTACCTTCTCCATCCATGACAAAACCATGTGATAATAACATTTTATATGGAGATTGGCCTCTAGTAGCCACCGAAGTCGTAATTGATGAGTTGAACCAACCACGGTATTGGTCACTACCTTCAAGATACAAATCAGCTGGGTATGATAATTCCGGACGTGCCTCTAACACACCACGGTGTGATGAACCTGAGTCAAACCAAACATCCATGATATCAGTTTCTTTTGTAAATTCACCATTAGGGCTACTTGGATGTGTAAAGCCTTCAGGTAGTAAGTCTTTCGCATCACGCTCAAACCAGATGTTTGAGCCATTTGCTTCAAATAAATCAGCAACATGGTTCACTGTTTCTGACGTCATGATAATGTCACCATTTTCAGCATAAAATACTGGTAATGGTACTCCCCATACACGTTGACGTGAAATTACCCATTCGCCACGGTCACGAATCATGTTATAGATACGTGTTTTACCCCAGTCCACTTTGAATTGTGTCTCATCGATAGCATCTAAAATATCTTGACGTACTTTATCTATAGATGCAAACCATTGTGGTGTCGCTCTAAAGATAACTGGTTTTTTCGTACGCCAGTCATGAGGGTAACTATGTGTAATAAATTCTAAATGTAGTAATGCACCATTTTCTTTTAGTAGGTCTGTGATTGCTTTATTCGCTTTATCATAAAACATGCCTTCAAATTGACCAGCTTCATCAGTGAATACACCTTTATCATCTACTGGGCTAATCACAGGTAAATTATATTTTTGACCAACAATATAGTCATCTTCACCATGTCCAGGTGCAGTGTGTACACATCCAGTACCCGCATCAGTAGTGACATGTAAACCATTAATGACTAATGACTCACGCTCAAAGAATGGGTGTTGTGCTTCAACATATTCTAACTCTTTACCTTTAAATTCTTTTTCTAATACTAAAGTATCTTCGTCCCATCCTAAGGCTTCTACAACATCACTCGCTAAATCTTTACCAATGATATATTTTTGACCATTTACATTGTATTGACCATAAGTTAAATCAGGATGCACCGTAATCGCCACATTTGATGGTAATGTCCATGGCGTTGTAGTCCAGATAATAAATTTTGCATCTGGATCGACAATACCTTTACCATCTTTAACATCAAATGCTACATAAATAGATGGCGAACGTTTATCTTGATATTCAATTTCCGCTTCTGCTAATGAAGATTCACTTGATGGTGACCAATATACTGGTTTTTTACCTTTATAGATTAAACCTTTATCTGCCATTTCTCCAAATAAACGAATTTGAGCTGCTTCATATTCTGGTTTTAAAGTAATATAAGGGTCATTAAAATCGCCTTTAATACCTAAACGCTTGAAATCTTTTTTCTGATTTTCAATTTGTTCTAATGCAAATGCTTCACATTTTTTTCTGAATTCTGCTACTGACAATTCTTTACGTTTAACACCTTTTTTAGTTAACGCTTGTTCGATTGGCAAACCATGTGTATCCCAACCTGGCACGTATGGCGTATAGTACCCACGCATTGATTTATAACGTGTGATGATATCTTTTAAAATTTTATTTAACGCATGTCCCATGTGTAAGTTTCCATTCGCATATGGCGGGCCATCATGTAGAATGTATGAAGGATTTCCTTCGTTTTTATCTAATACTTTTTGATAGATGTTTTTTTCATCCCATTCTTCTTGTATCTTAGGCTCTTTATTTGGCAAACCACCACGCATTGGGAAATCTGTTTTTGGCATTAATAATGTATCTTTATAGTCCATTTCTATACACTCCTCGTTCCGATTTTCATACTTTATTCATTTGAAATAATAAAAAGAACTCTAAGTTCAATTAACAGGGACGATGTATACCGCGTTACCACCCTGATTAACTCAACTTAGAGTTCTCTCATTATCTTTATTACTTTTTGATGACATAACAGTGATATAAGAAACTAACATATGAAAGGCTCCCACTATCCCTAACTCGCTGCGATATGTTTAATGTTTCAAACGCGTCTGTTATATAAAATTATTTATTTTCTGAATCAGTAGCTGATGTTTGGTCGCTAGCACTAGCATGATTATCTGCTTCTGCTCTAGCTTTCATAGCTTTTTCTTCTTCAGTCAATTCATTATCGTTTAAATGATTAATGTTTTCTTCAGTAACTTGTTCAGAATCAAGATCATAATTTAATAAATAATCCCAGTCTTCATTTTTAAGTAAATCTAATTGTGCTTCAACCAACATACGGAAACGTGATCTGAAAATTTTGGATTGACGTTTCATATCTTCAGTTTGGAAAGAAAGTCTACGTGCTTTTTCAACTGCATCGTTAACAATTCTATCTGCTTCTGCTTTCGCTTTAGAAACTGTTGCTTCAGCATCTTTTGTCGCAGCTGCCTTAGTTTCTTCCCCTGCTTGTTTGGCGTGTATTAACGCATCACTTACAGACTGATGTACCTCTTTATATGATTGAATATTACTTTCTTTGTCTTCAATCACTTTTTCCAATTGCACTTTATCCTCTTTCAAACGTTCAATTTCATTACTAAGTTGTTCTAAATAACTTTCAACTTCAGTAGGCTCAAAACCATTTCTTGCATTTGTAAAAGTTTTATTCTTAATTTCATTTGGTGTAAAAGGCATAAATATCCTCCTTCTATAATACACTATTTTCTCCATTGGTTAAATAACAGAAATAGTGTTTTATCTACAATATGTTTTTATAATATATCATTTACTAAATTGTGCAAATCGTTAAAGACGTAGTCTCAAATTATATGATAGCTTATTATACCACTATTTGAATAACGTTTTGTAAGAAATTCTAATTTTATCTTTTTTAGTTTTACTGCCTATGTCAGTAATCATAGCTCTACCAAATCCTTGTATTGACAATAAGTCACCACTATCAAGTTGAAAGTCTGTGGCATCAATCACTGTATGATTTACTTTAACACGTTTTTTGTCTATTAATTGTTTTGCAATAGTTCTAGATTTTCGTATCATATCTTTTAATACAACATCTAACCTTAAGCCACTTACTGTTGTATCAAATGATTGCCAATTCTCTTTTGATTGTATCATATCTTTTATAGGAATAGAATTAAGTTTAACTGTTGCACCTTTGATTCTATTTAATTCTAATATAATATAAGATTCAAGTTGCTTTGTCAAAGTAAATTGAATCTTATCTGATACAACAATGTCACCTAACTGCTCTCTCTCAATTCCAAGCGACATAATTGTGCCTAAGATATGTTGATGTTGTAGTGTTACAAATTTTTGTGGGTAATCAACTTCAATCAATACAATTTCAAATTCTTCTTTAGTTGGTTCAAAGTAACTTGGCGCAATAAAAGCCCTTTTTCTTTCTGCGTAAGGCCCACCATAAAATGTAACGTTCAAATCATCAAAGCTACCTGCAACAACCTCCATTATATATTGACCACGTGGGTCAAGAAATGCTGTCAATACAGGCGCGTATTGATTATTGGCACGATTACATTTATCAATAAGTTGATCTATTAAATCATGTTCTTCTTTTCTGAAATGTTGGTAAATATCGATGTGTATCACTCCAAATACAATACAAAGCACCTCTCGTTATTTAACGTTAGGTGCTTGTCATTTATTTTATGTTAGTTCGTTAAGTTTTATACAATCCGTTACATTAATTTAGTTAAAATCAAATTAAATATGCTCGCTAAACCACTACGGAATAGTACAAGTACTACTATTGCAACGATTGATGAAATGTCAATCATCCCAATTGGTGGTATAACTTTACGGAACTGTTCTAAAAACGGCTCATATAACTTAGCTAAAAATTGACCGAATTTATTTTCACGTGCATTTGGGATCCATGACATAACAAAGTATACAATCATCCCATAATAATAAATCTGAACCAAGAATAAAATAAAATTAAATATGTTTGCTAATAAACCAATATCCATCTATTTTTACCTCTATTCACCTTGGTATTCCATATTTTCTATTTGATCAGTGATACTTCCTGCAACTTCAACATTGTCAGGTGTACATAAGAATATATCTGATCCAACTCGTTGAATATCTCCGCCAATTGCATAAACAGTACCACTTAAAAAGTCTATAATGCGTTTAGCAGAAACTTTATCAATGCGTTGTAAATTTACTAATGTAGCACGACGATTTTTAAGTTCGTCTGCAATATCTTGTGTATCTGAAAAAACACGGGGTTCAAATAAACACATCTTAGAACTTTCTTGTGCAAAATCAAATTGATCTTGTTCTTGATTATTCATATTCACAACGTTCCTTGTATTATTTTTAGATGAACTGTTATTCATTTGATACTTCCTTTCTCCCGATGATTGCTGTAATCTTGTTGATTGTTTCTTGGGAACGGACTGTATTGATCTTGGTTTTTCTGTATAACCATTGCTTGATTGTTCATTAAAGTTGCTTTGAGACTGTGCTTGTTGTTTGTTTTGGTTTCTATTTTGTTCTTCTTCATGCGGCGCTTCTAATTCGTCATCTTCCTCTTCTACAACGAAAAATCCATTAAATAAATCTTTTAAAGCCACGGGGCTCACTCCTCTTTTCCTACAAGTTTAGTCCCAATTCTCACAAACGATGCACCTGCTTCAACGGCTAAATGATAATCATTACTCATTCCCATAGATAGCTCAGTACAAGGTGCATAATTTAAATTGAGCGCTTTAATTTCATCTCTTTTTGTTTTCAATAATTGAAACAAGCTTTTTATATATGGCTCATCTTCAGTTAAAGGAGCCATCGTCATAAGGCCAACGACTTCTATATTTTCATATTGCTTTAACGCTTCAATAAAAGTGTTAACCTCTGATAATGAAACACCTTGTTTAGATGATTCACCAGATACATTCACTTGTACAAAACATTTAATTTTATGTTCAGCTCTTTTATCAATTTCTTTTGCTAATTTCAAACGATCTAATGCGTGAAAATAATCAACTTCATTGATAATTTCTTTAACTTTTCTAGTTTGTAAAGAACCTATAAAATGCATTACGGCATCCTTGGGTAGGGCTGCTTTCTTTTGTTGAAACCCTTCCAAACGATTCTCACCGAAATGTCTAATTCCTGCATTATATGCATCATTAGCTCGGTCTATTGTAACATACTTTGTCACTGCAATCACGTTTGGCATTGTTGAAATATTACCCTTTTCACAATGTGTTTGTATTTGTTCACTTATACACTTTAAATTATATTGTATGTCCAATTCTATACACCTCTTCGTTATTGACCAATAAATGCTAACATTCGACCCGTATTTCCTTTTTCTACTCTGTAAGAAAAGAATAATGATAAATCTTCAGATGTCGCATAGTCTGTGATATAAATATTATCTCTAGGAACGCCTGCATTTTCCAACAATAATGCATTCGCAAGTTTTAAATCAATACCATGTCTATCTGCACCTCTAGTTTTTATATATTGATTATTATCTATCGGTAATGCTTCAAATTTAGACTTTATATCATCGTTAATTTCATAAGAAGTCGACGTTGCTGGTCCAATGACAACATTTAAATCACATAACTCAAAATCTATATGTGACACCATTTCGATGACGATTTGACCAACAGTCCCTCTCCAACCAGCATGTGCAAGACCTATAAAATGATGTTTTTCACTATAAAAGTAAATAGGTACACAATCAGCATAACACATTGTAAGCAGAATATTTTCATCATATGTGTATAAACCATCTACACCATGCAAGCGTTCTGTCAGTGAATCAATATTAGTACCTCTATCTTGTTCAGTTACTTCTACAACACGATTTTCATGAGTTTGAATTGGAAAAACCCATTGTTCTCTAGGAAAATCAATTTCAGCAGCGAGCATTTCTTGATGTTGAGTGATACTCTGTTGATTATCATCAATATATCTTGCCATATTAAAGGCGTTTCGAGGGAAAGGACTCAAACCATCTTCTCTTGTTGTTATACCCAATTTTACTTTTTTTAAATAATCGTCCTCATAGTCTAATATATGATGCTTTTTAATAAATTTTTCTTGCATGAGCACAAACCTCCATAGGATATATAAAAGCAACATTTTATTATTACTTAAATTTAAAAAAGTCATCAGATCTACTGACCTGATGACACTTTATTATTTAATTTAGTCTACAAAAATTGTTGCGACTAACGTCTAGTTCTTCTTGAACGTCTTTCTTCTCTATTTCTGATGAAACTTGGAATATCATCTTCGTTAGTTGTGTGGGCTCTACCTTCACTAGCACTATCTGATGATGCTTGTGAAGCACCTACTGAACTTGAAGAAATTGTGTCTTCTTTAGTAGTACTTCCACTTGTTGCACTATTACCAAAACCAGTGTTCGAAGCTTTACGACCTTGTGATGAAGGTTTGTCTTCAAAACCAGTTGCAATAACTGTTACAACGATTTCATCTTGTAATTCTGGGTTAATTACTGTACCAAAAATCATATTCACATCTTCATCTGCTGCATCTTGCACGATATCAGCTGCTTCTTGCGCTTCGAAAAGTGATAATGATTCTCCACCTGTAATATTCATAAGTACACCTTGCGCACCTACAATAGAAGTTTCTAATAATGGTGAAGAAATTGCTTTTTTAGCAGCTTCTACTGCACGATTTTCACCTGAGGAAACACCAATACCCATTAAAGCTGAACCTTGGTTAGACATAATTGTTTTAACGTCTGCAAAGTCTAAGTTAACTTCACCAGATACAGCGATTAAGTCAGAGATACCCTGAACACCTTGACGTAATACGTTATCTGCTTCTTTGAACGCTTCCATCATTGGTGTTGATTTATCAACAATGTCTAATAAACGATCATTAGGGATAACGATTAATGTATCAACAGCAGCTTTCATTGCTTCAACACCTGCTGCAGCTTGTGTTTGACGTTTACGACCTTCAAAGCCAAACGGACGTGTTACAACGCCTACTGTTAATGCGCCCATTTCTTTAGCAATTTTTGCTACAACTGGAGCAGCACCTGTACCAGTACCGCCACCCATACCAGCAGTTACGAATACCATATCTGCGCCTTGGATAGCATCTTCTATTTGTTCACGTGACTCTTCAGCAGCTTTTTTACCAATTTCAGGGTTTGCACCAGCACCTAAACCACGTGTTAATTTTTCACCAATTTGGATTTTAGACTCAGCTTTTGATAAATTTAAAGCTTGTCCATCCGTATTAATTGAAATAAATTCAACATTATTCATACCATGGTCAATCATACGGTTTACAGCGTTATTACCGCCGCCCCCTACACCGATGACTTTTAACGTCGCTAAATGATTAAATCCTTGTTCAAATTCTAACATTTATATTTCCTCCTAGTTTTAATGGCCAATCAATCGAATAGAGATTTCATAAGTTTTTTGAATTTACCTTCTTCTTTGTCTTGAGGTTTACGTTCTTCATCATGATCGATGTTTACTTCGTTATCGTACACCTCTGGCTCTTCTTCTGCTTCAACAGCATTAGTTGCTTCTCTTGACTCAGTTGATGACGTTTGAGGTTCTTCATGTTTGTTCGATTTTTTCTTAAACCAATCAAATCCACTTGATTTTGTACTATAGTCTCTTTCATCAGATTCGATGACTTCTTCCTCGAATTCTTCACTATCATGATTACTAATTGTAACATAATCTAGTAATTCGTCGAAAGTAATGCTACTAGAAATTGTTGAAATTGCTGATGAGAACTCAGGTTTTCTAATTCCCATTTGTGATGGTGTGTGGATTCTCACTTTCTCACTCACCATATCTTGAAGCAATTCCTTAACTCCTAATAAGTTTGCAGAACCACCTGTGATTACAAAACCACCATTTACTTTTGTAAGTCCTAATTCTTGTAACACTTCAAACACATTAAAGAAAATATCTTCGACGCGTGCTTCAATTATGTCTGCTAAATCTTTTTGGGTAAATTCCGCTTCTTCGTCACTATTGACTTGTTCAACGGTAAACACATCATGATCAGAAGCAGAGTCAAAGAAAGCGTGTCCATATTGATGTTTAATTTTTTCAGCAGTCTCATATGAAGTGTTTAAGCCTGTAGCTATATCTTCAGTAATATCTCGACCTGCCATTTCTATTGCATCTGCATCAACTAATTCACCACGCTCGTAAAATGCAAGTTGCGTGATATCTTCTCCTATATCGATTACACATGCGCCTAATTCTTTTTCAGTAGCTGAAAGGACTGAGCCATAGTTATATGCATCTGAATATACATCAAGTACATCCACACCACATGATTCAACACATTTAATCATATTAATTAATATTGATTTCTGTATTGCAATAACGCCAGCTTCAACTTTCAGACTATGTCTAGCAATCAATTCTTTTGGATCAGAAACTTCATTCTCGCCATCAACAATAAATTTAATTGGGAAAGCGTTAATGATTTCAGTTTCTGGTACGTCATTTTTATCTCGAATACTTTCAAGTACACTTTCAATATGTGTACCATCTAATTCTGTATCTTCATAAAATTCTATTTCATTGGATTCATCAAATACCTCTGTTCCGATAATAGGTAGTTTTAAAAATACTTCCTTAATATCTACTCCTGAAGCAATAGAGGCTTTCTTGATTGTATCTTTAATTGCTTGTTTAGCAATATCGAAATCATCAATAAGACCATTTTTAATCCCACTTGTGTAGGTCTGTCCTGTACCTATCACATTTATACCGTTGTGAAATTTCTCGCCTACTATCGTTTTAACGCTCGATGAACCGATATCTATACTTACGTAATAATGCTCTTCCATAGATAGGCACCTCCTGACAATAACTTATTCTAATTCACACTATTAATAGTTTACAATAGGTTTTGATGCTTGTGAACTATAAAGATAAGTATTTGTCGAAATTTTTTAATTATTTTTGTCCGTTTTCTCATTAATCTTATTTAATGCACTTTGAAGCTCGTCTTTTGCCTTATCTTCTTCTGTTGTACCCTTATCCACATTTTGGTCACTTGAAGATTTTGTAGTGCTACCACCACTATATGGAATAAACGATGCACCTACTGATAAATCAATATATCCCGCTTTTTTTAATTCTCCAGATTCATCACGTTCTAATGATTGTGACATTTGCGGATAGTATTTCATTTTTTTACCAATTGTATTTAAATTGCCAAGAATTTGAATATCATCTGTTGTGAATAATTTGATTTGATTTTGTGCATTTTCTTGAGGATCAAATTTAATTTCCGCTATCATCCCTCTCACCTTTGCAGGCATTTCAGAAAGCGCTTGTATAATCTTTTCTTTTTTATCTTTTTCAAATCCTTCAAGAATTGGTCCATTATCAGTAGCGTTACCATCATAATCTTCTAACTCTGTACCGTCTTCTAAAACAGGTACATATTTATCTTTCTTTTTAGTTAGACCTACAATTTGCTTTTCTGACACTTTCACAGTTAACTTATTTGGAAAATGTTTTTTTACTTCTGCATTTTTAATAAGTGTACTTTCTTCAAGTTTGTTTTGAGCATTCGTGGTGCTATAAGTGTACATTCTCGAATTGTCTTTTACGTTTATAGCTTTATTAATTTGATTCTTAGATGTATTATCATTCCCGCTAATCTCTACACTACTAATCTTACTCAAAGGTGTAAACATATAAATCAATATTAAAATAATTATAAATAATAAAACACCAAATACTGAATATTGAATTTGCTTTTGTCTTTTACGTCTTTTTGCTCGTTTCTCTTTTAAGTAATCAGAGTCAAATTCACTAACTTTGTCAGACATTTAATATCACACCCTTTAAAAAGAAGGTAAATTAGCTTGGAAACTCTTAATAAATTTATTCCCACGCTCTTCAAAAGTATTGTACTGATCCCAACTTGCACATGCTGGCGATAATAATACCACGTCATTAGGTTCTATAACAGACTGTATCTTATCTACAGCATCTTGTACATCAGAAGCTGTAATGACGTACTTACCTTGACTTTCACCTAACTTCACGAATTTTTCTTTTGTCTCACCGAAAGTTACCATAACTCTTACATTTTTCATATGTGGAATAAGTTCATCAAAGTCATTGCCACGATCTAGCCCACCACATAACCAAATGATTGGTTGTTTAAATGAATTTAATGCAAATTGTGTAGCCAATGTATTCGTAGCTTTTGAATCATTGTAGTACTTATTCGTTTTATTCGTTCCAATATATTGTAAGCGGTGTTCAATACCTGAGAATGATGTCAAACTATCAATAATTGCTTTAACAGAAACTCCAGAAAGTAATGCAGCCAATACTGCTGCAAGGATATTTTCCAAATTATGTTCACCAGGTAGTACAAGATCATCTATATGAATGATTCTAAATCCTTTAAATACGATGTAACCATCCTTAACATAAATTCCGTCTACTTCTTGATGTGTTGAAAAATAATATGTTTTTGCTTTCAATGACTCAGATTCGATTAAGTGACGTTGATGATAATTACAAATTAAATAATCATTTTCAGTTTGATTAATATATATTTTTTTCTTAGCATTTTGATAATTTTCTAGCGATTCATGATAGTCAAGATGCGCTGAATATATATTCGTAATTATAGCGATATGAGGTTTATACTTGTCGATACCAAGTAATTGGAAAGACGATAACTCCGTAACCAAATAGTCATCAGTTGTGACTTCTTGCGCTACTTTTGAAGCCACATAACCAATGTTACCTGATAGCTTACCAGTTACCCTACTTTTTTGAAACATATCTCCAATTAATGAAGTGACTGTTGTTTTACCATTTGTACCTGTCACACCGATAATTGGTGCTTCTGATATTAAATAACTTAGTTCTACTTCTGTTAATATTTTTAATCCTTTTTTAGTTGCTGCTTCTATCAGCGGAACATTATATGGAATACCCGGATTTTTAAAAATAATAGGATTACTATCTAACAAGGAAAGTGGGTGTTCTCCACCAATTACAGTAATTCCCATATTTTCTAAATCTATTGCATGTGCATCTTGACTCAAATCTTTACCGTCATTGACGATTACATTTGCACCAAGTTTTTTTAATAATTTCGCAGCTTCATAACCACTTTTCGCTAATCCAATAACTAATACATTTTTATTTTCTAATTCTGTATATTTCAGCAATTTAGTTCACTCCAATCCATAAACCGATGAGTCCTGTAATCAAGCCTACTGTCCAGAATACTGTCGTAACTTTCTTCTCATTCCAACCAATTAATTCGAAATGATGATGCAACGGCGACATTTTGAAAATACGTTTTCCGGTCAATTTGAATGAAGTTACCTGTATCATAACGGATAAGGTTTCTGCCACAAATACAAAACCAATAAAAATCAGTGACAATTCTTGGTTTAGCATAATAGAAATCGTAGCAAAAATCCCACCCAAAGCTAAACTGCCTGTGTCTCCCATGAAGACTTTAGCTGGATTTAAATTGAATGGTAAGAAACCAATCAATGCAAAAATCATAATAACACAGAACAATCCGATAGATGTTGCACCTTGTAAGTAAGCCATAATTGCATACATTACAAAGCCAATGATAGATAATCCTGTCGCTAGTCCATCTAATCCATCTGTTAAATTAACTGCATTTGAAAATCCTACTTGCCAAAAGACTATGAAAATTACATATGCAATTGAAAGTGGTACTTCAATATTTGTAAAAGGCAAATGAATTCCAGTAGAAAAATCAGTTAAGTTAAAGACTTGGCTTAAAATAAAGAAGATAACTGCAATACCTATTTGAGCTAAGAATTTTTGCTTACTTGTTAAACCTTCATTGTTTTTCTTTACAACGATGATGTAATCATCAATAAATCCAATCAAACCAAAACCTATTGTTACAAATAATAACAAGATTATAGGATTAGAATTATCCATAAAAATGATTGCTAAAATTGAAGTTACAATAATACTAATCAGAAAAGTTAATCCACCCATTGTAGGTGTACCTGTTTTCTTCATGTGGCTCTGTGGCCCTTCTTCTCTAATGCTTTGTCCAAATTTCATTCGTTTCAATGTTGGTATTAGCATTGGAACTAATATAAACGTGATTAACAGTGCGATAATTGCGAGTAAATAAACCATATTGTGCTCCTTTATTTAATTGGATTAAGTCGTTATGCTTGTCGGTTAGCCATATGTATTGAGGTTCGTGGCTAATCAATTGAAAGTGTTGCTACTTTATTGCAACGCACAATGATTAGCCTACTTCTAATTTCCACCTCAAATTTGATTACATAATAGGTTTTAAATGCTAATGAAAGCTCTCATTTAGAATAATCAACCTAGCTCAGCCTATGATTCATTGTCTTTTGAATCTTTATTTTCATCTGAGTCTTTGTTTTCTTCTTTATCTTTTGAATCCTTATTGTCTTTAGCGTCTTTTTGGTCATCTGAGTCTTTATTCGAATCAGATTCGGTTTTTGAATTTTGACCGTTAACATCTTCCGATGATAACGTTACTTCAATTTTATCTTTGCTGCTTATTTTTTGTCCTTTAGTTACTGATTGGTTCGATACAAATCCGCTACCTTTTGTTGTTACTTTAGTCTTAGTAAGTAACTCAAATGCGACAACCTCTTCTTTCGACCAACCTGTCATATCAGGCATTGTAACATCACCGTCTGTCAGTAATAATACTTTACTGTTAGGCAATACTTCTTTATTAGCACTCACAGATTGCTTAGTAACTTTTTCTCCATTACCAATAACTATTGGTTTTAAAGACTTACCATTTATTTTATCTTGCGCTTTTTGAGTTTCTTGTCCTTCAACGTTAGGAACTTCACTATATTTCACATCTGAGTTGTCTTTAGAATTTTTATCTCCAACATTTAGATATTTCAGTGTATTTTCCATAATAGGTTTAAATGCTTTACTGACACCCATTTCATAGGCTTCTTGGTCATTTTTCTGGGCTAAACTCATACCAGCATAAACGATTACCTCAGGATCATCTTTGGGTGCATCACCTATAAAGCTAACAAAATATGGGTTTTCACCTTCTGCATAACCACCGTTGTCTGGATCCGCAACTTGTGCTGTACCTGTTTTACCTGCAACATCATAGCCATCAATCTGATAGTTCTTAGCATGGCTATCCTCACTATTTACAACTTTATCTAGTTCTGTACGCACTTTTTTAGCAGTATCTTTCGTTATAGGTTTACCATCATATTCTTTCTTACCTTTATAAAAAGTATCTTTGCTAACAGGATTCGTTACGTTATCAACGTACCAAGGCTTAATCATATTGCCACCGTTAAAGAAGGCAGATTGCGCTTTAAGCATTTGCACTGGTGTTACCGTGGTAGATTGGCCGAATGAAGAAGTTTTCTGTTGCGCTTCATTATCCCAAGCGATACCGCCAGTAGCTTCACCATCAAACATGCCGTTGGTAGATTGGCCGAAACCGAATTTCTCATACCACTCTTTCATTTTATCTGCGCCAACTAAATCTTGCAGGTGCATCATTAATGTATTAGATGAATATGTGAATCCTAGTGACATTGGAATTTCTCCCCAACCGACTTTGTTCCAGTCAGAAATTTTTGATCCCATGACTTCTCTAGGTTCAGCTGTATATTTTTTATCTGGGTCAAACTTACCTTCTTGAATAGCTGCTGCTAAACCGTAAGATTTAAAGGTTGAACCAGGTTCATACGTGTTTTGATATAAATCATTCGCCCATTTCTTACCAAAATCTTTTCCTGTTTCTGGATTAAATGTAGGTCGCTGACTAAACGCTAGTATTTCACCCGTATGTGCATCCATTACCACAGCGAATAAATCTTTCGGTTTATAATGTTCTACCATGCCATCTAATGCTTCTTCAACAAATACTTGAATATTAGAATCTAGTGTTAAATGTACATCATCACCACGTTGAGGTGTTTTTTCTTTCTTAGTATTAGGTGCAATATAGCCCCAAATATCATGGATATAAGATAATGCTCCTTTTTGTCCTGATAAATAACTATCAAAAATTTTCTCAACGCCCATAGCGCCTTTTAAATCACCGCTATCTGGATCTTTTTGAGCCATTCCAATTAGATGTGATGCAAAGTTTCCATTAGGATAAAAACGTTCAGTCTCTGGATAAAGTGTTACACCAGGTAACTTCATTTTTTCAATCTTTTCTTTTTCTTGATATGTTAAATCAGTTCCTTTTTGTCCAAATTCAACTTGGAATGCTTTTTTATTATCTAATTTGTCTTCAATTTCTTTTGCTGACATATCAATAACTGTTGCTAATTTCTTAGCTGTTTCTTTCTTATCTGTAACGTGTTTTGGCTTATCGCTACCTTCACTTGCTTTTTTATCAACAATAGCAACGACTTTATACCGTTCTACATCTTCTGCCAAAATTTTTCCATTTCGGTCATAGATTTTTCCACGTTCAGGTTGTTGCTGGCTATTAACTAAATACTTTTCGTTTGCCTTCATGATTAAATCTTCGCCTGAAGAATGTCCAGTTAACATTATATATGAGTATCTTAAAACCAACGTAAAAAAGAGCAGTCCGAATCCAAGAATGAGTAGGACTGCCCCTATTTTACTTTGTTTAATAAGAAACTTGGGTTTTTTTAATCTAATTTTTCGCTTCGCCATTATTACGCACTACCTTTACATTGTCGTTCTTAAGGCTCATTCCTTCGTTTTTGGCCTTATCGTAAATGCGTTCATATGAAGAGTTCTTTTTAATTTCAGATTCTATTGCGCTATTTTCACTTGATTGTTTTTCGATTTTTGTATCTAAATCTGCAATTTTTCCTCGAGTATCATACGCATCCATTTTTAAAGATAGCATATAAATACTTATCAATGCAATTACTGTTATAAGTCCTATGTATAACATTTTCTCAAATTTTGTAATTTTAACTACGACTTTGCGTTTTACGGTTTTGGGCTGGGTCGACGGTTGCGACTCAGGAATTTGTGTTTCTGGTTCATTATAAGGTTGATATATCTTTTCTACTGCCACTCAACATTCACTCCTTATTTTAATATTTCTGCAACACGTAACTTCGCACTACGCGCTCTATTATTATTTTCTAAATCTTCATCAGTAGCGGTAATAGGTTTACGGTTAACGCGTTTCAATTTAGGTGTGTATGCTTCGGGTATGACTGGCAATCCCCTTGGTACATCTGGCCCCTTTTCGTACTCTTGAAACATTTGCTTGCATAAACGATCTTCCAACGAATGGAAGGTTATGACTGAAATTCTACCATCTACTTTTACTAAATCTATCGCTTGTTCTAATGAGTCTTCAAATGATGATAATTCATCATTTACCGCTATTCTAATTGCTTGGAAAATTCTTTTCGCTGGATGCCCACCTTTTCGCCTTGCTTTGGCAGGTATACCTTCTTTTATGACATCTACAAGTTCTAATGTCGTTTCGATTGGCTGTTGTTCCCTGTTTTGTTCAATGCGTCGGGCAATTTGTTTAGCAAACTTCTCTTCGCCGTATCGATGGAAAATTTTCACTAATTTTTCAAACTCCCAATCATTAACGACTTCATAGGCTGATAATGATTGGGATTGATCCATACGCATATCCAACTTCGCATCGTGATGATAACTAAAACCACGCTCAGGAACGTCTAGCTGTGGGCTAGAGACACCTAAGTCGTAATAAATACCATCAACTTTTTCAATATTCAAATCATTTAAAATTTCAGTTAATTTTCTAAAGTTGTTATGGACAAAGGTTACTTTATGCAAATGATCTTTTAAAACTTCTTTTGCATTTTCAATAGCCGTAGTATCTTGATCTATTGCTATCAGTCTTCCTTTGTCACCCAGTTGATTTATTAAATATAGTGCATGACCTGCTCCACCTAATGTACAGTCGACATACACGCCATCTTCTTTTATATTTAAATAATCAATGGTCTCTTTGAGCATTACGCTGACATGATGAAACAAAATAACGCCTCCATATTAAAAATCAAAGTCAATTAAGTCTTCAGCAATATCTTCAAAACTATCTTCAGATTCATCATAGAAGCTATTCCAAGTTTCTCTATCCCAAATTTCTATTCTATTTGAGACACCTATTACTGTACATTCCTTACTTAAGTTTGCATATTGGCGTAAATTCTGCGGAATGTTAATACGCCCTTGTTTATCAAGCTCTACTTCAACAGCACCAGAAAAGAACATACGCATAAATTTACGTGCATCTTTCTTAGTCATTGGTAAGGTTTTCATTTTCTCTTCAATAACTTGCCATTCTTCCAAAGTATAACCAAACAAACATTTATCAAGGCCACGAGTGATTATAAAACGCTCATTTAAGTCATAACGAAATTTTGATGGAACAATCATGCGTCCTTTTGTATCCAACTGATGTTCGTATTCTCCCATGAACATTTATAATCACCTCACCTTCTCATATATATAATTTACCACATCTCACCACTATCCTCCACTAATTATACAATATTCACCAAAATTTATTGTTTTACATAAAAAAATGCCCGATTCATCTTTTTGATGAATCGAGCTAAAGCCTGTGGCTCTATGGTTTAACGATAATATGATCAAAAGTGTAAGAATGTGGTGGATAGGTGGAGGGATTGAACACATCCATCCCAAAATCATTCATAATTTGTAGTGGATTCCAGATTCTTTCTTGTAATCCTCCCATTGGATGGAGCACTTCACTTAATTCTTTAAAATGTTTAATGCTAATTTCATTTTCTCGTTCAATATTTAATAAATATCTCTTAATCAAATAATCATATTGCTTCTGGTGTATTTCATTATTTTTATCCAATAATTGTTTATTATCATTGTTGTCAGCTACTTCAGCTTGCAATGTTTGATATAACTGATCTTGTTGTTCTTTCAAACGTTCTATTTGATTTATAAACTCTTGTGAAGCTTGTGCACGCACAAACTGCGCTTTGTCATCTTCAATACCTTTTTCGATAATTGAATTTTTATCCAATTGATATTGTTGAATCAGTTTTTCAGTTCTCTCATATAAATAGCTAATACGTAAACGTGGTAATACAATCGGCATCGTTACATCTAAAGTTTTAAATACACCACTTAATTCAGTCCAATATTTAATTTCACTTGGTCCTCCGACAAAAGCAACTGTATTAAACAACCACTCTTCCATAACTGGTCTAGTAACAACATTATTTGAAAAGAGCTGCGGGTCAGAATCTACTATTTTTAACAATTCCTCTTTTGAAAAATATTTATCTGATTTATTCAAATAAAATTTATCATCTTTAAAAGTTAATAATTGTCTCATATTGTCATCATGCATGAATATATGGACATTCGTATCTGTTTGGATCATTTGTTCTAATCCACTTTCTATGGTTTGCTGTTGTGTCTTTCTAAATGCTTCATCTACTTCATTATGATGTTCAATTATATGCTTTATAAATGGTTGTTCCAAACTTCTTAAATTAGCATCATTTGCATCGATAATTAACAAACCATAAAACTTAAATACTTCATGTAACAAAGCTTTAAACATATCTGTCCAACTGTCATTCTCTTCAATAATGTCATTACACATTTTTAATAATGGTTTAGAGTGTACTGTTTCGGTCATTTGTTTAAAAAACTGTTCTAAACTTTCTTTTAATTGTGCTTTATCAGGATAATACCTAGAAACACTAGTTTCAGGAGGTGTCATTGTATGATATTTTATTTTTTGCAATTTAGCATATTGTGTATTATAGGCATAAGTATGGTTAACTTCATCAAAATCATGGTCTTCCCCAGCAATCCAAAATACAGGGACCACGTTTTTATCATATTCATTCGATAACTTCTCACTTAATGTAATAATAGAAAAGATTTTATGGAAAGTATATAATGGTCCACCGAACAAACCGGCTTGTTGCCCTCCAATAATCACCTTCGCACCTTCACTTAATAATGCAAGATTTCTTTCTTGTTGTTCAGTTAAAGATAAATCACTCATATATTCTTTTATGATATTAGCTAATTCAACTTCTCTACCATTATTAGAAGCTGTTAAACGTTCATCATAACTCTTTTCATCCATGGCATCTAAGTTATAAAACTGCCTTAACGTTGAATCACTTTTTTTTAGTTTTGATATAAATTGATCTTTTTCATTGAGTTTTGTCGTCATACAATCCATGCGTAATTCTCCTTATGTTACTCTATTCCTAATCAGTATAAAGTTTATATCCAATATTGACAATTATGCGGCTTATAAATATCAAATTTTCAAAATAGAGACTATTCAATATACCTAAACATTAATGTTGCAACTGTTCAATTTTTTTATGTTTAGATAGTTTTAAAAAAGATAATAAATTAACAAAATAGAGTTTCAAGCAGTCATTTTTGTGAAAAAAGTCATAAAATAAGGTATAATAATACTTAATAATACAAAGGGGGAAGATGCGATGACTAGTGTAAAGCGTCTTGATATTAATTACAGAACTGACGAATTATTCGAAGATTTTAGGAACTTTGGAAATGGTGATTTATATTTAGTCGATGAACTTCGTGGTGAGATGATTGATGCAAGTTCAGATTCACCATTTTATGGTATTTATGTCGGTGATCGATTAGGTGCAAGAATGGCACTATATCGTAAAGGTGATGTAGAAGAGAAACACTTCCCTAATTTCGACGATTATAATGTATTGTGGAAATTAGAGGTTTTACGCGATTTCCAAAATCGAGGTTACGGTAAAGCATTATTAGATTTTGCTAAGGATCAAGGATTACCAATTAAAGTAATTGCACGTAATCAATCAAAACCATTTTTCATCAAACATGGTTTCACCGATTTAGAAGAAGCAAACAAAGAAGGCCATGATGTTTTAGTGTGGTCACCAAATCAATAATTTAAATTTATTATAATAAGCATTTACTCTATTATCGACTGTGAACTCATTATAATTTTTTGAAATACAAAGCAATATAAAAAAGCGGGTCTATGAAATCAATTTTTAAACTTATGATTTCTGTCCCGCTTTTTTTATTGAATATGAGCTACTATTTCATCTAATGCATAAATTGTATAATCAGGTCTTATTGTTGTCTCATTAACCTTTTTTCGAGGGTTAAACCAACAAGTTACTATTTCAGCATTTTTGCCTCCTAATATATCAGAAGTCACTGAATCACCAATAATCATTGATTCTTCACGTTTTTCTTCGCCAATTTTATCAAATACATAATCAAAAAATTCTGGCATTGGTTTTTGATATCCTGTTTGTTCTGATACAAACACACCCTTAAACCAATGACCGATGTTAGTTTTCTCAATTCTACGTTCTTGTGTTTCTAAAACACCATTAGTGACTATATACAAATCATAATTATCTTTTAGTATATCTAGTGTTTCAACCGTATTTGTAAAATGTTTAATAGGTGCATTAGCTAACTCATCTCTAAATATATCATCTGCTTCTGCACCATCTATTACTAAATCATGTAACTTAAAGTACGCTTCAAATCTTTTACTTAACACTTCATCTTTAGTAAGCTCATTTTTTTGAAATGCATCCCAATGTGCTTGGTTAACTTTCATAAAAACTTCTAACTCTGCTTTATTGGTTTTTAAGTTATAATTTTTTGTCAGTTTATCAAATGCGTAGGCTTCAGCATCATGAAAATCTACTAATGTATCATCAAAATCTATCAGCAAATTTTTGATTGTCATTTGAATTCTCCTCCATTCATCACTATTTATCTTTAACCATTTCAGTATACACATTTTTTACACATAAAAAAATGGCCAAGGTTATCACCCTGACCATTGTATATATTTTGTAAACTAGAATCCAAATAATTTTGAAACTAAGCCTACACCATTTTCTACGATGCTTACGATGCTTGTTCCTAATTTAGCACCGTCTCCTGCAACACCTGCTTGTACTGTTTCTTTGATTGCTTCAAATAGTCCTGCCATAATTAATCACCACTTTAATTTATATTTTTTATTTATAAAAGACTTATAGTCCAAATAATTTTCCTACTAAGCTTGCACCGCTTGATACGATATCTACAATACTTGAACCTAAATCTGCACCACTACCTGATTTTGCTGCTTCTACTGTGTTTGCAATTGCTTCTGCTAATTTAGTCATTTGACATTTCTCCTTTATGAGTTATTAGTATAATTTATTTGAAATTAAAAACTAGAATCCGAATAATTTTGAAACTAAGCCTACACCATTTTCTACGATGCTTACGATGCTTGTCCCTAATTTAGCGCCGTCTCCTGCGACACCTGCTTGTACTGTTTCTTTGATTGCTTCAAATAATCCTGCCATAATTAATTACCCCTTTAATTTGTATTTTTTATTTATAAAAGACTTATAGTCCGAATAATTTTCCTACTAAGCTTGCACCGCTTGATACGATATCTACAATACTTGAACCTAAATCTGCACCATTACCTGATTTTGCTGCTTCTACTGTGTTTGCAATTGCTTCTGCTAATTTAGTCATTTAAATATCTCCTTTATGAGTTAATTGATTTACATTAAATTAAAATCTAGAATCCGAATAATTTTGATGCTAAACCTACACCATTTTCCACGATACTTACAATGCTTGTCCCTAATTTAGCGCCATCTCCTGCGACACCAGCTTGAACTGTGTTTTTGATTGCTTCGAATAAACCTTCCATTGTAAACACTCCTCGTTAAATTTTAATTATTATGACTGTTTTTATGTTGAAAACGATACTTTCAATTAATTATTTTGTTTAGCTATCGTTTCTTACATTCACTATAAGATATTACGTAATTAAATTGTCTATTTTTTCTTACTTAACTATAAATTAGCTTTATCTGTTGATTTATTTAATTTACGAAACAGTTTTGAATTCCTAAGTGTATTACGCACAATTAAATCAACTACAACTATGTAAATATTATATTAAAACAGTGTTTCAAATTCATTAATATTGTTAGATAATTCAAAAACTTACTTGTGGTGGACCTTTACTTTTTAGAATAGCCATGACCTTTCAGACCTATGTTGCTCGCTTTAACAATTGCTTTATTCAACATAATAAATACCACCACTATTAAATTTATATATTATAATTTTTTCAGTTAAATATTGGTAGCTATTAGGTTCGACTCCTACGTGAAGATCACTAGCCAAAGACAACAGGCTAAGTCAATACTCTCGTAAAATGTGCACAAAAAAACTGCCAACAAAGTCAGAGACTTCGTTGACAGTCTAAAGATATGAAGATATCTATACAGATAGTTTTATTGTCTTTCTTAATATTCTATAAATTATTATAGGTCAAATATCCGTAAAAATTTATGTTTCTGTTACAAATTCAAGATTTGCCGTAATAAAGGTGCCACGGTTAGTTTTGAGTCTCGGCGTGCCTTTAGACGATAAAACTATTTTTTGAATTTCTAAATTATCACCTGAATTTAAAATATTAACTGGTTCGCCCTCAAAATTTCTATTTTTGTACTCTTTACATTTCTTCAAAACAGTAACATCATTAGGTTTACAATATATATACTTATCTTTCTTGTCTTTATCAACAGGGTACACATTCTTTTTATTAGCAGTTAAATAGTAACCATCAGATGTAATAAACCTTGGTGTACCTTTAGCAGTTTCCACAACATCCGCAATTGCAACCAATTCTCCAATTTCTAAAGTTTCTTCAGCAAGTTGTTTAAATTCAACATCTTCATATAAATTCGCTTTTTTAACAAGCGATACCGAATTCGGTTTATATGTTAAATATTCGTTTAAACTATCGGCTTTATTTCTAGACTTTGTTGCTGATACAAACTCGGCTTTAAAGTTTTGTCTGTTTAAACTTGCCTTTTGACTTGCATTAGGTAAATTCATATTCACATAAATTGATTTATATCCATCATAGATTAAAGATATATTGAATGCGAAATTACATTGGTTCAAATCTTCCGTATTGATATAAATATAATTATTATTTATTTCAAAATCGATAGTCACATCATGTATTTCATTATTTATTTCATTCAGTATTACTTTATCAATAATTGTTTGATCATCTTTATATACACGAATTACATCTTTAAAAGTTCCCTCTATTAAATGTGTGCCTTCATATACAGCAAACACTGGATCTTTGATTGGTAAAGCATCACTTAAAGTTTCTGGCATTAAGAAATGGACTCGGTTATTTTCAACAAATTTATTTGCTTTACCACCTTGTTGTAGTATAGTTATCAATTCTATTAATTTTTGATATTCTTTGTTTTTCAAAAATTGATAGATATTTTTAAATGTATCAGTTAGTAAATAATCTTCAATATTTTTACCGTATGATGCTAGCATTAGTACCATTTCATCAAATAATTCATAAAATACAGGTTTATTTTCAGCTTTTAAAAACCGATTATTTTTAAATAATCGCGACATATAATCAACTTCGACAATTCGACTAATCGCTTGAAATTCTGCATTACTTGGAAGTTCAAGTTTCAGAACCTCATCTAAAACTGTTAAATTTAATTTAGTTTTTTCAATTATATCCGTTTGTCCAACTAATGATTGATTATAAGTATAACGGTTCACGTGATAAGTCGGTTTAGGATTCATTGAAGCTGTTTTACATTTTGATATTGCTTCTATAAAAAATAATTTATCTTCACCATATTTCATATGCTTAAAATAAATTTTATTATTAATGATAATATCGCGCTTAATTATTTTGCCTGGTGGACCAACTGCTCTAAATATTTTTTCAATTTCGTATGGAACCAAGTGATTATCATTTTTATAAGAACTAAATCTTCCAATTTTCTTTATAGCTTTTTCTGTATGTTTAACGCTTTGGCCAAAAGCTACATCAGAATGATGATCTTTTGCTTGATTTAATAATGTTGGAAGCCCTTCTGGATCTAACCAGTCATCAGCATCTAAGAAAGTTATATATTCACCTGTAGCATTCTTCATTCCTACATTTCTAGGTTCAGATGGGCTACCTGTATTTTCAGCTAATTGTATTACCTTTATAAAATCATATTTAGTAGCAAATGATTCAACAATTTCTAATGAATTATCACTTGAACAATCATCAACAAAAATCGCTTCTATTTTATCTTTATTGATATTAAGTTTATTGATAGATTCTATACACGTTTCTAGAAAATACGCTTTGTTGTAAACAGGTACTATGATAGATAGTAATTTTTCCAATTCAATAATCTCCTTCTAATTCGTTTTTTGTATTAAAACTGTTTATATTGATTATCAAAATATGTATTTTCTTTCGTATTTGAACTACTCAATATGGAGATATGTTTTATACAAACCCTTAATTATTTTTTTAAATAAAGCGCCCTAATAAGATAACATAATTTAATCACTTACAACACAAATAACCTATTTGATATAAATTTAAAATCAAAGTTCTTACTATTAAATCTATTTACACTTTTCAATTTATTTTTAAACAAACATTTTGAAAAAATTACATAAAAAATAACCACCTTCCAAGGGAGAAGGTGGCTCAAAAAGAATGAAGTAATGGAGTACTTCATAACACTATTTTATTACGCACAATAAAATTGTTCAATGCTTTTTACAATAACTTAACATTTCTTTTTTAAAATTTTTAAATATGAAGGTTATTTAAAAAAAGACCCTACTTATAAATGAGTTATAAGGGGACTAAATTACCTAAAAAGAAAGCGTGAAGTTTTTTACAATATTAGAGTGTGAGCAATTAAGAAAATACTTTAAACGAAAAACCTAGAAAAGTACGCTTATGTTATATATTCTTTTAATTACTGGATCAAGTTTTTCAGAAGTGAATAGAATGACTTATAAAGATTTATATTACAAACCTGGTTTAACTCATTTACCTGATACCAAATCGGAAAATGCAGACAGAGAAGTAGAAATATCTGAAAATGAATTAAATGACATTAAAAAGCAATTTCGAAACATCCACAAAAAATAAATATTGAATATATTAGTATAAGGTTAGGACATGCAAACATACCTATAACACTTGAGGTTTATAGATATTAACTTGACGAACACAAAAAAGAGCAAGGTCAACGCGTCAGAGAATTATTCTCTTGACCCGTTTGACACTTGCTCTCTCTCTCGAAACGTTGATATACCAACGTGTTATAGTGTCCTGGGAGGACTACTATATTGCCCATATTATCAGTGTTTTTGGTGTTTCAGTGCCATGTCAGTGCCATAAAAATTTTGAGTATCTATTTCTTACATTTTAATGGTAGAAACTAGGTTCAATATTTATCTTTACTAAATATATAATTATTAAAATTTAAGTGTTCAACAGATTCTTATTAGGCATATTTCCAACTGTTCGTCACTGTCTGAAAAATTTTTATATCAATGTTTTTGGAGGTTTTATATAAAATTAATATTTCTAAGTGTTTGCTCTTTTTTGCCCTTAAAAATACTCATCTATTCATATAAGTGAGCTTTTGCATATTGGTAAAGTTTTTTACTTGTCTTTAAATTTAATTTTTTCTATTACATAATTAAAGATTCGTATTGTTTATTTTCATCAGCGCCCTTTTTAAAACTACTATTTCATTATCAGTTAGATCAGCAAAACAATTATTATTCAACTCATCTGCTAATCTTTCTAAAGTCGGCCAAAGCTCATTTGCTTTTAAAGTACTACTAATTAAAACAGTTCTTCTATTTTCTTCATCAGTTTTACGTACTATCAAATCTTTTTTTGCCATTTTATATAGTATGCCAGATAAAGTTGGGGCTTCTAATTTTAATGCATTACAAATTAATTTTGGAGTATTTAAGTTGCTATTAATCAAACAATTTAATACTCCATACTCTGACGGAGTGACATTATAAGGGCTTAATAACTCCTTGAAATATTTAAACACTTTGTTTTGAGAAGTGCTTAATAAGTAGTTTACACAATTATCTATATCCATGATTTAGACCTCTCTTAAATTATTATATTGACTTAGAAATTATAGCATGTTATCTTTTTCAACGAAATACTTTTGTTACAAAAATGTTTTTAACCAAAATATGAAAGAAGGCTAGTTTATGTTCAACGCACTTGTAGTTAGAAAAAAAGATTCTGAAGTAAATTACGAAATAGAAAGTATAGATAAGACATTTTTATCAAAAGGTGATGTTTTAGTAAAAATAGAATATTCTTCCTTAAATTATAAAGATATGCTCGGATTACAATACAAAGGCGGAGTAATTAAAGACTATCCTATGATACCAGGAATAGATTTTGTAGGTACTGTTGAATCAAGTATAAATGAAAAATTTAATAAAGGGGACCAAGTTCTTGTAACAGGATATGATGTTGGAATGACTCATACTGGAGGATTTTCAGAATATGCACAAGTTCCTTCTGATTGGATAATACCTCTACCTAAAGGTTTATCCAATAAAGAATCAATGATATATGGTACAGCTGGTTTCACAGCAGCTCTATCAATATTTGAACTTCAAAAAAGTGGTATGACCGTAGACCAGCAACCCGAAATATTAGTTTCAGGAGCTACTGGTGGTGTCGGTAGCATTGCTATTCAAATATTAAGTAAAATTGGATATAAAAATATCACTGCTTTAGTAAGAAAAAACAGACAAATAAAAGTGGCTGAAAATTTAGGTGCTAAACAAGCTATTATAATGGAAGATGATAATAAACCAATTAAAAAAGAAGTATTCGACTATTTTTTAGATACAGTTGGTGGAGACATAACAATATTTGGATTAAAACATTTAAGTTATCAAGGTTGCGCTACTGTTTGTGGTAATGCAGCAGGCAATGAATTAAGCGCAAATATTCTTCCTTTTATTCTTCGAGGGATAAAATTAATTGGTATAGATTCTGTTTATATTGATTATGGAACTCGAGAATATTTATGGGAGAAATTATCAAATGAATGGAACATCGGTGGTTCTCTTTTATACAATGAAATTAATTTCAAAGAAATTGATAAAGTTATAAAACAACTATTAAATGGTGAACATCTAGGAAGAACAATCTTAAAAATTTAATTAAAATCCCTATCCTACTAAACAACCCACCTATTCATTTAAGTGGGTTTATTTTATCTCCACAATATATAACCAATTAACCTTACTGACCCCATTTTCTTCATGTAAATATAGTGTTTGTGTGTGAACGTCCACCTTATGAATATAACCCTCTTTGGTTTTAATATATCCATCTACAAAATAACGTAATTCAATTGTAGGGTCATTATACATTTTAAATATCAACTTATCATTTAAATAGTTCAATTGATGATCACTTAATGATGGTCTATCAATCTTATTTTGGTCTTGTATGTATTGGTCTTGTATGTATTGTTCTAGTTGCTCTTATTGTTCAGGCAGTGTCTTAAAGGCTTGCTACTTAACCACGCCTCGCCCTTGCGGTATACGTGTGTTAAGATATTCTCTAGGTGTATTACGGTAATCAGTTTCATATTTATATTCATCTGGTGCGTCTGGATTTATTACTTTCATATTATCACCTCATAAATATAACAGAACTCTTGTTCGTATATGTAAATAAAAAATAACCACCTACCTTAGGTGGTTTTGTATAATTCTATGTAATTATTTCGTTACTATTCATCCTCAATTGATATTTTGAGTTGTCTTATTAATAATATTATTTACTTCTTCATGAACACTGTCAAAATCTATGTCAATAAACGACCTTACAGCCGTTTGACCATCATTTGAAGCCATTAAAGGTACACTTAAATTTTCTAAATCATTAAAATATTTATCGTACTCTCTTATTATTCTATTATAATACATCACTGGATTTATAATAGAATCGTTTCCAGTATAGTTGAAATCATTAGTTACTAAATCATTAGATATTGTATGATTTTTGGAAATGATCTTTTCATTTAAGTTGTATTTTAAGTATTCATCGTATGGTTCTATAAATATATCGATTTGATACTTATAATATTCTAATTTTTTTATCAATTCATTTAAATCTGTTTTTAATTCAAAATACGTATCATAATCGAATTTAGAGTCTTCAATATTGTTAATATAATAAGACTCAATATTATGATTGATCTTCTTTAGATTTTCTAAAAAAAGATCATTGCTATAAGAATTAATGAAATAGGTGATAAGATCTATTCTATGATTAAATTCTTGTGAGGGTTGATTTTCTTTGGTTTCTTTATACATATCATAGTTATGCTCGAATTTATCATAATATTTTTTTAGATAATTTGTATTATCTTTTATATTTTTAACTAATATATCTTTTGTTCGGTTTCTTCTTATTTCTTCCTTTTTTCTATCTTTGTATAAAGTAAGCAATGTAAAAACAAACCCTAAAGAAGTGATAAATCCCATTGCAATATTAAATTCATCCATTTTAATACCTCCATTTATATAAAATAAACGAGCAAGTAAATAGTCATACTTGCTCATTATAAAAAGTTGATGTGCTGATATTACCTTTTATATTTTACCACACTATATATATCTAATTTATATAATAAAAAGAATTTAAACAAATACAATATCGATATTATTTAACTAATAACCTACCCCATAATGCTTTTTCTTTCAATAACTTCTCTTCTTTATCAGTAATCCTACCTATAGGCATAAAGAAATTATCCTTTTTGTTTGCTCCATCTGCTTGGTATTTAAATCTAATCCACCACAAGTCATTTTTCTTATCTTTAATAACTTGGTCAAATTTTACAAATTCCCCAGGATAAATCCAAGAACCTCTATCTACTTGCGCTTTATTTAATCCCATTGCACGTCTAACAACAATTGGTTCCGTATTATTTTTACTAGATGTGAATATACCATTCCACGCCCAAACTGTACGAGGTGATTTTGCTTTGATAGGTTCTTTTACGTCTTTTGCTACTTTTTGTGTTGGTGAATCACCTTTCATATGCTTGAGTACTAAATTATCAAGTACACTTATATCATTTCTTCCATAACCTGCTGCTGCTAATAAATTACCTGGATCTTGCTTATCATATTGTATTTGTTGGTGTCCAGGCATCTCATTACGTGGGTTGATTTCCCATGAATTACATAAAGCTGCCATAATACGACAAGCATTATCTAATGATTTATGCGTACGTGAACGATTTGTAAAATAACATGCTTCAAGTCCAAATGCGATATCATTAGCATCATCGCCATACCAGTTATTATCGATTGGCGTATCATACAATACATGCCACGCTTTCTCTGTAACTGGTATACAAATAATACATTCTTTGTCATCTACAAAAATATGAGCTGATGCTGTTCTATCCCAATCAATATTATAAGTATTTTTATAATAATTAACATTTTGTTGTGCTGTTGAATCACGATTACCTGTATCATGAAAAACTGCAAATCGTGGTTTACCACTATCTAATCTTTGTCCTGTTCGACGCGTACCAATTGGTAAAAAATCAGTATAAACGGGTACGCCATTCCATGTACCTATTCTTTTTTTATCCATGCTATCTCCTCCATTTTTTAAATCATTAATAAAAGGGAGTCTAATGACTCCCCAAAATCCGTTGCTATCATAATCATGTTGAACCTTTTTAACTGGTGAACCATTCCATGTACCCCAGTTTTGATCTAATGAGTAAAAGGTTTGTAAATTACCACTTAGGCCAATTGCTACATGCCTCTATTGACCACCTGTCCATACACAAATATCTAGAGGTTTAACAACCAAATCACGTGTATTAGGTAAAAACTTTGTTCCATTAGGTGCAGTTGCTCTGTTTTTATCATTAATTATATCTTTCGCATCACCTTGAAAATGCCAATTAAAATATTTTTTACACACATGAATAATCCAATCGGCACATTGACCTGGATAAATACCATCTTCGTCATGCTGAATGCCTATACGAGAATTAACATACTTTAATGCTTTACTCTTCTTTACCATTACGCATCACTACTTTTTCATACTTATTTTGGGTTTTTAATTCTTTCATCATTTTATTACTTTCTTTAGCAGCGCTAGTAAATGGATTATCTTTCCATGTCGTGAGCAATGCTACTGCAATTGTCATTAATGTTGACTCATCAACTGGAATAGGACTAATACCTTTATTTGATAACCACTGATTCACTAACACCAAAATTAAACCTAATACTCTTACGATTACTGTTACTTTTACATCCATTTAATTTCCTCCTCATAATAAAAAGCCGACATGTATATGCCGACTTAAACATTTGATAATATTTTTATGTTGTGTTAATTTATAGATAGAAAAAGGGCAACACACCATAAGTGTATCGCCCCAATGAGCCCGTTAAAAAGACGGTGGCTAGTTTATAACAATTATATAAAAATAATCATCAAAACCGTCCAAAGTTAGTGATGATTATTTTTTATGGTCATTTTTACTAACTAATACTAGGCCAATGATTGTCAAAACAATCATCAACATTTCATAATCAGTCAATGTTACTCCTTTCTAGGAGTCAAACCATATTTCATAGGCATCACCCCATTTATAATGAGATTAGCCACCATCTATCCAACTTGCTCACCTTTATATTTTACCATATTTTCTTTTATTACTTCTTCAAATCTTGTTTAATTTCATCCATCATTTTGAGCATCATATCACTCTGCGTATTGAGTTTATGAAGTAACTTCAAATCTTCATTTTGACTTTTTAAATCTTCTTTTATTTCCTTTAAATCTTCATCATGGCTACTTATCTTACCCTCAATTAATGTTAATCTATTTTCATTTTCACGCTTATCTTTATTAATTTTCATCCAAAAAGTCGTAATACTTATGAAAATTGGAATTAATATACTAAAAATCCAGTATATGAGACTAGTTTCATCCATTCTTATCCTCCTAAACTAATCAATTTTATCTTGCTTATTTATATTTATCTCTTATGAAATAAAGACCTACTAATCCCACATCTCCATACAGATTGTATATCGTACTAGCTTGATGTTTACACCAATTTATATCAGTTGCATATTGCATTGTACCTGGATTCCGTGGATTCCACCTCATACGATATAAAGTATTCTTGCCTTTATTAAAATAGTTATCTCTAACAAATTTAGCACCACCAAATATACCCTTAGCTGGTGTCGTCCATCCTCTATTTCTAGCGTAACTAATTGCTAAGTTTGGATTACTATCATGTGCATTAATACCGAAGAAATTATATATACCATACCTGCCACTAGCAAAATTAGAAGTACCATTGCCACTTTCTAAAAAGGCGTGAGCAATAAGGTATATTTCATTCACATTATATTTTTTACATGCTTCAGCAAAAGCTTTACCTTGATTTGAGAGTTTACCTTTACCTTTTAATATTTGATTTAATTTATCAACAGAGACACCTTGATATTTACCTAAATTCAGCATTTGATATTTTTGTTTACTATCATTCCATATTCTATTAGGCTCCATAGCAACACTCACTTTTGCACGACTAGCACTGAACCAACCACCACCAGTATTAACAACCGGTAAACCTTTAGACATCTGCGCGTTTAATGCCTGTTTAAATGTGTATTTGCTAGTTTCTATGTCTACTTTACCTTTACTATGCTTATTTGAAGTTACTTTATCAGGCTTTTTAATAAGCACACTATTACTCCCTTGTTTAAGTTTAATCCTCTTTTTGGATTTTTTAGTTACAATAACTTGCTTAAGTAAATCGTCTTTTTTACGATATATTGCCAATAATTTTTGTATAGTACTTTGATATTTTTCTAATTCTGGATAACCTTTTAATATCAAATCATAATCACTGATATCTTTCATAGTTCGCCATATATTCTTATCTAATTTCAAAGCTTCTTTACTTAATTTTAAATTGTTCCACTCTAGCATTTTCAAGCCATGAACCAGCGTATATATTAAAGTACGCATATACTGCTCTTTTGTTTCAGATTCAGAACCGCATACCTCTAATACTATCCAACCAGGATATTTTTCCACTTCAAACTTAGTATGACGACAATGCCATGTCATTTGCTTATCTACAAAACTGTGAGGATAAATAATATCATTATCATATTTATTTCGTTGTTTATAAATATCTTTAACACTTCTAAACATAATACTTTCTTTGATATATAATCCCTTAATAGATGAAGTTCTCTTATTACCATCGACAATATAATGTGTGACGTTTTCTCTCTCTTTATCATATCTAAAACTTGTATAGGTAATATTGATAATATTTTTGAATCTTGGCATATTATCTTTTTTAGTTTCTGTTGGTGTATTATTCTTACTTGGCTCTTTTCCTTTACTAGGCTTTTCTTTCTTCGGTTCAGGATGATATGGTGGCCTTACAAAATGTGTAACTCCACCTGGTGCATCAGTGTACCTATGTTTTATTTTATAAGGAGGGCTTCCAGACCAATTACCAGTATAATAATTTTGATCTACTGACCAGAAATAATCTTTAGTAGCTTTGCCAACAACGATTGAAACATGTCCTGGGTTACGATTAGCCCATACCGCCCAATCACCAGGCCTAGGTACAAAATTTTTCGTGTTTCTATAAATTTTAAAATTATGCCCGCGATAATTTGATTTTTGAGCCATTGCATTTGCATTTCCCCATGTGAAGAATCCCCAGTATTTTTTTAATATATAGTTAGGTAAGTCCCAACATTGCGTATATATTTAATTTAATGCCTTTCCCTGTAATAGTTTCTTATTACGCTTGTATAACATTAAATTGCTCTATAAAAAGAGCCTCATGCTTTCACATGAGACTAGACTATATCTTAATATTCATTTTTAGCTTTTAGGTATGCTTCATATGCTTTTTCAGCAGTTTCATATAAACCTAAATATATGAATTTTTTATCCTTATACAATTGTGCCTGAAACTTATTTAATCTAGGCTTAAACGTTACACCGGTATAACCAGTTTTATTATAATACTTTCTTCTATTATTAGAATTAATTTGATGTTCTACCCACCTGCAATTTGAGGGTTTATAGTCATCATTATTATCTATCCTATCTAATTTTGCACCTTCAAAAGGAATATCTCCAGCATCATTATAGAATTGAGCAAAATTATTTTTCCATTCCTCACAAACCTTTATACCTCTTGCTCCATAATATTTATAGTTTTGAGATTTAGTATTATAACATCGTTTTTTCATATCTTTCCACTTTTTGTATATTAGTGTTCCTGTCATACCATGTTTTTTTGTATGGCTATCTTTTACTAAACAACCACAACTTTTTGAGTATCCATTTTTCACCACTGTTCCAATCATAACTTTTTTAGTTCCACATCTTGTACATAAACATTTATATAACTTTTTCTTATGTTTATTTCTACTATGAAACTCTAATACTTTCAAATAGTTAAACTGCATACCTACAATATCCATTTGATCACTCCATTATAATCATCAAAAATATTGTATCACATATGAATATTTAATGTACTGCCTATCAATTGATAGTGCTTAGTCGTTGAAGCTTCTTCTACTATTACCATAGAAGCTTGCCTGCTGATTGCCCAATCCTTAATATTTTTAGACTTTCACGCTTACCATTACTAGTTACGTTGTAGTTATTAAGGCTCTAAGGGTGTTCCAGCAATTCACATTATTTTAAAGGGAGGCCGTTTAACCACCCCACTTTCCATCAACATTTATGGTTCTTTTTATTCTAGCAATAGTCAAAGCCCATGCCACAACTTCACTTGCAGTGGGTTTTCGTTTACTAGCTGAAGGCAAACCCATTTTCCCACCTCCTTTATTGGCATAATAAAAAGACCACAAAATTTATTTGCAGTCTTTATGCTTCAGTAGCTAACAGTTTTTCCACTTTTTCTTTCAACTCGTTAAATTCTTTTCTGAATTTCTCATTTTCTTTTTCTAATTCTTCAATTTTATCTTCCTTAAATCTAACCTCATCCGTTGCACTTTCTGTAAAATCAATTTCTTTAGGTGGCTCGTAATTAGGATTAATAATGATACCTTCATATTCATAGTAAAAATATTTTCTTGGTTCATACTCATCAAAGAAATCTTTCGGTAGCTCTTCCTCGGAAATTTCTATCGCATTTTGAATATGACCAACACGAGCATATCCTATAATTTCTCTAAATTCATTAATTGAAATTTCCATTATCTCCACCCCATTATTTTTTGAACAGTAAATTTATTCGCATTTGCCCCTGATGCTTTTCGTAAACCTAAATCCCAAAAAACATCATTAGCAATACGTAAAGTTGTGTTATTAACTTTTGAAATAATACCTTCATATGAAGCACCACCATCGCCAGTAGAATCTGGAATATTATTTTTTGAAACAATAATACTTCCTGGCATTGAAACTAAACTCACCTCGTTGAATGTTCCTCCAGGATATACACCAGAAACAATAAGGAAATCATATTTGGTATAATCATCAGTTAAAACAATGTCATTACCTACGCCATTTACAGAACCGTCAAATAACACTTTTTTTCTTTCTTCATTAAAGTTACTCCAACTACTTAAATTTGAATTATTTAAAATTCTAACTAAATTTTTTGATGTTCCTTTAGGTGTAAACTCATATAATTTATTCTTAGTGTCTTTTGCGGTAACACGTAGATACCCCTCAGTGTTTTCAATTCCTATTGGTAAATCAGGCACTTTAACTGCGTAAAAGTTTGCTGTTTTTAATTCAACTAATTCACTTTGAGAAAAATCTAAATCTATATTAATTGCATTACCTTCTGAATCGGTTAACCTATGTTTTTGTATAGTAGCAAGATTTAATTGATTTTCCATAAACTGCTTGTTTTCTGAAGTTTTAGCTTCTACAAAAGATTCAATATAATTTCTTGTAATAGTTTCATCATTAACTTTCAGCCAACTTAACCATATATTGTCTTTGTGAAAACATGTGTATATTTCATTTGAATCATCTGGATACCAAATAGCTCTGCCATTATTTTTAGATTTGTATATCACTAATAATCCTGATGCTATAGAATTGATTATTTGAATATCTGATAATTCTTCTTCATCATTTTCAATATACTCCGAATCTACTCTGTTATTATCTTTAGGTGTAACTTCAGAATTATCATTTTGTGGTTTTGCAGATGGAGCATCAGTTGCATTATTTATATGAACAAATTTGGTAGTTTGGGCATTTTCTAATACAAAATGTATTGTAATGTCATTTAATTCTTCAACTATTCCTGTATCCGTAGTTAATTTAGATTTTTGATAATTGACTACATCACCTTGTT
This sequence comes from Staphylococcus pseudoxylosus, assembly GCF_044794325.1. Classification (NCBI taxonomy): domain Bacteria; kingdom Bacillati; phylum Bacillota; class Bacilli; order Caryophanales; family Staphylococcaceae; genus Staphylococcus; species Staphylococcus pseudoxylosus. The sequence continues at coordinate 1,879,844 of NZ_CP085024.1, forward strand.
TTAAAACGCCTAAATCATTTGCTTCTTGTTTGGCAGCATCTATATACGCTTTTATTTCATCTTTTACAACCACTACATTTTCTATAAAGCCGTTAGTTTTATTTTTAAATTCGTTTTCCTGTTCATTGAATGCATTATTTAAATTTGTTTCTACTTGTCTAGACTTAAGATTAATAGCGCTTATACCTTCATTAACTTTATTTTCTACACTTTCTATAAGGGAAGGAAAATCGCCTAATGCTTTATTAAATTTTGATAAATCACCGTTAAACTGTGCCATCATATCTTTAAGTGTTTTAATATAAACTAATTTTGTTTTACCATCAAAATCGCTAATTTGGTCATTCTCAATATTAAATGAAAACTTACGTATCACAATGATATTGTTATTGCCATTTTGAGTGAAAAAGACTTGACCGAAGACTTTACCTGTATATCTCAAAAGTTCATCTGGTAATATATAAGAAAGACGTCCGTTAATAGGGTCAACGAACGTCAAATCATCTGATATATGAGCGCCTGTTTCCGCGCCATAATTCTCTGTTTTTAAATCGATTGTAGCTTTCGCATTATTAGATCCTATTTCGAAAGGTCGATTATTCTTTGTGACAATAAAATTAAAAACCGAAGTGCCTGTATCTGTATTAAAAAAACTAATATTAGTATCTGTCAAAGACTTATATTGTGATGTCACCTCTAAAGGTATGACGTTATCGTCTTTTAAAAAGGCCTCCTCTTTCATTATTTAACCTCCTTAAAACTATTTACATTTGTAAACCACTTGGATTTTCTAGTACCTTGAGTAGTACGTTCTAATGTTTCAGGTGGTGAAATTATATTATTTCTGAATAGAAATTCTTTATATTGATTTTGTGATAACTTAACTCTTAAATATACAAAACCTGCTACACCTTTATATTGTGATGGAAAATCAACAAATCGTTTTGTATCTTCAGCAGTTAAATAAATTTCTAAACCAGGTATATTTAAATCAGCCAATTTATTTATGCTCTTAGGTGGTGTTTCCCACATTTCACCATAGGATTTAATGTAACTCCAATCTACTGAAGATTTACCTGTAAACACATCAACGTTCCTCATAAACATTATGGTATTACGACCAAATGAACTTCTAGTCAATACTTGTCTGACTACCCCGTTAATATCTCCTGGTAACACATCAAAAAACCACCCGTATCCTCTCCAGGCTTTACTTAGCGGAAAGTCTTTTATATTCAATGTATCTTCAGTGTACATATAATAGTGGCCAATTTCTGTTACATTACTTAACTTACTAAATCCTTGTGCAGGTAAAGGTTTGGCTCTACCACCAGTATCAGTCATCAATACGGGTGTAGCTCTATTTTTTAAACTATCATTTAAATCTCTTTGCCCAATCGAATGTATTTCATGATGCCTATTATTTCCTGGTCCAGTAGTAACACCAACTAAAAGCGCTTTTTTACCAGTTTCTTCATCATAATACATAGCCAAACCTTCTGCTTCTTGAAAATCACCTACATAGTTTCCATCAATACCACCAATTGTAACTATTCGCTTCCATAAATGTTTACCATTCTTAACATCAAATGCATGTAAATAATTAGGTATTTTAGGATTACTATCGCCCGTATACCAATAAAGAATTCCATCATCATAAGTAACACCTTGCATAGGTTGTGTTGGACTTGTATATTCGTCTGGAATATCAAATTTATATAATATTTTGTCTACATTATTATCAATATCTTTAATACTTCTAATTTCAATAAAATTCAATGATTTCTTATCTTTAAATTCTTGTTGTGTATATTCTCGTCTAAAAATCATCAACTGTTCTTTAGAGTTATATATAGCACTTGTATAACGATTATTAAATACATGAGGCATAACGTCTTGCATTTGTTCATCTTCATATTTAATTTCGCCAGTTTTATATTTAAAGCGTACAAATTTATTTTTCTTATTAGCACTTAGAACAGCCGAATAGATCCATAACTCACCGTTAATATAACGATAAGCATTATGTGTACCATGACCACCATTTTTAACTAATAGCCTATCTATAAATTGACCATTAGGTTTAAGCCTACTTAACATGTAATGACCGCCTGGTCTGGCTTGTGTCATATATATAATATGTGTACGGTAATCTACCCAAAAACTTTGCATTACTGCATTGGTTCTAGGTGATAAATCAGTAATGAATTGCATTTCTTGATTTAATGGATCAAAACGATATTCTGCATTTAAAAATTCTTCATGATTCTGTTTTGTTTCTTCTGTAAGTTCAGATATTAACTTTGTATAATATAAGTTTTCATGTCTAAGTCTTTCATGCAGTGTTGGATGAACACCCCCTTGATTATCAACTCGTGCATCCTTTACTTCATTAATTCCGTCTCCGTTATGCCCTAAAACTAAATTATTTAACCTAGCTACTAAATATTTATAGAAATCTGCAATACTTTGTCTTTGATAAATAATCTGGTCGGCATTATGTGCTTTCTTATCTGTTTTACCATGTGCATACATATATAAATTAACGGTTTGCATAAAACGGTTTAACTTTTGATAGTTAAATTCATGTTGATGTATATGCTTTTCATTAAATACAGCATGTAAACTTGTTATTAATTTCTCTGTCACTAAAAGCCCCTCCTTTAATCGTAAAAGTAATGATAATTTTTAATTAACTCATACATGATAACTTCGTGTGCTAATTCATTCGGATGCAGTCCATCAGGCATGTTTTTCGCTCTATACGCAGGATTATAAGGATCAATCAAATTAAATCGGTAAGCGTCAAAAACTGGAATATCTAACTCTGTACACGCTTCAACTTGGGCATTAACATAATCTTTCAAAACTAAATTTAATTTGTTTTTATCGGTGTCGCGTCGTCTTATTTTGTTATTAGCAACTGGGCATTGTCTTGTTGGTGTCATAGAAACTATCTTACAATTAGAATTATTATTTTTGATTGCTGTTACTGCTTGATAAAATGCTCCATAATAAGTTTTTATGTCTTTTTCATCTTCGCCAATTGCTATACCGCCTTGAAATAACCAATCATCATCTGTACCTTGAACAATAATCAAATCTGTATCTTTTATCTTTAAGGCTTGTTCATATATACTATTTGCTCTATTTGTAGACATGGTAGCACCACCAACAGCGCTATTTGTTACTTTCGCTTTTATTTTTTTACCGAGCATTTGACCAAAGTTTTCTTTAGCTCCAGAACCTTTTGCAACAGAATCACCTATAACATAAATAGACTTTACATTCCGAATACTAGATATCGGTGTAAAGTCTACTGTCATAGTTCCATTTTTAGTTTTTATTGATTTTCCACTTTTAGTTGGTTTTGGTGTGTTTTGTTCGACTAAGTTATTAATAGCCTTAATTGATCTATTCATATCTCTATTTCTTAATCGCTCTTTTTTTCCAGGTGTTTCGGTAGATGATACATCTAAATTTGAAACATATTTTGCTGCTTTTCTTGCCATTTTTTTATTTCTTTCTGTTAATGTAAAATCACCAAGTGTTACATCTTGATTTATAATATTATTGTTTACATCGCGTTTAGTAGTGATTTCAACAATTCTAACCTCATCATTAATATTATTGACCGAATCTTTTAGCACAGTAATATCGCCTGGCAATGGCTTCGCTTCTTTATATGATTCAAGATGAACAAAATCGGTTGAAACAGAAATTTTAATACTATCATTAATGATTTTTTCCATTTTTTCTTTCAACTTATCTTCATGTTTAATACGTCCATCTATTACAGGTGGTGCATGTATTTCGCCTATAACCTTTGCTACTGGATGAACGTAAGTTATTTGTAAAGCGCCCTCCATGTATGAGTCATTTTCATCAAAATCACCAAAACCTTTAATATAAGTAAAACGTTCTGATGCATCTTCTTCTAATTGCACATTATTCGCATTAATCTTTGTATCTATTCGATATTTAGCTTCCTTACCTATAGACGTTTGCAAATAAAATGTTCTCGTTTTTTCATCATAATAATATTCAAGATTATAACGTTTCAACCCCTTTTTAAATAATTCTAGCCTTGAATCTCCTTCACCTAGATTTTCAAACCTAGAAGCATAAACTTTACTTAAAAGTTTAAAGTTATAACCACTACCTTTAAAAATAAGTTTAAAATATTCTTCCCCAGTAAAACTACCAGTATAAGATTCATGTATCCGTTTAGCTTTCAAATCAAATATCTCTCTTTTAATAGCTTTAACATATACTTTCTGATTTTCGCCAATGCTACTCTTTTTAATATAAATAATTTTATATTGATTAATATCATCAGTTCCACCTACATTTGTTACTGTCCACATAGTAGAAATACTGGTAACTAAATCATAATTATATCTATCTTCTGTAATATCAAATGATAACACTGATTCTTCAGACACTTTATCCTGAGTAGTTGTATTAACAAATAATGGGAAACTACGCCCCACTAAACTGTTTATTATTATAGGCATAAGTATCCTCCTTATCTGTAATACATTTTAAATTTGAAAACAACCTTATTAACAACTTGATTAAAGTGAAATTGATTATAGCCAGGAACTAACGACGGTTGATTACCTGTGCCGTATTTTTTCCCATTGATAGGGAGGCCATTTTTATATGTTTGTATACCATCATATTTAATTATGTCCCCTTCTTTTAAATCAATATTTTTTACAGTCATCATTTCACTCTTATATCCAGTGTCAAATGTAAAATGATTTGTTCTCTCGCCTATAGTAATTTCCACTATAAATTTTTGATTAAATTGCTTTATCGGTACATCCCCAGCGTAATAAACAAAGTCATTATCTGTGTTATAAAACGTAAACTTCCTTTGATCGCTATTACTTATAAAAGTCATATTGCTAGTCATACCCCATAAATCTAAATTATTTCCACTTTCTAAATCTGTACTATAACCAATTGATTCATAATAGGGTAATTCAACGGTTTCAAATTCTAAAGATATAATTCCATCTGTTTTTGTTGTATCAAATGAAACGTTAGAAACTAAGGTAACTAACAACTGCTTCCCATCTACATAATTAAGCTCAAATTTATGCGTAGTATCTAACATAGTCTGAAAAGGTATCTCGACATCATTAGCTGCCATTTCTCTCAAATAAAATTGACCAGAAAATAAATTTTGGATACTATTTTTTAAGTGAGATGCATATGCAATTTTACTAACACTATAACGAAGAACCATCGTCGCTTTTTTATATCTTTCAACACTTGAATTAAGAAATCTGCCATTAATTCTCTCGATTTCATTAAAATCTAATTCTTTTTCAGAACCTTGTACATCGAATTCTACTACTTCTAGTTTTTGCCCAGTGATAGGGTTATCACTAACCTTATACAGTTCACCATTTTTATTTATTTCTACATCATGCGCTATAAACATATGCCACCTCCTTAAAAGTTGTCTCCGATTGCTTCTCTAGCTCCTAGTTCTTCAATTGTCGATTTAATCCATTCAGAATCTCCTTCATTTCTAACTAATACTTTTACTATTGGTTTGTTGTTTTCTTCTAAGCTATGTCTTACATCTATACTCATGTGAGCATTAATATCACTATTCAACGAACTACCTAATCCTTCTGTTATGCCAGGCGATAGATCTACTTTAAATGCATCCATTACTTTAGTTGCTGCTAATCTGCTTTCTTTAGCCGCTTTATTAGCATATTGTGCAATTCCATTTCCTAAACCAATCATAGAAAACATACCTAAAGATTTAAATTCTCTTGATGGTGATTTTATGCCTAATGCACTTTTAGCTGCATTTAAAGCTCCTTTAGCCGCGTCCCAGGCTGCTTGTGCCAAATCTTTAGCTTTATCTATAACACCTTGAATCATGCCAGCTATTAAATCAACACCAGCTTGAACAAAATCAGATACAAAACTTCTTGCCCTTGATACAGCATTAGTCACGCCTTGACCAACAGCAGATACTACTCGAAAAAATCCACCTACTATTTTAGCTAAAAATCTTCCCATACCTTGTTGAGCATGCGACACCATTTGAATAAATCCATTAACAATTTTTGCTAACCATTGACCTACATAAACAGAAATCGCAGTAATCAATGCACTAAATACGCTAGTTATTTTAGACCAAATTTGTGAGACTTTTGAGGAGACAGTAGCAAAAATTTGTTGCCAATTTGTACCGAAAATTCCAAGTATTCTATTTAGTGTACTTGATAAAAATCCAGTAATTATGCCAAAAATATTTAGTATCGTTTGCGAAATCAACTGTAAGTTTGTAGTTATCATATTCTTCAAAGTATCCCACGCTCCGCTAAAATCACCTGTCAAAAGTTGAATTAATGCTGTAAATAGCGAAATGATGGTATTTATGGTCATTGATACGGAAGCACCAATTAATTGAAACACCACTTGTATTACCGTCCATAATCCTTGAAACGCAGTAATAACTTGAGAAATTACCAACATGATTTGAATACCAAATATTTTATTAAAAAGTTTACCTATAAATTCTAAAATCGGCATAATTGGTTGCAATGTGGATTGAATACTAGCACACAATTCTTGGAACCATGAAATGACTCCTTGAATCGCACCACCGATAGTTTTAGTCAAATCTAGCCACATTTTAGTGATGAAATTTCTGAAATCTTCATTTGTTTTCGATAAATAAACAATCGCACCAACTAAAACTGCTATGATGCCAACTACAATGCCAATAGGACTTGTAAGCGCGCTAAATGCAGTGCCTAATAATGGTAAAAGTTTAACTATATTTCCTATTGGATTTAATAAAAAGCCTATTGCTCCTTTAAGAATATTAATTATCCCAGTGAATATCTTACTTGCGTTCCCTGATGTAATAAATTTCTGCGTTAAACCTAATAAAGATGTTCCGAACAATCCTAAAAAGCTATTCACAGCCATCAATGGAACTGCTAATGACCAAATCGCTCCTAATAATATACCTGATATACCAATCAATCGAGCAATCCAAGGGTGATTTTCCATTAAAGCAGCTGTAAATGCTATGACTTGAGTAATAACTTTTAAAAGTGCGTTTGCAATTGGTGCCATTGCTGTACCAAATGCTACTAATAAATTAACTATATTACCTATTAACTGCATAATAACTGAACCATTTTTTTGTACATAATCAATGAATTTTCTAAAGCCCTCTGATTTTCCAACAGTTTCTGACCAATTACGGAATTTTGCACTCATTTTATCTAAATATACAAAAATAGTAGTTGAATTTTGTCCAAATGCTTTCATTAAATTAAAAATACCGGCAAATACATTTTTAAAAATGTTGCCGATAATCGGTAAGTTCTTTTTAGTGTATTCTATAAATTGTTTAATACTATTTTGACCATTTGCACTATTAGCCCATTTTTGAAAAGATTGTCCTAATCGATCAAACCAATTAGCTGACCATTGAAACAAAGGAGCTAATTGAGTAAATACGTTAATTATAGCGTCACCAAAGCGACCTAATGCACTTAATAATTTATTGAATACTGAAACTCCAGTTGTATTCATCATTTTAAAGAATTTTTGTGCTACTTTTGAATTTTCTGCCCATTCTAACATCTTCTTACTAGCAACGTTCACAACGTCAGCTACACCTTTTAAGAATGGTGTTAATGATTTCATAGCACTTTCAACTGTATTTAAAGCATTAGCCATAGATTCAAATATTGCATTAGCATTTTGTTTAACTATATCTTGCCATGTATTTTTAACTGATTCTAAGGCAGTTTGATATTTTTTAGTAGCTGAACTAGCCTCAATCGTTCCATCTTCTAACATTTTGATTGCTGTTATTGCCATTCCTGCATAAGCAACAAAGCCACCAAAAGCAACGGCTCCTACTCCTGCAAATGCTACTACGCCACCAGTTAATACTTTAATTGCATTTAATACTGCAAATAGCACTGGAACTAATCCAGCTATAATAGGTATTAATGCTTGTATAGACGTTAACATTATCCCTTTAAAAGTTTGTGAAAAAACAATACCAAACGATTTGATGTCTCCAGCTAATCTATCTACATTATTTTTGAAATGATTAACTTGTGTTTCAACATTTCGAAATGCGCGTTGTAGTTTAGAGGTAGAAGTTGTATCAGCATCGATTTTTATTGTTTTCTTTTTGGGAATTATTCTCAAAGATTGTGTTACTTTTTTTAATTTAATCAATGCCTTTGTAATACGTGCATCAACATTAACTTTTCTATTGTTAGATAATCTATATAAATTTTGAGTTACCTTTTTTATGTTGTATTGGGCTTTTTTCACCTTTGCGACTATGTCTATTTCTTTTCGAGGAGGGATGGTAGTAAGTATCCCTTTAGCTCTAGTTAACTTTTTTTGCAGCTTTCTTAAATCAGCAGTAACATCTACATTTATTTCATTAGGTACTGAAGTTTTTGCCAATCGTTGTGCTTTTCTGATATTACGTTCAAAATTTCTAATAACTGCATATATTTTAGCCACAAAATTACTTTCCATTGTTACCCTCCTTTATGACTTGTATATCTATTATTTAATGAACTTACAAGTTTACTTGTACCTCTAATAACTCTTGCTCTCTCTCGTTTATTTTGAGCAAGTTTTTGTTTACGTTTCAATTCATATTTATCTTCTTCGCCTCTGACAATATATCTTTCGCGTTCAAGTTGATTTTGTAGTTTAGTTAATCTTTTACCTGCTTGAACTATACCATTTGCTTGTGCCATAAATAGCATGGATTCTTTTTGATCTATCAAAGCCTGACGTCTCCCGACAATCCAATCGCTCCATTTATGTGGAACTAAATTCATAAGTTCATCTTCTGGAAGATAACCTATATACTGGCTTGTCAGTTGCCTTACCTCTGAATAATTTAGTAAGGTGGTTCGCCCATGATTTCTTTGTAGTTGTTCTTCAACATTTCGATTCCGTGTTTTGTTGATTCTTTCTCTTCTTCTTTGACCATCGGTATAGATTGATTCATTTGTGACCAATAAGCACGTGATTTCTGCTTGAAAAAACCACTATTGTTCATCATGTCTAATGCACCTTGTAACAGTTCGATAGTGTCGTCTTTTTCTTCAATAACTTTCATCAATGCATCCTCAATATTTTCACGTTTAGGTGCTTTTTTACCTAAATATGCAGTAGCACATTCCCAAAAATCAGCAATAGATTTTGTATCTCTAGATAAAATACCGTTATAAATTGTATTAAATCCTGGTACTTTTTCTTTCTTACCACCTTCATGCTCACGTTCTTCAGTAAATTTTTCTGCTTTCATGTCAAAATTAAAAGTAGCTCTTGCTTTTATTTCTTCATCATTGATTATTAAAGTTGTTATTGGATTAAAATTTTTCTTTGTCATTTTTATACCTCTTTTCAAAATTTAAAAATAAAAAGTAGCTATACGCCCCTTTTATGCTCCTGTATCAGACGATTTTTTAGTTCTTTCTTCATAAGTTCCTTCATACTCATTCATGTTTTCAAACTCAACAGTATTAGCCGCTTCACTTGGATAAAGCCATTCTTCTGGTAATTCATCGACTTCTCCATCAGCACTATTAAATTTAACTTTGGCAGTAATTTCTATCTTGTCGTCCTCGTCATCAAATGACCAATCATGTTCTTCAATTACTACATATGCAAAAGTTCCATGATGTTTACCATTTCGTTTTTGAACTTCCCAGATCCATATACGTAATTGTTTAAATAACTTAACTGATTCTTTTAATGCTTCTTGTCCTTTATCACCTGGCACTTTATCAACAGTTAATTTTATTTCTTCCTCTACGCTATTACGTGAATAGTCTTTTTTATCTCCTTTAATCATTTCAGCTAAATCATTACTTATTGTATGACCGCCTTCATCAAGACTTGCTAGTAAAATAGATTCTTCAATCGATAATTTAGAGGCTAATTTCTTATCGGCTATTTGAATTGCTGCAATATAATTTTTCTGCAATTTATTCACTCTCCCTCATATCTTGTTTTATGTCTATATTTAAAAAGAAGCCGTAAAATGCCATGCTTTGTATACTGATCTATATCAGTAATAACTTGCTGAACACTTATACGACTTCTAATAAATTCATAATTGGGTATATCTAATCTTCTATTCACAACAAAAGCAATATCTCTTATTATTCTTGCTGCTTCATCCCTATTATATGTTTGACTATACACATGAATAGTAATTGCTACATCCTCTTTCATACTATTTGCTGTTTCTTCGGGAGTAACATTAGTTTCTCCTACCACAATATATGGATAAACAGCCTTTTTTTGGACACCATCATAAACTCTATGGTTAACATGTTTATGAACTAATGGATGATTTTCTATTTTATTATACAATCTATTAAAGAATTCAGGTTCAACGGATACCCACATGTTTAATCACCTCACCCAAAATACTTTCTAAAAAATTTCTCACCTTGGTCAACTGCAGGAAACCAAAAAGGCTGTGGTTCTTGGCCATATGTGATATACCATTGACCATCGTCACCTTTATATGACCACGGTATTTTTTCAGCTCTTGAACCACCTGGTCCAGTAGCAAAAATTCCACTGCCAAATTCAACGTAGACAGCATACTCTGCGCCAACACTAATAACTGCACTATAACCACCATCAGTAAATTTAAAATCAATGCTTTCTTTTAAATAACCTAAATCTACAGGAGCTAGTGCAATAGCAGCGTTATATATTATAAGTGTTGTTTTTGCTATACCTTTTTTAACCCACTCTTGCATATCTTTTTCGAATTTCTCTAAATCTACTACTAATTTGTCACTACCATATTTAACTTTGGCCAACTTCATACACCTTCAATCTAGTAAGAAGTACTTCATGCATTCCGCCTTGGTCTGTTGGTTCACCGATTACTTCGTATGTCTTACCTTCAAACTTAAAAATTGATTCTCTATCTATAGGTATATGATATGACGTATATAAATTACGATCATAAGAAGCATTCATTTGATAAAATTTAAGTTGCTCACTGGTAGATGGTGTATCCATAAATCCATTAATTTTTGTTATTGAAACAAATACTCTTTTTTGATTTGGAAATTTACCAAGTAATTCAAAACTTCCTATTTCTATTACATGCGGAAACTCATTTAATAGATCAAACATGTTACCACTTCAACTTTCTATATGGTGTTAAAGGTTTGTATAGCGTTACTGGTAATTCAGTAACAAAAGAATAGCTGACCGAACCCATAGAACGACCAGCTATATTACCTGTTTCTCCATATTTGATACAATCCGCTATAAACTTTTTAACTCCTGATGGGTATGGTGTCTTAAATTTGTTATTACAATATTCTTCAGCCATACCTTTATAGATTGTTATCATTGCCTCAATTTCCTCATCGTGAGAATGGTCATCTAATGGCTTTGAATTTAGTATTTTTACTTCTTTTACGTCCATTAAACATCACCTTGTAATGCTTTAATAAGTTCTACTTTTTTCATATCAGAATAGCCATCAATATCTTGTTTTTTAGCCACTTCTTTTAGTTCTGATACTTTCATACTAGAAAAGTCTTTCGCTTCTGAAATAGGCTTAATTAAGGGTACTCGTTGCCTATTTTCGTCAGTAGACAATTCTCTTAATCGCTCATCAGTCACTCGCAATCTTTTACGCGGGAAAATATCGCCAACATTATACTCATAGTCGTTGTCTTGTAAGTCGGTAAAGTATTTAATAACTTCATAGATCATAATTACTCACTCCTTATGCTCCTGTATCTTCGGTTCTAACTTCTTTAGCATGTGCGTCAATACCATCACGTTTGGTCTGTACCTCAGTTCCACCTATAGTATAAATGAATTTTTGTAAGTGTTGCGGAACAAAAGCACCAGTATAAATTAATTGTTCTACTAAAGTACCAAACATACCTGGGATATTTGAATTCATCTTAGCTAAATCAGCTTGAATTGGTGAGGCTAATACTTCACCAATAACGCCCATTGCTTGTACACCTTGTAAAAACTTAGTCGGTACTTTTACAACTAAGAAACCATCTAATTCACCTTGAATTCCTTTACCTAAAACTCTTTGCTGAGTATCTCCTTGTGGTAATTCAATAACAAATTTCTTAATTCCTTTATAGAAGCTAGGTGATACAAATAGCACACGATTTTGTGATGCATTAATCTCATCTAATTCAACAGATACATCTAATACAGCATCGTACTGTGCATCTGCGCCACTACCTAATGTTAAATGCTTGGCTTTATTGCGGGCTAATGTAGCAAAACGTAAGTTATCTAAATAAGGTGATACAACTTCTGCAGCTTGACGTGCCACCACATAATTAATATCAATATTACCTTCTGTATCGCATTTATCGAGTGCATCTACAAAACGTCCCCAGTATTTCTCTTGATCTAAGAAATAAGTAGTTTCTTGAATTTGTGGATGATCCCATTCATTTTGGGTATTTCGTTCATAGTCTTTTAGTTCAGTTATATCCCCTTTTAATACAGTAAATGAACGACCTTCCATAAAAATTGCGTCATTACTAATGATCGCAGGTGATGAATATGAGTGTTTAGCTGTTACTTTTTCAATAATTCCAATATGCTTGTTTTTTAATAAAGTTTCGCCAGGTTCAACTTTAGTTTGTTCTGCAAAATATTGTAAATCAAGTTTTAATTTTTCCATTTTTACCACTCCTAATTTAAAAATTCTTTCCATTGTTCAGTAGGTTTTTCTGCCTCAGGATTACCACCATCTAAAGGTGAATGACCTTTTGGTTTGTCAGCACCAAACAAATGAGCATTTTCTTCTTTGAAACTTTCTAAACGCTTGTCTAAACCTTTTACTGTTCCATCTTCTTTTAGTTCTAGTCCATCTTTATCAATAAGTTTTATAACATGGTCTACATTAACAGCATCTTTAGCTACTGCAACTTTAATAGCATTATCTAAACGCAACTCTTTCATTTTCGATTCATATTCAGCGTTAGTGTTTTTATATTCTTCAAGTTGCTTTTCTAATGCTTCTTTATCATTGGCCTTAGATTCCAGATCTGTAATTTGTTTATCTCGTTTAGAAATTTCTTCGTTTGCTTTATCAAGCTCTTTTTTAATTGAGTTGATATTATCTTTAGATTCTTGTAACGAATCATGATGCTTATCAATAATCTTTTTGATAATTTCATCATCTAATCCTAAATTACGTAAAAACTCTCTTTTCATATTAATTACTCCTCACATTTTTTATTACGGTGGTTTTGACCACCATTGAGCTTTGCACCTTTTAACGCCTTAAGCATATTTGGGCATAAAAAATAGCCACCACACACTGTGTAGTAGCTTTAATCACTTATTTCAGGTCTTATTTTAATTTTAACTGGTTCTCTTTCATCAGGCGTACTTCCTTTTATTGCCTTTCTTTCGTCCATTAATTTATCATACTTATGTGACTTAATTAACAATTCATTATAGTCATCTAAATACATAATCACTTTATTTTCTTCCATATAATCACTTCCTAATTATTGGTATAAAGAATAGACCTTTTAATGCCATGTTTAGGGCGAATCATCTTATTTTTCATCTTTCTTAGATTCTTCTATTTTCTTTTGTATTTTATCTATTTCTTCATCTGTAATCTGCTTATTGATATATTTTCCATCCAGTTTTCCATCTATTCTCCACCGTTCTTGAATACTCAAATGCTCATATTCTTTGCTCATATTAATTCCTCCACTATTAGATTTACTTTCAGAACTTTATTATTCTTATCTAAGCTATCTAAATAAAATTTCACTCCATGATTTAAAAGAATTTCTTCTTCCATTTTCAAGTTCGAATAGTTTTCTATAGGTAATGCATTGGCTCCTTTTGGAATTTTAATTACCATTTTCCACCCGTCTCCAAAATAATTAGTGTTATCTATATCTCTGGTGGTACTTTTAAATCCAATTCCAAAGCCGATTAATTTACCCTCTTTACTTTCGGTTAATCCGTTTAAAATCGTGGTCAATTCATTCTTAGATATCCCTCTATATGTAATGAAGTCTTCGGGTATTTTATAATTACTAATTGCTGAGCTTAGGTTTCTTATATCTTCAAATACTGAACTATATGCACTTGGATTTTGATGTACAGGTGTAGATTGTCCATTAAACTCACCTTTTAAGAAACCATTAATGAATTCTGCTTTAGGTGTCGTATAATCAGAAATAGATTTTTGTATATTTTTTGGTAATTGATCTATATAATTTGTACCATCATTAACCACTTTTACGCTTGCCTTGTTATCTGGTTCTTTTATCTGAGAATAGTCAATATTCTTTTTAACATACTGCTTAGGTTTCTCATTTTGTACCTTGTTTATTTTAGCTTGTTTCCACTCATTATATGTTTGAAGTGGTTCAATAGATGTACTGCCATCACCATTTCTTACTCTCATTGTTGTTGGCAATTCATCTTCATCTATATAATAAAATAACTTACATCGACAGGCAATGTTCTCACTTGCACTTTTGATTCCTACAAATAGTTTAGGTGCTGGTCCAACACATCCACTAGAATGAAATTGTTCATCTAGAAGTAAGCTAACACCATCTAAATCTCTATGCGTAACTCTAGTACGTGTGTCTTTAGTCGCAAACCATCGTTTTTTCATATCTAGACCATTTTTCTGTGCTACTTTAGCGCTATCTAATCCAGCTTGTGACATTGCTCTACCCGCTTCAGTACGTGCTACACGCATAGACTGTGCCTTTGTCATACCTATATCATCTCGCAATGATTTAGCTATTTTTGAATATCCTTCACCACTCATAATACCTTGCGTAATATTCATTCTGATTTTTCTTAGAACATTTTCACGATGCTTTTCTAATGTGGGAATTAATTTAATAAATTCTATAGGTTGCTCAATTGCGCTTAAAATCACTTCAGGACTAGGCACATCAAATTGCATGGGTATTTGACTTGCCATTTCATATAAATAAAGGCTCATAAGGAATTTTTCTATATAAGCATCTGCTTGTGATTTTTGAATAGCCTTAGCTACCTTTCTATAATCCTCTGTTAGCATTGTACCTATACGAAATAGTTCCTTATTGAGCCTATTGTATTTATTAAATTCAGTCCAAGTGACATGTGGACTATCTGATTGATACTTTTCGAACATGTCATTGATTTCTTGTTTTATTATCTTTAATCTTCGAGCAAAAAGCAATTCAATTTCTTTTTCAGCTTTTTGTATTAACAATTCTATATACTTATCTATATCATTCTGTGTTGTTATCTCTATGTTGCTCTTGTTGTTCATCGCTTTCCCCCGTTATAGAAGGTAATTGTTTATTTAGTTCATATCTTTCATTTTGAATTCTTTCTAATTCTGCTTCTAAATCTTCAACGAAAGGATGGTTTTCAATAACGGTTTCATGACTCACCACGCCCATTGAAGATTGCGCCATTTGTACTTGTAATTCTGTGTTTGCAACTTTGTTATAATTAAAACTTATATCAATCTCCTTATGATTAACTTTTAAATTATGATGTTCTATTACGTACCAAAGTAATTCTTGGATAGCCACTTTTGTTTTACGAGCTAATTTATCGGCTTTTAAATTTAAATTAGTGTATAAAAACTCTAATGCAACACCACTTGGTGCAGAACCAAATTTATCAGAACTAAAATCTACTGCTTGCCCAAATAACATTATATTTTCATATAACATCTTTAAATACTTTTCTGTATTTTCTACAGGTACTTTAATTTCAATTGTATCTACACCCCCATCAACGTTACTAACTTTAATAGCACCATAGTGACGCATGTTTCTTTTAAACTCTGATAAATCGGTGTCATCATAATTAGTTAGTACATATATTAATTCATTTGATTCTTTAAACATGTTTGCTGTATCAGATAAACGCCTATTATATGCATCTATTTGAGTTTTATACATAAACAAATCTGAGCGTTCGGCATCGTTATTTTTAAATGGTATAAAAGGAATACGCCCCCATGAACCAGTGCTAAAATGTGTTTCTTGACTGCTTAAATTACGTGAGTAATCTCTTATTAAACTTCCATTATCATATATATAATAATTAATGAATGTTTCGTCCCAGTATTCTACTTTCATATCATTATCTATCTTATAAAAGCGTATAAATGCTTCGAGTTTTTCGTGCTCTCTATCTTTCCATATCGGTACTGCTTGCTCAGCTGGTACTCTAAAAAACTTGAGTTCTCCCTCCTCATCAATATATGGATGAATCCACTCAATACCTTTATTACTTGCACCAGTTAATACACTGTGTAACTTGTCATCAAATCTACTTCCCAACGCTAGATTGATTTGCTCTATTACATTGTTATCTGTGTATTTGAATTCGATTGGTTTTCCAACTAAATAAGATACTTTTTGATCAACCAAATTTGCATGAAAATTAGTAATTAATCTTTCATCTGGCTTTAATGGGTCTACTTTACCTGTTGCATCCCTTGAAGGTGGGTCTCTTATAATATCTGGCTCTTGATCATAATATTTTTGGCCAATTTCAAAGTTTGGTATTTTTTTCTGATGTGCTTTAATGTATCTTATAATCATCTCTTCTAATGTTTCAGGTTTATTATTATTTTTAATGATGTCATTAAATATTTCTGTCTGTGTTGGTTCACTTGGATACAAAATATCTCCTCCTTACTTAAAACCAGTTCCTGAACCTTTGCTAGATGTATAAATTGCATATCTCAAAGCATCTAAACAATCATCATTAGCTTTTACTGGTTCATCTTTTTTCTCGTCCCAAACATAGTTATATATTTCATCTTTGAACAACTTAACTTTGTTCTCAATAATAAATAACTCATTAAGTTTGAATCCTCTAGCAACTACTTCTATACCAGATAAAACTGATTTATCCGCATATCTAGCTTTTATTCCTTCTTTACCAAATCTGCTTATATGTTCAGTTCGAGCAGTGTCACAATAAAATAAGATATTGCCATGTCGCTCTATAACACCTTTTGCGATTTTAACCCAATCATCAATTTCTTTATGTTGATAGGCATGTTCTTCAATTAGGTATCTTTTGCCTTCCATATCTTCTGCAGTTACAACAATTGATCCATGATGTTCATATCCCCAGTCGACACCAGCATATTTCTTTTTGATTTGCTTTTGATTATATTCTTCTTCTGTGATGTAGTGTATTTCTTCGTTAAAATCTTTATATACAACACCTTCAGCTGCTACCCATTTACCGTATATATCTCTATCGGTAAACATTCCTGTTGGCGTACTAGCAATAATTGATTCAACATATTCACTATCTAAAAAAGTATTATCAAATAAAGTAAATTGAAATGCTTTTATATTAAGTCTGCCATTGGATAATGTTTGTCCAGAATTATCAATATAATCTTTTTTAACTGGATGCATCGGATTTTCAGGGTTTGTGTCTACTAATATTCTTGCACCTTTATAACTACAACGAGAAAACACCTCTTTAATAAAAGTGTCATGTAGCGCTGTTCCTTCATTGAGAAATGCTCCAGCTGATGTAAAACCACGTGCTTTCTTCCAAGAATCTGCATTTTGACCGTCAAACACATAAACTTTATTTCCAAATATTTTAACTGCATTTGATTTATCTAGCTTAAGCTCTTTGCCAATTATTAATTCCATATCATCTAACACATTACGGCGAATAGATGCTTGAGTAGCACCACCTATAATAAAGTTCAATCCTTTGTTCTCATAACTAGCTATGTGCATTAAAAAAAGCAGTATAAAAACATACGTTTTACCTGCTCGCTTAGCTCCACTTGCTATTAAAATTTTAGGTTTTTCGTTTATAAAACAATTCCATACTTCTTGTTGTTTCGGGTTTAATACTTTATCAATCATCTGAAGCACCAGCTAACTTAATAAGTGCTTTAGCAATTTCAGATTCTTGATTATTGCCTTCTGCTTTATCCATTTGTTCAATTTTCTTCTGCAATATTTGTATTTCTTTTTCAAGCTTTACATTAGCTAAACGACCGTTTAAAATACCATGAACTTTCAATATATGTTCAATAGACCTTTGACGTTCTTCGATTCTTGGTGTAATGGTGTACGTAACTTCTTTATCAACTTTATCAGTTAAGTGATTGTATATTTTAGAACGTGCATTTTGTTCCTCGCCTCTAGCAATTGAAGCAGATAAAGTTAACGCTTCTTCTATGCTCATTAAACGCTCTTCTTTCAATTCATTTAAACGTTTATTTATATATTCCATAATGTAAGGTTTTGTAAGGTTTTCAGCACCAACTGACCTAGCTGTTTTCTTACTATAACCAGCATTTATTGCTGCTTCTGTAGCATTACCACTAATTATATATTCATCGGCAAACTTCTGTTGTTTTACTGTTAATTTCATATCATCGAATCACCTTCTTATGCTAATTGCTTAATTAAATTAGTATATAAAAAAAGCGCCCATTATAGGCACTATTTAATAGACTTTGCTTTTTGCCATTCATTTTTCAAATATTCTGCAGAAAAAATTGCAAGGTCTTTATTTGCGTTTTTTAAACTTAATTTATCTTTTGTTTTTAATTCAGAATTAGTTTTATGAGTTGAGGCATTTTGTTTAAGAGTTCTACTAGCAGACCTCACATCGTTTAAAACTTTCATATATTTCATGTTAAAATCATTAGGGAACTTTTGTTTTTCCCTTCTTTTAAACCAATTTTTCGGCTTTATTTTCTTATCTTTTTTATAAGTAACTTCTGGTAAATATAATCTTAATAAGTTATATTTCTTTGTTAATTCAAAATAGTTATTACTATACTCTGTCATTGCTACATTTACTTGATGAACAGTGCTAGCATTAATTATATTTGTGTGTAATCTGAACGATTTCATACTTATACTAATAAATTCTGCTGTTAATTTTCTCACTTCTTGAATCCACTCAATTCTAGATTTAGCAACTAAATCTGCCTTAACAGTCCTCCTATTAATAAAAAAATCGAATATTATTTTCAAAATAGAACTTAGCATAACACCTATAAATGCAAATAAACCAGTAAATAATGGTATCATGCTGGGATTTTGTTCTAAATAGTTAAAATATTCATGCAATATCATCTTCCCCTTTAGTTTAATTGCTCTCACACAACTATAATACTCTATTATCAAGTCTATAGCCATACATTAATCAACTTAAAAAACCTATCCAGTTCGTAGCTGGATAGGTCAAAGTGGTGTTAATTAAGTACATAGGTTTTAGGAGGAAAACCTATACAAGACATTACATGTATCGTAAACTATAGTTGTTTACATATATCATATTAATACATTCTAGGTATCGAAAACTGTCATTTTACTGTCATTCTATAATTCCCCTAATTCTTCTGCCAGTTTCAATACAATTTTCTTCTTTATTCTATGCCCTGTACTTTCAGATATGTGTATATCATTACATACATTAACAATCAGTTTTTGATTGAAATAATACTCCTGGATGAATTCATGCTCTTTTCGACTTGATGTATTAATTACACGTTCAATAGCCCTTTTGAATTCTAATATTTTATTTCTTCTAATATCGCATAAATAATTAGTTACGACCATTTCTGTTTTAGACTGATTAGAAGGTATGAACTCCCCACCAATGTTAGTATCCGTTCTTATCCATGGATTCATAACTTCTTCTTTTAGATCTTTCAACTGTTTATGGTAATTTGGATAATCAACAAGCTCATCTTCTAGTTTTCTAACCGTTGATAATTTTAAACCGTATTTCTTTTTGCTCATTATCCCCCCCTCCCTTATTTCTCAAATTGTTTTAGTCTATTCTGAAGTAATTGCTTCTCATACTCTCTCGACTCTAGTTGTCCCTTCAATTTACTATTTTCTGATATAAAACCTATAAGTAATAAAGCTAAAAATGCCATAATAATAAATAACCACATTTTAAATCACTTCCCTTTAATTCATAATGTAATTGTATTTATATAAAACTTGTCAAAAACTTAAACCTATTTCCCATTCCTACATTAAGTACTGTTATACTTAAATTTAATTGATATTGAATAATTACAATTAAATGTTTCTCATTATCATATTCACGAATAATTTTAAAAGGAGAATTTAAATTTGTTGAAACTTAAAGATAATATACTCAATTTTTTAATCACACCAAAAGGTAAAATAATAGCAAGATTTATAACTTTTCTTGTTGCCGTTTTTTCTTTTTGGTCTACTATTTCATTTTTCAATACATTTAAGCCATATTTATATAAAAATATGAAAAATTCAAATTTAGAAATATTAATTGAAGCAATACAAAGTCACTGGAAAATTGGATTTGGTACTTCTATTACTGTTGCTTTCTTTATTATTTCGACAATCACTTTAATTGCCTCGTTTACTAATATTATTTTCAAACCAATATATGTAAAATTGATTTTAGTTTGTTATTTGGGGATAATACCTATTATTTTCATTTTTTCGTTAGTGTTAGCCGCAACAGAACCTTCTGATACAACTCTAATATTTAGTATTTTATCAGCAATAGGTGCTTCAATTGCTTTTTGTATTACCGTATTTAAAAATCACAAATTTTGAATTTTTATAGTCTTATTATAATTTAGGAAACACATCATTTACCATCATATCTTGCACATATTGACTTCTTGGATGTACTTGAGGCGTACCATCGTATAACCATGGTTTCTTTTCTCTCTTTTGTTTTTCTTCTAAAAGTAATATGTGCAATTTCTTGTTATGTTCTATGCAAGTTACTTTTCGCTTTTGCTCATTTTCTCTAAACTCTTTTATCTTCATACCAACTGGAACATTTACTGATTCATATAATGACCAACCTAACTCAATTCTTCTGCATAATAGCGCCATAGATACTTTATTTTTCTGAAGATGTATTTTCATTTCTTTAGTTAAAGGATATTCCTTACCTTTTACTTTAAATTGATGCATTAGCATTTCTCCTCTACGTTTGCTATTCCTAAAACTGTAGCGTCTGTATAATCATTTTCATGTTTAAATAAATTATCTGCTAAGCGATCAATGAAATTTTGTCTAGTTTCGTATTTACCTTGTGCAGCCTTTATTCGCTTTTCGAATTCCACCGTATATCTAAGTGTTACTGTTTCTTCTGACAAAGCAATCACCTACTATATATACTCAAACATGCATGTTTGATATTCTTTTGTTAACTTATCACTTTTAATAAATGTGTTTAACTCATCTTCCGTAAGTTTCCAATGTTTTCCTGAGTAAAATGTTCGTTCAACACCCGTAAGTTCATATAGCCCATTAGGATATAAGCTCACATGAAACATTAATTTTCCGTTTCCATCATACAAGCCGAACTGTTTCATTTGAATTCACCTCGTAATCGTAAATACCATTTCTTGTTTCTCTTTCTAACTTTTTTTGAACTAATAAATTATCTAACTTATAAATATCACCATCAGCATAATCAATTAATTTTTCTACATATTCATCCGACAAACCTGGAACATTTAAATAAGCTCTGACATAATCTGTTGTAATCATCGAATCACCTTCAAGTTTTTCAATCTGTAATCTATACCGCTCATTTCAAGTACAGTTGCATTTTTAATCATTCTGCTAAATATCCGTTCTGATTCTAGACCATTCGTCATTTCCTCTAGCCTTAAATTCGTGGTTATAATATTATGCTTATCTACACGACTTTCTAGAATTTGGAAAAGTTTCCCCATTCCATAGTCATTAAGCTTAATTCCATAATCATCAATCACCATTAGGTCAACACTTTTTATTATTTTTAAAAGTTCTGATTCGTGCTCACTAGAATTATTGCTATATGTGCTTCTGAACATCGAGATAGCATCTTGAATATTTAAAAATAAAGCTGTATATCGCTGCTTCATTATCTCTTTAGCTATAGCCATTGCTAAATGTGATTTTCCTATCCCACAAGATCCAGTGAGGATTAATGACTGCTTGTTATTTAAGTCAAAGTTCTCTACATACCGCTCACAGATAGCCTTTGCTTTTTGTTGTATCTCATTTGCTGGTATGTATTCATCGAAAGTTGCTTTTTTAATTTCGTCGTTTACGTGAGAATACTTGAACATACGTTTAACTTTTTGGCTCTCTATTGCATTTTTACGACGTAGCTTTGCTTCTCTCAATTGCGCATTTGATTCACACGTACACCCGTCTTTATATTCATAACCACTCGCAAATTTGTAGTAGTCGTAGTTGTGCTTACACTTCTCACAGGTAAGCCCTAATTCCTCTACAACCACTCTGCTTATTTTAGGGTTGTTTTCTCGAAGTTTCTTTGCGATATCGGCTATTTTCGTCATTGGAGTAACACTTTGGTTCATGATGTTTCGGTGATATTCTTTTTTTCTGTTATCAACATATTTTCTTAATTCTTCACGCTCCGCACAACTCATAGTTTCACTATCCATTTCGCAACTCCTCAATCACTTTAAGATAAGGATTATCCCAATCCTTTTTCTCGCTAGCATTTAAATTTTGAGTATTAATCAATGCTTCAACATCACTCAATGACTTCACGCCGTTTTGATACCAGCGTTTAAGTATGCCGTTGATGTAATTCCAGCGTTTAGAATTATTACTTACTGCAATCTCCATTGCTTTAATAACAATTTCATCTGCATCATTTGGGAATTCATCAATCCATGCATTAATTTGATCAACAATATAGGGCTGTAAGTTACCGAAGCCGTTTTGTTGGAAGAAGTCATACGCCAACACCTTGGGGGGACTACTGTAAATTTCACAATCTCCTATACTCCTGTCTTTATTACTCATATCTAGTTGTGGTTGTTTCTTTTCATTCTTCTCATTCTTTACATTCTTCTCATTCTTGTTTGTGTGCTTTTGTGATGCATCTGTGTCGCTTTCGTGATGCTTTTGTGATGCATTGGTGATGCTTTTGCGTCGCTTTTCTGAATCTCTACTTTGATAAAACTCATAATTGACAACGGTTAAGAGCGTCTTTTTTGTGTCGCTTTTTGTTGTTAACATACCGTCGCTTTCCAATGTTTTCAAATACATTTTCACCTTGTTATTAGACCAAGACCATCTTTCACAAAGTTTTCTAATACTAATGATTTTTTGTCCACGTTTCACTAAAATTAATTCTTTTCCTAACAAGACTTTTTTATCCTCATGATTAACCATCAATAAAATATCTAACCATGCTTCAAAACGAGAGTACTTTCTCTTTTCTTCATATAACCAATGTTCTCTTATAGATCTATGAACTTTTATCCATCCGGTCATGTTTTCTCACCTCTTAAAACAGAGGGAGCTATTTGCTCCCCTTATTCACTTTTATCTTGGTGTTCTATACTTTCACTCTCTTCAACCTCTGAATAATCGGTAACATCGATTACAGTGGACATGTCTTTGTCTATCTCTTCCTTAATTGTGCTGTCATTTTCAACTGCTTTATTCATTTCAATAGATTTTGGTGCATATTTTAATACTTCTTTGAGTACTGTTTTCTTAGCCATAGCATCATAATTTGTAACCCAAGGAGATGTCCATCCTTTTTGAACAGCCTGGCTAAATGCTTTAGCATGTTTATCAACTCTTTCTCTTGTCCAATAAACAAAGTCATACCCACCATTTTTCAAATGATAAACTGCATAATAACCAATTGGTTCTCCCTCGGGTTCTTGCGATGGAATATGTATTAAATCTTTGAATAAGCCATATCTATATTCAAACTCATCATTGATATATACTTCATGTGAATAGATTGATTTATATTGGCCACTTCTAGTAGCTAAATCTATCAATCCTTTATAGCTCAATTGAAATTGCACTTTACCTCCATATGGTATTAAGTACGCTTGGCCTAGTCCTGTATTAGGTTCTACACCTAACTGTGATGCTTGCATTAACGCAGCAATAAAACTCATCTGATCACACTCTAATAATTTAGGGGTATTGCTTACTGCAGTCATAGCTATTCGAGCCATTCTATCTGAATCCATATGCTTAGGTAATGCTCTTTGAATTTCTGGTGCCATTTTCTTCAGTAAATGATTTAATTGTGTTTTTGGACTTTGTTCTTTGACTCCATTTGGTTTATGTTCAATAACTTTTTGTTTTAACGTTTCATTTGTTGCCATTTACTATCCTCCTAATGATTCAATTGTTTAATTCTAAGTACTCGATACTTTGATACTTTTGTATACTTGGTCGCTAAATCTGGATAATCTTGTTCAAATGCTTTTTTATCAAATGATGTTTTATTTTGCATTTTCCAACATACTTTGAAATTTTTAGATATTCCGAGTTCATCATTTCCTAGTGTTGCTTTTATTTCATTTTCATATTTTTGTTTAAGTGTTCTAATTTCTTTTTCTTCTTCTTTTACTGCATTTAATGCTTCAATGGTTGTTTCAATCTCATTGTTTAATGTTTTTTCACTATCAAAACTTTCATGATATTTTTGCTTCAAAAATTCACTTGTAGCATCTGAACCATCCATATCGGGTATCTCATTCCCCAATATATATCGCTCCCAAAAGTCTTTTTCTTTATCTATAATGAGATTAATTAATTCTTCATCACGTTCAATCTCTTTCCATATGAATCTATTACCGCCAATCAACACTGCAATATAAGCTTTTTTATAACCTGTAACTGCTAAATAATGTTGTACTTGAGCCAGATAAGAGCTGGGAATTTCATCATCTTCCCATTTGTCTTTATTGAATTCTGAAGTGGTTTTGCATTCTAATAAAGATTCTTCGCCAACTACGGAACGATCTATATTTGCGATCATAAAATCATATTTAGGATGTCTGAACATCTTATTAACTCTTCTAACCTTTTTACCTGTACGTTTACTAAACTCTTGAGCAACTATATCTTCTAAAACATTGCCCCAATAGATATATTCATTGTGTAAAACTGGTTCTTTAACTTCACCAATTTTTTCAAAATATAACTGTATTAGTGATTTCCATTTATTAACACCTAGTATTGAACCTACATCAGAACCACCAATTCCACTTTTACGAGCATTCAACCAATCTATATGAGACATATCTTTTGTATTTATAAAATAATTATTCAAGTTGACTAATCCCCCCTAACTTTGTGTATATTTAAGTTGTATATTTTTGTATCTGACTGTTAGTAATTGCTGTTGCTAACAGTCTTTTTTTATTGCTATATCGTAAAACCATCTTGCTAAACTGCCACTTATTATTCCCAAAGCTACACCCAACACAATACTCAGATGAAAATCTTCTGAAAGTAATAAAATGTAAAAAGTAGTTGTAACCCATACCATCACACCAATATAAAAAGCAAAATCAGTTTTGCTCATACTATTCACCTCCTTCTAAAAATCTCTTTCCAATTATCTTGAATAAATTGGTACATTTTAGGCCCATTAAATCTCCATTGATTAAAATCACGATTAGGTTCATGAACAATGTCTAATTCAATTAATTTTCTTTTAAACTTTGGCCTATCCAGTAATCTATCTTTAATAACTTCATCTGATTTAATCTTTAAATTTTCTTTTAAATCATCCATAGTCCATACTGCTTTTTGTTGATTCATAATAAGTTGATTGTGTTCATCTTTTGTAATGACTACATATTGTTCTGGTATGGTGACTGTTAATTGTGTCATGTAATCACGCCTTTCACATTTAGGTTGTGCTATACTATTTTTATCGCTACTGCGAAAGAAGGTGGTGTTGTATTATGGGTCGAAATAAAGATATAGATAAATTTTTCAAAGGTATTGAAAAGGATATGAAGTCTCATTTAAATGATGAATTATTAAATACAACTCACGAAATTGAGTGTCCTGAATGCCAAAAGAAAAGAAAGATTAAATTCAAAAATGGTAAGGGTAAATGTAGATATTGTAATTCAACTATTAATTTAGATTTGAATTATAAGTAGTTATAAAATTATCTACTTTATCTTTCAATATTTCTTTGTCTATATTCATCATAATTAGGTAATTAGGTTTTATAACACTCTTAATCTCTTCCGCCAAGATGACGATTAGGAGTGTAATTTTTAATACTTGTTTTAGAATCAATATAGTTATTCCTTTCATGTATAATATTCTCGTTATCTTATGGAGGTGTTTTAAGTCTTGAATCAAAATTATTTTATAGATCCTGCTATTCAAAGTGTCATTAATGCAAATAAGAAACAAATGGAAATGTTTCAAAGTATCCCTAAAGCACATATAAACAATATGATGGGGATTGCAGCTCATGCTAAGAGGATTGCAGAGAATAATCGTTCGACCATAAAAAGTATTGTAAATACTTTCAATAATTCAAATGTTGATGAAATATTAAAGATGCAAAACGTAATTCTTAAATCAATAAATTCTGCTAATACAGTAAACATACAAAGAAATTTATTTTCTGAAATTGCTATAAAATCGTTTAAAGAATCTTATAGGTTTGATAATGATGTAGTCCTTCAAGCTCAACAAACTATTAGAGATTTTTATATCAATCCAACTGCTATCTCTACTTTGACTGAAGCCATCAATTCGTCCTATCCAATAAATCAAAATGACGCTTATAGTAGATACAATGAATTTATCAATGCTTTCAAAAATGATTATCCACATCCTTTCAAAACAGTTATACGCTGGACAAGTGGAATTGTAGGAGGAGCAGATATAGAAAACTTCACTGTAAATTATATAAACAATGATGATTTGCAAATTCAAAATTCATTAATATTTGCAATAGTAAGTTTAATTAGTTTTCTATCAACTTATTATCCTTACTTTAAAAATAATGAATTTAAATAATTTTCAATCTTACAAACCTTCCAAGTTACAACCACCATTGTGATAAGGAGGGTTATTTTGTATAAATTGCTCATTCTGTTTCCTCCTAAATATCGATTTGTGTATAAAATAAATAGTATTTTGCTACGCTTTTTGTGCTATAATTTTCTTAACCTTTTAAGAAAGGAGTGAAAATTATGGCCATTGAGATCAAAAAGATTAGGTTAACTAGTAATGCAAATAACGGGACTGAGAAAATCAGTGAAGTTTTATTGCATAATGGTGATTCTGAAACTGTTGCTCAAGTTGTAAGATATTTGGATAGCGGATTTGAATATTTCTATACAACTTCTTACAACTCTAAAGCTAGGGTTGAATCTGTTCACCCAACAGGACGTTCTCCATACATTCGCACTGTAGGGAACGGAACCGAAACAGATAACTTACTTAGTTTGCCTAGGTTCTAATTTTTAGTCCTTCCGCTTTATTGGCGTAGGGACTTCATACTTAAATTTTGTGGTAATGATAGTTTTGCCACCGTTTACTTCTTCGTTTTCTTGAGCCCATTCAATAGATTTAATTTCTTTATTTTTCACTTTGTCTTGTAACTCTTTTAATTTGCCTTCAAAATTTTCCATTCCTTCACCTCCCGAATTTTCACTAACTCTCTACCTTCTCTTTACTATTCATGTGCATTTTTGGAACATTACTTTTAAAAAAATATTTAGGAAACAACATTTGAATTGGAATTTTCAAATCTTCAGAGAATATTTCTGCCTCATCTAAATTTATTGGTAAAATACCACGTTCTCTTTTACCATATTGCTGAGCTGATACACCAATTAATTCTCCCATGTAAGTCTGTGTTTTTTTAGCTTCTTTTCTGAAGCTATACAACTCTTTGTGCATTTTTGGAACACCTCCTTGATTCAACTGTACCTCATGTGTTCCAAAATTGCAAGTGCTAAAAGTTAAATTTTGCTACTCTTTACCTTATTCCATTATTCCATTGCATTTTTGGAACTCTGAATATATAATTACAGTGTAGAACGTAAAAATGAATGGAGAAATTTATAATGAATGAATTCCCAAAAAACTTAGAATATCTTATGCACAAAAACAATATAGATGATACTAAGCTTGGTGAGTTAGTTGATGTTAACAGAACTACTGTTACGCGTTGGAGAAAAGGAATTAGAAGTCCTAAACTAGAAAAACTTCCTGAGATAGCTCATGTATTTAATGTTGAACCCATTGATTTGGTTAGAAAAGAATTAACAAATCCCACCATTACACAAATAACAGAAGTATCTATTAAATTAACTAGTGAAGCACAACATCGTGTCCTTTCTTATGCTGAACATCAATATAAAGAACAAGAAAGCACAGTAAATGAAGATACTTTTAATGTAACTAATATATATAATCACAAAAAAGAAAATAAAGAAAATGAAGAAAATGTAATCCCCTTCCCTATATACGGTGCGACTGGTGCTGGTGTGGGTGAAGAACTATATGATGATGTTTTATATGAAGAAATTAATATCAATGTAAATGATCTACCTAAAGATGCTGAATTCGGAATACTGGTTAATGGCGATTCCATGGAACCAATTTTTGATAAAGGGAGCTATGCTTTCGTTAGCAAACAAACTCAAGTGTTTAACAACACAATTGCTTTAGTTGTATTAAATAATGCTGCATTGATTAAGAAAGTTGTTTTTAATGATAAGACAGTGAAGTTGGTATCAATCAATCCTTACTATGATGATATCTATGTAAGAGATAATGACAATTTTAGAGTTGTTGGGAGAATTGTAATATAAAAATTAGTATGAATATAAGTGAAGGAGATTATAAATGGAACTGAATGCATATGATTTACTTATTTTACATTTAAATGTAAATAGAAAAGTTGGAAATGAAGTCACTAACCATAATTACTTAATTGAAAATAAAATTTCAGTTAAGAATCATTTGAAAAATCTAATAGATAATAAAATATTGGTTTTAAAATCTGATTATGATAATTCCTTACCGTTATTAAAAGTTACTGAACTAAAGAAAATACTTAGAAATAACAATTTAAAAGTTGGTGGTAAAAAACAAGAACTCATTGAAAGAATAAAAGAAAATATCCCTATAGAAGATGTGGAGTTAGACGAAGTATATGTGGCTACATCTAGTGGGAAAGAATTACTAAAAGAAACTGATTACATTCTACATTTTTATAACTCACATTTAATTAGCTTAGCCTCAGCACATAATATTGCAAACCAAAATATTAATTCAGAAGATAAAATTGAAACTATATATTTAACACTTATAAAACATAATAATACTAAAACCAACCAATATAACTTAACTAGTATTCTAAATTCTCTAATAAACTATTATAAAAAAATAGGAAAAGATGAAAATTACATTCGGCAATATATAAACCTTTACTTCTATTTAGAATTTTATAGAGATTTGGAACTTCAAGGATATTGGTTTGAATATGAAGAAGACAAAAATATATTCGATTATTTTTATATAAGCTCTGATTATTTGGAATATTATGAAAATCAATTATTAATTAAAAATGTAAACGAACAAACACTTAAAACCTTATTTTATAAAGATATAACATTGTTTGTAGATGCAAATAAAAACTTATGCGAAGACTTCTTTAATATTATTATATCTAAAGTACATAACATTCCTTTATCAATAGAAGACTTCCCCTATATTAATAAATATCTAGATGAACAAGCTAACACAAAACCAGAAAAATACAATTTTAGAGGAATTGAAGCAAGGGTTACTAGGAATAATTCGATATCAAATTCTAGTATAAGGAAAACACCTAACTCCTCTGAATCAAAAGTAACTACTAAGTCACAAGAACCGCATAATAACTCTAATTCCTTTACCCTTTCACAAAGTAAAAATAATAATAATAATAAAATGGGGCTTGGTTGCTTGTGGATTCTTATTGCTCTATCATTTTTTGTCGGTGTACTAGTTTATTAGAAGGAAAAATAAAGTGTATTTTTAATGTCGTGCTATTAATAATATTGTTATCCGTTAATCTATATTGCTTCATATTTTTCATTAAGCGTAAAAAATAATGACAACTTCAGAGTTGTTGGGATAATTATAATATAAAAACCAGTTTACTTTATAAGGAGTAGATATCCATGTGCAATTTACATTTATCAAATATGCAATTAATATTCGATGATATGAGTAATAAAGATTACATTATTGATTCATTTAAATTCAAGTACAAAGATGAAAATTATTTAGTATTTATTCGTAGATTTAAAGGTGAATTTATTAAAAGGATAAATAAATATGCAAAGGTACAATTAACATTTTATAAAGAGTCAACTATTAAAGATTCGTTGGTAGTTGAAGCAAATAATAATGGTTTAATTATAGATGATTTCAATATTCTATATAATTTTTTTGGTATCAAATCATCTAGTTTTGGTAAAGGACTATTTCCTTTCTATGAGAGTCTTAATAATGCAATTCCCACTGAAGCAAATCTAAACTCAAGTAAAGAAAAAAATATTTCTTTAGCAAAGGAACTTTATAAAGATGACGTCGATGAAATGGATAAAATTTATTGTATAGGAGTTACTCGTTTACCAAAAGATAGAAAAAGATCAGAGCGAAGAAATGAAAAAGCAAAAAGATTAAGACCTGCCCTTTATGAATTTTTTGATGACCCAAGTATTACTTTTAACTTTTCACCTCATGACTGGAAAGAAAAATCTGATGAACAAATCATTAAGGATGCTGCAGGTAGAATTTGATAAAGAGGAGAATTTTCATGACAAAAATGAAAGATTTTGTGTATCTAGATACTGATGAGGTGTCTAGTATTTCTGCGCAATTATTCGAAGGTAAAATATTAGAATTGATAACTGAAAAATCACAACAAACAGGAAATAACACTACTGATCAATACGGTTCTGAAGAGACAACTGAAACGAAAGCAAATATTGGAATCACTGGTACTAATATTGGAGGACAGCAAGCCAATAATTCTTTTGAAAATAAATCAATAGAATTTTTAAACAATGAAACTTTTAAAAGTGGTGTTAAAAAAGCTTATGATGATTTTTTATATAATAAAATACTCGATGAATTAGAACAAGTAGGATTAATTAAAGATGATGATAATTCATCCTTGTATGATTTTATTGAATTGAAAGGAGATTTTGAATTTTACGATAGCAAAACTATTAGTTCTTTTTTTGGTTCAGATATTCTTCAAAGAATTACATTTATGAACGAAGAAAATTTAAAACTACCAACTACCGAAGAAATCAAAACTAGATACGGAGAAGCTAAAAAGATTCATAATAATCAAAAGCAACTAAATGCTAGCAAATATTTCAATGATAAAGAAGAAGTTGAATTTTACGTAAAAAACTACAACAATATACATATTTTCAAATTATTACAAGAACTAACAACTCATCTTAATCAATATTTAAAAGATAAAATTATTCTAATCAATGATAAACGTATTATTATTGGTGCTAGAGAAAATTTGAGAATATATCCAGAAACATTAACATTAGTTTCAGACTTAAAATTAGAAGGATTAGGAAAAGTATTAAAAAAAGATATCTCTTCTATAAACGCAATAAATATGAATCCAAGTACGCTTCAAGATAAAATATTAAAAGTCGGAATTTCTAATATGCTTATGATATTACTAGTTCCTTTATTAGGTTTAAAAGAAAATTGCAAATATGAGTTAATACATCCTGTAGGTTTAGAGTTTTCAAAAATGCCTTGATAATTCTTTCTCCACTTTATCTTGCAATTTCAAATTTTTATTTTCATAATTTGACCTATTAATTTTTGTTTTTCTTTTAAGCAATTCAGAATGATGGCTATTCGACATTTTCTTTTGTTTATTTTCAATTTGACGAATTTTATTAAATAAATTTATCACTCATATCACCCACTTAGTATTTCATTTGATTACTTAAGTAATCAATTTCGATATGATTATAACATATAAATTTTCATGTTACTATTTTATTGAGGGCAGTCTTCACTGCCCTATATATTTTTACCTTTTTTAGGAGGAACAACTTATGAAAACACATCAATATGATAAAAAACTTAAAAAGTGGATGTACGATTTTGTATATGAAGGCAAACGTTATAGAAAAAAAGGATTTAAAACAAAACGTGAAGCTGAATATGCAGGAAATGAAAAGTTTAATGAATTAACTAAAGGGCTTCATCTTGATAATGATTTATCATTTTATGATTACTTTAAGAATTGGTGCGAGACATTCAAACAACCTAATGTTACACCTAAAACTTACAAATCATATAAGGCAGCTATCAAACATATCGGTAATCATTCATTTTCACAGACAAGTCTTAAATCATTAACACGAAATATGTACCAGCAATTTATAAATGAATTTTCTAAAACACACTCAAAAGAAACAATAAGAAAACTAAATGGATATATTAGATCATCAATAGACGATGCTGTTTATGAAGGATTACTACCTAAGAATATTACTTATAAGGTCACATTTAAAGGGTCTAATCCTCCAAAAGATGAACAAAGTAAGTTTATTAACCTAGTAGAATATGAAACACTTAAACAATATTTCAAATCACAAAATAATCGTTCATCCCTCGCCCTATTTATAATGATTTGTACAGGCTGTCGAATAAGTGGTGTTTTAAATATGAAGTATGAATACATTAACCAAGTAAAAAATGAAGTATTTATAGATGAACGTAAAAATGATGTATCACCTCGTACTTTAACAATAGCTAAAGATGATATGAGACACATTACTAGTATGATTGAAAAACTCAAACTAAATACCAAAGGATTACTATTTAATTCTTTTGGTACTACACTTACTATTAACGCTGTTAACAAGCAACTGAAACAGGCCTGTAAGTTACATGGTATTAAACAGATTACTTCACATGCATTAAGACATACGCATTGCTCTTATCTCCTCGCAAATGATGTGTCTATTTATTATATTTCAAAAAGGCTTGGCCATAAAAATATTTCTGTTACCACTGAAATCTATTCCCATTTGTTAGAAGAAAAATATCTTGAAGAAAATAACAAAGCAATTGAAGTTTTATCAGCAATGTAAAAATATATTTCTCGGTGCCATGCCGGTGCCATAAAATTTTATTTTCTATTCTATCGTATAGTAGACAAAATAAAAGAAACCCCGTAACGACGGGGTTTCTAAGTTTGGAATGTGCGCTATTTAACGCTATTAGTGTCCTGGGAGGGATTCGAACCCCCGACCGATGGCTTAGAAGGCCATTGCTCTATCCAGCTGAGCTACCAGGACATATTCTTTTTGAACACAAGAATTATTATATCTAACTTATCGCTATAAAGCAATACTCCAAGCATTAAAAATAAATATGATTTTTCACTTTAATAGACTTTTTATCATCTTTTTTTAATTTCATTAAAAAATTAACTAATTTTAGCATTTTACTAGAATAAAATAGCTTAATAATTTAATGATTTTAGGAGCGAAAATGAAATCAAACTACATTAATCGCCCCTAAAAAGTGCTATCCTCACCAATATTACTTTATTATTCCAATAACTACGCATTATTTAACATAAATTATGTAATTGCTAGCTATATATTTAATCATTATAGACTGAACGTTTCACTATCAATGATTTGATGATTACGATTATAAAAATTTAATTTTACATCTTTTTCAACTTCATCAATCAACAATTCGGCATAGGTCTCTTCTATGTTACTTCTCGATTGTGAAATGCTCCCAGGGTTTATGACATGAACATCACC
Organism: Staphylococcus pseudoxylosus; assembly: GCF_044794325.1. Classification (NCBI taxonomy): domain Bacteria; kingdom Bacillati; phylum Bacillota; class Bacilli; order Caryophanales; family Staphylococcaceae; genus Staphylococcus; species Staphylococcus pseudoxylosus. The sequence continues at coordinate 1,913,550 of NZ_CP085024.1, forward strand.
AATGTGCTCATGTTTAGCCACGTGTGTATGACCATAGAAAGCAAATTGACATCCTGACGCTTTGGCTTGTTCAGCAAGTTGTATACGTGTACGATTCACATTGTATAAATGACCGTGTGTATAAAATGCTTTAATACCATTTACTGCTATAATTTCTTCATTTGGAAATTCAGGGTAAAAATCCGTGTTCCCTTTAACTCTATAAAAATGGCTTAATTCGCTGTCATGATACTCAAATTCGGAATCACCTAGGTGAATCGCAACATCAATATCATTATGGTGGCTTATTACGTCAAAAAGAATACCTTGTTCTGTGTGATTATCACTTACTATAATCCATTTCAACATGATTGTTCACCTTCTAAGTATTGTTGTAACTTTTCAATTGCTTTACCTCTATGACTTACCTCGCTTTTTTCTTCAGCTGTAAGTTGAGCCATCGTTTTATTTTTGTCTTCTAAATAAAATATAGGATCATAACCAAAGCCTTGTTCCCCTATTTGACTTAAAGTAATTTCACCTTCAACGGTGCCTTTAAATTGAATGGTTTCTTCTCCAGGTGCACTCATACTAATAACACACACAAATTGTGCAGCGCGGTTTGTTTCATCACCTAGATTGGTTAGCAATTTTTCTATGTTAGCATTATCATCTTTTTCAGTTCCAGCGTAACGTGCAGAAAATATACCAGGTTCTCCACCTAAGGCAAATACTTCAAGGCCACTGTCATCGGCAATTACACGTTTATTTAATGCCTTAGCAGCCGCTTCTGATTTCAACTTCGCATTTGCTTCAAATGTATCTCCTGTTTCTTCTACATCAAAACCCTCAATTAATTCTGCGATGCCTATTACATTATAGTCAGGAAATATGACTTTAAAATCATTTATTTTGCCTTTATTGTTTGATGCAATTACTATATCTTCCATCGTTTCGTCTCCTATTCTTGTATTTCAATTTTTTCAACTTTCACTTTCATTTTTAACCATTCTTCAATAATTAATTCTATATGTTCAGTTTCTCCGGTAGCAAAAAATTTATGTTCAGGTTGTCGTTTATATCCTGCATGTTCATTACTAAAAGTTAACAATGCGCTAACCTCACGTGCAGTTTCTAACCCTGAAGAAATCACTACTTTTTCCCCGCCAAAATAATCATTTATTGGCTGATATAACAGTGGATAGTGCGTACAGCCTAAAATCACTGTATCAGCATTACTATTTCTCCAATGTTTTAATGTTTGGTGAATAATAATACTTGTGATTGTAGGGTCTTGGTAGCGCATCTGTTCAACTAAAGGGACAAAACCAGGACAAGCTATCCCAGATACTTCAACATTTGGGTTTATATTTTTAATATGATGTCTATAGGCTTCAGATTTAATTGTACCTTCTGTACCTAAAATCAAAACATCATTGTTTTTTGTAGTCATAATTGCTGTTCTTGCACCAGGCTCTATCACTCCAATTACTGGTATTGGCAATATGTTTTGCAAATGTTTTAACGCTACTGCTGTAGCCGTATTACAAGCAATCACTAACATTTTAATATCAAATGCCATTAATTTATGTGCTAATTCTGTAGTGAATTCCCTAACCTGTGAGCCCTCTCTTGGGCCATAAGGGCAACGCTTAATATCACCTAAATAATATATTGTTTCGTTTGGAAGTTGGCGCATAATTTCTTTGGCAACTGTTAAACCACCAACTCCAGAGTCAATTACACCTATTGGTTTGTCCATATTCAATTACATCCTTATTTATTATCTTGTACTTTATTGTAGCATAGTCTTGTTTTCAAAATCATTAATCATGCTAATAGTTAAGTCTTCATCCATAATATATACAATATGTATTTACCCTGTTTAACTTTCAAATAATTATCTGATTTTATAAAAAAAGACTTAACATTTGTTATTAAAATGTTAAGCCTTTAATAATATTGTTCAATTAGTGTACTTGATGATCTGAACCAAAGAATGATTTGAACATGTGGAATGACGTTTCTCTATTTAAAGCGGCAATAGATGTAGTCAATGGTATACCTTTAGGACACGCGTTTACACAGTTTTGTGAGTTACCACATTCTTGTAAACCTCCGCCGCCCATTAAAGCTTCCAAACGTTCGTCTTTTGTCATTGAACCTGTTGGATGCAGATTAAATAGTCTAACTTGTGAAATCGCTTGAGCACCAACAAAGTCGTTTTTACTCGTTACGTTTGGACAAACTTCTAAACAAACACCACAAGTCATACATTTGGAAAGTTCATAAGCAGTTTGACGTTTTTTCTCAGGCATACGTGGACCTGGACCTAAATCATACGTACCATCGATTGGAACCCATGCTTTCATTCGTTTCAAGTTATCGAACATTCTAGTACGATCAACTTGTAAATCACGAATAACTGGGAACGTGCTCATTGGTTCTAATTTGATAGGTTGTTCTAATTGATCAACAATTGCAGAACATGATTGTCTTGCTTGTCCATTGATGACCATTGAACATGCGCCACAAACTTCTTCTAAACAGTTCATATCCCAAATAACAGGTGTTGTTTTTTCGCCTTTACTATTAACTGGGTTACGTCTAATTTCCATTAAACATGCTATAACGTTTAGGTTCTCTCTATAAGGAATTTCAAATTCTTCATTATATGGTGTAGATTTGTCGTTGTCTTGACGTTTTATAATTAATTTAATTGTTTTTTGGCTAGGTTGCTCGTTTTGTACAGGAGTTTCATTAACTTCTTTTGTTTCTACCATCATTATTTACCTCCCTTTGACGCCTTAGAGTAATCACGTTTACGTGGTGGTATTAAACTAATATCAACTGGTTCATAAGTAAACTTAGGTGCTTCTGTTTTGCCTTGATACGTAGCTAATGTTGTTTTCAACCATTCTTCATCATTTCTTTCTGGGAATTCTGGTTTATAATGCGCGCCACGCGATTCATTTCTATTATAAGCACCAATCGTGATTACACGTGCAAGTACTAACATATTCCATAATTGACGTGTAAAGAATACAGCTTGGTTACTCCAAGTTTGAGTATCTTCAATATCGATATCTTGATAACGTTCCATCAATTCTACAATCTTCTTATCTGTTTCTAATAACGCTTTATTTTCACGCACAACTGTAACATTTGCAGTCATGATTTCTCCTAATTCTCTATGAAGTTTATAAGCGTTTTCAGTGCCCTTCATATTTAATAGGTGATCAAATTTTTCTTGTTGATCTTTGACGTGTTTTTCGTAAATGCTCTCATCTAAATCTGTATATGAATCTTCGATATTTGAAATATAATCTACAGCATTTGGACCGGCAACAGTACCACCATAAATTGCAGATAGTAATGAGTTAGCACCTAAGCGGTTACCACCATGTTGTGAAAAGTCACATTCACCAGCTGCAAATAAACCTTTAATATTTGTCATTTGATCATAATCTACGTATAAACCGCCCATTGAGTAATGTACTGCTGGGAAGATTTTCATTGGTACTTTACGAGGATCATCACCAGTGAATTTTTCATAAATCTCGATGATTCCACCTAATTTAATATCCAATTCATGTGGATCTTTATGAGATAAATCTAGATATACCATATTTTCACCGTTGATACCTAATTTTTGATTCACACATACATCAAAAATTTCACGTGTCGCGATATCACGAGGAACTAAGTTACCATAATCTGGGTATTTTTCTTCTAAGAAATACCATGGTTTACCGTCTTTATAAGTCCAAATTCGGCCACCTTCACCACGGGCTGATTCACTCATTAATCTAAGTTTATCATCGCCAGGAATAGCGGTTGGGTGAATCTGAATAAATTCACCGTTAGCATACATTGCACCTTGTTGGTATACAATTGAAGCAGCTGAGCCAGTATTAATCATTGAATTTGTTGTTTTACCAAAGATAATACCAGGACCACCAGTTGCCATAATCACAGCATCTGAACCAAATGATTGAATTTCAGCAGTTGTCATATTTTGAGCAACGATACCTCTTGCCATATTATCATCATCTTTAACTATACCTAAGAATTCCCAGCCTTCATATTTTGTAACTAATCCGTCAACCTCATAGCTACGCACTTGTTCATCTAATGCATAGAGTAATTGTTGACCTGTTGTAGCACCGGCATATGCAGTTCTGTGATACATCGTACCACCGAAACGTCTAAAGTCTAATAGACCTTCTTTAGTTCTATTAAACATTACGCCCATACGGTCAAGTAAATGAATAATTTTAGGTGCTGCATCAGTCATTGCTTTTACAGGTGGTTGGTTTGCTAAGAAGTCTCCACCATAAACAGTATCATCTAAATGCACTGACGGAGAATCTCCTTCACCTTTCGTATTTACCGCTCCGTTAATGCCACCTTGTGCACAAACAGAGTGTGAACGTTTAACAGGAACAAGTGAGAACAGGTCTACATGCGCACCCTGCTCTGCTGCTTTAATTGTTGACATTAGACCAGCTAGTCCACCACCGACAACAATAATTTTCTTCTCTGCCATAAATTGTCACTCCCTCAAATATATGTGAAACTTTATTTTGTAATTTTATAAAAATGCTAATATTGCGCTAATACCGATGTATGAAACAACTAGGAATACAACAAGTGAAACCCATGTAAAGATTTGTTGTGATTTTTTAGATTGTAATACACCCCAAGTAACTAGGAATGACCATAAACCATTCGCAAAGTGGAATGTTACAGCTAATAAACATACAATATAGAAAATCAACCAAAATGGATTAGTTACAATGTCGTGGACCATATCAAAGTTCACTTCATGTCCTAAGGCACGTTGTATTCTTGTCTGCCATAAATGAATCCCTATAAACACAAAAGTTATGATACCTGTGACACGTTGTAACAAGAACATCCAGTTTCTAAACGCTGAATAGTGCCCCACGTTCTCTTTTGCCGTAAAGGCAATATGTACGCCGTATACTGCATGGTACAGAATTGGAATGTAGATAACAGCAAATTCCAACACAATTAAAAAAGGTAATGATTCCATAAATCCAGCTGCCTTGTTGAACGCTTCAGCACCTTTAGTTGCCTGATGGTTAACAAGTAAATGGACTAATAAGAATCCACCTATTGGTATTACACCTAGTAAAGAATGTAATCGTCTTAAATAGAATTGATTTTTCGAGTATGCCAAAAGGAAGTCCCCCCTGTGAAACAATTAATTTTTTAGATTTCTTTTTTTTGATGTGAAAGTAATTGAAATTTCTAAATAACTACTGAGCACAATAACTTTCCTAGCATTGTATGTTTGTTACAACACAATATTATTGCGCATTTTTAAATATAGAAGTATTATACAAAGTCTATTTTTATACATAATTTAAAATACAGTGTCAATGAGAATATTCTCAATTAGAAAACGCTTCCACATACATGTAAAAAAAGAATTCCTGTTATTTGCTATTGTAACACTAATTAAATAGAAAATGGGCATGAGAATGATTCTCATGCCACAAAGTTTTTACTACTTTTTGTCGTATAACGCTTGATGAAGATTCTCAGCAACATTTTGTGGGAGTCCTGATTTTTTTAAATCTTCTAGGCTCGCTTCTTTCATTTTCTTAATAGAACCAAATGTACGTAATAATTTGGTCTTTCTTTTAGCTCCAATTCCATCTACAGTATCTAACACAGATTGTAATCCAGTCTTCTGTCTTGTTTGTCTATGGAATGTGATTGCAAATCTATGCACTTCGTCTTGTATTCTTTGAAGTAAATAAAATGGCTGACTATTTTTCTTCATAGGAACAACTTCGGCATTTTCACCATAAAGAATTTCTGATGTTTGGTGCTTATCATTTTTACGCAATCCTGCTACTGGTATATCAAGCCCTAATTCATTTTCAAGGACATCAAGCACGCCACTCATATGCCCTTTACCACCATCTACAATAATCAAATCTGGTAATGGACTGCCTTCGTTAAGTACTCGCGTATAACGTCGACGCACAACTTCACGCATAGATTTATAATCATCTGGACCAACAACTGACTTTATCTTATATTTGCGATACCCTTTTTTATTAGGTTTACCATCCACAAATGATACCATTGCCGAAACAGGATTTACACCTTGAATATTTGAATTATCAAAGGCCTCTATACGAATTGGTGTTTGAATGCCCATCACATCACCAAGCTCTTCTATTGCTTTAACTGTACGTGATTCATCTTTAGCAATTAACTCAAATTTATTTTCAAGTGTAATCTCCGCATTATGGTTAGCTAAATCTACCATATCTTTCTTCTTACCTTTTAGAGGCTGAACAATTTTAGTATCTACAACAGATTGGATGATATCTTTATCAAGATGCTTTGGAACGTGTACTTCTTTGGGTAAAATATGTTGATTCAAATCATAAAACTGACCAATAAAAGTATAAAACTCTTCTTCTTCGGTCTGTTGAATTGGTATCATTGTAGCATCTCTTTTAATCATATTTCCTTGTCTTATAAAGAAGACTTGAATACACATCCAGCCTTTTGACACACTGTAGCCGAATACATCTCTAACAGTACTGTCAGAGGACGTAACTTTTTGCTTTTTATTTAAATTGTGTATATGTTGAATTAAATCTCGATACTCTTTTGCGCGTTCAAAATCTAATGATTCACTGGATTCTTGCATTTTTTCTTCTAAATTATGCAAAATGGTTTTATCTTCACCGTTTAAAAAATCTGTAATTTCTTTGGTCATCTCTGCATATTTTTCTAAATCAACTGGATAAACACAAGGTCCTAAACATTGTCCTATATGATAATAAAGGCATAATTTATCAGGCATTTTATCACATTTCCTAAAAGGATAAATACGGTCTAATAACTTTTTAGTTTCTTGTGCTGAGTACGCGTTAGGGTATGGACCAAAATATTTACCGCTTCCCTTTTTAACTGTACGTGTAACAATTAGTCTTGGGTATTTTTCTTTAGTTATTTTAATAAAAGGATAGCTTTTATCATCTTTTAATAAAATATTGTATCGCGGTTGGTATTGTTTGATTAGATTCAACTCTAACAATAAGGATTCTGTTTCACTCGATGTTACTATAAATTCAAAATTACGAATTTCACTGACTAAGCGTGTCGTTTTAGCATCATGCGCTCCTGTAAAATAAGACCTTAATCTATTTCTTAACTTCTTGGCCTTACCAACATATATAATTTGGTTGTTACGATCTTTCATTAAATAACAACCTGGTTCAGTAGGTACTACTGTAAGTTTTTGTTTAATGTCTTTTTGATATGTTTCCATAATTCGAGCAGCCTCCTTTCTTTATCATTTACATATCGATTATGTGTAGTTTATAAAGTCATAACAATTACTATTAAAAATCTATATCTACACTATTATAAAATAGCTTAGCTATATTACACAATTTATTGAAATTTTTACGCTTTAACTCTATGAATAATTATATAATATAACTGGCATAAATTAAGCTATACTAGCACCTAAAAATAGGCTGTTTAAACTTATATTCATTTGTAAGATTAAATCGTTCTTATCTTTCAAATAAACTATTTTCTAACTGATTAAAAAATCCAGGACATTGATATGTCCCGGACTTGGTAGTTCTTTAGTATATTATAAGTGTTTTTCGATTACTTCAGCTAAGTTTTCTTTAGGTTGGAAACCTACAACTTTATCTACTGGTTCACCATCTTTAAATACGATTAAAGTTGGGATACTCATAACTTCAAATTTAGCAGCTGTTGATGGATTTTCATCTACATCAAGTTTTAAAATATTAGCCTTACCTTCAAAATCACCAGCTAAATCTTCTAATACTGGAGCAATCATCTTACAAGGGCCACACCAAGTTGCCCAAAAATCTACTAAATTTACCCCTGATTGAATATTTTCATCAAAGTTTGAATCCGTTACTTTTACGATTGCCATAACTGCCAATCCTCCTTAAATTTCAAATGATGAAGAAATTATAACAGACTTTATGATATTCTGCATACCTCTTGCTCACGATTATTTTAATTCTACTACGGTTACGCCAAATCCGCCTTCACTTGGCATGCCGTTTCTATATGATGACACACTTTTATGTCGTTTCAAATGATTTTGCACACCTTTTTGTAGAGCGCCTGTACCTTTACCATGAATAATATAAACTTGTTCATAATTACTTAATACAGCCTGATCTAAATATTGATCTACAGCAACCATTGCTTCGTCGTAGCGATAGCCACGTAAATCAAGTTCCATTTTGATACTTTGTCTATTTTCACGTTTGATCATTTTAGTAGGTTCTTCTTTAGTTTTCTTAGTTTTTTCCAAGTCCTCTAAAGGTAGTTTCATCTTAATGATACCCATCTGTACTACTGCTTCATTATTATCGATTAGTTCTAAGACTTCACCTTTTTGGCCATAAGTCAGTACTTTAACTTCGTCACCAGCTTTAATGGTATCCCATTTTTTCTTCTCAACATTTTGCTTAATTGATTTAGCTTCATACTGATCGTCCAGTTGTTTCTTCTTGTCAATTAGTTCATGTTCTTTTACATCTGCACCTTTTTTATCTCTCAATTCACGTAATTCTTTTAAGATTTCATCCGCTTCATTAGTAGCTGATTTCACACGTTGATTTGCTTTTTCTTTAGCTTCATTCATGAGTTGCTTTTCGTGATTTTGATATTGTTCATATTGTTTTGCTAAAGCATCATGTGTATCTTGAGCTTCTCTAAGCAGGCGGTCTAACTCGATGCGTTGCTCATCGACACGTTTTGAATTTGTTTCAAGCGAAGCTATCATTTCATTAATTTCTTGTTCGTCTTGGCCAATCATAGATTTAGCTTTTTGAATAACTTGAATGTTTAGTCCTAGTTTTTTTGAAATGTCAAAAGCATTTGAACGTCCTGGGACGCCCATCAACAATTTGTAAGTTGGGCTCAATGTATTAACATCAAACTCTACACTCGCATTCATAACACCGTCTCTATTATAGCTATATGCTTTTAATTCTGGATAGTGTGTGGTTGCCATTACTAAAGAACCAATATCATGTACATAATCTAAAATACTCATTGCTAGTGCGGCACCTTCACTTGGATCTGTACCTGCCCCTAATTCATCAAATAAAATCAAACTATGTTTTGTAGTTTCTTGTAAAATTTCAACAATATTTTTCATATGTGAAGAAAATGTAGAAAGTGACTGTTCAATAGATTGTTCATCGCCGATGTCACAGAACACATTTTCAAATACACTCAATTTACTGCCATCAAGTGTAGGTATCAACATACCTGATTGTGCCATCATAATAATTAAACCAAGTGTTTTTAACGTAACAGTCTTACCACCTGTATTAGGACCAGTAATAATAACCGTCTCAATATCTTGTGCAAATTCAATTGTATTAGCTACAACAGTATCTCTGTCCAATAAGGGATGATAAGCTTTTGGTAAATATACTGTTCTTTCAGCCGTAAACTCTGGTTTAGTTCCTTTAATTGAACTTGCATAACGTGCTTTAGCAGTTAGAAAATCAATTTGGCCCATTATAGATTCTGACATCAAACAAGATTCAGCTTCTTCAGCTACATAGCCAGTGAGTTCCGATAAAATCCTTTCTTTTTCAACGGCTTCGTCATTACGTAAACGGCTAATTTGATTACTCATTTCTACTATTGATGATGGCTCAATATATAACGTTTGTCCTGAAGCCGATTGGTCGTGAACTATACCATTAAAATCTTGTCTATATTCCGCTTTCACCGGGATAACATTACGCTCATTACGTACAGTCACAATTGCATCGGATAATTTTTTCTGATTACCTTGACTTTTAACAATTTTATCCAAGTTTTGTTTGATTCGCTGTGTCGTACTGGAAATTTTACTTCTAATACCTTGTAATTCATAACTGGCATTGTCATATAAATCATAAGCATCACATTTTTCATGTATACTTTGATATAAATCAGTCAAGATAGGTAACTGTTCCATTCTGTCATTGAGAATTGGGTAATTAATCGTTTCTTCTTCGTTAATAAGATTGTTGTAAAATGTCTTATATTGATTTTGTATTTGTATAAGACGTTTAATCACATTTAATTCACTCACATTTAGCACACCACCAATACTAGCTCTATGGATAAATGCTGAAATTTTTGCTAATCCGCTTAAACTAGGCATACGATGCTTATTGTAAATCTGTGAAATTTCATCGGTCTCATTCATTTGAAATTCTACAGTTTCAAAATCAGTTGCAGGTGCCATTGCGACAACTTTTTCTTTTCCTAAATCACTAATTGCTTCATTTTCAACTAACAATTTGATTTTATCGAATTCTAAGACATCTAATGATTTCTGTCTCATCTAATCCCTCTATTTCTTCAATTTAATATTATTTTCTATTAGCGATTTAAAATCTTCGCGAGACATTGTATTAATAACTCTGTCTTTTTTCACAAATCCTTTTTGTGCAGTTGCAATACCATATTTCATAAATTCTAAATGATCTACATGGTGTGCATCTGTGTTAATTGTTAAATTAACATTCGGATGTTTTTTAACAGTTTCGGCATTTAAATCTAAACGTTTAGGATTTGCGTTAATTTCTAAAATTGTATTTGTTTCAGCTGCTATCTCACATAATCTGTCAATATCCGGTTCATAGCCAGGGCGTTTCCCTATGATTCGTCCCGTCGGGTGCGCAATGTGTCTAACATATGGATTACGACATGCATTTTCCAAACGTTGCATAATTTCATCTTGTGATTGATTAAAACTTTGATGTATTGCAGCTATAACATAATCTAATTGTGCTAAGACTTCATCATCATAATCTAAACGTCCATCTGGTAATATATCCATCTCTATTCCTGAATAAATATCAATTTCATCATATTTCTCATTTAAAGCTTTTATTTCTTCATTCTGGCGTAATAACCTTTCTACAGACAAACCATTTGCTACTTTCAAACTCTGTGAATGGTCTGTAATCACCATAAATTGATATCCTTTCGCGATATTAGCTTTGACCATTTCTTCTAAACTAAATGCGCCATCACTATATGTTGTATGCATATGAATATCTCCTTGGATATCATCTAATTTTATAATTTCTGATAAGTCTTTATCAAACTCACTGCCATCTTCTCTAATTGCAGGTTCAATCCAATTAACACCAAAATGTTCGTAAATCTCTTTTTCACTTTGGTATTGAATGATGTTTCCGTCTGCTTGTTCAATTCCATATTCGCTTACTTTTTCATCTTGTTCTTTTGCTAATTGGCGTATGCGAATATTATGATCTTTGGAACCTGTAAAGTGCTGTAATGTATGATAAAACGCTGATGGTTCAATTAGCCTAAAATCAACACCAATGGTTTCATCATCAAAACTTAGTTCTAATGATACCTTTGTTTGACCAATGGCAATATCTTTAACTTTGTTCGGAATATTTAATAATGCTTGTTGTACATTGGCTGGTTCATCTGTACTAATTATATAATCCAAATCTTTACTTATTTCTTTATATCTTCTAAAACTTCCAGCAACTTCATATTGTACAATGGCATCAATTTGTGACAAGTATGCATCTATCATTTTATTTAACCCACGCATTTGATCAATAGGATAATTATCTTTTTTAGCGCCTAAGACTTTTACAGCTTCCAATATATTTTGTTCTGTTTTTTTGGCAAAACCACTTAATTCGCTTACTAACCCTTGTTCACATGCAGCTTGTAATGTTTCTTTCCCATCAATATTCAACGCTTTATACAGTTTAGTTATTTTTTTACTACCTAAACCTTGAATTTTCAATAATGGAATAAGACCTTCTGGTACTTCTTGCTTCAAAGATTCTAATGTCGATGAAGTGCCATTTTTACGGTATTCATCTATTACTTCACCTACGCCTTTGCCGATACCCTTTAATTGAGTCACATCTTCTATTTGTTCTATTGGACGTTCGTCAATTTCAAGGCTTTGTGCGGCTTTTCTATATGCCGATACTTTAAATGTATTTTCACCTTTTAATTCCATATAAGTAGCTATTTTTTCTAATAATTGAATAATATCTTTTTTTGTCATTATTTTCACTCCATAGAAAAAGGTCAAGACAGATTACTGTTTTAAATTCAGTAAATTGATTATGTCCTGACCTCCTATATTTTATAAAACCTTATATGTTTATATTCTAAAACACCCTATATATTTAGTACATATGACGATATGAATGGCGCATGAATTATAAAGTATTCAGCCAAATGCCCTTCCATCAACTGTTGTTGTATGAATTCAAGCGGGTATATTGAAATCATATAAAACAAAGTAGCACAAATAATAGTCGAAGAAATCACACTCATTATTACACCTAACGCACGACTTATCCAATTAGGTTGTCTAGATGTTATTACATTATCAAATAGAACGACAATACCATAGCAAAGTATTTTCGTAACAGTTGCTATCATCAAAAATGCTACGATATGATCAAAACGTTGCTGTAGGTTATCAAATTGGAATGCATAGTTCAAATCATATGCACGCGTTTTAGGAAACGGCACAAATAACTCTAATCGTTGTGAAATTTGTGAATGTAAACGATGAGCCACCCAAAGGGAGAACACAGTTGAACCTAAATGTAATGAACTTAACCAAGTGCCCCTTCTAAATCCAATCATGCCTATGTAAAGGAAAATAATTACGATTATTAAATCAATAATCATTATTCTTCTCTATTTTTTAATTGTTTTATTTCTTGTTGTAAACGGTAATTTTCTTCTTCTAACTGTACTTTTTCATGCATTATATTTACAGCTGTAAGAATAGCTTTTCTAGTAGTATCAAGGCCTGTGCTTTTACTAGCTAGTGTTTTCAGCCTCTCATCTACTAAATGCGCTACATAACGGATATGCTCAGGGTTGTCCTCTCCGACGATTGTATAATGTTGATCATTTATAGTTACGTTAATCCGATTTTTAAACTCACCCATATAATAACTCCTGACTTTGAATGTAAATTTCCGAACTTATTCTTTCATTAGTTTCATTAAGTATGTAATCTAGTCATTTAGAATATTTATCACGAACTATTATACACGACATAATATTATTTTGTAAGTGGTGAGATTTGTTATATTAAAAATTCTTGTGATTTATTTTTATTTTGCCTATATTGATAAAAATTTCCTTCAACTTATACATATGTAACTCGTACAATCTGTTCTCAAATTTCACACATGTGATATGATGTTAAATGTCTAAAATTTAATTCAGTTATTTATATAAAGTGAGGTCAATAATATGTCTAATGTTGTACACAAATTAACTAAACAACAGATCGACCAATTAATGTCGAAAATATCTTTTGATACTACAAATGTATCTCAGGGTATGAAAGCTAAAACAAAATATAAAAACACATCTATTTCTGTATATAATTCGAATAAAGTAATGTTTCAAGGTAAAGATGCTGAATCCATCGCATCACAATTATTACCAAATGTCGTTCCAGCTAAGAAAAATTCAGGTAAATCGACAAATTCACAGCAAACAATACAATATAATCGTTATAATTGTATTGGTAGTGATGAAGCAGGCAGTGGTGACTATTTTGGGCCACTTACGGTATGTGCCGCTTATGTTTCTAAAAAAAATGTTCAAATCTTAAAAACATTAGGTGTAGATGACTCTAAAAGATTAACCGACGCTAAGATTGTTGAATTAGCAGAACAACTTGTAACTTTCATCCCTCACTCGTTGTTAACAATGAACAATGATAAATATAATGAAAAACAAAAAGCAGGTTGGTCTCAAGTGAAAATGAAAGCCGTTTTACACAATGAAGCTATTAAAAATGTGACGCAAAAAATTGATACAGAAGCATTAGATTATATTGTCATTGACCAATTCGCTGAATCTGGTGTATACAAGCGTTATGCGTTGAGTGAACTACCCTTTAGCAGCAAAACTAAATTCGAAACTAAAGGAGAATCAAAATCCATTGCTATTGCAGCTGCAAGCATTATCTCAAGATACGCTTTTGTGAAACATATGGATAATTTATCGCGTTCAGCAAAAATGGAAATTCCTAAAGGCGCAAGTAACAAAGTTGACTTAACCGCCGCTAAATTAATTGAGCGTAAAGGCATAGCTTATCTTGATAGTATTTCCAAAAAACATTTTGCAAATAGGCAAAAGGCTGAAAACTTAGTACAAAAAAAGCATAAATAAGCGTGTATGTCTAATTTCAATTCTATTATTTACCATTCTCTTCTATTTGTAGTATGACCTGCACTAAAATGTTTTTCTAGTTACACTGTAAATCTAGTAAGTTATAATTAATACATCAAATAATTTTGGTATAAATGTAAAACACACCTCTAAGTTTGAAACCGTGCTGATCCCCAAAAGTTAGGCTAAAAATCTAACTTTTGAGCGCACGTCAAATGGAGGTGTGTTTTTTATTGATTTGTTTAAATCACTTTCAATTGTATACCATACTTTTTATAGCATTAAAAGCATCTATCACAATTTAAATATGACTATCTGATTGTAGCGCCTTCTGCCTGTAATGCAGTCAATATTGCTTCATGTACCGCATTTACTTTATCATCCGTAAGCGTATCTTCAGTGTCTAAATATGATAAACGAATTGCTATAGATTTTTCATCTTCTGCGACATGTTCACCTTCATAAACATCAAATACTTCAGCTTCTTGTAATATATCGCCACCGTTTTGCTGAATTGTACTTACTAATTTTGCTGAAGGCATATCACGGTTAATAACTAATGCAATATCTCTTGATACGCCTGGGAATCTAGGTATTGGTTGATAATTAATATAACCTACAGATACTGCCATTAATTCATCATAATTCAACTCGAATACGTAAGTACGTTTTAAATCATTGTCTTTTTCAATTTGTGGATGTAATTCTCCTACAAATCCAATAACTTTTCCATTTAATTTCACGTAAGCCGTTCTACCTGGGTGTAAACCGTTAATTTCACCAGCTTCATATTCAAATTGTATATCTAACTTCTCAGCCACTCGATCTACAATTCCTTTAGCTATGAAGAAGTCGATTTCTTCCTTTTTACCTTGCCAAGCGTTCACAGTGTAATCACCCGTTAAGATACCACTTAAATATTCAACCTCGTCTGGTAATTCACCTTCACCGTTACCAAAGAAGACACGACCAAGTTCATATAAGCGTACTTGGTTATTTTTACGTGCTACATTGTATGCAACAGCATCAATTAAATGTGGAATCAAACTTTGACGCAACGTAGAGTGAGCTTCACTCATTGGCATTAACAACGTGACTGTATCACGGTTTTGCAATGCAAAGTGATTAGCGCGTTCTTTATCGACAAGTGAATAGTTAATTGCTTGGTTTAAGCCTGCACCTTCTAAAGATGCTTTGACAATACGAGACTTAGACTGTCTATCCGTTAACGAACCATGTGTAACATGTTCAAATACTGGTAGTGTTGAAGGAATTTCATCATAACCATATATACGTGCGATTTCTTCAATTAAATCTTCTTTAATTGTGATGTCTTTACGACGTGAAGGCACCATAACAGTTAGTACATCATCAGTGTTCGTTGTTTCAAAACCAAGTTGCACGAAGATAGCTTCAATGTCTTTTGCAGCTAGTTCAAAACCGATTGTTCGATTAACTTTTGCTACTGAAATATCAATTGGTGTTACAAACTCGCCTAAATCACCTTCAGCAACACGTCCTTGTGTGACAGTACCACCTGCATATGTTTGAAGTAAATAACAAGCACGATCAACTGCTTCATCTACAAATTCTGTGGCAATTCCTTTTTCAAAACGGCTAGAAGCTTCACTTCTTAAATTCAAACGTCTTGATGTATGGCGAATTGATACTGGATCAAAGATAGCACCTTCAATAACAACATTTTTTGTCGCTTCAGTTACTTCTGAGAAATCTCCACCCATCACACCAGCAATAGCGATTGGGGAATCGCCGTTTGTGATTACGATATCAGATGCTACTAATTTACGTTCTTGATCATCTAATGTTGTTATAACTTCATCTGTTTTTGCTTGACGAACTTCGATTTGTTTAGAACCAATTTGGTCTTTATCAAACATGTGTAATGGTTGACCATATTCGATTAAAACATAATTTGAAATATCAACAACATTATTAATTGGACGAATACCTGCTTTAATCAAACGCATTTGCATCCATTCTGGTGAAGGTTCGATTGTCACATCATTTACAACACGTGCACTATAATAAGGTACCTTATCATCATTTTGAATGGTTACACTGATTTCATCCTTAGTTTGTTCATCACTCTCATTACTTTGTATTTCTGGTTTTGTCATTGGCGCATTATATAATGCCGCTGTCTCATAAGCTGTACCAATCATACTCAATGCATCAGCTCTATTTGGTGTAAGATCAAATTCCATAACTTGATCATTTAAGTATAATGCACTTAACGCATCTGTTCCTGGAGTTACTTCTGATGAAAATACATAGATGCCGTCCTCGTATTGTTTAGGGACTAAGTTAGCTGGTACACCAATTTCTTGAAGTGAACAAATCATGCCTTCTGAACGTTCTCCACGTAATTTTGCACGTTTTATTTTCACTCCACCTGGCAACCTACCTCCTACTGTTGCAACAATAACTGTTTGGCCTGCGTCTACATTAGGCGCGCCACAAACGATTTGGACTGGTTCTGCTTCACCAATATCAACTTGACAAATATTAAGCTTATCAGCGCCAGGGTGTGCTGCTTTTGATTGTACATAACCTACAACTAGGTTTTTAATATCTTTTGTATAATCAATGATATCGTCTACTTCTATACCAGTTCGTGTAATACGTTCAGCAAGTACGTTAACAGGTTGATTAACCTCAACATATGATTCTAACCATTCTTTTGAAATAAACATTATTTTTCACCTCTATCTTCTACTGCTTTAAATTGACTTAAGAAACGTACGTCATTGGTATAGAAATGTCTTATATCTTCAATACCATATTTCAACATTGCAATACGGTCTGGCCCCATTCCAAATGCGAAACCAGAATATTTAGTTGAATCAAATCCTGCCATTTCAAGTACGTTAGGATGCACCATTCCAGCCCCTAAAATTTCAATCCAACCTGTGTGTTTACATACATTACAGCCTTCTCCTTTACACTTGAAGCAAGATACATCAACTTCGACTGAAGGTTCTGTAAATGGGAAATAGCTAGGGCGTAAACGAATCTCTCTATCTTCACCGAATAATTGTTTTGCCAATAATTCTAATGTCCCTTTTAAGTCACTCATTTTAATATTTTCATCTACAACTAATCCTTCAATTTGTGTAAATTGATGGCTGTGTGTAGCATCATCTGAGTCACGACGATAAACTTTCCCCGGACATAAAATTTTAACCGGTCCTTGTCCATTACGCTTTTCCATAGTTCTAGCTTGAACTGGAGATGTGTGTGTACGCATTAATATTTCATCAGTTATGTAAAAACTGTCTTGCATATCCCTAGCTGGATGAGATTTTGGTAAATTTAATGCTTCAAAATTATAATAATCTTGCTCTACTTCAAAACCATCTACAATTTCGTAACCCAAACCTAAAAATAAATCTTCAATTTCTTCAATAGTGCGTGTTAATGGATGCTTTGCACCATTAGCAATTTTACGGCTAGGTAATGTCACATCGATTTGTTCTTCTTTAAGTTGTTGTTCTAATTGTTCGTTTGCTAACAATTCACGGCGTGAGTCAATTTCACCTTCAATTGTCTGTCTCACTTCATTTACTTGTTGACCGTAAGCAGGCTTTTCTTCATTCGGTAAATCTTTCATATGCTTCATTAAACCAGTAACCGAACCTTTTTTTCCTAAATACTTAACTTTTACATCTTGTAATTCTTTTTCATTTTGAGCTTCATTGATATCGACTAATGCTTGTTGTTTTATTTCTGACATAGTTTCTGTTTGTGTCATACTTAGCCCTCCTATTTTTAAAATATAATCGAGTTATTTAAATTAAAAAACACAAAAAGACTTTCATCCCTTAAAACTGGGACGAAAGCCTTCCGTGGTACCACCCAAATTTATGCATAAGCATACACTTGTTGTCATTGATAACGGAAATGATATCCGACTTAAATTTCTTTAAGTAACCAAAAAGGTGAAAAAAACTAAATACAGTGGATTATCTTTCAGTCTTGAACAATCTCCCTTATACATCTGTAGGATATAGTTTACGTCTTTTTATCGGTAATTATTTAAATTTCATTGTCTTTATTATATACGATGATTCACAAAGGGGTCAACCTTTCAAGTGATACATTACGATACTTCCTGCAATAGCAACATTTAAACTTTCAGCCTTACCATAAATTGGAATTATTAAATTTTGCGTTGTTTGTTCTAATAATTTCGAATTTACACCATCACCTTCATTACCTAGTAATAGTGCAAAAGCTTCTTGACTTGAAACTTGATGGTAATCTACTGCGTTTTCTAATGCTGTACCATATACTTCGCCTTCAAAGTTTTCAATAAACTCACTTAAATCTTTTGTGACAATAGGTAAGTGGAATACACTCCCTTGGCTTGCACGTAATACTTTATCTTGATAAGGATCTGCAGTACCCTTTTCAAGCACTATTAAATCTAATCCAGCAGCGTCTGCAGTACGGATTAAAGTGCCTAAGTTACCTGGATCTTGTATACAATCGATAAGTAACACTTGTTTGGCAGAAGTTATTTCATATTCAGGCTTTTCAATAACAGCGAAAAAACCTTGTGGTGTCACTGTACCCGATAACACTTCCGCAACTTTCAGATTAATTTCAAACACTTCTTGTGCATATTGCTTTAAGTTGTCATCCAATCTTTCTGCATCAACAACATATAATTGTTGGATTATCAAATTGCTTTTATATGCTTCTTCGATTAAGTGGTAGCCTTCAATAAGTGCTAATCCAGTTTTATCTCTTTCGCGTTTCTTTTTTAATTTATTCGCGCTTTTAACTTTACTATTTTGTGCTGAAGTAATCATTTCCATAGCATAGCCTCTTTATCATTTTATTTTCAACCTTTGAATAAGTGTGTAATATTTGTATGAATATTTTTTGCGATTTTAGAAAACGGTTGTTCTTTTTCTATTAATATACTATCACCATTATATGTTATTTCATCTCCTTTAACAGGAGCAATATCATTATGGAATTGGATTTTCAATGTTTGTGTTACTTGCAAGTTTTTATCATTCATTACTTGAAAATGAATATGCGGTTCTGATGAATTGCCGGAATTACCAACGTTAGCTATATGTTGACCACGTAATAAATCGTCACCTTTTTCAATTTTAAATGAATGTGGTTTAATGTGTGCAATCAAACTATATTCTTTATGACCATGTTTTATAACTATATAATTGCCTTCAGGATGAACTGTATTCATCTCACCCGGTATACTATCTGAGATTCCATCGACAATTTCTTCAACAACACCATTTGCTGGCGCAACAATGGGCAAATCGTAAATATGATAATTTTCACATTGATTTGAATCACCATTATATGTGCATCCATCTTCAACTTTTATAAGGTCCATTGCTAGTCTCTGATTTTTATATTGATAGTGATAATTGATTAATTCATTGTCACCGCCCCAATAGACAAGGCATTTGGATTTAATTGGTATTGTGTAATATTGCTTTGATTGTTTCATACCACGTATATGTTTAATCGGTACCAACGACATCGCTATAATTTCCTGATATTTATTCAGAAAAACACTTACACCTGTAGCAATTTTATTATCAAACCAAATGTATTCTTGATGTCGATTTATATGTAAGTGTCTATATAAATGATTCTGACCTCTAATGGCATTATAATGACTTAATATTTGTTCCAAGTCCTTTATAGATGTGACGTCTTGAAAATATTCACTAAAGTGATCATATAGCCATTGAACTTCATTGTTTTCTATTTTATTTATAATAATTTGCGCATTTATCGTTTCCATCATTTTTACACAACCCATCAGTTGATAATAAAAGAATTCTACCTCTAAAATAAAAAATCGTCCAAAAATTATCAAGTGAATAATTAATGAACGATTCGATTAGGTTATAACGTAACCTTTAAATTATTGAAATTATTTTGATACAACTTCTTCGCCATTGTATGAA
The DNA here is from genome assembly GCF_044794325.1 of Staphylococcus pseudoxylosus. Classification (NCBI taxonomy): domain Bacteria; kingdom Bacillati; phylum Bacillota; class Bacilli; order Caryophanales; family Staphylococcaceae; genus Staphylococcus; species Staphylococcus pseudoxylosus. The sequence continues at coordinate 1,933,772 of NZ_CP085024.1, forward strand.
CCACAGTTCTTACATACACGGTGAGATAATTTGTATTCTCCACAATTTGGGCATTCTGTCATACCAGGTACTGAAATTTTTAAATGCGTACGACGTTTATTTTTTCTTGTTTTTGACGTTCTTCTTTTTGGTACTGCCATGATAATCCTCCTTATATTCAAACACTAAATAGATATTTTTAGATTCAATAATCCATTATACTATAGATTAGTTAAATCCGCTATTGCTCTTCGTCATATAATTGTTGTAGTTTTTGAAGCCTAGGATCGATTTGCTCTGATTCGGAAGATTCCTTCTCTTGTGCAAGTTCAATCGCTTGTTCTTCGTCAATAACTTCCCAACCATTACCTTCTCGTAACATCTGATCGCTTTCATTTGAAAAAGCACGCATTGGCTTTTCAATAATAACTAATTCTTCAGCAATATCCTTTAGATTTATCATACCGTCTGTTGCATCATGGTAATGTTCATCATCTTCTTCATCGTTGCCATACTGCTCATATCCCTCTAAATCAAAAATCTCTTGAGACTTAATATCTAAAGGAACTTCAACTGGAACCAATGTACGTGCACACGCCATTGTATATGTTCCTGTTATATGCATATCTGCAATGACTTCATTTGATTTGACGGTTAATTCACCCTCAACATCAATATCAGATAGATCTATTAAATCTAATGATTTTACTAAATGATCAAAATTAACCGTTTGATGGAACTCAAATGGTTTATCTTGGAATTTTCTTAATTGTGTTATTGACCATTTCATATGGCTTCACCTCTATCAAGCACAAAATTTATTTTAACTTTATAGACATAAGTTGTCAAGATTTTTTCTTAACACAATTATATCTGTTACAATAACTATAATGAATTCTGAAAGGAAGAATTGCAAATGAAAAGTGTTGCACTAGTCACTGAATATAATCCTTTCCACAATGGTCACTTATATCATGCTCAGCAATCAAAGTCAATAACCGGCTCTGAAGTTTCTGTCGCAATAATGAGTGGAAGCTTTGTGATGAGAGGACAACCAGCAATTTATAATAAATTTAAACGCACGCGTATGGCATTAAGTGCGGTCGACTTAGTAATTGAACTTCCTATCTTTGCATCGTTATCGGCAGGACAATATTTTGCTGAATTAGCCGTAAAAGTTGCTGATTATTTAAATATTGATCATTTATCTTTTGGTAGTGAGTCTGGAAACATTGATGCTTTTCTAACATTAGCAGAAGACATCTCAAATGCAGAACAATCCATACAATTTGCCGAAAAAACAAAAGAAGGTAAGAGTTATCCTAGAATACTAAGTGAACTCATAACTAACAATGAATTACTATCTTCACCCAATAACACATTAGGTATTTCTTATATCAGAGCAATTCAAAAATGGGCACCAACCATACAACCATGGACTATATCACGTTTACAAAGTGCACATCATGACAAAGAAATAGCAAACTTAGGTTTTGCGAGCGGTACTTCAATTCGCAAATCACTTCAAAATGCTAATACACAATGGAAACAAGTAGTTCCTGAGTCTGTTCACCCCTACTATACTGTTCCAAACGTTTCAGTTGATGACACATTTCACTATTTAAAATACGCAATATTAAGCCAAGATACAGATGCCTTAAACCAAATCTATACCATGAGTGAAGGATTCGAAAATCGAGTCATTCAATTTATTGACCAAGCAGAGAATTTCGAACAGTTTATGACACTATTAAAAACGAAACGATTTACCTATACACATATTCAAAGATTATTAATGAACATTTTATTGAATTTCAAACAACAACAAAAGCCTGAAGCAATACATGCTGTTAGGGTCTTAGGCATGACTCAAAAAGGACAACAATATTTAAAAGAATTGAAACAAGTTTTCCCTGAACGCAATTATATTACTCAACTCAATAAACAAAATGCACATTTTTTCAAACATGAAATACAAGCAACAAAAATTTATAACCTCATTTCAGGTGAAACTGCCAATGACTTCAATACACATGTCATACGTGTTTAAAGCATGTCTGTATAACATAAACGCATAAACTTTGTTAACCTTACTATTTGTTTATAAATCCAAAAAGAGTGGTTCAATAATCAAAATCACTAATTAGATTATTGAACCACTCTTTTTGTTATTTCTTGAATTTTTCATTTAAAGCTTTTTCAACATGTACAGGTACAAAATCTGACACATTAGCTTTATATGCTGCTACTTCTTTTACAACACTGGAACTTATAAAAGAATAATTTGTACTTGTCATCATATACATCGTTTCTACGTTGCTGTTAAGTTTTTTATTCATAGACGTTAGCCTTAACTCATATTCAAAGTCACTCACAGCTCTTAATCCTCTGATTATTGTTTGTGCGCCAATTTCGTCACAAAAATCAACCAATAACCCATTAAAATGATGTACTGTTACATTATTTAAATGTTTTACTGATTCCTCGATTAACGCAATACGTTCTTCAATAGAAAAAGTACCTGCTTTGTTACTGTTTTTCAAAACACAAATGTGTAACTCATCAAAGCGATCCGCACTTCTATCTATAATATCAATATGTCCATATGTAATTGGATCAAAACTCCCTGGAATGACTGCTTTAGTTGTAGACATTTTAATCTCCTTTTTCTAATAACAAAGTATCTGTCAATCCATAATGATAGCGTTTTATCACATGGAATGGCTCAGTTTTTATTTTCTCGTGATGATGGAACTCACAAACGATAATACCATTTTCTTTTAACAAATTAAACTTTGCGATACCTTCAAGTGCATCATCTATCAAACCTTTTTCATAAGGAGGATCCAAAAATATCACATCAAATTGTATATCTCGTTTGGATAATGCTTTTAACGCGCGGTCGGCACTGTTTTTATATACTTCTGCTTGCGCTTCAATATTTAATGTTCTTAAATTTGCTTTAATCACTTTCACAGCTTTAAAATTTTGATCGACAAAAATCATTTGATCCATACCACGTGACAACGCTTCGATTCCTAAAGCACCGCTTCCAGCAAATAAATCCAAGCCTATACCTGAAACTTCATGCAAACTATTAAAGATACCTTCTTTAACTTTATCCATGGTTGGTCTCGTATTGCGCCCTTCCATACTCTCTAACGCTTTGCTTTTATGTACACCAGATATTACTCTCATATAATAGACACTTCCATTCTTAAAATAAATTTTATATAATGCTTAATGCACAATTAAGGAGGAACAATATTAATGAAACAATCATTTATAAAATTAGGTGAGGGCCTAACAGATTTGTTTGAGTTTAATACATTAATCGAATACAATTTCGAAAGAATCGATCACCTTGTTTATTTCCATTCACCTAAATCTGAAAATCAACGTTCATCTGTCGCTCTAATTATGAAACCAACTAGTGGGCAACATTTTCAAGCAATGTATATTATGCTTAATGCACTTAATTATCCATATCCAAATTCAAACAAAAAATTTGAAATGATTAACGATCAAGCAGCTAAATATAATATAGACGTAAAAGCCATTGAAGTTCAACCACTCGAATTATTCCACGAAACTGAGCTATATTTCAATTATTTAACTAGTGTCTTAAGATTACAAAGATGGATACCACCTTTACAATAAAGAAAAAATAAGCCACATTAGACATATGTTGTACTATTGTGGCTTCCATATATTCATCCATTGATGAAACTATTATTTATACACTATCGATGTGTAAAAAGTTGTGACCTGTTGAAAACTTACATGATTTCATGTTGCTCTTTCTCATAAGTTTTCTTCAAATACTTATAAGGTGAACCTTCTACATGTTTTACATATTTAAGTTTCATCAATTTGTTTACAATATCATCTGCTTCTGCCTCATTAATATACATAACTACAAAACGACCTTGTCTATTTGTACTTACAATATGACCAAATTTTCTTATCTGTCTTTCGTGTTTCATGTGTTTCAAATATATAATCAAACTTGTTCTAGGTATAATATTCATATGCTTATCACTCCAATTATTAGCCATTATATAATATCATGTCTTTTTCAATTTATAAATAACAATTATTTTGAACTCACCTGTACTTTTGCTATATTACTTTATATACACAACTTGAGGAGGAATGTTCGTGACAAAATTCAACAAACTAATCAAAGGTGGATTTTTAGGTACTGTAGGTTTAATGGGTAGTATTTTCTTTTTTACTAAATACAACACTAAACCACATAACCAAAGTATACCACCTTTCTTTTCTAAACCTGCACCATATATTTTTGCACATCGCGGTGGTATGGCGGTTAGACCTGAACAAACTAAATTAGCTTTTGATAACGCGGTTGCCCACGAAATAGATGGCTTTGAAACAGATGTTAGATTAACAAAAGATCATGAACTTGTTGTTTTTTATGATAATGATGTCGATCGCACTACAAATGGTTCCGGAAAAATATCAGAACATACGTTAGCAGAACTTAAACAATTGGATGCTGGCTACCACTTTACTGATATTAATGGTGTCCAGCCTTATCGTGGCCATGAAGATGCAAAAATTTTAACATTTGATGAATTATTAAAAACGTATCCAAATCAACTTATAAGCGTTAATTTACAAGATGATCCAAAAAGTGAACAAGGCCAGCTTGCCCCTGAAATCATCTATGAAATTATCGTTGCTAATAATGCACAACAACGCGTTTTAGTATCAAGTTTCTATAGCAAACAGATTGAGCGTTTTAATATAATAAGTAATGGCACTGTAGCTATTGGTGCAAGTCAAAATGAAGTAGCAGAAGGATTGTTGAAATTTTATACTGGCCTAGGTAACACTTTTCAACCACGTGCTAATACTTTTCAAATGTTTGTATCATTCAAAGGTATAAAGTTAACTTCACCTAAGTTTATCAAATGGTTAAATGAGCGTAACATTGTCCCAGGTTATTGTGGCGTAAATAACATTGATTTAATGAACGATTTGGTTTTTCACGGCGCACACACACTAGTAACTGACAGACCTGATTTAGCACAACGATTTAAAAATACTTACCATTAAAATTAAAAAACAGGGCAACGATACCAAAATATATTTTTGATTTCGTTGCCCTGTTTTATTTATAATGAACAGCTACATGATCCACCTGTTGCACAACCACCTGCGTCTTTTTGAAAAAATGGGTTACCTGCTTCAATTTTTACATTTTCAGAAACAGCATATGCAATTTTCACAATCACTTGATCAATCAATTCTTGCAATGCGACTTCTTTTTGTTTGTGATCCATAACAACCGGTAACATTTCATAAGCTCTTTTACGTTTACGTGTATCTAACATCACGTTCTGATAATCTGGGTGGTACTTACCAAAACGCATAATTTCATCATATTTATCTTTTGACTTTAAAAAAGCTTGATACAAGAGATGTGCTTCGTCATTATTAGCAAGTGCTTGTTCTGCTTCTCTATATTCTTGATACAAACGAGATTCTAAAATTTTATCGCTTAAGGCTTCTATTTCGTCGAGTACGGTCAGCGTTTCTTCAGTTATCATAATCAACTAACTCCTATCTATTTATCTTCTACAAAAATAAGCGTATAGTAACCGTTCGTTACTTCCCCACCCATTTCATTATATTTTGAGTTCAACATTCTAGATCTATGAATATCCGAATTTAACCAACTATGAATAAGTGTTGGCACTTCATTGAAATCATAACCCACGTTTTGACTCGTTGATACAAATGGTATCTCTTGCTCATTTAATTGTTGTTTTAAAGCATCCTCAGTAAATTCAACACTATCAGTCCCAATTGCTTCATACAAGTTAAATGATGCAATATGTGCTAAATCATTATTTATACGCAAAGGTTTAGCATCTTTTAATTTTCTCATTTCATTAGTAATTTCATATAATGTCATCAATTGATTTGCATTTTGCTCATATGGTAAGTCTTTTTGATTACGTGCAACTTCTCCATCTTCTTTGTCACTTAACATTTGATAAGGTTTAAACGCTGCTAATGCGTCACTATCTAAATATCTTACTGCAACAATTTTATTAGCTTGTTGATCAATATAGATTTGAGCATAAATGTCTTTAAATTTTATAAGTGTTTGTGTTTTCATATCTGAATCAGAAATTTCTAACTCATATTTTTTCCCATTTGCATTGATTGTCGGTTCTGGATTTATGCTGAATTTCTCAAATACATTTGAGGCATTATCAGATATTTTAACTGGATTTACTTTTGCCTCTTTTCCAGTAGCATATACAGATTTAATTATATTATTTTTAGTTGTAACTAAATAATATTGATCCTTTTCTTTGAATACATAATTTTTAAAATCACCTTTATATGAATACACTCTTTCAGCTTGTCCATATGTATCTGTAAGTTTTTTTAGATTTTGGCCAACCCAAGTTCCTATCCCTTCCTTGGGCATTGGATTTTCAACATTTTGCTCATTTTCTTGAAAGTCTTTGTTTTGAGTTGTTTTTGTCGAATTTTTATTTGGATTTTCCAAAACGTCAAACTTCAAACGTGGCGAGTAAAAAAGATATATCAAGAAAGAAATCAATAATAGTACACCAATAATTTTTATTATTAGTTTTTTCATCACTCACCCACCTATAGTTATCTTTTGTTTATTGTACATGTTTCAATATATCACAAGCAAGGTATGTCATTATATAATGACGAATTATTAAAATATATGCTTTTTCCTAATAGCATATATTTTTCTAACCAATTTAAGTATTACACAATGATTTAAGGGTATACTGTCTTATAAGAGGTGAATGACAATGTCAATGATTCGCGTACATGGCGCTAAACAAAATAACTTAAAAAACATTTCAATCGATATACCTAAACATCAAATAAGCGTATTTACAGGACGTTCTGGATCTGGAAAATCTTCTTTGGTTTTTAGCACGATTGCTGCAGAATCTGAACGTTTATTAAACGAAACTTATTCAACATACATACAACATCAGTTGGCTCAATTTTCAAAACCCAATGTAGATTTAATTGAGCATTTGCCAGTAGCAATGATTATTAACCAAAAAAGATTAGGTGGTAATTCACGTTCTACAGTAGGCACAATTTCAGATATTTATGCCTCTGTCAGATTACTATGGTCACGTATTGGAGTGCCATTTGTTGGTTACTCAGACATATTTTCCTTTAATAATCCTAAGGGTATGTGTCCCGAATGTTCAGGCTTAGGTTATGTAGAAGATATCGATTTGGACGAATTGTTAGATTATGATAAATCACTCAACGAAGATGCAATTCAATTCCCCTCATTCAGACCGGATAGTTGGCGTGGTAAGCGCTATTTATATTCTGGGCTTTTTGATAATGATAAAAAATTAAAAGATTATTCTGAAGATGAATTCAATACTTTACTTTATACAAAACCAACTAAATTAAAAAACCCTCCACAGAATTGGCCGAAAACAGCAAAATTTGAAGGCTTAATCCATCGGTTTAGGCGCTCTTTCCTACTAAATGATAACTTTGAAAAAAATAGATTTAAAGAAGCTATCGATCGCGTAGTCACATCTAAAAAATGTCCAATATGTCTCGGTAAAAGACTTAATCCAGATGTATTACAATGTAAAATTAATGATTTAGACATTGCAGACTTTACTAATTTATCCATAGACGAAGCATTAAATTTCATAAGACGCATTAATTCACCAAAAGCAAAAGTTATCATCGAACCATTACAACAACAGCTATCTTCTTTAAGCTATATTGGATTAAATTATTTAACGCTTTCCCGAGAAACAACTACATTATCCGGCGGTGAATCACAGCGTATTAAATTAATAAGGCACCTTAATAGTGCACTAAGCGATCTCGTCTATATTATAGATGAACCAAGTATCGGGTTACATCCTGATGATATACAACGAATTAACGAAATCATTCAATCATTAAAAGATAAAGGCAACACAGTTTTAGTAGTTGAGCATGATCCTGATGTTATAAGCATAGCTGATCACATCATTGATTTAGGCCCTTTAGCTGGTAAAAACGGAGGAGAAGTTACTTTTACAGGAAGTTATGAAACTTTGTTGAAATCATCTACACGTACAGGTTTAGCCTTACGGAAACAACATAAGTTAAAACCAAATCCTAGAACCCCTCATGATTTTATCTACCTAGAACACATTGATAAAAATAATTTAAAAGACGTTTCTGTTAAATTGCCCAAACAGGCAATGACTGTTGTTACAGGTGTTGCTGGTTCTGGAAAAAGTTCACTGATACACGCAGGTTTAAAGCAAGAACCTAATACAATTTTTATAGATCAAAAACCCATACATGCATCAAGTCGCTCAAATTTACTCACTTATTTAAATATATTTGATGATGTAAGAACTTATTTTAGTGAAGCAACTCATTTAAAAAAAGCCATGTTCAGCTACAACTCCGAAGGTGCATGTCCTGAATGTCATGGTAAAGGTATCATCAAAACAGAATTAGCCTTTATGCCAGACTTTACTCAAACTTGTGATTTGTGTCATGGTAAGCGTTATAAACCCGAAGTATTAAATGCAAAAATAGAAGGATATAATATTGCAGATATTTTAGCATTAACAGTAGATGAAGCAATTTCATTTTTCCAAGAAAAGAAAAATATTGCTCAGCATTTAGAAGCGTTAAAATCTACTGGTCTGGATTATATGACTTTAGGACAAACTCTAGACACATTATCTGGCGGTGAAATACAACGCGTTAAACTTAGTAAATATTTAACACAAACTGTCCACCAACATATTTTCGTATTTGATGAACCAACTACAGGATTACATGAAGATGATATCCCAATTTTATTAGACTGTTTTGAAAGTCTAATAAATGATAAAAACACAGTAGTTATTATCGAACATAACTTAACTATGATGACTCATGCTGACTGGATTATTGATATCGGCCCATTTGCCGGAGAAAAAGGTGGTAGGCTACTTTATCAAGGAACACCTCAAGGATTGTTGGCTGTAGATGATTCTGTAACGGCTAAACATTTACAAAGATATATCGGAAACTAACAATATACTATATCAATTACCAAGTGGTAACAGAACTATATAAGTAGTTATTATTAGATAGATTGAGTTATATAACAAATTCATTTAAATCAAAACTGTTTCCCACTCTGTTCTTTTATTTAAATGGTACTATCTACCGCTCTTATAAATTATCATTAAAAAATAGCTATGAAAAAAATCTATCACGCTGGATAGATAGCTTCATAGCTATTTTTAATGAGTTGCTTATAAATATTACTTATCGAATTAGTAAATACATTTTATGTTTGCTAATTGTGAATAATGGAAACGGGCTATCGAACCTGTTTATAAAACAAATTCCTGCCCGCTGCCCTTTCCATATTCCCTAGTTCAAATAAAAGACTAACATTTTTCAATGTTAATTATAAACCGAATGTCGCTTTAATTAATGACGTTGTTTCTCCGCCTGGATAAAATACATAAAGTAATAAATACACAGCTACACCTGTTATTGCTGTGAAGAACCAAATTATAGAAGCAATTGGTCCAACAAATCTATGTACTTTGAACTTATCTTTAAAAGCAGTAATAATTTGTAAAAGTCCTAAAACTCCACCAATTGTTGCTAAATTTATGTGGAAGACTAAGAAAATTGTATAATAAAGTTTAACTGAGTCTGGACCACCAAATGCCGTATTACCAATAAAAATAGTCCTTGAGGCGTAAATAATAAAGAATGCTAGTGCAAAACCAGCAGCAGCTAACATTACTTTTTTATGGCTTTCAATTTTTCTCAGCCAAATTTTGCGCCAACCTATAGCGACAAGGATTGCACTAATTACAATAAAGCTTGTACTGATTGTAGGTAAGATAGGTAAATTCATATATTACATCCTTATTTATAATTATTAAAACATTTGAATTAATGAGACGACAACGACGAGTACAAAGAAAACCACTAAGTAGTTTAATGAGTATATAAACATTTTTGTTGCCCATTTTGTTTGATCTGAATTCTTTTTAAAGCTTGTTAATCCTAAATATAACCATCCTAAATTTAATAATGTAGCCAACACTATAAATGTTGTTCCTAAACTACTTAATAAGAATGGAAGTGGTAATAAGAATACTAGCCATAAAAACATACTTACTCTCGTACGTTTAAACCCTTTTACTGATGGTAACATTGGAATATTCGCTAATGAATACTCATCTTTACGTTTAATTGCTAAAGCGTAAAAATGGATAGGTTGCCAACAAAAGATCACTAAAAATAGTGCTACCGCTACCAAGCTGATATTTCCTTCAATTGCTGTCCACCCAATTAAAGGTGGTACTGCACCTGGAAAACTACCAATTACTGTATTCCATACCGTATGACGTTTAGACCAAATTGAGTAAAATGATACATAACCCACTATACCTAGCAGTCCAATTACACCTGAAGGCACGTTTAACGCAAATAGTAATGCTTCCCCTATTAGCATCATTCCAAAGCTGAGCATTAATAAATTTCTATTCGAAATTCTGTCATTAACTGTTGGTCTCTGTTGTTTACTTGGCATGATACTGTCAATATCTTGATCGTAGTAGTTATTTAAAGCACATGCGCCCCCCATAATTAACGTAGAGCCCACCAACATCATTAAGATTTGTGGTATTGACGAGAGGAAGGAATGATTTGCCAACACAATCGCTAACCATGATCCAGCAAATGCAGGGATCAAATTACCTTGTACCAATCCCATCTTGATAATTTGCTGCAACTCTTTAAAAGTCACACGACTAGAATTATGCGACAAAGTTTGTTCTTTGTTCATAATTTCCCTCCTAATTTTTCCATATAATACAATGATATATTAAATTTGTATCATTGACTACATTTATGTAAACTTATTTGTGACACTTTAACGACATTACTAAAAAGTCATTTTTGTGACACAATTAAAATAGTTTTTATTGTTATAATTATATGTGAGATTTATTAAAATAACTTTAAATGTATCATTACGGAATAAAATAATTACAGTGACAATAACTATATATTGACTAACTATTTGTAATTTAGTTTCTCAACTGTTTTATTTTTATGTGGGGGGTTAATTCTTGTTTAACAAAAAAAACCTAAAATGGTTATCCGTGTTGGCGGCTGTAATTATGGCTTTTGTTCAATTAGGTGGCGCTTTAGTTACTAAAACCGGATCAGCAGATGGTTGTGGATCCGATTGGCCTCTATGTCATGGCGCATTTTTACCTGAGAACTTACCAATACAAACGATTATTGAATTAAGCCATCGTGCTGTTTCCGGCTTATCTTTAATCATCGTTCTCTGGCTAGTCATCGTTGCTTGGAAACACATTGGTTACATTAAAGAAGTCAAACCATTATGTATCATTAGTGTCGCTTTCTTACTAATACAAGCACTTGTAGGTGCTGCAGCAGTGATGTGGCAACAAAATGCCTATGTTTTAGCGCTACATTTTGGAATTTCACTCATTTCATTTTCTTCAGTATTTGTATTAACTTTAATTATTTTTGAAATTGATCGTAAATATGAAGCAGATGAATTATTTATTAGAAAGCCATTAAGAATTTACACATGGATAATGGCAATTATCGTTTATTTAACAATTTATACTGGCGCATTAGTCAGACATAAAGAAGCTAGTTTAGCATATGGTCAATGGCCATTACCTTTTAATGATTTGATGCCTCACAATGTCCAAGATTGGGTAAACCTTACTCACAGAGGCATGGCATTAATCGCTTTTATATGGATAATGATTACATTCATTCATGCAGTAAATAATTACAAAGATAACCGTACAATACGTTACGGCTACACAGCTGCATTTATATTAGTTATCCTGCAAGTAATTACTGGCGCATTATCTATTATTACAGAAGTTAATTTATTTATCGCCTTATTACACGCTTTATTTATTACATTACTCTTTGGTTTAATAGCCTACTTCATTGTGTTGATGTTACGGACGATTAGAAGTGGTGGCTAACTGAAACATCGAATATGTGATAGCAATAAAAAACTGTCAACGAACTTTTTATGTTGTTGACAGTTTTTTATTGCATATTTTCCTGTACATATACTCGAAATAACCTTTTACATTAAATACATAATGCACCTTGAAAATTTTCTAACAAAATTATAATATCCATATTTTTTGTGTAATTTCCAATGTATTCTAGCTTAATTTAACGTTATTCTACAAGAATATAAAAAGACGTGGTTGAGACATAACCCCCACAAAAATAGCACTCAGATGATTTAATTCAATTCATCTGAGTGCTTCTTTTTTATTACATACTTCGTATTGTCGCTCACTTTCTTAGGGGACAGCTTCAGCCTGTAGTCTTCAGTTTGTCCTGTTAACTCAAGAATCTCTCCAAAATACGTCGCATCCACATGTAATTTCACATTATAATAGTTAAAATATTAAGTCCTTTCCGTATAATTTAATAAACACTACTAAACTAAACAATAATGAAAAAGACAATTTCTATATTATTTCAATAGAAATTGCCTTTTTAAACTTGTCCAAGAACTTTAAGTCCCAGAGTCGTTCCAATTTAAAATTTTATAATTTATTGACTATAAAATTTAATCCACAGGTTCTTTTTCAATTTCTATTAATAAATCACCTGTTTCAATTGCCTCGCCACTTTGAACAGTCACTTGCTTCACAACACCGTCGAACGGAGCTTGAATCGTTGTTTCCATCTTCATAGCTTCAGTTATCAATAATGCTTGCCCACTTGTAACTGTTTCGCCTACTGAAGTTTTAACTTCGGTAACAGAACCTGGCATTTGGGCACCGATATGGTTTGGATTTAATTTATCTGCTTTCGGTTTAACACTTTCATTTGCTTTTACATTTTCATCTTGAATGAATATACGTCTCGCTTGTCCATTCATATCATAGAAAATTGTTCGAATTCCTTTTTCATCTGGTTCCGTAATTGTCTTCAATGTAATGATTAGACGTTTACCTGTATCTATTTCTATTTCCACTGTTTCATTTGAACGCATTCCAAAGAAGAATGTAGGTGTATCTAACAAGGATACATTTCCAAACTGTTCTTGCGTAGCAATGAATTGCTCATAAACTTTAGGATATAAGACATAACTTATGATATCTTGTTCTGTTACTTCTCTCTCTTGTTTTTCTTCTAATTCTTCTCTTACCGCTTCAAAATCAACAGGCTCTAAATATTCACCAGGACGATCTGTAATTGCTGCTTGTCCCTTTAGAATTACTTTTTGTAATTCTTTATTAAAGCCGTTCACTGGTTGTCCAATATCACCTTTGAAGAATGAAACAACCGATTCAGGGAAATCTAATTTATAACCATCTTTTATCACTATTTCTTCATCTAAATCATTTTGTACCATATATAACGCCATGTCACCAACAACTTTCGAGGAAGGTGTCACTTTAACAATGTCACCAAACAAGAAGTTTACACGTTGATACATTTCTTTAACTTCATTAAATCTATTACCTAATCCTAAGCTCTTCGCTTGTTGGCTAAGATTTGAGTATTGTCCACCTGGCATTTCGTGTTTATAAATTTCAGTATTTGGTGATTTAATATCACTTTCAAAGTCATTATAATATTGACGTACAGTTCCCCAATAATGTGATAATGCTTCCATTCCGTCAACATCGGCACGCATATTTCTATCAAAACCATTTAATGCGTAATATAGTGAATTACCACTAGGTTGACTTGTTAAACCACTCATTGAAGCAACAGCTGTGTCAATAACATCTACACCTGCATCTATAGCTTCTTTATAAACTAATAAACCATTGCCACTTGTATCATGTGTGTGTAAATGAATTGGTAGGTCGACAGCTGCTTTTAATTCACCAATCAATTCATTTGCTGCTTTAGGTTTCAACAGACCTGCCATATCTTTAATTGCTAATATATGGAAGCCTTCACGTTCAAGTGTTTTTGCCATATTTACGTAATACTCTAATGTATAAATATCCGAGCGATTCGGATTTAGAATATCACCTGTATAACAAATAGTACCTTCTGATATTTTACCAGCTTTTAATACAGCTTCATTTGCTACTTTCATTTGATCTACCCAGTTTAATGAATCAAAAATTCTGAAGACATCAATACCGGCTTCCGCACTTTCTTTTACAAATTTTTCAATGACATTATCTGGATAGTTCTTATAACCGACAGCATTAGATGCACGAAGTAGCATTTGGAATAATACGTTTGGAATTGCTTTTCTAAGTCTTTCTAAGCGTTCCCAAGGGTTCTCTTTCAAGAAGTTATACGCTACATCAAATGTAGCACCTCCCCACATTTCTAAAGAGAAACTATCTTTCATTACTTCTGCTGTTTTCGAAGCAATGTTCATCATATCTTTTGTTCTAACACGTGTTGCTAGTAACGATTGATGCGCATCTCTAAATGTAGTATCAGTTATTAAAACGTCATCTTGCTGTTTTAACCATTCAGCTACAGCTTTTGGTCCCTTATTATCTAATAGTTGTTTGGTACCTTCTAATGCTGCAACTTCTTTTTTAGAGACTTGTGGTATAGGTGATGTTTCATAAATAGGTTTTGGTCGTTTTTCTACGTTTGGAAAACCATTAATTGACACGTTGCCAATATATTCTAATGTTTTTGTACCTCTATCAAGTGTTGGTGCAATATCAAAAAGTTCCGGTGTTTTTTCTATAAATTTAGTTGTGTAATCACCTGTTTTAAATTGTTCGTTTCTCATAACATTAATTAAAAATGGAACATTGGTTTTAACACCACGAATTCTCATTTCTTGTAATGAGCGGTCCATTTTTTCATTCGCTTGTTTGAATGACATTGCATGCGTTGATAATTTCACTAATAAAGAATCATAATAAGGTGATATTTCAGCACCTTGGAATCCATCACCAGCATCTAATCTAACTCCAAAACCACCACTTGAACGATAAGCAATGATTCTACCACTATCAGGCATGAAATCATTTGTCGGATCTTCAGTAGTAATACGACATTGAATCGCATAACCTAGCGTTTGAATATTTTGTTGTTGTGGCATACTGATTGCTTCATCATATAAATTCTCGCCATCAGCAACTAATATTTGTGTCTTAACGATATCTACACCTGTAATCATTTCAGTTATAGTATGTTCAACTTGTACACGTGGATTTACTTCAATGAAATAAAATTCATCGCCAGAAACTAAGAATTCTACAGTACCAGCATTCACATACTCGATGTTTTCCATTAATTGAATTGCAGCAGCACATATACGTTCTCTTAAATCATCTTCAAGCGCTACTGAAGGTGCTACTTCAACAACTTTTTGATGACGTCTTTGTACTGAGCAATCACGTTCGTATAAATGTACTATATTCCCATGTTCATCACCGATGACTTGAACCTCTATATGTTTGGGATTATCGATATATTTTTCTATATAAACTTCACTATTACCAAAAGATTTTTCAGCTTCAGATTTAGCACGATGGAATGCATCTTCTAGCTCATCTTCAGAACGGACGATACGCATACCTTTACCGCCACCACCGCTAGTCGCTTTAATCATCAATGGATAACCAGCTTCATTCGCAAATGCAATTGCATCTGATTGATTATCTATTGGACCGTCCGTACCTGGTATAACCGTCAGATTTGCATTAATTGCTGTCGTCCTAGCTTTTACTTTATCGCCAAACATATCTAAATGTTCAACACGAGGCCCTATAAACTTAATGCCTTCTTCCTGACATCTTTTTGCAAAAGTTTCATTCTCACTTAAAAAACCATATCCTGGATGAATTGCATCTACATCTGCTTGTTTAGCAACATCTATGATGCGTTCAATGTCCAAATAAGATTCAGCAGGTCCTAAATCCTCACCTACTAGGTATGATTCATCCGCTTTATATCTATGTAAAGACCCTTTATCTTCATTTGAATAAATAGCAACTGTTTTAACATCTAACTCTGTTGCTGCTCTAAAAATCCTTATTGCAATTTCACCACGATTGGCTACCAAAAGCTTGTTTATTTGTTTCACATCATGGTCCCCCTTAAATTTAGAATTTTCAAAAAAGTTTGATATAAAAATCATTATAGCAAAATCCGAACAATGTAGACAATAAAAAATATATAGCCATTATTTTAAAACAGCTTAAAATACACATGTCACTCACTGCCGAATAGTAACGACCATCACATTACAAACTACATAAGACCTTGATACCATCACTCTCTTACAAAATTATATCATAAGAATTCCATAATAAAAAGTTATTAATTACAATAACTTTTAGTTATAACAATTATACTTTGATAGAAGTTTTTCAAAATTACTTTAAAAATATAAAAAAAATAAGCAAACGTTTTCAATACATTTGTATCAAAACGTTTGCCTTAATTAAGAATATCTGGTTGGGCCAATGCTTGTTCTAGTTTTTCTTGTTTTTTTATATTTTGATTGTTCGATTTTAATTTGTTTTGCTGTTATTAATAATAAGCCCATCGCTATACTTAAACTAATCATCGAAGATCCACCAAAACTGATGAATGGTAAAGGCACACCTGTTAATGGAATAGTTCCAGAAATACCACCTAAATTAACGAAAGTTTGGCTACCGATATAACTTGCTACTCCTACACAAACTAACTTATAAAAATAAGAATTTGTTTTGCTTGCGAGTTCAAAAGCTCTATAAACAATAAAAAAGAGTAAACATATAACGAACAAACCACCTAATAAACCTAATTCTTCACAAATAATAGAAAAAATAAAGTCTGTATGTGGTTCAGGTAAATACCCTAATTTCATAATACTATTGCCTAAACCTCTACCTAGTAATCCACCATTACCAATTGCAATCAATGAATTTGAAATATGGTATCCTGTACCAGATTCTTGACTAAATGGATTCGTTAGCGTACTGAATCTTGCTGTTAAATAATCCGGAACCAATCCAACTAGCAAGAAAAGTGAACCAATAATTACAATCCCTACTATAATCAACAATCCGTATTTGATGGATTTTTGAACACCAATACCTGCATAAAATAATATTGCAAAGAAAATAATCATAATAAGTAACGTTTGACCAACGTCTCGTTGCAACAACACAAGGCCAATACATATGCCTGCTAAAACGATAGGATATGTTAGCAATTTAGGTTCTTTGAATACTTTAGGCCGTTTCTTTTCAATCATATAAGGTATATATAAAATTATGCCAATTTTTAATAACTCGGAAGCTTGTAAATTCATAAAGCCTAAATTAATCCAACTTTTTGAACCATTGATATTACTACCGATCAATAACGTCGCAACCAATAATATAACGATGCCAAGCATCATACCTTTTTGAAACCTGCTTGTTTCAAGAAATTTGACATTCATAAAGAAAGCCATAAAAAATACAATAATCAAACTCATAATTACATACATTAACTGTCTAGTATAAAAGTATGTTCCAGCTACTGATATACCGCCAGTTAATGATCCTTTAGTGGCAGCAACCATACTTGCGCTGTAAACCATTACCAAACCTATCAAACATAGTAATAAGTAGGTAATGACTAATGGATAATCAATATATTTTGCATTTCGACCTATATATCGAAAAAATTGTTTCACATTATTCATTTGACATATCATCCAATTCTCATTATTTATTATCACTAACTAAATACTTTGTATTAATTCGACTTATGTGCAATACCTTAGTTGTCTTTAAAACTTTTCAATGTTATGTAAAATAAATTGTACTTCAAACATTATAACAAACATTCTATCAATTTTTCGAATAAATATAACAAAATATCTTTTTTAGATGCTCATATATTTAACTTTTAAACATGACAAAAGTGGCTAAGATATAATCAACAATTATTGATATCCTAGCCACCCGTAGTATACTTATGTAGTTTGATAATGAACACCATATAAGTTTTTATATTTTTTGAACATGGAAAACAAGTTTTCCAGTTATAAAACTATTTTATTTAACCCAATTAAACATTTGTAAATGCATCATGCAATTTAGAAAGTTCTTTTTCTAATCGAAGCATTAAATCTTTGCCCACTTCTCTATCAACTAAACCAAGTTGTACAGCGAAATCTACTTCTTTTTGTAATCCAAACATCTGTGTATCAAGTACTTCTTCATACAATGGGCATTGAGGTAATGTAAGATTATCCATTTGTACTTTAATAAGTTGGAGAATCCTATCAGCATCTTTATTCAACTGGTCATATGCCACATTACTAATATTTTGATTTTTTACCAAGACATATTCCCCCTATCAATTGTAACTTTATATGACGAGTTTATCTTAATGCATACTAAAAAGCAAGTGAATTCAGGAATATACGTAATACTAGTATTTGTGATAAAATTGTAATTAACAATTATTTATTTTAATTTAATTTATAACGATACTAAGTGTCAGATGGGCAATGCCAATATATAAGCTGATTTTTGTCAGAATATTTTGCTTTAATAATAAGCTATACATTTTATTTCAAACATGTATTTGTTCACAAAAAAGTCAGATTCAACGTAATATATTAATGTTGTGAGTGATTACTTAATAGCGTTTTAATTTAGAAACAAGATATGCAAATAGGAGTGGGATTATGATTCAAATTAAGGGTGAAGTTAAATTTCCAATTACTTTAGATAGTACAACTTGGATTTTTGACGACAGAAAAGTTCAAATAGAAGATTTAGAGCAAGGTATATTCGACGGTACCAAACCAATCAATTTTGATGATAATCGTGAGTGGAATAGAGCAATTTTAGAAGGTCAAACTAATCCACCAACGTTAAATTCTGAAATTAAATATAAAAAAAGAGCTGTTTTAGAAAATTCGTTTGTCATTAATATGTCTCCATTTTTCAAAAATGCTGAACCGTTTGATCACGCAAAAACAATTCGTTTATTTAATGATAACGAGTCAATAGAACTACCTATCGACTTATTACCATATCTTTTTTTCCAATTTGCAAAAGACGGTAAAAAATTATATGACGATTATTCAGTAGATAGTTTTGTATTTATTCCAGAAGAAGGTTATTCATACGAATTTAAGTATGTCACTCATATCGAGGTGATTTAATATGAAAAAAGTTCAATGCATAATTTGCGATACTGAAGTATTTATAGATCAAAATACTTTAGAAGCTAAAAGATTACGCAATGATCCAATGCATACTTTTATGTGTGATGAATGTAAAAGTAGACTTGATACACCTAAACAACGTAATCAAATAACTACTTATGATCATCGTTGATATAAATCAGTACCTTCTTTTTTTGCCATGGGCTGATTTTAAACTGCCTACAAAGTTTCTGACTTTGTAGGCAGTTTTTTATGCATGCTTTCCGTGTTCATTGCCTTAGCCTGTAGTCTTCGACTAGTGCGCTTCCCACAGGAATCAGCCCAAATAACCGACTATATTACACTAAAAAGATTATAATATATAAATAAGCAAACCTTAGGTGATAGTTCGCCTAAGGTTTGCTTATTTTCTGAGCCATCATTTTTACAATCTGGCTTATTTATTAACATCGTATTATCACGCTATCGCTTTAATAATAAATAGAGCTGGGACGTTAATGTCCCAGCTCTACAATCATACTAAATTAAATTCAGTAGACTGTTATTCATCTTCTTGCATTAATTGTTTAATACGTTTTGCTTCTTTTTCACGAGCATTTTTTTCTAATACTGTTTTTCTAATACGGATATTTTCTGGTGTAGCTTCTACAAGTTCGTCGTCGTTAATAAATTGTAACGCTTCTTCAAGCGTTAAAGTTCTAGGACGTTTCATAGTTACTGTTTGGTCTTTGTTTGAAGAACGTACGTTAGTTTGGTTTTTCTCTTTCGTAACATTGACTGTTAAGTCATTTTCACGATTATGTTCACCAACAACCATACCTTCATAAACTTCAGTACCTGGTTCCATGAAGTTAATACCACGGTCTTCTAAGCCCATAAGTGCATATGAACTTGCTTTACCAGTGTCTAATGATACTAATGCACCATTTCTTCTACCGCCAATACGACCTTTAACACGAGGTTTAAATTCTTCAAACGTGTGGTTTATAATACCATAACCACGTGTTTGAGACATAAATTCAGTAGTATAACCAATTAATCCACGTGCTGGTACCATAAAGATAATACGTGTTAAGCCATTATCTGTAGTTACCATATCTAACATTTCACCTTTACGTTGGCCTAATGATTCAATAACAGCACCTGTGTATTCTTGTGGCACTTCACATTGTACGCGTTCAAATGGTTCACATTTTACGCCATCAATTTCTCTTAAAATAACTTGTGGTTTAGAAACTTGTAATTCGAAACCTTCACGTCTCATATTTTCAATTAAAATAGATAAGTGTAATTCACCACGACCGGCAACAATCCATTTATCTGGTGAATCAGTTTCTGTAACTTTTAATGACACATCTGTTTCTAATTGTTGATCTAAACGTTCTTGAATTTGACGAGAAGTTACATAATCACCTTCACGACCAGCGAATGGAGAATTGTTTACTCTGAACGTCATTTCTAACGTTGGTTCGTCAATTCTTAATACAGGTAAAGCATCTCTATTATCTATTGGAGTAACAGTTTCACCAACGTTGATGTCTTCCATTCCTGATACAGCAATTAAGTCACCTGCATGTGCTTCATTAACTTCTTCACGTTTCAACCCAAAGTAACCAAAGATCTTAGTTACACGGAAGTTTTTAACTGTACCATCTAATTTAATTAGTGAAACGTTATCACCTACACGCATTGTTCCTCTAAACACACGACCAACACCAATACGACCTAAATAATCACTATAATCTAGTAACGCCGTTTGGAATTGTAATGGCTCATCTCTATTATCAACAGGAGCAGGAACATAATCAATAATCGTTTCGTATAATGATTGCATGTTTTCGTCTTGTTTCTCTGGATCTAAGCTTGCTGTACCATTAACAGCTGAAGCATAGACAACTGGGAAATCTAATTGCTCATCATTTGCTTCTAATTCGATAAACAAGTCTAATACTTCATCAACGACGCCTTCAGGTCTAGCTTCAGGTTTATCAATTTTATTAACTACAACTACTGGTTTTAAGTTTTGTTCTAAAGCTTTTTTCAATACGAAACGAGTTTGTGGCATTGTGCCTTCATATGCGTCAACTACTAAAACAACACCATCAACCATTTTCATGATACGCTCAACTTCACCACCAAAATCGGCGTGACCTGGTGTATCTAAAATATTAATACGATTATCTTTATAATTTACTGCTGTATTTTTAGCAAGGATTGTAATACCACGTTCTCTTTCGATATCATTTGAATCCATTGCTCTTTCATCTACGTGCTCATTCTCACGGAAAATACCTGATTGTTTTAATAATTCATCTACAAGTGTCGTTTTACCATGGTCAACGTGAGCGATGATTGCTATATTACGCACATCTTCTCTTAATTTAGTCATTTTATACAATTTCCTTTCTCGAGTAAATTCCCACTTTTCTTTGCAACTTTTTTATTATATCATATAATTGGTTAAAGAAAACTATAAAGGTGTGGTATAATGCAACAAAAAAAATCCAAATCAATTTTCTGGGTACTCGCTATAGTAGCTATTGTCTTTTTACTATTATTCAGCTTTAGTATAGCTGCTACAAATGTTCCATTCATGATTTTAACATTTATATTATTCATTGCAACATTTGGTTACGGTTTCACATTAAAAAAGAAATATCGTGAAAATGATTGGCTGTAATTAAATGATTTTGACTATATTTAATAACTGAGTGTCCCATTCCTTCAAAACAGGATTGAGACGCTTTTTTTATAAGTTTATTTATAAAATATACACTAATTCTTAGTTTTTTAATCGCTGCTGTAATAATTCAATAATTTCGTTATTTTTTTGAAAATGATGTTCGATTAATTCAGAATGTAACTGTGCATTGGCCATAATAATTGAATTAGGTTCATAAATCGATAATGTATCGCCCATTAAATTTGTACCAAGCCCCCCTACTTCATTTAAAATAATCAAACCACCTGCGAAATCCCAAGGTTGTAATCTGGGGGTGACATAACCACCCAATTTTCCTGTCGCAACATGTATAATTTCTAAAGCTGCAGAACCATATGCTCGTGCACTCCTAGCTTCCTCTACTATAGGTTTGAACACTTCTCCTAGTCTCGGCTTTGTTAGCCAATTTGGATTAATTCCAATAATACTTGTCTTTAAAGGCGTGTTCTCGATTTTAGGTAACAATGTACCATTTTCATAGGCACCTTCACCAGTTTTAGCATGATACAACACATCATTCATAACATCATAGACAAAGCCAGCATATGGGTGCCCGTTATTATAAATACCAATAGATATTGCAAAATTTTCTTTTTGATGTACAAAATTTAACGTACCATCTATTGGATCGATGACCCAAACTACACCTGTTTCATCTTTTAAGTCATGCCCATGACCTTCCTCTCCAATCACTAAATGATTAGGATAAGTTTCTGTTATATTATCAAAGAGGTATTTTTCTGTAGCTTTATCGACATTCGTCACTAAATCATTAGGATTAGATTTAGTTTCTACTTTTATATCTTCTTTCATTATTTTTCTAACATTAATTCCTGCTTCTAATATAAGTCCTTTGGCAAATTCATAGACAGTCATCGTATCAGCTCCTTATTCATTCTTCATTATACATTAACTAACTTTCAAAAAGATATTAACCAACCTTTATTATTTCAATCATTATACGAATTAAGAATAAGGTGAATTTAAGATTATTCAATATAGTTTATCTTTACCCTGTTCAAACATAGTGTACACAATGCATAACAAATCATTTTCTATCTAAAAAAAGCATGTAAAATGTCTATCTGAGTATAATGTGCTACAATACATACGAAAATAATGATTATAGGAGGTACAAATGACTCAATATACATTTAAACCTAAAGACTTCAAAGTATTTACAGTAGATGGCTTAGATGCCAGAATGGAAGCACTTAATAACCATATTCGACCACAATTGCACGCTTTAGGTGATTATTTCTCACAATATTTAGAAACTGCTACAGGTGAAGTTTTCTATCCTCACGTAGCCAAACACGCTCGTCGAAGTGTTAATCCACCTAAAGATACCTGGGTAGCATTCGCAACTAATAAGCGTGGTTATAAAATGCAGCCTCATTTTCAAATAGGCTTATTTGAAAATCAATTATTTATTATGTATGGTGTTATGCATGAGGCAAAAGATAAAGCACAACAAGTTACAGCTTTCGAAAACCAATTTGAAACATTAAAAAATCTACCAAATGATTTTAGTATAAGCTTAGACCATATGAGCCAAGAAAAGACATACATACACGAAATGACCGATGAAGACATATACAAAGCGTTTAAACGTGTTAAAGAAGTTAAAAAAGGTGAATTTTTCGTAGCTCGTACGTTAGCTCCAGGCTCTGAAGCACTTAAGAATGATAAGTCATTTTTAGCATTCTTAGAAGACACATTTGAATATCTATTGAAATTTTACAAATAAGTAAATAAAAGCGAAAGTATGATGATAGTCATTTTCTCTATAATACTTGCGCTGTATTATTTTATTGCAAAATAATTATTGCATTAGAATATTTTGGGGTATAAATCCCAGAAAATAGCACTCAGATGATTCAATTCATCCGAGTGCTTATTTTTTATTCAATGTTCGTATCGTTGACTCGCTTTCTTAGGGGATCAGCTTCATCCTGTATTCTACAGCTTGTCCCATCCCCTCAAGCGTCTTGCCAAACTACATCGCATTCATGTGTAATTTCACATTAAAAAAATAAGTCCCTTATGTATAATTTAATAAATACTATTAATTTAAATTAACGAAGTGTCTTATGTATAAAATCTATAGCATGACTCTATTTACACTATCAATAGAAACTTCACTATTTCATACAATCAAAAAACATCAATTTCTATATACTCAGTAGAAATTGATGTTTTTACTTTAGTCGGAGATATTTATGTCCCATCCCCAATCTTTATATTGGAATTGGCTTGAACTTTCACTCTTTTAAAGGCCACTTCTAAATTTAATGAGTTAGTGGTCCTTATACGAGAGCACAAAATTTTGTATATTGACTAAACATCCTCTTCTCTAAAGTATTTTAGTAAATATATGGGTCATCCTCTTTTTTCTTTTTCATTTCATTTTCTGGGTTAATTTCTGTTTGTTTACGCTGATTATTTTGATTATCAAAATTCTGTTGAGAAAATGCTCTGTCATTTTGATTGTCCCTATCATGTGGACCTTTTCTTACAAACAGCATGATAGCAACAACAAACCATAAGATCAGTGCAATAAAGTTTCCTGCAAATATACCAGTAATCGCTGCAATAATTAAAATACAGCCTGCTAATATACGATTTCCTTTAATAGTCAATGTACCAATAATACCTAGTATCGTTGAAATAATTAAAAAGCTACCTTGGAAAATCATGGAAGTTTTAAATGCTTCAATCGACATTTCTACACCTTGTTGCTGATTCATCTCTTTAAATGTTTCTTGAAATTCTGGCACATTTAGGAAAGAAAATACAAGGATCATAAGTAACAAAAATAGTATACTTAGACCATTTGCTATCCAGGCTGTGATTCTTTCAGCTTTTCTTTTCATAATCTTCCTCCTATTTTTTATTAATTCTATCATAGCAAATTTATATTGAGTAAAAAATCATCACGCCCTAATTGCTACGTATTTTAATTATATATGTTTAAATATAATAATTAATTCAGTAAAAATAAAATACCTTTTATCACACTGTTTAGGTTGACCTAACATTTTTTTTGGAGTAATCTATGAAATATTAGTAAATGTATATGGAGGTGAGGGTATTGAGCAAAACGATTCAATCCCATAATAAGAGTTTAGATGAAATCAATAATACGGTTTCAGTCAATACTCACGGCAAGTTTAGCCAAAAACTTTTTTCTTATTTAGGACCCGGTCTACTAGTAGCTGTAGGATATATGGACCCCGGTAACTGGATTACATCTATGCAGGGTGGTGCACAGTTCGGCTACATTTTGCTATTCGTGATTTTACTTTCAAGTCTGTCAGCCATGTTATTGCAAAGTATGACAGTGAGGTTAGGAATAGCAACAGGTATGGACTTAGCACAAGCAACAAAACACTATTTAAATAAGCCTATTGCTTTTATATTTTGGATTATTGCAGAGTTAGCCATTATTGCAACAGATATAGCTGAAGTAATAGGTAGTGCAATCGCACTTGATTTACTCTTTGGCATCCCCTTATTGGTGGGTGCATTAATCACTGTGTTAGATGTTTTTCTATTATTGTTCATTATGAAATTTGGCTTTAGAAAAATTGAAGCTATTGTAGGCACACTCATTTTTACTGTACTTGCTATATTTATCTTTGAAGTCTTTGTAGCTTCCCCACATGTATCAGAAGTTTTAAATGGCTTCTTACCTAGTAAGACAATTATCACAGATAACAGTGCCCTCTTTATTGCTTTAGGTATAATTGGAGCGACAATCATGCCTCATAACTTATATTTACACTCATCCATTGTTCAATCAAGAATGTATGATCGTAAAAGCACTCAATCTAAAGCACAAGCAATTAAATATGCAATTATAGATTCAAACATTCAATTGTCCATTGCTTTTGTGGTTAACTGCTTACTTTTAGTACTAGGCGCTGCGCTTTTCTTTGGTGTCAATTCTGAACAGCTCGGTGGATTTTATGACTTATTCAATGCTTTACAAAATCAACCTATATTAGGCACTTCATTAGGAGCAATTATGAGTACGCTGTTTGCTGTCGCATTACTAGCTTCTGGTCAAAATTCTACAATAACAGGGACAATGGCTGGTCAAATTGTGATGGAAGGTTTTATAAATTTAAAAATACCCAATTGGTTACGTAGATTGATTACTCGTTCAATTGCCATACTGCCAATCATATTATGCTTAATTATCTTTAAAGGCAATGAAGCAAAAATGGAACAATTACTAGTATTCTCACAAGTATTTTTAAGTTTAGCTCTACCATTCTCTTTGATTCCCTTACAACTTTCAACAAATGATCATAGTTTAATGGGACAATTCAAAAATAAATCATGGGTTAATATCATATCTTGGATCTTAATCATCATTTTAAGTTTATTAAATATATACTTAATTATACAGACTTTCCAAGAACTATAAACGAAATACAAAAAAGGAGCGAGACATCAGTCTCGTTCCTTTTTTAAGTTTCAAATGAACTAGCAAATCTCATAGCACATTCTAAAATATTTATATCTTATTTGTTGTTTTCTGAGGTGTCCGATTCACGTGTTTCCTTGCTATCATGTTCAGCTGTATCATCAACAGTTTGTGAAGTCATTTTTTTACGTTCTTCAAAATTTTGTCTGCGTTGATTTACTGCACTTGGTTGTTGTTTACGTCTTTCTTTCTCACGTTTTCTACGTTCTTTCTTCTCTTCTTTAATACGAGCTTTTTCTTCTGCTTTCTCTTGTTTCAATCTTGCCGCTTCTTCTGCTTGAGCTTGCTTACGACGTTGTTCTTCTTCGTATGCTTCTTGCTTTCTTCGTTGCTCTTCTTCATACGCATCTTGTCTTCTCTGTGCAGCTTCTGCTTGAGCCTGTTCATCATACTCTGTTATATCATCAACTTCAGTTTGACTTTGTTTTGAAACTGAGTCTCCATTTTCATCATAAACATCACTTACTGGACCAAATTCATCTGTTTGTAGTTGATCATCTTCAGTTTGCTTTTTATGTTTATAATTGTATTTCGCTTGTCTCGAAAGTACTTGAGGTTCTTCATGTGCCTCTTGTGTATCAGCGTTTACTTTTTCTGCTACTTCAGAAGAATAGCCACCTCTTCTTAGCTGGTTATCTGTTCTCGCTTGTTGTTCAACGTCAGAAGTATGTTCCCTCTCGCTATATTGTGATGTTGGTTCAGCTTGTTGTTCATATTCTGAATAACGACCTAGATACCCTTCACCATAATAAGTAGGCATCGTTTCCACCTTATCTTTACGTGCAAACATCATAACTGCTACGATTAAAAACAGGATTGGAATAATCAGAGGAACAAATAATAACACTAACGGCAACGTAACTATTGTAGCTAAGAGGAATAAAAACCCTGACAGCATTCTAATATTCATTGAGATAAGTGCTAAGAATGATAATAATAAACACACAATAAAGTAAACAATAACAGCCCACACACCATTTTGTAACCAAATCACAAATTGCGTCGTATTCAAGCTATTATTAGCTAAAATTTGCTGAACAAAATCATTCCCATTTAATGTAGTTTCTAAATTTTGTATTGATGTCTCACTACTAAAAGATACTAGTGCAATAAACATCGTAATAATGGTTAGTAATAATAAAAATACCCAGCTTAACCAACCTAATACTTTTTCTGCTAGTCGACTCACAGGACGTCTAACTTGAGTATATTGCTCTCCTGACATGTCTATACAACTCCTTATAATGCTTTCAAACTATTATAGCGAAAATACGCTAAAATAACTACTAACTTAGATTTATTTTAATGACATTTTAAAATTTAAAAACCTTTCGTTATATTCACTCAATGTTTCTTTTCCTAAATCTCTGTAAACTTCTAAGTTTTCTTGTGACTCTTGGGATGGATAAAAGCGTTCATCATTTTTCACTTCATCTGGAAGTAAATGTCTTGCTGCTTTATTTGGTGTTGCATAACCAACCCATTCTGTATTCTGCTTATTATTTTGTGCGTCTAATAAGAAATTCATAAACTTATATGCGCCTGCTTTATTTTGAGCAGTTTTAGGTATTACCATATTATCAAACCATAAATTCGAACCTTCTTTAGGCACAACGTAATCAAATTCATCACTACCTTGAACCATAGGAGCAGCGACACCACTCCACACAACAGCAACATTCGCTTCATGTTGTTCTAGCATCATAGTGATTTCGTCACCTACGACACCTTTAACGTTTGGGCCTAAATGTCTTAAATTTTGTTCCGCTTTTTCTAGGTGTTGTGAATTCGTATCATTTAAACTGTATCCTAATTTGTTCAATGCTAAACCTATTACTTCTCTTGCACCATCTACTAATAATACATCATTACTATACTTTTTATTATATAATTGATTCCAAGAGTCAAAATTGTCATTGGGGTATGCTTTTTTATTATAGATAATTCCTACAGTTCCAAAAAAATATGGCAATGAATATTGATTATTTTTATCAAAAGACATATTCATATAATCTGAATCTAAATTTTTGATATTAGGAATCTTATCATGATTTATTGGTAATAACATGTTTTGTCTTTTTAATTTTTGAACAGTATATTCACTAGGAAAAGCGACGTCATAATGTGTACCACCGTTACGTATTTTTGCTTCCATAGCTTCATTAGAATCAAAAGTTTCATAGATTACTTCAATACCTGTTTCCTTTTGGAATTTTTTAATTAAACTAGGATCAATATATTCTCCCCAATTATAAACATAAATTTTTTCACTATTTTTTGAATGGTCTTTCGCTGTAAACTTATGACTGATAAACAGACATATTAATCCAACAACAATTGAAACTATAATTAATTGTAAGAATCGCTTCATTGCTGTATACCTCGTTTCACTTGCTTTTTATGTTTCATCATATTTTGGATAAAATAATAACCAAGAATACCTAACATAATGACTACGAATAATATTGTAGAAATAGCATTGATTTCCATGCTAATACCTTTTCTAGCCATAGCGTAAACTTCTACTGATAATACACTAAATCCATTACCTGTCACAAAGAAACTTACAGTAAAGTCATCTAGTGAATATGTGAGAGCCATAAAAAACCCACCAATGATTGCAGGCATCAGATGCGGTAACATTACTTTATTTAATACTTGGAATTCAGTTGCACCTAAATCACGTGCTGCATTTAGTGTGTAATCATTCATTTCATAAAGTTTAGGTAGAACAATGATGACAACGATTGGTATACAGAATGCAATATGAGAAATTAACACAGTCGTAAATCCAAGCCCTAGACCTGTAAAATGACCAATAGCCGTAAACATAATTAAAAACGACGCACCGATAACAACATCTGATGAAACCATCAACACATTATTTAATGTTAACAATGAAACTTTTAATTTTTTATTTCTCAGATGAAATAAAGCGATGGCCCCCATCGTACCAATCACCGTTGCAAAGGCTGCGGCTAATAAAGCAACAGCAATTGTATTAAAAATAACTGCCATGAGACGTTCATTATTAAATAAAGATTGATAATGTTCTAATGTAAATCCTTCAAAATGAATCATGTTACCTGCAGAATTAAAGGAATAAAGCATTAAAAATAAAATCGGGATATATAATACTGCCGTTAATATGTAGATATATAACTTACCATACCATTTCACTTGTTTCACCCTCTTCCATTCGAAGATTTAGTATTAGTAATAATCAAGACTAGCGCCATAAATATAATAAGGCATAGCGCAATCGTTGAACCCATCCCATAATTTTGAATTACAAGAAATTGCTCTTCAATCGCAGTTCCTATATTAATTACTTTATTTCCTGCAATTAATCTCGTTATCATAAACAATGATAATGCAGGAATGAACGTTACTTGAATACCTGTTAATACGCCTTGCTTAGTCAATGGAAGTATTACTTTTCTAAAAGTAGTAAACGGACTTGCACCTAAATCACTAGATGCCTGTAATATATTATTAGGAATGTCTTTCATACTATTAAAAATAGGTAAAATCATAAATGGAATATAAATATAACTTGCTACAATTAAAAATGCAGGAACAGTAAACAATAAATCCATTTCAGGTAAATGTAATAATCTTAACATTTGATTGATAATACCATCATGACTCAATAACCCAATAAATGCATAGGTCTTCAGTAGTAAATTAATCCATGTAGGTATGATTAATATCAGTAACCACAAATTTTGGAATTTTGAGGACCTAATAAAATAAGCTGCTGGATAACTGACTACCAATGTAATGAGTGTGATAACAGCTGCAAAAACTACTGAATCCCAAATCATACGAAAATATTTCCATGTCAGAATTTGCTTATAATTGTCAAAACTGAAATGTCTGTGTAAATCAAATAAGGAGAAGTACACAAGCAAAAGTACTGGAACTATAATAAATAGTATCATCCATAACACATAAGGAATGAACAAGAATTTGTTTATTTTACGCATGGTTATGCTCCTCATAACTTTCGATACGTTGATCAAATTCTGCTTCAGTTTCACCTGGCACCATAATATGAATCGCTTCAGGATCAAAATACAAGCCAACTTTACTTCCTATTTCTGCTTTTTTAGTAGAATGAATCATCCATTCATAGCCTTTTCTGTCTATACAATTAATTTCATAGTGAACGCCTCTAAATAACATCGAATCAACAGTGACCTCAAATAAACCTTCTGCAGCTGCTATCAAAGTAATATCTTCTGGTCTAATTACAACCTCAACCTTTTTCTGAGAATCTATGCCCATATCAACACAGACAAAATCTTGACCATAAATGTTAACTAAATAGTCATCAATCATTGTACCTTCAACGATATTAGATTCTCCTATAAAGTCTGCCACAAAGCGATTGACTGGTTCATCATAAATATCAGTTGGTGTGCCGAATTGTTGAATTTTACCATCTTTCATAACAAAGATATAATCACTAAGTGCCAAGGCTTCCTCTTGGTCATGAGTTACAAAAATAAACGTTATTCCTAATCTGGATTGTATCTCTCTTAACTCATATTGCATTTGTGTACGTAACTTTAAATCCAGCGCAGACAGTGACTCGTCTAATAAGAGTATTTCAGGCTCATTAACTATAGCTCGTGCAATTGCTATGCGTTGTTTTTGACCGCCACTCATACCATCAATTGTGCGTGCCTCATAACCTGTTAATTTTACAAGCTGTAAAGCTTCTTGAACTTTCCTTTTAATTTCAGACTTACTCATTTTTTTAAGTTTTAATCCAAAAGCTATATTGTCATAAACATTAAGGTGTGGAAATAAGGCATAATCCTGAAAGACTGTATTTACTTTACGTTTATTTGCCGGTGTTTCGTTTATTTTCTTGTTTTGATAAATAATCTCTCCATTATCTGCAGTTTCAAAGCCAGCAATAAGTTTTAATATGGTAGTTTTACCACAACCCGATGGTCCAAGTAGTGTATAAAAATGACCTGACTCTATATCAATATCAATCTTGTCTAAAATCTGTAAATCATCATAACTTTTACTTACAGATTTGAAAGATAATAAAGGTTCCATGTATATATCCTCCTATAAATAAGAAGCAGTAGCGACTATCATCACTTGAGCTTCTTCTGATGTTGGGTTTATTAATCTATGTAGCTGATTAGCTTTAAAATAAAGGGCATCTCCTTCTACAGCATGGTGATCATCAT
This sequence comes from Staphylococcus pseudoxylosus, assembly GCF_044794325.1. Classification (NCBI taxonomy): domain Bacteria; kingdom Bacillati; phylum Bacillota; class Bacilli; order Caryophanales; family Staphylococcaceae; genus Staphylococcus; species Staphylococcus pseudoxylosus. The sequence goes on from NZ_CP085024.1 coordinate 1,965,382, forward strand.
CACCTAATTTCAAAGTAATTTGCCCCTTTAAACAATAGATAAAAGTATCTGATTCTGAAGGTTCAAAGTTTTTATATGAGGCATTTCCTTTCAACGTTAGTAATAATGGTTCCATTTCAAATTCGTTAGACTGTGTAACCGGCCAATTTAATATATATCCTTTATCATATTCATCATAAGTGACTTGTGATGCCTTTTTATATAACACTTTTTCTGTTCGTGGTTCTTTGAAAAAATCACTAGGCGTCGTGCCCAATACTTCTAATATGTTCAAAAAGGTTTCCATACTTGGCGATGCATGTTGACTTTCTATTTGTGATATATAACCTTTTGATAAGTCAGTACGTTCTGCTAATTCTTCTTGTGTTAAATGTTTTATGATACGTAAATTCTTAATGTTTTTACCTATATCCATTAATTTCACCTTTTCAAAAAATTATAGTGAAAAATTTTAATTTTCATCATAACTATCATTTATGGCCTTAAAAAAATTAAAAAGCCATATTCTGTTTACTCTTATCAAACATTTTGTTTAATGCTTAATAAAAATATCAGAATATAGCTATTATGACAATAGTTATTTTTATTTTGCTGAAAAATATCTTTGTTCTGGTGAACTTTGCACTGCTTTAACTACTTGATAACTGTTATAACCACTACTATTTTCAAATTCTTTAAAGATCTGTTTCTCTTCAGCTTTGCCAGGTACAATTTCTTTAAATTGCTTATAGCGATCTAGTACGCGTTGTCCTTCAACTTTAGATTCATAATAAGCTTCAACAGCATTGAAAAATGACACGACTTGCATCATCTCATCATTTGTCCAATTTAAATCTATTGGATATTGATATTCCATTGTTCTTTACCTCCCATTCAACTGATCTATCTTCATTATATTTTAAACTAATACTTTGTATCACCTAAATGATATATACAGAAAAAATCCGAGACATCTATTTATGTCCCGGACTCAATTGTGATATTGGCAATACGTGATTACGATGAGCATAACTTAATTTAAGCTATGCTCAATCACAAACGTTTTTACCAGAGCGTGATAACAAATACTTGTTATGTCACATTCTTTTTTTAACTTTAGTATGAAATTCTAAGAAATTACATTGTATGGATAGGTAATCCTAATGCTTTTTCAGCAGCTTCCATAGACATTTCACCTAATGTTGGGTGAGCATGGATAGTTAAAGATAAGTCTTCAGCATTCATACCTGCTTCAATTGCTAAACCTAATTCAGAAATAATATCTGAAGCACCAGTACCAACTACTTGAGCACCTACTAATGTATTATCTTCTTTAAGTGTTAACAATTTAACAAATCCAGTTGTATCATCTAATGATAAAGCACGACCATTAGCTGCATAAGGGAATTTAGAAGCTGTAACTGCTAAACCTTCTTCTTTAGCTTGAGCTTCAGTGTAACCTACAGTAGCAAGTTCTGGTTCAGTGAAACATACAGCAGGCATACCAATGTAGTCTACTTCAGATGCTTCACCAGCGATTACTTCAGCAGCAACTTTAGCTTCATAGCTAGCTTTATGCGCAAGTGGTAAACCAGGAACGATATCACCAATTGCAAAAATGTTTTCAGCTGAAGTACGGCTTTGTTTGTCTACTTCTAATAATCCACGATCTGCAAATTTAAGGCCTAACTCTTCTAAGCCTAATTCGTCAGTGTTAGGACGACGTCCTACAGTAACTAATACGTAATCAGCATCGATTGTTTGTTCTTCGCCTTTTACTTCATAAGTTATTTTAACACCGTTTTCAGTTTCTTCAGCAGATTTAGCCATCGCTTCAGTTACAATTTCAACGCCTTTTTCTTTCATACCTTTTTTAACAGGTTGCGTCATTTGTTTTTCGAAACCGCCTAAGATGTCTTTTGCACCTTCTAATATAGTAACTTCTGACCCAAAGTTAGCAAAAGCAGTTCCTAATTCTGAACCAATATAGCCGCCACCAACGACAACTAATTTACCAGGAACTTCTTGTAAATTTAGAGCGCCAGTAGAATCGATTACGCGGTTACCAAATTTAAAGTTAGGGATTTCAATTGGTCTAGAACCAGTTGCAATAATCGCGTTTTTGAAGTTATAAGTTTGAGCACTTTTATCATCCATAACACGTAGGCTATTGTTATCAACAAAGTAAGCTTCACCTTTTACGATTTCAACTTTATTACCTTTTAATAATCCTTCAACACCACCAGTTAATTTCTTAACAACTGATTGTTTGAATTCTTGAACTTTATCAAATTTTAGTGAAACACTTTCAGCGATTACACCTAAATTTTCAGAGTTCTTAGTTTCGTCATAACGATGCGAAGCGTGTAATAACGCTTTTGAAGGAATACATCCTACGTTTAGACATACACCACCAAGTTCGCCTTTTTCTACGATTGTTACTTTTTGACCTAATTGTGCTGCACGAATTGCCGCAACATAACCACCAGGTCCTGCTCCGATTACAATAGTATCTGTTTCAATTGGGAAATCTCCAACTACCATGTTTTACCCCTCCATTAATAATAATTCTGGATTATTTAATAAACGTTTAATATGATTCATAGCATTTTGTCCAGTAGCACCATCAATTTGTCTGTGGTCAAAGCTTAATGATAATGATAATACTGGAGCTGCAACAATTTCGCCATCTTTAACGATAGGTTTTTGTGCAATGCGTCCGATACCTAAGATTGCAACTTCTGGGTTGTTGATAACTGGTGTAAACCATTGTCCACCAGCTGAACCGATGTTACTGATTGTACAAGTAGCACCTTTCATTTCATCAGCTGCTAATTTACCGTCACGAGCTTTAACAGCTAGTTCGTTAATTTCATCTGAAATTGCAAACATAGATTTGCGATCAGCATTTTTAACTACTGGTACTAATAAACCTCTATCTGTATCAGCTGCGATACCAATATTCCAGTAATGTTTGTGCACGATTTCGCCAGCTTCTTCGTTGAATTCTGTGTTAAGTGCTGGATATTTTTTAAGTGCAGAAACAAGTGCTTTTACAACGTAAGGTAAGAATGTTAATTTTGTACCTTGCTCAGCTGCAACTTCTTTGAATTTTTTACGGTGGTCCCATAATTCTTGAACATCAATTTCATCCATTAATGTTACGTGTGGTGCAGTATGTTTTGAGTTAACCATTGCTTTAGCAATTGCCTTACGCATTGCAGGTATTTTTTCAGTAGTTTCTGGGTATTCACCTTCAGTCGAAACTGCTGCTGGTTGTGAAGCGCTTGTGCTAGTTGTTTCTTCGCTAGCTGCTGCACTTTCATTAGAAGCAGTTGATTGACCGCCATTTAAGTAAGCGTCAACGTCTTCTTTAGTAGTACGTCCGTTTTTGCCTGAACCTGTAACAGCTTTAATATTAACGCCTTTTTCACGTGCATATTTACGAACTGAAGGCATCGCTTTAACACGTTTGCTTTCATCTACTTCTTCATCATTTGAAGATTGTGAAGTTGCTTCTGGTGTACTTTCTTCTGCTGGCGCCTCTGTTTCTTCACTAGCAGCTTCGTCACTTTCGCTACCTTTAAATTGCATGTCTTCTGCATCTGGTGCATCGATTTTAACAATTGTATCACCAACAACTGCTACAGTACCTTCGTCTACTAAAACTTCTTCAACAGTACCTGAAACAGGCGATGGAATTTCTACAACTGATTTGTCGTTTTGTACTTCAGCTAATACATCATCTTCTTCAATTGTATCTCCAGCTTTAACAAACCATTTTACAATTTCACCTTCGTGGATACCTTCACCAATGTCGGGTAATTTAAATTCAAATGCCACGTTATTATCCTCCTAAAAATTCATATTAAGTCAAAAATTAGAAAACAGGTTTATATATACTACTCATACCTTCTTTGTTGTATATATAAACTTGAATGGAGTATCGTATACGCTACTCCATTCAATGAGTATATTAAAATTCTAATGTTTCTTTTGCTTTTTCAATGATATCGTTTTTGTTTGGTAACCAAACATTTTCAGCTTGTGTAAACGGATAGACAGTGTCAGCCGCTGCAACTCTTGCAATAGGAGCTTCTAATGATAGAATTGAACGCTCAGCTAATTCAGATGCAACTGTTGCACCAACCCCAGCTTGACGTTGAGCTTCTTGAACTACTACCGCACGACCAGTTTTTTCAACTGAAGCGACAAGTGTTTCAATATCAATTGGTTGAACAGTACGTAAATCAATTACTTCTACTGAGTAACCTTCTTTTTCTAATTCTTCTGCTGCTTTTAATGACTCTTGTACCATTGCACCGTATGCAATCAGTGTGATGTCATTACCTTCTTGTTTAACGCTAGCTTTTCCGATTTCAATTGTGTACTCTTCTTCAGGTACTTCGTCACGGAAAGAACGATATAATTTCATGTGCTCTAAATATACAACTGGGTCATTACTTCTAATTGCAGAAATTAATAATCCTTTAGCGTCGTATGGATTTGAAGGGATTACCACGTGTAAACCAGGTGATTGAGCTAAAATACCTTCTAAGTTATCAGCGTGTAATTCTGGTGTATGCACACCACCACCAAATGGTGCACGAATTGTAACTGGAGCTTGTTTAGAGTTACCAGAACGGAAACGCGTACGCGCAATTTGTCCTGCTACAGAGTCGAATACTTCAAATACAAATCCTAAGAATTGTATTTCCATAACTGGACGGTATCCTTGTGTAGTTAACCCTAGAGCTAAACCACCAATACCAGATTCCGCTAAAGGTGTATCGAACACACGATCTTCTCCGAATTCTTTTTGTAAACCTTCAGTTACACGGAAAACACCACCGTTAACACCGACGTCTTCACCGAAAAGTAAGACATTTTCATCATTTTGTAATTCGGTTTTAAGCGCATTATTAATCGCTTGAACCATTGTCATTTGTGCCATCGGTTACTTCGACTCCTTCTCTTTATAAATTTCATATTGCTCAGCTAAATTTTGAGGCATTTCATCGTACATATTTTCCATCAAGTCAACAACTGTTTGTTTTTCAGTGTTGTCTGCTTCTTTAATCGCAGCTTTGATTTCAGATTTAGCACGTTCAATAACTTCGTTTTCTTTTTCTTCAGTCCATAAGCCTTTATTTTCAAGGAATTTTCTGAAGCGTACTAATGGATCCTTTTTCTCCCATTCAGAATCTTCATCAGATGTTCTGTATTTAGTTGGATCGTCACCAGCCATTGTATGAGGACCATAACGATATGTCATTGTTTCAATTAAAGTTGGACCTTCACCATTTACAGCACGGTCACGCGCTTCTTTAGTTGCTTGATATACTGCTAATGCATCCATACCATCAACTTGGATACCAGGAATACCAACTGAGATTGCTTTTTGAGCTAATGTTGTAGCTGCTGTTTGTTTACTACGTGGTGTAGAAATCGCATAGTTGTTATTTTGAATAACGAAAATTGCAGGTGCTTTATAAGCAGAAGCAAAGTTAATACCTTCATAGAAATCACCTTGTGACGAACCACCATCACCAGTGTAAGTGATTGCTACTGCTTGTTTACCACGTTTTTTAATACCTAATGCAACACCAGCTGTTTGAACATACTGTGCACCGATAATAATTTGTGGACTTAGAGCGTTAACTCCTTCAGGCATTCTATTTCCTTTAAAGTGACCTCTTGAGAATAAGAAAGCTTCTGTTAAAGGTAAACCTTGCCAGATTAATTGTGGTACATCACGATAACCTGGTAAAATAAAGTCTTCTTGCTCTAAAGCATATTGTGAAGCTAATTGTGAAGCTTCTTGTCCTGCTGTTGGAGCATAGAAACCTAGTCTCCCTTGTCTATTTAATGAAATAGAACGTTGGTCAAGGATACGTGTCCATACCATTCTTTCCATTAATTCAACTAATTGCTCGTCTGACAATTCTGGTAATAAATCTTCATTAACAACATTGCCATCTTCATTCAAAATTTGAATCATTTCAAATTTAGATTCAGTATCATTCAATACCTTCTCTGCATCGAATTGGGCTTTTAATTTCTGAGCCATTCAATTCACCAAACCTTTCCCGTATAGTAGAAATTCATTTTATCCTATCACATTGTACCACAAAACTGTTACACTGTTAAACAATTTGAAAAAGTTCTGTAATACTCAAAATGAATACAGTTTTTCGAACTGTACTAATGAAAATTATAACACTGTACTACTAAAATTCTGTGGCTATTTCTAAAATCTTCCATTTAAATGTAAGCGTACCCAATGATTATGCTAAAATCAATCAACACAAATTTCAAATGTATTGCATTCAATTTTTAACCAAGACTATCAACATCTTCTTTTTCTTGATTAACTTTGTTCATTGCATTTGAATATTTTTTAAACGCTTTATTCATATCTTTATATGATTTTGATACTGCTTCTGACTTTTTATCAATTTCAGATTGATCCACTTGATCACCTGAAGTGTACTTGAACATATCTTTTTCTTTAGTCAAAATATTTTTATAAGCTTTAGAATAATTGTCGTGCGCTTTGTACTTATCTTTAAGTGCATTATTCAATTCTTCAACTTCTTTTTTCTTTTGTTTATCACTTATGTTGTCGACATGCTCTTGTGCTTTTTTAAATTCTTTTTCAGAGTCATTAAGCGCTTTTTCTTCTTTTTTAAACTCTTTTTCTCTTTCTTCGACGTTATCCACTACTTTTTTTGAAGTTTCTTTAACTTCTTGCTGATCTTTTCCGTTTATTTCTTTTACTAATTTTTGTTTTTCTTGCTCAAGGCTATTTAACTTTTTACCCACTGATGACACAGGTTTCTCTTCATCAAATGCTTTTTGTACTTTTTCATTGTAGTCTTTAATTTCACCTTTATCAGTTGTACAACCTGCGACTAACATTGTAGAAGCAATTACTGCACCGATGCCATATTTTAATTTCATTTTGAGAAATCCTCCTTTATTTGTATGATATATTATATAATATTTTATGATAAATCAAATCTATTACTGTATTTTTCCTATTAAGTTTTGGTATATTTTATATTAAGGAAGGTGTATGAATAAATGTTAACAATGAAAGATATTATCCGTGATGGACATCCAACACTTCGACAAAAAGCACAAGACGTGCCGTTACCGATTTCTGATGAAAATCGCAATATATTGAAATCAATGAGAGAGTTTTTAATTAATAGTCAAGATGAGGAAACTGCTAATAAATATGGACTGCGTTCAGGCGTTGGACTAGCAGCCCCTCAAATCAATGTTTCTAAAAAAATGATAGCTGTATACTTACCAGATGATGGTAATGGTAAAAGCTATGACCTTATGTTAGTTAATCCAAAAGTAATAAGTCATAGTATTCAAGAAGCTTATTTACCTACTGGCGAGGGCTGCTTAAGCGTAGACGAAAATATTCCCGGACTTGTCCATCGTAAAAATAGAATTACAGTAAAAGCGACTGATATTGATGGTAAAGAAGTTAAATTACGTTTAAAAGGCTACCCAGCGATTGTGGTTCAACATGAAATAGACCATATCAATGGTGTTATGTTCTATGATCACATTGATCCAAACAATCCACTTCAACCACACGATGATGCAGTAGAAGTCTAACTTAATCAAGGTTAAAAAATACCGTTAGCAATTTGATAATTTCAAGTTGCTAACGGTATTTTTACATAAAGTCATCTCTACGTTCATGATAAGGAATTTCTAATTCTTTTAATTCTGATTTCAATACATTTAACTCCTGAATGTCTATAAATTCTGGATCATGATTATGTTTTACATAAATTTGATTTCCATTTACATTATCAATAATTTCATTATAATTAAAAAACATGATTACTTGTTCAGCACGCACCTCAAAAGTTACATCTTGAAATATTTTATCAGTTCGTTTTTTTTCAACTTTTACATCTTCCACAATTCTCTTTACTTGATCCATTTCTATCACCCTCAACATCACTTTCACTACGATAATCTACTGATTTTGCAATGATAATAATTTTTCCTTCTCATATTATCTTATAATAACTTTCATTTCTTACTCAAGCTTAAACTTATTTTTTTCAAATTTTCTGAAAAAACAAGAAGTTAATTTTACATTCTTTATAAAATATAAGCATAATTGTTCGTATTAATGGCACGCAACAAGATAAAACTGCTTTATTTATTCTACTACATCATGTAAAATGAGAAATAACTGAAAACATACAAGTAATTATATTTGTGTTTTTCTAATCGAACGAAATGAAGAAAATCGCCCTAGCAGCATACTGGGATTACTAGTATGTTCTATTTATATAATGGTAGTGTAAACATCACGTTTCTGAAAATAATGATGATATATTATAATCCTCATCATTTTCATCCCACTTATAACACTAGGGTTTTACAATAAAATAAAAAGAAAATCAATAGATGATTTTTAGGAGGAAAATAATAAAATGGCAGTATTTAAAGTATTTTATCAACATAACAGTGAAGAAGTAATCGTACGTGAAAACACACAAACGATTTATGTTGAAGGACAAACAGAAGAACAAGTTAGAAGATATCTAAAAAACCGTAATTTTAATATTGAATTTATAACTAAACTAGAGGGCGCACATTTAGAGTATGAAAAACAATCAGATCATTTCAACGTGGAGCAAGCTGAATAATGAAACAAATTCATAAAAATGAAGTTGCGGTTTATGCACTTGGTGGCTTAGGTGAAATTGGTAAAAACACGTATGCCGTTGAGTATCAAGATGAAATCGTTATTATCGATGCTGGGATTAAATTTCCTGATGACAATTTATTAGGTATCGATTACGTTATTCCTGATATTACTTACCTAGAGCAGAATCAAGATAAAATCGTTGGGTTGTTTATTACTCATGGACACGAAGACCATATAGGTGGTGTGCCCTACCTATTAAAGAAAATTAATGTTCCTATTTATGGTGGACCATTAGCTCTAGGCCTAATTAGAAATAAATTAGAAGAACATCACTTGTTAAGGACTACGGAACTTATTGAAATTGAAGAAAGTAGTGTAATTAAATCAAAACACTTTGAAGTTTCATTCTATTTAACTACACACAGTATTCCAGAATCATATGGTGTCATTGTAAATACACCTGAAGGTAATATTGTGCATACAGGAGATTTCAAATTTGATTTAACTCCAGTTGGTGAGCCCGCTAATATAGCTAAAATGGCTAGACTTGGTGAAGAAGGCGTTCTGTGCTTACTCTCTGATTCAACCAACTCGCTAGTACCTGACTTCACATTAAGTGAACGCGAAGTCGGTCAAAACGTCGAAAAAATATTCAGAAATTGTAATGGCAGAATTATATTTGCTACATTTGCTTCTAATATTTACCGTGTGCAACAAGCGGTAGAAGCTGCAATCAAGCATAATCGTAAGATTGTAACTTTTGGTCGTTCGATGGAAAATAATATCAAAATTGGTATGGAATTAGGTTATATCAAAGCACCACCAGAAACATTTGTTGAACCTAATAAAATCAATACAGTTCCTAAACATGAACTCTTGATTTTATGTACTGGTTCACAAGGTGAACCAATGGCTGCACTTTCAAGAATCGCTAATGGTACACACAAACAAATTAAAATAATTCCAGAAGATACGGTTGTCTTTAGTTCATCACCTATCCCAGGTAATACGAAGAGTATCAACCGTACGATTAACTCACTATATCGTGCTGGAGCAGAAGTTATTCATAATAAAGTATCAAATATTCATACTTCTGGACATGGTTCAAAAGGCGATCAACAATTGATGTTACGTTTATTACGTCCTAAGTTCTTCTTACCAATCCATGGTGAATACCGTATGCTGAAAGCACACGGTCAATCCGGAATTGAATGTGGTGTTGAACCCGATAATGTCTTTATATTTGATATAGGTGATGTATTAGCTTTAACACGAGATACAGCGCGTAAAGCTGGTAGAATTCCTTCAGGAAACGTACTTGTCGATGGTAGTGGCATTGGAGATATTGGTAATGTAGTTATTCGCGATAGAAAACTATTGTCTGAAGAAGGCTTAGTAATCGTCGTAGTAAGTATAGACTTTAATACGAACACACTGTTATCAGGTCCAGACCTTATTTCAAGAGGTTTCGTATATATGCGAGAATCAGGACAACTCATTTATGATGCGCAACGTAGAATCAAAACAGATGTAATTGGTAAATTAAATCAAAATCCAGAGATTCAATGGCATCAAATTAAATCATCAATTATCGAAACGTTGCAACCTTATCTATTTGAGAAAACTGCACGTAAACCAATGATATTACCAGTTATTATGAAAGTTAATGAAGATGATAATCAATCATTTTCTAAAAAGCCTAATAATAATCAGCCTAAACCTAAGAAAAACAACACGAAGGCACCCGCTAAATCTAAAAAACCAACAGATAAGCATAATAAAAAAGTTAATAATAAAAAACCGAAACAAAATATTAATAAGAAGCAATCAACAGATTCATCAGATACGCCATCAAACAAAGAATAATGCGTCGTTGTACAAAATGTTGATTTGCGATAACAAACCTAATCAGAATTAAAAGTAAATTAATAGCTATTCGTTTAGTAAAAGCTAATAAAAAGATGAAGTTGAGACTTTAAATGACGTCCCTACTTCATCTTTTTTTATTGAATTTTAAACGACCACTTCTTAAGCAACTATTAAAAAATGCGCTTAAAAGTAGCTATCCTATATGTGGCTACTTTTAAGCGCATTTTCTATTATTAACTTATAAGAAATATACAATTATTATAACTGTTCATAAAGTACTAACTTAAATAATCTAATAATGATTATCTTACTACTTTTTTCTCGAAACGATTTAAATCGTTATCGTGTCCTATCATTATTAAAATATCACCAATCTCTATACTTAAATTAGGATCTGGAGATACTAAGATTTCTCTACCACGTTTAATAGCAATAATACTAATACCAAATTGTGCACGAATATCCAACTGTATAATTGTTTGCCCTGCCATTTTCTCACTTGCTTTGATTTCAACGATGGAATGTTCATCTGCCAGTTCTAAATAATCTAACACACTTGCACTAGCAACATTATGCGCAATTCTTCTACCCATATCTCTTTCTGGGTGTACAACGGTATCAGCGCCGATTTTATTTAAAATTTTGGCATGATAATCGTTTTGTGCTTTTGCCGTTACTTTCTTCACACCTAACTCTTTTAAAATTAAAGTCGTTAGGGTACTAGATTGAATATTCTCTCCAATTGCAACAATAACATGATCAAAATTTCTGATGCCTAAACTTTTCATTACAGCTTCATCCGTTGTATCTGCAACAACAGCGTGTGTTGCAATATCACTGTATTCGTTTACTCGGGCTTCATTCATATCTATTGCCATAACATCCATGTCTAATGCATTTAATTCTCTTACTATACTGCCACCGAATCGACCTAGGCCAATCACCACATATTCTTTATCCATATGCGTCCTCCAATTTAAAAATTGTGGCATATTAATCGAAACCTTTACTTTGAGAAGTATTGCTTTCAATTAATATAACCACATTTGAAAATATTAAGTTATTTTTTGCCTTCCACATATTTTTTATCGAAGACAAATAATCTTAATAATAATATTAACGATGGAATGAGTAAAAGTAAACCTAAAATAAACACAATAATTAAGGCTATTGCCATGCTACTATTTACGACGCCTTCATCTATGCGAATGTACGGATACAATATATACGGCAATTTACTTGCGCCATAACCAAAGAATGCAAAGCCCATTTGTAAAATTACTAACGTAAAAGCATAACCATGCCCTTTTTTCATAAGTGTTAATACCATTGCACCAACAAAACATATAAAGCTTAATAGGAACATCCACCAATAATTTGTTACTGCATTCAAGAAGTGCCCTTCATTTTGTAAACGCAATGACAAGAATACAAATAATGATACAGCAATCATAGGAGCTCCCCAAATTAAGAACCAATATCTCAATAAATTGTATGCTGGCTTATCTTTTGCTTTAGAAGCGTAAAATGTAAGAAAACCTGACGAGATATAAAGTACTGAAATAATCGCTAAAAATACTACCGACCAAGAATATGGACTAAGCAATAGTTCTAACCAATTTAAATCTAAATGATTCTCTGTGCCAGTAATATATCCGCCTTCAGATATTGTTAACGTTGTAGCTAGCGCAGCCGGAATCAATAATCCAGCAATGCCGTACATCGCTAACCATGGTAACTTAGTATCTGGGCCATAGTTTTCAAACGCATAAAAGCCACCTCTAATTGAAAGTAAAATTAACGCGATTGACGCTGGCAATAATAACACTGTGCCAAAATACTTGGCTGTATCAGGGAAGAATCCAACCATTCCTACGAAGAAAAATACAAAGAACACATTTGTTACTTCCCATACTGGATTAAGATAACGAGCGATTAAATGATTAATTTTCTTATCTTGCTTCGTAATTTTTGCATGTAGTGTAAAAAAGCCTGCACCAAAATCAATTGAGGCGATAATGATGTAACAGAATAAGAAAATCCAAAGCACTGAAATACCAATGTAAGCAAATATCATTCTGCTTCACCTCTTTCTGAAGCTAATGCTTCAACGTCTTTATATGCTGGTTTATGTCTAAACATACGAATCAATACATAAGCAGAAGTAACCATAAGTACGATATAAAGTAAACCAAATAATATCGTCACGAGTGTAAGGCCACCTGCTTGTGTTGCCGCATCAGCTACTTTTAGATAGCCACGAACCAACCATGGTTGACGACCTTGTTCTGTTAAGAACCACCCAAACTCAATTGCCAACATTGCCGCTGGTCCAGTCAATAAAGCACCATATAACATCGGTTTAGAATGTGTGAATTTCCGTAATTTTTTAAACACAAGCGTCAACACGTATGCGCCTGATACTATAAGGCAAAATACACCCATAGAAACCATTAAGTCAAAATAATAATGTACAATCATAGGTGGATGTAATTCCTCAGGGAAATCATTTAAACCTTTTACTTCTGTATTTGTATTATTATCTGCTAAGAAGCTTAAAATACCAGGAATTTTAATTGCACCTGAAACTTCTTGTGTTTTTTCATCTAACGAGCCAAATAATATTAAATCTGCATTCGATTCTGTATCAAAATGCCATTCATATGCTGCTAGCTTTTCTGGTTGCTCTTGATGTAAGAATTTTGCTGACAAGTCTCCAGCCAGCATTGATCCCAAGGTAAATACTACACCTAAAATCATAGTTAATTTAAGTGCTTTCTTATGATACTCAGTATCTTTTTTAAATTTATTTTTTAACAATTTAAATGCTGCAATAGCAGCTAATACAAATGCCATCGTCATTAATGCAGTGGCTACAACGTGAAATGAACGTATTAAAAATGAATCATTAAACATTGCTGCTAGTGGCTCTACATTTACCATTTTTCCATTTTGCATTTCAAATCCAGCAGGTGTATTCATAAATGAGTTAACTGCTGTGATAAAGAATGCGGAAAATGACCCACCTAATATAACTGGAATGCTTATAAGAAAATGTGTCCACTTCCCTTTAAAACGATCCCAAGTATATAAGTAAATACTCAAGAAAATTGCTTCAAAGAAGAAAGCAAAAGTTTCCATAAATAACGGTAATGCTATAACATGACCACCCATTTGCATAAAGGTTGGCCAAAGTAACGACAATTGTAAACCAATTATAGTACCGGTTACAACGCCAACTGCCACTGTAATGGTATATCCTTTGGACCATCTTTTAGCCATAGCTGTATATGATGGATCATTTTTCTTAATCCCTAAAAATTCAGCAACAGCAAACATGACCGGTACACCTACTCCGATTGTTGCAAAAATTATATGAACTGCGAGTGTCATCGCAGTTAGAAAGCGTGCTAATTCAACTGAATCCATAATATCACCTTTTTTATTTATTTGTGACAAAAATCACAACGTCCATTCATTATAAACTGCTTTACATTTTTTTGAAATAAATTGCGCTCAAAATAAAGTGACAAATTAATGACCAATAGCATGTAATTTTTAAACTTGAAATATTTATTAAAGTTTTTTATATTTAAGTAAATTACGATGGAGAAAGGACATAGTACTATGACTGAAATTATTATTTACACCCAAAACGATTGCCCACCTTGTACATTTATCAAGAATTACTTATCAGATAAAGCAATTGACTATATTGAAAAAAATATTAGCAATTCAAAATTTAGAAACGAAATGATGGATTATGATGCATTTGCTACACCATTTATCTTAATAGATAGCGAACCAATGTATCAAATTGATATGGATAAAATCAATCAACGTTTGAATTTAAATTAGTTACCCTTCGCCATCCCATTAACTTATATATCAAACCTAACTCAGAAAGTTGCATTTTACAATAATTGTGTATTAAAAGATTTGAATAATCAAAAAAACTGTTCACAAAGTTATTTAACTCTGTGAACAGTTTTTTTAAATGTAGCGAAGCATTAAAGTAATTCAACACTTATATGCATTCGCTTACAAAATTATTCAAAAATTTTATTTCGCGTATTGTTCAACCAATTCTTGTACTTCTTCTGAAGTCGCACAATTAATTGCTCTATTCGCTAGTTCTTCCATTTCATTTTGACTTAAACCTTTGATTTGTCGACGCGCTTTCAATATAGATGTTGCACTCATTGAAAACTCATCTAAACCTAGGCCTAGTAGCAATGGAATAGCAGTTTCGTCTCCAGCCATTTCTCCGCACATACCAGTCCATTTACCTTCATTATGTGAAGCTTCAATCACTTGTTTTACTAAACGTAAAATTGAAGGATTGTATGGTTGATACAAGTAAGAAACACGTTCAGACATACGATCAGCAGCCATTGTATATTGAATCAAGTCATTTGTACCAATGCTAAAGAAATCAACTTCTTTAGCAAATACATCTGCTAAAGCAGCAGTAGATGGTATCTCTACCATAATACCTAATTCAATATCATCAGATACTTCAATGCCTTCGTTAGTTAAATTTTCTTTTTCTTCTAATAACAATGCTTTTGCATCGCGGAACTCTTTGATTGTGGCAACCATTGGGAACATGATATTTAATTTTCCGTAGGTAGATGCACGTAATAATGCTCTTAATTGCGGTCTGAAAATATCTGGTTGATCTAAGCATAAACGAATTGCACGATATCCTAAGAATGGATTCATTTCTTCAGGTAAATTTAAATACGGTAACTCTTTGTCGCCACCGATATCTAAAGTACGTACAACAACACGCTTATCTTCCATTGTTTCCAATACTTTTTTATAAGCCTCAAATTGTTCATCTTCAGTTGGCATTTCATCTCTACCCATATATAAGAACTCAGTACGGTATAATCCAATACCTTCTGCGCCATTTTCGATAACACCTTTTAAGTCATCTGGTGTACCTATATTAGCAGCAAGCTCTACATGCGTTCCATCAGCTGTTGTTGATGGTTCATCACGTAATTGTTGCAACGCTTGCTTATCTTCAAAGAAACGCTCACGTTTATTTTGATACGCTATAACTTCATCTTCAGTTGGGTCAATAATTACTTCACCAGTTAAACCATCAACGATAATCATATCGCCTTGTTTTACTTCTTTAGTAATTGACTTAGTACCCACGACTGCAGCAATTTCTAATGAACGACTCATAATTGCAGAATGTGATGTTCTACCACCAATATTTGTAACAAATCCTTGTACAAATTCTTTGTTTAACTGAGCAGTATCTGAAGGTGTTAAATCATTTCCGATTATAACAACGCTTTCATCAATCATACTAGGATTTGGTAATTCTACACCTAAGATATGTGCTAACACACGTTTTGAAACGTCTCTAATATCAGCAGCACGCTCTTTCATGTATTCATTATCCATTGATTCGAATATTGTGATAAATTGTCCAGTTACATCAGATAATGCAGTTGGTGCGTTAACTTGTTCGTTTTTAATTTTTTCTTCAATCGGTTGAATTAATTCAGGATCATCTAAAACTAATAAATGTGCATCAAAAATCGCTGCCTTATCGGCACCTAAATTCTCTTCTGCATTATTCCTAATCTTAGTTAATTCAACTTTAGATGTTTCGATAGCATGGTTAAACTTTGCAATTTCAGCGTCGACATCTGTTACCTTTTCACTATCAAATGAAAGGTCAGGTTCAACTAATAAATATGCTTTAGCAATAGCTACACCATCAGATGCAGCTATGCCATTAATATAATTAGACATAATTATTTAGTTAATCCTTCTTTAGATAAGATATCTGTTATTGCTTCAATTGCGTCAGTTTCATCGCTACCATCAGCGTAGATAGTGATTTCAGCATCTTTACCTACACCTAAACTCATAACACCCATGATTGATTTCAAGTTAACTTTTTTACCGTTATATTCTAATTGAATATCTGAGTCGAATTTTGAAGCAGTTTGAACAAGCATTGTCGCTGGACGAGCGTGGATACCTGTTTCGTCAATAATTACATATGATTTTTGTTCCATAATATGATATCTCCTTCGTATAGTTAGAATCGTTAGTTTATTATAAAACCTTGCATAGTTTTATATAATAACATTACCAAATTATACATATAAATTCAATTCGTTGCACCCATGATATGACAATATTCAACGAATTTTAATCATTTTGTGAAAACGCTATAGTTTTAAACAAGTGTTTTTACAACTTTTTCACATTTTTGAATATGTTCTTCCCCTATTTTCTTCATGAAGTAATAGCTTATTGAAGCTGAAATTGCTTGACCAAGAATAGGGAACCATTTAGTTTGTTTTGCCGCTACTCGTTTGGCAACATCTCGGATAACCACTTTCAATATCGCATTGGATACTTTTTTACCTATAAATTGACTTCCTTGAATTGCCGCCGCTGCAAAAACACGTTCTTTCATATCATCTCCCATATTATTAACCTGTTTATGGTCAAGACCATATATCTTGTTAACATCTTCAATAATATCTCTCATAAGCTTAATATCTACACCAAAGTCTAAACCTGGAATTGGCACAACACTTACACTTGAAGATAAAACTGATTTTTTTCTAACAAGTGCTTGTGCCCTTTCACGACGTTCCTCAATCTCAATATTTGTTGTAGGTATATTATTTTTTTGTTTAATATCCTCAATTTTCAGTACTTTATTGCCTACTTTATTTGTAAATTTATTTGTTATTTTATTTTTAAAGCTCATCTCGTTCACTCCTTAAGTAAATTCATTCACATTAAAAATAATACCCTTTTTTCAAAGTTTTACTTTATTTTTACAAAAATAGCTTTTAGATATTTAGATGGTTTGTAATGAGGATGTGTTTTAAAGTCTTTAGGCAAGCCCATTACATCAACAATTTCATAATCTACATTTTCAGCTTTTAATGTTGTATTCACTACATTTTTAAATGCTTTTAATGAAAATGCACTATTATTTGTACACAATAGTAGTGTACCATCTGGTCCAAGTATATCGAGTGCACCTAAAATTAATTTATCGTAATCTTTTTGTACAGAAAACGTTTTTTTCTTATTTCTAGAAAAACTTGGTGGATCTATGACAATCGTGTCATAAAATAAATCATGACGACGTGCATAATTATAAAAATCAAATGTATCCATTACATAAATATATTGAGATTTAGGATCAATACTATTTAATCCAAAATTTTCTTCTGTTAAAGGACGAGAACGGTTTGCTAAGTCTACACTTGTCGTCATTTCAGCCTTTTCTGCTGCAACTACTGAAAATGCACCTGTATAACTAAAAACATTTAACACTTCTTTATCTTCTGCGTATTGATCTTTTAATTTTTTACGTACTTCTTTCTGATCTAAAAAGATGCCAGTCATTGGCCCATCATCTAAGTGAACATTGTAGAAAGTATAGTTTTCTTCAATTACTATTGGGAATTCTGGTGCATCACCATCAACAAAGCCACCTTTAATTTCTGCATCTTTGAAACGCATTTTCTCGTATATTGAAGTATAAGGAAATACAGCTTTTAAGGCTGATAGTACATTATAACGGAATTTATAAATCCCTTTTGAATACCATTGAATTAAGAAATGGCCATCATAGTTGTCTATTGTCAGACCTCCAACGCCATCGCCTTCACCATTAAACACTCTAAAAGCGTTTGTTCCATCGATATTATAAAAATACGTTCTTTCAGATTTTGCTGTTTCAAATAATCTCTCAAAAAATTGCGTGTTAATCACTTCATTTTTATCGTAACTTAAAACCCAGCCAATTCCTTTATGTTGCTTACCGACATATGCAGTAGCAATATATTGTTCCTGGTTATTAACTAAATAAAATAAATCTCCTTCTTTTAAATGATCGTGTGAGTAAATATCATCTTCGTCTATCAGTGGATATTCATTTAAGTATTTTGTTTCTTTACCTCTATTTAATGTGGCAGTTTTCATAAAATTATGTCAGCCTTTCTGCTTTTTATATTTATAATTTTTCTTCGCTTACTCATTCTATCATCTCAACCTTATCGTAACATCAATTATCTTTAAATCACTACATTATTATGAGTAAAAATTAAAGGCCGAGACAACAAATATTTGTCTCAGCCTTTAAAAAATAATATTGGTAAAACCTGACTAACATAGAAAGTGCGCTTATCATAAACTTTATGCTTTGATAGTCAACTTTAACGGAGCCAGTCGATATAACCTTATTTATTCATTAAGATCTAATCCTACGCTTTATCCGCTTCAATATTTTAGTCAATTAATATTTACTTGGTTCACGCAATTTCATTACAAAGGCTACAACAATAGCAATTAACATAATTAGTAATATTGGCGTTATGAAAATTGATAGTAATAAGCCATGTACCATAATATTCATGAATTCAGTAAGTAATTTGAAGAATAATAGACTAACCATAAATAATTGTAAATAGTAAAATCTATCTTTTAAGAAATTCGTTAATGTTGTTAATATATAAATAATGATAATAAACATTAAGATTAGCAATGTTATCCATTCAATTACATATTGCGTTTGAGAAATCTCCCAATTGCCAGAAACGAACAATGAATTTCGATTGTTAAATTCAATTAAAGTGAAAAATAATAGCACTGCGCCACAAAATAATTCTACATACGCTGATTTTACCCATTTTGGTATTTTCATCCAATTAGGAATATCATCCTCTTGGATGTCTATTTTATCTTTCCACTTTGTAATGAATTTATCTTTTTTATCTCTTACTTTTTGAATATCTACACTTCTGCGTGTTTTTCTAGTAAATTCTGTTGTTTTATCTTGTAAGTTTTTCCAAGTTTCTTTCGTTTGATTCGTTACTGTGCCTTTACTTGTTCTTGATAATTCTGGTTCTTCTTCACCAAGTTCTTGCTTAGTTAACGGAAGAGATCTTCTTAAGAATAAGAAGTTCCAAATTGACATTTGACCTAATAACCACATAATTATGAAAAATGTGTTCACACTTAAAATATCAATCGGTATAATTTCATCACTATCAATTCTCCCATATAGCACAATTTGCGTAATTAAATAACTAAAACCATAACTGAAAATAATCCAAAGATAATGGTATTTTCTATGATCTGTATTTAACTCATCTTTATAAACGATGTAACCAATGTGAATTGCAAACGGTATTACGAAAATAATAGCAAAGAAGCTATAAACTTGAGTCATTAAAATTAACGTGATAATAAAGAACAATATACCAACAACTAAAAAGAATATTGAAATATCATAGTCGTATCTTGTTGTTCTAAATAGAGTAAAACCAAGCAAAACAACACCAATACCAAATAAAATGATTATAATGGCACTAAATACCGGGAAGTTCCCAATATAATTGCTTATCACCCTAATTATTTCACCAAAAAATGCGTTTATAAAATCCCATACATTATGAATATGTAGATCAATTTTCCCCTTGTTATTTAATTTATCAATTAAAGGTAAATTGATTAAAATGATGAGACCTGTGAAAAGCGAAACGATGCCTATAATATAACTATATAATATCTCAGCGTGTTTCTTCAAAAAAGACATACCATTCACCTCAAAAGTTATTATATATTAACATTTAGTTCTTGTCTTTAACAATTTAATAAATACGTCCATAGTATGATATAAATCGATGTATAGTCAACTTTCCACTTATACCATTCAATTAAACAATAAATTGATTATAACTAAGACTAAAATCTAAATCACCAGTTTTGTTTGATTTTTTTATGTTGTGGTATATATTTTATAGAAGTCATATAATTTAAAAGGAGTGTTTAATCTATGAGCAAAGAAGAATTAAACAAAAAAGCCGCAGAACAAGCAAAAGAAGCAGAAGATAAATTAAAAGATAAGAAGGAAACTGCTGAAGATAGTACAGAAGAAACCAAAAAGAATGTACAAGATTCATTAGACTAAATGTTTCAATAATATAGGTATCACATGCTTTAAAATATAAATGTAAATCCGACAAGTGAGACTGGTTCATAATAAATGAACCAGTCTCATCTTTAGTGTAATTTTTTATTACCCTTACATTGGATAGGTATTATATGTGTGAAAACAATATCTTTAGAAATACACCATATACATTGTGAAGTCATGCAATTGGATACAAATAAAATAGCTTACCTCCTTTTGTATGAACAATTTTTAGTTTGATTAAGGCGAAATAATTATTAACCTATATGGAAGTAAAGTACATATGTAATATATTAAATTTAAGGGGCAGTCTTGACATTATCCCTTAAAAGTCATACATTATAGTTAAATTTAAATTAATCATTCGCACTAGGGGTGTTTTGTGACTGAGATGAGGTATACCCTCAAACCCTTTGAACCTGATCTAGATGAAACTAGCGTAGGAAAGTGTACTAATCACCTATTTTCAGGTATTTGTATGCCTATATGTTAACGCGCAACTTTCTAGAAGGTTGTGCGTTTTTATATTAGGAGGATTTATTATGTCAAAAGGATTAAAGCTTTCAGAGATTCTAGTAACTGTGCTCATTGCTGTTGTTTTTGCAATCATTTACAACATTTGGAATTTTGTATATAAAGCGTTACAAGTTACAGGGTTACATTTTGAAGAATTAACATATGGTGCTTGGTTCATGGCTGCTATCGTCGCATACCTTATTATCCCTAAAGCTGGTATTGCAATATTAGCCGAATTTGCTGCTGGTGCCGGAGAAACTATTGTCATGGGTCGTTTTGATATTGCAACTATGGTCTATGCCTTATTACAAGGTTTAGCATGTGAAATTATATTTGCTATTTTCAGATATAAATCTCGTTCAGCAATGGTCGCAATGCTCGCTGGTCTCTTAGCTTCTATTTCAACATTGCCTTTAGACTTTGCTTATGGTTATTTAGGTGAAGTTGCCGGTTGGAATCTAGCGTTATATATCGGCTTTAGACTTATAAGCGGAATCGTCGTTGCCGGCCTAATATCCTACTATATAGTAAAAGCATTGGATCAAACGGGTGTAACCAAATTGTTCAGACCTGCCACAGAAAGTGACTATGATAATTTATAAGGAGCAATCACGTTGATAGCTACAAAAAATTTACGATTAAAATATCCAAACGGTAAGAAAAAGATATTTGATCATTTAACACTCCAAATCAAAGAAAACGAAAAAGTACTATTATTAGGACCATCAGGTTCTGGCAAAAGCACTTTATTAAATGTATTAAGTGGTATTGTACCAAATCTTATTGATTTACCTATCAAATATGATGAATTGATTATCGATAATTCCAGTAGTGTTATCTTTCAAGATCCGGATAGTCAATTTTGTATGCCTAAAGTTGACGAAGAATTAGCATTTGTTTTAGAAAATCAACAAATCCCTCGTCACGAAATGGATGAACGTATAGATCATGCATTAAAAGCCGTCGATTTAAAAGTGGATAAAAATCAATACATTAATCAGCTAAGTGGCGGTATGAAACAGAAATTAGCAATTGCAGAAACGATATTACAACAGTCGAAAACCTTGTTTTTAGATGAACCTACTGCAATGTTGGATGTTGAATCGACTGCAGAACTATGGGGTAAAATTAAATCCCTATGGCAAGATAAAACAGTGGTCATTGTCGAACATAAAGTAAATCATATATGGCAACATATGGATCGTGTCATCTTATTAAATTATGAAGGGGACATTATTGCTGATAACACGCCCCATGAAATTTTGAATGAACATGAAGATTTGTTAACAGAGTATGGTGTTTGGCACCCTAATGCATGGCAATATGCCCCACCAACTATGCATTTCAATAGCAGCTGCTCAAACTTAGACCTTGAATTTGATCATGTAACCATAAAACGTGGTAAACGTAATCTTATTAATATCCCTCAATTAAATGTAGGTACTGGAGAATGGATTACAATTACAGGCGCAAATGGCTCTGGAAAAACATCATTACTCGAATCAATGATGCAATTAATTAAATATGAAGGACGTATGTTATTGAATAATCGTTCTTTCAATAAAATTAAAGTAGCTGCTAAATATATGTATTTAGTTTATCAAAATCCAGAATTACAATTCATTACCTCTTCCGTTTATGATGAAATTCATATTCAATATAAAAATAAATTTAATTCTAAACAAGAAGCTGCTACTCAGACTGAATCAATGTTGAAAACACTTAATTTGCTATCCGTAAAATCTCAACATCCTTATGAACTTTCAATCGGTCAAAAGAGACGCTTAAGTGTTGCAATTGCACTAAGTTCATCATCTGAATTCATATTACTTGATGAACCTAC
Organism: Staphylococcus pseudoxylosus; assembly: GCF_044794325.1. Taxonomy (NCBI): domain Bacteria; kingdom Bacillati; phylum Bacillota; class Bacilli; order Caryophanales; family Staphylococcaceae; genus Staphylococcus; species Staphylococcus pseudoxylosus. Next base: position 1,988,257 of record NZ_CP085024.1, read on the forward strand.
ATTTGGTCTCGATAGCCATAATACATTTAATTTAATAAAATTATTTCAACAACGTGTAGCTAGTGGTCAAACTATTATTATGGTGACACATGATTCAGAAATCATATCTCGTTATCCAACACGAAGACTCCATTTATCACAACATGCCATAGAAGAAATGGCTGGTGATTATTATGTTTGATCTTTGGAAGAAACATTATACTTTTGTAGATAATGTAAATATAATTACTAAATTAGCAATCGCTGTCATTTTATTTTTCTTTGTTATACTTGTTCATCAGTTTGATTTCATGCTCTACATTACATGTTTAATGCTGCTATTTTTATTAGCTTTTAATGGTTTGCAATTAAAAATTACCTTAACTTTTGTTATTTTAACGATGCTATTCAGTCTCATATCTGCGTTGTTTATGATTTTTTATGGCGATGGTACGCACACACTATTCCAATTCGGCTTTGTCCATATTACTTCAGAGAGTTTATATCGTGGCTTACATTTAGCCATGCGTACGACTACCATTTCATTTTTCGGGATTTTAATTGCTTTCACTTCTCAGATTGTTTTAGTATTTTACAGTCTAATGCAGCACTTAAAAGTAAAGCCTAAAGTTGCTTATGCATTCATGGCAGCAATTCGTATGGTTCCTTTGATGTTCATTTCATTAATACAACTTAGAAAATCATTAAAAATGCGTTATCAGTTAATTAACGCACAAAATTACCGTGGCTTTAAAAAATTAAAGCACTTATTAATTCCTTTATTAAGCCAAAACATTCGTAAAGCACATCAGCTTTCTGTAGCAATGGAAAAAAATGGATTTAAAGATGGTCCAAGAACGTACTATTATTATGCACCATTCTCGTATAAAGATTTTCTATTAATTTTAGTAATGGGTATCATTTTATTAAGTGCTTATTTATTAGCTCAATACATTCCTATTACCGGTATTGAAGATATACGTGTAACAAATATTTATTAAAAAGGTTAACCGACTTTTTAAGTAGACATATTATCCAAAAAGAAAAGCGATTGGACAAAACTTAAACCACTTTGTCCAATCGCTTTTTAACTTTATGATAAACTTTCAACTATTTTATCGCTTTATTACTAATATCTTTACGGTAGAAAAGTCCATCGCTTTCTATGTTATCGACCGCTTCATATGCATTAAATTTAGCTTCAGCAATATCTTCACCTTCGCCTAATGCTAATATGACACGACCGCCCGAAGTAACATACACATCATTTTCTTTCTTTAAACCACTTATAAAGTAATCGCCATTTAAATTAAAACCTGTTACTTGATGTCCTTTTTCATATTGTCCTGGGTAACCTTTTGAAGCTAACATAACGCCTACAACCGCATTATCTTTCCATTCGAAATTGATAGGTGCTTTTGCTTCTAAATCAATGATATGTTGCATCAAGTCACTCTCCATACGTGTGAGTAACACTTGTGCTTCAGGGTCACCAAAACGAGCATTAAATTCTATTACTTTTGGTCCGTCTGCTGTAATAATGGCTCCTATATAAAGTACACCAAAGAATGAGTACCCTTCTTTGACCATAGCTTGGGCAATTGGCTGAGCAATTTCGTCGTTAGTCCGTTTCAAGATGGATTCATCAATATGAGGTACTGGACAATAAGCACCCATGCCACCTGTATTGGGTCCTTTGTCATTATCATATGCACGTTTATGATCTTGCGCAATACAATCAAATGGCACTGCATAGTCACCATTAACCAACGTCATAAGTGAAAATTCTTCGCCTTCAAGAAATTGTTCAAATACAACAATACCATCTTCCTCAGGATATAAAGTTTCTACACCTGCTTGTGCTTCTTCATAATTATTTGCAATAATAACACCTTTACCAGCAGCCAATCCATCTTTCTTTAATACAACAGGATATTCACAAGATGCAATATATTGTAAGGCACTCTGTTTATTAGTAATTTCTTTGTATTCTGCCGTTGGTATTTTATATTTTTCCATTAATTGCTTTGCAAATAGTTTTGAACCTTCTATTTGCGCAGCAGCTTGATTTGGACCAAACACTTTAACATCTGCTGCCTGTAATTTATCTGTTAAACCTTCTGTAAGTGGTTGTTCTGGCCCAATAATTGCCCACGCTATTTCATGTTGGCGCGCAAATGCTACTATTTTTTCATGATCGGTTTCAGCTATTTCCTTATGGATTATTGCTACGTCTGCCATTGCATCATTACCTGGAATAGCATGTATTTCATTAACGAGAGGTGATTGATTTAACTTATGTGCTAAAATATGTTCTCTACCACCTGCACCAATTACAAGTACTTTCATATAATATATGGCCTCCATTATTAATGTTTAAAGTGTCTAACGCCCGTAGTTACCATAGCAATACCATGTTTGTTTGCCATATCAATAGATGCTTGATCCTTAATTGAACCACCTGGTTGAATAATCGCTTTAATTCCTGACTTGGCAGCTAGCTCGACAGTATCATCCATTGGGAAGAACCCGTCGGAAACCATTACTACATCGTCATTTATTTCGATTGCACGATCAATAGCGATTTGTGCTGAACCAACACGATTCATTTGTCCTGCACCTATACCGACAGTTTGTTTGGCATTACTTAATATGATTGCATTACTTTTAACTGAAGCAACTACTTTCCACCCTAATAACATCGCATCCCATTGCGCTTCTGTAGGTTCAACATCAGTTACAACATTCATTTCTTCACGTTTCAAAGCTACATTGTCTTTATCTTGTACTAAGTAGCCGCCTGAAACGGATACAACTTCTTGTTCACTATTATCAATAGTCATATCAATTTCTAATAATCTAATATTTTTCTTTTGACTTAAAACATCTAAAGCTTCTTGCGTAAATTTTGGTGCAATAATAACTTCTAAGAAAATACCGTGTAAAGTTTCAGCTAATGATTTTTCAACTGTTCTATTTAAAGCAACAATACCACCAAAGATAGATTGACTATCAGCTTCAAAGGCATATTGATAAGCTTCATCAATTGAATCAGCTACACCAACACCACAAGGATTCATATGTTTCACAGCAACTGCTGCGGGTTGTTCAAACTGTTTAACAAGTGACAAGGCAGCATCAGCATCTTTAATGTTATTATAACTTAATTGTTTACCGTGTAATTGGTTAGCACCAGCTAGTGTATGTGATGCATCCGAAGTACGTACAAAATATGCAGACTGCTGTGGGTTTTCTCCATAGCGTAAACTTTCTTTGTTGTCTTTGAAATAATCGACAATCGCAGCATCATATTCATTTGTATGTTCAAATACTTTAATCATTAATGATTTACGATAAACTTCATCTAATTGGCCATTTTTTAATCTATTTATGATTTCATTATAATCAGCAGGATGAACTACCGTTGTTACGTGTTTAAAGTTTTTAGCTGCTGCACGCAACATTGTCGGGCCGCCAATATCAATATTTTCAATTGCGTCACCTTCTGTTACATCTGGGTTAGCAACCGTTTCTTTAAACGGATAAAGATTCACAACAACCATATCTATTAAATCAATATGTTGTTCTTTTAATTGTTCTAAATGTTCAGGTTTATCACGATCTGCTAAAATACCACCATGCACAGATGGATGTAATGTCTTAACTCTACCATCCATAATTTCTTCAAATTGCGTTAAGTCAGAAATAGACTTTACAGGTACACCTGCTTCAGCAATTGCACGCATCGTTCCACCTGTTGAATATAATTCATAACCATTTTCTATTAGTGATTGCGCAAACGCTACAATCCCTGTTTTATTAGACACACTTAAAATTGCTTTCTTCATTATTACTTGCACCTCTTATTGAATGATTTTTGAAATGACTGCTGGGTATAATTCATGTTCTAATGCTTTTATTCTCTCTTCTAAATCAGCTTTAGTATCGTCCGGGTATATATCACATGTTCTTTGTTCGATAATTTCTCCTGTATCCATCCCACTATCGACATAATGTACTGTTGTACCCGTTATGTCATCACCACTTGCTAACGCTTGTCCCACCGCATCTTTACCTTTGTACTTAGGTAATAAAGATGGGTGAATATTTAAAATCCTTTTATCATAGGCTCTCAAAATATTTTCGCCAATTAATTTCATATAGCCTGCTAAGACAATCCATTCAACTTTTTCTGAAGTAAGCCACTCTATAATTTTTCGTTCGTAGTCTGCTTTAGAATCAAAGTTTTTCAATTCATTAATATGTACATCTAGATTGTATTTCCTAGCGCGTTCAATACAATATGCACTAACTTGATCTGTATATAATGCTGTCACTTCAATATGAGGAAGATTACCTTGCTCAATTTGTGTCATTATGCTTTCAAAATTACTACCTGACCCTGACGCAAAAATAGCTATTTTGGTCACTTTTATACCCCCGTTAATTGAATTGGTTCTTCGCCTTCAACGATTTCTCCAATTGCATAAGCATTTACATTTTGTTTGTTTAGTATATCTAAAGTTGTTTGTACTTGAGCCTCATCTACTACAATTGTAAAACCAATACCCATATTAAATATGTTGTACATTTCTTCAGTTTCAATTTGTCCTTGTTGCTGTAACCAATCAAAAATTGGTAATGTTGGAAATTTAGTTACATCTATTTTAGCAGTGACACCCTCGGGTAATGCTCTAGGGATATTTTCATAAAATCCACCACCTGTAATATGTGTCATGGCATGAATCTTAACCGCTTCTTTAACAGCTAATATTGGACTAACATATAATCTCGTTGGTTCTAAAAACGCTTCTAAATATGTTTGTTCATCATTATAGTTAGCTTGTAAATCAATCTTAGATTTTTCGATTAATTTTCTAACTAAGCTATATCCATTTGAATGAATTCCACTAGATTCAAGTCCTATGATAACTTGACCTGGCTTTACTGAAGAACCATCAATATATTCACTCTTTTCAACAGCACCTACAGCAAATCCTGCCAAGTCATATTCACCTTCGTGATACATATCCCCCATCTCTGCAGTTTCTCCACCAATTAAAGCAGTATGTGTCTCTTCACAACCGTCACTTACCCCTTTGACAATTTGTTCGATGACTTCTGGGACAACTTTATGTGTTGCAATATAATCTAAGAAATACAGTGGCTCTGCGCCTGTAGTTAAAATATCATTGACGCACATGGCAACGGCATCAATACCAATTGTGTCGTGTTTATCGTGATCGATTGCTAATTTCAGTTTTGTACCTACACCGTCTGTACCAGAAACAAGTAATGGTTCTTTCATGTTTAATTGTGATAGATCAAATGTTGCTCCAAAACCACCTAAACCACCAAGTACTTCTTTGCGCATTGTTCTCTTAACGTGACTAGACATACGATTTACTGCTTCATAACCTGCATTAATATCTACACCGGCTTGTTGATATGCTTTAGACATTTAAATTACCCTCTCTATCAAAGAATTGTTTATGATCTGCTATATATGCTTTTTGGCGATCGCTTAGATGTGCTATATAATCTTCTTCATAGTCATAAAGTCCTGCTGGATAGTCACCAGTAAAACTTTCTACGCATAATCCACTGTATGGTGCATCTACATCAAGTCCAATGGAATCAATCAATCCATTAACTGATAGATAAGCTAAAGAATCTGCGCCAATATGTTCGCTTATTTCTTCTGGTGATTTGTTAGCAGAAATAAGTTCCGCTGTTGTAGAAACATCAATGCCATAAAAACTTGGGAACATAAACTCAGGCGACGCGATACGTACGTGTACTTCTCTGGCTCCAGCATCTTTTAACATTTGCACGATGCGTCTACTAGTTGTACCTCGGACAATTGAATCATCTACAAGCACGATATTTTTATCTTGTACAATATCCTTAACCGCTGATAATTTTACGCGTACACCTTGTTCACGTAGTTCTTGGGTCGGTTGAATAAATGTTCGTGCAACGTATTGGTTTTTAACTAAGCCCATTTCATAAGGTAAGCCGCTTTCTTCTGCGTAACCAGAAGCAGCAGATAATGAAGAATTCGGCACTCCGATGACCATATCCGCACTTTCAGCTGGACTTTCTTTAGCTAGTTGCTTACCAGATTGCTTTCTAACTGCATGTACATTTTTACCAGCAATTGTAGAATCAGGTCTAGCAAAGTAAATATATTCCATCGCAGAAATAGCTGTCGTCGTGTGTCTCGTGTATGACTCTACTCTAATACCTTCGTCATTAATCACAACATATTCTCCTGCATGAATATCGCGCACAAATTCCGCACCTAAGACATCAATTGCACATGTTTCACTCGCAATCATGTAAGAGCCGTTTTTCATTTTACCTACAGCTAATGGTCTAATTGCATTAGGATCAACTGCACCGTATAATGCATCTTTAGTCAAAATAGCAAAAGTAAATCCACCCTTTATCTTTCTCAAACTTTCTTGGAATGCATCTTCAAAGGTTGGTGCTTTACTTCTTCTAATTAAATGCATGATGACTTCTGTGTCCGATGATGAATGAAAAATAGACCCTTGATGTTCTAATGAACGCTTTAAACTTTGTGCATTTATAAGATTTCCGTTATGACAAACTGCAACACTCATATCGTAAAAGTGATATAAAAATGGTTGGATATTTTCAATACCTTTATTACCAGATGTTGCATATCTCACGTGACCAATAGCGTGTTGGTATGATTTGAAAGTTTCAAGTTGAATATCCGATATTGCTTCTGTTAACAAACCCAAACCACGTTCACCAATTAACTTTTCACCATTAGAGCACACTATACCAGCACCTTCTTGCCCACGATGTTGTAAACTGTGTAACCCCATATAAGTTAATTGTGCAGATTCGGGATGGTCCCAAATACCAAATACACCACATTCTTCATTTAGTCCGTTGCTGTCATACATTTAGGTATTGCTCCTTCCCATATATCAGTAAGGTTTTGAACATCACGTGTTACTTGAACCTCATTATTAGCTACTTTAAATTGACCGTCATTTGTTAATTGACCAATTTCCACAGCATTTTCAATTTCTAACGTTTGTCCTTCTTTTACTACAACAATATAGCGCCCTTGTGTTTCACTAAATAATTGCGCATTCGTTACGTTTAATTGTACGTTTAATCCAAGTTGGTAATGTGCGCTCATACGTGCTAACGTCAACAATAATCCGCCTTTTCCAACGGTTTGAACATGTGATGCCACACCATTACGAATCACCTGTTTAATAGATTCACCCTTTTGTACTTCATTAGATAAATCGATTGCTTCAAATTCATGATTTACTTTCTTATATAGTAACTTCTCAACTTGGCTACCACCAAAGTCATCTTTTGTGTCACCTACTACATATAAAGTGTCGCCAACACTCGGTTCGAAATCATTTAAATAATCGATGTCTTCGATTAACCCTACCATGCCTACAACTGGTGTAGGGAAGATAGATGTTTCTCTAGTTTCATTATAAAGTGATACATTACCTGATACGACTGGTGTATTTAATACTTCACACGCTTCTGACATTCCTTTCGTTGAATCCGCTAACTGTTGATAAATTTCTTTCTTTTCTGGCGATCCATAGTTTAGGCAGTCAGTCATTGCTAAAGGCGTAGCACCTACGGAAATCAAATTACGGTACGCTTCTGCTACAACCATTTTCCCACCTTCATAAGGGTTGTTAAATACATAACGTGCTTCACCGTCAATCGTAGATGCGATTGCTTTATTCGTACCTTCTACTCGAACTACAGATGATTGTAATCCTGGTTTCACAATTGTATTAGCACCAACTTGTTGATCATATTGTTCATATAAATAACGTTTAGATGCAATAGTTGGATGTTGTAATAGTTCATCAAACACAGACTCTACATCCACTTTGCTATAATCATTTTTACGCTCATTATAGTTTGGCGCTTCACCTTCTAATACATAAACAGGCGCTTCATCAGATAAAGGTTGCACAGGGATGTCCGCAAACACTTCGTCTTCGTACGTTAATACAAAACGATCTGTATCCGTTACTTCACCAATCACAGCACTATCTAATTCGTGTTTATCAAATAGGTCTAAGAATTTTTGTTCTGTTCCTTTTTCAACAACAAGTAACATACGCTCTTGTGTTTCTGATAACATCATTTCATATGGTGATATACCCTTTTCTCTAGTTGGGACTTGTTCTAAACGTAAATGTAAACCACTGCCACCTTTTGCAGCCATCTCTGAAGAAGATGAAGTTAGCCCTGCAGCACCCATATCTTGTATACCTACCAGTTCATCAAACGTAATCGCTTCTAATGTTGCTTCCATAAGTTTCTTACCAACAAATGGGTCACCAATTTGTACTGATGGTCGTTTACTTTCACTATCTTCGCTTAGTTCTTCAGAAGCAAATGTAGCGCCATGAATACCATCACGTCCAGTTTTTAATCCTACGTAAATGACTGAATTACCTACACCTTTTGCTGTACCTTTTTGAACCATATCATGATCGATGATACCTACACACATAGCATTGACTAAAGGATTTCCATCATATCTATCATCAAACTCTATCTCACCGGCAGTAGTTGGAATGCCTATACAGTTACCATAACCACCGATACCAGCGACCACACCACGTAATAAACGACGATTTTGTTTTTCAGTAAGTTCACCGAAGCGTAGGCTGTTTAATAAATTAATAGGTCTTGCGCCAATAGAAACGATATCTCTAATAATACCGCCGACACCAGTTGCCGCGCCTTGATAAGGTTCTACAGCAGATGGATGGTTATGGGATTCTACTTTGAATACAACAGCTTGATTATCACCTATATCCACAACACCGGCACCTTCACCCGGTCCCATTAATACATGCTCACCAGAAGTTGGAAATTGTGTTAAGAATGGCTTAGAGTGTTTATAAGAACAATGCTCGCTCCACATTACTGAGAAGATACCTATTTCTGTAAAATTAGGTTCTTTACCTAAAATTTCGCAAACTTTTTCATATTCTTTATCACTTAAACCCATATCTTTATACAATTGCTCTAATTTAATTTCTTCTGCACTTGGTTCAATAAACTTAGACATTTTGTTCCCTCCAACTATTTACCATCGCTTCAAATAACTTCACACCACTGTCAGTACCTAAAATAGATTCAATTGCGCGTTCTGGGTGTGGCATCATACCACAAACATTTCCCTGTTCATTTACAATACCGGCAATATCATTAAATGAACCATTTGGGTTATCAACATATTTTAAAATAATTTGATTGTTTTGATCTAAAGCTTCATATATTTCCGGCGTGCAGTAGTAGTGTCCCTCACCATGTGCAACTGGATAAACTACCACTTCATTTTCATCATATAAATTTGTAAATGCTGTTTGATTATTAACAACTTTTAAAGACTCATTACGGCTGACAAACAAGTGCGAATCATTATGTAATAATGCGCCAGGTAATAGTCCTATTTCCGTTAATATCTGAAATCCATTACAAACACCTAATACTGGTTTACCTTCTGAAGCAAATCTTTTCACTTCTTCAGTAATCGGTGCCACGCTAGCCATTGCGCCTGAACGTAGATAATCTCCAAATGAAAAACCTCCTGGAATTAACACGCCATCAAAACCATCTAAAGAAGTATTTCGATAATCGACATATTCTGCTTGTACACCAGACTTTATAGCCGCATTGTACATATCTCTATCACAATTGGAGCCTGGAAATTTTAGCACTGCAAATTTCATTATGCTTTCTCTCCTTCTTCCAATACTTTATAGCTATATTCTTCAATAACAGTATTAGCAAATAGTTTTTCACTTAATGTCGTAACCACATTGTGTACTTCAGCATCTGTAGCTTCATCTACTGTCATATATAAAACTTTTCCAACACGGATATCATTAACTTGTTTATAGCCTAAATCGTGAACTGCACGGTTTAATGCTTGTCCTTGTGTATCTAATACTTGTGGTTGTAATGTGATGTGTAATTCAATTGTTTTCATTTTTATAAAGCCTCCAGTTTATTTAAAAAAGTTTGATATGTTTCAATGATTGATCCTCTATCTTCTCTATATACATCTTTATCAAAATTTGTATCGCTATCTTTATCCCAAATACGGCATGTATCAGGAGAAATTTCATCAGCTAGTAAAATTTGTCCATCATTTGTACGACCAAACTCTATTTTGAAATCTACTAATCTTAAGTTCATTTCATTCATCAATTGAGCTAATACTGCATTTACTTCCTTTGCTGCTTCTTTTAATATATTAATTTCGTTATCTTCAGCTAAATGTAGTAACTTAATATGATCTTCAGTTATTAACGGATCGTTTAGGTCGTCATTTTTATAGAAGAACTCAACAAGTGGTTCATCAAATTCATGTCCTTTATCAAAACCAAGTCTTTTAGTTATAGATCCTGCAGCAATATTCCTTACCACTACTTCTAAAGGTATAATTTCAACTGATTGTACTAGTTGTTCCGTTTCAGATATCTGCTCGATAAAATGGCTTTTCACGCCTTTTTCTTTTAAGTAATTAAAAATGCGAGAAGTGATTTGGTTATTTAAACTTCCTTTACCTTCTATTAAATCTTTTTTTGCACCATTTCCTGCAGTAACTTCATCTTTATATTCAACGCGTAATACATCATTTTCACCAGTTGAAAATATTCTTTTTGCTTTACCTTCATATAATAAAGACATTATTCAGATCTCCCTTCAAATTTACCAAGTAGCGTTTGTTCGCATCTATTTATGTCAGTAGTCAACACTGTTAAATGACCCATTTTCCTATTTGGTTTTCTAGATGTTTTACCATATATATGTACATGCCATTCAGCATGCTCACTAAATTGATCCTCTAATAAATCTAAATCTTTACCTAATAAGTTCATCATGATTGCGGGTTTTAACAATTCAATTTGTTTTGGTAATTTTTGACCAGTAATCGCTAAGATATGTGTATCAAATTGTGAAAAATCACAGGCTTCTATTGAGTAATGACCAGAATTATGCGGTCTAGGTGCGATTTCATTTACGTATAAACGATTTTCACCATCTATAAAGAACTCCACAGTAAAAGTACCTACGAAATGTATTTTTTTGATTATTTTATCAACTTCATTTCTAGCTTCTGCTTCTTTTGCATGTTCTGTACGTGCGGGTACGACTGTTTTAAAGAGAATTTGATTCTGATGTTCATTTTCTTGCAGTGGAAAATATGTGATTTGATTATCACTACCAATGGTTACTGTTAAAGATACTTCTTTCTCTAATTGCAAATATTGTTCAGCAACACATTCTTGTTTTTCTACAAGTGCCCTTGCTTCATCTATGTCTGATGTTGAATTAACTAATATTTGTCCTTTACCATCATAGCCACCAAATCTTGTTTTCACGATAAAAGGATAACCGATTGTTTCTATTGCAATGTCCAAATCATCCGGCTTGGATAATTGTACAAATGATGCAATTTTGCAATTTGCTTCTTGTAATGTTTGCTTTTCAGTCAATCGATCCTGAAGTAGTTGTATAGCTTGATACCCTTGAGGAATATTATATTTTGAGACAAGTGTCTTTAGTTGGTTTGCTGATATATTTTCAAATTCATAAGTGATGACATCAGATAACTCACCTAGTTGTTCCAACGCTTCTTGATCATCATAGTCAGCATTGATAAATTCATGTGCAACATGTTGGCATGGACATGCTTTGTCAGGATCGAGCACGATCACTTTATACCCCATCTTTTGGGCTGACTGTGCCATCATCTTTCCTAACTGACCGCCACCAATAATGCCGATTGTCGAACCGAACTTTAATTTATTGAAGTTCATCTTGCATTTCACTCACTTTCTGAACCAATGATTTTTCATAATTTTCCAAATTCTTTTGGATTGATTGATTACCAATACTTAGTATTCTTGCAGCTAATACACCTGCATTTTTAGCACCAGCTTTACCTATAGCTGTAGTCGCAACAGGAATACCTCCTGGCATTTGGACAATTGATAATAACGAATCTAAGCCTTTTAAACTTTTTGACTCAATTGGCACACCAATTACTGGTAATGTTGTCATCGATGCAACCATACCTGGTAAATGAGCGGCGCCACCTGCACCTGCAATAATGACATCATAACCATTCGCTCTTGCTTCTTTAGAAAAATCAACCATTAATTGTGGCGTACGATGTGCTGAAACAACTTTCTTATCATACGGAATTTCCAATTGGTCTAACATAGAACAACTTTCTTTCATTGTTTCCCAATCTGACGAACTACCCATTATGACTACCACTTTCAAAACGAACACCCTTTCAGAAATTTGAAATGTTACTACTATTAGATGTATATTACAGATATAGCATAACAATTAAACCTTGCTTTTTCAATCAAAAATCGAACTTTAAACGTAAAAAACTTAATAATTTACGTCTTTTGGTTGTTAATTGCTATCGTTTTTATGTTAATGTTAAGTAAAGTTCATACATACAAGGAGGATTTTTATGGTTGCAAAGATTTTAGATGGAAAACAAATTGCTAAAGATTACAGACAAGGGCTCAAAGATCAAGTTGAAGCTTTACAATCTAAAGGTTACACACCTAAATTATCTGTGATTTTAGTGGGTAATGATGGTGCTAGCCAAAGTTATGTCAATTCAAAAAAGAAAGCTGCTGAAAAAATTGGTATGATTTCTGAAATTGTACATTTAGATGAGTCAACTTCTGAAGAAGAGGTATTGCAAGAACTTAAACGCTTAAACGAAGATGATAGTGTTAGTGGTATATTAGTTCAAGTGCCATTACCTGAACAAGTAAGCGAACAAAAAATATTGGAATCTATAAATCCTGCTAAAGATGTGGATGGTTTTCATCCAGAAAACATCGGTAAGTTATATATTGACCAACAAACATTTGTACCATGTACACCACTCGGAATCATGGAACTGCTAAATCATGCTGATATTGATTTAGAAGGTAAAGATGCCGTTGTAATTGGCAGAAGTCATATTGTAGGTCAACCTGTTTCTAAATTATTACTTCAAAAAAACGCAACTGTTACAATCTTACATTCTAGAACAAAAGATATGCATAGTCATTTAAAAAATGCTGATGTTATCGTAAGTGCAGTCGGACGTCCAGGCCTAGTAACTAAAGACGACGTTAAAGAAGGTGCCGTTGTAATAGATGTCGGTAATACACCGGATGAAAATGGCAAATTAAAAGGTGATATCGCTTATGATGAAGTTAAAGAAGTTGCAGGCGCAATTACACCAGTTCCAGGTGGCGTTGGTCCAATGACAATTACTATGGTATTAAATAATACACTTATAGCCGAAAAAATACGTAGAGGCATAGAATAGTCGAATAAATAACGACTGTTCAACACTTAATAAGTTTAGAATAGCAGTGTTTCTTCTCATATTAAAACAAGATGAATAAACGCACTGCAATAGCAATTATGACTAATTGTCAAGTACTTGTAATAAACGCGTTTACTCGCCTTACCTTGACTTTCTACTATTGCTAATACAAAAACTACGAAGTTAAAACATTAAACGTTTATTTGTTTTATGATTTTTATGACCTACGGAATCTAGATGAATAATGAGCAAACTACACGATCAGACCACATAATCCTTTGATAATCTATATACAATTAAAACAATAAAATTATAAATATAAATGAGAGCTAGCCACATAAGCTAGCTCTCATATTTTTAAAGCTGATAAAGATATTTTTCATCAGTAAAGGGAGCAATTGTTTACAGTTAAACGCCCACACTTAATCTAGGAATAAATGATTCGAAATGTATACGTTGTGCTTCAACACCGATTTCTTTTAATGTAGTAATAATTGATTGAAGGAATTTAACGCCTCCACAAACGTAAATTTCAGTATCTGTTGAAATAAACTGACTTAGATATGTTGCGTCCATATATCCACTTTTTTGTTTATCGTGAATAATATACGACGCATTATCACTATTATTTACAATGTGTTCTATTCTACTGGTAAAAGGTATTTCTTGTACACTTTCAACATTTTGAATAAAGTCTACTTTTACATTTGATTTTGCAACGTCATTAAACATTGGAATTAATGGCGTTACACCGATACCTGAACCGATAAACAACTGAGGCGCTGTGTCATTTACTATTCCAAATACTCCTACAGGAGCAGATAAATCTATCGTATCGCCAACTTCCATCTCATCATGTAAAATGGTTGATACTTCTCCCTCGTGTGAATCTGTCACATCTCTTTTCACTGCAAAAGTTAATGTATGTTTATCACCTTCAATAATTGAATAGTGACGTTTGGCACGATATTCCAATTTATCACTTTCTACATCTACAGTAATATATTCTCCAGCCTCAAATTTACTTAGGTCATATTCATCTGACTTAACAGTAAACATTTTTATATCTGAAGTTATTGCTTCTATATGAGTAATTTTAAAAGGTTTAAAGCCGTCCCAAGCCATATCGTTATAAATTTCTTTTTCCACATTAATAAATACGGAAGCTATTTCACCGTATGCTTTCGCCCACGTAGCAATAATCACATCATCTTCTGGTAAGTCTAATACATTTTGAATAGCTGCTAATAAATTTTCTCCTACTATATCATACCCAGCTTCTGGCACTTGTAGCGCACAGTGTTTATAAGCAATTTCTTTAACAACTGGCATGATGCGCGTTAAATCATCGATATTAACTGCAGCAGCTAATACACTTTGTGCTAACGCAGTAGATTGCAAACCTTTTTTCTGATTGGTCTGATTGAACATATTTTTCAATTCAGGATGTCTCGTAAACATTCTATTATAAAAATACGAAGTGATTTCTTCTCCCTTTTGTTGTAATACAGGAACCGTCTCTTTAATTATATCTCGTTCTTTTTCATTCAACATTTAATCCACCCCTAATTTTATTGCTTTTTACATTTTTATCTTATTACAAAATTGGATGTTACAAAAGACTTATGTGATAAAATTCACAAAAAGTTCAATTTACATACTTTTAACCGGAAATTACAATGAAATTTATAGAAATAAGATATATTAGGACTATAGTATGATGTATAATATAGCAAATTAAAGTATAGTAATATTTAATAAAATTAATGTTTTGCGTTCGGAGGTTACGTAATGAATAAATTAATACAATCTTTGTCTGCATTAGGTGTATCTGCTACGCTTGTATCACCTAACTTAAGCGCAGAAGCTACTGACAATTCAATTCCAGAACTTAAAGGGATTAATGATACAATTATCGATAAAGGCGACGACTACAATATTTTAAACGGCGTGCGTGCTTATGATAAAGAAGATGGAGATTTGACACATAAAATCACAGTTGACGGTAATATTAATACTGAAAAAACTGGTAAATATAAGATTGAATATAAAGTTGAAGATTCAGATGGCGCAACTAATAAATCTATTCGTTATATAGAAGTAAAATAATTTTATAAATTTAATACATATACCCCTAAATGATAATGTTTATCACTATTTTGTGTGTGATTTTCGTTTATTGTCTTAAATATGACACTTTTCACAAAATGTACACATAATTTTAACAAATCTTTGAAAGCCCACCAGACGTTGAGTTTGTTGGGTTTCTTTTAATTTTACAATATTTTTTTTCGCACAAACACTTGTAAATATTGCGTAATATCTTAAAATTGATGGTAAGCCCTACATTTGTAGTATTAGGAGGTCAAAAAAGTGTCAAAATTTAAGTCTTTGCTTCTACTCTTTGGCTCGCTAATTTTGCTTAGTGGTTGTTCTAACGTAGAAGTTTTAAACCCAAAAGGGCCGATGGCAAGCGATACGAAGTTTTTGATTATGTATTCAATCATCTTCATGCTTGTTATTATTGCCGCTGTTGTTATTTTATTCACAGTTTTCCTATATAAATATAGAATAGGAAATACTAAAGAATCAGGAAAGATGCACCACAATTCTTTAATGGAAACAATTTGGTTTATTATTCCTGTAATTATTGTAATTGCTTTAGCCATCCCAACGGTTAATTCACTTTACAGTTATGAGGAAAAACCACAGAAAGAAGACGATCCACTTGTTGTTTATGCGACAAGCGCTGGTTATAAGTGGTTCTTCAGTTATCCTGAACAAAAAATCGAAACAGTTAATCATTTAACTATTCCGAAAGATCGCCCTGTTGTCTTCAAACTCCAATCAATGGATATGATGACAAGTTTCTGGATTCCACAATTAGGTGGCCAAAAATATGCGATGACAGGTATGACAATGGACTGGACATTAACAGCTAGTGAGGAAGGTACGTTCAGAGGACGTAACTCAAACTTCAATGGTGAAGGCTTCGAACGTCAAACATTTGATGTTAACTCTGTAAGCCAAAGTAAATTTGAGGATTGGGTAAAAGATGCGCAAAGCAAAAAAGTATTGGACCAAGATACATTTGATAAGCAACTTTTACCAACTACTGAAAATAAAAACTTAACTTTCAGTGGTACACATTTAGCATTTGTTGATCCTGCAGCTGATCCTGAGTATATTTTCTATGCTTACGATCGTTACAATTATGTGCAGAAAGATCCAAACTTTAATACACCTGAAGAAATTAAAGAAGATGTATTAGATAAACCAGATAAACCTGCACGTAAGCCGCAAATTACAAATGCAAACTATGAACGTCATGGAATGAAAGCCATGATCCTAGGCAATAATGAACCATATGATAGTGAATTCAAAGATGAAGAATCACATAATATGGATGAAATGGAAAAAATCTCTGAAGGTGTTAAAGATGATAAAGCATCTAAAATAGAGAAAAAAGACCATGAAAATGGAGGTGGACATTAATGAATTTTCCATGGGATCAATTACTCGTTCAAGGTAACTGGATGATAACGATGGCACAAATTGGTGCACCGTTTGCAGTCATAGCTGTGATCGCAGTAATTAGTTATTTTAAATTATGGAAATATCTATACAGAGAATGGTTCACATCTATTGACCACAAAAAAATTGGTGCGATGTACTTAATCTGTGCGGTATTAATGTTCGTACGTGGTGGTATTGATGCACTAATGATGCGTACACAATTAGCAATTCCAGATAACACATTTTTAGAAGGAAACCATTATAATGAGGTCTTTAGTACGCACGGTGTAATAATGATCATCTTTATGGCAATGCCTTTCATCTTTGGTTTATGGAATGTCGTAGTACCATTACAAATTGGTGCACGCGATGTCGCATTCCCTGTATTAAATAACGTAAGTTTCTGGTTATTCTTCTCAGGTATGATTTTATTCAACCTTTCATTTATAGTCGGAGGTTCACCTGCAGCTGGTTGGACAAACTATGCACCGCTTGCAGGCGAATTCAGCCCAGGACCTGGGGTTAACTATTACTTAATAGCAATACAAATTTCTGGTATCGGTACATTAATGACCGGTATTAACTTCTTTGTTACTATACTTAGATGTAAAACACCAACTATGAAATTCATGGAAATGCCAATGTTCACGGTTACTACTTTCATCACATCATTAATCGTTATCTTGGCTTTCCCTGTTTTAACAGTTGCATTAGCACTATTTACGACTGATAGAATATTCGACACTGCATTCTTCTCTGTCGCAAATGGTGGTATGCCAATGCTATGGGCTAACTTCTTCTGGGTATGGGGGCACCCTGAAGTGTATATCGTTATCTTGCCAGCATTTGGTATCTACTCTGAAATTATTCCTACATTTGCACGTAAACGTCTATTCGGTCATCAAAGCATGGTTTGGGCAACTGCAGGTATCGCATTCTTAAGTTTCTTAGTTTGGGTTCACCATTTCTTCACAATGGGTAATGGTGCATTAATCAACTCATTCTTCTCAATCTCAACCATGCTGATTGGTATACCAACTGGTGTTAAAATCTTTAACTGGTTGTTTACGCTTTATCAAGGCCGTATCACCTTTGAATCACCAATGCTATTCGCATTAGGTTTCATACCTAACTTCTTAATAGGTGGTGTGACTGGTGTAATGCTCTCTATGGCAGCAGCAGATTACCAATACCATAATACGTACTTCTTAGTAGCGCATTTCCACTACACATTAGTGGCTGGTGTTGTATTTGCTTGTCTAGGTGCTTTAATTTTCTGGTGGCCTAAGATGACTGGATTTAAGTTAAACGAAACATTAAACAAATGGTGTTTCTGGTTATTCATAATCGGATTTAATATTTGTTTCATACCACAATTCATTCTTGGTTTAGATGGTATGCCTCGTCGTTTATATACTTATATGCCAGAAGATGGTTGGTGGTTACTAAACGTAATTTCAACTGTCGGTGCCCTAATGATGGCATTAGGCTTTATGTTCTTAGTTGCAAGTATCGTATACAGCTTCTTCAAAGCACCACGTGAAGCTACTGGCGATAACTGGGATGGTTTAGGTCGTACTTTAGAATGGGCAACTGCAAGCGCAATGCCACCTAAATACAACTTTGCTATCACTCCAGATTGGAATGACTATGACACATTTGTAGATATGAAAGAACATGGTCGTCATTATTTAGATAACCATAATTATACTGATATCCATATGCCAAATAACACACCTGTTGGTTTCTGGATGGGAATTTTCTTCACTATTGGTGGATTCTTCCTTATCTTCGAAACAATTATTCCAGCAGTAATTTGTTTATTAGGTATCTTCGGTACTATGATTTATCGTAGTTTCCAAATAGACCATGGTTACCATATACCAGCGTCTGAAGTAGCAGAAACTGAAAAACGTTTACGTGATGCACGTATTAAAGAAAGGGAGGCTGTAAGTCATGAGTCATGATGCAAACACAATTGATCAACGTTCGCATGAAGGTAATTTAAATAGACTTGGCTTTTGGATTTTCCTTACAGCAGAATTCTCATTATTCGGTACGTTGTTTGCGGCATTATTAACACTTCAACATGGCGGCGATTATGCTGGCAAAATGACTACTGAATTATTTGAATTACCACTTATATTAATAATGACATTTGCATTATTAATTAGTTCTTACACTTGTGGTATAGCAATATACTATATGAGAAAAGAAAAAGAAAAATTAATGATGATCTGGATGATTATCACAGTGCTTCTAGGTGCAGTATTCGTAGGATTTGAAATTTATGAGTTCGCGCATTATGTACACGAAGGTGTTAATCTAACTATTGGTTCTTATTGGTCTAGCTTCTTTATTCTATTAGGAACACATGGTGCCCACGTATCATTAGGTATTGTTTGGATTATTTGTTTATTAATTCAAGTTGCAATGCGAGGATTAAATAAAGACAATGCTCCTAAATTATTTATAGTAAGTTTATATTGGCACTTTTTAGATGTTGTATGGATTTTCATCTTTACTGCCGTATATATGATAGGGATGGTGTTTAGCGGATGAATACAATTGTAAAACATACTGTAGGTTTTATTGCCTCAATCGTTCTAACAATCTTAGCAGTATTCGTAACCTTATACACATCTATGGCACTTAATGCTAAGATTACCATCATCTTTGGTTTCGCTTTTATACAAGCTGCAGTTCAATTATTAATGTTCATGCACTTAACTGAAGGTAAAGATGGGAATTTACAAGGATTCAAAGTTGTATTTGCGATTATCATTACTTTAATTACTGTTATTGGTACTTATTGGGTAATGCAAGGTGGACACTCAAGCCACTTATAATCCTAGAAAAGACTTCTCTTCGGAGGAGTCTTTTTTATTATTTTTAAAACTTCACTCCCAGTATCCCCCTATTGTTATTTCTACTATATTCAATACGTTTTTTAAGCATTTAACCTACAAAAATTGTAAAATAAATACATACCCTATTTTTAAAGGAGGTTAAATAATAATGAAACAACCCATAATTATAGACACTGATCCCGGTATCGATGATGCAGCGGCAATCAGTATTGCTTTAAATCACCCTGCGTTTGATTTAAGAATGATTACTACTGTCAATGGAAACGTAGGAATTGAAAAAACAACAGCAAATGCATTGAAACTTAAACAGTTTTTCAAGAGTAATATCCCTATACATAGAGGCGCTTCACAACCCTTACTTTCAAACATAGTAGACGCGAGTATAGTCCACGGAGAATCAGGTATGAATGGATATGATTTTCCTGAACCTAACTATAATGATTTAGCTTCAGTACATGCTGTGGAAGCTATGTATAAAGAATTAATAACGAATGAAGATCCCGTAACACTCATTCCTATTGGCCCATTAACAAACATTGCTTTATTAATATCTACTTATCCTGAAGCGAAAGATTATATTAAAGAAATTGTCTTCATGGGGGGTTCCGCTGGTCGTGGTAACATAACGCCATCTGCAGAATTTAATATTTACTGTGATCCAGAAGCTGCCCAGATCGTATTCAATTCAGGTTTACCTTTGACTATGGTTGGTCTTGATGTTGCAAGAAGTTCTACATTGAGCCATCATACAGTAAATGAACTTCAGGCCTTAAATCAAACTGGAGATATGCTACATCACCTTTTCAAACATTATAAAGGTGATGATTTTGAAAAAGGTATTAATGTTTATGATGTATATACTGTGCTTTATCTGCTTCATCCTGAAAAGTTTGATGTACAAGAAGCAGATGTTCAAGTTGAGACTAATGGTACATTGACAAAAGGCGCAACGGTTACAGATTTTAAATCTGCTTTCCCTAATTGTAGTGTAGTCATGTCTATTGAACCTGAGGTATTTAAAGAGATTTTTATAGATGCACTCAAGTATTGTAAATAACTAATCGTTTATTAATGCATAAAAAGACACTCCTTTTATGCTATTTAATCTGTAAGTTTTAAACTTTGATTAAATAGTAAAGGAGTGCTTTTTTTATATACATTTTATTTTAATATTTTTGACCGACAATATTATATGCCCCGCCTTGTTTTAAGATATCATAATAGATATGTTTGATTTTCTTTTCGTTATTAGTCTTACTATTTTCATAATTAGTACCTAAGACTACTATATATTTGTCGTTAAAATAAGCTGTAAATACTTGGCCAAAAAATCCACCATTTATTCTATTTTTATCTGGGAGTGAATAAAAACCATATCTATAAGGTTCAGGGTACTGTGATGTTAAACTCTCATGTAAAAGTGGTTGCGTTATTTTACTATCAAAAAGTTTGTTTTTTTGTAAGCTTAAAATTAATTGCCCCATATCGTATGGCGCCATAAAGAGATTTCCCGCACCATAATACTGATCTAATATATTGGGTGTTTGTTTTACTGGATTACTGGACGTTTTATCTTTTTTATAACCAATTGCCATATTCTTTTGATAATCTAAATCATTGTAGAATGCTGTGAAATTCAAATTATATGGATTTGCAAGTCTATCTACAAAGTTCTTTACATAGGATTTACTAGTTACCTCTTCTATCACACGTGACAATACTAGGTAATTCGCATCGTTATATCTATTTTTATTATAATATTTTGCTTCTATTCCTTTTTCTTGTATAGCATGAACAGCTTCATCTAAATTTTTATATTGAGGTGAAGCTCTATATTTATATAAACCACTTTTATGCTGCATCAATTGATTTAATGTAATCGGTTGCGCTGTTTTAAACCAAGGCACGTATTTTGTGACTGGATCATTCATATTGATCTTCTTTTCATTTACCAGTTGCTTTAGCATTAATCCAGTAGTGAATTTTTGAGAAGAACCAATTAAATATAATGTATCCGCCTTGTTCTTTTCATCTTCTTTAAAATTTTTTATACCATAGCCTTTATTTAGTTTTAATTGACCATTTTCAAATACAGCAGCTGTACCATTAAATTTGATCTGTTCTAAGTATCTATTAACTTCTACTATATCAGGATTGTTTGCATCAACAACGGTATTTAATTTACCTATTTTTTTATGACCTTTTGATGCATCTTCATAAGTTTTAGTATCATTATATTCTTGGTTGTAACGTTGATAATGCTTAAATACAATCAAAATTGCTATTGCTATAAGAAGTATGGTTAAAATAATCGTTATCCGTTTTAGTTTTTTCGTAGTCATCTTTTTGCCTCTATTTTACTCAATCTATATGATTAATATAGTCTTTTTCAAATTGATCCGTTATGGCATCAATGTCATCTACATTAAGCGAGAAATACAGTTTGATTTTTGGTTCTGTTCCTGACGGTCTCAGAGCAATAAAACCATTGTCAAATATGAATCTAATTAAGTTTGTATTAGGTAATGATAATGGTTCAGTCGCCCCCTCTTTTACATTCCTAATTTCTCCAATTTGGTAATCTTCAATTTGTTTAACATCCATACCACAAATTGAAAGAATATCTTTATTTCTAAACTGACTCATTATTTTAGAAATTTTTTCATTACCTTTTGACCCTTCAAAGCTTGGTGCGATTGTTCTATCTTTAAATTCACCAATATTTTGATAAATATCATTAATTGTATCTTTAAATGTTATACCGTTTTTATTTAATAAATTTTTATATTTAATTAACAGTGGTACCATTTGAATTGCATCTTTATCTCTGGATATTGGTTTTGCTAAGTATCCATGACTTTCTTCAAATGCTAACAACAATTGCTTATTTGTTGTGTTGTGATTTTGTTCGATTAAGTCAGAAATAAATTTAAACCCAGTTAAAACGTTCGTCACTTCAACGTCTAATGATTTAGCTAATCTTTCTGCTAACTCACTCGTAACGATTGACTTTATAATATATTGTGGTTTATTAGATTCTACTAAATCTTGAAATCTCAATTTCATAAATAATAAACCTATTTCATTACCATTAAAATATCTATAGTCGTTATCTCCATAACGTTCAATAAATCCTAATCTATCCGCATCCGGGTCTGTAGCAATGATGAGTTGTGCATCTGTTTCATCTGCCAATTTTTTCCCTAGTGCAAACGCATCTTCGTCCTCTGGGTTAGCAATTGCAATCGTCGGAAAATGACCATCTGGTTTTGATTGCTCTT
Organism: Staphylococcus pseudoxylosus; assembly: GCF_044794325.1. Taxonomy (NCBI): domain Bacteria; kingdom Bacillati; phylum Bacillota; class Bacilli; order Caryophanales; family Staphylococcaceae; genus Staphylococcus; species Staphylococcus pseudoxylosus. The sequence goes on from NZ_CP085024.1 coordinate 2,011,302, forward strand.
CTTCTATTACATAATTATGATAATCCAACTCTGACAATATATCTGACATTAATGGTAAACTCGTACCATGTAAACTCGTGAGTACAACTTTGGCATCTTTTTCTTCAATCGTACCTACTAATGATTTAACCTCAGCTTTGTATTTTTCTGTCACTTCATTAGCCATGAATTGAATTTTCTCTTCCTTCAATAATGTCTCAAAATCACCTTTTTCAATTAACAATGGTGATTCAATTGAATTTATATATGAACTTAACGTTTCTGATGCTTCTGGTAACAGTTGACCACCATGATGATCATAAATTTTTATACCGTTATAGTTTTTAGGATTATGACTAGCAGTTATCATGACGCCAGCACTTACATTTAATTCTCTTACCGCAAAAGATAACTCTGGTGTAGATTTATAATTTTCTGATACAATCGTATGCACACCATTTTCAGCTAAAACACTTGCCATTTCTCTAGAAAATGCTTTTGATAATAATCTAGTATCAAAATGGATAACCACTGATGAATCGCTACTAACTGTATTTTTTAAATATTGTGCTAATCCTAATGCAACTTTTCGAACAGTAAAGGCATTTAATCTCCCTGGACCTAAGCCAAAAGTACTTCTTATACCTGCAGTACCGAAAGATAAAGTAGTTTCAAAGCCTTCATTTTTTTCTTCCTCTGTTTGTAATTGATAAAATGCTTTAACTAAACTTTCATCAATTCTCTCTAACCAAGCTTGTTTCACGTCGACGTTTCCTCCTTATATCTTTCAGAATAAAGATATATTTAGTTTTAGTTTCATTTTAAAATCTAATTCTCAATAAATCATCCCATACATTCTGCTATCCAAATAGAATCTATTAATTATTCATTAGAATTGATATTGTCTACAAGTTTATATTTCCAATGTATATTATATCCTATGTTTTAAAATAAATCATTTTTAATCAAATGACATAAATGTAACATCTAAATCTAAACCTTGACTGTTCCAGTCCTAAGTATCACGAATATCTTTAATTTTCACCTCAAACTCGTAAATAACATATTGATAGTTGATATTTTTTAATTATAGTAATAAAATTATAAGTTATAGTACATTTTCTTCTTTACAAATATTTAACAAAGTTAAAAAGTTTAACAACTTCAACAAAATGATAGTTACATGTACCAAATCTTATACATGGGGAGCTCCAAACATGAATAAATTTTTAAAATATTTTTTAATATTTCTATCTTTACTTCTTGTAGTTGTTCCAGTGATATTTGCCGTTTTACTATTAAAATCTTCTCAAGGTGCTTTTGAACATTCATACAATGACCAAGATTCAGCGAGGCAATCTAACATCCGTGAATCAAAAGTTGATCCTTCAAAAGATCCTATCTCTATCTTATTCTTAGGTATTGATGATAATAGTGGTCGTGAAAAAAACGGACAAAGTACTGAACAATCAAGATCAGATGCAATGATTTTCTCTACACTTAATACCAAGAAAGAACAAATAAGAATGTTAAGTATCCCACGTGATACTATTAGTTTTATCCCTAAAGTGGGTTATTACGATAAAATTGCACATGCTCATGCTTATGGAGGTCCTAAATCATCAATGGACTCTGTAGAAGCTACGTTAAATGTGCCAGTTGATTACTATGTAAGAATTAATATGGAAGCTTTTGTCGATGCTGTTAATGAACTTGGCGGTATCGAATACGATGTCCCTTATGACATTAATGAGCCAAACACAGATGATTCTGGAAAAATAAAAGTTAAAAAAGGCCATCAAAATTTAAATGGCGATGAAGCATTAGCCGTTGCGCGAACAAGACATCAAGATTCTGATTTAGAACGTGGTCAACGTCAAATGGATTTAATAAAAAAACTATTTGCTAAAGCTCAAAAAGCAGATTCAATTAGTAAGTTAGATGATGTTGTTGAAATTGTTGGTAAAAATGCCAAACACAATTTAAGTTATAAAGAAATCAAAGTACTTGCAACATCTTATTTAAAAGATGATGTTGATATCAAGAGTACACAACTAGAAGGTAAAGACGACTACTTAAATGGCATATATTATTACAATCCTGATATAAAAAATATTCAAGATACGTCAAATCTTTTGCGTGATGATCTAGAATTACCTAAAATAAAAGATAAGTTAGAATTTTTAAACCAACGTGTTATTGATTTTTATGGTACACTCATACCACAAACAGAGATAGATAGTTCATTACTAAGAAAATCTCAAAACGATAGTACGAGTAATGATGATAATGATGAAAATCAATCATCAGATAATAATTCTACAGATTCAGATATTCAAGAAAATAAAAATAATGACAATAGCCAACAATCTGACGCTAATCAATATGAAAATCAACAAGACGACCCGAATCAACAAAACGATCAGAATCAACAAAACAGTGATCAAAATACGCAACAACAGGTTGATCCAAATCAGCAGCAGCCTGATGAAAATCAACAACCAAATGCACAAGAAATACCTACAAATCAATATTAACTTTAGAGAGGAGCTCACTGTATGTCACGTAAAACATATGACAAACTTAACCAAATTAATGGTATGTTTAATGTATTAGAACAACAATTGATTCACAGCAAAGATATGGCACTTTTCAGGAATGAATTTTTCTACGTCAATCATGAACATCGGGAGAATTATGAAGCACTACGAATTTATTATAAAGATAGTGACAATAATCCAATTGTTGATGGTGCGTGTTATATTGTTGCGCTTCCAGAAATTTTTGAAAAAGTTGATGTATTTGAATCTGAACTCCCCTTCACATGGGTTTATGACCAAAATGGCATAACAGAAACAATGAAGCAAATCAGTGTGCCAATTCAGTATCTAATTGCAGCTGCATTAGAAGTAACTGATGTAAACTTATTCAAACCCTCAGGCTTTGCCATGGGAATGAATAATTGGAACATTGCACAAATGCGTATTTTTTGGCAATACACTGCAATTATTAGAAAAGAAGCGTTATAAATATACTGCCCTACCATATATTTTATGGTAGGGTATTTTTAATATTAAAAATTGAAATGAGGAATCTTTATGTTCAAAATTGTTACAACTCAAAATATGATAGAAGAAGCTCACAATATACGTAAAAAGGTCTTCGTTGAAGAACAAGGTGTGCCTTTAGAAAATGAAATAGATCAATATGAAACGATTGCTACTCATGTAATAGGCTATGATCAAAATGCTGTGCCATTTGCAACTGGTAGACTTCGTCCTGTAGATAATGCCGTAAAAGTAGAAAGAGTGGCTATTTTAGCATCGCATCGCAATAAAGGTTATGGAAAATTACTAATGGGCTTTTTAGAAGACGTAGCAAAAAATAAAGGCGATAAAAAGTTAATGCTTAATGCACAATGTCATGCGCAACCATTTTATGAATCTCTTGGATATGAAGCTTTCGGAGAAACTTTTATGGAGGAAAACATCAAACACATTGCAATGTCAAAAACAATTTAATATTATTTGTCATATTTTTACAGTAATATTTCATCTAAATTTTGTAATATTCTTCGGTGTGTATTTTTTTAATATATTGTGAATAAGGCGTTATAACGCTTTAAATCGTATATTAAATCTTTTCCAAAACTTAATAAGATTAATTTTATATTACAAATCGGTGAAAAATAAGTCACTCGATCCTTAGACGTATTATAATGAATTTAAATTTATAAAGTTAAAGGGGCAGTTTAATGGCTAAGAATAAAAACACTTATAAAGTACCTTCAATTATAGCACTTACATTAGCAGGTACAGCTTTGACAACTCATCACGCACAGGCGGCAGATAAAACACAGGAGCACTCGCCTAATAAGAATATTTTAAATGATGATAAAGCACTTAACCAAAGTGAAGAAATTAAATCTGAAATTAGTAAACCAACAGCTAACATTTCAGGTACACAAGTCTACCAAGACCCTACACAAATCAAACAGGCATCTAATGATAATGACTCAAACTATGATGCTCAAATTGATGAGTTGAACAATCAAACTTCTGATCAAACACCAACTCAAGATACATATAACCAAAATGGTCAAGATCAAGAAGCGCAACAAAATGACAATCAAGATTTAGAAACAAATCAAAACGCTCTTGAAAGTAATGTTACTTCTAATGAAACAGCTAACAATGAAAACACATCAGAACAGGATACTGACGCTGTTCAAAACGATAGCACTAGTACTGATAAGGATGAAATCATTGCTGAAGACAAACAAGATGGATCTAAGGATAGTGTGAATTCAGATGCTTCTTCTACTGAACAGGATACTGACGCTGTTCAAAACGATAGCACTAGTACTGATAAGGATGAAATCATTGCTGAAGACAAACAAGATGGATCTAAGGATAGTGTGAATTCAGATGCTTCTTCTACTGAACAAGATACTGACGCTGGTCAAGATGATAGCGCTAGTACTGATAAGGATGAAGTCACTGCTGAAGACAAACAAGATGAATCTAACGATAGTGTGAATTCAGATGCTTCTTCTACCGAACAAGATACTGACGCTGATCAAGATGATAGCGCTAGTACTAATAAGGATGAAGTCATTGCTGAAGACAAACAAGATGGATCTAAGGATAGTGTGAATTCAGATGCTTCTTCTACTGAACAAGATACTGACACTGTTCAAGATGATAGCGCTAGTACTGATAAGGATGAAGTCACTGCCGATGACAAACAAGATGAATCTAACGATAGTGTGAATTCAGATGCTTCTTCTACCGAACAAGATACTGACGCTGGTCAAGATGATAGCGCTAGTACTGATAAGGATGAAGTCACTGCTGAAGACAAACAAGATGGATCTAAGGATAGTGTGAATTCGGATGCTTCTTCTACTGAACAAGATACTGACGCTGGTCAAGATGATAGCGCTAGTACTGATAAGGATGAAGTCACTGCCGATGACAAACAAGATGAGTCTAAGGATAGTGTGAATTCGGATGCTTCTTCTACTGAACAAGATACTGACGCTGGTCAAGATGATAGCGCTAGTACTGATAAGGATGAAGTTGCTGCCGATGACAAACAAGATGAGTCTAAGGATAGTGTGAATTCGGATGCTTCTTCTACTGAACAAGATACTGACACTGGTCAAGATGATAGCGCAGACACTACTAAAGCAGCCAATGCTACTTTATATAGTACACAAGCGACACCTAAACTTAGAGTAGCTAGAAATGCCGATTCAAAAGTCGCAACACGTTCTGCACTTACAAATGAAGCGACAACGCGTTCAACATTGACAAAATATTCGCCAAAAGTAAGTTCATCGATTAACAATTATATTCGTAAGAACAACTTTAAAGCACCTAACTACGAACAAGATATAGCATCTTATCTACCAAAATATGATTATCGCTACGGTAAACCCGAAGGTATTGTTATGCATGATACTGCAAATGATAATTCAACAATTACTGGCGAAATCAATTATATGAAGAATAATTATGAGAATGCTTTCGTACATGCTTACGTAGATGGAAATCGTATTATTGAAACAGCAAATACTGATTACTTAGCTTGGGGTGGCGGTGCTGCGGCTAACCAACGTTTCATACACGTTGAATTAGTTCATACTCATGACTATGATTCATTTGCTCGTTCAATAAATAACTATGCTGATTATGCAGCAACAAACTTACAGTATTATGGTTTAGTCCCTGATAGTGCAGAATATGATGGATCTGGTACTGTTTGGACTCATAAAGCAGTAAGTAATTACTTAGGCGGTACTGACCACACTGATCCTCATGGTTATTTAGCTGCACATAATTATAGTTATGATGAATTATATGACCTTATTTATGAAAAATATTTAATTAAAACAGGTCAAGCTGCTGCTTGGGGTACATCCTCTTCAGGTAGTACGAGTGGAAATAGCTCAAATAATACAGGATCAAGTAATACTGGTGTAACTACTCCGCCTAAAACAGGTAGCGTAAAAGTAACAACTAACATTAATAAAACTTATCAAATCAAACCTGGAGAAACGATATATACTGTTCCTTGGGGTACAGGTTCTCAAAAAGCGGGTACAGTTTCAGGAAAATCTACACAAACGTTCAAAGCAACAAAACAACAACAAATTGGTAAGACTAACTATATTTATGGAACTGTAAATAATTTATCTGGTTGGGTCAGCCTAAGTAAATTATCTTCAACAAGTAATACAGCTACATCTCCTACTACAAATTCAGGGAAATTAACTGTAAATACACTTACAAATCAACAAGGTACTGTTGCCAAAAACAATCACGGTGTATATACGACTGTATATGATAAACAAGGTGTGCAAAAGCCATATGTTAATGGCCAAACATATAAACTAAGTAAAAAAGCAACACTAGGTAAAAATGCATTTTACTTAATTACTGATAACAAAACCAATACTAATATAGGTTGGATGCAAACTGGTGACATTAAAGTTAAAGAAGTAGCGAAAAAAGCAACTACTAACCAAACACAAAATGTAAGTAAAACTGGTCAGTTAAATACCAAAAATTCTGGTATTAAAGCGACTGTTTATGATCAGCAAGGTAAAGACGCAACAAAACTAGCTGGAAAAACTTATAATGTTACAAAACAGCGCACTGAAGGCAACAATACTTATGTATTAATACAAAATGTAAATCAAAATACGCCAATTGGCTGGATTAATACAAAAGATATTAATACTCGTAATTTAAGCCAAACAAATGCTAAAAATGGCCAGTATACTGTTAAAGCGACTAATAATGGTCTTTACGCAGTACCATGGGGTACAAAATCACAACAACTAGATACACTCAATAATCTTAAAAATAATCAATTCAATGCATCTAAATCTGTCTACGTCGATAAAGACGAATACGTTTATGGTATTGTAAACAACAAAACTGGTTGGATAGCTGCTAATGATTTAAATAAGGTACAACCATCTAATCGTACGGATGTTTCAAATTCGCAAAACGTTACTAAATCAGCGGTAACTCCGTATAAATATGATTATGTGATCTTCAATAAAAATGGTAACTATTATTTAGATCCAACATCTACTACTCCATCAGGTTCACTTAAAGATTTTTATGAAAGTATTTTTACAGTTTATGAAACTCAAGTGATTAATGGTACTACTTGGTATCATGGCAAACTATCTAATGGTAAAGTCGTTTGGATTAAAGAAGCTGATTTACGTAAAGAATTAGTAAAATACTATGATTCAGGCATTACTTTAGATCAAGCTGTTGCTATCCAAAAAGGATTAACTGCTAAACCACAAATCCAACACACACCTGGAAAATGGGAAGATGCTACAGCAAACGAAATCAAAAATGCTATGGATTCAAGTAAGCTAATAAAAGATGAAACTCAAAAATATCAATTTTTACGTTTAGATAAAACTCAAAATATTGATGCAACTGATTTAGATAAATTACTTGTTGGTAAAGGTATTTTAGAAGGTCAAGGCGCAGCGTTTAGTGAAGCAGCTCAGACTTACGATATCAATGAAGTGTATTTAATATCTCATGCATTACTTGAAACTGGTAATGGTACATCTAAACTTGCAAATGGTGGCGATGTTGTAGACAATAAAGTTGTTACTGATGGTCCAAACAAATATTATAATATGTTTGGTATCGGCGCAGTTGATAGTGACGCTGTAAAACAAGGGTTTATAACAGCAAAAAATAATGGCTGGAATACAGTTAAAAAAGCTATCGTTGGAGGCGCTAAATTTATATCTGAATCATATATTGATAAAGGTCAAAATACACTTTATAAAATGCGTTGGAACCCTGAAAATCCAGGTGTTCACCAATATGCAACAGACGTAGCATGGGCCTCTCATAATGCCACTCGTATTAAAGGTTTCTATGATTCTATGGACAAATTAGGTAAATATTTCGACGTAGATACGTATAAATAATATTAATTTAAAACATTAAACCAATTAAAAGAAGCGTACTAATGACAATGCTTATCGCAAGTTATTGTCATTATGTACGCTTCTTTTTTAACTAATTAACTAATGCATATATACTTGATGTACATTTAGCTTATATAATAATTGGTTTAAATTTTCTATGTCTTTAGAAGTAAGGTTTTGGCAACGTGCTTCAATCAAAGCTACCCTAACCTCATTAATTTGTTGTACCAATTCTTTCGCCTTTTCTGTAACCATCAAATCTTTACATCTCATGTCTTTATTGGATTGCTTGCTCGTTATATACCCCATCTGGCATAACTTTTTTATCCAACGTGAAACAATTGATTGTTCTTTATTAATTTTCATAGTCAAATCATACTGAGATAACACTTCATAATTATATAATATTCTTAACATTTCTAATTGCTCAGAAGTCAAATCAGTTCTCTGACCAAATCTTCTACTTACCAGATTTAAATCATTACCTGTAAGTGTAATTAACTGTTCTAGTTGTTTATACATGTTGCTCATCTCCACTATTATTAATTTAGCTTTGTTAAAATCATAAGTTTTTTTACACTATTTTATTTCTTAATATTATAATCGTATCCTTCATGATATACAATAATAAAAGACAAATTGTAGTATTTTGTTGCATTTCTCATAGGTTTTATAATAGATTAGAACTAGTGTATATAAAATTTATCGTACTACTTAAAGGAGAAAACGAATGTCACAGTTGAAAGAAAGAGATTACTTTTTCGATAATGCAAGAGCTGCGCTGATTTTTCTTGTAGTCTTTGGTCATCTATTACAGCCATATACAGAAGCCAGCCCTCATTTATCTTCATTGTATTTAACAATATACAGCTTTCATATGCCAGGCTTTTTATTTATTTCAGGCTATTTTGCCAAAAAAGCTGGTGAAGTTGGTTATTTAGAAAAAGTATCAAAAAAACTACTAGTTCCATATGTTATATTCTTTGGCTTTTTCTCTTTTTACTATTACTTAACTGGTAAAGAAGATAGTGTTCAGTTTGATCCTTTCGATCCAGTATTTGCATTATGGTTTTTACTCACATTATTCTTTTTCCACGTAATATTAGTAATAGTTAAGGATTATAAACCATATTATGTATTACCTATAGCAGTGATTATTTCACTATTCGCTGGGTATTCTGAGAATATAGATAATTACTTAAGCTTTTCTAGGACGATTATGTTCTTCCCAATATTCTATTTAGGCTATTTATTTACTAATAAACATACACAGCTTTTAAGAAATAAAAAGTTTCTACCAATAGCTATTATCACGTTACTAGCCTTTTATGTTATATACACATATCATCCGATTAACTCCAATTGGTTGTTAGGCGATTCGCCCTATATGTCGCTTGAAGGAAAGCTAGATTTCTATAGCCCAATCAAAAGATTGTTATTATATTTTATCGTTTTAATTACGATGTTTGCTTTCTTTAATTTAATACCTGAAAAAGAAAAATTTTATACGTATATAGGTCGTAGAACAATGCACGTGTATTTACTACATGGCTTATTTATTGGTATTATCCGTGGCTTTGGAATATATCCATTTAAAGATCATATCAGTATCTTAACTTATTTTTATTTAGTTATTGTTACGTCTATAATCGTGTATATACTATCAACACGATTTGTATCTAAATGGACAAATCCAATTATAAATTTACAATCCCCTTTTAAATTCAAAGGATAAATAAGTATTAAACCGAATTGTATTGATTTTAAATATGTTATGATAAATATTGAAGTACTTCCAATCAATCTATACATATTTAAATACAATTCGGTATTTTTAATTTTGAGGTGAAAATATAATGCAACTTTCATTAAATAACAATTCAAAACATTTATCAGCACCTAGCATCCGCCAATTTTCAAATCGCATTAAAGGGATTGAAGATTGCATTAACTTAACGATAGGTCAGCCAGACTTTCCTATGCCTAAAGAAGTAAAAGATGCGTACATAAATGCGATTAAAGAAGATCAAACGAGTTATTCACATAACAAAGGATTAATTGAAACAAGGAATGCTGTGAGCCAATATTTTGAACAACGCTATGGCTTTACATATAGTTCAGAAGAAATCATTATCACTAATGGTGCTAGCGAAGCCTTAGATACTGCTTTAAGAAGTATCATAGATGAAGGAGATGAAATATTAGTACCTGGACCAGTATATGCTGGCTACATACCACTTATCAAGACACTTGGCGGTATTCCAGTTTATATTGATACGACAATTTCTGAGTACAAAGTAACACCTGAAGCACTGGAAAAACATATAACCCAAAATACCAAAGCAATACTATTAAATTATCCTACTAATCCAACCGGTGTGATATTGTCTTATAATGAAGTACAAGCTATTGCTAATAAATTAAAAGATAAAGAGATTTTTATTATTAGTGACGAAATCTATGCTGAAAATACTTTTACTGGAAAGCATACTTCTTTTGCTGAATTTGAAATAATTCGCGATCAATTATTACTTGTTGGAGGGTTAAGCAAATCACATTCTGCAACTGGCATACGCATTGGATTTTTGATTGGGCCAGAGTATTTAATTGAAAAATTAACTTTTATGCATGCTTATAATTGTATCTGTGCCAACGTTCCTGCTCAAATTGCATGTATTGCAGCTTTAAATGAGGGTTTAGAAGCACCGCAATACATGAATGAAGCATATATTGAACGACGTGACTTTTTAATAAATAAGTTAGAATCAATGGGATTTGAACTAGATGCTAAACCTGAGGGTGCATTTTATATTTTTCCTAGTATTAAGCGTTTTACAGACAATGACTTTGACTTTTGTGTAGATGTTTTAGAAAATGCACATGTTGCCATTGTTCCTGGTTCTGCGTTTACCGATATTGGTAAAGGACACGTACGTATTTCTTATGCATATGAACTTGATGCATTAAAAGAAGCTATGAGAAGACTAGAACAATATCTTACTCTAAATTATAAATCATAATAAAAATCACCAACTAAATGTGAGTTTGAAATATGCCCCTTTGACGTTTCTATTAATAATTATACGCATGTGGTATAGCTTAACTTCAACATTGATGTTGGTGTTTTAATTTTTAATCAATATAGCGATTAGTTTACTTTATTGTGCTTATTAAATTATAATTTTTATTTTAAGATTTCTTATTCTCACTTTTAGCATAAATATTTTTCTCAGCAAACGTTTTCAATATCTGATAATATGCTAATGAATCTTCCTCTTCCATGTCAAATTGCTGAATCACTTCTTCCGAAATTTTCGAAAATTCTTCTTTTAATTTTATACCCTTTGTAGTTAACATTACTTTCACTCTTCTTTCATCATCTTCTGTTCTAAGACGACGAATCAATTCTTTTTTCTCTAGCCTTTTAATGATTGGACTGATTGTTCCTGAATCTAAGTATAATTCATCACATAATGTTTTTATGTAAATTGGGGTTTCATTTTCAATATACAGCAAAACAATATAGTTAGGGAAACTTATATCATATCGTTTTAAATACTTATTAAACCTGTTTGCAACTTCTTTACTTGTAATATAAAACAAGTAACACATTTCTTTTCTCATTTGATCATATATATCAGTTGTCATGTTTTCTTCTCATCCCTTCTCAATTATAATATTAATCCACGTTTTAATTTTAGTCAAATACAATAATTAAATGTAAAAAAGTTTTCACATTAAAAGTTTCTCACTATATATTAGTGTTAAATTAATTTTATATTACTTGATTTATAATATTTGTATGTCTCATCATATTACGTTGATAATTTAAATAGTAAATAAATTTTTAACTCAAATCACAATATATAATAATATTTATCATTTTATGTTTTCAACATTATAGATATAAAAAAACTAGGTGAGACACAGCTCCACCTAGTTAATCGATAATGCTTATTTATTTTTAGTATTGCTCTTCATTCAAATTCTATGGGAATTTAGGGAATTGATCAAAATCTGGATCACGTTTTTCTTTAAATGCATCTCTGCCTTCTTTTGCTTCATCTGTTGTATAGTAAAGTAAAGTAGCGTCACCAGCCATTTGTTGTAATCCAGCTAAACCATCAGTGTCTGCATTCATAGCTGCTTTCAAGAATCTTAAAGCCGTTGGTGAATGTTGTTTCATTTCTTGGCACCATTGAACTGTTTCATCTTCGACTTGATCTAATGGAACGACTGTATTTACTAAGCCCATGTCTAAAGCTTGTTGAGCGTCATATTGGCGACATAAGTACCAAATTTCACGAGCTTTTTTGTGTCCTACGATACGAGCTAAATACCCTGAACCGTACCCAGCATCAAATGATCCAACTTTAGGTCCAGTTTGACCAAAGATTGCATTGTCTGCTGCGATTGTTAAGTCACAAACGACACTAAGCACGTGCCCACCGCCGATTGAATAACCTCTCACCATTGCAACGACAGGTTTCGGAATCACACGAATAAGTCTTTGTAAGTCTAATACATTTAAACGAGGAATTTGATCGTCACCTACGTAACCACCGTGGCCACGTACTTTTTGATCTCCTCCTGAACAAAATGCTTTATCCCCTTCACCAGTTAGGATAATAACAGAAACACGTTGGTCATCACGTGCTCTTGTGAATGCATCTATCATTTCTTGTACTGTATTTGGTGTAAATGCGTTACGAACCTCAGGACGATTAATCGTCACTTTTGCAATACCATCATATATTTCATATTTAATTTCTTTATATTCTTTAATTGTTTCCCACTGTCTAGTCATTTTGCTCCTCCTTATGAATAAAACCTAATACTATTCTATCAAATTCTGCAAATTCTTCCACATGTACTGTATGACCACTTCGTTCTATTTCATTTAACTCCGTGTTGTGAATCATAGTTTCCATTTGTTTAGCAATCTTACAAAATTTACCATCTAAAACGCCTACGATTATGCAAGTCGGTACTTTAATTTGCTTTAACTTTGGCCATAAATTAGGCATTTGTCCAGTACCGTAATCACGCAATGCCTTCGCTAAACGTAATGGATTTTGACGTAATCGCATATCACGTATTTCTTTTTTAATGGATTTATCTAATTCATGCTGTGTATAGAAAAGCGGTAACTTTTCCCAATCATTTACAAAAATTTCTAAACCTGCAATTTCTAGCACTTTCGCTCTAGCTTGATCAACCAGTTGCCTTTCATTACGGTCTTCCAACTCTTCAATTCCTGGAGATGTGCTTTCTAAAATCAATCCTGATAAGGTGATTTCTCCTTCAATGACATAGTATAACGCTATTCTACCACCCATTGAATAACCGTGTAAAAACAATTGATAACTTTGGAATGACTTTAATAACTCATCTAACTGGTTGGTAATAAATGGAAAATCCCAAGTTTGATTTGTATCTGAGCCATCTTGTCCATGGCCAGGTAAATCTACAGTTAAAATATTCAATTTTTCTTGTAAGACACATACATGTTTACTAAATGCTTGTTGATCACTTATGAATCCATGTAACATAACCAATAATTCATCTGTATCACATTTCGCTTGATAAAATTTATAGTTTAACATTAACAATATCACTCAACTTTTTATAGAGTTTTAGATGCTGTTGCTTATTTTCTTCACGTTGCGTGATTATTTCATATATATGAGCGCCAAATTTAGATAAATCAGCATATTTAAACGCTTCGATTGATTCATATCTATCAAATGCAAAATCATATAGCAAAGCTGTATGTTCAAAATTAAGTCCTGTTGGTGTACCAAACAGACGCTCAAAATAATCTTCTGCCGATTCCTTTTGAGGTAAATATGAAAAAATCCCACCACCATCATTATTGAGTAGAATAATATTTAAATTAATATCATTTAATTTAGACATTAATAAACCGTTCATGTCATGATAAAACGCTAAATCGCCTATTAATAGTGTTACTTTCTTATGAACTGCCATACCTAATGCTGTAGATATTACACCGTCAATACCGTTCGTACCACGGTTTGCAAATACTTCTGCATCGCAATCGATAAACAGATTATCAACATCACGGATTGGCATACTATTACTCACAAACAAGGCATCAGAAGTTGTTAATTTATCTAAAACATTCGCGACATATGCAGCTTCATCTGTTGCCGTTCTTACATAATCTTTAATCTCAACAATCGCATGTTTCTCTAATGTCTGCCACTTCTCTAACCAACGCTTACGCTCAACAATTGGTGTCTCTGACAATTGTCTAAAGAAATCATTGGCTGACATCTCATAGGATACATGTGGTGTAATTGGAAATGCATCTGGTCTATCATTATTTTGAATTAAAATTTGAAATGCTTCTGTTTCTTTTAACCATTGATTTAATTTTTTAGAAACAACTGGTTTACCAACCCTAATAATAAAATCAATATCTAATTGTAAACCTGCTCTAAACAGTAAGTCATAGCTCGTCACAACATTGGGATGACGTTCACGTCTTAGTTGACTCAATGGATCAGCTAGTATTGGCATATCATGTATCGTTGAAAAAGTTAGTACTTGATCAATATCCTGATGTTGCATATCTCCAACAATAATCAAACCTTTACTCTTTTTAATAATCGAACTGATTTCATTCAAACTAGTTGTTTTTTGATAATGCGGCAATATTTTCATATCTGATGTTAACCATTCAACCTTTTCAATGTTTGGAGTTAATGGCTCTCTAAATGGTAAGTTCAAATGAATTGGGCCACGATGCGGTCCATATAAAAATTGACTTGCTTTTTGAAGCTGGAATCTAACAGTATTCATCATGAAATCTTCCGCTTCATCCGTATCAACTATTGGAAAATCAAATTGATATTGCACATAATTTTGAAACATATTCGTTTGGTTGATTGCTTGAGGCGCGCCAATATTTCTAAGTTCATGCGGGCGGTCACTTGTAAGTACTACTAAAGGTAAATGGCTCAAACTACTCTCTGAAACAGCAGGCGCATAGTTTGCAGCAGCACTACCTGACGTACACAAAATGGCAACTGGCCGCTCGCTTCCTTTCATTAAACCCATAGCAAAAAACGCAGCACTTCTTTCATCTGGATGAATCCAAGATTTTAATTTAGGGTGTGCCTCAACTGCAATTGCTAACGGTGTAGAACGTGATCCCGGGCTTATTACTACTTCTCTTATGCCATAAGCATATAATTCTGAAACAAAAGTAAATACTTGTTTCGTTAACGCATCTGTATGATTATTCATATTCCTCGACTCCTAAAGCTTTCATCATAGGGTTAAATTTAACTGCAGTTTCTTCTACTTCACTATCTGCATCAGAATCACTTACAATACCACAGCCTGCAAATAATGTGGCTTGATTTTTCTTAATCAACATCGAACGAATAGCCACGATAAACTCACAGTTGTCATACATATCAATATAGCCTACAGGTGCGCCATAAAGTCCGCGTGTGCCAAATTCATTTTGTTCAATATATTCTAATGCTTCAAATTTAGGATAACCACCTAGTGCTGGTGTTGGGTGCAGGTTATCTAATAAGCCTATATAAGATTCATATTTCAATTGACCTTTAATTTTTGTATACAAATGATATAGATGGTCATTAGTTAATATCTGAGGTTCTTGATTATAAGCCACATCTTCTACATAAGGTGATATATCATTCAATATACTTTCAACAACGAATCGATGCTCATTTAAGTTCTTTTCATCATTTAAAAAAGCTTGAATATTTTCATTGTCTACTTCAGCTTCATGTGTTCGCTTTATCGTACCTGCCACAGCTTTTGTAGATAGTATTTCATTATTTATCTCCATTAATTGTTCTGGTGTTTGCGAAAAGAAAATACTATCTTGTGATTCTAAAATAAATAAATAACTATTATGTTCTCCTTGAGAAGCTTTATTCAAAATATAAGGTATTTTAATCTGTTTATCAAAGATTATTAAACGTTTTCTCGCTAACACAATTTTTTTATTTTCATCTAATATGTCAATCGTGTCTTTGACTAAATCACGCCATTCATCTTTATATATGTCTTCGATGCGCTTAATATCCCCAATCTCAAAGTCAGGATACACATTAGTTTGCGTTAATTTATCTATAATCGATAAAAACGTACTAATTTTAAATTGATCTGATTTCACTGTATAAGTTATATAGGTACATCCTTGCTCCATTGTTACTAATACTTCAGGCAAGATAAAATGATTAATACCAAATTCACGCCATTCATCACCAGATTTATGTGTTGAGAATTGGAAGCCTCCACATATTTTCAAATGATGTTTGTCAGAATTTGGATGAATTAATTCAATGTCATTTTTATATTTTTCCCATTCACGAAAAATAGATTGTTTATTTTCAAAATCATTTTTAAATCTTGTAATAGCATGATAGCCAAAGAATGAAGTTTCGTTGTCATTTTTCTTAAAATAAAAACGGTCTCCCGCACAATCTTCCGTTATATGAAATAATAATGTAGGATCTAATTCATAATTCAATTTTGCTTCTACAGAGACCCAAGTATGATTACTTTCGTATACCGCTTCGACAATTTCACTTTCCTTGACGTCAAAAGTCATCTATTTCACTTCTTTCATTTATCAGTTTGTACTCATTATAATATTGTACCACTTTTCACAATGTGTGTATGGTTTCTAGCTTATTTCATTCATACATTTTTACGTTATTTGACCTTTCTAAGTTCTTCCATTAAAATATATTTGATAAAAAATATTATAAATTAAAAGAATACGAGGTAAATCATTATGGCATCTCAATATCAACAATATTCTACTGTCAAAAAATACTGGCAGTTAATGCGACCACATACTTTAACTGCTGCAGTGGTGCCTGTACTTGTCGGTACTGCTACTTCAAAAATCTTTATCCTTGGTAGTGAAAACAAACTAAATCTTAATCTTTTTCTAGCAATGTTAATCGCATGTTTGTTAATTCAAGCAGCAACAAATATGTTTAATGAATATTATGATTTTAAGAAAGGGCTCGACGATCACACTTCTGTAGGTATTGGTGGCGCAATCGTTAGAAATGGTATGAGTCCTAAGTTAGTCTTGAACTTAGCCATTGTATTTTATATCATAGCTGCAATATTAGGTATATTTATTGCCATTCAAAGTTCATTTTGGTTATTACCTATTGGTCTTGTATGTATGGCTGTTGGATATTTATATACTGGCGGTCCATTCCCAATATCATGGACTCCTTTTGGTGAATTATTTTCAGGCATATTCATGGGTATGATCATCATTTTAATTTCTTTTTTCATTCAAACTGGAAATTTACAAAGTTTAGTTGTTTGGATAAGCATCCCAATCGTTATTACTATCGGGTTAATTAATATGGCGAACAATATCCGTGACCGCGTTAAAGATAAAGAAAGTGGCCGTAAAACGCTCCCTATCTTACTTGGTAAAAATAATTCTATTCGTTTCTTAGCATTAATGTATATTGTCGCTTATGCATTAATTATATATATCACTTTCTTCCAACCTGGTGGTTCAATCTTTTTCTTATTAGCATTGTTATCATTCCCTATGCCTATTAAAGCAGTACGTAGGTTCAAGAAAAATGACACACCACAAACAATGATGCCTGCCATGGCAGCAACTGGTAAAACTAATACGTTCTTTGGTTTATTATATGCGCTAGGTATTTATATCAGTGCAATATTAGGTGGAATTTAATAAAGTACGTTTTATGTTAACATTAGCTATCACTACAAAGTTTATTATCGGCCTTCATTAAATGAAGGTCGATTTTTTATTCATTACCATCGCTAATTGGTAAAATCATGTGATAATGCATATGTCCATATAAGTCAAATTCACTCTCAATTTGAAAGCCTAGTTTTTTATAAACGTAAAGCGCCCCATCATTATGAACATCACAATTTAAACTCCACTTTTCGTCACTGTATGACGCTGTAACATGCTGTACTAACTGTGTTGCTACACCTCGACCACGATATTGAGGAAAAGTCGCAACAGTTTCAATATACCATTCATCATCATTTGCTTCTTTCATAGGCATAGGTGTGCCGTATGAGCGGATATCATCATCTAGATCTAAATCTAACCAAGCCTGTTCAAGTGCAATTTCTTTATCACCAGGATATGCGATTAAGCAACCAGCTACCTCACCTTCTATTTCATAGACCCACGTGTTACTATAATGACCTCTATAAGGTACATCAATCATACTTTGTTCCATAATTTTAAGCAGTCGTGACTTATCTATATCTTTAACCATTTGTATATCAAGTTCACTCCAAATGATATAACATAGTTCAGCAATTTTCGGTGTATCACTTGGCTTTGCTTTTCTAATCATCATTATTGCTCCCCTTATCCATAAATTCTTTAATTCTATTATATATGAATCAACTAAAAAATTCGAAGTAATCACGATACTAAACACCAATTTTTATGGAATCAATAGTTTTTTATTGTTGTAAATCTCGATTTAAGAGATAATTATAATAATCACTTTAATACGAAAGGATATAAGAGACATGAAAGTAAACAAAGTAATCTATGTTGTACTCGCATTCATATTAGGCTGGTGCGGAATTCATAAGTTTTACTCTAACCAACTTTTACAAGGTATTATCCATCTCATTTTCTTCTGGACGGGCATTCCATATATTATTGCAATAATAAGTGGAGTGATTACTATTTTCTTTCATAAGGCCGACGAAGATGGTTTAATTACTTTTGAAAAATAATGCGCATTGTAGAAAATAATTTATAAATTTCCAAAAACATCTATATTTCATTAAGAAAAGGGTAAAGAAAGTATAATCCAAATTAAAATTTGAATTGTAACTTAGGAGGTTTAAAATGAAAAACATAATTCAACGCGTATTTAGAGCATTAGCTGTAGGCTATATTGTCAGAGCAATTAGAAATCTAATTAGTAAAAAATAAAAATCATATCACTATAAAATGAACCACTAAATAAAAAACATGATATAGCATTTATCAAAAGGTATTATAGTGCATTATACTAAATTAATTGAGATCATATTAATCAAGAACCAATCTAGATAATCAAATCATGTTATCATACTATCTAATACAACTTTAAAAATCATAAAAAGAAACAAACCAAAAGCTACATTTCTAGCTTATGGTTTGTTTCTTTTTATAATATCACAGTAATAATACCGTAATATAATATCTCACTTAACGGATATATGTAGATGTCTGAAGTCCACTTGCTACAGATTATCACATTAATTATACAAACCAAATTAGGGAATTTCCTTATTTTCAAATAAAAAGCACCCTACTATTATCAAATTTTAATGACCATTTAATACTATCACACTAACTATCAATCTTAATCTTAATAATAATTACTTTCAGCATTTAAATCTCACGCACCACTCAATATATTAATAGGCATGATAATACCTTTGAAATAAAAAAACCATCCCGAAGGATGGCTGTGAAAAGATACTTTGAGGTGGTTAAGGGGGACCACCATATACACTATATCACTAATATGATCACACTCATATTAGTATATTCCCTTAACTTTTCAACAAATAATGCAGTCACTTCATCGAAACAAAAAACTCCCGTTAAACTAACGATTCATTTACGTTAATTTAACGGGAGTTCTTTTCTTACGGAAACGGAGGGATTCGAACCCTCGCGCCGCTTTCACGACCTACACCCTTAGCAGGGGCGCCTCTTCAGCCAACTTGAGTACGTTTCCAATGGCTCCACAGGTAGGACTCGAACCTACGACCGATCGGTTAACAGCCGATAGCTCTACCACTGAGCTACTGTGGAATAATTAATACCTTTAATCAAGCACAAATACTATTATATCAACTATCTTTAATTTTTCAAGAGGTATGTAAAAAAAATATGCGGAATATTTACACTAAATTAATATAATATTCCACATATACCTTTTTTACATTTTTTATTCACTAATTTTCACTATTTCGCTTCAAATAACGAATATTTTGCCAATGCTTCATATATATTTAATTGTGGTTTTGTATAATCAATAGGCGAATCAGGATCAAATGTAGCAACTCTAGCCGCCCTATCCATCATGTAATAATAATATATGCCATTTAAATATTGGTGATGCATACTATGAGCAGAAATATTAGCTACAATACTTTGATTATCTACAAAAGTAACTTTACATTTCTTTTCTTTTAACGGTCTAATATGATGTACGTAATGGATATTGATCCAAGTATTATCTGCTTTACGATCAGAGTGTGTGGGAAAGAAATACGTGGGAAATAATGGAGTGAATAGAATAGGTGGTTTACTACTTATACCGGTAATACGTATAGTATCTTCCTTTTTAAATACATAACTGCTACCATAAAATCTACAAGAACGGTCGATGATTTTAGACACACGTTCTTTAATAATTTGACTGTCAGCTTTATACCTAAGCAAGTAACTACCTTCATATTGTCCAGTAGCTAAATTACATGGTTGTAAAACCATATCACCTTTTTTAATAATGTACGGTTGAATCATAGTTGTTACCTCCTTTATAACTTTTGGTGATACTCAAATAATATATCATCAACATCTTAAAATCAATAAATAATATAAATATTTTTATAAATTTTCTACAATTAAATTTTAGTATATCACCTTTTTCAATTTTTCATTTTCAGTAAACTTGCAATTAGCATTAATTTTTTCGGAAAAGTCAGAATATTCATTGATTTAAAAATTAAAACCTTGTATACTATATGTAAATAAAGATAGAGAGGTTGTGGCGTTTATGAAACACAATACACATGTAAAATACAATACATTAGAATCATTTGTATCAACAATTAACGACTTAGGTATTGAATTAATCATCGACGAATCTTTACGTAATGTCCGCAAGCAACAGTTAGAACAACTTATCGATAATGCGCTTAAAAATAAAAACGAGAATGATTTCAAACGTTATACGGAAGAATATAGAAACTTGGAGGAATTCCTCGTTGGTTAATTTAAAAGCTTGTTATTTAAAATAAGGTCTATTCCCTACTTATCAATTAAGTTAGCGAATAGACCTTTTACATTTTAAAAATAATCTATATTTAAATTTTTATGACATGAGTCTAATCAATTCATGTCTATCGATATCTCCAAAATAATGATAAATGTCATAATTTGAAAGTGCCTCTTCAATACTATCAAATTCATGCATTGTACCTTCTAATGCATTTTCTAATTCCGTAATATCTCCTTCACCGAAGAAATCACCGAAAATTTTCGCGTGTTCTATGCGTCCTTTCTTAACATCTAATTTAATCTGCACAAAACCTTTTTCAAATTTTTCTTCTCTTTCAAAATTATATTTAGGATTTCTACCATAATTCCATTCCCAAGTACGATATTTTTCATTGCTTAACTTTTCTATTTTTTCCCAATCTTCATCCGTAAGTTTATATTCTTCTACTTGAGTTTCTCCAAAAATACTTTTTAGAATTATTTCTTTAAATTTATTTATATCTATAGGCTCATCTAAGAATTCAGAAATATTCGCAACTCTACTTCTTACAGATTTAATACCTTTAGATTTAATTTTTGCTGGGTTCACTTTTAAAGCATTCTGAACTTCATCAAGTTCACTATTCAACATTAAAGTACCATGGCTAAACATGCGATCTTTTACTTTTACCATAGCATTTCCTGATATTTTAGCTTCACCAACTTGAATATCGTTCCTTCCGCTTAAGTTTGCATCAACCCCAAGCGATTTTAATGCTTCAACAATTGGTTCAGTAAATTTTTGGAAATTATGGAAACTATTACCATCATCATCTGTAACAAAACTAAAGTTTAAATTCCCTGTATCATGGTAGACTGCGCCCCCGCCAGATATACGTCTTACAACATCAATACCTTGTTCATCAATATATGATTGGTTCACTTCTTCAATAGTATTTTGATTTTTCCCAATTATGATGGATGGTCTATTTATATAAAATAAAAAATAACTATCATCTTTTGGCATGTTTTTTAATACATACTCCTCCATTGCTAAATTAAGCGTTGGATCCGTAATATTATTGTTACTAATAAACTTCATTTACTACACTCCTTTTCCATATTATATACCCTTACCTTATTTATGCTATATTTTCACAAAAATTGCCAATCATTCACTTTGAGAATAAAGTAAAATTTATAAATTGTCTTATATCAAGCAATTTAATGGTTATTTGTTTATTTGTACGAGGATTTTTTGTATAATACTATCTAGTTAGCATTTCTAGGGAGGACTAAAAATGACTGTTGCAGAAGTTGGAAATATCGTAGAATTTTATGACGGCTTAAAAGGTCGAGTAGAAAAAATTAATGACAACTCAGTAATTGTTGATTTAACAATTATGGAGAACTTCGAAGAACTAGACTTGCCTGAAAAGACTGTCATTAATCATAAACGGTATACAATCGTTGAACAAGAAGGATAGTTAAAATGAATAGACTTTCTAAGGCATTAATATGGTTTATCGTCAGTTTTCTTGCATTTCATTTGATCTTATATGTTATGTGGGGTGAAAAACAAGAATATTGGTATCTATATACCGGTATCATGCTAATCGCAGGTGTTAGTTATGTTTTTTACCAAAGAGATATAGAGTCTAAACGACTACTGACGTCTTTAGGTATAGGTATTATTACAGGTATTGTGTTAATCATTATTCAGCTTATTATCGCAGCTATAGCTACCGATATTAAATATGCTGAATTAATCAAAGAGCTAACACGTACTGGTGTGTATTATAAATGGCAAATGTTAGTTACATTAGTTTTTGTAATACCTTGTCACGAATTATATATGCGTACCGTATTACAAAAAGAATTACTTAAATTAAATTTACCTAGTTGGTTAGGTATTATAATTACAGCATTTTGTTCAGCTTCTTTATTTTACTACCTAGATAATTTATGGATTGTGTTCTTTGTATTTGTTATACAAATCGTACTTTCATTAAGTTATTTTTATACACGTCGAATTGCCACAACAGTTATTGCACAAATTGTTGCTGTGGTAATCTTATTAATATTTAACGCATAAACCTTAAAAAGCTGGGAGACTCATTATAAAATGAATCTCCCAGCTTTTTATATTATAACCTCAAATGTTTGTTTTTGCTGAATTTGATAGTCTTGATTTTTTAAATTACGCGAAATTAATTCGACCATTGTGATTTCACCAGTTTCATGAATCACAGCATCTTCTAAATATTGTCTATAATTTCTATAACAGTAATCTGTCATACTTACACGATACATATGATCTAATCTAATATTTTTAAGTGTAACGCGGTTAAACGGCTCCGCATTCATATCTATAATGTAGTCTACACCTTGCCAGAACGTACAAAGGGTTTCATCTACAATAGTTAAACTAAGCTCACCTTGGCTAAACTCAATATGACCATAACAATATTCTAAAATATCTTTAATTTGTTGACCCTTTATCGTTAAATCAATTGGTATATCAGGATGAGGATGTGCATTATATAGTTCCTCATTCGTTATAGTCCCTGACAAACCTTCTTCTCCACTTATAGGTAAGTGTATACATGAAATATCGTAATCAAATGCTAATCGTATACTATCATGTAAGAGCTGTGTAAACTTATGCGGTTTAGTGATAACATCCGCCAATCCTTCAACTTTAGCATCAATATCTGTGGTAGTTAAAATTTCCTTACTCCAATGTTCGACCGTTTTCCTGTCATAAAAAGTCAAATCTAATAAATCCTTATCTTCATGATATTCGTTCAAATCAATAATCTGAGATTGAATATCTTCTAATTCATATGAAGTAGTACGTTTTTTAAAATCAATTTTCACATGAATTAACTGTTCGGCATTTTGTCCTGCTTGAACATAAACAGTTTTATCATTTTGGCCTATAAACGTTTGATGTTGATGCCCGGTAATTAATAAATCTATAACTCCTAATGTCTGCATTAATTTTTCCGCTTCATTTACGTTTTGTTCATGTTCATTTGCTGACTTATTTAACTGATTGAGACCACCGTGATAAATTACTATAAGAAATTCTGGTTTCTCTGTTTCATGTATAAAACGAATCCAACGTTTAGAAGATAATAAAGTCTTTTCAATTTGAACATCTTTTTCCATTTCAAAGTGTTCTCTTTCCATTAATCCATCAGAGGTCAAACCTACTATAGCAATTTTCACACCTTCAATTTCTTTAATGGTATATGGTGTAGAAAAATAAGGCTCACGTGTACGCTTATATTCAATATTTGCCGATAACCATGGAAATCTAGATAGCGATACTGCTCTTGAAAAGAATGACAAACCAAATTTAAACTCATTGGGACTAATACCACTTGCATCATATTGCATTGCATTCATCAGTTTTATCATTGGATGACGTTTATATGGTGCAACTACAGCATAATAGAATGCTGCTAAAGAGCCTGCTAAACTACCACCACTATCTAATAGGATAACATGGTCGCTTTCTTCTCTTATCGCTTTAACATAAGTACCAGCTCTATAAATATTTGAACTGTAATCCCCGTTAAGAAAATAACTATGCATATCTGAAGTTGTGATAACGTCTATTGCAATCTTTTCACTTTTTTTCATATGCCTCTCTCCTCATTAATCACAGTTTAACATGTTTTGAAAATACCATGATACTAAAATACCATTTTTATAACTTCAAATTTTTTATATTCACATGAGCTTTTGCTCATGTGTAAGCGTCATTATCTCAATAAATTGAGAGTGATACTTCGTTCACCTGAGCTTTTGCTCATGTGTAAGCGTCACTATCTCAATAAATTGAGAGTGACGCTAAAAAGGTCCGAAGCATATAACTATGCCCCGGACTCCCATACTAATAATTATTATATAACGCTACTTATTTCAATATCATTAACCAATCTGTACACGCTCTTTTGGATAATGATATTTATCTGGTTCACGACGCCCACCAATCATAATGATGAAACTAATTAATCCGACACGACCGATAAACATCAATATCATAAGTGCTGTTTTCGACATATCATTAACATCACCTGTTACGCCTAAAGATAAACCACAAGTTCCGAATGCTGACATCACTTCAAAAAATGCTTGTAAAAATGTTATTTTTCCATTCTCCACAACAAGTATAAAAATCATACTTGCAAAGGTTAATATTCCTGCCATCGTAAATACTGCAAATGAACGTTGAACATCAGTCGTATGAATTTCACGATTAAATGCTTTAATTGATAATTTTTCTGTATTATTACTAAAGTTAAATAGGAATAGTATTAAAATAGCAAATGTTGTTGTTCTGATTCCCCCACCTACTGAACTTGGAGATGAACCAATAAACATTAAAATACTCATAATAACATTCGTACCTTCACCAAAATGGCTAACATCAATGGTCTGCAACCCAGCACTTCTAGTAGTTGCAGATTGGAAAAATGCATAAAATAACGACTTATGCCAACTCATATTTTGGAATGCATGATTATATTCCAACAATAAAATCATAATCACACCGAACACAAATAAAACTAAATATGTAACAGTTGTAATTTTTGCAAATAATGAAAACCTAAAATTAGGAATCCTATTTTTAATATAAGCTTTCACTTCAATCAAAACTGGAAAACCAATTGAGCCTAAAATAATCAAAAACATTACAATCGTTTGTACAAAATAATCATTTGCATATGGTATTAATGATTGACCTGTTATGTCTAAGCCACCATTTGTCGTAGCAGATACCGCAACGAAGAATCCTTGCATAATGGCATATTGTAAGTCCGGTGTATCTCTATAGAAATAGAAAGCCAAAAGTGCTGCACCAACCACTTCAATAATTAAAATCGTACGTACAATATCTAAAATAAGTTTAACTGTACCGCTCATTGTGTCTTTGTTATTATCTAACATAATCAATTGGCGTTCGCGCATACCTATATGCTTCCCTAACACTACCCATAACATGGTTCCTATTGCCATTACGCCAATGCCACCAATATTAAGGATAATCATAATAATGATTTGACCAAATGTTGTATAAGTTTCAACTATATTAACTGGAGAAAGACCTGTAACACTTACACCAGAAACAGCAACAAATAGTGAATCTATCGGATCCACCTTTATACCTGGTTTATGAACAAAAGGCAAATTCAGCAATAAAAACGCTACGATAATTGCTATAATATAATACATCACAATACCTTGTTGAGGGCTTGATTTTTTAAATAATTGATTGAAAATGGACAACGTTTATTCACCCCAACGCTACTTCAATTTAATGTTAATATCTTGTACTTTTCCATCTCTATATACTTTTGCAGTTAGTGTTTTCAAATCATCTTTATGACTAAATATGATTTGTCTATATCTAAGATTATCTTCTACTTCTTTACCATCTAATTCTACTATTACATCATTTTTTTGCAACCCAGATTTTTCTCCAATAGAATTAGCTTTGACATTTCCTATCAATACACCATTTTTCACATCATCAGGTAAGTTGATAGATTGTCTTGTCGTATCATCAATATCTGCAATATTAGCTAGCTCTACACCAGTATTAGGATATATTACTTCACCTTTAGCTTCAAGTTGTTTTGCAATTGATTCTGCGTCATTGACTGGGATAGCAAAGGCAATACCTTCCACATTATCCATGTCAATTTTCAATGATGCTATACCAACTAACTTACCATTTTTATCAATTACCCCACCACCAGAATTACCTGGATTTACAGGTGCATCCATCTGGAACGCACTCATTAGTACATCGAACTTATCGTCTTTATCAATATCTACTGGCACATGTCGATTTAACCCTGACACAATACCTTCTGAGACACTGCCTTTAAAATCAACACCTAAAGGATTACCTACCACAATAATAGGTTCGCCTAGTACTAATGTACTTGAATCTCCCATTTTAATGGCTTTCACGTCGCTATCAGATTTCACTTTTGCTTTGATGACTGCGATATCCGAAAATTTATCTGCTCCAATCACTTTACCTATTGAATAGTCATTATTACCGTATGTAATCTTTTGTTCTTTTTTATCACCAACAACATGTGCGTTCGTCATGATAAAAATAGAGTCGCCTACTTTTTTGTAGACGACACCTGAACCTAATTCGTTTTCTTTACCTGCTTCCTGTGTCTCTTTCTCTGCAGATGATGAATCATTACTTGTATCATTTTCTACTGTTACAACTGAATGAATTGCACTATTTGCACTTTTCATTGTAGCAGTATAAGTTTTGTCTTTATCACTATTATTTTGAAATACATAATCTTTTCTATTCCCATTATTATCTACATTACTAAAGATTGCTTGAATTAAAATCAACAATAATATAACTGCAACAACGATTAATATTTGTGCCCATTGTTCTATAAAAAAGCACTTAACTCTATCCGTAAATGACTGCGGTTGATTATCATTGTGTTGGGAAGCCATTTTTCTTTGATGTTTTGATTCGTTGCTAATACCGATATGCTGTTGTGATTTACTTTCATTTTCGTCCTCTATATAGTTATTGACACGTGATTGTTGCGCTTCTTCAGAATAAAAATGGTCGTCTTGTGCATTTTTCAACTCATCTTTTCTTTCTGAATAATCGTGTGTAGCTTCTTTATTATGCTCCACTTTAGCATTTGAATGCTTTGCAGTTGATTTAGTATCATTCAAAGTTGTTTCAGCCGTTTTTGCTGATTTATCTTTAGCATTTGTTTCTTTTTGTTGCCCTCCTTTATATGATTCATCAATTTGATTTTGACCACTTGTAATACCACTGTTATTGCTACGTTCTTTCATAACTTGTTGTTGCTGTTGAATTTCTTCCTGAGTCAGTTTCTCGATGCGTGCTTTTCTCAAATTCTCTTTCACACGTTCTTCATTATTTTTGGCTAACTCTTCTGCTTTTTCTGCACGTTGTTTTCTTGCTTTACGCTCAAATTGTACACGTTGTTCCCGTTCTTCATTATGAAAATACTCGCGTCTTTTACGGCCGTATTTTTCTTTTGGGATTACATGTTTTTTATTATCTTTCACCATAACGCCCCCTAAAACTGCATGTTTCTTTAACTTCTATTATGACATATCACATAAAATATTTCTGCTTTATTTTTATTTTATTACTATATATAAGTGATTATAAGCACTTTAAGTATATATTTCTATCATTAAGACGTCTTTAATTTTATATTAATATATATATATAAACTCCTTCCAAAATTTCCACTTTTATAGTGTCCACTTTAGAAGGAGTATATTAAAAAGTTAATTCGTTAATTTTTAATCAATTTTACTTTTCTTGCTGTTTATTTTTACGAACAGAACCTAACCATCCGATAATCACTAATAAGATCATAATCGACCAGAAGATTGACTGCCATAAAGCGCTATGTGGGAAATGCTCATCTAAAACGCCAATATCAGGATGAGCAAGCACCATAACAACTAATTTGACACCTACCCAACCAACAATCGCAAATGCTGCACCTTCTAAACCTGGATATTTATTCAATAGATTTACAAACCATGTTGCAGCAAAACGCATAATAACAACACCTAGCATACCACCTAGGAACATAACAATAAATTGACCTAAATCCATACCGCCAAAATGTATACCCACTGTCGGTAAAGTAACGGCTATAGCTAGTGCCGCAAGCATTGAGTCAATTGCAAAAGCGATATCGGCAAATTCTACTTTTAACACTGTGCCCCAAAATGATTTAGCACTTGCATGTATCTCTTCTCCAGATTCATCAAAGTGATGATCATCACTGCCATCGTTCTTATCATGGTCACTTTCCTTAAAGAAGGATATCAAATTTCGTATAGACATATATAGCAAGTATAAGGCACCTAGTGCTTGTATCCACCAGAAATGTGCAATCACACTAATTAAGAATAAGGATAAGAAACGGAATACAAAAGCACCAAGCAAACCATAAAACAGTGCTTTTTTACGTTGTTCGGGTGGTAAATGTTTAACCATTACTGCCATTACAACTGCATTATCTGCAGCTAATAAACCTTCTAAAAATACGAGTACTACTAACACCCATAGGTAAGGTAAAATCAAACTCGGATCCATATAGGACATCTCCTTTAGTTTTTTACATAAAAATAGAGACCTAAGCTAAGTCAATGCATACGAAAACTATTCACCGTATTTTAAAAAACATAAAGTAAATTAAATACAATTCATAGATAATATACACTGTTAGCAAAGGTCTCACTCGACAGTTTTATTTCTGCCCATCTTACCGGAAGTATTATACTTCGTAATGACGATAAAAATGACTAAGTTAAAAAGAATATATCAATATGCATTCAGCTACATCTAGACAATACTTGCATGCTTCATATATCAATTTAACTTTAGTTAAGTTACTCCCCTCTGACTACATAGTCATAGGTATTCTATTAATATGGTTATTATACACAAAAACAAAATTTATAACAATCCATATAATTTAATTTCTGGGAATTTCTCTTCAAACCATCTTGTGGCAAACTCATTTTCAAATAAAAATACATAATTATCATATACATCTTTCACTAGAATAGAACGTGTAGAACTCATCTTATCTTTGATGTCTTCTTCGTTTTCTATCCAGCGAGCAATTTTTTGACCAACCGGCTCCATAACAACATCCACATTATATTCATTTTTCAAACGATGTTCGAATACTTCGAACTGTAACTGTCCGACAGCACCGATGATGATTTGATTCGTGTGTAATGCTTTATAATATTGAATTGCGCCTTCTTGAACTAATTGTTCAATACCTTTATGGAAATGTTTTTGCTTCATCACATTTTTGGCTGATACTTTCATAAATAATTCAGGTGTAAATTGTGGTAAGTCTTGGAAACTAAATTTTTGGTTGCCTCCAACTAGCGTATCACCAATTTGATAATTCCCTGTATCATATAGACCGATAATATCACCAGCCACCGCATGATTTACAGTTTCTTTATCGTCCGCCATAAATGACGTTGAGCGAGTGATTTTTTGTTTTTTATTTGTTCGTTGTAAGTTAACATCCATACCACGTTCAAATGCGCCGCTCACAACACGCATAAAAGCGATTCTATCTCTATGTTTCGGATCCATATTCGCTTGGATTTTAAAGATAAAACCTGAAAAATCTAAATCAAACGGACTTACTTCTATGTCTTCTTTTGTTTGACGTGCATTTGGCATAGGCGCGTGATCAACGTATGCGTTCAAGAAATTTTGAACACCGAAGTTTGCCAATGCCGAACCAAAGAATACAGGCGTTAAATTACCGTTTAATAACGCTTCATTATCAAAGTTTTCGCCCGCTTCTTCAACTAACATAAGCTCATCAATTGCTTGGGCAAAGGCACTATCGTTTTTCATATCGTGATCTTCTTTGAGTTCGTAATCATCATCTAAGTGTAAGATGTTTTCTTCATCTCTAAACGGTTCAATTGTATGCGATGCTCTATCAATTATTCCGAAAAAGTTTTGCCCCATTCCGATTGGCCAATTCATAGGATATGTTTCTATATCTAATGTAGACTCAATTTCATCTAATAATTCAAATGGTTCTTTCCCTACTCTATCCAATTTATTGATAAACGTAAAAATAGGGATGCCTCTCATTTTACAAACCTTAAATAGTTTTAATGTTTGTGGTTCAATTCCTTTTGCACAGTCAATAACCATAACCGCGCTATCAACAGCCATTAAAGTTCTGTATGTGTCTTCAGAAAAATCTTCGTGACCCGGTGTATCTAAAATGTTTATCTTGTAATGATCATAATCAAATTGCATTACCGAACTAGTAACAGAAATACCACGTTCCTGTTCAACTTTCATCCAGTCACTTGTAGCAAACTTCCCACTTTTTTTACCTTTAACTGTACCTGCTTCTCTAATTGCACCACCAAATAATAATAATTTTTCGGTTAATGTTGTTTTACCAGCATCTGGGTGAGAAATAATCGCAAAGGTTTTTCTTGATTCTACTTCTTCCTTTATATTCATTTATAATCTCCTTTAATTCTCAAATATCCATTTAACGATGTCATCAGCAAGATGTGATGCTGTTGACTCATCAAGTAATGTAAATAAGTGTATCACAAGTTCCTCTTTCATATCATCTTCGTTTAAAGTTGATGCTACTTCTAATGACCAATTTATTTCAGGAATGGCTATAAGAAATAATTGGTTTACTACATTTTCATATATATACACATTAGCCTGAACGTCAATAAAATTGATTTTTTTAACCTTCATGAGGACCTCCACCAAATTTTTTATAAGCCGCTTCTAATCCAATAAGATCATCACGATGCGGTACTTTGATGTGGCCAGGCATAATTTGATATGGTTCTCGACCTTTAGAAGCTAATACCACAGTATCCCCTGGCTCAGCAATATCTATAGCATGTCTTATGCCATCAGCACGATCGTAAAATTCAATATAGTTATCATGCGTTGCCCCTTTAGCTAATTCTTGTGTTAATTTCTTAGGATCATCATCTGCAGGATTATCAGGCGTAAAGATAACGTAGTCTGCTCGGCATGCTACACGTCCCATTTCAGGTGTTTTAGTTAAATCACGTTCACCTGCCATACCACATAAGAAAATTAATTTTTGTTTGGCGAATGGCTTAACCGCATCAATTAATTTATCCATTCCATCTGCTGTATGTGCATAATCTATAATTAGATCAATTGGTAGTGAAGAATCTAATACTTCTAATCTTCCTTCTACAGGTTCTAAATTTTCAACAGCTTTTATAATTTCACCTAACTCAATACCCTTACTCCACACAGCAATCATAGCAGCCATAATGTTAGAAACATTAAACAAACCAACATATGGTGAATGCACCTGAAATTTTCCTTCAGGCGTATTAAAAACGAATTTAACACCTTGTAATGATTCTTCAATTTGTTCCGCTGTAAACTGGGCGTCATTATTGACACCATAAGTGAACACTTCATATGGTGTTACTGAGCTAAGATATTCTGAAAAAGCATCATCATTATTCAACACAACATATTTATCTTGTGATAAATCCTCACCTAATTGGCTAAATAATAGTGATTTAGCATGTCCATAGGACTCCATTGTGCCGTGAAAATCTAAATGATCTTGTGTTAAATTTGAAAAAATGGCTACATCAAAATCCACACCACGAAGACGACCTAAAGATAGACCATGACTAGATACTTCTAAGGTCATAGATTCAGCGCCTGCTTCAACTGCTTCATTTATTTTCTTTGTTAATAACACTGTTTCAGGGGTTGTGTTTTCCCCTTTTGATTTAACTTCATTTATTTGAAAGCCATTTGTTCCTAAATAAGCACTGCCTTTATTTAATTTCCTATAAATATGATGTATCATCGTAGCGATTGAAGTTTTACCATTTGTTCCTGTTACACCATATGTTACGAGTTGCTTACTTGGATAATCGAATAACATATTAACTAACAAACTTGCTACACGTAAAGTATCTGGGACAACGACTTGCGTTACGTCTCCTACAATTTGTTGTTTGTGATTAACGATGATAACCTCACATCCCTGATTCACCACATCTTGGCAAAATCTATGACTGTCTACTGTATAACCTTTTGATGCTACAAATACACTACCTCGCTGTGCAGTACGAGAGTCTGTTGTTATATCTGTTATATTTCTATCTAACGTGCCGAAAACTTGTTTCACTCTAATTTTTTCAAACAACACATTTGCTTCCAACATATATCGCTCCTTTATTTCCAATACTTCTATTATACACATTTCCCACTGTTTTTATAGAATCTAATGATTTGATATTTATAATTTCTTCCTATTGTATTTAGTTCATTAATCATTTAATTATGCTCAAGCACTATTTACCTAGGTATTATAATCTTTATGGTTAAGAATATTAACCATATGTTGTGAAAATATTAATTCTTTCTATATATTTTGTTATTTGTAGAATATAAGCTTATTGTCTTATCAAAAGTGGTATTATATAGATATATAACAACTTTATTTTATTAAATTTTAATTTCCCAATGTAGTATGAATCATTTCACAAGTGTTTGTAAAATGATATAATCAAAATTAATTGTGTGTATTTTCTTTCACACCTCAAGTAAATACGTTAAAATTACCTTGAGCTAAATATAAACTATTGGAGGGTGGCTCTTAATGGTTACTCAAAATAAAAAAATACTGATAATTACTGGATCTTTTGGTAACGGTCATTTACAAGTTACGCAAAGCGTAGTAAACCAATTTAACGAAATGAATCTAGACAATTTAACAGTTATTGAACATGATTTATTTTTAGAAGCTCACCCGATTCTGACTTCTATTTGTAAAAAATGGTACATTAATAGTTTTAAATATTTTAGAAATATGTATAAAGCTTTTTACTATAGTCAACCAGACCAATTAGATAAATGTTTCTATAAATACTATGGACTTAATAAATTAATGAATTTACTTTTAAAAGAAAAGCCAGATCTTATTTTACTAACTTTTCCAACACCAGTTATGTCTGTACTAACTGAACAATTTGATATGAACATACCTATTGCAACAGTTATGACAGACTATCGCATGCAAAAAAACTGGATTACGCCACATTCACATAAATATTATCTTGCTACAGAGGAATTAAAAGACGAATTTGCAAGTATTGGCATTCCTCGAGATAAATTGAAAGTAACAGGAATTCCTATTTCAGATAAATTCGAAGCGGATATTAATGAAGAAGATTGGTTACGTAAAAATAAGTTAGATCCTAACAAACCTACTATATTAATGTCTGCAGGTGCATTTGGAGTTTCAAAAGGATTCGGCCAAATGATTCAAGAAATTCTAAACAGAAGTCCTCAAGCACAAGTAGTTATGATTTGTGGTAAAAATAAAGATTTAAAACGTTCGTTATCGAATCAATTCAAAGCTAACAATAACGTACTTATTTTAGGTTACACCACACATATGAATGAGTGGATGGCTTCAAGTCATTTGATGATTACAAAACCAGGTGGTATCACGATCTCAGAAGCATTAACGCGTCAAATACCAATGATTTTCTTAGATCCTGCACCCGGACAAGAGCTTGAGAATGCAGTTTATTTCGAAGAAAAAGGCTTTGGTAGCATAGCGCTTACACCTGAGGCAGCAATAGAGCAAGTTGCTACATTAACAAATGAGCCAGCCAAATTAGCTGCAATGTCACAAGCAATGGATTCTTCTAGAATCCCATATTCAACATACAAATTATGTAAAGACTTATTAGACTTACTTAATCATTCATCTCGATATGAGGAAGTTTACGGAAAGGTTCCTTTATATGCAAAGCTCTTCGTTAAATAATTATGGTACAAATAAAAATTTTATAATCATGCTAATAATCTTATTCTTAATGGAATTTGCTCGAGGAATGTATATTTTAAGTTATTTATCATTACTTCCAACAGCAACCTCAATCGCGGTAGGTATAACATCTATCGCTATTTCTATACATTTCATTTCAGATGCGGCTACAAACTTTGTTATTGGTTTCTTACTTAAACGCTTAGGTGCCAAATTAGTACTAACTTTAGGGTTTTTACTTGCTTTTGCTAGTTTATTTTTAGTTATTTGGTTCCCTACCGCACCAATAGTATTAATTATCAGTGCGGTCTTACTAGGTATTGCTGTAAGCCCTATATGGGTAATCATGTTAGCAAGTGTTGATGAAAAGAATCGCGGTAAACAAATGGGTTACGTGTACTTCTCTTGGTTACTAGGACTACTAGTAGGTATGGTAGGCATGAATATTATATTTAAATTTCATCCGACACAATTTGCGTTTTTAATGTCACTAGTTGTATTAATTGCTTGGATATTATATTATTTTGTAAAAATTAGACTCACAAATTATAATACTCGCCCTGTTAAACAACAATTAGGTCAAATAGTAAATGTCACAAAACGACATTTAATTCTTTTTCCAGGTATTTTACTACAAGGTGCTTCAATTACCGCTCTTGTACCTATACTACCTACATATGCAACAAAAGTGGTCGGTGTTTCAACAGTTGAATATACGATGGCAATCGTATTTGGTGGCATTGGTTGTGCGTTTTCAATGTTGTTCTTATCTAAGATAATTGATAATCATGGCACATTATTTATGTACAGTGTAATATTTGGTGGTTTTGTACTATACACACTCATGATATTTGCTTTATCGCTAATTACAGAAATTACATTGGTTTGGATACTAGCAGTATTTATTGGCCTCATGTATGGTATTTTACTACCGGCTTGGAACACATTCATGGCAAGTCATATACATTTGGATGAACAAGAAGAAACTTGGGGTGTATTCAATAGTGTGCAAGGCTTCGGATCTATGGTCGGTCCGCTTGTCGGTGGTTTAATCACTGAGTTTTCAAATTCAGTAAATAACACATTTTACTTTTCAGCTTTTGTGTTCTTATTCCTAGCTGTCTTTTACGGCATCTATTTTATCAAACGTAAAAAACAAGTTTAAAGCGTTCAGAAGCTTTAATGTTTATAGAAAAGTTTTATCAGCCATACTTAAGTTATTATTGCGAAACAATATTAACCAAACTCAAATATAAATGTATGCATGAGTTATCATAACTCAAACATTTCAGTACATCAGACATAAAATATATAGTTAAAAAAACGTCAATTTCTATTAAAAACTTATAGAAATTGACGTTTTTATTTTCATGAAATTTTTACATAGCTCATGCCTAGAAGTGTATGTGCTACAACATCATACTATTTTAAAATATAAAAGAGAGCCAACCTAAATTGATTAGCTCTCTCTTATTTGGGAGGGGCGTGTTTATGCTCTCCCAACTCTATATCTTCTTATGTCTAATCATGGTGCGTTCAGACAATCATCAAAATGGAACACGTTTATGCTAAATTAAAGTTTTCTAAAACTTTCCATTTATCTTCTTTTTCATCGTAATAAACTAAAGAAAGTTGCTCAATAGTTTCTTTGTAGTCAATCCCCGCTAGCTTCAATTGTCCATAAATATCTTCAAATTCTTGACTCGTCAATCCTTGGGCAATAGTAAAATGTGGTACAAACGAATGATCTGCAACCCCATAAAAATCGCCTTTATTAAATTGATTAAATAAGTTTTCTAAAGTTTCTGTTTTTTCAACTTTAAAATAAATAACATTTGTTATCGGCGCAAAATTAGATGCTTTTGTTGCATGAACATCAACCGTTGGAATGCCTTCGATTCTTGATTTAATTGTCTCTTTTACAGACTCTAAATCACCATCGTTTATTTTAAATTGCCCCTTTATCGTAATATGCGGCATAATAGATGCATAATGAGCATCATAACGCTTACGATATGCATTCACTTCATCTTGAAATGCTTTTGACGGAATTAATGCCAATCCTAAAATCATTTAAATTCCTCCTTTGTTTAACATAATTACATTATAGCAAATTTCTGAAAAATTCGTTACTCTAAAGTCAATTAATTTCAGAATATTAAAATGAAATATTATCAGATAAAAAATATTTTAACATTTCATCAAGTAAATATTGCCATGACTTCCATCTATGACCACCTTCAAATTCTAAATAGTGATACGTAAAATCATTTGCTTTAATAATTGAATTTAATTCTCGATTTGGCGTTAAAAAATCTGCAGTTTTACCTGTAGTCGGTAACTTGAAATCATTTTCTTCTAATCCTACAGCATGCCAAATTGATAGCTGCTCTTTAAATTGGCAACGTTCAATTAATGTCTGGATTGCTTCATCATGTTGCGGACTTAATAATCCCACCTGACTAAATACACGCGGATATGATAACGCAGTAATTAATGCAGCACTACCAGCTAAACTATCACCTAATAGAACACGAGCATTGCCTACTTTAAACGTTGGAAATGTCTTATCTATAAACGGTAGTATTTCATTAGCCATAGCTTTCACAGTCAACGGTGTACGAGCGCCCTGTGGATGAAATTCTGCTCTTCTTTTATCAACATCTTCATAATGAAAACCTACAAAAATTGCTCGCTCAATTTCATTGGTTTCTCTTAACTTTTCATAAGTACGATGGATTCTGCCAAAAGCAAAAAAGTCTGCCCCATCAAAGCAAAAAACAACTTTATATTTAAATAATTCTGTAAAATCCTTAGGTAAATAGATAGATAATGTCACATCTCTATCTAAAATCTCGCTAGGAAAATCAATCTTATTGATATTGCCTGGTTGAAAGTCATACATAAATCATGCGCCCCCTAGTAGTCTTATAGACATTGTACCAAGAGACGCATGATTTTAAAATATTTCAACTTACTTTTTACAAATTGAATGATATGTTAATCATCAATTTTTTCTTCTTTCAGTCGCTGTGGGTAATCTTTCAGCCAGAAAATAGCATTCGGTACTTTACTAGGATCTGGTCTGTAAATGGCGCGTTTACCTGATCCAAGTTTTTTCTTTTGCTTTTCATAATCTTTCAGAGCATTGATTGCTGGCTTATGTAGTATCCAAATGGCAATAATATTTAACCATGCCATCATACCTACACCCAAATCACCCATCATCCACGCCAAATCTGCAGTTTTAACTGCACCATATACTGTAGCTAAAATTAGAACGATTCTTATAATATTAATATATATAAAAGTGGTTTTCTTCGAACTTCTTCTAGTTAAGTACGTAATATTGGTTTCAGCAATATAATAGTATGCCAATATTGTTGTAAAGGCAAAGAAGAATAATGCAATTGCAATAAAGTATGATCCAAATCCTGAAAATGTCGGATCAAAGTGATAACCACTACCCTGGAAGGCTTTATCAATACCAGCTTGTGCATACATTGCTGTACCTGAATAATCTTTGTCACCATTGGACATTTCTACAAATATACCATTGTCTTTAATCATACTCGCTTTACCGTCTGACATTGAACCGCCATCAGTAACATTATATGTACCCGAAAGTAAAATAATTAACGCAGTTGCTGTACAAACAAATAATGTATCTATATAAACTGAAAACGATTGCACTAATCCTTGTTTAGCTGGATGAGATACTTCTGCTGCCGATGCAGCATGTGGACCTGTACCTTGTCCTGCTTCGTTTGAATATAGTCCTCTTTTAACACCAATTTCAATCATAGCCCCTACAATACCACCAAAAGCTGCTTCAAAACCAAATGCTGATTTAAATATTAAAGCAATTAGAGCAGGAACTTGTTCGATATTGATAAATATAATTATAACTGCCATTAATATGTACGCAATTGCCATAAATGGAACTACTGCAGTTGCTGCATTTGCAATCCACTTTATACCTCCAAATATGATTAAACCAATTAAGATCGCCAAGAATATTGCTACTATCCAAGGTTCTAAACTGAATGCATTTTTCATTGAGCTTGAAATAGCATTAGACTGCACACCTGGTAATAATAGCCCAACTGATATAACAGTAACGATTGCAAATATTAAACCATATATCTTTCCTAGTTTTCCCTTAATACCGTACTCAATATAGAATGCTGGACCGCCTCGATATTGCCCTTTCTCTTCACGCTTATAAATTTGTCCAAGTGTTGATTCAATAAATGCACTACCTGCGCCTAAAAATGCCGATGCCCACATCCAAAATATAGCACCAGGACCCCCAATAAATATAGCCGTTGAAACACCTACAATATTACCAGTACCTACTCTACCTGCTAAAGATAAAGCAATTGCTTGGAAACTAGATATACCAGTCGGCGATTTTTCCCCTTGAAACATCAAGCGTATCATTTCTTTAAAATGCCTAATTTGGAAAAAGCGCATCATAAATGAAAATAACACTCCTGTAAGCAATAAACCATAAACCAAAGGTTTGCTCCAAACAATATCATACAACCACGTAAGTAACCCCTCTAACATAATGTATCCCCCTTGTTGTACCATTATGTGAAATGATATATTTTTCATTATTATACACATATATAATATTCCGTGCAACGTATTCATTGAGTTATCTTTTTCACAATTTATATATTGTATTTCTAAATTTATATTAAATATTTCAGATTACTTTATTCTAATACACAAATAGTTTTACACTATTTAACACAAATTATTCTTATTCATAGGTATAACTTTCTATTTTTTTATAATTGCACAACAGAAATTATTGAATTCTATTTTCATCTTTTGTTCTTTGTATATTTGAGATATACTAAATAGTACTAAAAAAAGAATTTAGGAGGAACTGTCCTATGCTAAATAAGGTTTGGTTTAGAACAGGTATTGCATTATTAATCCTGTTTTTACTAATCAAATTAGTTATGGAAGTCCATAGTGTATTTTTACCTTTTGTAATTATTATTCAATCGGTATTATTACCATTGTTATTAAGTGGCTTCTTGTTCTATATTTGCTTACCTTTTCAAAAAATACTAGAAAAAAACAAAGTCCCACGTTGGGCTAGTATTACAATTATCTTTATCGCTTTATTTATCATTATAGGTATCATTATTAGGTTTATCGCACCACCTATTGCAGAGCAAATTGAAAACTTAATCAATCAAATTCCAGCATTACAACATGAAATTCAATATATTATCAATTTTGCTTTAGATCAAATGGAGAGATTACCTGCTGATGTAACAGATAGAATAAATAAAATGGTTCAATCTATGAGTGATAGTACTGCAGATATATTATCTAATTCATTTAGTTATTTAACTTCATTTATCTCAACACTATTTTTACTTATCATGGTGCCATTTTTCTTAATCTATATGTTAAAAGACCATGAACGTTTTATACCTTTTATTGCTAAGCTATTTAAAGGCGATAGAAAAGTTTTTATTGTTGATTTATTGAAAGATTTAAATCATACAGTACAGTCTTATATTCAAGGTCAAGTAACAGTTAGTATTATTTTAGGTATCATTTTATATATCGGTTATTCAATTATTGGTTTGAATTATACATTATTATTAGTTATGTTTGCCTGTGTAGCTAATATGATTCCATTCCTTGGGCCATGGATGGCATTTGCTCCAGCAGCCATTATCGGAATTATTCAAAGTCCAACTACATTTATATGGGTATGTATTATCACATTAGTTGCTCAACAATTAGAAGGTAACGTTATTACACCAAATGTTATGGGCAAATCTTTAAATATTCACCCATTAACAATCATTGTTGTCATCTTAGCTGCGGGTAATCTCGGTGGTTTTGCCCTAATACTTGTAGCTGTGCCACTTTATGCAGTAATTAAAACGATTGTGCGTAATGTTTTCCAATACAGACAGCAAATTATCGAAAAAGCTAATAGCGATGTTAAAGAATAGCTTAGATAATACATCAGTGTTTAAATTGAGACACATTTATTAAAGCACTTAGTCAATTTGTCTAGGTGCTTTAATTTTATAAATTGAGATTGTAATCAATACATCTCCCAATCTCAATTTATAAATACAAAAAACCTCTGATACCAAGTATCAGAGGTTTTAGACTGTCGACAAAGTCCCGAACTTTGTTGGCAGTTTTTTTACACGTTTTCTACGAATACCATCTTAACCTATAGTGTTCGGCTAGTGTTCTTTTCACAAGCGTCGCCCCAAATCACTGCCAATATTATAATATATAAATTAAACAGTAGTTATATTGACTTTGAGGTTTTACAATATTATTTAACGATATGATAACCGCTATCTACATGAATATTTTCTCCGGTAACACCACTTGAAAAATCACTTAATAGATAAGCTGCAGTTTTACCAACTTCTTCTTGATCAACATTACGTTTTAATGGTGCACGTTCTGTGATTTCATTTAAAATTGAATTAAATCCGCCTACACCTTTTGCACTCAATGTACGGATAGGTCCAGCTGAAATCGCGTTAACACGGATATTTTCTTGTCCTAAATCTAATGCTAAATAACGTACATTTGCCTCTAAACTTGCTTTCGCAACACCCATTACATTGTAATTTTGAACTGCGAATTCGCCACCTAAATAAGTTGTAGCTACAATACTACCGCCTTCAGGCATAAGTTTTTTGGCTTCACGTGATACAAGTGTCAATGAATAAGAACTAATATCTTGTGCTAATAAGAAACCATCACGTGATGTATCAATAAAGCGACCACGTAAATCTTCCATATTTGCAAATGCAATTGAATGGTAAACGCCATCTATATTGCCAACTTCTTCTCCAATTTTAGCAAAACCATTTACTACATCTTCATCACTTTGAACATCAATTTGATACATATGATGAGTTTCTTGATTTAATTGTTCAATTAATTTTTCTAATTCTTTTTTACTACGGTCTTTACGGTATGTAAATACTAATTTTGCACCAAGTTGGTCCAATACTTTAGCTACGCCAAAACCAATACTACGTTTGTTTGCAATACCCATAATGACGAAAGTTTTGTTTTCTAAATTTAACATGAAAATAACTCCTTTATTTAAATTTTCATTTTTAACTGGTTCGAATTCAGATGACACAGATATTTACTTTTTTATTCGATACCAATATCAACATTCTTTATTTTAACATTGGTTATAATGAATAAACAATTTATTTTAATATCAATTGAACTTTTTATGCGTTTACATAGCTAAAGTTAAATCATCATCCTATAAGGATGATGATAAAAAAATTCAAATATACATTGATATCAAATTTTACATGGAGTAGCACAAAATACTTGTTTTAAATTCTATTTTAATATAACAAAAGCTGAGACATTTCTATATGATATGCCTCAGCCTTCGCTTTTAAATATTAAATATATGATTAGTTAAACGATATGAGATTAGAGTATCATTTACTGTCATACGTATTTTAATAATAAAACTCTAATTCACGTTTCAATTCGTCAACATATTCTTTAGAACCTGTAACGATAACGCGGTCTCTGTATCGTAGTTGGGTATCTCCATGTGGTACAATAGATTCATTATTTCTAATAATACGAACAAAGATAATATCTCCATCGAATGGGAAATTACGTAGTTGAATCTGGTCATATTGATGATTTAACATCGCAATTTCATATAATGATGTTTCGACATTACTTAACAAGTTAAGCATATTAGGTGTTTCTATTAAGCCTTTTAATAAAATCTTATTACTCATATAGCTACTAAACACTTCAATACCTTCTCTTTGCAGAGATTCGTCATTAGAACTAGATTCTAACCTACAAATAACTCGTTTTACACCATGAGCTTTTGCCATTAATGCTACTTTGCGATTAATATCATCATCGTTTGTCGAACATACAACAATATTACGCTTAAATAAGCCGAGGCGCTCAAGTAATCCTTCTTCATAATCTGCAATTTCAACCATTGAAATTGCATCAGATAATTTACGTTTATCACTTAAATCATTTCGATAATAAAGTGAAACTTGGTACAGTTGTGAAGATAAATTTTGAGCAATAGGGATGGTTAATTGGTTCTTCCCTATCAAACTAACTTCAATTTGTCTTGTCGCTTCGTCTGGCATTGGGAACATTTTCTTAAAGATAATAGGTACAAATACACAAGTGATAACAGCACTTAATATCAAAATACCAGATATTTCTGGTGAAATTGTGCCAAGTTGTTCAGCAATTTTAGCAGAAGCAATAACTAATGATAATGTAGATGTTAGTAAAAATGCAGAAGAAATTGTAGTTTTCATATCAAACCATCTACGTATATAAAATACTGGTATCAATTTAGATATTAGAAAAGCGAGTATTAAAAACGGGATAATCAGCAATAATGCTGGTTCCTTAATCAACTCTGGTATATTTAAATCTACACCAACCATGATAAAGAAGATTGGAATAAAGAATCCATATCCAAATGAATCTAACTTTTCAACCATATCCTCATCTGGATTAAGAAGAGAAACTACAACTCCCGCTAAAAATGCGCCTAAAATATTTTCTGCTCCAACACCTTCAGCTAAAGCTACTAACAATAGAATAAGTGCAAACACAGCACGTATACCGATTTGAGTCGTACCATCCATTAGTTTTTGTAAGAATTGTGCTTTCTTGAAGAAACCACCTAATAAGTAAAAAACAATTGTAAATACCACTAAACTACCGATTAACCACAACGATGTATTGCCTGAAGCATGTAACGTACCATATGCTGTTAATAAGATCATTGTTACTAAGTCTGCTAGTACAGCGACTAACAAGATAAATTGTCCGATTGTCGTACGCATGATATTCATTTCTTTTAATGTCGGTACAACGACACCTAATGAAATCGTAGATATAATAATAACCATTAATAAGACATCATCAATTAGGCCGAACCATTTGAACATGTATGCAAAGACAATAGATATAATCATAATAAACATAAATACAACTAAGGCAAGCTGTAAATGACCTGGCTCTTGCTTTTTAACTTTTTCTTCTTTTTTAGTTGAACTTTTATCTTTTTTAAAAGCTTTAAAATCAATTTCTAAACCACTCAAAAACATTAAGAATATAAAACCTAAAGTTGATAATATATTAAGTATTGAATCACGTTCGACTATATTCAAAAAAGAATGGCCTATAATAATACCCATTAATATTTCAGCTACTACTATAGGTAAAAATGTAATCCTTAGTCTATTGACTAATATTGGTGTAAGAAATGCCGCTAAAACTACGACAACAAGTGATACAAATTCCATATAACCCCCTTATGTTAAATAAGACATAAATGATGTTGCTAAACCAAAATAAATCAACATACTGACAATATCATTAATTGTAGTGATAAACGGACCACTTGCAACTGCAGGGTCAATTTTTAATTTGTTCATCACTAACGGAATCATTGAACCTACTAATGTACCTACTGTCATCGCGATTGTTAAACTACTGCCTACAATAGTTGCTAAGATTGGTTGGCCGTATAAGACCATAATAATGATAAATAACAAAATTGCACAGACCAACCCACTTAAAAATCCACTACCAGTTTCTCTTAATGCGACTTTAAATTTACTTTGTTCATCAATTTCACCTGTTGAAATATTACGAACAGAAACGGCAAGCGATTGCGTGCCCGAATTTCCGGACATCCCGCTAATAATTGGAATAAATGCAGCTAATAATG
This sequence comes from Staphylococcus pseudoxylosus, assembly GCF_044794325.1. NCBI lineage: Bacteria > Bacillati > Bacillota > Bacilli > Caryophanales > Staphylococcaceae > Staphylococcus > Staphylococcus pseudoxylosus. The sequence continues at coordinate 2,055,488 of NZ_CP085024.1, forward strand.
CAACTTTTGATAATGTGTCTTCAAACGACCCTAAAATGGTCGCAGTAATCATTCCTAAGAATGTAAGTATAATCAACCATGGCAACCTTTTTCTTGCAGTTTTAATTACAGAATCATTTGTAGCATCGACGTCTGAGACACCGGCTAAACGAGAGTAGTCTTCACTTGCTTCTTCGTCCATAACGTCTAAAATATCATCGATTGTGATTATACCAAGTAAATGGTCTTGATAGTCGACAACTGGCATCGCAATGAAATCATAGTCTCTCATTTTTTGGGCAACATCTTCTTGGTCATCGGCTGCATTTGCACTAATAACACGCTCACTCATGATATCTTCGATGTAAGCATCATTTTCGGCTACAATTAAATCTCTAAGTGAGAGCACGCCGGCTAATTGTTTATCATCATTCACTGCAAAAATAACATAAATCGTTTCTGCATTAGGGGCCTGTTCTTTGACATGAATAAGCGCTTCTTTTACAGGCATTGTTGCTTTCAATGAGATATATTCGGTAGTCATGATACCACCGGCAGTATCTTCATCGTAATGTAATAATGCTTTAATTTCTTTAGCATCTTCACGCTTCATTAGTGTGAGGAGACTAACTGTTTTTTGTTTAGACAACTGATTCATGATATCTACAGCATTATCGTAAGACATGTCTTCTAAAATCTTACTAGCATAATTAGCATCCATCGTATCAAACAATGCTTCGTATTCATCTTCATCGATTTCTAATTGTTCAAAGAAATCGGCAACTTCTTCTGGTGATAGTACTTCAAAGATACGTTGTCGTATATCTTCATCACTATCTTCAAAGTATTCACTTTGTTCATATGTATGCATAGATAGGAATTCATCTCTAAATTCGTCAATATGATTATTAATCAACAAATCATCTAGCAATACTTTATCATATACTTGCTCGTCCTCTAATGTAATTGATTCTTTTTCATTAGCCATTAGCCCCACCTCCATAGTTCTTTTAAATTATATCATATTAAATATAGTTTCAATCGCGTCATATCTATCGTTTATTATAATTTTTTGCTTTTTGATTGGGTGAATAAATGATATTTGAATACAACGTAATAATTGATGATGATAAGTTTCATCTTTACCGCCATATAAGTCATCACCTACTAAAGGATGACCAATATATTGAAAATGCACGCGTATTTGATGTGTTCTTCCTGTTAGCAAACTCACTTCACATAAAGTATGATTATTCGTATGTTCAAGTGCTTTATATTTAGTCTGTGAGGACTTTCCTAGGCTACTGACTTGACGCTGGATAATACTATCTGGATGTCTTGCAATAGGAGCATCAATTAAACCTTCACCGTCTAATAGACCCTGACAAATACATAAATATTTTTTATCGATTTTAATTTGGCTCATTAAATGATGAATAAATCCATGCTTTGCCAACACAACAATTCCCGAAGTATTACGGTCTAAACGCGTAACAATATGTGGGGTCAACGATAACTTTCTACCATTAAAATAACCCAACACTTGCTCTACTAAACTAAAATGTAAATGATCTCTAGAAGGTGCACAATTTTGTTGGGCAGATTTCGATACAATAATTAAATATGAATCTTCATATAAGATATTTAACGCATCGTTATATGGTATTAAGTTAGAACTTGGTGTTTCATCACTTAAAAAAACTTCTAAATTATCATTTATAGCTAATTGCTTTCTGACTGTAACTGGTTGTCCATTAACTAATAAAGCGCCATTATGCTTAATGGCGCTTATCGTCCGTTTAGAAAATGCTTGTTGTTGTAAAAATGTGCGAACCATTTCTGGCCGTTGTATTGTATAAGTAAATTTCATTACTCATCATCTCCACTTGAAATGAAGGAGTCATGTACTCTTTTCCAAAACGGAAACGGTCTAAATCTAGCGAATCTAATCTTTTCATTGGCTACGCGATATTGTATCGCATTAACATTTTTGTGTTTTATACTAACATGGTCAATCGTTGTTAAAATAGTATCATGATTAACTGGGGTTATTAAACACGTATGGTGTTTGGGTAATACTAAAGGAGAACCCACAGTTCTAAATACCCGATTGTTTATTGATGCAATTTCAGCAATTTGCATCGCTTCTAATGAGGGATGTATCAATGCGCCACCTAATGCCTTATTGTATGCTGTAGAACCTGATGGTGTAGAAATACACAAACCATCACCTCTGAAGCGTTCAAATTGGTTACCTCTAATATTCACATCAACAACTAAAGTAGAGCCATTTTCAGTTTTCATAGTAGCTTCATTTAATGCTAAATGTCGCGTCTCGTATCCATTATCATTATAACGCACAATAATCTCTAACAAAGGATATTCAATGACTTGGAATTCAGAGTTATTAATTTCAATTATGAGTTTTTCAACTTCATGTGGCACCCAATCAGCATAAAAACCTAAATGCCCTGTATGAACCCCTACAAACGCACAGCGAGATAGCATATGACTATACTGATGAAAAGCTTGTAACAGAGTTCCATCTCCCCCAACAGAAATGACGATTTCTGGATTATCTGGGTCTTCAACCATCTGAAAATCTTTCATATGGTTAATCATTTTATGTTTTAAAGCATTCGATTTTGAATCACCTTTAGATAAAATCGTATAACGCATCGTAACATCCCCTAGTCATTATTATGCTTTTTCGCACGCTTTTTAGAATAATATTTCTGAGCTTCTTGAATTTCTTCTTTAATTTCTGACATTTCTTCATCTAGCAAAAATGCCGCTTCTGCAGCTCTTTCCAATCGATGTTGTATCTCCGGTGGATAATCTCCATCATATTTATATCTCAAAGTATGTTCTATCGTTGCCCAAAAGTTCATAGCTAACGTTCTAATTTGAATCTCTGCCAATATTTTCTTTTCTCCATTTAATGTTTCAATAGGATATTCAATAATGACATGGAATGAACGATACCCACTTTGTTTGGTATTACTAATGTAATCCCGTTCTTCTACAACTTTAAAATCTTGACGCTGCCTTAATAAATTAACCACAATATCAATATCATCAACAAATTGACACATTAAACGCAAACCTGCAATGTCATACATTTCTTCATGTAAGCGATCAAAAGAAATTTGACGTTTATTCGCCTTATCAATAATGCTTGTCATGGGTTTGACTCGCCCTGTTACAAATTCTATAGGAGATGCATTATCTTCTACTTCATATTGTTTTCTAAGCCCTTTTAATTTAATTTTCAATTCGTCTACTGCTTGTTTATATGGAGATAAAAACTGATCCCATTGATTCATTGTGCCTCACTCCGCTTCAATCTAATTCGAAAATATCCTCTACAACGGAAACAAACTCCTTACCATAATTTGAATTACCTTGAATGTTATCCAGTATGTAATTAAACTCATTTTCGAATTGTTTTAATTCTAAGTCGTCATTAACGATAATTTTTTTGCCTTTGTTTTCATGCAGCATAGACCACGTTTCTTGAACAAATATCAAGTAAGAATAGTTTTGTCCGTCGTCTAAAATGTATGCAAAGCTGTAATTATCACTATCAACAAGCATTTGTCCTGCTTCTTGTAAACCTTCTGTGGATTGTTCTGTATAGCAATTAATGCTATCTTCTGTAATTTTAATTTCATTCACATAAATACGCATGCTTGTTCCTCCTTATTCTTCATTATTTTAACATAATTTCATACTACATAACACGTTACAACATAATGTTATACCAACATCAAATCATCAATTTCAACTATTTATGTAATCATAAATGCAGTTCAATTTAAATTAAATAAAAAGTGTTTTAAAATAAATGAATATACGCACCAGAAGGAGAGATTATAGTGGCAACAAATAACGAGATTGAATTCAAACAATTGTTAACAGAAAGTCAATACAATGTTATTCATAAAACCTATTTCAACGAAATTGAACCTTTTAAACAAACAAATTTCTATATTGATACGCCAGACTTTGATCTAAAAGATCATAAATCAGCTTTGAGAATTCGTGTGAAAGATGACTACTTGGAGATGACATTGAAAATACCAGCTGAAGTCGGCCTAACTGAATACAATTTTGAAACACATGTCGTTCCTGAATTAAACAAGACTATTCCAAAACAATCGTTGCCTTCTGAAATTGCAGAACAGCTTACAAAAATGGATATCAATTTAACTGAATTAATTATTCTTGGTTCACTTAAAACTGAACGCTTAGAAAAAGAAATAAATGGAAACTTACTTGTACTTGATAAAAGTACTTACTTAGATTTTGAAGATTTTGAATTAGAATACGAAGTAGAAGATTATGATGAAGGTTTAATTCAATTTAAATCAATCCTTGAAAAATTTGATATGAAACATGAAATTCCAGCTAATAAAGTACAAAGATTTTTTAATCGTAAATCAAATTTATATCATAATTAATCACATGCAATTGTAAGAAGTCGAATTACTTCCAAATGTAAAAATTCATGTTATATTAGTATTATATTAACAGGATACGGTGATATTATGACGCAAACACCATATGAAATCATTGGCCAAAAAGCCTTATATGATATGATTGATTACTTTTATTATTTAGTAGAACAAGATAGTAGAATTAATCACTTGTTTCCTGGAGATTTTGCAGAAACAAGTAGAAAACAAAAACAATTTTTAACACAATTCTTAGGTGGTCCAAATCTTTATACACAAGAACATGGTCATCCAATGTTGAAAAGACGTCATTTAGATTTTATTATAACAAATCATGAACGCGATGCTTGGCTAGAAAATATGTATAAAGCTTTACAGCATGCTGATTTTCCCGAAGGTGTCGGTGATTATTTATACGAGAGATTACGTTTAACAGCGAATCACATGGTTAATTCCGAAAATTAATTGTAGGTGGAATAGACATGACTGAAGAATTAAGATTAATACAACCCAATAGTCGTGAAGATGTAAATCTTTCACCTGTTAGTAAGATAGAAATTTATTCCTTTTTTGATCCATTCAGCAAGGAATGTTTTAAATTATCTGCAATCCTTTCTAAATTACGCATTGAGTATAAACAATATATAAGTATTAGACATATATTGAATCCTTCATTACGCGTTTTGACAAAATGCCAAGCGCAAAGTACATCTGATTTAGATAATATCGCACTCGCATATAAAGCCGCTGAACTTCAGGGACGCATACGTGCAGAGCGTTTTATACACCTTGTACAAAATGAGATTATACCCAAGCGAGATATTATTACAGAATCGATGGTTAATAATTGTATCAGTAACGCAGGATTAGACTACGAAGTTTTTAAAGAAGATTTGCAAAGTAACTGTTTAAAAGATAGTTTACAAGTAGATTTGCATATCGCACGAGAAATGGAAATTGAAGAAGCTCCTTCCCTCGTGTTCTTTAGCGAGGATGTGCACGAAGAAGGATTAAAAGTAGAAGGATTATATCCTTACCATATTTATACTTATATTATTAACGAACTCATTGGTTCAACAATTGAAAAAGAATTACCACCAAGTCTTGAAGAATATATTCAACAACAACAATTAGTTACTAAAGAAGAGTTACTAACAATATATGAGTGGCCAGAAAAACTAATGAATAAAGAGCTAAAAAAGTTAGCAATCCAACAAAAAATTGAAAAACTTAAGTCGCCAGACGGTAAATTTTGGAAAGCTAAAAATTAATGCGCCTATGATTTAACTTTATAACCAAATAGCCTTTATTAAATAGATAGTGACATAAAATGTACTACCTTAAATTAAAAACGATGATTTTTACTGAATTGTAGTAAAAATCATCGTTTTTTGTTTTTCTTATATTTTCCACTTAAAGTTAATTGAATAGTTATTCAATTATACTCATTTTTAGAAGAATCATTAAAAAAAAGTATAAAAAAACGCCGTGTCTGATTACACGGCGCTAAACAAAGGGGATGGGAGAAATTTTTCACTTCAAACAAAGGGGTATGTTTGTTATGTGATTAATTTCATGTTTATAATATAACACGCCAAAATACACCTTTCAACCTTTTAAATTAAATAAATTTAGTTTGTCACAAACTTGTCATATTGTAAACGAATACATTCATGCTAAGCTTTCATTAACTTTTCAAAAGCATCTAATTTTTGTTCGAATACTTGGCAAGCTTGTTCAATTGGTTCAGGTGTTGTCATATCTACCCCAGCATTTTTCAAGATTTCAATTGGGTAATTTGAACTACCTTTTTTCAAGAATTCATTAATGTATCTATCTACTGCTGGTTGTCCTTCAGTTAATATTTGATGACTTAAACTTTGTGCAGCGCTATATCCTGTTGCATATTGATACACATAATAGTTCATATAAAAATGAGGAATTCTTGACCATTCTTTACTGATATCTTCATCTGTTTCAACTGAGTCACCAAAATAAACACGGTTTAATTCAGCATATTCTTCGTTCATACGATTTGCTGTTAATGGCTCTCCCGCTTCTTCTATCTGATGAATTTTGTGTTCAAATTCAGCAAACATCGTTTGTCTAAATAATGTAGCACGGAAACGCTCAAGTTCTTGGTTTAATAACAACAATCTACGTTCATCATCTAAATGTTTATCCATATAATCACTTAGTAATGCTTCATTACATGTAGATGCAACTTCCGCGACAAATATTGTATAATCACTTGAATTTGATGGTTGATTTTTACGACTGAAATAACTATGAGCTGAATGACCAAATTCATGTACCAACGTGTATAAATCAGACACAGTATTTGACCAATTTAATAAAATAAATGGATTTGTTAGATGTGCACCGGAAGAATACCCGCCTGAACGTTTACCTTTATTTTCATATACGTCTACCCAACGATTATTTAATCCTTCATTTACTACTTCCATGTACTCTTCACCCATAGGTTGTAAAGCTTTAACCATCCAATCTTTTGCTTCCTCGTATGGCATTTCAAACTTCACGTCTTTAACTAAAGGTGTATATAAATCGTACATTTTCATATCTTCAAGACCTAATAATGCTTTACGTAATTCTGTATAACGGTGCAATAATGGTAAATATTTATGGACTGTTTTTACTAAATTGTCATAGACTGCTTCTGGGATATGATTATTACTTAAAGCTGCTGCTCTTGCAGATTCATAGTTATGTGTACGTGCATTAAACACATTCTTTTTAACTTCTCCTGCTAATGTAGCACTTAAAGTATTATTATAGGCACCATAAGCTTTATATAAATTTTCAAATGCAGATTTTCTTAATATACGATCATCAGATTCTAAACACTTTATGAATGTACCTTGTGTAAGTGAATGACGATTACCATCCTTATCGATGGCATCTTCAAACTCTAAATCAGCATTGCTGAACATACCATATACATTATCAGCTGTTGACAAAGCATCTTGTGCCTCTGTAAGTAGCTTTTCTTTATCCGCACTCAACACATGTGGACGTTTTTCATTGATTAATTTCAAATCAAATTCATATTGTTTTAAATTATCATTTTCATCAATAAATGACTGGATCTTGTCTTCATCAATTTGCAATATTTCAGGTACTAAGAAACTCCATCCTGAACTAAACTTAATTATTAATTGATGCGCACGCGCTTCATAACCTGTGTATTTATCATTTGCTGTGTCTTGATCTTGTTTTAAATGTGCGTATACATAAACTTTTTCTAATTTAGAACCTAATTCATCCTCTAAAGCTAATGCTTGATATAAAGTCTCAGCACTATCAGCTAAATGACCTTTAAATTGTTGTTCTTTTCCTAAATTTTGTTCTGCTTCTTTAAAAGCTTCTTCAAAAGCTTCATCCGATTCGAATATGGTAGTTAAATCCCATGTATATTCAGGATATTTACGTTCTTGTTCTTCTCTTGTTAATTGTTGTGTCATAATTTTAGTAAACCTCCTATTAAATTCAATACTATAATTTTCTCATGTAAGACTCAATTTTGCACGTTATTATACCCAATATTTCGGTATGTTTTTTGAAACTTATGGATAATTGCTTGAACTATCACTCGGCTATTAACATCATAATTATAAAAATGATTATACTTAATAGTATTTAAGAGTACACTTTCATTAATATTATTTTTAACTAACATATTTAGCAATTGCAGTTGCCAATAAATAGGATGAGATTGTATAAATAGTTGTTCAGGATACACCATGCCTAAATTTTCACATACCCATGATTCCTTTAGTTGTAAATTATAAATAACACTCAAACTAGGCTCATGAATAGTTCCTTGACGTCTGCAATTCTTGATATATTGTTCAATTGAAGACTTCGTTAATTTAAAATGACATGGTAACATTGCAGCGTCATTTTTATTAAAATAATTTGTAAATTGTTTATATGAAAGTTGTTCCCTAATAGCTATGTAACGTTTTCCCCCAATAAATTGTACTATTTTATATCTATATAATAAAAACGTGTCACTATGCCACGAAAAGAGTTGTCTTCTTTTTAAATTAATATAAGTGCGTTCAGACTTATTTAGAATTAAAATTTTTGTTCTTTCGTTATATTTCAACTTACCGATAATCCAAATAACGTCATAACCAATATGAGCTAAACCATCGCTTCGTTTTTTTATATTATCTATAGTTATATTTGAAAATTGTATTTCAATCGCAATTGTATTATTAATGATTAAATCAGGATATTGGTAGCACTGTGATATATAAGGTTCAATTACAACATGATAATCTAATTTATCTAATTGCTGTGCCAATTCATATTTAAACATATAATGTTCATAGGTCTCGCCTTTGTCACAAAAGTTTGAATTTCTGTGACCATGAGCAAAATGCGATATTTTCATTGGACCTTTTTTTAGAATAACTTTATTTTGACAATGCGGACATTTATAATCACAGTTTCTATTAGCATTGCGCGCATTCATCAATATTTCGTTATCATCTTTAGCGTAAAACATGTTTTAATCACCTCATTTAATATACACGGTAATTTCACATAAATTACTTTAGTAAATTACACTTTCCATTTACCTGATACAAAAAACAACAAAGTCTAGGACTTTGTTGTTTTTTTGTGCACGCTTTTCTCGATCACTGCCTTAGTCTGTAGTCTTCGGCTAGTGCGCTTCCCTCAGTAGTCGGCCAAATCACTGCCTATATTACACTAATATTTTTTGGTATTTATAAATTAAACAGTAGTTTATATTATGTCGCATAACGACATTGATTATAGCGTCAACTTTGGTTTGAAAGACCACTTTATTAAAAAATAACTATACCAATATAAATAACCCTTAGGCGAACTATCACCTAAGGGTTATCTATGGTCTGAGCCGACAAAATATAAACTTTGTCGACTTTAAATCTTTCTTAAAAACATAACCCTTACTATACATTGTAAATCAATTTTAATAAGGGTTATATTATTCATTGTATTTTATTCACGTTAATTATTCTGCAGTGTTTGGAAAATATCGACGCACTTGTGACGCGACATTGTGGCTCATGATTATTTTTGCATAGTCATTTAAATATACTTCAGATTTATCAGTAGGATATGCGAACTCAAGTAATTGACTATAACTATCATTAATTGTTTCTTGATCTACATTTTCGTCAAAATGCACAGCATAATAATAAATATTGTTAAGACTATATAATAAATCTTCAAATGCATCTGTCACTTGATCGTTGTGATGTGCATAATCGATTACTTCTTCTAAATCACTAAATTTAACAATAACAGTACGTGTATTTTGCTGTTTATGGTCGTCTCGTTCTTGGCTATAGTTATTTTCTTTCTGTTGTTGACGTTGCTCAAATAAATCTTCTAAACTATCATCTTGATCAAACGTCTGTGATAATAAATCGTTCACTTGATAATCAAGTTGTTCATTATCTTCATCTGACATATTGATCAAATCTTCATTTTTAGATTTAGATATCGTTACCTCAACACCCTTTTCAAAAGCGTGTACTTGTATCCATAACGGGCCTTCAACAACAAAATCTTCTTCTTCATTGATTTCTTCCATCATATTCCAAAAGAATTCTTCTCCACGTTTGCGATTAGTCCACAAATCTTCACGTTTAAAACCTCTTGCTTCAATATCACTATATGTTATAAATAATTTAACGGTAGTATCGTCAACGCGCTCTATTCTCATATCATCTCACTCCTTACAGTCGATGAATAGTAATCATATTGTATTAGAACATAGCAATAATTACAATTGATTTGTTTGATTAAATTTCACTAAATTCCAATTAGTATCTTATATTAACATATACCCTTGTATTAGCCAAAAAAACAGCACGAACTATTCAAGCGTGCTGCACCAAAATTAACTTAACTCTATATTAAATCGATTTTTCCACTTAGACAATCTTTGCGTTTGACCTAAGCCCATGAGTATTTGTTATGTTAAATATAACAAAACCATAAAGCAATGAATTAAAAATTGCTTTATGGTTTATGATTTATTTATTTCACTTATAATTTATCTTAGTCAACCATACGTTGCGCTTCTTGCAATTGGAACGTACGAACTTTTCTAGGTAAGAAACGTCTGATTTCATCTTCGTTATAACCAACTTGTAGACGTTTTTCGTCTAAAATAATTGGACGACGTAATAAACCAGGGTTATCTTGAATAATTGAATATAAATCTTGAAGTGGTAGCGCATCAATATCTACATTTAATTTTTGATAAGTTTTAGAACGTGTAGATATGATTTCATCAGTACCGTCTTCAGTCATTTTTAAAATTTGTTTGATTTCGTCAATTGTTAAGTGTTCTGAAAAAATGTTACGCTCCGTATACGGAATGTCATGTTCTTGTAACCATGCTTTCGCTTTACGGCAAGATGTGCAACTTGGTGAAGTAAATAATGTTACCATACATCTCACTCTCCTATTTTTCATGAATGTAAATTCATTTGATTTCAATATTTATATGATTAGGAAACTTTATAGTTTTCTTCGCCTTCCTTAACCTTACAATGAAAGTATACCCTTTCAACATTAAAATTAAATGAGAATTCTCTAATTTTTTTCAAAAAATTTAAAATAAAGTATTTCTCAATAAATTCAACTAGAAATATTGATATACATGTAGTTTAACATAACTTACAAATGATTGAAATACTGTTATAATGAACGTATTGTGTATTAAATTAAATTTCAGAAAGTAGGCATCATAAAATGGAAACATTATTTTCAGGCATCCAGCCTAGTGGGATTCCAACAATTGGTAATTACATTGGCGCATTGAAACAATTTGGTGAAGTACAAGATGATTACGATTGTTTCTTTTGTATCGTTGACCAACATGCAATCACGGTACCCCAAGATCGATTAAAATTACGTAAACAAATTAGACAACTTGCTGCAATCTATTTAGCATCTGGTATAGACCCAGAGAAATCAACACTATTTATTCAATCTGAAGTTCCTGCGCATGTTCAAGCAAGTTGGATGCTCACTACAATTTCTTCAATTGGTGAATTAGAACGTATGACGCAATTTAAAGATAAAGCAGGAAAACAAACTGAAGGAGTACCAGCAGGATTGTTAACTTATCCACCATTGATGGCTGCTGATATCGTCATTTATAATACTAATATCGTACCAGTTGGTGATGATCAAAAGCAACATATGGAGTTAACACGTAATCTTGTAGACAGATTTAACTCCCGTTATAATGATGTTTTAATCAAACCAGAAATCCGTATGCCAAAAGTTGGTGGCCGCGTGATGAGCCTTCAAGAGCCAACTAAAAAAATGAGTAAAAGTGACGATAACCAAAAAAACTACATCTCATTACTTGATCAGCCAAATGTTGCCGCTAAAAAAATCAAAAGTGCTGTAACCGATTCTGACGGTATCATTAAATTTGATCGTGATAATAAACCAGGAATTTCTAATTTATTATCAATTTATTCAAGCTTAACTAATGAATCTATTGACTCACTTCAAGAAAAATATAAAGACTCAAACTATGGTGTGTTTAAAGCAGATTTAGCAGAAGTTGTGAAATCATTCTTAACTCATTTCCAAGAAAAATATGACTATTATTTCAATTCTGATGAGCTTGATACAATTTTAGATAATGGTAGAGATAAAGCACAAAAAGTGTCATTTAAAACATTGAAAAAAATGGAAAAAGCAATGGGACTAGGGCGTAAAAGATAAGTTACGAATCTCAAATTTTCCAGAGCATTAAAAAAAGAGAATCCAAAGTACTGGATTCTCCTTTTTAATGCTTATTTTTCTTTCTTTTTACCCGTTTTAGGGTCGATACTCTTATCAATTTTCACATGTTTTAGTGTCGTGTCTCCACCAATTTGATGGTACACCAAACCTTTAACTTGAGGGTTAGTTAAATGCGCTTCTCCTTTTTGATAAACTGGCGCAACTGGTGCTTCTGCTAATAATAATTCTTCTGCTTCCTTCATTGCTTCATTTCGTTCTTCAGGTTTCTTCAATAATTTGCCATTGGCATCTTTAACTAATTTATCGAATTCTTTATTACCCCATCCTGTATTATTAGATGGATTACCTGTCGTCATAATATTCAAGAACGTTAATGGATCTGGGTAATCTGGTCCCCAACCAGATAATGATGCTTCAAATGTTTCAGAGTGTTCTTGGTTCACCCTTTGTTTAAATGGTAATTGCTTAATATTCATTGTAACTCCTGGCAAATTACTTTCAACTTGAGATTTAATAAATTCTGCTGAAATTTTCGAACCTGGAGTATCTTCCGTATTCATTGTAAATGTTAACTCTTTGATACCTAAATCTTTTTTGGCTTTTTCTAAGTGTTGTTTTGCTGCTTTAGGATTATATGTTAATGGCGAATTAATTGATTCGGTAAAATCCTTTCCATTTGGCGATTTAGCCGTTAGTTTAGATGTAAAGCCATCTGTAGCTTCTGAACCGTTATTTAAAACTGAATTTACATAGCCTTCTTTATTAATAGCTTGAGAAATTGCTAACCTTAAGTCTTTGTTTTTAAATTCTGGTACATTATCTCGATTTAACTTAATATAAAATGTACTTGCTAATAAGCGTTTCTTTAATCCTGGGTTATCTGCATATTTATCAACTTGGTCGGCAGTTATCGTTGTATCGTCTACAGAACCTGTGTCATATAGTGATGCCCCTGCTTGTTGGTCTTTCAACACTTTATAATTTGCACGATCTAAATTCACTGCTTTTTTGTCCCAATAATCATCATTTTTCACAAGCTGTATTTTATCTTCCACTTTCCAATCTTTTACTTTAAATGGTCCATTATATACTGTTTTATCAGCTGTCGTACCATATTGTTGTCCAGCTTTCTTCACAGCTTTTTCATTTTGTGGCATAAAAGTTGCAAAGGCCAACATCTCATTCATATATGGTATAGGTTTTGTTAATTCCACTTTTAATGTGTGATCGTCAACAGCTTTAACACCTAGCTCATCTACGTCTTTTTTGCCCATATTTATTGCTTCAGCATTCTTTAAATCATACATAATATAAGCATATTCTGATGCTGTATCTGGATTAACGACACGTTTCCATGCAAATTCAAAATCCTGCGCTGTAACAGGGTCACCATTAGACCATTTTGCATCTTTACGCAAATCAATCGTTAAAGTTTTACCACCATTACTTTCTTTTGGCATAGATTTGGCCACGCCTGGTTTCGCTTTATCATTTTTATCTAAGGTATATAACCCTTCATATACCTGATTATATATATCAAATGAAACTGTATCAGTGGCTAAGGCCGTATCTAATGAAGAAATATCTTGTGGTATCACTTTTCTAAATACCTGACCTTTATCTGAGTAGACACCTTCAGCATTGCCACACCCTGCTAATACAACCGATAGTGCTACTAAAATAATTAAAAATTTGAATTTTTTCATCATTTTCCCCCCTTCCCCTATTAAACAGAAGCCTCTTGTGTTTGAGATTTTAATGCTTCAGCTTCTTCATCTGTAGTAAATACATAATGATTTACTCTAATTTCATGTAATGCGCGTTGATTATTCTTAGTATCATCCTCTTTAAAATGCGTTCTTTTTCTAACTCTTTCACTTTCAGGGTCAGGCTGTGGTACAGCAGAAAGTAATGACTTCGTATAGGGATGCATTGGGTGGTTGTAAATTTCATCTGCACTGCCTATTTCTACAATTTTACCAAAATGCATAACCGCAATTCTGTCTGAAATGTATTTAACCATTGATAGGTCATGGGCAATAAATAAAAATGTTATGCCACGTTCTCTCTGTAATTTTAATAACAGATTTACGACTTGTGCTTGTATAGAGACGTCTAACGCCGAAATAGGTTCATCAGCAATAATAAACTCAGGCTCAACTGCTAATGCTCTTGCAATACCAATACGTTGACGTTGACCACCTGAGAATTCATGAGGATAACGATTAGCATGCTCTTTACTTAAACCAACAGTTTCTAACAAATCGTAGACACGTCTTTTTCGGTCTTTTACCCCTGTTGAAAGTTTGTGTATATCAATACCTTCAGCTACAATATCCATTACCTTCAGTCTTGGGTTTAATGAAGCATAAGGATCTTGGAAAATCATCTGAATTTTTTTATTGAATTTCAAAGAATCTTTACGATTTTTAATTTTTTGAATATCCACGCCTTCATATAAAATCTCGCCATCCGTTATTTCATTTAATTTAATAATCGCTTTGCCTGTGGTTGACTTGCCACACCCTGATTCACCAACAAGTCCAAATGTTTCGCCTTTATAAACATCAAAAGAAATGTTTTCAATAGCTCTAACTTCATTACGTTTACCTTCGTTAAAATATTGTTTTAAATTTTTTACTTGCAATAATAACTCATTACTATTCTCCATTGAAAGACACCCTTTCTACCTGTTGTGGTTTATCAAAGTTATTTGGCATTTTACGCAAACGTTTTTTGACCATTTCGGGTGGTTCTACGTGAGGCGCACGATCGTCCAGCAACCATGATTTCACAAAATGTGTTGACGATACTTGATACCATGGTGGTGGTGTCTTGAAATCAATATCTAAAGCAAATTGACTACGATCCGCAAATGCATCCCCTTTGGGTGGATGTAACAAATCCGGTGGTGTACCAGGAATCGCTAGCAGTTCTGTATCAGTACCAGTTGTTAAGTCTGGCATAGAAGAAAGTAATCCCCAAGTATATGGATGTTTAGGATCATAGAAAATTTCATCTACATCACCTGTTTCTACCATTTGACCACCATACATGACAGCAACTCTATCCGCTATATTTGCTACAACGCCTAGGTCATGTGTAATAAATATAATAGAGGTACTGATTTTATGTTGAAGCTCCTTCATAAGCTCTAATATTTGTGCTTGCATTGTCACGTCAAGTGCAGTTGTAGGCTCATCTGCGATAAGTACTTTCGGTTCACATGCGAGTGCCGTCGCTATAACGATTCTTTGTCTTTGTCCACCTGAAAATTGATGAGGATACGCATTAAATCGTTTTTCAGCATTTGGTAAACCAACTAGGTTCAGAATTTCAAGTGCTCTTTTTTTAGCGTTTGCTTTATTATAATTTTTATGTTTAATGAGTGGTTCCATAACCTGTTTTCCGATTTTCATTGTTGGGTTTAATGAAGTCATCGGGTCTTGGAAAATCATAGAAATGTCTTTACCACGCAATTTAATTAATTCTTGCTCAGATTTTTTCGCTAAATCTTCACCTAAGAAATTAATTTGTCCTTTTTTAATTCTTCCGGCGTCACCTTGAAATAATTTCGTAATAGCTTTTGTTGTCACTGATTTACCTGAACCAGATTCACCGACAATTGCTAAAGTTTCTCCTTTATCGATAACAAAGTCAACGCCTCTTACCGCTTGCACTTCCCCTGCGTCGATATCAAAGGAAACATGCAAATCACTAACTTCTAATATTCTTTCTGACATATCTGTTGCCTCCTTTTATTATCTACGCATTTTCGGATCAAATGCATCACGTAATCCATCACTAAATAGATAGAAGAATAAGATTAGTAAACTTAATACTAACGCTGGTATAAATAGTTCATGTGGATGAATGAGCAACATAGCTCTTCCTTCATTCACCAAAGAACCCAATGATGTTCTTGGTGCAGGCACCCCAATACCAATAAAGCTTAAGAATGCTTCAAAGAATATTGCGTTAGGTACTGTAAACATTGAAGTTACTACAATAACACCTAACGTGTTAGGTAAAATATGTTTGAAAATCAGTTTGAATTTTGATGCACCCAATGTTTTTGAGGCCAAAACAAATTCTTGGTTTTTCAACTTTAAAAATTCTCCACGAACAACACGACTCATACCAATCCAGCCTGTGATAGCCATTGCTAAAATAATCGTCCATATAGAGGGTTCAAAGATCAATACAAATAAAATCACAACAATAAGTGTTGGAATAGAAGCAACAATTTCTATGATACGTTGCATGACATTATCTAATCGACCGCCAAAAAATCCTGATATTGCTCCATATATGACACCTATAAATATGTCTAGTAAGGCAGCGACAACACCAATAAATAATGATACTTGTGCACCTTGCCATGTTCTTGACCATAAATCTCTACCTAATTGGTCTGTACCGAACCAGAAGTTTTCTTTGACCCCAGCTTCTTTATAAGCATCAACGCCTTGTGCACCTTCACCATCAAATGGTAAGAATGAAATTTGGTCTAACACTGGTATCTTAGCCGGTAGGTTACGACGCTCAACATCTTGTTCAGCATAGTCATGTGAACTTAACAGTGGCCCTATCAACGCTAATAGCACAATAATAATTAAACCAACCATTCCTACTACTGCGAGCTTATTACGTTTCAATTGTGTCCATGCATCTTGCCAAAAGTTTTTGCTCTCTCTTTGCATTTCAGGTTCTTTTTCAATATCATTGTTACTTCTAATAAAATCAGAAGCCGGAATAGCTTCAGAGGTAGTAGTCATCACTGCATTTGAATGATCATCTTTTAATTTTTCATCTCTTTTATCAGTCATTATTTTTTACCCCCTTGTACACGAATACGCGGATCAATAACACCATATAATATGTCTACAAGGAAAATGGAAACAATAAATAGTGTACTGAATAAAATCGTGGTTGCCATGATAACTGGGAAGTCATTTGTTGTTATTGATCTAACGAATTGATCCCCCAAACCAGGAACACCAAAGATATTTTCAATTGTTAGTGTACCTGTCAAGATACTCGCTAACATCGGCACAATAATTGTTATAACTGGAATTAATGCATTCCTTAATGCATGACCAAATAATACTCTCATTGTTGAATTACCTTTGGCACGTGCTAACAAGATATAATCTGAACTTAATACTTCAATCATTTCCGCTCTTATGTATCTAGCCACGGTTGCTAGTACTGCTGCAGATAAAGCTAGTGAAGGTAGCACTGCTGTTGATATCCCTTCCCAACCCGCAACAGGAAACCATTGTAACCTTACCGAAAAGACATACTGTAATAATACTGCTAATACAAATGACGGTACTGAAACTGCAATAACTGAAATTACCGTTGCAGAATAATCCACCCAGGTGTTTTGCCGTACTGCTGCTATGACCCCCAAAATCAAACCTAGTATTACGCCGATAACCATCGCTGTCATCCCCATCTCAAACGACGGTAATAACCTCGGTTTTATTAAATCCCAAACAGGTTGATTGTCATATTGGAATGAGTTACCAAAGTCCCCCGTAACTACATTCTTTAAATAACTCGCATACTGTACAGGTACCGGATCATTCAGACCATATTTTTCATTTAAAATTTGTTTCTGCTCTTCATTTAATTTTTCATCATTAAATGGTGAACCTGGCATTAACTTCATTAAGAAAAACGTGATCGTTATGATTATGAATAATGACAAAATCATATACCCTAAACGCTTCATAATATACTTAAGCATATTTTATCCCCCTTTAATTTCAGAATAAACATTCCCTTCAAAATATTCAGAAATATTTAATAACATTATACTTTTAGTTCATATTTTAATCAACATTGTTTTACTTTACATTATTAAAGGAATCATTTTTTAAATAAATTTATAAATCTTATAAGTATTGTTATAAAAGAAATTCCATCAATTATTATTCATTTCCAAGTAATTTTAAGTTACAATAAATTTATTAATTAAAGGAGACAAAATAATGAAAAATTTAACTTCTATATTGGGTTGGGCGCTTTTAACACCTATCCTTTCTTTGCTATTTTGGTTTTTCGTTTCACATACCTTAATATATTTCATTAATATTTTCTTCTATATTTCGATTTCATTAACCATATTCTTTTTTATTATTATTATCGTACAAGAAGGTATTTTTGATCCTACAAGTTATGGTTTTAGAAGACTAAAATATCAACTTTCAAGTAAAAAGCACAAAGATACCATGGAAAATGATGAATTTTTTAAACCTAAGCAAGTCAAAAAAGATGACTATTTTGTCTCTCCATGGGTGAAAATTGCATTTAGTTTTAATTTATTTTATTTAATACTCACAATCGTCATATCATTTTCAATTTAAAGTCCAACCTAATTGGTTAATTTAATTAAAATAGTGATGTGTTATATATTTTTTGTAATGCTATCAAACATTAAAACAAAAATTAGTCCGAGACATAACGAGTTGTCTCGGACTAATGCGTTATATGAAAGAAAATGGTTATATCTTTACTAAAAACAGATTGATTCTACTAAATCATTATAGCCCACAATGATTGCTTGCTTTCTTTTTTATTATTTCGTTTCAATATTCGGGTTACAAAACAAAGCATAATATAACAATACAAACCCTATTAAAACAACGATTGCAACGTATACCGACATCATCCATGGTAAAACAAAAGCCCCTATAATTAATCCAGAACGTGCTAATAAGTTACCACCATAAAACGAAATCATACCAAATGTATTATATGTACTTCGTTTGTCATTTGGTATCATTAAAAATCTTTGTGCGTTTTGTATAGGTGAATATATCAATTCCCCTAATGTAGCAATCATTGAGAATAAGCATAAAATCCAAAATGAACTCGCAGATGTCAGCACACTATAACCAACGGTATATAATATAATACCTATAATAAATGCAATTCTTTTGGATGTTGATTCCACAACTCTATTGACTGTAAAAGTTAATGTAGCTACAACAAGTGTATTGATTATCATAATAACAGTAAACATTCTTACCCCATCTATGTAAAAACCAAAAAAGCTTAAAGGTTCAAAATCAGACTTCAATCTAACCACAATATAAGAATTTAAACTTAACTCTGCCATAATTACTAACATAAAGCCTAAATTTAACATCATAAAGTACTTATCTTTAATAACAGTATGGTAACTATTAATAAAATGTTTAAATTTTGATGTTAATTCTTCTTTTTTATTATAAATTTGCTCTACATCATAGTATTTCTCAAAAAGGTACCAGCTTATAAGCATTGCTAAGAAAAATATCATAAATAATAATCGTTTATGACCTAAATAGAGTAAAGCACCTAGTACCATACCAATTGCTGTACTAATATTAAACATCCAATAATTTAGTTGATACACGTATTCGCGAACTTCTTCATAAATTGCATCCATAATCGCTGCCTCAAAAATAGGTTCACTTGCAGCAAACATAATTTCAAAAATAAAAACTGTCACACAAAAAATAACTAATCCTATGCCGTCCATAGTAACGGTTACACTTAAAATAATGAGGCAAATTGCATAAAGAAAATGAATGTAATTTACCACTTTCTTCCTATTATAATTATCTCCTATATATCCACCTATGAAGGACACAATGAAACTTACAATAAGATTTGTAATTAAGAAAATACCCGCAAACACTGCATTCACTTTACTAGTTAAATATAATGCCAAAAAAGGTAAAATCGCTTGGCTTGCAATAATTAATATAAAATCTGCTATAAGTCGTGTTTTTAATGTTGTGGATAGAGTTAAAAACCTTTTCATCTTATGTCCCTCCCTTGCTCATTTTATCAATGTTTACTATTATACATTAAATGTATATTGTGAACAGATGATTATTAAATAAATTATACTTTTAATTGCTAATATTGCCACTAAGTATACGTTTAAACTATTACAATAATTCATAAGATTTTATTTACTTAAATAAATAGAATTTATACTAATAAGAGTAATTTAAAGTATTGGTCTGCCTATTTTCAATAAAAAATCAAATAGAGGTTAAAGTATTTCAATAAATTTTTAAAGTATAGCTCTCTAAATTTATCCGAACGCAAAATAAACCAAACACTAAAAATATAGTGTTTGGTTTATTTTAATATTTATAATATAACAGTATGAAAATACGATACAATTTTAGTCACTAAATTTCTTCAATACAATGACCGCATTATGTCCGCCGAAACCTAAACTGTTACTCATTGCATAGGTAATATCTAAATCTTCTGCTTGGTTAGGAACGATATCTAAATCACATTCTGGATCTGGTGTGTTCGCATTAATTGTTGGTGCAATACGGCTATCTCTAATTGAAAGCGCAGAAAAGATTGCCTCAATACCACCTGTTGCACCAAGTAAATGACCTGTCATTGATTTAGTTGAGCTTATTTTTAATCTGGAAGCAGCTTCACCAAAAGTATTTTTTATAGCTTGGATTTCAGTTAAGTCACCTACTGGCGTACTTGTTCCATGCGCATTAAGATATTGAACATCTTTAGCTTCAATACCAGCATCATCCATAGCAGCTTGCATAGCACGAGAACCGCCTTCACCTTGTGGTGCTGGAGCAGTAATATGATATGCATCTCCAGTTGAGCCATAGCCTACAACTTCTGCGTAAATTTGAGCACCACGTGCTTGCGCTGATTCTAAAGACTCTAATACTAAAATACCAGCGCCTTCACCCATGATGAATCCATCACGACCTTCTTGGAAAGGACGACATGCTGTTTCTTTATCATCGTTTGTAGATAATGCGCGACTAGCACTAAATCCTGCAATTGCCATATGTGTGATTGGCGCTTCCGCTCCACCTGTAACCATTGCATCTGCATCGCCACGTTGAATAATTTTAAACGCTTCTCCGATTGAGTTTGTACCAGTTGCACAAGCTGTTACTGTTGAACCGTTTGGACCTTTGGCCCCAATATCAATTGACACTTGTCCAGTTGCCATATCAGGTATAAGCATTGGTACAAAAAACGGACTCACTTTTCTTGGACCACGGTTAACTAATTGGCTATGAGAAATTTCAAATGTTTCCATACCGCCAATTCCTGAACCAATCCATACTCCAATTCTGTTAGCAGTGTTCTCATTAATTTCAAGTTTAGCATCTTGAACCGCTTCTCTAGCAGCTACTACCGCATATTGAGTAAAACGATCCATTCTACGTGCTTCTTTTTTCGGAATATGGTCTTCTATATTAAAATCTTTCAGTTCTCCAGCTAAATGAACACTGTAATCTGTCGTGTCTAGTCTTGTAATATTATCAATACCATTAACACCTTTCAACGCGTTATCCCACGATGATTTAGCATCGTTGCCTAGAGGTGATAATACGCCAATTCCTGTTATTACAACACGCTGTTCTTTGCTCATAATTTATCCTCCTATTTTCCCCATCTTAGTGTGACAGCGCCCCATGTTAAGCCGCCACCAAAACCAACTAATACAAGGACATCGTCATCTTTAATTTTGCCTTTTTCTAATTCTTGGCCGATACTTAATGGAATAGATGCTGCTGACGTGTTTCCGAATCTATCTACAGAAACACTCATTTTTTCTTTTGGTATACCCAAACGTTCTCTAGCAGATTCCATGATTCTAATGTTTGCTTGATGTGGTACAAACATATCAACGTCATCCGGAGTTAAATTTGCTTTAGCCACTGCGTTTGTTGACGCTTCACCCATGATTCTTACAGCAAATTTAAATACTTCACGACCGTTCATAAATATTTTGCCATTTTCTGGGTTTAAAAATAAATGTTTTGCTCCTGAGCCATCTGAACCTAGTTCATAGCTTAAAATACCACGTCCTTCTGATACCTCACTAATAACTACTGCCCCAGCACCGTCTCCAAATAAAATAGCTGTTGAACGATCTGTAAAGTCAGTAATTTTAGACAATTTATCTACGCCGACAACTAATATATTTTTATAATCACCAGATTGTACAAATTGTTTTGCATTAATCATTGCATACATAAAACCACTACATGCTGCAAGTTGATCCATGGAAGCAACTTTCCCAATGCCTAATTTTTCTTGTAAAATATTAGCAACTGTTGGGAAAGGAAAATCACCTGTCGATGTCGCTACAATAATCATGTCGATTTCTGAAGCTTCAATCCCTGCATCTTCGATTGCTTTTAAGCTCGCTTGATAAGCCATGTCAGAAGTTTCTTCGTTTTCATCTGCCCATCTACGCTCTTTAATACCAGTCATTTGTGAAATCCACTCATCTGAAGTTTCTAAAAATGATTCAAAATAGGTATTTTCAACAACTTTTTCAGGTGCGTATGCACCAAAACCTTTAATACCCACATCCATGGTTGTACACCTTCTTAATCTTAATTTTAATTTTCCTTTGAATTAAACTTTTAATACCAGGTATTAATTTAACATAATACACATTTCAAATACAAGAACAACACATCGGAATTTTAAATATTACTTCTCTCTATACAAACTACACTTAATTATTTATAATGAAGTTATATATATTATATTGGAGGCATTACATAATGAAATACCTCGCAGTTTTATTTTGGTCTATTATCTTATTACAAATGATTAATTTCGTACTTAATAGTTTGAATGGTGGCGGTGCACTGAACTATGTAACACCGATTTTTGGAGCAATTGCTTTCACAATCATTATCGTTTTATTTGATATGGTGATTAAACCTAAAAAGCATGATACCAAAGAACAACACTAAATACGGTGTAAGACAGCAATCGGATAATTCCATTGTCTCACCCGTCAAAGATAACTATATCATTAAACAAGTCCAAGGCATATAAATGTCTTGGACTTGTTTTTTTTATAATAAAAAGGACGCGTCAGAAAACAAATGATTACTTTGCTTTCTATAACGCGTCCCCAACTAAATTAGTTTAATTAGCGAAATTGCTTTCTATTTAATAGTATTTATTAAACTATTTCAGGTTTATTTTCAGAAAATGTTAAACCATCATCAGTCAATGCAATATCAATAGTTGTACCTTCTGGTAAGTTTTCTCTTATCATTTTACGTGCTAATGGTGTTTCAATTTGTCTTTGGATGAAACGTTTCAATGGTCTTGCGCCGAACTGTGGTTCATAAGCTTCTTCCCCTAACCAAGCTTTCGCTTCATCTGATACATCGATTGAAATACGTTGTCCCATTAATCTAATATTTAACTCTGTTAATAATTTATCAACAATCAAACTCATATCATTAATAGATAACGGTTTGAATAAAACAATGTCATCCATACGGTTAATAATTTCAGGTTTAAAATATTGGTTTAAACTGTTCATCACAGCTTTTTCTGTTGTTTCAGTTATCACACCTGAATCTTTAACATTTTCTAATAAAATTTGGGAACCTATGTTGCTAGTCATAATGATAATTGTATTTTTAAAGTCTACTTCACGTCCTTTAGAATCCGTCAAGCGACCTTCTTCGAGTATTTGTAACAATACGTTAAATACATCACTGTGAGCTTTTTCAATTTCATCTAATAGAATTACAGAGTATGGATTACGGCGAACTGATTCAGTTAATTGTCCACCTTCGTCATGTCCTACATAACCTGGAGGTGCACCAATCAGACGAGAGACAGAATGTTTTTCCATATACTCACTCATATCAATGCGAATCATATGTTTCTCAGAATCAAATAACGTTGATGCTAATGATTTAGCTAATTCTGTTTTACCGACACCTGTAGGACCTAAGAATAAGAAACTACCAATAGGTCTGTTAGGATCTTTGATACCTGCGCGTGCTCTAACAACCGCATCAGAAACTAAATCTACTGCTTTATCTTGTCCAACAACACGTTCATGTAGTATATCTGAAAGGTTCAACAGTTTCTCTCTTTCAGTTTCTACAAGTTTTGAAACTGGAATACCTGTCCACGAACTAACAATATCTCCAATTTCTTCATCAGAAACAATTTCACGAATAATACGTTCATTATCTCCATTTTGTTCATTTTGGAATGCATCTTCTAACTCGCGTAACTCTTTTTCTAATTCTGGAATTGTACCATGTTGTAGTTCAGCTGCTCTTTCTAAGTTGTAATTATTTTCAGCATCTTCTAATGCTTTTCTATTTTCATCTAATTCCGTACGTTTTTCTTGTAATTTAGCAATTTTTTCTTTCTCTTCCTCTACACGAGATTGAATTGCATTTTGTTTTTCTTTTTCATTGGATAGTTCTTGTTGTAACTCTTGCAAACGCTGTTTACTTGCATTATCTGATTCATTTTTTAATGCGCTTTCTTCGATTTCTAATTGCATTACACGACGATTAACTTGGTCTAATTCTGTTGGATTAGAACCCATTTCTGTTCTAATTGTCGCACATGCTTGGTCCACTAAGTCGATTGCTTTATCTGGTAAAA
Source organism: Staphylococcus pseudoxylosus (assembly GCF_044794325.1). Lineage (NCBI taxonomy): Bacteria > Bacillati > Bacillota > Bacilli > Caryophanales > Staphylococcaceae > Staphylococcus > Staphylococcus pseudoxylosus. The sequence continues at coordinate 2,080,171 of NZ_CP085024.1, forward strand.
AGCGATCTGTGATATAACGATCTGAAAGCTCTGCAGCGGCTACTAATGCTTTATCTTGTATACGTACACCATGATAAACTTCATAACGTTCTTTCAAACCACGTAAAATTGAAATTGTGTCTTCTACATCTGGTTCCGATACATTTACCTTTTGGAAACGACGTTCTAAAGCTGAATCTTTTTCAATATATTCTCTATATTCATTTAATGTTGTAGCCCCAATACAGTGCAATTCACCTCTAGCAAGCATTGGTTTCAACATGTTTCCGGCATCCATTGCACCTTCTGTTTTACCAGCGCCAACAAGCATGTGAATTTCATCTATGAATAGTATGATTCTACCGTCTGAATCTTTCACTTCTTTCAAGACTGCTTTTAATCGCTCTTCAAATTCCCCGCGATATTTTGCACCTGCAACAAGTGCACTTAAGTCTAATTCAAAAATTGTCTTATCTAATAACGACTCAGGTACGTCTTTTCTAACAATTCTCTGCGCTAAGCCTTCAACAATAGCTGTTTTACCGACACCTGGTTCACCGATTAACACGGGGTTATTTTTTGTTTTTCTACTTAAAATTCTTACTGTATTTCTTATTTCTTCGTCACGACCAATCACTGGATCCATATTACCTTGACGTACTTCTTCAACTAAGTCTCTACCATATTTTTCTAAAGCTTCATAATTTGCTTCTGGATTTTGTGTTGTCACATGATTTCCCCCTCTTATTTTTTTAATAATTTCTACGATAACTTCTTTTTTATTATCTACATATTGTTTTGTCGTATCATCAATGTCCATTGCAGCTAATATGATATGTTCCATTGAAATGTATTCATCTTCATATGATTTCATATATGACTCTGCACTATTGAATAATTCATTTGCTTTTTGACTAATATATTGTCCGTATTGAATATTATCTCCTTGTACGGTTGGATAGTTTTTCAATTTGTTCGTATATGCATTATTTAAATGTTCAGTATCAATATTAGCTCTCTCTAGCACACTTTTAAATAAACTTTCGTTTTCTTCAAGCGCTGCTTTTAACACAGCTTCAATTTCTATATTTTGGTTTTCATTTGCTTTTGCTAATTCAACAGCTTTTTGTAAAGCGCCTTGAACAGCATAGGTCATTTGATTAATATCCAAAATGATTCACCTCACCATTTAGTATTTGATCAAGCGTCTTTAAGTTTGACTTTGACTTTCTTTGACCTTAAATATATTATAATACTTCCTATTAAATTAATCAACAATAAAGGACGCTTTTTTATATTCTTTTCATAAGACTTGAAAGCTTACTACACCTTATATTTTGCCTGCTTAACATAGAATAAAACATACATTTATTATTAATAAATAATAAAACTCAACTAGCATTTTCGTATGGATTAACTCAATAAACACAATGACAGTTCTTAGAATTGTGTTACGATTATTGTAAATAGTCATTATAAGGGAGTGTGCTTACATGGAACAAGAAATTAAAAAACCAATACCACCTTTCAATAAGCAGACAGCGTTGGAAAAAGTAAAGATGGCTCAAGATGCATGGAATACACGAAATCCAGAAAAAGTTTGTCTTGCTTATACGGAAGACTCAAAATGGAGAAATCGTACTGAATTTTTTGAAGGACGCGAAGCAATCAAATCTTTTTTATATAGAAAATGGAATAAAGAACTTGATTATAAATTAATGAAAGAATTATGGTGTTACACAGATAATCTTATTTCTGTTCGTTTTGAATATGAATGGCGTGACGCAGAATCAAATCAATGGATGCGTACACATGGCAATGAACATTGGGAATTTAATAAAAATGGCCTCATGACTAGAAGAGATATGAGTGCAAATGATTACCCGATTAACAAAGAAGACAGAAAATATTAAAGGTTTGCTTTACGGTGTTAATTCGGTAGTTGGAAATATGGTCAATAATCAAAAAGGTCATATCGTCAATATTTGTTCCGATTCAGGATTTGAAGTTATCGAACGTTTATCTGTTTATTGTGCTACAAAATTCTCTGTGCGCGCTATTTCTATTGGTTTAGAAAAAGAACTAGCTAATACAGGTGTACGTGTAACAAATGTATCACCAGGTATGGTGGAAACGGAACTCAGTTCGAAAAGCCCTTTTGAAGAAAACAGAAAAAATTAGAACCTAAAGATATTGCTAACGCTGTATCCTATGCTATTTCTCAACCAAAACATGTTAATGTTAACGAAGTCACTGTGCGCCCCTCTTAAAATAGTTAAATTATAAAAAAACGTATGCTAAGAAAACAAGTGCTTTCTTAGCATACGTTTTTAAGTTCTAAACTTTGATTTGATTTATAATATCATTGACATTTACATGAAATCTTTTTTCTACAATTTTAGATTTTAATAGAAACAAAAACTCAAACATTATTATGTTGTTTAGTCTATTGAGATTTTTTGGTAATATGTTTTAATATTTCATCCGTTAATGCTTTTACACCTTTTGCTTCTAAATGTATACCATCTGGTGCAAAATATTCTGTATGGCCTTCTGAACGTTTATACCAGTCAATTAGAGTAACATTACCATGTTTTTTGGCAGCATTCGCTATCAATTCATTAACGTGACTTTCATAACTTCTAGGTACTCGTGTATTTACTAAATACACTTGCGCTTCACCGAATTTTTTAATTAATTCATTTAATTGTTCTTCGGAAAAGTCTCCATTTGTTCCCAATTCTAAGATAACTTGATCTGATTTTTGATTATAATTTTGATATTTTTGATCCACTAATGGTATGGCTTCATATAAATTCCTACCAACTTGGCCATCAATATTAGCATGAGGTACTTGCGTTTTAAAGGTTTCTCCAATATCAACCATTACAGAATCTCCAATTAGTAATGGTTTTAAATCTGCATATACTTCATTATCTTTATCTTTTTTAAAGTCAGAGTCACCTAAGAAGTTAACGTCATTCACCGGAATGGGTCTGACTAAATATTTATCTATGTCATCCGTATTGTATGACGTTGCTTTATCGTTTATATCATTTTTTCCTAGTTTGTCAAAGCTCCCTGCAAAGACAAATATTGTAGGTAATAAAAATAGCATTAACACGATTAATCTAATTACTGCCTGTTTATTTACACGTGAGATACTAAATACTTGCACCCCCCGTTTTCTAAACGGCGTCTCTATATAACGATAAGACATTTCTGACAAAACAATAGTTAAAATAATATCAGCAACATAAACGTAAACAGGTAATTGCCCATCTACATAATATGAATGTATGAAGCTAATTACAGGGAAATGCCATAAATATAAACTATAAGAACGTTTCCCTATGTATATAAAAAACGGGTTACCTAATATTTTAGCAAAATAGCCGGAAGGGTGTACTGCACTCATAATTACAAATAACGTCAATCCTGAAATTAAATAAAAACCACCATTATATATCCAATTACTATCATCGTTCACTATAAAGAACAGCATTAACAATAGTACAATTCCAACAAAGCCTATACTATCAATGATAGTTCTCAATATATGGTTTGGATTTTTCTTTAATTTAAACGGCGGCCAAACAAAAGCGAAGATTACACCTAATAACATAGTCTGTAATCGTGTGTCAGTACCAAAGTAAACACGTGAATGACCAGTTTGTGCTTGGCCAATAATAATCATTGTTAATAAAGAAACTAATGAGACTATCCAAAGTACTAAAGTTACATTTCGATATTTCTTTATTGTGAGCAGTAATAAAATAAAGACGATAGGAAAAATAATATAGAATTGTTCTTCAATTGCAAGTGACCATAAATGTTTTAGCGGCATAAAAGCAAACTGTTCGAAATAATTGACATCTGTTGCAATGTACCACCAATTAGACACATAAAAAATAGCTGCAAAGGCATCTTGTTTAATATTTAGAATTTCAGCAGGTTTAAATATTAAAGTTGCTACCGTTACAACCATCACAAGTACCAACATGGCTGGAATTAATCTTTTAATTCGCCTTAACCAAAATTGTTTTAAATTAATAATACCTGTGGACTCATATTCAAAAAGTAATAAGCTAGTTATCAAATACCCGGAAATCACAAAGAATGTATCTACACCTAAAAAGCCACCAGTCAGCCACTGTTTGTTTAAATGATAGATTATAATACCTATGACTGCGATTGCTCGCAATCCATCTAAACCCGGCATATAGCGCGTACTATACTTTAACTGCTTATGCTTATTTAAATTATTGTTCATTTCTATTCATTCTTTCATCCCCAAAATAAAATATTTTACTATTATTTCTTATTATTCACTCAATCATTGTAATACTTCTGTAATACAACTGCAATTATTTTAATGAATTGCACTATAGAAAAAATATGTTTTTAAATACCCTGAATTTTAAGAATATTAGCTAAAAAAATAGCCCAATGTACATTAAGTACATTAGACTATTTTATAATTACTATTTTAATTTTGCTTAACCGATACCTAAAGCGATTTTAGCATAACGAGACATCATTTCTTTGCCCCATGGTGGACTCCAAACAATATTTACTTCTGTATCTGAAATCTCTGGAATTTCTGCTAATACCATTTTAACTTGGTTTACAATTTGAGGTCCCATTGGACAACCCATAGATGTCAATGTCATTTCTACAGTACATAAACCTTCGTCATCTACATCTACATTATATATTAAACCTAAGTTTACGATATCGATACCTAACTCAGGGTCAATAACCATTTCTAAAGCATTCAATATGCTATCTTTTAATCCTTCATCCATACATTTCACCTCTTCGTAATTAATCATACTAACAATATATCAAATATCTTACAAAACGCCAATAAAATGCTATGATATTCATACGTCAATTATTAAACATTAAGGAGAATTCAATGGAACCTTATTTAATTTGTCTAGATTTAGACGGAACACTTTTAAATGATGAAAAAGAAATCACATCTTATACAAAAGAAGTATTAACTCAATTACAAAAACAAGGACATAAATTAATGATTGCCACTGGTAGACCATATAGAGCTAGCCAAATTTATTACCATGAATTGAATATGGATACGCCAGTTGTGAACTTTAATGGTGCATTCGTACATCATCCCAAAGATGATCAATTTGAAATAAAACATGATGTATTAGATTTAGATTTATCTAAAAATATAATAAAAAGTTTAAATGATTATGGTGTATCTAATATCATTGCAGAAGTCAAAGACTACGTGTTTATTAATAACTATGACCAAAGATTATTCGATGGATTTTCAATGGGCAATCCAAAAGTAGAAACTGGAGATTTACTCACTTCATTAACTGAATCCCCTACATCTATTTTAGTTGAAGCAGAAGAATTCATGATTCCTAGAGTCAAACAAATGTTAACACGCTTTTACGCAGAAAACATAGAACACCGTAGATGGGGATCACCATTTCCAGTCATTGAAATTGTTAAACAAGGAATTAGTAAGGCGCGTGGTATAGATTACGTAAAAACTCATTTAGGTATCGACAGAAATCATATCATCGCGTTCGGTGATGAAGATAATGATTTAGAAATGATTAAATATGCTAAATACGGTATTGCCATGGACAATGGCTTGGACGAACTTAAACACGTTGCAAACCAAGTTACATATTCTAATAATGAAGATGGTATTGGACGATATTTAAATGATTATTTCCAATTAAATATGCCTTATGAAGAAACTATAAAATCTCAAATTTAATTTGCGATTTTAATTTGAGGAGGCCATTCAGTATGAATAAAATTGTAGTCGTTGGTGCAGTTGCTGGAGGCGCAACTGTAGCTAGTCAAATAAGAAGATTGGATCAAGAAAGCGAAATTGTTGTTTTTGAAAAAGATCGTGACATGAGTTTTGCTAACTGTGCGTTACCTTACTATTTAGGCAATGTCGTTGATTCACGCGACAAAGTACTTGAAGCAACACCAGAAGCTTTTTATGATTCTAAAAATATAATAGTAAAAACGTATCATGAAGTGACATCTATAAATGATGATTCACAAACAATTACTGTCTATGATCACGTGCATGATACTTCGTTTGAAGAACACTACGATACTTTAATATTAAGTCCTGGATGTAGTGCAAATTCGTTGAACTTGAATAGTCCTATAGCATTTACTTTAAGAAATATGGAAGATACAGATGCAATTGAGACTTTTATTGAACAACAAAATGTAAAAAAAGCACTTGTTGTAGGTACAGGTTATATAGGATTAGAAATTTTAGACAACCTTTATGAACGTGGTATCACGCCTACGCTAATCCATCGCTCAACTCACATTAACAAATTGATGGATCAAGATATGAACCAAGCTATTATTGATGAAATGGATAAACGTCATATCGCTTATCGCTTTAATGAAGAAATAACAAAAGTAGATGGTAACAAAGTATGTTTCTCCTCTGGTAAAGTAGAAACATTTGATTTAATTATTGAAGGTGTCGGTGTAAAACCAAACTCAGGTTTTATCCAATCATCGAATATCACTTTAGATGACAAAGGTTATATCCCTGTGAATGACCAATTTCAGACTAATATACCAAATATATATGCGCTTGGCGATATCATAACATCACATTATAGACACGTTGACTTAAGTGCACACGTGCCCCTAGCATGGGGAGCACATCGTGGTGCAAGTATCATTGCTGAACAATTGGCTGGTAATCCTAAAGTGAAATTCAAAGGATTTTTAGGTTCAAATATCGTAAAATTCTTCGATTTTACCTTTGCTAGTGTAGGCTTATCGCCACAAGAATTAAAACATTTTGATTATGGCATCGTTGAAGTTAATCAAGGTGAACATGCGGGATATTACCCTGGAAATAAAAAATTACACTTACGTGTTTATTTTGATAAATCTAACAGACGTATTATTCGTGCTGCTGCAGTTGGAGAAAAAGGTGTAGACAAACGTATCGATGTCTTATCGATGGCAATGATGCAAAAATTAACAATTGATGAACTGACAGAATTTGAAGTTGCTTATGCACCACCATATAGCAGACCTAAAGATATCATTAATATGATAGGTTATAAAGCTCGAAGTAAATAAAAAATTCAACTTTATTTTACTAACATAAAAAACAAAAAACGATGATTTTTAGCCACATACTGACTAGAAATCATCGTTTTTTATTGGTAATTTAACTTTTAGGCTTGCTATAAAGCAGAATAATTCTAAAAAGTGGATCTCTTTTTATAGAAATTTCCGTATTAACTTAACTACACTTTTAACAACTATACTTATGGATAATCTTCTTATTTATATCAAAAGAAATTGATTATAATACAATTAAACTTTATGATCTTAATTCTATAATCATTTCATCTAAATAATTTGTTGTTAACGCTGTTTGTTTATTTAACAATTTTATGTCTTTGTATAAAGCATTAACTTCTGAATTTGAACCTTGAATTTGATTCATTATTTTGATATTAATAATTAATTTTAACAGTGGATAAGCAAGCCATTTAAAATTCTTAAAAAGCGTCGACTGTAATTTTGGGACAATGTTATAGTTACTATGTTCAATTAGTGAATGTAATTCATTATATGACTTAATCATATTACTAAGAAGTTGTTTTTGATTATCTTTATATTTATTTTTCAACGATATCCCTGCATTTAGAGGTATTATCATTGCGGCATGTGACATTAACCAATCTTCGAACCTTGTTTCGTAAGTTAATTTAATAGATGAATTTTTAAAAATTGCATCAAGTTTATTATGGAATGGTATTACTCCATTAAGATGGCTTACTTTTAATTCCCCTGCATTAAATCGAATAACAGTTGTTGCACTATCCCCTCTATTTCCTCCAGTCATTAAAAAACCAAAAGATATATTTTTATGTGTGATTGATTGTCGAAGTACTGTTTGACGAAGCTTATGAGGATCGGTGTTATTACCTATAAAAATAATATTGGTACTTATATTTTGAGCTAATGAAGGTACAACTGAGTAAAAATCTGAATACTTCATTGTTACAAAGATAATATCGTAGTTATCATGCTTATCTAAATTACTTACATAATTAAAGTGATCCGTAGTTCTTTTATTTTGTAAATAATGATTCAATACAACACCACTGTTATTTAAGCGTTTATAATTTTGACCTCTAGCTAATAATGTTATGTTATTTTCAGGTTGATTTAATACATGTGCCAAATATTGCCCTTGTACTCCAGCGCCATAAATAAGCATATTCATATGCGTCCTCCTTTTTTAATGAACATTTGTTCATTAACTTGAACTTATCATTATAAAAAGTTAAACTCAATAAACAAAATAAGTATATTGATGCTTATTGTACAGATTTCAAAAATCGTTGATAAATGAGGTATCTTTATGGATAAAAGAAAAGAAAAATCACGTCAACTTATTATCGAAAATTTTATAATGCTAATGCAAAAAAAGGACATTGCTAAAATATCTATGAAAGATATCGCCGAAGTTTCCAATATCAATAGAGGAACGATTTACTTAAACTTTTTAGATAAATACGACATACTTAATCAATCATTAGATTTTATCTTAGCTGAAGCAATTGAAAAATGCGAAAGTACGATGAATCTTCAACAAGATGGTAAGGCAAATATGCGTGAAATACTCATAGCTATAGATAAACAATATTTTATCTTAAAACAATTAATACAAAAATCTGATTTAAATATATTAAGACAAACACTTTCTGAAAAATTTATGAAAAACATAAAGCAAAAAGATAATGAAATAGCGTTACAATTTTTAGGTTCGGCAATAGTAGGTGTTATTATATGGTGGATATCCTACTCTAGACACTGTTCTATTGATGAGTTAAGTAATGAACTATGGCATCTGTTAGAGCCACATATTGATACATTTCTATAGATTAAATGAAAAAAATTCAGCGCAATCTTAATACACTATGTTAACGTTTGTTGTCTCACACTATAATACCTTTTAGTTTAAATATATTTATCTACCGACAAAACAACAAAAGAGGCTATGACAATGAAGTCGTAGCCTCTTTTATATAACTTACAAACCAAACATTTGGGTAATTGGCCCCATCGGTAAAATAACACCAATAATGATAGTCAAGATGATAACTACAATAGTAGTCCATAATAAACTATGACTTGGTTGACCTTTTTTACGTTTAGTAATTGTCACTTCCATCAATGCAACAACTGCTACGCCGCAAATCATTTTCAATGTTAGTAACATATGTCCACCTGCGTTATCAGATGAGAATGATTGAATCCAAACCCAAAAACCTGAAATTAACACAAGTAACATAAATAATCTTAAAACCATATGAATTGGTTTGAAATAAGGTGAAGCACCTTGTTTTTCAGAAAAGTTAAAGTAAGCTGCAAAGAATAAAATAATTAATAATACCCAACTTGCTATATGCATATGTAACATATAATATAACCCCCACACATTTTTCACTTCAAAAGTATATAAAACAGAAGTATATTGTAGTCTTTTAATTATAAAATTAAAAGATTACTTACCCTATCATACTTAAAATCACTTCATTTTTCAAAAAGAATTCTATATTACTCTATTAAAGATAAAGTAAAAAGAGCGGGATACAAATCAAAATTTTAAATTTGATACGTATACCCGCCCTCTATATTATCTTAATAATTTTTATTTATCAGCAATAAAATTAGTTAATGTACCAATGTTATCGATAGTAACTTTAATCTCATCACCTGGTTGTAAAAATTTAGGTGGATTCATACCTGCGCCCACGCCTGCTGGTGTGCCAGTAGCAATAATATCACCTGGATGTAGTGCCACAAATTTAGAAATTTCTTCTATCAATTCATCTATTTTAAGAATCATTTGACCTGTATTACCATCTTGACGGATTTCATTATTTACTTTCGTAACAATGTTCACATCTTCTGGTGTAGGTAATTCATCTTTTGTCACAATATAAGGACCTATTGGGCAACCACCAGTTAAACTTTTAGATAAGAATGCTTGGTCTTGTTCATTTTGAGCTTTACGGTCTGTAATATCATTGATAATAGTATAACCATATACGTAATCTAGCGCTAAACCTTTAGGAATTTTTTCACCTGATTTACCGATTACAATACCAAGTTCACCTTCGTAATCTAATTGTTCAGTAATATCTTTATGGTTAGGTATCGTGCTATTATCACCAGTTAATGACGAAGCAGCTTTTGTAAACACATATAATCGCTGAACTTCATGATTTAGCTCACTAGCATGATCCTGATAATTACGTCCAAAGGCAATCACATTATTTGTTGGCGTGACTGGCGGTAAAAACTCTATTTCGCTAAATTGTACTTTATAGTCGTCGCCTTTGCCACTATCTTCTGCTGCAACAACAGCTTTACGAACTTGTTCTTGAAAATCGACAACTTGGTTTTGTTGGAGTCCGTTTAATAATGTTTTCGGGTGGAATTCGCCTTCAGCAAAATCTGCAAAAACTTTTTTTAAGTCCCATGCAGCCTCTTCACGTTTAACTTTCACACCATAAGATGTCTGTCCTTCATGTCTGAATGATAGGAATTTCATTCAATATCAGCTCCTCATCTATATCTTATTACATATTATAACTATATTTACCCATAAATAACAAATAAATAACTAGCGCTTACAAAAATTCTCCTGAACTTAATGAAAACGCATTTTTTCATGTTGTATGTCTGATTTGATTACAACTTCAACTTATTATTTGTCCTTTGAAACATTAAAAACAGTTTTAAAGTTTAAAAATGAGAGTAGAACGGCAATCTACTTTATTTAAAAAATTTGCCATCCTATCTCTACAAAGATAACTAGTTGTCATAAAGATAAAAGCTATGCATGAGCCGCCTCTCACCTATAACTCCCACTAACATATTTCACATTAATGATGTTCTATACTCATTTAATAATTTTTACAATTCATTCGCATTATCTAAATTCATTTAAGATATGTGATCTTACGCCACAGCCATTCAAATGGTCCCATTTTAAAATGTTTTAAATAATAGTAACAGCCTATGAGTTGTAAAACATAAACAAATAATGCAATGATATAGGATTGATATAATGACAGTTGGTTATATAAACCGAAGCCTATACCTAAAAATATAATCGACATCACAATGCTTTGAGTTAAGTATACGGTCAAGCTTAATTTACCTGGATAAGTAAATACCTTAAGTAATTGTCTAGCACGTGTCCTTTGATACATAGCAATAAAAATTAATATATAGCCTGCAGCAACAATTGGACCACCAACAATGTTGATATACTGGTATGCACTATTTGAAAAATCAAGTGCAAAAGGTATTTTGATAATATAACCTATAATAAGGCATAATATCCCCCATTTAATTGCACTTTGTCTTTGCAGTTGGATGTGCTTAACTAATTTTAATTTTTGTGCAGCCATTCCTAAAAAAATATATGGTAAAAATTCTAAATAAGCCGACCCCGTGACAACATCTAATATATTATATAAATTTTCAAACGCATTTATTTTCAGAAAATCTATATACCCTCCTTGTTGTTTGATTTCTATCAATTTAGTCAAACTTACACCACTAAAATTATGCCGAGCATAAGGGTCATTTACAAAAGAAAACACTGCAAACGGTATAACTAACAATATGATTTTCAAGATAAATAAAATGATTGCCGACTTTATTAAACGCTTTGCTTTAGATTTAATAAATAACACCGCTATTATACCTGTAAATGCATACCCAAATAAGATATCTCCTGAAAACACAAAAAATCCATGTAACACACCCATCAACATAAGAAAAATTAACCTTCTCAATATGATTGGATAATAGTTAATGCGTTTCATCTGGCTATTGTCATACATAATACTTAAACCATAACCAAATAAGAACGTAAAAATAGGATAAAATGAACCTATAACAAGCAAGGTAATGATGTGTAATAAAATAGCGTCAGTTCCCTGCACCACATCAGACAATAAGCTTTCCTCATATGGAAAACTAAAAACTAATATATTCATTAAAATAATACCGAGCAAACTCAATCCTCGTAATGCATCAATTTCATATAATCTTTGCTGTGATGACACAACATGCACTCCTTATTATTTGTTTTATTCATCGATAGAAAGTTGTCCAAATTTAAAGAAATATAAATAACCTTTAACATTTGTATTCAATATAGTTTCTAAAGTGTTTCGATAATATTCCATTTGTACCTTATAACGTTCTCTTAACTGCGCCCCTATTGCTTCATCTGACATATTGCGACGTCTATTAAAGGCATCTGTCTTATAATCGACGAAGTAATATTGGCCATCCTTCTCAAATATAAGATCAATCATCCCTTGAATAATAGAAGCATCTTCTTCCATATTTTCAATACGGTCTACTTTAGCTTGATTGACAACAAATGGTAACTCACGATATATACGTTCACTCATAGCAATCGTTGAATATAATTCACTTTCAATAAACTGATAAATATCTTCATATCGGATATCCTTTTTAGCATCTTCATCAATAATATGCTTGTCTATTAACTGATTGATAAGTACATCCACATCACTATGAGACAGCCCTTCCTTTTTAAACGGTAAATGTTGCATTACCGTATGCATAAGCGTACCAATTTCATTTGCTTTTCGTTTCGTAGTATGGCTTAAAAATTTCGGTCTTTCATATGAAGCTGAGCCAATTCGATATTGTCTAACTCTATCGTAGTTAGTATCAGCTTGTTCTGTTTCAAGTTGTCGTTTCAGTTCTGATACGGATTGTTTTGATGGCTTTTCAATAGCTACTTGATGTGGGTATTTGAAACTTAATTGTTGATGAATCCGCGACTTAAGCTCATCATTACCAGTCTGAGCCGACTGTATATCTACTAGCGTACGTTGTTCACTTTCAGCTATAACGATTTCTGACGCAATATCTTTATAAAAATCTGTTTTTAACTGTACAAAAGGCATCATTGAGTCATCGATGTCATTGATTGTTGTTTCAAAACGTAATTCTTTTGGCAGTGACGTAGATTGATATTTAGCTAATATTGGATAAATCATATCAATCGGGCGTTGTGCGGTTAAACGATAGCTCACAGGTAAGTGCGTCTGCGACACTGAAACCTGTTCAAATTGAGTTAGTTCTTTTTCGTCTTTTACACGGCCTATTAAAAATAATTGTTCTTTAGCGCGTGTCAATGCAACGTAAATTAACCTCATTTCTTCTGAAATCATTTCTTTTTCGGCTATCGCTTTATACGTAACAGATGATAATGATGGATAAGACAAGCGACTATCAATATCATAATATGTCATACCCAAACCATAGCTTTGATTTAAAATAACTGGTCTGTGCAAATCATCTCTTCTAAATCGTCTTGATAACCCAGAGTAAATCACGAATGGAAATTCTAACCCTTTACTACTATGAATTGTCATCATTCGCACAACGTCATCATTCGGGCCAACAATATTTTCTTCACCAAAGTCCTTACCTCGTTCTATCAATTCATCTATAAAACGAATAAATTGATATAAGCCACGGAAACTAGAATTTTCAAATTCTACCGCTTTATTGAACAGTCCATATAAATTTGCGCGTCTACCTTTACCACCAATGATGCCACTAAAATATTGAATGACATAATGGTCATTATAAAACTTATCAATTAATTGATAGACAGGGTGACTTTGGCTATAGCGTTGATACATTTCTATATCTTTCAAGAAATATTCGAGTTTAGTGACTAATTTTTTATTAGCAGCGTCATTGGCTATATAATGCTGTATCGATTGATAAAAATAATCATCATTTGGACTAAACACCCTGATATTTGATAACTCATCCTCAGTAAACTGATAAATTACAGAACGCATAAGCCCAACTAAATAAATATCTTGTAATGGATTATCTACCGTTCTTAAGAAAGATAATATGAGTTGAACTTCAGTCTGTTCAAAGTACCCCTCTTTACTATTTACATGAAATGGAATGTTATGATCTTTAAACGCTTGTTGTATCTTACGTGCTTGCCCATAGGAACGCTCTAAAATGACAATATCTTTATAACTTGGTTTACGATACTGCTCAGTTTTCATATCATAAATCTCATGTTCCGACATTATCTTTTCCACTTGTTGGACAATATATTCTGCTTCTTGTTCTGAACCATTCAAGTCCGAAGAAGCATCTTCCACTAACATGTTCAACTGGACATTATGTGGCTCATTATCGAAAGGAGCACCGTAATAAAGTTGGGCAGCATCATCATAGTCAATTTCTCCAACCGCTTCATCCATCATATGCTTAAATAAATAGTTCGTTGTAGTCAAAACTTCTTTTCTAGAACGGAAATTTTGTGATAAATCAATACGCATACCATTCTCTGAACCATCTAATGTAAAACGGTTATACTTCCCTATAAATAAACTGGGATCAGCTTGTCTAAATTTATAAATAGATTGTTTTACGTCACCTACCATAAATAAATTCCCATCTGCCTCACTTCCCCGTTTAATACATGCAATAATTTGCTCTTGTACACGGTTGGTATCTTGGTATTCATCGACAAGTATTTCTTCAAACTGTTTACAATACATATCAGCAATATCTGATGGTGTGCCATCTTCATTCATCAATACGCGCAATGCAAAATGTTCATAATCTGAAAAATCAAGTAAGTTTCTACTGCGTTTCTTCTGATTAAATAAATCAATTACATCCCCTGTTACTTGTGCTAAATATGCTACTCTAGGCGCTAAGCGCTGCATATCCATTTTTAAATCTTCAGCATTACGTGAAAAATAATCTTCTTGTACCTTAGTTACCAACGCTTTATATTGATCGTAATGTTTTTTACCATCATCGTATGCATCTAACATCATTTCATTGGCTTCTTTTATTTTTTTATTCTTAGCTGGAAAACGTGCTTCAAACTGGTGTTCTGCAATAACTTGTGTGTTTAATATGCCGCCTTCCATTGCTTGAGCAATAAAACGACGTTCTTTTTCTAACACTTCAACTTGTTTATCTACTTCTTCAAGCATCATGAACAAATCATAACTTTTATTCAAAGCTTCCAATGCAGAATTCATAAAAATCATAGCTAAATCATTTAATAGTTTTAGTAAATCAGCTTGTTTCGTAATATCATCGTATGGCGCTGATAGCTGATCCAACCAAGCCGATGGATTTGGATTCGCCACACTAAAATAAAACATTTCTTTAACGGTGTTTCGTAGCTGATTGTCATTCCGATCTGAAGATAGTTGTTCCGTTAAATCAATGAAATTAGGATCAAGTTGGTCGTAATGTTTTTCTAACACTTCATCTATTGTCTGTTCAAGTAGCAATATATTTTCAGCTTCACTACTTGTTCTAAAGTTAGGATCAATATCTAGCACATCATAGTGATGTTGAATTAATTTCAAACAAAAGCTATGTAACGTAGATATTTGTGCTTGATGTATCTTCACACGCTGATTCTTTAAATGTGTGTTATTTGGGTCTTCATTCGAAGCTTCTTGAATCCTTTGGTCTACACGGTGTTTCATTTCTCTTGCACTTGCATTCGTAAAAGTAACAACAAGCAGTTTATCTACATCAATTTCATCTTTAATAATACGTTGTATAATGCGTTCTACAAGTACGGCAGTCTTTCCAGAACCTGCGGCAGCAGCAACAAGTATATCCTGACCTTTGGCATAAATACTCTTCCATTGGTTATCTGTCCATCTCGTATCCCCAGGTTTCACTGGTATTTGACTCATTCACCATCATCCTCACTTTCTAAAACTACATTTTGTACCGCTTCTAATGGATCAATAGATTCGTCAACTGTACGATAACGTTTACTATCTATCATACCGTCTACATGACAGACTGATTTATAGCTACAAAAATCACACGGTAATGTCTGATTGTATTTCATTGGTGCCACTTCTGTATGTCCATCCATGATATTTGATGCTGTTTCAATAAAGTTTTGTTTATTATGATGAATTAATTTATAAATGGTATCCTCATCTGCCACCTTACTATTACTTTTAATACCACCATCTTTCTTTAACCCTAAAGGTACAATATCAGAATTATAACTTGGCTCCAGTCTAGTATCAAAAGCATCTAATACTGATTCATCACTATTTAGTAAGCCGCTCAACTTGAAGGATTGGATGAATTCAGAGTCTCTTTTTTCTTCCGACAATTGATTCCATGCAAGTTTAATGCGCGGTTCATGTACATGGAAGTATAATAGCCCACCAGGCTTAGTTAGCTCTGTTAATCCTAAACGTGATTTATTTTGAAGTACAATATCCATATATGTCATCATTTGCATTTGCATACCGTAATAAACTTTTGTTAAATCCAACGTACCGCTATATTTAGATGACTTGTAATCTATAATATTTACAAAACTCTCTTCCCCTTTTTTATACGTATCTATTCTATCGATTTGTCCACGTATATTTATAGGAATACCTTGTTTTGTATGTAACGATTCAGCTAATAACTCACTATTATCTCTTGGTTTTCTTCTAAAACCAGCTTCAAACCGTTGTGGCGTAAATTTAGTATAGTTACCCTGATATTTTAATGCTGTTAAAGTCGTTTCTACAATGGCACCAATACGTTGTGATAAATAACGGTAATAAGCCGTTGAATTTAGTAAGTTAAATTGGACTTCAGGTAATATTTCACTTAAAGCTTCAACTGTGAGCTTATGAATTTTTTGTTGGTTTAGATTCTTAAAATCACCGTTCACTTTTTCTGAGATAAATTTCAATACTTGATGGAAGATATCTCCTAGATCAAAGTTTTCCAACTTGTATTTTGTACGTTCATTTAAACGTAAGCCATGTGATGCAAAGTGTTTAAATGGACAAGCTTGATAGCCTTCAAATCTAGAAACACTTGCATTAATTGTAGAACCATACAATTCTTTAGATAATGATTCACTTAATTGAACCGTTTCATTATCGTAAGTTAAGGCAGTTAATAAATAATCTAAACCATCATTTAAACTTTCATCGTCTCGCATCACTTGATACGTATCTAACCAAGTTTCCGCAACAATTTCATCATCTAACCACGCTTTTAACGATTCAAATAAAGCAATTTTAGTTTGATGTGGGTGTTCCATTAAAGTAAGTGGTTGAGCTTGATGTTGATGATGTATATTTTGAACTTCTAAATTTGTAAATAATTGTTGAATTTGACTTAAAAATGGACTTGGTTCTTTTTGATCACCACTAGACCCCATAAGTGAATATGAAAATGTAACTTGTTTACAACTACGTGTCATTGCAATATAACATACAAATGCTTCATCCATTTGCAGTATATCTGCCGTAGGACTTAATTCTATAGAGGATTGTTCTTGGAAATATTTCTTTTCGTCATCCGTAATTAAACTTGAAGATGAAACAGTTTGTGGTATAACACCATCATTCGCTCCTACTAAATATACGTGTTGTTTATTATCTACTTTTGCTAAATCCATAGTACCAATACTCACCTGATCAAGCGTTTGAGGAATCATTACAAATTCTAACTGTTCTAAGCCAATATCAAACAATTCTAGAAAACGCGATTTAGACATTGTTTGCTCACCAAACACTGTAACTAAGTCATCCAACGTTTGAATAAAGCCATGCCATATCTGGTCAATTTCCTCAGCCGCTCTATGTTGACCGTTAAAATCTAACGTATCACGTTCAGTCATTAATTGGCTCGGTAAGTCGAATGCTTCCATCGATTCGTAGAAAGCAGTGGCAAATTCAATAGCTGTAGTTGCACGATTCATATTTTCTTCAAATAACATCACTTTATTGATAACATCTGTTTTCATTTGAATAACACGCTCAAAGGTCTCACGTTCTTCATCTGATAATTGTTGACGTTTTAGCCCCATTTTTCTAAATTGCTCAATATCAAAATATTTTTCATCCAACCAGCGTTTACCGTAAATACCACGTTCTAGAACGAAATTCTCTAATATATCTATCAAATAATTACTATCTTTAAATTTCTTCGATAGTATATCTGTTTTAAAAAGTCGCATCAGTGGATCAAAATTCCAATTAGTTTGTATTACTTCAATAAGTGATCTTATCATTTCCATTATAGGATGATGTGTCATTGACGGCTTCACATCGATATTATATGGTATGCCAAATTGTGGCAAAATTGATTCCATGAGATAGGCATAGGCTTCATCTCTATATAAAATTGCTATATCTTGATATCTATAGCCTTTCTCACGTGTTTCTCTTAAAATACGACGAGCAACTTCATTTATTTCTTCTCTCATCCCACTTGCTTCTAAAATTGCTATATCGCCATTTGCAACTGTGGGCTCAAATTGTAATGCATTAAAATTACGTTCTAAATTGGCTAGATCAGAATTAGCAAAGCGATATACTTCATCAAAACGTTTCGTATGTAATTGTACATTGAGATCGTTTGCAATTTCTTCTATGTGTGACAGTGATTCCGAAGGTTTTCTAAATAAACTAAACATATCTTTATCGCCGTCAGTTGTTAATACCACTGTAACTTTTTTAGCACATTTAACTAAACTACGAATGATTTGATACTCTAGTGTCGAGAAGTTATGGAAGCCATCAATATAAATTTCCGCTCGCTTTAACCATTCAGATTGATCCATCATCGTAATGAATCTTTGTAAACTATCTTCTGTGGATACATATGTCCCGTCAATTCTATCTTCTAAATGTTTATAAACCAGTGCAATATCTTGTAATTTATGCTTTGTTCTTGTTTGCAAGTCATTTTCTGAAATATAATCACTTAATTGTTGTGGAGTTACTGCATATTTTTTAAAATCTTGTATTTGTTCATAAAGTTTTTCACTAAATCCATAATATTTAACTTGAGAGCGATATAGTTTCAATTCTGATTGATGTTGTTGTATGATGTCATAAATCATCATTTCAGTGCCTGCTTTAGATAATTGTTGTTCTATCAAACCACCGACTTCTTGAAACACACGATAACTTAATCGTTCAAAGTGTAAAACTTCGGTTCTCATACTACCATTTAATGATTTATCACTTACGAATGATTGTTCAAGCTGGAAAGTGTTTTGTGTAGGCGCAATTAAAACAACAGGATCGCCTAATGGATCTTCTCGCATTTTTGTTTTAATTTCTTCAATTATTGTTTTCGATTTCCCTGTGCCTGCTCTGCCAATATAAGCATTTAATTCCATGATTTACGCCAACTCCTTTGACTCACATTTTAACATATATATGGTTGTGTATAACTATTCTTATACCTTGAATGTCGAATAAATTAGAATATGGCTTTACTGTAAATTTGATTATTTGTTAGTAGTTTATAATAAAAATAGGATCGAGACACAAATAGTTATCTCGATCCTTTTTCTATACGCTTTACAATAGCAACTGATATTGTACATATTATTGTTAGTCAATATACACTGTTCTAATTTTCGAACGTTTACTTTATTAATAAGTTAGGGCAATAAAACCTTATTTGATTAACAAAATTTCACTGCCCTACGCTCAATATTTTACTATTCATATTTTGTATCTGGATTAAATCCAAATTTCATTTCGCTTAACGGCCAAAAACTGAATGATACTTTACCAACAACTTGGTCTTCGTCAATTAAACCAAACGAACGACTATCTTTACTTACTTCACGGTTATCCCCGAGAACAAGTAATTTACCTTCTGGGATTTTATTTTTATCTTTTACTTTTTCTACACCTTCAGATTGTTCGTTCATCTCTTTTGTTGTAAAACTACCAGTTATATAATTATAATCTTTATGTTTTTCATTATAATCTAAGTACGGTTCGTCTACTTTTTTACCATTAACAAATAACTGATCTTCTTTATATTCGATGTTATCACCTGCTGTACCAATAACACGTTTGACATAATCATTATCCTTAGTTGCATGGAAGACAATCACATTACCTTTTTCAACATCTCCAAATCTTTGGCCAATCAAATTGACAATAACGCGTTCCCCATCTTTTAATGTAGGATCCATAGAGTCGCCTTTAACTGTATATGATTTTCCCACGAAGTTAACAATTAGCAATACTAAGGCCACTGCAACAACGATGGACACAATCCATTCTACGATTTCTTTTCTCAATTCCTTCACCTCGTTTATTTAATTAAAAGTCACTGTAAATTTTTCAAACGGATAATATCTTAAACTTGTATTGCCAATGATATCTTTCTGATGCACGAAACCTAATGTTCTTGAATCGTTTTTATTATCACGATTATCATTAAGTACAAAGTAAGCATTCGGCGGAATAATATCACTTTCAGAATCTTTGATGTTTCTAAGTGACAAGTTATTGATGTTATTGTTTGTATAAGGTTCATTTACTTCTCTATCATCTCTGTACAATGACCCGTCTTTAAATGAAATAGATTGTCCAGGTTTTCCGATGATTCTACTAAACTGGATTTCTTTTCCGTTACGATACATAATAATATCATTATTATCTAAAAAATTAAATGTCGTTTTTATCTTATTAACAATAACGCGATCATCTTGCTTTAGATTTGGAGCCATTTTATCATCTTTTATAACTGATCCTGTAAGTACAAATGCCTGAATCAATAGTACAATAATAAGCGCAAATATTATGGAAATCAAATGTTTTAATAATTTTCGCAAGTTGTCACTCCTCTGACGAATGCATAAAATGTTTCTCTAGTTTTCTACCAACGAGCCATACCACAGCAATTACTACCACTATTGTTATCAGCCTTATCGGATTAGTAAAAAGTGTTGTAATATCATTACCTAACCAACCTACAAGACCAATCATTATAAACTTAGATGCAATTAATACAATTAGATAGGCATGCGCTTTAATATGGGATAAACTTGCTACAATATTAACTAAAGCACTTGGTGTAAATGGAAAGCACATTAAGATAAAAATAGGTATGACACCCTTTCTATCAATAAAATGTATTAAACGTTGAACTGATGTCCGTTGCTGAATTTTTTGCATATATTTTGTATGTGTTAATCTTCTAAAAAATAAAAATACAATATAACTTCCAGCTACAGTGCCTAACCAAGCTAATAAAGTACCAACGAACCAACCAAATGCATTAACGTTTACAATTACAAACACAATGATTGGTAAAATAGGAATAAAAGCCTCAATAAATGGTAATAGAAATCCTGCGATGTATCCTAAACTCCCAAATATATCAAACCAATACTGTACTTGTTCCTCTGTCATCAAACCCATCCTCGTCATCACTATTCTTTATAATTATAAGTGTAAAGTTGCTTTTTTAAAACTATAAAGCGTTCTATATAATATAAATCAGTCTTAAGAATGACCTGCTTTCGAAACCCAGATTGAATGACTATCTACGGTTTCAATATAGCACTAATTTTAAAGAGCGTGAGCAAAATCATAACCACTGTAATGTTGACTTTGAGTCAAATCAGCTTGTTAAATACGCCTGTGTATACATATTAGAAAAAGAGAGTGTGTGAAAGTTTTTAAATTATTAAAACTTTCACACACTCTCTTTGCCAAAGATGACTAAAGCCGAAAAAATAAAAACTTCACCTGAGTTGTATCTCATACATAAGTGCCCCTATCTCAATATAATGATAAAGGCTGAGACAATTAATTGTCCCAGCCTCCTCAAAATACAAATTTAACATCAACATAATGTTATATACTATATAACATTATGTTGAAAAATTATAAACGGTTTTCTAATTCTTCTTTTTTATCTTCAAAACCTGGTTTACCTAATAAAGCAAACATATTTTGTTTGTATGCTTCAACTCCAGGTTGGTTAAATGGATTAACACCTAATTGATAACCACTCATAGCACATGCTAATTCAAAGAAGTAAACGATATAGCCAAATGTCTCTTCATCTAAACGAGGAATATTGACAACAATATTAGGTACGCCACCATCAGTATGCGCTAATAATGTACCTTCAAATGCTTTCGTATTTACTTCGTCTATAGATTTACCAGCTAAATAATTTAAACCATCTAAATTATCACTATCTTCTTCGATGGTAATATCATGTTTAGGATTATTAACTTTCACAACGGTTTCGAATAAGAAACGACGACCTTCTTGAACATATTGTCCAAGTGAATGTAAATCTGTTGTATAGTTAGCGCTAGAAGGATAAATACCTTTATAGTCCTTTCCTTCAGATTCGCCAAATAATTGTTTCCACCACTCATTAAAATATTGCATTGATGGCTCATAGTTAATCAACATTTCAGTGTCATAACCTTTTGCATATAAAACGTTACGAATTGTTGCATATTGATACGCAATATTTTCTTCTAAATCTTCTGAAGACAATTCTTCACGTGCTTTTGCAGCACCTTCCATCATTGTTTTAATATCAATACCCGCAACAGCGATTGGCAATAAACCAACTGCAGTTAATACTGAATAACGGCCACCTATATCATCTGGCACGACAAATGTTTCATAACCTTCATTAGTTGCAAGTTGCTTTAATGCACCTTTTTCTTCATCTGTAGTAGCAAAGATACGATTTTTCGCTTCTTCTTTACCATATTTATTTTCTAATAATTGTTTAAACAATCTAAATGAAACTGCTGGTTCAGTCGTAGTACCTGATTTAGAAATAACATTCACTGAGAAATCCTTACCATCTAAATAGTCGATTAACTCTTGTGTATATGAAGAAGATAAATGATTACCTACAAAGACGATTTCTGGGTATTCATTACTATTTCTAAATGATGATGTTAACATTTCGATAGCCGCGCGTGCACCTAAATACGAACCACCGATACCAATTACTACAAACACCTCTGAATGTTTTTTGACACGTTTTGAAGCTTCTAAAATACGCGAGAATTCTTCTTTATCATAGTCTACAGGAAGATCAATCCACCCAAGGAAGTCACTACCAGCGCCAGTTCCTTCATGAATTGTTTTGTGAATTGACTTAACTATATCTTTTTGTTGCTGTAATTCATGTTCGCCGAAAAATTCTAAAGTTTTACCATAATCTAATTGAATATGAGTCATTTTGAATTGCCTCCAGTGTTTTTAATTTCATCATTATTTTACTAAGTTTATTTTGAGTATTCAAACAACTAGCCTATATTATATTGATATTTTACTTATTAAAGCGTTAAATCACTCAACACCCTCAATTGATTATTCATTATTTTATACAAAGACAAACATCCTACAAACCTACAAAAACCCTTAAAATAGGTAAAAAGAAACGAAAAACATAATGAACCCTATATATCTTTGTATATTTATGTATAAAAGTGGTTTTATTTTCATTTACTTTCTGCTATACTAATCAATATCAAATTCTTATTAATAAATTATAAAAATTCAATTGAGGTGGAACTTATGAAAGAGAAAATAGTATTAGCATATTCAGGTGGTTTAGATACAAGTGTGGCAGTAAAATGGTTATTAGATAAAGGTTATGACATCGTAGCTTGTTGTTTAGATGTCGGCGAAGGTAAAGATTTAGACTTAGTGCATCAAAAAGCGTTGGATATGGGTGCAATCGAATGTCATATCATTGATGCTACAGAAGAATTTAGTGAAGATTTCGTATCCTATGCAATTAAAGGTAACTTAATGTATGAAGGTACATATCCGTTAGTTTCTGCATTATCAAGACCATTAATTTCAAAAAAATTAGTTGAAATTGCTAGCAAAACAAACGCAGTTGGTATTGCACACGGTTGTACTGGTAAAGGTAATGACCAAGTACGTTTTGAAGTAGCAATTAAAGCTTTAGATCCTGAATTAAAAGTTTTTGCACCAGTAAGAGAATGGGCATGGAGCCGTGAAGAAGAGATTGACTATGCAATCAAACATAATATCCCAGTTCCAATCCAACATGATTCTCCTTATTCTATCGACCAAAATTTATGGGGAAGAAGTAATGAATGTGGCATACTTGAAGACCCTTATGCTGCACCTCCAAAGGATGCATTTGACTTAACAAACGAACTAGAAGACGCACCAGATGTAGCTGATGAAATTGTACTTTCTTTTGAGAAAGGTATACCAACAGCTTTAGATGGCACACCTTATAAACTTAGCGAACTTATTTTAGAGCTCAATAAACTTGCTGGTAAACATGGTATTGGCAGAATCGACCATGTTGAAAACAGACTTGTTGGTATTAAGTCTAGAGAAGTTTATGAAACACCAGCAGCAGAAGTAATTGTCAATGCTCATAAAGCACTTGAAACAATTACGCTCACTAAAGATGTTGCACACTTTAAACCAGTGATTGAAAAACAATTTTCAGAACAAATTTATAACGGTTTATGGTTCTCACCTTTAACAGATAGCCTCAAAGTATTTGTAGATAGTACGCAAGATTATGTAACTGGCGATGTACGTCTTAAATTATATAAAGGTAACGCTATTGTTAATGGAAGAAAGTCACCACATACACTTTATAATGAAAAATTAGCTACTTATACAAAAGAAGATGCATTTAATCAAGAATCAGCAGTTGGCTTTATTGATATCTTTGGCTTACCAACTAAAGTAAACTCTATGTTACATGGTGGATACAAAGATGAGCAGTAAAGCTTGGGGTGGTAGATTTAGTGAGCAACCAGAAGCATGGGTTGATGAATTCAATGCTTCTATACACTTTGATAAAACATTAATCAAATATGATGTTCAAGGTAGTATTGCTCATGCAACTATGTTGGCCAAACAAGATATTATTTCTGATTCAGACTGCGATCAGATTATTGAAGGTTTAAATGCCATTTTAGCTGATTATGAACAAGATAACTTAGCACTGGATGTCTCATTGGAAGACATCCATTTAAATATCGAACATGAATTAATAAAACGTATTGGTGATGCTGGTGGTAGATTGCATACCGGTCGTAGTAGAAACGACCAAGTTGCAACTGATATGCACTTATATACAAAAGCAGAAGTATCTCAATTAATCGATTTAATTATTTCGTTTCAACAAACAATTGTAAAAATTGCCGAGTCTCATGTAGATACAATCATGCCTGGTTATACTCATCTCCAAAGAGCTCAACCTATTTCATTTGCCCACCACATCTTGACGTATTATTGGATGCTAGAAAGAGATAAATCACGTTTTCAAGACAGTTTGAAACGTATTGATATCTCTCCACTAGGTGCTGCTGCGTTAAGTGGTACTACTTATCCAATAGATCGTCACGAAACACAGTCATTATTAGACTTTTCAGCTGTTTATGAGAATAGTATGGATGCCGTTAGTGATAGAGATTATATTGTTGAAACACTGCATAATATTTCATTAACAATGGTTCACCTGTCACGTTTTGCAGAAGAAATTATTTTCTGGTCATCTGCGGAAGCAAACTTTATTACATTATCAGATGCATTTTCAACTGGTTCTTCAATTATGCCACAGAAAAAAAATCCTGATATGGCTGAATTAATCAGAGGTAAAGTTGGACGTACAACAGGTAATTTAATGAGTATGTTAATGACGCTTAAAGGGTTACCTTTAGCATATAATAAAGATATGCAAGAAGATAAAGAAGGTCTATTTGATGCAGTGCATACACTAAAAGGTTCCTTACGTATCTTTGAAGGAATGATTGATACGATGACTGTAAATGTAAATCATTTACAGGAAACTGTATACAATGATTTTTCCAATGCAACAGAACTTGCTGACTACTTAGTCAACAAAGGGGTCCCTTTTAGAAACGCTCATGAAATTGTTGGTAAAATCGTACTTTGGGCAATTCAGCATAACGTATACTTATTAGATGTACCTTTAGCACAGTATCAAAGCGCCCACGAAAGTATCGAATCGGATATATACAATTATTTAAAACCTGAAAATTGTATCAGCCGTAGAATAAGTCACGGTTCTACTGGACAAGAAGCTGTAAAAAAACAATTAGAAATTATAAAACAAAACTTAAATTAAAATTTTTGCACGGATACCCTATTTAATAGGTGTGTCTGTGCTTTTTTTATATGATAACCCAAGCGCAATATTTCTATATGGTTAAAATATTGTAATAGCATTCATTGATTGTATGTAATGTTAAAATTAATTTTTTATAGTTTAAATTAGAATATTGTAAATACTATTTTCAATTTAAGTTTTTTTATGTAATGTAAAAAGAAAGTTCATATTAAGGAGTGACAGCTTGTGAAACATTCGAATAAATTTTTGATTTCAAGTATAGCAATATTGGCTTTATCTGGTATAGGGAGCTCAACAATTACTGAAGCATCTAGTAACGACCTTGGTGTCAACAACCAAAATGAAAATACTTCAGTTCAAACAGTTAATGAGAATAATAAATCAGATCAACAAAATTGGATACATAATCTAACTGGCGAGAAATTCACAACAATTGCACATAGAGGTGCTAGTGGCTATGCTCCAGAACATACATTTTACTCATACGACAAAAGTCATAACGCTATAGGCGCATCATATATTGAAATTGATCTGCAAATGACTAAAGACGGTCACCTAGTAGCCATGCATGATGAAACAGTTGATAGAACTACCAATGGAACCGGTCGAGTTGATCAGTATACACTTAAAGAATTAAAACAACTTGATGCTGGAAGTAAGTTTAATGAACAAAATCCACAATATGCTAATTCAAATTATAAAGGTGCAAAAGTACCAACATTAGACGAAATATTAGAACGTTATGGCACTGATGCCAATTATTATATAGAAACAAAATCTCCTGATGTATACCCTGGTATGGAAGAAAAATTATTAGATACACTTAATAAACATCAATTATTAAATGAACAATCTCTCAAAAAAGGTCATGTGATGGTTCAATCATTTTCACAAGAAAGCTTACTTAAAATGAAAGATTTAAATTCAAATGTGCCACTTATAAGATTATTAGACAAAGGTGAACTACCAAATATGTCACAACAAGATTTGAATTATATTAAACAATATGCCATCGGTATCGGTCCTGAATATACAGATTTAACTAAGCAAAATGTTGCTAATCTTAAAGATACTGGATTTCTAGTTCATCCTTTCACTGTAAACGAAGTAGCAGACATGGAAAGACTTAATGACTATGGCATCGATGGATTATTTACAAATTATCCCGATTTATATAAACAAGTCATCAATGAACAATAACTGATAACTTACCTTTAATATTTTATTTATATAATCCAAAAAGTCCGAGGCATCTAATGATGTCTCGGACTTTAAACTTACTATTATTATTCAAATATTTATTTATGCCCATCCACGGTAACGTGCTGCTTCTGCAGTACGCTTGATACCAACAATATAAGCTGCTAAACGCATATCAATCTTTCTGTTTTGAGCTAATTCGTAAATGGTATCAAATGCTGTTGTAAGTTTTTCACGCAATTTCGTGTTTACTTCTTCTTCAGTCCAATAATAACCTTGGTTATTTTGTACCCATTCGAAATATGAAACAGTTACACCACCAGCACTAGCTAATACATCTGGAACTAGCAACTTACCACGTTCAGTTAAGATACGAGTACCTGCTGGTGTCGTTGGTCCATTTGCCGCTTCAACCACAATATCAGCTTTAATGTCATGTGCATTTTCTTCAGTAATTTGATTTGCAATTGCTGCTGGCACAAGAATGTCACAGTCAATTTCAAATAATTCTTTATTAGAAATTGTTTCATCAAATAGATTAGTCACAGTTCCAAAGCTATCTCTTCTATCTAAAAGATAATCAATATCTAATCCTTCTGGATCATGTAAAGCGCCGTAAGCATCAGAGATACCAACAATTGTTGCTCCCATATCATACAAGAATTTCGCTAAGAAACTGCCCGCGTTTCCAAATCCTTGTATAACAATACGAGAACCTTTAAGTTCTAAACCTTTTCTTTGTGCTGCTTGTTCAATAGCAATAACAACACCTAACGCAGTCGCACGGTCACGTCCTTGCGAACCACCTAACACGATTGGTTTACCAGTGATAAATCCTGGTGAATTGAATTTGTCTAATGAACTATATTCATCCATCATCCATGCCATAATTTGAGAGTTTGTAAATACGTCTGGTGCTGGAATATCTTTCGTTGGTCCAACGAATTGAGAAATTGAACGCACATATCCACGAGATAAACGTTCGACTTCGTGAATACTCATTTGACGTGGATCACAAATAATACCACCTTTACCACCACCATATGGTAAATCAACAATGCCACATTTCAATGTCATCCACATTGATAATGCTTTAACTTCTTCTTCGTCCACATCTGGATGGAAGCGTACGCCACCTTTTGTAGGTCCAACAGCATCATTGTGCTGCGCACGATAACCAGTAAAAGTTTGAACAGTACCATCGTCCATGCGCACAGGAATTCTAACTTGAAGGAATCTTAAAGGTTCCTTTACTAAATCATACATCCCATCATCAAATCCCAGTTTGTGCAATGCTTCTTTAATAATTTGTTGCGTCGAAGTAACTAAATTATTATTCTCAGTCATGATTCATTTCGCCTCTTTTTCGTTACTAATGATTTCGCTTTCATGATAATTGTAACATAAGATTTTCCTTTTTAAAGGGTTTTCAAAACATATGTTACAGAACTGTGAATTTACTCAAAAACGCTTCTAATTTTATCTAATGCAAAGTCTAATTCTTCTTTAGAAATAATGAGTGGCGGTGCAAATCTAATGACCGTATCATGCGTTTCTTTACATAATAAACCTTTTTCTTTTAATGATTCACAATAAGGTCTCGCTTCCTCATTTAATTCAACACCAATAAACAAACCACGTCCTCGTACTTCTTTAATTGATGGATGATTTATTTTTTCTAATTCTTCTTTGAAATAGTTACCTAATTCTAATGAACGCCCTGGTAAATCTTCGTCAATGATTACATCTAATGCTGCGTTTGAAACCGCACAAGCTAGTGGATTACCACCAAAAGTAGAACCGTGAGACCCTGGTGAGAACACACCAAGTACTTCTTCGTCAGCTAATACTACAGATATTGGTAATACGCCCCCACCTAATGCTTTACCTAAAATGTATACATCTGGTTTAACGTCATCCCAGTCCGTAGCAAATAATTTACCTGAACGTCCTAAGCCAGCTTGAATTTCATCAGCAATAAACAATACGTTATGTTCATCACATAGAGCTCTTATTTCTTTTAAATAACCCTCAGGTGGAACATTAATACCTGCTTCACCTTGTATTGGTTCAATTAAAATTGCTGCTGTATTTTCTGTAATAGCATTTTTAACAGCTTCAATATCACCAAAATCTACCTTACGGAATCCATCTAATAATGGACCATAACCACGTTGATATTCTGGTTCTGATGATAAAGATACAGGTGCCATTGTACGACCGTGGAAGTTACCATTGAAAGCAATAATCTCTGCTTTATCTGGGTCTATTTTTTTAACATCGTAAGCCCAACGACGAGCTGCTTTTAAAGCTGTTTCAACTGCTTCAGCACCCGTATTCATTGGTAAAGCTTTAGCTTTTCCTGAAAGCTTACAAATTTTTTCATACCATTCACCTAGATTTTCACTATGAAATGCACGTGAAACTAAAGTAACTTTATCTGCTTGATCTTTCAATGATTGAATAATCTTTGGATGTCTATGACCTTGGTTTACAGCTGAATATGCTGACAACATATCCATATATTTGTTACCTTCTGGGTCTTTAACCCAAACACCTTCAGCTTCCGATATAACGATTGGAAGCGGTACATAGTTTTGTGCTCCATAATGATTTGTTACTTCAATGATTTCTTCTGATCTTGACATGATATCTCCCCTTTGTAAAAATTTAAGAGTAAAATGACTCTTAAGTAATACTCATTCATAGCATAACGTATTTATCGATTAACTGAAACTATTTTCTAAAAATGCTTGGACTTTATGTAACAAACACTTTTATATCAGTTAAATTAGCGTAAATAATAAAATTATAAAACACTAAAATACCATTGTAAGCCCTTACATACATAATGACACATTTACTCATGCTAATACAAGACTATTTTGTTAATTTTAGTATTTAATTATTTTTTATTATTATTGCACGAAATTGCATATTTAATTATATTTTCTATCGTTTTCCTTATAAATTTTGCTTTTATAAATACAAGCGTGAATTTACGATTATTTCATAAAGTTATATAGTATTCGAGGCCGAAACATATCGTTGATGTTTCGGCCTCGAATAGTGTTATAAATGTTATTATTTATTATCTGTTCTTGGTAATGGATAAAACCCTTTATTGAATTGTTCCCAAAGTTTAGGTGGTAAATGATGTCTGTCTTTTCTATTTGGATCAAAGTGTGAAATAATTTCATCTTCTTTACCATCTTTAATTTTACTTATAAAGTTATGGTCTAACAATATTTCTCTGCCTAATGCAACAAGTTCAACGTTAGTAGATTCAATCGCTTCAAGCGCTTGTTCCGCAGTAAAAATAGAACCGATACCTACTAAAGGCATGCGACCATCTATCCACTCTAATAATAATTTAATTCGTTCTTGGCCTGCATATTTACCTTCACGTGTTTCTGAATGTATATCCATTAGTGAAACATGTAAATAATCTAAAGGCTTATCAATTAAGTGTTTTACTAAAGATTCGGTAATTTCCATACTTATGCCAGGTGATTCTGCTTCTTCAGGTGAAAATCTATAACCTACAATAAAGTCTTCATTACCATATTGTTGAACTGTTTCCGTTACTTCATCAACAACGTTTAATGCAAATTTCAAACGGTCTTTGCCCCACTCATCTTCACGGCGGTTATAATAAGGTGATACAAATTGATGAATTAAGTAATGATTGGCACCATGGATTTCAACACCATCGAATCCAGCTTCTATAACTCTACGAGTCGCTTCGCCGAATGCTTTAATAGTTTGCTTAATTTCATCTTCTGTAATTTCACGTGCATGATGTTCTTCTTGCTCACCAAAACTTTTTAGTGAAATTGGCGTTGGTGCAGCTACATCTCCATTTGGCGTTAAATTCGGTAATGATTGTGCGCCACCATGATGAATTTGGACGACAGCTTTTGCGCCGTTTTTCTTCATAGCTTGAGCTAGACGTTTTAATCCATCAATATTTGAATCATGTGCTACAGATGGTTGTCCAGGAAATGCTTTCCCTAAATCTGTAACATTACTAGCAGCTGAAATAGCTAAGCCAACATCTTTTGAACGTTGTTCCATATAAACAACTTCCTCATTTGAAATAGATCCGTCATCATTTGATGAAACGTGCGTAAGTGGTGCTAAAACAAATCTATTATCTAAAACTACTTTATTAGGTAATGTTAATTTTTCAAAAAGTGGTTGAAACTTTTTATTCATTTTACTTTTCCTCCTATGCGTTAAAACATTCGAAAATCTTTAAAACACTTAAAGTTCGTAGTGCTTTTATAATTCTAACTATAATAATCTGATATATAAATAAATATGCTCACGCATATATTTCTGCAATTTTCCAAAGTTAGCTTCTAAATTGTTGTTTTTAAATCCTTTATTATATGAACACTATAAATAAAGGTCCCCTCTAAAAAGTGCTCCTCACAAATTATGAAGCACGCTTCAAACTGTCGACACAACCTCCAATTTTGTTGACAATTTTTGTGTACGCTATCCACAGACACTGCCTCAGCCTATAATCTTCGACTAATGCTATTCCTACAGGAGTCGTCCCAAATCAATTGATAATAATGACAACTTCGCTCTGAAATAACACAGTTATTTTGAAAAACAACCATACAAATATAAATAAACAAACCTTATGTGAACTAACTAAGGTTTGTTTATTCTTTGAAACGCTCCTCATTATTTTTAGTCATATATAAAAGGATTATTTCTGTGGCTTATTATTTTTATAAGGTTTTTTATTGAAAAAGATAAAGAAGACAACCCTATAGATACTAAAATAATAATTAATACATTTAGCAAAATACTTATAAAATTATAAGTGGGTAAATATATGTCTAGGAAAAAAAGAGGGATTAGGAAAACCAAATCTAACCAACCTAAACCATTCATTGCTTCTTTTAAATCATTCATTCTCTCACCTTCTTTATATCTACGAATAAAATATGTCTTATCATTACTTCAATATTTTTCGACAAATGTTTTAAACATAACCATTAAAAATCACCCTATAAATCACTTAAAGCTGAGACATAAATTTATGTCTCAGCCTTAAGAAAAGATGATTTCATTCATCTTTGATCGCATTTTTGGACTGTTTAATCCAAACCGGTAAGCGTTCTTCAATTGTTTGAAACCCATATCTTTCGGTTTCTTTAATTTCATCTAATACTGATTGCTTTTCTTTCTTACGCTCATAATTTTTAAAATAGTCATTATCTTTTAATGAAAGGTTTAATTTCCCTTCATCATCAATTGAAATTACTTTCGCTCTTACAATTTGTCCTTCTGATAAAAACTTTTTCAAATTATGGACGTAATCATCCATAATCTCAGAAATATGGATTAATCCTTCAGCATTGTCAGGGGTTTCTACAAAAGCGCCATACGGTTGAATACCAGTCACACGAACTTTAATATGTTGACCTACTTTATAGTGATTATTCAACGTGATAACCCCTTAATTCGTTTTACTTAACACTATTATAATAGCATACATTATAGGAAGGCACTAACATAAACATAGAAAAATTTCACATTTTACAATTTTATATTGATAAAACTATTACTAAATACAATGTTTAAACACTGAGAAATTGTCTTTGATAACCATTTTTCATAGTAATTTCGAATAAATGATTACTCCTTTTTTAGCTAAAACTGACTATATGTACCTTAATTCAAGTTGTAAGCTTAATATTTAGATCTGAGAAAAATCCTATTACTTCCTATTCAAAAATAGTGTGCTGTTGAAATATCCCAATTCATAGTTAGCAATTCTATACCATATGATTTTTAAATACGCATAAAAAAAGAGAAGAGTAAAAATCAACATCACATTGATGTCTAAGCTCTTCTCCTAAAGTTTAGACTAAATAATCATCAGCTTTATACATACTGAAAAAGATAGTTAGCTACAACTTCATATATTCCGTTAATTATTCAACAATATCGATTGAATCAATTGTAATATCATATAATGGTTTGTCTTGTGGGCCTACTTTTGTATTAGCAATGTCTTCTAATGTAGTTTTACCTTCAATTAATTGACCAAATACAGTATGTTTTTGATCTAACCAAGGTGTGCCACCAGTTTCACTGTAAGCTTGTACAATCGGCTCTGGCCAACCTCCGTCTGCTAATTGGCTCAGCATTGATTCTGGCACTTCATTCATTTGAACAATGAAGAATTGAGAACCATTTGTATTTGGCCCTGCATTTGCCATTGAAAGTGCACCGTAGATATTAAACGCTTCTCTTGAAAACTCATCTTCAAAAGGTCCACCGTAAATACTTTCGCCACCCATGCCTGTAGCAGTTGGATCTCCACCTTGTACCATAAAGTCGTTGATTACACGGTGGAAAGTAACGCCATTATAATAACCATTTTTAGCATGTGTAACAAAGTTTTCTACTGTTTTAGGTGCAACATCAGGTAATAATTTAAAGGTCATATCTCCCTTATTTGTATGCATTACCATTTTAATTTCATTGTCATTTATTTCTGTGTTTAATTGAGGATAGTTCGTCATTTTTATTCTCCATTTCATGTTAAGATGATATATGTATTCTAACACAAAAGAAGGGATGTATTGAATTATGTTATACCGTTTTTCACATAAAACTGGCAGTTATGGCGTAACAATTAAGGAAGCAAATGAAAATAGCGTTCTCGTTCAAGTTGAACAAGTAATTAATCACCCTAAACAAGGAGATTTACACAATCCTACAGAAACTGAAAATGTGTTTTTCCATGAACGTAAAGCACTTAGTCATTATGAAAAGCGCTATACGACAAAATCACATCTTAGAGCGTTCAATGTAGAAACTATGCCTTACACAGAATCATTACAACAAGCTATATCTAAATTAGAAGCGCAATTAAAAACTCAAAATACATTGCACGCAACTATGTCACTCGACAATTTACAGCGTCTAAAGCATGATTATTCCATTCAATATAAACAAAATTTTGAATAAAAATACCGTGTTTCTTCTTATTTAATAAAACATCTAACACAAGTGTTTCAAGGCTTCCTGACGTTTTTCAGAATAGTCTACTTCATGTATAATGGTTTTATAATACATTTTTAAAGGAGGATAAAATAATGAGTTTGTTACATATATCGGTGCTTTTACCGTTAATATTCGCACTCATTATTCCAATTGTATATCGTTTTTATAAACGCATACATTTAGGATGGTTTGTGTTACCTATCCCCGTCGTCTTATTTATATATTTCCTATCATATATTTCGACAACCATGTCAGGAAATAACATAATGCAAAAAGCCAATTGGATGCCGCACTTCGGTATGAATTTTAATTTATACGTTGACGGTTTAGGCTTATTATTCAGTTTGTTAATAACTGGCATAGGTAGTTTAATTGTACTTTATTCTATTAGTTATTTAAGTCGACAAGAGCAACTGGGGAATTTTTATTGTTATCTATTGCTCTTTATGGGTGCTATGTTAGGTGTTGTATTATCAGATAATTTAATTATTTTATATTTATTTTGGGAATTAACTTCATTTTCTAGTTTCCTACTCATCTCATTTTGGCGTGATAAGCAAGCATCTATATATGGTGCTCAAAAATCCATGCTCGTTACGGTATTCGGAGGATTGTCACTTTTAGGTGGTATTATTTTACTTTCAATCGCCGGTGGGACAACAAGTATTCAAGAATTAATTCACAATGTTTCTGAAATTCAAACTAGCCCATTTTTTATTCTTTCAATGATTTTAGTTTTAATTGGGGCTATTACTAAATCGGCACAATTTCCATTTTACATATGGTTACCAGATGCCATGGAAGCACCAACACCGGTAAGTGCTTACCTACACTCAGCAACAATGGTTAAAGCTGGCCTTTATTTAGTTGCGCGAGTGACACCAATTTTCGCTGTTTCACAAGGTTGGATTTGGTCAGTAACTTTGATTGGTCTAATTACATTATTATGGGCATCTTTTAATGCTACAAAACAGCAAGATTTAAAAGGTATTTTAGCATTTTCTACAGTGTCACAATTAGGTATGATCATGTCTATGTTAGGTATCGGAGCAGTTAGCTATCATTTTGAAGGCTCTGAAAGTCAACTTTACGTTGCTGCATTTACTGCTGCTGTTTTCCATTTAATTAACCACGCCACTTTTAAAGGCGCGTTATTTATGGTAACTGGTGCCATCGATCACTCAACAGGCACACGTGATGTAAATAAATTAGGTGGACTATTAACTATCATGCCGATTTCATTTACGATTACAATCATCACTTCATTAAGTATGGCTGGTATACCGCCATTTAATGGTTTTTTATCTAAAGAATCATTTTTAGAAAGCATGATTGAAATTACAAATGCTAATATATTTAGCTTAAATACGCTTGGAATATTAATTCCTATTATCGCAATTATTGGCAGTATTTTTACATTTGTTTATTCTGTCAGATTTATTGGTCAAATCTTTTTAGGTAGTCATAAAGCTGATGAATTACCTAAAAAAGCTCATGAAGTATCTATACTCATGCTAATTTCACCTGCTATTTTAGCAGTATTAGTTATTGTGTTTGGTTTCTTCCCATCAATATTAACTGGTACAATCATTGATCCTGCAGTAAATGCAATTAGCCAAACAACAGGCAAACCTGCAGAATTTCATATGTTTCATGGCTTTACCCCAGCATTCTTCTCAACCATTGTTATTTACGTTGTAGGTATTCTACTCATATTAACTTTTGGTTATTGGATTCGTTTATTGCATTTACAACCTACCAAGCTCACATTAAATTATTGGTATGATAAATTTGGCGAAGTTACACCTGATTATTCAGGTAAATTTACCGACTCTTATGTCACTGGATTTACTCGTAATAATTTAATTATTATCTTTGCTTCATTAATAGTAATTACATTCGTAACACTTTTAGTTACACCATTTAATATTGACTTTAAAGATGTCAGTGCAGTACGTCCGTTTGAATTAATCATTGTAGTATTAATTATTACCGCTGCTTCTATGATTATATTTGCTAAATCTAGATTATTTAGCATTATCATGGCTAGTGCTGTAGGTTATTCTGTTGCCATATTCTTTATTTTCTTTGGCGCACCAGATTTAGCTCTTACACAATTTGTAGTTGAATCTATCTCAACTGCACTGTTCTTATTATGTTTCTATCACTTACCTAATTTAAATAGACATAAAGAAACACGTTCTTTTAAATTAGTAAATATTGTTATTGCAGTCTGCGCGGGTATCGTTGTAACGGTACTTGGTTTAATTGCTTATGGTAATAGACATTTTGGCTCTATCGCTGAATTTTACAAATCAAATGTTTATGACTTAGCCCATGGTACCAACATGGTTAACGTTATCCTTGTTGACTTCCGTGGTACCGATACTTTATTTGAATCTGCAGTACTTGGTATTGCTGGTTTAGGTGTGTATACAATGATTAAATTACGTACAAATAATAATAAAAATGATGAAGGAGGTAAAAACGTTGAACAGACAGAAAAATAATTTAATCTTTCAATATTCAGCAGTTGTTATCTTCTTTCTCATCGTGATGTTTGGCTTATATTTATTTTTAGCCGGACATTATACACCGGGTGGTGGTTTCGTAGGAGGTTTATTACTTTCTAGTGCACTCGTGATTATTACAGTAGCTTTTGATATAAAAACGATGCGTAAAATTTTTCCTTGGGACTTTAAAAAATTAATCGGTATTGGCTTTTTCTTTTGTCTAGCCACGCCAATGGCAAGTTGGTTTTATCATAAAAACTTTTTCACGCATACACCATTTGAAATCCCACTAGTAATTTTAAAACCAATGGAAATGCATACTGCTACATTTTTTGATTTAGGCGTATTATGCGCTGTTGTAGGTACAATAATGACTATCATATTAGCGATTGGAGAGAATGAGTAATGGAAATAGTTATGATTTTTGTTTGTGGTATTCTCACTGCAATGAGCGTCTATCTCATTCTTTCTAAAAGTTTGATACGCATCATTATTGGGACTACTTTACAAACGCACACAGCCAATTTATTTTTAATTACTATGGGCGGCCTTAAAAAAGGTGAAGTGCCTATTTATGAAAAAGGAATCACTTCTTATGTAGATCCGATTCCACAGGCATTAATACTTACAGCTATAGTAATTTCGTTTTCTGTAACAGCATTTTTCTTAGTGTTAGCTTTTAGAAGTTATAAAGAATTAGGTACAGACAACGTAGAAAGTATGAAAGGAGTGCTAGACAATGATAGAGAGTAATCTCATTATTTCATTACTCGTCATACCAATGATTACTATTATCGCACTCATATTCATTGGTAAGCGCCCTAGGATAAAGCGCTACGTTGCCTTATCAGGTACAGCAATTACATTAATTTTTGCAATTATTAATTTCCAGAATGTGCTTAAAGATGGCCCTATCACATTAGAATTAGGTTCATGGGAAGCGCCATATAGTATTGTCTTTGTTCTTGATATCTTTAGTGCCTTACTTGTCATCACCAGTTTGATTATCACGATGTTAATCATCCTTTATTCTTATCAATCTGTAGGTATAGAGCGCGAAACGTACTATTATTATTTCGCAGTGATGTTTATGGTTACAGGTATAATTGGATCATTTATTACTGGAGATATATTCAACTTATTTGTATTCTTTGAAGTATTCCTTTTAGCCTCATATATCTTGTTAGTTATAGGCGGAACAAAAATACAATTAAGTGAAACTATTAAATATGTGCTTGTCAATGTAACTTCATCAGCTTTCTTCGTTATAGCTGTAGCCATGCTCTACTCTGTAGTCGGTACTTTGAATTTAGCTGATATTAGTGAAAAGATAAGCCAACTACCTGCTGAAGATAGCGGTATAATAACAATCGTATTTATCATGTTTATCTTTGTTTTTGCAACTAAAGCTGGTGCATTTCCAATGTATATTTGGTTACCAGGCGCATACTATGCCCCACCAATTGCAATTATTGCATTCTTTGGTGCTTTATTAACAAAAGTAGGCGTATATGCCATTGCGAGAACAGCTAGTTTATTCTTTAATGATTCATCGAACTTCTCGTTTTATACAATATTATTTCTAGCATTACTCACTATTGTTTTCGGGTGTGTTGGTGCTGTCAGCTATTTTGATACTAAAAAAATCATACTTTATAACATCGTAATTGCTGTAGGCGTTATCCTAGTTGGTATTGCTATGATGAATCAAGCAGGTATGATGGGTGCGATTTACTATACACTACACGATATGTTAGTAAAAGCAGCACTATTTTTCCTAATAGGAGTTATGTATAAAATTACGAAAACACATGATTTACGTAAATATGGCGGTCTGATTAAAGATTATCCAGTTTTAGGATGGACATTCTTTATCGCTGCACTAAGCTTAGCAGGCATACCGCCACTAAGTGGCTTTTATGGTAAATTTTATATCGTACAAGCTACATTTGAAAAAGGATTTTACTTAAGCGGTATTGTTATTTTACTTTCAAGTTTAGTAGTGCTTTATTCTGTTATTCGTATTTTCTTATTAGGCTTTTTCGGAAAATCTGAAGGTTATCAAGTAAACCCTAAATTGCAGTATAAAGGAATACTTACAATAGCAATCATTTCAGTCATTATCACAGTTGTTTTCGGACTTTCTGCAGATTGGTTGCAACCAATTATTAAAGATGCTGCTGAGACATTCTACAATCCTAGTATCTATAGAGACGCAGTATTGGGAGGTAAATAATATGGCAGTTCAAATATTAGTAAATTTGATGCTTTCTGTATTTTGGTTATTCGTCACAGGCAGTTATACATTTAATAACTTTATTTTAGGTTACTTATTTGCACTTTTATTAGTTTACTTAATGCGCGGCGTATTACCAGGTAGATTCTATATCATTACTGTCTATAAAATTGTGAAACTATTCTTAGTGTTTTTAATTGAACTAGTAAAAGCAAACATAGATGTTATACGAATTGTAATTAAACCAAAGATCGATAATGAACCAGCCTTCTTTACGTACCATACAGACTTGAAAAACGACTGGCAAATTGCATTATTATCTAATTTAATCACATTAACACCAGGCACAATTGTGTTAGGCATTAGTGATGATCGTACCAATATATATATACACAGTATCGATTTCACTACAAAAGAAGAAGAAATAGAGAGTATCAAATCATCCCTTGAAAAAGTGGTCAGAGAGGTAGGCGAAAATTAATGAACTATAATATTATTTTAATCATTGCACTGGTTATTGTAGCTTTATCAATGCTAGGCATGCTTGTTCGTGTAATTATCGGCCCTTCTCTCGCTGACAGGGTCGTCGCACTTGATGCAATGGGTATTCAACTCATGGCTATTGTTGCACTATTTAGTATTTTCTTAGGTACAAAATATATGATTGTTGCCATTTTATTGATAGGTATATTAGCCTTTCTTGGTACAGCAGTATTTGCAAAATATATGGATAAAGGTAAGGTGATTGAAAATGATAACGACGATCGTCATTAGTATTGCACTTATCTTAGTCATTTTAGGCTCACTTATCAGTGCCCTAGCTGCTATTGGTCTATTACGTTTAGACGATGTATACGCCAGAGCTCACGCAGCCGGTAAAGCTGCAACACTAGGTTCAATGCTGTTAATTAGTGGCGTATTCTTATATTTTATTGGTCGAGAAGGTTATGTGAATATGCAATTACTTGTGGGTATTTTGTTTATTTTAATCACTGGACCATTAGCAAGTCATTTAATTATCAAATCAGCTTATAATTTACAAACACCTGCTTCAAAGAGAACGAAGCATGATGAAATTAAAGAAGATTTAAAAGATACAAAATTATAAAAACAGTTTACTAGGATTTGGTTAAATACATTTCTCCTTATCCTAGTACTGACTATAAAATATTTGTGGGAGAGACATGTGTCTCTCCCACTTTTTTGTTTTTCAAACATTTTATACAATCAATACGTTCATAATTTATTTACAAAATGAGTTGTTATGAAGGGTATTACATGATATATTAAATCGTAATAATTACGATTTAAATAAACAGGAGTGTTTTTATGACAACATGGACTATTATTGGTGGCGGATTACATGCAGTAACTATCGCTATTAAATTAAGATCTTTAGGTTTAAAGGCATCACAATTATCAATTATTGACCCAAACCCTAATTTATGTGCTCAATTCGATCATTTTTCCCAACGTATCGACATGCCTTATTTACGTTCACCATGTGTACACCACGTACACCCTAACCCTTTTCATCTAAATCAATATGCTAAAAAAATGCATTATACAAATGCTGCCTATGGACAATACAAACGTCCTAACCGAAATATGTTTATGGAACATACACATGATTTAATTCACTCATATCATTTAAATTCATGTCATGTTCAAGGATATGTCAGTGATATTAAGATGAATAAACAACAATGGCACTTGCAATTGAACAATCAAAGCTGGATCAGTTCAGACCATGTAGTAGTTGCATTTGGTTGTAATCATGAAATATTTGTTCCTAAACTATTTCAAAATCAACCTGACATTTCTCACATTTTTGAAAATGAACAAAATAATTATGCAGGTACATCGCATATCATTGGTAGCGGTATTTCTGCAGCGCATCTCACGTTAAGGCTATTAAAGGAAAACAGTAATAATCAGATTCATTTATGGATGAATAAAGCCATAGATGTTCATGACTTTGATGCAGACCCTGGATGGCTAGGACCTAAAAACATGAAAAAATTTAGTGCTATGCAATCCTCTATTGATCGTTTAAACACTATTAAAAACGAGAGACATAAAGGTTCTATGCCTAAAGAACTAGAATTAAGACTTAAAAAGTATATTAAAGACGGTCGTCTTAAAATACATATCAACGAAATAACAGATATAGTGAATCACCATATTTGTACTGACACTTATTGTATACAGTACGACCATATATTATTAGCTACAGGCTTTAAAGAAACGATTATGCAACAACCTTTAATCCAGCAATTAATAACAGCATATCAAGCTCCTGTATGTAGCTGTGGGCTACCTTCAATTACACCAAATTTAGAATGGCTCCCTAACCTTTATGTAAGCGGCGGATTGGCTGATTTAGAACTTGGCCCATTTGCGCGCAATATTATGGGAGGACGTGAAGCCTCATTAAGAATCGGTGAAGCTTTCGAACACAAACAGTCCAATGAATCACAGCAGCATTATTATCATCGTGAACCCTTAAATACCAAACAAACCATATGAACATATTTTGGCGAGACGCTTGAAGGAACTGGGCAAGCTGAAAACTACAGGCCAAAGTTGCCCCCTAAGAAAGCGAGCCAACAATACGAAGTATTGAATTAAAAAAGCACTCAGATGAATTGAATTAAATCAAATCATCTGAGTGTTTTTTGTTTGGGATGTATGCCCCAAGCTCTTTATTGTTATTAATTAACGTTTTAATGGTTTTATAGCAATAGTCCCTCGCATTACACAAATTAATCTATCTTTATCATCTTTAATATCGATAGACCATACCTGTGTGGTTTTTCCTTCATGAATAATCGTAGCAGTTGCAAATATAGTCCCTTCAGTAGTTGAACCGATATGATTACCATTCATTTCTAAACCAAGTGGTACATATTGCTCAGTATCAATTAAATAAGCAGCTCCCATCGAACATGCTGTTTCACCAAGCGCAAGACTCGCACCTCCATGCAGATAGCCAAAAGGCTGTTTTACATTGTCTGTCACAGGCATAGACATTACCATTAAACCACGTTCTTGTTTCACAACTTTAATATCTAACGCATCTAACATATTAGCCATTGTGTCACCTCATTTTCTTTATATACCTTTTATAGTACCATAGCAGCAATTGTTCCAAAAATAATTAATGGAATATTGTAGAATAGAAAGTTAGGTATACAAGTATCTCTAATGTGATCATGTTGTCCATCAACATCCAAACCTGCAGTAGGACCAAGCGTAGAATCACTTGCTGGCGAACCTGAATCCCCTAATGCACTCGCTGTACCTATTAAGGCAATTAGTGCCATTGTGCTTAATCCTAACGATTCTCCTAAAGGTACAAATAATGTAGCAATGATTGGAATAGTGGCAAATGACGAACCAATGCCTAAGGTAACTACTAAACCAATTATATACATCACTATAATACTTAATAACTTGTTATCACCAACAACACCACTTAAATTCTCAACAAGCTTGCTAATGTCTCCGGTTTCATTCATCACCCCTGCAAAACCATTAGCAGACAATATCACTACTCCGATAAATGACATAATTTTTATACCATCAACAAATTGCTTGTCTAATTCTGTCCATTTATATGCTCTTGAAACAAAGAATACAAGCACACCTGCTAACGCACCAAAGATCATAGAGTCTGTTAATAATTGCACTAAAAATGTTGCTATAATTGAAATAACAGTAACTACAAGTACGTAGGGTTTAATTTCTATTTGGCTATTATCTTTAATCTCTTCATGTTGAATGTATTTTCTAGGCTTTCTATAATAAAAGATACCTGCAACCAATCCAAAAATATAACCTAAAGATGGAATAATCATCGCTTTCCAAATCATGTTCATTTCAATTGGGTGATTTGCTTTGGTAAAACCATTCTGAATAATTTGGTGGAATATTTGACCAAAACCAAAAGGTAATAAGACATATGGCCAACATAAACCAAATCCTATAATAATTGCTATTTGTCTTCTATCTATATTCAGTTCATTAAACAAACTGATTAACGGTGGTATTACAATAGGAATAAACGCAATATGGACGGGTATTAAGTTCTGACTCATAATGCTCATCACTAATAAAGCTAATATGATGATCACTTTCACTTTAATACGTGACATCTTGCTATTTTCAGCATGGATACCATTTATAATTTTATTCACTAAATAATCGGTAATTCCACTATAAGAAATTAGCG
The DNA here is from genome assembly GCF_044794325.1 of Staphylococcus pseudoxylosus. NCBI lineage: Bacteria > Bacillati > Bacillota > Bacilli > Caryophanales > Staphylococcaceae > Staphylococcus > Staphylococcus pseudoxylosus. The sequence goes on from NZ_CP085024.1 coordinate 2,123,417, forward strand.
CTGCAAAGCCACCAAGCAATGCATAACTTAGTGCTACTTCTGCACCATCTACAATATTCTTACCAAAAACAGACACGATATCTGAAACACTCATACCTGCAATTAATCCACCTACTAAGGCACTGATAAACAAACTGATTACTACATTTAATCTACATAAACATAAAATAATCATCAGTACCACTGCTATTACTACAGCATTTATCACAAAGCACAACTCCTTTACCACGTTATCGAACTAAAGCATCATGAAAACTATATTATCAATAACATGATCACTTGTCAAACACAACAAATAATTTATTCATAGATTTCATATGCTTCATTTAATAGTTAATAGTATGATGTTTACTTTTGTATCTCAAAAAGCCTACTAACGCACGATTAATAGCATTACTATTTTATCTCTTTTATTGATTAAAAAACTTAAAAAGCGGAAGTATGAAATCAATATTATAAAATCAATTACATACTTCCACTCAAAAATAACTGTATTGCTATTAATTTTTAAAGTATTAGTTATATTATAGTATTAACAAAACGACCAATTAAAAGGGATATGTTATGTTAACCGCTTTCTAAACTTTCATAATTATTTTAAATTGCGTAACCATTCAACTATGGTAGGAATTAAGTAGCCCGTCGGCCCTTTTGGACCTTTGTACGTATTTTTATTGATAGTTGCAGGGCCAGCTATGTCAAAATGCATATGAGGTGTATCTCCTGCAAAATGATTGATAAATGTTGCTGCAAATAAAGCTTTGCCTTGGCCATTTGTATGATTAACTAAGTCTGCAACATCACTATTTTTGATTAGATTACGTTCAGTCGTTGTCATAGGTAATTCAAATACAAATTCATCATTAGTCTGGGCATAATTAAGTATTGTTTGTAAATGATTGGTAGCATTATGGTTAAACACGGCAGCCTTATCATCTCCTAAAGCTACAATGGCTGCACCTGTTAATGTTGCAAAATCTAAAATTACTTGTGGCTGGAATTGATTCGCATAGAATACTGCATCACCTAATACCAAGCGTCCTTCTGCATCTGTATTCAACACTTCAACTGATTCACCGCTTAAAGCGGTATATACATCATCCGGTTTCATTGCAGCTTCATTTATCATATTTTCTGCTGCAGCAATAACAGCGACAATATTTATTTTCAATTTAAGTTTGCGAGCAACTTCTATGATTCCTACGACATTAGCAGAGCCACACATATCGAATTTCATCGTTTGCATGCCTACTTTTCCTTTTATAGAATAACCACCTGAATCATAAGTAATACCTTTACCTACTAATGCAATAGGTGCTTCATCTGTTTTCCCACCATTATATGTTAATGTAATGACTCTCGGTCCATGTTTAGAACCTTTACCAACTGCATGAATTAAGCCAAAGCCCTCATTTTGTAATGTCTCATGATCTTTAATATCAACATCTACTTCTGTCTCTTTAAAATGATCGTAGATAGTGTTTGCATAATACTCAGGAGTTAAAATGTTTGGTGGTATATTACTATAGTCACGTGCTAAGTTTATTGAACTACCAATGATTTGACCCGCTTCAATAGATTTCAGTATGTCATCATCGTCTGTATGTATATCTAATGTTAGTTCATAAGGCGTAGGTTTATCTGTTTTATAATTATCAAATTGATAAATCGCACGGTCGCCTTGTTGTCCTAATATCTCTGCAACTGCATTGCTAGATAAAGCTTGTGTTTCAAATGTTTCTAATTTAAAAGCGCCTTGTGTAATACGGTTTTCTTTTAAATATTGAAATAGATTACCAAATATTTTCAAATAGTCGTTATAAGTCAAGGTTTTAACATTACCTATGCCAACAGTAATTAGTTTTATATATTCATCACGTATTGTGAACATCGTGCTAGAAACTGTACCAATATTAGTATGAACTATTTGATTTTGCTTTAATAATTTTAATTGATCATTAATATTCTCACCATTAACAATGATTTCCCCTAGCTGATTTAAATGTTCAGGCAAACCGATAATCAGCGTGTTTGTTGCTATGTCGTTTGTATTTTTTAAATTAACTAACATATAACACCTCTCCTTTATTAGTTTGAACTTCTTTTTAATGCATTTTAAAGCAATACGATTAAAAAGTGTAATAAAAAGAGACCGGACATAAATCATGTCTCGGCCTCAGATATGTTTTAGATAATGATGACTGGCGTATAGAGTGTTTCCCCTATTTATCCCCTTGTCATCAAAGTCTCGTCGGGACAATAAAATCATTTTAGACAGTATTTTTCTATCCCACTTCTTTAAAATTTTCATCACAGTTAAGTATGTGAATTACATATTTAAATTATATATTAAAATTTACCTTTTTTGAATGCTAAACCGATACCGCCAAGTTTAAATACTGCACGAGTATCAATAACTTTCTTCATGAATGCTGCTTTTTTACCTTGGATATCTTTACCATAAACAACACCAACACCATCATGCGCACCTAATGAACATACAGTACCACGATCAACATAATCAAATTCTTGAGTTGGTTGACCTTCTAATACATTTTTAATGTTTTTAGCAGTATGTTCACCTTGTTGCATAGCGATTTGTGCTGTAGTTGGTAATGGGCGTTCTTCTCCAGCAGGGATAAATGCAGAACAGTCACCAATAACAAAGATATCGTCATAACCTTCGATAGTTAAATCTTGTTTAGTTACAATACGTCCACGTTTTACGCCTTCGAATGATTCTTCCATTAATTTACTACCACGAACACCAGCAGCCCATACAACTGTATTAGCTTCTAATTGTTCTTCTTTGTCATTAACTTTTACAACGAAACCTTTTTCGTTAGCTGCAACAATCGGTGTACCAATTTTGAATTCTACACCTTTACCTTCTAAGTAACTTACTGCATAGTTAACTAGCTCGTCAGAGAACATTGGTAACATTTTAGGAGCAGCTTCAACACAAGTGATTTTCACTTTGCTTTGCTCAACACCATATTTATTACATAATTCTGGAATTCTATCAGTTAATTCACCTAAGAATTCAACACCAGTAAATCCAGCACCACCAACAATAATTGCTAAATCTTTATCATCTTTTTGTTTTGAAGATGCATAGTTAGCAAATTTATCTTCGATGTGACGAGATAATTGACGAGCAGTTAATATGTTTTCAATTTGGAAAGCATGATCTTTCATACCTTTGATACCAAACGTTTCACTTTCAAAGCCTAAACCTACAACTAAGATATCAAAGTCAAAGATTCCAGCATCTGTTTCGACTTTTTTCGCATTGCGATCAATTTTAGTAACTTCTGCCTTAACAAAGTTAACTTTGTTTTTGTCTACAACACTTTCAACTGGATATAGTAAATCTTCATAGCTAAGAGTACCTGCTGAAGCCTCGTGTAACCACGTTGCTTCATAGTGGTAATCATTTTTATTAATTAATGTAATTTCAGCTTCATCTGCTGAAATTTGCTTTTGTAATTTTGTAATAGTTTGTAAACCGGCATAACCAGCGCCTAGAACTAATACTTTTTTACGATCTTGAGCCATTTCATTCACCTAAGCTTTCTTAATTTTTTTGTTGCTATAGTCTTTTTCTGTACCCCATTCACAATATAGTAATTCACAAAAAAGACATTTTTCATCCAACACTAATTTTATAGTTTTTACTGCTGATTTTCAAGCACCAACGACCATATTGTTTATTATTTCACATAAACGATTAAAAGACTATAGTTTACACTTATTTTAAGTGAACTATAGTCTTTTAAACTAGATATTATAATTTAGCAATCTTCTGGTGAGCCAGCAACTTTTGCAGTTCTAAACGAACTGCCACAACCGCATGAAGCAATTGCATTAGGGTTGTCTATTTGGAAGCCACCGCCCATTAGTGATTGTTTAAAATCAATAGTTGTTCCATCTAAAACTGGTTTATCATATTTATCTATTAATACTTTTAAACCATGAAATTCATATATTTCATCATTTTCAGCAGGTTCAGCTTCAGCAGACATACCATAAGTTAATCCGGTACAACCGCCACCGTTTACCTTAACTTTTAAATAACCATCTGCCATATCATTTTGCTGTAACATATCTTTAACTTCATATGCTGCAGCTTCAGTCATTTCAATAATAGCCATTATTTTTACCTCCCTAAAAAATCCATGTTTCTTCTATATGTGCGTAAATTTTTTGTAATAAATCATCTGGCGAATCACCTTCAACGATATCACCATTCACTAATGCATACAACCCACTAGAACAAATGCCACAATTTTGCAAACAACCGTATTCTAATACGTCTACATCTGGGTCATTTTCAAGCTGATTATATACATAATCTCCACCCTTCGCTAAATTCGAAATGCAGAACTCGATTATTGGATTCATAATACACCCTCTCATAAAATATCAGTTAAGCAATTATAACAAAAACGTTATTGTTATTTCTACATACTAGCTTATAAAATATCACTTACTACTTAGTTCGAATTAATATGCACTTTACATTACGCACACAATAAAATTGCAGGAAATAATGTCCGTTAAAATAAAATATATATTTTTAATAATTACAATTTGTCTTCTTTATTTGTAGTAACAAATAAAAAAGCATATAATAAATATAAGTAAGCTGATTATAGAAAATTGGTATATCGATGCAGGACGAAATATGATTTAACCACATTATATTTAATAACTTACATTGACGAGATAACAAGTTCAATTACCTACTATAGAAGTAAGTAATTGTATGTTTATGCTCAATACAATTTTTACTAGAGGGGTATCACAAATGAAAAACTTAGTATTATTAGGTGGCGGTTATGGAAATATGCGTATCATGTCACATATCTTACCATCTGCACTGCCTGAAAATTATACGATTACATTAATAGATCGTATGCCTTATCATGGTTTAAAACCAGAATTTTATGAATTAGCAGCTGGTACAAAGTCAGATAAAGATATTCGCATGAACTTTCCTGATTCAGATAGAATTAACAATGTCTATGGTGAAATCAATGATATTAATTTAGAAGATCAAATAGTTTCTGTTGGTAATACGAAAGTAGACTATGATGAATTAGTGATTGGTTTAGGTTGTGAAGATAAATATCATAATGTCCCTGGTGCTGAAGAATACACGCATAGTATTCAAACACTTTCTAAATCCCGTGAGACTTTCCATCATTTAAGCGAACTACCAAATGGTGCCAAAGTAGGTATCGTTGGCGCTGGTTTAAGTGGTATTGAATTAGCTAGTGAATTAAGAGAAAGCCGTAAAGACCTTCAAATCTTTCTTTACGATAGAGGCGAACGTATTTTATGTCGTTTCCCTGAAAAACTTAGTAAGTATATTGAAAAATGGTTCAACGAGCATGATGTAACAGTTGTTCCTAATTCTGATATTAACCGCGTGGAACCAGGTCGCATTTATAATAATGACGTACCTGAAGATGTAGATTTAATTGTCTGGACTGCTGGCATTCAACCAGTAGAGTTAGTCAGAAATTTACCTATAGACATTAGTAAAAGTGGTCGTGTGATCTTAAACCAATATCACCAAGTACCAACATACAAAAACGTATATGTCGTAGGTGATTGTGCAGAATTACCGCATGCACCAAGTGCTCAACTAGCAGAAGCCCAGGGTGATCAAATTGCAGATGTTATGAAATTACAATGGCAAGGTAAACCTCTACCTGAAAAAATGCCAGAAATCAAAATACAAGGTTTCCTTGGTTCCTTAGGAGACAAAAAAGGATTTGCTTATATTATGGATCGTACGGTTACAGGTCGCTTAGCTTCCATTTTAAAATCCGGTGTACTTTGGATGTATAAATATCATAATGGCTAATTAATGACTTTAGTAAATATAAACTGAATGAGTTAAGTTTATTGAAAGTTCATTTTCATACTTATAAAACCCAGGCGGCACCATCATTTGTTAATGGTGCCGCCTGGGTTTATTTTAAAAACAAAATTTTAGTACCGTAAACTTTATATGATTTATAGTCATAACTTAAATATCTTTTTGATCGAATTAATTGATCTAATGATTATCTAAAAAACGAGTTATATCTTTCAATTGTACATATCCATCAGAAACATACTCGTCATTCATGGTTACGAGTGGATAAAAGAGTTCGTCATCTTGAATACGCTCAATAAATTGTTGATCATGATCCGACAAATTTTCGGTATCTTTTTCGATATCGATATACGTAAATTCAAATTGTTTGTCTGGATACTTTCTCTGTAATAATGGTTGTAACCAGTCATACGTATTACGGGACGTCGGTGCATTGACACAACTTGCACAAATAACATCTGCCCCATAAACAACAACACTTATTTTGTCCATATATCTTTTCCCCTTTTATCTTGAATTATAGATTTTTCGTTACATTTCTATTATAATAAAAAGATAAGTAGAAAATGAAATAATATACTTGAAAGGAGGCATTTCCATGCCAACTGAAAACGTGACAATGTTTGATCAAGTAGCGGAAGTTATCGAAAAATTACGTCCCTTCTTACTACGTGATGGTGGTGACTGTTCCCTTGTTGACGTAGAAGACGGAATTGTTAAATTACAATTACATGGTGCTTGTGGTACATGCCCAAGTTCAACAATTACATTAAAAGCAGGTATAGAACGTGCTTTACACGAAGAAGTTCCGGGAGTAATCGAAGTAGAACAAGTATTCTAAATAATAGATGCTTTAAATATAACATCAGAAAATTTAGTTCCTTTCGAACACTTTTATAAGAAACAGGACAATGAACCTTCAATATGATTGATTTCATTGTCCTGTTTTAATTTTCACGCGAAAATTCCTTTCAACATTTCACTAAATTGTGTAAATATTGAAAGGAATTTTTATTTTTGTATGTTATTTCTGGTGTATATGTTCATCGATATTTTTAGTGATGTATACCCAGCCTTTCCAGCCAATATGTACTGCATCACTTACAACATATGGTTCATAGTCTTTATCTGACATGTCGTACGTCTGTCCACCATGATCCACTATTGTTTTATCAATTTTTTTGTATATTTTCTGACGTCTATCTTTATCAATACCAATGTGATCATACCACTTACCGTTAGACGGTATAATTATATAGTCAACATCCGCGCCAGCTTCTCGTAATGTATCTACAAGTAACTCTAAATCTTTAAATTCGGGCGAATTTTCCCTGAATTCATGATTTCTATTAATTTTTCGTTTATGCTTTTTGATTAAATCCCAATATTCATCTCGAATACCAAATTCATTTGTTTTTGTATGCTTTGCACCATAGATTTCAGCTTCTGTCATCACATCATTCCAAGAATCATTTTTTGAGGTAATAGGATCAATATGCGATACAGGTGATGTTCTCAATGGATACACAGCTTTAATAGCTTCAATTTTTTTCAATTGTTCATCTTTAAATGTTGAAAGATAATTTTTATTTTCTTGTGTTTTTCCTTGCGCAATTTTTTCTAAATATGCGCGATTCTCCACATCTTTAAATTGTAATAATCGTTTGGCATAACGTTGTTTAAGTTCCGGACTTAATTGCTCTTGGTTAAACAACTGATTGAGCTGTGCCTTTGAAATACGCGCCTTAAAATTATCTTGCGTTAAGCCATTTTTTGTAAACCACTGTGGCGAAACTATAAATGCCATTTTCTTACCTTTTAAATTCCCATACTGTGAACCTAATTCCACAGCGTTTACTAAATCTGTCGAACCACCCGTACCAATCAAGAATGGTTTCTTACTAACTTGACTTCGATTATTTAATAAAATTGCTGGATTAAATGGATCGTCTTTCTCTAATTCACTGGAACCATATATCGGATAATAAGCATCAGACTGATACATTTTATCTTGCACTAAGGTTCCTTTCAACACTTGATCTGTTAGAGCAACACTTTGCGTAGCTACTGTTTTGGAATTAATTAATCCAGTGAACCAACTTGCTGGCAACACTAAGAAAATTCCAAACAATGCAAGACTTAAAATAATAGGTATAAACGGTTTTAACTTCATCGTAATTCTTCTAATACCGCTACAATCTTGTTAGGTGTCGCCCATTCATCTCTATCAAAATCCATAATCGATACTTCAATATCTAATTTATTTTGAATCTCTAGCAAAAGACCTACCGTTTGAAAAGAATCAATAATACCCTCTTCAAAAAGCTCTACGTCTGGATTTTCCTTAATAACATTATTTTCAGCAACTTCAGTTAATAAATCTAATACTTGTTCTCTAAATTCCATAATAAATCCTCCTCATAATTAAAACAGTTTCCCAGAAAAGATAAGAAAACCAAACGTTACAAAATGGAATGTAACGATAATACTTAACATTGATGTATATCGGTTAGACCATCTTGGCGGATGATTTTTTCGCCATTTTTCATAATAACCATAACCAATAAATAAAACTGCGTGATATAAACCATACAAAATATAATGAACTTCAATGCCATGCCAAATGCCCATAATTAAAAAGTTTAATGAAAAAGCAATATTAGACATGGTAAATTGATTTTTTAATAAGCGTTTTTTCGACATATAAAATAAAGCTCTCATATAAATACAATCTCTAAACCAAAATGATAAAGACATATGCCATCTATTCCAAAAGTCTTTGATATTCTTTGCTTTAAACGGTTGCTTAAAGTTTTGTGGTGTCTGAATGCCATATAAATAGCTAAATGCCATAGCAAATAATGAATAACCAGCGAAGTCAAAGAATAGATATAAACTATACGCATACATATATAACCATTTAGCAGTGAAATTTGAAAAATCTAACATTAATGGATTAATCGCATAAACTTGTATTAAATAAGCAATAATGTATTTATATAAAAAACCTAGCATGATAAAATTTATGGCTTTATTTAGTGATGCTCGATAACTTTCACTACTTTGTATCTTGCTTTCATCTTTGACAAAACGTTTGTAGCGGTCAATTGGACCAGATGAAATTGTCGGGAAAAACGAAATGAATTGAAATACTTTAGTAGCTTTCACTTCTTTTATAGAACCATCACGAATTTCCATTAATAATTGAACGCTTTTGAAAGTAACGTAAGAAATACCTAAGAAGCCTATAAATTCAATCACCTTATTTTCATGGAGCTTTAATTGTGCAGCACCAAACCACGAACTTTGCATTACTTTCACCACTACAAGTGGCAATATGGATAAAGCAATCACTGTGAAAAACTTTATAAATGAGTTGTTTTTTGAACGTGATTTCCAATAAAACATAATGATTGCAACTTGCCATAATAGATATAAAACAAAGTTTATAAGTTGAACACTTAAATATGCTTGGCCAAATAAATTATGTTTATCTGAAGAAAAAATGAGCACAATCATAATAGCTGTACTTATACCATTATAAATACGGCTTCTCTTTCCAGCTAAACCTAATATAATAACCGGAATTAAGACTATAAATGCTATAAGAAAGAACGTAAACGTACCATATGGAATCATGCTAATACATCCTCGGCAATCTGCTTACGATCTAATTTCCCATTTATTGTTAAAGGAAATTGCTCTTTAAATATAATCTTTCTTGGAATCATATATTCTGGCATCGCTTGTTTAAGTTCTTGTTTAATATCATGTATCAATGTTAGTTCATCTTTAACATCGTTTAAGTCATTTAAGACTACAACACCTTGTAATTGCGTTACTTTATTATTTTTGTATACTGGTACAACTATTGCTTCTTTGACTACATCTACTTGTCTTAAATGAAATTCTATTTCTTCTAGCTCCATACGGTATCCATTTAGTTTCACTTGAAAATCTATACGCCCAGTGATAAACCATAAGTCATCTTGGATGGTTGCTTTATCACCAGTAAAATAAGATCTGCGATTATTTATATCTTTAAATACTGCGTTAGAACGTTGCTCATCTTTCACATAACCTTCACTTACGCATTGTCCGGAAATGATTAATTCTTCATTTTCAGCTAAAGACAATTGCGTTCCCGGTCTCACTTTGCCCACTGGTAATGGATTATATTGATTGATAACCGCTTCAGTAATTAAGATACTTGTAACTGCAACTGTCGCTTCTGTAGGTCCGTATGTATTATAAATATATGCAGATGGGAAGCGTTGTAACAACATCTTAGCAGTTTTATGTGGTAAAATTTCACCACAAAAGAAGAATTCTTTTAAACTTTCATAACGTTCTTCTGTTAAATTAGGTAACATTAAGCACATTTCCATAAATGATGGTGTAGACACCCATACGTTTATTTTGGATTGCTCTAGCATATCATTTAATAATTTAGGCTTATTAATCATTGTCTTATCTACTAAATTTAATGTTCCTGCAGTAGCTAAACATGGATAAATTGCCATGACAGATAAATCAAATGAAAATGGAGCTTGATTTAGCCATTGTTGATTCTCACCTATTTTATTCAAATCTACCATCCAGTTCGTAAATTCGTTAAGACTTTCATACCTAATTTGTACACCCTTAGGTTCACCTGTTGAGCCTGATGTAAAAATGGTATATGCAATATCTTGATCTTTAATTTTAGCTTCAAATTCAACTGTGCGATGATCCATCACAAGTGTTTCAGTATTAATGATTACTCTGTCATTACTATCTAGTGAATGTTCACTTGTATTAAAAATAAAATCAGGGTTAATTTTTTCAGTAATCGTATTAATACGCTCTTCAGGCATAGATACATCAAGTGGTACATAACCACATCCCGCCTTCATACTGGCAATCATTCCCACAATCATAAATGGCGACATATGACCATATACAATTAATGGACTTTTACTATCTTTTATTAAATCTGCGAGTTTATTTGTATATTGATTTAACTCACGATACGTTAATACATCTGTATTATGCTTTATTGCTATTTGCTCAGGGTACATTTTTTCATTCTCAATTAATGAATATATAATATCCTTCATACTATTCTCCTCGACTAAAATTCATTATAAATAAAGTTATTATGCGTATCTCCAGAACCATAAATTAAATACAGTGCTATAAATATTGCAAAATATAAAAGAGTTAATAACCATGGTTTAAGCTTTTGATATTTTGTTGTATTTTCCATCTCTTTACGCATTTTTCACCTCTTCATTCCAATTATTTTTTTATATTATTAACTATTTATTACATAAGTAAGTTTTTTGTTGTAGTGCTATTTACACTACTTTAACATTTTACCAACTTATTATACATTTTTTATGATGTTGTGACAATCGAATTAACATATTTATATATAACAAAAATGTTAGAATGTGTATTTTATAGAGTTTTATAAAACCAAAACTATTATAAATTATTAGTTTGTTTTACATAATATGATTCGAAGTAATATTTTCTTATCGTAGTAATAATGTAATTATTTGTTACAAATCAATGCTAAAAAATCTTGCCTAAGGCTATAACTGCACGTTGCTATTGTTATCTATCGTATATAAAGTATGCAGTAGCATCATTATATTGCTACGGAAAATGTACAAATTAATAAGTAGCAATAATAAGAAATTTTGAAAATAATTCATTATCTACTTGCTTTAAAAGTTATTATTTAGCTATTTAATCGAGCGAGGATTTGTAACAAATTCGACACTTATACAATTGATTTTTTTAATAGTATTCTTTACATCATTATTTATAGTCTATTACTTAAAATTTCACATAAAAATCCACCTCCCTTTAAAACAGAAGTGGATTAAAACGTAGACAATCCTTAATGTATTGTTAGACTAAAATTTGTTTATTTATTGGTATAGTTTTTCAAAATAACAGTGGTTTTTTCAGACCAAAGTTGGCTTTATTATCAATTGATTTATTCGACATAGTAAACATCACCATTGTTTAATTTATATACTAATCTTTTTAGTGTAATACTGGCAGTGATTTAGTTGGACTCCTGCGTAATGCGCACTACCCGAGACTACAAGCTAAGGCAGTGCCCTGGAAAAGCGTGCACAAAAAAACTGCCAACAAAGTCGGAAACTTTGTCGACAGTCTGATACACATCTCTTTAAATCAGAGGTATATTTCTACATTACAGGTAAGTATTAACGCTCTACCTTATTTCTTTTATATTAGGATGTAATAATACAAAACGTCGCCATATTATCTATTTACAAAATTTATTTTAAATTGACTGGTGTTTTAGCTCGTTGATTGTTTAATACTAACCTTATATTATCAACACATAATTGAATCATACGATTTCTGGTTGTAACAGAGGCGCTTCCAATATGTGGAACGATAACAGCATTGTCCATCGATAATAAAGGATGCGCCATATCTATTGGCTCTTCACGTAAAACGTCAAGTCCACAAGCTGCAATCTGTCCATTCTGTAACGCAAATACAAGCGCCTCTTCATCTACGACAGCACCTCGCCCAATATTTATAAAAATGGCATCACTTTTCATTTTTTCAAAGGCTTGGGCATTAAATTTATTTCTAGTTTCTTCTGTAAGTGGTGCAGTACAAATAATAAAATCACTATGTTCAAGCAAAGTATCAAAAGGAACATACAATGCACCAAGTGCTTTTTCAGTATCTTTATTTCTAGATCTATTATGATACATAATCTTAGTATCAAAACCTTTTAATCTTCTTGCAAATGCCTTACCAATCTCACCCATACCATATATTCCTACATTGGCATTGGACAAGTCTTTTCCGGCAAATAAGTATGGTCCCCAACTTTGCCACTCTCCATTTTGAACATACTTTTCAGCTTCCACAATACGTCTAGCTACTGTTAACATCAATGTAAATCCAAGTTCTGCAGTTGTTTCAGTAAGTACACCAGGTGTATTAGTTACAGTAATCCCTTTACTATTTACAAGGGGGACATCTATATTATCAAAACCAACTGCCATATTAGCAATCACTTTCAATTTTGGAGCAGCTTTGATAACTTCACTATCTATTTTTTCACTTAAAGTAATCAAACAAGCAGTTGCATCTTTAATATCCTCTAGAAATTGATTTCTTGGCATTGGTATTAAAGACTCATCCCACATTTCAACTTGTGCAATAGCCTCTAACTGATCTATAAATGGTTGTGGAATACTTCTACTTACAATGATTTTTTCCATTCAATCACTCCTAACTCTCGAGTTCTTTAATAACATCATTTAAATCTTTAAATGTATAGGTCGGAGGTACTGGCTTCTGTTCAATTTCTTCTTTGGTTGTTACACCTGTTTGTACATGAATCGTATCAATATTCACATTGATGCCCGACATAATATCTGTGTCGTATAAGTCACCTACCATCGCAACCTCTGAGCGCTCTAATCCTAAAATGTCTAGCGCTTTTTTCATAATAATTGGTTCTGGTTTACCGATAAATATAGGTTGAACACCAGTTGACACTGTGACCACGCTTGTAATCGCGCCATTTCCAGGTAAAAATCCACGTTCCTTTGGTATAGATACATCTTGGTTAGTTGAAATAAATTTCGCGCCATTACGCACACCTAAAGTGGCAGTCGCTAATTTTTCATAAGTAACGGCTTCGTCTAAACCAATAACAACATAATCTACAAATTCATCTTCTTTAACTACTAACCCTTTGTCTGTTAACGCATGTTTCAATCCGCTACCACCTAACATATATACACTTGCTCCTGGAGATTCCTCAGCAATATATTCAGCAGTAGCTAGCGCTGATGTAACAACCTCATCAGCTTGTGCGACTAATCCCATTTTATTTAACTTCGCTGCTACTTCTTCTGGGTCTTTGGTAGAATTATTAGTCACATATAAATGTGGAATTTTATATTGATTTAAATATGATATAAATTGAGACGCACCATCTATATGTTCATCGCCTTTATATAAAGTACCATCCAAATCAATTAAGTAAGCTTGATATTTTTTCATATTACTTATTCTCCTTTTTTGCCAAATGCCGTTACAGGTACATCTTCACTCTTTAAAAATTGTATAACTTCTTCTACATATGTTTGATAATAAGATACCGACTCGTCAAAAAGTGGTACTAATTCAGCGGCATCAAGTTCATCATAATAATGAACAAATTGTTTTCTAACATCTACCGTTTTATTGATTTGATTTTGTGTATCTTCTGAAATCACTTTTTCCAAAGCTAAGATATCTATTACGTCTTTATAATTTCCTGGGTCTCTTAAGATAAAACCATCAATAATCATGTTCCCAATGTCTACTGCTGATTCAATAAACATTTGTGCTATGCGTTCGAACGCATAAACATTATCTTTATTTTGCGGATAATCTTGAATAAGTTGTTGCAAGTAATTTAATTTTGTATTTAATTGATCTTTATTCACGAAATACATCTTTTCACCCCTATCAATATCATCATACCATACCTTTGCAGTCAAATTCATTTATGGTTATACTGTAAATTAAGACTTTTTAACTAAATTAAATAATTATAATAATTAGATTTGTAAAATAGGAGAAGTAAGGAGTGTTTCAAAGTGATTGATATGTATCTTTATGATGATGATGAATCTGCTCAGGTGCAATTTGTTGGTTTTGTTGGTGAACATAGTCGCTATGACCTAATGTTAGTTCAAACAAACCGTCATTTCGGTAAAACGATTGTATTAAATATGCAAACGAATCAATTCGGTATAATAGGTACCGACGATTTAGAAGAAGAAGGTTATATTGCCCACATCCTAGGTGTTAATGAAGACGAAGGCAATGAAATTTCAGAATACCTTAATGAAGTTATTCAATAAATGCGCACTAGCATATCAATATAATTATCGTAACAAACCTTAGCTAAGTAGAAATAGTTATATTAACGATAGCAATTCAATTCTATGGTCTGTAAATATGTTCACTTCTACAACATAAACCAAAAGCAACTTTATTCATTTTTGAATAAAGTTGCTTTTTTAAGACGGGCTATTCTATTTATGCATCAAATTTTTTAAACAAACGATATATACATTACTATTGCACATAATGCTCAAGCATATTGTTGAATATTATTTCAAGCACGATATACTCATAATCATTATTTTTCAGTATCTTGAATACTAGGTTTTATTTTAACATCATGCAACTTATCTTCTTCAAAATCTATTTCAACTATGTCATTTGACTCTGCATAATTTTTCATTTCTACTTCTGGAATACGTCTTAATATAAAGTACGGGCAACCAAAATTACAATATTCTAATAAATAATCTTGAATTGTTGAAAAGCGTTTGCTTAATTCGGCTTTCTTATTAGAATCTTTATAAAAGCCTTTCAACCTCAGTTGATCATAACCAAAATCTCCAACAATAAAATCATACTTATCTAATATATCTGAATAGCGATTCACAAATGTTTCTTCATCAAAACATTCTCTATAATCTTCTATGATTTCAAAAAATTGTCCATTTAACTTTATCATGTCATTCACCTAATCTAAACGCATCAAATTACTATTATTCACTAGCTAATTTATTAATAAATAGTTCTTTGACTTGTATGTAATTATATTTTACTTCTAAGAAAGACTTAGCTCATTAGTATTGCGCATCAACACAACTGTAACAAATGAACTAAGTCTTTAATTAACTTATTTATTTAAATGCTTACCGATTTCTGTACCAAGTTGTTCTTCACCAATACGGTGTTTTTCTTTAGCCGCTTCATTTACTTGCTCGTCGGCATGATATGAACTTCTTACTAGTGGTCCTGCTTGGCAATGTTTAAATCCTTTATCCATTGCTACTTTTCTTAATTTACCAAATTCTAATGGTGTATAATATTTTTCAACTTTTAAATGTTTACGTGAAGGTTGCAAATATTGACCAATCGTTAAAATATCAACATCATTAGCACGTAGGTCGTCCATTGTTTCATAGATTTCCTCGTGTGTTTCACCTAATCCAACCATAAGACTTGATTTTGTTGGGATATCAGGTTGTAACTCTTTAGAACGTCTTAAGAACTCTAATGTACGGTCATAAGTTGCTCTAGCACGAACTCTCGGTGTCAAACGGCGGACTGTTTCGATGTTATGGTTTAAAATGTCTGGTTTTGACGCCATTAAAGTTTCTAAAGCATCATAGTCTCCGCCCATATCTGAAGGTAAGATTTCTATTGATGTAAAAGGATTACGCTCACGTACTTTACGTACAGTTTCAGCGTATACATTTGATCCTGCATCTCTTAAGTCATCACGAGCCACAGCTGTAATAACAACGTGTTTTAAATTCATTAATTCTACAGATTCAGCCACTCGTTCTGGCTCATCTAAGTCTAATTCATTTGGAAGTCCTGTCTTAACTGCACAGAAACGACATGCACGTGTACATACTGCACCTAAAATCATAAACGTAGCAGTACGACGTTCTCCCCAACATTCATGTATATTTGGACACTTTGCTTCTTCGCAAACTGTATGTAAATTCTTTTCGCGCATCATTTTCTTAAGACCAGTGTAGTTTTCGTTAGTATTTAGCTTTATTTTCAACCAATCTGGTTTACGTAAAATCTCTTCATTTTTAGTAGCCATAACCGCACAATCCTCCTGATTTGAAATCTCTAATCATTATAACGAAAATTCAGGTAAATTAAAACGTATAAAGTCATATTTTAATATTCCAATAATTTTTCTTTAAAAATATCTCTTAAAAACTCTGGCATCAAGTAATCTATAGACTGATCTTTTAAAGTAGGAAAATAGCGTCCAAACGTATACATATCTATCGTTCCTAATATATATGTCTCGTCATCATCGATTAATTCACCATTTATAAAGTAACGTGATTCAGACTCAATAAATCCTAAATTATATAAAATATAGCCGCCAAAAATATTACCTCTAAAACCTAGACCTTGTGCGTGTTCATTAAGGTATTCTTGTTTTTGACTTTTGATTATTATATTTTTCAACTCTCGCCCACTTAATCTAATACGGACTGCATTAATAGGGTGAGGTAACATCTGATGTATATCGTACTCCGTTAAACGTTCTGCTTCTATGCCATTTACGATGAGTCCTGCATTAATAATTGTACAGTCTGCATTCGTAAATTCAAAAATACTTTCTGCTAAAATATGCGCCGTTTGAGTAATGGTATCTGTTCTTCTAGGTAAGTAAATTGGTCGATCAATCACTGAATCATTTAACAACATTTTCCCTTCTTCATCAAAATGAGTCTTAACTTCTGGTAATTTGTCTAGTGGATGAAGTATTGCTTGTTTTTTAACTATGCTATTATTTTCAATTTCTAAAGTGACTTCCCCTAAAAAATGCCCATATTTTCCTGCTGCAGCCATTAATACACCATTGTTAATCTCACCATTTTCAAAATAGTGGTGTGTATGACTACCTAAAATCAAATCAATTTCTGGAATTTCTTGGCATAATTTTTCGTCAAAGAATACACCAACATGGCTCATAATCACAAGTAAATCATAGGCACCTTCATTAGCATTTATTTCATCTTTAATTGCTTCTAAAGGATTTGTGACAATCCAATCTAAAGCTCGATAAAAAGGAGTGAATGGAGCGGTAGCCGCAATAAATAGTATGCGTACCCCGTCTATAACTTTTATGAATGATGATGACATATTACGGGGTAAACGCCCCTGTTCATCAAAGACATTCGCACAAGTAACATCGAATGTTGCATTGTCATATAAAGTATTTAACGCATCATGAGAAATTGTCATACCTTCATTATTACCAATCGTAGCGATATCACAGTGTGCTTCATTTAATAATTCCACATTTTTTATACCCATAGTTGCTTCAGTGACAGGCGCCGAAAGGTCAACATGGTCGCCAATATCTAAATATAGCGAATGATGGCTTAGCTGTGGTCTCTTTTGAGTCAAATACTCAGTAATTCGTGCATATTCGTGTAAGTGACTATGTATGTCATTTGTGTGATAAATTGTTAACTTCATCTATAGTTCCCCTCCTTCGTTTTATAAAAATGATTTAATTATTAAATATATACCCATAATTAACATTAATGTACGCAATAATATTACAACGGTCTCTGATTTTACCGAGTGATTAATTTTCACGCCAACCTTTGCACCAAAATAACTTGCAAACACTAGGACAATTGCATATAACCAGGCCACATGTCCTTGTGCAATATGACCTACTGAACTCATAACACTAGAAAAGAAGATCATCATCATGCTTGTACCGACAGCCACATGTGGTGGGAATCTGAATACAATTAACATCAGTGGTGTCATTAATGCACCGCCACCTATACCTAGTAATCCGGTTAATATACCAATAAATAATGTTGCTATGAAGGAAATTAAAGGTGGCACATGATAAAAATATTGCTTACCATAACCATCAATATAACTCCTTTCGTACTTTGCTTTAGCAAATATTTTTAATGGTTTTATTTTCTTTCGTATTACAAGCAAACTTGCTACTAATATTAAAAACAAACCAAAATACAAGTTAAAAGATGTTAATGTTAAGTAACGACTTATTACAGAACCAATGAGCGCCCCTGGTAGCAAACCAAATAAAAATATCGAGCCATTTTTTACATCAACTTGTTTAGTTTTCAAATAACCCAATGTCGAAGATAATCCAGTTACTATTAATATAACTGATGAGGTTCCTATAGCGATTTGAGGCGTTATACCTTCAAGTAAATCATGATCAACACCTAAATAAACCAGTGTAGGTACAATGATTATACCTCCACCAATACCAACTAATGATCCTAAAATTGCTGATAAACCACCAATTAAAATCAATAATATTACAGTTAACATCCAATCGCTCCTAAAATAATTTTAATTGTTGTGGCGCTAACCCCTGATAATCTATGCCCAATAAGCGTTGATAGGTTTTAGCATTTTGGGCTGCATGTCCACCAGAATTATTATTAAAAACGACGTAAATATCTTTTGCTTTATGTTCTAGTACTTTTACTTTATCAATTAATGCTTTTAATTCTTGTTCACTATAATCATATAAATACCTTACTTCTCTCCAAGCATCATCCGTCATATCTTTTTTAGTCCATCCATGTACATTTCTTCCATGGTACCGTACAAATGCGGTTTCATTTGTAATACGGTTAACCATGGGTATAGAACCTTGACCAACTTGAGGTTCATCACAAACGGCATGTATGATATCTTGTTGTGTTAAGAACGACAACGTTTCTTCTTTAAAAGACTCGTTAAACCAAGATTGATGTCTAAATTCTACACATACAGGAAAAGCTTCCAATTGTGCTCGAATATAACGAATATACGTTATATTTTGAACAGTACAATCAAACCAAGGAGGAAATTGTACCAACACCATCGCAAGCTTATTTTCATCTTTTAATGGTTGAAGCATCATTTTGAATTGATCTACTAAAGTTTGTCTTGTCTCAGCAAAGTCATGGTAGTCTGCATGTAAAGTTAATGCTTGATGTATTTTCACTATAAATTTAAATCTTTCAGGTGTTTCTTTTATCCATTTTCTAATATTTCTCTCAGGTTGAATTGCATAATACGTTGCGTCCAATTCTACGATTGGGAAATGACTTGCATATGTAGCTAATTTATCCGTCTTACGCTGCAAGTCTTCATACAATGAATCATGATCCCCCCAACCTGTTAACCCTATATTTATCATAGTATCACCAAGTTAATGATACCATATATGTTTTAATGGATTCACTTGATTAAATTCAATTTACTATAACTTAAAAAAGTAAATCTTGATACTTTATGATTTATCGAATGTATTTAAAAAAACTGATAATGACATAATTATTTTAGTCAGTGTTAATTTTCAATAATAAAAAGAGAAGTAGTATTGAAATCAAAAGTTTAAAATTGATTTCAATACTACTCCTCATTACTTAAAAACACTATTTTCAAAATTTTTTAGCTATGCTATAGCTTAATAAGCAATTTACATATTGCGTTTGTCATATATTTATAGTTATTCACTGGTTCAATAGATGGTTTGCTTGTTGTACAATACGTTCCATCAATGCTGATGCCGACGAACATTGCGCCAATCTAGGACTTTGTCCACTCCACAAATGTGTCCACTGCGCATTACCTTCTCTAGCCGCTTCTTTACGAATTGAGCTAGTCAATTGATTTTGTATAGGGTAATCTGGGATATCTTCATTATATTCACCCATCGTATGGATAAACTCATTATCTATGCCTCTCGCAGGTTTACCAGTAAAGACATTTGTAACTACAGTATCTGTTTCTTTACTATGTTGGATTGCATTTTTATAAAGTTGGCTGGCGCCACTTTCCTCGGATGTTAAAAATGCTGTACCCATTTGTATGCCTTCAGCGCCTAAAATCATACTAGCGACCATACCTCTGCCATCCATAATACCACCTGCTGCAACGACAGGTATACTCACCTGGTCGACAATTTGAGGTATGAGTGACATCGTACCTATGAGAGGGGTGAGATTGCTGGATGTTTCTGTAAAAGCTCCCCTATGGCCACCTGCCTCACTGCCCTGGGCGATGATAATATCCATACCTGCACTTTCATTAGCAATCGCTTCCTCCACACTTGTAGCCGTTCCCATGACTTTAATATTTCTTTCTTTTAATCTGGTAAGTATTGATTGTTCAGGAATACCAAATGTAAACGAAACTACAGGCACGCCTTTTTCAATCACGATATCAATCGTATCTTCAAACTGCTGTTTCTCACTTATATTAACAATAGGTTCATCTAAATTTAATGCTCTGCGATATGGTTTTAACCAAGCATTCATGTGCTCTACTTTTTCAGGAATAAATAACTTCTCACTAGGCACAAACAAGTTCACTGAATAAGGTAAATCAGTTAATTGTTGTACATAAGTGATTTCTTTTTCCAGTCGGTCTGCGCTAAAATAGCCTGCGCCAATTGTTCCTAAACCACCACTATTACTCACTGTCGCGACTAATTCAGGCGTGGTCGATCCTGCCATGCCAGCTTGTATAATTGGATATTTAATATTTAATAATTTAGTAACTCTAGACGATAATTCCATTTAATCTGCCCCTTTGCCTTTTTAACAAAATAACATCATTAAATCATGATTAAAATCACATATTATTTTTATTGTACGCCTTCATTTGTTCCTCTAGTTTTTCATTTTCTTCTTCATCCATCTCATCTTCTATTTCCATACCTAACATTTCTTCAATTAGGTCTTCGTGAGAAACAATAGCTTCCGTACCACCATACTCATCTAATACAATGGCTAAATGTTTACGTGAAACTGTCATTTTCCTCAACACCCATTCAGCACGATTATGCTCATTCACAAATAAAGGTTCGGATGTATATTTTAAAATATTATTCTCAGGTTGACGGCTCCATGCTAATAAATATTTAGAATGAAAAATACCTATAACTTGATCGATATCTTTACCATATACAGGATAACGTGTATACGGATTAGAAACTACAGTATCATAAGCTTCTTCATACGATATATCTGAAGGAAATGCAGTAACATTTATGCGTGGCGTTGTATCAATGTCTGTAATCTTTAATTGCTCAAAATCCATAACCCCTTGAATACGATTACGCTCCATTTCATTAAATGCGCCTTCGCTACCTGCAATGGTAACCATCTGTCTAATCTCTTCTTTTGAATAACGTTGTTGTTCTTCCTGTCCTTTAGATAAAAAACGGTTAATTGCATCAGTGATACCATTAAGAATTTTAGTGATTGGTTTAAATATTAAGACGAAAAACGATATAGGTGTATACACTAAACGTGAAATTCTATCTGGATATGTAGCTGCAATTGACTTAGGAATAACTTCTGAAATAACAATGATGACTACTGTTGTTACTGCCGTTGCAATACCAACATTTAAACCCATGTCTACTGCTAATATTGTAACTAACGTAGGTAAAATAATATTCGCGATATTATTTCCAATGAGTATCGCCGTGATAAATTCACTTGGTTTTGCTAATAATTTTGATAATTTCCCCGCTTTTTTATTTCCCTCTTGAGCATCTGTTTGTATTTTCATCCTGTTTGCAGCAGTTAATGCGGTTTCACTTCCCGAAAAGAAAAATGAAGCAAACAAAAGTATGATTATACCAATAACCATAAATTCATGACTCCTTTAATAAGCTTTATTAATAAATTCACTTTCATATTATTTCCCATTTTAATAACTTTATAAACGCATTGTTCTTGTAATATAACATATCGTTTCCCAGTAAAAAGAACTCACATTTGATAGCTAATTGTTACAAGTAAATATGTTATGATAAGGAAAATAATTCAGGATAGGAGTTGTTCATATGGCTAAGGTAACGCAGTGCCAAAGTTGTGGGATGCCTATAGATAAAAAAACGCCTGCAGGAACAGAAAGTGATGATACAGCATCAGAAAAATACTGTCATCATTGTTATCAAAATGGTTCATTTACTTTGGATCTTGGATTTGATGATATGTACGAGTATAATCTAAAAAGATTTCAAGAATCAGACATGAATAAAATACAAAAATTCTTTTTAAACAAAATGTATACTAAAAAATTTATGGCCAAGTTAGATCGTTGGAAATAACACACATTACTAATATGAAAAAACACGAAATGATACGCAATTTTAACAACATTTAAAGATAAATGCTATCAATTTAGTATCACTTCGTGCTTTTAAAATTATCCAACGGCGATTTCAATGGTTAAATTTAACCGATTGAACCTTCCATTTCAAATTTAATTAATCGGTTCATCTCTACCGCATATTCCATTGGTAATTCTTTTGTAAATGGTTCAATGAAGCCCATTACAATCATTTCAGTCGCTTCTTCTTCAGAAATACCACGACTCATCAAGTAGAATAATTGTTCTTCAGATACTTTTGAAACTTTCGCTTCGTGTTCTAAAGAAATATTATCATTAAATACTTCGTTGTATGGAATTGTATCTGAAGTAGATTCATTATCTAAGATTAAAGTATCACATTCGATGTTTGAACGTGCGCCCTTAGCTTTACGTCCAAAGTGAACGATACCACGATAAACAACTTTACCGCCATCTTTAGAAATTGATTTAGAAACAATTGTTGAAGAAGTATTTGGCGCTTTATGAATCATCTTAGCACCAGCATCTTGTACTTGTCCTTTACCTGCAAATGCAATAGATAAAGTACTTCCTTTGGCACCTTCGCCCATCAATACACAGTTAGGGTATTTCATCGTTAATTTAGAACCTAAGTTACCGTCAACCCATTCCATATTACCATTCTCATGAACTAACGTACGTTTTGTAACTAAGTTATAAACGTTATTTGCCCAGTTTTGTATTGTTGTGTAACGAACATGTGCATCTTTATGAACGATGATTTCAACTACTGCTGAGTGAAGAGAGCTTGTTGAGTAAACAGGAGCTGTACAACCTTCAACATAGTTAACAGATGCGCCTTCATCAGCGATGATTAATGTACGTTCAAATTGTCCCATATTTTCAGAGTTAATACGGAAATATGCTTGTAATGGTGTATCTAATTTAATGTTTTTAGGTACATAAATGAATGAACCGCCAGACCAAACAGCTGAGTTTAATGCTGAGAACTTGTTGTCAGCAGCAGGCACAACTGTTGAGAAATATTGTCTGAATAACTCTTCATTTTCTCTTAATGCACTATCTGTATCTTTAAAGATAATTCCTTTGTCTTCAAGTTCTTTTTCCATATTATGGTAAACAACTTCAGATTCATATTGTGCAGAAACACCAGCAAGGTATTTTTGTTCTGCTTCAGGAATACCTAACTTATCAAACGTACGTTTGATTTCTTCAGGTACTTCATCCCATGAACGTTCTGTATTTTCAGATGGTTTAACATAGTAAGTGATATCATCAAAGTCCAATTCAGATAAATCTCCACCCCATTGTGGCATCGGCATTTTGTAGAATTGTTTTAATGATTTCAATCTATAGTTAAGCATCCATTCTGGTTCATCTTTCATGCTTGAGATTTCACGGACAATATTTTCCGTCAAACCACGTTCTGATCTAAAAATGGAAACATCTTCATCATGGAAACCATATTGATAATCCCCAACATCAGGTGCTTTTTTAGCCATTTAAATCACTCCTTTTATATATTAAAAACGACTTACGTGCAAAATCATTTGTGTATTACTTTTTATATGCTGTTAAATAGGCAATGTATTAAACCTTTAACTACATTAGATATCATGTTGTAATCCCTAGTTTGAATGGAATTTTACACATTGTCAATGCATCAACTTCAGTTTAATCTTACTCTTCCGTATTGCCTTCTTTTTCAACTGTACCCTTTTCGAGTGCTTTCCATGCTAATGTGGCACATTTAATACGCGCAGGGAATTGAGCGACGCCTTGTAGAGCTTCAATATCGCCCATATCTTCGCTTATTTTATAATCTTCACCAAGCATCATTTTGGAAAATTCTTGACTCATTTTCATAGCATCTGCTAATGAATGACCTTTTACCGCTTCAGTCATCATTGAAGCGCTAGACATGGAAATGGAACAGCCTTCCCCATCAAATTTAGCATCTTTTATGAAACCATCTTCAATATCAAACGTAAGATGAATGCGGTCCCCACACGTTGGATTGTTCATGTCGACGGTCATTGAACCATTATCTAAAGCGCCTTTATTTCTTGGGCTTTTGTAATGGTCCATAATCACTGAACGATACAATTGATTTAAATTATTAAAATTCATATGAGAAAAACTCCTTCGTCTGTTTCAACGCTTCGACGAGTTGGTCAATATCTTCTTGCGTGTTATAAATATAAAAACTTGCGCGTGCTGTAGAAGATTGATTCAACCACTTCATAAGTGGTTGTGCACAGTGATGTCCGGCTCTTACGGCCACACCTTCAGTATCTACCGCAGTTGCTACATCATGCGCATGAACATCAGTCATATTGAATGTAATAACACCAGCGCGTCTTTCTTTCGCAGGTCCATAAATTTCAATACCTTCTATCTCTGACATCTTGTCGTAAGCGTACTGTGTTAATGCTGTTTCATGTTGTTGAATCTCTTCGAAACCTAAGTTTTCAATATATCTTACCGCTTCAGCTAAGCCAATTGCTTGAGCTATTAATGGTGTACCAGCTTCAAATTTAGTAGGTAAGTCAGCCCATGAAGCTTCATATTTACCTACAAAATCAATCATATCTCCACCAAATTCAATTGGTTCCATTTTATTAAGTAACTCGCGTTTACCATATAAAACACCAATACCTGTTGGACCAAGCATTTTATGACCACTAAAGCTGTAAAAATCAACATCTAATTCTTGCATATCCAATGCCATGTGAGGCGCTGCTTGTGCACCATCCACGCTAATGATTGCGCCATGTTCATGTGCAACTTCTGTTATAGCTTTTATATCATTAATTGTGCCAAGTACGTTGGATACATGTGCTATAGCTACAATTTTTGTATTATCATTAATTGTAGCTTTTACATCTTCAATCGCTAACTCCCCATCTTCAGTCATTGGGATAAATTTTAATGATGCATTTTTACGCTTAGCTAATTGTTGCCATGGCACGATATTAGCATGATGTTCCATTTCAGTGACTACAATTTCATCACCTTCTGCAATGTTAGCATCACCATAACTGTGAGCGACAATATTTATTGATGCTGTTGTACCTCTAGTGAAAATGACTTCTTCAAAGTATTTTGCATTAATAAAACGTCTCACTGTCTCACGAGCACTTTCATAACCATCTGTCGCTAATGACCCTAATGTGTGTACACCACGATGTACATTTGAATTATAACGTTTATAATAATCGGCCATTGCATCAATAACTTGCACGGGTGTCTGACTAGTAGCGGTTGTATCTAAATAAGCCAAGCGTTTGCCATTAACTTGTTGATTGAGAATTGGAAAATCTTTTATAATTTCAGTAACATTTAAAGTATCAGTCAAATTACTCACAGGCCTTCCTTTATTAAAAATCAATATGCAGACCTTAGCAAAGGTTCAGTCACAATTGATAGATCGTTATACTATCTTTGTCGCTACGGTCAAAATTGGACTTCCCGCTTTAATTACTATTGTCTTAACTTCAATTTTAAGTCTATTTATTTACTTTTAATTCAATTACTTCACGTAATTGACGTTTAACATCTTCAATTGGTAGTTCACGAACTACTGGATCTAAGAAACCATGAATAACTAGTCGCTCTGCTTCTTGACGAGAAATACCACGACTCATTAAGTAGTATAATTGCTCTGGGTCTACGCGACCAACTGAAGCTGCGTGTCCTGCTTCTACATCATCTTCATCAATTAATAAAATTGGGTTAGCATCCCCACGAGCATTTTCAGATAACATCAATACACGAGATTCTTGGTTAGCATTTGATTTAGCGCCACCATGTTTGATGTAACCAATACCATTAAATACTGTTGAGGCACTTTCAAGCATTACACCATGTTTTAAAATATAGCCATTTGTTTCTTTACCATATTGCACAATTTTTGATGTCAAATTAACTTTTTGGCTACCTGTACCAACAACAACAGATTTTAATTCACTTTCTGAACGGTCACCAATTAAGTTAGTTGTATTATCGATAATCTGGCTACCTTCATTCATAAGTCCAAGTGCCCAATTAATTGTAGCATCTGCTTGAGTAACACCACGACGAATAATATGACCAGTAAAGCCTTTATCTAAATAATCTACAGAACCATAAGTGATTTTTGAATTTGCTCCTGCACTTACTTCTGAAATGATATTCAATTGGTTGCCTTCGCCACTAGCATTTGATAGATAGTTTTCAACATATGTCACTTCTGCACTTTCCTCTGTGCTAATAATGACATGATTGTAGAAACTTGCTTGTTCATCGTCATGTAAGACAACATATTGAATTGGGTGTTCTACAACTACATTTTTAGGTACATATACAAATACGCCACCGTTTAGTAATGCTGTGTGTAATGCTGTTAATCTGTGTTCATCAACAGTAACAGTTTCATTCATGAAATATTGTTTTACTAAATCTGGATGATTAACTAATGCCTCAGATAAACCTTCAACTATAACGCCATCATTTTTTGCAGAATCAGAAACTTTAGTAAAGGCCAATGTATTATTATGTTGAATAATCAAATTCTCAGAATTATCTATATCGATAATATCTTTTACTGCTTCTGGTAATGCTTCTAACGTATGATATACGCTACCTGTTGTTTCGTGTTGCTTAAATGAGTCAAAATCCCATCTGTTAATTTTTGTTTTATCTGGTTTTGGCATTTCTAAAGTTTCAGTTAATTTTAACGCTTCTTTACGTAATTCTGTTAGCCAAGTAGGTTCATTATGGGCTTGTGAATATTCAACTAGTTGCGCTTCAGAAATGTTCAAAGTTTCAGTCGTCATACTTTTTTCCTCCCATTTGATGATTGTATGATTTAATTCATCGGTATAAATCAAGACCTTAAATCTTCATCTAAATTAATATGTTTAATATGAGTTGAGACTTATTCTGTAGCACCATACTCTTCTTTAACCCATTCGTAACCTTCTTCTTCAAGACGCTTAGCTAATTCTGGACCACCAGAAGTAACTACTTTACCGCCATACATAACGTGAACATGATCAGGCGTAATGTAATTTAATAGACGTTGATAGTGCGTGATAATTAATGAGCCAAATTCGTCTCCACGCATTTGGTTGATCCCTTTAGAAACAACTTTTAATGCATCAATATCTAAACCTGAGTCAATTTCATCTAAAATAGCGAATTTTGGTTCTAACATCATTAATTGAAGAATTTCATTACGTTTCTTCTCACCGCCAGAGAAACCTTCATTTAAGTAACGTTGTGCCATATCTTGATCGATATCTAAGTAATCCATTTCTTTATCAAGTTTTTTGATAAATTGCATTAAATTAATTTCTTCACCTTCTTCACGTTTAGCATTTATTGCTGAACGCATGAAGTCTGCATTTGTTACACCAGTAATTTCTGATGGATATTGCATTGCTAAGAAAAGACCAGCTTTTGCACGGTCGTCAACTTCTAATTCTAAGATATTAACGCCGTCTAAGATTACTTCCCCTTTTGTTACTTCAAAGCTTGGGTGACCCATGATTGCTGATGATAATGTTGATTTACCAGTACCATTTGGTCCCATAACTGCGTGTATTTCACCTGTGTTAATTGTTAAGTTAACACCCTTTAGAATCTCTTTATCTTCTATAGACACATGTAGGTCTTTAATTTCTAATGTTGATGGCATACATATTCCCTCCGTATTATATGATATGTTTTTCCTATCTAGTTTATAATAATTTTAATCTGCAGTCAAAAGACTGAGCACTTGTTACATCATCTAATTATAACGTAGTTATATATGAATATAAACCTTTTCTAGTGCTAAATTAAAATCGTTATTAAAACACAATAATTTTCGATAATATTACTATGATTTCTGTAAATGATAAAAGCATCCTTAACGTTCTCAATACATTAAACGCTCTTTTTCATATTAATTCACATTATAAATATGGTATCTACATCATTTAGTTTCTTTGTGTTTATAATATTGTATTTCACTTTTTTATGCTAATATCATTACTACATTATTAAAAAAGGAGAAAGATATGTCAAAAATTAAATGGTCTAATTTATGGAAAGGTTTTGCAATGGGTACGACTGATTTAGTCCCCGGAGTAAGCGGCGGAACAATTGCATTGTTGCTAGGTATCTATGATGATTTCATACGTTCCATTAGTGGGATTTTTTCAAAACGATTTTGGGAAAGTCTGAAGTTCTTAATTCCTATTGGTCTGGGTATGGTTATCGCAATTGGAGTATTAAGTAAACTCATTAATTATTTACTCAGTACACACACAGTACCAACAATGTTCTTTTTTGTTGGGCTTATCGGGGGAATTATTCCTTACCTATTGAAAACGTCTAAATTCAAGCAAACGTTTAGTATACAGCATTATATATTATTGTTATTAGGTATCGTTATTATTGTAGTTATTACATTACTCAATAACGGAGATAAGCACGCTGGTGAAACTTTATCATTAAATTCTGGTTTAATAATCAAATATTTTATAGCAGGTATGTGTGCTTCTAGTGCCATGTTATTACCTGGCATTTCAGGTTCATTCATGTTACTCGTCTTTGGCGTTTATGGCACAGTAATGTTTGCTATTTCAGAATTCATGTCTTTAAACTTTGCGGCAATACCTGTTTTATTAACTGTAGGTGTGGGTGTTATTTGCGGATTTTTATTCTCAAGTAAATTAATTCAGTATCTACTATCCTATTATACCTTTCTCACATACGCTCTTATTATAGGTTTTGTAGTTGGCTCACTTTACGCCGTGTTCCCAGGGCTACCTGGTACATTTATAACTTGGATAATTTCAATCATCACACTTATATTAGGATTTGTTATTAGTTATAAACTAGGAAAAATTACAGCAGATGACTAATGATTTTTAATTTGTATCATATTTGACTACAAATTAAACTCATAGTCATTCAATTTATCGTTCAACACGTTATTTCACATAAAGTGATTCTTTACACTAGCTATGAACTCGTACTTTTTATATAATAGAATACCAATCAGAAATGATTGAATAACAACATATCGGAGGAATTAATTAATTTTTGGGAACCTTTATTAGTTTAATTATATTTATTTTATTATTGGTGTTAACCGCATTCTTTGTGGCGACAGAATTCGCAATCGTTAAAGTTCGAACATCTAGGATTAACTCACTTGCGAATGGAGACAATAAAAAAGCAGTTGCCGCACAAAAAGTAGTATCTCATTTAGATGAATATTTAGCTGCTTGTCAACTTGGTATTACCATTACAGCCTTAGGTATTGGTATGGTCGGTGAATCTACCTTTGAGTTTTTATTACACCCTATTTTTAGTAGTTTAGGCCTTTCCGAAACAATGATTCATATATTCACATTAATTAGTGCGTTTGTAATTGCAACTTATTTACACGTAGTTGTCGGTGAAATGGCACCTAAAACAATTGCAATTCAAAAAGCCGAACAAATCACATTGCTAATCGCTAAGCCAATTATCATGTTTTACAAATTATTTTATCCATTTATTTACATTCTTAACGGCTCAGCAAGATTAATTTTAAAAATGTTTGGCATGCAACCTGCTAAAGAAAGTGAATTATATCATTCAGAAGAAGAATTAAAACTATTAATTAAAGAAAGTCATGAAGGTGGAGAAATTTCAGAGAATGAGTTAACACATATTAATCGTGCTTTCGCGTTTGATGAAATGAAAATTGCAGACGGATACTTGCCACTTGAAAAAGTCTCAGTTGTTGATATCAATAGTAATATTGACGAAACTAAAGCCTATGTAAGTAATGCAAACTACACAAGATTTCCTGTAATTAAAGACAACACTACACAAATTGTAGGTTATATACATGCAAAAGATCTATTAAGTAATGATATAAACTCGCTTAAGGATATTACTCATAGGATTCTTAAGATCAAATTAAATTCAAAATATCATCAAGTCTTAGAGCAAATGAAATCACACCAAATTCATATCGCTCTAGTGGAAGACGAACATCAAAACCCGCTTGGTATTATCACAATGGAAAATATCTTAGAAAATATTGTCGGTGATATTAAAGACGAATATGATCAATCTTAATAATCAAATAAGTACAAAAGATTCCGAGACATTAATTATGTCTCGGTTTTTTATGTATTTAACTATCTATAGTTGTTGTTAAAATTTCAGGAAGAAATACTAAAATTACTGCTAAATATCTTTGTGCACATTATATTTATATAGCAAAATGATTATTGTAAAAAATTGATCTCCGTAACTCTAGCTCATGGGAAGTTTTATTCAATTTTTATCAAATGAAGTATCACAAATAAAACCCGACACAAAACTTATATACGTTTTCATCTATGACTGCAATGAAAATGCATATAACATAATTGTCGGGTTTAATAATGATAAATATCAATAGCGAAAATGATATTTCATTCATATAATATATCCATAAATAGAGATTTAAGAAGATTCATGCCTCTAATTATTTTAAGCTCTCCCATTACAGTTAAAATTAACAATTTGAAACTAATAACATTAAATATTCAAAGTAACAGTAGTACCTTGAACATCTAACTTAGCAAATATATTAATTGAAACTTAATTATATTTTACACCTTAGAATTGTTCAATTCAAACTTAACTAATAGGAAATACTTTATTACATTTTCCGTTACTATTAAATCTAAATACTCATTAATTTCAACCTATTTTTTGTAATTTTTATCAAACCAAAGTAAATAGACGATAGCACCAACTGGCACCCCAACCAATGGCGTTGTAACCATACTTACAACAAACATACAGGCTATAATCGTCAATACATCATTAGTACGCCACTTTTTATTTAATAAGTAATCCCACATTTCTTTTAGACTCATTTCAATCCACTCCTTAATATTTAAAAGTAATTTATTAATAAGATGCGTTTTAATAAAACCACTAATTTAAATTTTAATTCAAGATATTTGTAGTTACCATTTAAAATTCAATGAACTGATTCATTCATATTTTAATTTAGATAACTGTGCTAATTGTAAAATTAAACTATTAAAAAATATCTATAATCTGGAAATAGCTCAAGTATCAAAACGGCATCTATTCAATATTGTTGATAATCCAATGATAACACGTAATAAAGTAGATAAAACTAAAATTGTTGTCTTTTTTAAATAGTTTAATTAATTAGGGATATAACTTAAACACCTCTACTAAATACTCAAAATCTCAAAAAAGCACTAACTACTCATCCTAATGAATAGTTAGTGCTTTTTTATTTTTACAGGTTCTTTGACAAAGTTCATACAAAAATCCCCTTTAGCCATTACGCTAAAGAGGATAATAAATATTTCGCTATTATTTAGCTGGTACTACGGCACCATCATATTTTTTATTGATTTCATCTTTAATTTCTTTAGATTGTAATACTTCCATCAATGCTTTGATTTTTTTATCATCTTTATGTCCTTCTTTAACAGCAATTAAATTGGCATAAGGATTGTCTTTAGCTTTCTCTAATACAATAGAATCATCTTTAGGACTTAATTTTTGATCGATTGCAAAATTAGAGTTGATAATGACAGCATCCGCATCTTCATTTTGATAAATTTTCGGTAAGTATTCTGCAGATTGTTTATTATTAAATTTGATATCTTTTTTGTTTTCTACGATATCATCAAATTTAGCATCTTCAATCTTCACGCCATCTTTTATTTTAATTAATCCTGCATCTTGGAAGAATTTTAAGAAACGGCCTTCTTCAGCTGGATTATTAGAAACATAAACTGTGGCACCTTTTGGTAAATCTTTTAGACTCTTATACTTTTTAGAATAAACAGCCATTGGTTCTAAATGAACATTACCTGCTGATTCTACTTTATATCCTTTATCTTTTTTCTCAGTTTTTAAATAAGGTGTATGTTGGAAAAAGTTTGCGTCTAATTCACCTTTATCTAATAATTTATTCGGTGTTGTATAATCGTTGATTGTTTTAATTTTTAAATCATAGCCTTTATCTTTTAATAATGGCTTGGCTTTTTCTAAAATTTCAGCGTGAGGGGCTGGAGAAGCACCTACTGTAATTTTTTTATCTTCACTACCTCCACTATTCCCACAAGCTGCTAAAACAAGCGCTAATATAATTACAGAAGCTAAACTAAATAATTTTTTCATATAAAAAGTCCCCCTTTTTAAGATTATCTCTTATCAATTTTATTAGTAGCCCAATCACCAATAAATTGAATGATGAACACTATAATAAGGATTAAAATTGTTGAAACAAAAATAACGTCATTTTGATTTCTAGTGAAACCTGTTAAATAAGCTAGGTTACCTAAACCACCGGCACCAATAACACCGGCCACTGCAGTAGAACCTACTAAAGCAATCGCTGTAACAGTAATACCTGAAATTAACGCTGGCATCGCTTCAGGTAAAAGTACTTTTTTGACTACAGTCCAAGTAGTAGCACCCATTGACCAAGCCGCTTCAATAACACCTTTATCAATCTCTTTAAATGCAATTTCTACAAGTCTGGCATAGAATGGAGCCGCACTAATAATTAAAGCTGGTAATGCTCCAGTTGGACCACTAATCGTGCCTAATACTAAACTTGTAAATGGAATTAATAATAAGATTAAAATAATAAATGGTATCGCTCTAAACAAGTTAACTATAAATGAAACAACCGTATAGAAAACCCTCGCTATAGGTGATTTACTTTTTGCTGATAAAAAGAGCAATACACCTAATATTAAGCCTAATATAAAGGCAAAAATTGTCGAAATAACTGTCATATAAATTGTTTCGTATGTCGCTAACCAAACTTCGTCCCAGCTGACGTTTGGCATTGTAAACATCTCGCGGAGGATGTCACTCAATGAATTACCCATGTCTTAACACCTCCACTGACACATGTTGTGCTTCTAAATCACTTTTGAACTTTTCGAATTTTTCTGAATTTACATCGCTCAATTGAATCACTAAGAATCCAAGCGAACCATCTTTTGTATGTTTAATATTAGCTTCTAATATGTTCACATCGATATTATGCGTTTTTGTTATGTACGACACGAGAGGTTCCGTGGCATTATTCCCTGTGAAATTCAAACGTACAACATAATCATCTTTATTAAGTGAGACTAAGTCACTAATAGATTCATCAAAATCATCATTTAAATCATCTTTAACAAAACGTTTTGTAACTGCATGTTGTGGATTTTCAAAGACTGTGGAAACTTGACCTTGTTCAATCACACGACCGTTTTCCATAACAGCCACTTCATCACATATGCGTCTAATAACATGCATTTCATGCGTAATAATCACGATTGTTAAATTTCTTTCTTCTTTAATTTTCAATAATAATTCTAAAATTTCATCTGTTGTTTGAGGATCCAATGCACTTGTCGCTTCATCACAAAGCAATACAGTTGGTTCGTTTGCTAACGCTCGCGCAATGCCGACACGTTGTTTTTGACCGCCTGATAGCTCTGAAGGATATGCACTTTCTCTACCTTTCAGCCCAACAAGTTCTACTAATTCTTTTGCCCGTTGTTTTGCTTCACGGCGAGGCACGCCCGCTATTTCCAATGGAAATGTAATATTATTTAATACAGTACGAGACCATAGTAAATTAAAATGTTGAAATATCATGCTCACTTTTTGACGCTTTTTTCTTAACTGTGATTTTGATAGCTTACCAATTGTATCTCCATCGATAATGACGTCTCCTGAAGTCGGTTGTTCGAGGTTATTTAGAAGTCTAATTAAAGTACTTTTCCCCGCACCTGAAAAACCAACTACTCCAAAAATCGAGCCTGATTGAATACTTAAATCAACATGATCTACAGCCAGTACGTCCTGTTTTTTCGTTTTGTACTTTTTGACTATTTGATTTAACTCAATCATTCTGTTTCCTCCTTGTGTTGCTAATCCTTCAATTAAAAAATGCTTCCTCTATGTTCACCGAAGTATAGAGAAAGCAAAATCGCTTCTCTCATCTTCTAAAGTTTTAAAACTTTATGTGAATTGGCACCATTTCTATTAAAGACGGTTGCCGGGCTTCATAGGGCACATCCCTCCACCTCTCGTGATAAGAGTTTCATTATTTAATTATTTTTAATCCTACCATTGTACTAATATTTCGTCAATAACTATTTCAAATTTTCTAACAAATAAGGCACCGATTGAAATGCATAAATTCTTTTTTGCTCTTCACCTTTTGACATTACTAATAAAACTGGTACAGATTGAATTTCATATGATTGGCTAAAATCAGGATGAAAATTTAAGTCCATTTTTATTGTAGGTAATTGCAAAATATCATTAGCAATATCTAGCATTCGTTCAGAAACCTTACATGTTCCACATGTTGGTGTGTAGCCAAAGATAAGATACTTATCTTCGTTTATATATTTATTGACGTCAACACGTTGTTCACTTGTTACATTCATGTTAATAAACTTACCCTCTCAGCTATATAATCCAATCTTGCTTTCGCCACCTTTTCCTCATCCTTTACTATAAAGCCATGTTTTTCTAGTACTCTAGATAAATATGGTTTAGGACAACGAGCAACTTCACAATATTGTTTATCTACTCTTATATGTCTACTTTCACTTAAATAGCGTTTGAACCATTTTCGTATTCTTTCACCTTCATCATCCGAATCCACAAGAATATACACTTGTTTGTCATATAAAGTATCGATCATTTCATCTAATTTATCTACACCCATTGTACCATTCGTGCAGATAATTTCTATAGGTTGATCAATCACTTGTTTGACACGCTTCTTGTCTGACTTTCCTTCGACAACAATTACTTGGTTCAGTATCGTCATGACATCCACCCTCTAAATGTTGATAGTAAATCTTTTCTACTTAGTTCTTCACAATCCTTGGTGACAATAAACATAATTTACATAGTTTAAATATTTCTTATTATTACAAACATAATTTATCATTTTTCAAAGTTGAGGTGAACTCGTTAGACTTATAAAATTACTAACGCTCCAATAGTCCTCAATGATATGAAAAAACTCCAAGACAGTTATATCATGGAGTTCAGTGTTATATTATTCGCCAATCATTTCTGAATATTGCTCAGCTGTTAATAATTCATCTAATTGACTTTCGTCACTTAGTTCAACTTTAACCATCCAAGCTTTTTCGTATGGTGATTCATTTACGAATTCTGGGCTATCTTCTAACTCATCGTTAGATTCAACTACTTTACCTGATACAGGTGCATATAGTTCTGAAACTGTTTTTACGGATTCAACACTACCAAAAGTGTCGCCTTCATTAATTTCGTCATCAACTTCTGGTAATTCAACGAATACGATATCGCCAAGTTCACCTTGAGCATATTCAGTGATACCAATTGTTACTGTATTACCTTCAACTTTTACCCATTCATGTTCTTTAGAATATTTTAATTCACTCGGTACTGCCACAAGAATCCCCTCCTAAATGATTTTACATATTAATGATGCCATATGCATACCATACAATCAACTATTTCTTAGTATATTAATATTATTATAATGTTTTCACAACAATAGATGAAGCGTTTACAAACACAACTTATCATTTTAACTTACAGAGATTGCTCTATTTCCATGAGAGGAATTAAGATAACCATGTTGCTTTATATTGATCTTCTTTAAAACCAACTGTAACTTTGTCCCCAGAAATAGCTAATGGTCTTTTGACCAACATACCATTTGTTGATAATAAATCTAACTTTTCATCATCAGTAAGGTCACTCATTTTGTCTTTAAGACCTAATTCACGATATTTAGCGCCGTGCGTATTAAAGAGTTTATTTATATCGATATCTGTCATCTCTAAAATTTCTTTAAACTCGTTTTTAGTGGGCGTATGCTGCACTATATCGATTGGTTCAAAGCTCACACCGTAGTCTTGTAAAAATTTCGCCGCTTTTTTACAAGTAGTACAATTAGGATATTGGTAAAATTTTATCATTATTCTGTACCTCCTATAACTAGTTAACATTAATATATCAAATTTATTGCCAAAACGCTCTAATAAATAAGCTAATTTTTTTTATAACTTTAAATTTTTCGTTATAATAAGCTTAATTATATTTTTAAAAAGGAGAAAATTATGAAACCTATTAATACAAATGATGCATTTAAAGAAACTGTACAGAGTGATAACCCTGTTATTGTAAAATTCGAAGCTGGCTGGTGTCCTGACTGTAAAGCAATGGATATGTGGATTGACCCTATCCAAGAAAAATACAATGATTACGACTGGTTTACAGTTAATCGTGACGAACTTGAGGACGTTGCAGCCGACAACGATGTGATGGGTATACCAAGCTTACTAGTATTTAAAAACGGAGAAAAATTAGCTCACTTACACTCAGCTAATGCGAAATCACCAGAGCAAGTAGAAGCATTTTTAGCTGAAACATTTAAATAATCGATTAATAAATGAGATATTTCATCTCATTTTGATGGGCTGGGACAAATGAATTGTTCCAGCCCTAATCATTGTAGTGTAGCATTTTTAAAGCACCTCTGCTTTATAGAGCCACTTCTTTATAGAGCCACTTCTCAATTTATTGAGTTAGTGGTTCTTATGCCTGAGCTTTAGCTCAGACAATCAGTTTTAAGTTAGGGAGATTTATGTATGAACATCAACTTTAACTCAGATAAAGTCCTCCAATTAGCCGTAATCATATTTCCAAGAGATACCAACGTAACTTTTTAATATTTATGTACATCATTATAAAAATTAAGAATGGGCATTCGAAGTCAAATTTTACTTTTGATTTCGAACGCCCATTCTAAAATCACTTTAAAACTTTTCTATCACTTGATCCGTATGACGCTTTCTATGTGGCATTTCATCCTGTAAATCTGTGAGATACAAGAAACCTACAAGTTGTTCATCATCTTTCACATTAAATATTGATCTTATTTCAGGGGTGAATATATATGCCGGTGATTTCCAACATGTACCAATACCCGCTTCATGTAATAATAGCATTAAGTTTTGAGCAAAAGCCCCAAATGCCATATGATTCTCTAAATCTTCTCGTTGTCTTGGATCTCTTTTTAGAATTAAGACAAGCATGCCACCAAGATTTGTAACAGTATCATAATGATTTTCTTGTTTTTTATCTAAGTTAGGGAATGCAACCTCTGAGAGTTGTTTACTCATAGGACCTAAGCGATCTTTAGCAATATGAACCACTCTCCACGGCTCTCTCATGCCATGATTAGGAGCATCTGTCGCTTGCTGTATCGCTTGATATAGAGCGTTATCATCTATAGTCATATCTCTTTTAAAAACTTTAATACTTCTACGATGTGCAATTGCATCTTGTAGTTCCATTGATTATCGCCCTTTCGTTAGTGATAATTATTTTCAATTATAAATCAGGCGACCACTATTTTCAAACTACTCGTATAATTTAATTTGTTGTTTTAATTTTTCAACATGAATTTGACCGGGTGCTTTTGGATCGTCTAAGCAGCCATACGAAACCGAGCCTCCAAACAATCCCTGAGCAGTTCTTGAAATTAATCCAAGCTTAGACATCGCTATACCAACAACTTGTTGCGAAACTGTGTCTGCAGTCTCAGACATTGCATTTAATAGATTTAGAACATCTTGTTTATCATGAGGCATAACTGCTACTTTTAAATAATCTGGTTCAAGTTGATGCATTTTATAATATAAACGTTTTAATACTTCCAATTTAGGTGTTTTCTTAAAGTTATGTTGCGATAATACAACTTCTAGATTTTCACGATGAGCTGATTCTATCAATGTTTGATATTTTTCTATAGGCGTCCCTTCTTCATATTCAATATCTATCATATCAACATAATCTAATAGGATTATTGTCTCTAGCACATTCAAGTATTTATCATTTGCTAATTGACCTTCTCCTCCTTGACTCTTTGTTCGATAGGTTACTAACAATTTTTTATTTAAGTTTAGATTGTATATATCTTCAGCAATTTTTGCTACAGATGCTTCATCAAAATCTGACCACTGATCTATTCTTAGTTCTATAATATCTATGGCGTCTTGATATTGTTTTAAATCCTCAATTGTATGTTGTGCGAGTTCGCGTTTAGGTGCAATTGTAACAGCTATATCAACTTTGGCCATGTTTAAACTTCCTTTTATTAGTAATATTTAAATTATTGTATAACAATTTCTAAAAATAATACAATTAAAAAACATATAAATTACTCTGTGAAATGATTTAAAACATTTTTCTTGGGTAAACATGAATTAGAAGTTTTTAAGGAGGTCATAAAATGGCAGTAAATTATGAAACGAAAGCAACAAATACAGGCGGACGTAATGGTCACGTTCAAACTGACGATAAAGCAATTGATGTAGCAGTTGTACCACCAGCTCAAGCTGATGCTGAAAAAGGTACAAACCCTGAGCAATTGTTTGCAGCAGGTTATGCTTCATGTTTTAATGGCGCATTTGATTTAATCTTAAAACAAAACAAAGTGAGAGGCGCTGAGCCAGAAGTTACTTTAACAGTACGTTTAGAAGATGACCCAGAAGCTGAAAGTCCTAAATTAAGTGTCTCAATTGATGCAAAAGTCAAAAATGTATTATCTCAAGAAGAAGCTGAGAAATATTTACAAGATGCACACGAATTTTGTCCATACTCAAAAGCTACACGCGGCAACATCGATGTTGACTTAAATGTAGCAGTTGTTGACTAATATACTCCCCCCGAAAAATTCTTAATTGAAACTTTTCGGGGGGATTTTTTTGTCTTTTAATTCCTGGTGTGCAATCTAGATGTTTTAATACTTAATGAATGTTTAATTAATTGTTCCCTTCATCTTTACTGTGAAATAAGATGTAAGCAACCAACACTGCAAAAGAAATCAGGATTAGCACTACCAGTGAAACTATAATAGTTATTAAAGCTCCCACAATTTATGCCTCCATTCACATTTATGCGTCTTGCTATATTATACCATAATTATCATATCTCTATTATTTACTTAAAATATATATTAAGATGTATTTTAAAGTTTATAAAAAGTTATTCTTTTACATACTGAATTGAAAATGTCCACATATTTTTGCAAAAAATTAAAGATGGTATTGCTCAAATAAATTATTTCCTTTAATATTATAATTAAATTGGTAAACGAGAACTATTCATCCATTATAAAAAATACTTTGCAGAGGTTAGGAGGCATTGAATGACGCAAATTCGCTATTTAACAACTGAAGATTTTTCTATTTATAAATCCTTGTTACTGCAAGGCATTAATAAAGAACTCGAAGTATTAGCGTGGAAATTACAAAACGAGAAATGCTTAAATGATACAGATTTACACAAGTTACTATCCACAGACTCAACAGATTGTATCGTTCTTGGCGCTTTTGAACAGGATATACTTATTGGCGCTGTTACACTAATTCATCATCAAACCTATAGCTTGTCTCATAAAGCAACCTTAGAAAATATGTGCATTAAAAATGTAGATCAAAATTCTAAAGAACAAATTTCAAAAATGCTTATGCGCCAGATATTTGAAATTTGTAACGAAAAAGAAATTGAAATATTGATGACTTCACTTATTTCAAATAACATTAGTGGTAAAGTCTTTTTTAGTAACTTAAATTTTGAAACACTTGTGCTAGAACAGCATGCTAGAAAATATGATGATTATTATGTAGATGAACACTGGCTTATTTATCGTTTCGACGGTAATGACAGTGACTTATTTGTTTAATAGCAGTAATCACTAAATTGTTGACATAGGGTAACTAAATTTCTCTATGTCATATTTAATTTTAAATGCAAGGTGATAAATTGTGTTTTATTTCAAAGTTCATAATTAATATGAAACTGATTCACTTATCTTAAAAATGACTTGCAATTATATTGCTAAACAAATATTATTTTTGTTAAGTGCTATTTTATTAATAAATATTCTATTCATCTTATTATTTAAGAGAGGGCTGAACATTTTGAAATATGCTACAACATTATTATCACTGTTCTTGTCATTAATTACACTTGCTACCCCACTATTAGTAGTTAATAAAGTTTTAGAGGGTAACTTGCCAATATTAGCAGGTGGACTATTTATCTTAGGCGTTATATTAATTAATATATATGCAGCAATACGTGGCGACCGTATTGCAAATTTATTTGCATTATGTGTCTCCATCTTTTCATTCATTTTATTAAGCTATCCATTATGGAAACCTTTTGTAATTGGTTTTTTATAATACTAATAAATATCCCTAATTTATTTATAAAAGCTTTATGATTACTTTGTTTGTAATCATAAAGCTTTTTATAGTTTGCTAATGTAATAAATATAAATTTACACATTTTTAATTTTACAAATTTTCTGAAAAAGATATAATATAAAAAATAAGGGGGGAACGCTATGAATTTAGCGCTATTAGGTTTTATCATGATTATTATCTTTATGATATTAATCATGACACGCAAGATGTCTGCATTAACAGCTTTAATTGTTTTACCAACTATTTTCGCTTTGCTTGGCGGCTTCTATGCTGGGCTAGGCAAATTTATGCTCGAAGGAATAGAAACAGTTGCACCGACTGGGATTATGCTTACATTCGCTATTCTCTACTTCGGCGTCATGATAGATGCAGGTTTATTTGAGCCTGTAATCAACCAAATCATTAAAGTGGTCAAAGGGGATCCAGTTAAAATTGCATTTGGTACTGTAATCTTAGCTTCAATGGTAGCATTAGATGGAGATGGCACAACTACATTTATCATCACAGTTACTGCAATGATGCCACTTTATAAGAAAATTGGTATGAGCTTGTATACATTATCAACACTCGCATTATTGTCCATTGGCGTTATGAATATGTTACCT
The DNA here is from genome assembly GCF_044794325.1 of Staphylococcus pseudoxylosus. Classification (NCBI taxonomy): domain Bacteria; kingdom Bacillati; phylum Bacillota; class Bacilli; order Caryophanales; family Staphylococcaceae; genus Staphylococcus; species Staphylococcus pseudoxylosus. The sequence continues at coordinate 2,164,948 of NZ_CP085024.1, forward strand.
TGGGGCGGACCGACAGCACGAGCTATTTCCTCATTGCAAGTAACAACTGAAGAGGTATTTATTCCTATTATACCTGCAATGGTAGCAGGTATTGTTTTTGCTTTCGTTGTTGCATTCATACTAGGAAAGCGTGCCAAAAAACATATTACTTCTTATACCGATATAGATTTAAATGACATTAAACCAGAAATTTCAACTGAAGACTCATTGTTAAAAAGACCAAAGATGCTTATACCAAACGCAATCCTTACCATTTCACTTATTGTCTGTTTGGTAATTGGTATATTACCCATACCAGTAATGTTCATGCTTTGGTTTGGAGTAGCGATTTTATTAAATTATCCAAATCTTAGTATTCAAAATTCAGTGGTAAAAAAACATGCAGGAGACGTCCTATCAGTTATCAGTTTAGTATTTGCCTCGGGTATTTTTACAGGCGTAATGAACGGTACTAAAATGGTTAACGAAATGGCAAATACCTTAGTTAACATTATTCCTGATGCTATGGGTGATCACTTTGCATTAATAACCGCCATATTAAGTGGGCCATTTACATACTTCATGGCAAACGATCCATTTTATTACGGTGTACTACCTATTCTTGCTGAGTCTGCACAACAATTTGGCATTTCAAAAGTTGATATGGCAAGAGCGTCCGTATTAGGCCAACCATTACATGTGCTCAGTCCTTTATATGCTGCTGGTTATTTACTAGTCGGCATGCTTGATATAGAATACGGACAAAATCAAAGAATTGTTATAAAATGGGCAGTAGGATCTAGTTTATTTATGATACTTGTGGCGTGTATTTTAGGAATTATACCGTGGTAACAATATATTAAATTTTTAAAATAAATTATAACATGAGGGCTATGTTACCTATCTAAAAAAGATAGATGACATAGCCCCATTTTTGGTAAATAGTATCATTATGGAAGATCATAATTTTTGTCATTCCATATTCATGTTAGTTTGTCCTGCATGCCCCATTGCAACTTTTTAAAATATAATATTCTATTACAAAATTAGATAACAAATAAAATACTTTAGAAGAAATAAATTTATATTATGCAAACCGTTTTATTTATGTTTTACATGGGTAAAAGTTAACGTCGGATTTACAATATTGAGGAGTGTTTTTTATGAATCAAATTAATGAATGTAATTATATCAATCCTTCTAAAGTTTCACTTGATTGGGAATGCTTTGTACTAAGCAAAAGTGACATGGAATTAGATGGATTGCCAAAAGAACTCATTAATTCTTGGATGGCACAAAATATCATTGAACCATTTTCTATTAGAAACAACGAGATTAATTTTAAAACAACAGATATAAAAGCTGCTTTAGAAAAACAAAATTGGTATTATGACAATTAAAGTATTAGTTAGCTAACTCTATATTATTTCGGTATAAACTTAATGCTCGTTTTGCAGAAGCTAAAACTTCATGATCAAAATAATTACTATAGAAATACGAATTTAATGCAATAAAACTTGTTTCATTTTTCGGAAAATTTTTGTCGCCTATAATATTATGCGCAAGTTGACCGAGCGGTGTATCATCTTCTATAAAACCGATTACAAAATCATAAAATGTCATAAGCATTACCTCGATTATCTATATTTTAATCGTTACCGTCTTTTCAATGTGTGAGCGTTTGTTTAATCATAACAAATAATAATGTTTTGTCTATCACGATACATTTATAAATTTAAATGTTTTTAAATTAAATACTGCCATGACAATATTTAATTTGAATTGTAAAATTTACAAAGTTTTTTTAATTTAATGTTAATTCCATAAATTCAACTAAAGGTAGGCGTATTTATATAACATAACTGTATAAAGCGCCTACCTATTCAACGTGTCTAATAAAATAAATGAACTAACTATAACATTACAAAAAGTAATAAAATTTCTTATCACTATTCTCTTTATATAATTTAGCAGTTGCTTCAACTAGCAAATTTTTCTATATGCATAAATGAATTAATACAAATATTTTTTCAATTAATATCTCCTTTTTGTACTGTTTTATCGCTTACCAAAACTACTCGCTATGAACATATACATTACCATTCAAACAAAAAGAGCTGTAAAGTAATCTAAAACGATAGATTGCTTTACAGCTCACATGCATATACTTCTTAATTTTGCTTATACTAACACGTTACCATTTTGATCTGCTGGTTTAAATAATGTTAATATTGCACCTATAATAGCTAAAATTTGTGGAATTCCGGTCCAACAAAAAACCAAGAATAATAAGCCCATTCCAGTTTTTCTAGCATAAAATTTATGAATTCCAAAGCTACCTAAAAAAACAGCTAAAACAATGTAAATAACTTTATTTACTTCATTCATATTTTTGTCTCCTTACTTAATTTATATTGACTCCATTATACATCAAACTATTTAATAAATTAAATAATATTACATATTATTATAATATACTTTGAAATAAGTTTGTTCTAACTCCAAAATCTTTGAATAACTATTAGGCATAATTTCAATGCTTAATTCGATAAACTTGTCTAAAACTAATATTATCAATTGTACGTTATACTTATCATCTTTAAACTTGTGTTTAATTTGTTCAATTATTGTATTTTCTTCTAAGAGTACCAATGCACGGCCATAAGTTTTATCTACTTTGCCTCTTTGAAAAGCTGGCTCTAAATAATTAAGCATGTCATCTATACTTTTATAAGTTTCAAGTCCAGTTTGGATATGCAAATGAATTTTGTCAGCGATTTCTCTAATTCTCTCATCTTCTTGTTTATTTTTGGGCATTAATCCTTCGCGAATCATATTTTTTTGTTCAACTATATCATTTTCTACTTGATTATATAACTCAACAAATTCACTAACACTTTTTGACTTTAATGCTTCTATCTTTTGTTCAATCTTTGTAAAGTTACTGTTATAATCTTCCATTATTATTCCTCTTTTCATACTTTAAATAATTAAAGGCTATTATTTATTATCCATTCTTTAAATAAGTGAAACTTTAAAATTCATCCTATATGAGATTGTAAATTAGTGATAAGATGATAATGCTATAAGATTAAATGTAACTACAGTTAAATTTTTTAAGATTCACATAAATTTTGCACAAATTTAACAGTTTTATAAATGCATACACATAAAAAGGAGGTGTAGTATTTTGAATCTACATTTCATGGTCGTTTTTTGGTTATCGGTAATTTTCTTAATTTGTGGTATAGGCGCACTTATCGCATACAAAGTAAGAGGGTCACAACAAGCTAAAGAATCTTTACTAGGTGTTACAGTCATGCTAATTGTTTTTGGTGTTGTTGGTATACTATTCTCATTAATATTTAGTTAAAAAATAAATTTAAAATTTATTTTTTAGAAGCATCTATAAAACTATACTTCGAAAAACACCCTATATTATTTCTTAACACAAATTAATCAGCGCAAAATACTAAACACAGGTCTATAAATCCATATTGCTTTAAATTAGGAACAAGGCAGAAATCAATTTTGATTATGTCCTGTTCTTTTTTTGCTAAAATCAAGCTACGTTTTCTATTTATTTTTTAAACTTCACTTTTTAATCTTGAAGAAAAGTGTAAATGATTAATATTACTATTGCTAAAACAAAATAATAAATAAAGCGCTTGAAAGTACGTCTCTTTTCATGACGTATTTCATCTTTGGCATAATTTTTATTTTCATGTAATCTTGTATTAATAAATAAAAATGGCATTGTTGCTAAAAATGCGAAAATAAGACTTAATATTACAATAATAACTATGTTCATAGGTTCACCTCTATAAAAACATTATTTACTTAATTCTTATTCCCTGTATTTTGTACTTTAATGGAAATTTGATTAAATATATTAGATGTAGTGTTACAGTTTTATGATTTATAATGAAATTAATTTCGATTTAACTCGATAAAAATTAAAAAGGAGGCACCATTTTGAATTTAACTTACTTGCCACAATGGACAGTTATTAATCAAAGTCAAAAACAGTTTGTTATCCAAGAGGATGAAACGTCCATTTCAATAGTTAGTCCTATAAATGACTACGCCATGGGTATTTTAAGCCAGGTATCTTTTGATATCGAACAAGGAGCTGTTACAAACTATAAAGTAGAAAATAACAGCAAATCGTTACTCATTGAAATCGACGAATCAAAAAAACACTTAATAATTAAAGATATTTAAAATACTGTGTGCTGAACATAAATCAAAGTGAATTATTAGATTTATATTTTCACTTATTAACGTAAATAACGGGTATAATATTTATAGCGTGAGTTATTAATTTTATCTAATATAAGATGGGTGAGTGATTCGAATGAAATTCTTCAGAAATTTATTGTTACTCGTATCTGGTGTATTAGTCGTCTGTGCATTATTATTAAGTGTTGATAGTTCAACTAATGAAAAAGTAGAAAACAAAGTTAGTGTTCAAGATAAGCAAAAATAATAAATTAATAGCAATTTAACTAACAATCATTAAAATTCTATATAATGATTGTTAGTATTATATTTGAGGATTTATTTTTATATTTTAAAGAGAGGTAACTATGCAACATTTAAAAATTAAAATTGAAAATTACCAAATTTACATATATTTTACCGTTATATTACTTGCTATAATTATAGGATTAACATCAGACCATTTAACTAAATTACTTGAATCTGTCATCCCTTTCTTTATTGGAATTTTAATGTTTAGTATGTTTTCACAGATTCCTTTTTTTAAATTACGCAAAAACATGCTAAATGGCAAATTTATGATAGCCCTAATTTTATCAAATTTCATACTCATCCCTATCTTCGTATATGGTTTAATTCAGTTATTCAATATTACTTCCCCTGCTATATTGATAGGTTTAATGCTCGTATTGTTAACACCTTGTATTGATTATGTAATTGTCTTCACCTCGCTAGGCAAAGGCAACGCACAATATATGTTGATTTCTACACCTATTTTATTTATTTTACAAATCATCTTATTGCCCTTGTACTTTGTTATCTTTAATAGCGAAAACGCCTTTTCTTTCAGAGATTTAGCGCCATTTATTCAATCATTTATCATTTTTATCGTTCTGCCCTTTATGGTTGCTGCATTACTACAATATTTTAGTAAACATGCTTTGGCTTTTGAGAAAACGTTAAAAATTACTGGATGGCTTCCAGAAATTTTTATGTCTTTTGTACTTTTTGCAGTCATTGGATCTCAAATACATAAAATCACTCATGATTTAAACATCGTCGTTACTGTTCTCCCAATCTATATCATATTTATAATTATCGCTCCTTTTATTGGATATCTATCAGGAAAACTATTCGCATTAGAAACTGCGACTTTAAGAACATTAGCCTTTAGTTCAAGTACAAGAAACGCTTTGGTTGTATTACCTTTAGCCCTTTCATTACCAGATAGCTGGGTAACGATTACAACAACTGTGATTATCACACAAACGTTGGTTGAATTAGTAGGAGAGATCTTTTATATAAAAATCATACCTAGATTAATCAAATAAAGTTTTCTGTAGAATCTTTAAACCAATACATCCGACGGTCTAGGTATAAAAAAAGTTTTTTATTTATTAACAATTACATATCATACAACTAAAACATTTGCTATAATAGATATCAATCGTAAAATATTACCTTTTGGTTTAAAATCTTCGTATAAGTTAATATTTTAATACGCTTGGATATGAATTTATTATGTTTCATATTGAAATTAAACTAAGGAGTGGATGTTTTGAAGAAATTTATTTTAGTTTTATTAGGGGTATTAGGCACAGCATTTTTAATCAAACCATTATTAACAGTTGTAGTCGATGATGAAGACGAAAGTGTTGATGAGGACCGAACAAACGAACAATTTTAAACTCAACTATTTATAAATTACAATAAGTTAATTATGAATATATTCAAAAGCGCCGACAAACTCTTAAGATTTTGTTGGTTTTTTATTTTGCTTATTTTAGGCACAATTCAAATATTGTTATTTTGTGTATTTTTACTATAAAATAGATATATAGTTTTCTTTCCTAATGATTTTGTATTCCATTATTTCACTAAACCTTTAAGCCCTCTATACATGAGAAATTTCTAAATTTGAGGTGATTTTATGCAAATACTAAGAAAAGTGACTGACAATGACAGTCTGTTATATTATGTAAAAACTGACCTAGGTTTAATTATTAAAATTAAAGCTAATCCCTCTTTAAACAAAGCCGAAACAAAACAAATGTTGATTGATGTAGCAAATGAAATGGATGATAAATTGAGGAGCAATATTGAATAAATAACAGACTTCATATTCGAGCATTTAATAACTGCTTATGTCTAATACCTCCCCATTATCTAATTTCATTTCTATAAAAGATTCACTTCTTAAGGAATTAATATCATAAGACACTTAGATTAACTGTGAAAGAATCTGTAGTTAAAGATTTTTTCACAGTTTTTATAATTTTATAAAAGAATCACTTCAAATTTTCTTAGAGATTAAATTACAAAAAAAGCGCCACTCTTAAGAATGGCGCAAATCTCGAAAATATAATCCACACTAGAGTTTGGAGGACTTCTTGTGCTTATTAATATCTACCCCAAAGTAATTTAATAAAAACATAAATAACTAAATTAATATTAAATTTCTTAGATGTATTTATTGATGATAGACATTCATTTCCATCTCTTTAATAATATATAATTTGCTGTTTAAGAAAAAAATTAAATGAATTCAATCATACTGTTGGAAAACAAATTAATAAAAAGTTATCCTATATATAAAGCATTATAATGAAATGAGTGATTAAATAAGCGTTATTCGTAGTAATAATTTACAACGCATTTTTATTTAGTTAGGTAGTAGATTAAATAGAAATGTTTCAATAAAAAGGGTGATGAAATGGAAGTACTACGTAAAGTTTATAAGGACGATGAACCAGTCTATCATGTAAAGACTGACAAAGGATCAGTTATAAGAATCAAAGGTTCTGATGAATTAACTGACCAAGAAACTGAAGAACTATTAACACTGGTGTCTCAAGATATTGATAAAATGAAAAAATAAACAACTACATTTTATAGACTACTACAAAATGTATAGTGCAAAAACTTATTAGGTGCATGTTTAAAGAAAGGGGCAATTAAACAATAAACACCTGCATAAGTTAAAAATACATTAACAGTAATAATATAATGAGATAACAACTTAATAATACGTTTCGAATATACCATTCTAAGCGTATTAATATATACGAAATGCGTGAATATGAAACCTAAACATTGTTTTAGATTTCAACTTCACGTATTTTTATTTTATCAGATTATTAACGAGCTAAATACATTTGAAAGGTTATATGAGGAATATTGTCTTCTAAATAAACGTCTGAGACACTTTCAAAGCCAAATGACTCGTAAAATGATTTAAGGTATGCTTGACCAGATATTCGAATCTGCGTTTGCTTATAGCTTTCTTTAATCTTATTTAACGTTGCTTTCACAATTTTTCTACCATAATTAGCTTTTCTATATTTTTCTACTACTAGCACTCTACCAAAAGTAATATAAGACGGATGTTCTATAATACGACTATATGCAACGATTTCTTCTCCGTTTTTAAGCATTACATGTAAAGTATTTAAATCAAATTCATCTACTTCTTGATACGTACAATTTTGCTCAACTATGAATACATTGACTCTAGCTTGGAAAACTTTAACCAATTCTATATTCGACATTTCTTTTGTGTGCTTAACAACTAACTCCATCCTATATTCCTCCAATAAATAAAAATGTACCAGATTTACCCCATCCTCTTAAAACGAGAACACATAGCATAAATCTAGCACTATCAACAAAATTAATCCATCTAATAACAAACAATATATTTAATTCTTATTCGAGCTGAAATCATATAGCATAAGATTATTTGCACTTTTCATGATGACTTTAACTAAAAGTTTATATTTTATTGTTCAACAATTTGAATTAAATTACCACACGTATCATCAATTATGGCATATTTCACACCTTCAACCTCTTTGGGTTCTGTATAAAATTTGACCCGTTTATTTAACAATACTTCATGTTCTTTCTCCAAGTTATCTACACCAAACATGGTTACCGGTATACCCGCTTCATATAAACCGTCTTGATAGTTTTTGGCAATCGGACTTTCATTAGGTTCCAAAACGATTTCAACCGGGTTATTAGAATGATCTTCAGTAACCGTTAACCATCTAAAGCCGCCCCCCATTTCAATGTTATGCTTTAATTTAAATCCTAATTTTTCGGTATAAAATTGTTTTGCTTCATCTTGATTATTAACAAAAATACTCATAGCAATTATTTTCATTATAAATCTCCTTCTTCTTAATTTATTTATTATATATACATTCCCAAACTAGATAATTTTGACACATAACTACAATTAACTATTGAATTTACACATTTCTATATCAAGATAAATAATAAATGTAAATATACAATTTTTTATTTAAATTACTTAAATAAAAAAACATAAATTTTGTAATAATAGTACCCATATATTACAATTAAAAGTGGTATTCGTATTATCTATTTATAGGAGTGAACGATTGTGAAAATTCTTAACGAATTACGCGAGAAATCTAATTTAAGCATATCCAAACTAGCTATTGATTTGAATCATGGCTATGGGACAGATATCAGAAATTGCCAAATATGGGACTGGGAAAATGGCTATCGCAAAATTTCAGAAAAAGATGCTGCAATGCTAGCAGACTATTTTAATGTTTCAGGAGAAACATTTACTTCATAATTGCATTAAACGGAATGTAATATAAATTAAGGGACAATAAATTGTTAATAAGGCTATGACATAGCAAATGTCATAGCCTTTCTTCTTGTACATGATATTATCAAACAACTTTAATAACAGGCTCTAATTACTAAAAGTAACTATTTCTATCAATTACATTGCAACTCATATCATTACTATCTATTTTTTGTAGACAATCGTAATAAAGTAATCAACGCCTTCAATACTATTTGTTACAGATGGTGTAACACTCACTAATTCCCAGTGTTGCTTCTCATCTACATATTGTAAGAATTCGTTGACACGTTCATCAAATTCTTCAAAACTTTCTTCATATTGCATGTGTAGTGTTTTTATCTTCATTATTATCTTTCCTTTCAACCATTTTTTCCTAGACCAATTGTAAATCTTTATTTTTTTCATAACAAACATGACGATACTTGTTTAGTTTGGTTAAACACTTTTATTGTAAGGATACTTTTTAAATTTTAGAAATACGTATTTCATTATCTAGCCAATCAACAATTTCTTTGAAAATACTTAAATTATAAGACGATTCATTAAATATCTCATGTTGTAATCTATCATAAATATGAATAGATTTATGCTCAGATTCTATTTCTTGGTACAATTGTAGTGAATCATGGTAACTTACTAATCCATCTTCTTTACCATGTAATATCAAAATATTGTTAGTAAAGCGCTCCGCATTATTTTTCAAATAAGTGATGCCATCTAATAATGTACGAATCAGACCCATAGATATCTGTTTCGCGTTTAATTGGTCAATTTCATATTTTCTAATAACTTCAGCATCAGAACATACACCATCCCCTAATTCATTTTTAATATAAGTGTCCGATGAAAAGCTTGGATCAGGATTACCGAATAATTTATTATTATACCTTGTTAAAGCACCCGATGTAACTACACCATCTACAGCACCAGGATAAATCGTTTCAAATAAAGTTACTGTATAACCGCCCATGCTATGTCCAATTAGATACACTTTCCCTTCGAAAGTAGTTTTTACGTATTCTATTATAGCTGTTAAATCTTCTACAATTTCATACATATTACTGTAATAAGTTTGTGCGCCTCCAGACCTGCCATGTCCTCTTTGGTCGTATCTTATAACATTAAAGTTATTTTCATTTAAATATGCCGTTAAAATATCGTAACGATCTAAATGTTCGGCTAATCCATGTACTATAATAATGTTTGCCTTCGCTTCTGGAGCATCATTTATTTTAGTATACAATTTCGTATTATCTGATGAATTTAAATATTTAATATAATGCATCTTGTTCACCCCTCGATTTATAAATTCTATACTCGCCATTATGTCTACCCTTATTGTATCAATTTACACTTATCTTTTTATATAATGACTTTCCTGTTTATTGTAGATATTAATTGATTCGCACTCCTAAAAATAGTTATACAGTAATGAATTTGGTATACTCAAAATAATCAAAACTCAATGAAGAAGGTACATTATGTATAAATCAATAGACTTTATAAGCTCCATATTTAAATCTACGAATAGTATTAATCTTAAAAATTGGGAAACAGAATTTTTTAACGAGGAGTATGAGAGTTGCACTTTTCAAGCTAACAATCAAAATTGCAGAAGTAGAATTGCTAAAAAAACACCAAATAAACAAGGCTATTTTGTAGTATTTTGGACTAAAGATAACAATAATAAAAACAGGCCTTTTACATATAATGAATCATGTGACAAATTAATTATTACAGTAATCGATGGCAGTCATAAAGGGTTATTTATATTTCCAAGAGACGTGTTAGCTAAACATAATATTATAGCTAACGGAGCAAAAAAAGGAAAAATGGCAATGAGACTTTATCCAACTTGGGAACACAAATTAAATCAAACTGCAATTAAAACTCAAAGGTGGCAATCAAATTATTTTATTGAATTAACTGATAATATTGACAAACCTTTATTATATAAATTGTTAAATTGAAATTTAACTATAACCTGTGCATAAGGTCAGTTTAATTTTTGTATTATTGTTGAAGATTTAATGTAGTTTACATCATAATAATTTGCCATGCTTTTTAAAAATTGTAATAGATATATTTCATCAACTTCTTCTTTTTTAAATGCTTCTTTTAAATAGTTATGTAAACTTTTTTCTGATGAACTACACTTTCTTTTAAAATAACCCCACATATGATCATATGCATTAATTATTGACCCAGTACTTGGTGTAGTATTTAATGCTTCATTAATTAAAGTTTCAATTTCTTCTATCGTTGTATCATATTTCAACTGTTCTCTAATCATTTTATATTTATTTTGATCGTGCCATAGAACCTCATATTTATGTTGTTTCCATAACTGCTCAATTTGATATTGTCCACTCATTGTAATGTATCCTTTTTAACTCTCCCACTAAACATATATTTTAATTGGAGAACCTATTTTTATGAAATAGATATTGCTATTATCTGTATAAATATTATTACCTTATTTTCATTTTTACAAACCAGAATAACACCTATATTGTTGAAATTACAGGTAGAAGTATAAAAACTAAAATATAGTTAAAACTAGGCTCCTACAACTTCTAAATTACAGTTAATGATATGCTTGTATGGGAGCGTGATATAAATGTCAAAATATATATTATCTTATAATTTAAATTCCATTTCATACGGATATGAAAAATTACCAGCACAATTAAACTCTTTAGGTAATGCACTATATATTTATAGTGGGTTGTGGTTTTTGCAAAGCGACTTAGACAAAAACACAATCTGTGAAAGTATCAAAACATCTTTTAATGCAACTGATGATTTTCTAATTTTTGAAATTGAACAAAGCCCTTTAGGTACATTAAATGCACAAAAATATTCTGAAATTCAAAAAATACTAGATGCATAAAGTCATAATTTATTTAAATAATATCTAATATTTCTCAATCATACATCTTATACAGTTTTACTACTCAAAATGCCTTTATAACACATATTGCATGATTGTCACTCTATTGTTTAGGAGGAATAGTTTTTTATTCATAATCTCCTTTTCCATAGCGAACAATGAATTTTCTATTAAAGTAACATATGACTGTTCACCATTACTTTTTCTCCATATTATAAACTTTGTTATTCCTACCATATGTAATCCCTTTTAAATATACCAAGTTATATACATTTTGATTGTTTTAAATTTTATCATTTTGTATATTATTTATAGAATAATCTAAAATATTTTTGAGGTGAATAACATGGCAGATGAAAGTAAATTTGAACAAGTTAAGGGAAACATAAAAGAAACAGCAGGCAATGTTATGGATAATAAAGCATTAGAAAAAGAAGGTAAAGAAGATAAAGCTTCTGGTAAAGCTAAAGAAGTAACTGAAAACGTTAAAGACAAAGTCAATGGCGTTATCGATAAATTAAATAAGTAATAATAATTTATGTAAGATCACAATTCTAATTATTGTGGTCTTTTTTATAGCTACATTTACAACAATTCATTAAATAGGTCAAAAAAAGATTTCTTTAAAATTAAATCTTATCAGCCTACATATAAACATAGTACACTTTATAGTTGCAAAAGCGTTTATATGTAGTACAATTAAACAAAACATACTATTTCTATAGGAATATCAAATTTATAGTTAAATAGTGGATTTATTTAAACGTATATACTCAAACTAAATTTTTAAAGAGCTATTTTAAGGGGACATTATGAAAATTATTAAATATGAAATTGGTAGTATAGACATTAGTTACACAGTCGAGACATATAAAGGTCATGTATTTACACATGCTTTTCCTAAAGATACACCGTCAGATAATGTTCAACGTTATTTGATGCTATTATCAAATACTGTGGATGAAAGAAAAATTAAATAAACACTTTTAACTTGTATAACAAAGGAGTGAATCGGCCACTTATTAAAACAATTCGTTGGCTGAAACACTCCTTTATGCTTATTCATGCTACTTACTAATTTATTAGTTACCTAACATTATAAATTATCCATAAAAAATGTTTTTATTTGTTCATCTTTTATAAAGTAATAAGACATTTTTCCTTCTTTATATTTATCAAGTACCCCTTTTTTATATAATAATCTTAAATGATGTGATGTAGTTGCAATACTCATATTTAATAATACAGATATATCACATACACACATTTCACTTTCTTTTAATAATCCAAGTATAATTTTAACTTTAGTCTCATCAGAAATCTTGCTAAAAATACTTAATAGCGACTTAGGTGCAGCTTCTTCAATGAAATTCTGTGCGTTTTCAATTTTCTGTTCATGCACACACTGCACTTCACAAATATAATCATTAGCCATCTCTTCCACTTCCTTAATTTATAATTAAATTATAAATAGTTTGTATTGTCTCATTTTCAATTATAATGAATAATCCTAACCCTATGTATATTACAGCCATAATCCAGCGGTTAAATCGTTCAATTACTTCACCTATGCCTGGGATTTTTGATAAAAGTTGTGCTGAAAATACTAATACCAAAATTAAAATAATAAATATGATTAATGTAGTTATCAGCTCTACTGTATTTAAAGTTACAAAGTATGGTACAAATAAACCAACATTGTCTGCGCCACAACTAGCTATGGTAACAAGTGCAACCATACCAACAAGCTTACTTAGGCCTTTTTCATTTAATTCTCTTTTAGCTCTCTCCTCACCTTCACAATCACCAGAAATAGCTACGCGAATCCCTAAATAAATTGGTATTAAACCTAATAACCCTAAAATCCATTTTTCAGGAACATAGTTTAATACAAATGCTAAAAATAAACTTATTAAAATTAATGATAATGAACCTACATATTGGCCAATATAAATATCTCGATATTCTTTTTTTGTATTAGCTCTAGCAAAAAATATTAATAAAATGACTAATAAATCTACCGCTGTAGCTGTGTACAGAATAATTGCTGTAATAATAGTTTGTAGCATAACACACCTCATTCAAAAATACTTTTGAATGTATTGTATAATATTTAACATCATAATTAAATAGAAAATCCACTTACTACTATATAATTTATTTTTATACTCCACCAATAAGTCCACAGTATTCAGTTAAAAATCAAAAAATACGGGACATCAATCTAATTTAAAAAATAAGATTTTAATGCCCCGTCAAAATAAGAATCGCATCTCATCCTGTATGCTTATAGAATTTACAATAAAATGCTTACATATTTAAAAACTGAAATTGAAGATGATATTTCAGTTTTTGACTTATTATTAATTTTTAATTATTCATTTATTTACTGTAATGTGGTCGAATAAATACCAATTCTGATTCATAATCATGAACTACCTTATGCGCAACCTCGGTTTTATCTTCACCTCCACCTTCCCAATTTTGGTCTAAGGATTGAAATTGAAGATAATTACCATCATAGTTGCCGTTAGTTACAATCGCAGTATGACCAGCACCTTCACCATAATTTTCATTAAACACCACAATATCGCCTGCAGTTGCTTTGAAATCAGGTGTATTTTCATAAACTGTCGCTTCACCTATAAAATTATTTTCTTCTGGAATATCTTTTGCATAATCACCCTTTAATCCATGACCATATAAATAATCCCACTGTTCATTTACAAGATCAAAGCATTGCCATCCATATTCCGAATCATAATCCCAACCTTGACCGTTTAAAGTTTCAACATGATTAATTGCATCTTGTTGTGTTGCATTTGTAGCAGCTGAAGCATTACTAGATTGGTTTATTACAAATATGTATAATGTTGCCATCATTAAAAACGTACTGATTTTTAAAATATACTTAAACATATAAAGCCCCTTTGTTTATTATAATTATGATGTACCTTTAATTTTCACTATAACTTATTTCATTAATTCTTTATACTAAAACTATTGCCACAAAACATAAACGGAGGTATCATAATGGAATATTTTGCTACATTATATTTTTTTCACTGGTAAAATCGGTGCTGGTAAATCAACAACTGCTAAAAAATAGCTAAAGATAAAAATGTCCTACTATTATCAGAAGATGACATACTTGAACAATTTTGTCCAAATCAAATAAAGACATTTGATGATTACTTAACCTATTCAAATCTTATTAAATCTTTTATTAAATATCACGTTCAAAATTTATTAAGCGTTGGTACAAATGTGGTCATGGATTTTCTAGGCAACACTCAAAAACAGCGCAAGTGGCTTAGCAATATCTCTTCAGAAATCCATGTTAGCCACAAACTCATTTAACTAAATATATCAGACGAAATATGTTTACAAAGGTTAAAACAGCGAAATATTGAAAATCCTGAAAGAGCTAATTTTGACACACAAGAAACGTTTAATTATGTTAACCATTTTTTTGAAGTACCTAATGAATCTAGAGGATTAAATATATTAGAAATAACTTAGTAATCATTCACTAACTTTTTCACATAAAATTAAAGAACACTTCTTATGATTTTTAAAATTCATAAATAGCGCTCTTTTTTCTATAACTTTGTACAACTCTAATTAGTCACTCACTGCGAAATAATTGCCTTGACCATCTTGAAAATTAAACACCCTTGTACCTGACATTTCAATTATGTCATGACCAGTTAAGCCTTTTTCTTTTAATTTTTCATACAATGCATCAAGATTCTTTTCTTTAAACATTAGAGATGGCGTTGTAACACTTACTTCAGGACTGTATTTTTCCATAAACTCTTTTTCAATAATTGAAATAGATGTTTCGACATTATGATTTGGTGTCACTTCTACTGCTTTAAAGCCTTCTGCCATTTCTTCTTCAGAAACTACAACAAACCCTAAAATATCGGTCCAAAATTCAACTGCTTTCGCTTGATCATCAACATATAACATCACTCGATTTAACTTTTCCATTTAAAAATCCCCTCACTTGTTTTATGTATACTTACCCTTTATATTATCGTTAAGAAACATCATTAGTAATAATTACTTCAAATGACTGGTATACAAAAAATATTAAGTAGTTAACATCAAGTTTCTATTTAATTATAAGTAATTATATTGTGAAATATAAGATTTTGTTATCACAAAACTTATTTATATATAGTACAATTAACTAATATAATTATTTTGCGTAGATATGTAGAAAAATCCATATGAGTGTTATTAATAAATCTTAGCATTTGAGGGTATATAAAAATTTATTAGCACAAAATTAAGGATATCCGAAAGATCCTTAAAATTTTATTTAAAGGAGCATATTTATGGAGATTGTAGATTTTAGTTATGACCACGAAAATTATACTTACATTGTAAAGACTATGTCAGGTGTCTTATTTTCTCATTCAGTACACAAAGATATGCCACCTAACAAAGTTACTTCTGAATTACTTCGAAGAGAAAGACACATTGAACAACAATAACTAACTTATTACATTTAGCAAAAACGGGAAATCAAACTTAAGGGAGTTAATATGAAAATATTAAATTATAGTATAGAACACGATGTTTTTAGCGAACTTGTTACTATTGTGGCAGAAACAGCAAAAGGGAAACAATTTAGTTTTACTTTTGCAGATAGCCACACACTTAAAGAAGTCAAAGTTAAATTGGAAGAACTTGCTGATGCATTAGACAACAATAAATAATTTAAAACACTTGAAGCATAACGATACTATCAATTATTTAACTTATGAGATATAGCATATTAATCACTGCCATAAACAAGGCAGTGATTTTTTATATAATTCTAACAAATATTTATATAATTTCTTAGACAGAAATATTCTATCCATACTTATATTTACAATTGATAAGTGAAAAATTCAGCACTTATCTTTTTTATGAAATGAATACCTAGTTTTTCGTTACATAACCATCATTTCACGTTTCTAATCAAAATCATTAACATACAAAAATGTTAAAAACCTCATCAATAATGATGAGGTTTAGACATTATAGTTTAATTTTTGCTTTTCTAGGTATATCTTTTTCTTTCACTTCACTATACCCTTTAACTTCTCCTACTTTATAATCTAATTCTAAATAATGATTGGTCTTTAATTTTTTAATAGCTGTATAAGTAATCTCTTTTTCATTACCGTCCTTATCATATGCTTTATTTGTATATTCATATTGTTTAGTACCCTCACCAGAATCTTTTACACTTCTAGGCTCATTAGTCTGTATATAATATTTTTCACTTGTAATTAAAGGATTTAAATTAGCAAGATTTCTAACATTTTTACTATCTGTATGTGATTCAGCGTATAACTTCCAAAAGAATAATGCCAAAATTATTACCACAATAAATATAATTATCCTAAAAATTATTTTCATTATTTAAACCTCCTAAACTTTAATTTAATACTAACATTTTATTATAATTGAATCGTTCGAAAATCCTTACAAAATATCACTCACATGTGACAATTTTGAAAGAAAGAGCTTATCGTGTATTCTATAAAGGTTTCTTTAGTTACATATAGTCACTTTCTAATTAACTTCAAATAACTATTGTTAAAATAGAAAAATTTAAGACTCAAAAAATAACAAACCACCCATAGATAATATTGAGTGGTTTGTTTAATCATAAATATTTATTTTAAAAGTTTATCTTTTAATTGCATTGCTACAACAATAATTAGCCCATTTGAGATTCCTGCTAAAATACTACCAAGTGTATTATCTAAATAATTAAATATACAGAATAAAATCGTAAACATTAAAATTAGAGCTACTACAACAATTAAAAAAGTTCTCATAAATCTCCTTTCGTAGACGAAAATTTATTGAAATTCTATTACTAAATTATTGTACTTTCTTGGCTTAACTAAAGTCTATTTATTATTTTGTAATACTTCATTAATATTATATTGCATTTCAAATGTTGAATGTCTAAGATACATAGCACTTTAATTATATGGTAACATTGATTTAATTTATTAAATATTCTTAAACAATTGGGAGGCTTTTTATGATAAAAGCAATTTTATTTGATTTAGATGGAACACTTTTAGACAGAGAAAGCTCATTAAATAATTTTATCGATGACCAATATGACAAATTCATTAATTACTTAAAACATATTGAAATAACTACTTTCAAAAATAAATTTATAGAATTAGATAAAAATGGATACGTTTGGAAAGATAAAGTTTATGCACAATTAATAGACTATTTTAATATTAATCACTTAACACTTGATGTTTTTCTTAATGACTATACAACTAACTTCTGGAAAAGTTGTTTACCTTATCCCAATTTATATAAAACTTTAAAGATACTTACCTCAAATAATTACAAGTTAGGTATCATAACTAATGGTAAATTCCCATTCCAATATAATAATATTGAATCTTTAAAAATCGAAGAATATATGGATATAATTTTAGTATCTGAAAAAGAAGAAGTTAAAAAACCTAACCCACTTATTTTTGAAAGAGCTGCTAAGAAATTAGGAGTAAAATTAAATGAATGTATTTTTGTCGGTGATAGTTTAGATAATGATTATAAAGCATCTAAGATAGCTGGAATGTATCCGATATATAAAGCAAACAATGACCAATATTCAATTAGTACAATACCTACAATCCAAGATTTATCTGAGATACCTTGTATGATTAATAACTACAACTAACTAGTTGATAATTTATTAATCATAGATTTTAATAATACAATTTGACCAAAATGTCGATTAGTATGAAGAATGGCAAAATGAATAGATTCATTAAAATTTTCCATAACTATATCTGCATCTTTAAGAATAATTGCTTCTTTTCTATCTTTCATTAATTGCTTTTCTAATCTATTAAATATTCTATCAAATTGTTCGTCCAACAATAAATTCAGTTCCTTAAAAGAAGGCTCATTTCCATCAAAATCTGTTGGCGATGTACCCCATAGAAAATATTTTGCAGCAGTTTGATTTAATGCATTTTCCCCATTAATGGTTTCAAATACTAAAAAATCATTTAATAAAATTAAATGACCTAATTGCCATTTAATATTATTATTAGCGACGTTCGGTTGAAAAGTAGCTTTATCTTCATCAATATCTTTTAAATGTTTTTTTAATAATTTATACGATGCTTGAAATTGTTCTTTAATCATTTTATAATCCCTCACCTAGAAAATTAATGAATTTACTATAAACTTCTTAGTATTAAAACACTAGCATTTATTTTTATTTATTGCAAAAAACTAATATATGTCAATTTTAATTTTTATCTATTCGAATATAAACTAAGGTAATAAAAATACAAGCCTTCAACCACAACGGTTAAGAGCTTGTATATAAAGACGATGAATTTTCATTAAAACATTTATCTATATTTTAAATGTCACTGTAAGAGTTGTTATATCCCCGTTAAAATTCACGTAGTAATATATTAACCATCTACGCCACCATAACCAATATGTACATCGGTTACGTTAACATTATTTGTATTAAACATTACGCTTATCTCATTATTTGGTCTATAAATATATATACTATTTGAATTTTCATGTGTTTTCATCTTAATTAAACTAGAACCATCTGCATTTTTCAATTGTTGTACTGTTAATTTATCTTTAACATTAAAATCAACTAAATTTGCACTTTTATGATTTTCGCTTACCTCAGAAAAACTTTGATCATACTTAGTAAGACTATCATTTCCAGTATTACTTGTTACTTTTATACCATTAAAAGTTAAATCATTAAATTTAATACCATTCATAAATTCTTTATCCAATAAAAAACTTGAGTCATTCCCAGCGTAACCCTCATAATTATAGCATGGGGTTTGAGCTGTTTCAGCTTCTATATGCGAATCTCCAGAATTAACAAAATTTAAACTTAAAATAGAACTAAATGCGATACTACTTGCTAGTGTTATCTTTGAAATATTTTTCATGTGGAACGCCTTCTAAGTAGTTTTGAATCTTAAATGATTCGTCACTACCTTATACTAATA
This sequence comes from Staphylococcus pseudoxylosus, assembly GCF_044794325.1. NCBI lineage: Bacteria > Bacillati > Bacillota > Bacilli > Caryophanales > Staphylococcaceae > Staphylococcus > Staphylococcus pseudoxylosus. Next base: position 2,184,710 of record NZ_CP085024.1, read on the forward strand.
GTCACAATCACACAACTAAATATATAAACAATAATATTTAACGCATTCATTCTAAAGATTTAGATAAACATCTAGTAACATGTGTGGGCGGTCTGATATCAAAAAAAATATAAAACACCTTTGCTATAATAATTAAAGCTAAAACACAAATTACAGCTAATAAACTAAAATAAATACTATTTTTGTAACTAATGTTTTATCGCTTTTACTTATAATTTTATAAATTTCATTTCCTCAAAGAATCAAAGCAGAAATACCGAATACAATAAATCCAATTCCTAATACATAACCTAGAACGTCTAAAACCATAATTTCCGCCCCCTTTTTTATGTGATTTACAAATATAATAACAAAAAATATTGGTTGTAAAACTAACATATTTGCCACATTATTCTTCTAGCTTTTACCCAGTAACTTTTAAAGTTTCAATCTGAATTCAAGCTAGCATTTAACTATTATGCATACTTATATTTCAATCCTATAAATCAAAACATATCAATAACGGTAAGTTATTCAACTATTCATAAAATATTTGTTATTTTTCATCAATTAAAAAAATATTCAAGAATCTATAATTTTTTTATGACAATAAAAGAATTAAACCAATATAAAAAAGCTTCTCTCATAAAAACTTTAGGAAAAAACTTTAAAATATTATATTAAACCAAAGTACAACTTTGGGGTTTCATTATATTTGTCCTATGTTTAATATTGAATAGATAGAACACAACAAAAAGGCAAGCACAAAAGTGCTTGCCCTTAACTATGTTTTAAGTAAATAAATCATTGTAATATTCATTAAGTTACAAATTACTCATTCAATATTTTATTTTTCAATTTCATCCTTAACTTTTCTAATGTTAATGGGTCTGTAAACCAATAATCTTCTGCTTTATATGAAATTACTCTATCATTTTTCACGGCATCTAAGTTATTCCATGTAGCTGATTCTTCAAAGTCAAATTTGCCGTTAGATGGTTTACTTAAGAAAATATAATCTCCCGCATATTCTTCTACTTCTTCTTTGGAAATTGAAGAATATCCTTTATTATCTTCTTTTAATTTTTCTTTATACTTTTTAGTCATAGGCATGCCAAACGCATCATGAACGATATCTAATCCTCGGCCCCATGTACTGTTATATATATAAATATCTTTACCATCTGGTTCAAATACTGATGCGGTTGAATTACCAACTTTACTTTGTATTTCTTTTTTATCTTTTGCAGTTTCTCTGTTCCATTTTTCAATCCAACTATTTGCTTTGCTCTCTTTATTTGTTAACTTACCAATTTCTTTTAAAATTTCTTTATGATCATATTTTGTATATGTATAAGGGACAGTTGGTGCAATTTTTTGATACTTTTTAATATTTTTATCCATTGAATCAACTATAATCAAATCTGGTTTTTCTTTAGCAACCTGTTCAACATTTCCTTCTCCTATTAATTTAGCATCTTTTAAGTAAGGTTTTAATATTGACGAATCTTTAGTTATATCAGATACAGCTACTGGTTTAATTCCTAATTCTATAAAATCACCAACATAAAACGCTGTTAAAACGGCAACTTTTTTAGGATTTTTAGGTACTTTTATAGTTTTACCATTTTCTAGTTTATAGTCTTTTGTTTCTTTTGAAGTATTCTGTGGTTTGTTAGTGTTGCTCGAACAGGCACTTAAAATAATAAAACAACATAATGCCATAATTAGAATCTTTCTCAATTTATCATCCCTATTCTCTAATTGATAATATATCTCAATTATATACATAAATGAATTTTTAGCAACTCAATAATTTAGATTTTATAAAAAAATAGGATGAGTACATAAATGACTTCCCTCAACATTCCATATGCTATTTTTGTCTCATTAAAGACTTAAATTTTCCTACATTACAATTACCTATCAAGTGAGTTTTTGTTTAATAATTCAAATAAAAGATTTATCAATACCTATAATTTCTTTACATTTAGTTCTATTATCCATTGTTTAGTGATATATCAATATAAATTCTTTTATTGTTGTTTTATCTTAACCCATACATATTCTAATACTTTTGTAAAAGCTTTTAATATAACCTATTTAGTATGTCTTAGTGTTAATACACATACACCTATTACATCAGCTATTACTTCATACCACCAAGTGTATTTAATAATCTGTTGCACCTTTACTACACTATTGTTAAATACCTTCGTAACACCTTTACAATTGAATCTACGTTTATATAAAAATACTGAAGGCCGTATAGACTAGTAATAACGACATAATTAAATTAAAGACCAAACTATGTTTATCAAGAAAGTTTTTTAAAATATCGCCAATAATACCCCAAATTAGCAAAGCGCTCCACCCTATTAATACAGTGATCAACATATACAGAAAAACCATATAATAATCATTAGCCACTGGTAAAATAAAAGCTCCTAATAACGTAATAAAGAACAATAATGATTTTACGTTTAGCAGTTGCATAATCAAGCCCTAGCTAAAAGTATATTAAGCATAATTTGAATTATTTCTTTTCTTAGAATTGTATGTTTTATACGCTAAGTACAGTAAATACACAAAACCAAGATACTTTAAAATCACCTCCCTTATAGTGTAATATTATATAGTTATTATTTTTTTAATAGAAGGATTTATGAACTACAAACAATTAAAAACATTAAAATTTCTAATTAAAACTGGTAGTTACACTAAAACTGCAGAAATTCTCAACTATACTCAATCGAATATTTCACAGCTAGAAAATGAACTTGAAAATTCACTCTTTATCAATCATAACAAAAGCATTATGCAAACTGATTTTTTAAAAAATATAATGCCACTGATAAATGATTATATAGATGTATATGAACAAATTATTAATATTTCAAAATATGAGAATAGTAGAAGAAAAATAAAAATTGCAGCACCTGAGTCATTATTAACATCTGGATTAAGTAATTTTATAAAATGTTTTTTAGAAAGTTATCATGAAATAGATATTGATTTATTTAACAATACCTGTAGCTTTAATCAGCAACAATTGTTAAATGGAAATGTAGATATTGCTTTTGCTGTAAATGAAGATATTACCAATAAATATCTTCAAAAACACAAATTAGATGATGAACAAATTGTACTTGTCACACATATGGATGCTCCCGATACTCTAGATTTACTTTTAAAAGATAATACTTTTAATCATCTTATTATTAATGAAAAAAATAGTACTTATAGACAAATGTTTGAGAAGTATATTTTCAATAATGATTATCATATATCAAAAACAACTGAGATGTGGAGTATCGATTCAATTAAGTCATTAATAACGCAGAGAATAGGTTTTAGTGTGCTTCCATTCAGAAACGTCAAAAATGAAATCGAAAATCGAAAATCGAAAATCGAAAATTAAAAATAATAAAAACTGATCGGCCTTTTCCTTTATTTCAATCATTCGCTCTTGTTAAGAAAAAAACCTGGATAAACCCAATATTAAATTTATTTTTAAAAGAAGTTAAAAATTTTAATAATTAAGTCCCAATTCATTTAATATTCTTGAATTATTACTTTCATAGCATTACTGCATAAATACAACGGAACTTTTCTTCTAATATGTAAAGAAGTATATTAGATATAAATTAAGATAAAAATAAGACTAGCACATAAGCTCCCATCAATAAACCGGCGCACTTAAAGTACACCCGATTTATTGCTATTTGCTTGTGTAAAATAATTCTTTTTCATATTTAATACGTTGTTGTTTTTCAGTCATTCTAGCAATTGCACTGTAGAATACACCCTCTCCTATACAAATATTAAATTTGTTATATATAATACAGAATTATATTCTATTACTTGAGTTACCTTACTCAACAATCGATCAAATATTTGTTTTACTCTATTCTCAGTCACATGAAGCACATTCCCAATTTCTTTGTATGAATCCCCCTCATTTAACAACCAGAAAATATCATACTCTTTATCTGTCACCACTTATTCTACAATCTCTTCTAAATCATTATAAAGTATCATATGTTCTATATTTTTATAATCATAAAAGTCTGTTTCCACTTGATTATTAAGTTCAAAGAAATCATCTAAATTATCATTATATTCTTACGGATTATTTTCCAATATATTGAGATCTTCAATCCCAAATATTTTTATATAAAATACTTCATTGCTACATAAACTCTTATTAATTTATTTGATCAGTCATTTAATTTTAGTGGTTTTTACGACTTTTTGTATTAAAAATTAAAAAGCCTATGACCATTTAAGTCATAGGCTTTTCTCATATGGAGACGGCGGGAGTTCATTATACCGTTTATGTATACATTTAAAAATTGCTATAAGTATTGTCATATCAACGTTTACATTGCCTTACCCATCCAGTGTAAAATGTTAAAATTGCAAAAACAACATAAATCTGTGGCAATATATACGTATTCATTCCCATATGCGTGAGATACCTATTTTTACTGATATCCTCCATAATATTCTGCAATAAAATCTCTAATATCATCTTTAGTTTTAAATTTAAAACTTGCCCAAAACTCATTAAAATCATCTATCTTCTCATTTATATTTGCTAAATCATGAGTATTAATCGCTTTATTAACTTCACTATTTTTCAAACTCACATCAACTTGGTTACCTAAATGATCTGTCTCTATAATTGCGTTTTCATCATCAATTTTAAATAACGCTAATCCCGAACCTCGACCACGTGTAGTATGGTTATTGTACCCATATTCTTTAATTAAGTTGTTTAGATAACTATCTATTTTATCATTAGATTTCCAAAATTCTTTGGTTAGAGCTTCAATCCTTATTTCAAGTTCTTTAAAATCATATGATATTAAAGGAAATGTACTTTCAAATGTATTATCCCTTCGGAAATGCCTATAATCTTCTTGGAACATGAGAAATTGAATCATAAAATTATTTACATCGAATGTATTTTCCAAATCATTCTTTCTTGAGTAAAAATCTAAATTTCTTTTTAGGCCTTTAGTATTAAAACTCTCTAAAACTTTATTATTACTTTGCATTGTTCGATTCAAATCATTTATCATGCTTTCCCTTTTAGCCAATTTGCTGGCATTTTCCCCCGAAATCTTAGCACCTAAATAAGCACCACCAAATGTGGCAAATATTCCAATAAAACTAATTGCTATTGTATAACCTTCCAATTTATTTTCAGGATCTACATTACTTAGTATGTAACCAACCGTAAAAATAAAAGTGAATATCATTAAACTGATTACACCAGTAATAGTTATAACAGTCTTACAATCCAATCGATTCAAGTTCTACTCACCTCTTAATTATTGTTATTTATAATTATCTTCTAAAAATCAATCTTATACAAGATGAGTTAAGAAATAATCTAACTATTTACCTACAACATGATTTTTTTATCCATTTGCTGTTAGTCAATTTTAAGTAATAGTACGTGCCCTTTTTTGACCATTTACTTTTACTTATTGGTTAGACACTTTTATCTAACTAAAATACATACTCATTTTTGAGTAATAGCTTTTGTTACATCAAATAACTTAATATATAGTTCTGACATTCACTCTCTGCTACATCGAGAACTGAATTAACATATAGTTGTTCGTTTGATGTTCTAAAATAGCATTGTGCTTTTAATCAGCGTGTGTAAAGAGTAGTTGTTATTAAACAGAGAATAAAAAGGGATACAGATAAGAAAAAACACTTACATTAGGCAAGTGCTTTTTTAAATTCCTCTATTCTATTTCCGATTTCATCTCTAACACGTTGAAATTCTGACCAATCTTTACCCGCTGGGTCATCAAAACCCCAGTGTTCTTTTCTAACGTTTGGAGGTAAAATAGGACAATTATCATCTGCATCACTACATAACGTCACGACCAAATCTGATTGTTTTAAAATATCACTATCAATCAAGTCTGACGTATGGTTTGATATATCAATATCTACCTCTTTCATAGCTTCTATTGCTTTAGAATTAACACCATGTGTTTCAATACCGGCAGAATAGACCTTCCAATCTTCACCCAATATTTCCTTTCCCCAACCCTCAGCCATTTGACTACGACAAGAGTTTCCTGTACATATAAAATAAATTGTTTTATTATCCATAATTAATGCCTCTTTTCTTAAAATATGATTAGTGTAAGGTATAAACCTAAGAGTGTTACAAATAGGACTGGAATAGTAATGATAATTCCAGTTTTAAAGTATGTTCCCCACGAAATCTTCACACCTTTTTGTGTTAAGACATGTAGCCACAATAATGTTGCTAAAGAACCAATTGGCGTAATTTTAGGTCCTAAATCAGAACCTATGACATTTGCATAAACCATGCCTTCTTTTAATATTCCTGTAGCACTGGATTGATCAATCGCTATTGCATCTATTAAAACAGTTGGCATGTTGTTCATAATTGAAGATAAGAAAGCAGCTACAAAGCCCATACCCATGATACTGCTGAATAACCCATAACTTGAAATATTTGTTAGGACATCCCCTAGAATCGTTGTAATACCAACATTTTTTAGTCCAAACACAACAAGGTACATACCAATAGAGAATACAACAATATTCCATGGTGCGCCTTTAATTACTTGTTTGGTACGAACTGCTTTGGATTTACGAGCTAACAGTACAAAGATAATAGCAATAATACCGGCAATCATTGATACAGGAATTTGTATAAACTCACTAACAAGATAACCCACAAGTAGTATTGCTAATACAATCCATGAAAGCTTAAATAATTTAGGATCTTTGATTACATTTTTAGGATCTGAAAGATTTTCTGTATCGAACTTTTTAGGTATAGATTTTCTGAAATATAACCATAAAATGAGGATACTAGCAATAAGAGAGAATATATTAGGAATAATCATTCGACTAAAATACTCAATAAACCCAATATCAAAGTAATCTGCAGAAACAATATTAACTAAGTTACTTACAATTAAGGGCAGTGATGTAGTATCAGCAATAAAACCGCTGGCAATAATAAAAGGAAAAATCACTTTTTTATTAAATCCTAGATTTCTTACCATCGCTAATACAATGGGTGTTAAGATTAAAGCTGCACCATCATTGGCGAAAAATGCTGCTACAATTGCCCCAAGTAGCATGATAAAAATAAACATTTTTAAGCCATTACCGTTTGAGGCTTTGACCATATGTATCGCAGACCATTCAAAAAAACCAATTTCATCTAATATTAATGAAATAAGAATAACAGCTACAAAGGTTAAAGTTGCATTCCAAACAATACCTGTTACTTCTAATACATCAGAAAAACTTACGACCCCTGTAATAATAGCAATAACAGCTCCAATTAAAGCTGTAACACCAATATCTAAACCTTTCGGTTGCCATATCACAAAGATTAAAGTTAAAAGAAAAATCACAATTGCTAAGGTTGTCATCATCAACATTCACCTGATTTCACATTTTTACATATACAGCGTTGATCAGAAGTATTAATGATAGTTAAATTTTGTTTGACGTCATCTAAAATAGCATGATTAAGTTTATACATGTGTTTGTTACCGTCTTTTCTTGTAGTAACTATATTATTTTCTACTAATGACTTCATATGATGACTTAAAGTTGGTTGTGAGAATTGAAAGTGTTCTAGTAAGTCACAGGCACATAATTCACCACAAGATAGTAAATCTAGTATTTCTAATCTGCTTGAATCTGATAAAACTTTTAATACTACTGATAAATTTTTATAAGACATAAATATACCTCCTATTCATAACATAGATTAACATCTATATAGCTTTGTGTCTATGTAGTTTTCCGACTAATTTTAGTATTAGATTAGAATGCGTCGTAAATAACTAGTTTTATTATCTTGCAAAAGTTAAAATAATAATTTATAGTTGATATATCAAAAAAAGTTGATATATTGTTTTAGTATTTTATAAAGGAGTTCTATTTTATTGAGAGTAAATCATGCAAGTACACTATCTGTTGATTATTTTGTTAGTTACTTAAACCTAATTATGATATCAAGAGAAATTTCTTTAAAAGAAGCTATATCATATATGAAAAATGAGTTCTTCAAAGGAGAACCTGACATGTATGGTAAAATGACAGAAACTCATTTTAATTTAGCAATACAAGAACTTAAACAAAAATAGAGGTATGTAAATATAAGAGAGGTGATCTTTCAATGGAAGTTATTAAATCCAGTCCTAGTAGAACTGAGGAAGAACAATTAGATTTTTATGAACAGATGTTTAATGCACTTGCCGATAAAATTAGACTTAAAATTCTACATTCAATACGTCAAAGCGATAAAAAATCTTTGTGTGTATGTGATTTAGAAGAATTATTAGCGTTAAAACAATCTAAACTTTCCTATCACTTGAAAAAATTAGTAGATGCAAATATTCTTGTTGCTGAAAAGCATGGCACATGGAATTATTATAAAATTAATGACCAACAAATACAGGTGGTTTTAAATGAAGATACTTTTTGCAAGATACTTTAAGTATCTTCTTTTTAATATAGAATTAATCAATTTTTTTTTGATTAATATATCAAAAAAAATTGATTAAACAAATTCGGAGGAGTTATATTAATGGTAGATTCAATTATGGAATTCATAAAAACATTTCTAATGTTATTTTTTGAATTATTATCACTATTTATAGTAGTGAGTTTTATAGTAAGTCTGATTCAACAAGTTGTTTCAGAAGAAAAAATAAAAAAACTTTTGAGCAAACCTAATAAAGCCGTCAATTATATATTGGGTATGATATTTGGTGCTGTTACACCATTTTGTTCTTGTTCAACTATTCCAATACTTGCAGGTCTATTAAATTCCAAAGTTCCTTTTGGCCCAACGATGAGTTTTTTAATTGCTTCACCGTTAATGAATCCATTAATGATATTTATGTTATGGGTTTTATTAGGATGGAAGGTTGCTATTGTTTATTTTGTAGTACTAGCTTTTTTCAGTATATTCACAGGTTTAGTATTTTCAAGAATGAATTTAGCTGAAACCTATAAAGGAGTCAATGTTAAGGGTGATGGATTTTTTGCTAATAAATCAGGGTCTCGTTTTAAACAAGCATTAAACGATGCGTGGGCATTTTTATATCCAATGTTACCTTATCTATTTATTGGTGTGTTTATTGGTGCGTTTATATATGGATTCATACCTGAAGAATTTATAACTAAGTATGCAAGTGGTGATGGTTTTATATCGGTATTTATTGCTTCTGTTATCGGTATTCCTATGTATATCAGACCAGAAACAATGTTACCCATAGCCGAAGCATTAGTATCAAAAGGTATGTCGCTAGGAACAGTAGTTGCATTGATAATTGGTGGTGCTAGCGCAAGTATTCCAGAGGTCGTATTGCTATCTAAGTTATTCAAGAAAAAATTTGTAGTATCATTCTTTATAGCAATTTTAGTTGTAGCCATTGCTACAGGTTTAATTGTGAACATCATTATTTAAAGGAGGTGAGATAATGGGGATTAAAGATGCAATAAAAAAAATAAAACCTCAAGAACAGTCATGTTGTTCGGTAGAAATTAAGGAAAGTAAAGACACTAAGCAAGAGAAAGATGAGAAAAAAGAAAATAATAAATCTTGCTAATCTAAAAAGACACCTTTTTTATCGGTGTCTTTTTAAATATGATATATAATATATGTTTATTATGTTAAACATTGCATTGATACTATATTTATATAATGTTAGTACATATAACAAAGGCTTGCCACTTAACCATGCAACGACCTTGTGGTATTCGTGGGTTTAGATATTCTCTAGGTATCTTACGGTAATCAGTTTCATATTTATATTCATCTGGTGCGTTCGGATTTATTGCTATCATATTATCACCTCAATAATATGATTGAACACTTGTTCGTATAAATCAATTTAAAAATCCTCATTCTAAATAAGGTTTTTTCAATAATAACAATAATAATCTCAATTCACATCTTTACTTATGTTTTTCAATATAACTTTTTACTTTGCTCACAAATTCGGCAACCATTTCTTTGACGCTTTCTATAAAAGCGAAAACTTCTTCTATAATTTCACCTTTATAGACAAAGAAATATTCTTCCTCATAATGATAACCAGTTGATTGCGATAAATCTACTTCTTTGCCGTTAATAGCAATTCCACTAGACATATCACCTACTACTTTTATATTATTTAAAACTATATTATTAGGATATACTGCACATTCTGTAGTTTGAGTAATTTCTTTGTAATGAACATTTATTTTAATATGCTTTTCGTCATTATGCATTGTATTAAATGTTTCGTATAGACTACTTTCAAATAAATTATTAAAAATATTATATATAGTCTCATCTACGTGACCAATGTTATTTTTTAAATGCTCTTTATATTTATTATTTGTTGTTCCCTTTTTTCTGAACGGGATAAAAGAATTTGATTTACCAAATTTATTAGATAATTCATATGTTGCGTATTCCATTGGTGATTTTAAGATGTTTAATAACGTATTGATTTTTATTTGGTCATATACATTCAATTTTTCTTTTTTTGTAATTCGCTTTTTTCTATATCTACATATTCTATTTTAAAATTGCAATTCTGATACCAATCTGCATTTTCTAATTTAATCACAATAAAACCGCTCCTTTTTTTATATTTTAACATAAAAAAGCCACCCCGAAGGATGGCAATATACTATATAAATAAAAGGGTGTGAATTAAATATCGGAATTTAACCACACAAACTAATTTATCACTATCTACATATTAATCAAATTATTTGATTGTCCGCTTTGTTTTTAATCAAAAATAACCACCCTAAACAAGGGTGGTCTTAGAGAGTTTGTCTGGATGCACACCCTAGGGCATGTATTAGACCCACTCTATCTAGCAACACCCTAAGGTGCACTAGATAATAGTACAACATTGAATATTGGTTGTAAACTATAATTTATATTAAAAACAGGGCAAGCACATAAGCGCCTACCCTAAACAGTATTATTAGAGAGCATTCTATTAAGGAATGGTATAACTTATTCTAGTATACTAAATTCATTTTATCACTTATTGGTTTTAGTAAATATTAACAGTTTGGAATTATATTGTGACACTTACGAAAAACCCCATTTTATTTTACATTTTATTGTTATGTTATTTATATAAATCAAAGGAGGTATTCATTATGAACAAATATACGAAGTTTACTGGTACTGTATTAGCATCAATATTTACTTTATCTTTAGCAGGTTTACCAATGGCGCAAGCAAATGATTCAAGTGAGAAGAGTATTAACCCTGCACAACAATTAATGAAAACCAATAGTATTCCAAAAGATGCACATCAAGAGGGAGACCACTATGTTAAATATTTTTCAGATCAAGAATTAAAATCAAACTTAGATAAACAAGGCTATGATACTAGTGGTTTTGAATCAACTGAAAGTGATAACGGTATTAATACTTATGCTGCTAAAAAAGGCGGAGTAACAAAAGCAGTATATGGTAAAGGTAAAAATGCAGATAAAGTAGACTTGTATCTTTCGCATAACGCTACAACAGGGATTGTTAAAGCAGGTGCAACAGGTGCAGCGGGTGCTTTAGGCGGATTAATTGGTGGAGCCACTGGTGGTTTTATTGGTTCCTTCGCTGGCCATATAGTTTCTACCTATGGTGGTAAAGTAGTTCCTAAAAATGGTATCATTGTAAAAGGAAATATCAACGGTGATATTAGCGCAATAGTAAGTCAGTAATTAACGAGGTGTTTTACATGACTAAAGTTTTAAGTGTATTATTAACGGCAATTTTATGTGCAGTATACGCCCTTGTGCTATTTTTTCTAGTATCTAATAATACTTTAAGCACCATACTTTTACCAATTGGTTTATTTATTATAATTTATGGTATTAGTATGCTTGAAAAGAAATTATCAAAAAAATAATAAATAATTATTTAAGAGAAAAAGGCTCGAATATTATATTCGGGTCTTTTCGTAATTATCTATCTTTTCCAACAATTCTATTACTCTACTTAAAAGCTTTTTCATTTCATTATCATTTCTGACCGCTGTTTACATGACTAATACCTTTTCTATCTATGTTATACCACATAAAAAATAGGGCAAGCACATAAGCGCCTACCCTAGTAATAGGATTACTTGGTGCAATTATATTGCATCAATTTATTGTTATTTAAACTTGTCAACAGTTCTTTTTCGTATTTAATACATTCTTATTTATCAGTTATTCTAATAATCGCACAATAGAATGCGTACTCACTTTTCAAAATATCAAGAATCCTCACGTATTATACAAATTTACATTCTACTACTTAAGATATTTTTCTCAACAATCCATCAAATATTTGTTTCACTCTGCCCTCAGTTACATAAAAAACATTCCCAATTTCTTTGTATGAATATCCCTCACTTAACAACCAAAATATATAATGCTCTTTATCTGTACCAACTTCTTCTACAATTTCCTCTAGTTCATTATAAAGTATCACATCTTCTATATTATTATCGTTATAAAAGTCTTTCTTCACTTGATTATTAAGTCCAAAAAAATCACTTAAATCATTATTACATGCATTTACATCATCATTTTTCTGTAAACTATGATAGTTAAGTATAAATTTCTTTAATGTAGCTTTATCATAATTCATATATTTATCACAATCCTTACACTACAGTTGCTTTTCTATGCTTTCTAGCACTATTAGTACGGTTAGAATACTTTAATTCATATAAATCCTTTTGTAGTTTCTCAATCGTCTCATAAGCCTTTATACATCCATTAAAATGTATAAAATCCATCAGTTCTTTTTGCTTCCTGTTTTGTATTAATTCAATGTTCCCTCAAAATTAAAAAGCCTATGACCATTTAAGTCATAGGCTTATCTCATATGGAGACGGCGGGATTCGAACCCGCGTCCAGAGGTTCTGATACTAGCACTTCTACGTGCGTAGTCTATCAATGGGTTTCGCATAATGGGAGGTGATAGACATCCGTCATTATGCTAGTTTGATTCATCTCTTCTAGGCAGACTTCAAACGGCAGTGCCTAGCGTATCCTACTATAGGTTGAATCGCGTTAACGGTACATAGGAGATACCGTTAGGCGATGCAGAGTGCTATTACGCAGCTACTGCGAAATTATTGTTTTCTTTGCCAGTTATTATAACTGTGTGTGTTGGTGACGGAGACAACCCTCCGACACGCTTAACTAGCTCATGGAACCCCTGTCGAATCCAAAAACGCCCCCAGAATAATATTAAATGTACTTTCTGCTGACTTCATAATCACTTTATAACGACTATATAGTAACTACTAAGCTTTTTCAGAAAGCACATATTATATTACCAAAGATTATCATCTTTGGCAATATATCCGCTTAATAACGGGCTTTCATCTCTCTAGCTACATCACGTTGTACTGCTTTTTCTTTTAAAGCTTGGCGTTTGTCATATTTCTTCTTACCTCGAGCAACGCCTAATAAGACTTTGCAGTGACCGTGTTTGAGATAGAGCTTCAATGGAACAATTGAATAACCAACTTCACGTGTACGTTCACCTAGTTTTATAATTTCACGTTTGTGCAATAATAGCTTACGTGAACGACGTGGGTCATGGTTAAATCGGTTACCTTCTTCATATGGTGCAATATGCATATTATTTAAATACATTTCACCACGATTAACTTGTGCGTAACTATCTTTAAGATTGGCACTTCCCCGGCGAATCGATTTAATTTCTGTTCCTTGTAACACAATGCCCGCTTCAATCGTATCTTCAATATTATAATCATGTCTTGCTTTACGATTTTCTGCTAGTGTTCCTGGTGATTTTTTCTTTGGCATTGAGTTTCACCTCTTTGTTGAGTTATTTTTTCTTTTTGCGCGCTTTATTTTTCACTTTTTTATCTTTGTAAAATGGTTTATGTTTCGTATTACCTTGTTCTTGTTTCCCATTATTACGTTTGTTTTTACCTTTACGTTGTTTCTGTTTCGTACGATTACCTTTACTGTTTCGATCATCTTTTGATTTGTCTGATGATTTACCACGCGGATTAGCTTGAATCGTCTTACCACGAGAAGGTCTTTGGCCGCGTTCATTTTTAGGTAATGGCATACCTACAATTTGGAAATCAATCATACGTTCGTCGACGTCAACATTGATTACTTTGATTTCTACAGGATCACCTATACGGAATACTTTAGCTTGGCGTTCACCAATCATAGCCATTTGACGTTCATCAAAATGATAATAGTCATCTGTCATGTTGGATACATGTACCATACCTTCAATTGTATTTGGCAATTCAATAAACATACCAAAGTTCGCAACTGAACTAATGATACCTTCGAACTCTTCACCAATATGTTGTACCATATATTCGGCTTTCTTCAGTTCATCTGTGTCACGTTCAGCTTCTATCGCTCTACGTTCTCTTTGTGACGTATGTTCAGCAATTTCAGGCAGTGCTTCTTCCCATTTATTTTTTTCTTTTCTATCCATAGACTGTTCTACAATATACTTGCGAATTAATCTATGCACAATTAAATCAGGATATCTACGTATCGGTGATGTGAAATGGGTATAATACTCTGCTGATAAACCAAAGTGACCTAAGTTCACATCATCATAACGTGCTTGTTGCATTGAACGTAACATCATCGTTGAAATAACCATTTGTTCTGGTTGCCCTTCAACTTCTTGTTGGATCTTCTGTAAAGTAGATGGGTGAATATCTTCGCCTGTCCCTTTAATCATTAAACCAAAATTAGTTACAAAGTCAAAGAATTGACGTAGACGTTCTGATTTAGGTTGCTCATGAACACGATAAATAAATGGTACTTCTAAGCGATCAAAATGTTCAGCAATTGTTTCATTAGCAGCTAACATAAATGATTCGATTAGGCGTTCGCCTTCGCCACGTTTTCTTAATTGAACGTCAGTTGGGATACCTTCCTCATTGACAAGTACTTTGGCTTCATCAATATCAAAGTCAATTTCACCACGACGTTTTCTCATATTAATCAAACGTTGCGACAAGTCTTGTGCTAAGTCAAGCATCGGTGTAACTTCGCTATATTTATTGCGAGTTTCTGCATTTTGATCCGTTATAATTTCATTTACTTCATCATAAGTCATACGATAATTTGAATGAATTACACTATCAAAAATTTCATGTTTAACAACTTCACCACGCTCATTAAGCTCCATTTGACAACTTAAGGTCAATCTATCTACTTTAGGATTTAATGAACAGATACCGTTACTTAAACGGTGTGGAATCATTGGAATTACACGATCAACTAAATACACACTTGTTGCACGGCTATAGGCTTCTTCATTTAACGCTGACCCTTCAGTTACATAGTAACTTACATCTGCAATGCTTACTGTTAGTTGTGTATTACCGTTACTTAATCTTTTAACACTAATGGCATCATCTAAATCTTTCGCATCTGCGCCATCGATAGTAATTGTCAATTCATCACGTAAGTCGTGGCGACCTGTAATTTCTGATGATTCTATATGATCTGGCACTGCTTCAGCCTCTGCTAAAACATTATCAGGAAATTCAATCTCGATTCCATGTTGATAAATGATTGATAGGATATCTACACCTGGATCATTCTTGTGTCCTAAAATTGCTGAAACAATACCTTCTGGATTATCTGTACCATCAGCATATTTCGTAATTTGTACGAGCACTTTGTGACCGTCAACAGCTCCAAGATTTTGACCTTTTGGAATAAAGATATCTTGCATAATTCGTTTATCATCTGGTAATACAAAACCGAAATGACGTGCTTCACTATAGGTACCAACCACTTGAGTGACCGAATGTGTTTCTATAGTTTTAACTTCGCCTTCAACTTTCCCTTTATGATCCCCTTTAGATTGATGTACCTCAACTAGGACTGTATCACCGTCCATAGCTCTGTTTATCTTCGTAGGTGGGATAAAGATATCATCCATGTCCTCTACTTCTGGACGTAAGAATGCAAAGCCTTTTTTATTTTGGCTAAGTTTACCTTTTATCAATTTTGGTTGTTTGGACTTTTGTGATTCCTTGCGCTGATATCTATCTGTTTTTGTACGTTGAATTAAACCTGTTTGTTCTAATTCAACAAGCACCTTAATTAAGTCTCTAAATGAGTCGGCACTATTTAAACCTAATGCATCTTGAAAATCAGACACAGACATTGGTTCATAATCTGGTTGTTTTATAATTTCTTCAATGGATTGCTTTAAATTCATTATGCCCCTCCTTTCTATTTTTAAATATTTATATTTTAATTTGACCAATCTAATGATTCTAAGAAATTATAGACGTCTTCGAATACTAGTTCTTTCTCTTTGTCTATCGTAATGACATGTCCTGAATTTGCATACCATTTAATATCTTTATCATCAGATTCGCTCTCATTGTATATAATGTTTGCAGAATCTGTATTGATCATTTGATCTTGCTCTGCTTGAATAACCAATAACGGATCCATCACTTCATCAATGTGTTCTCTTACATCTTCAATTTGACCTTGTAATTCTTTTAAAGTATCTGTTGGTTTGAAATGATCCATTTCTTTTTGAATTGTGGCTTCATCTTTTCCTTCATACTTTTTAAAATTACGGGCATATTCTAAAACCCCTTCAAACATAGCGCCCTCAGTCTTAATATACATAGGAGAGCACATAGTTACAATACCCTTTACATCTCTGTTTAAGCTTAATTTTAAAGCATAGCAGCCACCAAGTGACAAACCCGCTACAACAATTTCATCATAACCTTTATCTACCAAAAAGTCATAACCATCTAAGGCATCTTTTAACCATACAAAAGGGCTTGATTTTAAAATCTCTTCAGGTGGTGCTGCATGTCCTTCATATTGTGGTGCGTAAGATGTATAACCTTTTTTCTGTAAGAATCGACCTAATTGTCTTACATCTGAGGAATTTCCTGTAAAACCATGCAATAACAACACTGCTCTATTCCCTTCTTCAAAAAAGAATGGCTCTGGAAGTTTCATCTGCATTGTATTCAATCCTTTCGTTTATGCTTTTAATTACAACATCACTATATTTATCTATACTTGAATATTTCACTATTCATTTAAACTCAACATATCTATTATAAATAAAAAAGCCCGACTTTAACATTGTCGGACCTTATAAACCAAAATAACTTATGCCTAACATTAACAAGAAGAAAATGATAGACAATACAATTGTTAATCTATGCAAGAATAAATCAATACCGCGTTGCTTTTGTTTACCAAATAACTGTTCGGCGCCACCACTGATTGCACCTGATAGTCCATTACTTTTACCTTCTTGGAGTAACACAACAGTTACTAATGCAATACAATCTAAAATCAAAAGTACTATTATTAATGTATGCATGAAAATTGTCCTCCATTCATCATATACGAAACGCATTATATCATACGTTCGTTACCTTTAGCAAACTTCTATCTATTGAACGTACTCTTACGTACTATTGAAACGATTAACATGTATACGCCGAGTACAAATGATATCACTAATACTAATGTTAGTGGTAATAAGTTTAAACTTGATTTCACATCTAATATTGCGTGATAAACTGCACCAATATTAATTATATTATACAAAATTTGTGATGCGAATACCGCAAACATGAACCACCATAAATAGCTATGCCTATTCCAAATTGCAAAGATACCCGCTAAGTTCGCTAAGATATACATAATCCCAGTAAACTGAAAACTATTTTTAATTGTGCCAACAGCATTTTCTGATGTTTTTTGTCCACTATTAGATAGCAATTGTTTTATTACACTATCATCTAACACTAAAAATAAATGTACGGCATAAAGTATAGCAATAATTAATGAACTATATGCAATCAGATGTGCTGTCTTAATTTCTTTTGACTTTGGTTTTACATCCATAATGAGTTGATACTCCTTCTATAATTTACACTTATAATTATATCAGTTTCATAGTGAAAGATGAACAATTTAAGTAAATAAGTAAACTATAGTCATACGCTCTAGTAATACTTTTTATTTTTGATATTAAATATAAACAAGGGAGTGGGACAGAAATCTAATTTGTTTTTAAGTGATTTCGTCGTCACGCCCCGGAAAGGATGACTAGGATTGAAATGAGTAAAGGTTTTATTGAAACTAAATTTCATACTTTAAAAGCATTTACTCAATACACGATAAGGATCGTTTTTATTTTCAATCCAGTCAGCTACTGCTCTTTTAACAATTACAATTTGAATCAAGTACACTCTTCCACTGTTTACAATAGCCTTGCTATTGCATAAGTCCTACTAGGGAGTGGGACAGAAATCTAATTTGCTTTTAAATGATTTCGTCGTCACACCCCGGCAAGGATGACTAGGATTGAAATGAATAATGATTTTATTGGAACTCAAGCTCATACTTTAAAAGCATTTACTCAATACACGATAAAGATCGTTTTTATTTTCAATCCAGTCAGCTACTGCCCTTTTAACAATTACGACTTGAATCAAGTACACGCTTCCACTGTTTACAATAGCCTTGCTATTGCATAAGTCCTACTATGCTCACTTTTCAATTGAGCAAGTATTTTTCCTGTTTACAATAGCCTCGCTATTGCATAAGTCCTACTATGCTCACTTTTCAATTGAGCAAGTACTTTTCCTGTTTACAATAGCCTTGCTATTGCATAAGTCCTACTATGCTCACTTTTCAATTGAGCAAGTACTTTTCCTGTTTACAATAGCCTTGCTATTGCATAAGTCCTACTATGCTCACTTTTCAATTGAGCAAGTACTTTTCCTGTTTACAATAGCCTCGCTATTGCATAAGTCCTACTATGCTCACTTTTCAATTGGGCAAGTACTTTTCCTGTTTACAATAGCCTTGCTATTGCATAAGTCCTACTATGCTCACTTTTCAATTGAGCAAGTAGGACTTTAAAAAAACACGCAAGTCATTATGACTTGCGTGTTAGCGCGTGAACTCTTTAATTTTAAAGCTATATTATTTAGATAAGTTATAGAAAGATTTAAGTCCGTCAAACTTGCCTGTTTCGTATAATTCATCTTCAATACGTAATAATTGGTTGTATTTAGCAATACGGTCAGTTCTTGATAATGAACCAGTTTTGATTTGGCCAGCATTTGTTGCAACAGCGATGTCAGAAATTGTAGTATCTTCTGTTTCACCTGAACGGTGAGAAACAACTGCAGTGTAACCAGCTTTTTGAGCCATTTCAATTGCGTCAAATGTTTCTGTTAATGTACCAATTTGGTTAACTTTGATTAAGATTGAGTTACCGATACCTTTTTCGATACCTTCAGACAATTTAACTGTATTTGTAACAAATAAATCGTCACCAACTAATTGCACTTTGTCACCGATACGATCTGTTAATACTTTCCAGCCGTCCCAGTCATTTTCATCCATACCATCTTCAATAGTGATAATTGGATATTTGTTAACTAATTCTTCTAAGTAGTCAACTTGTTGTTCAGCAGTACGTTTCGCACCATTTTCACCTTCGAATTTAGCGTAGTTATAAACGCCGTCTTCAAAGAATTCTGAAGAAGCACAGTCGAAGCCTAAGAATACATCTTTACCTGGCTCTAAACCAACTGCTTTAATTGCTTCTAAGATTGTTTCAACAGCATCTTCAGTACCTTCAAACTTAGGAGCAAAGCCACCTTCGTCACCTACTGCTGTTTCTAAACCACGATCTTTAAGGATTGATTTTAAGTTGTGGAAGATTTCAGCTCCCCAACGTAATGATTCTTTAAATGTTTCTGCACCTACAGGCAATACCATAAATTCTTGGAATGCGATAGGAGCATCTGAGTGAGAACCACCATTAACGATGTTCATCATTGGTACCGGTAATTGTTTACCGTTAAATCCACCTAAATATTTGTAAAGTGGTTGTCCAAGTAAATCAGCTGCTGCACGTGCTACTGCAATAGAAACACCAAGAATAGCGTTAGCTCCTAATTTACCTTTGTTTTCAGTACCGTCTAATTGAATCATCATTTTATCGATTGATACTTGCTCTAATACTGAAAATTCACCTTCGATAAGTTCTGGTGCGATAATTTCGTTAACATTGTCAACTGCTTTAGTAACACCTTTACCTAAGTAACGTGATTTATCACCGTCACGTAATTCTACTGCTTCATGTTCACCAGTAGACGCACCTGATGGAACTAATGCGCGACCAAAAGCGCCGCTCTCTGTTAATACTTCTACTTCAACTGTTGGGTTACCACGTGAGTCTAGGACTTCGCGAGCGTAAACATCTGTAATAATTGGCATGTTTATAATCTCCTTTATAAATAAGTAGTTTAGAAATATTAAATTTCATCTTCATTATAGCTTTAAATACTATAAATACAAAGTAATTTAATTCTCTTGTGTTGTTTATAGATGCTACAAATTGTCAGAATAAAAAGTGCTTCCATACAAATTTATAGCATCAATTTTCACTCTAAATTTTAATTCATTCAATTAGTGATTGATTAATGACTCACCAGTCATGTCTTCTGGTTGATTTACATTTAATAAATCTAATAATGTTGGTGCTAAATCACCAAGACGACCTGTTTCACGTAATGTCACACCATCTTTTGTAACAATGACCGGAACTGGATTAGTTGTATGTGTAGTCATAGGTTGATCATCGTCAGTTAATACCATATCTGAATTACCGTGGTCAGCAGTGATAATTGCATGGCCACCCATTTCAGTTATTTTATCAACAACCTCACCTAAACATTCGTCTACGGCTTCAATTGCTTTAATCGTCGGTTCTAACATACCACTATGTCCAACCATGTCAGGGTTTGCAAAGTTTAATAAGATTAAATCTAGGTCACCTTTGTTTAACTCTTCGATTAAAGCATCTTTGACTTCATATGCACTCATTTCTGGTTTAAGGTCATAAGTTGCGACTTTAGGTGAATCAATTAAACGACGACGTTCACCTTTGAATTCATCATTGCGACCGCCACTCATGAAATAAGTTACATGTGGGAATTTTTCTGTTTCAGCAATACGTAATTGTTTCAAACCATTATCTTGTGCAACTTCACCGATTGTATTATTTAAATCGACTTTTTCAAAAACAATTTCTGCATCTACGTTGTCATTGTATTTTGTAAATGTTGCATAGAATAAATCTTTGACTTGTTCCACTTTAAACCCGTCAAATGCTTTATCTGTAAACACTTCAGAAAGTTGTCCTGCTCTATCTGGACGGAAGTTATAGAAGATTACTGCATCGCCATCATTAACACCTTCATTTTGGTCTTCAATGATAAATGGTTCTACAAATTCATCTGTTAAATCTTTAGCATAGTTAGCTTCAACGCCAGCTTTTGCTGATTCAAACGTCTCTCCACCAAAATTACGGATAGCATTATATGCTCTTTCTTCTCTATCCCAACGTTTATCACGATCCATTGCGTAATAACGTCCAGATACAGAAGCAAATTGGCCAATGCCAAGTTTATTAAATTTAGCTTCAGTTTCTTCTATATATTTTAATGCTGATTTTTGATCAACGTCACGTCCATCTAAAAATGCGTGAACATAAACTTTTTCAATGCCTTGTTTTTTAGCTAATTCTAATAAAGCAAAAAGGTGCTGATAATGACTGTGTACGCCTCCGTCTGATAATAGACCAAAGACATGTAGTACTGAATCATTACCTTTAACATGTTGTATAGCACTGTTTAATACTTCATTTTCAAAGAAATCTCCATCTTCAATTGATTTATTAATACGAGTTAAACTTTGATAAACAATTCGTCCAGCACCAATATTCATATGCCCAACTTCTGAATTACCCATTTGGCCGTCTGGTAGTCCAACATCTAAACCACTTGCTTCGATTTGTGTTGTTGGATACTTACTATAATAACGGTCAAAATTAGGTTTATTAGCTAGTTTTACAGCATTACCATGCTCGCTCTCTCTGTTTGCAAAACCATCTAAAATAATTAATGCAGTTGGTTGTTTCGCCATATTATTTTGCACCTTCTAACAATTGTACAAAATCATCCACTTTAAGTGATGCGCCACCTACTAAAGCACCATCGATGTCTGATTCTGCCATGTATTCTTCAATGTTGTTAGGTTTAACACTACCACCATATTGAATACGTGTTGCTTCTGCTACAGTTTGGCTAGATAATTCTGCAACTGTTTGTCTTACAAATGCGCACATTTCGTTTGCATCTTTAGCTGTAGATGATTTACCAGTACCGATAGCCCATATTGGTTCATATGCGATAACAACTTGTTGTAGTTGTTCTTCAGATAAACCTTCTACTGCTTTCTTAACTTGGCTTCCAACAACTTCATTTGCTTTGCCACTTTCGCGTTCTTCGTCAGTTTCACCAACACAAATGATTGGAGTCATACCATGGTTAAAGATTGCATGTGCTTTCTTGTTAATTTCTTCATCTGTTTCATGGAAGATTTCACGACGTTCTGAGTGACCGATAACAACGTATTTAACACCTAAGTCAGCTAAAGCTACTGGAGAAGTTTCACCGGTGAAAGCACCATTGTCTTCGAAATATGCATTTTGTGCGCCAATTTGTAAGCCTTGTGCTTTACCTTCATTAACTAACGTTACTAATGCGTCTAGTTGAATTGTTGGTGCACAAATAACAGATTCTACTTCTTTAGTATCTGGTAATGCTGGTAATTCATTTACAAAATCTTTTGCTTCTTGAACAGTTTTGTTCATTTTCCAGTTACCTGCGATAATTGGTTTTCTCATTATATTACACTCCTATTAGTAAATTATGATTAAATAGTGTCTATTTTATAATCATGGGTTGCTGATTCTAGTCGTGCGATTATTTGTTAGCAATTGCAACTACGCCAGGTAGTTCTTTACCTTCAAGATATTCTAATGATGCGCCGCCACCAGTTGAGATATGGCTAAAGTCATCAGCATAACCTAATGAAATAGCTGCAGCAGCTGAATCGCCACCACCAATAATAGTATTAGCATCTTTCAATTCAGCGATTGCTTCACAAACGCCAATCGTACCTTTAGCAAAGTTACTTAATTCAAATACACCCATTGGTCCATTCCATACTACTGTATGTGCACCTTGTAAATGCTCTTTGAATAATTCAACTGTTTTCGGTCCAACATCCATCGCTTCTTGATCAGCTGGGATATTATCTACAGTTACTTCTGTAATCTCTGCATCATTTGAAAATTCTTTAGCGATTTTACAATCAACCGGTAATACGATTTGATCGCCAGCACGGTCTAATAATTCTTTAGCAAAGTCAACTTTATCTTTTTCTAATAAAGATAAGCCGATTTCTTTTCCTTGTGCTTTAAAGAACGTGTATGACATACCACCACCGATAAGTACTTTGTCTGCAATTTTCAATAAGTTTGTAATAACGCCAATTTTGTCAGAAACTTTTGCGCCACCAAGAATTGCAACTACAGGTTTATCAGGGTTTTCAACTACGCCACCAATATATTTGATTTCTTTTTCCATTAAGAATCCTGCTACTGTTTCTAAGTTAGCTGCAATACCTACATTCGATGCATGTTCACGATGTGCTGTACCAAAAGCATCATTTACGAATACATCCCCAAGTGAAGCCCAGTATTTACCTAATTCAGGATCGTTTTTAGATTCTTTTTTACCATCTACATCTTCAAAACGAGTATTTTCTACTAATAATACATCACCTTCATTAAGATCTTTAACAGATTGTTCTAATGTTTCACCACGTGTTTCAGGTACAAAAGTAACTGTTTTACCTAATTTTTCCGTTAATGCATCAGCTACTGGTTTTAAAGTTAATTCTGCTTTGTCGCTTTCTTCTTTCACTTTACCTAAATGAGAGAATAATACAATTTTGCCACCTTGTTCAATAATATATTGAATTGTTGGTAACGCTTGGACGATACGATTATCATCAGTAATTTCTCCATCTTTCATCGGTACGTTAAAATCAGCACGAACAAGTACAGTTTTACCTTTTAATTCTAAGTCAGTTACAATTTTTTTAGCCATGTAAGCTTCCTCCTCTGAATGGAACAATAAATTAAAATAAGCGGAGAAGCGTTGTGCTCCCCGCTTACTCCTAAGCATATTGTTTAAATTTAACAGCACAATGCGCTTGCTAAATCAATTTTACATCGAATTATTTAGCTTGAGTTGCTAAGTGTTCTAATGTACGAACTAATTGTGAAGTGTAAGACATTTCGTTATCGTACCAAGCTGCTACTTTAACTAATTGGCGATCGCCAACTGTCATAACACGTGTTTGTGTTGCATCGAATAATGAACCGTAAGTCATACCAACTACATCAGAAGAAACGATTTCGTCTTCAGTGTAACCGAATGATTCATTTGAAGCATTCTTCATTGCAGCGTTAACGTCTTCAACACTTACATTTTTCTCTAATACAACTGTTAATTCTGTTAATGAACCAGTAGCTACAGGAACACGTTGCGCTCCACCGTCTAATTTACCATCGATTTCAGGAATAACTAGGCCAATTGCTTTAGCAGCACCAGTTGAGTTAGGAATAATGTTTTCAGCAGCTGCACGAGCACGACGTTTGTCGCCTTTAGCGTGTGGCGCATCTTGTGTATTTTGGTCACCAGTGTAAGCATGGATTGTAGTCATGAAACCTTCTACTAAACCAAAATCATCGTTTAATACTTTAGCAACTGGAGCTAATGAGTTAGTTGTACATGAAGCACCTGAAACAACTGTTTCTTTACCGTTTAACTCTTGGTGGTTTGTGTTATAAACGATTGTTTTTAAATCACCAGTAGCTGGAGCTGAAATTAATACTTTTTTAGCACCTGCATTAATGTGAGCTTCTGCTTTTTCTTTATCAGCGAAGAAACCAGTACATTCTAATACAACATCGATGTCTAAATCTTTCCAAGGTAATTTACTTGGGTCTGGCTCAGAGAATGATTTCACTTCTTGTCCGTTCACACGGAAACCGTCATTTTCTACTTCAACTTCTCCTGTGAAGCGTCCTTGCATAGTGTCATATTTTAATAAATGTGCTAACATTTCGTCATCTGTTAAGTCATTTACTGCTACTACGTCAATTCCATCAACGTTTTGAATTCTTCTGAATGCTAAACGACCAATTCTACCAAAACCATTAATTGCTACTTTTACTGCCATTATAATGGCCTCCTTTAATAAATGATATTTAAAAAGTGTTATCACTTTTTATTACTGTTGTTTGCGATTGCTTTTGCTGCACCTTCATCTGTAATTAAAACAGTGTTTTTAGGAGCAATTGAAAGATAAGCTTTAATTGCTTCTCCTTTTGATTTACCCCCTGCTACAGCAAAAATAAACTTTTTCGATTCAAGGTCTTCTAACTGAAGTCCTATCGTTTTCACTTTGTGCACGACCTCACCTTGATCATCGAAATAGTATCCAAATGCTTCTCCCGAGGCATTGTGATGTTGAAGTTTTTCTATAACTTCATTAGGTGATTGACGTCTTCGCGCCATCTTCAGCGCATCACCAATGCCATGGATTGTAATATTGGATTGTTTGATTTTTTCTAGCGTCTGGATTACGGATGGTTCTAACATAAGTGTATTATATGTCGTTTCACTTACGTTGTCTGGTACATATAATGTTGTGTAATCACCGTTTGTCTGCTGTGCCATGCTAGCTGCAATAGTGTTTGCTTGATAAACAACATTTTCACCAAGTCCGCCCCTCGCAGGAACGAAAAACGCATTGTATGGTTGATGATGCATCGCTTCACTAACATAGGCCATTGTTGAGCCACCTGTTACTGCGACAATTGCATTTTCATAAAGAACATCCTCAACGAGTTGTCCTGCCTGACGGGATAATTCAATCTTAACCGTTTGATCAGCGTCTGAATCTCCCGGTATGACATAGACTTCTTTGATTCCATACTGTTCTTTAATAACTTGGGCAAGATGATGGTCGTCAGAATATACATTAAAATAACCATTTAATTGTCTGACGGTTGCCGCACCTGCTTCTGTTATTTCCATACCTGTGGGTTTAACTTTAATTAAATCCTGTTTCTTTAGGGTGTCTGTTTCAGAACGAAGCACACGTTCAGTCAAATCCATATATTCACTTAAACTACGTCTACCTACGGGTTGATGCTTTGAAATAGTAGTGAGGATCGAGAAACGACGATACATTTTTTCAACAATTTCTGGCACAAGCTTTTGTTGAACTTTTATCAAATCCTTCACTACTATCCTCCTCCGTTTCTTTATAAAGGGTCAAGTTCTAACCATAGATTGACTTTTTCCGTCCCTAGTGGGACAAAAAAATATAACCTCTTATATTTGCAATAATACTACTATCGTTTTGAAATTGCAAGCAAAAATGCCTTATATTTCATTAGCTAAATCCACTATTAAAATCATACATTTTTTATCTGCGTACAGTAACAATTTACCCGCTATATAATTTGTTAATCATTATTCCTTAAATAAATGGATAATTAAGTTAAACACATTTTGTTCAACCCCGACCACTACACTGAGCAACTCTAATTGAATACTATGTATTAAATCTTTAAAATGAATATATATTAAACAAATCGAGGAGAGAAACACATGTCTAACAATAATAATCCAGAAGTTATTGAGCCAGATGATCAACGTTATAAGAATAAAGATTACTTTAATAAGAAAAATCAAGACATTCCTACAAACCATCAACGCCAATCTTTACATTACACAAAACATTTTGGCTGTGGTTGTGGTCCTTTAGGATGTTTTGGCGGTTGTTTTACTTTAATTATTATATTTTCGTTAATGTCTTACTTACTCAGTTTTTTATTTTAAAATTATATTTTCAAAAATGATAATTACAAGTCATATTTCATTGTTCATCTACCATACTATTAATTCCTTATTACAATAGTCTTCTCATAGAATCTACCTTTTAATAATAAATGCTTCTATCTATATTATAACTTTCTCAATTCATTATCATGCTTATATATTCTTTACTGTTGTATAGTGACTTAAGCTATGCGACAGTTTATTTTTTATGCTCTCATAGCAACTTAACTTCTTTGAATCATCTCCGCTCTTAGGCAAAATTTACTAGTTAATTAAATTTTTGTAATATATTTGTAACATTTGTAACTGTATAGTAATATATTTATAGCAATAAGGTTACAAACAACATAATTATAAAAATATTAAAAGGAGCTTTAAAAAATGAAAAATTCACAAAGGTTATTTTAGCTGGCGCTATCGTATTAAGCACATTACTAGGCACTACAGCAACACAATTTGCATCACAAAGTAACGTTGCAGAGGCGGCGGTAAAACCATGGTACAATTACACTGGTATGACTGGTCATAACGGTAACTTTATATTAGATTCCAATTTTAAAAATGCTGTAAAACACAATAACGTTAAAATCAATGGCTATCATATTTATGCCGATACTCAAAGTGCTTTAAGTTACCAAAAATATTCAAAAGAAATTAAAGTACATGACAAAAAAATGATGAAGTTTGCTACTAACAAAGCAATCCAAGCTAAATTCCCAGTTAAGAAAAACCATATTTCTCAAAAACAACTGACTAAAGTATGGGGTGAAGGTAAAGTTGTTAATACAGGAAAAGCTCAATCTATTTACTATACTTTAAATGGTAACAATATCAAATTTGATATCCAAAACGGTTATGTGGCAGAGGTGACATTAGGAACGGTTATTTCTAATTAATTCTACTGAATCTTAATTTGTGAAATACTTTTTATATAAATAAAGCCGGGCTGATAAATAATCAGTCCGGCTTTTCAACATTAACAAATGCTTTGACACATCCTTATACAACTGTACTTTAGTCTTCGTCAGATGTTTGTTCGCTTCGATTTGAAGCATTATTTTGTGATGATTTCTCTTGTGTACTGCCTTGTGAACTATTTTGTGCGCTTCTTTGCTCAGTTGTAGGCTCTGATGTTTTTTGCTCAGTGGATGGTTCACTTGTTCTTTCTTCCGTTGAAGGCTCTGGTGTTTTTTCTTCTGTCGTTTTTTCTTCTGTTGTTCGCTCTTCAGTAGTTCTTTCTTCCGTGGTTCTTTCCTCAGTTGTTGCTTCTTTTGTTTTTTCTGGTGTTTTCTTTTCTTCAGTTGTACGTTCAGTAGTAGCAGGTTGTCTAGTTCTTTGTTGTGTCTGCTGTGTTTGTTGCGTTTGAGGAGCTTGCTGCGTCTGCTGTGTTTGTTGTGTCTGTTGCGTTTGTTGTGTCTGTTGAGATTCTTCAGTAGATTTATCTTTCTTTTTCTTCTCTTTTTCTTCTTTTGTTTTCTCTTTTTGTTTCTCTTTTTCTTCTTGTTTCTGATCTGCTAAACGTTCGTTAGCTTTATTGGAATGATCCACAAATGCAAAAATGGCAAATATGAGTCCGCCTACTAATAGTAATACAATTACTCCACTAACTATTTTCGCAAAACCACTCATTGTCTTATTATCTTGGTCATCAAAGTTATTATTTTGATTATGCTTTGGCATATGCTCCCCTCACTTCAATTTATATCATACATTTTAAAAAAACCTGTATGCTTTCAATATCAAATATATATTTTACACTATTCCATATGCTAATTAAACTTATTAACTAATTTTTTAATCTAGTTGTTATCTTAAAGTCATATATATAGTAAAATACATATGTATGATAAAATTTTATGATTTGCTTTAATATTAATCTAATTTTATTAACACTTTCAATACTTTTGTGAAAGTAATTAAAAAAAGATTACCTTATATCTATCATAACAGGATGTGTTCTAAATTGAAAAAACATGAACTATTTGATGACTTAGATCAACACTCAAGGAATAGCAATCACGGTCTTAGACAAATTATGCTTGAAAACGAAAATCATAATACCAAAGTACATTCGAAATCACGAGTTACATTCATAATCTTTATTACTTTAATATTAATTAGTCTTTTGGGCTTTATTTTATTATTTCTGTAGCTACAAGTGTAAACTTCTAACTTACTCTCTTTTTTAAGTGGGATAACAAGTAAAAAGATAGTTAGATGCTGCAAATTGCGTTAACATAAATTTATAGTCAGGGACAATCAACAGAAGCTTCTGCAAGGCGCTTTTGTAATCCCATTATAACTCTATACCAAAAAGTAATTGGCAATGAAAGATAATTATAAATACCTAATTAGTCTCTGGCAATAACGCATTTAAGGCTGAGACACATAGTTATGTCCCAGCCTCACTACTAAAGGGAGTCAAAATTTTACCTTCGTTAGTATATTATGGGGTATACTCGAAATAATTAAGAGATGATTAATTAATATCGAAGGTACTTTTATTATAAATCGAACCTCCTTTATTTTAAATACTTCTTAAGGTAAGTAAATGACATATTCTTGAACAATCTTTGAAAAAATTATGACCTTCAAATGCGATGCGATTGTTTCGCTTAAAATCATTGCAACATTAGGCATTACTATTTATGAGGTGATAAAATGAAAAACTATTTAATTACAGGTGGCACAGGCATGGTAGGTACGAAATTAGTAGAAGCCATTGTCCAAAGTGACTCACATATTACAATTTTAACAAGACAAGACAAAACAACATCACATCCCAAAATCACTTATGTAAATTGGTCAAATCCTGATTGGGAAGCACAAGTACCTGACATAGATATCGTTATCAATCTTGCGGGTGCAAGTTTAAATAAGCGTTGGACTAAAAGTTATAAACAAAAGATTATGGTGAGTCGCTTACAATCAACGCAAGCGTTATTTGAATTATTTGAAGGGCGTGAACAGAAACCCTCAGTATTCTTCAACGCAAGTGCTGTTGGTTATTACAAACCCGATTTATATCGCACATATACTGAATTATACAAAACATTACCCTTTGATTTCTTATCAGAAGTAGTCTATCAATGGGAACGTCTTGCTCGTCAATTCGAATCATTAGGCACACGTGTAGTGATAGGTAGATTTGGTATGGTACTATCTAATGAAGGTGGTGCCTTACCAATGATGAAACTACCCTATGAATTCT
This sequence comes from Staphylococcus pseudoxylosus, assembly GCF_044794325.1. Lineage (NCBI taxonomy): Bacteria > Bacillati > Bacillota > Bacilli > Caryophanales > Staphylococcaceae > Staphylococcus > Staphylococcus pseudoxylosus. Next base: position 2,214,797 of record NZ_CP085024.1, read on the forward strand.
ATGTTGGTGGTAAGATTGGTTCAGGAAGACAGTGGTATTCTTGGATACACATTGACGATTTAACTAGAGCAATTCTTCATACTATCAACACTGAAGAAGCACAAGGCGTATTTAATTTTACTGCGCCAATCGTTGAACACCAAAATTTATTTGGCTACACGCTTGCGCGCGCATCACATCGCCCTCATTATACATGGGTTCCATCATTAGCATTACGAATTATCTTAGGTCAGATGTCTACAGTTATACTTGATACTCAAAAGGTTATTCCTAACAAATTACAGGCAATTGACTTTAAATTTAAATATCCAGATTTAAAAATCGCTTTAGAAGATTTAGTACATTAATGGAATAGGACTGAATTTAAAAAATGAAACATGATCGTTTAACACATGTATTACTTTTAATCTCTGGTTTACTTCTATTATTAAACGGTGTATTTGCATTTGAGAAATCCACTCCGATGCTTGTCGTTTCATCCTTTTTAATCATTTTTGGAATCTTTGTTACTGCATTTGCACTAAAACTTTACTTTAACGGCAAAAATAGTTCCAAAAGTAATACATTTCAAGATTCTTAATATACTTTTCAATAAAAACCAGTCAAGTGCTGTCCATGCATTTGGTTGGTTTTTCATTTAAGATATTTTTTGTTTTAATTTGATTCATATCAATATTTCATTGATTGAATTCATCACTTATTATTAAAAGGCACATAAAAAAGCCCGGAACATCTACTTATGTCCCGGGACCCATAAAACAAGCTACACAATTCTATATGCATCTTGTCAATAACCTTACAATTTGTAATCCTATGATTCAGGAACCATTACTTGGTCAACTAAACCATATTCTTTTGCTTCTTCAGCAGATAAGAAATTATCTCTATCTGTATCTTTTTCAATTTTTTCAATTGATTGACCTGTACGTTCTGCTAAAATTTGATTTAATTTAGCACGTGTTTTAAGAATGTGGTTAGCAGCAATTTCAATTTCTGTAGCTTGACCTTGTGCGCCACCTAATGGTTGGTGAATCATTACTTCTGCGTTTGGAAGTGCAAAACGTTTGCCTTTTGCTCCAGCTGCAAGTAAGAATGAACCCATAGACGCAGCCATACCAATACAAATCGTTTGTACATCTGGTTTGATGTGTTGGATTGTATCATAAATTGCAAAACCAGCAGTTACACTACCACCTGGTGAGTTAATGTAAAGATAAATATCTTTTTCAGCATCTTGTGCTTGTAAGAATAATAATTGAGAAACAATAGAGTTTGCTACATTATCATCGATTTGTGAACCTAACATAATAATACGATCTTTTAATAAACGTGAGTAAATGTCATAGGCACGTTCCCCACGGTTTGTTGTTTCAATTACTGTAGGTATTAAATTCATTAATATTGCCTCCTTATTTCTAATTGATAAACTTATTTTAACTCAAAAGTCAAACATGGTCAAAAAATAACGCTCAATTTTTTTATGAAAGTTAAATTATTCTTATTGACCGAAGGCATTTAGATTTGTACACTTAGATTAATGTGTTTTTTATCCCCTCGTAGTGTAATGGATAACACGTAAGATTCCGGTTCTTAAGATAGGGGTTCGATTCCCTTCGAGGGGACTTATATTATATACATAAAAAAGGGATTCCATCTTTGGCGTCCCTTTTTTGTATATCATTGTGACTCTAATACTTATTGAATTATAAAGCCACCATCTACTGAAATTGCTTGGCCAATCATATAACTTGTCTATGGGGAGCATAGCCATAGAACGACAGATGCTACTTCTTCTGGTTTAGCTAATCTGCCAATTGGCATTTGTTCAATCAATGCATCCATAGCTTCAGTTTCATTGATTAACTCATATTAATAAAAGTACTTCCTAAAACATCTCGTACATCGTGGATGACTAAAAAGGCATTTTCATCTTCTTCATTCACAAGTTTTTTCACTCTTGTCACTTGTGACTGTGGCACGACGACATAAAGCATATGTGTTTCATTTTTCCCATAACCGCCTTTACCAGTAAGGATTGTTGAGCCTCTCCCTGTAAAAGCATTGATCTTATCACTAATTACTTCACTTTTATTTGAAATTACAGTAACTGCCTTTTTAGGATTAAATCCTTCAATTATAAATGCTGTTGCTCGTTCAGTAACAAATAGCATAATGATTGTAAATAAGACATTTTCTAACGGTAATACCATTAAAAAAGAAAGTACCACCAATGCATCAAGTATAAAAATACCTTGTGATGTTTTAATCTCTGAATACTTATTTACTATTTTAGCAATTACAGATGTCCCACCAAGTGTACTACCTGTTGATATAACCAAACCAGCACCAATACCGATAATAGCGCCACCAAAAACCGAATTAATAACAAAATTATCGATGCCGAGATTAATATTTTCAGTTAAATGTAAAAAGAAAGACAGCGCAGTATTTGAGATAACGGTATAAACAGCAACCGTTTTACTTAAAAATTTCCAACCAATAAAAACAACAATCGTATTTATAATTAGAGAGGTCCATGCAGGAGATAAACCAAAGGCATACAGTAAAGAAAGTGATATGCCAACAGTCCCACCATCTCCAAGGTTAGAACCAAGTAAAAAGCAATTCACCCCTATTGCGTTAATTAATGTACCGATTAAACAAAATAAAATATTTCTATAGTGCTTATTAATAAAATCTAACATGTATGCCCTCCTTAATGTCTATACTACTTAATTAAACTTCGACATGATTCAACCTTAGAATCAATTTTTAAATGATATAAAAAAGACACCTATACAAGGTGTCAGTAATTGAAATAACTACTTTTATTATATATTAGCATAATTATTAAAAAAATGACCAAATATGATTTATTTATAAAAAAGTTCAAGTCTAGTAAATTACGCGATTGCAGTGCTAATTTACAACTCTATTGATTCTCCGCTTCTTATCTTGTCGGCCATTTCATTTAATTTACGCAGACGATGATTTACACCAGATTTAGATATTTTTCCAGTAGACATCATTTCACCTAATTCTTTTAACGAAACTTCCTGATGTTCTATTCTTAATTTTGCGATTTCACGTAATCTATCAGGCAAATTGTCTAATCCTATTTCTTTATCAATGAGATGGATACTTTCAACGTGCTTCATTGCAGCACTTACTGTTTTATTTAAATTTGCCGTTTCACAATTAACAAGCCTATTTACAGAATTCCTCATATCACGTACGATACGCACATCTTCGAATTTCAACAATGCCTGGAAACCACCAATTAAACTAAGAAAGTCCGATATTTTTTCTGCTTCTTTTAGATATGCGATACTTCCTTTTTTACGTTCAAGGTGCTTGGCGTTTAATTCATATTCATTCATCAATTGTGTGATACCTTCAGAATGATCTTCATACAATGAGAAGATTTCTAGATGATAAGAAGATGTTTCTGGATTATTAACCGAACCGCCAGCAAGAAAAGCCCCTCTCAAATAACTTCTTTTCATTTCATCTTCATAAATCATACCTTGGTCAATTTCATGCGTGAAAACGCCATTTTTTAATATACCTAATTCATCTAAAATTTCTCTTGCTCGCGCTTTAATACGACAAATATATATATTATTTTTTTTAAGCTTCATTTTTTTTCTTACTAGTAACTCCACTTCAACATTAAATACTTTTTTGATTAGTGAATAGATACGTCTAGCTGTCGTAGCATTTTCAGTTTGTACATTGATAACAAATTGTTGATTGGATAGACTGAGTGCACCATTCATTCGAATAAGGGCACTGAGCTCTGCTTTTGCATTCTCTTCATCTACTTCTATTCTTGTTAGTTCATTCTTCATATCGGATGCAAAGCTCATTACAATCAGTCCCTTCTTAACTTTATAGTCTCACTTAATACTTTTCATCATTTTCTTTATCCCGAGTAAATTCTATTGTCTCTGTTTCCTGCATAGCAATTTCATAGATCATCTTAGAAAGCACTTCAGTATTATGTCGCACATAATTTTCAGTGGAAACTTCAACCATGTTTGGGTGTGTAAACACTTTAATACCTTGAGCTTCCATTTCAGCTATATCACATTGCACAGGCTCAGCGTTATCTTTTCTATAACGTTCGACTACATCACCATGAAACGGTTGCGTACTACAAATGGCATAGTTAATACAATGACTTCCTATGTGATCATGTATCGCTTTAACGTGGTCGAGTGCTGTATAATGATTCGTTTCTCCAGGTTGGGTCATAACGTTCGATACATATAGTTTAGGTATATCAACTTTAAGTAATGATTCAGAGATGCCTTTAACGCAAAGATTAGATATAACACTCGTATATAAAGAGCCTGGTCCCAATACAATTAAATCTGCTTCTTCAATAGCTTCTACAGCTTCTTCCATTGGTTTTACATCTTCTGGCTCTAAAAATACACGTTCTATCTTTTTATTCTTTTTAGGTATTTTAGATTCGCCATAGACAATTTCTCCGTCTTCCATTACTGCATTTAATCTTACACTCGTATTAGTTGAAGGGATGACACTACCTCTAATATTTAATATTTTACTCAATTCTTTAACTGCATGTCCAAAGTCATTATTAATGTTGGTAAGTGCAGCAATCAATAAATTACCTAAAGAATGCCCTTCAACCTGATTTTCTTTAAATCGATATTGGAATAATTGTTCTAATGTTGATTCAGTTTCACTTAATGCTGAAATTACGTTTCGTATATCACCTGGAGCAGGTATATCCATTTCGCTTCTTATCTTTCCAGTACTACCCCCATCATCAGCAACTGTAACAATTGTCGTAATATCTATGGGATAATCTTTTAAACCACGTGCTAAAACGGATAAACCTGTACCTCCACCTATAAGTACAAGTTTAATTCTTCTCATCTTTATGTTTCACGCCACTTTCGACATGTGCGTCTCTATGATGCACATAAACATTATAGTCAAAACTCTCTTTGAGTTCTGCTCCGATTCGTTTGGCTAATGCGACAGAACGATGTTGTCCACCAGTACATCCAATGGCAATAACAAGCTGAGATTTACCTTCTTTTTTGTAACCTGGTATCATAAATTTTAATAAATCCATTAATTTTTCATAAAAAGTCTCAGTTTCTTTCCATTTCATGACATATTTATAGACCGGCTCATCTTCACCAGTTAATGGTCTCAAATCATCAACATAGTGTGGATTAGGTAAAAACCTTACATCAAACACTAAGTCGGCGTCCATTTGTATACCATGTTTAAAACCAAAACTTGTTACATTGATATTAAAAGTTTGATAATTACTTTGATTGAAATAGTCACCAATACGCTTGCGCAATTCTTTTGGTTTCATTTGTGAAGTATCGATCGTGTAATTTGCCAAGCTCTTAATCTCAGTCAATAATTCGCGTTCTTCTTCAATAGATTCAATTAATGAGCGCTGTCCCCTTTCATTCAAAGGATGTGCACGACGTGTTTCTTTATACCTAGAAATCAGTCTTTCATTAGATGCTTCTAAAAACATCATATCAACGATAACATCTGAATCACCTTTGATTAAATCAATTTCTTTAACAAGCGATTTAAATAATTCTTTACCTCTTAAATCTATTGCGATTGCTACTTTTTGTAGGGAAGGATTACCTTGTCGCATAAGTTCGACGAATTTCGGCAAAAGAATTGGTGGTAAATTATCTACACAAAAATATCCAATGTCCTCTAAGCTCTGTATAACTACAGACTTTCCGGCACCTGACAAACCTGTAACAACTAATAATTCACTTTTCACTATATCTTGTTCTTCCGGTTGCATCTTTTCACACCATCCGTTGTTTATTTATCAAAATTATTGTTAAATCGTTATATTGAGCGACTATTATGTTCATTCTTTAAAGTGACGCGTTCATATCTAATAGTCTCATAGTATCATAAACTATTTTACATGAAAAAGGTCTAAGGTAGTAGTCTAAGCATTTGTCACTATGAGATTATTTGTATTCAATCCTTTTTGGCTTTTAAAATTTAACCATGACAACTTTACCAGTCGTACAAATTCTTTATGTAAAAAAAGCTAGAATGCGTTCACTTACAATCTAGCGTAAGTTTAACATTCTAGCAATAACTATATAACCGAGTTACATTAATTAATTAATTCTGATTAGCTCAGTTAATTTTTAATTATGCTTCAATTGTATCTTTAAGGTGTTCAATATATGCAATTGCACTTTGTGCGGCAATACTTCCATCACCTGTTGCTGTTACGATTTGACGTAAACCTTTTTCACGAACGTCACCTGCTGCATAAATACCAGGAATATTAGTACTCATATCTTCATTAGTTAAAATATAACCAACTTCGTTAGTAATACCTAAATCTTGGAAAGGTACTGTTAATGGTTTCATACCAATATAAACAAATACACCGTCTGCATCTAACGTTTGTTCTGCACCATCTTTAGTTGATTCTAATGTGACAGAGCCAACTTTACCGTCTTTTTCATTAATTGTTTTTAGCGTGTGACTCCAAATAAAATCAATTTTGTCATTCTTAAATGCACGATCTTGAAGTATTTTTTGTGCACGTAATTCATCTCTACGGTGAACGATTGTGACACTATCAGCAAATTTTGTAAGGAATGTACCTTCTTCAACAGCTGAATCTCCGCCACCGATAACAAATAATTTTTTACCTTTAAAGAATGCACCATCACAAACCGCACAGTAACTTACACCACGACCGCCAAGTTCTTGTTCACCTGGTACTCCGATTTTTTTATATTCTGCACCAGTTGAAATGATAACTGCATGAGCTGTAATTACATTATTACCAAGATTGATTTCTTTATAAGATCCTTTATCTTCAATTGATTTAATATCACCATATTGATATTTTGCACCAAATTTTTTCGCGTGTTCAAACATTTTTGTTGATAAGTCTGGACCTGTTACCATTTCAAATCCTGGGAAGTTTTCAACTTCTTCTGTATTCGCCATTTGACCACCAGGCATGCCACGTTCAATCATTACTGTGCTTAAATTTGCACGAGATGCGTAAACTGCAGCAGTCATGCCTGCTGGACCTGCACCGATAATTGCAATATCAAAATCCACTTGTTCAGCCATTTAATTGCCTCCTATTTAATAATTCATTATGCGAAGTATATATGATTTCTTGCTTTTTATAAACTTATATGCTCACTAAATAATCGATTGTTTTATTCAAGCGATACGCTGAGATATTAAACCATTCTAATACTTGTTGTTTCGTCACTTTGATATCGGTATTCCGAAAATATATATATACAAATGCCGCTACATAGTTATCGACATTGCTTAAGTCTACCTTTTCAGAAATAATTGCTTCCGCTTGATCAATCCATATAATAAATAATTCTTCATTATTTTTCAATGATTCTACATCATAAAGCATTAACAAACCTCTATGAATAAAATCTAACTTGTTTAATTTTAAATCTTGTATAAGGTATGTTAAATATAATTTTTCATAATCATTCATAGATTCTAATATGCCCCAAATTTCTTGGGTCAATAATACTTCTCTTCCCTTTAACTGATTAAGTAAAAAAATACCATACAATCTATGGTGACTATCGTCATTTAATAATAATGGTAGGATTTGTTGATCAAAGTAAGCTTTACTTTCTTCTATAACCCACGGGGCATGGCCAACGTCTACTTGAGTAACCTCTTGTAGTTTAGACCAAAAATATTTACTATCTTCCAAATTGCCTAAATAGTAATTATTGTAGCTGAGCGCATTATACATTTGTATAGATAGGAATTTCCCTTTTCTATAAAGGGGATGTAATATCTTTTGCGATGCTTCATATTGCCTTAAATAACATAGGACTATCCCTAATTTGAATGATTCGTCATCATTCATAGGCATAACTTTTCCTAAAATATTTAAGTAGCGCTGATATTTCTCTTTATCATTCGTATTATAGAGTAATAACGTATAATGACATAAGGCATGTACATCACTATTATCTTCACTCAGTAAACGTTCAAACATCTCTTTCGCCGTATCATATTCATTTAAATATAAGTAACACATTGCTAACAAATTACGTACGACACGATGTGCTTGTATGTCATCATTTTGATTTAAAATAAAATTCCTTGCTTCTGGTAAACGACCTTGGGAAAATAAATATTGAAAAATGAGCTGTATGGCGAATAGTTGACTTTCTGTTTCAATTTTTTCAGCAGAATGATAGGATACTTCAAACATCTCTTCAAGTTCATCTCTATAATCTTCATCGTTAGACATTGTAATATAATTGATTCCAAATAGGAATGCTTTATTAGCTTCATTCATCGTAATATTAAGTTGGCTAAGCTGAAAATAACTCTCTTCCACAAATTCATCTTGCGCTATACTTTCATAAAAAAGATGTTCTGCCTTATTACCTAGCCCTATATTTACTAGAGATTCCGAATATTTTACTTTTATATCAAAATCTTGAGGTGACATTTCAAGCACTTTTTTAAAATGTTCTGCAGCTTTTTTATATTCTTGTTGGTGAAATTTTTGTTCACCTAATTTTTTATAAAACTGACTATCAAACTTCATTGGTATTACATTGTCGTTATGCGCCATCCATGCTCACCTCCTATGTTTTTAACTTTTAATTTGTATGGGATTCCCATAAGCCAATGTGTTATCTGGTATATCTTTAGAAACAACGGCACCCGCACCAACTTTGACATTCTTTCCTATAGTAACACCAGGCAAAATAGTTACGTTTGCACCTATTAAAGTATTGTCACCGATATGGACAGGTCCTGTTTTAAACTCATCCACTAGAAATTCGTGCGTCAAAATAGTTGTATTATATCCAATGACACAATTTTCACCTATCGTAATATATTCTGGATAAAGTAAATCCGGAACGACTTTAAACGCAAATGCCGTTTCTGCACCGATGTTCATTTTCAAAAATTTACGATATATCCAATGCTTTAACTTCACTATAGGTATATAGCGACAAATTTCAATAATCACCGTCTGCTTGAAAATTTTAACAATCCTCACGTAACGGTACATATGCCACAGTGGATTTTTGCCATGTGACTTCTGTCTTTTTAAATTCCGCATGTTATTTTATCACTTCACTTTTGGGTTTGGCCATGATAACGGACCAACATCTTTATAACGTGGCGAACGATATTTCACTCTTCTAATAATCATTATGATAATACCAACTAGAATTAAGATAATAGACATTAACTGAGCTACACGAATATCACTTGTTAACATTAGGCTGTCTGTACGCATGCCTTCCACGAAAAATCTACCGATAGAATACCATATTAAATAAAGGCAGAACGTATCACCAACACGCAGATGTTTTCTTAATAAAATTAATATCACAAAACCTAAAATATCCCATATGGATTCGTATAAAAACGTTGGTTGATAATATTTACCATCATTGTACATATTATCAATAATAAAATCAGGTATATGTAAATTTTCAAGCACAGACCTTGAAACTGGTCCACCATGCGCTTCATGATTCATGAAATTTCCCCATCTTCCAATACCTTGGCCAAGAATCATACTAGGTGTAATTACATCACCGATTTGAAAGGGATTAATATTCTTTTGCTTACAAATAATAATACCGGTAACAAACCCTCCAATTAAACCGCCGTGTATCGCAATACCACCATGCCATATCATTGGTATCTCAATTGGATTTTGTATGTAATAAGGCCATTGAAAAATAACAAAATAGATTCTTGCCACAATGAAGCCAAATATGGCACTCCAAAAAATAATATCAACTAGTGTATCTTGGTCATAGCCAATCCTTTTCACGCTAGCCTGTGCTATAAAATAGCCTAATAGTATACCAGCCGCAATGATAATTCCGTACCATCGGACTGAAATCGGTCCTAATTCAAATGCAATAGGATCGATATAGTTTAATGTTAACATTGCTTATTTCTCCTCACCATTATTACCGTTACGTAAAATTTCTGCGTTTAAACGATCATTAAATTCTTCAGCTGTATTAATTCCCATAATGTTTAGTCTGTAATTCATTGCTGCTACTTCAATGATTACTGCTACGTTACGACCAGGTCTAACGGGTATCGTTTTCTTCGTGATTTCTGTATCTAGAATGCGTAATGTTTCTTCATTTAATCCAACACGATCGTATAATTTTTCTTTGTGCCAGTTTTCTAAATGAATATTCAAGCGTAATCGTTTTTCTGTCAAAATCGACCCAGCCCCGAATAAAGTCATAACATTGATAATGCCCAGACCTCTAATTTCTAGTAGATGTTCTATTAATTTGGGTGCTCTACCAATTAATTCATCTTTACTTATTTCTCTAATTTCAACGTTATCGTCGGCTACAAGTCTATGACCTCTTTTAATTAATTCTAAGGCTGTTTCACTTTTCCCAATACCAGAATCACCAGTTATTAATACACCTACACCATACACATCCACAAGTACACCGTGGAGTGACGTTGTTCTAGCTAGTTCATGTTCTAAAAACGTAGTCAATCGACTCATTAATTGTGTAGTAGCAATTGTAGAAGTGATTAAAGGTGTTTCATGTTCTTTAGCGGCTTCAATCAATTCTTCTGGTGGTTCTAAGTCTCTCGTCACAATAATTGCCGGTGTTTCAGGTCGGCATAATTTTCTCATGCGTCCTTTACGTTCTTCATCTGGCAATAAATTATAAAAAGATAATTCCGTAGTACCTAATAATTGGATTCGGTCTGAAGCATAGTGAGAAAAATACCCCGCCATTTCCAATCCAGGTCTTGAAATATCAGTGTTTTTAATTTGCTTATTTAACCCTGCTTCGCCTGCAATCATCTCAAGTTCGAAGCGTTCTACTAAACTTTTTGTAGTTAACATTGGTTCACCTCTATCAATATTTCTCCGACTTTTATAGTATAGTTATTATCATATCAAAAAGAATTGATAATCCATATTAAAAAGTGTAGAAGATTAATAATAAATCGCTTTAATCACATCACTGTCTAATTAATTATAAACGATATCTTCCATTTATAGTTCAGTCACCTAACAATTGTATAGTTTTTACAGTAAAACAAAAAGAAAGACTCCTTATAAGTAACACTATTTCGCGTTATTTATAAGGAGTCTATTTTTATATTGTTTAATAAAGTTCATTGGTCTATAGCGAATCGTGATTTTTATTTAACTGTATCACGAGCTAATACTGGCTTTAAATATCGACCTGTATAACTTTCGTCAACTTCTGTAATTGCTTCAGGCGTACCAGTAGCAACGAGTGTACCACCACCATCGCCACCTTCAGGTCCTAAATCAATGATATGGTCAGCCATTTTAATCACATCTAGATTATGTTCAATAATAACTACAGTGTCACCATTTTCTACAAGTGTATTTAACACTTTTAATAAACGACTAATATCGTCAACATGTAAACCAGTAGTAGGCTCATCCAAGATATAAATTGATCGACCTGTAGATCGTTTATGCAATTCTGAAGCAAGCTTCACACGTTGCGCTTCGCCGCCGGATAAAGTAGTAGCAGGCTGACCTAAAGTTACATAACCTAAACCAACATCTACTAGCGTTTTCAATTTACGATGAATTTTAGGTACGTTTTCAAAGAACGACGTAGCTTCTTCTGCCGTCATCGCTAAAATATCAGCAATATTTTTCCCTTTGTATGTCACTTCTAGTGTTTCTCGGTTATATCTAGAGCCACCACAAACTTCACAAGGCACATATACATCAGGTAAGAAATGCATCTCTATTTTGATGATACCGTCGCCTTTACACGCTTCACAACGCCCGCCTTTAACGTTGAAACTAAAACGACCTTTCGTATAACCTCTAACTTTCGCTTCATTGGTCTGTGCAAATATATCTCGTATATTATCAAAAACCCCTGTATACGTAGCTGGATTAGACCTTGGTGTTCGACCAATTGGAGATTGATCAATATCAATAATACGATCTAATTGATCTATACCTTGAATTTCATCGTAATCACCAGGTTTTATTTTAGATTTATTAATATGTTTTGCTAATGATTTGTAAAGTACCTCATTCACTAATGTACTTTTACCAGAACCAGAAACGCCTGTGACAACTGTCATTGTTGATAGCGGAAAATCAACATCTATATCTTTCAAGTTGTTACTTCTAGCACCTTTCACGCTAATTTTGCGATCTGTAATCTGCCTACGTGCTTCTGGTACTTCAATACGTTTTTGTCCACTTAAATATTGGCCCGTCAATGATTGCTTATTATTCATTACCTGTTTTGGTGTCCCACTCGCAACGATTTCTCCACCATGTTCACCAGCGCCTGGACCAACATCAACTAAAAAGTCTGCTGCGCGCATTGTATCATCATCATGTTCAACAACGATTAAGGTATTACCTAAATCACGCATTTCTTTTAGCGTATTAATTAACCGGTCATTATCTCGTTGGTGTAACCCGATAGAAGGTTCATCTAAAACATAAAGTACGCCTGAAAGTCTTGAACCAATCTGAGTCGCAAGGCGAATACGTTGTGCCTCACCTCCAGATAATGAGCCAGAGGCGCGATTCAATGTTAAATATTCTAGTCCAACGTTATATAAGAATTCTAATCTTGAATTGATTTCTTTTAAGATTTGGTTAGCAATTTTTCTATCTTGTTCAGACAGCTCTATATGTTCATAACTATGCAATGCTTCTTTGATAGATTGTTCAACGACATCACCAATATTTTTCCCTGCAATATAAACAGATAATGCTTCACGACTTAATCGTTTACCGTGACAAGTTTCACATGGCAATTCAGTCATGTATTTACTCATCATTTCTCTTACTAATTCAGATGGAGAATCATGATATCTTCTATTGATGTTATTGATTACACCTTCGAACTCCATTGTACGTTTGCGTGTTTGGCCATTACGTTGTGTGAAGGTAAATTCAATTTCTTTGCCTTTTGAACCATTTAAAATAATATCTTTTTGCCGATCTGTAAGCTTGTTAAAAGGCTTATCCATATTTATTTTAAACACTTCACAAACGCGATTTAACAATGTTGGATAATAATCAGAACTTGATGATTCCCAAGCAACAATAGCGCTTTCATTTAATGTTTTATTAGCGTCAGGAACTACTAAATCTAAATCCACAGTCAGTTTTTGACCTAAGCCATCACAGGTTGGACAAGCACCAAATGGACTGTTAAAACTAAACATACGTGGTTCCAATTCTCCAATTGAAAAACCACAAATTGGACAAGCATGATTTTCTGAGAATTTTAATTCTTCACCGTCAATGATATCCACAATGAGGCTACCTTCAGAAAGTTGCAATGCTGTTTCGATAGAGTCTGCCAAACGTGATTCAATACCCTCTTTAACAACTAAACGGTCGATGACTACTTCGATAGTATGGTTTTTATTTTTATCTAATGCAGGTACTTCATTTACATCAGTTATTTCACCATCTACTCTTACACGCACATAACCTTTTTTACTAATATCATCAATTAACTTCTCTTGGGCGCCTTTTCTATGTGTAATCACTGGTGCGAGAATTTGAATCTTAGTACGTTCTTCTAATTTCATGACTTGATCGACCATTTGTTGTACTGTTTGTGATTCTATTTCAATACCATGATTAGGGCAAAATGGTTTCCCTATACGTGCATAGAGTAATCTAATATAATCATAAATTTCAGTTACAGTCGCAACAGTAGATCTTGGATTTTTGCTCGTTGTTTTTTGATCTATTGAAATAGCTGGAGATAAGCCTTCTATCGTGTCTACATCTGGCTTATCCATTTGTCCTAAAAACTGTCTCGCATAGGCACTTAATGATTCTACATATCTACGTTGTCCTTCAGCATATATTGTATCAAATGCTAAAGATGATTTACCTGAACCTGAAAGTCCGGTCATAACTATAAGTTTGTCTTTAGGTATTTCTATATCAACATCTTTTAAATTATGGGCACGTGCCCCTTTTACTACAATGGATGGTTGCTTCATTTGTGTCACCCTTCTGCTTTTAATTCAAATAACATATCCCTAAGCTCTGTAGCTTTTTCGAAATCTAAATCTTTCGCCGCTTTCTTCATTTCTTTTTCTATATTTGCAATTGTCTTTTCGCGCTCTTTTTTCGTCATCTTCTTAGGAACTTCCGTTTGTTGCTGGTCATTAGTTTCATCGTTATCAACAGTAGCACTAATCACATCATGTATTTTCTTATTAATAGTCATAGGTGTAATGTTATGTTTTTCGTTATATGCTTCTTGGATTGTACGACGTCTTTCTGTTTCGTCTAACGCATAACGCATAGAGTCAGTAATTTTATCCCCATACATAATAACTTCACCACGACTATTACGTGCAGCACGTCCAATTGTTTGAACAAGTGATCTTTGTGAACGCAAGAATCCTTCTTTATCTGCATCTAATATCACTACGAGAGATACTTCTGGTATATCAATACCCTCTCTTAATAAATTAATTCCGACTATGACATCATATGTGCCCATTCTCAAGTCGCGAATAATTTCAATTCGTTCTAGTGTTTTAATTTCTGAGTGTAAATAATTAACTTTTACTCCCGCTTCTTTCAAATAAGTTGTTAAATCCTCACTCATTTTTTTAGTTAAAGTAGTTACTAGCACGCGTTCATTTCGATCAATACGATCTTGAATTTCTCCAATTAAATCATCGATTTGATTTTCTGTTGGTCGAACTTCAATCTTAGGATCCAATAAACCTGTTGGTCGGATAATTTGCTGTACCATTTCATCTGTATGTTCTAATTCAAATGGACCTGGTGTAGCTGATACATAAACTAATTGCTTAGTCTTCTCTTCAAATTCTTCAAATTTTAGTGGTCTATTATCTAAAGCACTGGGCAAGCGAAAACCATGGTCTACCAGTACTTGTTTACGAGCGCGGTCACCATTATACATCCCTCTAATTTGCGGTAATGTAACATGTGACTCGTCAATCATTACTAACCAATCATCACCAAAGTAATCTAGAAGCGTATAAGGTGTTGAACCTGTTGGTCGTAAAGTTAGATGAACGGAATAGTTTTCTATACCTGAACAAAAGCCCATTTCTCGCATCATCTCTAAGTCATAATTCGTACGTTGTTCTAAACGTTGTGCTTCTAGCAATTTATTTTCTGAACGTAGTTCAGTCAAACGTGCTTCTAATTCATTTTCAATTCTTTGGATGGCTAATTTCATTTTTTCTTCTCGTGTTACGAAGTGTGAGGCTGGGAATATCGCAAAATGGTCTCGTTCCCTTAATACTTCGCCTGTTAAATAGTTCACCTCACGAATACGATCTATTTCATCACCAAAGAATTCTACTCTTATACACATTTCTTCTCTTGAAGCTGGGAAGATTTCTACTACATCACCTCTAACGCGGAACGTACCACGTCTAAAATCAATATCATTTCTTGTATATTGCACGTCAACCAATTTTTTCAGTAATTCGCTTCTATCCATTTCCATGCCAACTCGCACACTTACGACTAAATCACGATACTCTTCTGGATTACCCAAGCCATATATACAGCTGACACTAGCTATGATAATAACATCATCTCTTTCAAATAATGCACTAGTTGCTGAATGTCGTAATTGATCTATTTCATCATTAATGGAGGCATCTTTTTCTATAAAAGTATCAGTCGATGGCACGTAAGCTTCTGGTTGATAATAATCATAATAACTGACAAAATATTCCACTCTGTTTTCAGGGAAAAACTCTTTAAATTCGCTATATAACTGTCCTGCTAGTGTTTTATTATGTGCGATAATTAACGTAGGTTTACCCACTTGTTTAATGACGTTACTCATCGTAAAAGTTTTACCTGTCCCTGTAGCCCCAAGTAACGTTTGATGTCTTTTTCCTTCATTGACACCATTTACAATTTTTTTAATGGCTTCTGGTTGATCTCCTTGAGGCTCAAAATCAGAATGCAATTTAAACGGATAATGTTCCATATTATAACCCTACCTCCTATATCATTTCTAACGCTTAAAACCTATTTAAAATCTTTATATTAGGCTATATACATTGTTTTTTGGCGTAATATTTTCCGAAGGTGCTTATACTCGTTACATATTTTAACAGATTAACAAAGACAAAAGCAAACATTTGTTCGTTTTAATTAATCTTGTTCTATATAAATAAAAACAAACATAGTCACTCTACCATGTTTGCATAAATTTGCATTATAATCATATTCTTAATTATCTCAAGCCATATAATTATAAAGCGCTTATTAAATTATAGCAATTAGGTTGCTCAATACTTACTTTTCAATCGTCTTCTTTTTTGTGCAATTCTAATTGATCAATAATGAGATATCCTGCCAACATAGACACTACATCTATAAAAATAATCCATTCACTATGGAAGAATCCTTTTTGTACAGATGCGCCTATAATAACTAATGTCAGGATTGTTCCTACCCATTTATTTCTCGTTAATACACTAAACAACACAACAAATATACAAGGAAAAAAGGCCGCAAGCGCATACCAAATCATTCCATTCACCCGTTCCTATTATTTAAAATAGCCATGGTTGTTTCTCGTAATTCAGATTTTGGAATGAACTTTTCCGTCAACATTTCAGGAATGATATTTTCTATAAAATCTTGAACCGAGCTAAGGTGATCAAATTGCATTATTGTCTCTAATGACATTTCATATATTTCAAAGAATAGTTGTTCTGGATTACGTTTTTGAATTTCTCCAAATGTTTCATATAATAAATCTATTTTATCAGCTACCGAAAGTAATTGACCTTCTAACGAATCGTCCTTACCTTCTTGTAGTCTTTCTCTATAGATAGCTTGATATGGTTCTGGAATCTCTTCATTTATAAAATGATCTACCATTTCCTCTTCAACTTGTGAGAATAATTTCTTTAGTTCTCCGCTAGCATACTTTACAGGCGTTTTAATATCTCCTGTGAATATTTCCGCGAAATCATGGTTTAATGCCTTTTCATATAAGCTTTTCCAATCCACTTCATTCCCATGATACTCTTCAACAGTGCCTAAATATTGAGCTATTTTAGTCACCTTGAATGAGTGGGCAGCGACGTTATGCTCGAAATACTTAAATTTACCTGGCAATCTAATTAATTTTTCTAAATCAGATAAGCGTTTAAAATATTGATGTACTCCCATGACATCGCCTCCTAGTTTATTTAATGAATCATTATACTTGTTTTTATAATATCACTCAACAAATAAAATGTCTTACCAATATCCTTAAAAATAATTATTTATTTGTATTATAAACATACTTCTTTAATTAATATAACGAGGGAGTGGAACAGCGAAATCATATGACGCTACAATGATTTCGTTGTCCCACTCCCATGAACACAGCTTTCAACTTAATTAGTCATTTCTTCTACATTCATTTCATCAAATTTACATAGTTAGTTTACGATTTCACTCATTATCTTATAAAACAAGATATCAGCATATTTGTTCTAACTTCAAACTGAAAGCTCTAGTATTAATTAGTGAATATAGTTATATTGTCCTGTATTGTGAACTGTTCTATAAGATTTTTGTCCTACGCCTTGCCAGTTCATTTCTGACACAAGAATAGACCCATCTGAATTTTTACGTTCCACTACACCTACATGCCCATAGTTACCAGCATTACTTTGGAAAATAGCTCCAACTTCTGGCGTGTGATTTACTTGATAGCCATTTTGACGAGCTGCTGAAGCCCAATTATTCGCATTTCCCCATAAATTACCAACAGATTTTCCTAATTGTTGGCGTCTATCGAAAGCGTAATATGTACACTGTCCCCATGTGTAATAGTTATTGCCATTTGAAGCTTGTTGTACTGGGCTATATTGTTCGTTAGATCCCACATTACTATCAACATGCATTTGTTGATTGTTTTGACCTACATCTTGTGTGTTAACGTTTGACCACGTTTGTGGTGCAATAGATGCCATATGTGTTGATGTTGATGTTGTAGCACGATTTGGTGTTGATTGTTCATTAATTGCTTCATTGTAATTACCGTCTGAGATATTACTTTGCCCTTCGATTTGCTCGTTAAACATTTGTTGTATTTGATTATTTAAATGTGCTGAACCTTTCTCAGAAACTGCGATAAGTTGACCAGGATATATCACGTCTCCTAAATTTGGGTTCAATTGAACAAGTTGTTCAACCGTCAATTGATGTGCAGTTGCGATACTTTGAATTGAATCTCCAACTTTTACTTCTACAATATCATTGTCTGGAAGCACTAATTTTTCTCCTGCTTGAACATACGCTCTATTATCTATTTGATTTAAATTTTGAATTTCAGTAGTTGATGTTGCAAATGCTTGAGCTATATCTGTTAATTTAGCATTTTCCTTCACTGTATGGATTTGGTCTGCTGATGCGATACCATTTATACCAAAAAACATTGCTGCCGTTGTTATAGAAAATGTTAAGCCTTTCTTCATTACATCTTTCATCCTTTGCTGTCTTAATTTTAATCAAGAATAATATAGCACATAACCCATAGACATTTGTCTTTGTTATTATACTGTAATACAACAGTCAACTTTCTATTTTAACGAACTATTTTATATCCTTTAAAATACGTCTAATCCCTTGATACGACTAAATTTAAATAAAGATTATTATTCTGTAAGCATTGGACTATGTAACATTAAAAAATGTATTTTACATCCAATGATTAATGTTTTGAAATTATTATAAATATACAACAATATATTTATAATAATTTCAAAGTATAGATTGCCTCTTTATTCGTTAAAATTCATATAACAGTTATTTACATTCAATATAAAATTTCAAAAATAAAGGGATGCGCTAGTAATCAACATTTTAATATTGATTACTAGCTCATCCCATACATACATCAAACTTCAACTTGCTAATTTATAACGTATATTTTAATATCATTCATACTTATTTTTCACTATGGTCCATTTGACTGCGTAAATATGCTTCTATAAATGAATTAATATCTCCATCCATTACCGCATCAACTTTACCCGTTTCAGCGTTAGTACGATGATCTTTAACCATAGCATACGGGTGGAATACATAAGATCTGATTTGACTACCCCATCCTATGTCTTTTTGTTCTCCTCGAATTTCTGCCATTTCCTGTTCTTGTTCTTCAATTTTTAATTGATATAACTTAGATTTCAAAGTCTTCATAGCAGCTTCTCTGTTTTTAATTTGAGAACGTTCATTTTGATTATTTACAACAATGCCAGTTGGATGGTGAGTGATTCGAATGGCTGATTCTGTTTTATTAATGTGTTGCCCGCCTGCACCTGATGCTCTAAAAGTATCAATTGTAATATCGTCTTGATTAACCTCAATTTCTATATCGGTATTATTAAATTGTGGGATTACGTCACATGATGCAAATGATGTATGTCTGCGTCCTGAAGAATCAAATGGAGAAATTCGAACAAGACGGTGTACTCCCTTTTCAGCTTTCAAATAACCGTAAGCATTATGACCTTTTACGATTATCGTTACACTTTTAACTCCAGCTTCGTCTCCTGGTAAGTAGTCAGCAATTTCTACCTTAAAGCCTTTTTGCTCACAGTAACGTTGGTACATTCTCAATAACATGTTAGTCCAATCTTGCGATTCAGTACCACCTGCACCTGGATGTAACTCCATAATGGCATCGTTCGCATCATATGGACCATCTAACAATAATTGTAATTCGAAGTTGTCCAACTGACTTTCAAACGTATGAACTTCTTGCTCCAATTCTTGCTTCATTGTGTGATCGTTTTCTTCTAATAATAATGCTCTAGTCGTATCCATATCTTCTAGAGTTGCTTCAAGTGATCTGTATGCATTCACAATTGATTTCAAAGCATTGTTCTTATCAATGACCTCTTGTGCTTTATCTTGGTCATCCCAAAAAGTAGGATCTGTCATCATCTCTTCAAATTCTTTAATATTAGTCTCCTTTTCTTCTAAGTCAAAGAGACCCCCTAAGTTGTTCTAATCTTTCTCTATAAGCATCAATATTTCGTTTAATTTCTGATAATTCCATTTTGCATCTCTCCTATTATCAAATGAAGTACTTACACAACATACTTATTCATCTTAATTTATTTTATCCAATATCACTATTCTACAGAAGTCAGGGTTAACATTTCAACTTTACACTTAATCTCCTCCATGCGACCTGTAATGTTTTAATACAAAAATAAAACCGGAAGTTAATGATACGACTATCAATGCTCCCGGTTTAATTTATAGTCACATGTGTTACGCACCGTGACAGTTTTTATATTTCTTACCGCTACCACAAGGGCAAGGGTCATTTCTACCAATATGTTCATCTTTAACATATGGTGATGATTTAACTTTTTCTTTACCATCTTCTGCAGAAACGTGCTCAGCTTTACCAAAGTCAGTAGCTTTGTCTCTTTCTACATCATCTTCGACTGAAACAACGGATTTAAGAATATATTTACTTACGTCTTCTTCAATATTTTCCATCATTGCATCAAATAATTGATGACCTTCATTTTGATAATCACGTAACGGATTTTGTTGACCATAAGAGCGTAAATGTATACCTTGTCTAAGTTGATCCATTGTATCGATATGGTCAGTCCAATGTGTATCAATAGAGCGAAGTAGTATCATACGTTCAAATTCGTCAAATTGCGTACCAATCTTTTCTTTTTGGTCTTTCAGCGCTACTTCAACCTTATTCCAAACGATTTCAACAATGTCTTCTTTATCTTTCCCTTTAATGTCTTCAACTGTTAAGTCGCCTTCATTTAAAAATACATCGTCGACATAATTAATGAATGGTTCATAATCAGGTTCGTCTACTTCTTCATTTACGTAATAGTGAACACTTCTTTCTAATGTTGAATGAAGCATTTGATCGACTAAATCACCACTTGTATCACTATCAATAATATTATTACGTTCATTATAAATAATTTCACGTTGCTTACGTAATACATCATCATATTCAAGAACACGTTTACGCGCATCGAAGTTATTACCCTCAACACGTTTTTGTGCAGATTCTACTGCACGTGAAACCATTTTAGACTCAATTGGTGTAGAGTCATCCATACCTAAACGATTCATCATATTTTGCAAACGCTCTGAACCGAAACGTACCATCAATTCATCTTGAAGCGATAAGTAGAAGCGGCTATCACCTTTGTCACCTTGACGACCAGAACGACCACGTAATTGGTCATCGATACGACGAGATTCGTGTCTTTCCGTACCAATAACTGCGAGTCCGCCTATTTCTTCAACGCCTTCGCCCAGTTTAATATCTGTACCACGACCCGCCATATTCGTAGCAATCGTAACAGCGCCACGTTGACCGGCATTGGCAACAATATCTGCCTCACGTTCGTGGTTTTTAGCATTTAATACGTCATGACGTACGCCATTTTTCTTCAACAAGTTAGAAATATATTCACTGGTTTCCACTGCAACAGTACCTAAAAGTACCGGCTGACCTTGCTTATGCTTTTCAATGACATCTGCAACTACTGCATCGAATTTACCTTTTTGGCTAATGTATATTAAATCAGGTTTATCTATACGTTGTATCGGTTTATTCGTAGGAATTTGAGTTACAGTCATGTTGTATATATTTCTAAACTCTTCTTCTTCCGTTTTTGCTGTACCCGTCATACCTGATAATTTATTATACATTCTGAAATAGTTTTGGAATGTAATAGATGCCATTGTCTTAGATTCATTTTGAATTTTAACGCCTTCTTTGGCTTCTATCGCTTGATGTAGCCCTTCAGAGAATCGACGCCCCGGCATTGTACGACCTGTAAATTGATCGACGATAAGCACTTCACCGTCATTGACCATGTAGTCTACATCTCGTTGTAATGTTACATGAGCGCGTAACGCCGTATTAATGTGGCTAATAATATCAACGTTTTTCACATCATATAGGTTATCGATTTTAAACATACGTTCTGCTTTATCAATACCTTGTTCTGTTAATTGAACTGCTTTTGTTTTCTCATCGAAATTATAGTCATCTTCATTTTTTAGCATTTTGGCGAAAACATTTGCTTGTGTGTAAAGGGAAGTAGATTTCTCTGCTTCACCCGAAATTATTAATGGTGTACGTGCTTCATCTATTAAAATAGAGTCAACCTCATCAATAATTGCAAAGTTTAATGGTCTCATAACTCGCTCTTCTGCGTAGTTCACCATGTTATCACGCAAGTAGTCAAAACCTAGCTCATTATTTGTACTATACGTAATATCACATGCATAGGCTTCTCTCTTTTCATTTGTTGTTTTACTATTTAAATTTAAACCAACAGATAGACCAAGAAACTCATATAACTCAGCCATTTCCTGACTTTGAACACTAGATAAGTATTCATTGACCGTAATAACGTGCACACCGCGACCAGTTAAAGCATTTAGATAAACTGGCATCGTTGCTGTTAATGTTTTACCTTCACCAGTTCTCATTTCTGAAATATCGCCACCATGAATTGCGATACCACCCATAACTTGTACTTTGTATGGACTCATATTAAATACACGTTTTGCACCTTCTCGTACGATTGCAAAAGCTTCTGGTAAAATATCATCTAATATTTTATTTTGTTTTTTTATATCTTCTTCAGCTTGTAATTGTTCTTGAAATGCTTTTGTTTTTCCTTTAATTTCTTCATCAGTTAATATCGACATATCCTCTTCTAATGCAAGGACTTTGTCGGCTAATTTACCAAGGCGTTTTATTTCTTTTTTATTGCCATCTGCAATTTTTGATAAAAAACCCATTTTGTTCGCTCCTTTAGCTTAATAACTCTTAGCTTACAACAACTTATATTATCATTAATAAGCTTAAATTTACACTTATTGACTTCAATATATTTATTAATGCTGACATCAAACATAAACTTTAGTTATTTTTAATTCGTCTTTGAAACCTTGTTCACTAAAAATATACACAAATACATGTATAACTTTCAAATTATTTTATAGTAACATAGCAAAAAATGAGCGTCCACGATTTAACATAATCATGAACGCTACTGTTAATTAATATGAGACTAAATTAAAATGTTATTCAGTTGTTTCAATTAGCCCATATTTGCCATCTTTTCTTTTATAAACAATGCTTGTTCCATCTGTTTCTCGATCTGTAAAGATGAAGAAATCATGTCCTAATAAATCCATTTGCAATACTGCTTCTTCTGAATCCATTGGTTTCAAACTGAAATTTTTAGCACGAATGATTTCGATTTCATTTTCAGCATCGTCATTTTGAATTTCTACTGCTTCATTTTCTTCTGGTAGTGATGCAAATGCTTCTTGCTCACCACGATTTCTATTTCTACGATTTACACGTGTTTTGTATTTTCTAACTTGTCTTTCAAGTTTGCTATTGATTAGATCAATGCCTGCATACAAATCATCGTTACGTTCTTCAGCTCGTAATGTAACATTTTTCAATGGAATAGTTACTTCTATTTTAGTAGCTGAGTTTTGGTACGTTTTTACTTTAACGTGTGCAGTTGCATTTGGCACATCGTTAAAATAACGTTCAAGTTTACCAATTTTCTCCTCAATATAGTTGCGAATCGCATCAGTAATAGTGAGGTTATCCCCGTGAATTTCAAATCTGATCATAATAATCGACTCCTTTAAAACCTCTATATTGGTAATATTGCTTACTTTTATAATACCACTTTTATGTTATCGTGCAAACGTAAACACATCGAATTTTCTGATTTTTCTAATAAGTAGTATTGCTAACGCATTGTGAACCGTTAATCCTGTAGTATATATATCATCTACAAGTAATATATTTTTGTTTTCCAAGTCTATATTTTGCACAATTTCAAACGGGTTCGTTAGCTCAAAACGGTGTAATTTACCTAATGGTGCTTGTTTCGGTCTCACTTTTGCTATCAATAAAGATTTATATGATATATTCATCTGGTCTAAGACGTACGTCACAGGGTTAAATGTTCGTGCTTGATCTTTTTCTCTCGATGAGGGTATAGGTACGATATAATCGTATTGGTTTTTAGGCAGTTGCATTTGTGCTGCTAACACTTCAGCAAGCGCCACATCTTTCATAAATTTATATTGATGTAATAGCTGTTTTACAATACCTTGGTATTGGTAATTACAATAAAGTTGATGCATTAATTTGAATTTCGTCATCAAAAACTTACAGTCTAAGCATGCTGTTTCAGTTATTGCTAACAGTTTCAAACATCGTGGGCACCGATTTTCTGGTGAGAGCTTTGCCTTTTGCCATTGTTCTAAACAGCGATCACAGAATTTTGACGCTTTTTTATAAAATGTCTTAGCATTCAATGGTTCAATATATGTTGCTTGGCACTGTATACATTTAGTCATCTATCCACCCTTTTTCACGAGCCAATTGATTCATACGTTTAATATTTTTACGTGCCTGTAACATTTTAAATGTGATGCCTTCATGTAAAAACAAAACAAGCCCACTCGGATCCTCTCTCTTGCGTCCAACTCTTCCTGCTATTTGAATTAATGCATTGGTTGAAAAGTTATGACTATTACAGACTATCACGTCTAAATTAGTCATTGTAAAACCACGTTCTAAGATGGTTGTTGTAAAAACAATTTGATACTTTCCATTTCTTAAGTCCTTTACTTTTTCAAAGCGATAAACATCATCGCTGTGAACATAAGTTATTGTTGTGAAGCGTGTTTTGTATTGGTTATAAGCTTCTTTCATTAATTGAATATTATTAAAAAACACGAGTGTAAAGCGTTGGTTACTAATTTGCTTTTTTAAAATATTTAATAGTTTTCTTTGTATTTTGTGGGGTTTTAAGTTGAAGTATTTAAAATGAGGTATCGGAAGTGAGTGTCTATGAAAACGTGCAGGTAAGACAATCACATCGATATCATTCAAACGTTGGCCTAATTTCTTTGATGGCGTAGCAGTCATATAAATGTGGGAACAATGTTTATTTGAAGCGTGTTTAACCGCTTCAAATAAAGAAGGGTCTATGTCTAAAGGAAAAGCATCTACTTCATCAACAATAATTAAATTAAAATGCCTTTTGAAGCGATACAACTGATGTATTGTTGCTACGATGAAATGCCCATTGTATTTTTGTCCATGTCCTTGGTATAAGACATCAATAGCTTCTTGCTGAAAGGCTTCTGCGATCCTCATGCTCACTTCTATAACTACATCCACTCTAGGAGAAACAATAGCAACATTATACCCTTGGCTACGTGCGTATTGGATAGCTTCAAATATCATCTCTGTCTTTCCCGCACCTGTCACGGCATATAATATCTTTGAGCGAAACGCTTTTATAGCTGCTAAAATTTCATTTGATGCATAACTTTGTTGTTCCGAAAGGTCAAATTGCAATTGAAAGGTGCCCGGCGAAACGTAATTTTGTGATGCTGTGATGAAAACAGAATGAATATTGTCCATTCTTCCCAAATTAATGCAATTTCTACAATAAACAATATACTTATTTAAAACTTCTGAATAGTATTTATAGTAATGGCTTGGTTGATTAGTGTGACATTGTATACAATACCACTTATTCTTTTTTAAAATTACACCTTTTGATATATGACTTATCGTTTCATTTGTTAAAAGTGATTTATCTAAAATTAATCTACCATAGTATTTTATCGCTCTTTACCTCCAAATAAAGACATGTGGCAACAAAGCCAAACATGTCTTTAGTTTAAAAATATTAATTTGTACGAATCGTACGCCCTACATAACCCAATCCAATTCCACCTGAGCCAAGATGAGCTGCGATTACAGGTCCAAAACTTGAGCGATAGAGTGGATATTGCGCATATTTTTCTTCTAACTCATGTTGAATCCAATCTGAGTCCTCCGCAATGTCACCCTCAATAACAAATAATGTTACTTCTTCAAAATCTTTTACTTCCGCAATAACTTTATCAATCATTTTACGCAATGCGCGTTTTTTTGTTCTTACTTTTTCGTCAGGTACTATTTTACCATCTTCAAATTTCAATACTGGCTTCATTTTAAGCATTGTACCAATCCATGCTTGTGCACCTGTGATTCGTCCACTTTTTTGTAGATTTTTTAAGTCATCTACCATTAATACCGCACCAGTATCTTCTCGCATCGCATATAGCTCATCAAGGATTGCTTGTGGTTCATAGTCTTGTTCAATCATTTCAATGGCCTTGAGTACATATGCACCTTCAACCATTGCAGCTAGTTGTGAATCAAATGTGTGAACATTGATGTCTTCTACCATTTCTCCAGCTTGAGTAGCTGTTTGATAACAACCACTAATACCTCCAGATAAGAATACACAAATAACATCTGTATAGCCTTCTTCACGAAGTTGTTCAAAATTCTCCAAAAAATCTCCAATCGCAGGTTGGCTAGTTGTTGGAATAGTATCCGATGTTTTCATACGTTTATAAAATTCATCCGTTGATATTGTTGCATTCTCAACAAAATTTTCCCCAGAATCAAAAGTGACACTTAATGGCGCTACTTTTATATTATATTTTTGAATTAATGTTTGAGATAGATAACTCGTTGAATCTGTCAAGACAGCGATTTTCATCATAATCCTCCTCAATTATACTCACAACTATAATACCTTACTTTTGCTTAAAAGAAAATTCATTTTAACATTTAATCTATAATTCAATACAGTGTATAATATTAGTTAATAACTAATTCACTGAAAAATAACTAAACGTATAATACATACACGAGGTGACTATAAATGGATGACACAATTAAAACAATTAAACAAGAACATACGATTGAAAATATAATCAGTAAGTCGCGTTTTATAGCGCATATTAAACCTGTTGAATCAGAAGATGAAGCAAAAGATTTTATTGCGGCTGTCAAAGCAAAACATAAAGAAGCTACCCATAACTGTTCGGCATACACAATTGGTGATCAAATGAATATTCAAAAAGCAAACGATGACGGTGAACCAAGTGGTACAGCCGGCGTGCCAATGTTAGAAATTCTTAAAAAGCTTGAAATCCATAATGCATGTGTGGTGGTTACACGTTACTTCGGAGGAATTAAACTGGGCGGCGGTGGTTTAATCCGTGCCTATAGTGGCGCTGTGAGAGATGTCATATTTGATATCGGACGTGTTGCTTTACGCCCTGCTATACCTACTACTGTAACTATAGGTTATGATTTAACTGGTAAATTTGAATACGAGTTAGAAAGCATGCCTTTCTTATTGCGAGAGCAAAACTACACAGACAAAGTAAGTTATAGCATTGATGTTGTAGCTTCCGATTACGATACCTTTCTAACATTTTTAAATCGCACGACCTCAGGTAATTATAATTTAATTGAGGGGGAAACAGTTCGTCTGCCTTTCGATATCCCTACAAATTAACGCTTTGTGGTGTTAAATTAACTTCCCTTTAATATTTTGCCTTACATTTTAATCATAAAAAAAGACACCTCCTATAATATGGAGGCGCCTTTCTATGACTATGAGCAATATTTTATAATATTATTTGTGATAATCGTCATGCTGTTCTTTATTTTCAATTAATTTTAATAATGGTCGATAATCATCATCAATCAATCCTGTAAACTCAACGATAAGTTCAATTGTGATTAAAATCAAAATAAACATCATGAGTACGCCCCACGGTTGAGATAGATATAATATTATACTAGCAAGACTAAATAGTATTGCTATAGAATATATCAATAGTACAGTTTGACGATGTGAATAGCCAAGTTCTAAAAATTTATGATGGAGATGTGATTTATCAGCTTGCATAATATGCTGACCTTTTTTCACACGACGAATCATAGCGAAGAGTGTATCAATAAATGGTACAGCTAAAATTACAATCGGGAAGAATAAAGATACAAAGGTAATATTTTTAAACCCGAGCAATGATAAGAAACCTACGATAAAACCGACAAGCAAAGCACCACTATCGCCTAAAAAGATTTTTGCTGGATGGAAATTAAAGAATAAGAATCCTAGAAGCGCCCCAATCAAAACACTACAAATCATCATAATAAATATATTTGCTTGTAAGATTGCGATAAAACCTATCGTCATTAATGCAATCATCGAAACACCAGATGCTAAGCCGTCTAGTCCATCAATTAAATTAATTGCATTAGTAATTGCCACAATCCAAATAACTGTAATTGGTATACCTAAAATACCAAAATGAATCGTTGGTCCAATAGGTAAAGAAATAAAATCAATAGTCACACCATAATAAACAACAACAAGTGCTGCAATTACTTGACCTAATAATTTAATGATTGGTTTCAAATCATAAATATCATCTATGAGTCCAACCAAGTAGATTAACACTGACCCAATAACCAGAGGTTTAACTTCCGTTTCTATAGGATGTCCAAGCCATATCCCTACTAAGAATGATATGAGTATTACAGTTCCACCAAGTACGGATATAGGTTTAGTATGTACCTTTCTAAAATTCGGTTGATCTACAATCCCTAATTTATGTGAAACCTTTATAACTATTGGTGTAAGTATCAAACTGACAATCATTGAAAAAATGATTAATAATAATGTATACATCAGTTCACCTTCATTAATATAATTCTGTTTTATTTTTAATTTCAAAATCCTAAGTTGAAAATAATTATTTAAATTAATTGTAAGCTAATCATCATCTAATTAACGAATCATGCAAATTTGAAAATTCATTGCAGGCGTTATATAGTCTGATGTGCTACATAATTCTATAATACCCTATACGCTTTTACTTATACAACTTGAAATGCGATAATTGATAAGTCACAGGATTATTTCTTAAATATTTAAATTTCAGAGTGAATCATTGTATATTCACTCAAAAAATTATTTTAACACGAATATTAAGTGAATGTTATAAATTTCTATTTTCATTAAGATGACAAATTGTAAGTTTTCACTTACAATAACAAAGTGCTAAACAAAGAGGAGTGTAAAGTTAAATGTTTGAAGCTATTATTTACAATATTTCTGTTACAGTAGCAGGTATCTATTTATTTCACCGCTTACAGTATTCAGAGAATAAAAACATGGTGTTTTCTAAAGAATATGTTACAGTTTTAATGACCATAGTAGCACTTTTACTATCTGCTTATCCCGTGCCACTATTTAACCAATACACACTTTACTTAACCTTTATACCTATACTCTTCCTAGGTAGGTATACGAACATGTTTTACACTGTGCTTTCAGCATTAATCGTAGGGTTAGTAAATGTTCTAATTGGTGATTACACTATCATTGCGGCTATGATACTCATCGTTATCGCTGTGATTGTTGGTGCTGTTGGCCCATTTTTAAAACAAAATGACATTATTTCACTACAA
Organism: Staphylococcus pseudoxylosus; assembly: GCF_044794325.1. Lineage (NCBI taxonomy): Bacteria > Bacillati > Bacillota > Bacilli > Caryophanales > Staphylococcaceae > Staphylococcus > Staphylococcus pseudoxylosus. Next base: position 2,244,241 of record NZ_CP085024.1, read on the forward strand.
ATTCTTAACGCGATTACACTTGTTATTTTCTTTATTTTATCACTCATAAGCCCATATTACGAAATTACAGAGGTATTGTTCCTAATACCTATATCATTTATATTAATGATTACTTCGTCAATAACATTTGTCGATATTTGGTATTTTTTCTCTTTAGTAAATCGTTATGAAAATGAAGATAAATTTGATTATTTAACAGGTTTAGGTAACGTTAAAGAATTCGATAGACACCTTAATGAAACGACAAGCATTGCTGAAAAAAACAACCAAAGTATCGGGCTGTTACTCATCGATATCGATGGATTTAAAGATGTAAACGATAAATTTTCACATCAATCTGGTGATGCAGTACTAAGGCAAGTTGCACAACTGCTCAAAAACTATGTCCCACAAGAATTTAGTATTTATCGTAATGGCGGCGAGGAATTCTCTATCGTTTTATACGATTACACGTTAGACCAATGTGTTAAATTAAGTGAGAGTATACGTGGTGGTGTAGAACAATCAACTTTCCATCTACCTAATAAAGAGGTTATTAAATTATCTGTTTCAATAGGTGTTGGTTATTTAACTGCCGATGACTACAAGTCACAACGTAAAGTATTTAAAATTGCAGATGATATGTTGCATATGGCTAAAAATGAAGGCCGGAATCAAGTGATGTTTAATCCTATTGTTAAACTTTAAAACCTTTAAAATAAATTCATTTTTAATTGTGACTATATAAGTTCAGTTCATATAACTTACGTTAAACATAACTCATTAGATGTTCCAGCTTAAACTACTTCCCTAGTACCTCACGACATGACTTATATCAATATAAAGACAAACACTCAGCAGAGAGTGTTTGTCTTTTTTTGATATAGCTTTATTCCTATCAAATCTTATTACTACTTTAAATGAACCATAACTCAAATTTAAACAACTATTATGAGTCAAACTGTCAATTACTTCATTTACAATTACCTTTATATTTTCATATTTAACATTCATCAAATTGTTATGACAAACAGTATTAATATCATACGGTAATTTCTAACTTTAAAATCTTTAACTAAAACTTTCATTTCTATAAACTGTTATAGTTATACAATTGAGTTTGTTACAATATATAATGGAATATTAAAAAATGATGACGGCGTATGAATTGCTATTGAAAGTTTCAATTGTACACTGTAAACTTTCAATTGTTCTAAAAAATTTTCAGGAGGTGCAAAGCTATGTCAGATTCAATTACGATTATTGATGAAGATAAAGTCATTGATGTCGTGCTTATTGCAGGAAGAATTTTACTTGAAAGTGGCGCTGAAACATACCGCGTTGAAGACACGATGACACGTATAGCTGCAAGTTTTGGTTTAGATGATACATATAGCTTTGTGACATCTACTGCAATCATTTTTTCACTAAATAACCGTACTAATACACGGCTTATCAGAATTCGCGAACGTACCACAGACTTAGAAAAAATAGCTTTGACTAATAGTCTCTCACGAAAAATTTCTAATAATGAACTGAATATAGATCAAGCAAAATCTGAACTGGTACATTTGCACCACGCCTCTTTACAATATTCATCCATAACTAATTTCTTGGCAGCACCGATTGCATGTGGTTTTTTCCTATTTATGTTTGGTGGAATCATCCAAGACTTTATTTTCGCTATCCTTGCTGGCGCAGGTGCCTTTTTAACCTTTAATTATGTGCAACGTTACATACAGATTAAATTCTTTTCTGAGTTTATTAGTGCAGCAGTGGTGATTATGATAGCCTCTGCTTTCACAAAAATAGGTTGGGCACATAATCAAGATATCATAACCATTGCTGGCGTTATGCCTCTGGTACCTGGTATTTTAATTACTAACGCCATACGTGATTTGATGGCAGGCGAATTACTTGCTGGTATGTCACGTGGTGTTGAAGCGGCATTAACTTCATTCGCCATTGGAGCTGGCGTTGCCATAGTATTATTAATATTTTAAAAAGGAGTGCTAACATCATGGCCATTGTCTATTATTTTTCACAATTTATAATTAGCTTTCTTGCAACAATGCTATTTTCAATTCTGTTCAATGCACCAAGACGCCTCCTTTTAGCCTGTGGTTTTGTAGGCGCAATGGGTTGGATTATCTATAAGTTGACATTTGATGCTGACTTAGGTAAAGTCTTAGCTTCTTTTTTAGGTAGTTTTATCTTAGCTTTAATGAGTCATGTTATGAGTAGACGTTACAAACGACCTGTAATTATCTTCATTGTACCTGGTATTATTCCACTTGTACCAGGTGGCTTAGCATATGAAGCTACACGATTCTTGGTAAGTAATGAATACACACACGCCGTTAATACATTTTTAGAAGTAACTCTAATTTCAGGGGCAATTGCTTTTGGTATTTTATGTGCAGAGATTATTTATTATATCTATACACGGATAAAACAACATTATGGTAAAATGAATGGCAAAACTTATAAAAAATCTTACAATATGAACAATAGAGCTTAAAGGGGTGTTTTTATGAAACAAGACATAATTGAAAGACTGACAAGATACGTAACTATTGACACACAATCCGATCCAGAATCTAATACAACACCATCTACAGAGAAACAGTGGGATTTATTAAACTTATTAAATGATGAATTGACTGACTTTGGGTTAGAGACAGATATTGATGAACAAGGCTACTTATTTGCCACTTTAGAAAGCAATGTAGATGCTGATATACCGACTGTTGGTTTTTTAGCACATGTCGATACATCGCCAGACTTTAACGCTACGAATGTCAATCCACAAATTATTGAAGCTTATGATGGTAAACCAATTCAACTTGGGGATACGAACCGCGTTTTAAGCCAAGATGTTTTTCCAAATATGAAAAATGTCGAAGGTCATATACTTATGGTTACAGATGGAACGTCATTATTAGGCGCTGATGATAAAGCTGGTGTAGTTGAGATTATGGAAGCTTTAAAATACTTAACTTCACATCCTGAAATTAAACATGGACGTATCCGTGTAGCATTTACCCCAGATGAAGAAATCGGTAGAGGACCTCATGAATTTGATGTCGAACGCTTTAACGCTGACTTTGCCTACACAATGGATGGTAGTGAATATGGTGAATTACAATATGAAAGCTTTAATGCTGCTGAAGCAATCGTAACTTGTCATGGTGTCAATGTGCATCCAGGTTCAGCTAAAGATGCCATGATTAATGCTGTATTATTAGGCCAGCAATTTAATTCTTTACTTCCACCAAACGAAGTCCCTGAAAGAACTGAAGGTTATGAAGGTTTTTATCATTTGATGAAGATGAATGGCGACGTTGAAAAAACAACACTTCATTATATTATTCGTGATCACGACAGTAATCAATTTGACTTACGTAAGAAACGTTTAGTCGAAATTAAAAATGATATCAATACGCATTTTGAAGACGATCCTATTGAAATTGAAATCAATGATCAATATTATAATATGGGTGAAAAAATTTCGGCAAATCCACATGTTATTGATATACCAAAACGTGTTTTTACTAAATTAGACATCCCAGCCAATACCGCGCCAATTCGTGGAGGTACAGATGGTTCACAACTATCTTATATGGGATTACCTACACCAAATATCTTTACTGGCTGTGATAATTTCCATGGTCCTTTCGAATATGCATCTATTGATGTAATGGAGAAAGCGATTGAAGTTATTATCGGTATTGCAGAAGAAGTCGTACAAACATATCAAAAATAATTATATTTATATTAAAATAGGTTCCAAGACATATAAAGATGTCTCGGAACCTTAATTTTTATCATGCTTAACATCATATTTTTCACTAAAATGATAACGTCATAACGAATGTAGTTACCAAAAATGATTTAATCGTTTCAGTAGCTTAAGATACATTCTAAAAAGAAATTAGCTATGCATTTTAATCACTTAATCTATTTGTTGATATCAAATTGCGTTTTCAATAACTTAATTGCTTGAACAGTATAATGTCTAATTTGAATGCCCATTTTAAAATCCGTAAAACTTTCTGGCATTTCTATAAATGTATTAAACATTGCTGTAACACCTATAGATTCAAATAAGTCAAACTTATCATCAGTGGCACAAATGGCTATTGATGGTTTATTATATTTTGTAGCTAATTCTGCTAGACGTACCGTTGTTGTTTCAAGTATTTGATCTGCTTCATTGATACCTTCACCAAAAATGATTAAATCTGCTTGCTCAATTAATGCATCTAAATGTGTTATTTGGTCTACGAGTTCATGACTAGTCATGATTTCTGCATTATAGAGCGCATTTAATACTGCAGCGATGCCACCGCCTGCGCCCCCTCTTTGTACTGGGCCAAGCACAAGTCTTAGTTCACTTTTAAACATTTCACTTAAATACCAAATTAAGTTATCAATTTCGGCAGCATTTTCACGTGTTACCCCATAAGTTTCATACGTTTGCATTATTTCACTATTCTTACCGTAAATTTTACTATCAAAATCTGACATTAATTGAAAACGTACATTATTTAAGTTGGGATGTAACCCAGAAATATCGATTTTGCGGATATATTTTAACTTATTACTACCTTGACGCAAATCAATTTCTTGTGCTTCATCATCGTAAAACTTAGCACCCAGTGCTTGTAACATACCTGCACCGCCATCAAAGCTACCAATGCCACCAAGTGAAATAACCATATGCGTTGCATCATTCTCTAGAGCATCTACGATCACTTCTCCCAGACCATAGCTTGTACGTTCATTAATTGGCTTTTGACCTTTCAAAAATAGATTACCCTCAATCACAGTCATACCGCTATCTGTAATGCCATACACTGCTTCTACCTCTTGCATATCAGCATCATGTGTTGTCATTCTATATTTAGTACCTGACTGCCAAAGAAAGACAGAATCCATAAGCTCATGACGACCATTAAATAAAGGTACTTGTACTATGTCTGCTTTTTCAATTTGGCTAGCTACCGCTTCTTCAACATAACGATTCGCTTGATAACTGGAAATAATTCCATTAAATTCATCCATCGCAACTAAAACTTTCATTTTGTCACCTCTAGTATTTTTATTTAAAATTTGTTAATTAATAAAAGTAAAAATTAGGTACATAATCAGTTTTCAATTTTTATACCTCAGTTTATATATGAATGCCATTTGTTTTGTCCATATATGTGTAAACGATAAAATCGTAGTCTACATTTCTTATTCAATTATTTATTATACATGCCAGGCGAAAATTTTTCACATTATAAGAAACGCTTGTTAAACACCTACCTCAATGATAAGCGCTTAACAAGCGTTTAAATCTGTATTTTTTTGTCGTTTATTCTTCTGCGCTTGCTAATGTTGAAACGTTAATGTCACCGTGACTCGCATTCCAAACCGCTTGTCCCTTAACAAAATAAAATGCTTGTGGTGATTCATGTTTCACACTTGTTTTTTCTTCTATATAATCAGATAATTCTCTTTCTTGTTGTACAATTAAATAGTAACCATCCATATCTCTTTCATATAAAAATTTGTTGAATTGGTCAATTGCATTTGCTGAAATTGGGCATGTTTCACTATGTTTCAGTACAAATACATATTTGTTTTCATTAATAATTTGCTCAAACTGGTCAATCGAACTCAGCTTTATAGCCATTCTATTCACCTCTAAAAATATTTAACACACAGTGATCTTTCAAAAAGTGTGAAATTTACACGATATACTCATATCATTGTTTCCAATTATACACAACTCTCTTTTTGTTGTTAACTGTTTATTTAAAATTTTATAACTTTGGTAAAAAACCTTTTTAATTAAAGTCTTCTTTCACATTATTATATTCTTTGTCAAAATCAGCGTCAAACTTCTCTAGGTCTTCACCTTTTTTCGGTAAATCTTTAGTGTTGATTTTATCTAATTGTTCGCTAATATCTATCGTTTCTTTTCGAGTTTCATAATAATTTTGTAAGCTGTAATACATTTCTATAGCATTTTTACGTGCATCATTAACATAATTATTTGTAATTGCTGTTTTATTCAAATCTTTAATCTGTTTATCAATTAAAGGCATAATTTGTGTTTCTATAGACTGTTTTACTTTGGTAGCATCCGTTGAGTCTGCTTCTTTTTCAGCTGTGTTTCTTAACTCTTTATTATTTTGCTCTAATTTGTGTTTAAAATTATTTACATCTGTTGTCGAGCCAGCGTCACTTGCTTTTTGCATATGTGCTTCAACCTGAGATCTATTTTTTTCAAATAACTTAGTATAGTCTAAGATATCTTCATTTGCCTTAACTGCTTGATTGCATAAATCTATGAAGTTTTTCAAGTCATTAATAGCAGCTTTTTTATCTTTCACTGATTTTAAATAGGTTGATTTTAATTCCTTTGTTTCTTCAGAATCTGCAGGTAACTTTTTTGCAGCCGCTTCATAATTGTCGAGTTTAGGGACCAATTTACTATTTACTTTATTTTGCAATTCGTTAAATTCTTTTTTGTTCTTGTCTGTCATATCTGTCTTGCTTAAATCATCTAAACGCTTTAAGTGAATATCATCTATGACTTTTTTCAGTTCATTTTCCTTGGATTTTACGTCATTAAGCGTGCTATCAAAATCTTTAAATTCGGTAGATCCTTCATTGCCACATGCGCTTAGTGTAATTGAAAAACAAAACAATAAAACAATGCAAATTATTTTTTTCATTTCTGCACTCCTTATCATTCAGTATTATACAGAAACTTATTTAACTTGAAAATGATATATGATATATTGTTTCAGAATTTACAGTTTAACAGTTCTATCATAACATTGAAAGGCGTGGACAACCTACATGTATTCTCATATCCAACCATTAATAACAGAAGACCATAACAACATTTATCGACAACGATACCAAGAACTAAGCAATATCCTCTTCAACTTGCTTGATACACCTGTTAAATCAACGCATCATATCGGTGGGACTTCACACTTTAATTATCCAACCGAGCCTATTCTAGATATATTAGTGGGTGTAAATAATTTACATGATATTACATCCTTAGATGAAAAACGTTTGAATTATGAAGGATTCTACCGCTTGCACCATCCATATAATAAAAAAGTAGTTATGGCACAATTTAATAACTTAATAGAATTAAAACAAGTAGCTCGTTTACATATTATACAAAAGGACTCAAAACTTTATAACGACTACTTGCAAACAAATCTGTTACTCAGTAAAAATGACGCTTTAGTCACAACATTTGGCGAAGCAAAACAATCTGCTACACTTACTGCTACAAATATACGTGACTATGAAAATCAGAAGCAACAACTATTCGACAATGTCACAAAACATTTAAGTGACGGCATAAAAAGTACTGATAAGTAATTCATTATGCTTAAAAACTAAAATGACCATATAGAAATAAATAACTTAATTTTTATATCGTACATATGTAATTTAAGTCATTTTAACTTAATAACTAATTTACACAGGGAATTTCTTTAATATTTCATTAAAGTTAAAAAAATCATACATATTTTCCTAAGATTTTAGCCAAGCACGTAAATCATTGGTATAATAAATAAATGAATTCAACAAGAAAGGATGTTCTATAGTTGCATAAAGATAACATCTTAAAGGAATTAAAAGCAATTGTACCATCAGAAATTATTAAAATTGATGAACCCTTAAAAAAGTATACATATACACAGACTGGTGGTAAGGCTGATTATTATCTTTCTCCTACCAAAAACGAACATGTTCAAGCCATTGTTCACTATGCCTATACTAAAGATATTCCTGTGACCTATTTAGGGAATGGTTCTAATATTATTATTCGCGAAGGTGGTATTCGCGGAATTGTTATTAGCTTACTTTCACTTGATTATATCGATGTATCAGATGATGCAATTATTTCTGGTAGCGGCGCAGCAATCATAGATGTTTCACGTACTGCAAGAGATTATGCGCTAACAGGACTTGAATTTGCATGCGGTATCCCTGGTTCTATAGGTGGCGCTGTATTTATGAATGCAGGTGCTTATGGCGGAGAAGTAAAAGATTGTATTGATTATGCGCTTTGTGTAAATGATAAAGGCGAATTAATTACATTAACGAATAAAGAGTTGGAATTAGATTATCGCAATAGTATTGTGCAACAAAAACACTTAGTAGTCTTAGAAGCTGCATTTACACTTGCACCTGGCAATCTAGACGAAATACAAGCGACTATGGATGATTTGACTGAGAGAAGAGAAACAAAACAGCCATTAGAATATCCGTCATGTGGCAGTGTTTTCCAACGTCCTCCAGGCCATTTTGCAGGCAAATTAATTCAAGACTCTGATTTACAAGGTCATCGTATAGGCGGTGTTGAAGTATCTAAAAAGCATGCTGGTTTTATGGTGAACGTTGATAAAGGTACCGCTACTGACTACGAAGATTTGATTCACTACGTTCAAAAAGTTGTAAAAGAAAAATTTGACGTTGATCTCCATCCTGAAGTGAGAATCATTGGAGACCACCCTGTTGATTAATAGGAGTAAAGATTATGATTAATGTATATGGTTCTACAGTAGATAATGAATCTCGGTGTACACATTACCAAACACCATTAGATATCATTGCGATTAAATTCAAATGTTGTAACAAATACTATCCTTGCTACAAATGTCATAATGAACATGAAAGCCATAGCATACAACGATGGGATTCAGATGAATTTAATGAAAAGGCAATTTTATGTGGCGTTTGCCATCATGAAATGACTATAAATGATTATATGATGGTTGAAGCTTGTCCCGAGTGTGATGCACATTTTAACAATCGTTGTAAGTATCACTATCATTTATATTTTTCAGTTTAATTAACCATTTAACAATACGTGTTACATCTTATTTATTAAACAGAAGATGTAACACGTATTTTTTACAGTTTCTTTGATTTCAAAGTCTTGATTATTACGCTTTGCTTATGATACTTTTCTGTGATTTTGGATAAAAATAAACAGCCCCACAAAAATTGAAGGTGCTGTTTATTTTAAGTATTTATATTTATGTACCAAACTATTTCATTTGTTATAACTTCAATTATTAAATTCACAATTTCACTTTTTAATTGATTGCCAATTTTTTAGATATTCAATTAATGATCTATTTTATCACTAACAAATTGAACGAAGGTCTCTACGTCGCCTTTTTGAATATTTTTCATGGGCATTGGTCCAATATTAAATTTAAAATTAATCTTTTCGCCATCGTAATCAATTGATTCTATTTCGTTATACGCGATGCTTCTATAATAAAATTCACCGTTCATATCTACATTCAAGATAACTCTTTCGCTTGTAGCTATAAAAGCACCTTCAAATTCTGAAGAACCTTGTACAGCATATTCTATTGTACCTAATACATTAGGTCCCTTTTTCTCAGTTGGATATAAATCATTTGGATTAACATTGTCTAATATCATGTATTTCAATCCCCCTACATTCGTTGTTTTGATTTTTACAAGTTGATGTTAGAGGTTTGTTTTCTAAAAATCACCTTGTATTCGTTCCATTATTATAACATTACTACCTTAATGTTTAATAATATATTGATCTCGCTTAAAATCAATATCATACACATATTCAATTATCATTTGCAATATTATTATAAATTTGATTTAACTCAGCGATTTTATTACTTCTTAATAGTGCATTAGACTAGTTTTGCAAATTAAAAAGAGAGTCTGGAATTTACCAGACTCTCTTTTTAGACGTGCCCCCACAAATGACATCCTTTAACTTTATTTTTCTAAAGCTTTCTCAACTTCTTCAATTTGTTTAATTGCTGTTGTTGTAGAACCGCTTGCAAAGTACCAAAGTTTAGGATCTAGCTCATACACTTTGTTATCTTTAATTGCATCTACATCTTTAATTACATCATTACCTAATGCATTTTTAGCTGTTGATTTACCACCAATTGCTTGTCCACGGTCCATCGCAAAGATAATGCTCGGATTTTTCTCTGCTACATATTCATTAGTGACATTTTGACCATGTTTACTATTTTTTATATTATCATCAGCTGGTGTGAAGCCCATTGTGTCGAATATCATTGCACCGAAACGTTCACCTGATCCGAATGTTGATAATTCACCTTCGTTTACTAATAAGAATAAAGCTTTGTTATCTTTTAAATCTTTTGTTTTATCTTTGATGCTAGCAATTTTATCATCTAATTTTTTAGTTAGTGATTTGGCTTTGTCTTCTTTATCATAAATTTTACCTAAAATTTCAGTATTCTTTTTCAATGAATTGATTTCATCTTTATCGTCTACACCAACGTAAACGACTTTTGCATCTGGTGCAGCTTTTTTAAATTCATCTAGATTTTTTTGATTTGCTGTACGTCCAGAAATATAAATAACTTCTGGTTTAGCTTCAGCAACTTTATCAAAATCAACTTCTTTTAGACTTCCAGTATTTAAATATTTTTCATCTTTGAAATCACTTAAGAAATCTGGCAATGATTTATTACCTTCACCTTTAGGAAGTGCTTTAACTTTATCTTCAAGTCCCATTTCTTTCATTGTATCTAATGTTCCATAATCAAAAACAACTGCATTTTTTGGGTTTTTAGGAACTTCTACAGTTTCCTTAACCGCTTTAGCATCACTACCATCACGTTTCTCTCCACTTGCTTGATAGTTATTTTCAACCTTTACAGTTTTATTTGAACTTTCACCTTTTGAATCAGCTTCTGAATTCTTTTTGTCGTCTGATCCGCCATTATTACATGCTACTAATAAAAACATTAACCCTACTACTAATAATAAACCTAATTTTTTCATGTACTTAACTCCTCCTGGATTTCTAAATGATGTATTCCTTTTATGTCCCTAAAAGTTAACAACGTTACAGTTGCATCACTCCCCTCAAAGTCGGCATTAATTACATTGAATGTGCCAATACTAAATTTTGATGTGCTGTTAACTCATCGTAATAAACACATATACGTTGACCTCGAATTTCTTCAATTCTGACATCCATATCATATAATGTTTTTAACACATCTGTTTGGATAACATCATTTTTCGTACTTGCTTTTACAAGTTGACCCTCTTTTAATGCGATGATGTCATCTGAATAGCAAGATGCAAAGTTAATATCATGAATCACAACGACTATCGTTTTGTTCAAGTCTTGTGCCAGCCTACGCAGTGTTTGCATAATCTGTACTGAATGTTTCATATCAAGATTATTCAATGGCTCATCTAACAATATGTATTCCGTATCTTGAGCAATCGTCATAGCTACATAAGCTCGTTGACGTTGACCGCCAGAGAGTGTTTTTAAATAGCGATTTCTTATTTCATTTAATTGTAATAGATCTAAGGCATATTCAACTTGATCTCTATCTTCTTGTTTTAATCGACCTTTTGAATGTGGAAAGCGTCCAAATTTTACAAGTTCTTCAACAGTAATATTTAATTCTGTATGATTAGTTTGTTTTAAAATTGCTATTTTTTTAGCTAAATCATTACTTTTATAATCTGTAATTAATTTTCCTTCAATTTCAATCGTACCTGCTTCAAAATCTATCAACCTTGTTATAGCTGATAGGAGTGTACTCTTCCCTGCACCATTTGGACCTATCATAGTTGTCAATTTCCCTTTGTTGATTTCAACGTTTATATTCTGCAAAATCGCTTTATCTTGTATCGTCTTATTAAGGCCTTGAACTTTAATCAATGCGCATGTCTCCTTTTTATTAACAGATAAATGAAGTAACTTCCACCAACTAAATCAATGATTATGCTAACTTGTGTAGTTGCTTCAAAGAAATTTTCAACGACTGCTTGAGCTAAAATTAAACTTAACCAACTAATACAAATCGTTGCTGGCAAAATATACTTATGTTGATATGTTTTCATTAATTCATGTGCTAAATTGACTGTTAGTAATCCCAAGAATGTGATAGGGCCAACTAAAGCTGTTGATATTGATACCAACACTGACACTAGAATTAATAATAATCGTGTTAACGTTTTATATGATATACCTAAGTTAATTGCTTGGTCTCGACCTAATAACAGTACATCTAAATACGGTATTGCATAAACAGTAATTATAATAAGAATGATCAGTATAATGCCACATAGGATTACGAGCTTACTGTTAGAAGCATCAAAATTTGCAAACATCGCACTTTGAACTGCTAAGAAATCTTCTGGATTTATAATTAATTCTAAAAAACCTGTAATACTTCTAAAGAAAGTTCCTAAAATGATGCCAACCAGTAATATGAAATACACTGATACATCACCAATTCTAAAAATACCTTGAAATAGTAATAAAGAAAATCCAATCATAACTATTAAGGAAATTAAAAAGCTTAAGTATATATCTGTAACGAATACTGATTGTACACCGAATACAAATACAATAAGAACTTTTACAAACATATAAATTGCATCTAATCCCATAATAGAAGGTGTTAATAACCTATTAGTCGTAATTGCTTGGAAAATAACTACAGATGCCGCTATTGCGCCACCTACTAAAACCATAAGTATGAGCTTTCTCAAGCGACTAGTAAATTGATATTGGAATATTTCAAAATCAATACCTATGACAAGGTAAACCGCTGCTACTATGACTGTACATGCAATTAAGATGTACATTTTTGTTTTAGCGCTAATTTGCATAGTTATGTCTTCCTTTCATTAGCAAGATTAAGAAAATAATAGTGCCAAAGACTCCAATTGTTAAACCAATATTAATCTCATATGGATAAACAATCAGTCTGCCGACAATGTCTGAAAACATAACAAAAATTGCACCTAACATCGCTGTATGTGGTAAAGCATTTTTTAAATGATCTCCTCTAAAGATCGAGACAATGTTTGGGACAATAAGTCCTAAGAAAGGTAATGTTCCTACAGTAACAACAACTAAAGCTGTGATTGTGGCTGTAATAAATAATCCAATGTTAATAATTCTTTCATAGTTAACACCCAAATTATTACTGAAATCTTTCCCCATTCCTGCGATTGTAAAATGATTCGCAAAAATATATGTAATTATTAGTAACGGAATACTTAAGTATAAAATTTCGTATCTTCCACTCGTAATAATGGCAAAATTACCATTTAACCAGTTACCGATACTTTGAACGGTGTTCGTTCTAAGCGCTATAAAAGTTGCAAAACTCGAAACAATACCACCGAGCATGATGCCTAATAGCGGAATAAAAATAACATCGGTAAAGCGAATATATTGAACTAATTTTACAAATAAAAAAGTACCCGCAATACTCAAGACTACTGCAAAAACTAATTTAATCATGATATTTTCTTGAGGGAAAAATATCATTGATATTAGGATACCTAGTTTCGCCCATTCCATAGTTCCAGCTGTAGTTGGACTTACAAATTTATTTTGCATCATTTGTTGCATGATCAAGCCAGCAAGTGCTAGCGTACTACCCGATATTAATATACTGACAGTTCTTGGAATTCTACTTGAGACAATAATATTCATTTGCTCTTTAGACAGTGTGAAAATATCAGTAATAGAAACCTTACTCACACCTATAAAAAGAGAAAGGATAGTAAGTAATGATAAAATGATAGCTAAAACTATACCATTTAATAAGAATTTCATAATGATGTACCTCTAATCCTTTCATAATTGCGAATTATTCATGATGTTAACCAATGGTTATGATAATCATTATCAGTGATTATAATAAAATTTTACCATTTTTAAACGTAAATTCAATAGTAATCAGTGATTTAAATAAAAGTATTTAATTGCAAACTATATACAAAAATATTAAATTTACTATTTATCAGTTGTTCGAAATTTTATTCTATTGATATTAGTTGTTTAACTATTTATTTGGATAACTTCCCCTTTAATTTCTTGCTGAAATATTTAATGGGCTAAAAGTAGCTACTCATTACCATATAAAATAAGCCTTCTAAAAGTTAAACTTTTAGAAGGCTTATTGGTTTTATAATCATTATTAGCACACTAGGCTAATCTTATATTTATACTTTAGTCTTCGAAAACAAAGTCTTCGTCTTTTAACGCTTCAACATTTAAAGCTAATGTGTAGCCATCACCTTTTACGGAGAAGAAGTCATGGTTTTTAGTAGTAGTGTCTAAAGCATTTTCAATGATTGGATTAAATTCACGTTCTTCGAAATATGGATCAAATCCTAAGTTGGACAGTGCTTTGTTGCCATTATACCTAACATAGTTCAGTACATCTTCAGATAGACCAATATCATCATAGAGTGAATGTGTGTAAGCAACTTCATTTCTATATAAATCTTCTAATAATTTATACATTTCTTGATCTGCTTGTTGTTTTTCACTTTCTGAAAGTTCATTGCGTAAACTTTGTGCATCCATACCAGTAAATACACCATGAATAGATTCATCTAATAATATTTTGCGGATGATTTCTCCAGATGTAGTCATTTTACCTTGTCCTGCAAGATATAATGGGTAATAGAAACCAGAATAGAATAAGAATGTTTCTAAGAATACGCTTGATACGCGCGCCATATATTGATCATAAATCGAAGCTTCTTTGCCCCATAATTTATGATAATTATCAATAATTTTATCTGATTTATATTTCAAATGAGGTTCTTCAATAACCCATTTGTCTAATAAATAATTTGTTTCACTAGAAGGTAGTAATGTAGTAAAAATATGCGAATAACTTTTAGCGTGAATTTGTTCCATCATCGCCATAAATGAATAAACGGCTTTCTTACGTAAATCTGTCGTGTGTAACATGATAAGTGGCATACCATCATCTGCTTGATGCGTATCTAAGCCTGTTAATCCTGCTAAAGCTTTTTTAAATGCTTCTTTCTCAGGTTCAGATAATGTCTTCCAGCTTGCAATATCTTTAGATACTTTAAATTCTGTTTCTACCCACATTTGTGAAATATTTTGTCGCCAAAACATATTGGTCATGTCTTCTTGTGTATTCCAATTGACTGCTTTCATTTAGATAATGTCCCCTATCTAGTAAAAATTTAATTAACGCAGTGATTTACAGCCTAATCTGATTCTTAGACTAGACTGTTCTATATAATCACTTAACTTGGCTCTTATTGCTAAATTATATTGAACAACTTGTACATTCTTCAACACTCAATAATTTATTTCTAGTGTAATATAAAGATTTTAATCCTTTATGATGGGCATATACATAAAGTCTAGATAGTTCACGTGTAGAAATTTCAGAATTCACGTATAAAATTGTTGAAATACCTTGATCCACGTGAGTTTGAATTGTTGAGATTAAATCTATTAATTTCATTTGATCTGTATTAAATGCAGATTTATAGTACCACATTGTCTCTGGTGATAAGAATGGCATTGGATAGAAAGTTTCTGCATTCCCATAAGTACGGCGTTCAATTTGGTCAACGATTGGCATAACAGAACTAGTTGCATTTTGTACATATGAAATACTTTGTGTAGGTGCAATAGCTAAACGATATGCATGGAATAAACCATGTGTTTCTACTTCTTTTTGTAAAGCTTTCCAATCTTCAGCTGTTGGAACATCAAAACCTTCAAATAATTTACGAACTTTTTCATATTTTGCTTCAAAGTTTTGAGTTGTATAGAATGCGAAGTATTTACCGTTTGCGTAATCAGATTTTTCGAAGTCTTTGTATACTTCTTGTCTTTCTTTAGCAATTTCCATTGAACGTTCAATAGAATAATAGTTCATCATCATAAAGAAAATGTTAGCGAAATCTTTCGCTTCTTCAGATTCGTAACCAATTTTATTTTTAGCTAAGTAACCATGTAGATTCATTACACCTAATCCTACTGAATGTAACTCCCTATTAGCTTTTCTAACGCCAGGCGCATTCTGAATATCCGCTTCATCACTAACAACCGTTAAAGCATCCATACCAGTGTGTACTGAGTCTTTGAATTTACCTGATTCCATCACATTAACAATATTTAATGAACCTAGATTACATGAGATGTCACGCTTAATTTCATCTTCAGTGCCATAATCATTTATTATAGAAGTCTCTTGTAATTGGAAAATTTCAGTACATAAGTTACTCATTTTAATTTGTCCAATATCAGAGTTAGCATGCACTTTGTTTGCGTTATCTTTAAACATTAAATATGGATAGCCTGATTGTAATTGTGTTTGTGCAATCATATTTAACATTTCACGTGCGTCTTTTTTCTTCTTATCAACATTTGGGTTAGCAACAAGTTCATCGTAATATTCATCTAAGTTAATATCATCTAAAGTAACACCGTATTCTTTATAAACTGTATGAGGTCCAAACATATGGAAATCTTTGCCTTCTTTTGCAAGATCAAAGAACTTAGATGGCACAATTAACCCTGTTGAAATTGTAGACAAACGTAAATCTTCATCAGCGTTTACTTTTTTCGTATCTAAAAATTCTTCAACATCGTAGTGGAAAATATTTAAATAAACTGCACCCGCGCCAGGACGTTGTCCAAGTTGATCTGCATAGCTAAAGCCACCTTCAAGTGATTTTGCAACTGGAAGTACACCTTTGGCAACGCCTTTGATACCTTTAATCGCTTCGCCACGTGCGCGTAGCTTAGATAAATTAATAGCAACACCGCCACCAATTTTACTTAATTGTTTAGCTGTTGAATCAATGAAATTAATTGAATTTAAACTGTCATCTGTTTCAAGTAAGAAACAAGATACAAGTTCACCTCGACGAGCACGACCAGCATTTAAGAATGTAGGTGTTGCTGGTTGGTAACGTTGTTCAACCATTGCTGAAATAAATTGTTTAGCTGTTGCTTTATGACCATTTGCTAGATATAATGCTACGATTGCTACGTGTTGCTTATAATCTTCTAAATATTGACTTTTATCGTTTGTTTTTAAAGCATAATCTTTGAAAAACTTACTTGCAGACATGTAACTCGCAAATTTAAAGGGAATACTTTTAGCGTAATCTGTTATTTCTATCAAATCTGCTTCTGAATATTTTGCAAATAAGTCAAAATAGAAATCATTATCAACGAGATAGTGAAGGCGTTCGATTTCAGTATCAAAGTATATCGTTTTGTCTTCTATTTCTTCTAAATATACTGCTAATGCTTCTTGATCCTTTTCTAAATTGAAAAAGCCATTATCTTTACGTTTAGTAACCTCGTTATTTAACTCAATATGATTGTATTTCTTCTCGTCCATAATCTTCATTGAAATGCCCCACCTTATCTTTAAATTCGCTAATATCATTTTGTGTTCCTTGTACTTCAAATTTCATTAATAAAGGAACTTGATATTTTTCTGAGATAGACCGTCCAGCTTTCGCAAAGTTTTGACCCCAATTGCGATTTCCGCTCGCTGCAACGCCTTTTAATAAATTTTTATTTACATCTAAAAATGACTGAACTGGTTGTGGTACCTCGCCAAATCCTATCGTTCCAGTGACCAATATGAATGGTTCTTCAATTTTCTCAGAACAATTACTTTGTGTAATTTCCATCACATTCGTAAGCTCAGTTTTTTTGATGAATCTGCGCACATTACCGGAAAATGAAAAATAGACAACCTTCATAGGACCACCTTCTTTCTTAATTTAACTCATATTTTATTAATGAAAAATCACAACTATAAAATCTCACTATTACAATTCATACTTAAGAAATGATAACTAGTATTAACTTTTTGGAGTGAACCACTATATATAGTAAACTTGTTATCTATATGTTGGTATGTAAAAAATCATTAATTAAGTATTTATGCTTGATTTGTCATTATTAAACGCTCTCAATGGTGTTATTTTACTTAAAATTTGGTTTATTATAAATAAAGTGACTACGTATATAAAACACAATATATTGTGTTTTATCTTGGTCATCAATACTATATTATGTGTTTCATTATACATAATTCAGAACCTTATTTAAAGACCTTTGTTTTTGACAAAATGTTGAAGATGAGAGATAAATGGCACCAATTCAACTTTAAACAGATGTTTTTAGTTACAAAAAAATTTTTTTCAGAATTTAAGGTGTTTTCATTTGCTTTTTAAAAAAATCTTGTAACGCTTGATTTAGCGTGGTTTAGGTATTAAAACACTTCGCATTGCCCACAACACATATCACACAAACTATAAATTCTATTTAGATAAATTGTAAATTACCATACTAAAAACAGAACGTTTGTTCGTTTATATAAGCATAATATAGTTTCCTCAGAGTTTCAAGGATATATACATATTCTAGAAATATATGCTAATATATATACGTTAAAAACTAACAATTGAGGCGATACATGTGAATCCTAAAGTTAAGGGTATCATTGCCATACTTATTTCAGCAGTTGGTTTTAGCTTTATGTCTGTTTTCTTCAGACTAGCTGGTGACTTACCGGTATACCAAAAGTCACTTGCTCGAAATTTAGTAGCAATGTTTATACCTATGTATTTTATTTTCAAATATAAACAACCCCTATTTGGTAAACTCAGCAGTCAACCCCTGTTGATTTCGCGTTCAACCTTAGGTTTGATTGGTGTTTTGCTAAATATTTATGCAATAGATCATATGATTCTAAGCGATGCTGATACCTTAATGAAGTTAAATCCATTTTGGACTATCTTACTTAGTTTAATATTTTTAAATGAAAAGGTTCGTAATTATCAATTTATAGCTATGATCGTAGCTATAGCAGGCATGTTATTTGTGGTAAAACCAGAATTTTCATCATCTATGTTTCCAGCTATAGCAGGGTTATTATCTGGTATATTTGCAGCAAGTGCTTACACTTGTGTCAGGGCACTTAGTACACGCGAAGCACCCTATACGATTGTATTCTATTTTTCATTCTTTTCCATTATTGTTCTGATACCATTTACTATATTTACATTTGAGCCAATGACAATGACTCAGGTATGGTATTTAATCGGTGCTGGTCTATCAGCTGCCGCAGGTCAAATCGGTATTACGCTTGCTTATAGCTATGCACCTGCTAAAGATATTTCTATCTTTACTTATGCATCTATTATCTTTACCGCTTTATTTGGCTTTATCTTATTTGGTGAATCACCAGACTTTTACGCAGTACTTGGCTATATGATTATCATTGGGTCTAGTTACTATATGTTTGAAAAAGCAAGAAGACAACCTACTACAATTCAAAAAGCAGAACAAAAACCATAAATTTAAAGGAGTTTTCAATTATGAGCGAAGGACGTAACACAGAAGATTTACAAGATATTACTTTACTTGGCAATCAAAATAATAAATATGAATTCGACTATGACCCAGCAGTCCTAGAATCATTTGATAACAAACATCCAGGACGTGACTACTTTGTAAAATTTAATTGTCCAGAATTCACATCACTTTGTCCAATTACGGGCCAACCTGATTTTGCGACAATTTATATTTCTTATATACCCAATGTAAAAATGGTTGAGTCAAAATCATTAAAACTATACTTATTTAGTTTTAGAAATCATGGTGATTTCCATGAAGATTGTATGAATATCATTATGAAAGACTTAATCGAATTAATGGACCCTCACTATATCGAAGTTTGGGGGAAATTCACGCCTCGTGGTGGTATTTCAATCGATCCTTATACGAATTATGGTCGCCCAGATTCTAAGTATGAAAAAATGGCAGAACATCGTTTAATGAATCATGATTTATATCCTGAAAAAATAGATAATCGTTAATTCTCTATTTCCATAAACTATCAAAGAAACTTAACTACATGACATCTTTGATAGTTTATTTTTTTATACTTTTTTATCGTTAATTAACTGATTATTCATTAAATTTTGTACTTTTCATATATACACTTGTTATTTTTGTAAAAACGGTATAGAATAAATCCAACCGTTTAGGGGGAGGGAATTTATGAAAAAGATTGATTACACACACGAAGAAATAATGAAAAGTATTCCAAACAAAGGTTTCTTCGGACATCCAAAAGGACTAAGTACACTATTCTTCACTGAATTTTGGGAGAGATTCAGTTACTACGGTATGAAAGCCATTTTAATCTTTTACCTATACTATAGTGTAGCTGAAGGTGGTTTCGGATTAAGCCAAGCCGTCGCGATGCAAATCGTTGCAATATACGGTACCTTAATCTACATGTCGGGCGTGATTGGCGGTTGGATTGCCGATAGGATCACCGGCACTCAAAATGCCGTCTTCTATGGTGGTATCCTGATCATGATTGGTCATTTATTACTATCATTACCAAATAATTTAACATTAGTCATGATTGCATTAGCTGTCATCATTGCAGGTACAGGTTTGTTAAAACCAAACATCTCAACTACAGTTGGTGAATTATATGACCGTAATGATGTACGCCGAGACGCTGCATTTACATTATTCTATATGGGAATCAACTTAGGTAGCTTACTTGCACCGTTATTAACTGGTTTCTTACAAACTAGAATTAGTTTCCATGCAGGTTTCTTAGCTGCTGCAATCGGTATGTTCTGTGGTTTAGTTGTCTATGCGATTAAACGTAAGAAAAACTTAGGTTTTGCTGGACGTAACGTCCCAAATCCATTAACAAGACCAGAGCTTAAGAAATTCGGTTTTATATCTGGTGGTGTCATCTTATTATTCTTAGTTTATTTATTAGTTTTGCATTTATTCAATGCACTGACGCTTGAAAACTTCAGTTTCTTAATTACTATTTTAGGTATCGTATTACCTATTTACATTTTCATTAACATGATTGTAAGTAAAGATGTAACTAAAGATGAGCGTTCACGTGTATATAGTTACGTACCACTGTACATAACATCTGTAGCTTTTTGGATGATTCAAGAACAAGGCTCAACAATTTTAGCAACGTTTGCAGATAAAAAAACACAATTAGAAATGTCAGTCCTTACCAATGGATTATTTGACTTTACAATTCCAGCAGCTTGGGCACAATCCTTAAATCCAATATTTATCGTTGTATTAGCACCAGTATTTGCAACGTTATGGATGAAATTAGGGAAACACAACCCGCCTACTGTATATAAATTTGCATTTGGTGCAATTATTGCCGGTCTATCATATTTAGTAATGATCATTCCGTTAGCTACAGGCAATGAGTTAGTTAATCCATTATGGCTTGTACTTAGTTTCTTATTGATAACAATTGGTGAACTTTGTATCTCACCTGTTGGTTTATCAACAACTACAAAATTAGCTCCTATTGCATTCACAGCACGTATGATGAGCTTATGGATGCTTAGTAACGCAACTGCACAAGGACTCAACGCACAACTCGTTGTTGTCTATACTAAGATGAATCAAAGTGATTACTTTATGTATTCAGGTCTTGTTGCAGTAGTCATTGGTGTATTATTACTACTCATTTCACCAAAAGTAAAACGCGCAATGAAAGGCGTTTATTAATTAACTTAATTGAACAGATGACTAGGAGAAATAATTTTATATACGGTGTAACTATGCTCCTGTCATCTATCCTTAACTTGATTAACAGCCCAAGACAATATTGTCTTGGGCTGTTTTGTCTTACGTTCAATTCTGACTACCTTTAAAAAGCAGTTGATTTGAAATATCCCTGCCTTATATCTTTATCCCACTAATACATTGCTGATCCTTACACATATGCTCTGTAGCCAGATTACTCCTAACCGCATCTCTAACCTCTTTCAGCGTGATCATATCATTCTTAACTAAAAATCCAACACAAGCATTACCAATTTTATGCGTCCTGTGAACACTGTTAATTATATTTACTGGAATATAATTATAGTTGTATATTAATTATAATTTATCAGAACATTCAGAATATTGCTATTTTGAGAATATTATTGCAATTAAATTTAATTAAGCGTAAAATCTTTTTTATACATTTTTATTGGGAGCAAGGAAGGACGGGAATGTTTTATGCAAGATAAGTATACATCACAAGATCCAACAGTCGAATCAATTCCTCAAAAAGGTTTTTTTGGTCACCCTAAAGGACTCGGTGTTTTATTCTTCGTAGAATTTTGGGAAAGATTTAGCTACTATGGTATGCGTGCATTATTAATCTTCTATATGTATTTCGCTATCAAAGACGGTGGACTTGGTATGGATAAAAGCACTGCACAATCAGTAATGGCTGTGTATGGTGCATTAATTTACATGACCTCAGTACTTGGAGGTTGGATTTCAGATAGAATTACTGGTACACGTAAAGCCACATTTTATGGTGGTGTATTAATTATTATTGGTCACATTTTCTTAAGTTTACCATTAGATGTTATCGGACTATTTATCTCAATGTTTTTCATTATAATTGGTTCTGGTTTAATGAAACCAAGTATTTCAAATATTGTTGGTAGATTATATCCAGAAAATGACACGCGTATAGACGCAGGTTTTGTTATTTTCTATATGTCAGTAAACTTAGGTGGATTACTTTCACCATTAATTTTAAATCAATTTGTAGATAGCGGGAATTTCCATGCCGGTTTCTTAATTGCAGCCATTGGTATGGCACTTGGTTTGATTTGGTACATACTTTTCAATAAGAAAAACATTGGTGATGTTGGTACAAAACCTACTAATCCATTAAACCAACAAGAGAAGAAAAAATATGGTTTAATATTTGCGGTTGTAACGCTAATTATTGCTGCTGTATTAATTATTACTGGTTTAACAGGTACACTTTCATTTAGTATCGTCAGTACAACTGTATTAGTACTCGGTATAGCATTACCTATTATTTACTTTACAATAATGATACGCAGTAAAGAAGTAACAGACGATGAACGTTCACGTGTTATTGCATTTATACCGTTGTTTGTTTTAGGTGTTTTATTCTGGTCTATTCAAGAACAAGGGGCAAATGTACTTAACTTATTCGCTTTTGAAAGCAGTGATATGAAATTAAATATTTTTGGATGGAAGACAGACTTTGGGCCAACACTTTTCCAATCCATTAATCCATTATTTATCGTATTATTAGCTCCAGTTGTGTCAATCATATGGGCCAAAATGGCTCGACGCCAACCAAGCATAGCGACAAAATTTGTTTTAGGTGCATTATTAGCTGGTGCTTCATATATCATGATAGGTTTAATCGGACATTCATCAGATGGTTCAATGTTAAGTGTTAACTGGGTTATCCTTTCGTATATCATCTGTGTGATTGGTGAACTATGTTTATCTCCAACTGGTAATAGTGCCGCTGTTAAATTAGCGCCAAAAGCGTTTAACACACAAATGATGAGCTTATGGTTATTAACAAATGCATGTGCACAAGCGATTAATGGTACACTTGTTCATTTAATCGAACCACTAGGCTATAAGAACTATTTCTTATTCTTAGGTGTTATCGCAATTGTCGTAAGTCTTATTGTCCTTGCTTTTGTACCAAAAATTGTTAGAGGCATGAGAGGCATTAAATAATTTCAATTCGAACATAAACAAACCTTAGGTGATGGTTCGCCTAAGGTTTATTTATGTTCGTATAGTTATTTTTCAAAATAGCTCTGATCTTTCAGACCAAAAGTTGCTGCTTTTATCCATTAATATATTCAACATAATAAACACTGCCACTGTTTAATTTATATATTATAATCTTTTTCGTATAATATTAGCAGTAATTGGGGACGACTCCTACGGGAAAATCCCTAGCTAAAGACTACGGGCTAAGGCAGTGTCCGCGGAAAGCGTCTACCAAAAAGCTACCAACAAAGTCGAAGACTTTGTCGACAGTCTAAAATAAAATACACACTGCTTTCATTTTTTATATCAACCAATATCAAACTTACACATTAACTTTAGAATATCTTAATATATGTACGTAAAAAGAATGCAATACATCATCTCACTACGAGCTCATATTTATAAATATAACTTGCTATTTGCTTACTAGATGATTAAAGTCTATACTTTAGTCTCTGAACGTTATGTATTTATTTTATAAGAGAATCGGGTACATAATAAAATAGAACGCAAAATCAAAAGAAATATGGTGAATAGATTGACTATAGCAAAATACAAACACGGTGTGTTATTTTATCATGAACACTCAGGTATAAAAGATATTTACAGAGGTTTAGGGGATGTGGCATCTTCTTTAACAACATTTTGTAAACATTTATCTATCCAATTAAGTGAAAATGAAGGTGATATCATCACTTTCTGCAAAAAAATAAAAGACCAAAGCTATAGCGACGATGTTGATATTATTTTCATTCTTGGTGGAGATGGTACAGTAAATGAACTGATTAACGGACTAATGCAAAGCGAATTAGACATCCCTATTGGTATTATCCCTGGCGGCACGTTTAACGATTTCGTAAAAACATTAAATCTTAATCCACGTCATAAAGCGGCTAGTCAGCAATTAATCAATTCAGAATTGCAATCTTATGATGTAATGAAGATAAATGATCAATACGCGCTTAACTTCGCCGGATTAGGTCTTATAGTGCAAAATGCAGAAAATGTACAAAATGGGAATAAAGATGTTTTCGGGAAACTGAGCTATGTCGGTTCTACTGTTAAGACATTACTCAATCCAGAGCACTTTGATTATAAAATGACCGTAGATGGAAAAGAAATTAATGGCAATACAGCAATGATTGTTGTAGCAAATGGTCCATTTATAGGTGGGAGTCGTATTCCGTTAACAGACCTCTCACCTAGTGACGGCTATTTAAATATATTCATTTTTGAAAAGCATAGTTCAAGTGTAATAGCTGATATATTTAAACAACGTGATAGTATGAATTGGAATAACATGACGGATGGTATTAAACACATCCTAGCTAAAGAAATCACTATCGAAGCTGATCCACAAATGAAAGTAGATATAGATGGAGAAATTGCCTTAAATACACCACTTAACATTGAAATTGTACCTAGCGCAATTAATATTCTAACTCTACCAGACTCAAATATAGATACACAACAAGCAGACGAAGATGAGTACAGGTACTGATTTACAATCTAATAACATATGTAAATAAGATTTTATTATTGGCTATGATGTCATTAATAAAATCTTATTTTTAATGCTTGCACCGTGCTCAATAAACTCATAAATAAAAGCAGCAAAGAAGGCAACAAGATTCACCCTCTTCACTGCTAAAAAAGTATTTAAATTTTGTATTCGCTATCTCCTAAAAAATACTGCTCTACATCTTTCCAATTATTAACGCGTGCAAATCTATCATCATTGATATTATGTGTTGCTGTGTACATAATTGGTGTTCCAGTAAAGATACTTAACTGTCTTGGATTATCATCAATTAAATAATCTGCGTTAACAATATCTTTTCGACCACAAAACACAAAATGCTGAGGGTCTAGAAACGGGAAATACTCTCTTAACCAATTATATTTATCATGAAACGACGTCGGTACATCCATTGCAGCAGTCGCGATAAACACATCATAATGTTCAGTTAACTTCTTCACAACTTCTTGTGCATCAGCCATCACTTCTAATTTTTTGAAAAATCCAGGTTCTCGTAAAATTTCAGTCAGTAAGCCATCATGTTCAGGCATTGCATGTCTTAATTTAATACCATCTAACATATCTATAGAAATACCTAAATCTGTACGCTTATTTACATCTTCAATTAATGCACCCACTGTATCAGCAAGTACCTCATCCATATCAATCGCTATTGATTTTCTAGTCATGTACTACTCTACTCCCTTTTCCTACTTAATATACTTTAATTTGTAACGTACTCTAGACGCATAACAAATTTATCCCTATACGCCTCAATTATAGCAAAATACGTTCAACTAAACCAAAATTGAACATGGCATTATTATAATCATCTTCAAGTATTTTACTAGGCCCATAGGATAGCCATATAATAAACACCCTACTTATATTAATCAAATGCCAAATTTTGTATCGTTGAACGTTCATTAAGAATTATTTTTAGAAGTTAAACGCTTTAAGTACTTCTATCATTTTTGCATTTTGCTCTGGGAATCCAATTGTAATACGCACACCTTTAGGGAACTCTCTTGTAATACATCCTACATTTAACAATGCTTCATACAAATCGTGTGGTTTATCTGTTTTCACATATATAAAATTCGTTTGACTAGGATAAAACGCATCACTTTGAGATAATTCAAAGAATTTCGCTCTCTCTTGAGCATTACGCTCACGTATAGAAGCTAAATATGCTTGATCCTCTAATGCAGCTAAGGCAGCATATTCTGATAGACGGCCAACATTAAATGGCGGACGTATAATGTTGTATTTTTCAATAGCTTCTTTAGCAGCTACAACATATCCGATACGCATACCCGCTAAACCATATGCTTTTGAAAATGTACGTAATAAAAAGGCATTGGCAAATTGTTGTTGTAATGCTAACGTATCTGGGAAATCATCAGCAGTTACAAATTCCACATATGCTTCATCAATAATAACCGGGATATCACTCGATACACGTTCTAAAAAGTGCTGTAATTCATCATGTGAAAAATAAGTACCCGTCGGATTGTTTGGATTACATAACCAAACTAACTTAGTGTCTTCATCAATTTCCGATAAAATACCTTCTAAATCAAAATGACCCTCTTGGAGTGGCACTTGTGTTACGTTTGCAGATTCTACGATTGCATTATGATAATATTGTCCAAACGTCATTTCACTTGTCACAATTTTATCTCCAGCTGTCAGTACTGCACGTGAAATCATTAAGATAACTTCATCTAAACCAGCACCGAATAATATACGTGATGTTTCTACATTTAAGTGTTTGCTTATGGCTTCTTTTAATAATGGAGAACCTGTCTCAGGATAAAATTGTAGCTCATCTAAATGTGCTTGAATTGTCTCATTAACTTTTGGCGTTGGACCATATAAATTCTCATTAGAAGCTAATTTATATAACTCACCTTCAATTCCGTATTGTTCTTTTAATGCTCGAGGTGATAGTCCTGGTTCGTAAGCTGATAATTGTTCAATTTGTTTCTTCATAGTTGCTTCGGTCCTCCTTGAATTTACAGAAATTTCAAAACTTAGTAACTATTATAAACCTTATAACAGACTAAAATCAATGCATCATTATAGAGCCTATATTTTATAAGGATAAAAAATATGAGACCACATAATTTAGTATTATATTTAAATACTAAGTTAGTAGCCTCATATTATCTTATTAATATTTATTTATCGATTAAATTATGTTCCTCTAAATAATTTTTTGCAACATTA
Organism: Staphylococcus pseudoxylosus; assembly: GCF_044794325.1. Lineage (NCBI taxonomy): Bacteria > Bacillati > Bacillota > Bacilli > Caryophanales > Staphylococcaceae > Staphylococcus > Staphylococcus pseudoxylosus. The sequence continues at coordinate 2,271,453 of NZ_CP085024.1, forward strand.
TATGGGTCTTTCTTTTTCACTGTTACATCATAATTCATAGCTTGCATATCTTCGTCTGAAATTTTGCCAGCTAAGCGATTTAGTGGTTTTTTAATTTCAGGATGTTCTTTCAGATAAGATGTTTTAAACATAGGCGCTCCTTGATAAGGAGGGAACACATGTTTATCATCTTCCAACACAACCATATCATATTGTTTTAATTCGGCATCTGTTGAATAAGCATCAATCAGATTAATATCTCCATTCTCGACCGCTTGATAACGTAATTTGGGTTCCATTGTTTTCACATCACCTACATCTAGATCGTAGGCTTTTTTAACAGCTGGATATCCATCTCCACGATCATTAAATTCCAATGTAAAGCCGGGTTTAATCTCATCGCTTACTTTATTCAAATCGCCAATTGTTTTTATGTTATGTTTTTCAGCAAAATCTTTTTTCACTGCTAATGCATACGTATTGTTGTATTTCATAGGTTTCAACATCGTCATATCATATTTATCTTCCAAACTAGATTTCGCTTGATTATATACTTTTGTTTCTTGCTTAGATTTTAAATCTTCTTTAGTTAATTCTCCTAATACTGTGCCAGTGAATTCTAAATAACCATCGATGTCATCAGATTTTAGCGCGTTAAAAAGAAATGAAGTTTTACCCATGCCATCTTTAACTTCTACTGTGTTGTCCGTATCTTCTTCAATTAATATTTTATACATATTAGTTATTACAGATGGCTCTGAACCTAATTTTCCAGCTAAAACAATTTTGTCCCCTTTTTGAGCTAACAATGGTGCAATAATTACTAACAATAAAATAATAACAATCGCACTGAGTGACACCAAAAGTTTTTTATATGATAGTTTTTGCATAAAACGTAACACTAAATCGAATAAAATAGCTAATAATGCCGCTGGGATGGCACCAATTAAAATAAGGGATGAATCATTTCTATCAATTCCTAATAAAATTAAATCACCTAAACCACCCGCACCAATAAGGGCAGCTAATGTAGCTGTACCAATAATTAATACCATTGCCGTACGGATACCAGCCATAATGACTGGCATAGCAATTGGTAATTCTACTTTAGTCAATCTTCTACCCGGTTTCATACCGATACCTTTTGCCGCTTCAACTAATGATGCATCTACTTCATTAATACCAGTATATGTATTTCTTAAAATTGGTAACAATGCATATACAACTAACGCTATAACCGCCGGAACTTTACCTATACCAAACAACGGTATCATTAGCCCTAACAATGCTAATGAAGGTATTGTTTGAAGTATTGCCGCGATATTCATAACAATTTCGGAAAGTTTACGTGTTTTTGTTAAAAATATACCTAGCGGCACACCAATTAGTGCTGCAATCAAAAGTGCTATAAAAGATAATTGTATATGTTCAAATATTGTTGTTATTAATTGTCCTCTACGCTCTAAAAGTGTATTAATGAAGGTATTCATTCATTATGACCTCCTTTACGCTCTGACAAAATTTGAAAAATATCTTGTCGTTTCAACACGCGCTGTGTTGAGGTAGCTGAATCATTAATAATAACGGCCTCATTGTCTATCAAATCTGTATATACGTCTTTAACATATAAATTACTTTCAACGATTGGATAACCTTCTTTTGTCTCTCCTTCTTGGATAGATAGCTGATCTATTATTTCGGAAAGTTTTAATTCATTAACTGATCGGTTTAATTTGTCACCCATAAATTGTTTAACAAAGTTATTTTTAGGATTTGTAACAAAACCTTCTGGTGTGTCTATTTGTTCTACATGTCCTTTATTCAACAAACATATGCGGTCACCCATCTTCATTGCTTCTTGAATATCATGAGTTACAAATATGATTGTTTTTTTGATTTTTTGTTGTAGCTCTATTAAATCATCTTGTAATTTTTCACGGCTAATTGGGTCTAGGGCACTATATGGTTCATCCATTAAAATGACTGGCGGATCAGCTGCCAGTGCACGAATAACCCCTACACGTTGCTGTTGACCACCAGAGAGTTCATCGGGTTTACGATCTTTATATATTTCAGGTTCTAGTCCTACCATATCCATTAATTCATCAATACGTTGGTCTATATCTTCATCTTTCCATTTTTTCATTTGTGGCACTTGTGCAATATTCTCTTTAATTGTCATATGCGGGAATAATGCAATTTGTTGTAAAACATAGCCAATATCCCAACGCATTTCATATATTGGATAATCACTTATCGGTTTATCTTTAAAATAAATATAACCTTCAGAAAGAGAAATTAATCGATTTATCATTTTTAACGTAGTCGTTTTACCGCAACCTGACGGCCCGATTAAAACAAAGAATTCCCCTTCTTTAATATTAAAACTAATATCATCAACAGCTACTTTATCACCGTAGCGTTTAACTACATTCTTAAATTCTATCACTTTGTCACCTTCATTATCGTATATTCATTTAACAAAAAATTAGATTTTCAATCAAATGACATATTCCCTATTTATATTGATTTTATGTATAATTCAATTAATTTATTCATAGTATTTAACTAACAAGTCATTATTCTAATCATTTTAAAAAAGCGAAGTTAATTCGAAATAAAATTATATCTATGACTTATGATTTTGCATAGTATATTAATTATTGTCAAATTAACTTCGCTTGATAATTTTAGTTTACTTGTTATTCATTTATGATAATCAGCAGACGGAGAACTATCTATTTTTTATTAATAAGATAGTCGTAAACGTTAGGCTACAAGGAAACCATATTTTTAGTGCACATACCGTCGTTAGCAACTTAATAGCGTATAAGTGACTCGTTCTATTGCTGGGTTTCACACATATCAGTTGCTTGATTCTATTAAATTTTAGATTTATATGATTGAATTTTTTCCAAAAACATCGGGCAATAATGTTTTAATTTATAACTACCTACACCTTCAATTAAAATCATTTCTTGCTTTGTTTCTGGTTTTCTTTTAGCAAATTCTTCTAGTGTAAAATCTGAGAAAATGCTAACAGGTGGTATACTCAAACTCTCACTTAATTCTTTACGGACACCAATTAATTCGTCAAATAATGCACGGTCCACGCCTTCTACCGTATTTATATTTACTTTTTCTCTTGTTTTACGTTTGAATGGCGTTGTAAATATTTCAATTTGCCCACCGAGCAAATCCTTAACAGATTGATCACACGTTAAAATCTCATCGTGTTCATTTAAAAATCCTTTAAATCTCAATTCATCTATCAAATGACTAAGTTCTGACGTTGTGTAATTTTGCATAATGCCATGTGTTGATAATTCGTTATAATCACAATAACGAATGTAATCAGAATCTTCGCCTCTTAACACCTGTATAATGACACTATAGCTCTCTTTTTGTTTCATACGAGCAATACAACTTACAATCATTTTCGCTTCATCTGTCATATTATAAGTCTTATTCTCAATGACGCAATTACTACATTGCTCACATTCTTCAAGTTTTTCATTCGGTTCAAAATAATGAACTAAAGTCGCCTCTAAACATTTTTTCGTTTTAGTATAGAGAATCATTTTCGTTAATTTTTCACCCATTTTATCTTTGTAGTCATCATCGGCTTTTGACGATGAAATAAAATATTGATGTAACCCAATGTCTCGTTCACTAAATAATAAGATACAGTCACTGTTCAAGCCATCACGACCGGCACGTCCCGCTTCTTGATAATATGATTCTAAATCACCAGGCATATTATAATGTATAACAAATCTCACATTGGATTTATCTATACCCATACCAAAAGCGTTCGTTGCGACAACAACTCGTACACGATCATACACAAAATCATTTTGCGCTGCTTCACGTTCTTTATTTGTTAATCCAGCATGGTAAATCGTGCTGTTGATATCATTACTCCTTAAAGCTTCATGTAATTCTTCAACTTGTTTACGTGTAGAGCAGTAGATAATGCCTGCTGCCTTTTTATGTTGCTTTACATACTCCATCACAAATTTTTGACGCTGATAAGTAGGATTGACTTGAAACACGAGATTTCGTCTTTTTGTACTCGTTTTCACCTCATCATTTTTCCCTATATTCAAACGTTCCATGATGTCTTTTTGTACTTCAATAGTTGCTGTTGCAGTTAGTGCAACAATCGTAAAGTCTTGTGGTAATGCAAATACTTTATGGATTACATCTTGATAACTTGGTCTAAAGTCATGACCCCATTTAGAAATACAGTGCGCTTCGTCAAAAGCAACTAAATGAATTGATAGTTGTTGTAATAAGCTAATAAAATAAGCATTATCAAAACGTTCTGGTGCAACATATAAGAATTGAATTTCACCATTTCTTAATTGTGTTTCAATTTCTTTTTGCTGCTTTTGGGTTAAACTACTATTTAAATATGCTGCACGAATACCCATGGCCTTTAATTGATCAACTTGGTCTTTCATCAATGAGATTAATGGGCTGATTACAATTGTTGTGCCACCCAACATTAATCCTGGTACTTGATAACAAATTGATTTTCCCCCACCGGTAGGTAAAACGCCGAGCACATTTTGATGATCTAATACTTTTGATATGATTTCTTTTTGACCAGGACGGTATGTGTCATAGCCAAAATAATGCGATAAAGTTGACTCCATGTTATAAAATCCCTCATTGTTCTTTTTGTTCTTCAAGTTCGCTCCATCTTGCAATATCTTCTTCATACAACGCATTTAATCTTCGTTGTTCTTCACTTAGTTCTTTAATCTTGGCATAATCAGAGGTTGCCTCAATCATCTCTTTTTCTATAGTTTCTAATCGTTCTTCAGTTGTATCAATACGTTCGATAATCATTTCATACTCTTGTTTTTCTTTAAAAGATAAACCTTTTCTCTTTTTCTTGTCAGATTGTTGTTTAACTTTAGGTTGTTGACGTTTTTGCTCGTTTAACTGATGTTGTTCCTTTTTGTAAGCTTCATAATCTTCAAAAGTACCTATGATGCGCTCCATTTGACCATCATGAATATACCAATACTCTTGCGCTACTTTATTTAAGAAATATCTATCGTGGCTAACTGTGATGACGGCGCCACCGAACGTTTCAATATAATCTTCAAGAATTGTTAGTGTTTCTGTGTCTAAATCATTTGTTGGCTCATCTAGCAGAAGTACATTCGGTTGGTGTACCAATAATCTTAAAAGGTATAACCTTTTTTGCTCTCCACCTGATAATTTATAAATCTTTTTACCATGAGTTGCACTTGGAAATAAGAATCTTTCGAGTAATTGAGTGATAGATACCGACGTGCCATCTTTTTCTTTAGCAACTTCACTTTCTTCTCTCAAATAATCAATCATTCTTATATCACGATCTAGCCGTTCTTCAGTTTGTTTAAAATAGGCGACTTTTACCGTTTGACCGATTTTAAGCTCACCTTCAAAATCTTTATCTTCACCATTTAGGATATTCAGTAACGTTGTTTTACCTGCACCATTAGGACCAACAATACCAATTTGTTGCCCACTTTGGATAATTTGAGTTATATCTTCAAATAAAGTTTTTTGGTTAATACGCTTCGTTAAGCCGTCTAATTCAAAGACCTGTTTTCCTAACCTAGAATAAGCAAGGTTTAAAGATGCTTTCTCTTGTTGGTGTTGATTTTTGACATCTTGCTCTAGGTCATTAAATCTATTTTTACGAGCTTGCTGTTTAGTCGTACGCGCCTTAACACCAGCACGCATCCATTCAAGTTCTTTCTTATACAAGGATTGCTGTTTCGCTTGTTGTTTTTGTTCTATAATTTCGTTTTCTGCTCGTTGAGCTATATAATCTTCGTAATTCCCTACATAGGTAGTAAGCTTACCTCTATCTAATTCAATAATACGCGAGGATACTTCATTTAGGAAATAACGATCATGTGTGATAAATAATACTGTATGCGGATATTGTTTCACATAGTTAATTAGCCAATTGATTGATTCAAAATCTAAATGGTTTGTTGGTTCATCTAATAGTAATAAATCAGGTTGTTCGATAAGCGTTTTAGCTAAACCAACACGTTTTTGTTGACCTCCTGAAAGTTCACTCACTTCCTTGTTTATATCATAGATACCTAATTTAGAAAGAATCGTTTTAATTTCAGCGCTATAATCCCATGCTTGATAATTATCCATTGCTTCTTGCGCTTGCATCATTTTTTGAAAATCTTCATCACTTTGGGTAGCTGTATATTGCGCCAAAGCATTTTCATACGTTCTAATAACCTTAATCGTTTCAGTTTCTGAAGTTAATACCGCTTCAAACACCGTCATATTTTGATTAAAATCATGTTTTTGAGAAGAATATCGGATGCGATAAGCATTTGGATGTGATACTTCTGCTTCAAAGTCTTCATCCAATCCAGCGATTACTTTCAATAATGTACTTTTACCCGTACCATTTATACCTACAAGTCCTATTTTTTCACCTTCAGAAATTGACAACTGCAAATTATCAAAAATGGTTTTATCGGCATATGATTTATGTAAATGTTCAATTTTGTATGCTTCCATTGCCCAACATCCTTTTTAATATCGAAAATTATAATTATTTCTGTTAAACTTAATTTCAGTTCTACATATTATACACCTTTTTTAACTCAAATGATACAAAGGAGCAATGCTTATGTCGGAATTTTTCCAAAACTTGCCTCCTTATATCCAAGCATTAATAGCAGGTATTATTACATGGCTACTTACTGCATTAGGAGCTGCAGCTGTTTTTATTTTTAAGAGAGTAAATGATAAGATTTTAAATTCAATGCAAGGTTTCGCTGCAGGTATAATGATTGCAGCTAGCTTTTGGTCACTCTTACAACCAGCTATTAATTATGGCGAAGGTACATCATTACCATGGTTACCAGCTGCTATCGGTTTTCTATTGGGCGGAGTATTTATTCGTGCACTAGATTTAGTTATCCCACACATACACCCAAACACCCAAGACACAAACCAATATCAAGAAGGTGTAGGTACCAAAAAACTCAATAAGAATACGTTACTCGTTTTAGCTATAACGCTACACAATATACCCGAAGGTTTATCTATTGGTGTTGCCTTCGGTGGTATCGTGGCTGGCAATGGGCAAGCTACATTTTTAGGAGCCCTTGGTTTAGCTATAGGAATTGGTATCCAAAACATTCCTGAAGGAGCAGCCTTGTCTATGCCAATAAGAGCAGCTGGCGCTTCTAGATGGAAAGCATTTAACTATGGTCAAGCGTCTGCTATTGTTGAGCCTATATTTGCTACAATTGGTGCAGCTGCTGTATTGATTGTTACTCCAATGTTACCGTATGCCCTTGCTTTTGCTGCAGGCGCAATGATATTTGTAGTTGTTGAAGAACTTATTCCTGATTCTCAAGCTAGTAATAATACTGACCTTGCAACAATGAGTCTCATGCTAGGTTTCACTATTATGATGATCTTAGATGTTGCACTTGGATAAGGACAAACTATACGATTTGATGTTATTATTTTTCAAATTAAACATTACACAAGGCGACATAATTTAACAGCCCGAGACATATATTAATGTCCCGGGCTTTTTCTTACGCTTAAAATGTCAAACGTTTCTCAATTTGACTCTTTAAGCAATATACAAAGCATAGCATAGTCAACACCTCTTATTTTATGATCACATTAGAACAAACTATCTCCAGTAGGTATCTATAATAAATAAAAAATACCGACGACTCTAAAATAGAATCGTCGGTATTTTTATTTATTTTTTCTCTTGTCCTTTTGGCCCTGATTTGTATTCATAATCTGAAGGCTTAATTTTATCGAAATCGGGATTATCATAGAATCTCAATAAATCACCGTTGAGGACATCATCACTCATTTGTAAATCTTTCTCAGATTGTTGTTTACGCTTATCAAAGTCTTTAGGTTTTTCTGTCATAGGTTCATTATTCTTATTATCATAAATTCTACCATTAACATATTTATAATCTTTTGTTACAAAGTCACCATTTCTAAATGGTACTGTATCATTGTGATCTTTTGATAATAAATCTGTACCCATCATTAAATAGTTCTTCGTATCGATACCCATTAAGTGTAATAATGTAGGCATTACATCAGCTTGTCCTGCATAAGTTTTATCTACAGTACCTTCCTTACCAGGAATTTTCAACCAGAAACCTGTACGGTTTAAGTCGTTGAATTTAGCAGGTGTAATTTCTTCACCTAATAATTTTTCCATTGCTTTATTATGGTTTTCAGAAATACCATAGTGGTCACCATAAATCATTATTACTGAATCATCATATATACCTTTTTTCTTCAGTTCATTGACAAACTCTTCTAATGATTCATCAAGGTATCTTGCTGTTTGTACATAACCATCTACTGTTGAATCGCCTGTGTTTGGTTTGTCAATTGATGCATCTTCTGGTTTCACAGTGAATGGATAGTGGTTAGTTAACGTAATTAAATGACTATAGAATGGTTCTTTTTCTTTTGCTAAATAATCTGCTGATTCTTTAAAGAACTCTTTATCTTTAAGACCTAAGTTTTCAAGATTCTCTTCAGACATATCGTAATAAGTTGCATCGTAGAATTTATCTACGCCAAAGTGTTTGTAAACTTGGTCACGGTTCCAGAATGTTTTGTAGTCACCATGCATAACACTAGACGTATAACCTTGCTGTTGATCTAGTATAGCAGGTAGTGATTGGTAAGTGTTATCGCCTTTTAATGAATAGGCTGAACCTTGTGGTAAACCAAACAAGCTGTTATCCATAGTAAACTCTGAATCCGATGTTTTACCTTGTCCTGTCTGATGATAGAAGTTTGGATAATATCTGTATCCTTCATTACCAGACGAGAGTTTATTTAAGAATGGTGTAACTTCTTCACCATTTACTTTTTTATTTATTAAGAAAGTTTGGAAACTTTCTAAATGAATTTTAATAACATTTTTCTTTTTAGCAGCACCGAAATATTCTTTATTGGGTTCGGTTTGCTTTTGTTTCGTATAATTCAATACCTTAGTTAAATCATCTTCATTAGCCAACGCTTTTTGTTGGTTATTTTGAACTGTTTTAACACCATCATATACAGTGAAATTATACGGCCCTAAATATTTAACTAAATATTTATGGTCAAATGTACGTGTTAATAATTCTGGGCGATCTGATTCAGCAAATGCTAAGTTTAAGAAGAATAGCGCAACTGACGCAGCCATTACTACTGGCACAAACTTTTTGCTAAATACACGCTTATCAAACCATTTTTGTTTAAAAATCAAAACAAACAGATACACAATAGTATCTATAAAGTAAACGAAGTCATACCATTTGAATGAAGCTGTTACCGCTCCACCCATTGATTCAACATTCCCAACCTGGTTTAATGTGCTGAATGTTAAAAAGTCAGAAAAGAATCTGAAGTATACAACGTTTGCGTATAATAAGAAAGTTAATAAAAAGCCACCAATAAAGATGAACCAAAAAGCTTTCTTACCCTTGAAAAACAAGAAAATACTCAATACTAGTGCAATTAAACTGTATGGATTCATTAACAAGATTAGGTTTTGAACTAACCCTTTAACGCCTAAAGAAAAATCAACATAATATGAAAAATATGTTTTTAAGGTGACTGTTAGCACCGTTAAAATAAAAAACCCAAAAAGAGTTAATTTCTTTTTGTGTATACTCATGTTCTTATCCCCCGATATAAATTAATATAGGCTAGAACGCTTACCTAACCTTATAAAAAGTGGCAAAGTTACTATCTTATAACACTTATTAGCGATGTTAATATCTCTAATAAACGAAAGTCGTTATTGGCTTGGGTAAATTGTTTTAGAATCATGCTTTAGTGTCATCTTTAATCATTAATTTAAAGTACACTGTTACAAGCATGCATATGTTGCAATTTTTAAGTTTTATTTGATATCTATATTATGAATCATTGATATTTGACTATATTAATTCCAATCCTTATGACTCATAATCATAAGTTGAAATTATATTTACAATTTTTATCATTTTGTAATATGTTCGTAATAAAACGCACATAGTTCAATTAATAAATATAAAGCAATCATAGCTAAATATCAAGTAAAAAGACACTTTTTTATGTGATTTGGTATCAAACAAAAGCTTTATTAACGCCTTGTTAAACGGTCATTAACTTACTATTAAGTATTTATATGTTTTTTAATTATATCTTTATTGGATAGTATATTAATCGGACTATGGTCGTATTAGCAATTTAGCTAATACACGCTCTAACTTCTATGCACTTATATATTTGAAATCACCCCAAAATTTAAAGGAAGAAAATAGAAAAAAGCAGCAACCCAAAACCTAGACATATATTTGGCGTTACTGCTTTCAATTATTTATATATACTGGCTATTTCAACATCTCTAATTGCATTCTATATTCAATGCCGTGAAATAACTGATTCAACCAGTTTGTATATTTGATTAAATTCTTCTCCGCGCTTTCCACATCTATAAATTGAAATTTCAATTTAGTTCCTTGATGTTTTTGACCTAGTTTTGTTAAATGATAACTTGCAATCGTCCCAATTTGTGGGTAGCTGCCTAAAGTATAATGATCATTTAATAAAATAATCGGTGTGCCATCTCGTTTTACTTGTATCGTACCGATTTGTACTGATTGATGTTCTGGCATGTCTTCGTAAAAAGCTTTTACAGGTTCTCCTTCTAGATACATGCCAACTCTATTTGCTTTACTTGTCACTTTATATTCTCCAGAAGTAAATCGATTCAATACTTTAGGTTTAAAATCTTCTGTTCCTTTATTCTTTATTACATGAAAAACATCTGACATATAATTGAAAGATAACGCGTAACCATCAATTCCCCAATCTGTTTGATGTGTTTCTTTTAAGTTTTCAAATAATTTATGATGACGCTCAGTGTAGTCTCGTTTCATGTTAACTTCGTCACCTTTTTGTAGTTTACGACCATGGAAACCACCAATTTTCGACTTAAAGTCCGTTGAAGTTGACCCTAACCATTCATTAAGTTCAAATCCACCGCCTACTGCCAAGTATACTCTGGATGTACGATTCGTTTCTGTAAACACAAGTACATCACCTTTTTCCATCAAATACAACTTATTGGGGAGCACTTTCATATGTTCAGTTTTAGCTTTAAAACTCCCTCCGCTCAATGCAATAAGCGTCGGTTCAGTAAAACGAAAACTCGCCATTCTATTTGTCATTTCTAAAGTAGCTTCATTCTTATCATTAGCCACAAGTCTATTTGCTATTTCATGAGATAGAGGATCTAAAGCACCACCAGGGATAACACCATCGTGTTCATATCCTTTACGACCAAAATCTTGAAAACTTGAAAATAGCCCTTCACCTTCTATTATGATTGACATGGTTGAAACCCTCCTAAATCCAGCGCTTCCTCTTGAATCGCACAAAATTTAACATTATCTCCTAATTTTAATTTTGTGAAATTTTCTAATTCCGGATTAAACAATCGAATAGGTGTATACCCTATCACTAGCCAATCACCATGTGTATCTGTTGTAGTGATTCCTGTCTTTTTACCTTCAATAATTACAGAACCCGCAGGAATAAATGTCTTTTTCCCACCTGTATGATTTACAAATAAACGCTTATTCATGCCGGTTAAATAAGGAAATCCTGGTGTATAGCCCATCATCGACACAAAATAATTTTGTTCCGTATGTAATTTCACAAATTTTTCGAAATCCATTTTATAATAAGTTAGTAAAACGTCTAAATCAGGGCCATATTTCCCACCATACACGACTGGAATTTCAATAGGTTCAACTATTTCTTCTTCATGCTTAATTTCCATTTGTACCGTTTGCATTAATGCTTTCATATATAAAAATGGAGATTGAATATGATGATGTTTAATCATGTCCCTTGCATCATAACAAATCATCATGTCTGATTCTGTAGGTACAATTTCTGTTATAAAAGGATACTGTTTGTCTGATAAATATTTTTTCAAAGCTAACAGATCTTCAGTCAAATCTTTAGAGACTTCTTTTTCTATAGAAACCACTATTGCTTGGTCTCCTTGACTATATATCTTCATAGTTTCACCTCATAAATTGTTACTAACGATAAAATACATCAAATGCTTGTATCAAATAATATACGAGTTCTTTTACTAGGAAATAGACAAATATAAATTGAAATATGCAGGATACTGTAATGACGAAACGTGTTAAATAAACACATTGCCGTTTCAACAATTGATTTACGCCCCATTTGGTAAGCACAGAAATTATAATAATTGTAAATGCCCAAACCAAGATCATCATTTTGCCTCACTCACTGTTTATAAATTTTGTCTTTACTATTCTGTTTATAAAATTTGATTATTTTAAATTGCGTATGCGCTATCAATGACGCCATGTTTATACTTTCTATATTCTATAGATAAATTTCTACCTCGGCAACCTCTCGCAAACTATTTATTAGAAAAATCTGTATCATATTACTGTTTATTTTATCTTTTAATTCATTTATATCATAATCTTTTTCTATTAACTCACCTTTATCTAATAATTCTTGACGCATACAGCCACGTAAAAAATCTTCATTATAAAATGGTGTGTAGTAATGGCCGCCTTCTCTTATCATTATATTCCCTATATCAAATTCTAATATTTTACCTTCTTCATTATATAATAGAACAAGATCAGTTTGATGATTATGCTCTAAATGTGCTCTTTGTGTCGTCTTGTGAACTACGACTTGTTTATTCACATCAGCCGTTAAGGGTATCAGCTTTGCTGTAAATGTTGACTTTTCTGGTAAAGGGGCTGCAACGTAATGCATTGTTCCATCTTTATTCAACAAAATTTTTATGCGATAAACACCCGTTGCATATTGTTCACTAATTGATGTTGTAAGCTCTGACCAAGTCGACTCATCAAACAAAAACCCTAATTGTTCAGAAGCGTTTTTTATTCTTTTTTTATGATAAGAAATTCTTGGGAACAAACCTGACTCTAATTTCATCGTTTCAAAAAGTTGCATTATAATCCCTCCAATATCTTTGTTTTGTCTATAAATTCTTGAACTTCCTGCTCAGGTATAGAGTCAATTGTAATACCTGCACCGACTCCATAAATGGCTTGGTTATTTAAGTATTGTATTGTTCGAATCGGCACATTAAATATTGATTTACCATCTGGAAGTAATAAGCCAATCGCACCGCAGTAAATATTTCGTGGTGTTTGTTCTAATGCTTTTATATAGTTCATCGTATTAAGTTTTGGGGCACCTGTAATTGAACCACAAGGGAATAATGCACTTAGTATCTGATTTAAACTTGTATCTTTACGTAAAGTGGCGGTAATCATTGATGTCATTTGAAATACTGTTGGATATGGTTCGATGTGAAACGGTTTATATACATGAACACTGCCAGTTTCTGCAATTCGACTCATGTCATTACGTAGTAAATCTACAATCATTACATTTTCTGCCCTATCTTTGCTTGAGTGACTTAAAGTGTTTAGATTATTCCTATCTTCTGTTTCATTACTACCTCTTGGCATCGTACCTTTCATGGGTTTACTTAACAATATATCTTCAGCTGCTTTAAATGGTCCTCGTTGGAAGAATAATTCTGGTGATAATGAAGCAACCTGTAACTCATCAGTTTCAATAAGCGCTGAATAAAAGCCGTGATTATCATTTAATAGATGATAGTATAATGTTGCTATAGAATGATGAATTGAATCTACTAATCTCGTTGTATAATTTACTTGATAAGTGTTTCCCTCCACAATAGCTGATTGTATCGTCCGAATATGTTTGATAAGTTCAGCTCTATTTAATTGGAATTGGAAGCTACATTGTTGTTGATATATCGTATCCTCAAGGTCATTTTCAGTTTCTGATGTATTTTCAAAAACATATGCTGCCGCGTATACATAATTTTCTTCAGTCGGCACTGTTGCCATGTCTTTATTGAAGTAAGTTGCCGCTTCATAAGGTAAATATAAGGCTACATAGTAGCCATCATTTTGATAACTTTCTGCAAAGCACACGATATCACCGACTTCTTCTATTGTATATGCCATTTTTTTAGCAATACATTGCGTGAATAAATAACGATACGTCTCATGCGTCGTTTCATCAGTTATGTAACGATAATTAAAGTGTATTTGCATGGTAGGCCTCCACTATATCTATAAATATTCGAATCTGTTTAAGACCATATTCACTTAATATGGATTCTGGATGGTATTGTACTCCATAAATAGGTAAAAATTTATGTTCCACAGCCATTATAATGTCTTGATAATTCGTAGCTGTCACAGTTAATGTTTCTGGAAAGGATGATTGCTCCGCTTTTAAAGAGTGATAACGCATCACATCGAATGATTCTGGCAAACCATCAAAGATACCTATGCCATTATGTTTTATGCGTGTTGTATGACCATGAATAGGTTTATCACTTTTTACTATATTTCCACCGAAATAAGTCACAATTTGTTGAAACCCTAAACAAACGCCTAATATAGGCCCCTCTGTTGAAAATGTTTGAATTACTTCATTTAATATTGGATAGTCCTCAGGAGAACCTGGCCCCGGTGAAATTACAATTGCATCGGGTTGATGTAAATGAATTCGTTCATTTGTCACCGTTTCTACATCAATAACCTCAACTTGCCCTCGATAACTTTGCTTAATATAATCTACGATGTTATAAGTGAACGAATCTTTATTATCTATAATTAGTATCATTTCGTCGCCTCTTTTTAAATATCTTCGTTATTCTGTTATACTTATTATCACAAATATTAACTTGATTTTACAGTTTAAATATATTATTCTAAATCACGTTATAAATGAATACAAAGAGGTTCCTAGCTGATACCCTCTATAAAAAACTAGACACATGATTTTCGTCTGTCTTTTTTATAGAGATGGACGTTTTTTTATGCCGTCATAGCATGAGTTATAACAGCTAGTTTGACAATATGAAGGAGTGCAAGCAATATGACGCAACAATCTTTAGATAATAACAAGGCTATCGTAGTATTTAGTGGCGGACAAGATAGTACGACTTGTTTATTTTGGGCTAAAAAATATTTTGAAAGTGTAGAACTAGTTACATTTGCATATGGCCAAAGACACGATACAGAAATTGAAGTAGCAAAACGAATTGCAGAAGAACAACACGTTAAGCACCACATCTTGGATATGTCTTTACTTTCACAACTAACACCTAATGCACTTACACAACATGATATGGATATTAAAGTAGGAGAAGATGGTATACCTAATACATTTGTTCCTGCAAGAAATTTACTGTTTTTATCTTTTGCTGGTGCCTTAGCATACCAAACAAACACAAAAAATATCATTACCGGTGTATGCGAGACAGACTTTTCAGGGTACCCTGATTGTAGAGATAGTTTTATTAAATCAATGAATGTAACGTTATCACTTTCCATGGATAAAGATTTTGTAATTCATACGCCTTTAATGTGGTTAGATAAAAAAGCAACCTGGGCATTAAGTGATGAACTCGGAGCACTAGACTACATTCGTTACAACACGCTTACTTGCTATAACGGCATCGTTGGTGAAGGCTGTGGAGAATGCCCTGCTTGCGAATTAAGAGCGCACGGTTTAAATACGTATTTAGCTGAAAAAGGAGAGAATTAATTATGTTCCAACAAAATTATCCTAGCGTACAACATCCATATACTTTCGAACTAAACAAAGACTTTAATTTTTCTGCAGCGCATTATATACCAAGTGACGATGCAGGCAAATGCATGCGCACACATGGTCATACTTATTTTGTAAATTTAACAATTGTTGGCGATTCATTAGATCACAATGGTTTTTTAGTGAATTTTAGCGAGCTAAAGCAATTAGTTCACGGCCAATTTGATCACCATTTACTTAATGATTTACCACAATTCGAAGGAAAAAGCCCTTCTACTGAAATTGTAGCTCAAACTATATATGAAATGGTTCAAAGATCTTTAAACCAACGCAATAATCAACCTAAATGTGTACAAGTCTACGTAAGAGAAACGCCGACAAGCTATGTCGTATATAGACCAAAGGAGCAACGTAATCATGAGTAAAATACCTGTACTAGAAATATTCGGTCCAACCATTCAAGGTGAAGGTCGTGTCATAGGCCGCAAGACTATGTTTGTTCGAACTGCCGGCTGTGATTACCGTTGTAGTTGGTGTGATTCTAGTTTTACTTGGGACGGTAGTGCTAAAGAAGATATTCGTATGATGACTGCTGAAGAAATTTATGATGCTTTATACGACATTGCTGGAGACTCTTTTAACCACGTGACAATTTCTGGCGGTAATCCTGCCTTAATCAAAGGTATCCAACAATTAGTTGATTTGTTTGATGAAAAACACATACAAAGTGCTTTAGAAACACAAGGTAGTAAGTTTCAACCGTGGATGACTCAAATAGATGACTTAACGATCAGCCCCAAACCACCAAGTTCAAAAATGAAACCAAACTTACCTATATTAGACGAAGTCATTGAACAATGTGTACCAGAATCACTAAATCTAAAAGTTGTTATTTTCGATGACGAAGATTATGAATTTGCTAAAAAGATCCATCACAGATACCCTACTATCCCTTTTTACTTACAAGTAGGTAACCCTTACTTAGATGGTGAATACGTAGAATCACACACTAAAAAGTTATTAACGCTATATGAAACGCTAGTAGACCGCGTAATGGTCAGTAGCGATATGAACAATGTATATGTTCTACCTCAATTACACACATTGCTTTGGAGTAACAAAAAAGGTGTTTAAATTGTGTAATCTATGCGATCCGTTGTATAATGCTCTTTGTCTATATAACGAATCGCTTTTTAGTGATGCAAAAATATATAGTTGGTCATCACTGTAAAATTATTTTTATTATGCATTTAACATCATTTTTGATCACATTTGAATGATGATACTTTGAAGAAATTATGTAATTAAATGATTAACTTTCACTTAATTGATATAATGTTGCAGTGAAGTATCTAGGTTAGGAGAGCATCATGCTAATTAATATAATTATAAATATAGCTACGGTATTAATTGTGCTCGGCATTGATTTATATCGTCAGAATTTCAAACAACTAAAGTTTAGCTCTATACTGATTGCAATAACACTCAACGGTATTATTAATTTATTTTTAGTCGGTGAATATGATTACATCGCCTTTTATACAATTACACAATTATTTATTTGGACTTTATTACAACTTTATTTAAATCGTAAGATAACTGCTTATAAAATTACAGATCAAAAATTCATTGCAGTTATTTTAACAATTATCATGAGTACATCATTAATCCTTACATATAGCACTAGCCATGACTCGTATTATATGTCTATTCCATACTTAGCCCCTGCTATTTTCCTAATTGGCGCAATCTTACTTTTCTATAGTACTTTTCAGCCAAATGAAAAAGAGCAACTTAAGCTATTACAACGTATCAAGCACCCAATTCTAATAGGTCAAATATGTATGATTGGTGCTTTTACGATAATGATGCTATTAACACCTTACTGGTATGCCTTTATTATAGTTCATTTGCTATTTGTATTTTTCTTATTATGGCAGAATATATTTTTTTCACATAAATGATTAACATATTATATTTTGTGGTATAAATAAACAGTTAAATGATTTCTTAAAGGAGGTTAAATTATGTTTGGCTTTATACTTATGTTAATTGTCGGTGGCTTAATCGGCTGGATAGCTGGTGGCATCGTTGGTAAAGATATCCCAGGTGGGATTTTAGGTAATATTATTGCTGGTATCGTAGGTGCAGCATTAGGTTCATGGATTTTTGGTGACTGGGGTTGGCACTTAGGTGGCATTGCAATTTTCCCAGCATTAATCGGTACAATCATTTTAGTTGCAGTCGTTTCATTCATTTTCGGTAAATTACGTAAAAAATAATCAACCATAATGAATTATAATGATTTACTAAAATTAATATGGGCTGGCTCACAAAAATCTACTCGATATTTTGTGGCTGCCGAGGCAAAAGCGTCCGAGACATAACAATTGTCTCGGACGCTTACTTATTACTTTGTCTTTTATAAATTCATAGTATTTTAATCAAGGACCATTAAAATTCATCTATTTTTAATGAGTTCTTTTTTCTTTGTATCTTGTGTTTTTGAAGACTTTCTACGCTCACTGCTTCCTACATCATCATTGATATCTTGGGTGATATTTTGATGATTTGTTTCATGAGCACATTTGAAATTAGAAGCCTGTACAATATATTTTGGTCGTTGTTTTACTTCGTAATATATACGGCCGATATATTCACCGACAATCCCTATTGAAATGAGTTGGATACCGCCAAGCAATAATATGGCAGCAATTGTAGAGAAATAACCAGGTGTTTCAACACCTCTGATCATAATACCTACAGAGATATAACCGATATATAACAAACTAATAAAGAATACAATTAGACCAAGATAAATCATTGCACGTAAGGGTTTATTGTTGAATGAAATCAGACCGTCAATGCCATAATTTAATAATTTACTAAATGACCATTTAGATTCTCCATCTTCACGCTCAACATTTTCATAGGTAAAGACTTTGGTATTATAGCCTATCCATTCGTACAGTCCTTTAGAAAATCTATTATATTCATCTAATTGGGTCAAAGATTGTACTGCACGTTGGCTTAACAATCTAAAATCTCCAACGCCATCTTCTAATTTAATATCTTCTACAAAATGATTTATTAATTTATAATAAATTTTTGTCATCATTTTTCTAGATTGCTTTTCACCCGTTCTATCTCTTTTGGCTATAACTTGGTCGTAACCATCCATATACCCTTCTATCATTTGAGGTATTAATTCAGGTGGATGTTGCAAATCTGCATCAATCATAATGACGCCGTCACAATTTTCACTATGTTGATATCCAGCAATCATTGCTGATTCTTTACCAAAATTACGGCTAAAGGAAATAAATTTAACATGTTCATCTTTCGTGGCCATCTCTTGAATATAATTAATGGTCTTATCTTTACTTCCGTCATCTACAAATAATAAATCATAGTCATAATGATGATTCTGACTATCTTTCGATAATATTTCAGTCAATCGTTCATACGTCTTTACTATTACTTCACCTTCATTATAACAAGGTACTATAACTCTTATTTGCATATATAAACACCTTCATTTCAATTACTTCAATTTTTACTTTATCAATTCCCACCATCATTATGCTATATAAATCATTTAGATTTACATAATCTTTATATAGCCTTAATACTAGATATTAAAACTTAACTTTTAAGCGAAGATTTTTAAAAATGAATTAATTTCAAGATGATTTTTAAAAAATAAAAAAATCATTCATCCATTGAATTTTTAATCAAAATGCTAATATTGACTGAAATATAAACTTATAAAAGTTATAAATTGTTACTTTAAGTCTATCAATTATTTCCATTATTTGAAAATAAAAACCATCAACACAATAAAGAAGAGACTATGTATTCAGAAATGAATTGAATACATAGTCTCTTTCAAAATTATTTTAATGTGCCTATACGAACCTTATCAGGATCATTGCCTTGTCGCTCATCTTTATTTAAGCTATCAATTTCAGCAATATCAGTAAGTTCTAAATTAAAATCAAAGATATCATAATTTTCTTTAATACGTTCAGGCGTCTTAGACTTTGGAATCACTAGTCTATTATGCGCTAGATGCCAACGTAGTACAATTTGAGCTGGTGTTTTATTATAACGTTCAGCTAATTTTGTAATGACATCATATTCAAGCAACCCTCTATTTCGCATTAACGGCATCCAAGCAGTAACTGCAATATCATGGTTATCACAATATTCTTGTAATGCTTGTTGGTTGAAATTAGGGTGCACTTCTATCTGATTCACAGCAGGTACAACTTCAGTTGCTTCCATAAGCTCTTCTAAATGATGTTGGTTAAAGTTACATACGCCAATGGCACGGATACGTCCCTCTTCATATAATTTCTCCATTGCTTTATAACTCTCAATAAACAACCCATCCGCTTCACATGGCCAATGTATTAAGAATAAATCTAAGTAATCAGTACCAAGGTTTTCAATTGATTTGGTAAAGAATTCAATCGTTTGATCATACCCTTGATAGTCATTCCATAATTTAGATGTAATAAATAGATCTTCTCTAGGTACGTCTGATTTTTTCAATGCATTACCTAATGCAATTTCATTTTTATAGAAATAAGCTGTATCAAATGCACGGTACCCAGCTTCTAACGCTGCTGTCACAGCTTGATCCATCTCTTCTTCTGTAATTTTATAAACACCTAAACCAACTTTAGGCATTGGGTATCCATTATTCAAATAATATACGTCTTCTATCATTGTTAATCCCCTTTCCGATTACTTTATTTGTATAAGTAATATCTTTATTTTAATACGCATAGATATAAAAATATACTATCTATCACTTTTATCTTTAACAGTGTACAACATGTAAGGCTTTTGAACTTGATTACTTGCTGTATATTGAGTTCTCCTATTAAGAAAAGTCTATTGAAATATGAAACCTCAAAATTAACCAAAACGTCTTCGACGAATCTTTTTTAACTTTATTATCAATACAAAAAACAGGAGAGAAATCATTTTATCAAAAATTGATTTCTCTCCCGCTTCATCATTAATATGATGCTTCTATATTAACAAGTGTATTTTAATTGTTTTCTTCTTCCTCGACTTCTTCTTCTAGTGTTGGTCTATTTTTATGATATTCTAATTCTAAAATAACAGTAATGATTTGATGGTTATCAATTTCAGAAATAACCCATCTATCATATTCTGTATCAACATAATCATTCTGTTGTAAATTCGTATTGTGTGCCTGTAACCAACCACCAATTGTATCAATGTCCTCTGAATCTTCAAATTCAATATCTAGTTGATCTTGAAGATCGTCTAATAATACACGACCATTGATTTGATATCTACTGTCAGTTATTTTCACAATATCATTGACTTCATCATCATCGAATTCATCTCGAATTTCACCAACAATTTCTTCTAAGATATCTTCCATTGTTAAGATACCAGCTGTACCACCATATTCATCTATGATAAGAGAAATATGGACATGTTCTCTTTGCATACGGACTAGTGCGTCACTAATACGTGTTGTTTCTGAAATCATAGGTAAGTCATGTACATAATTACTAACTTTCATTTGTTTACCTGAAGCATATTCAGTTAAAAACTCTTTCACATTAATAAAACCTTTTACATGGTCTTTATCGCCATCAGCTGTAATAGGATAACGCGTAAATTGATGTTTTTTGATTGTATCTAACAATTCATCCACGTTAAATGGTTCATTCATCGTTATCATTTGCGTACGCGGCACCATAATATCTTTAGCTTGTCTTTCATCAAATGAAAAGATATTTTGCATATAAGCTAATTCAGTCTGATTAATCTCTCCACCATTATAGCTATTGTTGATTATTATTTTTATTTCTTCTTCTGACATTGCGTCATTATTAGCATCAGGATCAACGCCAAACATACGAATAATCATTCTCGCTGAACCATTCATTAACCAAATCAAAGGTTTCATAATAACACCAAAATAAAATAATGGTCTTGAATAGAACAGTGCTAATTTTTCAGTATGTTGTATTGCTAGCGTTTTAGGTGCTAATTCACCGAGCACTACATGTAAATAGGTTACAATAATAAATGAAACAATAAATGATATTGTTGTCGTTAACGGATCTGGCAAATGGAGCGCTTCGAATAACGGGTGCAATAGTTTATTAAAAGTCGGTTCACCTAACCAACCTAATCCTAAAGATGTTACGGTAATACCGAGTTGACATGCAGATAAATAATAGTCCAGATTTTTAATCATTTTTTTAACTACACGTGCGCTACCATTACCTTCCGATGCAAGTTGATCAATTCTAGAACTGCGGACTTTTACCAAAGCGAATTCCGAGCCTACGAATACCGTTGTTAATGCTATTAAAAGAAAAAATATTACTAAATTCATTATGGTCACAGTTTCCAATTAGTTCCCTATTTCTAGGGATTCACCTCCAAAATATCGTGTCACAATAGGTGACCGAACATAAGTATTTATATTATTAATGATTACATTTTGACTTACTACATCCTTCCCATTGTGACACCTCCCTAAAAATACGCATTTCTTTTATCTTATCACAAAATGAACATTTCTTGTAATTTTTGCAATCAATAATTTCGTTATTCTAATTCATTATTGAAACGTAAATCTATGTTAAAGTCAATTTTTAAAAATTTTTTAGCCACAGCAATTATGAGTTAAAGTTGTGCACTTTACCTGATTTAATAGTTGTTAAAACTTGAATATCATCATCGACAACTACAATATCTGCGTCTTTCCCTATAGCTATACTTCCTTTGTCACCTTCAATCTTCAATGCAATTGCTTGGTTTAAACTCGTTACACGCCACAAGTCATCTAATGACGCTCCTGTAAATTCAATTAAGTTCTTTAAGCCTTCATTCATTTTCAAGATACTACCTGCAAGCGCACCAGACGTCAGTCTTGCTTCTGAACCTTTAACTATAACATTCTGTCCACCTAAATCATATTCACCATCTGGCATACCTTTTGCCCTCATAGCATCAGTAATCAAAAAGAAACGTTTATTCCCTTTTTGTTTATAGGCTATTTTTATTGACGCGGGATGTGAATGAATGCCATCAACGATTGATTCTGTACTAAGCTCATCGTTTACCCAAGCAGCACCAGATAAACCTGGGTTTCTATGTTCGAATGCTGTACCGGCATTATAAAGATGTGTCACATGCTTCGCACCATGTGCTACCGCTTCGTTTACTTCATCAAATGTTGCCACTGTATGACCAATAGAAAAATTAATTTGATCATGTAATGTTGATAAGGTTTCATCTGCACCTTCTACTTCTGGTGCAAATGTCATTACTTTTATTTGATTGTTAGCAATTTCTTGAAATTGTTGTACTTTTTCAACTGAAGGACGTTGAACGTATGCTGGATTTTGAGCACCTACTTTATACTCAGATATAAATGGTCCTTCTAGATGTATCCCTACAATACTAGCTGCATTTAATGAATCTTGTTGTGCTTGATAGTTCACAATATTTTTTAAAGCTTTGATAATATTGTCATCAGACTGCGTCATTGTTGTAGCCAAGAAACTCGTTGTACCTTCCGATAATAATGATTCTGATAAATGCTTTAAACCTTCAAATGAAGCGTCCATAGCGTCTTCGCCATAGCCACCATGCATATGTATATCAATAAAACCAGGTAACACATGTTGCCCTTTTACATCTATGGTTGTTAAGTCTCCTTGATATTCACCTTCAGTAATTTGTATAATTTTGCCATCTTCAACCAAAATGTAGCCTTGTTCTATCGTTTCGTTTTCAGTATAAATGCGTCCATTTGCAATAACATATTCACTCATTTTTCTACCTTCTTTACGTTAATTTAATCTCATTAATTTCTTTGCAACTTTATTAATATTTTACCAAATTCAATCACTTAATTATATTCAAAACTTTTCACTTCTAGTCATATCATATAAAAAGCCAGAAAATGAACTCAATTAAATGAGTATTTTCTGGCTTTTCTTAATTGCTATCAAACGTATATTTTAATCATTCATAGCTTCAGAAGTATGAATTTCGTCTTGTGTTAACTTAGGTTTTAATAAACCGTAGATAATTGCTGCAACTAATGAACCGATAATAATTGCAATTAATGATTGAAGTACGT
Source organism: Staphylococcus pseudoxylosus (assembly GCF_044794325.1). Lineage (NCBI taxonomy): Bacteria > Bacillati > Bacillota > Bacilli > Caryophanales > Staphylococcaceae > Staphylococcus > Staphylococcus pseudoxylosus. The sequence goes on from NZ_CP085024.1 coordinate 2,295,289, forward strand.
GACCAAAGTCTGTACCTAATATAACGATAATACCACCATGTGGTGCTTGAATTGCAGAACCAAGTCCTAACGCAATAGCACCAGCCACACCAGATCCAACCATCATTGAAGGTATAACTCGAATTGGGTCAGCAGCTGCAAATGGAATAGCACCTTCCGTTATAAATGATAAGCCCATGATATAGTTCGGTAGTACAGAACCTTTTTGTTCTTTTGTAAATTTCTTACGGAAGAGAACCATTGCTGTTGCAATAGCAATTGGAGGAACCATACCACCAATCATTGCTGCCGTAATCGGAGCAGCATTACCACTTGTCAACGCTGCTACAGAGAATACATAAGCAGCCTTATTAAATGGACCACCCATGTCAATGGCCATCATTGCACCAACAACTAAACCAAGTAACATGATGTTTGTACCTGATAAACTTTCTAATCCGTTCAATAATGTATTATTCAGCCATGATGCTGGTGGATTAATGACATAAATCATTAATAATCCTGTGATTGTAACTGAAAGTACTGGGAAAATAAGTGTTGGTTTTAAACCTTCTAATGATTGAGGCATACCTGAACATAATTTTTTAATACCTAATGTTAAGTAACCTGCTAAGAAACCTGCAAGAATGCCACCAATAAATCCTGAATCGCCTGTGCTTGCTAGGACACCACCGACAAGACCTGCTGCAAATCCTGGTTTATCTGCAATACTGCGCGCAATGTAACCAGCAAGTATCGGAATAATTAGCATGAATGCACTCTTATTACCTATATTCCATAATTGTTCAGCAAAAGCATTATATTCTGAACTTTTTGGATCAAAAGAATTAGCACCAAATAAGAACGCAATTGCCATCAAAATACCACCAGCAATAACAAGCGGTAACATATTAGATACACCATTCATTAAATGTTTGTATATCGTTTTACCAACACCTTGTTTTTCATTGCTTGTTGATTGACCACTCGCCTTATTGCCACTACGCGCTACAAATGGCTTACGAGATGTATCTTGCGCCAAGTTAATTAATTCTTCTGGTCGTTTTATACCATCTGCAACCGGTACTTCTACAACGTTTTTACCTTCAAAACGATCTGTCTCAACATGTACGTCAGCGGCTACAATAACACCTGCAGCACGTTGAATATCTTCATCTGTAAGGTGATTTTTTATGCCGCCTGAGCCATTTGTTTCAACTTTAATCTTAACATTCATTTTCTCAGCTTGTTTTTTCAAAGCGTCACGTGCCATATAAGTATGCGCAATACCTGTTGGACATGCTGTTACTGCTAAAACGTATGGTTCACTTGAATTCTCATTATCTGTGGCAATACCTTGAGCCGCCTCTTCAGATGCTTCTTCTTCAGTTGCTTCATCATCAGCTTCATCTATAATTTGTAATACTTCTTCAGGTGAATTGGCATGAAGTAATGATTCACGAACTTTTTCGTCCATCAGAATACCTGACAATTTAGCTAATGCATCTAAATGTGTTTGTGCTCCGCCTTCCGGTGCAGCAATCATAAAGAATAATTGTGCTGGTTGCATATCTAAACTTTGATAATCTACACCTGCTTTTGATTTCCCAAATGCAATTGCTGGTGTAGTAACTGCTGAAACCTTAGCATGAGGTATCGCTATACCTTCACCAATACCTGTTGTACTTTGAGATTCACGATTATGGATTGCTTCTTTAAAAGCAGTCACATCATTTAGTTTTCCAGCTTTATCTAATTGATTAACTAGTTCGTCAATGACACCATTCTTTTCTGTTGAAGAAAGGTCCATTGCAATTGTATCTTTTGTTAATAATTCGGTAATTCTCATATTATTCACTCCCGTCTAGTGTCGTAATCACAACTTGTGTTTTAATGTCTTCAATTGCAGTTTTCGTAGCTAAATCATCATTAAATGCTGTAGCAGTACCTGCTGACACAGCTTGTTTAAATGCTTCTTCAATTGTCAGACCAGCTTCTAAACCTGCAACCATGCCTGCTACCGTACTATCTCCAGAGCCAACAGTATTTACAACATGACCATTTGGTACACTTGCTTTATAACTGTATTGTTCATCGACATATACGGCTCCTTCTCCTCCCAATGAGATAATTACAGATTTAGCACCTTTTGCTAAAATTTCACGTGCAAATTGAATTACTTTTTGATCAGAATCAATTGTAGTATTAAACATTACTTCTAATTCATCTTTATTAGGTTTAATAAATAACGGATTATATTTTAATACAGATTCAACTAAATCCTTTTCAGCGTCTACGACTAGTTGTGCGCCTGTTGCTTTTGTAATCTTACCTATTTGTTCATATGCATCATTAGGCACACTTTTAGGAATACTACCAGCAACAATCACTGTATCTTTCTCGGTTGTCTCTTTGATTTGCGATAATAACGTTTCAAACTGCATATTCGAAATTTCTGGACCTGGTGCATTAATTTCAGTTTCTTCACCCGTTTTTAATTTAACGTTAATTCTCGTGTCCTCATCTACTTGGACAAAATCAGTGATAATATTTGCTTTTGTTAAGGTGTCTGCAATAAATTGTCCTGGAAAGCCTCCTGCAAAACCAAGTGCAGTAGATTGTACGCCTAACGTCTTTAATACTCTGGAAACATTAATACCTTTGCCACCAGCAAATTTATATGTTTCTGTAGCACGATTTAACCCATTAAGTTCAAAATCACTTGCAAACATAATGTAGTCAATAGAAGGATTAAATGTAACTGTATAAATCATAATGTTCCTCCAATAAAGTTATATTTCTCAGCAAATAATCTAAAATATTTATTTGTCATTGCCTTGTTAGATGTAATAAGTGATACATTAGCTTCTAACGGGACATGAGCAAAATAAACTTTTTCATATTTAGCATGGTCGATTAATACATAAACTTGTGTTCCTAATTCCATGGCATGATGCTTAATGATGGCTTCTTGTTCATCAGGTGTTGTTAAACCATATTTTAAATCGATACCATTCATTCCCAAAAATACTTTGTCAAAGCGATAACGCTTCAATGTTTCTAATGCGCTCGCACCGACTGTAGCAAATGTAGTGGATTTAACTTCCCCACCAATTATCAAAGTTCTAATCCCATATTTAAGGAGCTCCTCAACATGCGTTAGACCATTTGTCACTACGATTATGTCACTTGCGTTAATAAAAGGAATCATTTCGAGTGTAGTAGATCCTGCGTCCAAAAACACACAGTCGCAGTCTTCAATTTGACCCGCAGCGATTCTGCCAATTTCTTGTTTTTCTTTTAAATTAGTACCTCGTTTATCTGCCAGATTAGGCTCTAACACTGATGATTGATTGAGTGTCGCGCCTCCATGCAATCTTTTTAATTTCCCAAAATTTTGTAGCTTTGATAAATCACGGCGAATTGTCGAGGCACTACAGCCAGTTCGATCGATTAATTCTTGTAATGTTAAAAAATCTTTTTTTGACAATTCAGTCAAAATTAACTCGTGGCGCTTTTCCGTTATCATACATTCACCTCAGCTCATTGTCATTATAATGTTTCCGCTTTCTTTTTTCAATCATTTTTTGTCAAAAACAATCAAAAACAGTCAATTATTAGTTGGAAATTTCATATTTACGTTATATTTTGTTCTTAATATATGTTCCTGCTTTAATTTTGTATACATTAAATTTAATAAAAGAAAGATTTGTACCTAAACCCCTCTCAAATATAAACATCATTTTTAACATGGTCTTGGAACATAAACCACAGAAAAATAGCACTCAGATGAATTTATTCAATTCATCTGAGTGCTATTTTTTATATTCAATACTTCGTATTGTTGACTCACTTTCTTAAAAGACCGATTTAGCCTGTAGTTCAGTTTGTCCTGTTCCCTCAAGAGCCTCTTGAAACTACATCGCATCCATATGTAATTTTACACCTAAATACTTTTTTAAAATAATGTGTTACGTATCATTTAATAAATACAGCTAAAGTAAATTAAAGAAGTACCTTATAAATAGAGGTTATAAAGTGACTTAACATACACCGTTAATAAACGCTTTAACATTCATACCTTTTATAGTAGAAAAAGCTAATTTCTGGCTAGTACACTTTAACTTGTATATTAAATCTATTCAATCACAATGTTATATCCCTGTTACATTGTCTCTTGTGTGATATGCATTACCTGTGCTTGCGTTATTGCAATTAAATCTTTTACATGTATATTAATTTGAACACCTCGGTCTCCACCACTTATATATATATTGAATCTAATGCTTCAGCATTTTGCTCAATTACTGTTGGATACTGACGCTTCATTCCTATTGGAGAACAACCACCTCTAATATAACCAGTAACTTTTTTTAAATGATCAAGCGGCATTAAGCTTAACTTTTTTTCTGCCACTGACTGGGCTGCTGCTTTCATATCTAATGTTTTATTTACTGGTATAATAAATACGAAGTACTCATGCGCTGCATTTTCTAATACAAGTGTTTTATATACATGATCTGGGTCAACACCTACTTTTTGTGCTACATGTTCCCCATCCATATGTTGTGTACTAATATCATATGTATTCACGCTATAAGCTATAGCTTGTCTGTCTAATATTCGCATCGCGTTTGTTTTCTTTTGTTTCATTTCATCACCTCATAGTATATCAACGCTTTCAGTCGATACATATTACAGCACAAATGCTCGGATTTTATCCTTATCTATGATGTTTGAATGATTTTAGCGCAAGGATTTAATCTATTTTCAAACGTTTAATAAAATCTACTAATTCATCACGCATTGATTCATCTTTCAAAGCATACTCAATCGTAGTTTTCACAAATCCTAATTTTTCACCAACATCGTAACGTTCACCTTCAAAATCATAAGCATAAACTTGATCGTCAGTGTTTAAACGTTCAATTGCATCTGTAAGTTGGATTTCACCACCTGCGCCTTTACCTTGCGTCGCTAAGTAATCGAAGATATCTGCAGTCAATACATAACGTCCCATGATGGCTAAATTAGAAGGCGCTGTACCTTGTTTTGGCTTCTCAACAAATTTCGCCACTTCATATTTTCTACCTGACTTTTTCATAGGATCGATAATGCCATATCTATGCGTTAAGTTTTCTTCAACTTCTTGGACACCAATCACTGATTTCCCAGTTTCTTCGTATGCATTCATCAATTGTTTAATCGCTGGCGTGTCAGATTCGACTATATCATCACCTAATAATACTGCAAAAGGTTCATTGCCTATAAATTGACGTGCGGAATAAATTGCATGTCCTAATCCTTTTTGCTCTTTTTGTCTAACATAAAATATATTAGCAAGCTCTGTAGAGTATTTTACTTTTTCAAGTAACGCTTGCTTATCTTTTTCTTCTAAAATCATTTCCAATTCTTTTTGATTATCAAAATGATCTTCGATAGCCCTTTTATGTTTACCTGTTACGATAATAATATCTTCAATACCCGCACGAGCCGCTTCTTCAACGATATATTGAATTGTCGGTTTATCTAAGATTGGCAACATTTCTTTCGGCATAGCTTTCGTAGCCGGCAAAAACCTCGTACCCAAACCAGCAGCTGGTATGATTGCTTTCTTTATTTTCCTCAAAACGCTCATCCTTTTCTCAAACAAAATTTATATACTGATTGAATATAATCTACGCTTCATTATTCATTTTAATCGTTAATATTATCATAACATTGAAACGTTTCACTTAATACTTTTTTCATTTGTAAAAAAAGAGCCACATAAACGTCACGGGTTAACGTTTGTGTGGCTACCTTTTAAGGATTAATCAAGTGCTGGTTGGCGAATGACATCTCCCGTTTTATTCACAACAACTTTATAGTCTTTTTCCTTCTTATATTCATGGAAAGTATAAAACATTCCATCTTTCGATTCTTTTACATCTTTTAATACTGCATTTTGACCTAGTTCATCAATAGCATATTTTTGCGCTATAACCTCAGATTCTTGAGGAGAGATATTAGGTTTATCATTTTGCTGTTTGATTTGATAAGATTTATCAAAAACATTTGCTTTATTATCTTCATCTACAGTTACGCGATAGTACGTATTTGGCTTACTTTTATTTTCAAATGTAAAGATGTAATAATGAGCGCCCTGGCATGTTGTATCTATACCATAATCATTATAGGCGTTTGAATCATTATTATCTTTATCCACTACTGTTTGTGCTTTTTTTAATGCATTGGAAAATGGAGGTAAATTTGCTTTTCCAATTTCGTCATCTTTTAAATCATGTGTTGTCAATTTGGCAATCGGTTTATAGTTTTCAGCGTTATATGGTTCTTTATTTGTTTCTTCTTTCGTTGCTGCTTTTATCGGATTCTCACTTTTTTCTTTAGTTACATCTTTAGCTTCTGCAATTTCATCCACAACAGAAAAACTAGAAATGGTTTCATGAACTTTGGCTAAGGCTTGTTGATTTGTAGCTATAAAAAGAAGAAAAGCTAAACAGCAAGCGAGAAGGAAAGCCATGATAGTTAAAATTAAATTTTTCAAGTTTATCCCCTTACTTACAATTATTACATTTCCTATCATGTTATCACAGATTATTGACGAAAAACTTATATAGAACACAATTTAAAAGAATCGTAACCTTTATTACATGTTTATTACGTAAAGCCTATCTTATTTAATACAAGTGTCATATTCACCACTTTATTCGACACAAATAATATAAATATCACCGCTGATACAATTAAATTCCTATGTAAAAAAGCGGGGCAACGAAAGCTATTGACTGTGATCAGCTTTTGTTGTCCCGCTTTTATTAAAAACAAAATTTATTTCAAAAAATATCACTAACACCTATAACATATATAGGATCTGGACATATCATTCACATTATAATCTATTCGTTCTTTCTTACGTTGAATTATGTTTTTCTGACGCGTGATCTTAGCTGACTCTCTATAAAGATGACGAACATACCTAAAACCATAACGAATATCGACATGTATAATGGAAATTCAAAATTAATATCATATAATGTACCTGCAACTAATGGACCGATAAAATTCCCCATACTAGTAAACGTAGAATTTAATCCACCTGCGAAACCTTGTCTATTACCTGCTATATTCGAGAAATAATTTGTAATGGCTGGACGAATCATATCAAAGCCAATAAAAACAATAAAGCTAATAAACATGATCGACCAATAGCCATGAACAAAAGTTAATGCTAGTAGAATAATTGCTGAATATAGTAATGAATAAGTAATAAACGTTAATTCTTTAAAATAGTTCATAAACTTATCAAAGAAGAATACTTGAAATACTGCACCTAAAATACCGCCACCTGTGATAGCAAACGAGATATCAATAGGAGAATATTGTGCTTTGTCTGCAGTATAAAGTGGAAACAGTGTTTCAAATGAAGACAACCCGAAAGCTAATACTAACGTTAAAATGATTGGCGTGAGAAAAACTTTCCAATCAATTTTTGTTAGCAACTCAGGTTGATATTTAGTAAATCCATCTTGCGTTTCATGTTTCGGATTTTTAATGAGTATAATTGAAAGTATTAAGGCTAAACAGCCACTAAAACCCGCTACATAGAATGGTAATCTATGTGAAACTTCTGCTAATAAACCACCAAGCCCTGGTCCTAAAATAAATCCAGAATTAATTATTGCTGACATATATCCAAAGTTTTTAGCTTTATCTCTACCTGAAGAGATATCTGCAATCATGCCTGTGACACCTGGCATAACCATACCTGCACTAAATCCACCAAGTATTCTAGAAACAATTAGAAGTGAGAACGTATGACTTGCAGCGAATAAGAATTCTGAAATCGCAAACAGGCCTAAGCCAATACAGATGATTAACTTTTTACCTAATTTATCTGCGAGTGTACCACCAAATGGTGAGATAATCATTTGAGCTAAAGCAAATACAGCTACAAGTATGCCTAAATCGCTACCTTTTAAGCCTAAATCTTTTAAATAAACAGGAAGCACAGGAACGACTAAACCAATACCTAAAAAGACAAGAAAAATATTAAAATATAAAATAATAAACTGCTTCTTCACGTTGCTCGCTCCTTTCTTTTTATAAATTGTTTAAAGTGGCTTTCAATTCTCTAATATACGAGAACAATCCTAATATTAGAACATTTTATAACAGTTTCATGAGAAATGACAATAAAAAATTTATTTTCTAATCACTATCATATAATATCGTAATTATAACTTGTATAATAAAGATGTATTTAATTTTCAGAATGGGGGTTTCCTATGATTTATCAAGTAGATGGTAAGACGATTGTTTTAGTATTAGAACAAGGTGAAGACATTGTATCTGCAGTAACAGATATTGCAGCAGAACAAGGTGGGCAATTTGGTACAGTTAGTGGCATCGGTGCATGTGCTAGCGCAGAACTTAACTTCTATAATTTAGAAACCAAAACTTATGAAAAGAAAACCATCGATGAACCTTTAGAGCTCATCAGTTTAATGGGTAATATTTCTCATATTGACGAAAAGCCTTTTGCGCATTTACATGCGACATTCGGAACTAACCAATATGAAACACTGAGTGGACACTTAACTAAAGCCGTCGTTTCTGCTACAGCAGAAATTGTAATCACAATGACAAATTTAGATATAAACCGCAAACACAATGAAACAATTGGATTAAACTTGTTAGATTTATAATTTGTTAGTCAAAGTAAGAAATATAACTTTAGATTAAACGTCGCTCAATCAACAAGATGAGTAGTAAGCATAAGCAGAGGTGTTTCAATATAATAGAAACATCTCTGCTTTTATACTTGCATTTATCCTCCTATAAATCACATGCTTCAACACGCTAATACAGAGTTATATCTGTTTGTTTAACGTGTATAGCTTAAGTTAATAATTGAAATTTATATTTAAAAAATGTATCATGTAGTCTCATATTTCAAAAACATAGGTTAATATTTATCTTCGCCTATTAGCACAAAATAACTTTTAGATTGCATTTACTCATGTACAATCAAATTACAATTCATTAGTAATCTATTATATTAGCGCTTAATTAAAAAGAAAGTAGGTGTATTTATGCAAGCGCGTTATATCGCTAGAAGCATTTTCCTTATATTGATATTAGTTTCAATATTTTTCAATAATTATTTCCAATTTATGACGCTTAATCTATTTCTAGCGTATGTGCCGTTTGAACTATGCTTACTGTTAAATTTATTTAAACCAAAGTACAAATATGAGTGGCCATTATTCATTATTTTCACACTTATTTTTGTCTTGATGGTACCAAATACTTTGTATATGATTACCGACTTAATACATTTAAATCAGTTTAATTTCAATTTCTATCAAGGTTTAATAATTAGTGAATGGGCATATTTTGCATTCCTTGTATCTGCCGTATTACTAGCTATTTACCTATTAATTCTAATGTTTTTAGAAATGGAACAATTCACGCAACATCTCTGGCTCAATAGATTAATTATTGTAGTTATGATGTTCTTAAATGGTCTCGGTATATTTATTGGACGCTTCTTACGTCTACATTCAGTTTATCTTATTCATGAACCGCTTCGTATTTTTAATGAAGTATCTTCGAGCTTAAATACTGATACGTTACGTTTTATTTTATTACTTATTGCATTACAAGTGATCATATTCCTATTTGCGAAAGGAGTGCGTAGCGTAAAATGACTTTGAATATTTTAGTTCTCATTATTGTTTTAATTCTATGTCAATTAATCATCGGACACTTATTACATGATGTAGGTTTTTCATATCTTCATAGCATTATATTGATGTTGTTCCCGTTAGGTATTGGTTTATTTTATCTACAACTATTTTATTATGAACGTCATTACCCAAATTGGAGCGTTCCTATCAACGTAAAATTAAGATTGAAATATATGTATATATTGACATTTTTTGAATACGTAACTTTATATATTTGTGTCTTTAGATTTTAATAGATTTACGAAGCATTTATTCTTATGAATATAAACAAACGGTCTCATACCTATAAATATATGTAATAATTTATATTCTTTCCTAAATAGAACTCAGCTGTCGACAAGTCCAAAGCATTTGTCGACAGCTTTTTATGTGTATATACATTGGTTCATCCATTAAGATAATGTGATTAATAATCTATTCATTTTTCTAAATAAACCAACTACATTCTGTCAGGTTTTCATACTTTTATTAGCTGAGCAAACCTATATTAACGAATCTTTATTACTACTTTATCGTTATCAAAATTAAGGGCTGAGGCATGTTATTATGCCCCAACCCTTAACTTAAGCGTTATATATAAATCACTAATTTAAATGATAGTATTATGCCATAAATTTTAAAGCTTTAATGCTTGTTTAACTTCTTGAACTGACTCTGCAGAAACTTTTAATTGTTCATATTCATCATCAGATAAATTTAAATCTACAATACGTTCAATACCATTTGAACTTAATATTGTTGGAACACCTAAGCATATATCTGTAAATTGATATTCCCCTTCTAGTAGTGCAATACTAGGCAGTAATCTATGTTGGTCCTTCAATATCGCTTCAATCATACTGTATACTGCTGAAGCTGGCGCATAATAAGCTGAACCATTTCCGAGTAATTCTACGATTTCTGCACCACCCTTACGCGTGCGTTCAACAATTGCCTCAATTTGTTGTGCATCAAGTAGTTTATGAAGTGGTACACCATTAACATTAGTTGAATCTACTAACGGAACCATCGTATCGCCATGACCACCTAATACTAAACCTTTGATATCTTTAATAGAAACATTTAAAGCTTCAGCAATAAACGTTAGATATCTTGATGTATCTAATACACCGGATTGTCCTATTACTCTCTCTTTCGGAAATCCAGAAGCTTTTAATACTGAATAAGTCATAGCATCTACAGGATTTGTAAGTACGATAATTTTACAATCAGGTGAATATTTGACTATTTCTTTTGTAACATCATGCATAACCGCCTCATTAACCTGTACTAAATCATCACGACTCATTCCTGGTTTACGTGGAACACCTGCTGTAATCACTACAACGTCTGAATCTTTTGTATCAGTATAATCAACGGATCCTTTTACATTTACATCAAAGCCATAGACCGGACTACTTTCTAAAATATCTAGTGCTTTCCCTTTAACTTGACCTTCATTTGTTGGACGGTCAATCAGTACAACGTCAGCCAACTCTTGTTGAGCAACAATAAAAGCCAATGTTGCACCCGTATTGCCACCACCGATAATTGAAACTTTTTGTTTTGTCATAAAAGCAACTCCCTCATACAATCTCGTGATTACGTTACTTAAATTATATCATCTCTAACTACCGATAACGATTTCATTTCGTTAAGTTAAATTATCAAATTTACTTATGTGTTTTTTGCCTTTTAATCCATTTCCAAATTATAAAAATGACTAAAACAATTAAAACGAAATAAATAATTTTGGAATAGATATCCATGTAGTAAACAATTGCATGCCAATTTCCGCCCACAGCTTGTCCTAAATAAATCAACACGATATTCCAAATTAACGTACCAAGTGTGGTAAACAAAATAAACAAAGGTATATTCATTCGAGTTAAACCAGCTGGGATAGAAATTAAACTTCTTAACAGTGGCACAAAACGACAAAAGAAAATTGTCCAATATCCATACTTTTCAAACCAATTAATCGTTCTATCTATATCCTTGGTTTTCACACGTAAAAACTTACCGTAACGATTTACAAAGCGATATAAGTTTCGTTCACCAATCCAGGCGCCAATACCATAGAGAACAATAGCACCAATAACAGAACCAAGCGTTGAAGTGATTGTCACACCAATAAAGCCTAAATCAGACTTGGTTGTCATAAAACCACCAAACGTTAAAATAATTTCAGATGGTATTGGAGGAAATATATTTTCCAAAAAAATTAATAATCCTATACCTAAATAGCCATGTTGCTCCATAAAATGCGTTATCCACTGTTCCATTCATTTCCTCCTAAAGGTCGTTAAAACAAAGTATTAAAATAGATTATTTGTTAACGCATATAAATACATTGATAAGCCAAATAGAATCATACTTAAAATTGTTAGTATCAATGCTAAAACAATTGTACGTTTATAATGTTTAATAAATGCTATGAATAAAATAGCACCATTATAAAAGAAAAATAGTCCAAAAAGTGTCATCATTATATTAATATCAGGATACACAATATTTAATATTGCAATGACTAAGGCAAAACCTAAAAACGGAAAATTAATAAAATTACGTTGAAACTTATGTTGATTTAATTGATGCTGTTCGTTCTGTGTATTCATTATCTTTACTCCTTCAAACTTTAAACTACGGGATGTCATGACCTAAAGAAGCCGTATAAATATCAAACCATTCTTGATCTGTCAGTGACACCTTCAAGCCATTAACCGCTTCATCAATACGTTCAATTTTGTGTGTGCCTAACACAGGCATGAGTGATGCCGGGTGTTTATTTAACCATGCCATAATGATACCGTTCGAGGTTACATTATATTTTTGTGCTAAAGGGGAAACAACTGCCATGATTCTAGCAGATTTTTCGTCTGCTAAATCGAATAATTTACCACCTGCCATAGGGCTCCACGACATAATTTTAACATCATCTTTATACATATGATTAATGATACCATTTTCAATAGCATCTAAAGTATATGGCGACACTTCCAGTTGATTTAAAGTGATATGCAACTTATCACAAACTAGACATTTACTTAGTAAATCGTATTCAGATTTATTGAAGTTCGAAACACCAAATGACTTAACTTTCCCTTGTTTAACTAATGCTTTTATTGCTTCAGTCACTTCGTTAGGATCCATTAAAGGTGATGGTCTATGAATAAGCAGAGCATCTAGTTGTTCAACTTGTAAGTTTTGTAGTGAACGATCAACAGATTGAATAATATGCGCTTTACTATGATCATAGCGATGCCCACTTGTTTCATGAAGTGGACTTGATGGCAATACGATACCACATTTAGTTACAATCTCAATTTGATTGCGCAGTTGTGGTGATAGTTTTAGTGCTTCACCAAAGATACCTTCACAACTGTATGAGCCATAAATATCAGCATGGTCCATAGTTGTGATACCTCTTTCAACTAATTCATTCAAATATCTATTTAATTGTTGAGGTGTCCAGTTCCAGTCTTTCGCTCTCCAAAATCCTTGTATTACATTCGAAAAAGAAACGTATTGATTAATTTTCACTTTATTCATATATCTTCAACACCCTTTTTATTTTATTCAATAATCAAGTGAACTGTAGCATATCCAATTTATTGCGCAGTTGGTTTTCATCTATTTGTTCACCAATCAATACAATTGTTAACGGCATCGTTGTATCGATGACTTCATAATCTGGCAAACCAAATGCATATTGAAATTCATATATATCATTTGGTGCATCATGAAACTTGACGTATCCCTTTAATCTTAGAACATTATCAGGTAGTCGTAAAATAAACTGATAGAATAATTGACGATCAATTGGTCCAGTAAATTGATACTGCATGCTCTTAATACCATGATGATGCATTGATTGACCTAAAGGTGACATACTATCATCTGTAGTTAAAACTAAGTTATCCATATCTAAATCAGCAAATGATGTATAAAATTTTGGTGCTTGTGGATTAATTTTTTCAATTTCTTTTATCTTATCGCACTCAACACTTTCCAACAAATCCATTTTATTGACCACAATTGCATGACTTATTTGTAATTGTTCTTCCATCAATTGTATTGTACTATTAGTATATTGGGCTCTAGCCAAAAATCTCGGCGCATCTGCTAGGCCTATAACTACCGGTGTGGCAAGGTGTTCAACGATTTCAGGATCTTGGCAAGCCGCAATAATTTCAACTGGGTGTGCGATACCCGTCGCCTCAATTATAATATGGTGCATTGCACTTTTGTTAATAAAATGTTTTAATTGTTTTATTAAATCCCGTTGCAAGTCACAACATATGCAACCATTTAATATCGATGCAACCTCTATATCATGGCTTAATGCATTGCTATCTACATCTAAATTGCTGTATTCATTTACGATGATACTTGGGTTTTCATTTTTATTTAGTAAATATTTTACATAATTACTGAGAAAAGTTGTTTTCCCACTACCTAAAAAACCTGTTACTACGGTAATAGCTATTTTAGGCTGTTTAATATTTTTCAAAAATCTCACTCATTTCATAAATTTAAATGTTTGTGTAAAAGATAATTTTTTCGTATAATTAATCTTTCACTTGATAAAATATTAGATATCTTCTAAACTTTATACACGCTATATTTTAGCATGGCACAGTGCAAAAGTATGTTTGAGGAAGTGTCACACACAACGTTAGACGGATTCAGGTCCGATGCAAAGTAAAGAAAACGGATAGAATGTCTGGAGGAGAACTTATGTCTGAACCACTTAATTTAAAGGAACAACTTTGTTTCAGTTTGTATAACGCTCAAAGACAAGTAAATCGCTACTACTCAAATAATGTCTTTAAGAAATACAAACTAACATACCCACAATTTTTAGTACTTACTATTCTTTGGGGTGAATCACCTGTCAATGTCAAAAAAGTCGTTACAGAATTGGCGCTTGATACTGGTACTGTATCTCCATTACTTAAGAGAATGGAACAAGTTGATCTAATCAAACGTGAACGTTCTGAAGTTGATCAACGTGAAGTATTTATTCATTTGACTGATAAGAGCGAAGCAATTCGTCCAGAATTAGATACTGCATGTCAAGATGTTGCAGTTGCATCTTCTCTTGATGAAGATGAATCTAAAGAATTAAATAGATTACTTGCAAAAGTAATCGATGCCTTTACTGAAGAAAAAGCAAAATAAGCTTTTCTACCTACATTAAAGGTCAAAGATATATCAAAATGATTCCTTAAATATACTTGATTTAAAGAGAGAGCTCAAACACTTTGGTGTTTGAGCTCTTTTTTGACTATTATAAAACTTCATACTGTAAACTATAAATCTTAAACATCCTTGTTTGCAATACCACTGATTTTTCGACTTAGAAACCCTTAAATTCTTGCCCTCCGTAAAATTGAAAGTAAGGTCTATTTTGGTAATTTTAAGCCAAGTTAAAACCACAAAATTTAGAATTTATAATGATTCATAACATTATGAAGCATTAATCTTAAGCATTTGTTGTAGATAGCCATTTTCTTTGGTAGCTAAAGTTTCATAACTACCTTCTTCTAGAATAGCACCTTCTTGCATAACAATGATTTTATCAAAATTTGGTAACAACCTTAAATCATGCGTAGCTACAACTAAAGTTTCAGCTTGCTTATGGACTAAATCCATAACTACATTGGTATGATGAACATCTAAAGCAGTTGTTGGTTCATCAAGTATCCAAAGTGAAGCAGGTTTTAATAATAGTCTTGCTAAAGCCAACCTTTGTATTTCCCCTCCAGATAATGTCTGACCAGAAAGTGTAATCACTCTATCTAAATTAATGTGCGCTAATCCAATTCGGTCTAATACTTCTCTAAGGGCATCATCTTCTTGTTCTGAAAATAAATTCTCTCTTACAGTACCATCAAACAATTGTTGGGATTGTAAGAGTGCATTGATATAACTATATTTAGCTTCATTTACTATTTTAGAAATATGTTGTTGATGTAAAAGTATTTCCCCTTTATCGCTTTGATATAGACCTAGCATAAGTTGTAATAAAGAGCTTTTACCTGAACCAGACGGTCCTACTATCGCTACGTGTTCTCCTTGGTTTATGACTAAGCGAATCTGGGATAATACAGGTGTGGACTGGTTCCAATACTTGAAATCAACGTCTCGTAATTGCATTAAAGGCAATGCATCGGACGTTCCCATTTGCATAGATTCATCACCTTGTGTCGTTGGATGTGCAATCACCTCATTAATATCAGTTAATGCTTGGTCCGTATCAGCTTTATAATAAGCCACGTTACTCATTGGAATCGCTTGTTCAAATAATGTTAACATCATTAAAACAATACTCGTCAAATACACAACATCTAATTGTTGGTTTTGTACTTGAACAACACCTAAGTATAAAGTGAAAAATAATGCAATCATCGCTACAACATTCAAGCTATATTCATAAAGCGATAGAAAACGTTGTTCTTTAGCTTGTACGCTTTCATACGCATCTAATTGCTCTATAACTTGCTTTTTATAATATTCCGTTTGATTAAATCGTGTTAATTCATCGTACCCTTCTTTATAGTCATAAAATTGACTTAAAAATTCACTTTGGACTTCATTTACTTGTCTTTTTAATATACGTGCTCTTTTAGCACTTAGCCAAGGGATAACAATTAACGTAGCAATCATACTCAAACAAATAATCACTGCATGTATATAAGAAAAATAAAATATCGTAACCATTGTGACGATTGCTGTTAAACCGATGACTACAGGCGGATAGTAAACTCTTAAATATATGTTTTGCAAAGACTCTACTCTACCAATCATACGTGCAATCAGATCACTAGAATTGAATTTTCGGTAAACATCCGGCACAACTGGTAGTAACTTTTTGAAGAATTGAACTCTCACATCGCGTAACATTGTAAATGTCGTTCTATGAGAAAGTAGTCTCTCAATATATCTCGCTACGGCTCTAAGAAATCCAAACATTTTCACTGAAACAATCAATACCATCAGTGCGAACAGTGGCGCTCCTAAAGCACTTTGAGTAATCATATAACCACTTAAAAAGAACATACCTAATGCGACTAAACTACCGACTACACCAACTAAAATAGATAGTATTAAATCCTTATCTATACTAAATTTAATTCGTGGTTTCATGTTCATCACCGCCTTGTTGAGGGTCGTTTGATTTACGGATATCGCCTGACTTTAAAACGCCCTGTTCAATCAAAATACGTCTGTCTGCATTTTTAATTGTATGAGCTCTATGCGCAATAGTAATCATAGTAATATTAGAAAACTGTTGTTCAATCACATTTTGTATTACATTTTCAGTTTTCACATCTAAGCCTGTTGCTGGCTCATCAAAGATTAATAGGTCTGGGTGCCCCAATAATATTCTTGATAGCTCTATACGTCTCATTTGTCCGCCTGAGAGCATCTCTCCACCTTCACCTATGCTTGTGTCTAAACCATGTTTTAGCGATAACACTTTTTCTTTTAATTCTACATCATCTAAAACTTGTAATATTTGTGCTTCCTCTACTTGATGAAACATCGTTATATTATCTCGTATAGATGCATTGAAAATATAAGGAGCCTGACTAAGAAACCCTATATTTAAATTTTTCTGTTTGTAAGTAATCGTGCCACCACTAGCTTCCAAATTTTGCGCAATCAGTTGCGCTAATGTTGATTTTCCTGCGCCACTTTTTCCAATTAATGCGATATGCTCCCCACTTCTTATACTTAAATTAATATCTTTTAATGCATACATAGAACTGTCTTTATATTTAAAATACACTTGGTCTAATCGAATCAAAGCACGCTGATTTAAGTTAATTTGAATTTGAGGTTTAGGATCTTTATTCTCCTTGTCCAACACTTCAAACAACACATCACTAGAACCTTCACTTTGTTTCCCAGTGTGGAAAGACTGACCAAGGTCTTTAATTGAATTGTAAAATTCTGGCGCCAATATAATCGCAATTGCCGCTGTCTTAAAGTCTAAATTATGAAATAAGATCAAACCTAAACCAGCCTCTAACGCAACTAAACCAATACCGAGCATACTAATAAATTCAAGCATTAAGCCAGATAAAAAGGCGCTTCTTAAAATACGCATCGTTAAATCTCTAAACGTAGTACTTTCTTCATAAAGTTCCTTTTCTGTATGTTCAGTTCTATTAAAAAGTTTTAACGTGATGAGACCTTTTATTTTATTTAAAAATTGTTGGCTAAACTGATTTAAATAAGTCATTTTATCTTTAGATTCATCACGGGTTTTCAAACCAAAAATGATATAAAAAAGTGGAATAAAAGGCGCTGTGACCATCATAATCAATGCCGTATTTAAATGAACAAAACACATAGCAATAATTATTAATAATGGTATCATCATTGATTTAAATACTTGTGGGAAATAACTATTAAAAAAAGGAACAATACCATCAACACTTTCGGTTAAAGTGTTCATTTGCACACCAATTGGATCTTTGGATTGCTTTATAATAAGTTGCTTTCTTAAATCACGCTTAACTTTCGCTGCCATTTGATTGCCTATCATTTGATTTATAGTATTAAATGTAGCACGTGCTATTAAAACTACTAATGTAAACATTAATATATTTAATAAATCATGATTAGTGCTTAATAACATTGCGTTTAATATTTCTGCAATAGAAATATTTTGTACTACAACTGTAATTGCTAAAAGTGTACTAACTATAAACATAAAGATAGGATATATTTTATATTGCATTGCCAAACTTGTTAATCTTTTCACAAATATCACCTACCTCACATTATAGACTGCGTGTATAAAAATTAAATTAATTCGCTCATTGTTTTATATATTTTTTCATGATGTTTTCATATTTTAGACATAATTAATTTTTATAATTTTAATTGAAATTTTACTGTAACTTTACACATGTCCTTTAAAATGACTATTATCTATTAATTATATACGTCTTTAGTCTAAAATCACATTTTTAAGTGGCATAATACTTTTTTATTGTGCTATCATTAAAAAATGAAAATACACAAAATTTTATAAGTACTATGAAAGTAGGTAAATTATGTTAATACTTGAATTGATTAAAGGTATCATTCTAGGTATCGTTGAGGGTTTAACAGAATTCGCGCCCGTTTCATCAACAGGTCATATGATACTCATAGATGATATGTGGTTGAAATCGAGTGAGTTTTTAGGATCTGAATCTGCATTTACATTTAAAATTGTCATCCAACTAGGTTCAGTATTCGCAGGCGCTTGGGTGTTTCGTGAGCGTTATTTCGAAATGTTACATATAGGTAAATACAGAGCAGAACCTATCGATGGTATTGGCCAAAAGCCAAAACGTCTAAACTTATTACATGTCATTGTAGGTATGATTCCTGCAGGTGTGTTAGGTTTGCTCTTTGATGATGTTATCGAAAAATATCTATTCAGTGTACCAACAGTAATGATTGGGTTGTTTATAGGTGCCATTTATATGATTATTGCTGACATCTACAGTAAAAGAGTTACAAATCCACAAACTGTAGACCAAATCAATTATTTCCAAGCTTTTGTTATTGGGCTATCTCAAGCCATAGCGATGTGGCCAGGTTTTAGTAGATCTGGTTCAACAATCTCTACTGGTGTATTAATGAAAATGAATCATAAGGCTGCCTCAGATTTTACGTTTATTATGGCAGTGCCTGTCATGCTTGCAGCAAGTGGTTTATCACTAGTAAAAAACTTGGAATATATTCAATTAAATCACATTGGCTTCTATATTCTTGGCTTTATCGCCGCGTTTATTGTTGGATTAATTGCAATCAAAACTTTCTTATACTTAATTAGTAAAATTAAATTAATACCATTTGCAATTTATAGAATTATATTGGTCATTATCATCGCCATTCTATACTTCGGCTTTGGTATTGGACAAGGTATCACAGGAGAATAATTTAAAGTCTAATTTAAACGCTTGAACATTAAAGCGGATAAACATCTCTCTATTTCTTAGATGTTTATCCGCTTTTTATTCTTTTCTTAAATATTAGTCTGTTTCTCCCTAATAAATCCTATACTCAGGCTATATTTACCGTTTATTTTCATGTATGATAGGGTAATATGAAGATAGTATAAATTAAATGGAGGCAACGCATATGGACAAAAAGCAATTAATTAAAACAATAATCACAGTGGCTCCTGTGTTTTTAGTACCATTAATCGTTGAACGTAAACGAATTAAAGATCACCCCGACGTTAAAAAAGCGAGCGATGCAACCGTAAACGCTTCTAAAACAGTTGCAGATAAATCTGTACAATTTAAAGATACTGTCGTAGAAAAATCATCTCATGCAAAAGAATATGTAGTAGATAAGAAACACGACATCGATCAAAAACGAGAACTTAAACGTATCGCTAAAGAACACGATCCAGCATATATTGAGAAAAAAGGCGAAAAATTAGAAAAGGAAAATCGCAAAGAAGCTCAAAAAATGGATAAGATTCTTCAAAAAAATATCGACAAACGTCATAAAGAAGAAGAAAAAGCACGTCAAGATAATGAAAAACAGCGTATTAAAGATATGAAAAAATCTAACAAACATATGGAGAAAGTTGGACTAACACCTGGCAAACTTGACGATGAAACTGAGAAAAAAGGCGAAAAATTAGAGAAAGAAAACCGTAAAGACATTCAAAAACTAGATAAAATCCTACAAAAAAACATCGACAAACGCCACAAAGAAGAAGATAAAGTACGAGCAAAAGATAAAAAAGCACGCTTATCTGAATTCAAAAAATATAAAGACTACGTTGCTAAAAGCGTTGTAAAACAAAACAACGAAAATAAAGGCGAATAACACTAATGACACAAGTCATTATAGATGGAGATGCTTGTCCTGTAATCAATTCAGTTATTGAATTGACTGAAGGGACAGGCATTTTTGTTACAATCGTTCGTAGTTTCAGTCATTTTTCTACTATAGAACAACCAGAACATGTAAAAACCATTTATGTCGATGATGGACCAGATGCTGTTGATTATAGGATTGTTAAACTAGCAGGAAATGATGATTTAGTAATTACGCAAGATTATGGCCTTGCAAGTTTATTACTTAATAAAACAAAGCTTGTCATGCATCATAAAGGCTTTGTATATAACCACCAAAATATTGACACTTTACTTGAGCAAAGGCATACGAGTGCACAATTTAGAAAAAGTGGCGGCCGTACAAAAGGCCCTTCTGCGTTTACAGAACAAGATTTGGTTAAATTTGAATCTGCATTTTCATCTATATTACAAGACCAATACTTGAACAAGGAGGATTAAACATGAAAAGAATTGCTGTTTACTGTGGCGCTAGTAAAGGAAATGACCCTTCGTATATGTCAGAAGCTTATCAGCTCGGTAAAACTATGGCCGAAAAAGGTTATGAATTAATCTTTGGAGCTGGTTCTGTAGGCATTATGGGGGCAATCCAAGATGGCGTACTAGATCATGGTGGTAGCGCTATTGGCGTTATGCCTAATATGTTAAATGAAAAAGAAATAACGAGTAAGAAATTAACGGAACTTATTTTAGTTGACTCTATGCATGAAAGAAAAAACAAAATGGCTGAATTAGCAGATGCATTTATCATGGCCCCTGGTGGCGCTGGTTCTTTAGAAGAATTCTTTGAAATGTATAGTTGGTCACAAATCGGTATTCATCAAAAACCGATTGCTGTATTTAATATCAACGGTTTCTTCGATCCATTACAATCCCTATTATCTCATATGATTGAAGAAGGCTTTATTGATGCTAAATACGATACTTTAGCACCCTTATGTGATACAACAGAATCACTATTTGAAACTATCAATCATTATAAACCATTAGGCGTTAGAACTTACGACTAACTAGCAAGGGCAAGGAAGTAAATTATTTTAAATTCGCTTCCTTGCCCTTTGTTTATAATTTAAATAATTGCTATTAACTGTTTTAGTATCATCAATACAACGATAATGATAATTATTGCTGAACATTTATTTAATACCACAATATATTTCCCTGTTTTATCTACATGTCCTATAATCTTCCCTACTATCGCTAACAAGAAAAACCAAATCCATGATACCAATACTGTGACAATGGCAAAGACTACCTTTTCCACGCCTTCATATATTGCAGCACTTGTACCTATTACACCTATCGTATCCATAATTGCATGTGGATTTAGTAATGACACTGATAATGCGAAACCTATTTGCTTTTTAGCAGTCATAGGTTGATATGTTTGAAGTTGATATTGATGTGATGTCCATAAAGACCATGCCATATAAACTAAAAAGACCATGCCTATGCAATATATACTTATCTGTAAAATAGGCAAAGACAATAAAATAAATGATACCCCTAAAATAGCTAATAATATTAATAATGTATCACATAAACCAGCGGTGATTATTACCGGTAGTGATTTGTAGATACTTTTATGATTAGCCCCTTGATTAAATACAAAAACATTTTGAGCTCCTAAAGGCAATATAAGTCCTAAAGCCAAAAGTAATCCATGAACTGCTGGTTGCAACATACAAAACTACGCTCCTTCAATTATTACATCTATACCGACTATGCTATACTATATGCACAGAAATTGGACCAACCAGATGCAAATTAAAATACCAACCAGATTATATAGGAGTTATTTTATGTTCAAACCAAAATACAAACATATTATTGATGATGTCATTTCACAAATTGATACCGGAGCATTAGAACCAGGCATGCAGTTACCTTCTCAAAGAGATATGGCCAGAAAATATCAAGTGAATCGTTCTACCGTTATACAAGCAATCGATATCCTTAAAAGTCAGGGGATAATAAAAGGTAAAGAGAAACAACGCTTATATGTATCTGGAAACACTTGGCATACTTATATTAGAAACAATATCAATTGGCAAAACTATATTAGCAATAGTACAACTAAGAATAATCAGTACTTTGTTCAACAAATAAACAAATTAGAATTCCACGCCAACATGATACGTTTAGGTACTGGTGAACTTGCTCCCAATCTTATACCTAATGAACAGTTCAAAGAAATTTTGAGTAAGTGTAATACTAATGTGTTAAACACTAATTACGAACCACCTCAAGGCAACCTCAAGCTTAGAGAAGCAGTTGTACAATATATGGAGAAATTAGGCATCACATGTACCGTTGACCACATTTGTATTACCTCTGGTGCATTACAAGGTTTAAAACTAATTGCAGATGGTTTACTTATCCCACAATCCAAAATAATTGTTGAATCTCCTTCATATATAAATTCAATACGTACTTGGCATAATATTAGAGCTGATATACAGAAAATAAGCATTTCTGATATTAAAAGTAATATTAACAATATATTTAAAGCACGAGCACAATACGCAAACAGCATTTTCTATTGTATACCGACATTACACAACCCAACACAACATTGTTATTCAATAGAAGAAAAACAAAAAATTATCATGCAATGCGAACAACTCGATATGCCTATCGTAGAAGATGATATTTATGGCGACTTATATTTTAAGCATGAACGTCCCAAACCCTTAAAGTCATTTGATACAAATAACAATATTTTATACCTGAACAGCTTATCTAAAACTGTAAGTCCTGGTTTGCGTGTCGGTTGGATCGTTGCCAAACCTTCAGTTGCGGCACATTTAGCTGATTTAAAAATGCAAAATGACTATGGCGCAAGTTCTATATCACAATATATCGCAACAGAATGGTTAACACAGCCACAATATCACGACCAACACCTCAAAAGACTAAAAGATAAACTTTTAATTAAAAGAAATTTATTTTTAGAAGCTCTGAACAAATATTTTAGTAATTTAGGTTCGTGGTCCACCCCAGAAGGGTCATTTTATATTTGGTTCCAATTTAAGTTCTCCATCGATATGAAAAAACTTTTCGATGCAGCTATTACAGAAAATATACTAATTAATCCTGGTGAAGTCTATGATAAACATGCGCGTCATTGTATCCGTTTCTCGTATGCTTATATCGATACTGATGACATCGATGTCGCTTTAAAACAATTAAGCGAAATAATCCGAACACGTTTTATCCCATCGTCATAAATAGAGCGCGAGACAGAAATCTAACTTATTTAAAAAGATGTCGTCTTCTCATTTAAGCAAAGATGGCTAGGGTTGATAAGGATACAAAGTTTACCTGAGCGAAACTCATCTAGACATATCACTAACTCAATAAGATGATAAAGGCTGAGACAATTAAATTTGCCTCAGCCTTTATCTTACTTGCTATGCATTTGTAGGAATGAGCGTGTATACTATCAAAACAACGCTGCTCAGACGTTTTTTGATAAATCTTTATGATATCTAACATGTCTTTTAAGTGGATGATATTTGCTAAGATTAGGATACTCAAAATAATCGTATAATTTCATGCCAATTTTTTCCATTACTTTTCTAGAAGCTGCGTTATTTTCTGAAGTAAAGGCATAGACATCTTCTAAACCTTGAGATTTAGCATATGCCAATACAGCTTCCGCACCTTCTGTAGCAAAACCATTCCCCCATACTTCAGGGATTAAGCGCCACCCTATTTCATAAAACGGCAACTCTTCAAATGTATATTTACTTTCTTTAGGTACATAATTCAATCCAATAAAACCTAACCAACCATTCGTTTCTTTCAATTCAACAGCGAATAGGCCAATATTATATTTTGATATAACTTCATCCATTTTATTCATATCGTGTTCTGAACGTCGATAACTTAATAAACTAGGGAAATATCTACGAACTTGTTGATTTGCGTTCATTTGTTGAAATGGCAGCAAGTCTTCCTCTCGCCAGTCACGTAACCTTAAACGTTCAGTTTCAATATAAACTGTCATATGTTACACCTCTATACTGGAAAATAAATTTCTATATAAAAGTAACGCGTTATGAAACAATTCATATCGCGCTACCTACATATTCTATCAATAATCAACATTTAAGCTCTTGAAATATAACTAATCAATTCTACGTTTACTGCAACTTCTTTCAAACGGCCGCGTTCACTTTTTGGTGCAGTGAATGTTGCATCAATAAAATCATTTTTATGATTTAATCTGTAAGTAGCTACAAAAGTATCTGTATCAGATTCAAAGTTTGGTAAGTGTGCGATCACACGTTTAATTTCACCTGTAGAGTCTTTTATTTCTCTACCTGTAATATTTTCTATTTCTCTACCTAATTCTGGTAAAGTGATAGTTCTGCCTTCTAATAAATTGAAATCTTGTTCGTGCATATTCATTACCTCTTTTCTATGTAAGGAAATTATCAAAATTTAACTTACTCCAAACTAGTCGTTAACTCAAGCCTGACTGATTGATTAATAACTCCCTTATATTTCAACTTCTTTGCATTTTTATACGTATTTACTAATCCACATTATGTTTAATGATACCCATTATAACAATTAGTAAAACTATATTACAATGATTTCCTAGGAAATATTACAACGTATTTTTAAAATATAATTAAATCTAATTTCTATATATTATACAGATATATTTTTTCATTCTCCTTATTTCATTCGACTATCCAACAATCTATGCGTTTTAAGTCTCTGAATTTATATCTTTTTCTAAGCTTTCAGATTTATCCTTCAGCTTATCATGTTCTTTTTCTAATTTATCTTTTTGCTTTTTCAAATCTTTTTGTTGTTTTTCTAATTTATCAACATCTTTTTCCAATGATGCTTTTTCATCATCTTTACCACAAGCTGTTAATGTAACTGTCGCTGCTAATATGAGTGCCAAACACCTTTTCATGTAAGAACTCCTTTTTCATTATAATATATTAATTTTATCATTAATTATTATTATCTTCATTAATTACTGATAGTTTTTTGGACATAATTACTTTCTCTACCTGATAATCCATATTTAAATTCATTTCAATCATTTTTTTGTTGCTATATGCAACGGTACTTTCTATTTTTTGAACACCATGACTAATCCCCCACGCTTCAATGGAAGATTTCAATTTGCCACCTATACCCTGGTGTCTATATTCAGGATGGACATAGAGCATTTCAATCACAACTTTACACCCATCTGCCTCAATCCTACCCCATATAAATCCTAATAAAACGCCATCCACTGTTTCAATTAAAATGCGACCCGCTTCTAATTTCAAGCTCCGCTCAATCATTTCTATACGCAAAGCGACTGACAAATTAGTTTTTTTGTAATCATGATACTGTTGTTCAAGTTGTTGCTCATGTATGTTGGCAATTTCTTCTATAAATTGATTTTGCGATAGTGAAAGTTGTTTCATAATTCCTCCTTTAAAAAAGTTAAGTTGATTTATATTGTGATATTCGTCATAATAAGCCATATCTTATTCTTACATTCTATAAAAAAGGTAGCGGAATTCAAATGAAATCTACTGAAAGATTAATGCGTGAAAATAATGTAAAATCACTACGATTAAACAATACTGATAGAGAAACATTCGAAAACTATATGACATATGTACGCGCGGATCTAAGTGTGAATCCCCATGATTCCGAAAAGATGTTGAATCGTATATTAACTCAATTATTACAAGCCGAAAAAGAAGGCACGCTCGCTATGGATTTCTTTAATCATGATCCTAAATCACACGCAAAACAAGAAATTAAAAAATTGCCGAACGAGACACTCATCAACATATTCAAATATATTTTCCAACACATTTTACTTTTCTTTGGTATTTTTTGTTTCCTAAAAGGATTTATTGGCTTTTTTATCGGTGCTAAACGACTATATATATACACATTTCCGATAATGTTACTCGTGGGTATTAGCATTATTTTCATTTTTATATGGATGATTTTTAAAACTGTACAAATGCAATGCTTTACTAAATCACATTGGACTTGGGTTATGACATACATCAGTATTATACTGTTGTTATGTGCGATATTTTATGTATTTTTTGTACCTCAAGCAGCGCTCGCTGTAGGTCCTTACATTTTCATAAGTAATTGGACATTTATTATTATTTCTTTCATAATTATTCCAATTTCATTGTATATCGATCATCACTATATTAATAAAGATGCAAATACTTCGTTATGATTTAGTGAGAGCATGATTTTAATATTAAAAAAAGCAAGAGCCTGAGACATAACTCGATATGTCTCAGGCTCTTATTTTATCTAACTTATTATCTAGCTAAATTAAAATATTTCTACTTATGATTTCTAAAGTCTATTACCATTTCTGAACAAGTATAGTACAAGTGTATATAGCAAGTTACATCTCTATTTATTCCACTTTTATTAACCATGATCGCATTAATTTAAGTTGTCATGCCCTCTTTTTTCTCAACTGCAACACTGATAAATAAGAATATTAAACCTATCGCTGTTAAAATAGGTGCGATAAGACTTAGGGACGCTACTGGTAAATGTGTAACAACTAGACCACCTATAAAGGCACCTAAGGCATTACCTAGATTAAATGCTGATTGATTCAATGTACTAGCAAGCGTTGGCGCATCCTTTGAAATTAAAGTACTTTTGAACTGTAGTGATGGACTCATACTAAATCCTATTAGACCAAAGAAGAATATACCTGCGACCATTAAGAACCCGTTCATTTGGATAAAGTATAACAGTACGAAATATAAAATAAATACTGTAAATATCATCTGTAATGCTTTATTTAAATTCCAATCTGCAAGTTTACCACCTACGACATTACCTAATGTAACACCTACACCAAATATAATTAGTAGGTATGAAATAAGATGTTCTTGAACATTAGATACATCAGTCAATACTGTAGAAATATATGTGAAATAAGCAAATACACTACTAAAACCGAATAATGTTACTGCTAATGTTAGCCATAAACGCTTCTCTTTTAAAATTTTCAATTCATTTAATACTGAAGATTTAATTGTTTCACGTTGCATTGGCACAAAAATAATGATGCCTACTAAAGCAATCGCTCCAATAATAGAAATAACAATAAATGTCATTGGCCAACCGAAATTCTGACCAACCAATGTACCGAATGGCACACCTAAGATGTTACTTAAACTTAGTCCCATAAACATTAAGGCCATGGCACTTGCTCTTTTCTCTGGTCTAACCATATTTGCGGCTAGTATAGAGCCTATACCAAAGAATGAACCATGTGCTAATGATGTAATAATACGGCTTGTCATCATAAATCCATAACTCGGACTAAATGAAGCAGCAAAATTACCTAAAATAAAGATGCCCATTAATACTAATAAGAGATACTTTCTATTCCATTTTATCGTTAACATAACTATGATTGGACCACCAATGGCAACACCTAATGCATAACCAGTAATTAACTGTCCTGCTTGACTCACAGTTACATCAAAGTCCCTTGCAATATTTGGTAAAAGTCCCATAATTACAAATTCTGTCATACCGATTGCAAACGCACCGATAGCAAGCATCCATATAGCTATTGGATATTTCATTTTGACTCCCCTCCTATTCCTTTTTTTAAACATGTTTGTGATTATACTAAAATAAAGTTAGTGAAAACAAGGCAATTGCTTAATTTTTTATTAATTTATTATATTAATGCGCTTTCATTAAAATTATATGTGTATTTAATCGTTCTAATTTAATTTTTGAGTGATAATTTTTCACAAAAAAAGAGCTAACAGTACTCTTAGAATTAAATGAATTGCTCACTTTATTCTCAAGATGAAACTATTAGCTCAAAATATGATTTTAATTAATTAGTAATGCATCTACAAAAAACCATACTACCATAATAATCATGATCATCGCTTGTGCAATAGTACTTGCTAAGAATGCTACAACTGAACCAAAACTTGCTTTTAAAGCTTTTGAAAAATTTGGTTCTTGAATCATTTCTACAATTAATACCGCAGCAAATGGAACAATAATAATGCCGATAGGTGGAAATACAAAGCATCCTACAATAACACCAACAAGGGCTGCGTACTCACTTTTTTTTGAACCGCCAAATTTATTAACAAAGTATTGATTCATTATAAAATCTGCAACGATTATAAAGAGTGTAAGCAAAATCATAGATACATAGAATACCCATGATAAGTTACCATTGTGGAAACCGAATTGATAAATTAGAAAACCGACCCATAAGACAAGCACAGATGGAATAACCGGCTTAATTAAACCGATAAACGCTAAGACAAATGCCGCTATAATACATAACCATAAAATAATTGTCATTATTAACTACTCATACTTTCTTCTGTAAATTTTTGATCCTTAGTAAAGAAAATGAGAATCATGCCTATAAATATAGATCCTGCAGAAACATAGAAAACATTTCCTAAACCAACCCATTGACTCATTATACCGCCTAACAAGTTACCACATAATTGTCCAATAACCATCGCATTAGCAAATAATGTTGAGGCATAACCCGGAAAGTCTGGCAATATATCCTGAAAGTAACTGATTCCTAAACCAAGTAGTATCGCTAAAAATATCGCTAAAAATACTTGGCCTACAAACATCATGGCTAAACTTTCGAACACACCGATACTAAAATAAAATAACCCTCCGAAGAGACCACCTAACATGAGTAAGGTGCGTGTTGTCAGTTTTGCTGACAATATGCCTAAAATAACCATAAAAGGCACTTCCAATCCAGCACACAAACTTGCTAATCCACCAACAAAACCTTCTGGTTCATTAAGGTATTTCGTCACAAATAGCGGCATATTCAATGTATACATCCATTGCCCTATATGTAGTAAAATAAACGCTAAAAACGGAACAAATAGTGACTTATCATTTAACATATTGGGAGCTGTAGTCTCAACATGGTTTACATCAGAAACTGTGTGTTCTGTCTTTATATCCCTAAAGAAAAACACTTGCAATAATAAGGTGAAGATAATGATTGTAATCGTACCACCAAACAAGCCGGAATATCCATTAGCACTTAGTAGTAAGGCACCGATTAAAGGACCAAATAAAAAGCCGAATGAAAACATAGACCGCAAAACTGCATTGGCAAATTTAGCTTTATTCCTTGATGCAGAAGCATTAATTGATTCACGTGCTGATGCATACATTTGAGGCATCGCTGGCGCAAAACACCCTTGGAAAATAGCGTACATTGCTATAAAAATCCATATTTCATGTATATAGAAATAAATTGAAAAACTAACTGCCCCCATAAATAAGGCTGCAATTATTATTAATTTTCTATTAATATTATGCGTATCAGAAAAACGCGCAACTACCGTATTCATTATAAATTGACTAATTGCAGCTAAGGCTAACAATAATCCATATTGCGTGGAAGTCATACCTAAATCATTTGTGGCAAACAATACTAAATATGGTACTGTAATTGCTATCCCCATACCTAACAGCATCATATTCACTACAAATAATTTGTAGTTTTTAATATGTAATAAGGCACTAAACATGCAGACAACCTCTATTCTCTTAATAATATATTTCTTCATCAGTGCAATAATTTCAATATTATAAAATAAAAACTTAAATCAAACCTATATCTATTTTATTACTCAACATATTCCATCATTAGATTTATAAATGACTCTACTTGGGGCAACTGTGTCATACTTGAATCGTAGCTTAAAAACGTAGAACGTATGAGTGGTTTACTATCAATATCCACACGTTTAAATTCGAACAATTCGCGATCTAGATGTTTCATCATAATTTCTGGCAATATTGTTACGCCAACACCATTTAGTAACATTTCTTTACAGGTTGCCACTTGATCTACTGTAATCATTGCGTGGTAATCTTGCCCAATTTGATTTCCATACCATTCTTTTATTTGATTAATATAAATTGGGTCTGCTTGGAATTCGATAAATGGCATTGTTTCTAGTTCATCATTCCTATTTTTAGGATAGATGAAGTAATGCTCGTCATTAAAAAGGTGTGTATTACTTAAATTCATAATCTTATTACCACGAATAATCATGACATGATAATCTCTGTGGTTTGCTTTAATTTGTTCGCTTGAACCAACTTGAACTTGAATTTCTACATTAGGAAATTGTCTCGTATACAAATTCAACACTTCAGGTAACAAGGTTTGGCCAATTAAAGACGAACAACCGATTGATATTGTTCCATTAATTTCACCAATATGCGCTTGCATTTTATCTAGAAACAAACGCTCTCTATTCAGCATTTCTCTAGCGTGTTCAATTATCATTGTACCTTCAGTCGTCGTAATCAATTGTTTCTTAGTTCGGATAAAAACATTGACGCCAAAAGCATTTTCAATCGCTTTAAGTCTTTGCGTAACTGCAGGTTGTGAAATATAGAGAATTTCAGCTGCTTTCCTCAATGTTTTTGTTTCATCCAAAGTAGTTAACAAGCGATAATCGTCAATCTTCATAATTATCCCCCTATTTTTATAAGCCCCTGTTAATTATCGTGTAATATATCTGATTTTTATTTGTGTTGATTACATGCATTTCTAAGTTTTCCATTATACATGCAATATTCACTATAACACGTTTATTTATATACTTATATGCCTTTTCAATACATGAGTTTTTGTAGTTCGCATCGTTTGCAATTCGTATTAACTACACTTTAATTACATTACATTTATTTGCTCTTTTCATGATGTGAAGACTTTTGTTGTCCTTGTTTATGCGTTGATGTATGTTTATGTTGTTTATGTTTATCATGTGCATGTTGTTTGGGTTTATGCGTATTATGTTTGTTTATTTTCGGCTTATGTTTACTATGTTTCTGTCCTTTTGTTTTCTGTTTGATTTTATGATAGCAATACATAATTTTGTCTTGCATAGTTGGAAAATCGGCATCAATTTTTATCATAAGCTGATGCGCGATTACATATGCTTCATGATATTGTTTCTTAGTAATTTGTCCTGTATCCAATGCACGTTGTAAATCATCTTCATCAACAAGTTCATAAGATCCATTTGGCAATACAAGCACATCTAAACATAAATCAATCGTACGTGCATTTCCTTTCTGTGTAACATTCTTTAAATTGATATCAAAATAATATTCTAATGGGTTGCCCTTGTCATCTAACATCACTGTAATACTATAACGTTTTTTCTCAGGTAAGATTTGTAACCACTGATAGTTGTCATCAGCAACAATAATGTTTTGTCCAACAACTGATACCTCTAATGGCTCTCGAACTTTTTTCATAGTGACTAAACCAATAATACCTTTAAACTTATTATTGTTCACTTTGACCTCTGTGTATTCTCGATCAATGATGCGACGCCAGTGACGCTTATCAATATATTTTACTTTCACTGTCACCAACTCCTTGTCATTATTATATAAAACTGTTTCTCACATGTCATCTCATGAATTATATTGATGTCTTTTATTTTTAACTTTAAAATTTGATTAGTATTATTGTACTATATTTCATAGTGTAAAAGCGAAATTGACAATTCCCAAGAAGTCTGTTAAATTTTATCTATATTTTTCAGAAAATTCCATAAATAAAGGAGCCTAACCATGACAGTTATCCATAGACCATTTAGAGCAGATCATGTTGGTAGTTTATTACGACCAGATCGCTTAAAAAAAGCACGACAAGACTACAAAAATAATGTAATCAACGCACAAGCACTGAAAGCTATTGAAGATGAAGAGATTGAACATATCATCGAAAAGCAATTAGAAGTAGGATTACATAGTATTACAGATGGAGAATTTCGTAGAAGTTGGTGGCATTTCGACTTCTTAGAGAACTTAGAAGGTGTTCAAGGCTATACATCCGAACACGGTTTAGAATTCGAAGGTGTTGAAACTAGAAATCATAATGTGAAGATTGTAGACAAGGTTGCATTTAACCCAAATCACCCCCATTTTGAACATTTCCAATTCTTACATGAAAAAGTAAACGGCCGCGGGATATCAAAAGTCTCTATTCCAAGCCCTAACCAACTTTTCCATCCAAACATTTTAAATGAAACAATATATCCAGATATTGAAGCGTATTCACATGATGTTGCCAAAGCATATCATGATAGCCTATTAAAATTTTATGAACTGGGTGCGCGTTATATTCAATTAGATGACGTTTATTGGGCAAACCTAACATCAGGAACTCAAAAAACACGTGGTCGTGATCGCACTGAAGACGAAAAAGAAGCTGCACGTCAACTTGCATTCCGTGTCGTCAATGAAGCAGTACAAGGATTACCAGAAGATTTACTCATTACAACACACGTTTGTCGAGGGAACTACCAGTCTACTTGGGCAATTTCAGGTGGTTACGAACCAGTAGCGCCTTATTTATTCCAGGAAAATTTAGGTGGATTTTTCTTAGAATATGACGATGATCGCTCTGGAGACTTTGAAACTTTACGCTATTTCCCAAATGATAAATCAGCAGCAGTACTAGGTTTATTCACTTCAAAAACTGGTGAACTTGAGGATAAAAATACTATACTTAAGCGTATCGAAGAAGCTCAGCAATATGTGAAATTAGATCAAATTTGTTTGAGCCCTCAATGTGGATTTGCATCTACCGAAGAAGGTAATAAACTTACGGAAGATGCACAATGGCAAAAACTTGCTTATGTAGTAGAAATTGCAAAAGAAGTATTTGGTACTGCAAAATAACATAAAAATGAAACAGTATTAACGATTTGAGAGCCCGAGACACAAAGTAATGTCTCGGGCTCTCAAATTTAATTTTTATAGAATTTAAAATTTGTTCTGTTTAATAGCTTCGGAAGATAATGCATAACGCATATTGATATCTTCTAAGTTAGGATATTGTTCGTTCAACCAACTTTGGCTCAATAATTCAAAATGTGCAAACTCAAATGCAGGTTGACACATGCAACCAACAAGTGCGTAGTCATTTTGCCCTTCAACTGATGATGCGAATATGGTCCCTTTTGGTACTACATACTGTAATACGTCACCGTTTTCTATATGCTTCCCTAAAGATACTTGTTCGTATCTACCATCAGGGTGAATCATATGAATCGTAAGTGAGTCACCATCATGATGATACCAAATTTCATCTGCATCTATACGATGGAAATGTGAAATATTGTCATGCGTTAATAAGAAATAAATACTAGAATATTGAGCTCTTTGATTTGCATCTTCTGTAGTACCTTTAATAACTTCTTTATAATATCCACCTTCTGGGTGCGGTTGCAATTGTAATTGTGAAATCCAAGTTTGTATGTGTTGATTCATGTTATTTCAAATCCACGTTATGAAATACGTTTTGCACATCATCTAGGTCTTCTAATACTTCAATAAGTGTTTCGAATTGTTCCTGATCTTCTTCTGATAATTCGATATCAGATTGGGGTAACATTTCAAATTCCGCAACTTTAAATGTTTCAATACCTATTGCTCTTAATGCATCTTGTACTTGTGCAAATTGGTCTGGTTCAGCGTATACAATAGTTAATCCATTTTCATCAATCACATCTCTGATATCCACATCTTTTTCCATTAATGCTTCTAATGTATCGTCTACTGATTTGCCTTCAAACCCAAATACAGCTGTATATTCAAACATATAAGCGACTGATCCTGATACGCCCATATTGCCTCCATTTTTACCGAAGGCTGCACGTACATCTGAAGCAGTTCTATTTACATTGTCTGTCAAAGCATCAACAATAATCATTGAGCCATTTGGACCAAAACCTTCATATCTTAATTCATCGTAATTTTCTTCACCAGAGCCCTTAGCTTTTTCAATCGCTTTCTCAATAATGTGGTTCGGAACTGAATAAGTTTTGGCACGCTCTAATGTTAAACGTAAAGCTTGGTTGGCATGCGGATCAGGTTCACCTGATTTAGCTGCTACATAAATCTCTTTACCAAACTTCGCATAAATTTTACTTGTATTTTTATCTTTTTGGGCCTTTTTTTCTTTAATATTATTCCACTTACGTCCCATGATTTCATCTCGCTTTCTCGATTACTACATCTATTAATATGATATATTATACAATATTTTTGCTTTAGAATATAGATTTACGCACATCAGTTGAACCCAAGTCTTTTTCAAACTATAAAAACTACAGATATTTACCATATAAAGTAAATGCCTGTAGTTTTTATTTTAATATGCTATTCAGACTATTGAAGTTATTAAATTACACTATCGTTTACTTAACATATCCTTCAATATCATCTAATAAAGTTTTATAGTTTTGTGCATTGTCATTATTCATAAATAAGTATACTTTACGCTCATCTTCAGTTGAACGTATTTTACTTACTCTATCTTGATCAATCAACCTACGAATCGATGCAAGTACCTTAGTCCTACTTAACTCAAGTTCAGTAGTTGCAATTTTTAGAAATGGTTGCATTAACATGTTATTTTCACTACAGTTTTGCTCTATCAATTCTAAAATTGCAACGTCATTCATAGTCAATTTGTAGTTTGATTCAATGTAGTGCATTAAACTTTTATATTTTTTATAAATATTTAAAAATTGCTCTTTTTTGTCCTTATTCACTGTTGTTACACCTCCAAATGCTAGTAAACAATACAATACAATTATCCATAAATTACAAGTCTATGTCCTTATTATTTATAATTATAGATTTGTCAAAATTACGAATAACAATAAATTGTATTTTGCTACGCATTTTTTTACAGAGGTAAAATATAATAATATTTTAATTTTTATAAATATCAATGATGTGAACGGTATTATAATTTAAATCAATGGTCAAATTCTCTTCTTCAAAATGATGTTGCATAACACTAAAATGCGGTTTATTATACTGATCGATTTTGCTAATTAATTCATCTGACCATGCATGTTTAATTCTTAAAGATGGCGCAATAATACCATTGATATTTCCAAATGTACTATTTATTTTTTCATAAAAAACAATGTAAGGACGTTTCAATGCTTTATCTTTAAAATTTAAATGTATTTGTATATTTTGCGGTTCATTCTCTGCAGTTTCACTTTCCCCTATGCGCCAATCATTTACAAAAACGGAAATTTTCTCTGGTTGATTCACTATCGTATAATATTCAAAATCTTTCACTTCATATCTCATTTTCTCCATTATTCTTTCATACATATTACCTAAAACGGAGCGGAAGCCTTTTTGATCATATAAATACAATGCATTTTTCTCACCTTGTTGCTGGAATAAATCTATCCCCACGCCTGTAAAATATTCACGCATCTGTTTAAACATCCCCATAAGTAACGGTGGACTTTCGATAATCTCCATATTGTCATCATTTAATAAGTAATTATTATGCACATTCAAAAGAAAATATGCTCTTTCTTCCAATTCCATATCATTCATAATCTTTTTAATATTACTAAACTTAAACACTTGTTTTGTGAGCAAGTCTTCATGATCTTCACTCAAATAAGGAGAAGTTAATTTATGATTATCTATAAAGAAATAATCAAATCCTATGCGTTTCATCTGCTTCTCCATTAATTTAAAACATTCAGGATGATTGAATAAATGCGTAATATCAATTCCGAATTTTACATGCTCTCTATACTGTTGAATTTTAATAATATTACGATAAATTTCTTTGATAGACATACGCTCAACATTAAAGATATAGCTCACTGAATGCATATGTTTTTCTGACAATTCTGGATGTGCTTGTAAATAAGCTTGATATTGACTATATATTTGATCGATATAGATATTAACATCGTCATTACTAGTAATTTGAAATGCAAGGTTCACATTTGCATGATAAACAAAATTAATAAAGCCATAAGATTGATCCATAAATGTTTCCTGTAACTTTCTCGGATCTATCATGCAATAAACAATCACTTTTTGTGTACCTTCAAATAGATAATTCATACTCTTATTTGCAAACAAATGATGAAACTCTGCTATACTATGAATTTGAATTACAATAGTATCGTTAGTAGATTCTTTAATATGCTGCAGATCAATACATATATAATTGTTCTGAACATTGAGTTTGTTAAGTCGTTCAGCTATTATATTCTGAATTTCAGCGATTGCTCTCGTACTATAATCCTCGGTCGTAAAAGGAAATGATTTATCCAATTTTGAAAGTAGACGATAGTCCTTGGGTGAATAACCAAAATAATGTTTAAATTTTTTACTATAGATCGCAGAACTGCTAAATCCATAATAATCGGATACCTCACTTATCGTAGATTTTCCTGTTAACAAGCTAGATATCGATGTTGAAAGTTTTAAAGTATCTATATACGTTTTAAAGCTCATTCCCAACGTATTATAAAATTGCGTCGATATATTTGATTGAGAAATAAAAAGTTTATTCGCAATTTCTTTTAACGTTAACTTTTTATCTAAATGGTTATTAACATAATCCAACATTTCGCCAGTAATACCATAAAATGAATAGTCTGTTTGTTGTTTCAAATATTTTATATCGACTTTTGCTTCAGAAGCAATAATATCGACAATGTTATTCATGTAGGACTCGAATAACGGTTCAGTTAACGTTTTATTTAATTGATGCTGCGTTAAACTAAGTATAGATTGGAATAACGCATTGGAGGATTGAATTAAGTTAGATGTATATTGATACGCAAAAAAATCATAGCCACGATCATAAAACCAATCACTCGCAATATACAGCTTAATCGCTTGTTCATTTCTTTTTATGGTAAAAATTTCAGAGTTATTGATTATAAATAAGTCATTTTCAACTTCAATATCTGTTATAAAATGTTGTATCTCTGTGATCCCTTTTAAAGGGAATATTAGTAATAAGCCGTCAGCTACACGTTTCGTAGGATAATTATCCTTAGAAATAATATTTAAGCACTGCGCTTTCATAATTTAACCTCTTTCAAATATTGTCATACGCCATGCATTAAAATGTCACTCTATCATAAAAGCTAAAGTTGGCACTTTATATCTTAATTATTTAAATAAGTATTTTTTGTCTTTAGATAATTTTGTATAAAACAAATAATTTTGTCAACTTTTTTCATTAATTAAACTCAATTTTAAAATTGTTGCATTGTATTTTTTTAAATTTAAAAATGTTGTTTTATCAAAGTATCTCATTCAGATAAAAAATCACCTTCAAAAAACCTCTTATTTCACAAGGTATTTTTGAAGGTGTCTTCATCAAATTGAATATTAAAATTTTATTATTTTCTAAATTTAGTTGCAAGTCTTAATACATACTTGATGATGTGTAACAGATTCACAAATAAATTAAAACCCATTTCTCTTGGAGAAAATTGTCCACGCTTCATACGATTGAAATCGTACAATGTATAGAGTAAGAATAATAATAAGCCTACTACAGTTATAATCGTATGGAAAATTGGATTTTGTATAAACATACCGATTAAACTTGCTATAATAAGCGCAACTAAAGTAACAAATAAATATTTCCCCATACTAGCCGCATTACCAATTAAGAAATAACCGATAATCCCAAAAACAATAAACGCTGAAATTGCTAAAATGATATTTTTGAAAAATACCTCTGGTCCTAAATTCTGTAAATATGCAGTGAAGGTTGCATAAGATAATAAACCTACAACAATCGCGTAAATATGGGAAATTACTATACCGTATTTACGTGCCCGATTAAAGATAACCGTAATTAGTACTAAGGCAAGAAGTACGAATGAAAGTGGTTTTCTCCATTCCATAGGTAAGAACTGCCCAAAATAGCAACCAATGCCAAAAATAATCCAGTAGTACATAAAGAATAGCCATACTTTACTATAAGCATGTGACTGTGATTTAGATTGTTTTTTAGATTGGTTTTGTTGCTTATTTATATGTTGTGTTGATTCAGCCAATTTACTCACTCCTTCTCATTATAGAACTATTTATAAAAATAATATGCGTTTAATCATAACATTTATAGGATATATGTATAGCATGTAAATTTTCACAATGTCCTACGATTGCAATTATTAATACTTTAATGTTCACTGTTTCATTGATTAGCAAACATGATGAATGTATTTTCTAACAATTTTAATATTAAAATCACTATTTTTGTTAATAGTTAATGTTACATTTCAAATAAAGTTAATTACAAGTGAAATGTAACACATGCTTATAAACGCCTATACGAAGGCATTTATAGAATAATTCTCAGTGAAACACTAAATATTAATAATATTACAACTTTATAACAACGTACACAAAGCAAATGATTTTTGTTAGTATGAAACGTGAATTGAGATTAAAAAACTAACGACATGTATTTATTTCAATAATCACTGTTAGACATAGGCATTGAAGGAGGAGTTTTTTTGAAAAAGTTAGCATTTGCAGTAACAGCTGCTTCAGGTGCAGCAGCATTCATAGCAAATCATGAAGCTGATGCATCAACACAGCATACAGTAAAATCTGGTGAGTCACTATGGTCAATTTCTCAGCAATACGGTGTTTCAATTGATGAAATTAAACAAAATAATAACATTAACAATAACATTGTATTCCCAGGACAAGTTATCGAAATTGGCGGAAGTGGTTCTCAGGGACAAGAATCATCTTCAAACGCTACTTCAGGTGGATCAAGTCACACTGTACAATCTGGTGAGTCTTTAAATACCATTGCAAATAAATATGGTGTTTCAGTTGAAGAAATTGTTTCAGCCAACAATTTAAATGGTTATATCATCTACCCTAATCAAACATTAACAATCCCTGGTGCAACAGGAACTGGTGGTGCGGGCGGAAGCTCAACAGAAACACCAAACACGAATACGGGTGGATCATCAGCAAGTGATGCTAACCTATACGATTGGGGACAATGTACTTGGCACGTGTTTAATCGTAGAGCAGAAACTGGTCAACCAATTAGTACTTATTGGTGGAACGCAGATCACTGGGCAAACAATGCCGCTGCAGACGGTTATACAGTAAATAATTCACCAAGTGCTGGTTCAATCATGCAAAATTATGAAGGACCTATTGGACACGTTGCTTACGTAGAACAAGTCAATCCAGATGGTAGTATTCTAATTTCAGAAATGAATTATAATACGCCTCCAGGTACTGTTGATTATCGTACTATTCCTGCATCACA
Source organism: Staphylococcus pseudoxylosus (assembly GCF_044794325.1). Classification (NCBI taxonomy): domain Bacteria; kingdom Bacillati; phylum Bacillota; class Bacilli; order Caryophanales; family Staphylococcaceae; genus Staphylococcus; species Staphylococcus pseudoxylosus. The sequence continues at coordinate 2,335,056 of NZ_CP085024.1, forward strand.
AGCTTCAAGTTATAATTACATTCATTAATTATAAACTTATTATGCAAATGAAATGATAAATGATGACAGTAGTAAAATAATCAAATAATAGCCTGAGACATTTATGTCTCAGGCTATTATTTTGTGGTCATGAACTCTAATCATTTATCATTCTAGCACCTTATATTTGGCTCAAAAAGTGTGAGACTAAAAAATGTTAGGTAAGGTTAAGTTCCATTAACTGAATGTACTTATAACGATCATTGTAGCTCTTAAATAAGTAATACTAATTTTTATAAGTGTAACACCTGAGTATAGGCTCAAATGCAATAACCACTAACTCCATAAATTAAGTAGTGTGCCTTTACAACGATTGTTATAAAATAATTACGGCTGAGACAATTAATTTGTCTCAGCCGCTTTTGAATCACTTTATCTTAAATTATAAGAAAAAATTAATAATGTAATAAATCAATGCTGCAACTATTGCAGAAATTGGTAATGTAATCACCCACGTAACAATCATACGTTGCGCTGTATTCCACTTAACACCTTTAATACGATTAGAAGATCCCACACCTAAGATAGATGAAGAAACTACGTGTGTTGTAGATAGTGGGAAATGTAGTGATGATGCTACAAATATAGTTAACGCAGATGATAAATCTGCTGCAGCACCATTAGCTGGTCGTATTTTCATAATATTACCACCAACTGTTTTAATTATTTTCCAACCACCAACAGCGGTACCTAATCCCATCGCAGTAGCACAGGAAATTTTAACCCATAGTTGTGGCTCTACGCTAGAACCCGTTTGAATACCTGCAACAATTAAAGCTAAGGTAATAATCCCCATTGATTTTTGCGCGTCATTCGTACCATGTGAGAACGACTGTAAAGACGCTGTGAAAATTTGAAAGAATCTAAAATTACGATTAGTTTTTGTAAGGTTCGCATTTTTAAATACTACTTTTACAATCGAATACATTATAAACCCTACACAGAATGCAATGACTGGTGATAAAAGTAATACGATTATGATTTTTGTAAAACCTTGATAATGTAATACGGCAAATGAACCTTGTGAAGCAATTGCCGCACCAGCGATAGAACCTATCAATGCATGTGAAGATGAACTTGGTATACCATAATACCAAGTTAATAAATTCCAGAAAATTGCAGCGATAATAGCTGCTAATACTACAACTAGACCATTTTCTAATTTAAATGGGTCTACGATATCTTTAGTTATTGTTCCTGCAACCCCTGTGAACGTTAAAGCACCGATAAAATTCATGACAGATGCCAAAAGTATAGCCGTTCTAGGAGTTAAGGCACGCGTTGAAACAGCAGTAGCAACAGCATTGGCTGTATCATGGAAACCATTGATAAAGTCAAATATAAGTGAAAAAATAACAATAGCTACTGTGACGATCAAAATATATTCCATAAGTTAGGACTCCTTAGCTATTTTTCATTATTATAGTTTCAAAGTTATTTGCTACGGCTTGGCATTTATCTGCAATTTCTTCTAAACTTTCATATATTTCTTTTATTTTAATTAATGTGATTGGGTCTGTTTCACTATTAAAGATATGCTTAATTGATTGACGTAAAATACCGTCACAGTTTGTTTCAAATTCTTTAATATTAATAGAATGAATACGCATGTGTGATAATTTTTTATCTACTAATAATCCAACAGCTAATTTCATTTCTGCTATAGCTTTTTGAATATTATCTACAAATTCAGCCATATATTCATCCGTATATTCAATAGAATACATTTCAAACATACCTGATGTTTCTTCAATTGCGTCTAATACGTCATCAATTGCATTACATAAAGAGAGGATATCCTCACGTTCGATTGGTGTAATAAAAGTTTGGTTTAAGTCTGAGATCACTTGATGCATTAATTCATCGCCGTGTGACTCATATGTTTTAATATTATCTGAGTATGCTTTCAAATCTAAGTGTGTATTAAAATCCATTTTCCCAAATTCAATTGCTGCTCTATCTAAATTGAACACCATTTCTTCTAGCTTCACCATGAACTTATCTTTTTTCTTGTTAAACATCCAAAAAATCCTCCATTTACAGCGATTGTCCCCAATCACCTTCAATAAATTTAAAAAATTTAAATACCTATATCTAAGATAAATTAAGATTCACAAGATTTACAATTCACTCATTATTTTGGATCATTTTACTATTGTTAAAATTGTGTAAATGAGTATTTGCTTCTATTGGTTAAAAAATCTCATAAATGTTGATTTATCCTTATTTGAAAATAGCACAAAATTTACAATCCTACAATTGCATTTACAAATTCTTAACATTACATTTTCGTAAAATTAACAAAATTTTACTACTTTTATTAGTATAAATCATAGTTGTCTATTTAGGAATTGTAACCTATCAGATTGAATTAATTTTAATAACTATTTCACATTAAACTCACCTTAAATATGATTGCATATTTATTATTTGTATTCAACAACTTTTTTCACTAATTTGCAAATGTTTTTATAAATAATTTTCAATACATATCTATCCATCATATAATGTTAAGCACAAAAAGAACCCAAGAAAGAAACAAACAATCTTCTCAGGTTCTAAATACGTATTGGCTAACATCATTCATTTTGCCTATACATTTATTATTAAATTTTTGCAGTCACACATTAATTTTATATATTTTCAGATAATCTTGATATCAATTCATTTTGCTCAGGAAAAATAAATTTCATAGTTGTCCCTACCTTCGGTTCCGAAGAAACTAATATTTGGACACCTAACTTTTCTTTTACATGATTGACAAGGTACAAACCAAGTCCAGAAGCTGACGTTTCATTACGATCGGTAGTGGAAGTAAAACCTTTTTCAAAAATACGTGGTAAATCTTTAGCACTTATCCCTTTACCTTCATCTGTAATTTTAAGAACTGTATGACCTTGATCTACATATGCATAAACATAAATTGTACTTTCTTCGCTATATTTAACTGCATTTGATAAAATTTGTCTAATCATCATTCGACACCATTTGGCGTCTGTATATACTTTATAGTCATCTTCAAAATTCAAATCATAATCAATACCTTTAGACTGGCTAATATATCGAGTGATTTGTATTTCTTCAATTACAAGCCGTTTCAGCGCCACATGCTCAAAATACATATCTTTATTTTGTGACTCTAAGCGCGTTAAAAATAACTGTCTATCTAGCATATCGTTTATGCGTGTCCACTCATATAAAAGCGCGTTTTTTCTAGAAGTGTCTGGTTCTTTTTCTATTAATAGTTTCATTGCTGTTACAGGTGTTTTAATATCATGTACAAAATCTGTTAATGATGCTTCAGTAGATTGAATTTTCTTTTGCTGACATGTAACTAATGATTTTTGATCTGTAATTTGACCGTATAAATAATTAACCATTTCTTGCTGTAAAGGCGTGTCCGCCAATGATTTATGCTTTAATGCTTCAGGTTCTATATTGTCATCTAAATGCTTAAAAAACTTAATTTCCTTTAAAAATGTGAACGACAAGAACAATATTGAAATACCTAGATTTAAAATAATTATATAATATGTACTCCCCACGCTAATATCATAATCTAAATAAGCGATAAGCAGCGTGATAAAGTTTAACAAGATAAACCATAATATCCAATATATTCGTGATCTTAAAAAGATATAAACCCATTTTAAGTTATCCATGTGCCATATACCCTTTGCCTATTTTCGTTTCAATCGCGTCACTCATATCAATATCGGCTAATTTCTTCCTTAAACGGTTCACATTAACCGTTAATGTATTGTCACTAACGAATGCTTCATCATCCCACAACGCAGTAATCAATGTATCCCTCGTAACAATTTGGTCTTGCTTCTTAACTAGCATTTCTAAAATAATCATTTCAGTTTTGGATAAGTAAATCTGTGCTTCGTTTTTACTAATACTATCTTTAGACAAATCTAAAGTTGCATCTTGCCAAGCAAGCACTCGCTTTTCTTCCAAACTAAATTGATATACTCTTCTATAAATTGCTTGTAGTTTAGCAATTAATATACTCGTATTGAATGGCTTTTGAACATAATCATCTGCACCCAATTCCATACTCATCACATGATCCATTGGATTATCTCTCGACGACAAAAACAATATTGGCGTATTAGATGTTTCTCTTATCTTTCTAGTCCAGTAAAAACCGTCATATTTAGGTAGTTTCACATCCATAATAACGATAGCAGGGCTGACCGCTTCAAATTGAGTTATTACATCACTAAAGTCGTCAATACCATAAATTTTAAAATCCCATTGTTCTAATTCTTCACTTAATTCTTTAAACAATGTCATATCATCTTCTACTAATAAAATATCCACGTCATCACCACTTTATCTATTTAGTATATTTTATATCTTCCCCAGACTGAATTCTCCCGTTAAAGTGCTTAATTCTACAATCTATTTCAAAACCTCTCATCATCAAACCTTGGAATGGTGACTGAATTAAATAATACACCGGCCAAACAAGTTTAGGTATATAATCATATAAATGGACTACTACAGTTTGCGTATTTTTGAGCCTACGAAATTCTAACTTACCTTGTTTCAATAAATTAGGTTTAACTAATGTACCACCCACTAAATGTAATGAAATGATATCTTCCTCTATTTGTATCTTATGAAAAACAAGAATAGGCTTAGCCTTGTCTTTAAGGTATATTACATAATTCTCATCTTCTTTGTATGTGTGCAGTAATGTGCCTTTAGTTTCATTCAACCATTTAAAATAATATTCTACCATTTGTTCTAGCGTCCAATTCATAGGAAGCTGCATGCTTAAGGCACTACGAACATCATCGTATTTGGAAGATTGAAGTTCAACCGACACATGTGGACGCGATACAGTTGTTTCAGTTTTTTCTACAAAAACACCATATGACGACAAGCGTTGGGTGGTTTCATAGTCGAATCTACTTCCGCTAATATAAATCATTTTACTAATACCATTTTTAGCAGCTGCCCGACCAAAGTTATCTGCAGCGATTAAATTCAAATCCCTTGCTGTGGCTTGTGTTAATTTCGCAGAGTGTTTAGTTGGATCCAAATAATAAATAGCTATATCCATACCTTCCATCGCTGATAACACATCCATATAATTATAAATATCTTTCTTTAACCAAGTCACTTCTTTAAAATCTTCTTCTTTAGGATATTTTGATAATGTATATAAATTAGCTTCATTTTTTATATGTTGGATTAAATTTTTACCTATATATCCTGTGACACCAGCCAATAAAATGTTAGGTTTCATAATCATACTTCCTTTATTTTAGTTTAGCGCAACATAAATATGTCCTAGTAATATCACGCTAATGATGTTAAGTTATACTATAACTAAACATTAGCAAAATAGAAATAAGGAGTGGACACACATGGTTCATCAAATACGTGAAATCGGTATCAATGATGTAGATCCATTTGTTAAATTATTAACGACAATTTATGATGAATCTGATTATTTAATATACAATCCAGGGGAATACGCACCTTCTAATAACGATGCGCTTTCAAACCTAGAGCACTATATTACATCGCCTTCCAATGCCATTTATATCGCTGAAAATAACGGCGAACTCGTCGGCTTTGCAATCGTCACGACAGAAAATTTTGAACGCACACGTCATGAAGCTCATTTTTCAATGGGCGTCATTAGACACTACAGAGAAAAAGGCCTCGGCCAATCTTTAATTAATTCTGTAGATGCATGGTGCTTAAATCATAACATTCGTCGTATAGAAGCAACAGTAGTACCTGAAAATACTACAGCTGTTGAATTATTTAAAACTGCGGGTTATCAAATAGAAGGTGAACTTCGTGATAAATTATACATTGACGGTAGATATTACAACAAGTATGTCATGGCTAAGTTATTATTTTAATCTACCTCTAAGCATAATATTTAAACATGTCACACTTATAGTTTAATTGTAAATTAACAAAGACCCAAATAACAATATTGTCATATAATCATTTAGTTATTGAAATTTAAAATATAAATGCCGTTTTATAGTCATTAATAGTTGACCTCTTTCAACTTCTTACTGCAATTTAAAAAAGAGTGAGACAATGAAATCATTATTGAAAATATGATTTCTGTCTCACTCCTTTTCTTTATAACTGGAATGTACTCAATTTTTAAAATTAAATTAATACTTATACTATGTGCGTTTAACTCACTCTCATATTAAAGCTATCGTAATTTAAAATGACTAACACTACACCATAAGATATACATAGCCCTTCATAAATTCTTATTATTTAATAAGGGTTTAATTCTACTCCATTAGGATTCGTCGTTTCTTCACTAACATTTGTTTCAACGCCCGATGAACTTGTATTTCTGCTTAAAAATCTTAGAACGTCTTTCATGTTTTGTTGTGATTCTGGTAAATCCATATGGAATTGGTATTGGTGTCTCAAATTATGGGAGCCATCATAAAATAATTTATCCACCGGAATATCCATTGATTTCAGCTTTTTATAAAATGATACATTTTGACTATAAAATGGATCAGCGTCACCTACAGATAAAAACGTTGGCGGGTAATCTTTGGTAACCTGATTTATCGTAGACATTTCACTAATATATTTAAATTGCTGTTCCCAATCTCGTTTTCCAGTATAACTTTCCATAAAAAGTTGTATCCTTGGAAACTCAGTAGCTTTTACTGTTTTCATATCATAAAAGCCGCCGAAAAATATAGCTGCCTTCAATTGATCTGACTCAAATTGTTGTTCAAATGACATATCTTCTCTTAAAGATTTATTTGTTTGAATTGCCGTGTATTGGCTAGATAATTGTGCACCAGCAGAGTCACCACCAAAAATAACCTGATCAAAATCCATTGGTAATTCATGCTTATTACGCTTTATAAATTTTACGGCTTGGTCAATTTGATGTAGCTGCGTCGGATATTTATTATCTGGTGCAAGTGCATAATTAATATTTACAACAATATAGCCTTGCTCAGCAATTTTGGATAATAGTGGATTCTTATATTGTTTATCTCCCGCTATAAAGCCACCACCATGCATCCAAAAAATTACAGGTAATTTATTATCCGAATCTAATTCAGTAGGTGTTAATATGTCTAGCTTACTATTAGGCATACCGGTACCATAAGTTATATTTGTAAATGCATTTACATTTTTATTGTTAATCTGTACTTTTTCTTTAATTTCTTGTGAATGTTGACGGTCATACTGTTGTTTTAATAACAGCGCAGTCAAGATTGCTACTACAATAACAATACTTAAAGTAATTATCGTCCATTTGTGTTTTTTCTTCATGCATTACCTTCCCTTTCGAAATGCATTGTACCATAATTAATTATTGCACAGTAGTATTTATAAATTATTGGAATTATTAAAAACTCAGCTTGCACAAATGTACAAGCTGAGAATTTATTTCTTATTTTAATATCATGAATCATTTATGCTATGAACTTTTTGTTTTGACGTTTTCTGCTATAATATTTAATCAGCACGCCGATTACAACAACAAGCCCAACAATCCCCATTATTGGGTATAAGAAGTTAATCAAGCCTGCGAAACCTACGAAACTTAAACCGTAAGCTACAACCATTATAACTACGATAAATATATGATATTTTTTACTATATGGTTCTGTAAATCTCGCAGCAAATGAATACATTAAACCAAGAATTGTATTATACATCACAGCTAACATAATAACTGATAGTACAAGTGCAATCCAAGGGCTTATTTCATTTGCTAATGTCAGCATAGGAATATCAGCATTCTCAATTTTTGGGAACTCAGATTGCAACGCAAAGTTAATCAACGCTAATAATATTGTATAAACAATACCTCCAAATAATGCCCCAGCTCCGGACACTCTACGTCTAGAAGCATCACCGCCAATAGCTACAATCGTACTAAAACCTACAGCAAACGCAAGTCCACCATAATTAATTCCTTTCAATATACCTAACCATAAGCTAGCTTCTGGTACAGTTTCATTTACTTTATCTATTGAAATACTACCATTAAAAAGATAATACGCAGCAATGATTACAACCAAAATAATTAAGAAAGGTGTAACAATGCCTAATGCTCTAACAATTTTATTAAAATCCATCAATAATGTAATATAAATTGCAATAACCATAATCAATGCGCCTAACCATGTTGGCACATTAAAGCTTTCTTGGAATGTTGATCCTGCTCCAGCAATCATTGTGACTGAGATGCCAAATAAGAAAAAGATAAGCAAATAGTCTACAAATTTACTGAACTTATCACCAAACAAATAGTCTAAAGTTGACTCATGGTTTTGCGCATCAAACGCAGTACCAATCTTTGCAACTTGTCGACCTATAAAGCCTAATATTAAACCAGAAAGTATAACCCCAATATATGACCATAGGCCATATGGTGAGAAAAATTGCATAACTTCCTGTCCTGTTGAAAAGCCAGCACCTACAACGATACCGACATAAGCGAAACCAATTTTTATAGCTTCTTTATTCAACCCCATGTTATTTTAACCTCCTCATAGTTAACACATTGCATTATTATAACTTACTGATTATTTTTTGCAACTGCACAATATAAAATTTTACACTTCTAATTGCTCTCAATAATGATTAATAAGTTGAACATCGCTTTTAATCATTCATTATATTATTTAAATATAACAAATCTTAATACAACTATTTCATATTTATAGTTATCTTAAATTTATTTTTGCAATTTTATACATTACTAAAGACATGCTTTAATAGTGTGTAATATTCCAAAAAATAAAATAAAAAAATCGAAATATACACCTTTTAACATGCATATTTCGATTCTTTAATAATTCAATTTAATGTGTTATTTTGTCAAGTTCTAATAATATGATTACTCAACTATGATAATTTTGTTATTAGTGTGCGTTTTTAAAACGATTAAGTTCATTAAAGTCAACAACTACGTTATCCATACGTTTGGCTGTTTCTTTCAGTACATTACGCGCAACACTGTTAGTTGGGTCCAATTTAAGTATTTGGCGAGAAATTTCAAATGCCTTTTTATCAGAAATGACTGGTTCAGGAACTGCATGTAATAATAACATTTGTAACAAACTTTTTACTTCTTTGCCCTCAGTAAGTTTTATGGATGACTCCGCATGATAATACGCAGAATCTAAAGCACCCTGAAGTTCACTTAATGGATAGACTAATAGTAGAAAAGCTAAGTCATGCATTTCTGCAGTTTCTTCTACTTTCATCATATCTAAAATACATGTATAAAACATAATGTTTTCAGCTTCATGTGCGCTTGAAATGTATACTTCTTCAAATTCCATAAAATCTGTTTGGGACATTAAACGTTTGACTGACTCAAATTCGCCGTTTAAGACATGCTTTAATATTAAATCTTTCATGGCAATGTCCTCCTAGATATCCAGATTTCTATTACAATTAATTTTCATTTTACCACAATTCAATTAAATATTCCTATAAAAAAGAAGTTTTTTGTTATATTAGTTGAGAACTTCATTTTAATTTATATTTAACATAGTAAAACAAATAACATTATTTAGCCAAACGTTTTATTTAATTCTCCCAAAACTTCTTCTATGGAACTACCAACTGATAATTGCACAGCTGCAGTAAAACTGCCTTCAACAATTGGTGCTTCTACTTTTTCAATACGCTGGTCACCTTCATACATTTCAATCGCTAAATCTAAGTTCATTTCAGCAGAACCTATATCATAAAAACATAATGCATCATCTGTTAATTCGTTTATTAATGCTTGAATATGATCATACGATGTACCAATTTTACCATCAACGCCACCTTGTACAATGACGTTAACATCGCCAGCCATTTGATTTAATAGTGCTTTTGTGCCTTCTGCAATTTCTTTACTATGACTAATTATTACTATATTTGTCATTACGAGTCATCTCCAATCAACGCGTTCAATATATAAACGCTACTTTGAGCTCCAGGATCAACATGTCCTAAGGAATCTTTTTTGAAATATGCCGCCCTACCTTTAGTTGCTTCGATATCTTTTGTTAAATCTGCGTAGGATTGTAATACATCACTTGTTAATATTTCATCATTTTGTGAAGCTTGGTTTGCACGCTCAATTACATCATACATAGTTTTTTCATTCAACGTCACTTTACCTCTTTGAGCAATTGCCTCTGAAAAAGTTTTTAAGAGTACTTTTAAATTTGAACGATCTAGTTCATCTGATACTACTTGTGACATTTTTACAAAACTAAAGCCGTATAACGGACCAGAAGCACCACCAATATTAGACATAAGTGTCATACCAGTAGATTTCAATAAACTTTGCATAGAGCTATCATCAATATTATCTGGTAACGCTTTGAAACCTCTAACCATGTTCACTCCATGGTCGCCATCACCGATTGCTCTATCTAATTCTGTTAATAACGCTTCCTTTTCTTCAAACACATCTACTAATTTTAATAATCTTTCTTTTAGTTCAACAACATTCATCTATCTTTCGCCCCTTTCAATCATCACTTTATAATTAATGGAAATATGAACTTTCTGTTATATCTGTTAACGCTACTAACAATGCTTCTGAAGATGGTACCAATGTTAATGATAAACCTTGCATATCTAACGCAGTCATGTAATCTCCAACTAGCCAATGAGTAATCGATTTGCCCTTTTGTTCTAAGTTTTCACCGACATACTTTGCAGCGATATTAAGTTCTGACAAAGGGGTTGCTCCCATGCCATTGACCATTACAATGAGTTCATCTGATTCAACTTCTTTAAGTAAAACTTGAATTAATCGCTCTACAATTTGATCTACAGGTTCAACCTTTTCTCTAGATAATCCTTTTTCACCATGAATACCCACACCAATTTCCATTTCATCTTCTTTAATATCAAATCCATATTGTCCAGTAGTGGGAACCATAGGTGCTGTTAAAGCCATACCTATACTTTTTATTTGAGGTAATAAACCTTCTACTTTTTCTTTTATTTCTGCCAATGACAACCCTTTTTCTGCCAAATGTCCTGCATACTTATGAACAATCACTGTACCTGCTACACCTCGACGTTGCGCCTCATCTTCCACTGCAACATCATCTTTTACAACGACAGTTGCTACTTGAATGTCTTCCATTTCTGCCATCTCTTGAGCCATCTCAAAGTTCATAACATCACCGGCATAGTTTTTTACTATAAGCAATACACCATCGCCATTATCAACAGCTTTTATGGCACTAAGAATCTTATCTGGTGTCGGTGAAGTAAATACTTCTCCACAAACTGCAGCGTCTAACATACCGTTGGCAACATAACCCGCATGAGCTGGTTCGTGACCACTTCCACCACCAGAAACTAAAGAAACGCCTTGTTCTTTTCTATCTTTTCTAACTACGACTGTGTCTGAAATAATTTCTATTTGATTATTTGTTTTTGAAAGCCCGTCCAACATATCATTCAAGAAATTCGTTTTTTGTTTAATTAATTTTTTCATAATAAAGACCTCCTATTTAAACTATTCAGTTATAGTATACCCTACACACAAATGCAAACGCTAACATATGAGTGCGAATTACATTTGCACGTGAGAAATTGAAGCACTACGCATATTTTCTAAAATCCGTTTATAGTATCAATGCACTGTTAGCAAAGATGACTAATCGCAAAAAAGCATGAGATATAATTATATCTCATGCTTTTTATTCTTGGCTTTTTCTATTTTATAAACACTACATAAAGTAGAAATTCTATAATTTACATACTTTTCACACTAAAACAAATTATACTGATTTCGTTTTATACATTAAGTATAAGAAATAAGGAGCCCCTATAATAGCAACTACAATACCTGCTGGAACACCTGATGGTTGTAGTATAACTTGTCCAATCGTATCAGCTAGTACAAGTAAAAAAGCACCTATTAGTATTGAAATCGGTAAAAATAATTGATGTCTCGGACCAACAATCGACTTAGCAATATGTGGTCCCAACAAACCAATAAATCCAATCGCACCCGCTACAGAAACAGCTGCTGATGATAACACAACTGCCACTAATAATAAGACAATGCGTTCGCGCCCTATCTTCACACCGACACCTTGAGCTATATACTGATGTGTGTTCAATAAATTTAGGACATTCGCTTTAAATAATAAGAATGGTATTAATATGATAACCCATGGTAAAAAGGCTATAACAAACGACCATTCGTCACCCCAAATATTACCAGCAAGCCAAGAAGCTATAAACTCTGATTGGTCTTCATCAAATGTAGACATTAGTGTTAATGAACCACCACTAAGTGCAGTAGACATCCCCACACCTACAAGTACCATACTCGCTGGAGTAATACCTTCTCCTTTATTATAACTAAACGAAAAAATAATAAGCGCTGTTAAAACACCACCTATCATACTAATAAATGGTAAAACATACACAAAATTATTCGCGTCTACCTGTCCTACCACTATAAACAAAGCAATTACAAATCCGCTTCCGGCATTAATACCTAATATACCAGGCTCTGCCAGTGGGTTTTTCGTTACACTTTGTATGACTGCACCACTCATGGCTAAAGCAGCGCCAGCCAATATTGTAATAATCATACGTGGCAATCTAAATTCCATCAATATCAATGTATCTGTATATTCACCCTGGCCAATCAACGTTTTGAAAAATGCCTCGACAGACATTTTATATTCTCCAGAAGTAATACTCCATGCGCACGCTAACAAGACTAGAATCGAGAGTATAATCATCGTAAGCCACTGTTTATATCTTAACTTTGGATCTATCATGAGAAGCGACCTCCTCTTTTAACTAAATACAAGAAGTAAGGTACACCAATAAAGGAAATAATAGCTCCAACTGGGGCTTCTCCTAACATACGTGCAATCGTATCTGCTACTAGTAATAGCAAACCACCGACTACAGCAGTTAAAGGTATCACTCTAGCATAGTCCGTACCCACTAAGTATCTCACTATATGTGGTACCATCAGGCCTACAAAGGCAATTTGACCAACCATTGCAACTGCAATACCAGCTAAAACCATGGATAATATCAGTGAAATAGCTCGTGTAAAAGCAACGTTTTGCCCTAGACCTTTGGCTAAAGTTTCACCTAAATTTAAAATTGTTAATTGCTTACTCATTGAAATGATAATAACAAGCGCAATGATGATAAACGGTGCCGCCCAAACTAACTGGTTCCAAGTTGTACCAGATACACCACCAGCACTCCAAAACGTTAAACTTTGATTTAGCCTAAATAATAAAGCAACACCTTGGCTTAATGCAGTTAACAACGCACTAACAGCAGCACCCGCCAAAATAATTCTCATAGGATTGAACCCGTCACTTCTTGACCTTCCAATCATTAAAACGATAAAGCCACCCATTAACGCCCCTATAAAACCAGCAAACATCATCACAAGGAATGGCGCAGTAGGATAAAATGCAAACGTGAGCGCTAGCATAAATGATGCACCAGAGTTTAATCCTATAAGACTTGGATCAGCTAAACCATTTTTAGTCACGCCTTGAATAACAGCGCCGGAAGTGCCTAACGCAACGCCTACTAATATCGCCCCAATATCTCTTGGAATACGAATCTCACTGATAATATTATGTTGTTGATTTTTAGAATCGTAATTAAACACCGCTTCAAAAATAGTGCTTAAGTGAATTTTGGCATCCCCAAACAATATCGAAATGATGAGTGCGCCAATTAATAATAATACAGCTATTATAAAAGTTGCTGTAAAACTTAACTTCCCTTTTCTCTTAGTAGTCATAATTTACCCCTAAACCTCTGAATAGCTTTTTCTGCACAAGTCATACGTTACTAACATTGGTTTGCCCGTTCTTGGGTCTGTACTAATTTCAACATCAATGTTGAATACCTTTTCTAATATTTCTTTCGTTAATACTTCCTCAGTATCACCATTGGCGATGATATCACCATTCTTCATAGTGATTAAATGATCAGAAAAACGAACGGCTTGGTTAATGTCATGTAATACCATAATAATAGTACAGCCTTGTTCTTTATTGAGCTGCGTAATTAATTCTAATATCTCTAACTGATGCGAAATATCTAAATATGTTGTTGGCTCATCTAAGAATATAATATCTGTACGTTGGGCTAACGCCATTGCAATCCATACACGTTGTCGTTGCCCTCCACTCAAATCATTTATCGGGCGTAATCTAAAATCGTAAGTACCTGTAACACGCATTGCCCAGTCGATTTCTTTTTTATCTTCGGCAGATAGGCGTCCAAATCCTTTTTGATGTGGAAAACGACCATATGATACTAATTCACCAACTGTAAGGCCATCTGCAACTTCTGGAGATTGAGGTAAAATTGCAATTTTTTTAGCAATCTCTTTCGTAGATTGTGAGTGTATGTTTTCGTTATCTAATTTGATTTCTCCACCTTTAATTGGCAGTAGTCGTGATAACGCTTTAAGTAATGTCGACTTACCACAACCGTTTGGCCCTATAATTGAGGTAATCTTGCCATCAGGAATGTGAACATCTAAATTATCCACAATGACATTTTCTCCATAACCTATAGTGACCTGTTCTCCTTTTAAGCGATTCATAATTCCCCTTCTTCCTATATTAATAAGCATAACATCGTATATTTTCCCAATTAATTTATATTAAGTCATGTTAAATTTTCCAATTATCTCAAGTAAATGATAATCATTATCACAGATGATATTATATCATTTTTCACACCAATTGACTATTAATTATTTTTAACAGTCCCTTATATTTCGTTAGCTTTATAGGTTTTCTGTTCACAAAATGACACGCTTAAATCTTAATTCACTATATGATTTATTGAAATTCTTTTTATAATAAAAAGCCTAATTTATGATGGAAATATTCCAAATAAATTAGGCAACTTTATTATTCAACTTTAAATTGTTTTATCTTAATGTTCATCGATTAAGAAACCATTTCCGTATACATCACGTACATCATGAATAACTAGAAATGCGTTATCATCGATTTTTTTTATTAAACGCTTTGCTTTCGTTACTTGTGTTTTTGTGATAACAACATACAAAACATCTTTATCTTCTTTTGAGAAGTAGCCACGCCCATTTAAAATGGTAAGTCCACGTCCTACTTGTTCATCAATTACTTTAGCAATTTCATCAGGCTTGCTTGAAATAATTGTCATTGCTTTCTTCGTATTTAAACCTTCAATGACATAATCCATTACTTTTGTACCGATATACAATGAAATCACAGTAACCAATGCACTAGAAATTGGAATAACAGTCAGTGATATAGCTACAACAATTAAATCGAAGAATAGTAATGCATACGGTGTACTAACGTCTAAGTATTTATTAGCGATTCGAGCTAAAATTGTAGTCCCTGCTGTAGTACCACCTGCAAGCACAATCACACCTATACCAAGACCTACACAAAGACCACCAAATACTGCATTAACCAATATGTTACCTGTTTCAATTTCCCAACTTACAGTTAATTCTAAAAAGATAGAAATTAAAATCGTTGCAACAATAGTTAAATACATACTCCGTTTACTTAAAAATTTATAGCCTATCCCAATTAAAATGGCATTAAATACAAAGTTTGTAATACCTGGAGAAATGTGAAAAGCATAGTAAAGTACGATTGCTATACCAGTCACGCCTCCCTCACCTAAATCAGCAGATATAATAAACGTATTCACACCAGCTGAAAAAATGAACGACCCAAAAATAACTAATATTAAATCACGTACTGTTTTATTCACCCACACTACCCCCTTGAATTTGCACTAATCAATTGAATGTTAGCAAATTATCAGAAATACTACAACACGAATATAAGGAAAACTCTTTATATAATAAATTAATTTTGTATTGTGATTCCTTTATATTTAATTAAAATTCGTTAATTTTCAAAAATTCTGAAATTTCTGTTTACTTATTAATTTCTCTTTGATATAATAAAATTTATCTTCTTATTGGTAGCCAATAAGAAGCCATCTCCTTTGTGTTGTTTATAGTAACAAACAAAACAATTTTTGCTCGAGTATATACTTAGTACCTAGTCCTTACTATTTATATACAGTTAATTCATTTCCCGTAAAAGCCAAGTAATGATGAATGTGTCTCCTCACTTCAATTACTTGGCTTAATTTTTTTGTCTTTTATTTTATAATCATAGTGTTTGATGGACACAACCATTATTTATAGCAAACTATCATATTACATCTAATAAAAAACAAAAAACTAGACATTCAAAAGTGTATACAAACACTTTTAAACATCTAGTCATTAATATGTTTCAATCAAAAATAAGTATATAACTTAACTTTAATATTTAAAGTTTACCAAGCAAATAATCCAACAAATCCTGCAGTCATCAACGATACTAAAATACCTGCAAGTAATAACATTGGTACATATTGGGATACGAAATCAGATGTTTTCTTATCTACAATTCCTTTTAAAGTACCTACAATCATACCGATTGTCGAGAAGTTCGCGAATGAAATTAAGAATGTCGTAATGACTGCACGTCTATGTGGCGAATAGGATTCAACAACATCTTTAATCTGTCCCATAACAACAAATTCATTAGTGACAATTTTTTTGGCCATCTGCTGTGCAACAATCCAAGCTTCATCCCATGGTAAACCAAGCAATAACGCAAATGGATACATAAACGCACCAAGTATTTGATCTAAACCAAAACTACCTTTAATACCTGCCCAACCGCCAATGACGCCTGTAAGTAAATTAATCAATCGATCAATTAAATCTGATAGTGCAACGAAACTAATAACAAACGCTACAATAATTAAGATTAATTTACCTGCGTTTAATACTGAATCACCTAAGAACGAGAAGAACGGTTGACGTTCTAATTCATTACTTTGAATAGTGTAAATAATATCTTCTTTTCCTTCTACCGTAACTGGATTTAATATAGATGAAATAATAATCGCATTGATTATATTTAATGGAATAGCTGTCAATACTAAATCACCAGGAACCATAGAGACATATGCTCCTACAATAGCCCCAGATACAGAACTCATAGACATCATCGCCACCGTTAACACACGAGTTTCTTTCATACGTTTTAATTGTTCATTCGAAACTGCTAATGCTTCTGTATTACCTAAAAACATCATTTCAATACCAAAGAATGATTCAAACTTTGGTTGACGCGTGATTTTTGCTAAAACCCAACCAATACCACCAATTACTTTAGGTAAAATATTGAAATACATTAAAATATCAAATAACGGAACAACTAATAATATTGGGAATAATGCACTTACTGCCATGTCCATTGCGCCTGGTTTTACCCAGCTAGAAAAAGCAAATCCTGTACCTGCATGTGCGGAATCAATCACCCAAGAAATACCATTAGCTAATGTTTGTACTGCAGTTTTTCCCCACGGGAAGTACATGAAGAACCAAGCTAAAAATAAATTTAATACAACTAATATTGCAATTGATTTCCATTGAATATTTTTTTTACTTCGAGAGAATAATACTGCAATCCCTAAAAACACAAACAATCCAATTATGTTAATCACTAAAAACATAATACACCCACCATTTCTTATTAAAATCATTGATAACAATGAATTTTTGAAAGTAATTTATGTAGCTATGTATTCAGAAGAACAAAGGTAAATGCATTTGACTGACATAAACAATCATTCGTTCATAGACAGCATTAAACCATGCATTTACCTTAATTATTCCTAATCCCTAGTTTTGTTAATTCATTTTTGTAATTAATTTATACTTTCTCAAAACACTGTTTATTAATAATTCACAATAATTATAGCATGCATGTACTTTATATAAAATAACAATTTTATAGTTCGATAAACATCACTTTTTTTACACAATCTAAGCTTAAACATTCGCCTTTCACTATGAAAACGTCTACACAACTATCGTTGTAATTTACTTTTTACTCTTTTTCTTATTTCGTCAAATTCTGTGTGTTAACAAATTGTTGGTATTTCTCATGTTTCATAATCAATTCTTGATGTGTACCTTTACCAGTTACTTTACCAGAATCTACGAAAATAATTTGCTCTGCTTTTTTAATAGTAGACAATCTATGTGCGATAACTACAGTTGTACGGTTTTCCATTAATTCTTCTAGTGCATCTTGAATCTTTCTTTCACTTTCACTATCCAAGTTAGCTGTAGCTTCGTCTAATAATAAAATATCTGGATTTTTGACAAAACTACGAGCTATATCAATGCGTTGACGTTGGCCACCAGATAATTTCAATCCTCGTTCACCAACCATTGTATCGTAGCCATCTTCAAATTGTTCTATGAACTCATGACAGTTCGCTAATTTCGCAAAATGGATAAGTTCTTCGTCACTGACTTCACGGTTTATTCCATACAATATGTTATCTCTAATCGTACCATTCATCATTGAGTTTGATTGCATTACGTAACCTATTTTGTCACGCCATTCACCTAACCCAATGTCATAAATGGACTTATCACCATATTTAATATCACCTTGATCAATATCATACATCCGCTCAATAATATTAAAAATGGTACTCTTTCCTGACCCTGAAGGACCTACAAATGCAGTGACTTTACTCTGAGGTATTTCAAAACTAACATCACTCAGAATTGGCTTAACTCCATATTTAAAGTCAACATGTTCAAATACCAAACTACCATCAGTAATCTTATCTTCTTGTTCTATATGGAATGCTTCCGTAGGTTCTTCCATAATTTCATAAATACGACCACTTGCACCTACAGCTTTTTTATAATCTGTAACAAGCGTTGAAAGATTAATCAGTGGTGTTGATAATTGTATAACATAAAAAATCATAGCAATCAGTGTGCCTGCTGTGATGGCACCAGTTGAAATTCTAATCGCACCAAACCCTAATATAATCGCGATTGTAAGTAACATAATCACGCCTGAAATAGGCTGAATTACTGCAGTGATTTTAGCTTGTTTTAATCCTAAAAAGTAAATCTCTTTTAAGTTTTTATGTGCATTATTTAGTTCTAAGTCTTCTGTATGTGACACTTTCACTAAACGCATTTCTGTCAAGACACGACCTAACAAACCACTAAAATTAGCAATTTCTGCTTGTGTTTTTTTAGAAATCTTTTCCATAATTTTACCTAATGGAAACATGATTAACACAAAAATTGGAATAGTGATGAATGTAACTAATGTCATCTTCCAATCCATAATGAATAACATAACCAACGAACCTAAAATTGTTAATACGGAGGGTAATAAATTAGGAAGTTTTTGAGAAATAAATTCATTAATCACTTTCGTATCATCCGTTAGTCGGCTCATCAATTGGCCACTTTCATTTTGGTCAAAAAATGGCATTTTTAAATGGATAATATGATGCCATAATACCGATCTAATCGCGTATATAACCTTTTCCCCAATTTTACTTAACAGATATAAACCCACACCACTAAGTAGTGCATTAACAATAAATATTGAAATAAAGCCTCCAACAAACATCCAATTCATATTATCAAAGGAAAATTTATCTACCAATTTCCCAGTAAATAATGGGACTAGAAGTCCAGTAATACTACCTAATGAAGAAATAAATACAGCAATAATGATAAGGCCAACAGGCCATGACAGTTTTTTAAATAAATAGAATAATGGATTTTCTTGCTTCATATTTTTACCTCTTCTATTTTTATATTTTTAAAATAATGCTAAAAATGAATCTGAGCAGAATAACATTATAATAGTTAATGCGTTAAATTCCAAACAAACACAACTTTATTTTTCGCAACCATTTTTGATAATGCAATAATTACAATACTTTCATGAATGTATTTTATTTAAACTTTACAATATGCTAAAATACTTCTATTGCAATAAAACTCAAAATATTAAGAGGGAATGTAATTATGAGAAAGTTAATTTTGACATTTATAACTGTACTCTTCGCTGGTACAATTATAACACCCTTTGCTGAAGCTGAAACTGTCACACCTACACAAGCAGCAAATCAATATGGTTATAATGTATCTGAATCTTATCAACCTGAGGGTGCAGTAAATGTTGCACAAACAGGTCAGCTACTTTATCAATACAATATGAATAAAAAGTGGTACCCCGCTTCAATGACCAAGCTTATGACCATGTATCTTACGCTTGATGCGGTCAATAAAGGCGAGTTATCTTTAAACGATAAAGTAAAAATTACGGATACACACTACCGTATGTCTACCTTACCAGAATTAAGCAATACCAAGTTATACCCTGGCGAAACGTATACTATTAAAGAATTACTTCAAATCACGGTATCAAACTCAAGTAATGCAGCTGCACTCATTTTAGGAAAAGAAGTCTCAGGCAATTTTTCTGACTTCACCGATAAAATGAATAAAAAAGCAAAAGCATTAGGAATGAAAAATACGCATTTTGTAAATCCAACAGGTGCAGAAAATCACCAACTTCGTGACTTTGTTCCTAAAAAGTATAAAAATGAGAATGATAATATATCTACTGCCAAAGACTTCGGTATACTTTCGCAACGTGCCGTTCAAGACACCCCGAAAATATTAGATTTCACTAAGCAACTAGCACCTACACAACACGGTGTTACATATTATACTTTTAACCATTCGCTTGAAGGTGCAGATATGAGTTTGGAAGGAACTGACGGCTTAAAAACAGGCTCAAGCGATGTTGCTGACTATAACCATACAATAACAACGAAACGTAATGGTTTTAGAATTAACCAAGCTATTATGGGTGCAGGTAATTACGATAAACTTGGTGGAGAAAAGCAACGTAATATGATTGGTAATGCTTTAATGAACATGTCTTTCGATCAGTATAAATATGAAAAAGTATTGTCAAAAGGCGAACAAAAAATTAATGGGAAAACATATTTTGTAGAAAAAGATCTCTACGACGTATTACCAAAAGATTTTGATAAAAAAGACTATAAAGTGGTAATTGAAGATGACAAAGCACACATTGAATATGACCGTGAGTTTATTAGTAGTAAATATGGTCCACCTTCAGTTGACGTCAACAAGCCACTCGTGCATCAAGCAACAACAGTTGTAAAATCATCTTGGGATGAGCATCCTATATTAACTTTATTAGGTACAATACTCATTATTGCAGCAATCGCAATCATTATTTATCTAATCATTGATTTAATCCGAAAAAAATCAAATAAAAAGAAATAACAATCATTCAAGTGATGGTTACATTGTTAAGCACTGCTCCTTTTCAATTAAAATTATACTAACGCAAAACGAACTTAATATAACTACTACCCTTAACTAGGTAGTAACTGCTCAAACATATTGAGGATGTGAAGATGAAATCGAATTTTGATTTTATTTTCACATCCTCTTTTCTTAATAACAAAACTAAATGAATCAATAAGAAAAATAAATTACCATTAAATATCCGCTTGTTTCCTAACCGCTTCTAAATAAAACCTTTAAACAGTTCATACTAAATACATGTCTTAATCGTAAATGAACAAACAATAACAAAAAGAAGCTAGATTACATCAATGGGTATCGATCCCAAATTCCTGTAACCTAACTTCTCAAAACACTTCACAATAAATAATTTATAAAACAGCAAAGCTATTTCTCATTATCACCATAAAGTTCTTTTTTAATTTTAGTCGTAGAGATACCTTCAGTACGATTTAGATAAATGACTTCACATTTATCCTTTAAGAAGTCGAATTCGCCTTCCCAATCGTGACCCATAACAAATGTATCTATCTCATATCGATCAACATCAATTTCTTTTTGTCCCCAACCACTTTCAGGGATAACAAGATCGACATATCTAATTGATTCTAACATCATTTTTCTCTGTTCATAGTTATAATAAGATTTTTTATTTTTAACACGATTAAATTCATCTGTTGAGAGTGCAACGACTAAATAATCGCCCATTTCTCTCGCTCTTCTTAATAATTCAATATGGCCATAATGCAATAAATCATATGTTCCATAAGTAATAACTCGTTTCATTAGCATATGCTCCTTAACAAAATATTAATTTAATATTTACATTTTTAAAAATTATAGCATATTAAATCTTAGTTTACGAATTCTGATAATTTTCATCTTTTCAAAATTTGTTTTAATTTCATTTTACTTCTAAATTTTGCGCGTCTCGGTAGCACTTCCACTTTAAAACGATAATAATTAGGTCTCCCAATACCAACGCTTAACAATGCATCTCTCCACTGATAATATAAAGTTTTATTCCATTTTACACTACCTTGTTCAATCACTTTAATTATTCTAAATAATGCTTCACCAGCATAATCTGTTTTTTGCATTTCTTTAATATATGAGATAACAAGATCTAACATTTGTTGTGTAACGGTTTTATGCTGTCCGACATATGCTTGGATCAGATAACTTACAATCAATTCATCCATACGGTAACTATAATAGACTCTTGCTTCTCTTAGCAATAATGTATCCATTACACGTGCTCTAACTTTTTCTGCATCACGCATATAAGATACAAATTGATTCGCAAGTTGATCAGTTATTGAACCAGCCTGCTCATTGTAGCCATAAACGATATCTGGCAATAATTGAATATCACGCGCTTTTTTGTATGCTTGGATAATAAAAGTATGTTCTTCACAAAAAACAACATCTTCATCGAATCTTAAATCAGCAAATTTTGCGCTAAACATTTTTGCTCCGGGACCAATTGATTGCATCACTTCAGGACATTGAGCAATATTTACAGTATCTAATTTCTTGATTACTTCGTGAGAATAAATGGTTTGCCAGTCGCCATTGTGTTCTCTTGCAATTTGTCCGATAACAATATCTACATTTTCATCTCGTTGATAATAATCAGCCATAAAATCTATTCTACTAGGTAAGAATTCATCGTCAGCATCTAAAAACATAAAAACGTCGCCTGACATATTAGCAATACCAACATTTCTGCTAGCTGCCGCACCTTGGTTTTCTTGGTTGATAATCGTTATATTTTTATATTCTTTTTGCAATTGTTCTAATACAAACTTACTACCATCTTCCGAACCATCATTGATGCATATAATTTCATAATTTTGCTTTGTATCAATCGATGCAATTGCTCTACGAATTGTTTTTTCTGCATTATATACAGGAATAATTATTGAAATTTTCATTTTTTCACCATCTTTTCAATTTCATTAATGATACGCGTCAAACTATCTTTCGTATTATATTCATGCCAATCTTCAAACAATAGCGCTGGCGCATAACTTTTTTCATGTAACTTATGCATTAATTCATCCTCACTATATGCCTTATATGCCTCCGGTATTTTTTCATAAAATACATTCAATCCACGGGTACGATTATAATCTGCTTCATCATAAACATAAAAAAGTGTGGGTTTCTGTAAGATGCTCGCTTCAATTGCTAGTGAACTGTAATCACTTATAATCACGTCTGCTAATATCATTAACGATTGCAAGTTAATTGTTGTCTGTTGCTCTGTAGCAATGGAAGGATGTAATTTGCTCAATAATGTATACTCAGGTAACTTTGCTTCGAATTTCTGTTTATCTATCACACGGTTAGCCTGCTTGTGTTCTCGATAGGTAGGGACATAAGCAGCTACTTTGCCATTTATCGCATATTGTTGTTTCAATTCATGTTGTCTTTGTTCAACATCCAACCTCGCGTATGGTACCAACCTCGGCAATCCGGTTCTTAAAAATTGTTCTTCATTTGCTCCAAATGATTCTTTAAAGCAGTCCGCCATTGGTTCACCACCAATAATATACTTATCTGTTGCGTCATAAACTTTTTTATATTGTTGAACTATTTTGCTATTTGATAAGTCAACTTGTCTATCTGTAAATCCGAAATTTTTCAATGCACCTGCTGCGTGCCATGTTTGTACGACCGTTTGCTGTTTTTTCTTCTTAAATCCACCCATTATCAGATAATAAGTATCTATCACAATCACCTTTGCGCTACTCAACGCTTTGATATGCTTAAATACTTGTTTATTTCCTGCAGGTAAAAACACTGTATTCTCTATATGTTGGATATATTTACGATTTTTTTCTGTACCAATAACTGTCAGCTTATATCCTTTACGGTGTAACGCTTCAATAATAGGTAACACATCTTCAGCAAAAGTCATCATCACCACAATTTGGTCACTATGCACTTTTTTCTTTCGATATATCATATTCAAAAAGCTAATAATAATGATATAAAGCTTTTTTATAATTTGTCTCAATACATTTCACCGCCGTTAATTATTAACTACCTTAGCTTTTATTATATATATCCTACATAAAAAATTATAGAAAAACCTTTTTTTGATATAACATCAACGCATCTTAACAACATATTTTAATGCATCTATAAACGCACATAATTTTAAAATTTATGTTTACCAGCTAAAGTTTTATGTTATTTAAGTATCGTACCAGTTCTGTAACAAAACGTTAACTATAAGCACCACCCTATTTAACAACTTTTAATTTAGAAGAAAATAAAAAAACGGGAGTAGATGTAGAAATCATTTTCAAAAAATTGATTTCTGCCCTACTCCCACTACAACATTATTCAAACATATTCATTCCAATATTCTCATTACATAAAGTCTGCAAAATGATCTCTATAGCGCATATGCATAATTGAACCTACTATAAATAAGAACAGAATGATTAATAGATTATACAAAGTCAATTCCCAATGCGTTATAAAATACCACTCTTTATGTAACACAGCAGAACGATAGGCTTCAGCTAGATAATATATTGGATTCAATTTCATTACTTCTTTTACAATGCCTTCTGGAGGCACAATTAAAATAGATGATGCAAAGAATACCATTCTCATGAGCGCTTGAATTGCCTGTTGCGTATCCTTTACAAGCACTCCTAACGTTGATGTAAACAACGCTATTGCAGTTGTTAATATTAATGCAAATGGTACATATAAGAAAAGTTGCAACGTGTATATCGTTGGATAGTAACCTGCCAACATACACAATAAAATGACTACAATAAGTAGTGCAAGGTGACCGTAAAACCTACTCATTACTATGTAAGAAGGTATGATTGACAACGGAAAATTCATCTTCGCTACTTGGTTATACTTCGTTGCTATTGATTTAGTACCTTCCAAAATTCCTTGGTTAACAAAGAACCACATACTGATACCTACGAGTAACCAGTAAATAAATGGTACACCATCTATAGGATCGTTACTTCTAATACCAAGACCAAATACAAACCAATAAACCATGATTTGCATAGCTGGATTAATTAACTCCCAAGCCATACCGAGATAGTTATTTGTATTAGAAATCTTCACTTGGAACTGTGCTAGTCTTTGTATTAGATAGAAATTTTTAAAATGCTCTCTAAATACTACCCATACTGCATTCATTTAAATAAACCACACTTTCAATCGATTTGCTTATCACAATTTACTTATGACACTATTATATTCAATTTCAATATACGCTTTATTAACTATCATAACAACTTTCAGTAACTTTCGGAAATAGTTATTTAAAAAAGTGTTAAAAAGTTGAATCTTTTGTATACTAAATAATGAAATAATTGTTGATATAAGTCTAAATAATAGCTATCGCACTTTATATATTTTTAATTTTGTCGTTATAGTTGATTTTATAATTTTTATTCAGTAAAATTTAACAACTGTATAAGCATTAATTCCGTTAAATTATACTCACTTACTTTACAATAGGTTTATAAATTTAACAACTAATATAATGTATAATATAATAGTACTATCTGTAAACAAGGAAGGTAAAATTATGAATGTATCCGTTAACATTGAAAATGTAACTAAAGAGTATCGAATTTATCGTAATAACAAAGAACGTTTAAAGGATGTATTACTCCCTTTTCATAAAAACAAAACATTTTACGCCTTAGATAACTTGTCTTTAAAAGCGTATGAAGGCGATGTGATTGGATTAGTTGGTATCAACGGTTCAGGAAAATCTACCTTAAGTAATATGATTGGTGGATCTCTATCTCCTACTGATGGTGGTATTAAGCGTGATGGCGATGTAAGTGTGATTGCGATTAACGCAGGACTAAATGGACAACTAACAGGCATTGAAAATATCGAGTTCAAAATGTTATGCATGGGATTCACTAGAAAACAAATCAAAGAATTAACACCTAAAGTTATTGAATTCAGTGAATTAGGAGAATTCATATACCAACCTGTTAAAAAATATTCTAGTGGTATGCGCGCTAAATTAGGCTTCTCAATTAACATTACAACCAATCCAGATATCCTTGTTATTGACGAAGCTTTATCCGTTGGTGACCAAACTTTCGCTCAAAAATGTTTAGATAAAATTTTTGAATACAAAGAACAAGGTAAAACCATATTCTTTGTGAGTCATAATATGAAACAAGTACGAGAATTCTGCACTAAGATTGCTTGGATAGAAGCTGGCAAACTGAAACAATTTGGTGAATTAGATGAAGTCTTACCTGAATATGAAAAATTCTTAAACGACTTTAAAAAACGTTCTAAAACAGAACAAAAGAAATTCAGAAGTGATTTAGACAATTCTAGATTTGTCGTAAAATAATACACAACGTGATAAATACCCTAGCATTGATTTTATATTCAGTGCTAGGTCTTTTTATATTTTTAAACTTTTGAGTTAATGAATTACAAACAAAGCACTTTTCAAAGTAAAGTAAAAGCGTTATCATATATTTATGTGTCTATAATAATAAATATTATTTAGCAAATGGGGTGAATATCATAGAAAAAAATAATAAAACCCAGGCATTCGCTAATTTAGTTCGTGCTTATAGAAAAACTTATATCGGCAAGGGGCCAGAGACTGTTAAAGTTTTCTTTAAAGACAATTGGGCCGTAGTTCACATGACCGGTAGTTTAAGCAAAGTTGAAAATCTTTATTTGCGTAATAAGGATTTAGAGAGTATGCTTAAATATGGAAGGACTGAAGAAGTAAAAACATTATATAAACAAAGTCCACCAACTGAAATGGAAGAACTAGTCGGAGCAAAATTCGTTAAACTATTTACCGACCTCTCTTTAGAAGACGACGAAGTTGTTTCTATATTTGTTTTCGATCAAAATATTGAATAGATTTTAAAAACTAACTATATCATTATCATTTATAATTTTACTTCAACTTTTTATAAGTTACTAATGCATACAATGTATTGTGTAAATAATAAAAAGTTATATATTAAAGGGATTGTCAAAAAGTACTTGGTGCTGTATTTGTTACTCCCCTCACTGAACGTATTAACATTCAAGGAGGTGGTTTATACAAATCCATCAAGTATTTTTTTTGATTCAATTTAAAAATGAATCACTAATGTAATAAGTGCTTTTCATCATAGAAATAACTCAATAAAAAAATATTAGGAGTGTATATTATGAAAATTGTAGCATTATTCCCAGAATATATAGAAGGACAAGAAAACCAATTATTAAACACTGAGAAAGCAATCGGTTTAATTCCCTTTTTAGAAGAAAAAGGACACGAACTTGTTATATTAACAGATAATAACGCAGACTTAGACAAGCATTTATCAGATATGGACGTTGTAATTAGCGCGCCCTTCTATCCAGCATATATGACAAAAGAACGTATAGAAAAATCACCAAACTTAAAATTAGCGATTACTGCTGGTGTAGGTTCTGATCACGTAGATTTACAAGCTGCCAGTGAAAACAATATCGGCGTAGTTGAAGTAACTGGTAGTAATACCGTTAGTGTAGCTGAACATGCAGTTATGGACCTTCTCATTTTGTTACGTAACTACGAAGAAGGACATCGCCAGTCTGTTAACGGTGAGTGGAACTTATCTAAAGTTGGGAACCACGCACACGAATTACAAAATAAAACAATAGGTATTTTCGGTTTTGGTAGAATTGGTCAACTTGTCGCTGAAAGACTTGCACCATTTAACGTCAAAATTCAACATTATGATCCTATCAACCAAAAAGACAACAAAGATTCTAAATTTGTTAATTTTGATGAACTTGTTTCTACTAGCGATGCAATTACAATACATGCACCTCTAACACCAGATACAGATAATTTATTTGATTATCATGTATTAAGCCGTATGAAAGTTGGTAGTTATCTAGTAAATACTGCACGCGGTAAGATTGTTAATACAAATGATTTAGTAGAACTTTTAACTGCAAAACACATTCAAGGATATGCTGGAGATGTATGGTATCCACAGCCAGCACCATCTGATCATTCATGGAGAACTATGCCTAGAAATGCAATGACAGTGCATTATTCTGGTATGACTTTAGAAGCACAAGAACGTATTGAAGAAGGCGTTAAAGATATTTTAAATCGCTTCTTTAACAATGAACCGTTCCAAGATAAAGATGTAATTGTTTCTGGCGGTCAAATTTCAAGTGCTAGTTACAAGAGTAATAAAGGTAAGTAATGACTAATTAATACCAGATATATCAGAAATTCTACTTCATAGAAATGTATTATCTTAGATTAAATTAATATCCACACGTAACCCCACACTTTAAAGATAATGTAAAATGTTAATAACAACTAAATAAATCATATGTAATGTTTTAACTGAGCATATGACAGAAAAGGCTGAGACAATTAAACTTTGTCTCAGCCTTAATCATTTTATGGGAAAAGATGAGAAAATATTTTTAAAATAAATTATATCTCTGTTCTAATCCTTTTTTCCCTATTTTTTAAATTTAACTTTAGCTACTTTAAATAAAAATTTAGGTATTGATTTCATTCTCCCTATACGCTTCCAATCAATTAACAAGCGATAAATCCACTCAATATTTAACTTCCTAAATACCATAGGCGCTCGTTTTTTTGCGCCACTGAATACTTCGATTGAGCCACCTACCCCCATTAACAGCGCTTGATTAAATTGATCTGAGTGACGTTCTATCCATTGTTCTTGTCTTGGATAGCCCATACCAACAAACACATAATCCGGATCAAAAGAAGTAACTTGTTTTAATACCATCTCATCTGCTAAATCAAAGAACCCATGGTGGTAATCAAAAATAATATTAGGGTATTTTTCAGCTAGTTTATGTTGCGCTGTTTTAACAACGTCATTTTCAGCACCTAGTAGAAATACTTTTTGCTGATTTACATTGGCAATTTTTAAACATGCTTCCATCAATTCAATACCTGGAACTCTGGCTTTTAAAGGCGTATTAAGGATTCTCGCGGCTTTAACGACGCCGGTCCCATCCGGCACTACATAATCTGCACGGTTTATTAAATTTCTATAGTTCTCATTCTCCGTAGCATAATCTACAATTTCAGGATTTGCAGTTACAATAAATAAATTTCTAGAACTTGATGTTAAGAAAAATTGTTTAATATTGTCTTGCATTTCCTCTAGCGTAACGTTATCAAAATAAACAGATAACACATTTACTTTATTTTCTTTGTTGCTTTCCGTCATGTTTTGGAATCTCCTAACTCAATTATAGCGCTTTATCATTATAGTTTATGCTTGTTATATTAACATATTATGATTCATCCATATAATATAAATCAGTACTAATCATCTTTATATTCTAAATCTACATCCAAAGTCCAAATGCTTTATTTCAAAATTTACTTTATACTTAATATTGCGCTATGACTGTTTTCACTTTCTATAAAAGCGGTTATTGAAAATTAAAATCGAGGTTATATTATGTCATATTTACAATCATTTTTTAGCTCTGTAATACAACTCAATTTATACTGGGTCGTGTTTATAGCTTTAATATATGTATTGATTCATTCTTATCGCAACAAACCAATAAACCAAATTTTAGATATTTACTTAAATTACATCCCTGTATTAACACATGAATTCGGACATATCTTATTTAATAAAATAAGTGGCGGCAAAGCTAAAGATTTGGTGATTGTTTCCTCACCTGCAGAACGTATCGAAACTTCTCAACAAGGTTTCGCTATTACTCAATCAAAATCACGTCTAGGACAAGCCATAACCACTTTTGGCGGATATGTTATGCCACCACTAATGTTATTTATTGGTTTTTGGGCATTAGATTCACAATACCCTAGTTTATTTATTACGGCCTACTTAATCATTTTCATATATTTTTTAATATTAACTTCCAGAAAACTATTACCAATTATCATTGTAATATTGTTATTTGCTTTGCTTTATTTCTTGTTCCAAAGCGATAATCAACTCATGATGTTTTACATTGTAGCAATCACTTATCATTTCATTCTAGGTGTACTTTTAGGCGAAGTTATCCAATCGTCATGGACCATTTTTAAACTAACATTTTCACACCAATCAGTGACTTGGGATGGCTCAACTCTAAAATCACTAACGTATATACCTACATTCGTTTTTAGTACCATTTGGATAGCCACCAATTTATTTACTATTTACCAATTAATTCATGCTTATTTTACAACCTAAAACCTAGTTAGATTGGTTACTGAAATAGTACAACAGTGTCATTGTAATTACTGATATCATGCATAAGAAACAAGGAAAGTGCATCCATAAAATATACAAATAAAAATCCCTCCAAAGTTTTCATTTTTTAATGATTACTTTGGAGGGATTTTGTCATTATCGATCGTCTAAACAACTTCATAAAATGAAGGTGCTTTTTTGAGTACAGTATATGTCAAAGTTCAATTTGCACCATCATTTTTCTGCATAAATATGTGCAGCGTTATCATAACTTAATACCGTAACTTGATCACCTTTTTTAACAATAATCACTTTGTTGGTATCATCTCTATTGATAATCTCTATTTGCTCGTCTATTAAAATTGCTTTACTTGATAAGTAAATTAATAAGTCCGTTCTATCTCGAACTCTTTTAATTGTTACTATATCACCAGTTTCAAAAGACAATAGATTCGTTGTGTATAGTTCTTTATATTGATTTTCTCTTGGTATCACGCCCCCATGAGGACACGTGATTGGGTAATCCAATAATTTATCTAAACGATCAACAAACAAATGAGATACTCTATGCTCTAATACCTCTGCTTCTTGATGCACTTCTTCCCAATTATATTGCAAAATTTTTATTAAAAATAACTCTAATAAACGATGACGTTTAATTATATCTAAAGTATAAGTTAAACCAGTTTCAGAAAGTTTCACACCTTTATAAGGTTTTGTTTCTACATATCCCGACTTTTCCAAACGATTAACCATTTCACTTACAGAGGGCGGTTTAATGTTTAAATATTGGGAAAGTGTTTTATTTGAAACGAAAGAATGGTCACCATCATGCGTTAAAATTGCTTTTAAATAATCTTCCTTTTCTTCAGTTAGCATTATCTCACCTCTCAAGTCGATTCATCTTATTGTATCACGAATCGACTTGACACGCTAAAAGTTCATGGTATATTATAAATTAAATTAGGTTATCCTAAAATTATTATTAAGGAGGGTGAAAATGTTAGAAATTGAGAATTTAAACCTTACATTAGGAAATAAACATGTGCTACAAAATATTAATTTACCCATTCCTATTAATGGTGAAATAATTGGAATTATGGGTCCTAATGGAGCTGGGAAATCATCTTTAATTAAATCTCTTATCGGAGAATTTAAATCGACAGGCAAAGCCCAATTAAATGGTAATCCCATACAAAATGATTTGAAATCTATAACTTATATCCCACAAAAAGCGCATATTGATCTAGATTTTCCTATCAATGTGGAACATGTAGTCATGTCAGGTGCATATAAGGATATAGGGTGGTTTAAATGGGTAAATTCCGAAACCAAACAAAGATTAAATCAATTAATGGATACCTTAGAGTTAAAAGATTTACGTCATCGACAAATTTCAGAACTGAGTGGTGGACAACTACAACGTGTGCTAGTAGCTCGTGCTTTAATGACTGATAGCTCATTATATTTATTAGATGAACCTTTTGTTGGCATTGACTTTCACAGTGAACAAATCATTATGTCACAATTACGAATTCTAAAAGAATCCGGAAAATTACTGCTCATTGTACATCATGACTTATCAAAAACTGATGAATATTTTGATCGTGTAATTCTTTTAAACAGAAATATTCGTTATTTTGGGGACAGCAGAACTGCTATGAAACCTGAGCATTTAAACAACACATTTATAAGTGCTCCGTCACAACATGAAACTGTTTAGTATTTTAGAAAGGACGTAACTTATAATGGAATTTTTTCAACAATTACTCGATTATAAATTTTTAAGCAATGCACTAATTATTTCAATTGTTGTAGGTATTGTATGTGGAACAGTCGGCTCTCTTATTGTTCTTAGAGGTCTTTCACTAATGGGAGATGCAATGAGCCATGCCGTACTACCAGGTGTAGCACTGTCATTTTTATTCAATATACCTATGTTTATTGGTGCTTTAGCAACGGGGATGGTGGCAAGTATTTTTATTGGTTTTATTACTAAAAATAGTAAAACCAAATCCGACGCAGCTATCGGCATTAGCTATACTGCATTTTTAGCTTTAGGGATTATCTTAGTCAGTTTAATCAATAGTACAACCGATCTTTATCATATTTTATTCGGTAATTTACTCGCAGTTACACAAGTCACATTCTGGTCAACTATCGTTGTTGGAGTTTTAGTAATGTTATTAATTATTGTTTTTTATAGACCTTTAATGGTTTCAACTTTCGATCCAGTATTCAGTAGAATGAGTGGCTTAAATACTACATTAATTCATTACTTTGTAATGCTATTACTATCTCTTGTAACTGTAGCAAGCATTCAAACTGTCGGTATTATACTGGTGGTAGCTTTACTTATAACACCAGCATCTGCCGCATTTTTAATTTCTAAAAAATTACATACAATGATGATTGTAGCTAGTCTAATCAGTACTGTAAGTGCTATTGTCGGACTATATTTCAGCTACGTTTATAACATCCCTAGTGGTGCAACGATTGTATTCTTCGCATTCTTAATTTATATCGCTATTTTTGCATTAACTAAATTAGAACTTTTTAAAAAGAGAGGACAACAAACATGAAGAAATTACTATCAATCGCTTTAATATTTTTACTATTTTTAGCAGCCTGTGGTAACGACAAGAATGACTCGGGTGCAAATTCAAACGAAAAATTAAAAGTTGTAACAACAAACTCTATTTTATATGACATGGTTAAAAACGCTGGCGGTAAAAACGTGGAAATTCACAGTATCGTACCAATAGGCCAAGATCCACACGAATACGAAGTTAAGCCTAAAGATATTAAAGCGTTAACTGATGCTGATATCGTTTTTTATAACGGCTTAAATTTAGAAACAGGTAATGGTTGGTTTGATAAAGCCTTATCTCAAGCTGGTAAGTCAGCAAAAGACGACAGTGTAGTAAAAGTGTCTGACAAAGTAAAACCATTATATTTAAACGGTGCTGAAGGCGATGAAAGTAAACAAGACCCACATGCTTGGTTAAGCCTTGAAAATGGCATAAAATACGTAGAAACAATTAGAGATAGCTTATTAAAACACGATAAAGCACATAGTGATGATATCAAATCGCACAGCAAAGATTATATCGCTAAATTAGAAACGTTAAATAAAGAGAGTCATGAAAAATTCAATGATATACCAAAAGAACGCAGAGCCATGATTACAAGTGAAGGTGCATTTAAATATTTCTCTAAACAATATGACATCACACCAGGTTATATCTGGGAGATAAACACTGAAAAACAAGGTACACCAGAACAAATGAAACAAGCGATTCAATTCGTAAAAGATCATGACTTAAAACATCTCCTTGTTGAAACAAGCGTAGATAAGAAGAGTATGCAAAGCTTAAGTGAAGAAACTAATAAAGATATATACGGTGAAGTATTTACTGATTCAATTGGTCAAGAAGGATCAAAAGGTGATTCTTATTACAATATGATGAAATCAAATATCGAAACTGTTCACGGCAGCATGGAATAAATGATTTGGGCTATTTAACCTAAGTAATAGGTGAATAGTCCCATGCCGTACAGCTTTCCTCCTAATTGCGTACGGCATGGTGGTATTCAAGCCTTAAATCATCTCCCTAACTCCATCAATGGTCGGTTCCTCCCCCCATTGATGGAGATTTTTTATAATACTTTTTAATAAAGTACATAGTTATATTTTGCTAAATCAAAAAATAGATTTCATAAAAAAGCAGAGCCGTTTGATGGCATCTGATCTGAACGTAGACAAACCTTAGGTGATAGTTCGCCTAAGGTTTGTTTATTTATATTTATATAGTTATTTTTCAAAATAGCACCGACCTTCCAGACCAAAATTGGCTCCTTTACCAATTGATTTATTCAACATTATAAACACCAACACTGTTAAATTTATATACTATCATCTTTTCAGTGTAATATTGGCCGTCATTTAGTCGGACTCTTGCGGGAAGTGCACTAGCCGAAGGCTACGGGCTAAGGCAGCGTCCGCGCGGAAAACGTGCACAAAAAACTGCCAACAAAGTCGGAAACTTTGTCGACAGTATGAATATATTCCATATAATTTAATCCGTCAGACTATCTACAATAATCATTTCATCGTAATTTATTGCTTCACGGATTTTTAATGCTGTCACTTCACTTACTTCTTCATCTTCAACAAGTTGATTTAAAATACGACGTTGCTCTTTAAGTGCAAGTAATTTAATTTTTGTTATTGAATTTTCATTTTTAGGATTAAAGAAATTAGAAGGTGTTAAGTTATCTATACGAAGAAGATAGCTATCACAAATCATACCGACTTCTAATTTATTATCTTCAGTTGTTTCTTTTGCTAAACGGCTCACAACGCGATAGTGAACTGTGCGCATCACATTTGAAATCTCTTGTAAGTTATCAATTATGGATAACGGAGATGCCGCATTAGTTTTTACTTTATACTTAATTCTTCTTTTTAAAATCATTGCTCTGAATTCAACTTTTATACGTTGTATTAATGAAGCTTGTTTATAAACTTGGGTACGCTCTGTATAGCGCATATAGTTATCTAACACGTTAGTAGTAATATCGCCATTCTCAACTAAATTATTGAGTGTATGGTTCTCTACGTCAAATGCTAATTTTTGTAATCTTTGAAGTTCTTTAGTATTTTCATCTTCATTTTCAACAGTTCTAAGAAAAGCCAATTTATCATGATAATCCTTAATTACGTTGCCATATTGAAAACTAGATTCTACTGAAGACATTTGATTTAAATTATCTATTACTTTTTCTAAAATATAGACACGGGCTTGTTTGAAATTCATACCCACAACTTTAGGTTTCTTAGCGTTAGGAGTAACAACAGGGAGTAAAAATTGTGCTACGATTAAACTAATAATGACCATGCCTGAAGCTATAAACAATAGATCATCTCTAAAAGTAAACGAGTGATGGTCTGCAAGC
Source organism: Staphylococcus pseudoxylosus (assembly GCF_044794325.1). Lineage (NCBI taxonomy): Bacteria > Bacillati > Bacillota > Bacilli > Caryophanales > Staphylococcaceae > Staphylococcus > Staphylococcus pseudoxylosus. The sequence goes on from NZ_CP085024.1 coordinate 2,370,552, forward strand.
ATATAAGGTAATGTTAAAGCAATGGCTAAAGAAATCGTCCCATGAACACCACATAAAGTCATGATAAAAGCATACATGCCACGTTTAGGTGGTGTTTCCTTTACTTTGGTTTCATCTTCATTATATGAAATCATTTTCTGGAATGGGCTCACTGGTAAGTAAAAATACGGATATAAAACAAAAACCCATAAAAATCTAAATAAATAAATAGCTAAGGCAATTAAACATGTCACTACTATTAAGAAAATTAAATTATGTGGTTCATTTTCAATGATACGCCCCACCACTTCAGGGATTAAGTAACCTAAAATAGAAAATACAAAACCATTCAAAGCATATCCCAAAATATTCCAAGTATGGTTATAGCTCATCTGCAATCTTGTACGTGCTTGAGCAATACGATCACGTTCAAAACCATGAACTAAACCAGCAGTTACTGCTGCAATAATACCAGAAGCATGGAACATTTCTGCCACGATATAAGTTACAAATGGTGTGACTAACTGAATAAATGTGAACATATTGATATTTTCAATACCACGACGAGACAGTGTCACTCTAAATCTAACTAGCGCAACACCTATAATTAAACCTACGACAAAGCCCCCAATTGAAGAGATTAAGAACTGTTCAACAGCATTAACCATTGAGAAGCCACCTGTAATCAGCGCTGCTACAGCAATTTTAAAGGATATGATACCAGCTGCATCATTTAAGAGAGATTCACCCTCTAAAATTGTCATAGAACCCTTCGGTAATACTTTCCCATTAGTTATAGCTTGTACTGCGACTGCATCCGTTGGACATAGTATTGCGGCCAACGCAAAGGCAGCTGCCATTGGTAACTCTGGCCAAATCCAATGTACAAATAGTCCTACCACTATAACTGTCGTAACTACTAGTCCTAACGCCATCATTAAGACTGGTTTTATGTACCGTCGCAAATGGACACGTGAAACTTTAACACCTTCAACAAACAATAGCGGTGCAATCAAAGCGACCATAAATAGTTCCGAATCAAATCGAAATTCAACGGGAATTGGTGTCACATACAATAACATACCTAGTATAATTTGGATAAAAGCCAACGGTACCTTAGGAAGTATTGTGTGCACCAGCGAACTTACAATAACAAGTGCTAAAAATATAAGTATCGTTTCAAATATTTGCAAGGTTTCACCTCTTTTCAACATAATTATTCATTCATAATTGTTGAGGTTGAAACATAAAATAATATTGTCTTTAATTGAACATATTGTGTTTCAAACTCTTACTCATCAAATACCAAACGTTTTTCATCCCCAATTTGATAATTAATTTAAAAATTAACATAATTACAAATATATATTATTTTATCATTTTATTGACTATCCCTTAAACGTAACGCACCTAAAATCTATAATTTTCTATTTTAAAGTAAATTTACGATTATTTAAGCTTTTTTAAACAAAAAGACACTTCTTAAAATACGAGAAGTGTCTCCTTGAAACAAATTAGTAATCATGTTCTTTTTCATACGTTTTTCTTCTACGTTCTTCACGCTCATGTGCACGTTTTTTCAATTGTTCAAATGTGTTATTCTCAGTAGCACTCAATAATATATTCGTTTGTCTAGGCGCATCACTTTTTCTATACATATACGCGCCAGTACGGTATGCTGCACGAGAAATTAAGTGCCCCCCAACAGGAGAAGTTAAATTAATAAACACTAAAGCGAGAATAAGTCTTACACTTAAATAACCTTGTGATGAAATAAAATAGATGATAACGCCCACAAGCGTCAATAATACAGATAACGTTGAACTTTTCGTTGCTGCATGACTACGTAAGAAGACATCTTGGAATTTAATTAAACCAATGGCACTAATTAAAGCTATAATACTTCCTAAAAATATCATAAAGGCTGCAATAAGATTAACGATTTCGCTTGTTATTTGCATTGAAGACGTGCCCCCCTTCTATAAATCTAGAAATCGACACTGTACTTACAAAAGAAATAATGGCGATAAGTAATATCGAATCCAAGAATGAGAATGTGCCGAACACGATGCTTAGCAATCCGACCATCGACATTAATATTGCACTGGCAGCATCAAATGCAACTACTCTATCTGCAGTAGTCGGACCTTTTATCAATCTAAATAGTGTTAATAACAAAGCTATACCAAATATAATTAGCGCACTCGTAATAAAGAAATCTATTAGATATTCAATCATTCTGCCACCTCCAATATGAGTCCTTCATATTGTCTGATACTCTTCAGTAATTTCTGCTTTTCTTTATCTGAAACATCAATGGCATGTATAAAGAACTTTTGCTTTTCTTTCGAAATTCTAATAACTGTAGATCCAGGCGTGATAATAATTAAAATTGTTAGGAAAGATACTTCCCAATCTGTATCTAACGTCGTTTCATAAGTTACTAACCCAGGATTTAAGTCCTTTGTTTTAAATAATATATAATTGATTGTCGTAATACTTGAAGTAATTAGCTGGTAAAGATAAACTGCTAAAAACTTAATACTCACCCAAACTTTTTTCAAATAGAATTGTTGTCCAAAGAAACGATGTAAAATATAGATAACTAATAAACCTATAAGGTAACCTGCAAAAAAGGTCGATATTTTAAAAGAATCTTCATCTTGAAAAAGGACCCATAAAAAGGCAATGACAATATTAAGTAAGACTTGTCTCATTATTTATCCTCCTTCATTAAATGAGGATTAACCATTTTTTCGAACAATCCATCATCCATATTTAAGTGCGTCGCATTTTCAGTTACTTTAAATATTAACGGTGCCGCAATACCCATTGCGATAATCGTTGCTACTAAGATACCTATAAGGACTTTACGGTATTGTGGGATTTTTTTAAACACAATAGCCTCGCCTCTTTGTTCATTGCCGAGATACATCACAAAGAAAACTCTAAATAAACTAAACATCGCTATTAAGCTTGTAATAATCATCAGCGTTAAACCAATGTAGTTTCCATTTTCAATTGCACCTTCAAAAATGAACACCTTACCAGGGAAGCCACTTAACGGAGGCACCCCACCGATTGCTAAAATCATCACAACAAACGCTACACCAAAGAATGGCTCTTGTTTCGCCAACCCATGTAAACTTCGATATTGTCTATAACCCGTCACATATACTAGACTACCTATAATAAAGAATAGCAACGTTTTAACTACAATATCATTCGCTAAATAGAAAATAGCACCGTTCACACCTGCAAAAGTATTCGTTCCCAATCCTAAAATTATAAAACCGATAGATAAAATAACCTGATATGCTGCAATTTTTTTAATATCTTTATATGCAAGTACACCAAATGCACCTATTAGCATTGTAATGCAAGATAAGAAAACTAATAACGGGTGTGAAATCCCATGATGTTCATCAAATATAAGTGTAAAGAAGCGAATTAATGCGTAAGCACCAACTTTAGTCATTAATGCTGCGAATAGTGCTGCTAATTCTGTATTTAGCACTGCATATGCTTTAGGTAACCACATGAATAGTACTAATGCAGCTTTTGCACCAAATGCAATTAAGAACACCATGGAAACAATCACGATAGAACTCTTGTCATTCATTTCATTTAGTCGTTGAGATACAAGTGTGAAATTTAATGTACCTGTTAATTTGTACAATAAACCAATGCCTAATAATAGTAACCATGAACCTAAAATATTAAGTACGACATAGATAATTGCAGCACGCAATTGTTCCACTGATTGCCCTAATGTAATAAGTACGAATGATGCCAATAACATCACTTCAAACATCACATAGATATTGAATAAGTCAGCAGTTAGAAATGAGCCTATTACGCCGACAGTTAAGAATAAAATAAAACTAGGTAAATAGTAACGTATCGCCCTTTTCTCAGTTCGTCCAAAGCCATATGCCATAATCAGCGTAACGACAAAACTTGAAGTTACAACCAACAATAGACTTAAGGAATCTCCGACAAATTGAATACCATATGGCGCTTTCCAACCGCCAAAATCTAACGCGAGTGGTTTGTTATACATCACATAAATGAGCAATGCTAAAGAAACGAACGTTGTAAGAGCCATTGTACCAATTGAAAAGGTCCTAGATAACCTACTGTGTGTACGAATGAACACTAAGCCTAAACCACAAACAGCTGGTAGTAGTAATGGTAATATTAATAAATTACTCATCATTGTCATCATCACCTCTCAGTACATCGATTTCATCTTCTTTAGTTACACGATATGTTCTATAAACAAGTACTAAGAGAAAGGCAGTCATTGCAAACCCGATAACAATTGCAGTTAATACAATCGCTTGTAATAAAGGATCCACAAATTGCTTACTTCCTTCACCAATTAAAGGTTCAACCATATCTTTGCTGTATTTACCCATACTCATAATAATTAGATTACCCGCATGCGTGTATATTGAAATTCCAATAACAATTCTTATTAAATTGACCGATAATATCATATACGTTCCAATAAATATTAAAAAGCCAATAACCATTAATAAAATTAAATTCATGAGCGACCACCACTAATTGAAAGCATAACTGTAACAACCACACCAACTACGGATAATACAATACCCGCTTCAAATAGCGTTACAGTTGATAAATGTACTTCACCTAGCAATGGTAGCTGTACATATGCATCTGTTTGGTAAAGGAACGGTTTACCAAAGAACATAGGTACAACTGCTGTAATAAATGATAGTAAAGAACCACAAATCATTAGAATTCTGAAATCTAATGGTAATGCGACTAAAACTTGTTTAACGTCGAAGGCCAAAAACATCAATAGAAATGCTGAACTGAAAACGAGACCGCCAATAAAGCCACCACCTGGATTATTATGACCAGCTAAAAACAGATAAAATCCAAAAGTTAATAGTATAAATACGACAATCTTCGTTATCGTTCGTAATACAACATCATTCTCTTTCATCTTGACCCCTCCGTTCTTTAAAGTTAAGTAATGTATAAATACCTAAACCAGCTATAATTAACACCATACCTTCAAACAATGTATCTAAAGCACGGAAATCACCTAGTATTGAATTCACAATATTTTTACCACCTGCTAAATTATAAGCATCATGATAAAACGTTGAAATTGTAGGCATTGAATCACTTTGTTGAGCGATAAACACCAGTGTCACCACAATGATTGCCATCAGTAGTGATACGGCAATTTTGACTGCTTCACGCTTTTTGTGTACTTTTGCACGTGGAACGTTTGGTAGTCTTGAAAAACTGACGATAAACAGAATCGTAGTAATCGTTTCTACCACTAATTGTGTTAATGCTAAATCTGGCGCTTTCATTAAAATGAAGAAAATTGTGACACAATAACCAATAATTCCATTAAGTATGACCATAGTTAAACGTTGACGAATAAATGTTAAAGCTATACCGAGTACAAACACAACGATTAATGTAATTACTTCAATTGGACCAAATTCACTGACATGAATCTGTTGGACGTGTGGGAAGCCTGCTTGAATAATCCCATAAATAACAACCATACTAAATATTAATAAAGTCAATGTAATATAATGATTTAAGCGGTTATTCATTAAAGTACGGATACCATAACCAGAATAGTGTTCGAATTGATTATATGAACCCAAATATAAGTCGGTGATAGATTTCACCTTAAGTTTGTCAGCATAATTTTTCCAATTTATTTTAAAGGCCATCGTAAATCCAACAACTATTACAATAATGCTTAATATGAGAGGTAAATTGAAGCCATGCCATTGAGCAATATGTGGCGCCACATTATCTACTTTTTCTCCAATTGTGATACTTCGTAATGCCGGTAAAATAACATGATGTCCAAAAACATTTGGGACAAAGAAGATAACCGGTAATAAAATCATCATAATTGCAGAAGGTAGAGTAAAGACAAACGGTTCATGTGGTGAAGTTATCGGTAAATCTGCTTTTTGATAATCTCCCCAGAACACTTCCTTAATCATGTAAGCTGAATATATTAAAGTAAAGATACTTGCTAAAACCCCAATAACTGTTATCACTATAGTTAATGAAAGATTAAATTGAGGTAGTTCAACCGCACTAACTAGGCCATCAAAGAACATCTCTTTACTAAGGAATCCATTTAAGAATGGTATTCCAGCCATAGAGAACGCTGATAATAACATAACGATGTGTGTGATTGGAAACGCCTTTCTTAATCCTGATAATCGACGGATATCTCTCGTACCTGTTTCATGATCAATAATACCTACACCCATGAATAATGCACCTTTAAATAGTGCATGGTTCATAAGATGGAATAATGCTGCAAATAAGATAAATCCGTATGCTTCAGATAATGCTCCAGTAGGGTGTTGTGCAAATCCGCCACCTAAACCAACCATAGCAACAATCATACCTAATTGACTTATTGTTGAATAAGCTAATATAGCTTTCATATCAAACTGTCTCGTTGCATTAACTGCTCCAAATATCATGGTGATTAGACCAATAAATGTCACACAATAAATATAAAAATCACTTAATCCTAATAATGGTGTAAACCTAAATAATAAGAAAATACCTGCTTTAACCATTGTTGCAGAGTGTAAATAAGCACTTACTGGTGTAGGTGCAGCCATTGCTTTCGGTAACCATATGTGGAACGGAAACTGTGCTGACTTTGTAAATGCACCGATCAAGAATAATATAACAATTGGAATAAAAAGATTACTTTCGGCAATCTTATCGCTTTGTTCAATAATTGAAGATATAGAATTCGTACCTGTGACAGTATAAACCATGATGAATCCTACTAATAAAGCAAGTCCACCAAACACTGTAATCATAAACGATTGAATCGCACCAAATTGACTCTCACCTTTACTATACCAATATGCAATTAGTAAAAATGAAGAAACACTCGTTAATTCCCAAAATACATACATTAAAATGGTATTATTTGCAGTAACTACGCCTAACATACTAATCATAAAAAGTAATAAATATATATAAAAACGTGGTAAATTATCATGTTCTTTTGATAGATACTGAGTAGCATAGAAAAATACCGCTAATCCAATAAGTGAAATCAACAAGTTAAAGAATAAACTTAAGCCATCCAATCTAAAATCTATATTTATGTCCAACGATGTAAGCCACGGTATTTTTACTGATACAAAATGACCGTGCATTACTTGTGGTAATTGCCATAAAAAGTATATAGAGGCAACGATGGGTGCTAAGAGTGCAATATGACCTGTAAATCTTTGGATTTTAGGTATAGCCATTGTTACTAATAAAAGTAACATTATTAAAAATAAAGCTCCAAGTAGATAGACTAAACTCATCGTATTCCCCCTTTAATTATAATTTATAAATTTAAAGCTATTGTGGTATTGCTCTTCTTTGTAGAAATACCTATAAATTTCATCGTTTCATAAGTAGTTTGATGTCCGAGGTATTTTTGAATAATAGATATAGATATACCTGATTGATAAGCATGATATGCAAATGTTTTTCTCAAAGTGGTCAAACCAATATGCAACATCCCTAAGTCGTTAGCAGCCGCATGTATAATTCTGTATGCTTGTTGCCTCGATAAACCTTTAAATGTTCTATTTGATTGAAACAACAATTGATTTTCCTTTAGACCTTCTTCATTTATATAATCAAATAACTCATTTCTTAAATCATCAGGTAACTTGATATAAATGTTTGGGGCGTGGTCTTCTAGCCAATATAATTTTATGTGATCGTCTGCACCTTTGACATCATTCACACATAAATTCAATAATTCAGATAGTTTAATACCTGTATGTATTGCAAATTTAAACAGTAAATAATCCCGTCTAGACTTACAGCTCAATACTTTATACATTGATTTAATTTCTTCAATATCCCTGATAGGATCTACTTGATTCATATTTCCACCTCTCACACCATAAACGTTTCTTATTTAATGATATATGATATTTATGTCACATGAAAGTGTTTAATACAAATTTTCAAAATTTTTTTGACCGTTTTGTTATTCTCAGTCGATATATATAGTGAAAGGAGGTTAATTATAATGAATAATATAAGTCAACTCGCAGTCACATTATCGCGCACATTGTTCGACAAAAATGGTAAAGCTAGTCAATTTAAACGTCATTTCAGTAATTTAAATACAGACGTAACACCTGAACAACTTAAAAGCTTCAAATCCATTATCGAACAAATCACAGGAGAACGATTTGACAAACTTGAAGTCATTAAGACAGAAACGATTAATTAAGGAGGACACAAAATATGTCACAAACGTTAGAACTTATTTTCAACGATGCCGTTAATAAGACAGTCAAATTACAATTACCCAAAATTGAGCACTTTATAAACGAATCTGCCGTTAAAGAGGGTATGGTCAAATTAATTCAGTTGGATATTTTGAGACCGAAAGCAGGTATTCCTAAAACAGTGCATGCTGCACAAATTATAGATAAATCTACTAAACTTATATTTGAAAATTAATTATCTAGTAACTACGACGTAATGGACTATAATTAAAACCATTACGTAAAAAAGGCTTGAAACAAATGTTTCAGGCCTTTTTACTGGTTAATAATAAATGTCACATCATATAATCAACTGACTACTTTTCTATTCTAATCTATCATTAATCTCTCGAAGGTCTTAGTCTAACGGTATCACCAAAAAATATCTTCTTCTTACCCAATTTTTTACACATTGAATATTTATCATATACTTCAACAATTTGAGCTAAATTTTTATAGGTCCGTCTAGGATTCAACACTTCTATAAATTGATTCTTTTTTATTTGATCGTTACTGCCTGCGCCAACAAAAAAAGTTTCCTCATCTAAAAGACGAATTATGGAAAGTTGTTTCAATATCTATAGTCACTCACTTCTAAAATTACTTTCATTATTCAAAATACATTAAATTTGTTAATTTTTATTATCTAAAAAACATCAACATACGTATTTTATTATACTTTGTTTGTTGTGTACATTATTTTCTCTGATATGCATATATTTCTGCGCCTAATTTAAATGTATGCATACATTAATCTTTCCTTTATAATATAGTTATCTCGAAGGAAAGCGTGATTTAATGGTTCTCTTATATATCATTGGTATTGTTGCAGGCATGGTAGTTCCGTTTCAAACTTCAATCAATTCTAGGTTGAGTTTATATACAAGATCTTCATTCTATGCATCAACGATTTCATTTGCAACAGGAACTCTTTTTTTAATTTTAATTAATCTTATTATTAATCCCCATGTCTTTACGGGGCAATTTTATAGTAATCAATCATTGAATTATCAATGGTTTGTTGGTGGTATGCTAGGCGTTATTTTCTTAACAGGCAATCTATTACTTCTACCTCGTTTAGGCGCTTCTTTAACAGTCGTCATGACTGTAGCAGGTCAAATTATAATGGGCGTGGTAATCGATAGCTTTGGATGGTTCGGTGCCGATAAACATCCTTTCACCTTACTAAAAGTTTTAGGAATCTTTTTTTTAATTTTCGGCATTTTACTTATGAATTATGTCCGACGAGACCCTAAAGACAAAGCTCAATCTTCAACGGTATATATCTGGCTTATTATTGGCTTTATATTTGGCTTCTGCCCACCTATCCAAACAGCTATTAATAGTGCATTGGGTCAGCAACTACATTCATCAATAATGGCATCACTCGTATCCTTTACAGTTGGAACCATTGTATTGTTTATATTGACACTGATATTTAACAAAAGTCTTAAAGTTGCGACTTTTAATAATAAACAAGGCAAGTTAAAACCTATTTATTTTATCGGTGGCATATTAGGTGTCATCTTCGTAACAACAAATATTATCTTGATGCCACATTTAGGCGCTGCGCTAACAACAATTATTGTTATGCTAGGTCAAATGCTAATGGGTATCATCATAGATCATTTTGGACTCTTAGGCACAAATGTTAATAAAGTGACACCACGTAAAGTTTCAGGAATTATAGCCATTATGATTGGTATTATATTGCTAAGATTATTTTAAAATTGTGATAGTGCGTCATTTACTTTTATCAAACTGTAAATGACGCACTTTTTTTATAGCACATTAAGTCACTTTTACTGTATAATCAAACCATATTAACAACAAGAGGTGACCTCATTGCGAAAATTTTTCGTATTACTCACATTATTAGTAATTTTAAGTAGTATGGCATTATTTTGTTGGTATTATTTAAAATCAATATCCCCTAATCAGACAAATTCTCACATAGAAACAATTAAAATTAAATATGAACCCTCCTATCACTTTTCAGGCATACAGTCCCCAAGCCAAATAACAAAGCTACTATTAGAAACAGATAAAGGTTATATTCATAATTGGTTTATAAAAAATAATGACACTGTAAAAAAACATCAACCCCTCTTCGAATATTACAATCCAAACACCGAACGTCTCATCGCTAACAAACAAAAATATCTATCACACTTAAAACAAAAAAAACCGCGATCACAGTCAATTATTAGTAATGAAATCAGCCGAACCCAATCAGAAATTGAATCATTACAATCAACGTTACGCACGGTTATATATGCACCTTTTGATGGTAACATCCATATAAACCAAAATTTCCCTACTAAAGATAAAGAACTTATTCTGCAAATTTTTAATTCTAATGCTATAATCAAGTCTGTTGTTTCTGAATCACTTATAGCACAATTGCATGAAAATGATAAAGTATTGCTTAAAGATGACAGCCAACAAAGTTTCACTGGTAAAATAACGTATATTTCTAAATTACCAAGACAATTTGATCCTGCAGCTAAATATTCACAATATAATGTAGAAATAAGTACTAACTCCGAAGCGTTATATGGCAGGCATTATAATATTGAAAAACCTAATAAAAAAATTGTAATACCAAAATCCGCAATATATAATGATAAATTTGTTTTCTTACAAAGAAATAAAAAATTTATTAAACGGGTTATCAAAGCACAAAATATGGGTAATGGAAAAGATGTGTTAATTCTTGAAGGTTTAAAACAAGGCGATATAATCGCTAGAAACGTTGATACAGTACCGTCTAAAAATTAGATGTACACGGTATAAATAGTAATCACCTTTAAATACAAAAAGCTTATTTACTATTTTTATCAAATTACAACAAATTGAAACAAAGATATATTAATTTCAATTCAATCATTGGTATGTATAGAATTGAATTAATATCTGAAATCATTTACGTAACGCTTAAACAGTTTTTTGTTTACTTTCTATTTTTATTTAGTTATAATAAACTAAATAATAGTGGTTTTAATATATTTTAGCTAAATATAATTAAGCCATAGATTATGATAAACGCTTTGTTTTACACTTTGAATTAAGACAAATAATTATACAAAAACATTTTTAATATGTATATTTGATTGGGCATATAGAATTAGGGAGGAATAATAGGATGGCTATCACCAAAATCAATGATTGTTTTGAATTATTAGCTATGGTTACTTACGCTGATAAATTAAAAGGTATTATCAAAAAGGAATTTTCTGTAAGTTTTGAGGAGTTTGCTGTATTAACATATATCAGCGAGCATGAAAGTGAAGAATATTATTTAAAAGATATTATTAACCACTTAAACTATAAACAACCTCAAGTTGTTAAAGCAGTTAAAAACTTATCACAAGAAGATTACTTCGATAAAAAACGTAATGAACATGATGAAAGAACTGTATTAATTTTAGTAAGCACAAAACAACGCAAGAAAATTAATGAGTTATTATCACGTGTTAACGATCGCATTAAAGCAGCAAACGACGATAACGAAGTATAAACTTTTCATTAACAGAATTAGAGTGACGGAAACTTTATTTTTCAAATGTAGTCTCTAAACCACTCTAGTTAGACATAACTGATTAATAAGAAGCTTACAGCGCTTGTTAGAAGCGCTTATTTTATTTAAATCAGCCTATGCAAATTAAAAATAAGCCTAAGACATTCATTATGTCTTAGGCTTATTTTTATGTAAGTCATGTTTTTCAAGTGATTACCATTAAAACAATGTATAAAGAACAGAATACCAAAAATAATACTTTAATATTTTTGATATTCTGTAGCATTTATAAATTCGCTATAAACATCTAAAAAATGCTTTGGCTCTTCTATATGAGGTGCATGACCAGAATGTTCAAATTCTACCATTTGTAATGAAGTAAATGCATAATGATACTTTTCTATTACTTCAATAGGAACTAATGGATCATACTTCCCATTAATAATTAATGTGGGTATATCCGTATTTTTAATAACGACATCTTTATTAAATACTGGAAATTCCATTAACGCTCTCGTAGCTACAGCACTATCTTCTGCCGATTGTCTGCTATAGATTAATTGATTTTGGAACCATCTTTTTGCCTTATCTTCTGCTTGATACATATATGGTAATAATAAAATAAGTGATTCTGATTTATCGAAACCTTCAATTTCATCTTGATACTCAATCATCAATTTATTTAATCCATGTACGCTATCGATTAAATTACATGCTATCAATGTCAGCGTCTTTACCATCGAGTTATATCTATCACTAAAATGTTTTGCAATCAAACCACCCATATCATGCCCAATAATATGCGCCGTTGAAATATCTAATTTTGTCATCAATCCCCTTAAATCTTCTACATGATCTTCTAAATTAAATGAATTGGGTTTAGATGATTTACCGTGACCTCTAACATCGTAAACAATAACTTCGTAATGTTGCTTTAATTCTTCTTTCAAACTAAATAACGAAGCCATATTACCATCGAGTCCATGGATTAATATAATAGGAAAACCTTGACCCTCTTGGATGTAAGCAATCTCGTTGTTACAGTTTGTTACTAATTTTTTCATTATGGGTCACCTCCCCTTACAAAAGTAATATACCCCAATTTTAAAGTGCATATGCTACATTTTTTATTTTTGATTATTTTATAATCTGATATATTTTATAAACACTTTAGATACAATAAAAACACGTCCCATTTTGTAGTCATAAGACTTTGAATAAACGGCACGTGTTTCAGTTTACTTTTTAATTAATTCCAAAAATTGATATTAGTTTCGTGAAGAAATTCGAATAGTGTAATAAATAATTACAATAAGTAGTAAAATCCAAATAACTATAGAGGCAATTTGTGTAATACTTGAGTTGCTTATCATGGCATCAATAGTCTTTTGACATAATAGTAAACCAATACCTGTAAATTCTAATCTTCTAAAATACAGACCTGATATACTAAATAAAATTCCGATAAAAAACACGGCTTGATGTGCATAAATTGTAACAGCAACAATACCTAAATTGATATTAAAACCTTGTAAGACAACAAGAACCATCGATACAACAGCGACTCCTAATCCTATAACCATTTCGAATTTATTACTATATAGATAATTCTTCCAATCAATCCTTAAATATATAAAAATTGAAATTGGTAAAATCACTAGACAATAAAAAATAGAAGTACCTGTAGCTGCTTGAAATGGTACATACTGTTTATCATATAAGTAAGATAACAAGATAAAATTCACAATAAAAAATATGATAGGATTCAATTGTAAAGTGAATAAATTACGTTGTATAGTTAATATAATTTCAGCCGGTGATTTACGTCTATATTCTATATAATCTTCATCTTTTGCTTCGGATTTTTTTAAATCTCTTTTTAGTTTCTCTTTAATATCATCTATTAAATTGGGAGAAAGCCCTTTATGAGTAAAATAGTCATTTATATTTTCTACTAAAACTTTATCGTTAACTCTCATGATTGGCTCCTTTGAATCATTTTTTAATTTATGTAATGACCGTTTTTTTAAAGTCATTAAAATTGTTTAACCTTTAATTCAGTTAATAGTCTCACATTACTCTCTATTTTAACAATAAATTGAGGCTAAGACATTAATAAATGTCTTAGCCTCTCAATTAATATTGGTAGTTTAAGTACTACTTTAAAGAACCACTTTTTTAAAGTCACACTATTCAACCATTAAAATTCTAATTCGCTACCACACAATTCGTTAAAACGTTACAAAGTAAATGTTATTTCCCCATATCTATACGATATAGTTTGATATCTTTATCACTTGGTGATGCTGAACTAAATTGATAAGATAATTCATCATCTTGTACATAGCCAAAGTTACCAGTGACATTATTATAATGTTCACGTGTAACAGCATTTTTACTTACCTGTGACTTAACATCTTTATATGTTGGGCCATTCGTATCATTGTAACTCATAGAAACACGGGTAATTTTACCTTTGTTTTTCTTACCGTCTGCCGTCACAACAAGCACACCGTTATCTTTTTTAAATTCATAAAAGTGTTCATTACCATCAGGACTATATGAATAAATTGGTGCATTATTTTCGCTCAATACGCTTTGTATAGAAGCACCTATTTTAGCACCTTCTAGCGTTGTGTCTCCTTGTTGAAGTGATTTAACACTTTGGATAGAGTTACCTGATGCTGCCTCAACACTACCTGTACTAAATCCAGAGATTGCTAGACCTGAAACTAGGACTGCTGCAAATACTTTTTTCATAAGCACTCTCTCCTTCTGTATATATATAAGTTATCTTGTGCTTATCTATATTGTACTATAAATATTACCAAAATAACAGTGGTGTTACAAAAATATTACAAAAAACTATCAATCTGTAATCAAAGTAACAATTAAATGTTAGCGACTCTAAATTATATTATTAATCATTAGATGGATGAAATTATCTCATTTTCACAATCTCCGACCAACACCAACCCTTTCATATTATTATCTAATAACATCTGCCCCTCTTACAGTAATGTCCTTCTAACGAATCATACTCCCCATTTTGGCTTTAAACAAAAAACAAACCAAATGCTATAATTAGCTTTTGGTTTGCTTACAATACTGTATTTTAATACAATGTTGCTGGTTCATTTTCTTTAATAAATTCAGTTACAACATTTACAAATTTTTCTTTTTCTTCTACAAATGGATATAACCCTGATGCAGTAAAAACTTCAAACTTCACTTTTCCTATATAGTCGCCTACTTCTTTTGCTTCAACAACGGTAGTTCTCGCACCATGTTGCCCAGCAACAATTAAGGTTGGTGAATTAACGGCATTTAAGTAACGCATAATATCATTATTATTAAACGAGTCTTTTACAGCATTTAATTCTGATTTTGTTGCAATGCTATTAGTATCATCTACTTGTTTTAAGAATTTTTTAGCTTTGCGTTTAGAATAATATAAATGCTTATCTAGAAATTTTTGTTGTGCTTCTTTATCCCAATTTCTAATTAGGTCAGCGTGCTTACGATACAAGCGTTCCTCAGGCGACATATCACTTAATAAAGTTGGATTGATTAATGTTAATGAACTTGTCATATCTGGATATAATGATGCAAATGATACTGCAACTGAAGCACCTAATTCATGACCGATAAATGCACATTGAGTTACATATAAGTGATCTAATAATGCTTTAATATCCTCGGCATATGTTTCAAAATTAATTTCATTTGGTTTATCTGAATAACCATGACCACGTAAATCTACTAATATAACTTGATTATCTTTATTAAATTTTTCTTCAATATCATTAAAAACAGTTAAATTGTCTAAAGCAGTGTGTAGCATCACTATCACATTGCCTTCTCCACTCGTTCTATAATTTAAGGCTACACCATCTCTTGTTGTAAATAGATTCATAATTATCTCCCTTTCTTTGCAATAGGTAATATAGATAACAGCTCTTCAGTTGTATTGATTGTAAAGTCTACTTCTTCTGGTAAAGGCTCTACATCAACTGTTTCCTCTTCTTTAAACCAGACACTAATCATGCCCATCGCTCTTGCTGGCGCTACATCATTTAGGGGGTCATCACCCACATACATAGTCTCTTCTGGTTTTGTACCTAATTGATTTAACATATCTTCAAAAATCCTCGGATGTGGTTTGCGATATCCAACAGTTTCTGAAGTGGATAAGTAGTTAATAGCATCTTCTACACCTAATGCATGCATTCGGTATTGTTTGATTTTAGATTTACCATTAGCTATGACACCTGTTAAATAACCACTGTTTGTCAATTTTTCTAAAGTATATAATGTATCGTAATATGGAAAGACGTAACGGTAAAAATGCATCTCAAAGTCATGAAATAAATCTTTCCAAGTTAACCGATCAACGTGAAAATCTTTAATAATTGCTTTATACAGTTCTGGTTTATCATGATCTTCATCATCATCTAGCTCAATAAATTTTCTTTTAAAATCTTCAAGTTGAATGCGCACCAAATAATCATGGAATCGCTCATATTGCTCTTCAATAAATTTCTCACGTGATTTTTTTCGGTCTAAAAGTGTGCCTTCTAAATCAAATACGACCGCTTTAACTTGTGTTAAGTCCATCATCATAACCTTCTTTATAAACATTTTTTCAAACAAACAAATTTTGCTTTATATTTTTTTAAATATCACTATCTAATCATGAACACGCGATTGTGTTATCATAATATAAAATAATACTGGAATACCAAGTAAAGCTAAAATAATACTAGCTGGTATTTGGAAAGGGTCTAACAACGTGCTCCCCAACCAATCTGAGAGTACCATAATTGTACCACCTATCAGCATGTTCAGTACCATTTGTTGACCTAAATTATAATGTACACTATTTCTTCTTACAAGTTGAGGAATAACCATTCCAATAAATCCAATAACTCCCACATATGCCACAATCACTGCAGTCATAATTGAAGCAATTAGCAATAGCGTATATGTCACACTTTTCACATTTAGTCCTAATGATTGCGCACGTAAATCTCCAAGTTGTAATAACTTTATTTTAGAAATCATACCAAATAGTATGATCACACTTATGAGGGTTACAATACCAATATAAATGACTTCATTATACTCTGCAGATGAAAACCCACCAAACATATAATTTACTATATTCTTCATTTTACTTTGATTAAATATAATCAAAACATATAAGAACGCATTAAAGAGTGCGCCTATCATAATTCCAGCTAATATTAATGTTCTAATTGGATAGCCTTTTGACATGGCTGTAGTTAAAGCAATAACTAAGATTAGCGTAATGATACTAAATACTACTGAAAACATCGGCAACCATATAAAGGAAACACCTATGACAACAGCTAAACCTGAGCCAAACGTCGCACCACTTGCGAGACCTAAAGTGAAACTATCTGCTAACGGGTTATTTAGCAACGTTTGAAACATATGGCCCGCTAATGTTAAGCCTACTCCTGCTAATAATGCTTGCAACATTCTCGGCATTCTCACTTGATATAAAATTGTTTGGGATAATGCGTCACTCACATGTCCAATTCCCCACATCAAACTTAATAAAATGCTTGTTATAAGTAGTATTAACCATATGATGATTGCTTTATAATATCTCATTTCTTTCCAAGCCACGCTTTCACTTACATATTTCAACTATTACAATACCACCTGTAATCCATTAACACTATATTTAATCGTATGAATTTCTTTAAATTATAAAAAGAGAGCGAAACATAAATCTAAACTTTTACTTAGATTTATGTTTCGTCCCTCAAAACTTATAACTAACACCAATGTTTTACATTCCAACAAGAAAATATGTAATACTCATGAGGTGTTATCTTTAATGCTCCCTATGATAATGACATCTTATTTATCAATATCTAGTATCTTATTGTTTATAAATAGCATCTCTCAACGCTTTCAATCCGTCATCAATTCTCGGCCCTGGACGCGAAATTTGATCTCCATTTATTGCTTCAATATTATTGTTTTTTACCGCATTAATTTCGTTAAAACCACCACGTTGATCAATAATTTTTTCATATTCTGATTTTGAAATCCCCATTGTTGATATCAAAATATCAGGATTCTTCTTAATGATATCTTCTTTAGTAACTTTTTGCCATCCTGTTAAGTTAGAAAAACTGTTATCTACTTTTAATTGATTGAGCATATCATCAAAAAAAGTTTCTTTACCTGCAGTATATATTTCCGGCTCAGATGATACCTCCATAAATACTTTTTGGGCTTTAGCATCTTTAGGAATAGATGCTTTAACTTCTTTAATATTTGCTTTTGTTTCTTTTACAAGTTCCTTAGCTTCTTTATTCTTACCTGTGACTTTCCCTATTTGTTGAAATGTTTTATACATTTCATCAATGGATTGAGCATCTTTGACATATACAACTTTTACGCCATTTTCCTTTAGTGAATTGAGTATTTTACCACTCGTAGACTTTTGGGATTCATGTGCTAAAATCAAATCAGGTTTAGCCTTCAACAATGCTTCTTTATTTAACTTCATCGCGTCAAAGTGCTTTTTATCTTTCACTTCTTTTGGATAATCATCTACAGTTGATACACCAACCACACTGTCGCCTAAACCTAATTCATATAAAATTTCAGTGTTACTTGGAATCAACGATACAATTCGTTTATAATTATGATTTTCTGATTGCTCATTTTTTTCTGATTGATTAGAATTTGTACCACATGCTACTAAAAGCATAGACATAACAATAAAAAGACATACTATTTTAAATTGCTTTTTCATTTCTTTAACTCCTATTATCAATTTTCTTTTATCATACCAAATTCCAATACATTTTTAATTATTTTTTTAAGTATTTCTTTCCAAATTCAGACAGATATTGACATAATTCCATGCAGGTAGCGGATAGTTTTCCCAGTGCTTCTAATAAAGTTTATGATCTTATGTCAACGTAATTGGAATAACTTGATCAAATCATCATTTTCACATACAAATCTTTTCAAATTAAAGTCATCGTACGAAATATTTTTCTAAAAAATCAATTTTGTTTGTTCCGCCACCGTTAAAGTATGCTTTACCAAAATTATCTAATAATGCATGAAATTCATTTGCATCTTGGTTCGTAAAGTTATCTGGCAGCATGACATGTTTTTTTAGCTTTTCATAACTCGTAGTATGATCATAACCCAATTTATAATATATTCTTCGCGTATAACTGTCCGGTATAAATTCAATACCGCCAAATATATAGACAAGTAAAACATCTGCTGTCTCACTACCAACGCCTTTTATACTTAACAATGCCTTACGAAGATTTGCTTGAAAATATTTGTTAATGGCTTCATAATCAAAATCAAATTGGTCTAACCAGCTCAATAAAGCATGAATCGTTTGTGCTTTACTTTTGTAAAATCCACTAGACTTTATAACCTTTTGCAGAACATCAATTTCTAAATTTAGTATTTGTTGTGGTTCTAATGAAGTATTAAGTTTAAGAGATTCAATTGCATAAGCAGCGTTTCTCCAATTCGTATTTTGAACTAAAATTGCGCCTAGCATTATTTCAACCTTTGTGTCAGCAGGCCACCAACCTTGTGGACCCATGTGATTATATAATTCACGATATAACGTTTTGGTGTCTAAATTCACTTGAACCTTCCCCTAATTATTTTTGTCTTTCTTGAAATTTTAACACAATAAAGAGAGCTAGCACGATCTATTATTTTTTAAATAAGCTAACATCAGCCTACTCAAAAACAACAAATTTCATACTAGCTCTCTTTTATTTACACACTACATTGATTCTGGTGCAGTCACACCAACTAAATCAAGCGCATTGTGCAATGTAATTCTCACTGCATCTACTAACGCGATAAGCGCTTTTGTCTTATCCTCATCATCTGTCAACACTTTTTCAGCATTATAAAACTTATGGAAATGTGAAGCCAAATCTTGAATATAATTTGTAATTCTATGTGGCGCTCTATTCGTAGCCGCACTTTGTATCGTAGTTTCAAATTCAGCAATTTTTTTCAATAAATCAATTGCTTTGTCATTTGTAATAAGTGAATAATCTGCGTCTTTAGAAGGCGTAATACCTCTTTCAGCCGCTTGTTTCAATATTGAACAAATACGCGCGTGTGCGTATTGTGCATAATAAACTGGATTGTCTTGAGATTCTTGTTTAGCAAGTTCCATATCAAAGTCAAAGTGCGTATCAGGGCTACGCATTGTTAAGAAATAACGTGCAGCATCTACGCCCACTTCGTCCATAATTTCACGTAACGTGATGGCATTACCTGTACGTTTACTCATTTTAACTTCTTGCCCATCTTGCATTAAACGCACCATTTGCATAATTTGTATCTCAAGGCGTTCACTATCCACACCAAATGTTTCAAGAGAAGCTTTTAAACGGTTGATATAACCATGATGGTCAGCACCGAATAAATTGATTAAAGTGTCATTACCACGCTCAATTTTATCAAAGTGATATGCAATATCTGGTAAGAAATAAGTATAATTACCATCATTTTTGATTAATACTCTGTCCTTATCATCTTTAAAATCAGTAGTACGTAACCATGTCGCACCATCTTTTTCGTAAGTATAACCAAGTTCAGTCATCTTATTAAGTACTTCTGTGATTTCGCCTTTTTCATATAAAGTCGTTTCACTGAACCAACTATCAAAATGGGTATTAAAATCAGCTAAATCTGTTCTTAATTTTTCCATTTCATAATCCACGCCTAATTTTCTAAATGTTTTAATACGCGTTTCTTCATCTAGGTCTTTTAATTCTGGCTGTTTTTTAGCTAAATCTTTACCAATATTAATAATATCTTTTCCGTGATATCCGCCTTCTGGCATTTCAAATGAGTAATCACCAAGCGCTTCAAAATAGCGTGCTTCAATAGAACGTGCTAAATTTGTAATTTGATTACCGGCATCGTTAATGTAATATTCTCTAGTTACATTATAACCCGCTGCAGTTAAAATATTGGCTAATGTATCACCAACAGCGGCATTACGTGCATGACCGATGTGTAAATCTCCAGTTGGGTTTGCTGACACATATTCTAGTAATATGTTTTTACCATTTTTTTCTTCTGTGCTTCCAAATTCAGAGCCTTTATCTATAGCTTCTGAAATGATAGCTGTTAGATAAGCATTATCTAAATAGAAATTAATAAAACCAGGTCCAGCAATTTGTACTTTTTCAACATTAGCTGCAGTTGTATCTAAGTTGTCTACGATTGCTTGGGCAATTTCACGTGGATTACGTTTCGCAATCTTTGTTAAAACCATTGCAATATTCGTTGAATAATCACCATTTGAAGTATCTTTAGGGATTTCAACTTTAATTTCTGGAATTTCACTTGCGTCTGCGAGTTGCGCTTGCTGTATACTATGATTGATTTCTTCAATCAATGTTTGTTTCACTTGATCAATTATATTCATTTACGGCGTCTCCTTATAAATAATTTCATATTGGTAAGAACCCATTTTTTCTTCATCTTGAATTAAATCATAATGCACTTTTAACTTACCGCCATTATCTAATACAAAGTGTAAAATAGAGTGTGTACGTACAGTTAACGGTATCCGACCACCACTAATTTCGTATAAAGTAATTGTATCTTCACCTTCAACAAAATGAAGATTCATATTGATATCACCTTTACGAATAATTTTTACACCGGTTTCTTCAATTTTAACTGTCACATTTACAGTCATTTCATTAACTTCTTCTTGATAACGTATAAATTCAGCGTTTCGTTTTTGCCACGTGCCTCGTGTATTCACATTAAATTTCTCTTTATTGTCAAATTGTTTAACAACTTGTTTAGTTTGGATATTAACATTGTTTTCCAATGTACGTTTCACCCTAATCTTTTAAAATAATACACACCATTATAGCATACTTAATATATGCATTACAGTTGATAAAACGATTTTATCATAGTTTCATTTTGTCGATATAACGTATATCTATACAAAATAAAGGAATTATATAAACAAACTCCTGTTATTATACACACATGAAATAAATCATCTTTTTTAAATATGATAAAAGTAACTACAATAGAAATTATTAGCGTATCAATTTCAAGCCAATCCTTCACTTCGCTAAACTTATATAGAGAAAAGGAGATAGCAATACCTTAATTTAAGGCTTAGCCATCTCCCAATAAAATTAACTATTTACTTTCTAAAGTTTCATGTAATATTGCTGCAGAATTACGCCACATCTCCGCATCATGTGATTCAAGGAATTCTCTTAACACAGCTTTATTTTCTTCTCCAATATGGTCTATTTCGATTTGATGTTTCATTGATTTATCCATCATATTAACATGTTCAGGCATACTCTTATACCCTCTACGTATACCCTTGTTCACCAATAAGTAACAAGCTGTAACACCGGCATAGTAAGGACCATTTTCTCCTCTTTCAGTTGTAACCCAACATAGCCAATATGGTTTAGCTTCTTCACCTTCTACCACTTCTTTTTCTTTAATCCATTTAACGCCTTTTTCAACGCTCGAACGTGCGTGCATACCACCTATATCAATAAAAGCTTCTTTATTTTGTACATCTATAAAGACAGGTGCTACGTTGTCTAAACTAATTGAACCTATATTTGTACCCTTATGTCCGTCTAGTGGATCATTTTTGATAATATTGAATTTAAACCCTTTGTTTTCAGCCATTATCGCACACCTCCCACATTTTCATTTAATTTATAATAGTTATTGAGTTTAATCAATGATTGGCTATTAACTATTGAGTTTAACAGTGATGTTTTGTTGTGTTAAGTATAAACGTAAATCATATGTAATCTAGTTGTATGTCTGGAATCTCATTATCAATTCCAATGTTTACAAAATTACTCGGCCGTTATTACTTAACTCCCTATTTGTTTACTTAATCTACATGTTAATTACATGCTACAATTCCACTTAAAGCTAATTCAACTCATCTAAAATGCTATTAATAGCATGCTTTATTTGGTCATCTTCTATTTGAGAAATTAATTCTTTAGGATAATATAATTTATAATCTTCTCTATTAATACCTGTAATACTATGAATAACTAATGATTGGCTACTTATTTCCCGAGTCTTACCATTTCTTTTTAGCAGGTGAATAGGTTTTCTATCAGAACCTGGTCTGTCGTAATCATATGGTAAATCTGAAAAAGACTCGCTGACGAAATAATAGTTTGGATCAATCCCTGCTTGAATAAATAAATCCGTTAATTCTGTAATCGTTATAATAGAGCCATCAAATGGCATATATTTAAATAAGTCGCGATTAATGAAACGACGAGATAAGTCACTCAATATAGGGTCATCTTCTTTAACCCAAGCTTTTAAGTAATATAATACAACAGCTTCATCTAAATCAACGTATTGCTCAATTGTCATAGACTCTTCAAAGAAAGGTATAAAGTCAGTCGGATACATTTTAAATGTGTAACCTTCGTTATACAATTGTTTCGCGCGTTTTAAACAGTTGTTTAATAAGACTTCTCCACCTCTACTTACCGGATGAAAGTATATTTGCCAATACATTTGATAGCGACTCATGATAAAGTTCTCAACGGCGTGCATACCGCTCTCTTTAATAAGGACCTCATCTTTAGAAGGCCTCATCAGTCTTAATATGCGTTCCATGTCAAACTGTCCATAAGATACACCTGTAAAATAAGCATCTCGTTGTAAATAATCCATTCTATCTGCATCAATTTGAGAAGATATCATCGAGATTACTAATTTATTTTTATGTGTTTTATTAATTACATCGGCTACTTGTTGTGGAAAATCCTCTGACACGCGTTTTAAAACTTCGTTAACTTCAGTTGGCCCAGTGATTATTGCTTGTGTAAAAGCTTCATGATCTGTATTAAATATTTTCTCAAAACTATGTGAAAAAGGCCCATGCCCTAAATCGTGTAGTAAGGCTGCACATAAAGCTAACGGTCTATCATTGTTATCCCATGCCTCTCGTCCATCAAATGAATCATCGATTATTCTACGCACGATTTCATATACACCAAGTGAATGACCAAACCGACTATGTTCAGCTGTATGGAATGATAGATATAGTGTGCCTAATTGCTTGATTCTTCTCAAACGTTGGAACTCTTTTGTTTTAATTAAATCCCAAATGACTTGATCTCTGACATGAATGTACCTATGAATGGGGTCTTTAAACACTTTTTCTTCTGGTAATTTTTGTGTAGCGTATGTTGTAAAAGTCAATGTCATTCTCCTATCCATATCTATACTGCGTAGCTTATTTTAGTGTTTTACGCATTAATGCCAAATCCATTGCTTCTCCATACATTACATGTGTGTAAGAACGGAGTTTTTCAAAGCCTTTTTGCTCATAAAATGACACTGCTTCATCATTTTTATTATCGACTTCTAAAAAGACTTCGTCATATTCACCCTCAAAATAATTTAATCCTTCAGTTAACAATTTCGAACCATATCCATGATGTTGCCACGATGGCCTCACATAATGTGCAGATAAAAATAATTCTGTGCCATATATAAACGTTGCAAAACCAATAATTTCATTATCTTCTTCTACGACTAAGAATAATTGATCTTCTAATCGTTTGAGTAAGTGTTGACCATTATATGAAGCAGCCAATAGCTCATTGACTGTTTTAGCTGCGTAAATATTCAAATAAGTGTTATACCAAGCTTTCGTTGCTACATCTCTGATGCCCACAACATCTTCGGGTGTTGCTCTTCTAATTTCTTGCATGTCGCTCTCCCCCTATTTAGATAGGTAATAATAGCTACATTATAACATAATATTTGTATTCAAAATACTTTATCTCGCTTGATACAAATAGTTTGTTATAATGCATTTTCATTTCAAACATCTATTGCTTATATGATTAAAAAGTCCGAGACACGTAATTATGTCTCGGGCTTAAACTATTTGTTATATATTTGCTTATGTTCTAATGTTTGTTGCCACTCCTGGGCACGTGTTAATGCGTATACATCTTTTTCTATGTCTCCAGGTCTTTCTGCCGTGCCTATAATATAGCCCGATAAGCTTGCGCCTAAAAATTCCAAACTATATTTGACTTGTGTAATACAAGGTTTAGCTTTGACTTTAGGGCAATCGCCACCCACAATAATCAATCTAAAATCTTTTTCTGCCATTTTTGCTTTAAAGTCTTTATACCTTGGATCCATCAACGTTTCAGACCAATGATCAATGAACGCTTTCATTGATGCTGATAAGCTATACCAATATATCGGTGAAGCAATAATAACTGTATCACTTGCTAACACTTTATCTATAATGGTTTTGTAATCATCTTCGTATGATTCTATAGTGGTATTATCGTGTCTTACGTCTCTCACAGGATTTAATTGATATTCTGTTAAGTCTATCCATTCGTAGTCATACCCAGCTATGGCCATCTTAGTTAAATGCGCAGTATTTCCGTCTGGTCGACTGCCCCCGAATAACACTGTAATCATAATAATCTCCTTCTACTACTAATTTAAAAATACATCACATGAAAAGTTATAAATATACAATTCCATAAATGTCCTAAACTTAATTAATAATCCTACACTAAAAAGTCTAGTTTATAAACAGTTTAATCAAAATAGATTGAAAAATTAAATTATTTGCTCAAAATCAGAACTTTTATCTATATTATAAATGCATATTTTTAGAAATAAAGTTATAAATATAAAAATAAGACAAACTGAATTCTAGTTTGTCTTATTTTATCTATTATTTTACAGGAAATAATTCTTCTATTTTATTAATCTCATCTTCCGTCAATTTCACATCTAATGTCGTTAAATTATCAACTACTTGGTTTGGTCGTTTGGCACCAGGTATAACAATATCTAAAGAAGGTCTAGTTAAATAGAAAGCCAATACAATATGAGCTACATCAACTCTATGATTATCAGCAATACCACGTAATTGATCAACTTTGGCTAAGTTCTCTTTATATCTTTCGCCTTGAAACTCAGGGTTTTTTGCACGAAGATCATCAAACGTTGTGTTTTCATTATATTTTCCAGCTAATAAACCAGAAACTAGTGGGAAATATGGAATAAAGGTAATATTATTTTCACTTGTATAATTAAAAATATGTTCATTTTCTCGGTTTAATAAATTATATTCCATTTGTACAACATCTACATAGCCATCTTTATTAGCTTCTTTTAGTTGGTCTAGATTAAAATTAGACACACCAATCGCTTTAATTTTACCTTCATCTTTAAGTTCTTTTAAAGCAGCAACCGCTTCATTCTTCGGCGTGCTATCATCTGGGAAATGTATATAATAAACATCTATATAATCTAGTTGCAGACGTTTTAAACTTTGTTCAACTTGATCCTTTAAAAATGCCGGGTCATTTGACATTTTCACATTGCCATCATCATCAAAATAATGCGCGCCTTTTGTAGCAATAGCATACTCTTCGCGTGTGAATTCTTTTATTGTTTCTCCTATTAATTCTTCAGAACGTTCCGGTCCATAGATAAACGCTGTATCTATTAACGTTATACCATTTCTAATTGCAGTACGTACTGTTTCCATACCTTGTTCTTCATCTAAATCGTTGTATAAATTATGCCCACCTACAGCATTAGCTCCAAATGCGATTGGATTTACTTTAACATCTGATTTTCCAATTTGTATTTTTTTAGTCAATATTATCCAACTCCTTCACAGAAATTTAAAATTCACTTAATCATTATGTTTGTTACTTAGATTTATCTTTTATAATCAGTTGCTATTTCAAATAATGAGTATAATGATTCACATTCTTCTCTACCCATTTTCAACAATTTTAATAATGAGAAATATGTTAATTTAATCTATTTTAAATTTAGCATGGTTTCGTTGTAAAACTAAATAAATTTGCTCATTAAACAACTTAATTTGATATAAAATTAATAATTAAACATCTCAAATAATAATTATATTCTAAACTATTTTTAGTTCCATCTATAAAAAACACCCTAAAAGTCAGAAGGTTAATTCTCTCTTTTAGGGTAATTCTTTTTCTCCATTATTTTCTAATAAGTTAAATCTGTTTTATGTAATTACTTTATAAACTCATGTAATTTATTGCGTACTTTTACGTTTCGCTAATTTCTCTTTAAGTTTTCTATCTTGCTCTTCTTTACGACGTTTACGTTCTTCATTTCGTTTTCTCAAACGTTCTTCTTCTTCAGGATCTCTTGGTTTTTGTAATTGTTTTACCACTTTTTCCATGAGCTCATCTTCTGAAAGTGCCGCTAACGGACGATTATTAACAAAAGCAAACGTTTTACGACGGCCTGGGCCACAATATGACTGACAGCCGATTTCAATTTCAGCATTAGGGTCTAATTTAGTCAACTTTTTTTCTAAAGTTTTGCAATTTACAGCTTGGCAATCATCACAAATCAAAAATTTATTTTGCAATTATACCCTCACCTTCCTTATCATTGACTTCCACATATTCAAACAATTTATAATAACAATCATTTTATCTCATTTAAGGTTACATATATTTTATGTGACATTTCTATTTCATGTCCCTTTCCATCTACAACTCTAATTATTTTACCCTTTTTAATAAAAATTTCAAGTTCTTAATTTAGCAACTTTTAAGTTACATAATGGAATAGAAGCCAAAAAAGAAGTCAAATTCAAATTCACTTCTTTTTTTGGCACTATTTTAACAGAGATCTTATTAATATTTACTTAATTGTCTTATAACTAAAATCATTGTAATGTGGTTGGCCTTTAATATGGAGTTTGGACGAAGGTTTGCTCATTTTAATATTAAATGTTTATCTCTATGTCCACCATAAATCTGGTGCAGGATGCTCAATATTAATTGAATTCAAATTATTCACTGCTTTACTAAATCCTTCTTCAATAGACATGATAGGATCTTCATGCTCTATACTTACAACATAATCGTAACCATTTATCCTTAGTGCACTAATCATATCTCCCCATACTTGAGTATGATGACCGTATCCTACTGTCCTAAATGTCCAAGCCCGAGTCTGCACATTGCCATAAGGTTGCATGTCTGTTAGACCATACATATTTACATTTTCTTGATCAATGTATGTATCTTTAGCATGAAAATGGTGAATAGCATTTGCTTTTCCTAATATTTTTATTGCTGCAATTGGCTCAATACCTTGCCACCACAAATGACTAGGGTCTAAATTAGCACCGATATATTCATTAGTTGCTGCTCTTAATTTCAACATTGTATAAGGTGTATGTACTAAAAAACCAGCATGTAATTCTATACCAATTTTTACATCATTTGCTTTAGCATATTCTGCAACTTTTCTCCAATAAGGTATAAGCTTTTCTTCCCATTGCCACTCTAATATTTTAGTATAGGCTGTCGGCCATGGTGTCACAGGCCAATTTGGATATTTAGCTGTTTCATCTGATCCTGCAACACCGGAAAAAGTGTTAACTACGGGTACATTTAAAAGTGAAGCTAATTTAATTGTTTTAAACAAAGTATCATGTGCTTGCTGGGCTTCTTTTTCATTAGGAGAAATTGGGTTGTTATGGCAACTAAAAGCACTAATTTCCAATCCACGTTGGTGGATTGTTTCAATGAAAGCATTACGTTGAAGTTCGTCTTCTAATAAGTTATCCATTGGACAGAATTGATCCCCAGGGTTACCTCCTGTTCCTATTTCCACCATTTTGACTCCAGCATTTGCTACATAATCTAACATTTCTTCAAATTGTTTATCTTGGAATAATACAGAAAACACACCAATTTTCATAAATAATCCTCCTTTAACATTATAACTCGTTCAATTTAACACTTTGACCAGTTTCACTACTTCGATAAATTGCATCTATGATCTTGTTTATTTTCAATGCTTGTTCTGGTTGTACGATAAGTGTTTCATTACCAAGACAACTATTTACAAAGTTCTCAGCTTGTCGTTGTGCCGCTATACCTTCATCATGTTCTGCATATGCTTGTTCAGTAAAATAAGTCCCTAATTTAGGTCTATATATTTCAAAAGGATATAAATTCAGACCGCCATCAACGCCAGAAATACTTAAGTGTCTTGTGTCTTCTTTTATATTTGCTGACCATGAACACTCAAATTGAAGTGTTGAATGATCATTAAAAGATATATAGCTTGTCACGTGATCATCTACATCAAACTTTTCATGATCAAATGGTCCCCAATCATTCAATTGATTTGGTAATTTGCTAAGACGATTATAAGTTTTACCTAACACCTCTTTGGGTTCAATGTCGTTTAGTAACCAAAGTGACAAATCGAGCATATGACAACCATAATCTATTAGACTACCGCCACCCTGCAACGTTTTATTTGTAAACACACCCCATCCAGGGACTTTACGTCTACGTAATGCTTGTACACGGGTAACTAAAGGATCACCTACTATACCACTATCAATAGCTTTTTTTGCCGTAATCGCTGCATCTGTGAAGCGATAATGATATCCTATTGCCAACAATTTACCAGCTTGTTTAGCAGCATCTACCATAGCCGCACATTCAGTCAAATTCATGGCCATTGGTTTTTCGCAAAATACATTGACTCCTGCTTCTAAAGCAGCAATACTTATCTCCGCATGAAATTTATTTGGTGTACAAATAGCTACTGCATCAACTTGTTCAAACATCGTATAATATGATTCATGAATATTTTTAATATGAAAATCATTTGCAACATTTTTTGCCAATGCTAAATCAACATCTTGAACTGCCACAACATCCACTAAATGATTTAAATTTTGAAAAGCTGGAATGTGTCTGTTACATGCAATGCCACCGCATCCAATAATCCCCACTTTCAATTTAGCCATAAGCAGACCACTCCCAACATTATTTTTTTGATATTTGTTCTAATGGTTGTACGTTTCCATATTGATGTCTTGTCGTATTACTGTTAAATGCCCACTTCACAGCATTCTTAATAACCTTTTGCACATTTACATTGTAATAGGTAGGATAGGTTTCATGGCCCGGTCTAAAATAAAATATTTTCCCGTTGCCTCTTTTAAAAGTTGCTCCACTTCTAAAGACTTCTCCACCTTCAAACCAACTGATGAAAACTGTTTCGTCTGGTGATGGTATATCGAAATGTTCTCCGTACATTTCTTCTTTTTCAAGTTCAAAATATGAGTCAATTCCTTCAGCTATAGGGTGCGTGGGATCAACAACCCAAAGCCGTTCTTTTTCATCTGCCTCTCGCCATTTAAGGTCACACGATGTGCCCATTAAACTCTTGAAAATTTTTGAAAAATGTCCTGAATGTAAGACGACTAATCCCATATCTTCTAATACTTTCTGTTTTACTTTTTCTACGACTTCTTCATCAACTTCTTCATGTACTTTATGCCCCCACCAAATAAGTACATCTGTTTGTGCTAACACATCATCTGTTAAACCGTGCTGAGGTTCATCTAACGTTGCTGTAGTCACAATATGATCATCTGTTAAAAATGATGCTATTACATGATGTATACCGTTTGGGTAAACAGCCTGCACATCTTCACTTTCTTGTTCATGTCTAAATTCATTCCATATTGTAATATTCATAAAATACCTCCATAAGCTTTATTTATCATTTAAATAAACAGCTTGCCCTGTTTTAGCTGATTCGTATATAGCTTCTAATATCTGAGTTACAACAAAAGCTTCTTTTGGTTTAACGACAGGTTCTATATCCTGAGTAATACTATTTATCCAAGCTCTCGCTTCTTCTTCTGCTTCATCTATCTTTTCACCTTCATAAAAATCAACACCAGCATTTTCTAATTCAATTTCAGAAGTATACAGTGTTTTTAAGTCTTCACCGTGTATACGTAAGCCATTTTTCATGTCAGCCCCACCGCCAGTACCTGACAATGAACATTTAGCTTCATCAACGTCTAAAGAATTAAGCGCCCAGCTTGATTCTAGTATAATGGTAGCCCCATTCTTCATCTTGATAAATCCAAATGCAGAGTCTTCTACCGTGAATTTATTTGGATCCCAAGAACCCCAAGCATTAGCTGCATCCGCTTGTTTCCCCAATTTATGAAATGTAGAGCCCATCACGGATTCAGGCTCATAATTATCCATCATCCATAATGTAAGATCTAATGCATGAGTTCCTATATCAATTAACGGGCCACCTCCTTGTTTCTCTTCGTCTAGAAAAACTCCCCATGTTGGTACTGCACGTCTTCGAATAGCATGAGCCTTACTAAAATATATCTCTCCTAAATCTC
Source organism: Staphylococcus pseudoxylosus (assembly GCF_044794325.1). Lineage (NCBI taxonomy): Bacteria > Bacillati > Bacillota > Bacilli > Caryophanales > Staphylococcaceae > Staphylococcus > Staphylococcus pseudoxylosus. The sequence continues at coordinate 2,401,690 of NZ_CP085024.1, forward strand.
CACGTTGCGTTACTTTTCGTAGATATTGACTATCAGCACGAAATCTATTTTGATAACCAATAGTTAACTTTTTATTATTGTGCACTGCAGCATCAATCATTAATTGTGCTTCTTCAGAAGTTTTAGCCATAGGTTTTTCACACATCACATGCTTGCTTGCATTCAATGCTGCTACAGTAATCTCTTGATGCGTATTATTTGGTGTACAAACATGAATAACTTCAATCGAATCATCTTTTAATAATTCGATGTAATCTTCATACACTGTTGCATTTTTATCACCATAACGCTTTGCTGCTGATTCAGCTTTTGTTTTATCTATATCACAAAAGGCAACCATTGATACCTCTGAAATTTTTGCTAAACTTGGTAAATGTTTACCATTTGCTATACCTCCACAACCAATAACACCAACTTTAACTGTCATCATCTCATCTCCTTAATTTTTGAACACTCCAAAAGAAAACGCTTACAATAAAATACAAAAAAATATTTAAGTCTTCTTTCTTACTTGAACTCCTTTAAAATTATAGTAGAATAAAAAATTAAAAACACCAATAAGTTTGACGTATTTAGAATTTATATATTAACATTAGAATATATTTTCAAAATTAGGAAATTTTTCCAATGGATAGGTGGAATCTTTTTATATGGTACTAGATCATCTTATTAATAAACATTTTGAACAACTAACAGAAAATGATTTACATATTATCAATATTATCAGACAAAACATTGATCAAATTTCGAACATGAAAATCCATGATTTAAGTAAACTTACACATACATCTATCTCTACAATTCATAGGTTAGTTAAAAAAATGGGGTTTGAAGGTTACAGTAATTTTAAGTTTTACTTGAAAATGGATACAAATACATCATCTACACCATTCACGAATGCAGATACAATTGTTGAAGATGTTCAAAGAACGGTTGAACATCTTGAAATGTTTGACTATCAACCACTGAATGAATTAATTGAAGCTGCTCCATTCATCTATATTTTTGGTACAGGTATGGCACAACAAAATGTAGCTCGTGAAGCTCAAAGACATATGCTATCTATTTCTAAAAGAGCTATTGTTATTAATGATGAAACAGAATTACGTTTAGCTATAAACCAAATGTCCTATGATGATTTACTTTTTGTTATATCGTTATCAGGAGAAACTAAAAATTTAATAGAGCCTATTCAACTTATTAAGGCCCGTGAACTACTTTACGTATCAATTACAACTTTGCATGATAACTATATTGCTAAACATGCTGCTTTTAATATTTACGTTAATAGTCCACCTATTCAATTTTTTAATAATACGGAATACTACAGTTTCACACCTTATTATGTCGTATTTGATTTTATAGCAAGAACTTATCATAATTATAAAATTAATAATTAGTTTCATGTACAGTCTCGACTGGTTTAATTACTACAAAAATTTAAATAAATCATTATATATGCTGTATTGATAAAAGTGGGGCGTGGTTTGAAAACCATTCTATGTTTTGATTTCCACACCACCCCACTATTTCAAAATATTAACAAAGTTAACTTGATTTATTTAAAATTTGTTCCACTTCTTCTCTTACTTGTGATACCGAAAGTCCAACAATAACTTGAACGTTTTTACCACTTTTAACAAGACCATGGGCTCCACCTTCTGATTTAAAATAATTATCTGCTGCTACCTTTTCAGGATCATTTACAGTCACTCGTAGTCTTGTAGCGCAATTAGTAACGTCAACTATATTATCTGCGCCACCTAATCCTTCTATATATACATCTGCTTTCATTTGATATTCACTATAACTGTCAGAAACTGAATCTTGTTTTTTATTTTCACGGTAGTCTTTTTTCGTATATAGTTTAGTATCTTTATTGTCATCTTTCTCTCTACCAGGCATTGGAATATCAAACTTCAATATTATGAATCTAAACAAGTAATAATAAATAAAGATAAAAATAATACCTATTACAAATTGAGCTAAATAAGTTCCCCAATGTGATCCAAACAAAGGAATCCAATTGGTTGCTGCTATTTCAATAAAACCACCACCTAAATTCCCAACTAAGCCAAATGCATGCATAATCGTAACCATTGTTGCACCTAAAATAGCATGTATCAAGAATAAGAAAGGTGCAATAAATATGAATGTAAATTCTAATGGCTCGGTAATTCCTGCAAAAACTGCAGTCAATGTAGCTGCCAATAATAGTGCACCTACCTCTTTCTTTTTATGAGGTTTAGCTGTTGAATATATTGCTAACGCTATACCAATCGAACCAAATATTTTCGTGTTACCTTGTAATAAGAACCCCCCACCAGGGAATATATCTTTCAATGATTTAGTTGTCTCAGAATATTCAGTAAGGTGTGATATCCAATAAGATTTAATACCGCCATCTACAACAGCCGGACCATACTCAAACGGTGTATAGATAAAATGATGTAAACCTGTTGGTATCAATATCCTTTCTAGGAAGTGAAATAACCATACACCAACATAACTAGATGAAGCAAGAAAGACTTGTAACGATGCAATCCAACCTTGCACAATCGGCCAACCCCAACTTGTTAAAAAAGCAATTGGAATCATACAAAAGAATGCAAGCATAACTACAAATGGTGATCCCTGGAATATACCTAATGATTCAGGCAATTTCTTATCATAATAACGGTTATGTAACCATATTGCGATACCCGAGATAATTAAAGCACCAATAATGTTAGTATCTAATGTTTTAATACCTACTAATTCTGTCAGTCCTGTTGCATCGTCAACATTCTCTTTAAAGTTAACCCCAAAAGCAGGCCCCCACGTCGTTAATATGCCATTAATAAAATAATTAAACATCATATAAGTAACTACAGAAGACATCACTGCATGTCCTGCTGATTTTTTCGCTAATGAAATAGGTAACCCAATTACAAAAATGAGTTCTATATTTTCAAATACAGTCCATCCTCCATTTTCAATTAATGACCATATTTGAAACCATAAACCATCAGGATTGGCAAGCCCTCCCATAATAGCTTCATTTTTGAAAAGTGTCGCAACGCCAATAATAATACCGAAGAATGGGAACAATAACACAGGTACTATCATCGCTCCACCGAACCTACGTATTGCATTGCCAATGTTTCGTCCAATATTCATAATCATCATCCTTTTCACACACTTTGGAAGCGCTTTCTTAAAATGATGATATGCTTAAATATTTATAAGTTCAATATAATGACGTGATTCTGACATGATGTATCCTTGAATGATTTTATTTTCATCAAAAGGTAAATTTTCCAATATTTTAATAAAACAGAACTTATATATATATCACCTAAATGACAAATACTTAATTCTATTTAATAAAAAAACAGCACTTTAATCCACTTATTCGGATTAAAATACTGCATTCACCTTAATATGCTTTATTTACTGACCATGATAAATATTAAATTCAAGTGGTTTCACTTCATTGTCTAACCATTCTTGATAAATTAATTTTTTCTTCACTTTATTATCGATAATTGTAATACCACAATCACCGCCGCCCGCGCCTGATGTTTTAGCTGCACCACCGTATTTTTCGGCTACAGAACATAAAACTTTCAAGTGTGCTGTCTCAATATCAATCGTTGCCTCTTTGTCCATCGATTGAATGATTTCACGGTTTGTACGAATCATTTGCTGTACGCCTTTAATGTGATTTGTTTTGAAAGCGTGAATCAGTTTTTCTACACATAAATGTGAGCGTTCTAAGAATTTACCATAAAATGTAGGATCTGATTTTAAACGTTTAACTTCACTAACAAGATGATGTGATGACGCAGGAGACCCTGTCCAACCAATAAGCACTTCCATGTTTTCAGGAGGCTGTAATGGTTCAATATGTAGGCCAGGCCAGTTTTTATTTAGCACTTCATTGACAGAAGTGTCCTCTATTTGTTGTGAAACCCACTCATGGTCAAATGTACTATATGCTAGCCACCCTGTATAAATACTTACAGCAATATCTCCACATGAACTTAAGCTTTGTAATTTCATATTAGCGATCACGGCTAATTTATAAATATAAAGGTTAGATAAATGTGTCTCATAAAATTCATTTAATACTTTTACAACTGAAACGAGCACAGCTGCACTAGATCCTAACCCATACTTATGACCATTCGTATCGTCCAGATTACTATCTATCGTTAGATTAAAATGTTTCAAACTGATATTGTTACTACGAACATACTGCTCAAATACTTCAATCGCAGTAATGACATACTTCAATTGTTTAGCAGCATGTACATCTGAAACAGCAATTCTATCTTCACGTCTTTGGAAAGTTACAGGTTCATGGTGTAATGTTTTTGAATGTATTGTGCCTTGAGAAACACTAGAATCTTCAATAGTAGCTGTTACAAATCGATCTACTGCAATTAATACAGATTTATATCCAGGTTCAGTAACAGCATATTCACCTGCAATATATAGCTTACCTGGTGCTTTGACTTGAATCATTTTATCTCTTCCTTACTCAATAATTTCAACGCCTGTGCTTATAATATCGCTCGCAATGATTTGTGTTTCATCAAATGATTTATATAAGGCATCCATCACTGCTTGCTGATTTTTCTTTTCAACTAAAATTTTTACATTAGGTCCAGCATCCATTGTAAAGTAGCAAGGGTAACCTGCTTCTCGACATTGGTGTACAATATCCATTACAAGATAACTATCATCTACCATATACGTAAATGGTGGTTGTGACCCTAAGTTCGTTGCATGCATACGTAAACCATTTGCCTCAATAACTTCACCTAATTGTTTGAAGTCTTTTTGGTTTATCGCATGTTTAACTGCTGTTATATCTTCATCTACATGATCCAACCAATATTGATAAAATCGAGATGTATCACGAGTTAGTGACATACCAGCACGACTAGATACTTTTTTAGATTTATTATTGATTACTACAAATATCATTGCTAAGTCATTTTCCCAATTATCTGCTTCAACAGGAAAACTGTATGATGTTTCATCATCATGACCTTTTTCCCATTCTACAAAGCCACCGTAGATACTTCTTGATGCTGATCCAGAACCTCTACGAGCTAACCTAGATAATGCTTTACCCGTTAATCCAAGATTTAAAGCCTTGTCACACGCAGCTGCTAATGCGGCATACGCACTTGCTGAAGAAGCAAGCCCTGCTGCAGTTGGTACATAATTCTCACTTTCAATATACGCATGTGCAGATGTTCCACCTAATTCTCTGACGATATCCATAAATTTACTTATTTTAACAGCCTCATTTTCTTCAACCACTTGACCATTTAAAATAAGCGTATCTTTGGCATAACTCTCATCAAAAGTAACTTTTGTTTCAGTATAAAAACGGTCTAATGTTACAGAAAGACTATTATTCATCGGAATGATATAAGTTTCGTCAGCCTTCCCCCAATATTTAATCAATGCAATGTTTGTATGCGCACGTGCTTTACCACTATTGACCAACCTCATTACCCTCCTAAGTATTCAATCCATGTATGATGTGCACCTAAATCTGTTGCACATTTAACAATGTTCTCTGCTATTTCTAAATCAGTAGCTAGTACAATCATACTACCACCTCTACCGCCACCAGTTAACTTACCGGCAATAGCACCTTGTTGCTTACTTACTTCTAATATCTCTTCAATCTTCTCATGACTTACAGTTAATGTTCTCAAATTCTCTTGACATAAATTAAATACAGAGGCTAATTGTTCGAAATCATGGTGTTCAATTGACTCACTTGCTTCATGTACAAGTTTACCAATATGCTTTACATTTTGCAGATATTTACGATCTTCCTTACATAAATTATGCACATCTTCTACTGCTTGTTTCGTAGAACCACGAACACCTGTATCGATAACAACCATATAGCCATTTAAATCTAACGGCTTTAAGGTTTGTACTTGTCCTTGTTGAAACCACACAGGCTTATTGGAAACAATAGTTTGGGTATCAATACCGCTTGGTTTGCCGTGCGCAATGCGCTCAGCCCAATTCGCTTCCTCAATTAATAGTGCATCAGATAACGGTTTTTTAAGATAATCAAAACTTGCACGCACAAAAGCCACTGCCATAGCAGCACTAGAACCTAATCCTCTAGAAGGTGGTAAGTTTGTATCAATCGACACTTTTATAGGCGTTTTAATACTATATTTTTCAATAAATCTTGTAATTACTGCTTTTAAATGTTCAGGTGCCTTACTTAATTCACCTTCAAATACTTCACTTTTGATAAAAGAAACGCTTGTTTCCTTCAAAGATTCAATTGTTGCTTTTACTTTACCAGTCGTGAATGGAATTGCAATTGCTGGTTCACCAAATGTTACAGCATGTTCACCAATTAATATTACCTTACCATTCGCTTCCCCGTATCCTTGTTGTGCCATATTTTCAATCACCTTTAGTATTTTCTTTAAATTGTATTTATATGTAATTATTTGTACAGTTCAGGCTTCTTTTCATTTACTCCATAAAAATGCATTCATCACTCAAATCATATTTCCAAGGAAATCTTTGTTTTTCTTTCTATAAAAAAGAAAAAGAAGTCGTATTTAAGTATGTAATTTTTAAATTCAGATAAAACTTCATTAGCATTAAACATTTTCATTATTTTTGCAAACATCATTTTATATTATCTCACAAATTCTATATAATGCCATACGACTCTGGTCATAGTTTATCAAATTCTATAAACTACACCTGCTTACATTATCATAGAGATCTATAAACAATCATCACAAAAATTAATACCAGATGCTAATTCATGTTCATACTTACTCATTATAAAACGCCTAGGCCATATATTCAAAAACTTACATTGAAAATGGCCAAATTTATTAATTATTAGTTTTTAAACCATACTTTCACTATATTACTTATTTCATTTCTATAATTCAACAGATTTAAAAACCTATTGCTATAAATCTTATTTAATTTAACAAAAAAACAAAAAAGACTAGTATGTATACTTAATCTTCAAGTACCCATACTAGCCTTCCTCTAATCTAATTCATTGTTTGATTGATTTTAGCGTTACGTTCTATCATTTTCTCAAAATAGCCTTCATATAATTGCCATTCCTCTTCAGTGATTAGCTCCATGTTCAAGCGCCCACCTAAATCTTTGATTGCATACAACAATTGGAACATCACATCTTGGACTGTTATCTTCTTATTTAAAAGCGTTTCTAACGATGCCATACAAGATGGTTCAATATTTGGATAAGTGAACTTGGTTTCCTCACCTTTTAACGCACGCTCATAAAAAGACTGCATCATCTCAGCTCTTTCACTGCCATCACCTTCTACACAAAGGTAAATTTGAACTGCGATACCACCACGAACGCGTCTTTGCGAAATACCAGCAAACTTTCTACCATTAATGCTCAAGTCAAATTTACCTGGGCAGTATGACCTTTCGATTTCATGGGTCGCTATTTCAATATCTTCATCTTCAAACATTTTAGCAATTAATAAATACATTACCGAAAAAGCTTCATCAATTGTTATGTCATGTTTCCCTTTAAAAATCAATGATATATTTAGCACGCCTTGATCTAAGACCACACCTAGTCCACCCGAGTTTCTAACAATTGCATTATAACCACGCTCTTCAGTAAGATAACGTATACCGTCTTGCAAATAAGGTAACCTCGAATCATGAATACCTAATATTACAGTATGTTGATGCACCCATGTACGAACAACACTACATGATAAATCTTTCCCCACGCTTTCAGAAAAAGTATCATCAAATGCAAATGACTGCATAGGCGCCAAGCCTGAAGAATGATCTATATAACGCCAATCTGCGGCATTAAAATATTTGCTTGCTAAATCCATTATTGTAATGACTGTGCAGCAGTAATGATTGATAGATTATATACGTCTTCTATAGAACAACCACGTGATAAATCATTTACTGGTGAGTTAAGGCCTTGTAATACTGGACCAACCGCATCAAATCCGCCAAGACGTTGAGCAATTTTATAACCAATATTTCCAGCTTCTAAACTTGGAAATACGAATACATTTGCATCGCCTTGAATTTTAGCGTCTGGCGCTTTGTTCTTCGCAACTTCTGGTACAATTGCTGCGTCAAATTGGAATTCACCATCTACAACGACGTCTTCAATATTATCAGCTTCAATTTTCTCTTGAGCTATGTCTACAGCATTTGAAACTTTTTCAACATCATCTGACTTAGCAGATCCTTTTGTTGAGAAACTTAACATTGCAACACGTGGTGACATTCCGAAACTTTTAGCTGACTTAGCACTTTCAACTGCAATTTCAGCTAAATCTTGCGCTTCAAGTGTAGGGTTAATTGCACAATCACCAAAAATATATTGTTGATCGTCTTTAATCATAAAGAAGATGCCTGAAGTTTTAGAGACACCAGGTTTTGTTTTGATAATTTGTAATGCTGGGCGCACAGTATCTCCAGTAGAATGAGCAGCACCACTAACAAGTCCTTCTGCTTTACCAGTATAAACAAGCATTGTGCCGAAGTAGTTAACATTTTTCAACATTTCTTGTGCTTGTTCTTCTGTTGCTTTACCTTTACGACGTTCAACAAAAGCAGTTACTAATTCTTGTTTTAATTCACTCGTTTCCGGATCGATGATTTCTAAATTTGCAATATCTAAGCCTTTATCATTAGCTAAGGCTTTAACCTTTGCTTCGTTACCTAATACTACAGGTGTCACATAGTCTGTCCCTTGTAATTGTGTTGCTGCTGTTAGTACTCGTTCGTCTTCCCCTTCAGGTAAGACTATTTTCACGTTTTTTCCTGAAAGTTTTTCTTGTAATACATCTAATAAAGACATAAGGGCCTCCTCAAAATTTCAATTCTTTTTATTTTACGAATACCATTATACGTTATTTTTTCTTAGAATTCCATGTCACCAATTTGTAATCATTTACTTATGTTTTAATACTCCCTTTATGGTAAAATTTTGTAGTGAAGACATAGAAATTTTCATAAAAGGAGAGATTTAAATGCCACAAGCACCAGAAACATTAGATGGATGGTACAGTTTACATTTATTATATGCGATTGATTGGTCAAGCCTACGTTTAGTGCCGAATGAAGAACGTCAAAATCTCGTAGAAGAGTTACAATCATTTTTAAATAAACACGAATCAGCACGCACAAACAATACTGGTGACCATGCATTTTACAATATAACAGGTCAAAAAGCAGATATTCTTTTATGGGCATTACGACCAGAAATGAAAGATTTAAACGCCTTTGAAAATGAATTCAACAAATTAAAAATTACTGATTTTTTAATCCCAACATATTCATATGTTTCAATCATAGAATTAGGAAATTATCTTGCAGGAAAATCTGATGAAGATCCTTATGAAAACCCTCATATTAAACCAAGATTATTCCCTGAATTACCACATTCTGAATATATCTGTTTTTATCCAATGGATAAACGTCGTAATGAAACTTATAACTGGTACATGCTCCCACTTGAAGAACGTCAAGCGCTTATGTATGCACACGGTAAAATCGGTCGTCAATACGCTGGAAAAATCAAACAATTTATTACTGGCTCAATGGGATTCGATGACTTTGAATGGGGTGTAACATTATTTGCAGATGACCCATTACAATTCAAAAAAATTGTCTCTGAGATGAGATTTGATGAAACAACAGCACGCTATGGTGATTTCGGTAGCTTCTATGTAGGACACATTGTTAAGAAAGAAAGTTTACAAGACCTTTTTTCATTATAAATGTGTGAAGAAAGAAACACAGAATGAGAAGTAATTGGCATAAGCACTACTAACTCATTTTAAAAATTCATATTTTGATTAAAAAAGATCTCGTCACTAGATTAACTAATGACGAGGTCTTTTAATTTTGAGCCAAGAAATATACCCTTGTACTCATTTAATTGTAGTGTGTTTGGGAGAACTTTAGCCACTACTTAATTTAAATACTAACTGTTTATATTGTCGCTACTCAATATATATCTGTAACAGTTAACTAATACTATTTTAACCTATTTGAAATATTTGAAACATAATTGTATTAGAAAAATTGCACAAAATACATTAATCCCCTTATATAATAAGTGCAGAGCGATTCTTATAACAAAATGTAATAATAAAGTGTTACAATAAAAAATATTAATTCAACAACTTATTCCCATGCTTTGAGAACGATTCAATAGTGTTGGTTAAATACATTTTTATTTGGTGATTAAATGACAATTTATAATCAAGCAATCGAGAGTTATGATGAAAAAATGGCAAAAGATGTTATTATGCTTGCCGGAAGAATTCTATTAGAATCAGGGGCAGAAGGTTCACGCGTGGAAGATACGATGACAAGGATGGCTTTTACTTTAGGTTATAAAGAGAGTAATAGTTTTGTTACAAATACTGTCATCAATTTTATGCTACATAATGAATCTTATCCAAGGATTTTTCGAATTAAAACACGAGACACGAACCTACTTCGTATTTCACGAACAAACGGTATTTCAAGACGACTGGCACTTGGTGATATTTCTTTAGAAGACGCTTTTCAAGAATTACAAAAAATATACAATGAACAAAGCATTCAAAACCATTATCTTTTTTACAAATTTATAGCTGCCGCAATCATTTCAGTTAGCTTTTTATACTTACAAGGTGGTTATCTAATAGATGTTTTTACCGCATTAGTAGCTGGGTCGTTAGGCTATATCGTAGTAGAATTATTGCATCAAAAATTGCATGCTCAATTTATTCCTGAATTTATGGGAGCGTTAGTAATTGGCTTAACAACAATTATAGGACATCACCTCATCCCAGGTGGTTCAGTTGCCACTATTATAATTGCTGCAGTCATGCCGATCGTACCAGGTGTGTTAATCACAAATGCCATTCAAGATTTGTTTGGTGGACATATGTTGATGTTTACCACTAAATCATTAGAAGCGCTCGTTACTGCTTTTGGTATCGGGGCTGGCGTTAGCACAATACTAATTATTTTTTAGGAGTTATGTCTATGTTTTGGATATTAAATTTTATATTTAGCTATACCGCTTCCCTCTTTTTCGGAGTAATATTTGATGTTCCTAAACGTCTATATAACATTGTCGGACTTGTTGGAGCTTGTGGTTGGATGGTTTATATTTTATTTTATGATGGATTTTCTACGCACACGATCTACTCTAGTTTCTTTGGAAGTCTAGCTTTAGGCTGTTTAAGTCATATCATGGCTCGTGTTAAAAAAGAACCAGTTATCATCTTTATGATTCCAGGAATAATTCCATTGGTTCCTGGTGGACTAGCCTTTGATGCAACTAAGAATCTAGTACTGTTAGAGTTTAGTAAAGCTATAAATACAATGTTAGAAGTCACACTTATAGCTGGTGCAATAGCCTTAGGATTACTCTTTGCCGACCAAATAGCCAAACTCATTGTTTCCGGAACAAAAATACGTAAAAAACGCGTATGAATATTATATTTACTACAATTGACACAAAAAAGAAGGACAGCTCATCACTATAGATTGCTGTCCTTCTTTTTAAATCATTTAATTTTTACTATTACATGCTAAATACATATGTTTACGAGAAGTAATAACTATTGATTCGCTTTCTCTGACTTGTGTTCATTTATTAGATCTACGATGTCATCTTCTGAACGATTTAAAATCAATCTACTTAATTTATCGTTGTCCATACGCTTCAATTTTGGATAGCGCACTACAAAGAAGATTAAACCAATCACTAACCAACCACCTAATGCAATATATGAAGGTAGAGATAGTGAGGCTGGTGAACCAGGAACTAATAATAACAGTAAGAAAATAAATGATACGATTGAGCCTAAGATTGCAAATGTTTTATAAACAGGGCTATACGTATTGCTGGATTTATTAAAACTAAACAACTTAGCTGCTGACAGACAAGTAATAAAGTATGCAATAGATACTCCTGTTGACGACATATCGACAATCCAAGTCAATGCAGTACGTCCTAACCACGGTGCAATTAACGTAATAGCAACTAAGAAGATAATTGCAATATATGGCGTTTTGTATCTATTATGCAATCTACTAAATACTGATGGCATAATACCTGAACGGCCCATAGAGAATAGCAAACGACTGGAGCTCATTAAGAAGCCATTTAATCCAGTAAAAATCCCCATGATAATAGCAATTGCTAACACTGCTAAACCAATATAACCAAAGGCTTCTTGTGTTACAGCACCTGTTAACCATAAGTTTCCATTTAAACTGGTCGACGAAGTACTTAACCAACTAGTGTATAATATCATCAATACATAGGTAAATGCTGCAGCTAACAAACTATATACAATAAGTTTGAATGTTTTATTAGGCGAAAAATCAAATTCTTCCGCTGTCTGTGGTATATTATCAAATCCAACATATGCCCATGGCGCAATTGCCACAATCATTATGATTGAAGTAAACCATCCCTTACTTTCATCGGTTAATGGTTGTAAATTTTCAAAAGAAAAGTTATTACCAAAGAAAGAACCGAAAAATAATAATAATATTGTAATAACCATTGCTACACAGAAATAGTATTGCAGAGACCCTGAAACACTTGCACCTTTAATCGCTATAAACATAAAAACAATTAATAATAATGAAGCAATCAGAATTTCAGTGATATACACGTCCCATCCTGCTATCGTATATAATTTACCAGTTTCTAAAATATCAGGTAATAAAAATTTAATTAATAAACTAAATGCTGTGGCGTTTAATGCGACCACACAAATATACCCAAATGTTAAGAACCAGGATGAGAAGAAACTTACGTACCTCCCAAACCCTAAAAAGCTAAATGCAAAGGCTCCGCCTGAAACAGGAAAATGTTCTACTAATGCACCATAACTTACTGCTATAAGTATCATTAATAATGCACCGATGACGATACCTATCGCTGCAGAAACCGGGCCTGATTGACCTATCCAGTCACCAGGTAATATAAAAGCACCCCAACCTATACACGATCCATAGGCGATTGCCCATACAAACTTCTCAGATAAATTCTGTTTTAAATCTCCTCTATCTATCTGTTTTTCATTTTGACTCATAAATAAAATTCACCTCATGGAATGTATTATACCCATAAGATGAATTCTATAACAATTATAAATTTATAATTTAATCGTTGCTATAACTAACATTAGCCAGCCAGCAATAAATAGTACGCCGCCAATTGGTGTAACCGCGCCTAATATACGAATTTGAGTTAAAGCTAAAATATACAATGAACCACTGAAAAATATAATACCAAAGAATAGTAACCAACCTGCCCAATTGACATTAATCGATGTAGTACCACTAATGATACCTATCGCTAATAATCCTAGACCATGATACATCTGGTAAGTTGTCGCCTTTTCCCAAATGGATAAGTATTTCTCCGACAGCTTATTTTCTAATCCATGTGCACCAAAAGCACCTGTACCTACTGCCATCATCGCATTAAGTGCGCCTAAAACAATAAACACTTTCATCATGTTAATTTCCATCCTTCCATTATTTAAAAATCAAAAATTGAGTCACCATTACCTATTTCATCATCTGTAACCAATTTATTAGAATTTAATCCAGTATCGGTTGTCACATTCTGACTGGAACTATTTGGAACTTTTCCACCCATCGCTCTGATTTCATTTTCAGAAATATGCGCTTTAGTATTGCCTTGTTGTACTGTTGATGATTTAAAAGAAGATGATACATTAAAACTATTGTCACTATAAAGTTGTTTATTAGAACCAGTCTCAGTAACTAATGATGTTAATGTATGAATCGCATATATATGCTTCTCAAAATCAGTATTACTTTGAGCTTCGTCTGCTTGAATTAACTCCTGTTCAATCAATTGAATAATCTTTTCTTTTTCCATATATTAATCCTCACTCTCACACCAATTCACTGGTTGGATGCCATTTGTCTGTAAATATTTATTTGTCAGAGAATACGGTTTTGATCCAAAGAAACCACGATATGCTGACAATGGACTCGGATGTGGAGACTGAATAATATGGTGTTTTGTAGTGTCTATTAGCTTAATTTTCTGTTGCGCGGGTTTCCCCCATAAAATAAACACGACATTTGTCAATTGTTCAGATACCGCTTTTATCACTTCATCAGTAAAGACTTCCCAGCCAATATTTTTATGAGAATGCGCTTCCCCTTGGCGAACCGTCAAAACAGTATTTAATAACAAGACACCCTCACGCGCCCAATCCTGTAAATGTGGAGATTTTCTTATACAACCAATATCATCTTCAAGTTCTTTATACATATTTCGTAAAGAAGGTGGAAACTTGGCATCTGGCTGCACTGAAAAAGCTAATCCATGTGCTTGATTCGGTCCATGATAAGGATCCTGGCCTAATATGACCACTTTCACGTGTTCAAAAGGCGTTAAATCAAATGCTTGATAAATATTTTCTCTATCTGGATACACCACTTCAGTAGTATATTCTTTTTCTAAAAAATCATGCATGGCAGTAAAGTCATGTCGCGTAGTTATATCATGAAAAATATCCGACCATTCCATATCGTCTCACCTCATTCATATAGTAACATAAAGAACCACTTTTTTGCTTTAGCAAAATTAGTGGTACTTACACATGAGCTTATGCTCAGGTGTTCCTCTCTCCTTTCTCGGTAACGAGAGGCTTTATCACTTTTTTGCTTTAGCAAAATTAGTGGTGCTTACACTTGAGCTTATGCTCAGGTGTTCCTCTCTCCTTTCTCGGTAACGAGAGGCTTTATCACTTTTTTGCTTTAGCAAAATTAGTGGTGCTTACACTTGAGCTTATGCTCAGGTGTTCCTCTCTCCTTTCTCGGTAACGAGAGGCTTTAACACTTTTTTGCTTTAGCAAAATTAGTGGTGCTTACACATGAGCTTATGCTCAGGTGTTCCTCTCTTCTTTCTCGGTAACGAGAGGCTTTATCACTTTTTTGCTTTAGCAAAATTAGTGGTTCTTACACATGAGCTTATGCTCAGGTGTTCCTCTCTTCTTTCTCGGTAACGAGAGGCTTTATCACTTTTTTGCTTTAGCAAAATTAGTGGTGCTTACACTTGAGCTTATGCTCAGGTGTTCCTCTCTTCTTTCTCGGTAACGAGAGGCTTTATCACTTTTTTGCTTTAGCAAAATTAGTGGTGCTTACACTTGAGCTTATGCTCAGGTGTTTGCTTGGTTTATTAATTTAACGACCCTCACTTACGTAAATCCTTTTAAATCCTTACAAGCTTCTCAAAGCCTTCTTTATCAACACCTCATTATTTAGAATACCTGTTAAACATGGTATGATAAGTGCAAAAGATATTTAGGAGTGAAATTTAATGGCATTGAAAAAAACATTAACGATTGCCGGTTCAGATACTAGTGCTGGAGCAGGCATGCAAGCTGATTTAAAAACCTTCCAGGAATTAAACACATACGGCATTGTAGCCTTAACTTCAATCGTAACAATGGATGAAAAAACATGGTCACATGATGTAACACCAATTCCATTTGATGTATTTGAAAAACAATTAGAAACAGCAATTTCAATTGGTCCAGATGCAGTGAAAACAGGTATGCTAGGTACACAAGAAATTATCAAACGTGCCGGCGAAGCATTCGTTGAGTCTGGTGCAGACTATTTTGTTGTAGATCCAGTAATGGTATGTAAAGGAGAAAACGAAGTACTGAATCCAGGTAACACAGACGCAATGGTAGAATATTTATTACCAAAAGCTACTGTTGTAACACCAAACTTATTTGAAGCTGGTCAACTTGCCAATTTAGGTACTTTAAAATCAATAGATGATATGAAAAAAGCCGCCGAAATTATTCACCAACAAGGTGCAGCACACGTTATTATTAAAGGTGGTAAAGCATTAGACCAAGATAAATCATACGACCTTTACTTTGATGGCAAACAGTTCTATCAATTAACAACAGATATGTTCCAACAAAGTTATAACCACGGTGCTGGCTGTACATTCGCAGCAGCTACTACTGCATACTTAGCAAATGGTAAATCACCTAAAGATGCTGTTATCGCTGCAAAAGCATTTGTTGCTTCAGCAATTAAAAATGGTTGGAAAATGAATGACTTCGTTGGTCCAGTTGATCATGGTGCATTTAACCGCGTTGAACACATTGATGTAGAAGTTACAGAAGTTTAAATAAATGAGAGACAGAAACACACCTCAAAAGCATGTTTACAATGAGGTGTGTTTTCTTTATATATTATGGAAAGTTTTGAAAAATGGGTTATGAACAACTATATAATATAAACTTCAAACAACCTATAAAACTACTTCAAACACGCACTATTATTTAAATATTCAAATAATATACGACATTAGTCTGATAAAAAGTTGATACTGTAGACTCATGTATTTACTTTGTTTTTCTATTAATATATTAAGTGTAGAGAGATAAAGGAGGGAATCACAACATGATTATCTACAAACAAGCTTTTGAAAATGGTAACCCAATATATGAAATCATCACCAAGACTTTCAAAACAATTTCTGTTAAGTTCGATGAAAATTTCAACATGAATGAATTATATAAGTTACTCTCTCTACTTGAAAATGATGTTGATAACATGAAGTTAAGTTATTAAGCACATTTTCTATACATCGAAGACTTTGCAGAAAATGCAATATGAAGAATTCAGAATTTAAGATATACAATTAACTCCCCTTTAAGAAATATGAAGTTAAAAAAGCAAAGCATGTATAAGTTGTCCCCTTATACACACTTTGAACACACACAACCCTATAAACACTCACCCTAAGTGGTACATAGTTAGGCAAAGATTGTCCCCTTTGTTTGCTTGGAGAGCAACCTCGAAGCAGTTCTAACTTATGTACCACTATTTTTATACATATAGCAATTTAAACTCTTCACATACTACTCCAATTGATTCATTAAACTCCAATCCTAAAGACTCATAATACGGCTTAAAGAAATCTATATGTGCTTTACGCCAATATGCTAACGACTTGTCACCTTCGCCTTCTAAGTATGCATGATGTTCAGTTACTTTATTAAAAGTAGTTTGATAAACGCGTGTTGTTTGAATTACACATTGGGGATGACCTCTTTCATTTAAAATGACACTAACCTCTCCTACTTTAGGGAGTGGTTCCTCTTCAACTTTATAAGATTCATAACCACTTGTCGTTGCAGTTTTCTCACCTTGTTTTACTAATTTCGCTAATTCATCTTCATCAACACCAAAAGACCATGCTTCAAATTTCATACCTTTATATTCTGGGAATGCTTCAATAAATTTTCTCCAATACTGTTCTACTGTATCAGCCATATTCATCCTCCTAAGTTTTCTCAATTAACCTTAAGATAACATAAAAAACAGTCCTGGACATTGAATGTCTGGAACTGTTTAATCATATAGACAGTAAATAACTGAAATGAACATAAGTATTTTTAACCCTTGCAATCCGTTTATTAAATTAATGATGCTTGCACATGAGAATTAACTCGAGTGTTTCTTTCATCAAAAGCTATTTCATTCCTCGTCATAGTTCATAGAAAGGGACAGAAATCATTTTATATAAAAAATTGATTTCTGTCCCTCTTTTAACTATATTTGAAATTTTTAATTACACGCGCTTATCTTTCGTCCACCACAAAGCTTTATCAGGGTTATCCTTATAATATTCATATTCTTCGTCACTTTCGACATTAGGGTATGAACCTTTAAGTGATTTCCCTGCTGTACTTACATGTAATAACGAAATAACGATAATACCTACAATACTCACAGCCGTTAAATAATAAGCCGGAGATAATGGATCACCTGTTTTCGCTACAAGTGAAGATGAGATTAACGGTGTCGTACCACCAAATAATGACACAGATACATTAAATGTTACTGCCAGCGTTCTATATCTAATATGAGTATAGAACATTGTTGGTAACGAACCAGGCATAGTTCCTTCATATGTTGATAAGAAGAAACCTAAGACAAAGATACCAACGATAATAAAGATAATCGACGTTGTTTGGAAAAGTGAAAAAGCAGCAATACTAAATACTGCAGTACCAATCAATCCAATTAAAAATACATTTTTCTCACCAATTCTATCAGCAAGTCGACCAAACATTAATGCTAATGGAATCATTACTGCCATAACAACTGTGATTAAGACAGATACTGTTGTGCCATCTAATTTAACAATTTGTTGTAAATATGATGGCATATATGAAGTTACCATATAATTTGTACAGTTAAAGAACGCAACTGCAACAAAACATACAATAATATCTTTATAATAATATCTAATAATGGTTAAGAAACCAATGTTATCTCTTTTCGGTTTATCTGCAAGTTCATTTTCGTATACTGGAGATTCTTCTAGTTTTCTTCTTAAATAAAAACCAAAGATACCTAAGAATAAGCCTAAGATAAATGGAATTCTCCAACCCCACGAAGCCATTTGATCATCATTTAAAAAGAAGAATAATAATCCACTTAATACTGATGCAGCAATATAACCTGATAATGTACCAATTTCAAGTCCAGAACCAAGTGTATTTCGCTTTCTATCTGGAGATGATTCTGCTATATATACCATTGCACCTGCATATTCTCCACCTGTTGAAAATCCTTGTAACACTCTACCTAATAAGAGTAGTATTGGAGCCCAAACACCAATTTGATCATATGTAGGTAATATACCTATGAGTAGTGTCGAGAACGCCATCATAATGATGGTTGTTGTTAATACTACTTTCCTACCGTATTTATCCCCAATCATACCGAAGATAATACCACCGACTGGTCTAAGTAAGAACGCGATTGCAAATGTTGCAAATGTAAATATTGTTTTGAGTTGATCATTTTCTACCGAACTGAAGAAGTTTTGTCCGAGTATCACCGCTAAATAAGAATATAAACCAAAGTCAAACCATTCCATTGCGTTTCCGATACCTGTGGCAAACACAGTTTTTTTAGCAGTTTTGGGATCAACCTTATTTATACTACTTTTATCAAAATCCTTTTCATAATCCATGAATATGTCCACTCCCTTTAACATGTTATACAATTATACGTAGTTAATGAATATTGTCAAACTGCACTCAACCTTTTAATCACTTTTTTCTTTATTTTTATGCAAAAAATGTATACTAATCTATTTATTTTTCGTACATATAAAACTTATAATAAAATAAAAAACGAGCTCCATTAAGTAAATATGGAAACTCATTTTTTCGTAATACATATTTTTATTTTGTCATTTTCATTTAAAATAATTAATTTATTAGGTTTTTCAAATTTAACTTTAATAACTTCTGATATTTCAATAGATTCAACATATTTCACTTTGTAAGATGACCAATTCACTTTTGTTTTTGTAAGCGCTATTTGAACTACCATTTGACCTGGAACTATTTGCTTATGTACTGGATTATGATCGTTAATTAATGATAAATATTCACTTACTTGTTTTATATTTAGCTCAAACATTTTAAATACACTCCAAAAAAGTTTGCGTAATAGATATACATTTATATTTATTTTTATTAATTTCTAACTTGACTATATATTTCATATATTGACGTATTTTCTTACAGTCGACAATATACATATGTGCTAAATAATGTTCATTTACACTTAAAGGATGTATTTGAGTAACCTCGGTTTCTCTAAGTAAAATTTCATTTTCTATAAATTCTTGAAACAAGGTAAATTCTGGCCATAACTTTGCGCACAAAAGTGGAGGAACTATATTAGTTGGCTCATTACCAAAAAATTGATTGTAAATATTAACTTCCTTATCATTGAATATAACTTCTCTAACTTCATGACCATCGTTCAAATAATGCTGCATTTCCCATGCCCCCTCCAATACCCATAGTTGCAATAGTTCTATGATAATTCTTCATATAAAACAAGCGTGTAACCAAGGCAGCTCCACTTGCTCCATATGGATGCCCTGTAGCGATTGCGCCACCATATATATTCAACTTATCTAGTGACATACCTAGCTCTCTTTGACTTGCTAATACTTGAGATGCAAAAGCCTCATTTAGTTCCATGGCGTCTAATTCATCTATTGTATATTTATTTCTCTCAAGTAACGCGTTTACTGCAGGTACAGGACCCATACCGAGTATAGTAGGGTCTAGTCCTATTGTAATGCCATCTTTAAAAATTAAACCTTCTTGTAAACCGTAATCTTTAGCGACTGTTTTATCCATAATCAACAATAATACTGCACCGTCATTCTTCATACAACAATTACCTGCAGTGACTGTTCCTTCAGTTAATAACGGTTTCAAACGATTTAATGTGCGTTCACCCATTTTTTCCTTAATACTTTCGTCTCTGTTAAAAATTTCACCTTTTACTTCCAACGGAACAATTTCTTGATTAATATGCTTTTGTTTATAAGCCATAATTGTCTTGCTATGACTTTTCCATGCAAATGCATCTTGATCTTTTCTTGAAATGTTATATGTTTGTGCTACATGTTCTGCAGCTTGAATCATCGATGGATCTTGGCTATCTGGTGCAAAAGAGGCACGTTCAAAAAATTCAGGTAACTGCGTGTCATAGACGGATTGCGGCCTTTTAATCTTCCATGGTGCTCGGCTTGTACTTTCTACACCACCAGCAATATATATGGAACCCGCACCAGCTTGAATCATTCGACATGCATGTATCACAGCTTCTAGCCCAGAACCACATTGCCTGTCTAATGTAAGCCCTGGAATATTTTGATTCAATCCAGCTTCTAACAAAGATTTTCTAGCAATATTGCCACCGTTTCCTACCACATTACCTAAAATAACATCGTCAACTTCTGACATTATATGTGCATATTGTGCATTGAAATGCTCAAATAATGGTTTTAATAATGCTTCTGGTTCTAAATGCTTTAATTTCCCACCATATTTGCCAAATGGCGTTCGTTTCGCTGCGATTACAACTGCTTCGTTCATTGTTTTAATTCACCCTTTAAATAAAGACTTCTCATAAGTTTGCGTGCAATTTTACCACTTTGTGTATAATACATTTCACTTACTTTCACTAACTTTGATGGCACCTGATAACGAGCCAAATACTGAGTTAAATAATGCTTAAACTCCCGATACTTCACTTGACGCTCACCCGTATAAAGCATTATAGCGATTTCGCCAAATTTTGAATGAGGCTCACTAATGACTAATACTTCATTGAATTCTTTAAAATTTTGAGCAAAATGTTCTATTTCACTTGGATAAACATTCCTACCACCAATAATCATTCGTTCATGCTGGCGACCATGTAAATATAAATAACCTTCTGAGTTTATTGATGCAAAATCACCAATCTCTATCCAATCATCATTTGGATGTGAATCCCCAATATATCCACTGAATACCATGTTGCTCTTAACTTTTAATTTACCAATACCATATTCATCAACTTGGTCGAGATTGATTGTAACATTAGGAAATAGTTTTCCAACAGAATGACTAGGTGCCTCATTATTATAGTTATAACTAATGAAACTCGCCTCCGAAGTTCCAAAGAACTCTATTAATGTTGCATTAGGAAAAAGCATGGTAACACTATTTCTTAAACGATGTTGTAACTTATCTCCGGTCGTAAATATATATCTAATTTGTTGCCCAGAACTGTTCCAGGCAACACAAGTATCTAACATTGTAGGAACTACAAATAAAGCGCAATGCTTTATTGTTTTGTCTATTTTTATTTTATTCATTAATACTTTTGCATTAAATTGTTGCTGCCCAATAAATTTCCTACCACTATACAAAGCAAAGATGCACACAAATAAAGATAAAGAGTGTGATAGTGGCCCTGGTGCAATCATAGTATCTATTTCAGTGTCCATTAATTTTTCAGTTTCTTCATATGAATATAGCCATGACATCTCATTTCTATAATACGCTTTAGGCAGACCTGTCGTTCCAGAAGTAAAACCAATATGTAATATATTATCTATCTTTGTAGTATTTTCTTCTACTTGTTTAAATAATATGACTTTTAAATCATTATTTATAAGATATGCAATATCGTATTTTTCTATGAGCTTGTTTACTTGCTCTTGAGTCCATCGAAAATCCATAACACAAGGTATGCATCCTTTTTTGATCAAAGCCAAATAATACAATACTGTAGACATCGGGTTGTTCATCGTAAGTGCAACACATTGATTTTCAGGAATATCATGTAATTGTTCTACAATCGCTACTATGCGTGCTTGCAACGCTTTATAACTTACAAGTTCTGCATCAAATTGAAGTGCACAATCGTACGGTTGATATTGCGCGTACCTTTCAATATTTTTTAATAATTGCATTTTCATCACCTTATTGTTAACTATAATATTCTTAATGTTAACATTTATTATATAGATTTCATATTGTTCGGTGTAGCTATATACTGTTTTTTTCAAATATTTTTATATTTTATTATTACGATTTCTATAACAATCATTCCATTTTAAATAAAAAAGTCGACATGATTTTAGGACAGAAACACTATCCTCAACTCATATCGACCTCATTTATTATACGATTTAGCATGCTCTCAACAACATTTATAAGAAATAGAATTTTTAATATCGGTAACTTTGACAGTTTTAAAAATCAGTTATAGTTACTGACTATATCAATCATCCACTTCATTTAAATCAATTTATTTATGGACTGTTTCCAAAGCTGATTTTTCAACTTCATTGGCTACCGTTGCTACTACATCTGAATTTAATGCATGTGGAATTACATAGTCTTTACTTAATTCACTTTCAGGAATAACATTTGCAATACCCTGTGCAGCAGCTACTTTCATTTCAGTCGTAATATGCTGCTTACGCGCATTTAAAATGCCTCTAAAGATACCTGGGAATGCTAGTAAATTATTAATTTGATTTGGATAATCAGAACGCCCAGTTCCTACAACAGCGGCTCCTGCAGCAATTGCTTCTTCTGGAAAGATTTCAGGTATTGGATTGGCTAATGCAAAAATAATTGGCTGATCGCTCATCGCTTTAACATGACTTTCATTTAAAACATTAGGTGCCGAAACGCCTATGAACACATCTGCCTCTTGAATCACATCATCTAAACCACCGCGTTTTTGCGTTAAGTTAGTCACTTCAGCAATATCCTTTTGTGCATCATTCATCCATATCTCGCCTTGACAAACTACGCCTTCAATACTTAATAATACAATATCTTTATATCCAGCACTTAATAATAATTGCGCAATGGCAATACCTGCTGACCCTGCACCATTAATCACTATTTGCACTTCATAATCTTCTTTCTCGACAATTTTTAATGCATTAATTAATGCAGCAAGCACAACAATAGCGGTCCCATGTTGATCGTCATGAAACACAGGAATATCTAATGCTTCTTTTAATCTTTTTTCAATTTCAAAACAACGAGGTGCTGCAATATCTTCTAAATTTATTCCTGCAAAATTAGGTTGAAGTGCCTTTATAATATTAACAATTTCTTCAGTATCTTTAGTATCCAAACAAATAGGAAAGGCATCTAAATCTGCAAATTTTTTGAATAATATACTTTTTCCTTCCATGACTGGTATCGCAGCTTTGGGCCCAATATCGCCTAGCCCCAAAACGGCTGTACCGTCTGAGACAATGCCTATCATATTACCTCTAGACGTCAATGTATTTACCTTTTCTTCATCTTCAGCAATTACATTACACACTTCCGAAACACCAGGCGTATAAACTGTGCTTAAATCTTCTTGCGTATTCACATCTACTTTACTATTAATTTCCAATTTCCCTGCATGTTTTTGATGAAGCTCTATTGATTCAGCTTTATAGTTTTTTATAGTCATGTATTTCTACTCCCTTAATTATTTGTTATTTCGTCTTTTATTTATAAATAGTAGTGAATGCATTCTTATTAACTTAATAGTTTCATTAAAAATGTTGCAGCTATTACTGTTGATACACCGCCTAATCTTGTTGCTACTTGCGCAAATGGCATTAATGACATGCGTTTTGATGCTGATAAAATTGCAACATCACCTGTGCCACCCAGGCCACTATGACATCCTGTAACAATGGCAGCATCAACTGGATACATTTTCATCAATTTGCCGACAAAAAACCCAGAGCCAATCATCGTTATAACCACTGAAGCACAAACCACAATATATGCAGGTGAAACAATCTTAACAACTTCCTCTAATGGTATATACAACATACCTAAGCCAACCATAAGTGGCCAAGTCAAACTCGTAGATATGAATTTGTATAGCTGGTGTGCACCTTGTTCCATTTTATTAGGCATTAATTGTAAACATTTAATCAATGTAGCCAATAAAATCATAATTACTGGTCCTGGAATACCAATGAATTTGTGTGCAAGATCACCAAAAATAAAGAACGTACAGGCTATTAATAAACCCGCTCCCATAAGTGAAAAATCTACTTTTTTATTATCGTCGTTTGTATCAGCTGCCATCTCTTTATCATCAGTTGCCTTTACTAATGTCCCATCACCAGATAATGACTTTTTCTTTTCTCCTAATCTCATCATTAATCCAGCTGTCACGACTGCAATAATATTACCGATAACAGCTGCTGGTATCATTTGCGCAACAAAGGATTCAGCAGATTCCCCTAAAATTGATGAATATGCTATTGATAAAGGTAAAATGCCTTCTCCAATTCCTCCCCCAATAATAGGTACAATAATATAAAATAATGTATGTTTAATTTCATAACCAAATAACATACCTACAAGTAATCCAACAATAACCGCTGTTAAAGTACCTACAATTAACGGAATAAACATACGGGTAAACCCCTGTATTAAAACTTTACTCTTCATTCCTAAAATACTACCAACAACAAGACATGAAATATAAAAATATAAGAAATTTGATGTTTTCATTAACGTTGTTACGGCGTTCATAGAAGCTGTATTAAAGACACCTAAAAATACTAAAGAAGATGGTATTAATAAAGCTAAAATTGCAGGACCACCTATATCTTTTAAAATTGGAATTTTCATTCCTAAATCACCAAACAATACCCCTAAAATCATAATGATCGCAAAACCACCAATCATATCGGCCGGTAACGCATTGTAAACAGAGGCAATAAATATGATTACTGCTAATGTTATATAGAGAGGTAAAGGTATAACCCCTAACTTCATATGTGTTAATTTCGACCAGATTCGGCCATCTTTTTCTACCCCATCTATAGTAAGCGCTTTCATTTCACTTTTAGATATCATTGACATCCCCCTTAAATAATGAATATTTTCATAATATTGCTAAACGAGGAGGAATGATAGATTATGTAAATTTTTAAATCTTTTTGTAATTAAAAAAACCAAAAATATGTAACATTATTAAATAATAACGGGTAAACAGAATAATATTTTGGGTTAAACGTGATTACAATTAGTGTTATTTTAATAATCATTTATTACTTAGGCTATAAACTTTGATAAATTAGAGGTAACAACAAATGAGTTAATCAACAACATTAAATATGAGATTGTTACATATAGGAGTGATTCAATGACAAAATCTGTACAAGTCTATCACTATGACGCTTTTAGTACTGAAGCAAATAGAGGTAATCCAGCGGGTGTCGTATTATGTGGTGATGATTTAAAAGTTGAAGAAATGCAGGCGATTGCCTTAAAAGTTGGATTCAATGAAACTGCTTTTCCACTTAAATCTAATAAAGCTGATTTAAGCATACGATTTTTTACGCCAGGTCATGAAATGAACCTGTGTGGTCATGCAACTATTGCAACGCTTTACGCATTAAAAACTAGAGGTTTATTACAGAATAAAACAGACTTTACAATCGAAACAAACGCTGGTGTATTACCAATAAAAATTGATAATTCAAGTGATGATGTATATATTACTATGCAACAAGCCTCACCACAGTTTAAAACATTCTCTGGTTCTAAGGTTGATTTAGCTAATGCTTTGGGTATAGAAACAAGCGATTTTGATGATAATTTACCTATTGTTTATGGAAGTACAGGTGTTTGGACACTTATTACCCCAGTTAAAAACCTTAAAGTTTGTGAAAAATTGAATCCAGATAATGACCTATTTCCTTCAATATTAAAAGAACTGCCACACGTTTCGATTCATCCATTCTGTATGGAAACGCATCACTTCAACACCGATATGCATGCAAGACATTTTTCCTCACCCTTTTCAGGTACTAAAGAAGACCCAGTCACAGGTACCGCTTCCGGTGTAATGGGCGCATATTACATTAAATATATAAAACAGAGACAGAGGGTATCTAACCCATTAACGTTACTCATCGAACAAGGTCAAGAAATAGAAAAGGATGGTAAAGTGAACGTTGAAGTGACAACTCATACTGATGATTATGATATAAAAATTTCTGGGAATGCTGTGTATGTCAAAACCTTTAGCATTGTTTTAGATGACATTTAAAACAATAAAAGCATGTGGATCATATATTTATGCCACATGCTTTATTTTAATCAAACACTCTTTTCCAAAATATATTTATCACGATTATAACATATTAATAAACTATGTTATTATGTTTATAGTGCTTACATATAAATATCACATATTCTATAATTATGATAAACATTTAAAGTTTAAGAAAAAATAAATTGCTAATCTTATAATGATAAATGAAGCGTTTTTCTAGCTCTTATTTATCACTTTACATGCAAGTACAAACAATTCGCATTTTTCATAAATTAAATTTAAAGAAAGCAGTGAAGATATGATTACTAAAAATATCAAGTACCCTTACGCTAAATTAATGATTGATATTATAGGCATACTTTCCTTTATTGGCGTGGTAATTACTATAATTATAAATTTCTATATGCATAAGCGTAATACTACTTTTGAAATGGGCTTTAATGTCACTGGCAGTAGCTTTATACTTTTATGTGTGTTACTTTGTATTACCATTTTTTGTGCCATTGCTTCAACTATATTTAAAAGAATAAAATAATTTCCTTGTTAAAAAGCTCCCCGAAATCGACTATATAGATTCCAGGGAGCTTTTCTATTAATAATATGTCATATCATTAATAAAGTTTATAAATTTTAACGCTATCACTTTTAAAGCCAATTAGTATGATGTTCAACTTTCTAACTAGTCAAAGAAATTCATTAATGTCATTACTAAAGTCAAAGCACAAGCAATTAGGATGACTGTCTTACCTTTTTCTGTTTTCTCATTTCCTTGTTTGTACTCTTTTAGTACAAACAACCAAGAAAGTATCACTAAAATACCCAAAATAATAGTGATAAATTTCATTTTCAATCCTCCAGTTATAAAGAATAACGCTAAAAAAACTAGTTTTTATGCACATCGACCCTATACCTTTGT
The DNA here is from genome assembly GCF_044794325.1 of Staphylococcus pseudoxylosus. Taxonomy (NCBI): domain Bacteria; kingdom Bacillati; phylum Bacillota; class Bacilli; order Caryophanales; family Staphylococcaceae; genus Staphylococcus; species Staphylococcus pseudoxylosus. The sequence continues at coordinate 2,429,126 of NZ_CP085024.1, forward strand.
TTTTAAATCCTCTCTTGTAATCTGCTTATTGAATTTGTGAGATTACATATGAGCATTTGACCATTTCTACCTTTTATAAATACAAATGGTCAAAATAAAAGCTGAATACAATTTAATCGCTATCCTATTGTTTCTTATTCCTACTTTTTTAAACTTAAAAATCCTTAGGCAATGTTTTAACAACTGTAAATAGCACAATTGTCTGGATAACTACCATAATTACCAACCCTAGTCTTATTAATGAATGATCTATCATAAAAATCGAAAATCCAACAACAATATAAACACTAATCAATAACTTAAATTTATTTTTCAAAGTATAACCTTTGTTGTTTTTAAAACTCTCTACATAAGTTATATAAACTTTAGTATTTACTAACCATTTTTCAAATCTCTCCGAACTCTTGGAAAAACAAATAACAGCAACTAACAAAAATGGCGTCGTAGGTAATAGCGGTAATACAGCTCCTACAAAACCAATAATTGTAAATAATACACCCATAGTAATTAAAAAGTATTTCAAAAAAACACTCCTAAAGTTAATTAATTCTAATTATAAACTAATTAGATACCTTTTTGAACTTTAGACTTCAATCATAATGCAAGTTGAGCAGTGGATATTCAATCTGCAGTTACGAACACTACAAACATTTACTTGAGGCACTATTAAATACTTTCTAGGTAATTGAAATATATTTTTGTAGAAAATCGATGTTTTTCTTTTTAAATTTATATAAATATACTGGTCTACCAATGCCATAAGTGAGCGACTCTTCAAGCATATCTATTTCTACAAGAAACTTTAAATATTTACGTACAGAAACTCTAGATATATGGGCCGCTTCTGCAATTTCTGCCGTAGAAAACTCACTCTTTTCTGATTGATTCACATTATTAACAATCGCTTGCAATGTACTCTGCGTTAAACCTTTAGGGAGTGTCGCTTTAGTTTCATGAGTGGTATTACGCTTAATAAGTAGCGCCTCATCTAACGCGGTTTGATCTACTACTTCGCGTTGATTAAATATTTGAAACTTATGCTTATATTTAACTAATGCTTGTTCAAATCTTTCAAATTCAAATGGTTTAATTAAGTAATCGACTGCCCCATAGTGTAGCGCAGTTTGTACTTTTTCTATGTCTGATGCCGCCGTAATTAATATTGCATCTGTTTTTAATTGATGTTGACGTATATAATCAAGTAATGTCAGACCACTTTCATCTGGTAAATAGACATCTAATAATACTAAATCAACCTTCTTACATTGAAGTATTGCTGTGGCATCTTTAATGTTATATGCGATATCGTTTATATTAAATCCTTCTATTTTTTCTAAAAATTGTTGGTTTAATTGAGCGACCATCGGATCATCTTCAACAATTAATACATCAATCATCTTTTCCCCTTCTTTCAATCATATGGGATTTCAACTATAAATTTAGTGCATCCATCCAAATCTTTATCGACGTTAATTGAGCCATTGAGCTTCTTAACACTTTCTTTTATTAAATATAGACCATACCCTCTGTTATTTCCTTTTGTAGAGTAACCTTTTTCGAAAATCTTATGTTGCATATGTGTTGTTAGACCTTCTCCGGAATCTGTTATATCAAATTTCAAATTTTGTTGTGTATAGTTTAAATTAACTTTAATTATTTTGTCATTCTGATGCTCTAAAGCATCTATACTATTATCAATTAAATTACCAATTACGGTAATAATTTCATGTGTTAATCGACTATCATGAGGTTCGGGAACCACTTCATTTATATGAATTGTTAATTCTATATTTTTCTCCCTAGCCAAACTCAGTTTACCAATTAGAAATCCTGCCAATGCCGCATCTTTAATTTGTGTAGCAATATTAACATTTTCTTGAGCACTATAACTCACAATTTCTCGAATATATTGTTTTACTTCCTCATAATTTTCCATTTGTAACATGCCCATAATAACATGTAACCTATTACTAAATTCATGAGATTGTGCTCTTAAAGTTTCCGCATAAGTTTTCACACCAACTAGTTGTTCGGATAATCTATTCATCTCTGTTTTATCTCTGAAAGTTGAAATTGCTCCAACGATTTGGTTATTAACATATAGTGGCACTCTATTAACCAATATTTTCACGCCGTTAATATTTTGTTCTTCATCAACTTGAGGTTGTCCAATCTCTACCACTTTATCTAATTGAGTTGAATCCAAATATTCATTTATTTTCATGCCGATTGGATATGCAGCTAATCCCGCTTTTTTAAATATTTGTATAGCCGATTTATTTACCAAATTAATTTTCCCATCTTTATCTACTGCAACGATGCCTTCATGAACAGACTGCAACATCGTATTTCTTTCCTCTAATCGTTTCGCAATAATTCCAGGTTCTAAACCATGTAGTATCTTTTTAATATATCTCGCCAATAAGTATGCACCTACAATGCCGAAAAACAGACCTATAATCAGGCCAATACAAATATCTTTCATTCCCGATGCAAATGCTTCATTTACAGTTTCAATTGGTATACCAACTGCGACTATACCAATCTGTTCACCATTGTCATAAATTGGGGTAAATGACCTTAACGATTTTCCTAAAGTTCCTTTAGATTCAGTTATAATTTCTTTCCCTTTTAAGGCTGGTGATTCATCTCCTCCTTGAAATTTTTTACCTATTAAATCAGAATTGGGATGCGATTTTCTTATACTATTCATATCCATAACAACAATGAAACTGACGTCTGTCGCTGCCTTAATTTCAGAAGCATAACGCTGTATTTGTTGTTCCTTACTTTTATCTTTCAAACCCCTTTTAATAATATTAGATTGTGCCGTGGTGCTAGACACAGCTTCCGCCTTCTCTTCAGCAGTTCTATGAATAGAATTTTTAACAGTATTACTTATTAAAATACTAGTAATAACTAAAGAAATTAGCACAACGATACATACAAAAATAATAATTATTGTACTTAATTTCCATTGTCGTTTCTTCAAATATCTCACCTTCATCACATTAGACGCTAAAACATCAGCATATCTTAGCATAATATTATTAATCATGTCTAAATTTTCAGAAATTTTTTATTCCTTGTTAACCAAATTTATTTGTTTTTACCTATTTGATTTATATTAAAATAGATAAACCTTTTTTGAAAGCCATTACTTTAATGAATGATAAAACACTAATAAATACATTATATATTTATAATATAAATTTTAACAACATGATTAATAAAAAAAACACTATTTTAGCTATATCTTATCTCTACATATAAATAAGATATACATTAATAAGACCGTAATGTTCGCAGAAATATTAATAGCTGTAGTGTACAATCTAAACTTTTATTTATTCACGAAAATGACGCATAAAAAACTGCCAACAAAGTCGGAGACCTTGTCGACAGTTAAACGATGTTAGTGATTTATGTGCTAACCTCTCGAACACCTTAATTATTCTAAATTTGCGTGGTTTTGTTGCATGGTTTCTTCATCTATATTCAGTTCTGACATTAAATCTAAAACGATGCTGTCCAAGAATATTTGTGACGCTTGTTCGAATAAACTACCTAATGGTTGAGCCGAACCTTCTGCATCGTATTTAGTACCAGCTGGCAACTCAATGATTGCATTCGTCAATTGACCGATTGGTGAATTTGGACTTGTCGTCAATAAAACCACTTCAGCGCCAACACCTTTAGCTTTATCAGCTAAAAGTTTCAAGTGTTCCGTTTTTCCTGATCCAGAAATAATTACAAATAAATCTTCTGAAGTGATGGAAGGCGTCGTTGACTCTCCAACAACATATGCATATTTGCCTAATTGATTTAAACGCATGGCAAAACTATTTGCTACAAAGCCAGAGCGACCCTTCCCAGCAACAAAAACTTGTTTCGCTTTAACGACCTGTGCTAAAAAAACTTCAGCTTCATTATCTTTCACATGTGAAAGGGTATGGTCTAGTTCGTCTAAGATTAGACGATAGTTTGTAATTTCAGTCATATTATCTGCCTTCAATCGCATCTTTACATTGCTTTGCAGCTTCTACTGGATCATCTGCATTAGCGATACCGCCACCAACTACAACTAAATCTGGGTCTTCTGCTACCACTTCTTTAATCGTATCCGGTTTAATACCACCGATTACCGCAACTTTAGAACTTTTAATTACTGATTTCACCTGACGTAAACTTTCTAATGGTGATTCGCCCTCAGCCTGTAAATCATAACCTGTGTGAACGGCAATGTAGTCCGCACCTAGTTCATCTAATTCTTTTGCACGCTTTTGTAAATCTTGTACTGCTATCATATCGACTAATAATTCTTTACCATGTTTATGTGCTTCTTCAACTGCAGCCTTGATAGAAGCATCTTCAGCAACACCTAAAATAGTTACTACATCTGCACCAAACTTCACTGCTTGGCTCACTTCATAATCTGCTGCGTCCATAATTTTAAGGTCAGCTAAAACTTTAACGCCTTCAATATTATCATTTAAATGTTGTACGGCTGGTAACCCTTCATTTATCACAATTGGTGTACCAATTTCTACAATATCTACATAGTCTTTAACTTTATTTGCAAGCTCTGCCGCTTCCTCTTTGTTTAATAAATCAATTGCTAGTTGTAATTCCAAAATGATCATCCCTTCTTGAATTAGATTATCAAAGCCTCACTGGGCTAAGCTTACGCTTTAAAATCTTACGCTTAAAATGTTTACCCTTTTCTGTATGATTAAAACTCAGTCACTATAATCTAGGTGCTGCATCATCATCAACATAAATTTCTACATTAGGGTGTGCATGTAATATTGTAGCTGGCACATCACTATTCACTTCATTTTCAGCTAATTTCTCAATAGCCGCTCTTTTCTTCTCTCCAAATGCGAGTAAAATGATTCTCTGTGCTTTTAAAATTGTAGAAAGTCCCATAGAAATAGCCTGATTGGGTACTTCATCCCCATTTTCAAAATAGCGACTATTCGCATTAATCGTACTTTCAGTTAAATTCACAACATGTGTGGCACTATTCACATCTGTACCAGGCTCGTTAAAACCAATGTGTCCATTTTCACCGATGCCTAATATTTGAATGTCTACTGGACCTTGTTGATTTATCAAATATTCATAACGCTTTGTTTCTTCATTTAAATTCTCCGCATTTCCATTCGGAATATGAACTAATGACGGATTAAAGTGGGGATAACGTTTGAATAATACTTCGTTCATGTATGTGTGATAACTTTGTACATGTGTAGCATCAAGACCTACATATTCGTCTAAATTAAATGTTTCTATTTGAGATACGTCTAATTTGTTTTTATTTAATAACTCGACTAAAAATTTATAGACTTCAACCATGGTACCACCTGTAGCTAAACCTAATTTACTATGACATTGTTGACTCATCTGCTTGTATAATTCACAAGCTACATAAAAAGAAGCATAACTTCTCGTTCCAAGATTTGTTATTTTCATAAACAAATGCCCTCCTATTAAGATGATCAAACTATTTTATACTACATATGATTACAACATACATTATACGTTTTTCTGGTGATTTTAACAGAATTTGAATTTTAGAACTCATATCATGTTATAGAATATAAATTATTTACATTAAAATGAGCAGAGTTATACATTTCTATTGCTGTTTTTAGTAGAATAGATAGATAATCAAAATTACAGTACAATTCTGGTATATAAAATTTACTTTTCAGGTAGCAAATGTACAAAAGTCGGTTTAAACTAGACTGTAGATATCTTTTAGAGTACATTATTTGTACTAAATTTAAATCAAATGAATTTTGTAGTGATGGGTTTTGAAAGCAAGGAGGCAAAATTTTGGAAGAAATCAATCATGAAAAAGTACAATCTTTACTTTCTTCATATGAGCATAAACCTGTATACTTACACGTCGAAACAACAAATGGTGCTTACGCTGCACATTTTGACCAACGTGTATTTAATGCAGGAACCTTTTTAAGAAATATTCAAGTTACTTATGAACATGCGCAACTTAAAGGCGGCAACAAAGATCCTTTCCGTGTTGGACTCAAATTAAAAGATAACGGTTGGGTTTATGTTCAAGGGTTAACACATTACGAAGTAAATGAAAATGGCGAGTTTCTATTAGCGGGCTTTAACTATGAAGGTCAATTAGCTGCTGCGTTAGAAATAAGTACTCAACCATTTAAAGCTTAAGGAGGCATATTATGTCAGAGGAAAGCCAAGTATTAGTAATTTTTCCACACCCAGATGATGAATCATTCTCATCTGCAGGCACACTCGCACGTTATATCGACAATGGCGTTCCGGTCACTTATGCATGTTTAACGCTTGGGCAAATGGGGCGTAATTTAGGTAACCCACCTTTTGCAACACGTGAAACATTACCGGACATTAGAGAAAAAGAATTAGAAAATGCCATGGAAGCAATAGGCATAACTGATTTACGTAAAATGGGATTAAGAGATAAAACGGTTGAATTTGAACCCCATGATGAAATGGATGCTATGGTTAAATCTTTAATTGATGAATTACAACCATCTGTGATTATTTCGTTCTATCCTCAGTTCGCTGTACACCCAGATCATGAAGCTACTGCTGAAGCAGTCGTAAGAACTGTTGGTCGTATGGCAGCATCTGAAAGACCACGTTTACAACTTGTAGCATTTAGTAATGACGCACCTGAAAAATTAGGTGAACCCGACATTCTAAATGAGATCAGTGATTATAAAGAGGTAAAACTTCGCGCATTTGAGGCACATGCATCACAAACAGGACCATTTTTAGAACAATTAGCAACACCTGATGTCCCTGGAGAAGTGCACAGTTTCTTAGAAGTAGAACCTTATTGGACTTATAACTTTGAATCTTAAGTGGAGGCAATAGCATGACAGAATTTGACTTATCTACTCGAGAAGGTCGTTGGAAACATTTCGGTTCCGTCGACCCTATTGAAGGCACTAAACCAACTGTAAAAGAAAATATGAAAGACTTGCAAAGCACGCATAAAGACTTCTTATTTGAAATAGAAGAAGTCGGCATTAAAAACCTTGTATACCCTGTACTTGTTGATCGTTTCCAAACTGCTGGAAATTTTAGTTTTTCAACAAGCCTTAATCAAGATGAAAAAGGTATCAATATGAGCCGAATTTTAGAAAGTGTTGAAAAACACTATCATAATGGTATCGAATTAGACTTTGACTCACTTTATCAACTGCTACGTAGTTTACAAGAAAGCATGAACCAAAATGCTGCTGGCTTAGATGTATCAGCAAAGTGGTTTTTTGATCGACACAGCCCAGTAACCCAAATTAAAGCTGTGGGTCATGCAGATGTTACTTATGGTCTAGCAATAGATAAAAAAGAAGTAACGCGCAAGGAAATCACAATTCAAGCTGCAGTAACGACACTCTGCCCTTGTTCTAAAGAAATCAGCGAATACTCTGCCCATAACCAACGTGGTATTGTAACTGTCAAAGCATACATCAACAAAGATGTTGAGCTAGTAGACGATTACAAAGGGAAAATACTTGATGCTATGGAAGCGAACGCAAGCTCTATATTATACCCTATCCTTAAACGTCCAGATGAAAAAAGCGTCACAGAACGCGCTTATGAAAACCCAAGATTTGTAGAAGATTTAATTCGTTTGATCGCTGCAGACTTAGTCGGTTTTGAATGGCTAGATGGATTCGACATAGAATGTCGTAACGAAGAGTCCATACATCAACATGATGCCTTTGCAAAATTAAAATATAGAAAATAAAATATAGCGATTTTAAAAAGTGTACAAAATGTCTGATTAACATCGACAATTTGTACACTTTTTTATTTACTTATATAACTTAAATTTTATGCCACTGTATTGTAAGGTGTGCTTAATTAAAATTTTAGTATGTTAGATTAAAATTTTAACATTTACCTAGAATCAACTTCTCTATTTTTAAAACAATAAATACTAACATTTAATTTTAGCTAATGTTCTATATACGATTTCCATATTAAAATGATTATGATAGTAACTTTAAATCAATTTTTATTCGATAAGTGTGAGGTAATTATAAAGATGGACTATAAAATTAAACTTCATAAACTTATAAAAAGCACAAATTATAATCTAAGTACACCGCACTTTTTAAATATTTATTGGGTCTCCAAAGGCAATGTCACATTATTAAAAAATGACACATTTGAACAATATATTTCTGGTGATATTTTTTACGTTCATGACTATGAATATATCGAGCTTATATCTATCGATGCTGACTTACTTTGTTTATCAATAAACAACTATCATTACATAAATGATATTGATCATACAATGGCTAATGGAATAGATTCATATCTTGGAGATGGAGAACATCATATATTAAAATCACAATTCACAAATATATTTTCATCTTTGACGGAAGAATGCCATGTGCCTAAAAAAGCGTTCTTATCACTTTTAACAACGATACATACATTAAGCTTGTGTAACAGTCAACTTGGCTATGAATCAAATAATTATAAATATACACTAATTAAAAATATAACAATTTACATCCACAACCATATAGAAGATAAGTTAAATTGTCAGCAAATTGCCGAAGTATTTTTTGTAAATTCTAGTTTTTTATCTCGAACTTTTACAATGATTGTGGGTAGTACATTATCACAGTACATGGTAGCTGCGAAAATTCATTTTTCAAATTGCGCATTACTAAATGGAGATACATTAGATAACGTATGGAAAACATATAAATTCCGTACGTTTCAAAATTATTTACAACAATTTGAAAAGGTTAAAGGCTATGCTCCCTATCAATCTTGAAATAAATAAAACTTATTAAAGGCATAGTCAATCTGGATGTGCACGATAAAGTGAAATAATAAGACAAATCTTTATACAAAGTTTAAAAAGAATTGAGAGGGAAATTATGAATACAATTTATTATGAGGAAAATAGAAATACAATTAAACGAGCACTAAAGAAAAATTTAGATATGTCGTTTTTAGAAATTGTCATTTTAGAAAAACTGAATTATCTCAACAAAGAAAAAATTGATGCTGTAGAACTTAAAAAGCACCTAAATATTGAAAACACACCTATTTCAGTGCAAATTAATCATTTAAGCAACTTAGGATTGTTTAAAAAATCAAGAGACGTTTATGATGAAAGACGCATCTTCTTACATGATATAGATTTTCCGAAAATAGAATCTATTATTAAGCAATACCATTTAATCGTCGATACAATATTAAATAGTAAAGGCTAATCAACCAAGTTTATTATATAACTAATGGGCTGGAACGTATAAATGTTCCAGCCCATTATTGTGATGTAGTGTATTATATAGGGCCTTTGCACCCTTTTATAACTATTTTACGCTAATTAATACCACTATTTTAGTTCATAAGTAAAATAGCACGTTTACCTTATTTTAAATGTTCGTAAGGACTATTTTTAACGAATGAGATTATTTGATCTACAAATAAACGTGCACGTAATTGGAACTCTTCATTATCTAAGTATAATGTACCATCTTCAAGTTTTTTATAATCTGTATCATGCGTAGCGATTTGCGTTGGTACCGCAATACCTAATAACGTTCTAACAATCAGTCGTAAATGTGATAATGGTTCGGAACTTACAATACCACCACTATTACCAATCAAGCCAACTGGTTTCATTTTAAAATCATCCATTGTTAAATGATCTAATGCATTTTTTAAAATACCAGAATATGAACCATGGTAATTCGGACTACCTAACACAAAGAAATCTGCTGCTCTCGCTTTTTCCTTTAATATGTTTAAATTGTTTTTATAATCTTCGCTTGGTTGTGAAGCGCCAGACACATCAAGTTGATGGATTGGGTGGTCTGCCAAATCGAAGATATCAACTTCAAAGTCATGCGCTTCAAAATGACCTTTTAAATATTTTGATAATGCAGTAGTATGCGAACCTAATTTCGCGCTACCTACTATAATTAAACCTTTCATTTATTACTTCACCTCATACTATTTTTCGTTATTTTCCTTAAGTAGTTTCATAATCGCCTTACCGACGCCACTTTCTTCATTAGAGTCTGTTGCATATGTTGCTACTACTTTTACTTCTGGCGCAGCATTATCCATCGCTACAGAATAACCTACACGTTCAAGCATTGAAATGTCATTCATGTTATCACCGATTGCCATAACATTTTTCATGTCAATATTTAGTCGTTCAGCAATTGTTTCTAAAGCTATACCTTTTTGTGCATCTGAATGAGTAATCTCAATATTACCTCTAGATGATGATGATATTGCAAGACTTTCTGATTGAGCTAACTTTTCACTAACACGGTCAATTTTTGACAAATCACTATCAAACGCCAAAATTTTCATTACAATTTCACCTGGCGTATCTTCAATTTTGTCATAATTATCTACTACTTTTAAAGTCCCGTTATCAATACGCTTTTGAATACCTGCTTTAATCTTTTCTACATCCGCATGTTGTCCTGCACGTTCGGCAATATCTATATAAATTTCTAAGTCACGTTGCGGATTTTCTGTATAGATACCTAAATTTGTATATACTTGATAATAGATATCTTCATTTTTAAGTTCATGCGTAATTCTATTGATTAACTCACGATTCAAATTAGAAGTGCTCATGATATTAAATGATTCATCTCTCACTTCTGCACCATTCAAACAAATATAGGGCATTTTTAAATCTGTTTGATTCACGGGCGCATTCGCCTCATAAAAAGCACGGCCTGTTGCTATAACAACAGTAATACCTTGTGACTGCGCGTATTTAATGGCTTTAATATTTTCCTCGGATATTTCATGTGCGGCATTAAGTAACGTACCATCCATATCTGTAGCAATTAAGTTTATCATTCGTTTACCTCGTTTCCTTCTTAGATCGATTACACAAATTTAATTACATCTCATTCTCATTTGCCATAATTTTGTAACATATTATTATTCTACCAAAAGTTTAGCTATTTGTATTATCGGCTGTTTGTATGATTTTTTTCTTTTTTCTAATATGCCTAAAAAATTCAGTCAATAATTGACTACATGCTTCTTCCATTACACCTATTTCTACTTGTGCACGGTGATTAAATCTAGGTTCTTGTAAGAGGTCCATCAGACTACCCGCACATCCTCCTTTGGGATCTTTTGCACCATATATCACATGCGGAATACGGCTCATTACAATCGCACCAGCACACATAACACAAGGTTCTAAGGTCACATAGAGTTGGCACTCTTCCAATCGCCAGCTTTTTAAGTGCTTAGACGCTTTTTGAATAGCAAGATATTCTGCATGTGCGGTTGGATCTTTTTTTGATTCTCTTAAATTGTGTGCTCTTGCAATAATTTCATCATTTTTAACAATCACAGCGCCAATAGGTACTTCACCTATATCGCCAGCTTTTTTAGCTTCTTCAATCGCCATTTTCATATAAAATTGCTGATTTGTCATGTGTCTCACACACCTCACATATGGTACAATATTTATTGTCTATTTTAACATTGGAGCGGAAAATATGAAAAAACATTTTATCGCAATTGAAGGTCCGATTGGAGTCGGAAAATCTTCTTTAGCACATAAACTCAGTCAAACTTATAAATATTACGAAGAAAAAGAAATTATTACAGAAAATCCTTTTTTATCAGATTTCTATGATGACATTTCAAAATGGAGTTTCCAAACAGAAATGTTCTTCTTATGTAATCGGTATAAGCAATTTCAAGATCTTGCTTTAATTGATAATGGAATTGTTAGCGATTATCACATATATAAAAATAAGATATTTGCAAATAATACTTTAACCACATCAGAATATAATAAATTCTCAAGAATCTACGATATTTTAACCGAAGATTTAGAAATGCCGAACATTATCATCTTTTTAGATGCTGATTTAGCAATGCTAAAAACACGTATTGCACATCGTAATCGTAGCTTCGAACATCAAATTGCAGATGATTATTTATTAAATCTAAAGCGTGACTATAATGCATATTATGAATCTCTTAAATCTGAGGGCGCACGTGTTATACGAATCGACACGACTCAACTTGACTTTGTTAAGTATGATGAAGATTATAATTATATTTTAGAATTAGTGAAACCACTTATTGGAGGACATGAGCATGAATAAATATGGTATTCCACAAGATGCTGTAATTACTATCGCTGGTACAGTAGGCGTTGGTAAATCAACATTAACAAAAGCTTTAGCAGAACGTTTTAACTTTAAAACTTCATTTGAAAACGTCGATAATAATCCATACCTCGATAAATTTTATAATGACTTTGAACGTTGGAGCTTCCATTTACAAATTTATTTCTTAGCAGAACGCTTTAAAGAACAAAAACGTATGTTTGAATACGGAGGCGGTTTTATTCAAGATCGTTCTATTTATGAAGATGTTGATATTTTTGCCAAAATGCATGAAGAACAAGGAACAATGAGTCCTGAAGACTTCCAAACTTATTCTGAGCTTTTCAACGCTATGGTAATGACACCTTACTTCCCCAAACCAGACGTTTTAATTTATTTAGAATGTGACTATGAAGATGTGATTCAACGAATTAAACAACGTGGTCGTCAAATGGAAATTGAGACGGATGTAGCATATTGGCAAAAGTTATTTCAACGCTATGAAGATTGGATTGCCGAATTTAACGCGTGCCCTGTGGTTCGTGTAAACATTAATGAATATGACTTACACGAAGATCCCGAATCATTAAATCCAGTTATCGATAAAATACGCCATGTCATTGACACATACCGTAAAGTTGATCAACGCTAGACGCTAACTTTGCATAAAAAGTCACTCCCACTAAACTTATTTAGTCGGAGTGACTTTTTTTATTCGGGTATTGTCATTTATTCAATATGACGTCGATAAATGATTTTTTCAATTTCATCTTCTGCCACATATTTACTATAGTAATATTCATCTGTCTGTACTAAACCAAAGGTGCTAGCCTTATCTTGGTCTTCGGTACCAATATATAATTGTCCCTCAGTGTCTTGATAGAGATCAAAAACAGCACCACCGTATCTCGCTTCTTGGTACAGTGCATACAGTTCATCTATATCATCGCGCGCAACATGTTTAAAATACAACGTATGCGCCGTATGATTTGTTGTATTTGCTTCAAAACCATGCGCTAAAGCTCGCTCGTCTTCAGTGACCAATACAACTTCATTACTAATAATTTCCACTACTTTATAAGTTTCACCTTGATAATCGGCGTATTTACCATCAATCATCTAATCACCTCGACACTTATATTAAATATAAAAAAATCATAATATACGTTACGTATATTATGACATAATTTAGAAGTTAAGCCTATTGATTTATTATTTCCACAATATCATTTGCAGTTTCTACTATGTAATCTGCATTTGTAAATTCTTGTTCTAAACCGACACCTGTTAATACTGCGATTTTCAAGCCTAATTTTGCATTAACACCTGTTTGCATATCATTTGCAGTATCACCTACAATCACTACATCTTGAGGCGCTACATCATAGTGATCAAATAACGGATTAAGTACTTTTGGATTTGGTTTTTCAACTGCGTTTGCTTCTGTTGAAATAACCACATCAAAGAAATGATCAAATTTCGTAATTTCTAGAAACTGATCCACGCCTTTTTTAGAATCGCTGGTTACAATTCCCATCTTATAACCTTGCCGTTTTAAGGTTTCGAGTGTCTCCTCAATACCTTCTACTAAGACATTTTCTGGAACACGATTATCTACAAGTGTTTGGCTTCTACTTTGTGCCCATCCAGTAACATCTTGACCTGCAATATCACAGAATGCTCGAACCATTTCATCTAAAGCACCTGAAGCCATAATCGTACCTGGTTGAATTTCTCCATCTACTACACCTAAGTACGCATATGCTGCCTCTCTATCACCAATTTCATTTTGGTAAACTTCCATAAAATCATCTACAAGTTGTAAACCAATCTTCATCCAACTACGGTCGAAATATATGATTGTGCCATCTTTATCAAATAAAATCCATTTCATCGCTAGAACAGCTCCTATAGTTTCACACTATCTTTGTTTTTAAAACCTATTTTATTTTAATATAAAACTAACTCTGTATACAAATAATGAAACTGCATTTGTTATATCATTTTCGTTTGTTCTTATAGTCGTTCACTACCAACCATATTAAGGTTACTCCAATAACTATAACAAATGTCACAAACTGAGAGATGTCTAAATGTATCGATCCACCTTTGATATTATAGATATCCATTGCTCCCTTTAAACAAATAAATAAAAGAATTTCAAAATTCAAGATAGCAACAAAAGTTATATGCGTTTTAATCGCTTTTTTGTCGGTTGTTTTCCTGTTAAATTAATATCTAGATTTACCAATTTCGGATAATATTTATATAGTGAATACATTAAAAACCATATCATTAAACCTATAAATGGTATCAAAAGCAATGCATTTTTATCCCCCATCCGTCTGGGTAATTATATAAATCATAGTGAATAGGTACCGTTTTAGGCAAAGTATTATAATTTATCCACGTATATAGCATTAACAAAATCAGCATAATAAAACTGGCAACGTTCAATATTTTATTCACGTCTATCCTCCTTTCAAAAACATTGCGCTAAAAGAGAAAAACAAATGTCTCCATCTAGTTGGTTTAAAGGAATTGGTGTCATTATCATTTCTGTGATTGTCGTTAGTGGATTTTATCACATCGCTGATATAAAAAAAGGTGCTAAAGATGGTATGAAAGAGGCAAATCTTGAAGCGATAACTTCAAAATAGTAATTCTTTTGGAATACATTTTATCAAATCATACATAAAGCGAGGCTGGGACATACATTGGTATGTCTCAGCCTCAAATATTATATTAGTTATTACAATTTACCCTCATAATTTAGGTTATTGTTCAATAATCATTATATTTTTATGTGGTTTAGTATCTTGGTACAACGACTCTCCAGCCTTGTGGATCTTCAAGTTTACCACTTTGGATGCCAGTATAATTATCGTATAATTTTTGAGTAACTTCCCCAGTTTCATTATTATTAATAACGATCTCAGTTTCACCATATTTCAACTGACCTACAGGAGAGATAACTGCTGCAGTACCTGTACCAAATACTTCTGTTAATTCACCTTTATTGTGTGATTCAATAAGTTCGTCGATAGATACTCGACGTTCTTCTACTTCATAGCCTAAATTTTGCGCTAATTCAATCACAGTTTTACGTGTAATACCTGGTAAAATACTACCATTTAATTCTGGTGTTACAAGTTTACCATTTTCTACGAAGAAGATATTCATACTACCAACTTCTTCTACATATTTTTGTTCAACACCATCTAACCACAATACTTGATCATAACCTTGTGCTGATGCATTCGTTTGTGCTAATAGGCTAGCAGCATAATTACCTGCAACTTTTGCATGACCTACACCACCACGAACAGCACGCACATATTCATCTTCCACATAAATTTTAGTTGGGCTTAACGACTCTCCACCATAATATGAACCTGATGGCGACAAAATAATTAATAATTTATATGAATAAGAAGGGCGTACGCCTAAAATACCTTCTGTGGCGAAAACATATGGACGTATGTATAACGATTGACCTTCACCTTCTGGTACCCAATCACGTTCTATATCTACTAATTGCTTCAACCCTTCTAACACTGCCTCTTCATCAACCTTCGGCATATCTAATCGTGCCAATGAATTATTAATACGTTTAAAGTTCTCAGAGGGACGGAATAAATCTACCTCACCGTCATGCTTGTAAGCTTTCAAACCTTCAAATACTGCTTGGCCGTAATGTAAGGCTTGTGCTGCTGGAGAAAGTTCAATTGGTCCATAAGGCACAATCTTTAAATCATGCCATCCTTGATCAATATCGTAGTCGAAACTTAACATATAATCTGTGAAATATTTCCCAAAACCTAAATCACTTGGATCCGGTTTTTCTTTAAGTGTTTCTCGTTGTACAAATTCAATTTTTTCTGACATGATTTTTCCTCCTAATGGTATTTCTTTGAGTATTACATTAAATTATATCAATCCAACGAATGCTGTTCAATAATTTTCAAAAAATTTAAAATAAAGAAATAATAAGGGAGAGAAACAGAAATCTATTTGCATACGCTGTTTCCGTTGTATTTAACCTCTAGTTATGGCAATAGAAAATTAAAAACTTCAAATAATAAATATAATGGATAATTAGCATTAATTTTCACCATTGAAAATAGTACTTTAAAAATGAATGGTCTTCTAGAATGAATTCATTTCCGCTGCTATTAATATATTTATTAATAAAAATAGCGTAGATATGTTATCAAATTCAAAATTTTGACAACATATCCACGCCGCATTAGACTTTCTATACACTTAACAGACGAAAATACATAGTATTTAGTTTTAATTTATAATAGCAAATGCTCCATTTTTAATTATCACCATTGCTATTTGAATTTTAAAATCTTATTGATTAGTAGCTGATCTTGTTTTATCTTACTTCAGCTGTTTCTTTACCTTCGATAGCATCTAACATCACTTTAGTCATTTTGTTTAAATCGTATTGTGGATCAAAGCCCCATTCTGCTCTTGCACAACTTACATCAATACTATCTGGCCAACTATTAGCAATTGATTGTCTCACTGGGTCTACATCATAGTCTAATTTAAAGTCTGGATAATGTTCTTGAATTGCTGTTTTAACCATTTCTGGTTCAATACTCATCGCACTTAAATTATAAGCATTACGGTTTATTAATTTAACGCCGTCTGCTTCCATAAGTTGTATAATGGCATCAATCGCGTCTTCCATATACATCATATCCATAAAGGTGCCTTTTTCAATAAAGCTTGAATAATGTCCTTCTCTTACAGCTTTAAAATAAATATCGACTGCATAGTCAGTTGTACCGCCACCAGGTTCTTTAATATGTGAAATTAAACCTGGGAATCTTACACTACGTGTATCAACACCAAACTTTTCAAAGTAATACTGACATAACAATTCACCTGCAACTTTATTCACGCCATACATTGAAGTTGGACGCTGAATCGTTACTTGTGGTGTATTAACTTTAGGTGTTGATGGACCGAACGCACCAATAGAACTTGGTGTGAAGAATAGTAAATCATGTTCACGTGCAACCTCTAAAGCATTCATTAATCCGCCCATATTTAAATCCCATGCAAACAAAGGATTTTTTTCAGCAGTAGCTGATAATAAAGCAGCCATATGCATAATCGTGTCCGGCTTAAATGATTCAACAAGTTCATTCATACGTGCTTTATCAGTCACATCCAATATTGCAAATGGACCATTTGCAATTGCAGAATCCGTTTCTGGTTCTTTAATATCAGTAGCTAAAACATTATCATTGCCATATAATGTTCTACACTTCACTACTAACTCAGTTCCTATTTGTCCTAATGCACCAGTAATAATAATTTTTTTCATATTTATATCTCCCTTGTATATTACAGAAATTGTAATGTATTTTCCCAGTGGACAATACCCGTATTTTCAACAATATTATACTATAAAAACGCTTTTTTGTATACTTTGAGTGAACATTTGCTTTGAATTTTAGCAGTGTGAATCGCTAATGTCTACCATTTAGCCATTACATACTTCACTATGTCTAGTTGCTATATCTCTATTTACTATAAAATTCATCTAGTAAATGGTGAGCATTTCCAATATTTGACACACATGTCATATGTTGGTATAAGTTATTTATTAAGTATTTATGGAGATGGTAATATGTTGCATACAAATGCTACATTGTTAATACAAAGTTCTCGATCAAAATAGTCGATGCTTTGTAAAACTTTTTCTTTTCACAGGGCATCTATCTTATGCATGCAGTTATTAAAATGTGAGAGGAATATCAAATTATGGAAAAACAACTATACCCTTATCAATTTAATTATATAAAAGAACGTGTCGCTCATTTAATCAATGTGTATAATTCAGTTAATGACCTTAATACTATCGCTTCTATCCAAGAGACTACACGTGAACAAATTCTCAATACGTTTCAAAGCGTAGATTCATCTATTCAATTAGAAATTGAAAAGTTGATGAATTATCAATTATCAAAAATGCAAGCTGAAAAAATCTTAAGTACACTTCAAGGTTATGTGTTGCCTTTCGAACATCCTTCTAAAAAACAAGTAGATAAAGTTTTTAGAAAAGTAAAGAAATTGAAAACACCACTTATCAGTAATGAAGTGTTATTAGAAAGTACATTTATTGGTTGGAACGATGTGGCTTCCAATAGAAAATATCTGATCTATTATAATGATTTTGGAAAATTAGATGGGTTTTATGGTGATATTTCAAACCAAACAGTTAAAGGCTTTTGTTCAATTTGTAATAAGGAGTCTCGTGTCACCTTATTCATGAGGAAAACACGCACCACTAGTGATGGACAATACACTAAAAAAGGTGATTATATCTGCTTCGATAGTACAGTTTGTAATCAACAAATCTCTGATTTATCCTACTTTTATCATTTTCTCAATAAAATACAATAATTAAAAAGCAGAACCTATAAGGACTTCACACCCTATAGGTTCTGCTTTATTTTGTGATTATTCATTTTCTTAAATATTCTATAAATGTCTTTATTGTTTGTTCATTAGTTCTATCTGATTGTGTAAGTGCCGTAAAATAAATATAATAATCGAACGGCGAGCCAATAGGCAACATTTCTATTAAGCCATTCAATATAAACGGATCATCTTCCAACATCAAACTTGATACAATACTTATTCCTAAACCCTCTGACACAGTTTTAATTAACACACTTGGATTATTAGTACGGAACACAATTTTCAATGGGCCGTTGTCATCTTCAAATTGCTTGAAATTGTGATGATAGAAATTGCGATCGTACAAAACAAATGGATATTCACGAATCGCTTTCATATCTACCGTGTTTTGCAATGATAATTTTGATTTTTTAGGCACAATCAACCTAAAATCTGTAGCAATATTCAATGAATGCGCTACAATGTGCTGCCCAAACTGTTCATTTTCAGCTTTACCAATCAATCCTATATCAACTACCTGAGCTTCAACCATTTTTAAAATTTCATCTCTATCACTTTCGATTACTTCCACTTCAATATGTGGATAATCTCTCTTAAATGCAGATAATGCTTTAGGAATAATTTTATTGAATAGTGTAGGAATCGTTGCAATTGTTAACGAACCCTCGATATTAGAATGCAACGCGTCTACCTCAGATAATAATTCACTACGCGCTTCAATAATATTAATCATTAACGGAATCAGTTTCTTCCCAACTTCAGTTGGCAAAGTCCCTTTACGTGATCGATTAAATATTTTATATCCTACTTCTGATTCTAGGTTTGCGATTGACTGACTCATCGCAGATTGACTGATATGCATAATATTTGCTGCTTTAACGATTGATTCCGTTTCATATATTTTTTGAATATAAGTTAATTGTTCAAAGTTCATTATTTCACCCCTTTTTACATAAGTAATACTTATACAAACATCATAAATTCTAATTTTACATTAGTGTATATTAATCATTATAATATATAGTGCATGAAAAATTAATTAAAGGACGGTCTTCGTATGTATGATAAACTCTGGTCAAAAGATTTTATCTCCGTTACAATTGTAAATTTTTTAATGTATTTGATTCATTATACATTAATCGTTACAGTCACTATATTTACTATTGATAAATATCACGCTTCAGAAAGTATGGGAGGATTAG
The DNA here is from genome assembly GCF_044794325.1 of Staphylococcus pseudoxylosus. Lineage (NCBI taxonomy): Bacteria > Bacillati > Bacillota > Bacilli > Caryophanales > Staphylococcaceae > Staphylococcus > Staphylococcus pseudoxylosus. The sequence goes on from NZ_CP085024.1 coordinate 2,448,933, forward strand.
CGGCAGGCATATTTATTATCGGTATGCTATTCGGACGTTTGGCTTCTGGACGTGTGATTGACAATTTGCAACCCAAAAAAGTGCTGCTCTTTGGGATTATCTTTTCTATCATAACTGTTGGCTTGTATTTCGCAATTCATAGCCTGTTAATTTTAATGTTTGTCCGACTATTACATGGCATTGCCTTTGGGTTATCTTCAACTGCAACCGGTACGATTTCATCAAGAATTATTCCAGAAAAGCGCAAAGGTGAAGGTATTGGTTATTATGCACTTAGTGTAACAACTGCATCGGCTATTGGCCCTTTTTGCGGTATCATATTAAATCAACAATTTGGTTTTCAATCTATCTTTATAGTTAGTCTTATCGTTATTGTCGCCGCTTTAATTGTGGCATTATTGATCAAAGAATTACCAAAAGTATCTGTTCAAACATCTAATACTGAGAAAGTCACTGGCGTTGCTGCATATATTCAAAAAGAAGCCCTACCAATTTCATTTGTTATTATTTTCGTAGGTATTGCTTATTCAAGCGTTTTATCATTCTTAACGGTTTACACAGAACAAATTAACCTTGCAACAGCCTCAAGTTTCTTTTTTGTTGTTTATGCAGTGAGCACCTTTGTAACTCGTCCATTCACAGGTAAAATTTACGATAACTATGGTGAAAATAAGGTCATGTACCCTGTGTTAATCAGCTTTATCATCGGTCTAATACTATTAAGTTTAACGCACACAAGTATTTCATTACTCATTGCTGCAGTGTTTATTGGGATCGGCTATGGTACGATAGTGCCCACTGCCCAAGCCATTGCTATTCAACAATCACCTACTGATAAAATCGGCTTAGCTACATCTACGTTTTATATGTTTGCAGATTTCGGTGCAGGCATTGGACCTTTTGTGCTAGGCGTTGTCATTCCATTGATGGGATACCGAAATCTATACTTAACTATGGCAGTTTTAGTAATTGTTTCGATAGTACTTTATTACTTTATGCATGGTAAACAACGTGCTCGTCAACCATATTAATATGTTCTAAATTGTATAAAAGGAAAGGAAGTAATAATTTTATTAACTCCCTTCCACAAAATAGACAAACCTTAGGTGATAGTTTGAACTGACCCCAAATAGTGGGAATGAAATAAAAACAAAATATAATGAGACTTGCCCAAATGAAAAACTAGAAATATTAAATCTATATGAAATAAATTACCTCGTATAGAATCAACACAGTTATTAAACATTTGGAACAAGCAACGGAACACGAATCACTGACATTAGAAGAACAATAAATAGCTGATGTGACATCATCTTTAGTTTCACAATTTAAATCACATCATAGAATAAGGAACAGCAATATCACCTGAATCGACGGTTTTACAAAACGCTGAAATAGACTTATACCAAAATTTCACAACTTTTTATGATTTATAAATAAAAAATCAAAAATAGACTAAGTTTTTCTACGAAGAAATAATAGACTCCATTTTAAAGTTTTCACTTTAAAATGGAGTCTATTAAAATATTTCATCTTATTTTATTCATTTAATTTATTCCCTTTATTTGGTAATGGCGTTTTTCTCAACATTGTAGCCATGTGCATTGTATTATAGGCAAGCCATTTGATATGTCTTTTAGTGAATTCATTTTCATGCTTTATATCCATATAAGAAGAACCGATGCCAGCTTCTTCTACCCAATACACATCAACATTTCGAGGAATCGTAAAACCAATATGTGATAAACGATAAATTAATTTATCGTTTTTTGTTTCTAGAATTAAAAATTTGGTAAAATATTCAATGATATTATTTTAAAAATAATTATGAAAAGAAGAGTTGAATATGAAAATACAAAAAAACCGTTATTTTGACGTAAAAAAAGTAGAATTTATAGAATTATTTTTTGACTTAATTTTTGTCTATGCAATTTCACAAATGTCTCACACAATATTGCACTTAGAACATGCCATAGTGCCTGGTATTTTATTTTTCAAATATGGCGTAATGTTATTTGTATTTGTATCTATTTGGAGTTATCAAACCATTTATACTAATAGATTTGGCTTAAATAATACTAGAGATCTTATGTTCCTTATGTTTAACATGTTTATTACAATTTATTTATCTAATAGTATAAACACAAATTTCGATAAAACTTATGAGGCATTTTTTCTATGTACTGCTATTTTGTTTTTAAGTATTGGACTCCAATATTTACTTACGTTTTCAGAAAACATTCTTCATGAAGAGAAAAAACTTTGTTTAGTTTACGGTTTAACTTCAATATTTTCTAGTATCCTGATTTTTATAGGTTATTTTATTCCTGGAGATACACATTATCATATGCTTTATATTGCTATAATATGTTGTTTACTCTTCCCTTTGTTTGGAATTAAAATATTGCAAAAATCACCAGTTAATATGCCACATCTAATAGAACGCTATAGCTTATTTACAATTATTATGTTTGGAGAAAGTATGGTTGGTTTAGGTTCATTGTTCAATATTCAACATTTTGAAATCATATCAATTTTCCAATTTTTAATTATTTTAGGACTATTTGGAAGCTATTGGATTAAATTAGAGTCCTTTATGAATCCAAAACAAAAGTCTACGGGTCTCAAACTATGTTACACACATATAATTATATTTTTTGCTTTAGGTTTAATTAATGCTAGCGAGATATTTTCAGAAGAGGTAAAAATTAATCCTACATTTGAAATTACGCTTACATTTGTAGCAATATCACTATTTTATCTTGGGATGTTATTGAACATGACGTACTTTCATCAAGTGTACAAAACAAAAAAACTGTATATTTATGTAGCAATCATCCTCATCTTATTCTATATCATTAATCTATTAATTCCTTTTCATAGTTTAACGTTTACAATTCTAGTATTTTTAACTGTTTCAACTATACTCGGTACATTTATGAAAATCCGTTATAACAATAAAGCTAGAGACATCACTATCACTGAGTAAAAATAAACGTCAAATGCTATATATCCATAGCATTTGACGTTTATTTGTTGTCATGAAATTTTATAACTTGTTTTCTATGATATGCTGCATTAACACGCTATTCCACTACGCATTGTAGATTTTCTCTCAAAGTTGTTCCCGTATACGCTTTTCTAAATAAGCCACGCTCTTGCAATATAGGAATTACTTTATCAATAAAAGCTTCAAACATATCTGGATAAGTGGGCGGCATAAGAGTAAAACCATCACAGCATTCCTCTTCAAACCATTCTTGCATCATATCTGCAACTGTTATTGGGTCTCCAACAATTGTTTTATGCCCCATCCATGTACTCACACGCTGTGCTAATTCTCTTAATGTAAGCGATTCTGTTTCTATAGTACTTCGTATCGCTTCATAGCGCGCTTTCGACACAACTTTTGTTGTTAAGTTATCATAAGACGGTAAAGATGGGACAACAGCGTCTAAATCCCATCCTTCAACACTTTGTCCGATACTTTGTTCAATCTGCTTAATTTTTTCATTTACATCTATGAAACGATCTAGTGCGGCTCTTATTTCTTTAGCTTCTTCCATCGTATCTGCAACATAAACTGTCAAACCTGGTAAAATCAATGGTCTACCTTCAGACTTATTAAGTTGCTCTGTTCGTTTCTCAATATCTTTCAAAAACCTCTTAGCGTCTGCCTTATTCCAAGCTACTGAAAAAATCATATCTACAGCTTTCGAAGCAAAATCACGACCTGGAATCGACGTACCAGCTTGACACAAAACCGGATATATTTGAGGGCTAGATGGTATATTTATAGGGCCTTTTACCTTAAAATAGTCTCCTTCATGATTAATTTCATTTACTAAGGACCACTCTATGCCTCTGCCAGACTTTCTATCATTTATTAATGCATGACTATCAAACGATTGCCACAATTGTTTCAATACATGTACAAATTCTTCTGCTTTTTTATACCTTTCATTTAAAGGAGGAAGTTGCGTCATTGAATGATTACTTGCTTCATTATCAAATTGTGAGGTAACAATATTAATACCGGCCCTCCCATGACTAATATGATCTAAACTACCTATTAAACGTGCTGTATTGTATGGATCATAAAATGTAGAAGATAACGTTGCTATTAACCCAATATGTTTCGTTATTTGTGAAATAGCAGTCAAGGTAGTGATAGGTTCTAAGAAATAAGATAAATGTCCTGTATTTTCTTGAGAAATATATTGCCCATCTGCTAAAAATATAGCATCTAAACAACCACGTTCTGCAATTTTAGCAATTTCTTGTTGGTATGTAATTTGCCCTATTTCATCAATCCTAGAGTTTTCTAGTCTCCATGAAGCAGGATGTAAACCCGTACTATAAATAAGTGAAACAATATGCATCTGATTCTTCATAATATTGTCTTCTAATCCCCTTATTACTATGAAATTTTTATCGCTATAATCTAACAAAATAAGATATTACGAAAAATTTCACAATATTTTAATTACACATAGTATATAAAAACAATTACTTTTATGCACCTAATTTAAATATTTTTTATACATAAAGATTATAATTAATACATTAAAAATAGCCACTAAATTCTTAAAGAAATTGAATTTAGTAGCTTAGAATTATTATTTTATTCATTTCACTGCAGACATACAACACACTTTTGATACTTTAATTTTTATAAAAATATAATCTTTTGACATATACTCAATCTCCTCGTAATAAGTAATTATATTCGAATTTGTTATCTGAGAAAATTATAGTTAAATTTCATATCTACCATAATTAACGAATGTCCAATAGTTAGATTTATAATAACATATAGAAATATACACAACATGTTGTTTTAGTATGTCATATCATATTTATTATACAGTAATTATATTTGTTCATAATACTAGCGTAATCTATCAGCTATTTATTTTTACTAAATATAAATAACAAAAAAGGGTGAGACAACGAATCCCCATTTAAATCAGGTCCTTATCCCATCCCTCAGCGTTATTATTTTATGTTTAATTTTGCTCTAGCCTTTTAATTTCTTTACAAGTGAAGATTTTAATCCCACTAGTCCAATTTTATCAACTTTCGCGTCGATGTCATGCCCGTCGTCAGGTTCAACTATTTTTATACTTTTTACTTTCGTACCTTGTTTAATTACAAATGATGTACCTTTTACTTTTAAATCTTTAATAACAGTAACAGCATCCCCGTCAACTAATTCCTGCCCATTCACATCTCTTGTAATTTGAGCTTCTTTGTTTTCATCATTTTCAGCTTCAGACCATTCGTGAGCACACATAGGACAAACGAATAAATTTCCATCTTCGTATGTATAACTTGAATCACACTCTGGACAATTAGGTAAAGTATATTCCATGCTTAAACCTCCATTAAATTATTGACTTGCTTTTAATCTACCATATTATAAAATATATCCTCTATTTTCTCTACTTTTTTATTAAAATCGTCAGTTATTTTTAACCTTATTTTTGTCTTAATTATGCTACCAAAGCCTACATGCTATATTTTTTAATAATGTTAATCATATTATTTTCTTATCTTTTCCACTTATCAATGCAAATAAAAATGTTTATTTGCATTGATAAGTGGAAAAGTACTTGTGTCACAAATCTTAAAGGAGGTTTTTATAATGAGTAAATTTGACGAGTTTAAAGACAAAGCAAAAGATAAGGTTGACGAAGTAAAGAATGATAAAGATAAGCAAAAAGAAGTGAAAGACCAAGCTTCAGATAAAGCAAAAGACTTAAAAGATAAATTTTAATTTTATAAACTAAAAATGAGCTGGGACATTAACTATTATGTCCCAGCTTATTTTGGTATTAATCGACTATTACAATAATAAAAACTAAACTACTAAATTCAAATATTAACCTAAATCAAGTTTTGTTTCTACTTCCTCTTTTACACTGTCAAAATCACATTCACTTTGGTCCAAGGGTTTACCTGTTTCTGCCACACTTTTTATACTTTGCAGTTGGAACTGCCAACCCGAAAAGTCTAAAATGATATGCGGAAAATCAAACGGTAAGAACTCATCTAATATAAGTACTGTTTCATATCCACTATCATACAAATCAAATCTTACTGCACCGGTATCCCATGTGTAACCAATAGCTACATTATCTTCGAATGCAGTAATTTCCATTTCCATATCGTCTTGGTCATCCATATGAAATGTCATCTTGCCACCAACTTTGCGTTCCTTAAATGATAATTGAGGAAACCATTTCTGAACCCCCTCAGTCGTGCTTAATAAATTAAAAATAGTTTCACTATCTTTCTCAATAGTTATTTTCAGTGTTTGATAAGCACCTTGGTCATCCTTTGCATATACAGCTTCCATTTCAATGTAACCTCCTCTCACAAATCAAAATTTAAATGTATTATTAAATATTGTCACAACACATATGGTAACTTCCTTAAATCTAGCAGAGCACAAAAATAATATTTTATTAAAATAACAGCTTTGTATTAATCCAGTCCTAGAATTGATGATCTAGCATTAAATGGCACATAAGAATCAGGTGTTTCACTCTACCATCTACTATTTAAATGACTACACAACCTAACACTCTACTTATATCCCTAGCTGTTTACTTCCAATTTACGCACTTTTCTTGTATATCTCAAATAAATTAATGCAAGTAGGATGAACCATATTGGTGACAAGATAATACCCATCCTCGTATCAGGTACAAGGAATAAAATAATTAAAATAAAAACAAAGAATAATTGAACCATTCTTGCCATATTTACGCCACCAGGTAACTTAAATGAACTTTTTTTATGATTCTCTGGATTTGATTTTACATATTTTGCATAAGCATGCATGATAAACATCCACACAACAACTAACAATATAGTTGATATTGCTGTTACATAAAAGAATACTTGAGTTGCATTAGGTATTAAGTAATTAAGCAATACTGTTATAGATAATAATGCACAAGTCACTAAAATTGCGATATACGGCACGCCTTTTTTATTCGTTTTCATCAGTAAATGATGTGTTTGCTTTTTCTCTGATAAGCCAAATAGAATTCTACTGTTCGCAAAGATACCACTATTACACGCAGAAGACGCAGCTGTTAATACTACAAAATTGATAAGCCCTGCCGCAAATGGCACACCAATTAATGCAAATAAGCTAACAAAAGGACTATTATTTGGATCAATATCTTGCCACGGAATAATAGACATCATTACCGCTAATGCTCCAACATAAAATAATAAAATTCTTATAGGTACACTATTAATTGCTTTCGGTATAGTCTTTTCTGGATTTTTAGTTTCTCCAGCTGTAATACCTAAAATTTCAATACCAGTAAACGAAAATACTACCATTTGGAAAGACATGAAAAAACCAGATGCTCCGTGTGGAAATAATGAGCCATTATTAAATACATTAGCTACACTCGTTTGTCCAAAAGGTGTCTGTATCGCAAATACTATCATTACAATACCTACAACAATCAAAGCGATTATTGTCACTACTTTTATAATTGCGAACCAAAATTCTAATTCACCAAACATTTTTGTACTTGTTAAATTAAATGCCATTAATATCAAAATACATGATAAAGACGTAATCCAGTTAGGTAAATCTGGTATCCAAAATTCTACATATTTTGCAACTGCTGTAATTTCAGCCATACCAGACGTAATCCAAGTTAACCAATATGTCCAACCAGTTACAAACCCCGCAAACGGACCTATTTGATCATGTGCGATGTCTGCAAATGTTTTGTACTCTGTGTTATGTAATAACATTTCTCCCATTGCACGCATAAACATAAACAATACGAAACCGACAATAATATAAGTTAGTAAAATGGATGGCCCCGTTAAACTTATGGATTGTCCTGCCCCTAAGAATAATCCTGTTCCAATAGCGCCACCAATCGCAATAAGTTGAATATGTCTATTGCTTAACTCTCTGTTTAAAGTATTCGTCATAAAACTAGCCCACCTCAGTTGTTTTTAAGCACGCTTAACATATGCTCTGTTTATTCCCCCTATGTCTTACTATAAATAAACTAATTTAAATATTGCATGCATATATCTCACAATGCTTGGTTGTATAATATTCTTTTTTTCTGAAAATTACAACTATTGGTTTAAAATTATTTAAATATCATTGAGTTTTTACAATTTTTTATTTTTCAACGCATTAATTGGTTAAAATATAAACATTTAAATTAACTGAGAATTAAATTTTATTTTTAGATAAAGCTTTTTATTAGCCATTATTTCACTTTTTATTAAAAAGTATTCAAATAATTCAAATAAATGTTTGTAATAGGTATCCTACTTCTATACACTGAATTAAACACTTCAGTAAAAATTGATTTCTGAGTGGATAGAAAGTTTGGTGTAAATGGAAAAAGATAAAAAGAAATTGTTACGTAAGATGGTCAAACCGTTTGAAAAAACGAGCTATACAAAAAGTACAATCCAAATAATCAATACAATAATTCCCCTCCTTGCGTTGTTAGTATCAAGTGGGTTTTTATATCAAGTACATTGGTCATTAGCAATTATTAGTAGTATATGTGCTTCAATCTTTTTAATTAGAACATTCATTATTTTTCATGATGCATGTCATGGTTCATATCTAAAAAAACAGAAGCATAATGATTTATTAGGTAATGTGACAGGTTTTTTAACCTTTTTTCCCTATCGAAAATGGCGTAGAGAACATTTAATGCATCATGCAGGTAGTGGGAATTTGGAGAAGCGTGGCATTGGAGATATTTGGGTCATGACAGTTGAAGAATATCAAATTTCGTCTCGTTTTAAACGTTTAACTTATAGATGTTATCGCAATCCATTTGTAATGTTTGTTTTAGGGCCGTTTTTCTTAGTATTTGTATCTAATCGCTTTAACGCAAAAGATGCTAAAACAAAAGAACGCACGAACACATGGCTCAATAATATTTTATTATTAATCATTTACGGTGGTCTTATTTACCTATTAGGGGCTAGCCAATTTTTTGCTATTTTTGCGCCTATGGTCTTTATTTCTGGAATGATAGGTATTTGGCTTTTTTACATTCAACATACCTTTGAAGATTCTTATTTTGAGGAATCTTCTGAGTGGGATTATGTTAAAGCAGCTATTGATGGTAGTTCATATTATAAATTACCAAAATTCATTCAATGGATAACTGGTAATATTGGATATCACCATGTCCATCATTTAAATCCTAGAATTCCAAATTATGCTTTAGAAGCTACGCATGACAATGTCACACCATTACATCATGCAACCTCAATTACGATTAGAGAAAGTTTCGCTTCGTTAAAATTTAAATTATATGATGAAAGTCATAAACGTTTTATCACATTTAAAGAATTTGCATTAAAACAAAAACAGCCTTCGTAAATACAATATTACTTATACGCAATCAAATATAATTACTTTAACACACTACTTGATTCTCAAATTTCATGAGGATTGAGTAGTTTTTTACATCCAAAACATTTCACGCGTCATTTTTTAAAATTCATAAAATAATTAATTTTTATAAGATTAGCTAAGCTAATCTTATTTTTATCATTTAATAAATTATTCAAAACAATTAATTATTACATTGCGTAAACATATAAAATAAATTATAATACTTATCTATATCACAATATAATATGAATTTTAAAAAGAGGAGTATGTTATGTTTATAAAGAAAAATGAAAAGTTTGGTATTCGCAAATATAAATTTGGAGCTGCGTCAGTACTTTTAGGTACTTGCCTAGCCATTGGTCTAAGTACTTCTGGGGAGGCAAAAGCATCAGAGTCTACGAATGAAGAAACAAAAATCGATTCAAATAATCAAAATAGTGCAGCACAAAGTGAAAACAATACATCAAATGAGGTTGCTATTAACAATGAAATAACTGCACCTAATGATACAGCGTTAAATAAAAATGATATGGAAAATACGGAATCCGTTAACAATGATAAAAGAATAGAAGCAGATGAAACTTTAAAAATTGAAGATAACACTAAACTAGAAGAATCACCTCTAGAAAATATGAACGATAAAAACGAAAATGCTAAATTAGATACGAACAGCAACAATAAAGATGCTAATTCTGGTGAACAAACACCATCTAACTCTGCACCAACTTCTAGCGAAACCCATACGCAAAATGAAACTACGCAATCTGCCACTACATCTGAACAAAACACACCACAGAAAAATGAAGTAAGTGAACCTAAGAAAGATGAAGCACAACTATCATCAATTGAAAACATTGCTTCACCAAAACGCACAATCTCTACATATAATGCTACGAATCCAAACCTTGAAGTAGCTAGTAATGAGAATGGAGTTGGTAAAGACGTAAGTGATAAAATTACTGTGGTTAATAGCAATATTGAATCGAATGCTACAATCAGACCACATAATGGTGAAAGATCAACTTTAAACTATGAATTAACATTTGGGGAAGGTGTTAAAGAAGGAGATTATTTCGACATTTCACTTTCTAATAATGTAAATACTCGTGGCGTATCTGCGATAAGTAAAGTTCCAGAAATTAAAAATGGAGAAACAGTTATTGCAAATGGCAGTATTTTAGAAGACGGAAAAATTAGATATAGATTCACAGATTACGTAAATAATAGAGAGAATATAAAAACAAACCTGTCTTTAAATTTATTTATTGATCCTAAAACTGTTCCTCACGATAGTAATCAATCAATTATCGCGACAATAAATGGACAAAAAACTCAAAAAGATGTATATATAAAATATCTAAATGGTATAAATAATGTTGGTTTAAGTGTTAATGGTAGTATCGTTTCATTGAATAAACAAAATAATACTTTTACACACCTTGCTTATATTAATCCAAATAATTTTAAAATACCTGCCGCTACTGTCTATGGTCAAATCATTAACGGAAATAAACAAGACGGCAACCTGCCCTCTGTAAAAGTCTTTAAAGTAATGAAGCCTAATGAATTAAATCAAAGTATATACGCTGACACGTCAGATACTTCAATGTTTCAAGATGTTACTAACGACATTAATTTAAATGTTACTAATGGTAATTATCAAATAGACTTTGATAATTTAGATAGTGTCTATGTAGTCAAATTTGATAGCACTTATGATGGTGATGCACAATCGTTAACTTTTAGAACAACACTTTCAGGATTCTCGCCATATTATGAAGATTATTACACACAAGCAAGTTGGAATAATGGCGTATTATTCTATCAAAACAAAGCTGATGGAGAAGGGTCTGACCCGAAACCTAAACCTGAACCAATGCCAGATCCTGAGCCGACACCTGATCCTGAACCAACGCCGGATCCTGAGCCAACGCCGGACCCTGAGCCAACACCTGATCCTGAGCCAACGCCGGATCCTAAACCGACACCTGATCCTGAGCCGACACCTGATCCTGAACCAACGCCGGATCCTGAGCCAACACCTGATCCTGAACCAACACCTGATCCTGAGCCAACGCCGGACCCTGAACCAACGCCTGATCCTGAGCCAACGCCGGATCCTGAGCCGACACCGGATCCTGAGCCAACGCCGGACCCTGAGCCAACACCTGATCCTGAACCAACGCCGGATCCTGAACCGACACCTGATCCTGAACCGACACCTGATCCTGAACCAACGCCTGATCCTGAACCAACGCCGGATCCTGAGCCAACGCCGGACCCTGAGCCAACACCTGATCCTGAGCCGACACCTGATCCTGAACCAACGCCTGATCCTGAACCAACGCCTGATCCTGAGCCAACGCCGGACCCTGAGCCAACACCTGATCCTGAACCAACGCCAGATCCTGAGCCAACACCGGACCCTGAACCAACGCCGGACCCTGAGCCGACACCTGATCCTGAGCCGACACCTGATCCTGAACCAACGCCGGATCATGAACCAACGCCGGACCCTGAGCCAACGCCGGATCCTGAACCAACACCGGACCCTGAACCAACGCCGGATCCTGAGCCAACGCCGGATCCTGAGCCAGCAACTAAAGATAATGAAATTAAAGTTTCACCTAATCATCACAATAATGTGGTTAAATTAGATTCACAAAAAAATACAAAGTTAAATATACAGGCTATCAATACTAGTACAGCAGTAAAATCTAGCCAAAATGCCACAAATACAAAAGCAGAAACGTATATTCCAAAAACAAAACCTTCACAGTCAACAACTGAAAAGAAACAATTACCTGATACCGGTGAAAAAGAACGCAATACAACTATTTGGAGTAGTTTATTACTATTATTAGGTTCCACACTACTCATCTTTAGAAAAAAGAAACAAGAAGAAAAGTAAAACTTCTCAATAAAAAAATATAAAATGACTTATTCACTGTCATGAGGTGAAATTTAAAACATAAATATATTGGTCTTCACAATTTTTCATGAGAAATATCTAAAGTTAATAATCGAATCAATTTAAAACGTTTTATTAGTATATTACTTATCGTTTCATATTTAAAATACGCTTCAAGAAATAACCTAAAAAGTTACTTTCTTGAAGCGTATTTTTCATAACCTAAAACAAAACTTCGGTAGATATATTCATTCATATTATAATTAAACCGATAAATTTATTTTATCGTGAATTCTTTTAATGTCTTCTGGTGTTGTTTGGCAACAACCACCAACTATTTTAACATCATGTCTTAACCAATCTGGAATCTGTTCAACTATCAAGTGGCTATCCCCCATACTCTCCCATTGTTTTGTGTCCGCATTATATTTTGCGCCGCCATTAGGATATAGCGCAATTGTCTGTGGTAAAATAGTAAGCCCTTTTCCCATAGCTTGATTGACCCCTGCTACAGATGAACAATTAATACCAAAAACTGGAATTTCTTTTTTATATTTTTGGATAAACTCACATAAATCTTCGAATTTTGTACCATCAGACAAGTCGCCTAAATCATTTACCGTTACAGATAACCAAAATGTTTGGTCCGTATAGTGTGGAACAATATACTCAACAATAGCTTTAATCTCTTCAAAGTTTGGCACCGTCTCAAAAACAAAGTCATGCACCCCTCTTGTAATTAATGCGTCTATACGTGAACGGTGAAAATTAAAATAATCCTCGTTACTTAATTCATAATCACCTGTATACTCAGAACCATCACTTAAATATGCACCATAAGGTCCTAAACTACCAACGATTACTTGCTTATATGTACTCGAATCCATGATTTGATCAACCGCTGTAGTAAATAGTTGTTCTATTTCAACATCTTTTAGTCCAATATCTGAAAATGTTTGATAACTTGCTTGATATGTACTCGTAAGTAATATGTCTGCCCCTGCATCTGTAAATGATTGGTGCGCTGCTTTAATTTTTACAGGATTATTTTTCAATACTTCACTCGACCATAATGATGAATTTAAATTACACCCTGCTTGTTCTAATGTTGTTGCTAATCCACCATCTAACACTAGTGGCGATTGAGCTTCTAACTTTTCTAATAATCTCATTTATTTGCCTCATTTCTTGTGGTACTTAATAAAATAGTATAATAATGCGATTGCTGCAAAAGGCACACCGAAATAAAGCGCTGGTGCTTGATTAGAGTCAAAAACCATCCCAACACACGATACTAAACACAAAATAAATCCAATAATAGGTACTGATTGATGTATTTTCAAACTATGATCAACTCTTTTGGCATTAAAGTAAGAAACACATATACTCATCCAAACAATTACTACGGCTAAACCAGCAATAGATACAAGTACTACATATAGTGAATCCGCTGCATAAACACTTGATAATAAAGCTAACAAACCACCTATCATACTAAATAACGTTGCATTTACAGGCATTCGATATTTATTTAAACGCCCAAACCATTTAGGAAACACACCTTCATTTGATAAACTCCATATCATTCTACTTGCAGCATATAACCCTGAATTAGCAGCAGATAATAAAGCCGTAATAATCACTAAATTCATAATGTCCCCAGCATATGGAATCCCCATTTTTTGAAAAATCACCACGAAGGGACTTTCTAAGGATTTCCCTTGATAACTAGGGATTAATATCGAGATAATAACCATCGTTCCTATAAAGAAAATAACTAGTCTCCATAAAGTGGCGCGTATCGCCTTAGGAATAACTTGCTTAGGTTTTTCAGTTTCACCAGCCGCAATTCCTATTAACTCTGTTCCACTAAAAGCATAATTCACAGCCAACATTGTTAAAAATACTGCCCCTATTCCATTAGGAAAAGTAGGATGAGTGTATCTCTGCGTAATTGTATTTATTCCTTCATATCCATTGTAATGGATTATACCTAAGATGACGCAAATACCTAAAATAATAAACACAATAATCGTAATCACTTTTACCATCGAAAAATAAAATTCAACTTCTGCATAGAACCTTGTCGATATGATATTAAAAATCAATACCAATATAATCGCACTGGCAGCAAATATGTATTCAGGTATTTCAGGAAACCATTTTTGCATCAAAATACCAACGGCAGTAAATTCAGATCCTAATGCTACCGTCCACGTTAGCCAATAAAACCATGCAACAATGTACCCTACTGAAGGGTGAATATATTTGCTAGCATATGTATGAAATCCTCCAGTTACAGGATGTTTAATGGCTAATTGTCCCAAACAAAGCATAACTAAGTATACGAGGGTTGAACCTACTAAGTAAGACAACACAGTACCTAGTGGACCTGCTTGCTGTAATGTATATCCAGAACTTAAAAATAAACCTGTACCAATGACACCGCCAAAACTCAATAACATAAGATGACGTTGTTTCATAGCACGTTTAAATGTCGTTTGTTCCATTTTATGTGCTCCTTATCTTTAAGTACTAAATATATAATTTTTTATATTATTAATCATTCTATTTATTTCTGAAAATTTAGTCAATATAAAGTTGCAAAATACACTACTTAAAATTCAAACACCATTGTATACACACCAGTAAATAATTTAAATAAGTAAGCGCTATCTTTTTAACTGAATTTTCAAACTTTTATAAAAATTCAGTTTTTAGTATTGATTTTCATTCTTCACACCCTTACCATGAAATATAAGTAACAGATAAAGGAGATATGTAATGACAGAATATAATGATTTAGTAACTTCAACACAGCAAATTACGAAAGAAGCTTTACATAAATTAGGTTTTGACGATGGCATGTATGAACTCATCAAAGAACCTTTAAGATTTTTAGAAGTACGTATCCCAGTCCGTATGGATGACGGTACGGTTAAAACATTTACCGGTTATCGTGCACAGCATAATCATGCCGTTGGTCCTACTAAAGGTGGTATCCGTTTCCATCCCGATGTAAATAAAGAAGAAGTTAAAGCGTTATCCATGTGGATGACAATGAAATGTGGCATCACCAACCTACCATTTGGTGGTGGAAAAGGCGGTATTATCTGCGATCCTAGACAAATGAGCAACCAAGAATTAGAACGTTTATCTCGCGGTTATGTTAAAGCTATTTCACAATTTGTTGGACCTGAGAGCGATATCCCAGCACCGGATGTTTATACAAACCCGCAAATTATGTCTTGGATGATGGATGAATATAGTAAGATTAATCGTTCCAACGCCTTTGCATTTATTACGGGTAAACCCCTTTCTTTAGGCGGTTCACAAGGCCGTAACCGTGCCACTGCGCTAGGTGCAGTCATCACAATTGAAGAAGCAACAAAGCGTAGAAATATTGATATTAAAGGGTCTCGTGTGGCGATTCAAGGCTTTGGTAATGCTGGAAGCTTTATCGCAAAAATCTTACATGATATGGGTGCTAAAATTGTAGCCATATCTGAAAGTTTCAGAGCGCTGCATGACCCGAATGGTTTAGATGTTGATCGTCTAGTTGAACTTAAAGAGCAACATGGCAGAGTCACACACCTATTTGATGATAATATACCTAAAGAACAATTATTTGAGGTTGATTGTGACATCTTAGTCCCTGCTGCACTATCTAATCAAATCACTGAGGATAATGCGCATCAAATTAAAGCAAAAATTATCGCTGAAGCAGCTAATGGACCGACTACCCCAGAAGCGACACGTATTTTAACTGAGCGTGATGTCTTAATTATCCCTGATGTCTTAGCTAGTGCTGGTGGCGTAACCGTCTCTTACTTTGAATGGGTACAAAATAATCAAGGTTACTATTGGCCAGAAGCGGAAGTTAATATGAAGCTACGTGAAAAAATGGTTGAAGCGTTTAATACAATATATGACTTAGCAGAAGATAGAAAAATGGATATGCGTTTAGCTGCTTATGTATTAGGAATCAAACGTACTGCTGAAGCATCACGTTTCCGCGGTTGGGCTTAATGCTTAATACGTATCACACAAATTCATAAAACATATCAATAAAACTTGTTTATAACATCCACTGACGTTAAATGACGCTAGTGGATGTTTTATTTATTTATCACTAGCTTATTACTAACAATGCACTACTTACTCCCCTTGCATAGTAACTTTTCTATTTAAAATTATTTAATTAACACTTCCCGCTTATAGAAATTCGAATTTTCAGATTTATTTGAAATATAAAATAATAATCTATATACTTATTTACAATAAAGGGGAGGATATACATTATGAAAAATAATATTTACGGTAATGTTCCATGTTTTTTAAATAGTAAGAACCTAACTCAAATAAATACTTTAGACACAGATGTCATCGTTTATGGTGCACCGTTTGAAGGTGAAAGTACTTGGGGGAATTATACTGGAGTTGAATTAGGACCAAAACAAATACGTGTTTGTTCCGCGCGTTACAGTCAATATTTGCCCGAGTTAAATCATATTGATATCAGCGAACACTTAACTATTGGAGATGTGGGCGATGTTCCATTTGTAGCACACGACAACAAACAAAGCTATGATAATATTGCTAATTTCACTAAACCACTTTGGGAAAGTGGAAAGTTCTTAGTAGGGTTTGGCGGTGAACACGGTGTTACATATCCTATCCTTAAATCTTTAACAGAAACTGGTAAGAAAGTAGGCATCATACATTTAGATGCCCATTACGATAATATGCCGGACTATGAAGGTGAGCCTTATGCGCGTAATACACCTTTCATGCACCTTTATAATACCGATGGCATACGAAATGAAAGTATTATTCACACAGGTATTCACGGTCCTCGAAATCAACCTGCTACAGGTCGTTATGCTCAACAAGCAGGGGCTGTTACTTTAACAATTAATGATATTCGTGAAGCTCAAGATTTAAAAAAGTATGCACATGACATTTATGAACAAGCAAGTCAAGATGTTGATGTTGTGTATTTAACAATTTGCAGTGATGTATTGGATTTTGCCTTTAATCCAGGAGGACCCGTAGATGGTAACGGCATTACCTCTTATGAATTATTAACAATGATTCATGAATTTGGTAAATTAGGTCTTTGTGGCATGGATTATGTAGAAGTATATCCAATGATGGATGCCAACCAAAACTCAGCTCACTTTGTCTCTACAGCAGTACTATATGTGCTTGCTGGCCACGTCGCTTATTTAAATCAATCAAAATAATTTGAGGAGTGGTTTAATTGTTAAAAAGTGCTAAGAAAATTTTACGTTCACTTGGTCCAGGAATGATTATTACAGCCTCTTTCATTGGTCCAGGCACTGTGACGACCATGACTCAAGGTGGCGCAGGATTTGGCTATAGTTTACTTTGGGCGGTAGTATTTTCCATCATCGCTACAATTGTACTGCAAGAAATGATTATTCGGTTATCACTTGTCACCCGTGAGGGCTTGGGTGAGGCCATCCAAGACTTATTTAAAAATAAACTTGGCAAGTTGATTATAGTTTGGTTCACTTTAATTGCTGTAACCATTGGTTGTGCAGCATATATCAGTGGTGACTTGATTGGCACCTCACTTGGTGCTTCCTATTTATTAAATTTGCCTGAACATTGGGTAGCACCCGTAATCGGTGTCATTATCTTACTCATCGGCTTATTTGGTAATTATCGTTTTTTAGAAAAAATAATGATCCTACTCATGGTTATTATGGGTATGATATTTATTACTACTATGATTGTTATTAAGCCAGATGTTATAGGTATCTTAAAAGGTATCTTTGTACCTACAATACCAAATGGTTCAATCCTCACGGTCATTGCACTTATTGGTACAACCGTTGTGCCTTACAACTTCTTCATCCATTCCACTGCAGTCCATGAACGATTTGGTCACATAAAAGAATTAAAATTTGCACGTTGGGATACAGTCATCTCCATCTCAGTTGGTGGTATTATATCCGCAGCGATATTAATCTCTGCAGCCACTTTAATCCAAGGTAAAGAGGTCACAAGTGTGATACAACTCGCAGGACCACTAGAACCCGTGTTAGGTGATGCGGCTCCAATCGCAATCAGTGTTGGTTTGTTTGCTGCAGGTCTATCGTCAGCTATTGCTTCACCCACAGGTGCTGCCGCTACTATTAGCAGCCTACTCGGATGGCAAGGTGGTATGAAGAGTAAAAAGTATAAGGCAGTATTTACTATTATTATCATTATAGGTATTATCACTTCGGCCTTAGGCTTTGAACCGCTTCAAGTATTACTCATTGCTCAAGCCTTAAATGGTATCATTTTACCTATTGTGGCCATTTTAATTTTTATTATTATTAATAAGAAGAACTTAATGGGTCACTTTACGAATACCATTTGGCTTAATATTATCGGAGGAATAGTGGTTTTAGTCGTAAGCTTTTTAGGTATTTATAGTTTAATAGATGCTATTAGTACTTTTATGTCTTAACCTTTTATAATCAAGTATCATCGTCTTACATTCTCTGTACAACTTCTAAATATAACTTTTCAAGCTACTAATCAACTGTATTCACGGAAGATTAGTAGTTTTTTGTTTTTATAGCGTAAATTAGAACTTTTCTATTTTCCCACGTGCATAAATAATAGCGTAAAATAGCGCTTCAACTTCAAATCAACCTAGATATGTAATCTTTACTTATATAAACAATGTTGTTTCTCTATCGCTGACAACTACGCTTTAACCTTATTAGGAACATGATAAAAAAGTACCTCGTATTACATAAAATAGCTAACTAAATTACATAGTAAACCCCTCATTACCTTTATTATGTAATGAGGGGCTTATATTCATATGATCATACTATATAATGATTTCACATCTGTTATTAAGCTAGTATTTGCTTTAGTTGTTCAAACATTTTATTATATCCTTCTTCTGATTGCTTTTTAGTATCTTCCTTTAATTGTTCGTATGATTGCTTGTTCATTGTGTCGTTTAAAGGTACTTTTAAACCTTGATTAAATTTAACTTGTGTTTCATTTTCTAAGTCTATAAACTCAATGGTTATGATATCTTCTAAATCACTAAATTGAGGCATTTTAAATGAGTACATCAATTTATATGGTTTTACAATATCCATATATGTACCTGTCGCTTTATATGTTTTACCTTCTCTTTCATCAACTATCTCCCACTCACCATTAATTTCAAACTGGTTCTGTGCGATTTTATTTGTTTTCTTAGAAGTATATAACCATTGCTTGAAAATCTTTGGTTCTGTCCATGCCTCAAACACTTTTTCAACCGAAGCGTTCACTTTAAATTCTATATCTAAATTTACGATTTCCCATTCCACAACAGTCATCCCCTTAGTATCATTAGTTACTATATCATTTCCTCTTTTTACACCTATAAACCACAAATACCTAGCATTTCAAATTGTATTAATACTGTAAATTCACATCAATGCACTAACATTACGCATAATACGTGCTTTTTTGTAACCATGTAAATCGTGCAATTCTTTGTAAGCGCTGAATAATTTTTTATAAATACGTACCTGTTGAGGATCTGGTTCTACTTGATAAAGTACTGGTTCTTTCATCGCTTCTATAGCAGAATTGAAATCAGGATGCGCACCACCACAAATAGAACCTAAGATGGCTGCACCAATGGCTGGCGCATATTCACTATCAATGACAGTAATCTTCTTATTTAATATATTGGCATAAATTTCCATCAGTAAACCATTCTTTTTAGGAATACCTCCACAAGCAAATACATGCTCAACTTCCATTTGCCATCCTTGATATTGTTGCATAATCATTTTCGCACCAAAGGCAGTTGCCTCCAAATATGCACGATAGATTTCCTCATGTTTTGTCTGTAAACTCATTCCAAAGAGACTACCTTTTAAATTACTATCACTTAATACACTACGATTACCGTTATGCCAATCTAAAGCGATAAGACCACTTTCACCGGGATAAAGTTGAGCAGCTTTTTCATTAAGTAAATCAAATATAGAAATTCCGCGTGATTCTGCTGTTTTAACATAATCATAAGGAGCTTGCTTCGCGACATATTCAAACAAATCACCTACTGCCGTTTGACCCGCTTCATAAGCATATAAATCTGGAATGATGGCTCCTTTAACTGATCCAGAAATTCCGGGAACTTTATGTTGTTCTTTATTAAGCATTAAATGACATGTGCTAGTACCCATAACCATTGTCATTTCTTTATCTTTCTCTGAACCAATACCTAATAAACTTGCGTGTGCATCGATGATAAACGGACTGACTTGTGTATCTGGTGACAAACCTAATTTTTCTGCCATCTTCATGCATAAAGTACCTACGCTATCACCTATACTGACTACCGGTGCATCAACTTTTGTACGTACAATATCTGATAAATTTGAATCTACTTTATCAAATAAATCATAATGAAAACCTGTCTCTGCTTCCCAAAATGATTTGAAGCCCAAGCCACAATTAGACCTTACATTTTGACCAGTCAAACGATTTACAATCCAGTCGCCCGCTTCCATAATATTTGCTGTAACGTCCATAACTTCAGGTGCTTTATTGTTAACTTCCATGATTTTAGGAATCATCCATTCACTACTAACATTAAATCCATAATACCCTAACCATCTATTTTTAGCTTCTAATGCCGTCTTAAATAATAAATCTGCTTCATCTTGTGCGCCATGGTGTTTCCACAACTTTACATAAGCATGTGGATTATCTTGAAAACCTGGTCTGTTGTGTATGGGTTCCATTTGTTCATCTACAAATATAACTGTTGAAGATGTAAAATCAATGCCGATGCCTACGATTTCAGACACTGAAATATTGGTTCTTTCTATAATGGCTGGAATGCCTGTCTCAATGATGTCCATATAATCATTGGCATTTTGGAGCGCAAAGCTTTGAGGTAGTTTCTCTCCACCCAACTCACCTTCTATGGTGCCATGTGTATAGTTTTTTATATATTGTTCTTCAATTTTTCCATTTTCGGTATTAATCAAAAATACTCTACCTGAACCAGTACCAAAATCAATGCCTATGCTGTATGTCATTGTATAAGCCCCCATTCACCTTTCTTTAAGAAAACGCTTTCTTAAATCATAATTAAGTTTAAACTAAAAATCAACACAAAAAATCACAAAACAACAAATAACTGCAAAACAGAACAAAATGAGTTTGACAAATCCGCATGTAAGCGTTTACTATTGTCGATATAAACATATATGAACAAATAATATCAAGGAGATGTGCAAATATGAAAATTCAATCGAATGTCTTCCGATTAACTGAACCTGGTCAATTCGAAAAAGCTACACTTGTTCATGACTACGACGATAGAGATCTTATTATTAGACCAACTAAAGCAAGTGTCTGTCATGCAGATTTACGCTATTACACAGGTAATCGTCGTCCTGAAGCACTCGCAAAAAAATTACCTATGGCACTGTTTCATGAAGGAATTGGCATCGTTAAAGATTCCAAACATCCAGATTTCATCCAAGGTGACAAGGTTGTCATTGTTCCAAATATTCCTTCTTACCTACGTAAACAAACTTTTGCACCTTCTCCTTATCAAGACAACTATGATGAGCATGCTTTATTTATGGGAAGCGGCTTTGATGGTATATGCCAAGATCAACTGGTTGTACCTGGAGATAATGTAGTTAAAGTACCTGATTCTTTAGATGAAGACGTTGCTTTGTTAGCAGAGCTATGTTCTGTTTCGCTATTCCCTATCAACCAACTTGAACATATCACTACAGATAACTCTCCTCAAGTTGCCATATTCGGTGATGGTCCTGTTGGTTACTTAGCAGCTACGGCATTACATTATATTTACGGTATTGAAAAAGAACAATTGTTAGTATTTGGAGCCATCGAAGAAAAATTAGCTGCTTTCGAAAGTTTTGCAACGACGCATTTAGTCTTTGACTATGATTTCAAACAACATCGTGGTGTACATACTGTCTTTGAATGTGCTGGAGGCAAATTCTCTGAATCTGCTATTAACCAAGCCATCGACCTAATTGATAGACAAGGTCATATTGTATTAATGGGTGTCACTGAGGAGCGTGTCGGTATCAATACGCGTGATGTACTTGAAAAGGGGCTAACATTTTCTGGGAGTTCTCGTAGTACAAAACGCGAATTCGAACAGCTTATCAATGCGTTCAGCAACAAGCAATACCAGAAAGCATTAAGACAGTTAATTCCTGACACTTATTATCATATTTATAACACTAATGATTTAAAAGTAGCATTAGATGATACAACAGCTAACAAAGGATGGAAGAAAACTTATTTAGAATATCATTGGAAAAATGACTAAAAAGGTGGTTTATAAATGAATAATTCAAATTCTATTCTAGGTATGCCTCGACAAATTATTTGGGGCTATATTGGTATCATCGTCTTTATGATGGGTGATGGCTTAGAGATTGGTTGGCTAAGCCCTTGGCTACACGGACATGGTTTCTCTGTGCAAGAAACAAGTTTACTCTTCTCTGCATACGGTGTAACAGTTGCTATAGCAAGTTGGCTCAGTGGTGTATTTGCTGAAGCACTTGGAGGTAAACGTACTATGTTATTAGGCCTAATCTTTTATATTATCGGAACAATTTTCTTTGTTGGCTTTGCAATTCCTTCTCAAAACTTATCACTCATGTTGCCAGCATATGCATTAAGAGGTTTGGGCTATCCCTTATTTGCTTATTCATTCTTAGTATGGATATCGTATCGTTCAGAACAAAAGACACTCGGCGCAGCTGTGGGATGGTTCTGGTTTGTCTTCACAGGTGGTTTAAACGTTCTTGGTGCTCTCTATTCTATTTGGGCCATCGAATATTTAGGGCATATCAATACATTATGGAGCTCATTAATATGGGTTGTTCTAGGTGGCTTCTTTACTATAATATTAAATAAAGACACACTACCTTCAAGCCAAGGTAGCGCTTTAGAAAAACTCAAAGAAGTATTTAAAGGTGTAACTATTGTTGCCGAAGAACCAAAAGTGTTATTAGGTGGCATTGTTCGTGTAATTAATACGACAGCACAATTCGCCTTTCCAGTTTTCTTACCTATTTATTTATCATCTTTTGGTATCCCGACCTCTAAATGGCTAGCGGTATGGTCCACTATTTTTGTTGGTAATATCTTGTTTAACCTAATCTTCGGTGTTGTTGGGGATAAGATTGGTTGGCGTAATACTGTAATGTATTTCGGTGGCATTGGAAGTGGTATTTCGGTACTATTGATGGGTTATGTCCCTATTTGGACAGATGGCAATTTAGCTTTATTAACAATTGTTGGTTTCTGTTGGGGTGCATTTATTGCAGCATATGTACCACTATCTGCATTGGTACCTTCCCTTGTTAAAAAAGATAAGGGCGCAGCTTTATCCGTGCTTAACTTAGGTGCTGGTTTACCTGTATTTGTCGGTCCAATGATTGTTTATCTATTCATCGGTAGTATAGACGCAATCGGTGTGATTTGGGTCCTTGCCATTTTATACTTTATCAGTACATTCCTGACTTATTTTATTAAAATACCAAAACATATGCAAAATGGTGAATATCCCGCATAATTAGCAATAGCCAAACAATAATTTTAGGAGGTTGTCGTCGATGTTACCAGCAGAAAGAGAACAACATATTATTACATTTTTGAAAGCTAATAAAAAAGCTACGATACACACGTTAGCTAAAGAATTCGATGTACATGAAGCAACAATTCGCCGTGACTTAAATAAATTAGAACAGTATAACCACATCAAGCGGACACATGGTGGGGTCGTATTAAATGACACAGAGGTTTGGGATGAATTAAACTTTGATGACCGTGAAACAAGTTATTATTATGAGAAAGTAGCTATAGGTCAAAAAGCTGCTGAATTTATTGAGGCAAACGACACATTGTTCATTGATTCTGGGTCGACGACATTACATTTTGCGCGTGCACTTGCACAAAAAAGCAATTTAACAATTATTACTAATGATATCCATATTGCTTCTATTTTAAAATCAACATCTAACCAAGTCATCGTTACTGGTGGTACCTTATATAAAGATAATTACTTATTGAATGGTATGATGACAAACGAAGCGCTTAAACAATTTAACCCTTCTAAATTATTTCTCGCAACACCTGCTATTGATTTAGAAAAAGGCGTTACACACTTTAATGACACACTTGCTTCTACAAAAATACAAATGGTTAAACAAGCCAAAGAAATTTATGTACTTACCGACAGTTCTAAATTTGACAAAGTATCTCTTTATCACGTTTGTCCTAATGACACAATCGATGTATTGATAACGGACCAAACTAACTCAAAAGTTGATTGGCAAAGTTATCGCAATCATTTTAATAAAATCATTACGGTAAACGCACAATCTGAATCATTTTAAACATCCCTCCCAATATATAAACACTATTTACTATTTGCGCGAACAATAAAGCGTGCATCATTAGGTACTAAACCTATTGATGCACGCTTTTTATTTATCTCTTTTAAAGTTAAAAAGTCTCAACTTCCGCAAATTGTGATGTGTAAAGTTGTTTATATGGGCCATCCTGCTGCATAAGGGTTTCATGACTTCCCTCTTCCAATATTTGGCCATCTTTTATAAATATTATACGATCAACATCTTTAATCGTTGATAACCTGTGCGCAATAATTAAAGATGTTCGATCTTCTGAAAGTTTTTTAAACGCTTTTTGAATTTTATTTTCTGTTTCAATATCTAGTGCACTTGTTGCTTCATCTAAAATAATAATAGATGGGTCTTTCAAAAACATTCTCGCAATCGATATACGTTGTTTTTGTCCACCAGATAATTTTGTGCCTCTTTCTCCTACGAGTGTATCAAGTCCGAACGGCAACTCTTTTATAAATGTTTCTAGTTGCGCGTTACGGATAGCATCCCATATCTGTGTTTCATCAGCATCTAAATGTCCGTAAACAATATTATCCCTTAATGTGCCAGAGAACAAGAAAACATCTTGCTGCACAACTCCAATTTCTGAACGTAATGATGCTAATTGGATAGAGCGAATACTTTGCCCATCTATTAAAATATCACCTTCATCTACTTCATAAAAACGTGGTAATAGCGAACTAATTGTAGTCTTGCCACTACCGCTGGGACCAACTAATGCGATCTTCTCACCTTGATGAATTGTTAAATTCATATGATTTAAAATGGGTGTCTCACCATATCCAAACGACACATCTTTATATTCAATAGTTTGAGGCTTTGTCGGCATCTTAGTAGCATGTGGGTCATCTTGTATTTCGGGATCTAATGCTAAAATTTCTCTAAAATTATTAAATCCTGCAATAGCTTTTGGAAATAATTCGATAATCATGTTAATTTGTTCTAAAGGTTTAAACAATACATTCGTAATCATAATAAATGCTACGATACCACCGTAACTTAAATCCCCATGTAATACGAAATAACTACCTACAATTAACACAATAACCAGTGTTAATTTTTGGGCGATATGACTAATCGTAATATTCCATGACATGTAATTATATGCCTTTAATTTGGTAGCTCTAAAATTGTCATTTATACCATTGAATTTTTGTTGTTCATGACGTTCATTAGTAAATGCTTGAACTAATCTAATACCACCAACATTATCTGCTATCAATTCATTAAAACGAGACACATTCGCAAATAGTCCTTTAAATGCTCGAGACATTTTTTGACTGAAATATATTGCTAATATAAAAACAATCGGTACAACACAGAATGTAATAAGCGCTAATTTCACATCAATCGTCAACATAATTACAAACGCACCGATTAAAGTCATAATAGATAGAAATATATCTTCTGGCCCGTGATGCGCTGCTTCTCCAATATCCATTAAATCATTGGTTAGTCGCCCTATTAATTTCCCAGATTTTTGATTATCAAAATACTTAAAGTTTAATTTTTGAATATGACTATATAAATCATTACGCATATCTCGCTCTATATTTGTGCCTAACTTATGGCCCCAGTATGTGACAACAAATTTAAGCACTGATTCCATAGCAAAAATACCTAGTAATACCAATCCAAAAATCACAATAAGATTCCAATTATTCGTTGGTAACAGGCGATCTATGTAAATACTCGTTATGAGAGGAAATATTAACTCTAATAACCCGACAACTATGGCAGAACCAAAATCTATAAAAAATAATCCTTTGTATGGCTTATAATATTTCAAAAATGATTTCACAACATCCCACCTAATCTATAATTTATAAATGTGCATATGTCTTTCATTATGGATTAATTGATAATTATTATCAATACTTTTTCATAATTGAGCTACATCCATTTTGTAATAATGATTGTTACTTACCATTATTTCAACCTTTTATTAAATAGTTATCTCATGCTTGTTCTCTGTGGTTATTAAATCTAATCTGCTATATGTTTTTACAATAAAAATAAGAGTGGATTAGAAACCAATTTTGATTACATCGATTTCGTATCACACTCTCTCAACAATAATTAACCAATCACACATTGGTTACAATATTTAGTTTGTCATTTTATGCAATAATCGTAATATGTGGTTAAGTATATAAACCTTTACAACATAACGTAACCCCTTTGGTTTTTTACTAAAACAGACGTTAGCTATGCAGTCATTTGGTTACTTTCTCCTGCGACCTGTCTAATTAACTGATACCTCGACCAGTTACAAATCTTTGCTAAACTCCAGAATATGATGAGAATCCACCATCGACTGGTACAACTATACCAGTAACAAATCCACTCATATCGTTATCCATTAACCAGTAAAGTGTACCTAAAATTTCTTCAGGTTCGCCAAAACGATTCATTGGTGTTTGAGATAAAATTTTCGAAGCACGTTCAGAATACGAGCCATCTTCATTACGCAACAATGCTTTATTTTGGTTTGTTTCAAAGAAACCTGGTGCAATTGCGTTCACACGAATTCGACCTGCAAAGTAAGTGCTTAACCACTGTGTAAAGTTACTCACTGATGCTTTAGCACCACTATATGCTGGAATTTTCGTTAATGGTGTAAAAGCATTCATAGATGATATGTTAATAATCGTTCCTGTGTCAACTTCTACCACATCTTCACCAAATACTTGTGATGGTAAGAACGTACCTGTGTAGTTTAACTTAAACACTTTATCTACACCTTCTTCAGTTAAATCGAAGAAGGTTTTGTCACCGTCTTCATCATACATTTCATCATTTGTTGTAGCATTTGGATTATTACCACCTGCGCCATTAATAAGTACTGAAATTTTTCCAAATTTATCATTAAACGTTTGTTTGGCTTGTTGTAACGACGATTTATCTAATACGTTAGCTACCAGTGCGACGGTTTGTGTTCTTTCTTTATCAATTTCATTTTGTAAGTCCACAATTTTCTCTTCGGAACGTCCTAGAATGCCTACATTCGCACCTTTTTCTACAAGTGCTTTCACAAATGTTGAACCTATTACGCCTGTTGCTCCTGTAATAACGACATTAATGTCTTTAAATTGTGCAGTCATTATTTACTCACTCCTTCAATTAAACCATTAATATATGTTGCCCCTAATGCTCTATCGAACAATCCATAGCCTGCTTTCCCTGTTTCTCCCCAAATCATACGCCCATGATCTGGTCTGATTGTACCTTTATATTCTATATCTCTTAATGCTTCTACAACTGCTTTCATATCTACAGATCCATTTTTAGATAAATGACCTGTTTCAACGAATGAAAATTCATCTAAGCGTTTTACATTACGCATATGCACAAAATGAATATGCGCACCAAATTCCCGAATCATAGTTGGCAAATCATTCTCAGCTAAGGACCCCAAAGATCCAGTACAGAAGCAGATACCGTTATGTTTACTACCATTAATTGCTAGTAATTGTCTATAACTGTCATTATTCTTTATAATACGAGGAATACCAAAAATTGACCAAGGTGGATCGTCCGGATGAATCGCTAAATCAATATCGTGCTCAATTGCAGTTGGTAACACTGCGTCTAAGAAATATTTTAAGTTTGCCCACAATTGTTCATCTGACATTTCACGATACGTTGTAATAAGTTGATTCATCTCTGCTCTTGAATAACTTTCGTCCCATCCCGGTAAATTTAAATCTGTTGTTAAAGGGTCGATGTCTTTCAACTGATCGTGTTTATAAATTAATGTATTAGATCCATCATCAAGTTCGTAATCTAGCTGTGAACGGGTCCAATCAAATACAGGCATAAAATTATATGTGACTGTTTTAACGCCATTAGCCGCTAAATTTTTCAATGATGTTTTATAATTTTCAATTAAGGCGTCGCGTTCTGTCGTCCCCATTTTAATTTTTTCACTAACGGGAAGACTTTCTACTACTTCAAATTTTAAGCCTTCCGCTTCAATAGATTGTTTTAACTGAGAAATTCTTTCGAAAGTCCAAACTTCACCAACCGGTACATCGTAAATCGCCGTAACAATTTGTTTCATATCTGGAATTTGTTTAATGTTTTTTAAAGTTACGGGGTCATCTTCCCCGTACCAACGAAATGATAATTCCATAATTATTCCTCCTTAACTCCTTCAATTTTGAATAAATTAACTGCATTGTTATAACAAATATCTTTCACCATTTGATCAATTGTAGATGATGATAATGCAATTTCTCCTTTTTCAATCTTTTCTCCCAAGAAATTACATAATATTCTTCTAAAATACTCATGGCGTGTATAAGAAATCATACTACGAGAGTCCGTTAGCATGCCGACAAATTTAGACAATAAACCAACATTGGCATAATCTACTAGGTGGCGTTCCATGCCTTCTTTCGTATCATTAAACCACCATGCTGCACCTAGTTGTACTTTGTGCGCACTATTTGAAAAGTTACCTGCAGTCGCTTGAACCATTAAATGATCATTTCCATTATTAGGGTAAATAATAGTATCTGAAAGTGCTTGGTGTTGCTCAAGATGGTCTAACATAGCATTTAACCTCTTCGCACTGAGTTGTTCTCCAACACTATCGAAACCACTGTCTGGACCTACTTTGTGATACATATTTGTATTATTATTTCTTGTAGGACCTAAGTGGAATTGAACGACCCAATTCAATTCGT
The DNA here is from genome assembly GCF_044794325.1 of Staphylococcus pseudoxylosus. NCBI lineage: Bacteria > Bacillati > Bacillota > Bacilli > Caryophanales > Staphylococcaceae > Staphylococcus > Staphylococcus pseudoxylosus. The sequence goes on from NZ_CP085024.1 coordinate 2,478,420, forward strand.
GATAGACTTTACTAATTTCTGTTAAAATATAGCCTGCTAATTCATATTGTTCAGTTTCTGAAACACTTTGACCACTTACTAATGTTTCAAATATCGCATGAGCTTCTTCAGACGACGCAGTCATTAATGGTGTTTTTTCAAAACTTTGATCCGAACTTCTAGCACCTTGTCTATCAAAGTAATGCACACGTGCTTTCAATGCTTCGATATAATTATTTAAGTTATTAATGTCACAATCAGTCGCTTCATCTAATTTAGTTATTTTTTCTTGCACTGTTGCACTACTCAAAAATACATAGCTGTCCGGTCTAAATGTAGGACACACCTTGAATGTTACTTTTTTATCTTCATTTAATAATTGATGATATTTCAAATCGTCACATGGATCATCTGTCGTACATACAACTTTCACATTACTTTGCTTTATTAAATTCTGTGGTGTGTGTGATGTCTTAGCTAATTTACGGTTTAATGATTTATAAAGTTTTTTTATATTTACTTTATCTAAATCAGTATCCTCATTAAAATAACGTTTTAATTCAAGTGCACACCAATGGTACATCGGATTAACGATTGAATACGGCAACATATGCATAAATGCTTGGAACTTATCAAAGTCATCTGCATTACCAGTGATATATGCTTCTTCAATACCGTAAGCCCTCATTAACCGCCATTTATAATGATCTCCTCCTAGCCAAAGCTGCGTAATATTCTCATAATTTTTATTTTCATAAATTTCTTTAGGGTCTAAATGACAATGGAAATCATAAATAGGTAAATCTTTTGCCTTTTCATATAACTTCACTGCTGTTTTATTGTTTAGTAAAAAATCATCTGTAATTAATGACATAATATTTTGCTCCTTTTCTATAATCCTAATAATTTAGGAAGGAATAATGAAAGTTCTGGGATAAATGTTATAAATAACATCAAGATAATTAATGCGATGAAATAGGGTACTAAATATTTAAATACTGCTTCTACACGTACGCCGCCAACACTTGCACCTACAAATAATGCACTACCTACTGGTGGTGTGATGTTACCAATACATAAGTTAAAAGCGATAATAATCCCAAAATGAATTGGGTCTAATCCTAAAACTTCTGAAATTGGTAAAAATATCGGCGTAAATATTAATACTGCTGGCGTGATATCCATAAACGTGCCAATCGCCAGTAAAATGACATTAATTAATAGTAATAAAATGATTGGATTATCAGTCATAGAAATAATGCCATTTGAAATTGCTTCAGGTAATCCTGTATAACTCATAACAAGCGAGAACAATGCAGAAGCAGTAATTAAGAACAATATCATCCCACTTATCTCTGCAGTCTCTTTTATCACATTGGGAATTTGTTTCAATGATAAACTTTTATAAATAAGCGATAATACGGTCGAATAAAGTACAGCTACAGCTGCACCCTCAGTCGCAGTAAATACGCCTGAAACAATACCGCCAATAACAACGACAATTAATAACAAACTTGGCAAAGCATCTAATGTTAAAAATAATTTATCTCTCCAACCAATACTTTCGGATACTTTATATCCTTGTTTTTTGGCCATAATAAAAGCTACTATCATACAGGCAATGCCCCACAATATTCCTGGTATATAACCAGCTATAAATAATGCAGCAATCGATGTACCGCCACTCACAAGCGAATAAACAATGAGTAATGAACTTGGTGGAATCAATAAACCTGATGGTGCCGAGGCAATATTAGCTGCTGCCGAGTATTCTTTTTTATAACCTTGTTTTTCTTCCATAGGCCCCATGATGCGCCCCATTGCTGCTGCGGCTGCTACGCTTGATCCTGATATTGAACCAAACAACATGTTGCCAACAATATTGGTATGCGCTAATGACCCAGGCAAACGACCTACAAGCACTTTTGCAAAGTTAACTAACCTAAATGCGATGCCACCATTGTTCATTATGATACCTGCCAAAACAAATAATGGTATAGCAAGCATCGTAAAATCATCAATACCTGTAACCATACGTTGCGCTGCCGTCACTATGGTCACATCAAATGGTAAAATCATTAACAACGTGATGAGCGAACTCAAGATAATCGCTAATGCAATAGGTAAACCGAATAATAGGAAGAAGAAAAAAGTTATAAACAATACTAAACCTGCCATGATTGTCATATATGCTCACCTCCATCTTCCTTATTAGCCTCTTGGACGGTCGCTAATTCTTGTTTATCTAACAGGTTATATATGGCATAAAAAATAATAAACAAACCAGAAACAGGAAGTGCGCTATACATCACAGCCATTGATAAACCAGTTGAAGGTGCGATTTGTAACCATGTCAGTTTAACCACCTCATAACCGCCCCATATCATAAGCACCAGTGCTACAATAATTAAAATAATATCCGAAATTTTTTCCATTATTATTTGTATTTTCTGTGGTAGCTTTTCACGGATAAATAATATAGCTATATGCTGTTTGATGCCGAACACATAACTTGCACTTAGTAATCCAAACCAAATTAATAAAAACCTCACTATTTCTTCACTTACAGTACTTGGACTGTTAAAGATAAAACGTGTCAATACTTGGTAGATCGACAGGATAACCATTACGAAAAGTGCAATACCAGCTAAAGTTAGCAATAATTTATCAATGATCGTCTTTGCTTTCTTCATAGCGTTGTTCCTCCTTTTCGATTAATTTATAATCCGCTTGAGTATCGGGATTCTTTTTAAATTCATCTTGTAAAGGTTTTGAAGACGATTTGAATGATGATTTATCTACGTCATGGAATTTCACACCCATTTTTTCTTTAGCTGTTTTCTTACTATCTTCAATCGCGTTATCCCAAATCGTTTCATGCTTGTCAGTTGAATAAGCCGCTGCTTCTTTCAACCACTGTTGTTGTTCTTTAGAAAAACTGTCATAGGTTTCTTTATTCATGATTAATATATCTGGAACTATGGCATGCTCCGTATAGTAATAATGTTTAGCCACCTCACCATGATTATTATTTGTTAATGCTGTTTCGTTATTCTCTCCAGCATCAATTACACCTGATTGCATTGCAGTGTATACCTCTCCAAAATCCATAGGTGTAGGCGTACCACCAAGTGATTTAATTAAATCGACACTTGTTTTACTAGGCTGCACACGAGTTTTCAGCCCTTTTAAATCTTTGCTTGTTTCAACTTTTTTATCTTTTGTATAGAGATTACGCATGCCTGCATCGTAATAAGTAATACCTAAAAATCCTTTATCAGCCGTTGATTTGAAAAATGCATCTTGTACTGATTGTTTTTGCATCACATGTCGATAACTATCTTGTGACTCAAATAAATAAGGCATATTAAATAAGGAGTACGTTGGAGAAAAACTTTCTAATGCTCCTGCTGAAACCTTAGTCATCTGTATTGCGTTTGTTTGTGTCATTTCTATAGCTTCACGTTCACTACCTAATTGTCCATTTGGATATATATTAACTTTTATCTGTCCATGGGATTCTTTTTCTAATCTATCTTTAAAGATCTCAAGTGATTTGTGTACTGGATGTTCGGTTGGCTGATTATGCGCTAACATAATTTCTTTTTTCTTACTTTCTGCGCTAACTTTAGAATCTGATAGCACAATAACTAACATGCCAGCTAAAAAGAATACGCTTACAAACAGAGCTAAAAATTTTTTCATGTTTTTCGCTCCTTTTAATTTAGACCTTAACGTTTCAGTTCACCAAAGTGCGACGACAGATTATGAACTGCACTTTCTTCTATATTTAATGCATCTTCATTTGTCGTATGTTGTATCACTGAGCATTTTGTAGCAAAATCAGTTACAGCATCTAATTGCCATTCCTTTGCTAGACCATGTAAAAACCCAGCCATAAATGCATCACCAGCTCCAATACGGTTAAGTACGGTATATGCATATGCTTTACCACTTATGAATTTTTCACCAGCTAATGCAATCCCTTGTAATGTACTTTGTTCAATATCTCGATTACTGGAAGCCATTAAATCTATATCAAATCGCTTCTGTATTGTCTTGGCACAAGTTTCAATATCATCATATTCGTCGTTCGTCTCTAACAAATGAGTAGCGTCTTTCTTACCAAAGAACAATACATCTACAAGTGGTAATACAGATTGAATTACCGGTAATGCTTCTGCTTTTGTCCATAAATTGCTACGGAAATTAATATCAAATACAATTTTAGTACCTCGTGCTTTTAATTCTGTAAGTACTGATACAATTTGCTCCCGAATAGTCTTATTAACCGCTAATGTAATACCCGTGAAGATAAAGAAATCACCACTTTGTGTAACTAAGCCGTCGACAACTGTGTTTCCATGTTGTGCAAATGTAGAATGCTCACGATCATATATAACTTTACCGCTTCTATAACCAAAACTTTCTTCCATGTAATAAGTCCCTATTCTACCTTGTTGTTGTTTCACGAATTCAGTACCTACACGAGTTTGATACATCTTTTGTAATGCTATGTGACTCAGTGCATGTTGTGGTAACACCGTTAACATCTCTGTTTTGTGACCAAATTCTGCTAATGTGATGAGCGCATTCAATTCTGCGCCACCGACATTTACGTCAAATGTGTGTGTATCTTTAAGCTGTTCATAATTAGGCGGAGTATAGCGTAGTAACACTTCACCAAATCCAAATACCGTCATAAATTATCCCTCGCTTTTTAATTCAGCTACATAATCCTTTAAACCTGCTTTACCTTGTTGTTGATAAATTTTTGTAATTTCACTTCCGATACCGACTGCAAAGCTGCCTGCGTTTAACCATTCTTGATGATTATCTTTACCAACTCCTCCTGTAGGAACAATTTCAATTTGAGGTAGCGGTCCTTTAAAATCTTTTATAGATTTTGGTGAAAACTGTGTCGCAGGAAATAGTTTCAATACTTTACAACCGTATCGTAAAGATTCAACCATTTCTTTAACAGTCATACATCCAGGAATATAAGGTACATCATATAGATTAGCCATTTTCGCTGTCTCTTTATCAAAAGATGGACTTACTATAAATTTAGCACCATTTAAGATAGCATTACGTGCAGAAATGCTATCTAATACTGTACCAGCACCAATAAGCGCATCTTCTCTCTTTGATAACTCACCAATAATATCAATGCCATTCGGTGTTGTTAATGTTACTTCAATAACATTAAGCCCCTTATCTATGATTGTATGAGCAATATCTAAAAATGATTCAGCATCATCAGTACGCATCACCGCAATATGTTGTTCCTGTTGAATTGCCTTCATTGTTTCTATGGAATTCATCTTGTCATCCCCTTTTTATAAATAATTTGGCTACAAAATAACAACGTTGTTATTTATATCCAAAAAAATATTGTAACGCTTGTCTCTATGGTATAATTAATTCTATCTTAAATCAATCTATTTTAAGGAGAAGTTTTATGGCTGTGACTTTAAAAGATGTTGCCGAAGCCTGTGGTGTCAGCTATTCCACAGTCAGTAAAGCATTAAAAAATTCCCAATTGGTTAAACCAAAAACAAAACAAATGATTCAACAAAAGGCTGTTGAGATGAATTATATTCCAAATCATTCTGCAAGAGCACTTGTTTCTAAAAAAAGTGGCACAATAGGATTAATATGGCCATCTGTAGATCGTGTTGCTGTAACACATCTCATTACAGAAATTAATTTGGCTATTAAATCATTAGGTTATGTCATGTTTGTGTCAATCGATGATGTCGCTGCTGCTTCAAAAAAATTTGTTGAATTTGGCTGTGATGGTATTGTAATCTTCGATGAAGGCGACGACTCTAACCTACCTCCAGAAATATATAACAACGTACCTGTGGTTGCTTATGGTGTTGACCGTACAATTCCTTATCCTATCATTAACGTCAATCACGCTGAAGCTATGGTCCTAGCAATAAAAGGATTGATTGCTAAAGGTGTCGATACAATAGACTATATTGGTGACATCAATACAACAGATGCTCGACAAATTGCTAAAAAAGAAGCCATCATAAATTACTGTGAAAACAACAATGTTAACTATCGAATTATCGATTCTAACGGATTGAACGCAATAGATGCTGAAGCTGCGGTCAAACAATTTTTAAATAACGAAGCCCTCTCTCCGGGCGTCATTTGCGGGAGCTATGATATTACGGTAGGTACGATTAATGCTATGGATTCAAATCAACAACCTATAATTTATTCTTATGACAATATCCCACAAATAAAAAAATTGGATTATCCAGTGCAAGCTATAGGTGTACCGACTGCCGATATTGCACAGCAAATTGTCACAACTCTAGATCAAGTCATCAAAGGTGAACCTACAGAATCTGCGTATCATTTACATCCTACGACAAGTGATGAAGACTAATTAATATTTTGATATATACTATAAACAAAGCGCCCAAGACTACATGGACAGTGTAGACTTGGGCGAAATTGTTTGAGAGATATTTATCTAGAGGGTTAATGCATTTTTATGACTTCAAACGAAATATTCATTTCGTTCAATGTATTATAGGTTCGTCTGGTGATTGTTTTTAAAATCTAATAAGTGACTTCATAGATGCGTATGTCATCTTATCGATTTACAACAGCCAGTATAACAATATGTTTTGTTAAATACAGTTAATAAAAGGTATAGATAGGTTCATTATTTCGTCTATGGTGGGGCGTCCTGTGTCGAAATGATGCTTTACCAATAGCGTTGGATGGGGTGTTTTTAACTTCATGACTGGGAGAAAGTTAATTTATCATTGGTTTTATTTATCATTTCGAATTATTATGTTTATATTCTCACAGGTAATACATCATTCATCTGTTTAAGGCTTACAAATAACAACCAAGTTTGGTTATGCTACATCGACTCTGTGTAGCAATAACGTATTACCAAGGCTATACATAATTTCAGGCGCTTTTTATTTACATAATAAGTAATGAATCCTATTTAATAAAGCGCTTTCTATTAAACTGCTGTTGTATCTTAGGTGTACGATAAAATAAATACATTATGAAATACTTATCTACAAATCATTATAAATGATTTATTAGCGAGTACTCATAACCCTCTACAACTCTATTATAGTATGGTAATTAACATGATTAAAATACATAGTTGGAATATTTAACATTCCCTTTCGGAATACTTGGTGCTAACTAAATATAAAAATGAGCTGGTACAATTGTGTAATTATTTGTAATCTGTTAAAAATTGAATCCATTCATGTGTCACATGGTTCATATAACTATCTTTTTTCCAAATTAAACCTAAATTCCATGCAGCATCAGCTCCCGTAATTTCAATACCAACAACGTCATCATTCAAAATGCGTACAATACTCTCAGGCAAAATACTCACACCAATGCCATCTCGAATCATATTTTCAATAAAAGTAATTTGAGACATTTTTGCTACTGTTTTCGGATGAAATCCAACTTTCCTACAACTTTCGATAATTTGGTCTTTTAAGTAATAATCATCATGGAACATGATAAATTTTTCACTCTTCAAATCCCCTAGATACACAGATGATTGTTTCGCTAACTCAGCATGTTTATCGACCACTAGTAATAACTTTTCATTATATAAAGGTACTGCATGGTAAATGTCATCGTCAACAGGCAACGTAGTAATACCAACGTCAATTTCATCGCTGTTCAAATAAGACTCAACCGCTTTTCCTCCACCTTCTATCACTTCATACGTTACATTTGGGTATTTATTATGAAATTCATTTAAGCTTTCTGTAAATAAACGGACATTCATTATAGCAGAAATACCAACACGAATATGCCCTCGTTCTAAGTTTGTCACGTCCCCCATTTCTAGCGACAAATCATCCAGTACAGCCAAAGCTTCAACGCACTTATCATAAAATATTTGACCAATATCTGTCAGTATAATATGCTTTTTTCGTCTATCGAACAAAGTAATATTAAATTCATCTTCAATACTTTTGATATTCTTACTAATTGTAGATTGCGCGATATAAAGATGTTCCGATGCCTGTGTCATACCACCATTTTTTACAACTTCCACAAAATACTTCATTTGCTTTATTTCCATTTTAAACTCCTCTATGGCCCTCTGTTTAATTATTATCAACAACTGATTTGGTTCCTCGATATGACAAATTTATCACTTCAATTTTTTAATTGCTTCTTTCGCTGCTGCTGCGATGATTTTGTCATCAGGTTTCGCGTTTTTTTGGTCTTGTTTCGTATAAACTGCTAAAATAATTGGCTTTCTATGTTTGTCAGTATATATGAATGCTAAATCATTACGTGTTCCATAAGTTAAAGCTTGGCCACTCTTATCTCCAACAGTATACTCTTTAGGCACACCAGCTTTGATCAGACTATCACCAGTTTCATTTTCAATCATAACTTGTTTTAATAATGCTTGATTGTCTTTATCCATTTGTTTGCTAGCTAACAATTTATGCAAGGTTGTTGCTGCTGCTCTTGGCGTCGTAGTATCAGCAATTTTAGTTGGATCGTAATCATTTAAATCTGGTTCTAACCTTTGAGGTTTTGAAATGTAATCTCCTAGACTTTTTAGTTCATTATTAAACCCTTCAATGCCACCGATTTCATTTATAATCTTATTATTTGCAGTGTTATCACTTTGGAGCATAGATGCCTGCACTAAACTTTTCAATGACATTGTTTTACCTATGTATTTTTCGGTAACTGGAGAATACGCAACAATATCTTGTTCATTTATTTTTATCTTTTTATTAAGCTTACCGTTAGGCATATTGTTAAGTAAAATCCCACTAGCAATCGCTTTATATGTAGAAGCAAATGCAAATCTTTCATCTGCATTATGTTTATACACTTTACCATTATCCGTATTCATACCGTAAACACCTATAGTGACATCATTCTCTTGTTCGATATGTTTAAGCTCACTCGCAGATGCGCTATCATAATGCGTTAAATATGCTAATATCAATGTAAACATACTTACCAAAGTAACTAGAATTATTTTTTTCATAAGAAACATCATCCTCCTAATTGTTTAAAATATTATTATTAAACTTTTTTATAATTATAACTGTAAAGTTAATTAATTAAAATCAATATTACAAACATACCAAAATCCGCTATGAAGAAATCTAATTTCATTTAAAAATCTTCGTCGTCACACAACACCAAAATGATTAGAATTGGACGGTGTAAAAACTTTATCTGCAATAAATTTCATGCATAAATAACACTTACTCAACATACTGATTACAAATGCTTTCACCTTTGCATAAGAACTACTAACTTAATAAATTAAAAGTAGTTGTGTAGAGAAGCGGGGTTAATGATTAAGGCTGAGACAATTAAATTTGCCCCAGCCTCTCTACTCAAGATTTTAAATTATTCTATTGACCAATTGTAATTTCCATTAAATTGTCGTTTTTGTCAAAGAAAGCTGTATAGAAACCATCATTTGTTTCATATTTTACAAATGTGCCATCTTTATTACCTAATTTTCCTTCTTCAATAATTTCATTAGAGTTGTGTGCATCTTTGAAAGTTTCTTTAGAAACTGAGTCTGGTTTTGTGAAGAATGTTATTTGAACTACTTCATTATCGCTATTAAAGGATACAGAAGTATCATAAACTTTTTTAACATGGTCGAACTCTTTCTTAGCATCTGTATCTACTTTATAACCGTTAATTGAAACATTGTCATATTTTAAAGCTCGTACAAAGTTATAATCTTGAGTGAATGACGGGTCGTATGTTGTGTAACCTTCGTAGTTATACCATGGCGTTTCAGCTTTTAGTTCTGCTTTACTTTCAGTATTTGCACCGCTAGAACCACCTTCACCATGTCCCCATTTTTGCTCTTGCTCAGCTGCTTGTGCACTTGGACTATTGGTTGTAATATATGCTGCTGAAGAACCTACGACAAGTGTTGAAACTACGACAGTTGCTGAAAGTATCTTCCCTATTTTACGCATAATAAATCACTCCTTTAAATTTATGTCCTTTTTTGCCAAACAACAACCTTTCATAACTAATGAATTTCTATTTGATATAGATAAGATAACCTTGTTTATCAAACTACATATTATAACAACTTTCATTTATCTCAAATCTAGCAAAACTATCTACATTACCTGGTGATTCTCCCTCAGCTAAAGGTTATTACTATGATGTGCATTTTAAATTTAGATTTAGAAATTGTATCAGGCTTTGTATTAAATTTTACTGACACAACTTCATCTTGTTCATTAAAGATAATTGTTATAACTATCGATTGTGACATCATCGTATTTTAGTGACTATACAAAATCGTCATCTACTGGAATGATACATCATGTGTTGTGTATCCATCATTTTTGTATCAACATGGTATTTCAGATTTTAAATTAACACTACCCTCATCACTCCCCATGTTTGACTTGCTTGTTCTTTTGCTTCTGCTTTTGCTTTTTGGTCGCTACTCGTTATATACACAAGAGATTGCCTAGAAAAAGAACTCACGTTAATCCTACTATTGTTCATCACCTGACTAAATAACGAATGTAATCACTCCTCCATTTTTATAGCACCTATCTGCAAAAGTGTAATTATTCACTTTCATCATACACCTAATATTTTTAATTGCAAGATAATATTAAACATTTAATAAATTAATTTTCTATTTCTACCAGTATAATGAAAACGGTTTATTGTAATTATTTTTGATTTGTTTTAAAATGTTTCTCATGATCGAAATTAATTTTATTCCAAAACATTTAATGTCTGATGTATATAACAGAGGTGTTAATTAATTTTGTCATATTCAAAGGGGGAAACATCCATTGACAACTCAAGATTATCAGCTATTGATTATAACTGTAATCAGTATTATGTTACTGATTTTTTTAATCACTTCTAAATTAAAATTCCATCCACTACTAGCGTTGCTGCTTACAGCCATATTTGTTGGATTCACTTCGGGGTTAGGTATCGATAAAATTGTCGAATCGATAGAAGCAGGTGCGGGTTCCACACTTGGAGAAACTGGGGTAACTATTGCTCTAGGAGCAATGCTCGGCAAGATACTATCCGACTCTGGTGCAAGTGACAAAATAGCTTCATCTATACTCCACAATGCAACTTATAAAAAATTACCTTGGATGATGGCATTGGCTGCGTTTATCATTGGTATTCCAATGTTTTTCGAAGTCGGATTAATAATGCTTTTGCCACTGATTTTTACAATTGCTAAAAAATTGGAAGACGAAAATAAAATTAAAGGGTCTGCGTATGTTGCAATTGGCGTACCTGTTATTGCAGCATTAGCAACCATGCATGGTATGGTACCACCGCATCCAGGTCCTCTTATTTCTGTAAATCAGTTTAATGCTAACATAGGTTTAACGATGATATTTGGTATTATCTGTGCCATTCCAACTATTATCATCGCCGGCCCTTTATACGGAAAATTTATTACACCTAGGTTATCTGTAAAGCCAAATCAAGATTTGTTAAACCAATATACTTCAGAAGATGATAATAAAGATGAACAAGCGGAGTCAGTACCAACTATTTTAGCTTTTTCAACTATTTTAGTACCTGTCATCATGATGTTACTACATGCAATTGCAGGGGTCTTCTTTGGAGAAAAAACATTACAATATAAAATTTTTGAATTTTTAGGAAGTCCGATCATAGCCATGTTTATTGGTGTACTCTATGCCATAATTGTACTTGGTTATTTTAACAAACAAGATACGCAAAAAATCCGAGATGCTTTAGGTAGCAGCTTAAAACCTATTGCAGGAATCATACTCATCATTGCTGGTGGTGGCGCATTTGGTCAAGTCCTCGAAGATTCAGGGGTAGGCACTGCTATTGTTCACCTAGCACACAGCTTTTCATTATCTCCATTACTCATGGGTTGGGTGGTTGCTGCACTATTATCCATTTCAACAGGTTCTGCAACAGTTGGTATTGTTGGTGCAACTAACTTGATCTTACCACTTGTTCAAGCAGACGCTAGTATAAATAAAGAATTATTAACTATTTCAATTGGATCAGGTTCCTTATTCTTCAATTATGTGAACCATGGTGGGTTCTGGTTAGTCAAAGAATCTTTTGGTATGTCCATGGGTGAAACATTTAAAACTATTACTATCGTACAGTCGATTGTCGGTATTTGTGGTTTAATCATGGTATTGCTATTAAATGCAATTATAGGTATTTTTTAAGACAAAAAAGGAGCTATTCCTCAAACTTGGAATAACTCCTTTTTTGACTTTGATTATTTTTAACAACACTATCCTTACAATAGCGTATCTTTATTAGACATTAATTGATTATAACCATCCAAATAAACTTTTTCTGATTCTGATGCTTTATCATAAGAATTCATAGCACGATGCCATAGTGGATATATAGGCTCTGGGTTAGTTAAATCAGTAATTGCAGCTGTTTCTTGGTTAGTTAATTTTAAATTATATGAAGCAATATTATCTTGTAGCTGTTCTTTCGTTCTAGCAGCTAAAACTAGAGAATCGACATTGGGGCGCTCTCTAAGCCACGCAAGTGTGACTTGAGCTACTGAAACACGATGTTGGTCAGCAATTTCTTGTAAGGTATCTATGAGGTTATAAAATAACGTTTTATCTTTGATATATGGTTCTGCCCAACCATCACCTTGTCTTGTGCCGGATTCACCAGACTGTTGTCTATTAATCTTACCTGTTAATAATCCTTCTCCTAAAGGTGACCAAATGCTATTACCTATACCTAATTCTTTGGCAGCAGGTAATAACTCATATTCTGCTTCTCTTGATTCAGGCGTATAATAAATCTGTTGAGCGATTGGAGGTGCCATATGATTTGCTACTGCTAAAGTATGTGTCTTGGCTAATGCCCAACCACTATAATTAGACACGCCCCAATAACGAATCTTACCTTTTTTAATCAAATCATTCATCACTTGTATCGTCTCTTCTACAGGCGTCTGGCCATCCCATAAATGAGTATAATATAAGTCAATATAATCTGTATTCAAACGTTTTAAAGAAGCATCAATTGATCGCTCTATGTTCACTCTCCCTGCTCCACCATCATTGGGATTATCTGTTAATTGAAAGCCTGTCTTACTGCTGATAACCATCTGTTCACGTTTATCTCTAATCGCTTTACCCAATGCAATTTCCGCATCACCTTTAGCGTATAAATTAGCCGTATCGAATTGATTGATACCTTGATTTAATGCATAATCTATCACATAGTCAGTCAACTCTTGAGACATACCACCTGCATTTTCAAAACCATTTGTGCCTGCGAACGGAATACTACCAAGAGCATATTTCGACACCGATAACCCTGAATTACCTAACAATGTATAATCCATATTTATCCTCCTTATTAACATAGTTTTAACCATTTTCCCTTTAAAAGTAAATTTAAATCAAAATGATTTTATTTTAAAAAAATAACGAAAATTATACTGTTTTAACTATAAACGTTCTATTTTTAAAGAAATATACGACATACTTAAGCCTTTGTTGGTACATTTCATTACTAATTATAGTTATGATGTACTTATAATTACTTAATTTCGAAAGGATGTTTTTAATGGTAACAATTTTACAAGTAGATTTTCCTTTAGATGGACCATTTGGTAATGAAATGGCTGAACAATTTAAAGATTTAGCAGAATCCATCAACCAGGAACCAGGATTTTTATGGAAGATTTGGACTGAAAATGAGTCCGAACAAGAAGCAGGAGGTATTTATGCATTCGATAATAAAACTAATGCAAGGCAGTATTTAGATATGCATAGCCAACGTATCAAATCTATGGGCATACCTTATGTAAATGCCAAAATATTCGATGTTAATGAGCGTCTTACAAAAATAACTAAAGGTCGCTTAGACTAAAGCTATAAAAATAAAAACCCCTTCAATGCTACACTAGCAAAAGTGTGCCTTAAAGGGGTTCTGTTATGTGATTTTAGTTCAAATTAGTTCACAACTCGTCTCATAATATAAGAGAATTTTACCTATACGCTGTTACAGTCTCATAAAATTATAGAAATACAGAAGTTATTTCCTGGGCAATTCGATTTTACTGTAACTCTCCCATACCTTCTATAAACTTCTCATAAGTAATTTCATTTTTGGAGAACTGAGCAACAAGTATATACATTTGTTCATTTTTTGTATGTTCTTGTTTATATAATAGTGTGTCAGCTTGTGTTTCTGCTGGTAATGGATGAATAACGTGTTCATATTTTGAAAATGCTTGATAGTAACGCATACCAAAGAGACGTTGAGAAACTGCATTGATATGAATAGCGTCTGAATTAGAAGTTAACCCTTCGGCTGTAACATAATAGCAATTGTCTTTTTCTTCAGCCGTTTGCTGTAACGCCTTATTAATTGCTTTATATTCTATAGCACTTTGACCAAATGCTGACTTTCCTAAGAAATCTGGAAGTAAACCTAACACAAATGGTACTTCCGGCACATTTAACGTTGTTCTAAAATGATCAATAAGTTCATTTAATTTTGAAGCATATGTTTGGTAATGTTGATTTAAACTATCACTCTCACCTTGATGCCATAATATGCCTACTATTTCACTGGTTTCTTGTGCAAATTGTGCTTCAGTAATAGCATGCCTAGCAAGTACATGTTCTGGATTCCAATCATCTATAGAGGTTCCACCATCTGCACAAGGTATCAAGCCTATCGTTTCATTAGGATGGTCATCTAACCACAACTTAGCAAATGAGGCAGCTGGTCCAACACCAGCTACAGAACGATCACTATGAATCGGTTCATCCATCATTTGCCACCTACCATTTTTAAGAACCATAATACGCTCATCTAAAATAGGCGAAACATCTTCCAAGTAACCTCGCCCTGCCATATTTGACTGTCCTATTAGCAATATTGATTTCATATTAAAACTTCCTAACTTGATTACGTATTTGTTATAAGCATCATACTATATTCATGTAGTTAAGAAAATGAATTGCTTTAAAATTCCGCACTGTTATAAAGCTGTTAATTCTCTCTTAGTACAATACATTTTCAGCTAAAAGTGTTTACGTATCGTAGAAAAGTGAATTTAATTATTAATATTCACATAACTATGACAAGCATATTTGTTACTAGAGCGACAGGATTAATAGGTACTAAATTAACACAGAGACTATTAGAAGAAGGATATCAAGTTGCTAGATTTACGACATCACAACAAGAAAAGGCAAAACTCGTTGATAATGGTATTGAAGCATATATTAGAGATATTTTAAAATATGATACAGTAGAATCTGCAATAGCCGATTATCAACCAGATATTATTAAATGAGATTACAGATTTAAAAATGTAGATATGGCAGCCAATACAAGGATTAGAATTGAAGGAACTCAAAATCTTGTCGAGGCCGCTTTGAAAAATGGTGTAAAACACATGCAATCTCAAAGTATTACTTTTACTTATGAAGGTGGTAATACGTTAGCTACAGAGAATACGCCTCTTGATTACAATGCCACAGGCAATCGTAAAATCACAGTTGACGGTGTTGAAGGTTTAGAACGCGAAACTTCACGTTTTGAAAATGATGTTGTACTTCGCTACGGATTACTATACGGTCCAGGTACACGGTATGGTAAGGTCGGTATGATTTATCACTTATTTAATGAAGGAACTGTCACAATGACTGATGGTATACATTCATTTATTCATATTGATGATGCAGTAGAAGTGGCAATTCAAACATTAAACTTTGAGTCAGGTATTTATTAATATCGTGGATGATGAACCAGTTAAAGGTGATGTATGGGCACAAGGGTATGCAGACTTATTAAATGTGACCCCTGAAATCAATATTCAACCTGCAGAATCGCATGAACGTGGTGCTAATAACACTAAATTCACGACCAAGGTGGGAAACTAATTTATCCTTCATGGAAGCAAGGCATGGACCCAATTAAATAATTAAACATTAAAAAACTCCTAAAGTTTAACTCTAGGAGTTTCTTAAATTTTGATGGATCATTTTATTACTTACATAGCTATTTCATTTCATCTGAGTTTTTTCTATTTCTAGAAATTATACATAAAATAACGATTAAACACATTGCAATTAATAAATGCCATCCATATCGACTTACCCTATAGATATAATTTTGCTTAAGTGGTGTCACTGTAACACTTGGTTGTTTCATATCACTTGTAAGATATTGTCGCTTAGTATCCGCAACTAATAATTGGTTGTTTTTAACTTCAAATTTAATTTGTTGTCCTTTTTCTACTACGTCACGTAAAGGTGTTTCGACGTTATACCATTTACCATTGATAAACTGCTTTCCTTTAGGCATAACTTCTTTATATTCAAATTGATTATATACTTTATCCAATAACGCATTGCCGATAACGTGTCGTTTGTACTCTGAATCATCAACGTCCCAATGCCCTACTCCCATAACAACTTGTACGAGTCCAAAGTTTCCTCTATCTATTGTAGCAGTATAATTATATGCTGCTTTATCACTAGATCCAGTCTTCAATCCGTTTGTCCCTTTATATTCATGAACATCGCCTTCCAATGAATGATGATACGTATGGAAATGTTCTTCATAGGGTGTATTTGGTTTGCTAGTGTATGTAATATGTTTTGTAAAAGACGTTAAATATGGATATGTATTTTTTAAATAAAAAGCCAATTTGGCAAAATCTCGTGGCGTCGATGAATTATCTTCATCTAAGTTACTGCCTGGTGGTAAATATTCATTTCCGACACTACGATTTTCAGCACCAAATGGATTGGTAAAATGTGTGTGCTCCATCTTGAGCATTCTAGCTTTTTGATTCATCATTGTTACAAATTTACTTGTGTCAGGTTCCACCTGTTGCATGAGCATGCGTGTTGCAACATTCGAACTAGGTACAATCAGTAAATTAATCAGCTCTTTTATAGTATATTGTGCTCCCTCATGCATGATATTATTGCTTAGTAACGGGTGATGACTAAAACGCTCATCATCGGCAGTTACAGTCACCGCTTTATCCATGGAGAGAGAGCCATCTTGAATTCTTTCTAACACAATTGATAACGTCATTAGTTTAGACATACTTGCAGGTCTCCATGTTTTATCAATATGCTCTTCCCATAATATTCTACCTGTTTGACTGTCTGCTATAATGCTACCTTTAGGTTGATAAAAATCACTTATGCTATTACCATGTGCCCTTGTTACATCAATAGACGACTCAGCAAATACATAATTAGGTTGCAATATCACTAAAATTAAAAGAAATAATACAAATAATAACCGCTTCACTTTAATCTCCTTCATAGATATAAAATATAAAATATTAACTATAATATACTATGTTTCTTTAAAGCTTAAGATATTATTTTTTTACACTTTACCAATCATTTTTGAATTCTTTATATGTTCTAGTTAGATAAAAGTGCTTATTTTTTCAATACTTCACATTGTTGGCTCGCTTTCTAATGCTGAACAGCTTCAGCTTGTCCAAGAACTTTATGTCCCAGATGCTTACGATACATTGTAATTAAGTGAACTACTAAATATATTAAAAATGAGCTAAGACAACAATGTGCCTTAACTCACTTTTTAAACTTTAATTATGATTTTATCGCTTTTTGATAAAAGTAATTTGCGACCACAATATCTACAATGGCAACACCTACAGATTTAAATATCGTGATTTCATCTTCAGACACGCGCCCTTCTAACTTTGAAGCAATGATATGTCCAAGTTCACCATATAAATAATCTTGTGCAAACATACCTTCCGATACTGGATTAATTAAGTCTCCCGTCTCTTCCATTGCAGCTTCTACTGCTTCAACAACGACTTTGTCTGCATCTCCAACCGCTTCAGATGGCAATTCTTGCATGTCTGGTTTAAATGAGCCAACCGCATTTACGTGCACCCCATGTGCTAAGCGTTGTTTGAACACAGGGGTTTTTGAATTAGTCGCTGTTACGATAATATCTGAACCTGCTATAGCTGTTTCAACATCATCACAAACAACTAACTTTAAATGTTCATGGTCTTGTTGAACCCTTTTAGAAAAGTTTACTGCTTTATCATAAGTACGATTATAAAATTGTATGCGCTCAATATCTCTTACAGCTAACACCGCTTCAATAAGCCCTTGTGCTTGGTCACCCGTACCGATTACACAAAGTGTTTTCGCATTTTCTCGCGCAAGATACTGCGTAGCCACACCAGAAATGGCACCTGTCCTAATCTTAGTTAAATACGAGCCTTCTAAAACAGCTAACGTCTCACCTGTTTCATAATCCGATAGAATCACAGAGCCAACAATGGTGTTCTTGCCAATTTTTGTGTTATTAGGAGCTACTGTTACAGTCTTAAGACCCACAATCTTTAACTCATCTGAAAGTGCTGGCATAACGAGATAGCGATTTTCTTCATTAAAAGGTAATGAATAACGCAGTGGGGTATTTGTCTTACCTTCAGAATATGCTTTTAATGATTCTGCTACTGCGTCAATAATCTCTTTCATATCTAACAATTCTTCCTGTTCCTGTGCATCTATATAACGCATAAGCCACCTCTAATCTGTATAATTTTCTTCATATATGTCAGTTTTAGATTCAATGAAATGCTCGAAAAATAATAACAATGTGTATGTTACTGCAATAATAAGCACCATTATCCACAATTGTTTACCTTTAATAAGTAAAAAAGTCATGCCTAATCCAAGCATGAGACAAAATGCAATCATATTTTTTATAAAAATAATCCAATAATCTGTTCTTATGCCAATCCAAGTACGAACATTTTTATCTTGTGTTTTTATACCATACAATGTAATTTTCAAATTTTTAATAGTTGAATAAATAAACACTAAAATTAGTAATGCAATGATTATATTTCTATACAAACGGTTATCCATGTAATCAGACATAATAGCGCAAGCCATAGGAAAAATAATTGTAAACCAACTTGTATCATTTGCCTCTGAATTTTTCATCGAACGCTTACCTCCAATTAAACTTTACGCTGTTAACTTTAACGTAACATATTTTAATTAGAAATTATCATGGATTTAAAAATAAATTGCTCTAACGTTAAATTATTGTACTGTATAGCCTCCATCTATAAGAATCGCTTGTCCTGTTACACTTTTACCACTATCACTACATAAGAATAAAGCATAATCTGCAATATCTTTAATATCTAACAAACGTTTTTGTGGGATTAATGGGTATAATACCTCTTCTAACACTTGTTCTACTTCTACGCCTCTGTCTTTTGCTAAATCTGCCATTTGATTACGTACTAAGGGTGTATCAATATAGCCAGGACAAATTGCATTGACTGTTATACCTGCTGTTGCTGTTTCTAATGCCGATACTTTTGTTAAACCGATAATCCCATGTTTCGCACTATTATACGCGGCTTTCCCTGCAAAACCTATCACACCATTAATAGAAGCCATATTTAAAATACGACCAAATTTTTGTCGCTTCATAATAGGCAATGCATGTTTAGTTCCAATAAAGCTCCCTGTTAACATGATATCTATCATCTGCCTAAATTTATCTGTAGGAAAAGACTCAATACTTTCAACATGTTGTAAACCAGCATTATTGAACAAAATATCTAATCGTCCATAATAAGAGACAGTTTGCTCAATCATTGATTTCACAGCTGTTTCGTCTGTAACATCTACTTGTATAGCAATACAGTCATAGCCTTGTGCTTTCAATTTGTCTGTTTCTTCATTGAGCTTATCTTGATTTAAATCAGCTAATACTACTTTGGCTTCATTTTCCAAAAATACTTTGGCAACGCCTAATCCTATACCACTAGCTGCACCTGTAATAATCGTCACTTTATCTTTTACCAATTGTGCCACCTACTTTAATTCATTTTCAAAATGTGCCTCTGTACTAGCTTCTACTTGCTCTAATGTTGTATCAGGTTGCAATTCAACAAGTTTCATAATACCATTCTCAAATTTAAATACAGCTAAATCAGTAATTAATGTATTCACCACACCTGCGCCCGTCAGTGGTAGTTCACATTGAGACTTAATCTTAGATTCTCCATGTTTATTCATATGATCCATAATGACCACGACCTTTTGTGCACCAACGACTAAATCCATTGCGCCACCCATTCCTTTTACTAGCTTTCCAGGAATCATATAATTCGCTAGGTCTCCTGATTCTGAAACTTCCATACCACCGAGAATGGCTAAGTCAATATGACCTCCGCGAATCATAGCAAACGATTCTGCATTATCAAAATAAGATGCGCCTTTTGCAGCAGTTACAGTCTCTTTACCTGCGTTAATTAAATCCGGGTCAATTTCTGCCTCTGTAGGATACGGACCAATACCGAGCAATCCATTTTCTGATTGAAAATAAACATTCTCTACGTGATCATTAATTTCGTTTGCTACTAAGGTAGGCATTCCAATACCTAAGTTAATGACCATATCACTTTTAATTTCTTGTGCTGCACGCTGAATAATTTTTTTACGTTGTAATTGCTTATCCATGGTTAGCCTCCTTAAACGTACGTTTCTCAATTCTTTTTTCAAAATGAGACCCTAAATAAATGTAATCAACATAGACACCAGACAGGTGTACCTCATCTGGATCAATTTCACCTACTTCAACTAACTCTTCTACTTCAACTACAGTTGTTGCAGCTGCCATCGCACATAGAGGGTTAAAGTTGCGAGCTGTCTTTTCAAAGACAAGATTTCCGAAGGTATCTGCTTTTTGTGCTTTTACAATACCAAAATCACCTTTAATTGCACGTTCCATTAAATATGTTGCTCCATCAAATTCACGTGTTTCTTTACCTTCAGCAATACGTGTACCAACACCAGTTTTAGTATAAAATGCAGGAATCCCTGCTCCACCAGCACGTAATTTTTCTGCTAATGTTCCTTGAGGCGTTAATTCAACATCTAGTTCTCCACTAATAAGTTGCTGTTCAAAAATTTTATTTTCCCCCACGTAAGAGCTAATCATTTTATCAATTTGTTTATGCTCTAATAAACGACCTAAACCAAAATCATCGACACCGCAATTATTACTAACTACCGTTAATCCCTTGGTATTTTTGTTGCGAATTGCTTCAATGCTATGTTCTGGAATACCACACAATCCAAATCCTCCTGCTAAAACAGTCATACCATCCTCTAAACTTTCAAAAGCTTTATGTATTTCTTTAATAACTTTCGACATATATTAACCTCATTTCTAAGTTTATTTTTAACACCTAGTACTAAAACAATTATACGTGAAAATACTTGCGAAGTCTTTTATTTGTGTTTGCGCTTACATTTAAGTAGAGATTATTACGCTAATAAAAAAGAGAAACTGTAATAATTCTACAATTTCTCATATAATTTATTAATTTTTATTTACCTAATAATAGGCCATTTAATAGCATAAGTTGTTCTGGTACACTGTTGCGTGAAACGTCTGGGTGATTCACAATCATATCGTCATCTAAGTTAATTTTATTAATTAACTGATTATCAATACGGTTTGTTTCATCAAAATAATATTTAACATTATCGCAACAAATCACATATTTTTTTGCATCGTTTGATTGCTTCAAATGTTGCTCAATTGAAGGAACTAAATCTTCCTTTCTTAATCCTTTCATAAAGCGTCTATCATTTTGAGCTAAATTGCCACCTATATTGACGATTGGATCTACCGCTACTGTCTTAAAGTCTAAGGCTGCACCATGATATAGCGCGCCGGTTCCACCTTTTGATCCACCGTATAGCACCACGTTTTCATCTTCAATACCTAAATTGCTCGCTGCATATCTAATCGCATCTTGAATATCTTCTTCGTATTCTGGATAATTTGTTGTACTAATATAATGAGAGCCGTGAGACACATTCAAGTCCATAATACGCATCGTATAAACATTTTTCACTAAACTTCTTTCAATACCATCAAAGAATTTAGGAAACATACGCTTAGGCATTAATGCACTATCATACTCTTGTAGATTAGGCATACAAGTAAAAATAACTAACAATTTCTTAGGGACATTTTCATTTACTTTTCTACCTTCTGGTTCATCCAAAGTATAGAAGAGATCACGAAATTGTTTCAAATCTTTTCTCTGAAATAACTCTTTGACATGTTTTCTTTTATAGAATTTAGAAATAGTCCCTTGATGAAAATAAAGTATATAATCATTTTTTAACAATGTCTTGTATTGTTCATGAAGCTCAGGATTTTTTCTTACCATTTCTAAATAATTTAAGTTACTTTCAGTATCTATCAATATTCTTTTATCATTATTAAAGTCAATTGGATCATTGATTCTATATATCATTTCTGTACTCATGTTATTTATCCATCCCATTACTATTAGTTTCTTTAAAAACAGTCTTTAATATTTGTTGCGAACTTTCTTTACTATCTTTTGAAATCAGTCGGTTCACGATTTTTGAATAATCCATATAATGCATGCCTTTAAGTTGCAGCGCGAGTTTTTCTTCATCTAAAGAAACGATTGGGAAGTGTCCTAATTCAAAAATATTAAAGTAGAAGCCAATATCTTTCTGATACATTTCTACATCTTCTTGTAATAACAGAATAGGCTTATTTAAATGTGCAAAATCAAAGATAGTTGATGAATAATCAGTAATCATCGTTTCACAAAGAATATATAATTCTTGAATATCTACAAATTCATTATAAAAACAATGTATTCTAGCGTCTAAACTATTATATTTACTTCTAAGCATGCCTTCGTTTGGATGTAATTTAACAATGATTTCATATTCCTTAGGAAGATATTCTAATAATTTCACTAAATCAATACTTGTTAAATTCTCTCTTTCTTTTTTTCTCCATGTTGGGCAGAACAAAATATATTTCTTATCTTTGTTCGTCGTAAATAAATATTTTCTTTGTAATTTCTTACGTTCATCGTTAGTTACTTGATTAAGTAAATATTCATTTCGAGGAGCACCGTAGTCTAAAATTTGCAGATTTTTATTTTCTTTTAAATTAAATGCCGATTCAAGTAACATCGTATTCATTTTTGAAGATGTTAATAAATAGTCCCACTTTTTCATACGTGGTCTGAATTGTTTTAATTGATCTTTACGTTCTTTTTCGTCACCTAAATCATTGACCATTTTTTTCAACGGGAAACCATGCCAAGTTTGAACAAATACTTGATCCGGATGTTTATATACTTTATCCCACGAATTACTATTCATAAAGACATACTTACATTGCCTAAATTTAGTTTTGTATTCTTCAGTTCCAAAACGTATAGGTTTAAAACCGTAATTTCTAATTTCAATGTCTACTAAAGAATTAGCTGAACTAACAAAAATATTTTTTTGTGGATAATTTTTTTGAATACTGAGTGCGATATATTTAGGATCCCCACTAAAATTATTACCATGGAACGATTCAATAAATACATTACTCTCTTTTGGTTCTATATCATCTAATATTTTCTTACTAAGTCTTTCTTTACGATTATTATAATATTTTTTTAACCCTTCGAAAAAAATATTATTTTTTAACACCTTACTTAAAAAAGGCTTTTCTTTTAAATCTTTATATAAAACTCTACCACTATCTAATTTTTCAATTTTATTTTTAGGTTGAAGACGTACTCTTTTTCTATATTTTGTTGGAACAAGTGGACGTTTGTTTTGAGATGCTTTTTTAAATTGTTTTAAATATTGGTTGCTGTATTCACTATCAAGAAATTCTATATTTAAATTTTCAACATCTGTCAGTCTATTTTCTTTTGAATATTTATTATTTAACATTGAAAGTAATAGTTTGCTGTCTCTAGAAAGGTTTTTTTCTAAAAATTGAATACCCTCGTATTTGTCATAAACTTCTCTAAGTACATCATCATTACCTGGGTAAATAAGCGCTCTATTTCCTCTAGCTAATGTTTCTAAAATTGAATATCCTAATGTTTCATAAGGTGATGAGGAAATATAAATATAATTTAATGGTTCTTTCTCATTTATATGTATATTGTCTTGTAAGTTGTAATAATTTACGAGGTTCTTATATAAGGATTCTGATGGACCATAACCAACAATATAAAGTTGAATATCATCTCTTTCAGTGTTTTTAATAATATAATTCACCAATTTGATTACATATGAAATATCTTTGATACCATCTTCAAAGCGTGCTTTTATTAAAAGGTTTCTTTTCGTATTTATTGGTTCTTTATTAATGTTAATATGTTCTGCATTAACATATTTGTTAAATACTGAATTATAGTTATATTTACAAATAAACCTCTGTTTAATGCCTTCTGTACTAACTCTCACACCATCTATTGCTTCTAAGCAAAGGTCTATTGAATCATCTATATATTCCATTGGTCCATGTATTTCTCCAATGACCTTAGTTGATTTATTGATCACTTTGACGTCTTTGGCGTAATGGAATAAATCTTCTCTAGTTATAATTAATACATCACATTTAGATAATAGCTTTATATCTCTAAATTTATATATCTTTAAATTTTCATTATCAATAGCTTCATGAATAAACAAACGTGTAATAGCATCTTGATCAAAGTCTAAATTATTAAAGTAATTAACTGTATATCCTTGCTTTAAAAAGGATTTAATCAAATTAATATTACTTCTTGAAGTTCCACCTTTAGCAAAAATATTAAATCCCAAAATATTGATATTCATAAACGCATCCTCCATTCATTTATTATTTCGCCCTTATGAACATTTCACTCTTATAATAAAAAAATTAACGAAAAAGTCATTTGGGTTATATTATACTGTATCACTTTATTAAAATCTATATATTTTACTATAAACATACATTTGTTTTTCTGTTTAATCTGCGTTATTAATAATAATTATTTTTTTATTAGATTTTTATCAACCTCTATTTTTTCATAAAATTTTTAAATATCTTTTACATAAAAGTGTTATTTTACACAAATATTCTTAATCATAATAAACCGTGGACCTGATGTTCGACAGTTAAAACAACAAAAACACCGACAAAAGTCATAAGACTCTTGCCGGTGAACTTATAGTTACATAATTTAAATTAGGTTTTATACTCTGTAATTATTAGGCGATTTCAATTTGGAAACGACGTATCACTGTACCATCTTCTAATGTTGAAGATTCAATTTCTTCTCCACCATTATGTTTAATGACGGCCGCTGAGGCTTCGTTATCCTTCTCACATGTAATTAATGCTTCTTGTACGCCAATTCTTGATAAATAATCTAAAGATTTCTTCAATAATTTATTACCAAAGCTTTTGCCACGGTGTTTCTTTCGGATGCCATAGCCAACATGGCCACCAACTGTTTTAAGTTGTTCATTTAAATTATGGCGAATATTTGCCGCACCGATAATTTCATCATCATCGATTAAAAATAACGTCGTATTGTCTACTGATGCATCATGTGATTTATTGTCTGCTAATTCATGTACTAAATCTTCAAAGTTATTATACTTTGTAATGTTAGTGATTTCAGGTACAACTTTTTCATCGTGATCAATCCACTCTCTCATATAATCACAATACATCATTTCGTCTCCCATTGTTAACTCTCTAAACTCCATGTTGACACTCCTTCCTTTCTTGGTTTATGTTTTTAATATTTCATCATGTGTATTTAAATAATAAACGTAATGGTCTGTCCATTGACCATTTTCAAATATAAATCCCTTACGGACACATTCAAATTGGAATCCTACTTTTTCAATTAAATTCACAGACCTTGGGTTATCGATATTGATATGGGCCTCAACTCTATGAAAATTCAGTGTGTCGCGGCTTTGTTTAATCAATTCTGTTAATGCTTCATAAGCATACCCTTGCTGCCAATGTTGGTTATGAATGAAATAGCCAATCTCTGCCCACTGAAAATGATCACGACTTAAGTTTTTAATATTAAGCATACCTAAATGATTATGTGCCTTATCAAAAATGCCAAAGATATATAAATCATCCGATTTAATTGCCTCTTGATGTCTTGTTACCATAGCTGCAAACCAAGGTTCGGTGGCATCTGACATATCTAATTGACCCTTGTCATGTTTATATTGAGATGGTTTTCTATTTACAAAACCTCGTAACCATGATTCATAATCATTTTCTTCCAACGGTCTAATGATAAGACGTTGTGTTGTGAAATGCAACCATAAATTTTTATCCATTAATTAGCCCCTTATAACACGTTTCTTTAACATAAACATACCATTTAAATAGGTGAAGTTATAGTTATTTCTTTATCATCAAAAATTGAATCTAATACAGTATTATTAATATATTACCTTTTTACTGTGCGTTAAAACTTTCTTTAAAGGGTATATAAATTAATGAAAGCGCAATCATTATTAAACATAGCATGCCATATATTTACTTTATATAAGACAATAGAGATTTGATATCTTAGGAGGTTGTTATTATGAATAAAACAGATACTTCAAAAATTTTCTTTATGTTTTTCGGTATTTTGTCATGGCTGTCAGCGATGATTCTATTTATTTTACCTACACTTCCACCTTATCAAGATTACATTAAATCACAAGGTGGTATGGCAACAGGGTGGATTATTTTGTTACTTGTGTTTATCACACTATTTTACATTGCCATTTTAATTCTGGATATTTATAGTCCGATTGCTACACAAGTGGTTCAATTTGTTTTATTAACCGTTGTTGTTGTTTGTGCTGTACCATCAATAACAGCATTTATCCTAGCATCTTTTGTTATTAATATTAGTATCGTGGAAATATTCATTCCAATTATACTTGTAATTTTAGCAAGTATGCTCCATATTTTATGGTTCGCAATTCCTTTTATGCAAAATAAAGAAAACAGAGAGCATACTAAAAACAAAGCAAAAACAAATCCATTTAAACAACAATAACACCTATAGAATCACTGCTATAAAGCACCACTGCTATAAAGAACCACTGCTAAATTTATTTAGTTAGTGGTTCTTACACATGAGCTTTTGATCAGGTGTTCCTCTTTGTTAGTTAGTGGTGCTTACACATGGACTTTTGCTCAGGTAATCCGCTTACTAAATTAACTACT
The DNA here is from genome assembly GCF_044794325.1 of Staphylococcus pseudoxylosus. Classification (NCBI taxonomy): domain Bacteria; kingdom Bacillati; phylum Bacillota; class Bacilli; order Caryophanales; family Staphylococcaceae; genus Staphylococcus; species Staphylococcus pseudoxylosus. The sequence goes on from NZ_CP085024.1 coordinate 2,505,516, forward strand.
TTTAGGCATGACCTCCACAGTTCATGCCTATATTATTTTAAGCTGCATCATAATCTGCAAAACTAATTAATACAACGAAATGATGCCAACGTATATAAATTTCTATCCTTATTCCCTTTAGTAGATGCAATTATCACAATAAATAGATTTATAACACATCTATATCTTTTAGTATCATATTTATTATATAATCTTCAGTCATTGATTCGGTAATATATGTTTCTCCTTGCATGTTCAACGTATCTCTCGGGACAAACCACTTAGACATTGCTATTTCATCAAAGTCTGTCTGCTGTTTAGTATAATGTCTACGGACTGTTTCTTGAAATGACAGATTAAAATAATATACATGCACATTGATGTTAGACTTTTCAAAAAAGCTATTAAGCATCGTCCCATACTTATGTTTGTTTAAAATGCCTTCTAATATGACATAGTCACAATGATTAATACCATAAGTTACGATTTCTTCTATTAAATTAATTGCTAAATTACCAGGTAGATCACGAACGTTAAGCATCTGTCTGCGTATTTCATCTTGACCTATTAGCATAGCACCTTCTCCTAAATACTGTTGTATACGTTTGGCTATTGTTGATTTACCACTACCAGAATTCCCTCTAATAATAATTAGGTGCACCATTATTTTCACCTCTCTAAAGAACCATTACTATAAAGCACCACTGCTATAAACAACCACTGCTAAATTTATTTAGTTAGTGGTTCTTACACATGGGCTTTTGCTCAGGTGTTCCACTCAATCTTATATCGTTACATTTGTTTGGCCATTATATATTAAAATAAAACGAGACAGCATTCTTAGTATTGTAACTAGAATCCTGTCCGTTCCCATTAATTCAATCAAGTACATCTTCAATACGTGGCTTAATCGATTATTATTTAATTGTGCCTAGTTCTTTACCAACTTTTTCAAATGCAGCTAAAGCTTTATCTAACATTTCTTTTGTGTGAGCTGCTGTAGGCATATTACGTACACGTCCAGTACCTTTAGGAACCGTTGGGAAGACGATTGATTTCACGTATACGCCTTCATCTTTCAAGCGACTACTAAACGCTTGTGTTTCCTTCTCATCACCGATAATTACAGGTGTGATTGGTGATTCTGAGTTACCGATATCGAAGCCTAATTTTTGTAATCCTTCTTTTAAGTAATTGCCATTTTCCCAAAGTTTATCATGCAATTCGGTAGATGCCATTAACTTCTTCACAGCTTCTGTAATTGCTTTTGTATCTCCAGGAGCTAATGATGTTGAGAATAAAAATGGTCTAGATTGTGCTTTTAACCAATCAATTAGTGATTGAGTACCTGCTACGTATCCACCAACAACACCAATTGCTTTTGATAACGTACCAATTTGGAAATCAATCTTATCTTGTAATCCAAAATGCTTAACTGTTCCCGCTCCTTTACCCATTACGCCTGAACCATGAGCATCATCGACATAAGTAATGAGACCAAATTCTTCTGCAATTTCAACGATTTCTGGTAACTTAGCTACGTCACCATCCATACTGAACACACCATCAGTGATATACATTACTTTATTATATTGACCTGATTCTACAGCTTCTTTCGCTTTAGCACGTAAATCTGCCATATCTGAGTGGTTGACGCGAATAATCTTCGCTTTAGATAAACGACAACCATCAATGATAGAAGCATGATTTAATTCATCTGACAGAATAGCATCATTTTTGTTCATAACTGCTGAAATAGCTGCCATATTACAATTGAATCCTGATTGATATGCGATAGCTGCTTCAGTTCCTTTGAACTCTGCAAGTGTTTGTTCTAATTCATCATGCACATCTAAGGTACCATTGATTGAACGTACCGCACCGGCACCAACACCATGTGTATCGATTGCATCTTTTGCTGCTTGCTTTAAGTCTTCATCTGTTGCTAGTCCTAAATAGTTATTGGAAGATAAGTTTACATAATTTTTCCCGTTAATAGAAATTTCAGGGCCATTGGCACCTTCAATTGTATCTATTTCATTATATAATCCATTATCTTTTAAATATTGAATATTTTCATCTAAAAAGCCATGTAGTGACTGAACCACTGCAAGTCCCCCTTTGAATTATCTTAGTTTTCAAATCAATCATAACCTATTTTAATAAAAGTGGAAAGTATTATAAACGCACGCCACAATGCGTTTCCCACAATATAATTTGTCTACTATCAATTGCACCTACAGTTGTACATTATTAAGTGGTATAATAGTGGAAAATGTTTAAGGAAGAAGGGTTGAAGTTGTTTGATTGGTTTCAACTAGCACAACAAAAAGAAAGTAGAATGGTACAAATTCGACGTTACCTCCATCAATATCCCGAATTATCATTTGAGGAATACCACACACGTGACTTTATACTTAACCAATTAAGTCAATTATCATGTGAAATTCGTACTCCTGTAGGACGTAATGGTGTCGTAGCTACATTTAAAGGTCATGGTGATGGACCTACCGTTGCGCTTCGTGCAGATTTTGATGCACTACCTATAGATGAATTAACAGAAGTAGACTATAAATCTAAAAATCCTGGCGTCATGCATGCATGTGGTCATGATGGTCATACTGCAATCTTATTAGGTGTTGCAGAGATTATTGAAAATCACTTAACCTCTTTAAATGGTGATGTGGTATTAATCTTTCAATATGGCGAAGAAATTATGCCAGGTGGCTCTCAAGAGATGATTGATGATGGTTGTTTACAAGATGTCGATAAGATATATGGCAATCATTTATGGTCTGGATATCCTACAGGTACGATTTATTCTCGTCCTGGTGCATTAATGGCTTCCCCTGATGAGTTTAGCATTACAATCCATGGTAAAGGTGGGCACGGTGCTAAGCCACAAGAAACGATAGACCCTGTCGTGATTATGGCAGAATTCATTATGAGTGCACAAAAAATTGTTTCTCGTACTATAGACCCTGTAAAGCAAGCTGTAATTAGTTTTGGTATGGTCCAAGCAGGTTCTGCGGATAATATTATTCCAGATTCTGCATTTTGCAAAGGGACTGTACGTACATTTGATACAGAAATTCAAACTCATGTTATGACTAAAATGGAGAAATTGCTTAAAGGTTTAGCCGTAGCTAATGACATAACGTATAACTTTGACTACATTAAAGGTTATTTACCTGTACACAACCATCAAGATAACTATGAAGTAGTGAAACAGGCCGCTAATGATATGAACTTAAGATTCAATGAATCAGATTTAATGATGATTGGTGAAGACTTCTCACACTATTTAAAAGTACGTCCAGGCGCATTCTTTTTAACTGGATGTGGTAATCCTGAAATTGATACTATTCATCCGCATCATAGCCCATGTTTTAACATTGATGAAAAAGCAATGAAATACGCAACAAGCGAATTCCTAAAAATATTAGAACTCGAAAAAGTAATTATTAAAGCACCTTAGTCATAAAATGACTTAGGTGCTTTTATGCATGAGCTTTTGCTCAGGCGTACCTCTTACCTTAGTCATAAAATGACTTAGGTGCTTTTATGCATGAGCTTTTGCTCAGGCGTACCTCTTACCTTAGTCATAAAATGACTTAGGTGCTTTTATGCATGAGCTTTTGCTCAGGCGTACCTCTTACCTTAGTCATAAAATGACTTAGGTGCTTTTATGCATGAGCTTTTGCTCAGGCGTGCCTCTTACCTTAGTCATAAAATGACTTTATAGGCTTACTATTCAGTGAAACTGGATTAGTAAGTCTTATGCATTTGTGTAGGCAAATGTACACCTTTATTTATAATAAACGAAGCACAAGGTTCAAATTACGGTCTTGCGCTTTTCCATACAAAAAAGCCTCCCGAAGGAGGCTTTAATAATTCTATCAAAGATAGAAATCTATATTATTCGTTGATTACTGTAACAACGCCTGATCCAACAGTACGTCCACCTTCACGAATAGAGAAACGAGTACCGTCTTCAATAGCGATTGGAGAAATTAATTCAACGTCCATTTCAACGTTATCGCCAGGCATAACCATTTCAGTACCTTCTGGTAAAGTAACAACACCTGTTACGTCAGTAGTACGGAAATAGAATTGTGGGCGGTAGTTAGTGAAGAATGGTGTATGACGACCACCTTCATCTTTTGATAAAACGTAAACGTCCGCTTTGAATTTAGTATGTGGTGTAATAGTACCAGGGGCAGCTAAAACTTGACCACGTTGGATGTCATCACGTGAAACACCACGTAATAATGCACCAATGTTGTCACCAGCTTCAGCGTAGTCTAATAATTTACGGAACATTTCTACACCAGTAACTGTTGTTTTGCTTGACTCTTCTTGCATACCAATGATTTCGATTTCTTCACCGACTTTGATTTGACCACGTTCAACACGGCCTGTAGCAACAGTACCACGACCAGTGATTGAGAATACGTCCTCTACTGGCATCATGAATGGTTTGTCAGAATCACGTTCTGGAGTTGGGATGAAATCATCAACTGCTTGCATTAAGTCTAAGATTTTTTGCTCATAGTCAGCGTCGCCTTCAAGCGCTTTTAATGCTGAACCAGAGATTACAGGTACATCGTCACCTGGGAAGTCATATTCGCTTAATAAGTCACGAACTTCCATTTCTACTAATTCTAATAATTCTTCATCGTCAACCATGTCAACTTTGTTTAAGAATACAACTAATGCTGGAACACCAACGTTACGTGATAAAAGAATGTGCTCACGAGTTTGTGGCATTGGGCCATCAGCAGCAGATACTACTAAGATAGCTCCGTCCATTTGTGCAGCACCAGTGATCATGTTTTTAACATAGTCAGCGTGACCTGGGCAGTCAACGTGCGCATAGTGACGTTTATTAGTAGTGTACTCAATGTGAGAAGTATTAATAGTAATACCACGTTCTTTTTCTTCTGGAGCGTTGTCAATCATGTCGTATGATTGTGCTACAGAGTCACCATTTTTTGCTAATACAGTTGCGATAGCAGCTGTTAAAGTAGTTTTACCATGGTCAACGTGACCAATAGTACCAATATTGGCATGTTCTTTTGAGCGGTCAAATTTTTCTTTAGCCATTATAAAATCTCTCCTATTCGTTAGAAAATTATTTTTAATTTATCTCTCATGACAGTTTCTCACCATCATGAGAAGATGGATTATAATTTGGAAATAAAGGACCATACAGTACCTTTATAATGCATTTTTCCCAAAAAATCAATTGATAAAACAATAAGCTACATAATTAAGCTTTATGTGTATTGTACAGACAGTTGTCGCACAAAACAAGTTTAATTATTCGGCTTTATTGCCACTGTTTTTCTTAACAATTTCTTCAGAAATTGATTTTGGAACTTCAGCATAGTGATCAAAGTACATTGTATAAGTACCGCGACCTTGAGTGTTAGAACGTAATGCAGTTGCATAACCGAACATTTCTGAAAGTGGTACAAAAGCATTTACAACTTGTGCATTACCACGAGGTTCCATACCATCAACACGTCCACGACGAGATGTTACGTCACCCATGATATCACCCATGTACTCTTCAGGCATTTCGATTGTAACTTTCATCATTGGTTCTAAGATAACTGGATCACATTTTTTAGCAGCTTCTTTAAGCGCTAATGATGCAGCAATTTTGAAGGCCATTTCAGATGAATCGACATCATGGTATGAACCATCAAATAATCTAGCTTTAACATCAATTAAAGGATAACCAGCTAATACACCGTTTTCCATTGAATCTTTAAGGCCTACTTCAACTGATGGAATGTATTCACGAGGAACGACACCACCAACGATAGCGTTTTCGAATTCGAAACCGCCACCTGTTTCATTAGGTGAGAATTCAATTTTAACGTCACCATATTGACCACGACCACCTGATTGACGAGCGAATTTACCTTGAACTTCAGCTGATGCTTTAAATGTTTCACGATATGAAACCATTGGCGCACCAACGTTACATTCAACGTTAAATTCTTTCTTCATACGGTCTACTAAGATATCTAAGTGAAGTTCACCCATACCACCGATAATAACTTGTCCAGTTTCATCGTCTGTGTGTGCATGGAATGTTGGATCTTCTTCTTGTAACTTAACTAAAGCTGTAGTCATCTTGTCTTGGTCTGCTTTAGATTTAGGTTCAACTGATAAGTGAATAACAGGTTCTGGGAAATCCATAGATTCCAAGATGATGTCATTCTTCTCACCACATAAAGTATCACCAGTACCAGTATCTTTAAGACCTACCGCAGCTGCGATATCTCCTGAATATACTGTGTTTAACTCTTGACGAGAGTTAGCGTGCATTTGTAGTAAACGACCTACACGTTCACGTTTGTTCTTCGTAGAGTTTTTAACGTAAGAACCTGATGTTAAAGTACCTGAGTAAACACGGAAGAATGTTAATTTACCAACATAAGGGTCAGTCATTACTTTGAACGCTAAAGCAGCGAACTCAGCATTGTCATCAGCTTTTGCGATAACTTCTTCTTCTGGGTTGTCAGCACGGTGACCAACAATTGGTTTTACGTCTAACGGTGATGGTAAGTAATCAATTACTGCGTTAAGCATTAATTGAACACCTTTGTTTTTGAAAGCTGTACCAACAAGAACTGGATAGAATTCAATGTTGTTTGTAGCTTCACGGATAGCATCTTTTAATTCAGAGATAGAAATCTCTTCATCTGCAAGATATTTTTCCATTAATTCATCATTAGTTTCAGCTACTGCTTCAATTAATGTTGAACGAGCTTCTTCAGCTCTTTCTTTATGATCTTCAGGAATTTCAATTTCTTCAATTTCAGTTCCTAAGTCATTGTTGTATTTGAAACATTTCATTTCAACTAAGTCGATGATTGCTTCAAACTCATCTTCCGCACCAATTGGTAATTGGATTGGTTGTGCGTTTGCTTGTAAACGGTCATGGATAGTGCTTACTGCGTATTCGAAGTTAGCTCCTAATTTGTCCATTTTGTTTACAAAAACAATACGAGGTACGCTATAAGTTGTTGCCTGGCGCCAAACTGTTTCAGTTTGAGGTTCAACACCTGATTGAGCGTCTAGTACTGTTACTGCACCATCAAGTACACGTAATGAACGTTCAACTTCTACAGTGAAGTCTACGTGTCCAGGTGTATCGATGATGTTTACACGGTGGTCATCCCACTGTGCTGTTGTTGCGGCAGATGTGATAGTGATACCACGATCTTGCTCCTGTTCCATCCAGTCCATTTGTGAAGCACCTTCGTGTGTTTCACCAATTTTATGGATACGTCCAGTATAGTAAAGAATACGTTCAGTCGTAGTTGTTTTACCAGCATCGATGTGAGCCATGATACCGATATTACGTGTTCTATCTAAACTAAAATCTCTAGCCATGTATTTTTCTCCTTCCAGTATAACTGCGAATAAATACTATAAATATGGCGATGCCCTAAACACGAACCTGTGATAGTAATCTATCAATATGGAACATGTTCAGGGAAACAGCTACTATCCTACCAGCGATAGTGAGCGAATGCTTTGTTAGCTTCAGCCATTTTGTGTGTGTCTTCACGTTTCTTAACTGCGCCACCAGTGTTGTTAGCAGCATCTAAGATTTCGTTAGCTAAACGTTCTTCCATAGTTTTTTCACCACGAAGACGTGAATAGTTAACTAACCAACGAAGACCTAATGTAGTACGACGTTCTGGACGAACTTCTACTGGTACTTGATAGTTAGAGCCACCAACACGGCGAGCTTTAACCTCTAATACTGGCATAATGTTATCGATAGCTTCTTCAAATACTTCAACTGCTTCACGACCACTACGTTCTTTAACTAAGTCGAATGCAGAATAAAGAATTCTTTGTGCTGTTCCACGTTTACCGTCTAACATAATTTTGTTGATCAATTTTGTAACTAATTTAGAGTTGTGAATTGGATCTGGTAATACGTCTCTTTTTGGTACTGATCCTTTACGAGGCATAATATAAATCCTCCCTTCCGATTATAATATAATTCTTTAGTTTATAGCGAAAATTTACGCAATCTTAAACTTATTTTTTAGGTTTTTTAGTTCCGTATAATGAACGGCCTTGTCTACGTCCATCAACACCTGAAGTATCAAGTGCACCACGTACAATATGGTAACGCACACCAGGTAAGTCTTTTACACGTCCACCACGTACAAGTACAACACTGTGTTCTTGTAAGTTATGTCCGATACCAGGAATGTACGCATTGATTTCAATGTTGTTAGACAAACGAACACGAGCATATTTACGTAACGCGGAGTTAGGTTTTTTAGGTGTCATTGTTCCTACACGAGTACAAACACCACGTTTTTGTGGAGAATTTAAGTCAGTAAATTTTTTCTTTTTACTGTTAAAGTTTCTATTTAATGCTGGTGAATCAGATTTTTTAGATTTACTTTGTCTAGGTTTACGTACCAATTGGTTAATAGTTGGCATTGAATGTTCCTCCTCTCTTCATTTATAATCCCACACATCCAGGTGGTTCATTTTAAGGGTAAATAAAATTTAGTAAGAATGATTCTTACTAATCTCATTTTAATAATGCAACAATTGTTGCACTAACGTTTATACCTACATATTCTCCTAAAGCCTTTTTGCTTTTGAAAAATGAAACAGGCATGTGTTTGTGATTGATTTGGCTTAACACGCGAGTCATAAGATGAATCTCAACGTCTTCAGCGATAATCAATGATGTAACTTGATCTCTATTCAAAGCTTTGAGCGTTTGTTTAAGACCAATGACATGATGTTGTTTGTTAAAGCGTGCAACTTTTTCATTAGACATCAAAATATCCTCCAAAGTTCTGCTTGCATCAACCTTAATAATAATAACACTTTCAGTACTGCTGAGTCAACTTTTATTCGTATTTTTCAATAAAAATTTTAAAAATATCAGAAGTCGGATAGAAACCACAATTTCAAATGTGATTCCTTGTTCCACTTCTATAGTCAATAGCATTAAAGAGCCCGAGATATCTATTAACATCCCGGACTCTCTGTTTATTGAATACTAAATATTATATTTCAGTAGTTTGGACTTCTTCAATAATTTCAGTATCTGGTGTTGCTTTGTCGTATTCAACGTCTCTATAACGTCTCATACCTGTACCAGCTGGAATCAATTTACCGATAATAACGTTCTCTTTAAGTCCGAGTAAGTTATCACGTTTACCTTTGATTGCTGCATCTGTAAGTACACGAGTTGTTTCTTGGAATGAAGCTGCTGATAAGAAGCTTTCAGTTTCAAGAGAAGCTTTAGTGATACCTAGTAATACTGGTTTAGCTGTTGCAGGACGTTTACGTTCTTTGAACGCTTCACGGTTAGCATCAGTAAAGCTATGAATATCTACTAATGAGCCAGGTAATAGCTTAGTATCTCCTGCTTCAATGATACGTACTTTACGTAACATTTGTCTTACCATAACTTCAACGTGTTTATCATCGATTTCAACACCTTGCATACGGTAAACTTTTTGAACTTCTTTTAATAGATAACTTTCTGTAGCATTTAAACCTGAAACAGATAAATAGTTCTTAGGTTCGATTGAACCTTCAGTAAGTACTTCTCCACGTTCAACACCTTGTCCAACTTCTACTTTCAATCTTGAAGTACCAGAAGCTAGATAAGATTTCGTTTCGTTAGCACCTTTAATTACGATTTCTTGTTGACGATCTTTAGCAAGTTTGATGTCATCAACGACACCTTCGATTTCAGTAATCACAGCTTGACCTTTAGGATTACGTGCTTCGAAGATCTCTTGGATACGAGGAAGACCTTGTGTGATATCGCTACCTGCTACACCACCTGTATGGAATGTACGCATTGTAAGCTGTGTACCTGGTTCACCAATTGATTGGGCAGCAATTGTACCAACTGCTTCACCAACTTCAACTTTTTCACCAGTCGCAAGGTTTTTACCGTAACATTTTTCACATACACCATGACGTGTATTACATGTAAATGCTGAACGGATATACATTTCCTCTATACCTGCATCTGTGATTTTCTTAGCGATGTCTGGTGTAACTAATTGATCTGGGTTAACAATGACCTCATCTGTTTCTGGATGACGGATTGTTTCTTTAGAATAACGACCTTCAATACGTTCGATGAATGGTTCAATCATTTCTGTACCTTCTTTTATGTCAGAAACAAGTAAGCCACGGTCAGTACCACAATCTTCTTCACGGACGATAACATCTTGAGCCACGTCAACAAGACGACGAGTAAGATAACCTGAATCGGCAGTCTTAAGTGCTGTATCGGCAAGACCTTTACGAGCACCATGAGTAGAGATGAAGTATTCTAATACCGTTAAACCTTCACGGAATGATGAAGTGATTGGTAATTCAATAATCTCACCAGATGGTGCAGCCATAAGTCCACGCATACCAGCCAACTGTGTAAAGTTAGATGCGTTACCACGGGCACCAGAGTCACTCATCATGAAGATTGGGTTCGTTTCTTCAAGTGATCCCATTAGTTCGTTTTGAATTTGGTCTTTTGCGTCAGTCCAAATTTCAATTACAGCATTGTAACGTTCAAAATCAGTGATTAAACCACGATTGAATTGTTTCGTTACTTTTTCAACTAATTTTTCATGTTCATCAAGGATGTCTTGTTTATCTGGTAATACCACGATATCAGATACACCAACAGTAATACCTGCTTTAGATGAGAACTTGAATCCTAAGTCCTTCATTCTATCTAACATCATTGACGTATCAGTGATACTGAAACGGTTAAATACTTCAGCAATAACATTTCCTAAGAAATTCTTGTTGAACGGTTTGATTAATTCTTGCTCGTCAAAGTAAGCTTTTAATCCGCCTTCACTAATTTCAGTTGGCGCAATGAAATATCTTTCCGGTGTTTTATTTTCTAAGTTTGTTTGTGTTGGTTCATTAATATATGCAAATGAATCTGGAATGATTTCATTGAATATTACTTTACCAACAGAAGTTAGCAAGATTTTTTTGTTTTGCTCTTCAGTAAATGTTGGATTGTTAAATGATGATGCATGTACACCAATACGTGTATGCAAGTGAACATAACCATTTGCATAAGCTTTGAGTACTTCATTTGTATCATTGTAAATCGTACCAGTATTCACAGCATCTTTACGCTCAAGAGTTAGGTAATAGTTACCTAATACCATATCTTGTGATGGCGTAACAACTGGTTTACCATCTTTAGGGTTCAAGATGTTTTGCGCAGCTAACATTAACATACGCGCTTCAGCTTGTGCTTCTTTAGATAATGGTACGTGAACAGCCATTTGGTCACCATCAAAGTCAGCGTTGTAAGCTGTTGTAGCAAGTGGATGTAGACGAATCGCACGACCTTCAACTAATGTAGGTTCGAATGCTTGGATACCTAATCTGTGAAGTGTAGGGGCACGGTTTAAAAGAACTGGATGTTCTTTAATTACATCTTCTAATACGTCCCATACTTCGTCATCCATACGCTCAATTTTACTTTTCGCATTTTTGATGTTTGTTGCAATTTCACGTTGTACTAATTCTTTCATTATGAATGGTTTGAACAACTCGAGTGCCATTTCTTTAGGCAGACCACATTGATACATCTTCAAGTTTGGTCCAACTGCAATAACTGAACGACCTGAGTAGTCAACACGTTTACCTAATAAGTTTTGACGGAAACGACCTTGTTTACCTTTTAACATATGTGAAAGTGATTTTAATGGGCGGTTACCTGGTCCAGTAACTGGACGGCCACGACGACCATTATCAATAAGTGCATCAACAGCTTCTTGTAACATACGTTTTTCGTTTTGAACGATGATGCCAGGAGCACCTAAGTCTAATAAACGTTTTAAACGGTTATTACGGTTGATAACACGACGATATAAATCGTTTAAATCACTTGTTGCAAAACGGCCACCATCTAATTGAACCATTGGTCTGATTTCAGGTGGAATAATAGGAAGTACGTCTAAAATCATCCATGCTGGATTATTACCAGAATGTCTAAATGATTCAACAACTTCTAAACGTTTAATCGCACGTGTAAGTCTTTGACCAGTAGCTGATTCTAACTCATCACGTAAATGTTTAAGTTCAGCATCTAAGTCTATTTCTTCAAGTAATTCTTTAATACCTTCAGCACCCATTTTAGCAGTGAATTTGCCTGGGAATTTATCGTAGTACTCTCTAAATTCTGCTTCAGATAACAATGTCTTTTTCTCTAAACCAGTTGGACCTGGATTTACAACAACGTATGAAGCAAAGTAAATAACTTCTTCTAACGCTCTTGGTGACATGTCTAATAATAGACCCATACGACTTGGAATACCTTTGAAGTACCAAATGTGAGATACAGGTGCAGCTAATTCAATGTGCCCCATTCTTTCACGGCGCACTTTAGATTTAGTTACTTCTACGCCACATCTGTCACAAACCATACCTTTATAACGTACACGTTTGTATTTACCACAACTACATTCCCAGTCTTTTGTAGGTCCAAATATTCTTTCACAGAATAGACCATCTTTTTCTGGTTTTAAAGTACGATAGTTAATTGTTTCTGGCTTTTTAACCTCACCAAAAGACCATGAACGGATTTTTTCGGGTGAAGCAAGTCCTATTTTCATATAATGGAAATTATTTACATCAATCAAGGAGCCTACCTCCTTCAATTTAGATTAGCTGTGCAAATTGATTGATTGCTCTATATCAATAATAGAATAACCGATGTAGAGAGTTAGTCCATTATTGAACTTTATCTCTACAAGGCTTATTCGTTTATAAACTTAAATGCAATTAGTCTGTAACTTCTTTTTGTGATTGCGGTGCATCTTTTTGTTGAAGATCCACTTTACGCTCAACGACATCATCATCTTCATTGTCTTGCATGTCAATTTCATTGTCATGCTCGTCCATGATTTTAACGTCTAGGCCTAAACTTTGTAATTCTTTCATCAATACTCGGAATGATTCTGGAACTCCAGGTTTAGTGATGTTTTCACCTTTAACAATAGATTCGTATGTCTTAACACGACCTACTGTATCATCTGATTTGTAAGTTAAAATTTCTTGAAGTGTATATGCAGCACCGTAAGCTTCAAGTGCCCATACTTCCATCTCACCGAAACGTTGTCCACCGAATTGTGCTTTACCACCAAGCGGTTGTTGCGTTACTAATGAGTATGGTCCAGTTGAACGCGCATGTAATTTATCGTCAACCATGTGTGCTAGTTTCAACATGTACATAACGCCGACTGAAATTCTGTTATCGAATGGTTCACCAGTACGTCCATCGTATAATACGGTTTTTCCGTCACGAGCCATACCAGCTTCTTCGATTGTTGACCATACGTCTTCATCACTCGCACCATCAAATACTGGTGATGCAACATGGATACCTAAGTTTTTAGCAGCCATACCTAAGTGTAGCTCTAATACTTGTCCGATATTCATACGTGATGGTACACCTAGAGGGTTCAACATGATATCAATTGGTGTACCGTCTGGTAGATACGGCATGTCTTCTTCAGGAACAAGTTTTGAAATTACACCCTTGTTACCATGACGACCACACATCTTATCTCCTACGTGAATTTTACGTTTTTGAACGATATAAACACGAACTAATTGATTAACACCTGGAGATAACGTGTCATCTCCTTCTTCACGGTTAAAGACTTTAACATCTAGAACAATACCACCTGCACCATGAGGTACGCGTAATGATGTATCGCGGACTTCACGTGCTTTTTCACCAAAGATTGCGTGTAATAAACGTTCTTCTGCAGTTAATTCTGTTACACCTTTAGGCGTTACTTTACCTACTAAGATGTCTCCATCATTAACTTCAGCGCCGACGTATACAATACCACGGTCATCTAAGTTTTTAAGCGCACTATCTGAAACATTTGGAATATCACGTGTGATTTCTTCAGGTCCTAGTTTAGTATCACGTGCTTCTGATTCATACTCTTCAATATGGATAGAAGTATATACGTCATCTTTAACTAGGCGTTCACTCATGATTACGGCATCCTCATAGTTGTAACCGTCCCAAGTCATGAAACCAACAACTACGTTTCTACCTAATGCCATTTCACCAAGTTCCATAGATGGACCGTCAGCTAAAATTTCGCCTCTTGTCACTACGTCACCAGAAGCAACGATAGGTCTTTGGTTATAACATGTACCAGTGTTTGAACGTTTGAACTTAGCTAATGGATAGCGATCTAATTCGCCTTCATATTCTTGACCATCTTCTTCGATAAGTTGACGAACAAGGATTTCATTAGATTCAACGTGCTCAACACGACCTTTGCGTTTTGCAACAATTGCTGCACCAGAGTCACGTGCTGCCACGTGCTCCATACCTGTACCAACAAATGGTGATTCCGGGTTCATCAATGGCACTGCTTGACGTTGCATGTTTGCACCCATCAATGCGCGGTTAGAGTCATCGTTTTCTAAGAAAGGAATACATGCTGTCGCAGCAGAAACAACTTGTTTTGGTGATACGTCCATGTAATCCATTTTTTCTTTAGCCATAACTGTGTTATTACCACGGAAACGACAAACAACTTCATCATCTAAGAAACGACCATTTTCATCTAATTTAGAGTTGGCTTGTGCGACCACATAGCTATCCTCTTCATCAGCTGTTAAGTAATCGATTTGATCAGTAATGCTGTTTGTTTCAAGATCTACCTTACGATACGGTGTTTCAATGAAACCAAATTCATTCACACGTGCATAACTAGACAATGAGTTGATAAGACCAATGTTAGGTCCCTCAGGTGTTTCGATTGGACACATACGACCATAGTGAGAATAGTGAACGTCACGTACTTCCATTTGAGCACGTTCACGTGTTAAACCACCAGGTCCTAGAGCAGATAAACGACGTTTGTGCGTTAACTCTGCTAATGGATTAGCTTGGTCCATGAATTGTGATAATTGTGAACTACCAAAGAATTCTTTAATAGATGCAATAACAGGACGTATATTGATTAATTGTTGTGGCGTTACAGAATCTGTGTCTTGAATAGACATTCTTTCACGTACCACACGCTCCATTCTTGATAAACCAATACGGAATTGGTTTTGTAACAATTCACCTACTGAACGTAGACGACGATTACCAAGGTGGTCAATATCATCTGTGAAACCAATACCACTTAATAAGTTAAAGAAGTATGACATTGATGAAATAATGTCTGCTGGAGTAATACATTTCACTTCTGAATCAGGGAATGCATTACCAATCACTGTTGTTGTACGTCCCTCTTCATCATTAGGAACATAAACTTTAATTGATTGAATCTCAACAGGTTCATCAATTACTGTACCTTCTAATTCAAAGACTTCACTGTTAGCATTTGATTCTAGTACATCCATGATTTCATCTAAATTACGACGATCAAGTACAGTACCTTCTTCAGCTACGATTTCACCTGTTTCTGAATTAACAATTGGTTCTGCTAATTTTTGGTTAAACAAGCGATGTTTTAAATGAAGTTTTTTGTTTGCTTTATAACGACCTACACTTGCTAAGTCATAACGTTTCGGATCGAAGAAACGTGAGTATAAAAGACTCTTAGCATTTTCAACTGTAGGTGGTTCACCAGGGCGTAAACGCTCATAGATTTCTAATAGCGCTTGATCTGTGTTTTCTGTACCATCTTTTTCTAACGTATTACGTAAATATTCATTTTCACCTAAAAGATCAACGATTTCTTGATCAGTAGAGAAACCTAAAGCACGTAATAATACTGTTAATGGTAACTTTCTAGTTCTATCAATACGGACGTATACAACATCTTTAGCATCAGTTTCATATTCTAACCATGCACCACGGTTTGGAATAATAGTTGCGTCGAAGTTTGTACGGCCGTTTTTATCTAGTTTTTCATTGAAGTATACGGATGGTGAACGAACTAGTTGTGATACGATAACACGTTCAGCACCGTTAATTACGAATGTACCTGTATCTGTCATTAATGGGAAATCGCCCATAAACACTTCTTGTTCTTTTACTTCGCCAGTTTCTTTGATAATTAAACGCACTTTAACACGTAGAGGTGCAGAATACGTTGTATCACGGTTTTTTGATTCTTCTAAATCATATTTCGGTTCTCCGAGTCTATAATCTACAAACTCTAAAGATAGATTGCCTGTGAAATCTTCAATCGGTGAAATGTCTCTAAACATTTCTAATAAACCTTCTTCTAAGAACCAATCGTAAGACTTAGTTTGAATCTCAATTAAATTCGGTAATTCTAATACCTCTGAAATTCTCGCATAGTTTCTACGTTTACGATGTCTTCCATATTGGACAAATTGACCTGCCAAACAGATTCACCCCTCAAAAATTGCGTGTTTACTTTTAGTAAATCACCAAATATAATTAGACAAAAAGAAAACGGTAGCATACTTATGACACCATTTTCTATTTCACCTTATATACATTGTTAATTTATACGTAAAAGTACACACTTATTGAACATAAATTTTTACATTCTATTACTATATCAGAATACAGCTACTTAATCAACCTTTTACACTTCTTAAAATGTAATAGCCTTTGCTTTTTTCTAATACTTCAACGTTATCGAATGTGTCTTGCATTTTTTTCTTTGCAGATGGCATACCTTGCTTTTTTTGAATTACTACAAAAAGTTCACCATCAAGTTTTAATTTAACATAAGCGTCTTCCAAAATGCGATGGACAACTTCTTTCCCTGCTCTAATCGGTGGATTAGTAAGGACGAAGTCATACGTGTTGTCTTCTACTTGTGATAAACCATCACTTTCTTTAACTTTAACATTGTCTATACGGTTTCTTTTTTTATTTTTTCTTGATAAATTTAGCGCGCGTTGATTCACATCAACCATTGTCACTTCGTGGTGTGGGGAAACTTTCGCAATCATTAAACCGATAGGGCCATAGCCACAACCAACATCTATGATATTCTTTGTAGGACCAGGGGGATATGTTTTCAAAAAAGTTTTCACTAGTAAATCAGATCCAAAATCTATTTTCCCTTTTGAAAATACACCAGCATCTGTTACAAGTTCTAAATCATGGTTATCGTAGGAGTACGTAAAAAGCGATTCATCACTTTCTACTTCAGGATTTTCATCATAATAATGACTCATGACTACACCTCTTTTAATCTAATTCGTCTTAGATTAATAATATACCCAAATATTTTAAATTTCGACTTTAAAGCCTTTATTTAAATATTGAAAATAGGCAATAGATAAAATAAGATAAAACCCCGTTATAGTAATAACGGGGTTTTCATTTCTCAAAGATTTCAGATAGTCCATAATACACTTAATATTAACGTACCAAAGCAGTCAATGTATTAAGCTACAAGAACTATCTTCCATATATAATTATCAACTGTTAACCAGCAGGAATTATTTTAATTCTACTGTAGCGCCAGCTTCTTCTAATGTTTCTTTAAGTTGTTCAGCTTCTTCTTTAGGTAAAGCTTCTTTAACTACTTTAGGAGCTCCGTCAACTAATTCTTTAGCGTCTTTTAATCCTAAGCCAGTAGCTTCTTTAACAGCTTTAACGACTTTGATTTTTGATGATCCAGCTGAAGTTAATTCAACATCGAAATCAGTTTTTTCAGCTTCAGCGTCTCCGCCACCAGCTGCGCCTGCTGCTGCTACTGGAGCTGCTGCAGTTACACCAAATTCTTCTTCAATTGCTTTTACTAAGTCGTTTAATTCTAAAACTGACATTTCTTTAATCGCTTCAATGATTTGTTCTTGATTAGCCATTTTTAATATTCCTCCATTAATTTTAATTAGTTTATGCGCAATTATTCAGCGCTTTCTTCTTTAGATTCTTTCTCTTCTCCAACAGCTTTAACCGCATAAGCGAAGTTGCGTACTGGAGCTTGTAATACTGATAATAGCATAGAAACAAGACCGTCGTGTGATGGTAATGTACCAACAGTGTTAACTTCTTCTGCAGAAATAACGTTGCCTTCCATAACACCTGTTTTAATTTCTAATGCTTGATGTTCTTTTGCAAATCCTGCGATAACTTTTGCTGGAGCAACAACATCTTCTGTTGAAGTAGCAACTGCAGTAGGACCTACTAAGAATTCATCTAAACCGTCGATACCAGCTTTTTCTGCTGCACGGCGAACCATAGTGTTTTTGTAAACTTTGTACTCAACACCAGCTTCACGTAATTGAGAACGTAATTCAGTTACTTCAGCAACGCTTAGACCACGATAGTCAACGATAACTGTAGATACTGAGTTTTTAAGTTGTTCAGCAATAATATCAACTTCTTGTTTTTTTGCATCGATGATAGCAGACATTTAGACACCTCCATAGATTTTAGTTTGGTGCTTTTAATTTTGAAGTAATCATTAACGAATCGTATTCGCTTGGTATTACTCAATAAAAAAAGCACTTTCTACCCGTGGCAAAAAGTGCTTGAAAGATCTAAATTCTTCACGTTCAAGTCAATTTTAGCCTCGGTAGGATTTAATTTTAAGTTATTACTAACTCCTACTGTCTTAGGTAAAATAATACATTAACCAATATAACTAAATTAATGTACTATGTCAATATTTTTTTAAAGGCTGAAAGCATAAACTTTCAGCCTAAGTAACTTTTATTTTAATAGATTAAAGTTTGATGCTTGAAGTATCAACTTTAACTCCAGGACCCATTGTTGTAGTTACAGCAATAGATTTGAAGTACGTACCTTTAGCTGAAGCAGGTTTTGCTTTAGTTAATACGTCTTGTAAAGCTCTGAAGTTTTCAACAAGTTTGTCTGTATCAAATGATGTTTTACCAATTGATGCGTGAACAATACCTGATTTCTCAGCACGGTATTCTACTTTACCAGCTTTGATTTCTTCAACTGCTTTTTTAACGTCCATAGTTACTGTTCCAGTTTTAGGGTTTGGCATTAAACCTTTAGGTCCTAATACACGACCAAGTTTACCAACTTCACCCATCATGTCTGGTGTAGCTACTACTACGTCAAAATCAAACCAACCTTGTTGGATTTTTTCTACATATTCGCCTTCGCCAACGAAATCTGCACCTGCTGCTTCTGCTTCAGCTGCTTTTTCTCCTTTAGCGAACACTAATACACGTTGTGATTTACCAGTACCATTTGGTAGCACTACTGCTCCACGGATTTGTTGGTCGTTTTTACGTGTATCAATACCTAAACGGAATGCTACTTCAACTGATGCGTCAAAGTTAGCAATGTTTGTTTCTTTAGCTAGTTCAACAGCTTCTTGTACATCGTAATGTTTTAAGCGGTCGATTTTGCTAGCTGCTTCTTGATATCTTTTGCTTTTTTTAGCCATTTCATGTTCCTCCTTTAGTGGTTTTAGCGGAATTTCCTCCCACATTTACTTGCTTTCACAAGTTAAGAGCAGATAACAGAGAGGTTTAAATTATGTTTTATCTTAGAATTAAATTCCTTAATAAATGACATTTTTCCTCATATTACGACAATATTGAACGCTGTCATCATGTTTGTCATTTCTGTCATCTGCTTCTATCGTCAATCTATATATTCATTAATGTTTTTATTATTGAACTGTGATTCCCATACTACGAGCAGTACCTTCAATGATACGAACTGCCGCTTCTTCGTCTGAAGCGTTTAAATCTTGCATTTTTTGGTTCGCAATTTCACGTACTTGATCTTTAGTTACTGTAGCAACTTTGTTTTTATTAGGTTCGCCTGAACCTTTTTCAACGCCTGCTGCTTTTTTAAGTAATACTGGAGCCGGTGGTGTTTTTGTAATGAATGTAAATGAACGGTCTTCATAAACACTGATTTCTACCGGAATGATTAAACCTGCGTCTTCTTGTGTACGTGCGTTGAATTCCTTACAGAATCCCATAATGTTCACACCCGCTTGACCTAATGCTGGACCAACTGGTGGTGCTGGATTTGCTTTCCCTGCAGGAATTTGTAATTTAACTACTTTTTCTACTTTTTTAGCCACGATGTGCACCTCCTTGATATCGTGATGTGGTCACAGGACTGAGTTTTGTCCTCCCACTCTTCTACATTTCGTGACGAAATGAACGCTCTATGAGCGCGACCACAGTATTATAACATTAATCCATTACGTAAAGCAATGGTAAAATGTAAGTTTTTTTATAGAACCCCTTATCATTTTAATGATTAGGGGTTCTTAACGCATGAGCCCTGCTCAGGTGTTCCTCTAACTTTATCATTTTAATGATTAGGGGTTCTTAACGCATGTAAAGTAATACTTCTTGCTTTAGCAAGTCTAGTATTACTTATATAAGTGCTATAGCATTTATATATCTTTATAATTTTTCTACTTGATCAAATTCCACTTCTACTGGCGTTTCTCTACCAAACATGTCTACAAGAACAGTAAGTTTGAATTTATCGGTTTCAATTTCTTGAATTTCTCCAACTTGGTTAGCAAACGGACCTGATTTAATTCTCACTTGCTCACCTAATTCAACTTGGACATCGATTGTTTTCTCTTTCATGCCCATTTGTTTAAGAATGAAACGTGCTTCTTCAGGAAGCAATGGATTAGGTTTTGATCCAGCACCAGCTGAACCAACAAATCCTGTTACACCAGGTGTATTTCTTACTATATACCATGATTCATCAGTCATAACTAGTTCGACTAACACATAACCAGGGAAAGTTTTTTTACTTAATGTTTTGGCTTTGCCATCTTTAACTTGTGTCTCTTCTTCTTCTGGTATAACAACTCTGAATATTTTTTCAGTCATATTCATAGATTCAACACGTTTTTCTAAATTCTTTTTAACTTTATTCTCATAACCAGAATAAGTATGCACAGCATACCAACGCTTTGCGCCAACTTCTTCAGACATGTCGTCACTCCTATCTATTTAATTAATTCTATAATTCTACCAATTCCTAAGTCTAAGGCATAGAAGAACACTAAGAAAAATACTACTGTAGCTACAACAATGACTGTGTATTTAAATAATTCTTCTTTCGTTGGCCAACTTGTCTTTTCCATTTCTGACTTTACGCCTTGGAAGAAATTTTCTTTTTTAGCCATTTATAAGACCTCCGTATATTTCGTTATTCCTTATTTGCTTATTCCATACAACAAATCAAGCAAATACAATACTCTCAACTTAAATGGAAGGGCATATTTACTCAATCGTGAACTTTCATATGTCGTTATATTATTTTGATTCCTTGTGCATCGTATGTGCATTACATCTCGAACAAAACTTTTTCAATGCTAATCTAGATGCAAGATTACTTTGTTTGGGAACGTTATAATTTCTACTACCACATACATCGCAATTTAATGGTACTTTTTTCATTAGACTTCCCCTTACTCATTATAATACCAATCTACTATACATAACATCTAAGTCAATTGTCAATCTTCAAACACGTACCTATTCATACCATACAATCCTTTGAATTGCTCTGATTAATAACCATCTAGATGACGTCTTAATTTTATTTTACAACGATGTATCGCATTGTAAACTACTTTCTTCGGTACAGCTAATAATTCTGCAATTTCTTTTGGCTTGTAATCTTTCAATAAGTAAATGACAACCATTTGTTCTAACTTAGTTAAGTTTAACACACATTGTTGGATACATTCTCCTACTTCTATAGCTAAGATATGCTTGTCGATAGGGCGTTCCACCTTACTATTATTGTAGGACACTATAAACTCATTAATCAATAATGTTTGCCTTTCATAACCATAAAACTTCTTACGAATATAGTCATTTTTAACATTCTTAATAACACGATTTACATAATGTTCAATTGGTATAGTACCTTTAAAGTCAAAATGCCTAAACGCTTGAAAAAGTTTGATCAGCACCTCTTGGCACAAATCTTCTTGATCATTTGGATGAACAGAAAAATGTTTTAACCTTTTACGAATTAAAGGTATAAGTGTTGTAAATATTTTAGGTAAATCATGCTTTTCAAAAATATTTTGCTCTGCATTTGTTGAGGCTGTAAATTCAAGGTTGTTCGGTTCTAACATAGCAGCTTCCTTTCTTCAAAAGTAAAGATAGGATACAGCGACTATGCTCCAAAAATCAAGTGGGCAATAATGTTATTGATGATTATCCCCACGTCTAAGTTTTTCAAATTCTTCTAAAATCTCATTTGAAAGCTCTATCCTTGTTCGTGGTTTTTGTTCATTAAAGCCATCTAGCTTTTTAGATACAGACACTTCATTTTCTCTTAAGTCTCTCCACATCTCTCTTGAAGATACACGATATGCTCCAGCACCAAATATCGCATGTTGCTCACTCATATCACTCGTGACAACTGTAATGTGACGAGTATGTTTATCATATAAGTCGTACACATAACGTTCAATATAGCTATCTGCTGTTTCTTTTTCTTTTGTGAATATTGTTTTAACGCCATGGTACATATATTCAGAATGGGCACCCGATTGCTCATAAGCATCAAACACACAGACAACTTCATCAGCAATCACTGCATTGTAGTTCGCTATTGCTATAAGCAATTGTTCGCGTGCTTCCTCAAGATTATCTTGCGCAATACGGCTCAACTCTTGTGAATAACCAATCATATTATATCCATCAATGATTAAGTACCTATCCTTCATACCTTATCTCCAATGTTGTTACGTTTACGAAATACCTCGTACATCATTAAACTTGCTGCTACTGAGGCATTCAAGCTGTTTACATGTCCAACCATCGGAATGTTGATGTAAAAATCACATTTGTCTTTCACTAGACGACTCATACCTTGGCCTTCACTACCAATAACGATTGCTAACGGCATTGCTACATCCATTTCTCTATAGTCTGTAGAGTTTTCCGCTTCTGTACCTACGACCCAATAGCCGTTGTCTTTTAATGTTTCAATTGTATTAGCTAAATTTGTCACTCTCATAACTGGTATATGCTGAATGGCACCAGTTGATGCTTTAGCGACAGTTTGTGTTAACGCTACTGAACGTCTCTTAGGTATGATGACACCATCAACGCCTGATGCATCTGCCGTTCGCAGGATAGAACCTAAATTATGAGGGTCCTCTAAACCGTCTAGTATTAACACCGTAGATAGTTTGTCTTGCGCTTTTTGCTTCTCTAAAAACGCATCAAAATCCGTATATTCATATGGTGCGATATAAGCCGCTATCCCTTGGTGAGGGGCATCAGATAATCCATCAATTTTTGATTTTGGTACTGATTGAACTATGATTTTTCTACTATTTGCTTTTTTTAATATTTCATTGATTTGGCCTTTTTTGATAGTATCTTGAATTAAAATTTTATTAATTGTATGGCCTGAAACGATTGCTTCTTTTACAGCATGTCGCCCAACGATTACGATCTCTTCCATATTATCACTACCTTTCGTTTACATTTTGTACGACGCTTTCCAATAAAGCAGTCAAACGCGCTTGTTCTTTTTCTAAATATAAATAGCCAATGACTGCTTCTAAGCCCGAACTTTTTCTATATGTTTGTATATCTGTATTTTTAGCCTTGGTATAACTTTTAGCGTTTCTGCCTCGACGAACGATATCTAATTCATCTTCAGTAAACCAATTGTTTTCCATTAAAAATTCAAGCGTCTGTGCCTGACTTTTAGCGGAGACATAGCGTTTTGCTTCTTGATGTAATCGATTAGGTTTTGCTTTTAATTTTAGTACGATATATTCCCTTACGTGTTGGTCTAAAACTGCATCACCCATATAAGCAAGTGTTAGTGGATTTAATAGTTTATTGTCAATATTAGCCACGTTTAAATCTCACACCTTGAGTCGTGTCTTCTAGTATAATGTTTTGTGCTTTTAATTGGTCTCGAATTTCATCAGCACGTGCAAAGTCTTTTTCTTTACGAGCATTGTTTCGTTCTTCAATTAAAGCTTCAACTTGCTCATCTAACAATTCGTCACTGGCATTATCTTTTAATGGAATACCAAGTACGTCGCTAAATATTTGGTATACTTCCTTAAATCGCGCTAAGACTTTTACCGAAGTAGTGTTTTCTAACACATATTTATTAGCTAATTTCGCTAAATCATACCAAGCTGTAATCGCATTTGCAGTATTAAAGTCATCGTTCATCACAGTTTCAAACTGCTTTAAAATATTGTCGATTTCAGTAATGTATGCAGATTGGTCTTCCACATCTGTTGCAATTGCTTCACGTTCTTCAATAGCTTGATAACTATTACGCACACGTTCCAAGCCACTTTTCGCCGCTTCTACAAGTTCCATATTATAATTAATTGGACTTCTATAATGCACACTAATCATGAAAAAGCGTAAAACGTCTGGATCAATTTGTTTAATAATGTCATGCACTAATACAAAGTTACCTAACGACTTACTCATCTTTTCATTATCTATATTAATAAATCCGTTATGCATCCAATAATTAGCGAAAGGTGCATGGTTATGTGCTTCTGACTGTGCAATTTCATTTTCGTGGTGAGGGAATTGTAAATCTGTTCCACCTGCGTGAATATCAATTGTCGCGCCTAGTTCATGGTATGCCATAACTGAACATTCAATGTGCCAGCCTGGTCTACCTTCTCCAAACGGGCTGTCCCAACTAATTTCGCCTGGCTTAGCCTTTTTCCACAATGTGAAATCTAAAGCATCTTCTTTCTGTTCACCCTGTTCGATACGTGCGCCCACTTTTAAGTCGTTTAGTGACTGATGACTTAATTTGCCATAATCTTCAAATTTCCGTGTTCTAAAGTAAACATCGCCACCACTTTCATATGCATTGCCTTCATCTACAAGTTCTTTTATAAACTTGATTATATCGTCCATGTGATTCATTACACGTGGGTTTGATGTTGCTTTTTTTACATTTAAAGCACCTACATCTTCATAAAACGCTTTGATGTAACGATCCGCAATCGTTTCAACTGATTCATCTAGCTCCTTAGAACGCTTGATTAATTTGTCATCCACATCAGTGAAGTTAGATACATAAATGACTTCATAGCCTTGATATTCAAAATATCTTCTTACTACGTCATAGTTTATTGCTGGTCTTGCATTTCCAATATGGATGTAATTATACACTGTTGGTCCACAAACATACATTTTCACTTTACCTGGCTCAATAGGTTCGAACGTCTCTTTTTGACGTGTTAATGTATTATATAATGTAATCATCTTGAATCTCTCCATTTCTTGTTTTCTCAAGTTGTTTTTCTAACTCTTTTAATTGCTCGTAAATTGGGTCAGGTAAATTACGGTGGTCAAACGTTTTCCCGATACGTCTGCCATCTTGTTTCACGATATGTCCTGGTATACCTACTACAGTTGAATAACTTGGCACTGAATTTAACACTACTGAATTAGCCCCGATATTCACGTTAGCATTAATTGTTATATTACCAAGCACTTTTGCGCCTGCAGCAATTAATACATTATCACCGATGTCTGGGTGCCGTTTCCCTTTCTCTTTACCCGTTCCACCTAATGTAACGCCTTGATAAATCGTTACATTATCACCAATACGACATGTCTCTCCAATGACTACGCCCATACCGTGATCAATAAACAAACGTCTACCGATTTGGGCACCTGGATGTATCTCAATCCCTGTAAAAAAACGTGTAATTTGAGAAATAAGTCTAGCTAAAACATACTTTTTCTTTTTATACAGTTCATGTGCAATCAAATGACTCCACACCGCATGTACACCTGCATAAGATGTAATCACCTCTAACGTAGTACGCGCAGCTGGGTCTTGTTCAAACACCATATTCACATCATCTTTAACTCTTCTTAAAAATTTAAACAAGGTTGCTACCTCCTTATAAAAAAAGCACCCCTAACTAAAATTGTTAGAGGCGCTTTTGCTTTAGCACGGTTCCACTCTTATTTTAAACACAGCCACTTGTTTAAATGCATTCGCAATGATCCAAACTAAAACGACTTTTGTTTACTCTTTAAAGTTTATTTAATTCATTTGCACAAAGGTGCATTCTGTAATTTCAGTGATGTGCTTGCAGCTACCGCACACTCTCTATACACTTTCATCACATACTAATCCTTTGCCATTTTCAATGTTAATCATAGGTTGTTTGATGTAATTTTTCAAGCATTATCAATTTAACACAATCTTTACATGCTACAACTTTACTTTAAACATATTTTTTCAAACGAGATAATACTTTTTCTCTACCTAAAACTTCAATTGTATTTGGTAGTTCAGGACCATGCATTTGGCCAGTTACAGCTACACGGATAGGCATGAATAATTGTTTGCCTTTGATACCTGTCTCTTTTTGAACTTCTTTGATTGTTTTTTTAATTTCTGTCGCTTCAAATGGTTCAAGCACTTCTAATTTACCATATAAATGATTCATAAGTTCAGGTACGTGTTCACCATTTATCACTTCTTGCTCATCGTCACCTAAAATTTGTTCATCGCGGAAGAATAGCTCTGATAAAGGTACGATTTCTCCAGCGTAACTCATTTCTTTTTGGTAAAGTGCTACAAGTTTACGTCCCCAATCTAAATCTTCTTCAGTTGGGTTTTCAGGAATTAACTCTGCTTTAATTAAATGTGGCAAGGCTAATTCAAATACCGTTTCACTATCTTTTTGTTTCATGTATTGGTTGTTAACCCAAGCTAGTTTTTGTTTATCGAAAAATGCTGGTGATTTAGATAAACGTTTTTCATCAAAAATCTTAATGAATTCTTCTGGAGAATAAATTTCATCTTCACCTTCTGGTGACCAACCTAATAGCGTAATAAAGTTAAACAATGCTTCTGGTAAATAACCTAAATCACGATATTGTTCGATGAATTGTAAGATTTGTCCATCACGTTTACTTAATTTTTTACGTTCTTCATTGACTATAAGTGACATATGGGCAAATCTAGGCGCTTCCCAACCAAACGTTTCAAAAATCA
Organism: Staphylococcus pseudoxylosus; assembly: GCF_044794325.1. Classification (NCBI taxonomy): domain Bacteria; kingdom Bacillati; phylum Bacillota; class Bacilli; order Caryophanales; family Staphylococcaceae; genus Staphylococcus; species Staphylococcus pseudoxylosus. The sequence continues at coordinate 2,532,463 of NZ_CP085024.1, forward strand.
TTAATTGCTTTGGTGTATTAGAAATATGGTCGTCTCCACGAATTACGTCAGAAATTTCCATATAATGATCGTCTATTGCTACAGCAAAGTTATAAGTAGGTACGCCGTCTTTCTTAACGATGACCCAGTCACCCATGTTATTTGAATCAAACGAAATTTCACCTTTTACCATGTCATCAAATGAGAATGTGGTATCTTTTGGTACACGGAAACGTATAGATGGTTGACGACCTTCAGCTTCGAACTGTTGACGTTCTTCTTCTGTTAAGTGGGCATGTTTACCACCGTAACGAGGCATTTCACCACGTGCTATTTGTTGTTCACGCTCTTCTTCTAATTCGTCTTCTGTCATATAACATTTATAGGCTTTATCTTCATCTAATAATTGCTGAATTAATGGGTTATAAATTTCTGCACGTTCTGACTGACGATAAGGGCCATAACCTTTATCTTTATCTACAGATTCATCCCATTCTATGCCTAACCATTTTAAATTATCAAATTGTGATGATTCTCCATCAACTAAGTTACGTTTACTATCCGTATCTTCAATACGAATTACAAAATCTCCATCATAATGTTTAGCAAATAAATAGTTAAATAATGCAGTTCTTGCATTACCGATATGCAAATAGCCTGTTGGACTTGGTGCATATCTCACTCTTACACGATCACTCATTATGTTCACTCCCGTTTTAAATGTTTATTTTTATTGGTTAAGTTAATATTCAGGTTACACAAATTCACACAGTAAATAGGCTGAACGTATGTAAACTCAACTACGTGTAGTTCACCAAGAAAATAACGCTCAACTATTAATAAGTTTATGATTATCGCTTATTAATCATACCATAGCTTATAATTTTTTAAAGTATCCTAATCTAAAAAGCACTTTGCATAATTTTATACAACTGAATAAACAATCCACTTTTATAGAAATATAATTTCGCTATCTATTGTAGCACTTTAGCTAATAATATGATATCACCGTGCTTAAATTATCTTATAGTTCCCCTTAATTTTTCAAGCCGTTAAAAAACAAAGGTTTCATGTGAAACTGTAACTGTGGGCGCTACAATTCCAAACGAAACCTTTACTTACAAATTAATTTATTTTTTTGGCAAAAATTATTCGACCTGAAGAAGTTTGTAACAAACTAATTACTTCTAAATCGATATGTTCACCTATATGTTTTTTAGCGTTATCTACAACTACCATAGTACCATCATCTAAATAACCTACTGCTTGACCAGATTCTTTCCCCATTTTAGTAAGCAATAGATTAAAGCGATCACCTTGGTGTACTGAAGGTTTAATTGCTTCAGACAAATCATTAACGTTTAACGCTTGAATACCTTGAACATGACACACTTTATTGAGATTAAAATCCGTTGTTATAATATGCGCTCTATAATGTTGCGCTAATTTAATTAACATCGCATCGATATCACTATGAGACTTAGTTGGATGTATAATTCTCGTTGGATGATTAGTATCATATAATTCATTTAATATATCTAAACCTCTTTGGCCTTTTTCACGTTTCACACTATCGTTGGCATCTGCAACGATTTGGAGTTCATTAATAACACCTTGAGGAATTAATATTTCTCCGTCAATAAAGCCACACTCGATAATATCTAATATACGCCCGTCGATAATGGCACTTGTATCAATGATTTTAGGCACCGCATTACGTGCATTAATAGACATTGAACGCGCCATATTCTCTGGTAAAAATAGCAACATTTCATCACGCTTTCGCAAACCAAACTGAAAGCCGAAATAACCTAAAATAATTGTAACTATAATTGGCACAAAATGATTAATGACATTATTGCCGATAATTTGAAAAATAAAAGATATCATAACAGAAATTAATAAACCTATCATTAGTCCAATTGTAGCAAATAATATTTCTACTGCACTTTGACGCATAATTGTTTGTTCTAATTCTTTTAAAGCATACGTTGCCTTTTTAATAAACCAACCAAAGATTAAAAAGAATATAATAATCCCCAGTAGCCCATTGAAATAAGTATTTGTTAATAGGGGTAAATGATTTAGACCAGCGTCATTGACTATCTCTGGTAATAGATACACCCCTATACTTGCACCCAAGATAATATAGCACAAGATCACAATGAGTCTTATAATGTTCACAGATTAACTCACCTTCCTTTAGAAAGTTACTCAGGCTAAATAAGAATATATACTTAACCTAAATAACTTTGTGTTTTTTAATTATTGTTTTGTTAGTGCATATTTTAAAGCTTCATGGACATTCTTAACACCAATGACCTTGATGTCATTTGGAAATTGCCATCCACCAATATTTGATTCCGGAATAATCACACGCTTAAATCCTAATTTTTCCGCTTCTTGTACACGTTGTTCTATACGAGAAACTCGTCTAACTTCTCCTGTGAGTCCTACTTCTCCAATAAAGCAGTCTAAACCATCGACTGTTAAATCTTTAAAACTTGATGCTGTTGCAACAACAATACCTAAATCTACAGCTGGTTCTGTTAAACGTACACCACCTGCCACTTTTATATAAGCGTCCTGTTGTTGTAATAAATAATTCTCTTTCTTTTCTAACACTGCCATAAGCAGACTCAATCGATTATGATCGATCCCTGTCGCCATACGCCTTGGATTATTAAATGTAGTTGGCGTCACTAACGCTTGTACTTCTATAAGTAATGGTCTCGTGCCTTCCATTGTAGAAACAATAGTTGAACCAGGTACATTAGTCGAACGTTCTTCAAGAAACATTTCCGACGGGTTCTTAACTCCCTTTAATCCTGTTTGCTGCATCTCAAAAATACCCATCTCATTCGTAGAGCCAAAACGGTTTTTAACTGCTCTTAAAATACGATACGCGTGATGCTCATCGCCTTCGAAGTAAAGGACTGTATCTACCATATGTTCAAGTAAACGCGGACCAGCTATTTGGCCTTCTTTCGTAACATGTCCCACTATAAATGTAGCTATATTCAATTGTTTCGCTATATTCATTAAACTTTGCGTACTTTCTCTAACTTGCGACACAGAACCTGGCGCCGAACTAATTTCTGGATGGAAAATAGTTTGGATTGAGTCTACTACAAGTAGATCTGGCTTGAGTTGCTTAACTGTTTCATGTATAACTTCTAAATCTGTTTCAGCAAACACATTTAATTCACTTGAGTCCTCATCTAATCTTTCTGCTCTTAATTTCGTTTGATTTAATGATTCCTCACCTGTAATATACAACACATTTTTAGATTGTGATAATGCTGCACAAATTTGTAAAAGTAATGTAGATTTACCAATACCTGGATCGCCACCTATCAATACGAGCGAACCATTTACTATACCGCCGCCGAGCACTCTATTAAACTCTTCGGAGTTTGTTTTTACTCGTGGCGTTGTTTCATGTTTAATGTCATTTAATTTTTGTACTTTAGAAATATTGTCTCGACTGCGTACGCCATGTTTTGGACTCGCAGCCTTTTGTTCGACTATTTCTTCCATTTGATTCCAACCGCCACAGTTTGGGCATTTCCCCATCCACTTTGGAGACTGGTAACCACAGGCCATACATTCAAAAATCACTTTCTTTTTAGCCAAAACTGCACCTCCATCTTTCATTGAACAAATCTATTTTAAACCTCTGTCTGTTTAAAAACAAATTTTATTCATAATCAAACAATTCGATCGAAAAATATTCGTATATAGTTATTTAAAAATCTTAATAACTTAAGGATTCTAATCTTTAGCAAAAGCTATTTTTATAAAATGCCATGCTTGTGTATAGAGTACCACTGATATTATATTTTGACTTTTTAAATATTACTCGTTTATTAAGGTAAATACTACTCTATTGTTTATACAATATAAAAACAAAGCAGCACTCCCCAAATATGCGTTCACATATTTGAGAAGTACTGCTTTAATTTATACTTAACTTTTAAGATTCAGTTGTTTCTTTATCTTTAGTTGTATCTTTTCTTTCTTGAATATCATACTTGAATTCTTTACCATCATGATTAATTATTACTTCTTTGCCCTCAACTTGATTGCCTTCTAGAATTAATTCACTTAAGTTATCTTCAACTGTTTTTTGAATTGCACGGATTAATGGTCTTGCACCATATTCAGGATCATAACCCTCTTCAGCAATTTTTTCTTTGGCAGCTTCTGTAACTGTAATATTAATATCTTGTTCAGAAAGACGTTCTGTTAGTTTATCAACCATCATAGTCACAATTTCTTTCAATTCTTCTTTAGAAAGTTTGTGGAAGACGATAATGTCATCAACACGATTTAAGAATTCTGGACGGAAGGCGTTTTTCAATTCTTTCATCATTGTCTTACGGATTGTTTCATAATCTTGTCCTTCAGATGCGCCTCCAAAACCAGCGAAACGTTGGTCTTGTAATTCTTGTGCACCTACGTTAGATGTCATGATAATAACTGTATTACGGAAATCTACACGACGACCTTTTGTATCTGTTAAGTGACCGTCATCTAATACTTGTAATAGAATATTAAACACATCAGGATGCGCTTTTTCAATTTCATCAAATAAAATCACTGAGTAAGGTTTACGTCTTACTTTTTCAGTTAATTGGCCACCATCGTCATGACCTACATAACCTGGAGGGGCACCAACTAAACGACTGACAGCATGTTTTTCCATAAACTCACTCATATCAACACGAATCATGGCGTCATCTTCACCGAACATAGACTCTGCTAATGCACGAGCTAACTCAGTCTTACCAACACCCGTAGGTCCTAAGAAGATAAAGCTACCGATAGGACGTTTAGGATCTTTCAATCCAGCTCTAGCACGTCTAACTGCTTTACTAATGGATGTAACAGCATCTTTTTGGCCGATTACTCTATTATGAAGTGTATCTTCTAAGTTAAGCAGACGGTCTGATTCAGTTTCATTAATTTTAGTTAATGGGATACCTGTCCAACCAGCGATGACTTCACCAATATCTTCTTCTGATAGAGATGTGTTATCACCGTTTTGAGAATTTTTCCAGTTGTTATTTGCTTCTTCATATTGTTTCTCTAATTTTGTTTGTTTATCACGCAAGTTTGCTGCATTTTCAAACTCTTGAGCATGAACAGCTGCATCTTTTTCGTTTTTAACTTGTTCTATCTGTTGTTCAATTTCTTTCAAGTTTGGTGGTGTTGTATGACTTTTAAGTCTTACTTTAGAACTTGCTTCATCAATTAAGTCTATCGCTTTATCTGGTAAGAAACGATCTGAAATATAACGGTGACTTAATTTAGCTGCTGATTCTAAAGCTTGATCTGAAATGTTAATACGGTGATGCGCTTCATAACGATCACGTAATCCTTTTAAGATTTCAATTGTATCTTCAACAGTTGGTTCACCAACTTGAACAGGTTGGAAACGACGTTCAAGTGCTGCATCTTTTTCAATATTTTTACGGTATTCATCTAAAGTAGTTGCACCGATACATTGTAATTCACCACGAGCTAATGCTGGTTTAAGAATGTTAGATGCGTCAATAGCACCTTCTGCACCACCTGCACCTACTAGTGTGTGTAATTCATCGATGAATAATACGACATTTCCAGCTTGATGAATTTCTTCCATTACTTTTTTCAAGCGTTCTTCAAACTCACCACGATATTTTGTTCCAGCAACAACTGTCCCCATATCTAATGACATTACACGTTTACCTTTAAGTGTTTCAGGTACTTCGTTATTAACAATTGCTTGTGCTAAGCCTTCAGCAATAGCAGTTTTACCGACACCTGGTTCACCAATTAATACAGGGTTGTTCTTAGTACGACGACTTAAGACTTCAATGACTCTTGTAATTTCTTTTTCTCTACCAATGACAGGATCTAAAGTGCCGTCTTTTGCGATAACTGTTAAGTCACGAGCTAGACTGTCTAATGTTGGTGTATTATTAGATTTATTAGCTTGTGCATTTTTATTACTTGTTTCAGGGCTACCTAAAGCTTTAACAACTTGTGCACGTGCTTTTGTGATGTTTAAATCTAAGTTTGCAAACACACGCGCTGCGACACCTTCGTTTTCTCTGATTAATCCAAGTAAGATATGCTCTGTTCCTACGAAATTATGATGTAATTTTCTAGCTTCATCCATTGATAATTCAATTACTTTTTTCGCACGAGGTGTATAGTGTAATGCGCCCATTTGTTCTTGACCATGGCCGATTAATTTTTCTACTTCTTCAACTACTTTTTCTTCAGTAATATCAAACGTTTCTAGAACTTTAGCTGCAATGCCTTCAGGCTCTTTCATTAAACCTAAAAGTAAATGTTCAGTTCCAATATTCGAATGATTTAAGCGTATTGCTTCTTCCTGAGCATGTGCTAGTACGCGTTGAGCACGTTCTGTTAGTCTACCAAATAGCATATAGTATGACCTCCTAATTTATATGTTCTCTTAATATATCTGCTCTTTTTTCATTAACTGTTCTATCATCTTCTTCGTCTAATAAGAAAGGCGATTGTATTGCAACCATTAACTCGTTAAACTTGAAGTCATCTAATTCAATATAGCCTAAATCTAAACCAAGTTTCACTTCACTTAATCTTAGTGAAGCTTCCTCCATAGATATCAGTCTACTATATTTTAATATTCCTAACGAACGATATACTCGGTCTAATGTTTCTATATGATTATGTCGGTTTAATCGTTCGCGGATTTGCATTTCTTCATTAATAATTTGCTGCACTACCTCTGATAAGCTTTCAATGATTTCTTCTTCTGTTTTACCTAAAGTAAGTTGGTTTGAAATTTGGTATATATGACCATAAACTTGAGATCCTTCTCCATAAATACCTCTAATTGTAAAACCAAAACGATTAATTGTTTGAGCAATGCGATTCATACGTTTCATTATTGTCAATCCAGGCAAATGCAACATAACACTGGCACGCATGCCTGTCCCAATATTAGTAGGGCATGTTGTCAAATAACCTAAAGTTTCGTCAAAACTTACATCTAATTCACTATCAAGTTGATCATCAATTGCTGAAGCTTTTTCGTATAATGTTGATAGTGATAAATCGTTACCCATGGCCTGAATACGTATATGGTCTTCTTCATTAACCATAATGCTTAAAGATTCATCTTCATTGAGTAATACGGCAGAAGCAGGTTGTCTTATTAATTCAGGACTTATAAGATGTTTCGCGACAAGCTTGTATTTACTTTGTTGATCCATTGAATCCAAACGTTGTACAGACAAGTCAGGAAGCGCATCTTGTACGTCATTAATTATTCGAAAACCATCTTGTTCTGACAAAAACATTAATGGGTGTACATGATTTTCTAAATTTCTTGCCAATCGTATTCTCGAAGACATCACAATTGGACTTTCTTCTCTATCACGCATCCATTCACTCATGTATGCACTAATATCATTTTTACTCATCATGTTTCACCTCGCCATCCTCTTTCAATGCTTTAATTTCGTCACGAACAACGGCGGCTTCTTCAAAGTTTTGTTCTTCTATCAGTTGTTTTAAATAAGAACTTTTTTCTTCTATTTGTTTTTTTAATGCTAATTTTCTGTGTGAAGAATGTGGTGTTTTTCCTACATGTTCAATTTGACCACCTTGCACACGTCGTACAATATCGACGATGTCATCTTTGAATGTAGCATAGCAATCTGAACAGCCAAATTTCCCAACATGTGCGATATCTTTTAATGTCATATGACAAGTAGGACATCGTTTTTCTTCTTTAAAAGCAATTTCATCAAAATCGATACCATGTTTAGCAGCTAAGTGTTGTAAGATTTGCTTCACTACAAATGCGCCTTCAATGTCATCTTGTGATTGAATTTGCTGATTTTGAGTCCATGGATTACCACCTTGTGCACATGTGGAACAAACCCATTTTTCATTTATACCATCTTGACCTTTCACTGCCAATTTCACTTCTGCTTCATTCAAATGACAATTCTCGCATAGCACGACGAAACACCTCACTTTAATAATAATTTATAACATGCAATAACCGTTTAATAATATTTGCTCGAATGATATCTCTCGATAATACATCCATTTTTAATGTCTCTCTGTCGATAACGGCGTGTATCATTTTTGCTTCACGTTCATTAATGTAATTTTTATCCAATAAGCCATCTATAATATAATAAGCTTGCTGCTGTGAAATAGATGGACCAACTAATTGAAGTAAATGATTAATATAACCTGTCTCATCTCTGTTTTCAATTTTGGTGATTCGAATATATCCGCCACCACCTCTTTTACTTTCAATCTCATAGCCGTGCTCATTTGTAAAGCGTGTTTTGATTACATAATTAAGCTGGGAAGGCACACAGTCAAAGCGCTGCGCAATATTGGCACGTTGAATTTCTACAACGTCTTCATTGGTGTCTTCAAATAACTTTTTAATGTATTGTTCTATGATGTCAGACATGTTGTGCATGATTATCACCTCTTTTGACCTTCTTTGACTATATTATATGACCAACTTTGACCTTTTTCAACCAATATGTTTTAAAAATTTTTAATTAAAGATGTAAGTGCTATCTAATTTATTGTATTATAGGAGTTAAGAAAAATTAAAAGGGATGAATGACTTATGCATATTTTTATTGGTTTAATTGGGATAGCAGTGTTTCTTGGATTGGCGTTTCTATTTAGCTCAGATAGAAAAAATATCCGTTGGCAATATGTCGGTTTACTACTTGTAATACAACTAGTATTCGCATTTATTTTACTCAAAACTAAATTTGGTATTACAGTTATCGGTGGCATATCAGACGGTTTTAATTATTTACTAGCAAAAGCAGCAGAAGGTGTGAACTTTGTATTTGGTGGATTTGAATTTGTAGATCCTAAGAACCCACCCTTCTTTTTTAATGTATTATTACCAATCGTATTCATTTCAGCATTAATTGGTATTTTACAATATACAAGAATCTTACCTTGGATTATCAACGTTTTAGGTTTAGCCATTTCAAAAATTAATGGTATGGGCCGCTTAGAATCATATAATGCTGTTGCCGCTGCAATTTTAGGGCAATCAGAAGTATTTATTTCATTGAAAAAGGAATTAGCACATATTCCTAAACAACGCCTGTATACATTAACAGCTTCTGCAATGTCTACAGTATCAGCTTCAATTATCGGTGCTTATTTCACATTAATTGAACCACGTTTTGTAGTTACAGCAGTGGTATTAAATCTCTTTGGTGGTTTCATCATTGCTTCTATCATCAATCCTTATAAAATTGATGCAAAAGAAGATAAACTTATCGTTGATGAGAGTGAATCAGGTAAACAATCATTTTTCGAAATGTTAGGTGAATATATCTTAGACGGTTTTAAAGTTGCAGTCATCGTAGGGGCAATGTTAATTGGTTATATCGCTATCATTGCTTTACTTAATGGTGTTGTTAGTGCAATCTTTACCGGTTTATCTGGTGGCAGTATCACTTGGGATTTCCAAACACTTATCGGATTTGTCTTTGCACCATTTGCATTTTTAGTTGGTGTACCATGGGACGACGCAGTACAAGCTGGATCCATCATGGCTACTAAATTATTATCAAATGAATTTGTTGCAATGCAAAGTTTAAGTGAGATTAAAGATATGAGTACTCATGCTAAAGGTGTTATTTCAGTATTCGTAGTATCATTTGCAAACTTTAGCTCTATCGGCATTATTTCTGGAGCAATTAAATCACTTAACAACGAAAAAGGTGATATCGTCGCTCGTTTTGGACTAAAATTATTATTCGGTGCTACACTTGTTTCATTTATTTCAGCGGCTATTGCCGGGTTCTTTATTTAAAAATATAACTTGGACATAGATATCCGTAAACATAAAAGCTTATTCGTTTGATTTAAGTACATTTTATATAATATAAACTATTTCCATTACAAAATAAAAATCTTGCTACATAACGCAAGCAAACTACAAAACACACTCCCTATCACATGGAAGTGTGTTTTTTTTATACTTGTTAAATTGCTGCTATATCTATATTTACCAATAGTAAACATCAACCTACATATCTTCTCTAAACTATACGATTTGCTAGGATATCACTAGCCAATATTTAAAGCGAAATTTATATAAACTAAAATAAGACACTTCGTCTTATAAAATAACTACTCATTATTTTTAACGAAGTGCCTTATTAAAAAATTACTTACGCGACATATATTTTAGTGAAGTTCTATCTATTACACCTTTTCTGTGATCAAAGAAGGTTTTACGATTTCTTCTATAAAATACTGTGTCACTCTATAATCATCTGTTAATTCTGGATGGAACGATACACCTAAGTAACGTCCTTCTTGAACTGCTACAATTTTTTCACCAACTGTACTTAACACTGATACTTCACCGTGTGTCGCTTCAATATGTGGAGCTCTAATAAAAACACCTTCAATATCTTCTGCGATACCTTGTACATTTAATTCACTTTCAAAACTATCCACTTGTCTACCAAATGAATTTCTTTGAACAGTGATGTCTAATTTATCTAAATAGCCTTCTTCACCAACAATATGCTTAGCCATAACTATTAATCCAGCACACGTTCCAAACATAGGTAATGTAGATTGTTGTAGCGCTTCTTTAAAGCCATATAAATTCATTAATCGACGTAATGTTGTAGATTCACCACCAGGTAAAATAAGACCATCAATGTGATCTAATTGTTCTGTACGCTTAATTGCAATGCCTTCATGACCGCTAAGTTCAATATGACGTATATGTTCCCTTACTGCGCCTTGCAGTGCTAGTACACCAATTTTCATATTACCATCCACGCTCTTGCATACGTTCTTCTAAAGTCAATTCATTGATGTCTAAACCTTTCATAGCTGTACCTAAGTCTTTTGCTAAACGTCCTATTAATTCATAGTCTTGGTAGTGAGTTGTAGCTTGTACAATAGCTTTAGCGAATTTTTCAGGGTCTTCCGATTTAAAAATACCAGAACCAACAAACACACCATCAGCGCCTAATTCCATCATTAATGCTGCATCTTGAGGTGTAGCTACACCACCAGCTGCAAAGTTAACAACAGGAAGTTTACCATTCTCTTTAATATTTTTTAGTACTTCAAATGGCGCTCCAATATTTTTAGCTTCAGTCATGATTTCGTCATCATTCATCACTGTTAATCTTTTTACTTCTGCATTAACTTGGCGCATGTGTCTAACAGCTTCTACAATATTTCCTGTACCCGGCTCACCTTTTGTACGTAACATTGCTGCACCTTCACCGATACGTCTTGCAGCTTCTCCTAAGTTACGGCATCCACATACAAATGGTACTGTAAACGTATCTTTTAATAAATGATACTCTTCATCTGCAGGTGTTAATACTTCTGATTCATCAATGTAGTCTACACCCATTGATTCAAGTACGCGCGCTTCAGTAATATGACCAATACGCCCTTTTGCCATTACCGGAATCGAAACAGCATTCATAACTTCTTCTACAATTTTAGGATTAGCCATACGTGCAACGCCGCCAGCTGCTCTAATATCAGATGGTACACGTTCTAACGCCATTACCGCAACTGCTCCAGCTTCTTCAGCTATTTTAGCTTGTTCAGCATTGACAACGTCCATAATCACGCCGCCCTTTTGCATTTCTGCCATTCCTCTTTTAACTCTCTCTGATCCAGTTACTTTAGACATTTGTTTTTCCCCTTTACTTAGTTGATTAAGTTCATTTTAAGAGATAAACTGGTATTTAAAAAGGTTCAATTTCAATTTAATTTTGGAGGTCAGTTACATGTCAAAATCACATCTTTATATCGATTTATATGAAAATTTAAAAAATCAAATTATTGAAGGTCAATATAAATCAGGAGATAAATTTCCTTCTAAACGCGCATTAGGACAACATCTCTCTGTAAGTAATACAACCATTGAACATGCGTATCAGTTTTTACTCGATGAAGGTTATATATATTCAAAACCACGTTCAGGCTATTTCGTTTCAGATATTGAAACTTTACCGATAATTAATAGGAAAACACAATTCAATACAGATGAATATTTATCATCCCCAAATAAACACTCGGATGCTTATTACAAATATGCATTCAATTTATCAGAAATTGATACTGATTACTTTCCAATTCAACAGTTTAGAAAATATGCGCGAGATGCTTTTGAAATAAATCAATTACAATTACTCCAACACGCAAATCCTAAAGGTGAATGGTCATTAAGACAAGAAATTGCTCACTATTTATTCAATAGCCGTGGTGTATCATGTCATCCTGAACAAATTGTGGTTGGTTCATCGACTGAACAATTAATTAATTTACTAACGGATATCTTAAACAAAGCACAATTCCTTATTGAAAATCCGAGTTACCCACCTATCAAGCAAGTATTAGAAAAAAGACAAATTCCTTATATGCAAGTACCAGTAAATCAAACTGGTCTTGAATTAGACTATTTAAAGACAGCAATTCATAACATCGCATATGTGACACCCTCACATCAGTTTCCTACTGGCTATGTAATGAATTTAAAAAAGCGTACCCAGCTCATAACATGGGCACACGAACGTGATGATAGATATATTATTGAAGATGATTATGATTCAGAATTTCGCTATTTTGGCAAACCAATTCCCGCGTTACAAAGTTTAGACACGAAAGACAAAGTAATTTATATTAGTACTTTCTCTAAATCACTATTCCCTAGTTGTAGAATTGCCTACCTTGTTTTACCTAAAAAGTTACTTAATCAGTATGAGAATTTAGAACATAAAGAAGGTAATACAGTACCTGCACACTTACAAAAAATTGTAGCAAGTTTTATGGAATCAGGGAGCTTTGAAAGACATTTAAACAAAATGAGAAAATTATATAGTCGCAAATTAAAATTTATTATTGAAGCACTTAAACCTTATGAAGATCAATTAGAAATAGAAGGTGCTTTAGCAGGTATGCATTTTAATTTAACAGTTAAAAATGGTCTTTCTATAAAAGACTGTCTAAAAAATGCAGAAAAGAATAAATTAAAAATAACACCATTTAATCGATATGATACTACACAACAATCTGTAAAATTCATATTAGGATTTGGTGGCATTCCTTTTTCAGAACTTGAAGCACATACCAATGCACTAATTGATAGTTTATGCATTTAAAACATGGATAAAGTCCCATATCTCAATTAATTGAGATATGGGACTTTATCATGAATTTTACTCATGTATTTCATCGAAATCGACAATGACTTTCGGTTGAAGTTAAGCTCTTAGCGCACAAAAAAAGAGACCTCTCGGTCTCGGCTCATCGCATCCTATAATGCTGCCTGGCAACGTCCTACTCTTGCGGAACGTAAGTCCGACTACCATCGGCGCTAAAGAGCTTAACTTCTGTGTTCGGCATGGGAACAGGTGTGACCTCTTTGCCATTGTCACCAGACAATGAAATGTATGAAATTATACATTCAAAACTAGATAGTAAGTAAATATGATTTAACCAAAACAAAACATTTAAAATTTGATTAAGTCTTCGATCGATTAGTATTCGTCAGCTCCACATATCGCTATGCTTCCACCTCGAACCTATTAACCTCATCATCTTTGAGGGATCTTATAACCGAAGTTGGGAAATCTCATCTTGAGGGGGGCTTCATGCTTAGATGCTTTCAGCACTTATCCCGTCCATACATAGCTACCCAGCGATGCCGTTGGCACGACAACTGGTACACCAGAGGTATGTCCATCCCGGTCCTCTCGTACTAAGGACAGCTCCTCTCAAATTTCCTACGCCCACGACGGATAGGGACCGAACTGTCTCACGACGTTCTGAACCCAGCTCGCGTACCGCTTTAATGGGCGAACAGCCCAACCCTTGGGACCGACTACAGCCCCAGGATGCGATGAGCCGACATCGAGGTGCCAAACCTCCCCGTCGATGTGAACTCTTGGGGGAGATAAGCCTGTTATCCCCGGGGTAGCTTTTATCCGTTGAGCGATGGCCCTTCCATGCGGAACCACCGGATCACTAAGTCCGTCTTTCGACCCTGCTCGACTTGTAAGTCTCGCAGTCAAGCTTCCTTATGCCTTTACACTCTATGAATGATTTCCAACCATTCTGAGGAAACCTTTGAGCGCCTCCGTTACTCTTTAGGAGGCGACCGCCCCAGTCAAACTGCCCATCTGACACTGTCTCCCACCATGATAAATGGTGCGGGTTAGAAATCCAACACAGCGAGGGTAGTATCCCACCAACGCCTCCACGTAAGCTAGCGCTCACGCATCTCAGGCTCCTACCTATCCTGTACAAGCTGTGCCGAATTTCAATATCAGACTACAGTAAAGCTCCACGGGGTCTTTCCGTCCTGTCGCGGGTAACCTGCATCTTCACAGGTACTATGATTTCACCGAGTCTCTCGTTGAGACAGTGCCCAAATCGTTACGCCTTTCGTGCGGGTCGGAACTTACCCGACAAGGAATTTCGCTACCTTAGGACCGTTATAGTTACGGCCGCCGTTTACTGGGGCTTCGATTCGTAGCTTCGCAGAAGCTAACCACTCCTCTTAACCTTCCAGCACCGGGCAGGCGTCAGCCCCTATACATCACCTTACGGTTTAGCAGAGACCTGTGTTTTTGATAAACAGTCGCTTGGGCCTATTCACTGCGGCTCTCCTGGGCGTTAACCCTAAAGAGCACCCCTTCTCCCGAAGTTACGGGGTCATTTTGCCGAGTTCCTTAACGAGAGTTCGCTCGCTCACCTTAGAATTCTCATCTTGACTACCTGTGTCGGTTTGCGGTACGGGCACCACAATTCTAGCTAGAGGCTTTTCTCGGCAGTGTGAAATCAACGACTCGAGGAAACAATTTCCTCTCCCCATCACAGCTTGACCTTAAGAGTGCCGGATTTGCCTAACACTCAGTCTTACTGCTTGGACGTACAATCCAATAGTACGCTTCGCCTATCCTACTGCGTCCCCCCATCGCTTAAAACGAATAATGGTGGTACAGGAATATCAACCTGTTATCCATCGCCTACGCCTATCGGCCTCAGCTTAGGACCCGACTAACCCAGAGCGGACGAGCCTTCCTCTGGAAACCTTAGTCAATCGGTGGACGGGATTCTCACCCGTCTTTCGCTACTCACACCGGCATTCTCACTTCTAAGCGCTCCACATGTCCTTGCGATCATGCTTCAACGCCCTTAGAACGCTCTCCTACCATTGTCCTTACGGACAATCCACAGCTTCGGTAATATGTTTAGCCCCGGTACATTTTCGGCGCAGTGTCACTCGACTAGTGAGCTATTACGCACTCTTTAAATGATGGCTGCTTCTAAGCCAACATCCTAGTTGTCTGGGCAACGCCACATCCTTTTCCACTTAACATATATTTTGGGACCTTAGCTGGTGGTCTGGGCTGTTTCCCTTTCGAACACGGACCTTATCACCCGCGTTCTAACTCCCAAGTTAAATTGATTGGCATTCGGAGTTTGTCTGAATTCGGTAACCCGATAAGGGCCCCTCGTCCAAACAGTGCTCTACCTCCAATAATCATCACTTGAGGCTAGCCCTAAAGCTATTTCGGAGAGAACCAGCTATCTCCAGGTTCGATTGGAATTTCTCCGCTACCCACAACTCATCCGCTCACTTTTCAACGTAAGTCGGTTCGGTCCTCCATTCAGTGTTACCTGAACTTCAACCTGGTCATGGGTAGATCACCTGGTTTCGGGTCTACGACCAAATACTCAACGCCCTATTCAGACTCGCTTTCGCTACGGCTCCACATTCACTGCTTAACCTTGCATCAAATCGTAACTCGCCGGTTCATTCTACAAAAGGCACGCCATCACCCATTAACGGGCTCTGACTACTTGTAAGCACACGGTTTCAAGTTCTATTTCACTCCCCTTCCGGGGTACTTTTCACCTTTCCCTCACGGTACTGGTTCACTATCGGTCACTAGAGAGTATTTAGCCTTGGGAGATGGTCCTCCCGGATTCCGACGGAATTTCTCGTGTTCCGTCGTACTCAGGATCCACTCAAGAGTGAACAAACTTTCGACTACAGGATTATTACCTTCTTTGATTCATCTTTCCAGATGATTCGTCTAGTTTATTCTTTTGTAACTCCGTATAGAGTGTCCTACAACCCCAACAAGCAAGCTCGTTGGTTTGGGCTCTTCCCGTTTCGCTCGCCGCTACTCAGGGAATCGATTTTTCTTTCTCTTCCTGCGGGTACTAAGATGTTTCAGTTCTCCGCGTCTACCTTCAGATATGCTATGTATTCACATATCGATAACATGACATAACTCATGCTGGGTTTCCCCATTCGGAAATCTCTGGATCAAAGCTTACTTACAGCTCCCCAAAGCATATCGTCGTTAGTAACGTCCTTCATCGGCTTCTAGTGCCAAGGCATCCACCGTGCGCCCTTAATAACTTAATCTTTTTTGACTTTCAACACGAACAAGTCGGTTGAAAACCCAAAATGTTATTAATCTGTGAGTGTTCTTTCGAACACTAGCGATTATTTCTTTTTGAATTCAAAGCTTGTTAAAAAACTCTAATTCACTCGGTTTTGCTTGGTAAAATCATAAATTTTACTTACTTATCTAGTTTTCAATGTACAAAAAAATGGTGGGCCTAAGTGGACTCGAACCACCGACCTCACGCTTATCAGGCGTGCGCTCTAACCAGCTGAGCTATAGGCCCATTCTTTTTGAATACTCCAATGAGCATTCAAAACTGAATACAATATGTCAATGTTATTCCTATTTCATCTTCGTAAGAAGATGTTTCCGAATATATCCTTAGAAAGGAGGTGATCCAGCCGCACCTTCCGATACGGCTACCTTGTTACGACTTCACCCCAATCATTTGTCCCACCTTCGACGGCTAGCTCCATAAATGGTTACTCCACCGGCTTCGGGTGTTACAAACTCTCGTGGTGTGACGGGCGGTGTGTACAAGACCCGGGAACGTATTCACCGTAGCATGCTGATCTACGATTACTAGCGATTCCAGCTTCATGTAGTCGAGTTGCAGACTACAATCCGAACTGAGAACAACTTTATGGGATTTGCATGACCTCGCGGTTTAGCTGCCCTTTGTATTGTCCATTGTAGCACGTGTGTAGCCCAAATCATAAGGGGCATGATGATTTGACGTCATCCCCACCTTCCTCCGGTTTGTCACCGGCAGTCAACCTAGAGTGCCCAACTTAATGATGGCAACTAAGCTTAAGGGTTGCGCTCGTTGCGGGACTTAACCCAACATCTCACGACACGAGCTGACGACAACCATGCACCACCTGTCACTTTGTCCCCCGAAGGGGAAAGCTCTATCTCTAGAGTTTTCAAAGGATGTCAAGATTTGGTAAGGTTCTTCGCGTTGCTTCGAATTAAACCACATGCTCCACCGCTTGTGCGGGTCCCCGTCAATTCCTTTGAGTTTCAACCTTGCGGTCGTACTCCCCAGGCGGAGTGCTTAATGCGTTAGCTGCAGCACTAAGGGGCGGAAACCCCCTAACACTTAGCACTCATCGTTTACGGCGTGGACTACCAGGGTATCTAATCCTGTTTGATCCCCACGCTTTCGCACATCAGCGTCAGTTACAGACCAGAAAGTCGCCTTCGCCACTGGTGTTCCTCCATATCTCTGCGCATTTCACCGCTACACATGGAATTCCACTTTCCTCTTCTGCACTCAAGTTTCCCAGTTTCCAATGACCCTCCACGGTTGAGCCGTGGGCTTTCACATCAGACTTAAGAAACCGCCTACGCGCGCTTTACGCCCAATAATTCCGGATAACGCTTGCCACCTACGTATTACCGCGGCTGCTGGCACGTAGTTAGCCGTGGCTTTCTGATTAGGTACCGTCAAGACGTGCACAGTTACTTACACATTTGTTCTTCCCTAATAACAGAGTTTTACGAGCCGAAACCCTTCATCACTCACGCGGCGTTGCTCCGTCAGGCTTTCGCCCATTGCGGAAGATTCCCTACTGCTGCCTCCCGTAGGAGTCTGGACCGTGTCTCAGTTCCAGTGTGGCCGATCACCCTCTCAGGTCGGCTACGTATCGTCGCCTTGGTAAGCCGTTACCTTACCAACTAGCTAATACGGCGCGGGTCCATCTATAAGTGATAGCAAAACCATCTTTCACTTTAGAACCATGCGGTTCCAAATGTTATCCGGTATTAGCTCCGGTTTCCCGAAGTTATCCCAGTCTTATAGGTAGGTTACCCACGTGTTACTCACCCGTCCGCCGCTAACGTCAAAGGAGCAAGCTCCTTATCTGTTCGCTCGACTTGCATGTATTAGGCACGCCGCCAGCGTTCATCCTGAGCCAGGATCAAACTCTCCATAAATGAATTATGATGTTTGATTAGCTCATAAAATACTAATTTGTGTTATCTCTAACACTTGTTTTGAACCAACAATTTAATGTTGTGTTCGGAATTAACGTTGACATATTGCAATTCAGTTTTCAATGTTCATTTCTTCAATCACAAGAAATAATTTTACTCTCTTTGACTTAGAAAGTCAAGAAGTTATTAAAATTATTTTTTTGTTTTTGGGTAAAACTTCCATAAAAAAACGACCCAAGGGTCAATATGGAATTGCCTGGCAACGTCCTACTCTTGCGGAACGTAAGTCCGACTACCATCGGCGCTAAAGAGCTTAACTTCTGTGTTCGGCATGGGAACAGGTGTGACCTCTTTGCCATTGTCACCAGACAATGAAATGTATGAAATTATACATTCAAAACTAGATAGTAAGTAAAATATGATTTAACCAAAACAAAACATTTAAAATTTGATTAAGTCTTCGATCGATTAGTATTCGTCAGCTCCACATATCGCTATGCTTCCACCTCGAACCTATTAACCTCATCATCTTTGAGGGATCTTATAACCGAAGTTGGGAAATCTCATCTTGAGGGGGGCTTCATGCTTAGATGCTTTCAGCACTTATCCCGTCCATACATAGCTACCCAGCGATGCCGTTGGCACGACAACTGGTACACCAGAGGTATGTCCATCCCGGTCCTCTCGTACTAAGGACAGCTCCTCTCAAATTTCCTACGCCCACGACGGATAGGGACCGAACTGTCTCACGACGTTCTGAACCCAGCTCGCGTACCGCTTTAATGGGCGAACAGCCCAACCCTTGGGACCGACTACAGCCCCAGGATGCGATGAGCCGACATCGAGGTGCCAAACCTCCCCGTCGATGTGAACTCTTGGGGGAGATAAGCCTGTTATCCCCGGGGTAGCTTTTATCCGTTGAGCGATGGCCCTTCCATGCGGAACCACCGGATCACTAAGTCCGTCTTTCGACCCTGCTCGACTTGTAAGTCTCGCAGTCAAGCTTCCTTATGCCTTTACACTCTATGAATGATTTCCAACCATTCTGAGGAAACCTTTGAGCGCCTCCGTTACTCTTTAGGAGGCGACCGCCCCAGTCAAACTGCCCATCTGACACTGTCTCCCACCATGATAAATGGTGCGGGTTAGAAATCCAACACAGCGAGGGTAGTATCCCACCAACGCCTCCACGTAAGCTAGCGCTCACGCATCTCAGGCTCCTACCTATCCTGTACAAGCTGTGCCGAATTTCAATATCAGACTACAGTAAAGCTCCACGGGGTCTTTCCGTCCTGTCGCGGGTAACCTGCATCTTCACAGGTACTATGATTTCACCGAGTCTCTCGTTGAGACAGTGCCCAAATCGTTACGCCTTTCGTGCGGGTCGGAACTTACCCGACAAGGAATTTCGCTACCTTAGGACCGTTATAGTTACGGCCGCCGTTTACTGGGGCTTCGATTCGTAGCTTCGCAGAAGCTAACCACTCCTCTTAACCTTCCAGCACCGGGCAGGCGTCAGCCCCTATACATCACCTTACGGTTTAGCAGAGACCTGTGTTTTTGATAAACAGTCGCTTGGGCCTATTCACTGCGGCTCTCCTGGGCGTTAACCCTAAAGAGCACCCCTTCTCCCGAAGTTACGGGGTCATTTTGCCGAGTTCCTTAACGAGAGTTCGCTCGCTCACCTTAGAATTCTCATCTTGACTACCTGTGTCGGTTTGCGGTACGGGCACCACAATTCTAGCTAGAGGCTTTTCTCGGCAGTGTGAAATCAACGACTCGAGGAAACAATTTCCTCTCCCCATCACAGCTTGACCTTAAGAGTGCCGGATTTGCCTAACACTCAGTCTTACTGCTTGGACGTACAATCCAATAGTACGCTTCGCCTATCCTACTGCGTCCCCCCATCGCTTAAAACGAATAATGGTGGTACAGGAATATCAACCTGTTATCCATCGCCTACGCCTATCGGCCTCAGCTTAGGACCCGACTAACCCAGAGCGGACGAGCCTTCCTCTGGAAACCTTAGTCAATCGGTGGACGGGATTCTCACCCGTCTTTCGCTACTCACACCGGCATTCTCACTTCTAAGCGCTCCACATGTCCTTGCGATCATGCTTCAACGCCCTTAGAACGCTCTCCTACCATTGTCCTTACGGACAATCCACAGCTTCGGTAATATGTTTAGCCCCGGTACATTTTCGGCGCAGTGTCACTCGACTAGTGAGCTATTACGCACTCTTTAAATGATGGCTGCTTCTAAGCCAACATCCTAGTTGTCTGGGCAACGCCACATCCTTTTCCACTTAACATATATTTTGGGACCTTAGCTGGTGGTCTGGGCTGTTTCCCTTTCGAACACGGACCTTATCACCCGCGTTCTAACTCCCAAGTTAAATTGATTGGCATTCGGAGTTTGTCTGAATTCGGTAACCCGATAAGGGCCCCTCGTCCAAACAGTGCTCTACCTCCAATAATCATCACTTGAGGCTAGCCCTAAAGCTATTTCGGAGAGAACCAGCTATCTCCAGGTTCGATTGGAATTTCTCCGCTACCCACAACTCATCCGCTCACTTTTCAACGTAAGTCGGTTCGGTCCTCCATTCAGTGTTACCTGAACTTCAACCTGGTCATGGGTAGATCACCTGGTTTCGGGTCTACGACCAAATACTCAACGCCCTATTCAGACTCGCTTTCGCTACGGCTCCACATTCACTGCTTAACCTTGCATCAAATCGTAACTCGCCGGTTCATTCTACAAAAGGCACGCCATCACCCATTAACGGGCTCTGACTACTTGTAAGCACACGGTTTCAAGTTCTATTTCACTCCCCTTCCGGGGTACTTTTCACCTTTCCCTCACGGTACTGGTTCACTATCGGTCACTAGAGAGTATTTAGCCTTGGGAGATGGTCCTCCCGGATTCCGACGGAATTTCTCGTGTTCCGTCGTACTCAGGATCCACTCAAGAGTGAACAAACTTTCGACTACAGGATTATTACCTTCTTTGATTCATCTTTCCAGATGATTCGTCTAGTTTATTCTTTTGTAACTCCGTATAGAGTGTCCTACAACCCCAACAAGCAAGCTCGTTGGTTTGGGCTCTTCCCGTTTCGCTCGCCGCTACTCAGGGAATCGATTTTTCTTTCTCTTCCTGCGGGTACTAAGATGTTTCAGTTCTCCGCGTCTACCTTCAGATATGCTATGTATTCACATATCGATAACATGACATAACTCATGCTGGGTTTCCCCATTCGGAAATCTCTGGATCAAAGCTTACTTACAGCTCCCCAAAGCATATCGTCGTTAGTAACGTCCTTCATCGGCTTCTAGTGCCAAGGCATCCACCGTGCGCCCTTAATAACTTAATCTTTTTTGACTTTCAACACGAACAAGTCGGTTGAAAACCCAAAATGTTATTAATCTGTGAGTGTTCTTTCGAACACTAGCGATTATTTCTTTTTGAATTCAAAGCTTGTTAAAAACTCTAATTCACTCGGTTTTGCTTGGTAAAATCATAAATTTTACTTACTTATCTAGTTTTCAATGTACAAAAAATGCAATGAATACTCCAATGAGCACTCAAAACTGAATACAATATGTCAATGTTATTCCTATTTCATCTTCGTAAGAAGATGTTTCCGAATATATCCTTAGAAAGGAGGTGATCCAGCCGCACCTTCCGATACGGCTACCTTGTTACGACTTCACCCCAATCATTTGTCCCACCTTCGACGGCTAGCTCCATAAATGGTTACTCCACCGGCTTCGGGTGTTACAAACTCTCGTGGTGTGACGGGCGGTGTGTACAAGACCCGGGAACGTATTCACCGTAGCATGCTGATCTACGATTACTAGCGATTCCAGCTTCATGTAGTCGAGTTGCAGACTACAATCCGAACTGAGAACAACTTTATGGGATTTGCATGACCTCGCGGTTTAGCTGCCCTTTGTATTGTCCATTGTAGCACGTGTGTAGCCCAAATCATAAGGGGCATGATGATTTGACGTCATCCCCACCTTCCTCCGGTTTGTCACCGGCAGTCAACCTAGAGTGCCCAACTTAATGATGGCAACTAAGCTTAAGGGTTGCGCTCGTTGCGGGACTTAACCCAACATCTCACGACACGAGCTGACGACAACCATGCACCACCTGTCACTTTGTCCCCCGAAGGGGAAAGCTCTATCTCTAGAGTTTTCAAAGGATGTCAAGATTTGGTAAGGTTCTTCGCGTTGCTTCGAATTAAACCACATGCTCCACCGCTTGTGCGGGTCCCCGTCAATTCCTTTGAGTTTCAACCTTGCGGTCGTACTCCCCAGGCGGAGTGCTTAATGCGTTAGCTGCAGCACTAAGGGGCGGAAACCCCCTAACACTTAGCACTCATCGTTTACGGCGTGGACTACCAGGGTATCTAATCCTGTTTGATCCCCACGCTTTCGCACATCAGCGTCAGTTACAGACCAGAAAGTCGCCTTCGCCACTGGTGTTCCTCCATATCTCTGCGCATTTCACCGCTACACATGGAATTCCACTTTCCTCTTCTGCACTCAAGTTTCCCAGTTTCCAATGACCCTCCACGGTTGAGCCGTGGGCTTTCACATCAGACTTAAGAAACCGCCTACGCGCGCTTTACGCCCAATAATTCCGGATAACGCTTGCCACCTACGTATTACCGCGGCTGCTGGCACGTAGTTAGCCGTGGCTTTCTGATTAGGTACCGTCAAGACGTGCACAGTTACTTACACATTTGTTCTTCCCTAATAACAGAGTTTTACGAGCCGAAACCCTTCATCACTCACGCGGCGTTGCTCCGTCAGGCTTTCGCCCATTGCGGAAGATTCCCTACTGCTGCCTCCCGTAGGAGTCTGGACCGTGTCTCAGTTCCAGTGTGGCCGATCACCCTCTCAGGTCGGCTACGTATCGTCGCCTTGGTAAGCCGTTACCTTACCAACTAGCTAATACGGCGCGGGTCCATCTATAAGTGATAGCAAAACCATCTTTCACTTTAGAACCATGCGGTTCCAAATGTTATCCGGTATTAGCTCCGGTTTCCCGAAGTTATCCCAGTCTTATAGGTAGGTTACCCACGTGTTACTCACCCGTCCGCCGCTAACGTCAAAGGAGCAAGCTCCTTATCTGTTCGCTCGACTTGCATGTATTAGGCACGCCGCCAGCGTTCATCCTGAGCCAGGATCAAACTCTCCATAAATGAATTATGATGTTTGATTAGCTCATAAAATACTAATTTGTGTTATCTCTAACACTTGTTTTGAACCAACAATTTAATGTTGCGTTCGGAATTAACGTTGACATATTGCAATTCAGTTTTCAATGTTCATTTCTTCAATCAATAATAAATATGGTGGAGACTAGCGGGATCGAACCGCTGACCTCCTGCGTGCAAAGCAGGCGCTCTCCCATCTGAGCTAAGCCCCCATATATAATTTTAAAAGAGTCGGGAAGACAGGATTCGAACCTGCGACCCCTTGGTCCCAAACCAAGTGCTCTACCAAGCTGAGCTACTTCCCGTATTAATTTAAACATTTTAAAAATGGTGCGCCCGACAGGGGTCGAACCTGTAACCTCTTGATTCGTAGTCAAGTACTCTATCCAGTTGAGCTACGGGCGCATTATTAAAATGATGGTGCCGAGGACCGGAATCGAACCGGTACGGTGATCTCTCACCGCAGGATTTTAAGTCCTGTGCGTCTGCCAGTTCCGCCACCCCGGCAAAAATAATGGAGCAGAAGACGGGATTCGAACCCGCGACCCCGACCTTGGCAAGGTCGTATTCTACCGCTGAACTACTTCTGCAAAATGAAACTTTATGAGCCATAGTGGGCTCGAACCACTGACCCTCTGATTAAAAGTCAGATGCTCTACCAACTGAGCTAATGGCTCATGAAATGGTGCCGGCCAGAGGACTTGAACCCCCAACCTACTGATTACAAGTCAGTTGCTCTACCAGTTGAGCTAGGCCGGCTATTCATTTGAAATGGTGGAGGATGACGGGTTCGAACCGCCGACCCTCTGCTTGTAAGGCAGATGCTCTCCCAGCTGAGCTAATCCTCCACATGGAAATCTATTATAAAGCCTGGCAACGTCCTACTCTTGCGGAACGTAAGTCCGACTACCATCGGCGCTAAAGAGCTTAACTTCTGTGTTCGGCATGGGAACAGGTGTGACCTCTTTGCCATTGTCACCAGACAAAATAACTTACTCCATTAATGATACATTGTTTATCAATCGATTGCAATAGCCAATTTTACACTATCTTCAAGAAATCTTTAAACAACATTTACTTAAGTTATTCGCTTATGTAATCATCGTTTTTGACGACTTTTATATAATACTACGTTTTTTCATTCGAGTCAACTGTTTTTTAACTTTTTCTCAAAAGACTTAATATAGTATTTTCGATGTCATGTTTCGCTCACTTGCTTAACTCGACTTGAATAATCTTACCATATGAAAACAGCATTTACCATACCTTTTATAGTATATTTTTATATCTTTATAGCATATTTATGCATAATCGTTTCTTATTACTTAATTTAATTATTAAAATTGTGTTTGAAATGGACTTTTACATACTTCCTCCATATATCAACCGCTTCTTTTTCCAATAAAAAACGAATATCATGTTTTGTCATAATGACAAAACATGATATTCGTTAAGTTTTGAACTAGCATATCCAAATATATAATTTGTTATTTTTACTTCTGTCTCATATATGGGAATAATAATACGTCACGAATTGATGCTGAATCAGTAAGTAACATCACTAGTCTATCAATACCTATACCTAAACCACCTGTTGGAGGCATACCATATTCTAGTGCTTCAATAAAGTCTTCATCCATTTCGTGAGCTTCATCGTTCCCTTGTTCTTTTTCTACTAATTGAGCTTCAAATCTTGCTCTTTGATCAATAGGATCGTTTAATTCTGTAAATGCATTACCATGTTCTCTACCTACAATGAATAATTCAAAGCGGTCTGTAAACCTAGGGTCCTCTGGATTTTTCTTAGCTAAAGGAGAAATCTCTATTGGGTGCCCATAAACAAATGTAGGTTGAATTAATGTTTCTTCAACTTTTTGTTCAAAGAATTCATTTAAGATATGACCGTATTTCATATTACTTGTGATTTCTACACCATGTTCTTTAGCGGCTGTTTTAGCTTCATCATCACTTTGGATGTTAAAGAAATCTACACCTGTTGCTTCTTTAACAGCGTCAGCCATATGGATTCGTTTCCAGTTAGATTCTAAATCAATTGTTTCTTCACCATATGATACTTTAGCAGTACCTAATACTTTTTCTGAAATGTGTCTAATCATGTTTTCAGTAATATCCATGATGTCGTGATAGTCCGCGTACGCTTCATATAATTCAATCATTGTAAATTCTGGGTTATGTCTTGTAGACACACCTTCATTTCTAAACACGCGACCAATTTCATATACTTTTTCTAAGCCACCGACAATAAGACGTTTCAAATGTAATTCAATTGCAATTCTCATATATAATGTAGCATCTAATGCATTATGGTGTGTAACAAATGGACGTGCTGCAGCGCCACCCGCTATTTGATGCATCATTGGTGTTTCTACCTCTAAGAATCCTTGAGAATTTAAATAGTTACGCATCTCTTGTAAGATTTTACTGCGGTTAATAAATGTCTTAGTACTATCTTGGTTTGTAATTAAGTCAAGATAACGTTGACGATAACGTTGTTCAATATCTTGTAAGCCATGGAATTTATCTGGTAACGGACGTAATGCTTTTGTTAAAAGCGTGAACGATTTTGCTTTAACCGAAAGTTCACCTGTGTTCGTTTTAAACATAACACCTTCAACACCAACGATGTCACCTAAATCTGAAGAATTCCAAATCTCAAATTGTTCATCGCCTACTTGATCTTTTCTAACATAAATCTGTATTTGGCCACTTAAATCTTGAACATGGGCAAATCCTGCTTTACCTTTACCACGTTTTGTCATTAAACGTCCAGCTATACTTACACGGCTTTCTTCTTCTTTTTCTTGTAATTCTTCTTTAGAAAATTGATCCCAATCTGCGTGCAATGGGCTAGCCATTGAACTACGGTCGAATTTTTGTCCAAATGGATCAATTCCTAAATCGTATAATTCTTGTAATTTTTGGCGGCGAACCTGCATTTGGTCGTTCATTTCTTCTGACATAACTTTCTCTCCTTTATGCTTTTCAATCTTTATACTTTTTCACTGAATCGTCTGTCATCACTATATCACCAATTTTTTGATTAGAATGCGGTTCAATAAAATCAGATGCTATATCATTTAATGGAATCAGAACAAATGAACGTTCTAACATTCTTGGATGTGGAACAATCAAATCTTCTTTTTCAATAATTTGATTTCCATACAATAAAATATCTACATCTAAAGTTCTTGGGCCCCAACGTACATCTCTAACGCGATTCAATTGTTGTTCTGTTTCCATACATACCTTTAACAAATCTTTTGGCTTCAATACTGTATGAATTTCAATACATTGATTTAAAAATTGTGGCTGATTTACATAACCTACTGGCTCTGTTTCATATATTGGCGAAACTTTCGTGACTTCAATACCATTTTTGTTATTTAAAATGCGCACTGCTTCATCAAGTTGTGTTTCTCTTTCTCCAACATTACTACCTAATCCTAAATACGCATATATCATTAGTGATTCTCCCTCACTATTTCAACACCTACTCCATTATAATGTCCAGGTATAGGTGGATTTTCTTTAGTGATTCTGACTTTCGTTTCCACTACACGATTATAGTGTGAATTTATACGTTTTGCAATACGTTCAGCCAGATGCTCTAATAAATTTACTGGTTCACCTTCCATAATCGCTTTCACTTCTTCAAATACTTCTCCATAATGCACAGTATCTGTAACTTTGTCAGTTTCACCCGCTATGCTAAGATCAACTTTCATCGTGACATCAACAATAAATATTTGTCCAATCTCATTTTCGGCTGGTAACGCGCCATGATAACTATAAAATCTCATACCATTAAGAAATATTGTGTCGCGCATTATCATTCTCCTTTAAGTAATCCATACTTTGTGCTATCCGAGCGTTTAATGCAACGTTATGCACTCTTACACCCTTAATACCTTTAGTAATACCATATGCTGTTGTTCCAGCAGTTGCTTCATCTCGTTCAGTTGGAGTTGTGTCTACACCAATCATTTCCTTAATAAATCTTTTTCTGCTTGTTGCTAACAGTACCGGGTACCCCGTTGCTACGAGTTCATCTAATCGAGACATAACTTCCTTTTCCTCGTCTCTTGTTTTGGCAAAACCAATACCTGGATCAATCCACACTTTATGTTGTGGTATCCCCGCCATTTCAGCTTTATTTGCTTGTTTTAAAAGATACAACAACATTTCATCCACAACTGATTCTTCTCTATGCCCATCTCCGTTGTGCATTAACACAATTTCACCTTCATATTTCGCAACAATTTCAAATATACGCGGATCATGGTGGCCAGCCCATTGGTCATTGATCATCGTAACACCTAATTTCATGGCCGCTTCTGCTACTTCACTTCTATATGTATCAACTGATAATTGAATACCTAAACGAGTCAAAGCTTCTACCACAGGTACGACACGATCAAGTTCTTCTTCAACGCTCACTTCTTCATAACCTGGTCTCGTAGATACGCCACCAATATCTATGATATCAACGCCCTCTTCTATCATTTTCTCTGCGCGTTCAGCAGCCTTTTCAACTGTATTATATTTCCCACCATCAGAAAATGAATCCGGTGTAACATTTAATATTCCCATAATTTTTGTATGCGTCATAATCATTTTGCTTCCTTTCACATCTAAAATGATTTTCCTATCAAATTATTATCATATTTCTATAATAACGTTATTTTTTATTTTTTTCAGTAACAAGTACTTGAATGACCTGCAAATTTTAATAATTCAAAATAAACCTATATTTAAAGTGAAGTGTTTAATTCAATCACCACATTAAAAAACCGGCACACATAATTATGTGACCGGTTATCAATATGCTTCAATGATTAATCGTCAAATGCGAATAATGGTGTTGATAAGTAACGTTCACCATTACTTGGTAATACAGTAACAACTGTTTTACCTGCACCTAGGTTTTTAGCCTTTTCAATGGCTGCATGAATCGCTGCACCTGAAGAAATACCACATAAGATACCTTCTTCTTTAGCAACTTTACGTGCCATTTCCATAGCTGTTTCGTTACCTACTTGAATAATTTCATCGTAGATATTTTCATCTAAAGTATCTGGAATAAATCCTGCACCTAAACCTTGTAGTTTATGAGGACCAGGTTCTCCACCACTTAATACCGGAGAGTCCTCTGGTTCAATTGCTACAAGATTGATATCTGGGTACTGCTCTTTTAACACTTTGCCTGCGCCACTTAATGTTCCACCAGTGCCGACACCAGCTAAGAATGAGTCAATTGTTTTACCTTCAAATTGTTCAACTAATTCTGGTCCAGTTGTTAAT
This sequence comes from Staphylococcus pseudoxylosus, assembly GCF_044794325.1. Taxonomy (NCBI): domain Bacteria; kingdom Bacillati; phylum Bacillota; class Bacilli; order Caryophanales; family Staphylococcaceae; genus Staphylococcus; species Staphylococcus pseudoxylosus. The sequence continues at coordinate 2,561,381 of NZ_CP085024.1, forward strand.
TCGTGTACACGAGGGTTAGCTGGATTTTCGAATTGTTGTGGTTCAAAGTAACCAAACTCTTCTTTCAATTCTTTAGCTTTCTTGATTGCACCTTTCATAGCTTCTGAACCAGGTGTTAATACTAACTCTGCGCCGTATGCTTTTAATAAGTTACGACGTTCTTGGCTCATCGTTTCAGGCATTGTAAATACAGCTTTATAGCCTTTAGCTGCACAAACAAATGCTAAGCCGATACCAGTATTTCCGCTTGTTGGTTCAACGATTGTATCGCCAGGCTTAATTTTGCCTTCTTTTTCAGCTTCTTCAATCATAGCTAACGCGATACGGTCTTTTACAGAACCGCCTGGATTTTGATATTCAAGTTTTACATAAACGTCTGCAGCGCCTTCCTCTACAACGTTGTTTAATTTAACTACAGGTGTGTTTCCAATCACTTGTACGATATTGTCTACTGGTTTATTTGACATAAGTATTGCTCCTTTTCGTTAAAAAGTTTTTAAACCCTACTTTTTTTCTCGGATATACTTTTATTTTATCAGATTTTTCTGTAAATACAACAATAAAACATTATTTATTTAAATTCCAAGGTATTACAATATCAATATTACCTTTTTTACTTAATATTTTCTAATAATTCCTGTAATTCTTCTTCTGAATACGTGTACTTACTTCTACAAAAATGACATTCTGCTTCTGCACCATGATCTACATCGATCATATTTTGTATTTCTGCCTCTCCTAAGCCTTTAATAGCATTTAAGAATTTATCGTGCCCACAATTACATTCAAATTGCGCCGGAAGATTTTCTAGTATTTGTACATTGTCTTCACCAAGAATTTCAAATAAAAGTTCTTCTGGTGATAAACCCTGATCAATTAGTTTAGATACTGGAGTCATACTATTAATGGCATTTTCTAATTGATTAATCGTTTCGTCTTCTGCACCTGGCATTACTTGGATTAAAAATCCACCTGACGCTTTAATTGAATTATCAGGGTTAACGAGTACACCAAGACCTACCGATGAAGGAACTTGTTCACTTTTAGCAAAATAGTATGTGAAATCGTCACCTAACTCACCTGAAACGATTGGGCTTGAACCTGAGAAATAATCTTTTAGTCCTACGTCTTTAACTACAGTTAATGACCCATTAGTTCCAACCGCTCTACTAACATCTAATTTACCACTTTCATTTAACGGGAAATGTGTTTGAGGGTTAGTAACATAACCTCTTATATTTCCTTTCGCATCAGCATCAGCAATAATTTTACCTATTGGCCCTTGACCATCTACAGTTACTGTTAATTTTTGTTCACCTTTCAACATAGCACCCATCATTAATGTTGCTGTCATTGTACGACCCAACGCAGCTGATGCAGTTGGCCAAGTATAATGTCTTGTTTGCGCTTCTTGAACACTTTCAGTTGTCAAAGCGCTGTATGCACGAATCTGTCCTCCAAAAGCTAAAGCTTTAACTATATAATCATTAGTCATTTTTAAGATTGCTCCTTTAATTTTAATTAAATTTTGTCATATATCGGCTTATTTTGTCGATTTCCCTTCTATTAACGCAACTTATTTTAATATTTCTTGGTGAAAATTACTAACTATTTGTTTGACTACACATTTGCCTTTAAATAACGATTGCTTAGATGGGTCTTTAAACTATAAACAAAAGACTTCTTTCTACTATTCATATTGATAGCAGAAAGAAGTCTTGGTTTAATTTCTTAGTTTCGATTGCTTGGGTCATTAGGATCACTTGGATTGCTTGGTTTATCAATATTTGGTGATTGTTCATGACCTGTCTCTTCTGTGTCTTTATCTTCTTGCTCTTGTTCATCATCGTTATCTTTTTCTGATTGCTCTTTACGAACTTCATCGTATGATTTTCCGTACTTACCTTTTTCAAAATCACTGTCTTCATTTTCGACAACTTTTGCGCCATCGTAATCAACTTCAGGTAATACGCCGTCATAGAATAATGAACGTATCTGTTCAGCAACTAACGTCTCTTCAGTCAGTAATGATTCAGCGATTAAATTCAACTGAGATTTGTGTTCTAGCAAGATATCTTTACAACGCTCATATTGTTCTTTAATAATACGTTGTACTTCTTTATCAATTTCGTAAGCAATTTGCCCTGAATATTCTGGATCTCCTTGCATGTCTTTACCTAAGAACACTTGTCCATTACTACTACTTGAGAATTGAACCGTACCAAGTTTTTTACTCATACCATACTCAGTAACCATTTGACGTGCAATTTGCGTTGCGCGTTCAAAGTCATTAGATGCACCAGTAGATACTTCGTTAAAGTTAATATCTTCTGAAACACGTCCACCGAGTAAACCACAAATTTTATCTAGTAATTCTGGTTCCGTCATTAAGAAACGATCTTGTTTTGGTAACATCATTGCGTAACCACCGGCTTGACCACGAGGGACAATGGTAACTTTGTGAACCACTTCAGCTTCATCAAGTACCATACCTATAATCGTATGCCCCGCTTCGTGGTGTGCTACAATGTTACGTTCTTTATCAGAAATAACACGAGATTTCTTAGCAGGACCTGCAATAACGCGGTCAGTTGCTTCTTCTATATCACGCATATCGATTTTCTTCTTACCTTCACGTACAGCAACAAGTGATGCTTCATTTAATAAGTTTTCTAAATCGGCACCTGAGAAACCTGGAGTTCTTTGTGAAACTGCTTTCAAATCAACTGTTTCATCAAGTGGTTTATTCTTAGCATGCACATGTAATATCGCTTCACGACCCTTAACATCTGGACGACCTACTTGAATTTGTCTATCAAAACGACCAGGACGTAATAATGCTGGGTCTAAAATGTCAGGACGGTTAGTAGCAGCTATCATAATGATACCTTCGTTTTCACCAAATCCATCCATTTCAACTAATAATTGGTTCAATGTTTGTTCACGTTCATCGTGGCCACCGCCGACACCAGCACCACGTTGACGTCCAACTGCATCAATTTCATCAATGAAAATGATACAAGGTGCATTTTTCTTAGCATTTTCAAATAAATCACGTACACGGCTTGCACCGACACCAACAAACATCTCAACGAAGTCAGAACCACTGATTGAGAAGAATGGTGTACCAGCTTCACCAGCAACTGCACGTGCAAGTAATGTTTTACCTGTACCAGGAGGACCTACTAATAGGACACCTTTAGGTATTCTTGAGCCCATTTGTTTAAATTGTTTATTGTCTTTTAAGAAATCGACAATTTCAATTAATTCTTGTTTTTCCTCATCTGCACCAGCTACATCTGAGAAGCGTACACGTTTCTTCTGACTGTCGTACATTTTCGCTTTGGATTTACCGAAGTTCATCATACGACCGCCACCGCCGCCGCCACCTTGTGCTTGGCTTAGGAAGAAAATAAATAATAACGCAATAATTAATACAGGAATTAATGTTGTTAATATACTTACAAAAACACTTTGTTTTTCTTCTTCTTTAACTGTAAATTTTAATCCATCTTGTTTTTGTGCTGCATTTGTTATTTTTTCAAGCTCTTTATCGTTGTTATATAAAATTGTTGAAGAATAGTCTTCATCATTTTTTGTTTTACCACTTACCATATATACATTTTGTTCAGGCTGTATTTCAAGTGATTTCAAATCACCTTTTTCTAGCTGTTTCACAAATTGGTTATATGTAAGTTGTTTTGGCATATTCCCATTTCCATTTAAAAATGAAAACAGACCAAAAATAATAACGCCAATGATTGCGATAACTAGCACGTTACGAAAGGCTTTCTGCATGCGTCGTTTCCTCCTACTTCAATAATAAAACTAACAAAAATTGTAACATAATGCATAAGTTCAAGGCTAGTATTTCAACTTTTGTACTATGTTTACAATTTCGGACGCTTTATCTTAATTTTTATTTCTTTACTTTTAATTATATTTAAAATGTATTACACATTAACAAGCCACCATAAATTTATGTATACAATACTTACAAGAGTTTATCTAATTAAATTCTACTGTATTTACTCACATAAAACGACTTAGATTTACATTATATAATAATTTTCTATTTGGATAAATTGTATTGCTTATTTCGAATAAATTTCTGGTTTAAGTGTTCCGATATATGGTAGATTTCTATAGTTTTCAGCGTAGTCCAAACCATAGCCAACCACAAATTCATCAGGAATTTTCTTGCCAACATATTTAGCTTCGATATTGGCTTTACGACGGTTAGGTTTATCAAGCAATGTTACGATTTCAAGCGAATTTACACGACGAGATTCTAGTAATTGAGTAATCGATTTTAAAGTTGTTCCAGTTTCTAAGATATCTTCTATAATCAAGATGTCTTTATTTTCAATTGAAGAACTTAAATCTTTTAAGATTTGAACCTCTCCTGTAGATTCTGTCCCTCCGTGGTAACTTGAAACATCCATAAAATCTATCGCTAAATGTGTATCAATATATTTAATTAGGTCTGCCATAAACATTACTGACCCTTTTAGTATGCCGATACAAACAAGCGGTTTCCCTTTGTATGCTGCTGTAATTTGTTCACCTAAATCTTTACATATTTGATGAATATCTTCCTCTGATAACAATACTTCCTTTAAATCATCTCTCATTTTTTTCATTCCTCTCCCATATTTCGTATACAAATTAAGTCTTTGTATTTACTTTTTAAAAATAATGTCCCAACAGCAATAATTTCATTATCAGCATTAACTATGATTGGCATTTGGTCACGTTCTTGTTGCTCAATTTTATTATCAATCAGCAATCTGCTAACCTTTTTATGCCCTTTCATTCCATTTAGTTCAAATTTATCACCATCGTTTCTTGTACGAACTACTAGTGGAAATTCAAATGCAGGAAGATCGTTATTAATGTCAATACTATAGTGACTATAGTTGTAAGTCCCTGATTGATTCATCTTAGCCGGAGAAAGTTTCACATCATCATTTGCCATTATTATAAATTTATCATAAGCGATGTAAATTATCCATTTATCTGTTGTATATAATGTAGATTGCGCTATATTTTCCTCCATGATTTGAAACCATTGATTATATGTTTTTTCTGTTAAAGCATCGTGCATTGGTAGACTAGCAAGTAGTTTATCTAATACGGTCATTTTCACGCTATGTCGCAGTTGTAAAAATTGTTTTCTACAAAAACGATATTGAGCGTTATTAACTTCAACAGCACTTTCTATAAAAGCGGTAGCCTCGCTCTCAATAACTAATCGTTGTTCGTCATGCCATTCTTTTAGTTTTAATAACTGCTTGGTCTCTAAGTGTTTATTTTGCTCTATTTCAGGTAAGATGCGGTTTCGAATGTCATTTCTTACATAATGATTTTCTGCATTAGTTGCATCTTCATAAAAAGGAACATCGTAAGCATGCTGATAATTTCTGATTTCTACTTTAGTCGCTGTCAAAAGTGGTTTACATAAATCGTAACAACCTCGCGTTGTTAAATAAGACATCCCCAGACTACTTCTAGTAGAACGGCCTGTCATTAACCTGTAAAAAATGGTTTCTAATTGATCATCTTGATGATGAGCTGTAAGTAGTACATCTGCATTTAAATCCTTCATCATTAAATCAAACCAACGATAACGTTCAAGTCTAGCCTCATTCTCAATACTGTTACCTTTTTTAACAATGTTAGATAAATCCAATTGTTTAACATGTAATGCAATGTTATGGTCAATACAATATTGCTTGAGGAATAATTCTTCTTCATTGGCAATCGATCTAATATTATGATTCACATGCAAACAGGTTAATCGGGCGTATGTATCTTGCAAGTTTGTAATAAGTTGGTGCAACAACACCATACTGTCTATACCGGTAGATACAGCCAATACGATGTGCTTATCCGAGGACCAACCTTCAGTATTCACTTCCATGCAAACCACCTCCTTACTTGTAGACATTCATTAGACACCTTGGCATAAAATGAAAGTGCGCTAATTTTTAACAAAAAAGAGACTGTTTCCTCAAGTAAGAAAACAGTCTTAGATTGTTACGATCAAACTTAATATTGGAATAAATGATTTCACTTTGTCCTCAATGAATCAAGTTAGGTATTTGCGGAACAGTCTCATTATATATTTTTAGCGTCTTGCGCCTTTTCCGCCACGTCTAGATTCTGTTTGACGTTTGATGGAAGTTAATTTATCTTCACTATCTTTCAAGAAATTTGTTAATTTCTTTTCAAAGTCTTCACCTTTTGGTTGAGATTGTTTGTGATTAGGTTTACTTTGCGGTCTACGCGGACGATCTTTTGCTTTTTTTATAGATAGGCTAATTTTTCCATCGTCAGCAATTGAAAGCACTTTAACTTCAACTTCATCTCCAACAGATAAGTGGTCTTCTACATTTTCCACGTAATTATCTGCAACTTCACTTATGTGAACTAAGCCACTCTTTCCTTCTGGAAGTTCGACAAAAGCGCCAAACTTTTTAATCCCAGTGACTTTACCTTTAAGCTTGTTTCCTACTTCGATTGACATATTGTAAATAAATCCTCCCGATTTGTTTCGATTTTAATCTTATTATATGCCTGTTTGCATAAATTAACAATGGTATTATGATGCAAAAAAATTTTTTTCGTTATTTATCCTCTTTCGATGATTTCGATTTGGATTCAGACTTGTCTCCTGGCAACTTGAAAATCACTTCACCATCATTACTTAAATAATAATCGTCTCTCGCTACTTTCTCTATATAACTTTTATCATTAAGATTATTAAGTTGTTCTTTTAATGCGAGTTCTTCATCTTGTTGTTTTTGATATTTTTGTTCTTTTTGTTGACGTTCTACAGCATCTTCTTGATTACTTTGCTTTTGAGTGACAAGCATTATACATAAAACAATGATAATAGCGAGTAAGATACCACCAAATAGAGTAATACGTCTACGGACTACGCGTCTTCTCATCTTTTGTTTCTGTTTCTTCTTGTTTTCTGAAGAAGTAAATGTATTACCTATGTTTTCTACTTTTTTACTCAATGCTTGTCACCTCCTCTGTTATTATGATTCACCAATTTTTTCTTCTTTTACAATTTCATACATGCCTTTAGCATTTTCTTTCGTTGCATGTTCGCTTAAACCTGTCACATTTATAGTTATAATTTTTTGACCAAAACGAATTACAAGTTCGTCTGTAACTTTAACGTCTGTACCAGCTTTAGCAACTGTACCATTCACTGTAATTCTTCCTTGATCGCTTATCTCTTTTGCTAATGTGCGACGTTTCACCAATCTTGATACTTTAAGATATTTATCAAGTCTCATGATTTATCTCCTCCTCGCTCTAAAAATTGTTTTAAAGCAGCTTCGTCTAACGACATATTTTTGGTTATATCATACAACTTCATAAAATGCTCTGCAAACACTTTTTCAAATTTCACACGTTGCACTTTACCTTCTTCAGCTTTGGCATTTGCCCATATATGTTTTAAATCTTCTTCTGACTCTGCTTGTGCTTCACCAAATATATGTGGATGCCTGTGTATCATCTTACTTGTTAAGGTTTGTACTACTTCATTTATATCAAAAAAGCCTTCTTTTTTACCAATACTTGTATGCAAGAGTACTTGTAATAGTATATCACCTAGTTCTTCTATAATATGCCAATCATCTTCATTATCTATGGCTTCAAAGAGCTCAAATGATTCTTCTAATAAATACCTTTTTAATGTGTTGTGTGTTTGTACTTTATCCCATGGACAACCATTTTCATCATCAACCAGTTGATCAATAATACTTGTCGCGTAATAAAAATCACTATAGTATGTTGCTTCGTCATCAACTTTTTTAATAAATACACTTGTTACATTATTGAATTTCATAGCGTGATGGTCTAATTCAAACAAAGGTGTTTCAATAACATTTGCTCCACCACTACTAGCACCGTCTACAATATAAACGAGCTGTTCATCATCATATCGCTCCATCAATGTCACTTTTAAATCTCCAGCTGTCATGGGACTATACACTTGCGTTATTAGGGTGTGTGTACGTATGTTTAATTGCTGACTTGTAAGCGACGTAGCATCAAGCAAAGTAAAACCATCATTAGGGTCTACTTTCACCGCTTCAAACACATCATCTATAAAGCTTTTACCGCCTAATATTTCAACTTGTATGTCGTCATGTTGTTGTGCATATGTCTCTAATTTTACAGTTGTCGTTTCAGCTACGCGAGGATGTCCAGGTACTGTATACACGATATCATCTTCTTGAGCTGCTTCAATTAATTGCGTCACAATAGTTTGATAGACGTCATCAAACGCTTGATTTTCTTCATAAACATGATCAAAACTTTGGAATTGCATACCTTCGTCAGTGAGAGCTTGTATTACTGGATGCTCTAAAGTTCTTGTATATGTTATAGGCTTAGTTTTCAAAAATTTGTATATGCCTAATGGCAAATCATCGATGCCGTAGTTGCCTAATCCAACAATTGTTATCTTCCCTGTCATTATCTTTTCCCCCTCTTCATATGGTATAACTTATCTCCAAATGGTAAATGCTTTAATTCTCTATAACTTAACAAGTTGGTGTGTACAATAGCAACAACAATCACAATGGCACCAACACCTGCTGCGATTAATAATTCTATTAAACCAATTATCCGTCCATGTTCAGGTATCAACCACATTGTAATTTGAACTGCTAATGAAAGGATAAGCATTGTAACAATTAACTTCATCACATATTTACGCATACTTTGGAAAAGATAATATTTTAATACATGTTTGTGTAATACAATGGCAAATAAAATGAGTGATATTACGGTACTTATACTACCACCCAACATTAATAATTGCGGTATCAATACTATATTTAGTATCGTTTTACTTACTACACCCACGCTAAATGCCAATAATACAGGACGCACTTTATTTTTCACTTGTAATAGAGCAATATCCATCATAATGAGTGATACACAAATAACAGTTAACATATATACAGCTAGCGTTAACGTTTGGCTATCATTTTTAAAAAATACGCTATTCATCATAGGAATTAAATTAATTAAACCAATACCTGCTGAAACACTAAACAAAATTGTAATTTTAATAGAAGCGTTAGCATATCTATTGGTAAGCACCTTATTCTCAACTTTTATTGCATCCGTTAGTAAAGGGATTAGTACAAAGCAAAACGTTGTTGTGACGATTAATCCCATTTGAATAAATGATGCACCACGGTCATAGACACCTTTTTGAGAAGCCGCTTGTTGAAAATTCAAACCTGTACTTTGCAACATGTGAAGTACTGTAAAACTATCGACCATTTGCCAAACAATAACAATAAGTTGACTTACCGCAAAGACAAGTATAGCTATGACGAGTTTCCGCCATTCTGCAAATGGTTTTTGCGCTGATTCATACGTCTTATTTTGTGAATGTTTAAATGGTTTACACATTCCAAGGAAGAGACTCGATGCTAAAAACCCAAACGCCGAACCAATAATTGCTAATGTTCCCGCAGCATAAAGTGACCATTGCTGTGTCATAAATAAAATAATCGACACAATGATAATACCCACACGTACAAATTGCTCGATTACCTGGGAAATAGCTGGCACATTCATACTCCTCTGCGCTTGATAATAACCTCTAAACACACCCAAAACACCGATAAACAAGAAGCTAAAACTTGCTGCTCTAAGCATAGGCGTCAGATTAATATCCCCCATTAACAATGCAACCCACTTCGCACAAAGTAGCAGAATCAAGAAAAAGACTGTGCTTATGAGTTGTATGCGCATCATCACATGAATGTACTGTTTTAAATTTCCTTCTGAACCAAATATCTGGGTAACTGCACTAGGTATCGCATTCATCGTTAAAATAACGCCTAACGCTACAATCGGATAAACTTGCTGATATGCATATAACCCTTCATCACCCAAAATATTTTGGTAAGGTACACGGTAAATTGCGCTTAATACTTTGACAACTATAAGAGCCAAAGTGAGCACGACCACTCCATTAAAAGCAGTCGACTTGTCTATCTTAGCTTTCATCAGAGATAACCATACTTTCTTCTAAACATTTTGCTAGGAATTTCAAATTATCAAACCAAGTATTTGTTTTATTTAATGTCACTTTCATTTTACCATCTTGAACGCCTACTTTCATTGCGCGTCCTAATGGTTGCGTCTGTTTAAATAATGTTTCGCCATTAATATCTGTCGTACCCTTTTCAGATAAATAAATTTCTACCTTTTTACCAATATCCTTAATCAAGGTTACGCCAGCATGCAATGCATGTATTTTAATTTCCATCATTTCTAGAAGTCTTTCAACTTCAACAGGATAATCATTAAATCGGTCAATTAACTCATCTTTAACATCTCTTAACTGTGCTTCTGTCTCAATTTTACGTAATTTCTTATAAATTTCTATTTTAGCTTGCTCATTCTGAATGTACTCTGCTGGTAAGTATGCATCAATATTAAGTTCAATCTCAACATCTGGAGCATCTTGTTTTTCATCTGTTACGCCACGTTTTTCATTTACTGCTTCTTCTAACATTTGAGAATATAAGTCAAATCCTACTGAATCTATAAAGCCATGTTGTTGTTTACCTAATAAATTACCTGCACCTCGAATGTTTAAATCACGCATCGCAATTTTGAAACCTGAACCTAATTCAGTAAATTCTTTGATTGCTTGCAAACGATCTTCAGCAGTTTCCGACAGTACTTTATTCGTAGGATGTAAGAAATATGCATAACCAATACGACTTGAACGACCTACACGTCCTCTTAGTTGATAAAGTTGACTTAACCCAAAGCGATCTGCATCTTCTATAATTAATGTATTCGCATTTGGAACATCTACGCCTGTTTCTATAATAGTCGTAGTTACAATGATGTCATATTCATGATTGATAAAACTCAGCATTGTTTCTTCTAAATCTCTTTCATTCATTTGTCCATGCGCAACACCTATATTGGCATCTGGCATAAGCATTTGTAATTGCTCTCTTTTTTCATATATAGAGTGCACTTTATTATATAAATAAAACACCTGGCCATCTCTTGATAATTCTCTTTCTAGAGCTTCCTTAATAAAGTTAGTGTTCTGCTCTAATACGTATGTTTGCACTGGGAAACGGTTCTCTGGTGGCGTTTCAATGACAGACAAATCACGCACGCCTAGCATACTCATGTGCAAAGTACGCGGGATTGGTGTAGCTGTTAGCGTAAGCACATCTACATTATTTTTTAAAGATTTGATTCGTTCTTTATGTCGAACACCAAATCGTTGTTCTTCATCAACAATGAGCAATCCTAAATCTTTATAATGAATATCTTTCCCCAATAATTTATGTGTTCCTACAATGATATCAACAAAACCTGATTTCAAACCTTCTTTAGTTTCCTTGATTTCTTTTGCTGTTCTAAATCTACTGATTAGCTGAACTTCTATTGGGAAGTCTTGCATGCGCTCGATTAATGTTTCATAGTGCTGTTGTGCTAATATAGTTGTCGGTACTAAAAAGGCAACTTGTTTACCTTCCATCACTGCTTTAAATGCTGCTCTTACAGCAACTTCAGTCTTACCGTAACCAACATCCCCACACAGCAATCTATCCATAGGACGCTCAATTTCCATATCCTTTTTAATCTCTTCAATCGACTTGCTTTGGTCGGGAGTAAGTTCATAAGGAAAGTCAATTTCAAAATCATTTTGTTCAGCTGTATCTGGACCAAATTGATATCCAACAGACATTTCACGTGCTTTATATAGCTCTATTAATTCGTCTGCCATATCTTCAACACTTTGTTGAACTTTTGCTTTTGTCTTTTTCCACTCTGTACCACCAAGTTTGTTTAACTTAGGTGTTTTATCTTCTGAGGCCACGTATTTTTGCACTTGATCCATTTGGTCAACAGGTACAAATAATTGGTCTGTTCCTTTATATTGAAGTTTAATGTAATCTTTATGTACGCCGCCCACTTCTAATGTTTCAACACCTAAGTATCTACCTACACCGTGATGGACATGTACAATATAATCACCTACTTTTAAATCTTGATAAGATTTAATTTTTTCGGCGTTTGTTAATGTTTTTTGTTGTTTTGGTTTTTTCTTTTGTTTTGATTTAAATAATTCTCTCTCAGTAACAACCACTAGTTGCATGTATGGTAATTCAAAACCTTCTGATAAACTACCTTCAGTAATGATTGCACTCCCACCTTCATTACGATGCGTAGGCGTATCAATAAATGTTGGTATATGCATTTCATTAAGCATAGATTGTATACGTTCTTTTTTGACTTCTGTTTCAGCAAGTACAACAATCGTATAATCATTTTGAATAAACCTTTGAAATTCTGAACGCATAATATCATATTGTCCATAAAACTGTTGCACAGGCTTACATGAAAATTTAATAATTTCGTTTAGTTCAATAGACATTGTCGCTGTGAATAATGTGAAATATGTCACTGGATATGATTTTAGCTGGTTTTCAAAAGCATCATATTGCAAGAAACTTTGATCAATAAATCCTTTACCACTTTCAATCAAGTTTTGCATAAACTCATCCGCTTCTGAAATAAGTGACGTTTCAGTTTCTTTAATTCTGTTATATTCATCTACCGCTACAATGGCGTCATCTTTAAAGTAATCGATAATTGTTGTAGGCTGTTGATACATAAAAGCGACAAGGCGGCGTAGTACTTGGTGATCAAACATAGATGATTCGAACAACTGAAAACTTTCATATGTTTCTTTTAATTCATTACGAACCGATTTATCAATTTTTGGCCTTGTATATTCATATGCTTCTTTAAGTTTTTGCTTTGTATGCTTAAGCACATTTTCTGTAATTATATAATCGCTCGCGGTAGTGATGTTTACTTCTTCAACATTTTCCTCTGATCTTTGTGTTTCTACATCAAAGTCACGAATTGAATCTACTTCTGTATCAAAAAGTTCAATTCTAACTGGACTACCAATTAGTGGATATATATCAATAATACCGCCTCGTAAGGAAAACTCACCTATATGAGAAACAACACTTTCTCTACGATATCCCATATTAACTAACTTATTTAAGAAGTCATCAATATCTAAATCGTCTCCCACACTTAAAGTTAACTGATGTGATTTCCACATTTCTACTGGGGTCAACCATTTCTTCAGACCGTTAAGTGGAACAATAAATAAACCTCTCTTTTCTTGAGCAAGCGCCGTTAATGTACGCACACGTTCACTCATAAATTGAGGGCTTTGTGTTGAAAATTCTTCTGTCATAATATCTTGCATTGGGTACTTGTAAATATCCTGTTCTTCAACAAACTGTGTCAAATCACTTTCTAATTTATCTGCTTGATACAGATTGTTTGTTACAATTAATAATTGTTTAGAACTATTTAAATATTTCTCGGCGATAATCGTTGCTTTAGCGGCACCTGATAAGCCAGTAACCAATACTTGCTCTTTTCCAAATACTTCGTTTAATTCCTGATAACGTTTATCTTCATTTATATATTCTGTAATTATTGATTTCAATTGATTTCACCATTATATTCATTCATCACGCGATCAAACCGATCACTTTCTATGTAGGCTTCAATTGCACGTGCAGAATGTTCTATTACTTTATTCATTTTTTCCATTTCTTGTTTTGAGAATTTTTGTAGTACATAGTCTACGATAGACATCCCATTTGAAGGTCTGTCTACACCAATCCTAATACGTTTAAATTGATCTGTGCCTAACACTTGGATAATAGATTTCATACCATTATGTCCACCAGCACTCCCTTTTTGTCTTAAACGGATTTCACCTTGTGGTAAGTCTAAATCATCATATAAAACGACTAAATCATCAATATCTATGTCATAGTATTTCATTAATGGGCCAACTGCCTCGCCAGATAAATTCATCATCGTCATCGGTTCAATAAACATTACTTTTTCGCCTGCAAATCGTTCTATCGTATAAGCACCTTTAAACTTCTGTTTATCTAAAGTAAACTTATTTTGCTCTAACATATAGTCAATTACTTCAAATCCAATATTATGTTTTGTTTGTTCAAAGCGTTTACCGATATTGCCTAAACCTACAATACACTTCATTATGTTACCTCCAATAGTTGTCTTTCTTTATCTAATTTATATTCGAGTTCTATTATTTATTATTCTTATTATTTTTTGTCGTATCATTCACTATAATAACATAAAAAAGCACCTGCTTAACGTATTAAGCACGGTGCTTTTTATAAGATATGATAACGCTGAGTTAAGCAGCGTATGATGGTAAAGTAATTACAAGCTGTGTCAGCTTATTATTTTTCTTCACTTTCATCTTCATCGTCTTTTTCTTCGCCAACAACAGCTGGTTCTTCAGTTTCTGAATCGCCTTCCATTGCTTCGATTTCTTCTTCAGTAGGTTCCTCTGTTGGAGGAACTACTGTTACAACTGAATCAGTTACTTCGTTTTCGATAGTGAATTCACCTGAAATTTTGATGTCTTCTACTGAAAGCGTATCATTAATCTCTAATTCAGTGATATCTACTTCGATTACTTCAGGAATATTGTCTGGAGTAGCAGTAACTTCAAGGTTGAATAATGGTTGTTCAACAACGCCGCCTTCTTTAGATCCAACAGCTTCACCAACTAATTGAACTGGTACTTCAACAGTACGTTCTTCAGTCATGTTGATAGCTAAGAAATCAATGTGAGTGATTTGGTTTTTAAGTGGATCGAATTGGTAGTCAGAAACCATTACTTTAATAGTTTTAGAACCTACGCCTAATTCGATAACACCGTTACGTCCAACTTCACGGATAACTTTGATAAATTCTACTTCATCTACTTTAACTGAAGTATTTTTAGTACCATAACCGTATACGATTGCAGGTACTTTACCAGTATTTCTTAATTTTTTAAGGTCTGAACGAGTTTGTTTACCTTGACGAATAATTGACTTTAATCCAGCCATATTATTTCCACCTTTCATATTTTGTTCTTATATTTCATAATAAGAACCCCTTCACTTACCCATCAACATCATGTTGCTTGCAAGTGTTTATTAAGTCGTGAAATCACGAACGGAACAATTATATATCTATTTTACCAATTAGTCAAATAGCACACTTACAGATTCGCGTTCATATACACGGATAATTGCTTGTGCTAGTAAACCTGCTACAGATAATTCTTTCGTGTTAGATGGTTTACGACTTTCATCTAATTGAATTGAATTCGTAACTACAAGCTCTTTTATCGCTGAATTTTCAATGCGTTCTTTTGCAGGACCCGATAAAACAGGGTGTGTACAACATGCATAAACATCTTTAGCACCTTTATCTTTTAAGGCTTGTGCAGCTAAAGTAATCGTACCAGCAGTATCAATAATATCATCTATAATAATGGCTGTACGCCCATCGATTTCACCTACAATATTCATCACTTCAGCAACATTAGGTTTTGGACGACGTTTATCTATAATGGCAATTGGTGTTTTCAATATATCTGCAAGTTTACGTGCTCTTGTTACCCCACCGTGGTCAGGTGAAACAACAACACATTCTTCAAGATCAATATCTGTCTGATTATTAAAATATTCTGCTAAGATTGGAACACCCATTAAGTGGTCAATTGGCATATCGAAGAATCCTTGGATTTGTGGCGCATGTAAATCAAGTGCAATCATACGATCTGCGCCTGCTGTTTCAATTAAGTTCGCTACAAGTTTTGCTGTGATTGGTTCACGACTACGCGCTTTTCTATCTTGGCGTGCATAGCCATAATATGGAACAACTATATTAATATTCGCTGCTGATGCGCGTCTACAAGCATCAATCATGATTAACAATTCCATTAAATGTAAATTGACCGGATTTGATGTTGGTTGAATAATAAATACATCACAACCGCGAATACTTTCTTCTATATTAATTTGAATTTCTCCATCGCTGAAACGTTTTACCGAACATTTACCTAGCTCAATTCCAACTTGGTCTGCAACTTCTTGGGCTAATGGTTCATTACCCTTTAAAGAAAATATTTTCAAAGCAGAATTCTTATACTCATTGTTTAACATTTATAGTCCTCCAATTAATTCTTTCAATTCGTTTTCATTTGTAGACAAAACAAAACTTAAAGCGTTCAGCAACATAATCACACACTCTGGTTAACTTTCATACAATTACATTGATTTTAACAGTTTAAGCACGCTTGTCTAAATATATGCCTTTATTTTTTCAAATAACCCTCTTTGGTTGTTTGTCTAGCCCTAGCTAATGCCAAACTGTCTTGTGGGACATTATCCGTTATAGTGGATCCTGCCGCTATAAAAGAACGGTCTCCTAATGTTATTGGTGCAACGAGATTTGTATTACAACCAATAAATGAATCATTGCCAATAATCGTTTTAAACTTATTGATACCATCATAGTTCACAGTAATTGAACCGCAACCTACATTTGTTCTTTCTCCAATTTCAGCATCACCTATATAACTTAAGTGAGGTAATTTAGCACCTGTTTTAACAACAGATTGTTTAACTTCCACAAAATTACCTACTTTAACTTTTTCACCTAAGTCTGCACCAGGACGAAGCTGTGCAAATGGTCCAATATTAGCATGATCGCCAACAATCGCTTCATTAATAACGGATTGTTTAATTGTGACATTTGATCCTATTTTACTGTTAGTTATTTCAGCATATTGTCCAACGATTGTATCTTCTCCAATTACAGTGTTGCCAGCAAGTTTCACCCCTGGTTCAATGACTGTATCTTCTCCTATGATAACGTCAGCACCTATATATGTAGTTGCTGGGTCAACAATCGTCACGCCGTTTCTCATATGCTGTTCATTAATACGTTTCTTAAAAGCTTTTTCAGCTTCACTCAACATCACTCTATCATTAACACCCATAATTTCTTCAAAATCATCTGTATGATAGATTTCAACGTTACCTTTATCGTCTAAAATTAATGAAAGTACATCAGGCAAATAATATTCTTTTTGCGCATTTTCATTTCTCACTAACTCCAATTTTTCAAATAAAACTTGGTTATCAAATGCAAAAATACCTGAACTAATTTCATTAATTTGTCGCTCTGTCTCAGATGCATCTTTTTGCTCAACAATTTTAGTTAATCGTTGTGCTGAATCGCGCAGGATACGTCCATAACCGTATGGATTTTCTGCTGTTGCTGATAAAACAGTGGCCTGCGCTTTTGCATTCTCATGATGTTCTACCATAGATTTCAATGTTGCCGCAGTGATTAACGGTGTGTCTCCACATACTACTAACGTTGTACCTTGTTTATCTTTCAAATGTTCACTTGCCATCTTAACAGCATGTGCAGTGCCTAATTGTTCTTCTTGAAAACTGTAAAGTGATGCATCGCCCAATGTCTCTTTGACATTTTGTGCGCCATGCCCAACAATTGTAACAAGTTGTTCTACGCCAGATTGCTTAACGTTATCAACGACGTGTTCAATCATTGATTTGCCTGCTACATCATGTAGTACTTTGTATTTCTTTGATTTCATACGCGTACCTTTTCCAGCCGCAAGTACTATTGCATGTCTTTGCATGTATGTTAACCCTCCATTAAAATATACACTTCTTACTTATTATAATTTAACGCTAGTCACACTTTCAAGGCTCAAAACATCAATGTTATATAATGGAAATATTTTTATTAAAAATATCAGGAATATCTAAGCATGGATTTGTCATCTTTGTTCAATTGAGTAACCGCTTTTATATTATCAATACCTAGCGTAATATACGAACATATAATACGAATACTATATTCTCATTTAGTTGTTATCATAAGTATACACCCATTTTATAATTCTAATGTTCTGGTTTATGCTATAGTAAAAAATGTATTTTACTTATAATTATTAATAATATATTTTTTGTCACCTTTACACTTTCACAATTAATTTTATTTTTTTATTTCAAATTGACTTTGCAAAATAAAAAAGATTGGATTTCCTTTTATGCGGAAATCCAATCTTTTTTATTATACTTAGTTCTACTATTTTAATTTAAGCTTCTTCTTCTTCAGAATTATCTGATGACTGCGCATTTCTGTCAGGGATGACCTCATCAGTTTCTTCATACACTTTCATCACGGCATCTTGTATTTCTTGTCTCATTTCAGAATTTATAGGATGCGCGATATCTCGGAATTCACCGTCCGGTGTACGTTTACTTGGCATTGCGACGAATAGACCTGTGTTGCCTTCAATCACTCGTAAATCATGTACTACAAATGATTCATCTAAAGTAATTGAAACGAGCGCTTTCATTCTTCCATCTGTTTGTATTTTTCTAAGTCTTACATCTGTCACTTTCATGTAGTGAGCCCCCCTAGTATCTCTTTGTTTAGAAGCTTAACAATTTCATTAAAAATTATAAACCCTTACTTCACTTTCGCTATTAATTCGATTTCAACTTTAACATCTTTCGGCAATCTCGCCACTTCAACGCAACTTCTCGCTGGTTGATGTTCATTAAAGTATTTGCCATAAACTTCATTTATATTTTGAAATTCATTCATATCAGCAATGAAAATAGTAGCTTTAATTACTGAATCTAAATCTGATCCAGCTTGGTCTAACACGACTTTTAAATTTTCTAGAACTTGTGTCGTTTGCTCTTTTACATCTTCACTGACAATTTCCCCTTTTAAATTTAATGGAATTTGTCCTGAAGTGAATACAAGTCCATTTATTTCCGTTGCATGCGAGTATGGCCCTAAAGCTTCGGGCGCCTTTTCCGTATTAATAACTTTCATGATGTCGAAATCGCTCCTTTAAGAAAATTTAGTTAAACTGTTGCCTTGTTCCACCTTAAATTCCTGATTGTATTCATCTACATCAGATAATCTAACTAAGGAAGTATAATCTTCAATTAATCTTTGCTTAACTTCTTTTGATTCTACTAGTACCGATACCCCTTTAACATGTGCTTTAAACTCATTCATCAAATTCATCACACCATTTATTGAACCGCCGGCACGCATGAAATCATCTACGACAAGTACATTGGAATTCTCAGGTAATGTTCTCTTTGATAAAACCATGGTCTCGATTTTTCTAGAAGAACCAGATACGTAATTTATAGAAACTGTAGAACCTTCAGTAACTTTATTATCTTTACGTATAACTACTACAGGTAAATTCAGTACATTTGCAACTGAATTTGCAAGTGAGATGCCCTTAGTAGCAATTGTTACAATAGCATCTAACTCTTCATCCATATATAGTGTTGCGATTAATTTACCAACCCGGTTCAATAAAGTAGGATTACCCATTAAATCAGATAAAAATAAGTAACCACCTGGTAGTAAACGTTCTTTCTCTTGTAAATGTTCTATCACTTCATCAATCACTTCTGTCGCTTCTGCTTTGCTCATCTCAGGTTTATAAGTAACACCACCACTAGCACCTGCAGTAGTAATCACTGTCCCAAGCTTTTCTTTTTGAAAAGTTGTTTTAATAATTTGAACATCTTCACTAATGGAAGACTTTGCTTGCTTAAATTTTTGTACAAAATACGTTAACGGTATCAACTTATTCGGATTGTTCATTAAATATTGAGTCATATAAACAATTCGTTCACTTCTTTTATAGCGCATTCGATTCATCCCTTCTCAATTAGCCTAATAATCTTACAATGTGCACTTCATTACAACAACCGTTAACAGCATTGTATACGTGCTTTGCTTGTCGTTCTTTTCTTGTTAATCCATAAACAGTAGGACCACTACCACTCATAACAGCACCGTCTGCTCCATTCTCTAGCATATTGGCCTTTATTTTCAATATTTCTGTATGCATCTTACCCGAGACAGGTTCCAATCGGTTTGACAGACTTTCACATAATAGGTCATAATCCTCTGCAATTAAGGCCGCTTTACATGCTTCAGTATGAACATTATAAGGTTGTTTTAAATCCAGTTTTTTAAATATATCAGGTGAAGATATACCTAAATCAGGTTTAGCTACTACCACCCATGCAGAAGGTGGCTTATCTAAAAACTTAATGATTTCACCTTTACCTTTACATAATGCAGTTTTTCCTAAAATACAAAATGGAATATCTGTTCCAATCTGTATCCCCAACTCACACAGTTCTTTAAGCGGTCGATTTAAATTATATAATCGATTCATCCCTCTCATTGTCGCTGCAGCATCAGTAGACCCGCCTGCCAAACCAGCTGAGACAGGAATATTTTTATCTATAGTAATAGTTATACCTTGCTTCAAATTATAGGTCTTTTTCATTAATTCTGCAGCCTTATACGCTAAATTTTTGTTATCGGAGGGAACATAGGATTGTTCTACGTCAACAATTATCTTTTTGTCTTTACGTAGTTCAAATGACAATCTATCATTCAAATCAATCGTCGTCATTATCATTTCAACTTCATGAAAACCATCATCTCGTTTAAAGAGTGTGTCCAACGTTAAATTAATCTTCGCTGGTGCCGTTTCATATATCATATTCCCACCCTCTTCCAATTCGATATGGTAATAAAATGATTTTAACATATTGTTAACATTGCGTTGTTAGTTTTTTAAAACTTAATATTTTCTATTACTAATTTATTAATAAAAAACCATTAAATGGCGTTGACTAAAATTAAAAAACATATCTCTTAACTTACTATTTTACAATATTGTTTATTTTAGATAAAACTATTACCTACTCTTAAATGCAATAATATTAATATAACAAAAAAGATATGTTAGCGTCATTACACCAACATACCTTTTATTTAAATTCGTTCTCATATTAAAGTTTAAATTGAAAAGCAAGACATCATTATGTGCCAAACTTAATTTAAATTTGTTTATTTAGTGTGCAATTGCTTCTTGATGATTATCACCTTCAAAAGAAACTTGTACGTTTTCAGTTAAAACATCAGTGTATGTATAGGATACACGCTCAAAATTATAAATATCTTGATCTAGTTCAACAATAAAAACAGAAGGGTATGTCTCTTTTAAAACACCACTACGTTCAATTGTTTTTTTACGTCCACCATTCGCTTTAAGTACAATTCTGTTCCCTAATTGACAATCAAGTGAATTTTTGATGTCTCCAATAGATTTTGGCATATTGCTCCACCTCGCTACAAGTTGTATAATAACACATTTTGAGGATTTTTGTCAAATAAATTATTAATTTTAGCAAGGTAAAGCGCACTTGTCAATAATTTAAAATTCTAATTCCGGGAAATTTTTCAATTCATTGTATAAATGTGCAAATTCTTTTATTGAAAGCGTTTCTCCGCGTCTTCTCGGGTCTATATCACTTGCTTCTAACCAATCGAGTATCATTTGTTTATTAGCTTTGCCGTTTACAAATAAACTTTGATAGTTATTATTAATTGTCTTACGTCTTTGACCAAACGCTGCTTTTGTCATTTTGAAAAATTTATCTTCATCATCTACAGTAACAATCGGTGTGTCGCGCTTCATTAATTTAACTACAATGGAATCTACGTTCGGTGGTGGTAAGAATACAGCTTTAGGTACAGTTAATACTTTACTCGTTTCTGTATAATATTGTGCCACAATTGATAATGAACCATACGCTTTTGTGCCGACCTGTGCATTGAGACGTTCTCCTACTTCTTTTTGCATCATAACTACATAACCATCAATTGGTAATGATTGTTGCATTAAATTTAATAAAATAGGTGTTGTAATGTAATATGGTAAGTTAGCTACTACCATTATTTTATTGCAGTCAGAAAAATGTTCAGCCACGTAATGCGCGATATCTGCTTTAAGTATATCTTCATTTATTACAGTCACATTACCATATGGTCCCATTGTATCTTCGAGTACAGGAATTAGACGTTGATCAATTTCAAATGCAACCACTTTTTTAGCATTTTTAGCCAATTGTTCCGTTAACGAACCCATACCAGGCCCAATTTCTATTACTCCAGTTTGCGCATCAATATCACTTGCTTCAATGATATTATGAATAATATTCACATCAATTAAAAAATTCTGTCCTAAACTCTTTTTGAAATTAAATCCATATTGATTAAGTAATGCTTTGGTACGCGTCGGTGTTGCAATATCTTTATATTCCATTTAACTTTCACTTCCCTCATTATCACTTAATGCATTTCTAACATCTGCTTCTGTATAACCAAATGCATTTAGTTTATTCAACAACTGTTTCCCATTAGAATGACCAATATGCAATTTACGGCCTAACAGCTCCCTTTTTTTGCGTGCATCTTTACCAACGAGCAAGCCTAAATCAATCAACACGTCTTTACTTATTGATTCGTGTCCTTCTTCAAAAGGCGTACTTACATTCATTAATGCTTCTTTTATATCTTCAACATTAGCATGTTCTACACCTATTTTCCCACGTTTGTTTTTAGCTTTATCGCGGTCAATATAGGCATGTTTAACGCCTGGGATATATTTTTGAATCGTATTCCTTATTTTATCACCTGGAAAATCTGGATCAGTCAGTACAATGACACCTCTAGTTTCAAATGCACGTGCAATAACCTCTAAAGTTGCTTGATTGATCGCACTGCCGTTTGTCTCAATCGTATCACATTCAACCGCTCTTTTTACTCGTTCTGTATCGTCTCTACCTTCAACTACAATAAATTCATTTACCTTCATTTATTGTTACACCTTTCATTACTCACTTCGATTTTAGATAAAAATAAAAAAGGTATCGGCGTAAATTATGATGACTACTTAGCCTGTATTTTATCAACTAAGCCTTATCTCAGACCGATACCTTTTGTAATGTTTTATGCTTTTAAATTAAACAATCGTTCTGCATTTTCAGTTGTTTGCTTACACACTTCTTCATAACTCACACCACGTAATTCAGCAATTTCTTCAGCAACTAGTGTGACGCGTGCTGGCTCATTACGCTTACCTCTATAAGGGTGTGGCGATAAAAATGGCGCATCTGTTTCAACTAATAATCTATCAAACGGTACATGCTTTGCAACTTCTTTAGGTTGTTTAGCATTTTTAAATGTTACAGGACCACCTAAAGAAACATAGAAGTTCAATTTATTAATGACATCATCTGCAATTTCAGGAGAGGCACTAAAGCTATGCATAATACCACCAATCTCTTCTGCATGCTCTTCTTTCAAAATATCTATACAATCTTGAGTTGCTTCTCTGTTATGAATGATAATTGGCAGATTAACACGTTTTGCTAAGGCTATTTGCTTTCTAAATAACGCTTGCTGAATATCTTTAGGTGATTTATCCCAGTGATAATCCAAACCAGTTTCGCCGATGCCAATCACTTTAGGATGCGCCGCAAGTGCTTCAATCCATTCCAATCGTTCTTCTGTACAATCAATCGCATCAACAGGGTGCCATCCAATAATACCGTAAATAAATTCATATTGGTCAATGAGCTCCATTGTACGCTCAACTGTAGGTGTATCAAAACCAACTACAAACATGCGATCCACACCATTTTCTTTAGCGCGTTCAATAACCGCTTCTAAATCTTCGTCGTATTGATCTGCATTTAAATGAACATGTGTATCGATTAGCATCTTTTAACCGCTCCTTAATTTGTGATTATTTAATTACTGACCCATTTGGAATCGCGCTTGGTAAGCTAACAAGTGTTAGTACACCATCTTTTTCAGCTGATAAAATCATACCTTCTGATTTTCTTCCCATTAATTTAGCAGGTTTTAAGTTAGTTACAACGGCAACCTTCTTCCCTATAATGTCTTCAGGTTGGTAGTATTGTGCGATTCCTGAAACAATCTGACGCTGTTCATTATCTAAATCTACTTGGATTTTCAATAACTTATCAGATTTCTTCACTTGTTCAGCATCAATAATTGTTGCAGCTTTAATTTCTACTTTGTCAAAATCTTTAATGTCAATTTGAGCTTTAGCTGGGATTTCTTCTGCTTCTTCTGTCTCTTCTTCGCTCTTTTCAGGTTGCATTGATTCTTTAATATAGTCAATTTCAACCGTGCTATCTAGACGTGGGAAGATAGGTTGTGGTTTATCACTCACCATGATCGGTTCAGTTAAAGCGCCATATGTTTCAATACTTTCAAGTTCAAATAGCTCTGGTGTATTGATATTTAACTGTGTAAAGATTTGTTTTGGTGCATGTGTAAGGAATGGTCTTAGTAACACTGCAATAATACGAATATTCTCTACTAAGTGAGCCATGACATTACCAAGCATTTCTTTTTGCTCTTCATCTTTAGATAATACCCATGGTGATGTTTCATCAATATATTTATTCGTACGACTAATGAATTTCCATATTGTTGAAAGTGCTACTGAAAATTGTAAATCATCCATATTTTCATGGAATGTCTTCACAGTATCTAGCGCCATTTGCTCCATATCTTTGTCTAATTCATGTTTAGGGCCTTGATATGCTGGTAATTCACCATCAAAATATTTATTAATCATTGAAATCGTACGATTCACTAAGTTCCCTAAATCATTTGCTAAATCATAATTTGTACGTTCCACAAACCCTTCAGGAGTAAAAACGCCATCAGAGCCAAATGGTAATTCACGCATTAAGTAATAACGTGTAGCATCTAAGCCATAACGATCAATAAGCACATTAGGGTCTACGACGTTGCCTTTAGATTTACTCATTTTACCGTCCTTCATAAGTATCCAACCATGTGCGAACACTTTTTTAGGTAAAGGTATATCTAATGCCATTAATAAAATTGGCCATATAATAGAGTGGAAACGCACGATTTCCTTAGCCATTATATGAATATCTGCCGGCCAATATTTTTTAAATAAACTATCATCATCAGATAGATAACCTAATGAAGAAATATAGTTTACAAGTGCATCAATCCAAACGTAAACAACGTGTTTTGGATTCGATTTAACATGAATTCCCCAATCAAATGACGTACGCGACACTGCTAAATCTTCAAGTCCAGGTTTAATAAAATTATTAATCATTTCATTTTTACGTGAAGGCGGTTGAATAAATTCAGGGTTTTCATCGTAAAATTCTAATAAACGGTCTGTATATTTAGATAAATTAAAGAAGTAACTTTCTTCTTTAACCAATTCTACTTCATGACCAGAATCTGGACTTTTACCTCCAACAATTTCTCCATTTTCGAAAACTGGATCAACTAATTGTGTTTCTGTGTAATATGTTTCGTCCGGTACTGAATACCAACCCTCATATTCACCAAGATAAATATCATTTTGAGCTAATAAACGTTCAAAAATTTGTTGCACGACTTCTTTATGACGTGCTTCCGTAGTACGAATAAAATCATCATTTGAAATTTCTAATTTTTGCCATAAGTCTTTAATACCAGCAATCATTTCATCTAAATATTCTAATTCTGATTTTCCAGCTTTATGTGCTTTTTCTTGTATTTTTTGCCCATGTTCATCCGTACCTGTTAAATAACGAACATCATAGCCTTGCATTCTTTTATAACGTGCGATTACATCACCAGCTGTTGTTGTATAAGCATGACCGATATGTAAATTCCCACTTGGATAATATATTGGTGTAGTGATATAAAAAGTTTCTTTCGCCATCAATGTTCCTCCTCGATTCTTACACTATAAATATATCTAAATTCATTTTTGTTTTCAATGAAGCAGATGTGTATTTCTATTCCGATTTATATGTTAATCATCATAAAAATTCTTTGGATAGCATACTAGTCATATCCAGCATTTTTAAGTTTTAATTTTGCTATAATTTAAATATGATTAATAATCTCTATCTTATCTACATTACCATAAATCGCGCATGTTATGGGAGTTTTTCAACTCTTTTTTCTTGATTAAATTTGAATTTGTGGTATGTCCTTTTACTTAGATCTATTAATTAATAAATCAAACAACCTACGATTTGATACACCACAACATACTTAAACTTCATGATAGATGTCATAAACTTCACTTGTCCTCATTTGGCGCAATTCTGCTACCTGTTTAATCGCCGCTTTCGGTTTCATACCTTGATTTATATGATAATCAACGTGTGCTTTGAGCGACATATCTTCAAACCAAGCTGTATCTTCGACTGGTTCTGCACCTTCAATAAGTACTACAAACTCACCTTTAGTTGGAATACTTTCGTCATTAAGATGATCTAGCACATTTCCGACATAGTCAGTAACAATTTGCTCGAATTTTTTTGTCAACTCTCTCCCTACAGATACTTTACGCTCTCTATCAATCTTTTGAATCGTTTTAATTGTATCTTTTACACGATGTGGCGACTCGTAAATAATTAATGTGCTATTTTCATACATACGTTGTTCCAAATATGATTGTTTTTGTTTATCTTTTCGTGGTAAAAAGCCTAAAAACGTATAAGTAAAGGAAGGTAACCCACTTGCCATTAGTGCAGTTAAACCTGCATTGGGTCCAGGTATAGTCTCTACTCTTATACCGTTTTCTCTAGCTGCAACAACAAGTTCATATCCAGGGTCACTGATTAATGGCAAACCTGCATCTGATACTAATGCTATATCAATGCCTTGTTGCAATTGTTCAATAAGATAATCTGTTTGCTGTTCTTTATTATGGTCATGGTAAGATTTAAGTGGCGCTTGTATTTCATAATGTGCGCATAATTTTTTGGTCACTCGTGTATCTTCACATGCAATCAAATCTACGGTTTTTAAAGTATCAATAGCCCGATATGTAATATCCGCCAAGTTACCAATAGGCGTTCCTACTAAATATAATGTCGACATAACCTAACCCTCACTTATTAATTCTAATTTTTGTTGACGTGTGTATGTTTTAATTTCATATTCACGTTTCAATGCTTCAGACTTTGTATCGAACATTTCTTGATAAACAAGTTGTACCGGACGTCTTATTTTCGTATATTTAGCACCTTGTCCATTATTATGTTTAGCTACTCGCTGTGTAACATCTTTTGCATAACCCGTATATAAACTACCATCTTTACATTTAACTATATAAATAAAATGCTTATCCATAATATATTTCTCTCATTTCCTCGGTGTAAGTGCCATCATTATTATAAATATAAAATGGTGACTGTATGTCTAAACCTTGGTTACCACCTTTTCTACCTTCCACAACTATTGTCTGCGCCACTTTATCTTGTTTACTGTATACAAAACAAAGTTTTTTAGGCTCAATTTGATATGATCTCATATAACTTAAGACATCCATAAGACGTTCCGCCCTATGAACCATTACCATACGTCCACCTTGCTTTAATAAATGTCTCGCTGCTAAACAACAATCTTCTAATGTACACATTATCTCATGCCTAGCTATTTTATGCGCATCTTTTTGATGTTGATGTTGTTGATTGACTTTAAAGTAAGGTGGATTACAAGTAACAAGGCTATATTGTGAAGGCTTGAACTGTTGATGTGCGTCCTTTAAATCCATATGATACATGTGGATCCTATCATCTAATTGATTATATGCGAGGCTTCTTTGTGCCATATCAACTAGTTGTTGCTGAATCTCTATAGCATCTATATTTTGCTGCCCTTTATCTGAAAGTAATAGAGGAATAACTCCATTTCCTGAACACAAATCCATAATCGTATCTTGCTTTTTAACTTTTGTAAAATGCGCGAGTAATAGTGCATCTGTAGAAAAAGAAAACACTTCATCATTTTGTATAATGCTTAAGTTTTCTTTTGTTAAATAATCTAATCTTTCATCTGCTAAAAGCATCTTTCTAACCTCCAAAAAAGAGGATAAGGTAACGATGCTTAATAATCAAGCCTACCGTTACTGCTCATCCTCAATTACATATGACTACTATTGATTTTGTTCTGTACCAACTTTTATTCAGTTAATACTTCGAGACAGAATAAGCAATCATCGCCTTTTCTATGTTTCCCAAATAATTCACCATTACAAATATGAAAACCTTCTTTATAAAGCATAGCCAAATTATCTTTACTGCGAAGTGGTTGTTTAACAGGGGGTTTATTACCTTGCGCTACATTTTTAGATTGTTCTTCCTTATCTATCAATGTTTTTAGATTCTCATTCTCGATTTGTAAGGCGACATTTTCTTCAATTAATTCAACCGTAAGATTTTTCAAATTAACCATATCCGTATTGATTTGATTAATATTTGATTCTAAATTCGCTAATTTTTCAAATATGTCGCTACGATTCAATGTTATTTTGGCCTCCTAATTTAATGTCTCTAATTCTTCCATTTTATATTCAAGTGGCTGTTCAAGTCCTTCCACTTTTACTTGCATAGAAATATCTAAGATGTTTAGGCCAATCACTTTACCATTACCTTCTGGCGTTTTAATAGCTTCTCCTACATCAGGTAATTGAGCGCGCGCTTCTTCATAATAGTCATTTTCATATTTAAGACAACACATTAAACGACCGCAAGCTCCTGAAATTTTAGTAGGATTAAGAGATAAATTTTGATCTTTTGCCATTTTTATAGATACTGGTTCAAAGTCACCTAAAAACGTAGCACAGCATAAAGAACGTCCACACGGTCCGATACCACCGAGTAATTTCGCTTCATCTCTAACACCTATCTGTCTTAATTCAATACGTGTTTTTAGTTTTTGAGCTAGCACTTTTACTAATTTTCTAAAATCAACACGTTCATCCGATGTAAAATTAAAAATCACTTTTGATTTATCTAATGTAAATTCACAATTCACTAGTCTCATTTCTAGACTCTGCTGTTGAATCGTATTTTTGCATAATGTCATTGCCTCTTCGGCATCTTTTTCATTTTGCTCATATTGACTTAAATCTTCATCTGTTGCATGACGGACGATTTCTTTTAAAGGTAGTGTTACATCTTCATCTGCAACATCTAACGGAGCATATTTTACACGCCCCATCTCTAATCCTCTTTTAGACTCAACTACCACCCAATCATCTACATTTAAATCGAAATTTTTTGGCGAATAGTATTCCATTTTCCCTGATTTTTGAAAATCAATTCCTACTACATTTTGCATGTTTAACTCACCCCTTTTATCACAATCTGTTCAAATACTAATGTCGGATTAACATTTTGGTTTAATTTTTTATGTGCTTCTGTTATTTGATCATACATCAAAATAATTTGATTATATGTTAATTTTTTAGAAAATACTTTCACTTCTTCATGCATATCATGATATATGAACTCATCATCCATTCCTACCTTAGCATGCATAACATCTTCAAAGAAACCATTAACTGCGGCTAATGTAACTAACTGTAAACGACGATTTTTAGCCTGCTTTAATAAATCGACAATCGCTATCAACGCCATTGAACGATTTGTTAACAACAACTGGCACCATTTTATAATACTTTTACGCAACGCCATCAGGTCTGCCTCTTCATTTATCGCCACTGCAGTTTCAATTTGTGTTGTATATGTACTTAGCACTTCTGCTACAGGACGCGAAATTTCGCGTTCGATTAATCTTTCTATAAAGATAGACTTATCTATTGGCTTAAAATATACATGCTGACATCTAGAATGAATAGTATCTAAAATTTGTTCTGGTTTCGTTGTTAATAATATAGCTATCGTATTATCGGGTGGTTCTTCTAAAAATTTTAAAATACTATTTTCACCTTGAACGGTTAACTTCTCAAAAGATTCAATAATATATACTTTATAGTCACCCTCGATAGGTAGTTGATTCATATGATGTACTAATTGTTCTACTTGGTCTTTTTTAATCGTAGTTTCTTCGGAAGATATATACATAAAATCTGGATGATTAAATGTTTCTACTTTTAACTGACATTGATTGTCTTGGTCACATAGGATTAATTTCGTGAAATCAATTGCGACTTGCTGCATGGATTGCCCATCATCACCCTCAAATAAATAAGCGTGCGACAGTTTACTTGATTGATACGCTTTTGTCAGTCTTTCTAACTCATCCATCATAAAGTTACTCCTTTATATAAAAAGGCTGCTTATACATAGTAACCTTACAAATCACATTACTTAAGTTCATGACAATTTAATCTTAAGTGGAAATGTAATTTGAAAGGCCACTATATATAGCAACCATGATTCTAAAATTGATGGAAAGCATCAACTGGCATTACAAATACCGTTGCTCCTCCAACCTCTACTTCAACCGGATATGGAATATAAGAATCTGCACTGCCACCCATTGGTGTTATAGGTGATACAAGTTGCTCTCTATTACCACAAGTGTCATTAATAACTTTTAGCATTTCATCAACTCGGTCATCTTCAACACCAGATAAAAATGTTGTATTACCTGCTCTTAAAAAACCACCTGTTGTTGCAAGTTTCGTTGCTCTAAAGTTATGTTTTACAAGTTTATCTGAAAGTTCTTGACTATCCTGATCTTGTACGATTGCTATAATCATTTTCATATTAAACACCTCTTCCCAGTATTATATCATAATTTTTCTAAGTATTTCATGATAGATTCATACGTTGCATTAACAACTTTTTCTACACTCTGATCTGCGTCTATTACCATAAAGCGTTCAGACTCATTATGAATAATTTTTTTATAACCTTCAACTACTTTTTCATGAAATTTCACATCCTCTTGATCTAAACGATTTTGATTTCGTTGATTTTTCAAGATTCTTTCCCTTCCAACGTCTACGCTAACATTAAGATATATCGTAATATCCGGATACAAACCATTAATAGCAAATTCATTAATAGATTTCACTTCTTCTATTCCTATTCCCCGAGCATAGCCTTGATATGCTAAAGAACTATCAATATATCTATCACATAATACTAATTTACCACTCTCTAATGATGGAATTACCTTACCTACGAGATGTTCACGTCTAGAAGCAGCAAATAATAATGCTTCTGTTCGATCATCCATATCATCTCCTTCAAGCAATACTTCACGAATTTGCTCTCCAGTTTTTACACCGCCTGGCTCTCTGGTAAGTACAACTTCATATTCATTTTCTAATTTTTTGGCTACTTGCTGTATGACAGTCGTTTTCCCTGAACCTTCAGGGCCTTCAAAAGTTATAAAAGCTGACATTTTATTCATCCTTAATTTCAATTTTATGTTTTTTTATTCCTTCTACTCTTATGTGGTGTTCACACCAATAATTCATTAATTTTATCATATTTTCTGTTATTATTTCTCCTTTTAGCATTACTGGTATACCTGGTGGATAAGGTACAAGATTCACTGCTAAAATTTGATTTTCAGCTTCATTGATATCTATACTTTTAACTTTTGCTATTTCACCAGGCTGATACAAACCACACATTTTATAATCAGGAATATCATAATCTATGTTATTGAACCTTTTTTCTACTTCTATTTGTTTTACTCTGTCGATTAAGTCTTCAAATGGATATTGGTCACCTTCATGCCACAGAGGTAAAACGAATAGTACTTGATATTCATCTGCTAATTCTACATAAATATCTTTGCTTTCAAAAAACTGTTGTAATTCAATACCTGAATAGCCCGTACATTGTATATTCAACTTCAATGGGTCACTTACTTCAACTACACGCATGCCTATAGACTCAATAGCGTAAATACATTTCTCTCTTTTTTCAAAAAACAAGTTAGTATTATAATTTTCATAAAAATCATGCGCTAACTCTAAACTATTCATGAGAAGATACGAAGGACTTGAAGATTGAAAATACGTTAAATATTTCAAGACCTTTTCACGCTGCGGTGCATTTTTATGAATAAATATTATTGAACTCATTGTTAGTGACGGCAATGTTTTATGATATGACTGCACAACATAATCTGCTCCTAAATTCAACGAAGACTTTGGGAAACCTGGTAAATCAAAGTGTGCACCATGTGCTTCGTCTATTAACGTAGGTATTTGATGAATCTTTGTATAGTCTAGTATCTCTTCAATATCAAAACATTCCCCATAATAGTTTGGGTATGTAAGAACTAATAACTTCGTATCATTTAATTGTTGGAACAGTGTGCTTTGCTGAGGGCCCAAATATTGTTTTGTTTTTATACTCATAGCCATACCCAATAATCGACATGGTTCATGAACTAAATCTAAAGCATGAAAAACAGACTTATGTGCATTTCTTGCAATAACATATCGACCTTGAACATTTGAGAAACCTTGTATAACTGATAAAATACCTGATGTTGTCCCATTGACTAAATAAAATGCATCATAATCAGGATGTTTTTTCACATTGGCCATGCTTTGTGCTATAACACCTTCAGGATGATGTAAATCATCTAAACCCGTTATTTCTGTCATATCCATTTCAAACTTTAGTTGATTAATATAACCTATTGTCGCATTTTTATGTCCCGGGACATGCATAGAAATTGGTTTTCTTTCTAATAACTCATTAAACTTTTTCTGTAATGGCAGTGACATACAACACCCACTTTTCAAACTTTAATTTTCATTATATTTTAACATATTTAAAGAACTACTCATAAACTCATATAAATCTGGTTATTTTTCTTTTAAAGCACCACCGCTTACTCTATTGAGTTAATAGTGGTTATATATAGCGTATTGCCCATCTACGCTGTCGAAAATTGACAATGACTTCCAATTATTTCCGGTTGAAATTAAGATTTTCCTCATAAAAAAAGACCCTTTTGGGTCTTTAATTGCCTGTAAAGTCCCACTTTGTTAATTTTGACTCTAATTTATTAAAATAGAATTGTGACTTCTTATCAGATTATATTTCATTGTACTAGTGGGACTTATACATGAGCTTTTGCTCATGTATTCCGCTTTGCCTACTCTTGCGGAACGTAAGTCTGCTACCTTCGGCGCTAAAGACCTTTCTTACCGTAAGACAAGCGCTCGCATCTTTCCTCACTTGCACGTTCTTCTTACTCACTTACCACTCGTAAGCTCGTTTCGTCGCTCGTTTAGTTCGTCAGCTTCTAAAGTCCCACTTTCTTAATATTGTACTAGTGGGACTTATGCATGAGCTTTACTCATGTACTCCGTCGAAATCGACAATTACTTTCGGTTGAAGTTAAGCTCTTTAGCGCACAAAAAAAAGACCCTTTTGGGTCTTTAATTGCCTGGCAACGTCCTACTCTTGCGGAACGTAAGTCCGACTACCATCGGCGCTAAAGAGCTTAACTTCTGTGTTCGGCATGGGAACAGGTGTGACCTCTTTGCCATTGTCACCAGACAATGAAATGTATGAAATTATACATTCAAAACTAGATAGTAAGTAAAATATGATTTAACCAAAACAAAACATTTAAAATTTGATTAAGTCTTCGATCGATTAGTATTCGTCAGCTCCACATATCGCTATGCTTCCACCTCGAACCTATTAACCTCATCATCTTTGAGGGATCTTATAACCGAAGTTGGGAAATCTCATCTTGAGGGGGGCTTCATGCTTAGATGCTTTCAGCACTTATCCCGTCCATACATAGCTACCCAGCGATGCCGTTGGCACGACAACTGGTACACCAGAGGTATGTCCATCCCGGTCCTCTCGTACTAAGGACAGCTCCTCTCAAATTTCCTACGCCCACGACGGATAGGGACCGAACTGTCTCACGACGTTCTGAACCCAGCTCGCGTACCGCTTTAATGGGCGAACAGCCCAACCCTTGGGACCGACTACAGCCCCAGGATGCGATGAGCCGACATCGAGGTGCCAAACCTCCCCGTCGATGTGAACTCTTGGGGGAGATAAGCCTGTTATCCCCGGGGTAGCTTTTATCCGTTGAGCGATGGCCCTTCCATGCGGAACCACCGGATCACTAAGTCCGTCTTTCGACCCTGCTCGACTTGTAAGTCTCGCAGTCAAGCTTCCTTATGCCTTTACACTCTATGAATGATTTCCAACCATTCTGAGGAAACCTTTGAGCGCCTCCGTTACTCTTTAGGAGGCGACCGCCCCAGTCAAACTGCCCATCTGACACTGTCTCCCACCATGATAAATGGTGCGGGTTAGAAATCCAACACAGCGAGGGTAGTATCCCACCAACGCCTCCACGTAAGCTAGCGCTCACGCATCTCAGGCTCCTACCTATCCTGTACAAGCTGTGCCGAATTTCAATATCAGACTACAGTAAAGCTCCACGGGGTCTTTCCGTCCTGTCGCGGGTAACCTGCATCTTCACAGGTACTATGATTTCACCGAGTCTCTCGTTGAGACAGTGCCCAAATCGTTACGCCTTTCGTGCGGGTCGGAACTTACCCGACAAGGAATTTCGCTACCTTAGGACCGTTATAGTTACGGCCGCCGTTTACTGGGGCTTCGATTCGTAGCTTCGCAGAAGCTAACCACTCCTCTTAACCTTCCAGCACCGGGCAGGCGTCAGCCCCTATACATCACCTTACGGTTTAGCAGAGACCTGTGTTTTTGATAAACAGTCGCTTGGGCCTATTCACTGCGGCTCTCCTGGGCGTTAACCCTAAAGAGCACCCCTTCTCCCGAAGTTACGGGGTCATTTTGCCGAGTTCCTTAACGAGAGTTCGCTCGCTCACCTTAGAATTCTCATCTTGACTACCTGTGTCGGTTTGCGGTACGGGCACCACAATTCTAGCTAGAGGCTTTTCTCGGCAGTGTGAAATCAACGACTCGAGGAAACAATTTCCTCTCCCCATCACAGCTTGACCTTAAGAGTGCCGGATTTGCCTAACACTCAGTCTTACTGCTTGGACGTACAATCCAATAGTACGCTTCGCCTATCCTACTGCGTCCCCCCATCGCTTAAAACGAATAATGGTGGTACAGGAATATCAACCTGTTATCCATCGCCTACGCCTATCGGCCTCAGCTTAGGACCCGACTAACCCAGAGCGGACGAGCCTTCCTCTGGAAACCTTAGTCAATCGGTGGACGGGATTCTCACCCGTCTTTCGCTACTCACACCGGCATTCTCACTTCTAAGCGCTCCACATGTCCTTGCGATCATGCTTCAACGCCCTTAGAACGCTCTCCTACCATTGTCCTTACGGACAATCCACAGCTTCGGTAATATGTTTAGCCCCGGTACATTTTCGGCGCAGTGTCACTCGACTAGTGAGCTATTACGCACTCTTTAAATGATGGCTGCTTCTAAGCCAACATCCTAGTTGTCTGGGCAACGCCACATCCTTTTCCACTTAACATATATTTTGGGACCTTAGCTGGTGGTCTGGGCTGTTTCCCTTTCGAACACGGACCTTATCACCCGCGTTCTAACTCCCAAGTTAAATTGATTGGCATTCGGAGTTTGTCTGAATTCGGTAACCCGATAAGGGCCCCTCGTCCAAACAGTGCTCTACCTCCAATAATCATCACTTGAGGCTAGCCCTAAAGCTATTTCGGAGAGAACCAGCTATCTCCAGGTTCGATTGGAATTTCTCCGCTACCCACAACTCATCCGCTCACTTTTCAACGTAAGTCGGTTCGGTCCTCCATTCAGTGTTACCTGAACTTCAACCTGGTCATGGGTAGATCACCTGGTTTCGGGTCTACGACCAAATACTCAACGCCCTATTCAGACTCGCTTTCGCTACGGCTCCACATTCACTGCTTAACCTTGCATCAAATCGTAACTCGCCGGTTCATTCTACAAAAGGCACGCCATCACCCATTAACGGGCTCTGACTACTTGTAAGCACACGGTTTCAAGTTCTATTTCACTCCCCTTCCGGGGTACTTTTCACCTTTCCCTCACGGTACTGGTTCACTATCGGTCACTAGAGAGTATTTAGCCTTGGGAGATGGTCCTCCCGGATTCCGACGGAATTTCTCGTGTTCCGTCGTACTCAGGATCCACTCAAGAGTGAACAAACTTTCGACTACAGGATTATTACCTTCTTTGATTCATCTTTCCAGATGATTCGTCTAGTTTATTCTTTTGTAACTCCGTATAGAGTGTCCTACAACCCCAACAAGCAAGCTCGTTGGTTTGGGCTCTTCCCGTTTCGCTCGCCGCTACTCAGGGAATCGATTTTTCTTTCTCTTCCTGCGGGTACTAAGATGTTTCAGTTCTCCGCGTCTACCTTCAGATATGCTATGTATTCACATATCGATAACATGACATAACTCATGCTGGGTTTCCCCATTCGGAAATCTCTGGATCAAAGCTTACTTACAGCTCCCCAAAGCATATCGTCGTTAGTAACGTCCTTCATCGGCTTCTAGTGCCAAGGCATCCACCGTGCGCCCTTAATAACTTAATCTTTTTTGACTTT
Source organism: Staphylococcus pseudoxylosus (assembly GCF_044794325.1). Taxonomy (NCBI): domain Bacteria; kingdom Bacillati; phylum Bacillota; class Bacilli; order Caryophanales; family Staphylococcaceae; genus Staphylococcus; species Staphylococcus pseudoxylosus. The sequence goes on from NZ_CP085024.1 coordinate 2,597,580, forward strand.
CAACACGAACAAGTCGGTTGAAAACCCAAAATGTTATTAATCTGTGAGTGTTCTTTCGAACACTAGCGATTATTTCTTTTTGAATTCAAAGCTTGTTAAAAAACTCTAATTCACTCGGTTTTGCTTGGTAAAATCATAAATTTTACTTACTTATCTAGTTTTCAATGTACAAAAAATGCAATGAATACTCCAATGAGCACTCAAAACTGAATACAATATGTCAATGTTATTCCTATTTCATCTTCGTAAGAAGATGTTTCCGAATATATCCTTAGAAAGGAGGTGATCCAGCCGCACCTTCCGATACGGCTACCTTGTTACGACTTCACCCCAATCATTTGTCCCACCTTCGACGGCTAGCTCCATAAATGGTTACTCCACCGGCTTCGGGTGTTACAAACTCTCGTGGTGTGACGGGCGGTGTGTACAAGACCCGGGAACGTATTCACCGTAGCATGCTGATCTACGATTACTAGCGATTCCAGCTTCATGTAGTCGAGTTGCAGACTACAATCCGAACTGAGAACAACTTTATGGGATTTGCATGACCTCGCGGTTTAGCTGCCCTTTGTATTGTCCATTGTAGCACGTGTGTAGCCCAAATCATAAGGGGCATGATGATTTGACGTCATCCCCACCTTCCTCCGGTTTGTCACCGGCAGTCAACCTAGAGTGCCCAACTTAATGATGGCAACTAAGCTTAAGGGTTGCGCTCGTTGCGGGACTTAACCCAACATCTCACGACACGAGCTGACGACAACCATGCACCACCTGTCACTTTGTCCCCCGAAGGGGAAAGCTCTATCTCTAGAGTTTTCAAAGGATGTCAAGATTTGGTAAGGTTCTTCGCGTTGCTTCGAATTAAACCACATGCTCCACCGCTTGTGCGGGTCCCCGTCAATTCCTTTGAGTTTCAACCTTGCGGTCGTACTCCCCAGGCGGAGTGCTTAATGCGTTAGCTGCAGCACTAAGGGGCGGAAACCCCCTAACACTTAGCACTCATCGTTTACGGCGTGGACTACCAGGGTATCTAATCCTGTTTGATCCCCACGCTTTCGCACATCAGCGTCAGTTACAGACCAGAAAGTCGCCTTCGCCACTGGTGTTCCTCCATATCTCTGCGCATTTCACCGCTACACATGGAATTCCACTTTCCTCTTCTGCACTCAAGTTTCCCAGTTTCCAATGACCCTCCACGGTTGAGCCGTGGGCTTTCACATCAGACTTAAGAAACCGCCTACGCGCGCTTTACGCCCAATAATTCCGGATAACGCTTGCCACCTACGTATTACCGCGGCTGCTGGCACGTAGTTAGCCGTGGCTTTCTGATTAGGTACCGTCAAGACGTGCACAGTTACTTACACATTTGTTCTTCCCTAATAACAGAGTTTTACGAGCCGAAACCCTTCATCACTCACGCGGCGTTGCTCCGTCAGGCTTTCGCCCATTGCGGAAGATTCCCTACTGCTGCCTCCCGTAGGAGTCTGGACCGTGTCTCAGTTCCAGTGTGGCCGATCACCCTCTCAGGTCGGCTACGTATCGTCGCCTTGGTAAGCCGTTACCTTACCAACTAGCTAATACGGCGCGGGTCCATCTATAAGTGATAGCAAAACCATCTTTCACTTTAGAACCATGCGGTTCCAAATGTTATCCGGTATTAGCTCCGGTTTCCCGAAGTTATCCCAGTCTTATAGGTAGGTTACCCACGTGTTACTCACCCGTCCGCCGCTAACGTCAAAGGAGCAAGCTCCTTATCTGTTCGCTCGACTTGCATGTATTAGGCACGCCGCCAGCGTTCATCCTGAGCCAGGATCAAACTCTCCATAAATGAATTATGATGTTTGATTAGCTCATAAAATACTAATTTGTGTTATCTCTAACACTTGTTTTGAACCAACAATTTAATGTTGTGTTCGGAATTAACGTTGACATATTGCAATTCAGTTTTCAATGTTCATTTCTTCAATCACAAGAAATAATTTTACTCTCTTTGACTTAGAAAGTCAAGAAGTTATTAAAATTATTTTTTTGTTTTTGGGTAAAACTTCCATAAAAAAACGACCCAAGGGTCAATATGGAATTGCCTGGCAACGTCCTACTCTTGCGGAACGTAAGTCCGACTACCATCGGCGCTAAAGAGCTTAACTTCTGTGTTCGGCATGGGAACAGGTGTGACCTCTTTGCCATTGTCACCAGACAATGAAATGTATGAAATTATACATTCAAAACTAGATAGTAAGTAAAATATGATTTAACCAAAACAAAACATTTAAAATTTGATTAAGTCTTCGATCGATTAGTATTCGTCAGCTCCACATATCGCTATGCTTCCACCTCGAACCTATTAACCTCATCATCTTTGAGGGATCTTATAACCGAAGTTGGGAAATCTCATCTTGAGGGGGGCTTCATGCTTAGATGCTTTCAGCACTTATCCCGTCCATACATAGCTACCCAGCGATGCCGTTGGCACGACAACTGGTACACCAGAGGTATGTCCATCCCGGTCCTCTCGTACTAAGGACAGCTCCTCTCAAATTTCCTACGCCCACGACGGATAGGGACCGAACTGTCTCACGACGTTCTGAACCCAGCTCGCGTACCGCTTTAATGGGCGAACAGCCCAACCCTTGGGACCGACTACAGCCCCAGGATGCGATGAGCCGACATCGAGGTGCCAAACCTCCCCGTCGATGTGAACTCTTGGGGGAGATAAGCCTGTTATCCCCGGGGTAGCTTTTATCCGTTGAGCGATGGCCCTTCCATGCGGAACCACCGGATCACTAAGTCCGTCTTTCGACCCTGCTCGACTTGTAAGTCTCGCAGTCAAGCTTCCTTATGCCTTTACACTCTATGAATGATTTCCAACCATTCTGAGGAAACCTTTGAGCGCCTCCGTTACTCTTTAGGAGGCGACCGCCCCAGTCAAACTGCCCATCTGACACTGTCTCCCACCATGATAAATGGTGCGGGTTAGAAATCCAACACAGCGAGGGTAGTATCCCACCAACGCCTCCACGTAAGCTAGCGCTCACGCATCTCAGGCTCCTACCTATCCTGTACAAGCTGTGCCGAATTTCAATATCAGACTACAGTAAAGCTCCACGGGGTCTTTCCGTCCTGTCGCGGGTAACCTGCATCTTCACAGGTACTATGATTTCACCGAGTCTCTCGTTGAGACAGTGCCCAAATCGTTACGCCTTTCGTGCGGGTCGGAACTTACCCGACAAGGAATTTCGCTACCTTAGGACCGTTATAGTTACGGCCGCCGTTTACTGGGGCTTCGATTCGTAGCTTCGCAGAAGCTAACCACTCCTCTTAACCTTCCAGCACCGGGCAGGCGTCAGCCCCTATACATCACCTTACGGTTTAGCAGAGACCTGTGTTTTTGATAAACAGTCGCTTGGGCCTATTCACTGCGGCTCTCCTGGGCGTTAACCCTAAAGAGCACCCCTTCTCCCGAAGTTACGGGGTCATTTTGCCGAGTTCCTTAACGAGAGTTCGCTCGCTCACCTTAGAATTCTCATCTTGACTACCTGTGTCGGTTTGCGGTACGGGCACCACAATTCTAGCTAGAGGCTTTTCTCGGCAGTGTGAAATCAACGACTCGAGGAAACAATTTCCTCTCCCCATCACAGCTTGACCTTAAGAGTGCCGGATTTGCCTAACACTCAGTCTTACTGCTTGGACGTACAATCCAATAGTACGCTTCGCCTATCCTACTGCGTCCCCCCATCGCTTAAAACGAATAATGGTGGTACAGGAATATCAACCTGTTATCCATCGCCTACGCCTATCGGCCTCAGCTTAGGACCCGACTAACCCAGAGCGGACGAGCCTTCCTCTGGAAACCTTAGTCAATCGGTGGACGGGATTCTCACCCGTCTTTCGCTACTCACACCGGCATTCTCACTTCTAAGCGCTCCACATGTCCTTGCGATCATGCTTCAACGCCCTTAGAACGCTCTCCTACCATTGTCCTTACGGACAATCCACAGCTTCGGTAATATGTTTAGCCCCGGTACATTTTCGGCGCAGTGTCACTCGACTAGTGAGCTATTACGCACTCTTTAAATGATGGCTGCTTCTAAGCCAACATCCTAGTTGTCTGGGCAACGCCACATCCTTTTCCACTTAACATATATTTTGGGACCTTAGCTGGTGGTCTGGGCTGTTTCCCTTTCGAACACGGACCTTATCACCCGCGTTCTAACTCCCAAGTTAAATTGATTGGCATTCGGAGTTTGTCTGAATTCGGTAACCCGATAAGGGCCCCTCGTCCAAACAGTGCTCTACCTCCAATAATCATCACTTGAGGCTAGCCCTAAAGCTATTTCGGAGAGAACCAGCTATCTCCAGGTTCGATTGGAATTTCTCCGCTACCCACAACTCATCCGCTCACTTTTCAACGTAAGTCGGTTCGGTCCTCCATTCAGTGTTACCTGAACTTCAACCTGGTCATGGGTAGATCACCTGGTTTCGGGTCTACGACCAAATACTCAACGCCCTATTCAGACTCGCTTTCGCTACGGCTCCACATTCACTGCTTAACCTTGCATCAAATCGTAACTCGCCGGTTCATTCTACAAAAGGCACGCCATCACCCATTAACGGGCTCTGACTACTTGTAAGCACACGGTTTCAAGTTCTATTTCACTCCCCTTCCGGGGTACTTTTCACCTTTCCCTCACGGTACTGGTTCACTATCGGTCACTAGAGAGTATTTAGCCTTGGGAGATGGTCCTCCCGGATTCCGACGGAATTTCTCGTGTTCCGTCGTACTCAGGATCCACTCAAGAGTGAACAAACTTTCGACTACAGGATTATTACCTTCTTTGATTCATCTTTCCAGATGATTCGTCTAGTTTATTCTTTTGTAACTCCGTATAGAGTGTCCTACAACCCCAACAAGCAAGCTCGTTGGTTTGGGCTCTTCCCGTTTCGCTCGCCGCTACTCAGGGAATCGATTTTTCTTTCTCTTCCTGCGGGTACTAAGATGTTTCAGTTCTCCGCGTCTACCTTCAGATATGCTATGTATTCACATATCGATAACATGACATAACTCATGCTGGGTTTCCCCATTCGGAAATCTCTGGATCAAAGCTTACTTACAGCTCCCCAAAGCATATCGTCGTTAGTAACGTCCTTCATCGGCTTCTAGTGCCAAGGCATCCACCGTGCGCCCTTAATAACTTAATCTTTTTTGACTTTCAACACGAACAAGTCGGTTGAAAACCCAAAATGTTATTAATCTGTGAGTGTTCTTTCGAACACTAGCGATTATTTCTTTTTGAATTCAAAGCTTGTTAAAAAACTCTAATTCACTCGGTTTTGCTTGGTAAAATCATAAATTTTACTTACTTATCTAGTTTTCAATGTACAAAAAATGCAATGAATACTCCAATGAGCACTCAAAACTGAATACAATATGTCAATGTTATTCCTATTTCATCTTCGTAAGAAGATGTTTCCGAATATATCCTTAGAAAGGAGGTGATCCAGCCGCACCTTCCGATACGGCTACCTTGTTACGACTTCACCCCAATCATTTGTCCCACCTTCGACGGCTAGCTCCATAAATGGTTACTCCACCGGCTTCGGGTGTTACAAACTCTCGTGGTGTGACGGGCGGTGTGTACAAGACCCGGGAACGTATTCACCGTAGCATGCTGATCTACGATTACTAGCGATTCCAGCTTCATGTAGTCGAGTTGCAGACTACAATCCGAACTGAGAACAACTTTATGGGATTTGCATGACCTCGCGGTTTAGCTGCCCTTTGTATTGTCCATTGTAGCACGTGTGTAGCCCAAATCATAAGGGGCATGATGATTTGACGTCATCCCCACCTTCCTCCGGTTTGTCACCGGCAGTCAACCTAGAGTGCCCAACTTAATGATGGCAACTAAGCTTAAGGGTTGCGCTCGTTGCGGGACTTAACCCAACATCTCACGACACGAGCTGACGACAACCATGCACCACCTGTCACTTTGTCCCCCGAAGGGGAAAGCTCTATCTCTAGAGTTTTCAAAGGATGTCAAGATTTGGTAAGGTTCTTCGCGTTGCTTCGAATTAAACCACATGCTCCACCGCTTGTGCGGGTCCCCGTCAATTCCTTTGAGTTTCAACCTTGCGGTCGTACTCCCCAGGCGGAGTGCTTAATGCGTTAGCTGCAGCACTAAGGGGCGGAAACCCCCTAACACTTAGCACTCATCGTTTACGGCGTGGACTACCAGGGTATCTAATCCTGTTTGATCCCCACGCTTTCGCACATCAGCGTCAGTTACAGACCAGAAAGTCGCCTTCGCCACTGGTGTTCCTCCATATCTCTGCGCATTTCACCGCTACACATGGAATTCCACTTTCCTCTTCTGCACTCAAGTTTCCCAGTTTCCAATGACCCTCCACGGTTGAGCCGTGGGCTTTCACATCAGACTTAAGAAACCGCCTACGCGCGCTTTACGCCCAATAATTCCGGATAACGCTTGCCACCTACGTATTACCGCGGCTGCTGGCACGTAGTTAGCCGTGGCTTTCTGATTAGGTACCGTCAAGACGTGCACAGTTACTTACACATTTGTTCTTCCCTAATAACAGAGTTTTACGAGCCGAAACCCTTCATCACTCACGCGGCGTTGCTCCGTCAGGCTTTCGCCCATTGCGGAAGATTCCCTACTGCTGCCTCCCGTAGGAGTCTGGACCGTGTCTCAGTTCCAGTGTGGCCGATCACCCTCTCAGGTCGGCTACGTATCGTCGCCTTGGTAAGCCGTTACCTTACCAACTAGCTAATACGGCGCGGGTCCATCTATAAGTGATAGCAAAACCATCTTTCACTTTAGAACCATGCGGTTCCAAATGTTATCCGGTATTAGCTCCGGTTTCCCGAAGTTATCCCAGTCTTATAGGTAGGTTACCCACGTGTTACTCACCCGTCCGCCGCTAACGTCAAAGGAGCAAGCTCCTTATCTGTTCGCTCGACTTGCATGTATTAGGCACGCCGCCAGCGTTCATCCTGAGCCAGGATCAAACTCTCCATAAATGAATTATGATGTTTGATTAGCTCATAAAATACTAATTTGTGTTATCTCTAGCACTTGCTTTGAACCAACAATTTAATGTTGTGTTCGGAATTAACGTTGACATATTGCAATTCAGTTTTCAATGTTCATTTCTTCAACCACAAGAAACAATTTTACTCTCTTTGACTTAGAAAGTCAAGAACTTTATTTGAAATTGTTTTTTATGTTTCGTTTGTATGTTTGTCGTTTTGTTTCGTCCGACAAGTAAATACTATACACGCATAAAAACCTTTTAACAACGGTAAAATTTACACTTACTCTCTTTAAAAATCTCCTTTCATCAACAAAAACCAAACTTTAATCCAATATTTATGATTAAAGTCCCTTTTTCATTGTTTTTCACTGCTAAAAAAGGACTAGTCTCCACAAAAATCCTCTTATAGTCATACTTTATTTTATTTTACATTTTTTTAATTTTATTTATAAAAATAAGGCTACTCCAAAAAGGAATAGCCTTATACGCTATTTACTATGCGTTTCATGCATTGCTACATCTCTGTTCTTCCCATTATAGCTTTAGATAATGTAACTTCATCTGCATACTCTAAATCTCCACCTACAGAAAGGCCTTGCGCTAATCTCGTTACTGTTACACCAATCGGTTTCACTAGTCTTGAGATATACATAGCCGTCGATTCTCCCTCTAAATTAGGATTCATCGCTAGTATCAATTCTTTAACTTCTTCGTCTTTTAAGCGATCAATCAAGCTAGGTATATTAATATCTTCAGGTCCAATACCGTCCATAGGTGATATAGAACCATGCAATACATGATACAACCCTTTGTATTCACGCATTTTTTCCATTGCAATAACATCTTTGTCGTCTTCTACTACACAGATGACAGATCGGTCTCTTTGCTTATCTTGGCAAATATAACATGGGTCTTGTTCCGTGATATGCCCACATACACTGCAATAAGTTAATTCTCTCTTAACATCTACAAGTGATTTGGCAAATTGAACAACATCGTCTTCTTTCATATCTAATACATGAAACGCCAGACGTTGAGCCGTTTTAGGTCCAATGCCTGGCAGTTTCATGAAACTGTCAATAAGTTTCGAGATTGGTTCAGGATAGTGCATGCGATCACATTCCAGGAATGTTTAAGCCTTGCGTGTGCTTACCTAAACGTTCTTGTGTAAGTTCATCTGCTTTATTCATCGCTTCATTTGTAGCAGCAATCACTAAATCTTGTAACATTTCAATGTCATCTGGATCTACTGCTTCTTCTTTAATTTCTACATCTAGCACTTCTTTATGACCTGATACAGTTACAGTTACCATACCGCCACCAGCTGTACCTTGCACTTTTTCTTCTTTAAGCTTTTCTTGCTCTTCGCCCATTTTCTTTTGCATTTTTTGCATTTGTTTCATCATTTGTTGCATATTTCCGCCACCGCGCATAATTATATCCTCCTTAAAACTTTTACATCACTTTGTTGTGATTTATCTTTTGTCTCATTATACATGCCTTTTTGAACATTGTCATGTATCACTCTTCATCTATAACATTTACAGTACTTTCACCGAATAAGTCTTTTGCTTTTTGAACAACATCTACTTCCTCAGGAGTTTGAGTTGTAGTTTGTTCGTCATTTCCCGCTTCTGTTGTTGAACCAGTTTTTCTATTTTGAAGATATTCTGTTCTCACTCTCATCCATTGATCTGCTGGCACCCCAACTACTTTAACTGTTTTATCTATAATATTACAAACGACATTTTCAATGTTCTCTCTTTTTTCATCATCTTTATTAACAATTTCACAATGAATCTCTTCTTCAAGCTTGATAAGCACATGGGTCTCACTAGCCGCAACCGGTTCAGAATTTTGTAACAAGCTAACTAAAGATTTCATATCATTATTTTTGGCATGATCGACAACTTCTTGCCAATGATCTTTCAATTGTTTGATATCATCTTTATTCGCTTTATCTAAAACTTTGGCAATTTGTTGCATTGAAAAGGCATTTTTAGCTTGTCCACCTTTGCTAGAAGTACGCTTTGTTTGCTGCGGTGGTGTACTTGTTGCTATACCATTTGCTCTAATTGATTTAAGCTCATTTTCAAGTTGTTCCATTCTTTGTAGCAACACATCATTATTAGGCTCTGTTGCAACACCTGTTGTAGCAACTGTTTGAACATGTTCAGGTGTTTCTTTAATCATTTCAGCTAATTTCACTAACAACACTTCAAAATGCACGCTTTGATTCACACTGAAACGAATCGATACAAGTGTATCGTTAATAATATCTATCATTTTATATAGTACATCTAACTCAAAATGCATTAATGCATCATATTCAGTTTCTACATTAGAAGTTTTATTCATAATCGTATCTCTAACAAAATAAATCATATCATTAATCAAACGATTTACTTCTTTACCTTGAGACACAAATTTATGGTACGTTGCAAAGGCGTTTCTTACATCTCCTTCTACAACCTCTCTAAATAATTCATCTAATGCTTTCGCATCTACACTACCCGTGACATTTAAGGCATCTTCTAAGGTCAAGTGCTCATCACCAAAAGCAATAGCTTGGTCCATAATACTTAGCGCATCACGCATACCACCTTCAGAAGCTTTCGCTATAAAATCTAATGCCGTTTCATCATAATCAATTTGTTGTTCTTCTGCTACAAATTTTAATCTCTCTACGATTTCATTTTGACTAATTGCTTTAAAATCAAATCTCTGTGCTCTAGAGATAATTGTAGGCGGAATTTTGTGAGGTTCTGTTGTCGCTAATATAAAAATCGCATGTGCTGGCGGTTCCTCTAACGTTTTAAGCAATGCGTTAAACGCGCCAGTCGTAAGCATGTGAACTTCATCTATAATATAAACTTTAAATTTCGACTCACTAGGTGCATATTTAACTTTATCTCTAATATTTCTAATTTCATCCACGCCATTATTACTAGCTGCATCAATTTCAATAACGTCTGAGTTTGTACCACGAGTGATACCTTTACAGATTGCACATTCATTACAAGGTTCTCCATCTGTACGTTCAAGACAATTAATCGCTTTGGCAAACACTTTGGCGATACTTGTTTTCCCCGTACCTCTAGGTCCGCTAAATATATAAGCATGTGATTGTTTACTTTTTGAAATCGCATTGCGCAGCGTTTTAGTAACATGTTCCTGTCCTACAACATCATCGAAACTTTGCGGTCGGAACATTCTATATAAAGCTTGATAATTCACTTTCGCACCTCCAATTACATTCATCAATCATTATAGCATTGTATTTTCTACTTTGAATATTAGTTAAAAGCTTCAGAATAAATTACATCACCTTTGGGTTGTTCAAGTAATGGATCCCATAAAAATTTAACCATAAAGCATTTTGATGGCACATCAAACGGATTAGAAATCTCAAAATCTTCTGCCTCTTCATAACCAAACTTACCATAATACGATGGGTCTCCCAATACAATAATCGTACTATAGTCTTGTGCTTTAGCCCGTTCTTCAACAGCTTGAATCAACGCTTTTCCTATACCTTTCCCTCTATAATCTACTAATACAGATAATGGCGCTAACGCTAAAGCGGTATAATGGTTATCTCCACTTACAATCGAAATTTCAGATAACATGATGTGACCTATGACTTCACCTTCATCATTTTTAGCTACAACCTCTAGTTCATAATTATATTCAGGTGCCTTCCTCAATTTTTTCACTAATTCTTGTTCATCGTGATTCGATTCTGCCACATCTGAAAAAGCCGCTTCAATAGCATCTAAACTTGTATCATAATCATTTTCAGTTAAAGTACTTAAATATATTTGCATGGCTATCCCCTCAAAACGTTTAGTTTTATTTTTAAACATTATAACATCAGTTAGCACATTTCATTTGTACGGATACTAAAACAACATTAAAAGCATTGCTTATATTTTAATATAAAAAAAGAGCGACTGCTATCAAAAGAAGTCACTCATTATATATGTATGTTTGAATTTTATTGTTTTTTTAAAATTAAAACCGCGCACCTTCGCTTCGAATACGTATCATAAACGTAACCAAAGTCGACAGCTAAACCTCGGCAACCCTACGGCACATACGATGATCCACTTAATGCTGCTTCCGTCAGGACCTGACATGGTTCATGGGTTCATATTGCATAGGACCGAGATCTTCAAACACTACGTGCTTTGGGCAGACTTCACAAAAACGTACCCTTAGCAAAGGAATTCAGTCTCGCGTAAAGCGGATTTCGAGTACAGGGAACCGCTACCTCCCCACCTAGCACGGCAAAATATATCATACTATATTCTTCTATCTGAATGCAAGCATTAGCTTTTCATTTAACAAACAGATTATTAGAACCATTCACAAAACGGTCATCTTATAAATAAACATTATATTTTGTGCCGTCTTGAGAAATCTTTAAATTTAAACTCTGTAGCTAAATGCCTAGATATATTATATTGGAATTGTGTAGTATCTTTGAGATGTACAATCCCCCGTACAGTAGCTGTATAAGGCGGCGTCACGTCACCAAACATCTCATACTCTAACTCGCCGAAAGCTTCAAATGTTATTGATTTATTTGAATAACTAATATCCAACCCTAGTACATTCTCTACATATGCATATAGAGACGTTTTTACAATATCCAAGGTCAAACCTGGAACAATTGCTTCTATTAAATAATCTTCATCAATTATCTTTACTTTGTCATTAATTTTTCTAGTACGAATAACATGCCATAGTACTGTGCTTTGGGTAACATTTAAAGCTTCCTTGACCCTTGGTACATCTCCTGCATGTATTCGTTCTAAAACTTTCACTTCAGTTTCATGTTGTAACCCTAATCCTTGTTGCACTTCTCGAAAGCTCGTTAAATCTGCGAATGGAAATTCTGTTAACCCTTGATATATTACAACCGAACCTTTACCACGAATTTTTTGTATCATTCCATCTCTCACTAATAAATTCAAAGCTTTACGGACAGTTTCACGTGACGCATCATAAGTTTCTACCAGTTCATATTCTGACGGTAATTGTGTACCATAAGATATGCGCGATTCGATGATGTCAGCTCGTAAAGTTTCATATATTGTAATAAACTTTTTTTGTGTCATATGCGCTCACTCACTACCCTTTTATAAATTATTGTGCTACCACTATTGCACCAAAGCCATCTATCACCCCATCCGAGATATTACCATGTTGCATCATCACTCGACCTTCAACATTTAAGTCCTCTGGTATAGTAACACTTTCTTTTGAAAAGTTCGCCACAACTAACCAAGTTTCACCTTTATAATGTCGTTTATATATAAATAACTCATCGTGTTCCATGTACAATGGTCTAATACTTCCATAAGTTATAATATCGTATTCATGACGCAAACGAATTAAATCTCTATAAGTATGTAAAATAGATTGATCATCTTCAATAGCAGCTTCAACATTGATTTGCTCAAAATTGTTAGGAATATCTATCCAAGGTGTTCCTGTTGTAAATCCTGCATTTTGCTCGCTTGTCCACTGTACAGGTGTTCGGGAGTTATCTCTAGATTTTTGACCTAATATTGTTAATATTTCATCTTCATCATAACCAGCTCGCTTCATATTATTATAAGCGTTCAACGATTCTATATCTCTGTACTGGTCAATACTACCAAAACCAGGATCCGTCATACCTATTTCTTCCCCCTGATATATATATGGTGTCCCTTGCATCATATGCAATACTGTTGCCAGCATCTTAGCACTTTGTTTACGTAAAGTTTCATTAGTATCATTTCCAAAACGCGAAACCACACGCGGTTGATCATGGTTACACCAAAAAATTGCGTTCCAACCTCCACCTTCATAAATGCCTAGTTGCCATTCCATTAATATATCTTTTAATTTATGAAAGTCTAATTTTGCATTTGACCACTTTTCGCCATTAACGTAATCCACTTTGAGATGATGGAAATTGAACACGCTATTCAACTCTTGACGTTCAGGCGACGTATATTTTATACAATGATCAATTGTTGTAGAAGACATTTCACCCACAGTCATTAAGTCTTTACCTCCAAAAGTACACTCATTCATTTCATGTAAATATTCATGTACATGTGGACCGTCTGTATAGAATTCTTTACCAATCTTTTCAGAATTTTTAAATTCCCCTTTTGAAATTAGGTTAATAACATCAAAACGGAAGCCATCTATACCGAAGTCTATCCAATAATTGATAATATCATATAATGCACCCCTTACTTTGGGGTTATCCCAGTTCAAATCCGCTTGAGTTACATCAAACAAATGTAAATAATATGCATCTGTCTTTTCATCGTATTTCCACGCATTCCCTCCAAACTTCGATTCCCAATTTGTTGGTGGTTGAGCATCAGATGACCTTTTAAAGAAATAGTAATCTCTATATTCACTATCGTTATCAGCGTACGCTTGTTTAAACCATTCGTGTTCTGTAGAAGTATGATTGATAACAATATCCATCATTACCTTTAAATCACGTTTATGAGCTTCAGCAACAAGTATTTCTAAATCTTCAATCGTGCCGAACTTCTCATTTATTTTATAATAATCACTAATGTCATAACCATTATCATTCATTGGAGATTCATACACTGGTGTTAACCAAATGTAGTCTACACCTAAATACTGTAAATAATCTAATTTTTCAATGATTCCTTTCAAATCACCTTCACCGTTACCTGTCGTGTCATTAAATGATTTCGGATATATTTGATAAACTACTGACTTTCTCCAATCACTTTGACTCATGGAATTACCACCTTTACTTATATTATTTAAAGAAGAAAAACCCGCTAAGTCGTTTTAGCGAGTTTAGTTGTATTGCTTTAGCGTGCTTATTCTTCTACCATTTCTTTCGCTTTATCTTTACTAAATTTTGACAAAAATACTGTTAGAATTGCCGGAACCACAATTGCCAAGAAGGTACAGACAAGGTAGATACCCCAATACTCGCTTTTAATTGAGATGAAAGCAGGAACACCACCGACACCAACACTACCAAGTACACGCGTTGCACCAATGATCGCTCCTAACACACAAGATGTTGATATCGCTGCGACAAACGGATATTTCAATGGTAAATTGACACCAAATAATGCCGGTTCCGTCACCCCTAAGAAACCTGAAACACCAGAAGTCATTGCCAAACCTTGTTCTTTGCCCATTTTACGTCTTCTATAAACAAACCAAGCGCCGAACGCTGCTGACCCCTGACAAATATTAGATATCGCCAAAATTGGCCATAAGTATGTTCCACCGAGCTCACTACCCATAAGTTGGAAATCAACAGCCAAGAACATATGATGTAATCCTGTAATAACAAGTGGTGCGTATAACAAACCATAAATAGCACCACCTAACCAACCAGCATGTTCAAAGACGAACGTCACACCATTTGTAATACCAGTACCTAGCCATAATGCTACAGGACCAATCACAATAAAGGCTAAGAATCCTGTTATTAGTAATGCAATTGGACCAACAACTAACATTTTAATTGAATCGTGAATATGTTTATTTAAGAATTTTTCAATTTGAGCTAAAACATACGCTGCAAGCAAAATCGGCAACACTTGTCCTTGATAGTTTAGTTGCTTAATTTCTAAACCAAAAATATCCCACGTAGGAATGTTACCTTTTGCAATATCATACTGCGAAACAAGCTGTGGATTCATTAAAATCAAACCTAACACTAAACCAAGTATTTGACTTCCTCCGAACACACGCATACTACTCCAACCAATCAATGCTGGCAAGAATATGAAAGCTGTACTAGCAATGACGTTAATAATATTTGAGATATCGCCTAATTGTGGAAATTGTTCAACAAGTGGCTTCGATCCAAATAAATCTTCCATTGTGAGTAAATTATTAATCCCCATAAGTAAACCAGCAGTTACAATCGCTGGCAAGATTGGTATAAAGATATCCCCAAGTAACTTAATCAATCTTTGAATAGGATTGCCCTTTTTAGCTGCCGCCGCCTTTGCATCATCTTTAGATGATTCACTAATCCCCGTTTCTGCTATCAGTTGCTTATAGACTTCATCTACCGTTCCCGGCCCAATAACTATTTGATATTGGTTATCCGCTTTAAACTGGCCTTTCACTAAATCGTTATTACTCAATCGGTCTTTGTCCACTTTATCATCATCTTTCAAGACAAGTCTCAAACGTGTAACACAGTGTGTGGCTGTGTCCAAATTATCTTTGCCCCCAACAGCTTCAACTATATCTTGCACGTCTTTCTTTTTAACGGCCATGACGATCCACTCCCTTATACTTTTAACATTACAGAAATTATAACTTGTCTAGACAAGTTTTGCAAAGGCTTTCATAAAAATCCACACAAAACTTTTATCCCATCGCACAAACATCCATAACAAACTGCATTATTACTAAAAGTGGGAATTAGCAATTTAACGGCTTCACTTAGTTATCAACTGTCTATTCTTCATCAAAACACATTTCTTTTTCATTGAAAAAGTTACCATTTTAATTTTATAACTTTAAATTCCTCATCCAGTAAAGTACTGATAAGCATAATTTTCTAGATACCTTCCTATATAATCATGCAGTCTTAAAAAACATATCAAAAAAGGCAAGGATTCAATACGAAATTGAATCCTTGCCTCATCTATTCATTAGTCTTGGTTTTAAAAATATAATGGCGGAGGAAGAGGGATTCGAACCCCCGCGAGCCGTTAAGCCCCTGTCGGTTTTCAAGACCGATCCCTTCAGCCGGACTTGGGTATTCCTCCAAACACAATACTCATCATATTATAGCCATTTGTAAAAGTCAATCAAAATTACAAAGTTACACTAATGTTTTTTCATTTAAATAAGAATCTACAGAATCTGCTACCGCTCTCCCCTCTTGTATCGCCCATACAACTAAACTTTGCCCTCTTCTAGCATCTCCTGCAGCGAATATGTGCGGTTGGTTTGTTCTAAAATCTTTGTTATCAGCTACAATTTTATTGCGTTCTGTTTGAATATTAAAAGCATGTGGCACTGTTGTTTCAGTACCTACAAAGCCTATAGACAATAGTACTAAATCCGCTGGCCAATGGCGCTCAGTACCATCTACAACTACCATACCTTCATCAGTTTCTTCGAGAATTTGTGTATAGACACCTTTGACATTACCAATTCTATCCACATCATAGCGCATTGTTTGCACACCATAAGCTCGCGGCTCAAAACCAAAGCGTGATTGATATTCTTTATGTGCATAATCCATTTTAAACACAGGCATTGCTAACGGCCAATACGTATTCTCATCAAATTCAATTTCTTCTGGTTGTTTTGTATATTTATTAAATTGCACGATTGATTTACAATTTTCACGCAATGCAGTAGCGACACAGTCTGCCCCTGTATCTCCTGCTCCGATTACGACCACATTTTTACCTTCAGCAGAAATAGATGGTTCATCGATTTCACCGTTTAAATATTGACCTTGTTCTGTTAAATAATCCATCGCAAAGTGAATACCTAATCCCATGCGTCCTTCTAAAGGTAAATCTCTTGCGTTTTGTGAACCGGTACATAAAATAATTGCATCATATTGCTCGTTAAGCGTTTCTTTGCTAATATCCACGCCAATTTCTGTATCTGTTTCAAAACGTATACCAGATTCTTCCATCACTTTTATTCGGCGACGTACTACATCTTTATCTAATTTCATATTAGGTATACCATACATCAACAAGCCTCCAGCTTCGTGCGCACGCTCGTAAACTGTTACGTTGTATCCTAATTTATTTAATTCATCTGCAGCAGTTAAACCAGCTGGACCACTGCCTACTATAGCTACTGATTCGTCTTTACGATGCTCTGGTACTGTCGGTTTCACCCAACCATTTTCAAAAGCTTCATCAATAATAGTTCTTTCAATCCCTTTTATAGCTACTGATTCACGATTAATCTTCATGACACAAGATTGTTCACAAGGCGCTGGACAAACACGCCCTGTAAATTCAGGGAAGTTATTCGTTTCGTTCAACCGTTCATAGGCAGTTTTGAAATCTTGCCTATAAACAAGGTCGTTCCATTCTGGAATATAATTACCTATAGGACAACCAATGGTTTCTCTACCAAATGGTTCTCCGGTTTGGCAAAATGGTGTGCCACAATCCATACAACGAGCACCTTGTTGTGCCGCTTCGTCTTTCGTGAATCTTTGTTGAAACGCATCGTGACTCTTCAAACGATCAACCAAAGACAACTCGTGCAATTCTTGTTTATCATAATTCATAAATCCTTTGAATTCGCCCATGATAAATCCCCCTTCTAAAATTAATATACGGCAGTCAATTGTTGCTCTGATTCTATATATGTGCGCTTGTCATTAAAAGCATTCAATAAAGCTTGATCAAGTTCTGTTTCATTTTGCTTTTGTAAATCGATTTTTTGCATCATTAGTTTATAGTCTTTAGGGATTACTTTAACGACTTTATCTGCAACATGTTCAAAGTTAGCTAAAATATTTTTCGCCTTCGTACTATTTGTATACTTCACATGTTCTTCTAACATAGACTTCAAAACATCATATTCTTCTTCGACAGTAATGAAATCGAAATCTAAGCTGTCCAGTTTATTTTCTGATTTAAATTGCTCTATATCAGATGGGAAGATATAACTCACACCGCCACTCATACCTTGGCCAAAGTTTTTACCTACATCACCTAACACAACAACTCTACCACCAGTCATATATTCAAGACCATGATCACCAATACCTTCAACAACTACTTGCACGCCACTATTTCTAATACAGAAACGTTCTCCAGCTTTACCACTTATAAAAGCTTTACCGTGAGAAGCACCATAAAAACAAACATTACCCACGATAATTTCGTCTTCACGTTGTTGGTTTGGCGCCTTAACAATCACTTTACCACCAGATAAACCTTTACCTACATAATCATTAGCGTCTCCTGTATGATGAATCGTTAAACCACTCGGTGTATAGGCCCCTAAACTTTGACCTGCATGACCAACAGTTTCAGCATAAATCGAATCTTCAGGCAACCCGTCTTTACCATGCGCTCTTGTAATGGCACTACCAGTGATAACACCTACATCACGTTGTTCGTTTTTCAATTGATATTGACCACTAAATGATTGACCATTTTCAATCGCAACTTTAGCATCTGGATAGAATTCTGTTAAATCAAAGCCTTCGTCGAGATGGTGGTTTTGCTCTACTTTTTTAAATCTTTCACCTTCGTGTTGATACAACAAAGCTTCAACATTCATCGATGCTGCTTTAGGACGACTGTTAGCTAGATTGCTCTTACGTGTTAATAAATCAGTTCTACCTACAAGTTCGTCTACAGATTTTAATCCAAGTTCAGCTAGTATCTCACGCAATTCTTCAGCAACAAAATGCATAAAATTAACTACATGATCCGCTCTACCGTTAAACAAGGCTCTCAAATCTTGATTCTGTGTAGCAATACCTACAGGACAAGTATCCTTATGGCACACACGCATCATAATACATCCGAGTACTACTAATGGCGCAGTAGCAAAACCAAATTCTTCAGCACCTAGCGCACATGCATAAGCAACATCTTTACCTGTAAGCAACTTGCCATCAGTTTCTACTTTCACTCTTGATCTTAAACCGTTCATCATTAGAGTTTGATGCGTTTCCGCTAGACCAATTTCCCATGGCACACCTGCATGTTGAATACTCGTTTTAGGAGAAGCACCTGTACCTCCGTCATATCCACTAATAACAATCTTATCTGCATACGCTTTAGCAACACCAGCCGCAATTGTACCTACGCCTGTTTTGGACACAAGTTTCACCGTAATGTTTGCGTCTTTATTTGCATTTTTTAAATCATGTATTAATTGTGCTAAATCTTCTATTGAATAAATATCGTGATGTGGCGGTGGTGATATTAAACCTATACCTGGTGTTGAACCTCTTACTTCAGCTATCCACGGATACACTTTAGTACCTGGTAATTGTCCGCCTTCCCCTGGTTTAGCGCCTTGCGCAACTTTGATTTGTATTTCTTTGGCATGTTGTAAATAATCACTCGTCACGCCAAAACGACCGGATGCAACTTGTTTAATTGCGCTAGAACGATTACGGCCTTCTTCATCTACAATATAGCGTTCCGGGTTTTCCCCACCTTCACCGCTATTACTTTTACCACCCATTTGGTTCATCGCTTCAGCTAATGTTTGATGTGCTTCTTCAGAGATTGAACCATAACTCATTGCCCCTGTATTAAAACGTTGAACAATGGCACTTGCAGGCTCAACTTCACTGATATCAATAGCTTGTTGCTTTTTAAATTCCATCAAGTGTCGAACATGATCAGTGCGTTTATGATTAACTTCATGTGAAAATGATTTGAATTTTTCATAATCATTTAATCTACATGCATGTTGCAACAAATGAATAGATGTCGGGTTAAAGGTATGATGTTGACCTTGTTTACGCCATTGGAATGTACTTCCTGATTCAATATATTTACTGGTAGGTGTTTGTCTTGCTTTATTTTCCTTATCTATCATATCTATGGATATACCTGAAAGTTTAGTTTGTGTACCTGTGAAATATTTTTCAACAACTTCAGATGATAAACCTACTGCTTCAAAAATTTGTGCCCCTTGATAACTTTGAACAGTTGAAATACCCATTTTAGCCATAACTTTTATCACACCTTCAGATAATGTATCTGTATAGGTTTGAACATTTTCAGAAATATCCCCTTCTAAACGCTGATTTCGCACTAACTGCTCAATCGTACGTTGTGCTAAATAAGGTACAATCGCATTTGCTCCATATCCTAGCAAGCAAGCAACATGATGTACTTCTCTTGTTTCTCCTGACAAGGCTACTATACTCGTGCGCATACGTAACCCTTCTCTAATCAACAACTGATGAATATGACTTACTGCTAATAGCATCGGCATCGCATATCCTTCATTAGCATTCACTAATTCACGATCATCTAATACTATGATTTCTTCGCCTTTTTTAACAGCATGAATCGCTTTATCTCCTAATTTCTCTAAAGCTACCTCTAAATCATTTTGATAAATCGTAGATAAATGTGTAACATTAAATCTACTCTGTTCAATGACTTCTAGTTGCGCTTCTGTTAAAACTGGTCGTGCTAATTGAATACGGTTCAATACATCTTCATTCGGATTCAATAAATTCCCTTCGCTACCTAGATAAGATAGTTCACTCGTAACTATTTTTTCACGGTAAGCATCGATAGGTGGATTCGTAACTTGCGCAAATAATTGCTTGAAATAATTAAATAATGTTTCATCTTTTTCATTTAAAACCGCAATCGGCACATCATACCCCATTGCACCTATTGGGTCTTTCTTATTTTCAACAATTTCAGTCAGGTATTTATCCATTTCTTCTTTTGTATAAGCGAACTGTTTTTGTAAACGTGTTAAACTTTCATCGCTCCATTCAGAATTTTGATACGCTACTTTATCCAATCCTAAATCTACCTTAAATTGGTTCAACCAACTTTCATATGGATGTTCATCTGCGATACGCGCTTTCAATTCATTATTTTCTATTACTTTATTTTGTTTAAAATCAACCAGCAACAACTTCCCTGGGTTTAATTGACCTTTAAACGCTACATTATCTTCTGGTACATCTACCACGCCAACCTCCGAAGAAAAGACGATATAATTATCTTTCGTAATCGTATAGCGTCCCGGTCTTAAACCATTTCTATCCGTTAACGCACCAATCTTATCTCCGTTACAAAAAGAAATCATTGTAGGTCCATCCCACGGTTCCATCAGATAACTATAAAACTCATAAAAAGAGCGTACATTAGCATCATTAGCTTTATTGTATAACCAAGGTTCTGGAATCATCAGCATCGCTGCTCTTTCAGGTTCCATAGCTAACGATAAAAATTCTAATGCATTATCTACAATGGCAGAGTCACTACCATCTTCATCTACAATTTCCTTAACCTTATCTTTATCGTCACCAAATATTGTTGCTATTAAATCATTTTGTCTTGCTCTCATCCAGTTCACATTACCTTTTATAGTATTAATCTCACCGTTATGCATGAGCAATCTGTTAGGATGCGCACGTTTCCAACTCGGAAACGTATTTGTACTAAAACGTGAATGCACAAGACCTAACTTCGAAACGTAAGTCTCATGATTCAAATCTTGGTATAACGCTTTTATTTGATCTGAGCGTAACCAACCTTTGTACACAATGGTTCTATGAGATAAGCTTGTAAAATATAAATTCAAACGCTGTTGATTAGCGTAATTTTCAATTTGTTTACGCGCTAAAAATAATGTTCTTTCTATGTGTGATACATCGTTTAACGCAACAAATACTTGTTGTATATGTGGCATAGTTTCAACTACATGCGATGCGATTGCATTCGTATCTACAGGAACATCTCTATAACCAATGACACTTAAGCCTTCTGCTTCAAAGTGAGCATTAAATTGCGCTTCATGTTGAGAACCAGCTATCTTCTCATTAGTAAAAAACATGCCAACCGCATATTTACCTTCAGCCGGCAAATCAAAGTCAACTTTTGTTGCAAAGTATTCATAAGGCACTTCTGTCATAATACCGGCGCCATCGCCAGTAATACCATCAGCACCAATTCCCCCACGATGATCTAACCTACGTAACATCTCTAATGATTTTTCAACAATCTCGTGATTTCTCTGATTATCCATATTGGCATAAAATCCTATACCACATGCATCATGTTCTTCGCGGCCATCATATAAGCCTACTTTTTCACCATATTCAAGCATGACCCTCACCTCTTTTACGAAAATTCTGAATATTAAATTAAGTAAGTAAACTATATAGCAGTTGATTAATCTGTTCAATATATAAATTAGATGATATCATTCTAATTATTAGAATGATTTGGAATAGGAGTTATTAACTATGGAAATAAAACAATTAAAATATTTTATAGAAGTAGCTAAAAGGGAGCACTTGTCAGAAGCTGCACTTGAATTAGACATTGCACAATCTGCCATCAGTCGACAAATCACGCAACTTGAAAAAGAATTACAAGTTACATTATTTAAAAGAGAAGGACGCAATATTCACCTCACCGATGAAGGTAAGCATTTGTTTACAGAAGCGACTAAGATTATCGATCAACTCGACGAAACTATACGCTTGTTTCATAACCAATCTGAATCAAACCACTTTATCATTCGCATAGGTTATGTCGAAAGCTATATTTCTCAAGTACTAACTTTATTAATTCAAGCCTTTGAAAATAAAAGTGATTCAGTAATTGAACCCATTCTAATGGAAGAAAATGATATACTCAATGCTTTACTCACCGATCAAATCGATATTGCTTTTACAGAGTTAACGCATAACCTTAAGCAAAACCCTTCATTAAAGATTAACCCTTTATTCGAAGAAAATTTTCATATCTATGTTCCAAAAGATGATCCCATTACCATGGCAACTAATCCGCCGTTAATCCAATTTTCAAATAAAATGATTTACGAACTCTACGCCTTACCTCAAAACATCAGGCAAACATTGGAAAAGGTCGTCGAAACGCCAATACGTACTGTTACGCATACTCAGATCGCACAATATTTACTTAATAAAGAACGTGGTTACATCATCGCCCCCTCATATCATCTTCTAGATAAAAACCCACAAAAATGGGTAGATATTTCTCTAGAACACACAGAGCTAAGACGTACGATTTGTAGTGTCGTCCGACAAGACAATCGTAAAAACGATTTACAATTGATGCTGACAACTATAGAGCAATTATTAAGCCGTAGTGCGACTTATCATTAATGCAGACTCAAAACTATAGCCTATAAATCTTTGAATTCAATAAAACTGGGGCGTATAATCACATTGTCTAAAAATAGAGAGGATTGAGTCAGCTTGAATTCAGCTAAAAAAATATTGAAGCGCCCTTTCAATTGGGTTATCTTTGCTTTTTGCATCATATTTTTAGGAGTTTTTATTTTCACTTTCGTGAACGCTAAATTTTACGATATACCTATAGGTCAAATTACCAATATTGAAAATAAATCTACATCCCAAATTACAGATGAACATCATAACAAAGATACGAAACATAAAGAACAGTTAACAATCAAAATACTCAACGGAAAATACGAAGGTAAAACGACTACCATTCAAAATCAATACATTGAGTCCCAAGCAGACAGTGAAGCTTATTCCACCAACGACAAAGTGTTGCTACATATTGACGATAAACTGAATAGTGCATATATCACTGAAAAGAAACGCGATAGCCTAATTGTCGCCGTTACAGGTTTGTTTTTATTAACTGTATTGCTAGTAGGAAGAAAAATCGGTTTACAATCAATTTTATCGTTAGTGATTAATACAATGGTCGTTGTCTTAGCAATTTACATTCATAATCAGTACCCTAACATCAGTTTATTCGGTTTGATAAGTATCGGTATTTTCATTTCAACGATATTAACTTTAATCTTAGTTACAGGTTGGCAATGGCGAACACTCATTACAATTATCAGTACGTTACTCGGTACATTCATCTGTGTCGGCATTACACAATTAGTGATACATTTTACTGACGGTTCAGGGATAAAGTTTGAAACTATGAGCTTTTTAACGTTACCACCTAAAGAAGTATTTCTCGCTTCTGTATTAATTGGTACCTTAGGTGCTGTAATGGATGTCGCGATAACTATCGCAAGTGGTATGGCGGAAATTTTACGGCGTACGCCAGACATCAGTATGACGCGTTGGGCATTAGCTGGACGCAATATTGGACAAGATATCATGGGCACTATGACAAATATCTTACTCTTTTCGTATTTATCAGGTAGCTTACCCATGCTACTCATATACTTAAAAAATGCAAACACCATTACATATACTATTTCTATGAATTGGTCACTTGAAATTTCCCGGGCAATCACAGGAGGTATTGGCATCGTATTAACAATTCCAATTACAATTTTATTGATGCAACTATGGTTTAAAATGAGAGGTGCTAACCAATGAGTGCTATAACAATTTTAGGTCTAATATTGCTAGTATTAATGCTTATATTCGGGGGTAAAAAAGGACTCATCTCTTATATGACACTGTTCTTGAACTTTGTCATCCTATTAATCGCAATTGTCATCATTATATTTGGTGCACCGATTTACCTAGTCACGCTTATATTTTGTATTATTATCGCAGCATGTAACTTATTTATGTTGAATAGTTATAACACTAAAACTAAAGCTGCATTTTATGCGACAATTTTAACTACAGTAATATTAATCTTGGCAATTTATTTTTCTGTTTCAATCGGTGATTTACAAGGCTTTACGACAGAAGAACAAGACGAGACTTATATTTTTTCAATGAATATCGGTATCGACATGGTCAAATTCATGGTCTTTACAATTGTGTTGGCCGTCATTGCAGCCGTGATTGATTTAGCGATTACGATAAGTTCTCCAATGTGCGAATTAAATGAAACAAATCCCGAATTAACGCAGAAAGAACTATTCCATTCTGGCATGCGCGTTGGCAGAGAAATATTAGCAACTTCAGCAAACACCATTTACTTAGCTTATTTTGGTGGTCAACTGACATTATTTTTCTGGTTCTTCAAACTTAATTATTCATTTGGCCACATAATTAATTCGAAAATTTTTGCTCAAGAATTTATTTCAATTCTTTTAGGTGGAATTGCTGTAGCCATTAGCATTCCAATTACGGCATGGTTAACCTCCATCTTAATTAAAAAGCAAAAGTCATCCGAAGCACAAAATAACCAATCAATTTAACTTGAACCTATCGAGATTAGAACATGTATTTATGTCTATATCTCGATAGGTCTTTAATATATTCGACCTTCCAATTTGCACCTTACATCTCACATCAGACCTTATTCGTAAACCGTAAACATTCGATCTTAAGAACGTCTATTCAATTTATTCAATTCGCCACTGAAATATGCATTTTCCCCATGAACTACATAGTCTAGACCTTGTTCTTCTTCAACTTTATCCGCAGCAATCTCGCTAAATAGACCAATTACTTTTGCAATAATATATGTAACTAATCCACTAAATATAATCGTTACGACTACTGCCAATATTTGAACCATTACCGCCTGTATATTACCGCCAAATAGCAAACCATTCGAAATGCCGTCATTAACTTTTTGTGATTGGAATACACCCGTTAATATCGCGCCGATAACACCACCGATACCATGGATTCCAAATGCATCTAAGGCATCATTATATTTTAATTTCACTTTGATATAATTAATCGCAAAATAACAACATACGCCACCTATTAACGCAATTAATATAGCACTTGTATAATCAACAAACCCTGCTGCAGGTGTGATTGCTACTAAACCTGCTAGCATTCCAGACAACATACCGATTAAGCTTGTCGTCTTTTTCATCCAATATTCTATAATCGACCAACCTAATGAGCCTGCGCTCGCTGCTAACACAGTATTAATAAATGATGTCATTGCGATATGATCAAATGTTAACGCACTCCCTACATTAAACCCATACCAACCAATCCATACGAATATGCCACCTATTAATGAAATAATAAGGTTATGCGGTGGTCGTTTATCAAAATTTTTGCCTGCGCCTATCATCACTGCTAACACGAGTCCCGAAACACCGGAAGTGATATGTACTACTGTCCCACCGGCATAATCTATCGCACCAAGTTGATCAATCCAACCGCCGCCCCACACCCAATGCGCTACAGGGCTATATACTAAAATCACCCATAAAAACACAAAAATAAGATAAGGTATAAACTTCATTTTTTCTGCAATTGAACCAGATAATATCGAAACAGCAATTGTACAAAACATCATTTGGAATAGCATAAATAACCCTAGAGGTACGTGTGGTGATATTTCCGTTTGCGTATCAAATCCAACATGTTGTAATCCCAAATATGTAAAATCACCTAAGATTGTATTTCCTGAACCGAAACTCAAACTAAAACCAAGTATTACCCAAGCAAATGTAACAACTACAATAGCAGACATACTTTGCATCACTGTGTTCAAAACGTTTTTGGACTGCACTAAACCTCCATAAAATAAACTCAATCCTGGGGTCATTAACCATACTAATAACGTACAAAGAAATAAAAATAATGTATCATTCATATTCATACTGCTCACTCCTTTGTAGAAGATCTTACCCCCTAACAAATTAGATCGCAAAAATGCGTCACATAAGATAACACAGCGTGTTAAGTTATGTGACGCTCTCATTCTCTTTTTATAAATTTTGTTTCAAAATATATACTGGACGCCCTTCTAATTTTGAGGTTCCTACGTTTTGGTAGCGACATTGTTGGTATAATTTTTGAGCTATTTCATTATCCATATTTACTGTCAAATAGATTTCATCTACATCAGGAAAATATTGCCTTAAATAGTTAGGTAACGATTGAATGACTTGTTTACCATAACCATGACCTCGATAATTCGAATCAATGCTAAATGATCTGAAAAATATCGCGTTTTTATTGTTTGAATAAGGTGCAACGCCATCCCCTTCATGCAATGTAAAGAAACCAACGCATTCCGACCTCGCATTATATACTAATGTTGGATGGCGTTCTTCATCATTAGTAGCAAGCTTAATATTTTCTTCGGGGGTTTTTGTAAACTTTCTATCTTCTGCTGAAATATTGAACTGTTTTATTTCTGAAATAAGCGCCTCTTCATAAGGTACAATATTAATAGTTTCGCAATGTTCTGATTGTGCATCAATCCACGTTAAAACTGCTGGTGCTATTTTATGACGTTCTGATTTATGTATCCATTGCATATCTGTAATTTCCTGATCAGGTTCAATCGCATCCCAATTTATATTCATCGTAGTACGATAGCAATTCAGTTCTGTTTGTGTGTTTTTCTGAGGATATGCTTCTCCAACGACTGTTTGAAGATAAACAAAAGATGATTCTGGTAAATCAATTTGTAATTCTTCTTGCACTTCTCTTTTTAGTGCTTCTTTATATGATTCATTCGCATCTATCTTACCGCCAGGGAAATAATACTTTTCTCTATTCCTAGCTTGAACGAGTAATAAATACTCATTATATTCCACTACTAAACAAACACATTTAATCACTTTGCACCACTCCATCCCCTATATAATCGTACTATTTTTATATGAACATCGCTTATGTTATCATATTTCAATATTGTATACACCTTATGTTTTAAGCAACATTAGACACTTATATATCAATTGTAAGTTTATAAAGTGTTATAATATTAAAACAAGATATACATTTTAAAATGGAGGGTTTAATAGAATGGCTAAGAAAACAAAAATCAATCGCATTTCAAATACAGTTAATTTTGTAGGCATTGCAGTAGAAGGTTTCAATTGGTATGCCTATCAATCAAAAAACAAAAAACTAATATATGCTAGCATGGCAATTACAAGCGTGGGAGCAGTGCTAGACTTTTATACCGCTTTAAAATCACCGCGAAAATTCGCAAAAATATTTTCAACTTTCACACTTGCAAGTACGCTATTCACAACAGCGAAACGTGTTAAATCTTTACGCAAAGAGAACGCATCATAACATAGTACGGTTTCTGTTAAAATAACATAACTTCAATGTCACAAGTCGTACACCATTCTAATTGATGTTAAAAACTCATATAAAAAGCTCGTATTACAGTTACACGTTTCATACTGTAATACGAGCTTTTTGCTATATTTATTTAGTGAATATATTTATACGATTTAACTTGTGATGCTGGGATTGTTCTATAAGTCACTGTACCAGGTGCAGCAGAATAATTCATTTCAGATACAGTAATACTACCATTCGAATTTACTGATTCTACAAAAGCAACATGCCCGTAATAACCTAAATCTGATTGTAAAATAGAACCCACTGTAGCATTATAATCCACAGTATAACCATCAGCTGCAGCACCAGTGTCCCAACTATTAGCATTCCACCAATAAGTACTGATACCTTTACCAATTTGTGCACGTTTATTAAATACATGCCAAGTACATTGTCCCCAATCATATAGATTAGTATGGTTGAATACAGGTGAGTAATATCCCGATGTTCCTGTAGATCCTGTTGAACCAGAACCTCCAGTTGATGCAGTGCCTGATACTTTCAATTTTTGACCAGGATAAATATTAAAGTTTGTTAGACCATTTAGACTCATAATTTTTTGATATGTAGTGCCATATCTTGCAGCAATCGCTGATAATGAGTCACCACTCTTAACTGTATAAGTTGTTGTACTTCCACTACTTGTATTTCCTGAAGTATTCGAACTACCAGTTGATGCAGTGCCTGATACTTTCAATTTTTGACCAGGGTAAATATTAAAATTCGATAAACCATTTAAACTCATGATTTTTTGATAAGTCGTTCCATATCTCGCAGCTATACCTGATAATGTATCACCTGATTTAACTGTGTACGTCGTTCCAGTTGATGTGTTTGAAGTCGTGTTCGAACTTGATGTCCCTGACACCTTCAATGATTGGTTTGGAAAGATAACATTTGAACTTAAATTATTCAATGACTTCAATTTGTCCACTGAAGTATTGAATTTATTCGCTATTGACCATAATGAGTCGCCACTCTTAACTTTATAAGTTGTAGCGGCATCTGCGTTAGTTGATGAAACTGCTGCTAAGGCGCTTGTGCCTATTACAGTAGCAATAATTTTTTTACGCACTTATGTAAACCTCCTACTATATATATCTATTACACTTCGTGTCTATACTCACTCCTTTATTATACATTGTAAAAATGTACATTAGTATATTATTTATATGACATTATGATTACAAAAGAGAACGTAAAAATATAAAACCTGTAATATACAACTTATTTATGACCGTTCAAACGTTAATATATTTACATTATCAATACCAAAATAGTTATCTAATATCGCTAAATAATTATCACTTGTCACAGGTTTCTTTACTTTTTCACCATAGTTTGTAATGGTTAAATGGGAATTAGACAATGTTATACGGCCATGATTGGTTGCTTTACTTACTATTAATTTTTTCACAAATATAGAACTAGGGTTGTGTTGATTATACGTTATCCCCTCTTCAAAATCTGAAATATTTTTAGGTGCATCCGTCGCTTGATATTGTATTTGCCATCCATTATCTTTATACTTACACATTTCAATCGTTTGTGTATCTATATAGGAAGCTCTGAAATAACCATTGATATCAGTAACGACTTCTTGTCGATTCGATAAAGGCATTGCCTCTTTAGGTACATCCGCATATCCAACATCAACTAAATAGTCTTGTTGATTTACCCTTACCTTGAGCGCCATATGAGAACCTGCCATCGCCCAACCATTTCCTGTATTAATTGTCGCAGATATCATATCTACATTAAATCCTTTTCCAACTAAATAATTTTTGAAAAAGCGATTTTGTTCATAACAAAAACCACCTCGATGTTCTTGGAGGATTTTGTAGAGCATAGACGCATCATTAAGTGCAATCGGTTGCTTATTTTGGACATTTATATTTTCAAAAGGCACATGCGAAACATATTGATGAATATAATGATTTAATGATAATAAATCAATTCGATTATATTTTTCTGTATCAATTTCTAAATAATTCTCTAATTGACTAAAATCTGTCATTTTAATTCCCCCTCAACTTATACTATCCTACAATACACATATATTTTAATCTAAGAACATTATTTCAAACAATTTTTTGGATTTTCAAAAAATGGCTTAGTTCCTGATTTTTACAATATTAAATTCAGGGTATGACAATATATATAGATTATGATAAGTTTGACATTAATCCGATATACAGATAATGTGTACTTTCGATACTTTTTAAATAACATCAGAAACCAACATAACTTTATTCGTTTTTTAGTTTTTTAGTAAAAGACGTATGATTAACTATTAAAAATTCTGATTTTTCTAACATTATAAA
Organism: Staphylococcus pseudoxylosus; assembly: GCF_044794325.1. Classification (NCBI taxonomy): domain Bacteria; kingdom Bacillati; phylum Bacillota; class Bacilli; order Caryophanales; family Staphylococcaceae; genus Staphylococcus; species Staphylococcus pseudoxylosus. Next base: position 2,627,673 of record NZ_CP085024.1, read on the forward strand.
ATAATATATCTAGGGGGTTATCACTTGGCTAAAGATCAAGAACAACAAACAAATCAACAAGATTTACGTATACGAAGTAAAGTAATTAGTGAAGGTGTCAGTAGAACACCTAACCGTGCTTATTTACGCGCACTCGGTTTTGAAGATGAAGATTTCCAAAAACCTATGATTGGGGTCGCAAGTACTTGGAGCGAAGTTACGCCATGTAACATGCACATTGATGGTCTAGCACGTGCATCTAAACAAGGCATCAGTGAAGCAGGTGGTTCTCCGTTAATTTTCAATACAATTACAGTTTCAGACGGTATCTCTATGGGGACAGACGGTATGCGTTTTTCATTACCAAGTCGTGAAATCATTGCAGATTCAATAGAAACTGTTGTTAGTGCTGAAAACCTTGATGGCGTTGTAGCTATAGGCGGCTGCGATAAAAACATGCCTGGTTGTATGATTGGAATCGCTCGCTTAAATTTACCTGCCGTATTCGTTTACGGTGGAACGATTTTACCCGGAAAATTAGATGGCAAAGATTTAGACGCCGTATCTGCATTTGAAGGTGTCGGACAATATAATAATGGAGAAATTGATAAAGAGGCTTTACATAAAGTAGAATGTTCTGCATGTCCTGGCGCTGGTTCTTGTGGTGGTATGTTTACTGCTAACACAATGTCATCAGCAATTGAAGCAATGGGTATGAGTTTACCAGGTAGTGCCTCACATCCTGCTGTTTCTACGAATAAAGCAAAAGATAGTAGAGCAGCCGGAAAAGCAGTTTATGAATTATTAGAAAAAGGTATTTATCCAAAAGATATCATGACTAAAGAGGCTTTCGAAAATGCAATTACCGTTGTAATGGCGTTAGGGGGTTCAACAAATGCTATTTTACATCTACTTGCCATCGCACATACAATCGAAGTGGATTTAACACTAGATGATTTTGAGAGAATCCGTAAACGCGTGCCTCATATTGCTGATCTGAGACCAAGTGGTAAGTATGTAATGGCACACCTTGACGAAGTAGGTGGTATCCCCGCTGTTATGAAGCTACTTCATGACAAAGGATTAATTCACGGCGATTGCTTAACTGTAACTGGTCATACAGTAGCTGAAAATTTAGCTGATCAAACAGACCTAACTGATAATAAAGAAATCATAAATTTCGAAGAACCTAAACATGCAACTGGGCCCCTTGTTATTTTAAAAGGTAACCTGGCTCCTGAAGGGGCTGTAGCTAAAATCTCTGGCCTTAGTGTCACTTATATCAAAGGACCTGCACGTGTCTTCGATTCAGAGGCGAAAGCCACTAAAGCTATACTAAATGATGAAATCAAACCTGGAGATGTCGTCGTTATTCGTTATGCAGGTCCTAAAGGCGCACCAGGTATGCCTGAAATGTTATCTGCATCCTCTATTCTTGTAGGAAAAGGGTTAGGCGAATCTGTAGCATTACTTACAGATGGTAGATTTTCTGGCGGTTCACATGGACTAGTTATAGGTCATGCTGCGCCAGAATCTCAAGTCGGTGGACCAATGGCGCTCTTAGAAGAAAATGACACAATTACCATTGATGCAGAGAAACTTGAAATTAGTTTCGACGTTTCCGAAGAAGAACTTGAACGTCGCTATCAAAATTGGGAAGTTCCTCCTCTAAAAGCAACAAAAGGCACACTCGCTAAATATGCTAAACTTGTCTCTTCAGCATCAAAAGGCGCAATTACTGACTAAATACCATTATAATATCAAGCAAAAAAGTCTTATTACAAAGTGTTACTAATACATTGTAATAAGACTTTTTGCTATATCATGTGCATTTATTCACAAAAAGACACTTTAGAATGCGCAATTGTTTATTTATTTTATTTTTAGTCATCGGAGAATGATTTTTCACAACTTAGGGAATATCAAACAAAATTGAACACAATTGTATTATATTTAACTTAACAAAACAAAGCGAGGTGAGTTACATGAGCTTTATCATTGATATCATCAAAAAAATCGTTGGTTTATTCACAGGTAAATAATTTCTAAAAATTATTTGAGACCGAGACATTTAATTGTTTCGGTCTCGTTTTTATTTTGCTCATTACTTTATAAACTATGTAGTATTTATTCTCGCACTGCAAGCCATTCAAATTTTAGTATACCCATTTTAATAGCATCAAAATATTGACCATTCACGCTTCTTGCTTGTCTAATTCTAGCTTCCTCTTGCATTCCAACTTTTTGAGCAAGCTTAATCATTCTTTCATTTCCTGACCATGTCGAGATTCCCAATCTATGAACAAAATCTTTCTTAAATAAATAATCAATCCATAGTTGAAATACTTCTGTGCCAATATTACTCTCCCAATAATCACTGTCGTAAATAACGATACCTATTTCTAACCAGTTGGTATTTTTATCTATCCAATATGAACCGACAGTCCCTATAAAATGACCTTCTACCATAATCGCTAAAGTACTTTCTACATTTGGGTAGATATAACGATTTTCCTCTAATTCTTTCATAAATGATAATTTATCTATTTGCGGTTCCTCAATATATGGACCATTCCATTTTTTTGCCTTTTGTTCAAGCTCTTCATATTTCCAATAATAGAAATCATCCATAATCGCTTCATCAAGCGACGCTAAAGTACCTTTTGAAAAGCGTATCATTGCATCCCTCCTAACCTCATCATTACGTGTTAGTATACTTTAAACTAACCCATACTCAAAATGCAAAAAGGGCCAGGCATAAACCAATAATTACAAATTGATTTCAATGCCTCGCCCTCTTGATTATAAAAATTAGTTTAACCTTGTTATACCGTCATATTAATCTTTAGAAAAATAATGTTTTAATCACACGAAATAACGAACCTAATAAATCAAATAAGTCTCCTGTCATGACCATTACCTCCATTATTTTAATTTTATTTAAGCATCAAATTGCTCGTTCCGAACTAAATCTGCTGCTAAATTATGCCAAAACTGTTGCAACTCTTCAGTTGGATGATTGGAATCAGTAGAATCTTGTCCCACAAAATCAACATGGTCCCAACCGTGTTTAATTGGAGTCACTTGCCATATACCTTTTTTCACTTCATTTGTTGCTTCCGTATAGGCTTGATTAAATGGATGTTGTGATGAAATAGTAGATACTAATCCGTCATTTTCACGCCATTCTTTTTCTGCAGCTTTACCAATTACATTGCCTGTTATCGTAAATGGTAGAAACATATTAATGTCTGATTTTTGATTTCCAAGCAAAGTAGGTCTTGTTGATTCTCCTGTATAGGTTTTATAGACAATATTAGGGTTTAACGATGTGTTTTTATTTAATTTAGCAGCCCCTTCCCTCGTCAAATCATAAAAACCGTTATCTTTTGTTTTCCACAATCCACTATTTTGAACGCGTTGTACATATTGCGCGTATGTTTCTCCTTCTCTCTGTTTAAGTCCCCATTGGCCAAAACCAAAATCCACTTTTGAGTTTTTATTACCTTTGAATTTAGCGTAATCAAACGCTAATTGTCTAACAAGAGCTTCATTACCTAATGCATCTGCAGCATGTGTACCATTATGCGGCGTACCTATGGTAGTAATTGAATTCACCATGTTATCGTTATTCCCTTGGAAAAGTGGGGAAACTTCACCGCCATGCTCTTTTTGATATTCTATCTCTGCTGGGTTACCATTACGTAATAATTCTTCAAGTTGCCTTACTGTTTGACCGCCCATACTATGGGCTACTAAGTGCACTTTTTTTCCTGGTTGCCAATCTTTATATACACCTTCATATGTTTTACCATAACGTTCATGACCGTATTTCTCAGCATGGGCTGCACCATAATCTACCGTACCGCCCTTGATATAGTAATAAAGCTCAACGGCACGATCATAGTTACTACTTAATGCACCAATACTCGCCTCGTATGCTTCATAACCATTACTTTCTAAATCTTGGCGGATATCCAATTTATCTCCACCCCAATAATGCGCTAATACTGCTGGGTTAATATCATCAGTAAAACCATTGAACCCATGTACTAAAATGATAGGATCTTGGTTTTTATACTGTCCTTGTTTCGCGGTTTTATTAGGTTGTTCATTTGCTTTTTCTACATTTTGTTGAGTTTGGTTCTTCGGCGTTGCTACCGCATTTTCTTTCAACGTATTTAATGCTTTGTCAGGATTATCCTTATTATCATGTTCAGAATCGTGATTTGCAGCTTGATTTGGTAATTTATCTAAGGATGTTCCCTCTTTTTTATTTTCATCATTTTTGACAGATTCATTTAATAGCGTTTGATTGTTTTCTACCACTTTGTTTTGTTTAGCGTCTTTATAATCCACATGACCTTCTTGTTCTTTCACTTTATCTGTTGCATTAAATTCTGGATCCACTTCTGAAGCTTCTTGTTCTTTCGCTTTATCTGTTGCATTAAATTCTGGATCCACTTCTGAAGCTTCTTGTTCTTTCGCTTTATCTGTTGCATTAAATTCTGGATCCACTTCTGAAGCTTCTTGTTCTTTCGCTTTATCTGTTGCGTTAAATTCTGGATCCACTTCTGAAGCTTCTTGTTCTTTCGCTTTATCTGTTGCGTTAAATTCTGGGTCTACTTCTAACGCTTTTTGTTCTTTCGCTTTATCTGTTGCATTAAATTCTGGATCCACTTCTGAAGCTTCTTGTTCTTTCGCTTTATCTGTTGCGTTAAATTCTGGGTCTACTTCTGACGCTTTTTGTTCTTTCACTTTATCTGTTGCGTTAAATTCTGGATCTATTTCTGATTCTTCTTGTTCTTTCGCTTTATCTGTTGCATTAAATTCTGGATCTATTTCTGACGCTTTTTGTTCTTTCACTTTATCTGTTGAATCGTTAACATTATTTTTACTATTTTGTTGATCTTTATGTAAGCTAGTATGAGTTGCTTGATTGATTTTTTCATCATTCACTTGTGTTTCATCATCATTAACCGGTGTATTTGTGTTATCATTCACTAAATTTTGATGTTCATCATCTCCCAAATGATTCCCATTTTGTACTTGTGCGTCCGCTTCACTTTGATTATTTTCTTCAGCAGCTTCTACAGTCCCTACATTCAAAAATAATAACGAGCCAATTAAAATTGAAGAAGCGCCGACAGCAAATTTACGTATACTATACTTATTTCGTTTCTTCTCCATATACAACACCTCTAAATTTCATGATTTTAAAACACAATTTAATTAAAAGGACAGACTAAATGAAAAAGTTAATAATAAAACGCGGTATTAGTTCAAAAAATTTACCTATCAATGCTTTCATACCACTCACTCCTTCCTGAGAAAGCGCTTACATTATTTGAGAAAAATTTTATTTATCAAAAGAATTTCCAATAAATTGTTAAAATCTTTATAATTAACAACCAAAAACTTTCAATAAATAATTTAATTAGATTTTACTAAATAAACTATTTTTAGTCAATAACTGATTACAACTAAATAATACGCAATTAAAAAATTCTCGAAGCAACAAGCAACGAGAATTTTCCAGCTATATAAGTTGAACGATGAATATTAATACGATAACTACTGGTAAAACAAATTTAATTAAGTAGTACCATGGCATAAATAGTTTAAACCTGTCTTTTCCAAAATGTGTTTTCAACTCATGTTTATCTAATAATTGACCAACTACAAGCGTCGTTCCTAACGCACCTAATGGCATCAAAATATTTGATACTAAAAAGTCCATATTATCAAATATTGTTCCAGCACCAAATTGGATACCACTTAAACTACTAAACGACAACGTGGCCGGAATACTAATGATAAATACTAAAATGCTTGCACAAATTGCTATAGACTTACGTTTTGAATTATCATTTTTAGTAAAGTTAGATACATTTAACTCAAGTAACGAAATCGATGATGTCAGTGCAGCAAATAAAAATAGAATTAAAAAGATAAAATAAAAACCTTGTCCATAAGCCATTTGATCAAAAACTTGTGGTAATACTTTAAATAATAATCCAGGCCCCTCAGTAGGACTATATCCAAAAGCTGCAATGGCAGGGAATATTGCTAAACCTGCTAAAATAGATACCAAAATATTCATTCCTACAATTGAAACAGCAGATGTCTTAATCGTCATTTCTTTTGAAGCATAGCTTGCATAAGTAATCATTCCCGTCGTACCTAGAGATAATGTGAAAAATGACTGCCCTAGTGCAAATAATACACCTTCCATAGAAATATCTTCTAATCTAGGTTGCAAGATATATTTCAAACCTTCCCACGAGCCTTCTAAAGAAAGTGATTTAATGACGATGACAATTAGAAAAACAAATAATAACGGCATCATAAATTTAGAAGCTTTTTCTAATCCTTTTTCTACTCCCATCATTACAATAACCATTGTTAATAAGATAAAAATACCTTGCCCCACTATCGTTAACCATGGGTTTCCTATAATAGATTCAAACTTTATACTTCCTAATGTACTATCGCTAAAAGTTACTATTTGGAAAGCTACATTCAAGATATAGATAATAATCCAACCACCTATAACACTGTAAAAACCAAATAATATAAATACAGCTAAGTTACCATTCCAGCCAATCATATTGAGCCATTTTTTCCCAGTCAATTTTTCATAAATTTTAGTTGTGTATGTTTTACCCATTTTCCCAACTGTAAATTCCATCATAAGTAATGGTAATCCAACGAAAATGGTAAATACTAAAAACATTAGTAAAAATGCGCCACCGCCGTATATCCCAGCCATATACGGAAACTTCCACATGGCACCTAACCCTATTGCGGAACCAGCACTTGCTAAAATAAATCCTGTTGAGGATTTCCACTGTGATTGTTTATTCATAATTCTACATCCTTTGTATTTTACAAAACTTTATTGCGTTAAAGCGTTTGTGTGACATAGCATCTACTATACCATTTTTCCACCTTTGTCTCAATATGTATTTTCAGCAACTAGAGCTAAAAACTTGTCACTACAGCTATTAATTAACTTAAAATTTTTCGAATATTTCATGACTTTTCCCACATACAATACTTTAAATATTAAAAATTATCTGACATTTTATTGAATATACTGTTTTTTTATGTTAAAGTAGCATGTGTTTTGTGCAAGATAATCTCCTTGAAATTGAGGTATATAAAAATGAATAAACTTATCCTAATTTCTGGTCTAATGTTATTCTCATTTTTCTTTGGCGCCGGAAATTTAATATTTCCACCTATGTTAGGTTACACAGCTCAAGAAAATATGTGGGTTTCTATGACTGGATTTGCTATTACCGGTATATTACTACCTTACTTAACAGTTATTGTAGTTGCCTATATGAACGGTGGCGTAGAAAGCATCGGTAACAAAGTCCATCCGATATTCGGTACGGTCTTTGCAATCTGTATTTACTTATCAATCGGTGCATTATACGGTATTCCTCGTGCTGCTAACGTTGCCTACGAAATTGGAACAAATCATATATTACCCGTACATAATCATTTCACTTTAATTGTATTTTCATTAATATTTTTCTTCGTTGTTTATATTATTGCTTTATACCCAAGCCGTATTATAGATAATTTAGGTAAATATTTAACACCCATTTTAATAATTATTATCGCAATTTTATGTATATTGGTAATTATTAATCCAGAAGGCTCTATTGGACAAGCGAGTGGTGAGTATGCTCAAACACCCTTAGTTTCAGGCATTCTACAAGGGTACTTTACGATGGATTTAGTAGCTGCTTTAGCATTTTCGGTAGTCATCGTCCAAATGTTTAAATTAAATGGTGTTGATAATCAAAAGACACTCGTCAAGCACGTGATTAAAGCAGGTTTAATATCAGCGATTTTACTGCTCGTTATTTATTTTGCACTTGCTTACGTCGGCGCTACAACAAGTCATCCTGGATTCAAAGATGGTACAGGTATTTTAACGTTCAATTCTTTACGTGTATTTGGATCTATAGGTAATTTATTATTTGGTATCATCGTAATTCTAGCATGTTTAACTACATGTATTGGGTTAGTCAATGCCTGTGCCGCATTTGCTATGAAGAAATTACCAAAAGTATCTTATAAAAAGTTCGTATTGGTATTCTCTTTACTTGGTTTTATTGTTTCAACGCTAGGTTTAGAGCTTATTTTACAGATCGCTGTTCCATTGTTAACTTTTATTTATCCAACATCGATTGTATTAGTACTTATTTCTTTAGTTGGCATTTTCATTCCATTTGAAATGAAATTTGCCTTTATCTTACCGACTATCGTTACACTCGTTATCTCAGTGTTACAAATACTAAATGATTTCAACTTGTTTAAATCACTTAATACGTTATATCAAAAATTACCATTAGCTGATATTCAATTAAGTTGGTTGATTCCATTTATCATTTTACTTGTTGTCGGTTTAATTATTGATTTTTTAAAAAGAAATACTGTAAAGCCATCATAATCTTGAAAACTTTTAACTGTTAATATAGGAAACATAAGTAATAGTCTTTTGACTTGTTTTAATACTTGTATTTTAACTTAGCAATTAAAGGGCGTGAAGATATGAAATCATGTTATTGAATTCATATCTTCACGCCCTATTTTTATATGTTATCTGAGGATAATATCTATTGAATTTGTTATGATAGCTAATAAGTAATTAAAGCAATATTCCATATAAATAAAAAGAATGGAGTTTTAATATGAATGAATTCAAAGATTTTTTAGAGTCTATTGATCATGCATCACACAAAGAGAAAATGGAAGCCATTTTCAATTGGATTTCAGAAACATTTCCAAACCTTGAAACTACAGTAAAGTGGAATCAGCCAATGTACACAGATCACGGGACTTTTATCATTGGGTTTAGTAAATCAAAAGCACATTTCTCAGTAGCACCTGAATCAAAGGCGTTAGCTGAGTTCACCAAAAAAATAAAAGCCGCTGGTTACTCACAGACAAATAATTTATTCCGCATAAAATGGGACCAAGATATTGACTATGCCTTATTAAAAGAAATCATACAATACAATATCGATGATAAGGCTGATTGCGCAACATTTTGGCGAACGTAATCCAAACATTTTCAACATAAAAAAAGAGACACTCTAACTTCATAGAGTAGGATCTCTAATTAACCTCAGTACAAAAGTTTTATAACTTTTGCTTACTGAGGTTATTATTTGATTGCAGACTAATATCAAAACAACCAAAAGTTAGTTTAAGGTGTTTCATTTTTTAATCTTTAACATAGTATTCACATTAGTTTGGAATTCATAATCGACTTTTACTTCTTCTATTTTACAACCTAGCTCAGACAAATACTTTATTATATCGTCTAGCTTCTCATAACGTTCACCTTTTAAATTAACTAAATGAATGGTCACACTCAAAAGTATTCGTATTTATCTTATGTCATCACCTATAACGTCCACTTAATTAAGGTAGATGCATATGCTAATCCACCACCAAATCCAACTAGTAATACTAAATCACCTTTTTTAATTTTATTCTCTTTAACCGCTAGATCAATGGCCAACGGAATTGTGGCTGAGGACGTATTGCCATAGTATTCAAGACTTTTTAATGCTTTATCTCTTGCTATACCAGATTTATCACATATAGATTCAATCATTCTAGCGTTCGCACTATGTGGTACAAACCAATCTAAATCTTCTTTCGCGTAATTGGCTTTATTCAAAGTCTGCTCAATAATTCTCGGTACATTGCCTACTGCCCATTTGTACACACCACGGCCATTTTGAACAATAAACCCTGGATTTGCTAACGCTTCGTCAAACATTGCTTCAGATAATTCCGAACAATATAAATGATGACCTTTGTTACCATCTGAGCCAGCATCACTTGCTATAAAACTCGTCTCATCTTCATTGTATTCTACTAAAAATGCACCTGCCCCATCTCCGAATAATATGCATGTGCCACGATCTTTGTAATCTGTAATCTTAGATAATGTTTCTGCTCCTATAACCAAAACTTTCTTATTTTGACCTGAAGTTATGAGACCATTTGCAATATTAAGACCATAAGTAAAACCAGCACAAGCCGCATTAATATCTATTGCACCTGCATTTTCCAACTCTAACTTAGCTTGTACATAAGAAGCGACACTTGGCGTTTTATAATCAGCTGTTAATGTTGCATTCACAATCATATCCACATCACTTAAATCGACTTGATATTTCTCTTGTAAATCCAATACTGCTTTATAACTAATATCGCTTGTATATTCATTTTCTTTTGTAATTCTTCTCTCTACAATTCCAGTTCTTTGTTGTATCCATTCATCTGACGTATCTACTATATTTTCAAAATCATGATTGTCCATTATTTGTTCTGGAACGTAGGAACCCTGTGCAGTAATTTTGGCAAACGAATTCATCTGATCATCCCCTTTAACTATAATAATTATATATTTCCATATTATTCATGCTACTATTTTCACAAATAAATTTAAATGATAATTTTAATTATAAATTTATAGATTTAAATAAAAAAATCATCAAAAAGCTTGCTTGACATTGCGCTCTAAGGTTTATTGTTGAAATATATTCAAAGGAGGTTTTATAATATGGGAAAATTCAATAGTTTAAATGACAAAGTTGTAGTAATTGCAGGCGGTGCAAAAAACCTTGGTGGCTTATTAAGTAAGACTTATGCTGAGCAAGGAGCCAAATTAGTGATTCATCATCACGATGAACAATCTTTGGATGAAGCTCAAGACACTCTTGCACAAGTTGAATCACTAGGTGGTGAAGGTACATTATTTTCTGGTGATTTAACGCAAGTGAGTAATGTTGAATCCTTATTCCAACACGCTCAAAATACTTTTGGAAAAATCGATATTGCTATTAACACAGTAGGAAAAGTGCTGAAAAAACCTATTGCTGATACGAGCGAAGAAGAATTTGATAACATGACAGATATTAATGCGAAATCAGCTTATTTCTTTATAAAATACGCTGAAAAAGCTATGAATGACAACGGTAAAATTATCACGCTAGCAACTGCTTTACTCGCTGCTTATACAGGTTTTTACGCTACTTATGCAGGAGGTAAATCACCCGTAGAACATTACACACGAGCAGCTTCCAAAGAATACATGGATAGAGGTATTTCTGTTAATGCTGTTGCTCCTGGACCAATGGATACACCTTTCTTCTATCCACAAGAAAGTGAAGAAGCTGTTGCTTTTCACAAATCACAAGCGCTTCACAACCAATTGACAAATATTGAAGACATTGCACCCATTATTACTTTCTTAACCACTGATGGTTGGTGGATTAATGGACAGACATTATTCGCAAACGGAGGTTACACTACGCGTTAATGTATATAATAAATTAGGAGGTTATTATACTATGTATTACTTTGTAGCTATATTTAAAGATAATGAAACAGAAATACAAATCGTTTCAGAAGAAAGTATTATCGACGACAAGCGCATTACAATTCCTAATGAAAATTATGTGAATGCTTTGGCCGAAGAAATCATAGAATTATCTCATCAAAACCAGTTGTATCATAACGATATTAAACGCATCGGTTTATGTATCAATGATTATACGTTAGTAGGCTACGACACAATGGACGCATTACAAAAAGATTTAGCATCCACATTTGGTTTTGAAGCTATAATCGACAATAACTATGAACATTTATTAGCAGCACTTATTAAATAGGACAAAGATTAACTTCAATTGAAACATTCTATAAAATAACTACACAATAGAACATTCACAAGTGCTTTAGTATATCTAAATTTACATGTTTTTTGTTTCTCAGATATATCATAGCTCTGTGTTTTAAGAAGGCAGGAATACAAACATAATGTTTAAGTTGTGCGACCTTCCTGCCTTTCTATATTTTAGGAGGAAAATGTATGCAAGTAAAAAAAGCAGCCGAACAATTAGACATGAGTGAACACACGCTTCGCTATTATGATAAGGCCGGACTTTTCCCATTTGTTTCAAGAAATCAAAATGGTTATAGAGATTTTTCAGAAGAAGATTTATATTGGATTGAATTCATAAAATGTATGAGACAGACACATATGCCCGTCTCAAAATTAAAGGAAATTGCTGAATTGTATCATCAAGGAAGCGCTACTAAACAAAAACGTAAGCAAATATTTTTAGACCATCAACAAAATTTAATAGAACAAAAGAAGATTATTGATGAAGGCTTACAAACATTAGCAGAAAAGTTCAAAGTGTTAGAAAGTGAATAAATTCAAGCCTAGAAGGAACTATATATCATAGCGCTAAGCTTCAGCAAAAATTATTAAAATACAACTATCTCATTACGCAAGTTAATGCTGTATTACAGCATTAATAGTCTTCAAAAAACGCAATAATATCTTGTTCAACTTCAAGGTGGCCTTCACCGTAGGTCATCAAATGCTTACACATCTTATAACCATCAACTTCTTTATGTTCATGCTGAATTTGATTATAGATATAGTCGGCGCTCGTTTTATATGAAGCATCATCTTGCTCACCATACTTAATAGCAATCGGAGCCGTGATACGATCTAAATTTGACATGACATTTTCAACTAATAATTGAAATTTTTGGAGTTCTGGACCATAGTTAGGAATTCTTTTTAATTGAGTATCAATTTCTACTTGATCTAGACCTAACAACTGCCCTATACGTTGACCATAATCTTCAAGCCTACCAGAAAGTCCCGCATCACTTTTTCTGTATGGCGTTGACATAATAGCTATAGCATTAATGTCATACTGTTCTGCCAATTTCAATGATAATATCCCCCCTAAGGAGACGCCACAGACATTTATTTTTGAATAACCTTTATCTTGTAAAAATTGATAACCCTCAATCGCATCATTTAACCAGTCATCCACATCATAATCCATCAATGTGTCTAGCATAAGTCCATGACCTTTGTATGGTGGCACATAACATGTAAAGCCAGCTTTGTTTAATTTTGTGGCCAATAACTTTACATCTCGAACCGTGCCTGTAAATGAATGTAGTAATAATATAGCTTTTTCTGCTTCATGCTGTTCCAAAAATATTGGATTTGGTGCCTTTATGTTTATCATCTATTGTCACTCCAAGTTTTAGTTTCCTACTGTATTGTAATTGAAAATTACTTATCCCTCAAAGTAATCCGTTTAAACACCTATATTTCTCACTGAAACATAAACTCCCTTTAATACCACACATCGTCATGTTGCTGTATTAAAGGGAGTTCATATTTAAATATTTACACACTTCTCTTAGTTTAATGTTACTGCGTCATATTAAAAAATTGTAATTCATAGATTGATTTATCATTATACGCATTAAAGCTATCTATTTTACCGTTTAAATATAGCTCTTGTGTTTTTCTACTAACATTATGTTGATATGACAACTTAACGTTTAAGTCAGATTCATAGCCATTGTTTTGGATAGTACTTTCAATTTCAGAAAATACATCTTTATTTATTGGCAATAAATATCCTTCTTTACTAGGTAGAATATTTACATATTTAGTTTGTAACACTTCTTGTTCACCAATATAAATTTCAATTTTTATATTCTTCGCAGCACCACCACCAAGATTATATAGCTTTAAATAATCTTGTTCTGACTGGCTTTCGATACCAACATTTTTCAGTTGCAGTTCATTTTTGTCTCGTGTAAGCAATATTTGATTAAAACCAAGTGCTGGTAAAAAGCTAATCTTCATTTGATAAAGTTGCACACTGACTGACACAAAGTAAAAGAGTGCCATGATAAAAGTACCTAAAGAACCTATAGCCGATATAATGTTTATCATTATTTTAACACCTCCAAATTTTTTATGCGAGGCAGGATAAGCATTGTAACATACATCAATTATAAAAAAAACGAGCTACTTATAAAAGTAGCCCGACAACTAAGAGGAGTCTGCATACATGCCAAAGGACATGTTACAGACCTGCCTCTTAATTAACATGCCCTAAGGCATGAAAATTCATTGTACAACGCTTTTAAATTCTCCGCAACATATCTTTTAAATAAAATTATATAATTTTTTATACTTTAACAAAATTTATGATAATATTATATTTATAAAATATTTTTAATACGTATAGGAGTTTATTATGTACTTTTTAAAAGCAATTGCCTTACCCTATTTTAAATGCATACGGGCTATAGCACTATGCTTGTTTGCAACCATCACTTTTGTCACTATTCTACCTTCTTCTAACGTTTATGCCGCCGATTTATATGGCTCTATGTCAAAACTTATGGACGATACTGAATCTGGTGTAGATTGGCAACTATCGTATCGTAATAATCAAAGTAATACATTAATTGCCGCTATACATGGTGGCAACATTGAAGCGGGTACAACAGAATTATCCACGTTAACTGCAGCTCTAGGTAATTATAATTATTATTCATTTCAAGGTATTCGTACATTAAATAATGCCGAACTGCATGTCACGTCAACAAACTTTGATGAACCTGTCGTCGAAGACATGCAACAAGAAGTTTCAAATTCGGTTATGATACATGGGGCGAGTGGTAGTGAACCGGCGGTTTATATTGGTGGTAGAGATGAGCAACTTAAAACATCTATAGAAAATGCATTACTTGCAAAAGGCTTCAATGTTATAGAATCACCCTCTCACTTAGAAGGAGAATCTAGTCAAAATATAGCTAATAAAAATGCTAAAGGTGCAGGTGTTCAATTAGAATTAACTTATGCACTAAGACAGTCCTTTTTTAATAATCAAAATTTATCTATGAATTCTCGCTCTAATGAAGCAAATTGGAGTATTACAATGTATACATTTGCCGAAGCTATTCATCAAGCACTTGAAGCAAATGGTTAACTTTATCAAATATGGAACATTATTGTAAAATCATTCATAAACACTCAATTTTTGTAATATTCTCACAAATAACAAATTATTTTTCATCATTTTTGACGATTAACTCTGTTATTTATTAGAGTATAGTATATACTGACACAATTTATAGAAAATGAGGTTAATAATATGGATGATTTGAAAATAAACAAAAGATTAATTATGACCCCTGGCCCCGTAAGTGTAGACCCTCGTGTCTCTCAAGCAATGTCTAATTCAATTTTAGGTCAATTTGATTATGAATTTGTAGACATAATGAATAAAACGATGGAACTCATTAGAAAATCCTTTTTAACAGACAATCAATGGTCATTTCCTATCGATGGAACAAGTCGTGCAGGTTTAGAAGCCGTTATCGCTAGTATCGTCAAACCTGGTGATACCGTACTTGTCCCAATCATAGGTAGATTCGGTTACTTGTTTACTGAATTAGTAAAACGTGCAGGTGGTGTCGTACATAATATTCAAAAACCAATGGGTGCCGTTTTTGAACAAGCAGAAATCATTGAAGCTTTAGATACTGTGAAACCCAAAGTACTCGCTATTGTACATGGTGAGACTTCTACTGGTCGCTTGCAACCGATTGATCAACTAGGTCGTGCTTGTAAAGAACGCGGCATTTATTCAGTTGTTGATGCAGTAGCTACATATCAAGGTATGGTTATTCCAGTAGATGAGTGGGAACTAGATGCCGTCATCGGTGGTGCACAAAAATGTTTATCTATACCTTCAGGCATTACACCAATTACATTTAACGACAGATTTAGTGAAGAAATCAATAAACGTAAACGCGTAGAACTTGGTATCCGTTCCAATGAAAGTACAGAACAAGACCACTTTATACGCAGTAATTATCTCGATTTAACACAATTACAAGATTATTGGAGTCCTAAGCGATTAAACCACCACACAGAATCAACGACGTCGATTTACGCGCTATATACTGGTCTGAAAATAGCATTGACTGAAGGCATTGAAGCACGTGCCGAACGTCATGCATATCACCAAGAAGGCCTGAAACAAGCATTGAAAGCTTTAGGTTTAGAAATATTTGGTGATGAAACAAATGAAATGAAAATGGTCATCTGTGTTAACATTCCTGATGGCGCAGACGATAGTAAATTTAGAGAAGGCTTGTTAAAAAATTACAGTATTGAGATTGCAGGATCCTTTGGTGAACTACAAGGTAAAATTTGGAGAATTGGTATCATGGGTTATGCTATTGAAAAGCAAAACATCTTAACATTCTTATCTATATTTTCACTTTACCTAGCACATCAAGGCGTACAAAATTTAAATCCCGAAAAAGCTATCGATACACTATTAGCTTATTACGCATAAAAACCAAAAGGAGAGACCTAGACATTAATCAATGTCTAGGTCTCTCCTTATATATGCAGTAATCACCTAATTACATGAATTAAATTAACTGCAGAAAATAATTTCACATAAATATCATACCAACCATACTTATTAGTGATCTTCTACAACTCTATTTTTAGCAGCTGGATAACCAAAAATAAAGAATAGTGCTGACATCACAATTAAAGCAATAATGCCTGAATCCCAACTTTCCGTAGCATCATGAAGATAACCAATCAAGAATGGCCCAACAGCAGCAATTAAATAACCAACAGATTGACCAAAACCAGATAATGAAATACTACCATCACTTGTACGCGCTCGAATTGAGAAGAAAGTCATACATAAACTGAAACAAGCACCCATCGCTAATCCTGCAATGATAATACCAATAATCAGTAGCACTAATGATTGTGTAAAGAATAAACTAAATCCTACCAAGAATAGCACCGTAATAATCACGACTAATATACGTTGGTCTTTCAATTTAGAAGCGATAATCGGGAAGGTAAAGGTCATTGGTACTTGTGAAAATTGGTTGAGCATTAATAAATATCCTGCCGTAGAAGGATCCAATCCTCTATCTACAAGAATTGATGGTACCCAAGCCACTACGGTATAAAATACCATCGATTGAAATCCCATGGTCAACGCAACCATCCACGCCAGTTTAGATTTCGTTATGGCTACCTTTTTGGGTCTATCTTGTTGATCCGCTATCGCCGTTGCTTTCTCTAATTTTACACCTTTTCGTGCTTTAGGTATCCACAGTATGATTGCAATAACCGCAAAAAGAATCCAAAAAGATAATGACAATCTAAAACCTAATGGCGTTATTTCTGACAGTGGAAAGCTTAAACCACCGCCTAAGCCAGCAGTAAAATTCATTGTTCCACTATAAATACCAGTAGCTAGACCAATTTGCATCGGGAAATACCATTTAACATAACTTGGTAACACCACATTGCCGAATGCAATAGCAATTCCAAGAATGAGTGTGCCAATTAAGAACAAAGTGAAATCTCCTGCAATACGTAAATATAGTGCAACAATGAGTAGCATCGTAGAATACAATATTGTACGAGACATGGTTAATCGAGCAGTTACTTTTGAAACGAATGGCGAAACAATTGCAAAAATAATCAGCGGTATCGTAGTCAAGATGCCTGCAACACTGTTATTAATTTCCATAACTTGTTTAATTTCATCAACTACAGGACCGACCGACGTTAATGGTGCACGTAATGTTGAAGCAATAAAAACAATTGCAAGTATCACGCCCCAATTATTATTAACTTTATTGATGCGGTATGGGTCAGTCATCTTATACCACCTTTCTTAATTCTCTATTTTTATATTTATAATGATGAAGCGGGACAGTAATCTAATATTTCATTTAGATTTCCATTCCCGCTCACAAAACGACTGACTGATTAAAAATTACAATACAAACACAATGAACAATCAGTGTTTTATAATTAATGTTTATGATACATTTCAATCAAAGTAGTATCATTTTGTTCATATTACTTTTTCCAATTAATTTACCGCTTCTGTTGATGGCTCCAATAAAATACGTGTGCCAGCTTTACCTGCTAAAGCATCTATCGCATCATCTAATGAACAAATAATCGCCTCTTTACCCATTTCAGCAAACTGAATTGCCGCTTCTATCTTAGGTAACATACTGCCAGCTGGGAATTGTCCTTCAGCAACATATTGCTTCGCTTGTTCAACAGAAATCGTTTTTAGTTTTTCTTCGTTTGGTTTTCCAAAGTTAACACATACGTTTGAAACGTCAGTTAACATTACAAATGTATCGGCATCAACTTGTTCCGCTAATTTTAAACCTGAGCGGTCTTTATCAATTACCGCTTCGACACCTTGTATATTACCATTGTCGTCTTTATAGACCGGAATACCGCCACCACCTGAAGAAATAACGACTGCTTGGTCAATAAGTGACTTGATTTGATCTACACCATGGATAACTAATGGTTCTGGCGAAGGAACGACACGACGGTATCCTCTACCTGCATCTTCTACCATTACGAAACCATGTGTTTCTTCTAAACGTTGTGCTTCTATTTCATCAAAGAATACACCAATAGGCTTAGTTGGATTATTGAATGCAGGGTCATCTTTATCTACTTCTACCATTGTCAATAACGTTACTACATTACTGTCGATATTTAAAGACTTCAAATGATTTTTTAATGATTCTTCCATCATATATCCTATAAAACCTTGTGATTCCGCATTACAAGCATTAATTGGTAAAGGATCGACAATGTCTTTAGCCGCTTCATTTTGTGCAATTATATTCCCTACTTGAGGCCCGTTACCATGCGTAACCACAATATTGTGTCCTTGCGCTTTTAATTCAGCCATTTTTCGTGTAGCTGAATACACATTATTATATTGATTTTCGTATGACGCTTCTTGCTTTGGTTGAAGAATTGCATTACCACCTAAAGCTAATACTACACGTTTACTCATACGTTCCACTCCTTAAAGTTGTTGCTATAAATATCCCATACAATGTATCTTTTCCAGAAGATGATCCTACTTCTAACAGTTGATTCATGTGATACACCGTTGGTTGATATTGCAACGCTAATATTTTTGAACTAAACAATCCTTTTAATGCACTATCCAAAAAGGCTGTAGCAACTATTGTTGTTAACTGTTCTTGAATAAGTTCCTGTATAATCTCTAAATTCCCATCACATATAAAAGGCTTCATGAAATGCACAAATAGCATACCCGTTAATATATCGTCGCCTGAAGGGGTTAAACCTTGTCCTCTTCCAACCAAATAACGCAATGAAGATTTAACTGCCTTATCATCTTCTTGTTTCAATGTCTCCATGATGGACTGCATTTTTAAATAAGAAAAATCTCCCTTGTTATACTCTGAAAAGTCATATGTCGTGATGTTTTCATGCAACATTGACCATAATAATGGATTTGAATTTAGCTCAACCTTACTCGCATGTACCGCTTGATTACGCCAAACCAATTGACAATTATCGATTATAAACATTGCATTTGCAGTTATTTTTATAGGTTGATTCACAGCAATGTTTTCTAACAGTTGTTTTTTAGTTTGATGATCTACAGTAACACCAAATGGAAACGTACCATTTTCATCACTACCTATAAAAATAAGTTTTTGATCATCATTCACAATGTTGAAGCCTTTTTCAAAAATACTATGCACATAAAACGTTTGTTGCTGTTCGAGTATTTCCTGGGCAATTGCCCCTATTGAACGCACATGAAAAATCACGCTTTGAAGCCTAATTTTTCTGCATATGCCGTAATTGCTTTTTCAAAACATTCGATTGGCGGATGTACTGTTCCAGCACCAATTTGACCGTAACCTGCAATTTTATGTGCAATACCTGTATTAATTACGGGTGTGATTCCTGTCTCTACTACTTTTCGCGCATCTATACCTAAACATGCACCTTTAAAGTTCCATGTAGGGATTGCAAAGTTAGGATTTTCACCGATACAAATTTCAGTCATTTCGTTGCTGATTTCTAAAGCATCATCAAATCCACCTGTACCTACGAATCTTGTTACTGCAGGTGCAGCAATCATTGCCATACCGCCAACACCAATAGTTTCAGTAATAGCAGAGTCACCAATATCCGTATTAGCATCGTCTGCAGAATAGCCTGTGAAATATAAACCTTGAGGTGTATTTACCGGTGCAGTGAACCATTCGTCACCCATTCCAGCGATGCGCACACCAAAGTTTTCACCATTACGACATAATGCAGTCACAACTGTACCATGTTCAATTGTACGTGCAGCATCCATCATAGCTTTACCTGTTGCCATCGCAATATTTAAGAAGAACTGGTCTGTATCAGCTAAAAATTGAAGTACTTCTGTACGTTTATCTTGTTCTACATCATCTAATGCAGCGATAATTGGTGTTACCTCTTTTAGAAATGCTAATGAAGCGGCTATATTACGTTGGTGGAATTCATCTCCCATCGCAATGGCTTTCGCAATCAGTACATTTACGTTCAAACCATCTTTCATTTGTTTTAAAGCTTTACTAAGTACAGGACCTAAAACATCTTTCATCCAGTGTAAGCGGTTTACTACTGTTTCGTTGTAAGCGCCAAAGCGTAGGACTGCACCAATACCTTCATTCATTTGGCAGTAAGCTTCATTACCAGTTTCTCTATTTTCTACAACTAAGACCGGCATATTTGCTGAAGTAATACCACCCATTGGTCCAACAGCTTTAACATGATGGCAAGGAATAAATGTGATTTTATCGTTTTCTAGTAATGAACGTGCATCTTCTTCATTGTTCGCCCATCCTTCAAACAAGATAGCGCCTACACATGATCCTTGCATAGGATCTGTCATATTTTCATATTTAATCGGTGGTCCCGCGTGTAATAGCACGTGCTCTGTTAATTCAGGAATTTTTGATTTCGCTGGCACTACATCTACTAAAAACGGTGCTGCAGCAATCATTTTATCTATAACCGCTTGGTTTGCTTCATCTATTGTTTTGTAACCCATGTTATACCGTCTCTCCTTCGAAATTATTTAAATATTGGAGTACTTTCATTAGTTTTTCGTCTCCGCCAGCAATTGGACGCCAATTAAACTGTACAACTTCTGCGCCACCATCTTGAATCGCTGATGTGAAACTTTGTAGTCCGATATTAATTACGCTAGGTGTCATATTGATTAAATTCATCACTTTCTCATCAACAGTTAAATCTACTTGCTCCACTTCAAAAGATTTTATTTCACGGTTTGGTTGCGTCACATTACTACCAATAATGTTTAACGCTGTACGTACCATTTGATCATTCGTGTCACATACTACAGCTCCAGCTGCTTCTAAAGTATTGATTTGTTCATGATAATCTTGATGATCATGCTCTGTTCCAACTACAGTTGCTAATACTGCTAAAGAGCGTCCCTCTTCTTTTACTTTTTGAAGAATGTTTTTAATTGTTGGTGCTAATTCATTTGCCATATCATCATGACTGCCATAGCCAATGACATTATCTAACATAATGACTGCAGTTGATGGATCAGCTGATGATGTTTCTAACATTTCAATACGTTTTGATGGGTCAATCATTGGATGTGGTCTACCTTGCGTATAGATATCATCACCTAAATCAATAATTTCATGATTTCCACCTTTGTATGAATAACCTTCTGGCGTTGCATCTGTTGAATCATCACCTAATGTATCTTTAACTAACATCGCTGCTTCAGATGCTAAAGTACCTCCAGAGTAATAACCCTTGATACCATTTTGTTTTGCGTTTAAAGTCACCGAGATATTCTCTTTCACATGTGGTTTGAATTGTGGTGTTTCATCATTTGAAAGTTGAACAGATATACGAGCAGCCTCTTCCAATGTATACGCATGATAAATGTTTTCTTCAGTATACGTAGGTTTTGAACCTAAGAATAAAGTAACGACTGGTTTATCAATATTACGTAATAGATTCAGCACTTTTTCTTCTACTTCTTTAGCTGGTGGCTTAGAAATAACAGTAATCACTTTAACTTTTGGATCTGAATTTAAAGCTTTTATGCTATCTAACATTGTGATTGCGCCAACTTCAGTTGATAAATCACGTCCACCTGTACCTAATGCGTTCGTTACACCTTTACCTTCTCTATCGATAATCGTTGTAACTTCTTGAATACCTGTACCTGATGCACCTACGACACCGATATCACCTTGGTTGACTGTGTTAGTAAACGCGAGTGGTAAACCATGAATAATTCCGGTACCACAGTCTGGTCCCATAACTAGTAATCCTTTATCATGGGCAATTTTTTTCAGACGTACTTCATCTTCTTTAGCAACATTGTCACTGAACATAAAGACATTTAAATTGTGGTTTAAAGCATTTTCTGCTTCCATAGCTGCATATTGTCCAGGAATAGAGATTAACGCAAGATTAGGGTTATTAGCTAATTCTAACGCGCGCTTCCAGTTTGAAGCTTCATCTTGTTTTTGTGCTTTATCATCACTTTCATTTTTACCTTTTAATTCTGCTTCTACTTCTTGATCAATTTCTTCAACCTTATCTTTATCATCAGTATCAACAACGATGACAATGTCGTTTGGTTTCGCTTCTTCTAGCTCAGGTGTACCTAAGCCAGATGATTTGAATATATCTTTATTAGCAGGTGTCCCCATCATAATAGATACTTTATTAACACCTTCAATAGCAGATAATTTATTTGATAGTAGCATTAATACAATTGAATCTTGATACGTATTTTCTTTAATTATTGTGTATAACATCTTATGCCTCCATTATTATTCTGCGAATCTATTTTTTCCATGGTAACGATCATAATGTACATCATCCGAAATTAAGTATTCATAGATGTCATCAACAATTTCTATACCATTTTCGTCATATTTTTCACTGCGCATACGACCACGTTCACCAGGATAGAAAATTTCACCATATCCTTCCGCAGCAGGTTGTGCTTTAAGTTCATCTAACATAGTTGAAATGCGTGTCTTAAACTGGTCTAAGTCAGTGAAAAACGCCGGATTTATTACAATATGCAATTGTCCTAAATCTCGTCCCTTAGTTAAATCTTTATACATTGATGATACGTGTACACCATGAGGGACACCTAATAAACTACCGGATAGAATATCGACCATCATCATTAAGCCATAACCTTTAGGTCCAGCTACTGGAACAAGTGCATGTACATCTCTAGCGTCAGTTGTCGGCTCGCCTTGTGCATCAACTGCCCATGTATCTGGGATAGATAAATGTTTCGCTCTTGCATCAAGTACTTTCCCCCACGCTTGCACTGTCGTTGCCATATCAAATGTAATAATACGATCGTCATTTGATGGTGCACTAAATGCAATAGGATTAGTTCCAAAGTAAGGTTCTGTACCACCAAACGGCACTACCATTGGATCTGATTGACACATACTAATACCAACCATGTTCTCTTTTGCAGCCATTTCGACGAAGTAACCCAGTGCCCCACTATGAGAAATGTTCTTCATACCAACAACCGCAACACCGCTTTCTTTAGCCATTGCAATAGCTTTTTCCATTGCTTGTTTCGCAGCTTGGTGACCAGGGCCATTGTCTCCTTCAAAGACTGCAGCTGAAGGACCTGTTTGTTCAAATTGATAGTTTGGATTAGCTGTTATACCACCTTTAGCAATACGTTCTGCATAATACTCAACTCTGACAGCACCATGAGAATGGATACCTCTGTGATCTGCAAATGTCAATACGTCGGCAACATCTTGTGCAGCACTTTCATTTAATCCAGCTTTTACCAATTTATTTTTCATGAGTTCAAGTAATTGTTCTTTCGATACACGCATATGAAAACCTCCTCACTTTATAGTCAATTCCACTAATTTTTATCTACGTTTAGTCTATTTATTGCATTAAAAAGGAAGCTACTTGGGAGAGTAAGCTTGGTCTTTAAATGTACGGCCTCATACATTTCATAACGTTCCCATTTCACTTCCTTTAGTTTTATTTAATACAGTTGCTCTGATACTAAATAGTCATAAATACTTTCAGCGACTGGAATACCACTTTTAGCATAACGATGTTTTACTGTTTCCTGGATTTCTCCAGGATAGTAGACTTGTTCAAATCCTTGTGCTGGTTTGATATCATGTAACTCATCAACCATTTCAGAGACTTTTTCTAAAAATAATGTTTCATCTCCAAAATAAGCTGGATTGATTACAATATGAAACTGCCCTAATCTACGGTACTGGCTTAAGTCCTTATACATTGAAGTGACGTGTTGACCGAATGGCAATCCTAGGAGGCTACCTGCTAAGATATCCACCATCATCATTAGTCCGTATCCCTTAGGTCCTGCAACTGGCAATAATGCCGCCACTTCGAATGGATCGCTTGTCGGTTCGCCTTGGTTATCCACCGCCCATGTATCTGGGATTGATTTATGTTTGGAACGCGCATCCAAGATTTTACCCCATGCTTGCACTGTTGTTGCCATATCGAACAAAATAGGTTCGCCCGATTGTCGCGGTGCAGCAAAGGCAATAGGATTCGTGCCGAAGTATGGCTTCGTACCACCGTATGGGACAACCATTGGATCTGATTGACATACTGTAATGGCTACCATTCCTCGTTTTGCAGCTTGTTCTGCAAAATAACCAATAGCGCCACTATGACCCATTTCTTTAATGCCTACCATACCAATACCGCTATTCTCAGCCATGGTGATAGCTTCTTCCATTGCCTGATACGCAACATAATGCCCTACTGCATTATCTCCAAAATAAGTTCCAGCTGAAGGTCCATTTTGCGTAAATTCAAAACTAGGTTCTAAATTATAACCTTGCTTTGAAATACGTTCTGCATAATATTGCATACGCACGGACCCATGAGAGTGGATGCCACGCTCATCAGCAAATATCATAAGGTCAGCCGTTTTGTCTGCTTGTACTTCAGGAAGACCAGCTTGCGTCAATTTTTTCTTGAACAGTTCACGTAATTTATCTCTTTCAACGTATACTAACGTCTCTTCTTCCATCGTTAACAACCTTCCTTAAATTTCAATATCTCTATTAGCATCTTTTGAATAGATATATGCAAATGGTTCATCTAAACCTACTGCATATGTCGCTTGAGGCGCATAGGCACCCATAAAGATATAATCTCCTTTATCAACTGGCATCCATTCATTATCTAAGTTGTACATGCCACGTCCACTTAAGATATACGCACCGTGTTCTTGTACATGTGTTTCGATATAGCCATGAGACGCACCCGGTTTAAATGATAAAATATGAATATTCATATCATACGCAAGTTCTTTTGGTAAAAGATCTAAAATTTTCACTTCTTCCATACCTTCATATGGTTCTTGCACCATGTCATTAACATTTCCAGTAACTACTTCTGGTGTATATCCTTCTAATGGCTGGTAACGTTTTTTGTATAAAAATACTCTACTATCGTTATTTTGGTTACTGTTTTCAAACGTCATAACTTGATGAGCTGGAACATATAAATAACCGCCTGCGCTTAACTCATACTTTTTATCATCTGCATATGCATTAATGTTACCGTATTCAACATAGATAAATGTTTGTACGCCGTTACCGCCAAAGCCTTGTTTGTTACCGCCTTGATTTTTCAAAGTAACTAAATAATCAACAAAACGAGCGCCTAACCTTGGAGACCCCATGATCGTTACATCACAATCTTCGAAACCTGGCACTACATTATTAACTAAGCCATCTGGCGTAATTACTGCATAATTATCCTTTTTAATTACTGAACGTGTTTCTAATAAGCCTTCTCTATAACCTTGATTGTGGTTTAAATAACCCATAAAAACATTACTCCTTTTCTCTTTTTGGAATTATTATTTTCTCGTTAAAAATTGCTAAACAATCATTGTTTAACTGCTTTAATCCGTAGTCATTTAACGCTTATTCTTTATAAGCAAGTTGATACAATACTTGTTTGAGCACCTCTATACCTTTAACCAAATCTTCAATATTAGTCTCTTCTGTAACATTGTGACTCACACCATTAATAGATGGGACAAACAACATTGCGGTCGGTAGGTATTTAGCAAAGATTTGAGAATCGTGCCCTGCACCTGATGGCATTATTTTACTGTCATTAGAACCAACTACTTGTTCAGCAGCTTGTTCTACTACTTTGACTAAACTTTCATCCATCATGGTCGGCGCTTCGTCCATCCATAAGTTAATGTCGTATTCGACACCTTCTTGTTCTGATACCGTTTTGATGCAATCATCAATCGTTTGCGCAAAATCATTCAACGCTGCTTGATCGATGTGTCTACAATCAATTGAAAAAGTAACCTCACCTGGCACTACGTTCACTGTGTTTGGCACTGGGTCAACACGGCCAAAAGTAATAACTAGTGGGTCTCCAATCGCTCTTGCTTTATCAGTTAGCTCTGTTGCGATTTTACTGAAAGCAACTACTGCATCTCTTCTTAATCCCATCGGTGTTGTTCCCGCATGGTTTGCTTCACCTTTCAAATTAATCGTGTAACGCTTTTGTCCAACAATGCCATTGACGACGCCGATTGCTTTCTTCTCAGTTTCCAATACTTTTCCTTGTTCAATATGTACTTCAATAAATGACTTAATATAGCTATAATCATTATCTTCACTGCGATAATCAAAACCAGCGTTATTCATCGCTGCTTTAAAATTAATACCTTCACCATCAGCAATGTCATTCACGTCTTCACGATTCGCTAAGTTAAAGAAATTTTTGCTTCCCCAAAACGCATACGGGAAACGGCTACCTTCTTCTTCAGCTAACGCCAAGACTTCAAGTGAACGTAGTGGTTGACCATGCTCAGCTTTCAATGATTGCATTGCAACTAACGCTGCTAATACACCAAACTGACCATCTAAATGACCACCTTCAACAACAGTATCAATATGTGACCCAGACATAATTGTCTCTTCTGGATATTTGCTACCTTCAATACGTCCTTTTAAATTACCGATACTATCAAAACTAGCTTCAAATCCTTCTTTTTCTAATGTACGTTTTAATTCATGTACAGCATTTGACCACTCATCTGAATATAGTAAGCGTGTAATACCGCCACCGTTTAATCCACCAAAACCGGTGAATTTTTTATCTAAAGATTCAAAAGAAGATCGTATGTCCATTAAATTCAACTCCTTTTTCATTTCACAACCAATTATAAGCGTTTACATTTTAGTTATCATTCACATTTCTAACAATAATGGTTAAGACTTTTATTCGATTTATACAAATACTTCTAAACATTTCTTTGAGATACTATAGTTAGCAAATTTTATATATAGGAGGGTGATAGGTTTGTCTCAATATCATTCTGAAATGATGACTGAGGATGGATTCACCTTACCTTTCACAGTTATTGAAGCAAAAAGCAAACATGCAAAAGGCGTTATAATGTACTTTCATGGTGGCGGATTAATCTTTGGGAGCCCTGACGATCTTCCGCAGAATTACATAGACTTATTAACACAAGACTTTCACCTCGTTCTTGCTTCTTACCGTCTCGCACCTGAAAGTAATATAAATACAATTATTGGTGATGCTTTACTGCAATATGATGCGACTAAACAACGCTATCCATCATTACCTTTATTTACATTCGGTCGTTCAGCAGGTGCTTTTTTAGCAATGATTGTCGCAACACATCGTCAGGTTGATGGCATTGTTGATTTTTATGGTTATTGCCGTGTACATGTACCATCATTTTTAAGACCAAATTCACGGTATCAAGCACTATCATCTAAAATCACCCCTGAGATACTTAACCAATTGATTCAACAGCAACCGTTAACCTCTGGACCTATGCAAGCCAGATACCCTATTTATATACATGCACGTGGAGAAGCTAAATGGTTAGATTATTTAGGCATTCAGACCTCAACGCAAAGTGATTATAATATTTCACCTCAGCAACTCAATCAATTTTCACCAACGTTCATTGTCCATTGTATCAATGATCCAGATGTGCCATATAGCGAAAGTGAATATATCTATCAAAACGTGAAAAATTGTCATATGGAAACTTTAGAAGATAACCAACATGACTTTGATAGAACAGTAAATGAAACTAGCATTAATTTATATAAGAAGGTCGTACATTTTTTAAACCAACTCATTTAATTGAAGGAGACTGTTTATAGTGAATTTACAAAATGTCTTAGATAATTTTCAAACGTTTAATAACTTTGCTCGAAACGAACGAAATGGTGGTATTAATCGTATCGCATTTACACACCCAGAGAGGTTAGCTGCATTAAAGTTTTCTATGTTATGCCAAAAAGCTGGATTAGACGTATATTTTGATTTCTTCGGAAATGTCATTGCACGCAGAGAAGGTAAAGACCCATCTTTGAAACCTGTAGTTTTAGGTTCTCACATCGATACTGTGAAAGATGGTGGCCAATATGACGGGTTACTTGGTGTACTAGGTGCTTTAGAGGTGATTGAACATTTAAATACACATAAAATAGAAACTGATCACCCTATCATCGTCATTGCTTTTGCCTGTGAGGAGTCAACAAGATTTAACGAGGCTACATTAGGAAGTAAATACTTAACAGGTAAGATGACTAAATCGGATATGAAATATATTAAAGACAATGAAGGCAATATACTTTATGATGTCGTCGAACCCTTATCACAAGATATGCACGGCAAGGCTGCATTATTTGAACGTAACCAAATTAAAGCTTTTTTAGAGCTGCACATTGAACAAGGCCCAATCCTTGAAAAGAACAACAAAGATATTGGTATTGTCACAGATATTGCTGCCCCTCACCGTTTTAAGTTGAATATCCAAGGTGTCACGAGTCATTCTGGTTCTACTCCTATGCCTATGAGAATCGATGCACTGACTACTTCGTCAGAAATTATTTTAAGTATTGAATCTATAGGGCAAGCTTATCATGACCAAGGCATTGTTACGACAGTTGGTTACGCTAATGTATATCCAAATACGATGAATGCAATTCCAGGAGAAGTCACTTTGCTTATTGATATTCGTGGAAAAGACCTAGCAGTACGTGAACAAGTTGTTACAGAAATCCAACAACAAATTCAAGCTATTACTCAAAAACGTAAAACAGTATACCATTTAGAAGATTTAGGTCAAGACGACCCACGAAGTTTCAATCATAAAATGGCTCAAATTACTGAACTGAGTTGTCTTCAGTCCGACTATAGTTTCCGTTATATGTATAGTGGTGCAGGCCATGACGCGATGAATTTCGCACCTATTTGTCCCACGAGTATGATTTTTATTCCTTGTAAAAAGGGCATTAGTCACTCACCAGAAGAATCTGTCACTGAGCAACAGATAGCCAAAGGTATTCAAGTTTATATAGATACAACGATTGAGTTAGCCAAACTAGAAACAATACTAGAAGATTAATACATCTATTGTAAATGTTGCTTTCGTTGATTTTCTCCAAAATAATAATATAATTAACAACTAAAGTGAGTATCCTATTACACAAATAGGTTTCTCACTTTTTTACGCACAATATTTTATGAAAAACTTTACATGTTAAAATTAAATTTTTAACTTCAAAATACTTTTAAAGACTATACAATGACAGAGGTTGATTATAATGACGAAGATATGTTTTATCAGACATGGAGAAACTGATTGGAATACTGCTGGGCGATTACAAGGACTTACAAATACCCCTTTAAATGAGAAAGGTATAGAACAAGCCAAAGCATGCGGCCAGTATTTAAAAGAATCACATTGGGATGTAATACTTACAAGCCCATTATCAAGAGCTAAAACAACTGCACAATGGATTCAACATTACTTAAATATTCCATTGATAGAAAACGACGCTTTTATCGAAGTTTCTTTTGGAGATGCTGAAGGGTTAACTCCAGAAGAACGCAGTGCAAAATTCCCTTCACTCATTTATCCAAATAAAGAAAAAGAAGCGGTAATCAAAGACCGCTTCTTAAAAGGTATAGATTTAGTTAGAAGTAATTACAAAGATAAAAATATTTTAATCGTTTCTCACGGGGCCTTTATAAACGCCATATTTCATCATTACTCAAATGGCAATATTGGAACCGGCATCACAAAACTTACAAATGGCAGTATGAGCACACTAAAAATTACTGATGGTCATTATACTATTATCAATTATGACCAAACTTCACATTTGCCGATGCAAAGCTCAGGCATCTAAAAACATTAAACGCACGAAACAGAAATCTAATATAATTAAAAAGTTTCGTTTTCCTGCGATATAGCTAGATTTGAAAGGGTTAAATGATTACCTGAGCCTTCACTCATGCATAAGTCCCACTAACTCTTAAAATCGAAACACCTGAATTAGTACTCACGTATAAGAGATACTAATTTTTAAAAGTAGAACACCTGAATAAAACTCAGGTGTAAGAAACGCTAACTTAATAAATTAATAAGTGCTGCTTTAAAAAAAGTAGCTCTTTAAAGCATTGGGTTTAACAGTTAGTATTCACTTCTCAAAATAGCGTAGTTTAATGTATCACTATATTCTCCGTCTACTAGTCTATTTTCTCTAAATAAGCCTTCTAGCTTCATTTCTAAATTTTGTAAGACCATTCTTGCCGCTATATTATTTGAATCAATAGATGCCCATATTCTGTTTAGTTTCAGCACTTTGAAAGCATATTTTATAATGGTTTTAGCTATATTTGTCGCAATACCATTGTTCCAATAATTCGGATGAATAATAAATTCAATTTCGGCGCTTTTATTCCTTTCATCTATAGCTAATTGTATCGTCCCAATAACTTTATCAGTATCAGGATTAACTAAAACATTATAAACAAAATTCGAATCTTTATTTATAACTTCGTCAATAAATTGCTTTGTCTCCTCATTACTTTGAGTACTCCAAGTTTGGTACTTAGTTACTTCTGTTAAATTATGTAATTCATTTATGTCATCTATATCTGTATCTATTAAATCTCTAGAATAGAAATCCATATTTACCCTCCTAAGATTTTAGAAATCAACTATTATTACTACCTTATTCATATCATTTTTGCAGCTTGAATCATTTATAAATTAGGTTTATATATTAAATTGAATCAAGTATTTTATCAGCCACTGGTACATTAAATCTTATCAATATAGAATTTATTTAACTTAAATATTCAATACTGTCACTTTAATTTATCATAGGTTAAATAGTACTAAAAATGAAAACATTCATGTTAGTGATTGTATGCACTAAACACGGTGGCCCTCAATTTAAACCTTATTGATGGACAACTTTAAAAACACCAACAAACTAATAATTTGTAATTATATTTGTATTAATTGATTTACTGTAATTTCAAAATTTAAATTTATTAAAAATAACCATTAATAGATATTATAACTTTATATATACACATTAGTTAAATATTAAGTTATCATTTAATAATAACTTAATATTTAGCATTTTTATTTTATCAATATATTTCATTAAAAGTTCACCCTGATTGGTGAACTTTTAATGTTCAAATTACGTAATTTTATATACAAGGAGGGGAAGACATGCTAGATGAAAATGATCTATATAAACTGATTGTTGAGAAAAAGGATAGCCAAAGTCTAGAAATCCTATATGATCGGTACGAGTCATTGTTATTTAATTTGGCTTATAAAATCACTCAAGACAAGCAATCTAGTGAGGAAATCTTACAAGATATTTTTATGAAAATTTGGCATCAAAAAGCAATTTTCAAATCTGAAAAAGGTAAATTATCAACTTGGCTCATTACATTATGTCGTAATGGAGCAATTGATATTGTAAGAAAACGAAAAATCTCAGAAAGTGAATTCAACGAAGAATTTCAAGGATTACAACTGAGCGGTTTACCTGAATATGATTTATTAGATAAAGAATGCTCAGAACAAATCCAAGAAATGATTTCATATCTAAATAAAGATCAACAAGATATCATTGCTCTATTTTATTATAAAGGTTTAAGCCAAAAAGAAATTGCACATAAATTAAACACACCTTTAGGTACTGTAAAGAGCAGATTAAGATTATCAATACAACATTTAAATAACTACTTTAAAAACATTTCAAGAAGGGAGCGTGAAGAAAATGAATGATAAAAAAGTTGATAAAATATATGATTATTTTAATGGCAAGTTAGACGAAAACGAAAAAGAAGAAATTGAACAAGACTTAAGTTCATCTTCTGAAAGTAATGAAACTTTGGATAGCATTAATATTCTTCATGACACGCTTCCTTATAGTAATAAAGAAGTCGAACCTCCAACAGGTATGAAGCAAAGAATATTAGACGCAGTTATTAATGAGGAACATGAAAATCAACAGGATAAAACCAACGATTTCAATAAAGACGCCACACCTTTCCACAAGAATAATAACCAAAATTCAAATGAATCTAAGCAATATAAAGAAAACAATATAAAAACAAAACAAAGCGATTATAAGCAAATTAAACGTACGCCCGGCAAAAAACTTTCTATAGGAATTATGGCAGCATTATTACTGCTATCTCTAATTGGCAATGGCGTTCAATACTTTAACCACAAAGAATCACAAAAACAATCATCACCGATGATTAATACCAATGATACACACGCCATTAATTTGAAATCTATGAATGATGAAAAAACACAAGGTCAAGCTTATGTATCTAATGGCAAGACTAATAATAAGTTAATGGTCGAAGCTAACGATATTGAAGCAACAAAAGGTAATGAAGTTTATCAAGTTTGGATCATTAAAAATGATAAACCATATCCAGCTGGAACATTCGCAACTACAAACAATAAGGGTATGGTCGTATTCAACTTAAATGACATTGATGTAGACAAGAACGATACTATTGCAATCACTCTTGAACCTTCACCAAACAACCCAGAACCGAAAGGGCAAATGGTTATGGCTAGTAAAGAAGTTTAATAAAATTATCTGAAAGGATCACAAATTTATGTGATCCTTTTTTAATTTTCATACGTATATTTCTCAATTACATTTTTAATAAAATCATGATTATATTTGTATAATAAGAAACTCACTAAAAAGGTGGAGAAAAACTATGAAAATTACAATTAAAGATATCTTGTCAGTTATTGAACAAAATACAGTTAAATCTTCAAAATGTGTAAAATTGGATTCAGAAGTCGTTTGTGAAAAAGTTACTTCAATGTACCAAGATATAAGCCAATCTACCCTCTTTATGCTAAAAGATTCAGACAACGTAACATATTATGCACAATGTGCTTGTAAAATGAATCCATTGCTTGTGGTTACCGATGCAAATCCTTCAAAATTTAACCATTTTGGATACAACCTACCTATTATTTTTATAACAGATTTTCCAGAAGTAGCTAATAACTTAGTCAAATTATTTTATAAAAGAGCCATTGAACATATGAATTTCATCGCTGTAACAGGCACAAATGGCAAAACAACAACTAGTCATATGATTGGCAATTTACTTACTAAACTTGATAAAAAAGTGGCTATCATAGGGACAATGGGAGTATACGACTGTAATTATAGTAAACTTAACTTTAACCACTCGACTCAAACTACACCAATGTATTTCGAAATGGCTGAGATTATAAATTATTTTTATAATGAAAATTACGATTATATCGTCTATGAAGCTACTTCTATAGCTTTGGAACAACGCCGGACAGATTTCATCAAAAATGACTTAGCCGTTTTTACTAATTTTAGTCCAGAACACCTTGAATATCACGGTACAATGACAAATTATTTAAATGCTAAACTAAGATTAAATAGCTTAAGCTCACTAAATTTAGTTAATTTAGACACGGTAGAATATCGTACTATTTTAAAAGATGAACAACATTTTTCCAGTACACAAGACGCATATTATGAATATCATATCGATAATGACACTATTGGTATTGAGATTAATGATGATGCGTTTACAATTACACCAACCTTTAAAGGGGGACATAACTTTATAAATTTAGCTACAAGTATATTTGCTTTAGATAAATTAGGGTTTGATTCAAAAGAAATTGTAAAAGTTGCTTCAATAATTGAGCCGCCACTCCATCGTTTTCAAATTATAGAAATAGATGCTTATACGATTATATTAGATTTTGCACACACTGCTTTGGCCATTAAAGAATCTATAAATAACGCTTTGAATTATAGTAAAAGTATTAATAAGAGCTTAAACACGATGGTTACAGGCATAGGTTTGAGAGGTTTAGATAAAATAAAATTGACTGTAGATACTTTGCCTAAAGGTATCCACAAGTTGATGATTGCTGCGGAACAAGTAGGCTACGAAGACCCAGAAAAAATCCTCCGTTTTATGTTTAATCATTTACCAGATTGCTATAAAACAAGCAATATTTTGCGTGGCTCCTCACGTAAAGAGGGAATAAAGTCACTTTTACAAGCAACAGATAAAAATAATGAGATTATTTTACTTACGGGGATAAATGAACCACAAAATTATAGAGGTAAAAAGTATGATCATGATGATCAAGAATATGCAAAAAAAATATTACAAGAACTAAAAACTTAAACAATAACACTAAAAAAAGCCCCTTAAATCGGGACTTTTTTTATGCTCTTATGCACATTCAAACTAACTAATCATTACTTTCATTAAATAACCTTGCTTATCAAAGAAAGCTTTATACATACCGTTATTGGTTTCGTAAGTCATATATGAGCCATCCGTTGTCTTGCCTTCATCCACCATATGATTCGACATATGCGCTTTTTCAAACATCTCTTTACTTACCGTATCTGGTTTCGTTTCAAAAGTTATATGAATTACTTGTCCATCTTTATTCATATCAATCATTGAGTCATAAACTGTTTTACTTGATGCAACATCCTTATCAGATGTAGCAGTATTAACTTTATAACCATCAATCATAACATTGTCGTACTGTAATGCTCTTACAAAATCATAATCTTGAGTAAATTGCCCGTCATATGTTGTATATCCATTATAATTATAATATGGCATCATTGTTGTTTGTTCCATATGATTCATTTGCTCGTTCATTGCCATGTCTTGTTGGTTCATGTTGTTATTCATTTGTCCCATTTGCCCGTTCATTGACATGCCTTGTTGGTCCATGTTGTTATTCATTTGTCCCATTTGCCCGTTCATTGACATGCCTTGTTGGTCCATGTTGTTATTCATTTGTCCCATTTGCTCGTTCATTGCCATGTCTTGTTGGTTCATGTTGTTATTCATTTGTCCCATTTGCTCGTTCATTGCCATGTCTTGTTGGTTCATGTTGTTATTCATTTGTCCCATTTGCTCGTTCATTGCCATGTCTTGTTGGTTCATGTTGTTATTCATTTGTCCCATTTGTCCGTTCATTGCCATGTCTTGTTGGTTCATGTTGTTATTTGTTGTCGTATCGGCTTGAGCTGATCCAGCTCCTAAAAATAAACTTGTTGCTAATAATGATGATGAAATCATTAATGTTTTATTATTCATAAATCTCCACCCCTTTTTTAATATTTTATGAATGTTTCTTGTTGTGTGTTTCTTCTTAGTCTTACGCTTAAAAACAAATGACTGTTTTACTTACAATAAAACGGATTGCTTTGCGTAATGCCCCCTTTTTTATTCTACTTACTAAGACATACGTATTTTTGCTACTTTAAGTTCACTTTTATAAAAATTATTTAAACTAAATCAAAATATTCTTCTAATGTAAGGCCAGTATTTTTTATTTCTTTTGCATCTTTTTTTCCCAAATATCTTAAATGCCATGGTTCGTACATAAATTGTGTAATATGCGCTTTACCTTCTGGGTATCGAATAATAAAGCCATAATTATGAGCGTTATCCTCCAACCATTTACTTTCTTCTGTATATTGAAACAACTCTTTAGCTGACTCATGTAATCCTGGAGTAGCAACATCAAAAGCAAGACCAGTCTGATGTTCAGAGAATCCAGGTTTAGCACTATAAAGTTGCGCTTTTTTTAAACCATCACGTTGCACGTACATCTTAAACAATCGCATTTGTTTAAGATATGAACGAAAACCACTTATAATAATCAATTGAAACCCTTGTTTATCTGCATCACTAATCATTACTTTTAAAGCATTTAATGCTTCTAATTTTGGAAATGGCGTATAAAATGGAGAAATTCTATAATCTTTATTTACAATAATATGATTATTACAGTAATATGCTCCGTTCATTTTTATAATATTATTATCATAGTGCTTTTGTTTTTTATTTATGAAATAAATTATTGCAGTTGAAATTATAGCTACACCCGAGATTAATTTTTTCATATACTCATCCTTATCATCACATTTTTTATTAAAATAATTTTAAATCTACTTATCTAACGTTATTCCAATGTATGTTTTATGCACTTTCAACCTCTCCAACATCTGCATCATGATGTCGACACTCTAATTGACTCCAAATACTTAATCTTCTTTTGTTCAACAACATTACATTTAATAAAATGATAAATCAATTAGAAATACAAAACATAAAAACAGATATAAAAATTGAGCTTGATATTATAATCTATAAATTTCAATTATAGATAATTATTATCAATTAAAATGGTTTTTTGAGAAAAAAATATGTACTTCACCGAATTTTTAGTTATAATAGATTATAACAATTATAAAAAGATATTAATTATAATTAGCATCATAATTTGGGAGGTTTCAAGATTATGTAAAAAACGATCTATCAAGTTTTTATTTTAGAGTTATAAAAACAACGCTAGTTATGTTTATACGACTTTCATTGTCGAAAACGCTGTATAAAATATGACTTAATATAAATTTGAATCTCTGTTTCCAACACATTTTTACTAGAAAGGATCCAAATTCATTTATTTGATGATAAAAAATATGATTAAAATAAAGGAGATTAAACTATGAATAAAAAGTTAACAGGGCTATTTGGAGCTCCCGTATCAGATAGAGAAAATAGTATGACTGCAGGCCCAAGAGGTCCTTTATTAATGCAGGACATTTATTTCCTTGAACAAATGGCACACTTTGATAGAGAAGTCATTCCAGAGCGTCGAATGCATGCTAAAGGGTCAGGTGCATTTGGTACTTTCACAGTAACAAATGATATAACACAATATACATGCGCAAGTATATTTGCTGAGATCGGTAAACAAACAGAAATGTTTGCACGATTTTCAACTGTGGCAGGCGAACGTGGTGCAGGCGATGCAGAACGAGATATTAGAGGATTTGCTTTGAAGTTTTATACAGACGAAGGTAATTGGGACTTAGTTGGTAATAATACACCCGTATTCTTCTTTAGAGACCCTAAATTATTTCCTAGTTTAAACCACGTGGTTAAACGGAATCCAAAAACAAATATGAAAGACCCACAAGCGAACTGGGATTTCTGGACATTATTACCAGAAGCGTTACACCAAATTACAATCTTAATGACAGATCGTGGTATCCCTAAAGGCTTTAGAAATATGCATGGTTTTGGTTCTCATACATACTCTATGTATAACGATAAAGGCGAACGTTTTTGGGTTAAATTCCATCATAGAACACAACAAGGTATAGAGAACTATTCTGCAGAAGAAGCAGAACAAGTGATGGCTAAAGATAGAGATTCTTCTCAAAGAGATTTATTCAATAATATAGAACAAGGGAATTTCCCTAAATGGAAAATGTACATTCAAGTAATGACGGAAGAACAAGCTCGTAATCATAAAGATAATCCTTTTGATTTAACTAAAGTTTGGTATAAAGATGAATATCCCTTAATTGAAGTTGGTGAGTTTGAATTAAATCGAAACCCTGAAAATTATTTCCAAGATGTTGAACAAGCTGCATTTGCACCAACGAACATCGTTCCAGGTTTAGATTTCTCGCCAGATAAAATGTTACAAGGTCGACTATTTTCATATGGAGATACTCAAAGATACCGTTTAGGTGTTAACCACTGGCAAATTCCAGTTAACCAACCTAAAGGTGTCGGTATGGAAAATATATGTCCATTTAGTAGAGATGGGCAAATGCGTATCTTAGATAATAATCAAGGTGCTAGTACACATTATTACCCAAATAGTAACGGTGCATTTGAAGATCAACCACAGTACAAAAAACCAGCTTTAGATATTCAAGGGCAAGCATATGAATATGACTTTCGTGAAGATGACGATAATTATTTTGAACAACCTGGTAAATTATTCCGTTTATTATCATCTGAAGAACAACAAACATTATTTAAGAATACTGCGAATGAAATGAATCCCGTTACCGACGCATTAAAACACCGCCATATCAGACATTGCTATAAAGCAGATCCTGCATACGGTCAAGGTGTAGCCGAAGCTATGGGAATTGATATTAATGAAGTGGACTTAGATGTCGCAGACTAAAATACAAGAAAAAGGTGACTATATGATATTAGATAACGTAAATCCAGAAGATTTGTTTCCTACTGAGAAAAAAGGACCTGCCATATTAGGGAAAATGGAGTACCCTATCAATGGTAATGTAAAAACATATGATGCTGCATATATTGCAACAAATGAACGCCTTATCTTAAACGTAGATATGGATGGCCAATTTTACTATAGAAATATTCGTTATGACGAAATAGAAGATGTTCAATTAGATAATGATACGCTAACCATGCGTTTTAGTATTGGTACGTTTCCAATTACAAATTTAAATAAAAAGGACGCCGAACCATTCATAAGTTATATCGAAACTAAGCGTACTTAAACAAAAAAGATGACTTCTACCAATGATTGCGTAGAAGTCATCCTTTTTATTAAGCTTATATAAATTGTCCGATACGTTTTTCTGAAACGCCAGTTTCTTGGTTGTAAATTTCTTCGCCTCTTAAAATAGTTTGCGTCACTTGCGCGCCAATTTCACGACCAATATAAGGGCTCATCTTATTACGATATGCTAAATCTTCTGCTGTTAAAGTATATGGTGCATTAGGTTTAATTAATACAAAATCTGCATCTTTCCCAACAGCTATGCTACCTTTTGCTTCCAATCCAAAACGTTTGGCAGGTGCTGTAGCAATAATATCTGCAAATTTATTTAATGACATATTACGCTTTTGAACACCTTCATCAAATAAAATATCAACATTATTTTGTAACCCAGCTATACCGCCCCATGCTTCAAAAGCATTATCTGTATCTTTTAAATCGGGTGTACAAGGAGAATGATCGGAAGTAACAAATCCAATATCACCATTTAGCACGCGATTCCACATACCTTCTAAGCGTGATTTTTCTCTAATTGGCGGAGAACATTTTACGACTGGACCAATGTCATCTAATTCTTCCTTGTAGAAGTAAAGATAGTGTGTACATGTTTCACATGAAATATCTACACCTTCTTGTTGAGCTTTGATAATTTCATCTACACCTTCTTCACAAGCAACATGTACAATATGTACACGACAACCAGTTTCTTTTG
The DNA here is from genome assembly GCF_044794325.1 of Staphylococcus pseudoxylosus. NCBI lineage: Bacteria > Bacillati > Bacillota > Bacilli > Caryophanales > Staphylococcaceae > Staphylococcus > Staphylococcus pseudoxylosus. The sequence goes on from NZ_CP085024.1 coordinate 2,666,916, forward strand.
CAAATAAGATAATCTTACGAATTGGCTCAACTTCAGTAAATACCGGTCTACTATCGACATATGCACTTAAAGTTGTTTCACCGTTATCCTTAGCAATTTCACCTAAACGGTCAGTAATCGTTGCATTTTCAGCATGAATAGAAAGTAATTTACCAGTTTTAGCAATTTGTTTCATACCTTCGTATAATGAATAATCATCCACATTTTCAAAGTCACCTTCTATTGAACGATCACCACACGTTGCTAAAAACGCTTTATATGCTACGACTCCTGCTTCATCTAACTCTTGAATACCGCCGTTTAAATTATATGGTACTAAACCGCCATAACTCGCAACATCAACTGACAATTCATCTTTACCAGCATCAAATTTTGCTTGAATAGAAGCTTGATCCGTTGTTGCAGGTACTTGGTTTAAAGGCATTTCAATAAATGACGTTACGCCACCTTTTGCTGCTGCGCGTGTACCAGTAACATAACCTTCCCAGCTATCACGATAACCACCGCCTGGTTCAGTAATATGCACATGTGCGTCTACCATACCTGGTGATACGATTTGATTCTGAGCATCAATAACTTGTTCAGCTTCACCTAAATCTTGACCAATAGCAGCAATCTTGCCATCTTTAACACCGATTTCTACATTTTGCTGACTATCTTCTAAAATGACTAATCCATTTTTTAAAATTAAATCATATTTCATTATAATTCACTCCTTCTTGTTTTTTTGAAAATAATTTAACTGAATGGTGTAAAACAATATAAACTAAACTGGATATAAAGAATCCAATAAACCATGAAAAATCAGAAATCACCTTGAATGCTGGTAAGAATCCGAGCAATGAAATAACCACACCTACTACCGTTGCAATATAGGCAGAAATATTAACTCTTTGTATTTTTATATCTTTATCATGTAAATCAAAATACAATTTATCAATATCAATGCGACATTTAGATACTAAGTAGAAATGTACTATCATTACACCTGCAACAGGCCCAAGTATGGCACCAATAGCATTTAAGAATAAAAAGATGCTATCCTCATTTTCCATCATTTTCCATGGCATAATAACAACACTTAATACAGAAGCAATAACTACGCCACGTTTATAATTAATCCATTTAGGTAACAACGCACTTAATTGATATGCAGCTGGTATAATATTACTCGTTGCATTTGTAGAAATGGTTGTCATTAATAGTACCCCTGTCGATATCAAGATCGCCCAGAAATTACTCCATTCATTAATAATCGTTAAAATATTCCACTCTTGATGGCCTAAGTAAATAGAACCACCAATGATAATAAACACACTAGCGATAGCAAATAACACATGCGCAACTACTATACCGGAAATCTGACCAATAATTTGTGTTTTAGTAGATTTAGCATTTTGTGTGAAATCAGATACACTTGAACCTGGTCCAGCCCAAACACCTAATAAAGAGTTGAAGATTAAAATAAATGATAAAATGGCTGGATATATAATACCGTCTGTTTTTGTTGATATTTCATAGTTCATAATATTGCTGAAACCGCCAGCAACAGTCACACCCCATATTGCCATACCACCAAACACTATATAAATGAGCGGATTTAAAATAGCAGTGAATTTATTCAGTATGTCACCACCACCAAATCCAATTGCAAAACTAATTGCCCAGAAAATTAAAAATGCGATTAACCCTGGTACCGAAATACCTAGAATTGAAATGCCACTTCCAATGTTTTCAAATCCTGGGAAAATCTTATTTAATAAAATAAGTAACGCTTGAGAACCAGCAAATGTTTGTAAACCAAACCATGCGATGCCAGCTACAACACCACGTAAAACACCAGGCAATTTAGCCCCGATATCTCCATATGTATCACGTAACTGCATTGCGAAAGGTATTCCGTATTTAGAACCAGCATATCCATTTGAAACGAGTAATAGTGCAATAACAAATGAACTTAAAATCAAGGCAAATATGACTTGTAATGGTGATAAACCTATTAATAGAAAACCACCTACCGCTGTATAGTTAGGTATATTATGAACAGCGCCCATCCATAAAGTGAAAAAGTTGAATGCTGAATTATTTCGTTGAGCTGATGTCTTAGGCATTATATCTTTATTATAACCACGCTTTTCAAAGAAAGCTTGATTATAAGCCGTTTCATTATCCTGTGTTCCCATCTGTATATCTCCTTTGCTTCAATAGGCTATAACTATCTTAATCAATCTTTACTTTACATTTTATTACGTATGTAAGCGTTTTTCTTTGTTAGTAATGACATATATTGAGTAAAAAGTTATATATTTCGAACAAAATATGTGTATAATAATTTTTATATAACATTATTTTTGATAAGATTTATAAAATTATAGACGTATTTACGATGTTTATAAATATACCATTAGATTAATAAACATACAAACATAGCTATATTTACTCGTAAAATATAATAGTATGACTCATAATACAAGAAGGCGGAAACGGAGGATTAAACCATGACTACACTTAACGAAATTTTGTCCGTTCCTCAGTTTAAAGAGTTAGAACTGATTAACAAAAACGGAGATTTATCATCAGAAGTTTCAAGCTTAGATATTACTGAAAATAATGATATTAAGCATTTTACTTCTCAAAATGCTTTTATTCTTACAACTGGCGTATTATTTCAAGATAACCAAGAAGATTTAAAAAGGTTAATTAAAGACTTACATGATATTAATACAGCTGGTCTCGGCATAAAAGTTTCAAGGTTTTTACATGAGATAAATAAAGAGGTTATAGATTTTGCAGATAAATTGGAATTCCCTTTAATAGAAATACCAGAAAGTTGGAACTTAGGTGAAATTACACACCAAATTTCATCATATATTTCAGACTCAGAAACTGGAAAATTAAACTACGCATTACACATTCAACAAGAGTTAAATCAGCTTCTTATCAAAGGTTATAGTATTAATACAATGATTCAACGAATGAGTAAATTACTTGGTGTACCGATTATTCTTTTTGATCCTTTCAAAGCACCAGAAGCGTTAAGCCATCATTATAATCAAAATAAACTTTTAACTAATGAACATGTCGGTTATTTTCTTAATTATTACCAACAATCAACTGTTTACGATAAAAATAAACAAGTATTTGAAAACAAAGACCATGTCATATTCAAAGTTTTAGGATATACGTACTTCCCGTATTATTTAATGGTTTCACAAGTCAATAAATTGTCATATCCATTCAGTTTATTGACTATTGAACAAGTAGTTAGCGTATTGAGTTTCGCTTTATACAAAAACACAAAAATCGAAGAAGCCGAACAAAATGATATTAATCGCTTTTTTGAAGCACTCGTTAATAACCAAAACGACCAAACGCTTTCAATCAAAAAGCATAACGATTTACTGAAACGCTATAATATTTTCGATTCTGATTATTATCAAATCATTATTTGTGACATTGATTCACTGAATAGCTTAGAGAATAGCTATTACCTTAATGAAAGGTATCAACTGACATTTCGTTGGCTACAATATATGCTTACCGACCTTGATGATTATATCAGTATTTATAAAATACCAAGTACGAATCGCTTTGCTATTTTATTACAAAACCGTCACGACTATTACTACGACTATCTTAAACGCCTTCAAAATAGTTTTGGAGAACATTTTGAAGGTACGATTTCTTTTGGTATTGGCAATGAAGTTACAGAATTCACACAAATAGCTTCGTCATATTTTGAAGCTAATGAAGCTTTTGAAAATGGATTAATAAGAGATAAACAAAACTTCATCTCTTATTATCATTCCAAAGATATTAAAGAACTCTTACAGTTAATACCAAAAGAGAAATTACGTCCATTTATAAAACATACTTTAGGCCCATTGAGTTACCCTAAAACTAAAAAAGACTTAGAATTAAAACAAACATTACAAGTCTATATGGACAACCAGTGTGATATAACTAAAACTGCAGAAAAGATATATATTCATCGTAATACAGTTAAATATAGAATTAATAAATGTAGCAATTTAATCGGAGTGAATATTGAAGACCCAATGCATTCATTAAACATTCGTATCGCTTTATACGTTTCTGACATCACTCAATTTGATTAAACTCCTATAAAATTATCTTAAATAAAGACATAGAGTAGAAAGCAAATTTTTTAATTGATTACCTGAGCTTGCGCTCATGCATAAGTCCCACTTCTCTAAAGAGCCACTTCTTAATTTGTTAAGTTAGTGGCTCTTACACATGAGTAGTTACTCAAGTGATCTGCTTTTAAGAGTTAGTGGGACTTTATAATTATTTCAAATACCAATTTAATGCAGCTTGTTCTAATTTTTTCATAAAAGTATCTTTTCCATCACAATAACTTTGCCTATCATCAGGAAATTGTTGTGCTAAGCGTTCTTTTAATTGTTCGTATTCACGTGCACTCTCTTTATGTTTACGTAAATAATCACTTTCCGCTATATGGCGGTTAATTTCATACATATTATCCTGTTGAAATATATGCATATGATGCGTACGTGGATTTCCACCTTTTATAAAAAATCTTCTCTTTGTAATTCCATTTTCGCCCAATGATGTATAACCCAAGTTCATCAATACTTCATTATAGTCATCAATTTTTTCTATTTTATTTACTACTACTAACATATCAATAATAGGTTTAGCCTTTAAATTTTCAACAGCAGTACTCCCAATGTGATGTATTTTAATGACTTCTTCACTTAAAATAGCTTCGATATTTGATTTCTCAATTTCAAATAAAATCGGCCACTGTTTTTGATAGTGTTGTACTTCAATTTCCATTATAGTCACTTTCCTCCCAATATATTTCATCATCTCTTAAAATCCCTTTATTCTTCTAAACTAAATTATATCTTTAAAATTGATAGTTATAAATTTATTTTCAATTCAACAGATAAAGTTACTTTCATCCTGCACGCCATGATGACACTATTTTTTCTATATTAAATTCAATTTAATTGTATATATGAATTTTGTTTCCATTCATTATAATAATTACATTCAATCAACTTCATATTTACATAATTATTTTTTTAAAGTTATTACTTTTAATATTAGATTTTTAAACCGAATGGTTTGCTTTGCTAACTTAAAAGGATTAAAATTTATCGTTGGGATGTTATAAAAGGAGATGTAATTGAAATGTCGGAGAATGGAATATCGAACAAAAAGAGAAATACAATCATTTTAGTTATGCTCAGTAGTGCCTTTGTTGCAATGCTTAACCAAACATTACTCAACACAGCACTGCCAGCCATCATTAATGGCTTAGAAATAACTGAAACTACTGCTCAGTGGCTCATTACAGGATTTATGCTTGTTAACGGAATCATGATTCCTACGACAGCTTTCCTCATGGACCGCTTCCATACAAGATCACTCTATATTTTTTCAATGAGTGCGTTCTTACTCGGTTCTATTATAGCTGCACTTTCGCCGACATTTGGTTTACTAATGTTAGCACGAGTGATTCAAGCTATAGGTGCAGGTATCTTGTTACCATTAATGCAATTCACTGTCTTCACCCTCTTTCCAGCTGAAAAGCGTGGATTTGCCATGGGGCTTACAGGAATTGTTGCGCAATCAGCACCAGCGATTGGCCCTACTTTAACTGGTTTTCTAATTGATACATTTAGTTGGAGAGCACCATTTATCGTAGTAGCAGTAATCGCTATCATTGCATTTATTATTGGTATCATTTTTGTAGAAAGTAACAATGAAACTAAACGCACTGAATTAGATAAGACTTCAGTGATATATTCTACATTTGGTTTCGGACTAATGCTTTACGGCTTTAGTAGTGCTGGCAACCTAGGATTTACTTCACCAATCGTTATCATTTCATTAATAGTTGGACTTATCATTGTCGGTATCTTTGTCTTGAGACAAATTAGAATAGACAATCCATTATTAAATATGCGTGTGTTTGCAAACAGAACTTTTTCATTATCTGCGTTCGCTTCAATGGTTCTATTTATTGGTATTGTAGGTCCTGCATTATTGATACCTATGTATATTCAATCAGGACTTGGCCTATCAGCAATACTTTCAGGTTTAGTCATCTTACCTGGAGCTGTGGTTAATGCATTTATGTCTGTATATACGGGTAAAATTTATGATAAATATGGACTGAAGATATTGGCTGTCCCTGGATTTACCTTATTAATTATTATGACCATCCTGCATTGTTTCTTAACTACAGACACACCTTATTGGTATATTGTTGTCATCTATGCAGTCAGAATGTTTGCTGTTGCGTTAATTATAATGCCATTAAACACAATTGGTATTAATGCATTAGAAACTAAAAACATTTCACACGGTACTGCTATTATTAATTCATTAAGAATTATAGCTGGTGCAATAGGTACTGCTATTATGATTACAATCTTAACTATTGTTAGAACAAACTACGTAGAAAATGCTAATGGTAGTCACACAAAAACTGAAATAATGCAACACGCTACCGTACTTGGTGTAGACGCTGCATTTGCCTTCACAACCATTCTAATGATTATTGGTTTCATCCTAATGTTGATGATTCGTACTAAAAAAGAAACGATCAATAGTCGAGAATTATAACGTAAATCATTAAAGGAGCGAGCATATGAGATTAACTTTTAATGTCATATGTCCGCTCCCTTTTTGTATTTTATTAATTGATATTTAATAACAAGCTTCTATCGCTTTTTCTAAAAATAATTGAACATAACTCATTATAAAAAAATAAAACCCCTTAACGCACCAATCTATGCGTTAAGGGGTTAATGTCGTATTTCTTATTTAAATTTGCATAAAAAAAAGACGAGTTATACTCGTCTTTCAGCCGTTATTATAATTTAACAACGTTAGCTGCTTGAGGACCGCGGTCGCCTTCAACGATTTCGAATTCAACAGCTTGTCCTTCTTCTAATGATTTGTAACCTTCTTGAGCGATTGCTGAGAAGTGTACGAATACGTCGTTTCCACCTTCAACTTCGATGAAACCGAAACCTTTTTCTGCATTAAACCATTTAACTGTACCGTTATTCATAATTAAATTCCTCCATATGTGCTTTTGCACGAATATTTGTAATCTGTCTTAAAAAATCAAAAGGAGTAAATTCAAAAGAATAACTCTACAAATCAATTTCACGAACTAAATTACTTAATACCTATTATAACGAGTAATCATTCATTTGTACACCCTAAACCGTAAATTAGTTTATTAATTTAATTTTTAGTAACGATATAGTGTATTGTTCTATTTATTTTTATTCTTGTATATAGATAAAAATTCAACATACACCCTTAAATTTCATAGCTCACATCACCTAAAATAATAGTTTTCTACTTTTAAAATAATTTATTCTTTAAAAAATACAGAATCGTATTTTTCTCTTTTCTAAACTTAAAATTAACCCACAATTATCGCGATGATGAATAAAATAACAGATATGATGAGTGATGACCACAGGTAAGGTGACATGCGGTCTATCATTCTTTTATATTCATGATCAGGAGCCTGCGCTTTTTTTAATTTCAAAAGTTTCATTAATAAATATAATGCTCCTGCCATATTTATTAAAAATATAATAATCAATAATGTAATTGCCATAATATGTAATTCCTCCTATGCGATTGGTTCATTTGTTAAGTTCTTTCTTCTCTAAATATATAGAATGCCTTATATAGTAAATAAATAGCATTTACCATCGTAATCAATGCAAGTACAATAAGTACAGTTTGGCTAGATGTAGATATACCAAAAGCAACTAACAGTACTAAAACAATAGTGATAAAACTAGAAATTAAAAAACCAATACCTAATTTATTTTTTTGTTGCATATTATCGCACCTTTTACTTTAAGAACATTTTTGAAAATCTAAATTTGTGTTATCTTATAGGAAATCATAACACAATTTACTTTTTATAAAAATCTACAATCGACATAAGGAGAGGCACACAGTGAATCTTACCTTTAAAATTCTAGTAGGTATTATCTTTGTTAGTATAATGTCTTGGAATAATACGATACAAACACGTCAAAACGTAAATAAAAAAGCATATAAAGAACAGGCTCACCCTATGAATGGAAAACAATTTCGTTTCATACTTTTCTTAAACATCGTTGTGGTTACACTTCTTTATATACTTCTAACGTACACTTATTTTTAATATAAAATGAATCTAATTTTAAAAATTACATAAAAACACCCTCCCTTACAATCTGTAAAGGAGGGGCATTTTCTATATTGTCTTCAGATACTCTTCGCCTTCTTTTTTATTGTAAACACCTTCTGTTTTAGCAATAAAGATTGTAGCTACTGAGTTTCCTAATACGTTAACACATGTTCTAAGCATTTCTAAAATTCTGTCTACACCTATAATAAGTGCTAAACCTTGTGGGTTTAATCCAACCGAGCCTAATGTTGTTAATAATACTACAATTGAAGCTCCTGGCACGCCAGCCATACCTTTTGATGTGAGCATCAGCGTAATCATTAAGATGATTTGTTCACCAATACTTAAGTCAACACCATATAATTGAGCAACGAATAACGCCGCAATGGATTGATACATGGCCGCGCCATCAAGGTTAAACGAATAACCAGTTGGTAACACAAAGGATGCGATATCTCTAGGAACACCAAATCTTTCCATTTTTTTCATAACTGTTGGTAATACAGCTTCTGAACTTGCAGTTGAGAATGCAAGCATTAAATCATTTTTCAACAACTTGATGATTTGCGTAATCTTCACTCCACAAATTCTTGAAACAATACCTAATACAACGAAAATAAAGAAAAACATTGCAATGACTACTGTTAAGCATAATTTAAACAGTGGGATTAATGCTGATAATCCAAAAGTAATAATCGTTGTCGTAATAAATGCAAATACTGCAATTGGTGCTAATAATAATACTTTACCAATCATCCAGAATACTGCTTCTAATGCGCCACCTAAAAAGTCTTTAACAGGTTGCGCTTTTTGTCCAATAGCAGCTAACGCCAAACCGAAAAATACTGAGAAGAATATGACCGGTAAAAGCTCTCCAGATCCAAATGCTTCAACTACGTTAGTCGGTATAATATTAACAATTGTATCGATTAAATGATTTCCATATGTAGTGCTTTCTGCTGCCTTAGCAGTTGATTCATATTTTGAAATATCACCTTTAGGTAATAAATCAGGATTTAGTCCTTGACCTGGTTTAAATAAGTTACCAAATATTAATCCCATAAAAATTGCAAAACTTGTCATAATAACAAAATATAATAATGTCTTACCGCCATAGCGTCCAATCGTTTTTGTATCTCCAACATTTGAAATAGATAGTGCTAAAGAACAAAATACAATAGGTACTACTAACATTTTAATTAAATTTATAAATACATCACCGAATGGTTGTATATAGTTAATTACATCTTTATTTCCATGTAAGATACTACCTAAAATTACCCCTAATACCAATGCTATGATAATTTGCGTAGGTAGGTTTATTCTTTTAATTACTTTCACTCTTGTTCATCCCCTTATCTAAGCTAACATTTGCATAAATGCTAGTTTTCTACAAAATACAGTTTATCATAAAGAAAATTTCACTCATATATTAAATTTACATGATTCTAAAAATTATTTATGATTTTTGTACAACTAGGCTATTATATCAGAAATTTGTGTATTTTAGTTAAAAAAAGAATTCCCCTTCAGCCTTATGCCTATAGGAGTTCAAAGATTATTAGAACACAATAAGAAAGCGCTTTTTACATTATACACAAATTTGTCGAAAATAGCTTTTCACATACAAAATTAGAGTTATTTGTTTTAATATACGTCATTTTACAATACAACTTCATTATTTTTATATGTGCCTTAAATTGAACTAGATTGTTTTATCAATAACCTAATATCGCAACGATATGCTAAAATCTTCTTTGCTTTTATGAAAACCGACGACCATAGCCACCTCATTCTTTGTTAATATAAAATTATGCTTTAAATATATCGCACACGCAAAAAAACATTAATGTTTCATAAAAATTTTCACAAAAAAGGAGACGTCATAATGGCAAGACATAAATCTAGAGGTCGTCCCAAAAACAAATATACTGTTATAGTAGCTAATTTACCTGTTATAGTGTTTTTTACCTATATGAATATTAATAACATATTAAAAAAACGACAGTACTACAATAAAATAACACTTGTTAATAATAGTACGTTTTTCATAAATATCCTCCATATTAAGATGATATTATTTTAATATGGCGTTAGAGCTATTAAATCAGTCCATAGTAGTATCATGCAATATAATTAACTTTATAAGAAAAAATATCTTTATTTAGTCGTGAATGATGAATGTTTAAAACACAAAATATTGGAATAAGTACTTTACTACTTAAAAAGTTTTAAAATATTAGATTTTAGAAAACAAGGCGCTTCTAGGTGATTTTAAAAACCTTTCCGTTTAATTTGTCTGTATGTAAAAATGATAAATATGACAATAAATATCCCCTGTATACTTCTGATTAAAGTTGAACTAAAACCTAATATATAATACCTAAAGTCTCTCCTACAATAGGAACAATGATATTAAATATTAATAGTAACAACGTAATTATTCCCACTAAAATTTGTTGAGATTTTGGAATAATATCACTCCATTCTACACAAGATATAATATTCTACTAAAGTAATAATGGCTACCGTTAAATTTTTAGGGTGGTAGTTGTATTAAATTCAGATGCATATTTAAGACCAAATCCAAATGACCTAACCATACTTTTATGTAAAAACCAGATTAAAGCTATTTGAAGTAATAATCCCTCTCTAAATATTAAATATAATGAAACAAATAATATAGGCACTATATATGTGTGACCAACAAACATTGTACACTTTACTCCCAATTTCCTTATTGATCATATAACCCACCATAAATATGTCTGGTACTAATAAAATAATAAAAACATCCAACTTGAAAAGCCAAACATTAAATACACAATCACCATTACAATGATAAGAAACAAAATTTATCTTTCAAATTATCAATAATTAATTTACTGAAAATTTATTTTTTTATTTCTCTTCCTCTAATTGTGATAGCAGCCTTTATGGAAACTTATTTAGCCGAACTTGTATTAAATTTATTAACATGATGATAAGCCCATTATCATTGATAGTGGGCTTATTTCTAGTCCTCCAATGGAACATCATTAACAAATACTGGTCTATTTGTGTGCTTATCAGTAGCTTGTTCTATTTCCTTATCCAATTCTTCATCGCCATCCCATTTACCAACATTAATGATTACTGGTGTATCTCCAGTGAGCTCATGCTTATCAGTAAATAAAGTATGGTATTTACCAAGTAGATCATGTGCTTTCAAACAATCACTAATTTTAATAGGTACTTCTATCATCTCAACGCTTTCATTATAGATAATATTGTACTTGCCTGTGTCTGGATTCTTAATGTATTCACCACGTTTAGTGACTACCTCTTTTATTTCTGTTTCTTCTCCTACTGCTGCATTAGACAGAATATATAGTATTTCATTCTCAGCATGCACATGATTATCAATAACCTTGCTTTTAAATCCATTATCCGAAAATCGTTCTACTATATCTCCATTTTTCACAAACTATTTCAAATCCACAAAAATAACCCCTTAAGCCTATGCCTAAGGGGTTTCGTCATTCTATACTATTATTCCCACTCAATTGTACTTGGTGGTTTAGATGTAATATCATAAACAACGCGGTTAACGTGATCAACTTCATTTACGATACGACTTGAAATCTTTTGTAAGACTTCCCAGTCGATACGTGCGAAGTCACTTGTCATGCCATCGATTGAGGTTACGGCACGAATACCAACTGTATGGTCATACGTACGGTAATCTCCCATAACACCTACTGATTGGATACCTGGTAACACTGTGAAGTATTGCCAAATTTCACGTTCAAGACCTTCCTCACGGATAACCTGTCTTAAAATCGCATCAGATTCACGTACAATTTCAAGTTTGTCTTCAGTGATTTCTCCAAGGACACGTATCCCTAAACCTGGACCTGGGAACGGTTGTCTCCAAACTAAGTGCTCTGGAATACCTAATTCAATACCTAGTTCACGCACTTCATCTTTGAATAGTGTGTTAATAGGTTCGATTAATTGGAATTCCATATCTTCAGGTAAACCACCTACATTGTGGTGTGATTTAATTGTTTGAGCAGTTTTTGTACCTGACTCGATCACATCTGTATAAAGTGTACCTTGCGCTAAGAAATCTACACCTTTTAATTTAGATGCTTCATCATCAAAAACATAGATAAACTCATTACCGATGATTTTACGCTTTTGTTCTGGGTCAGATACGCCTTGTAATTTACTCATGAAACGTTCTTGTGCATCTACACGAATAATATTCATGTTGAATCCTTCACCGAACTGCTCCATAACCATGTCGCCTTCACCTTTACGTAACAAGCCATGATCTACAAAGATACATGTAAGTTGATCACCAATAGCTTTGTGTAACAATACTGCTACTACAGATGAATCAACTCCACCGCTCATAGCACATAACACTCTACGGTCGCCAACTTGATTACGGATTTTTTCAACTTCGATTTCAATGAAGTTTTCCATTGACCATTCACCAGTACATTCACATACGCGACGTACAAAGTTACGTAATAAGTCGTTACCATATTCAGTATGACGTACTTCTGGATGGAATTGTACACCATAAATACGGCGAGATTTATCTTCAATCGCTGCATAATTTGTACTTGGGCTATCAGCAATAACTTCAAAGCCCTCTGGAATCTCAATAACTTTATCTGAATGACTCATCCAAACATTTTGTTCTTCCGGTAAACCGAAGAATAATTCATCAGTTTTAGCGTTGATGATTGCTTTACCATATTCACGTTCATTGGCACGTTCGACTTTTCCGCCTAATAATTTAGTCGTCAATTGCATACCATAACAAATACCTAAAATCGGCACTCCTAAATTGTATATTTCTGGATCAATTGTGAACGAATCTTCCTCATAAACTGAGTTTGGTCCACCCGAAAGGATAATACCTTTAGGGTTTAATTGTTTTATTTCTTCCATACTAATCTCATGGTCGTGTAACTCACTATATACGCCCATTTCACGAATACGTCGTGTAATTAACTGATTGTATTGGCTACCAAAGTCTAAAACAAGTATGAGCTCTTGCTCTTTCGCCATTTCCATAACTTTAAATCTCCTTTTAACTTAGAATGAATAATTTGGTGATTCTTTTGTAATTTGAACATCATGTGGATGGCTTTCTGCTAAACCAGCAGGTCCCATGCGTGTAAATTGAGCTTCTTCTCTTAATGCTTCTAAGTTTTTAGAACCAGTATAACCCATACCAGATCTTACGCCGCCCATAAGTTGATAAATAGTGTCTTGTAGTGCGCCTTTGTAAGCGATACGACCTTCAATACCTTCTGGAACGAATTTTTTAGGTGCTTTGTCTTCTTGGAAGTAACGGTCATTTGAACCACTTTCCATTGCGCCTAATGAGCCCATGCCTCTATATACTTTGTATTGTCTACCTTGGAACACTTCAGTTGCGCCAGGGCTTTCTTCAGTACCTGCAAGTAAGCTACCTAACATAACTGCATGTCCACCAGCAGCTAATGCTTTAATGATATCTCCTGAGAATTTAATACCACCATCTGCAATAATTGCTTTACCATGTTTACGCGCTTCTGTAGCACAATCGTAAACGGCTGTAATTTGTGGGACACCAACACCTGCAACAACACGAGTTGTACAAATTGAACCAGGACCAATACCAACTTTAACTACGTCAGCGCCCGCTTCATATAAAGCTTTTGTACCTTCAGCTGTAGCAACATTACCTGCTATTAAAGTCACTTGTGGGAATGTTTTTTTAATATGTGTAACTTGTTCTAATACGCCTTTAGAGTGGCCGTGTGCTGTATCGATAACTAATGCGTCTACACCAGCTTCAACAAGTTTTTGTGCACGGATATCAGTATCTTTCGCAATACCGATTGCTGCACCTACTAATAATCTACCATGTGCATCTTTAGCAGAATTAGGGAATTCAAGAACTTTTTCAATATCTTTAATTGTAATTAATCCTTCTAAACGACCTTCTTTAACTAATGGAAGTTTTTCAATTTTATGTTGTTGTAATAACTTCTCTGCTTCATCTAATGTCGTACCTACAGGAGCTGTAACAAGATTATCTTTTGTCATTACGTCTGAAATTTTAATTGAAAAGTCTTCAATAAAACGTAAATCACGGTTTGTAATGATACCAACAAATTGTCTAGTCTCTTTATTATCAACAATTGGCACACCTGAAATGCGATATTTACCCATCAATGCTTCTGCTTCAAAAACACTTTCTTCTGGAGTTAAATAAAATGGATTTGAGATGACACCATTTTCTGAACGTTTTACTTTTTGAACTTCGTCGGCTTGATCTTCAATGTTCATATTTTTATGAATGACACCAAGTCCACCTTGTCTAGCCATTGAAATTGCCATTTTTGATTCTGTAACTGTGTCCATACCTGCAGATACGATTGGAATATTCAGTTTAATACCTTCTGATAATTGAACACTTAAGTCCACTTCTTTCGGTAATACATCTGATTCTGCTGGTAACAATAACACATCGTCAAAAGTTAAAGATTCTTTTTCAAATTTATTTTCCCACATACTTGTACAGCCTCCTAATTAATTGTTTTATAGTTCTATTATTTCATAATTTCCGTGTCTTGTTGATGTTTTATGCCATTAAAAAAGAAATTCAAAACAATTGCTGAAATTGCACCTAGTACAATACCGTTTTGAGTTAACCATGCAAATTGTTCACCTAAGGCGTCAAACGCTTGAGGTACTGCACTTATACCCGTCCCTAGTCCTACAGATACAGCAATAACTAACAAATTATTTTGATTCTTAAAATTAATATTACCTAATATACTAACACCATATGCCATCACCATGCCAAACATAGCTATCATCGCTCCACCTAATACTGGTAAAGGGATCATGTTTGCTAATGCACCTAATTTAGGAATACACCCACAAATAACTAATAATATAACCATACCGTATATTACTTTATTCTTTTTCGCACCTGACAATGATACTAAACCTACATTTTGTGAATATGCAGTATAAGGGAATGCGTTAAAGATAGAGCCCAAGATGATAGCAATACCTTCTGCTGTATAACCTTTACGGAAATCTTTGCGTTCCAAACGTTTACCTGTTATTTCACTTAATGCATGATATACACCCGTTGATTCTATTAAACTTACTAATGCCACTATAAAGAATACAAGTGTCGCCCCGAAGTCAAAGCTGAAAGTTGAAAATCTAAACGGTTGCGGTAACGCAAACCAATGCGCAGTACCAATTTGATTTACATCTACGATTCCAAAGAATCCAGCTAGCACTGTCCCCACAATGAGTCCGATAAGTATAGCGATAGATTTCAAAAAACCTACAGTAAAACGCTGTACGAGTAAAATGACAACCAAAGTGATGACACCTAAGATGATATTTTTAGGGTCACCGTAGTCTTTAGCCCCTTCTCCTCCTGCCAAATAATTCATTGCAACTGGCATTAAGTTAATCCCGATAATGGTTACCACACTTCCAGTAACAACTGGAGGGAAGAACTTCACCAAATAAGAAAAGAATGGTGCAATGATTACAACTAGAATCCCCGACAAGAAGAGCGAACCATATAAGTCACCAATACCTTTAGTTTGACCAATTAAAATCATTGGTGCCACAGCAGTAAATGTACAGCCTAATACAATCGGCAAACCAATGCCTGTTCCTTTCCATACTTGCAAGAACGTCGCTACACCACACATAAATATGTCCACTGTAACTAGGAAAGCAATTTGTTCAGATGTGAAGTCTAAACTTGTTCCTACAATAATAGGTACGAGTATTGCCCCCGCATACATTGCTAATAAATGCTGTAAACTTAAAATGAAGGTTTTCATGCTTCTTCGCCAACGAAAGTAACTTTATTTCCACTTAGCGAAGCCACTTTGCATAATGATGAAACGGTTAAACCTGCTTGTTCCAAACGTTCTCTACCAGGTTGGAAACTTTTTTCTACTACAATACCTATCCCAACTGTTGTACCTTTGGCTTGTTGTACAATTTCATTTAAGCCTAACGATGCATCTCCATTGGCTAAAAAGTCATCTACGATAAGTACTTTATCATTTTCATCTAAAAACTCTTTAGACACAATCACTGTACTTGTCGTATTTTTAGTAAAAGAATGTATATCTGCCTGATAAACATCTTTTTTCAGTGTGCTCGGTTTTGCTTTTTTAGCGAATAGGCAAGGCACATCAAAGTGCATAGCTGCCATAATCGCCGGTGCAATACCAGACGCTTCAATTGTTAAAATTTTTGTGATGCCCTCATCCTTAAACTGCTCGTAAAAAGTTCGCCCTACATCATGCATCAATTTGGCATCGATTTGATGATTTAAAAAACCATCTACCTTTAAAATCTTTTCGTCAATGACGACACCATCTGCTTCGACTTTCTGCTTCAACAAATCCACTCGTAAAAAACCTCCTCATTTTGTGTACAAAAAAAACCCTAAACTAACTTAGTTTCAGGATCTATGAGTGAACGTGCAATACTATAGATAGCTATTATCCTAATTTCAAACGATGTCTAAAGAGGTAAGATTTTACATTCATTTCCCTATTAAATATGTAAAAAATATGTTTATAACATCGATTATGAGGAAACGGTTTAAAAAGTATAGTCCAATATGTACAACTTTTTAAATCATTTTTAATTGCTAAAGCATTGTATAGGTTTACCCATAGTCATGTCGTTAATGGCAACATGGTAGAAACTTCTAAAGCCGTATCCTTTAGATTATATGAGTTAGATAAATTATTAACTGATGATAGCAAATTTTGGTACATTTTTCAATATACTTATTGATTGTAAGCGCTTTTTAAAAGGTGCTTCAGCGTACTTTCTAAAATTAAGTAAACGCTACCAATTGCGTTAAAATGTTGTTTGCCAGGTGTAAAACTTCGTTATATAATTAAATTGTATTCGTTTCGTTATTTAAGTTACTGGGTAAACACATAATAATTAATAGAACAACGGATGGAGGAGCACAAAATGTCAGAATTCACTATTATTCAAAAAAGCGAAGAGTTAATTGATGCAGTCAAAAACAAGATTGCAGAGGGTTATCATGAGTCAGAAATTTCTGTTATCAGTAAATCAAAGCTTCATATCGACGAGTTGCATGATTCCGAAGTAAACTTAACAGCTACAAGCGGTTCTTTCAGTGATAAAATGGCGAAAATGTTAACTGGTGAAGACGGTGAAGAGGTTGTCTTAGCCTATTATAAATTGTCCGACGCTGAAATGGAACGCTATAAGAAAGAAATCTTAGACGGTCACTATCTTGTCGTTGCTACGAAGGATGAATCTTCACATGAAGAAGTAGAAAATGCAAATGCAGCTTATGAAAATGAAACAGTAGTTCAACATCATTATGCTGAAGAATCTAATGGACCAAAATCCTAAACTTAAAGTTCATAAATTTACAGTTTGGGCAATTAACATAATTCACTAATTACAAAATGACATATGCCAACATTGGCAGTTATCTAAAATGCACTTGTAATAAACATCACAAATGACTAATTTATATTTTGGGAGCGAACCAAGAAAATCAATTGTAAATTTTGATTTCTGTGTCGCTCCTTTTTTATTACCAAACAATACTTCCACCTATAAATTACATTACAAGTTTTGCTACTATGTTATAATGAACGCAATAATTTCGGGGGTGTACATATGAAATTTAAAATTATCACGTCAATTGATGATCCCTTCTTCAAATCAGCCATGAATTTGTATGATGCTAAATTTGATATCGGATTATCTGAATACGAACAAATATTCAAACAATCACTTAAAAACGAGCACACTAAAGATGATTATATTTTTTTAGTTGGCATCGAATCAGATACTGTCGTGAGTTTGGCAACTGCGCATTATGAGGCAACAACAAACTCAGCATTTTTAATCTACTTAATCGCCAATGACCAACCGAATCACGATGAACTCATTACTGAAACGCTTGCGCGTATCCAAAAAGAAATCAATATCCTATCAAACCAACTACATGAACACGACGTTAACTTTATTATGTTAGAAGTAGATAAAGAACCTGAAGAAATTTCTGAGGAAGACATACCTATCTTGGATAATAGACGCCAATTTCTATATCAACACGGATTCGAAAAACAATATGACATTAGTTATTTAGCACCAAATCTTGAAGGATATAGCGAAGGTAAACCTATGGATTTATTTATAAAATCTAATATTGAACTAACCAAAGATATTTATGGTCCTAGTATTAAATCAAACTATATCCTCAAATATGTCTTTGCCAACAGAATCTCTAGAAGTATTATTTATCCATTACTAGAGGAAATGGATTTACGTAAATCATAGGAACCGCCACTTGAAATCACTATTAAAACAGTTTAAACTAGCATAGAGGTAAGACTGACGTTTCACTAACCGAAGACAAACGTCCGTATACATAAATTTATTAATGAAAGGACTTATTTCTATGTTAACCAAAGAATTTGCACAACGTGTTGAGCTAAGTGAAAAACAAGTCCGTAAAATCGTTCAACATTTAGAAGAACGCGGTTACCAACTTAGTAAAACAGAATATCGTGGCCGTGAAGCTACAGATTTCCAAGAAGAGGATATTGAGTTATTCCAAGATATTGCTGAAAAGGTAAAACAGACAAATAGTTATGATTTAGCTTTTGAAGAATTAGAGAAAGAAAAGGACTTTTTACAAGTATTAGTTAAAGACGATAGTAGTCATTTACCTACAGACCAAAATGTTTCTAAACTTGTAGATGATTTACGTTCTGAAATTCAAAAAATGCGCGACGAACGTCATATGCTTGGACAAATGATTAACCAAGTCCATCAGCAACAGCAAGAATTACATGAAATGCAAAATCAAATCACTTCTAAATTGGATGCTAATACTGAATCATTGCAAGCCATCCAATCTTCTACTAATGAAATTAAATCAACTCAAAACGCTATTCAAGATTCACAAAAAGAGCAATCTGAATTAGCTAAATCAAATGTTGAAACTGCGCATATTGCCGCTTCACAATCTACAAATGCTCAGAAAGACGATACTTTAACCGAAACTTCAACTGAATCAGTAGATACAAAATCATCTACAGAATCTCAGACAGAAGCGAACAAAGAGGTTAACGATAAAGTCAAAAATGAATCATCAGACAATGTTGCTTCAGATAGCAAACCTGATGATACTATAGCAAAGGCGCATACTGACGAATCCGAAATCACACCAGTGAGCGAACAATCTACTTCTGATGCTAGTACTGGTAAAGTAGGACAACCAAACTCAACTGAAGCGAAGTCAGCTGATCAAGTTACAGATGCTACTACCGCTACTGATGAAGAAAATGAATTATCAACGTCAGCAACTGATGATACAACAATTAAAGATGAAATAACCGAAACAAGCACTCAAGATGCAACAACTACCAATACAACTTCTTACACATCAACTTCATCTGAAGAAGCGCCAAAAGAAGAACGTAAAGGTTTCTTTGCTCGTTTGTTTAATTTATAAAACTATCATTATTAACCTAAAAAGTACTATAATTAAAATTCAGTCACCACCGAAGACAACATCATTCATTATAAGAGCGAAAATATATAATCGTGTTTTAGGACTAGATTATATATTTTCGCTTGTTTTATATCTAAATCTTCCATAATTCATTTATAAAATCCTAAAGCACCCTCTCCTTATTAATATCGTAGCAGCTTTTATATAAACCCAAGTTTCATTATCAGAAAATAAAGACATTTTAATTCCGCAAATTTCTTGAGTAATTAACTTGAATATTATTGAGTTTGCTAATATCCTTAGTATACGTATCGGATTAAAAATTAATTAAGAAAGTGTAGGTCCTTTTTTATGTTATTGACTATTCTTAACATCATTATTTTTGTGGCCTTCCTCATCGGATTATATATAATGGCTAGAAAACACGTTTCATTTCCAAAACGTGTTTTCTCTGCTTTAGGTATCGGTATCTTTTTTGGTATCGCAGTACACTTAATCTATGGTGTGGACTCTAAAGTTACTAAACAAACTATGGATTGGTTTAGTATCGTTGGTGATGGCTACATTTCATTATTACAAATGATTGTAATGCCTTTAATATTCATTTCAATCGTTTCAGCATTCACGAAAATTAAAGTAGGAGATAAGTTTGCTAAGATTGGTGTTTATATCTTTGTATTTCTTATAGGTACCGTTGCAATATCTGCAATAATTGGTATTATCTCAGCACTTGTATTCGGTTTAGACGCTTCTTCTATTGATTTAGGTGGCGCCGAAAGTTCAAGAGGTAGCGAACTTGCGAGTCAAGCTAAAGATATGACAGCCAATACATTACCGCAACAAATTTTACAATTATTACCTAGTAATCCATTCTTAGATTTTACTGGTCAACGTACAACTTCTACAATCGCCGTAGTTATATTTGCAGCGTTTATAGGTTTTGCATTCTTACGTGTTATGCGTAAACAACCAGAGAGTGGCAACTTACTTAAACGTGGTATCGATGCATTATACAGCTTAGTTATGGCAATCGTAACGTTCGTATTACGCTTAACACCTTATGGTATTTTAGCGATTATGACTTCTACAATTGCTACAAGTGATTTTGCGGCAATTTGGACTTTAGGTAAGTTCGTAATTGCGTCTTATGCAGCCCTTATCGTAATGTATATTATTCATTTAATCATTATCTCAGGTATAGGTTTGAACCCAGTGACATTCGTCAAAAAAACTGGCGAAGTACTATTATTCGCCTTCACCTCTCGTTCTAGCGCTGGTTCATTACCCCTTAATGTTCAAACACAAAAAAATCGCCTAGGCGTGCCAGATGGAATTGCAAACTTTTCTGCATCCTTTGGTTTGTCAATTGGGCAAAATGGTTGTGCCGGTATCTATCCTGCTATGCTTGCAGTCATGGTAGCACCAGCTGCTGGCGTAGAAGTTAACTTACAATTTATATTAGCTGTAATTGGCGTAGTAATCATCAGTTCATTTGGTGTAGCTGGTGTTGGCGGCGGTGCTACATTCGCTTCTATCATTGTATTATCTACATTGAATTTACCAGTTGCACTAGCAGGTGTCTTAATCTCTGTCGAACCATTAATCGATATGGGTCGTACAGCATTGAATGTTAATGATTCTATGCTTGCTGGTACAGGTACAGCAAAACTAACAAACAACTTAGATCAAGATACTTATAACCAAAAAGAATATGCTGAAATTGCAAATTAATACCAAATGATTTGCTACTGCTCACTTCACATATTCGATCTATTTAAGAAACATTGAAAAAGGTAGGTATACACGCAATGTATACCTACCTTTTTTATTATGCTCAACTAAGATTATTTATTTCGCTTAAGCTCTATCATCAATTTTATATAATTAAATAGAAAAACAAGAATTAAACTTAAAGATAATGACTTTAACAGTAGGTTGACCCACGTACCCTCTGCTGTAAAGTAATGTGTCATTATGCTACATATAATAAACGCCAAAAATATAAGCCCCAATTTAAATAACATGTCTCCCACCTCTTTTAATATAGTTTAGTGGGAAACATGTATTTTTTCAATTTAATTTTTATTTATTAATAAGTTTACTTATTTTTAAACTAAAGACTATGAATTAACCGTTGATTGTCCAAAGATTTTTCTCTTAATAGCTTCTCCAGTAGGCGTACCTGCTAAACCGCCTATACCCGTTTCACGTAATGAAGCAGGTAAATTACGTCCTACTTTATCCATAGCTTCAATGACTTCATCAACAGGAATTTTGCTTTCAACTCCTGCTAATGCAAGATCAGCTGAAATCAATCCGTTTCCTGATCCTATGGCGTTTCTCATAACACAAGGAATTTCTACCAAACCAGCAACAGGATCACATACAAGCCCTAATAAATTGCTGATAGCTAGTGCCATTGCATGACCACTTGCTTGTGGTGAACCTCCAAATATCTCCACTGCTGCCGCTGCTGCAATCGCAGATGCTGAACCAACTTCAGCCTGACAACCTCCTATAGCACCTGCCACGCTAGCATTATTTGCAATTACCTTTCCACATAACGCCGCAGCAAATAGGAAATCAATCATTTGATCTGTAGTTAAATGATGTGATTTTTCTAACTTAAACAGAATTCCAGGTATAGTTCCCGAGGAGCCAGCCGTAGGAGTCGCACAGATAATACCCATTGCCGCATTAACCTCATTAGTAGCAATGGCCCCTTTTAATGCTTCGACCATTTCGTAACCAGACAATGCATGTTCTTGCTCATTATAAGTTGCTAATTTAACAGCGTCCTGTCCCGTATAACCTGTAACGCTTTTCACGCCTTCACCAGTTGTACCTTTTTCTACCGCTTCTCTCATAATATCTATATTTTGTTTCATAAGTGCTCTAACTTCATCTCTTGAAATGCCTTTTAATGACATTTCTTCACTAATCATAATTTCTGCAAAAGTTGTTTTATTTTCCACTGCATAATCAATGATTTCTTGCATCGAATTTAGCATATTGTCACTCCTCTAATGTATATATGAAAAGCTTAAAGCATCGTATCTTTCCCGTAATTCATCTATCGTTTCAATTGATAACTCTTTATTCAAATGCAACGCAAGTAAACATTTCCCTTCATTAATTGTCTTTATTTCTTCATTAATATCTATCTGACGTTCTATCAAATCATTAATGATATGGTTTATCATAGATATATTCGCAACGCCCTCTACTACTAAAATAGGTAAGCCATGATTCATTAATATACACGCACCATCAACGTGTATACTTTTTATTTTAATAGCACCCCCACCAATCGAAATACCATTAATTTCTACATGTCTACCACAACAATCTAATTTTACAAGCGCACAATTAGGGTGTTCTCCAAGGCTTGCTCCAGATTCTTCAATAATTTCCACTTCTATATCACGCTCTTTTGCAATTTCCGTGGATTGTTTAATGCGCTCATCAAAGGTCCCAAAACCTAAAGCACCTCCCGCTATAGCCAAATCTGTTCCATGTCCCTTATGCGTGGAAGCAAACGACTCGTAATAGTGAATCGTAATTTTTTGTGGCTCACGTTGCAACAAGGTGCGGGCAGCATTACCAATTTTAACTGCGCCTGCTGTATGAGAACTCGACGGACCCATCATGATCGGTCCAATAACATCAAATGCACTTTGATAATCTTGCTTTCTAGCCATCATTACATCTCCTTAATTAGCATGTTTTTTCATTCGCGGTAAATTGAAATTTAGACTTGTCATATTGAATTTATTTATCGTTTTACCTATAACTAGGCTTAAAAGAATACTTGTTATTGAAACAGTAACAATAGTGATCGTCGCACGAATTGGATCGTTAAAGCCGAATAGTACAATGGCTCCTGCAATCGGTGTCGCCATACCTGTCACATTTATGACTAATCCACTAAAAGTCACTATACATGCGTTAACAACACCAATAATTGCATTAGTTCCATATAATTGTAGTGGATATTTAGCTATAATATCTATTTGTGTCAATGGTTCAATAGCTACCGCAAAAGCTTTAGAGCTGTTACCAATTTTTAATTGTTTAAACATAATAAAGTTAACAAATGAACTTCCTGTACATGTCAATGCTCCTATCGCCATTGGTAAACCAGTAAGTCCTAATAAACTCGTCAACACCATTGAACTTAATGGCGTCATGCCAGTTACAGGTATAATTAAACCTAATATTGTTGCAAGGACGTATGGGTTATTATCACCCACAGCCGTAACTGCGCTACCTATTTGTTGTAACAGTGCAATAACACCAGGGCTCATCATACTAGCTAATAAGAAAGCCGTTGCTGGCGCAAACAAAATAACCGTAATTAAATCCAAACCTTCTGGTACTTTCTTCTCGATAAATTTAATTACAAAAGCAATCATGTAAGCTGCCAAAAACGCAGGTAAAAGTTTGAAATCATGTAATACCAGTCCAACAATTACTGCAAAAACTGGAGAAACTCCCAATTTCAAACATGTCAGAAAGCCTACAGCAACACCGCTTAAACCTCCTGCCAAATCTCCTATTTCTTGCAAAAATTTAATATCAAACACGCCACCAATCGCATAACTCAAAAATGCTTGTGGCAAAAACGTTGCACAGGCGGCTCCCGAAAGTGCCTGTAGCCCCTTTTTACCGTAAGGTGCAAAATTCAAAAACAAAGTCATTGCTAGTAAGACAATTAACAAAGTACCTACACCTAAAATAATATCCATTGCTCAAAACCTCTTCCTAAAATTTTTAATTGCATTTTTAAATATTTCACAATTCAATAATATTGCTTAGTGTAAGCACTTACAATATCTATAAATCGATTTTTCTGAACTTTTTGTGAATAAATTCACAAAAAGTGAATTAAATAAGTTTTTGCAATTTTGAACTTGCTGGATTGTAAGGTTAGGTTGAATCAGGATCAACACAATTCTCTTTACAAATAAAAAAAGCTTTTCAATCCCTCATATAACGATGATGAATTGAAAAGCTATTTTTAATTAATATACTGGTTTGAAAGGCCCCCATGTTATTCGGTGTTTACCGTCTAAAGGAATCGTATCAATTGATTTAGATACATCATCAAACCATTTTAAGAATGCGGGGTATTTATCTAACTTAGCCTCAGCGCTATCTAATGATACATCATGTAAATACCACGCTTTACTTTCGAATTCGTATTGAACTTGCGCATAGGCAAGCCGCGTCATATTAACACTATCATACAAACAGTTTACTTGTTTCGCTATAATGGGCGCTTGTGATACTAAACTTTGAGAAATAACCTTTTTATGATCTTCATTATCTAAGTCATTCCACATTCTCAACTGGCCGTCCATTTGGAAAAACATATCAATTGTAGGTTCTTTTTCATCAAAAGAAACCAAGATGAAGATACGTTCAGCAGTGTAATCTACAGAATTAATGGCACCGACAACGAGTTTTTGTGCCACCTTTGCCCAGTATTCTTGAGCCTCTTGAGGGGTGAGCTGACTTTTCGATGAATAAACATGCTTATCCTTATCATCTTGAACTTCCGGATCCTTCGACTGTTTTTTAAAAAGCTTATCGAACATGTTCAACTTCACTACCCCCTTTCCAGAGAATGAATGGCACATTAAATACGCCTAGAATACACAGGCTATTTCAAGGTGCATTATTTTCTTATAAATCCTGATTTATTTAACTGTTCTAACATATCTAACCTTTGTTTCGAACTCATAAAGTTTGCAATTTGATTAGACCATGTTTCTGAACGTTCTCCGTTTGTGCGAGCACTATAGTAATCACTAACTGTTTGGTCATAAGCTTTTAATTGTGCTCTTTGAGATTCTACATCATTATCGTATTGGTTTTGATGGAAAACATGTTCAATTGGTAAACGAGGTTTAGGACTACCATCCTCATCATCTTCTGGAATACCTAGTGCCATACCAAATAATGGGAATGTGTGTTCAGGCAAGTTTAATACTTCTCGTACACGTTCAACATCATTTCTTAAAGATCCTAAATAAACAATACCGTATCCCATATCTTCAGCTGTAGCAGCAATGTTCTGAGCTACTAATGTGGCGTCAATGGTACCGACAAGTAAGCCTTCTGCTGATTCAAATGACGTTTCCATGTCATGTTTTGATTCTTGGTTAACGATGGAATGTCTATAATAATCCATTACAAATACAAATAAATACCCATTTTCAACCACATAAGGTTGCCCTGATACTTCTTTTAAATCTTCTTTTACTTCTGGATCGTTGATACCAATAATTGAGTATGCTTGTAAGTAACTAGAGGTTGAAGCACTTTGTCCCGCTTCTATAAGTTGTTTGATATGCGATTCTGAAATAGGTTCTTTCTTAAATTTTCTAACTGAATGATGTTTCTTCAGTAGGTTATATACGTGTTCAGACATCTTTCCACTCCTCATTTCTGTAAATATATACCCATAGCATAACAAACACACATTTCCATTGCTTACATTCTGTTTACCCGATTTTCACGATAGTTAAAAGGTTTAAATGTAATTATCTTTAAGTTTCTATAAATACTTTGCTGATTACTATAAAATTTTAAAACATCACCAATAAATATCTTTTTTAAACGGTAATATAAACATTCACACCGAGGTATAATTTTAAACCTATATTGTACATAGATAATTATAGATACATGTTTCTCTTTTGTTTTTAGTGGAAAACAAACAATGAAAGTTTTATTTAAGGAGGGTTTCATTTGGTTAATAAAAAACAAAAGCAATTAAATGAAGTAGAAAAGCGCAATGACGATAAAGCGATGACTACAAATAACGGTGTTAAAGTAAGCGAAGACGAAAATACTTTAACGGTTGGTGAACGCGGCCCCAGTTTATTAGAAGACTTTCATTTTAGAGAAAAAATTATGCACTTCGACCACGAACGCATACCAGAACGTATCGTGCATGCTAGAGGTTTTGGCGCACATGGCGAATTCAAAGTATATGAAGATTTATCTAAATATACCTCAGCAGACTTTTTAACTAACCCTGATAAAACTACACCTGTCTTTGTTAGATTTTCAACTGTACAAGGCTCTAAAGGCTCACCAGATACGGTTAGAGATGTAAGAGGTTTTGCTACTAAATTCTATACAGACGAAGGTGTTTTTGACCTCGTTGGTAATGATATTCCTGTGTTCTTTATTCAAGACGCTATCAAATTCCCTGACCTTATCCACGCAGTAAAACCAGAACCCCACAACGAAATACCACAAGGTGGCTCAGCGCATGATACTTTTTACGATTTCTTCGCCCAAAATCCAGAATCCACACACACAACTGTATGGGCAATGAGTGACCGTGGTATCCCTAAGAATTTCAGACAAATTGAAGGCTTTGGTATCCATACATTTCGCCTCGTTAATAGCGAAGGAGATTCATATTTTGTAAAATTTCATTGGAAACCACTACAAGGCTTAGAATCTTTAGTTTGGGATGAAGCTCAAATGTTACACGGTAAAGATGTAGACTTTCATCGTAAAGACTTATATGAATCTATTGAAAAAGGCGATTATCCAGAATGGGAATTGGGCTTACAAATTATTCGTCCCGAACAAGAATTCGACTTTGATTTTGACATTTTAGACCCAACTAAAATTTGGCCAGAAGATCAAGTGCCCGTTAAAATAGTGGGCAAAATGACATTAAATCAAAATGTAACCAATGTTTTTGACGAAACGGAACAAGCCGCCTTCCACCCCGGCCATATTGTACCCGGTATTGACTTCTCAAACGATCCATTATTACAAGGTCGTCTATTCTCATACACTGATACTCAAATTTCTAGGTTAGGTGGTCCAAATTTTAATCAAATACCAATTAACCGTCCAGTTAATGAAGTCCACAATAATCAAAGAGATGCTATGCATCAAATGAATATCAATAAAGGACAAGTGGCTTATCATAAAAATGCACTCAATAACAACGACCCACATACAACACCTAAAAAAGAAGGTGGCTATGAACACTATCAAGAAAAGGTAGAAGGTCACAAAATCCAAAAACGTAGTGAAAGTTTTAAAGATTATTATAGTCAGGCTAAGCTATATTTAAATAGTTTGACGCAACCTGAATTTGACCACACTGTAGATGGCTTCTCTTTCGAAATAGGCATGTGTAATTCTGTTATGGTAAAACAAAACGCAGTGAATCAACTGAATAAAGTTGATCGCACATTAGCAGAGCGTGTTGCTGAAAATGTTGGTGTTGAAGTGCCTAATATAAACGAAGAAGTTAAATCAGATGCACAAGATAGTCAATTAACAATGGAAAAATTCGACATTCCATTAGCTGGTCATTCTGTCGCTGTAGTAGTAAATGGAGATATCAGTGCTGAAACATTGAAATCTTATGCCAAAACATTTACGGAAAACAAGTTAAACTATGCGTTTGTCGGACAACACCCTAAAGATATATCAGAGTCGTTTGGTATCACAGAAACATTTGATACTGCCCATCCGACATTATTTGATAGTCTGATAGTACTATCAGATGGTAGTGAAATACTCCCAGCTGCTGAAGAATTTGCAGAACTTACGTATAAACACAACAAGCCTATAGTTGTAAATGAGTCCGCAGCAAAAGGATTAACAAACGCTAAATTAAATTTTGAAGCACCTGGTATATTCGTTTCTGATGAACCACAAACTATCGTACAAGCATTCGACCGTAAAAGATATTGGAGTAGAAAATGATTAGAACATCCACTGTTGCCATATCAATTGATATAGTAACGGGGCAAGGTATTTCCGCATGCATCATTTGATAAGCACTCTATAATATAGGACGAGAAAGAAATCAGATTTTTACTAATTGATTTCTTCCTCGTCCTTTTTCATTAATAAATTAACATATTGGGTAAATATACATTAAATTATCAATGATTTTTAATATTTTTATCAATATTAGCTACAAAACCTTTGCTAATGTACTAATGCAACCTCCAGTTGCAACCATAGTAAACCATTTAGTGCGTGACATTATTAACCAATCGTTTTACTTTTTATTAAAAGGAGTGATTCACATGGAAATTGGTTCAAGAATTAAGGAGCAACGTGAACTCAAAAATTGGTCTCAAGACGAATTAGCAGAAATATTAAATATATCGCGCCAGAGCATATCTAAATGGGAATTAAACAAAGTTTATCCTAGTATTGATATGCTAATAAAAATGAGCGATTTATTTGATGTATCTTTAGATGAACTTATCAAAGGAGATAAAGACTTAAAAAAGACCATTATAGAAACATATCAGCAACCTGTTTCAACACAGTCTAACAATCATCCTATGAATGGGTGGGAATTCTTAGCACGCTATTGGTGGTTATTCTTCCCTGTTGCTGGCGTGCTCTGGTGGATGATTCAAACATTTATTTAATAACTATTTACGCCTCCGTTTATTAATCATTTAAAACAAAATAACTAAAATAAGAGAGAAGCAACAAAAGGCCATTTATTACCCTCTCTTATTTAATTAAAAAAGAATACATAACGATATAAGATTGTTATACTATGTTACAAATACATTAAACGAGGTGTAGGTAATGGTTAATCATGTGAAGTTGTTTATATCACCAAATAAAACAGTAGAACTTAAAGCTAATTTAACTACCATAATTACAGAAAACGAATTTCAAGATACTATTATCAACTCAAATCATGAACACAATAATTTTAAGACATACACGCTCATGGAACCTCTTCCAGAACGTATGACTGTTATAGAAGTCATTAAATTTTGGTGTAAGTGGTATGATGCCGATATAAATCAAGAAACTATATTGTATAAATTCAACCTCAACGTATCGAACCATAAAAAAATCAAAAAACTTACAATTTCAGAACTTAAACTGTTACACATTGTTAAACTGATGCTTATGCCCGAATCTAGAATCATCATTAAAGAACCTTTACAAAATATCACAATTGAAACAAAGCATACTATTATCAACTTGCTGAATGAGTTAAGTCATTCCAATACAATTATTACATTAACTAATCATACAGAAGAAGCCCTACTAGTTAGTAAGTATTGTTACCGTCTTAACAAAAATGCCTTTAAACCTGTTGAACTATCAAATGATGAATATGAAGATAATGCTCCACCACAAACAGAAACACAAAATCATTTAAGCCGCCAACAAATCAGACGTCTAACGGTAAAAACAAATGAAAAAGTAATGTTTCTAGACCCTATAGATATTGATTATTTAGAAGGACAAGATGGCAAAGTTATGATTCATGTTGGTAACGAACAATATATTCATGATACGACTTTACAAAACATAGAAAAACTTATAATTCCATATGGCTTTTATCGTTGCCATCGTTCATATATTATTAATTTGCAAAAAGTTAGCGAAATCATTTCGTGGTCTAAAAATAGTTACTCTATTCGATTAAACACTTCGAAAGATACACTTATCCCATTATCAAGACAAAAAGCAAGCGATATTGAACAGTTTTTCAACATTCATTGATAACATTTCACTGCTTTATAGATACAATTCATCTCCTTTTGACTGTGCCACAGACTTATTAGCGGTAAACTGTCATTAATTTCAAAAGGAGGTTTTTTCATGGATAATGTTATTGAAATGAAAAATATATCAAAAACATTCAAAAATAAATCGGCCATTCAAAACATGAATTTCAAAGTTAAAAAAGGTGAAATATTTGGTTTTCTTGGGCCAAGTGGTTCTGGTAAAACAACTACAATCAAGATGTTAACCGGTTCCTACCGGCAGTCTAAAGGTAGTCTAAACGTGCTAGGATATCAAAACGAAGCAATTGGCTCCAAGGGATTTATTGATAAAATAGGCATACTATCAGATCATAGTGTTGCATATGAACGCCAAAGTATTCATGGTAATTTGAAACTATTCGCAAAACTAAACCAAATTCCATTAAAAAAAGTAGATGAAGTTTTAGATTTTATCGGGTTAATCAAAGACAAGAAAACATTATTTAAAAATTTGTCAGCTGGTATGAAGCAACGTGTATTATTAGCAAAAGCTTTAATACATGAACCTGAATTGCTATTTTTGGATGAACCTACCGCTTCATTAGATCCTTTAACCATTCAGCGAATACACAAAGGGCTTAAAGAGCTAAACGAACGTGGTACTACAATATTTTTAACCACGCATAACATGCAAGAAGCTAACGACTTATGTCATCGTGTTGCTTTTATAGAATCTGGGGTACTTAAAGAAATGGATACTCCTGAAAACTTTAGGTTTAAACATTCAAACCATACAATTAAAGTTATACACAACAATAACCAATCTAAAACGTTACCAATGACGTACGAAGCTGCACAATACATTTCAGATACGCTTGAAACAAATGACTTAAAATACATCTCATCTGATTTACCTACATTAGGTGACGTATTTTTAAAAATCACAGGAAAGGAGCTTGTTTAATATGAGCATCACGCGTCTGTCTGCACTATTAGAAAAAGATTTCAAAGAAACTACACGTAATCCTTCTATCATTTTTATGCCACTGATTATATTATTACTTAGCTTCTTCTACAGATTTATAATGTCCGAAATAAATGACGTACCTTCTGCAGTAACTACTATGCAACTAATTATAATTAATATGTCATTTATATTGGTAGCCACTGCAACCATCATCAATATGTTTGCCGAAGAAAATGAAAAAGGAACATTAAAGGGGCTAATAGAATCTCCTGCATCAAAAGTAGAAATACTAATATCAAAAGTGATTATCATGACAATGCTAACTATAATTGCATCCATTTTAAGCTTAATCATTCTCGGTAACTCTATCGAATTTGCCTTTCAAACTTATATTGGTCTTGTGCTTATGTTAACTTTCTATCTTGCATTAGGACTAATATTTGGCCTATTGTCTAATAGCCCGGGCACCGCTACTTCGTTTATGATGATACCGTTCATACTTTTCGGCATGTCTTCTATTTTCGAAACAATGAGTGATACATTGAACCTAGGTTTCTTTGAACAATTGTTAAAATATTTACCTTTTGGACTTGTTTTGGGAATAGAAACAAATCACACATATTTAAACTTACTTTATTTAATAATTTGGTTAGTTATCAGTATTATTGCTTTAAAATTCGTTTATGATTACAAATTCCGTAAAAGATAAAATGTTCATAAATTTGTAATAATTCTATTTACCCCTATCAAATCAACACTAAATAAACATATAATCATTTAAAGTAGCCTTTCTTCTCATTTTCATTGTTTAGTTGAGAATAAAAAGGCTATTTTTAATCTATAGGCAGTTTTCCCAAAAATAAATACGCCAACTTCATAGGTGTAAATTTGCACCAACAAACTCAGTCACACGTTCGATTACAAGGCACCTGTCTACTATTCATCTTAACGAGCTTTCTTTGTTGACGAAAATAATGGGAAATGCAATAATAGTAAACGAAGATTAGAATTATTATAATTAAGAAATAATAATTTAACACCATAATTCTAATTAAAATTCAGTTCAAAAATAGGAGGATGTTTTTATGTCTTTAATAAATAAAGAAGTTTTACCATTCACAGCTAACGCATATGATCCACAAAAGGATGAGTTTTTAGAAGTATCAGAAGAAATTTTAAAAGGTTCTTGGAGTGTAGTTTGTTTCTACCCAGCAGACTTCTCATTCGTTTGCCCAACTGAATTAGAAGATTTACAAGGTCAATATGACAAATTACAAGAATTAGGTGTCAATGTATATTCAGTATCAACAGATACACACTTTGTACACAAAGCTTGGCACGATCACTCAGAAGCAATTAACAAAATTCAATATACAATGATTGGTGACCCATCTCAAACAATCACTCGTAACTTTGATGTATTAGACGAAGATTTAGGTCTTGCTCAACGTGGTACTTTCATCGTTGACCCTGACGGCATCGTACAAGCAGCTGAAGTAAACGCTGACGGTATCGGTCGTGACGCAAGCACATTAGTACACAAAATCAAAGCAGCACAATATGTACGTCAACACCCAGGCGAAGTTTGCCCAGCAAAATGGGAAGAAGGTTCAGAAACATTACAACCTGGTCTTGACTTAGTAGGTAAAATCTAAGGAGGCATTGATTTAAATGCTAAATGATCAGCTTAAATCACAATTACAACAATTACTTCAATTAATGGAAGGCGATGTTGTATTAAAAGCAAGTCTTGGTACTGATGACAAGTCTAACGAACTTAAAGAGTTATTAGATGAAGTCTCTGCAGCTTCTTCTCGCATTACTATAGAAGAATCTGACTTAAAACGCACACCAAGTTTCTCAGTAAATAGACCTGGAGAAGAAACCGGCATTACTTTTGCCGGTTTACCTATGGGTCACGAATTCAATTCACTTGTACTTGCATTATTACAAGTAAGTGGACGCGCGCCTAAAGAAGAACAAGCCGTGATAGATCAAATCAAAGCACTAGATCAACCACTACACTTCGAAACGTATATTAGTTTAACTTGTCAAAAATGTCCTGACGTTGTTCAAGCATTAAATTTAATGAGTTTATTAAATCCTAATATCACACATTCAATGATTGACGGCGCTATCTTTAGAGAAGAATCTGAAGATATCATGGCAGTACCAGCAGTTTTCTTAGATGGCGAAGAATTTGGTAATGGGCGTATGACAATTCAAGATATCCTTGCAAATTTAGGTAGCCAAGCAGACCCAGCAGAGTTCAATGATAAAGATCCATATGACGTGTTAATCGTTGGTGGCGGTCCTGCAAGTGGTAGTGCCGCTGTTTATACAGCTCGTAAAGGATTACGCACTGGTATTGTTGCCGATCGTATCGGCGGACAAGTGAATGATACTGCAACAATTGAAAATTTTGTCACTGTTAAAGAAACAGATGGTCCAAAATTTGCCTCAGCATTAGAAGATCATATAAAACAATATGACATTGATGTAATGACAGGCATTCGTGCTAATGAAATTGAAAAAACTGATAGTGGTATCGTTGTTTCTCTTGAAAATGGCGCAAAATTAACAAGTAAAACAGTTATCATTTCAACAGGTGCACGTTGGCGCAAGCTTGAAGTACCTGGCGAAGAGGCATTAATTAACAAAGGTGTTGCGTTCTGTCCACATTGTGACGGGCCTTTATTTGAAAATAAAAACGTAGCCGTAGTCGGTGGCGGTAATTCAGGTGTCGAAGCAGCAATTGATTTAGCAGGTATCGTTGAACACGTCACACTATTGGAACGTAATGCTAGCCTTAAAGCAGACAATGTTTTACAAGAACGTTTAAATAGCTTACCTAACGTAACTGTTATTAAAAATGCACAAACAACTGAAGTACTTGGTGAAAATGCTGTAACTGGTATTAAATACCAAGATAAATCTCTCGGTGAAGAACACACATTAGAACTTGAAGGTATTTTCGTCCAAATCGGACTATTACCAAATACTGAATGGCTTAATAATTATGTTGAACTAAATGAAGCGAATGAGATTATGATTGATCGTAAGAACGCTACAAGCATCCCTGGTATTTTTGCAGCTGGTGATGTTACTGACGATCGTAATAAACAAATCATTATCTCAATGGGCGCTGGTGCAAATGCTGCATTAAATGCCTTTGATTATATCATTAGACATTAATTATTCTGTCAAAATGATTTCATAGTGAGTGGCCAACGAAATCATTATAAAAAATATGATTGTCGTGCCACCCACTTACATATAATTAAGAACAACCTCCAAAGGGAGTGCGATGACGAAATTAAATTCATTAAAAAAGATTTCGTTATTCACAGGCAAAGATAACTAAGTTTATAAGGGATAAAAGCGTTTAGCTTAGCTAAAGCTCATGTATAAATCCTATCAACGAAATATAATCATTTAGGCTGGGACGATTAAAACTTATCCCAGCCTATTTATGCATGTATCCAGTTTTTCAAGGCCCCCCATTCGTCCTCCCCATATTTAAATATAAGTTTTATCTCAAACAAATCTATTACTTATACTTTTCCACCCATTCATCCTCACCTCTGTTCAGATTAATACAACCAAATTTTATTACAAACAACAAGGCACTATATACCACCTTCAATAACATTTTAAAGTTAAAATCCAATGAATATTTTAACTTTAATTATAATAAATTTATTGTTTTCTTATTTTGTTCAAAAGATTGTGCGTTTATTATTTAATCACTTATTCAAATCAATAGCTCTAAATGATACGCTTAAGTTATAATTTTTATAAAGCGCGTTTAAACATTCACTATATTGTTATACCCGTACGATTATTATTAAAGGAGCCATTAAAATTTATGAAAAAAAGTATATTACTATCGTTAGTGCTAGTGCTAACTGTTATACTCGCAGCATGTTCAAACGATAAACCTAAAGATGACAATAGTCATAGCGAGAGACATGCACCTAAAAATGTGAAGAAAATCACTGAAAAAGATATCTTTAACTCAGATAAAAAAGGTGAAACTTTAAGTGAAGCTGAAACAAATAAAGCTATCAAAAAATACTTAGATGTAAACTCTGACATTATTGATAATAAGTATCTGCTTCAATATAAAATAGATAAACAAATTGGTACAGATAAAAAAATTACTGATGAACAGGCTGAACGTTTATCTGATTTATCACATAATGCGGTTAAAAATGATGTAAGATTTAAGAAATTCGTAGAAGATAATAAACTCCCACAAGGTTATCAAGAAAATGTCGACCGTATTATCAAATATTTCACCGCTTTAAATACCACAATTAAAAATGCGGATGAAGATATAGAACAATTAGACTACCAACCACAGAATGAACTTAATGTTGTGGATGTATCTACTAAATACGCTGGAGATGTTAATGGGAAACAGCAAGATAAAATCAAAAAATTCCTAAAAGACAAAGGCATTGAATCTGACGCTGTAGATAAATAACCTGAACGTTTCTTAATCGATTGAAATCAAAAGCATGTAATTATAGGATTATTCTATTAAATTACAATATGATTACAAGACAATTGTTCTTGATAACAAAGGCTTGAACGTCATTTTTACGTATAACACTCAATTGACCTGACTTATTTCTGTAAAAAACCTTACTTAATTGTAAGGTTTTTTAACATAAAATCCCTTTTTTTCTCAAAGTAACATTTGTTAAGATTAATTTAAGTTAATAAACAAATGAATAGAAGCACAGCCACTCAGTAATAATTCTAAGGAGGCACACCTTTATGGTTTTAACTATTTTAATAGGTGCAATGGCTGCTATCTTCATAGCTTTTAATCTCTTTGAGAAGAAAGAAAAACATGGTGTTGTTTCATTTAAAACAATCGCCCTTAGTGTAACTTACGTTATACTTGCCGTTATTGTCGGCAGTTTTTTAGACAATATCAATACAATATTCCAAGGATTTCATGATAGCTTAACAGCAGCTAAAAGATATTAACCTGAACCGACAAAGTCGTAGTTCAGGTTTTTTGTTTGTGTTTATTTTTCTAACTCGTAGGGTACACAATTTTCAATTTTACGCTCAATCACCGTTGCTTGCGTATCATATCTTAGATAGACAAAGCAGCAACGAAGCACGACCTGATGTGCAACAATTACAATAGTTTCTAAACTATTATCTACTTCATGTTCAAAAAATTGCGTTACACGTTGCAATACGTCTGCATAACTCTCCCCACCTGGTGCTTTTTGGCTAAAGCTATGACGAAACGATAAATAATCCTCATCATTAAAATAACGTTCATATTCAGGTTTTTGTTCAATTTTGTCCACCATTTCCCCTTCAAACTCACCAAGTGAACGTTCTCTTAACGAAGAGGTCACAGTTGCAGGAATAGCGTTATCGAATATCGCATTATACGTCTGCCTAGTACGCAGTAAATCTGATAGATACACATGATCTATGTCCTTTTTATTAAAATAACTTTGCAGTAACTGTGCAGAGCGTGTTCCCTTCTCCGTTAACGGTACATCTAATTGCCCACAAAAGTAATTTTTACCTTCTTTTTTATCATAATTTGATTGTGATTCACCGTGGCGTACTAAATATATTTTCATATGTCTTCCTCTTCTCTTTTATAAACATTGTTCCACAATTGTACCTAACAAAAATGTAATATTAAATATCTCCACTATATTTATATCTAAATTATTGTTACTATCCTATCTGAGGTGATATAAATGAACGAACAAGTTACACAAAACAATACACAAAGCGAGCGCATACTTGCATCTATTAGCTATTTCAGTATATTTTTCGCACCTATTATTGTACCCATAATAATCTGGATTTTTGCTGACAAACCAACTTCTATACATGCAGCAAAATCGCTGATTTATCATATTATAACTTACATCGGACCTATCTTTTTAATCATTAGTGCCGCTATGGGTGGTATTGTGATTGATTCACAGAATACAACTGTTAGTTTAGTAGCGCTCGCATTAAGTATACTACTATTTGCAATTACTATTTGGTATACGATTAAAAATATTTACCGTGGCATTAAAGTGCTCATTTCAGATTCAACACTTTATAATCCTTAATCCTATATTTAATTGCTATTGGTCTAAAACCCATTTTGAATTGTACATTTTCTTATCAAGTTGTAATTAAAATATGACAAAGTTCAAAACAATTTAAAATATTGTATACTTAGACAGTAATATCTTTTATGCTTAAAGTTAAAGGAGACTGAGAATATGAGTAAAAAATTAACAATATCTTTAATTAGTATTTTAGTTATTATTGGTTTAGCTTTCACGATATTCATGATATTTTCTGGTCAAAAAGATACTTATTATGGCTATATGTCTGAAAGTACAACTGCAGAAAAAGTTGTTAGCGAAAAAGATGGCATCGTAACGAAAAATGTCAAACTTGAACATGACGATGATTTCAAACCTAAAAAAGGTGATTTTGTAAAGTTAGTATCTAAAGATGATGGTAAATCATTCTACAAAAAAGAAGTAGTAAAACATGATGATATCCCTCACGGATTAATGATGAAAATTCATGAAATGGATATGAATCACTAATTTTATAATGACGCATGTTTCAAACATAACAGTCCTAATTAAAACGGGGTGTAACACAAGATCAAATTAACTAATTTGATTCTGTGTCACACCCCTTAACTATGCCTTTATTTCTTCTGTTTATTTCTTCGATCTTTATAATATAATAAAGCTTCAATAATAAATACGACAATCAATGAGAAACCAAATAACGGCATCAAGATACCAAGTACAATAAGTACGATAGCCAATGGAATTGACATTGGTTTTTTAACTCTTGGTGGTACCTTTACGTTACTATCTTTCATTTTTTTTATCCATGATGTTAATCCTAATCCAACTGCTGTTAGTAAAGCAATACATACAAGTAAATTAATAACTTTATTAGCTACACCAAAGAGATGACCTTCGTGTAATGGTATGCC
Organism: Staphylococcus pseudoxylosus; assembly: GCF_044794325.1. Classification (NCBI taxonomy): domain Bacteria; kingdom Bacillati; phylum Bacillota; class Bacilli; order Caryophanales; family Staphylococcaceae; genus Staphylococcus; species Staphylococcus pseudoxylosus. Next base: position 2,705,172 of record NZ_CP085024.1, read on the forward strand.
CCACGTAAACCATTTTCCGATAATGCCATATTCTTCATACTTCACTTTCCCTAAATCTTTTCCATTATATTGATCTAAATATAACGTTTGCTCGTCATATGGCGAAACATCTAACCCAGTGACACCTGTATTACTACCCTTAGAAACTGTAAAAGCTGCTGATTCATTAGATGGATAAACAATAGAATATGGTTTATCTATGCCGTTCTTTTTGGCTTCAGTAGCTACTTTATCAATCGAAATTTGATTTTTAATATCTGTCCTCGGCATTTCGCCACCACCGTGGTGAGCAGCATGGCTTTCTGAAGCAGGTTGTTTATTTTCACGCGTTGCCCAAGGAATTTCATTCACATCCGATTTTGGAGGATTAATAGCTAATTCTGATTGTCCCAATTCTCCAGAATTGTCCATCACATTTGCAATCTTAGCCCCCATATAGCCTGACCAAGGTAAACCAGTCAGCACTAATACAAATACTGGTATTGCTATAACCACACCTAAAATACCATGCCATTTTTGGAATCTTAGTTTTTTATTTTTATTTGATATTAGTTTTTTCTTAATAAGCATATATGTCCCTGAAAGAATCATAAAAATTGTCCAACATGCAGTTAATTCTACAAGATAATTTATAAATGTATTTTCGGTGAATAATGAACTATGTATATTTCTTACAACATTTGCGTATGTATGTTTAGCATTTTGATCTGCTACTATTTGATTATTTTGATCTAAAAATACATAACGCTGATTACCTGCCATGTCATCCAATGTAATACGATTATTATATGGCTCATCCATCATACTTACTTTACTGATATAAAATCCATCAAACTTATCTTCTACTTCATCTACAGCTTCATTCAATGTTTGATGGGTTTTGATGGAACTATCTCCGAAAAACTCTGTTTTATATATATTATTTTCTACTTCCTGAAAAAAGAGATAACCAATGCCCGAAATGGTTAATGTAATTAATAATGGTGTTATAAATAATGCAGCATAAAAATGTAATCTTTGTAACGGATTAAATATATTTTTCAAAATTCTTCCCCCTTCTCCCTTAACATTATAAATAAACAACAAAATTATTATGTAGATAATTTGTGAATATTTTATAAAAAATTGCATTTAATCAGTTAATCTCTTTTAAAGTTAATTGCATTTTTCTAATACCTTATGTTCTGTATTATATCGACTTTCAAATCATTAAAAAAGGAACGGAATTGAAAACAAATTTTGCAACTTGATTTCACATTTCCGTTCCTATTTTGCATGTGTGTGTTTATATTTGCCAACATAACATGATGCTATTTTCATTAACTACTTTTACTGAATAATAAATTAAGTGATAAGCCAATCAATATTGCACCAACTGTATAATCAAAAATTGCCTTTACAGTTCTATTAGCAAATAATAATTTAATATACTGGAAAATATAAACACAAAATATAAACCACAACAGAATAACAGTCGTAACAATTGCTGATAATATGGCAATCTGAGACGTTACCCCTTCTCCAGTAGTTAAAAATTGAGGCAAAATACTTATGTAATAAAGTAATGCTTTAGGGTTTAAAATCGTACTTAATAAACCTTGTCTATAAGAACTCAAATAACTAATTTTTTGAGCTCTCATCTGAGACGTAGAAAAATTCATACCCTGGCGTGCGCTAATAATACTTCTGATACCTAAATAGATCAGATAGAATGCACCTAATATTTTAATAGTCATGAAAACATAGTACATATTTGCCAAAATAAATATGATACCAAATACTGCTAATAATGAATACAGTACATGACCAGATGTAATACCTAAAGCTGCCATAGCACCATTGCCTTTTCCAGAAGTAATAGAATTTTTCATTACTACGAAAAAGTCTGGACCAGGTACAATAATAATCATCAAAGTAATTGTAATAAAAGCCGCAAGTCCTTCCATATCCAAACACCCACCTTCCTGCTTTATGGTATCAATTACAATGTGTGTCTGCAACATGAATAATCTCATATTTTAACTGTCTTTTTATTGAAGATATAGGCTTAACTATGATATATTAAAGGTGTAGTTGGAAACCGACTACTAGTCTTTTATATTCATGAACATATTACTCTTAAGGCGACACTCATGTGTCGTCTATTTTTTTAATTTAAGGACATATGTACAAAATCCCCCCCTCTCATTTTCACGAATTTGCATACACTTCATAACGTCCTCATCTTCATTTCAAATCATTTTAACTTACTAATTTCAAACCTACTGTGCTTCCTAAAATCACTAAAATACATATTACTCTCTTAATATCTTTAGATTCTTTATAAAATATCATACCTACTAATGCGCCACCGACAGCACCTATGCCTGTCCATACTGCATATGCTGTACTCATAGGTAATACAAGCATTGCTATTGATAATGCCAAAAAACTCATACTAAAGAAACCAACTAAACCTATTAATGCACGAAATTTCCCACTATTTACATATGCGTTTAAAAAAGTAATACCAACCATTTCAAAAAGACCAGCAACTACCAATAATATCCAAGCCATTATGTTTCTCCTCCTTTACTTGAAGTCACTAATTTCAGACTGATTACTCCAACTAATAACATAAATATCAAAATAACTTTAATCATGCTGAAAGGGGCACCGAAAAAGACAAAATCAAATATTGTTACACCAGTAGTCCCCAATCCTACAAAAACTGCATAAGCACTTCCCACAGGTAACCACTTTGATGCTTTAATTAATAAATAGAAACTTAAAAATATAGCAATCATTGTAAATACCCATTCAATTACTGATGTTGCATGAGTTAAACCGATGACCCATCCAACTTCAAATAGCGAAGCAATAATTATTTTTAACCAATTCATAACGAGTCCTCCTTAAAAAATAAAAAAGCCCGAGAGATAGTGTTAACTACTATCTCCCAGGCTTTTATCCTTCCGTGTCACATATAAAAATGTGGCTTTCTCTCGGACCAGACCAAGTCATATCATTGCGGAACCCTAGAAAGCATTTATTTAATTCAGTAAATCGTATCAAATTACTTCATATTTTTCAACAATTACTTTCCAACTTCCCTAATTTAAAATTATTATAATTTATAAATAGTTAAAGTACACGCTTACATATATTTTATACTTAAAATTTGTGTTTTTTTGAGTCTAAACCCTCTACATTTGATTAATTTTAATGTATACTAAGTATTAGATAATAACAATTATAATCTAGAAGGGAATTACTGACATTCATTCTCAATTATTTCACTTTGTTACTAGGTTTAAAAATTTATAAAAGCGAGGGATTTTTATGCAACTTCTTAATTACAAGATGCACAATGACGAACTTATTGCCACAGTGTTATCGGATAAAAAACAAGTGTTCAAATACACATTTGATGTTACAACACCTGAATATGAAATCTTAGATGTTCTCGAAGAAATTAACGATTACGTAGACAATGGTCAGCATCCATTAGGCTGTTCTTTACTCAAAAACTATTCTTATGAGGACGTGAGTCACAATATTTTATAATCTAGATTACACACCAAAAAGATGAGTATAGCTGTTAATTACTAAACAGTATACTCATCTTTTAATTTTTCATTAGTATATACAGCCATACCAGTTTTTAGATGCTTGAAACCTAACTGTCTGTAAAAGCCTTCATATCCTGTAGTCGCAATTAGATGCACACAAGACAACTCTCCTAAATAAACCAATATGCTACGTATAATGTCTTGACCGATACCTTGTTTTTGATATGACACATCTACCATTACATCATAAATTGCTGCGTTAAAAACACCATCCGACATCGCCCTTGCAAATCCAATAACTTTCCCTTGGCATTTTGCAATAATAACATGTGTTGCCGTGTTAAAAATTGTAATCACTTTTTCCTGATCATGACCTATCCAACCATTATCATGATAAATTTGAATAAGTTCGTCTACATCTTTTATGTCTAACGCATATTCATAATCAATATTCATTTCTACACCGTCCAATCAAATTCACCGTATATTTATCTAATTTATATTATAATCTAATTTGAGCACTGTTAGTTCCTTTTTTTCTTTTCATCATCTTAACGTAGCTCATTTATAGTTAATAATTCCTTTCGAATATTCAGTTTACTACTTTTCAAGCATATGCTTACAAAAAAATGCTTTAATCGATCAGGTTACTACTTAGTAATTGGAGGGTAAATACATAATAAAGAGATTGTAATAAATATAAATCAAGGAGGGACACATCATGTGGATAGCTTCAATTGTTCTTATTATTGTTGGTATTGTGTTACTCATTTTGAATAAACGTACTTCTAAAAAAGAAGGTGTTTCTAAAAAACAAAGTTATATTAGTATCGGGGTTGTATGTATTATCGTTGGTGCTTTCTATTTCGTAGGACAAATTATTAGAGTGATAGTTTCATGACAATTTAAAGTAGTCCCGCTAAAATACTTAATATACATGCTCAAAATATAAAGAGGGAGTGGGACAGAAATCAAATTTTCTAATATAGATTTCGTAGTCCCACCCCGGCAAGGGTGACTAGGATTGAAAAAAGCTTGATATAAGCGTATTTTCAATTCAGTCACCTACTGCCAAATTGAAAATGAGCCTTAGACATCTATTTATGTCCCAGGCTCTCTTATATCTATGTCGTAAAACAGATATTCCTTTTAGCTACTACATATTAAATAAATCATTAAACGATTCTACCATTGTAGGATGTGTGTATATGTTTTCTTTTAATACTTTATAAGATAATTTTTGATCTATTGCCAATTTGATTAAGTTTATAATTTCTTCTGATTGTAAACCGTATAAAGATGCACCTAAAATTTCTTCGTTATCTTTATTAACAACTGCTTTAAACAGTCCTCTGGTATCATTGTTTATTTTATGTCTAGGGATTGTATTAACAGGTATAGCATTTTCTATCACATTATATCCTTGTTCTTTCGCTTCTTCTCCTGTTAATCCAACGCGTGCCAATGGTGGATCTATAAATACTGTGTAAGGTACGACGCCACGATTTTCCGTAGAACGTTGGCCTTCTCCAAACAATTGCTCTTTTACAATTCTAAAGTCATCTAATGAAATATATGTGAATTGCATGCCTCCTTTGACATCACCTAATACATAAACATCGGATGCATCTGTTTGTAGATATTCATTCACTATAATTTCACCATGGTCACCAATTTTCACATCAGTATTTTGAAGATCTAAATCAGTATTAGGTTTACGTCCTGTTGCTATCAGTATAGCATCAGCTACATACTCACCATTTGATGTGTGCACAACTGTACCTTTATCTGTATCCTCAAATTTCTTAGTATCTACATTTAAGACGAGATTTACATTTTTGTCTGCTAAGTCTTCTTTCACCTTAGCAACAATATCTTTATCTTCTTTAGTCATAATGTCGTTACCACGCTCTAATACAGTTACTTGTGTTCCAAAATTCGCAAACATTGAGGCAAACTCTAATGCAATATAACCCCCACCAACAATTACGAGATGATTAGGTTGAGATTTTAAATTCATAATACCTTCAGAATCATATAAATGTTGCGAAGTATCTATACCTTCAATTGGTGGAATAACAGATTTAGCCCCAGTATTAATGACGATTTGTTCTGAACCGATAGTTTCTACAACTTTACCTTGATCATTTAATAAATTTAATTCATGATTAGATTTAAATTTAGCAGTATAATCTAACACCTCTATATTGTCATCATCAGCTAAGTTATGATAATTCTTACTATTTAATGCATTGACAACGTCTGTTTTTCTTGAAAATGCTTGATCAAAGGAACCATGTTCTAACCCTTCATGTACAAGCGTTTTTGATGGAATACAACCTATATTGATACATGTACCTCCGTACATTTTTTTCGATTTTTCAATAACTGCTACCTTTCGACCTTGTGCAGAAGCAAATTTTGCTAGCGTTTTTCCACCTTTACCAAATCCTACAATGATTAAATCAAACTGTTTCATGAGAATCCTCCTTTAATATGTCTTTTAATACATCTTTTATCGTAATATTTTTATAATATGCCTCTAATAAGTCTTGCTCTCTTTGGTGAAATTGAGACATTGTGTGACCTATTTCCCTGGAAATTTCACAATCGCTACCTTGATTGCCAGTAAATATTCTACCTTCTGATTTTTCTTCGTTGAATAATACAAATAAATCGGCAAGGTTTACATCGTGCGTTGATTGATTTGATTGGTAGCCACCGAACTTACCACGGGTAGCGACCAAATATTGTTGCTCATTTAACCTTCTAGTCACACGACGTAATTGCACAGGATTGACACAAATACGTTCTGCTAATTCACCACTTGAGTAACGTTCGTCCGGATGTTTCACTAAAAAGGTTAAAAGGTGCACCGCAATATTAAACTCTAAATTCATAATCATCACCTTTTAATTGTAACTTTAATAATTACATTATAACTTTTATTAAATGATCGGCAAAGTTATTTGCTTACAGTTACTATATTCCCAAATAAGTTTATATTATTAAATAAAGCAGGATAAAAATCTAAAATAATTAGATTTCTATCCTGCTTTAAGTCTTTAATACATATGAGGCTTCGTTGATCTATATTAACTTTTTAAGTCTTTACAATTATTATAATATTGCAGCTCGAATTCTCACGTTGTGTTCCAAATATGCTTTTAAGCAACTAAGCATATAAACCCAACCCTCTTTTTGCCCTAATAATTGCTCTACATCTTGTGTATCAAAATCTTTTTCTATTGTAGTTACTCTCGTACTTTCACCAATACCTTCAAATTGAATCGTTACAGGATGATCTCCCCAAATAAATTCAATACTTTTATTTTCCTCGATGCATTTTATCTGAACATCTAATTCTGCGTTATATTCTTCATAACATAGGGTAATGGTTTTACCTTGTTCCCATCTTTCTGAACTTGAAGAAAACCAAAAACCTCCAATTTGATTTGGATTTACAAATGCTTCAAACACATTTTCTTTCGGTACGTTTACTTGCATTTTCGTAACGATATCCAAGTCACACACATCCTCTCTTCAAGTTAAATACAACATTTTCCACTTCTATTATATATTTTTTACACTCATGTCACAAAGCACATGTCATTACATAATACATGAAATTATATATTATGAATTATAAAATTATATTTATTAAGAATGTAAATATTAAATACTCAAATAGTAATACAATTGTAAAAAACATATTAGTCGGTGTTATCATAATTTCTGTTATAATTTCATCATTACAACTATAAAATTAAGGGAGATTTCTATGAAAAATATAATCCATTCTTATTTATATTATTTGATCATGTTACTTATAGTAGGTGTAATTCTAACTTCCTTATATATTTTATATGTTTGGAAAAATGATCAACCACAAAATCAGGATTACTATAAAAATTTTTCAGAACTTAAAGCCGATACAACAGAGGGACGCGATTGGCAGATTAATACAAAGACAACAAATAATAAAGATATATTGATTACTGCTATTCATGGTGGTGGAATCGAACCAGGAACCTCTGAATTAGCAAAAATCATTTCTAAAAAAGGAAATTTCAATTTATATAGTTTTGAAGGATTATTAAATTCTAATAATGCCAAGCTGCATATTACTTCAACTCGTTTTGACGACCCTAAACTTAAAGATATGATTTATAAGTCTAATGAGTCTATTTCTATCCATGGAATTAGAGAAGAAAAAAAAGTAGTCTATATTGGCGGAAAAGATAAAGATATGTCTCAATCCATTCGAAAAGAATTAGAAAAGGAAGGATTTAATGTAGAACAAAGCCCCAATTATGTAAATGGCGATTCTAGCAACAACATCATCAATAAAAATGATACAGGGTCTGGTGTTCAATTAGAAATTTCAACAAAATATCGTAAATCTTTCTTTGATAATGGAGATTTCAATCGAAAAACGCGCGAAAACACTAATGACTACAAACAATCTATTTACGATTTTGCAGAAGCCGTTACTAAAGGTATCAAACAACAAAAAAATTAGAATTCATTCCACTAGCGTCCAGAAATCCTTTGATTAATAAAGGTATTTCTAGACGCTTATTTTTACTAAATATTTTCTTTTATATTTGCTTGCTTTTTAAAACAATAGGTATAAAATACTGTTTATTAAAATCAGTAAAGGAAATGACCTAATGAAAATATTAAATAAGCCTTTATATTTTTACCTTTTACTTTTTATCACTACAACATTAATGGGCGCGTTACTTTTATACTTACCTGTTACCGGCAAAAAGCCCATTGATTTTATAGATGCATTTTTCATAGCTTCCAGTGCGTTTACAGTGACCGGACTAGTGACTGTTGATGTCTCAACACAATTCAATTGGTTGGGCGACCTTATTATTATGCTCTTAATTCAAATCGGTGGCCTTGGTATTGTGACAGTCACATTATTAACCTTTATATTAATCAACAAAAAAATTAGTATAAAGAATCGTTATCTAGCAATGGCGATGTGGAATATCGATAAACCAGGGGGAATTATACGCCTAATTCTTCAATTTGTGCTATACAGTGTTACAACCGAGATCTTAGGAGCAGTTTTTATTGCGCTCTCATTTGTACCTAAATACGGTTTTGGCCAAGGCTTATTTTTAAGTATGTTTACATCAATATCTGCATTTAACAATGCAGGTTTTGCCCTTTTCAAAGATAATCTAATGAGTACGATCAATGATCCAATTATTACGATTACTATTCCATTGCTCATTATTATGGGAGGGATTGGGCCTTTAGTGTTCTTTGATTTAATCATGTCTCAAAAATTAGTGAACTTAAAATTACATTCTAAGATTGTGCTAAGCACATCACTCATATTAATCATTTTAGGTTCTATACTATTTTTCATCTTAGAGTATCACGCTACATTAAATCATTTATCACTTCCTGAAAAAATTGGAGCTTCATTCTTCCAATCTGTCACAACACGAACTGCAGGATTTAACACTGTAGATATTGGACAAATAACGGCACCTACTTCAATGATAATGATGCTGTTAATGTTTATTGGTGGAGCACCTATAAGTGCTGCTGGTGGTATTAAAGTAACAAGTTTGGTTTTAACTCTATTATTCATTACCAGTACACTGAGAAACGAAACGCACCCTTCCATATTTAAACGCTCTATTTCAAAACGAACTTTAAATATAGCCGTTACAATTACACTCTGTGCTACTATATTTGTCTTAAGCGTCTCTATGATAGCGAGCATGCTTAACCCACATACGCCATACACAACTGTATTATTTGAAGTAATTTCAGCTTTTGGCACTGTAGGATTAAGCATGAATTTTACAATGGATTACCATACCACTACGAAAATTATCATTATTGCAACAATGCTAATTGGAAAAATTGGTATTCTCACTTTTGTTCAATTGTTCATTACTGAAAAGAAAACTTTGTTTTATTACGCTAAAGGCAATGTACATTTATAGTTAATGCAACAAAGTAAAATAGCTAATGAAACTTAGTTTTTCAAACCTAATACACTGAATCATAATTACCTATGAAAACATAAAAATGATGATTTCCAACCTATTTAGATGGAAATCATCATTTTTATGTTTTTGAGCGATTGGATTAATAGTTTCAAACTATTATTATCTATTAAAGGACTTAATTAGTATTCGATGATTTTGCTTTTTTCTTATCCATAATAATTGGTACTACAATGATTAGAACACTAATAACCAATAAAATAATTGTAATCGGAGAATGGAATAATGATAAAAACTCTCCATTGTTAATTAACAACTGTCTTCTTAATGATGTTTCCATCAATGGACCGAGTACAATACCTAAAATTAATGAAGCAATTGAGAAATGATATATTTTCATTAAATATCCTACAACACCAAATAATAACATTATCCAAACATTCAATAAGTCATTGTTTGTAGCATATGCACCAAGTAGCGAGAGTATAATAATAAATGTCGCTATAATACTATAGGGTGCTTTTAATAATAATGTGAATACTTGAACGCCCGCTCTACCAGCAACCAATGTCATGACACTTGCGAATAACATAGCTAAAAATATCGAATATAAGAGTATAGGCTGATCTGCCATGAGTTGTGGCCCTGGCTGTACGCCTTGAAGCACTAAAGCGGCTAATATTACTGCAGTTGTCGGACTGCCTGGTATCCCAAGAATTAGTGTGGGAATCATCGAAACTCCAGCGGCTGCATTATTTGATGTTTCAGGTGCAACTACACCTTCTGCTTTCCCTTTTCCGAATTCTTCTGGATTTTTATCTGTTTTCATAGCTACTCCATAACTTACAAATGAAGCTATCGCTCCGCCTGTCCCTGGTAAAATCCCCAGTAGACTACCTATTGTCGCTGATTTTATTGCAGTCCATTTATATACAAAAAAGTCTTTAAACTTAAACACACCTTGTGATAATTTTGAAGATGTATTTAAATTTTGTGGATTATTGTTAGTAACTTGTGAAAATACTTCACCTAATGCAAACGCGCCAATCATAATTGGGATATAGTCAATCCCATTCATCAATTCTAAAGTACTAAATGTAAACCTATCTGTAGCTGTTAATGGATCTAAACCTATGGTCGAAATAAAAATACCAATAAGCCCTGATATAATTGCTTTAACCATATTACTGGTACCTAAAGCAGAAATGACGGTCATGCCTAAAATGGCTAAAGCAAAATATTCTGAAGCATGTATCTTAAACGCAACCTCTGAAAGTATAGAAGCTAAGGAAAACATTAAGATGACTGCAAATATACCACCGAATGCAGAACTGCTAATCGCTAAACCCAAAGCTTTTTTCGACTTTCCTTGCTGAGACATAGGATGACCATCAAAAGTCGTAGCGACCGCTTCTGGCGTCCCAGGTGTATTAAAAAGTATCGCTGTAATAGACCCTCCATAAGCCGACCCAACATAAATTGTTGATAAAAATGCAATAGCCGGCAATACATCTAAGAAATAAGTAAAAGGTAATGCTAATACAATCGCCATAGAAGAGCCTATCCCTGGCAATGCACCTAAGAATATCCCAACTAATAAACCTAATACAACTAACATAATATTGGTAGGTTCAATTATCGTTAAAAAAGAATCTTTCAATAAGTTTATATTCATTCATTACACCTCCATGTCTCAATATATAAAATTACTAATTTCAGAAAAAATACCAATTCCTTTTGGTAGTGGTATACTCAATATGTTTCCAAACAAGAACGTAAAAAGTATTGGAATACCTACAGAAAAACTAATAATTTGAATCTTACTTTTTGAGCCTAATAATACTAATAGTAAAGGTGTTAAAAATAAACATGATAAGAAAAATCCCATCTTATTTAACACTAAAATAAATATCGCTATGCCTACAGTTATGATCATTATAATGAGCGCCGGTTTAGTAAATAGCGCATTGTGATTCGTTTTTTCTTTATTTTTCTTATATTTAACAATCTCTTTAATTAATGTATAAATAAGTAATGCAACTAGAATAAAAAGTATAAAAGTTGGTATACCTGATGCGCCAATTGGATCAACATCTCTTAAATTCTCCATATTTATTGAGTTAATTAAGAAATATACAAATATAATTAGTAAAATGAAACAAAATAATATACTTCCCATATAATCCCCCCATTACATGTTTAAATACCTAAATCATCCGAAATTTCATCAAATTTTTCATACTCCTCTTCTAATTTTTTCTCAAATTCATCTGGACCTAGATAGCCCTCACCTATATCCACTAAATTATTTTTGGCATATGTTTTATATTCCTCAGTTTCATACGCCTTTTTTAATTGTTTCGTCAGCTGTTTTTTTACTGCTTCTGGTGTTCCTTTTTTAATGACAAACCCTCTCCATGAACCAATATCTACATCTAAACCTTTTTCTTTTGTCGTAGGCACACTTCTAAATTCTTCTATTTTATTAATTCTGTCATCATTAAAAATCACTAGCGGCCTAACTTTATTAGATTTAACATAGTCTACAACATTCACAACTTTATCTAGATATACATCTACTTCTCCACCTAATGCAGCTGCTTTCACCTCAGATCCTGATTTATAAGGAATAAATTCACTATTTATATTGGCTTCACTTTTAAATTTACTAGTTGCGAAGTCATCTAAACCTGTTGAGCTTGTTCCACCAATTGTAAGTTTATCCTTTTTACCTTTTTCAATTAATTCATCATAATTTTTGATTGGGCTATCTTCAGCAACAGATAATACATAGATATCGCTTTGAATTTGTACTAGTGGTTCAAAATCATCTAACAACTTAACCTTGTCACTTTTATCTAAATTATCCGCAATTACTTGGGATGGTGTAATCTCTAACACATTATAACCATCATTGTTTTGTTGATACGTGTACAACATCCCCAACAAACCGCTACTTCCATCCTTATTAATCGGTTGAAAATTGACGTCAGAACGTTCGGAAAGAATCTGAGAATATTGCCTTACAAAAGCGTCACTGGCACTCCCTTCACCAAAAGGTATAATCATATTAATTGTTTGATTGGGATACGCTTTAATTGCCTCTTTATCTATATGGTTACTAGTACTCCCTTTTGCACTGCAGCTTGCTAATAGTATTGATAATGTAATGATGAGTAACCCCTTTTTTTTACTCATATTTTCACTTCCTATCCATTAAAGATATTGGAATAACTGCATTTCCTTCCATGATTCTTCTAGCGGTACGACCAGTACCTCCTTTAATCAATTTGTAAGCACTTTCATTTTTTTGTATAAAAACTTCAGACGAAATGCTTCCACTAGGATGTCCTATCTCTATTGTGTTTAGCGCGTTTTTCTGACAAACAGTAGCCGGGACTGTCCCAGGAATTTTACATGCAGTTGCTAAGCATATAGACCCACTAACAGCAAAAGCTGGATGCAATTTGCCCATAGAAATATATCTACCTATTATATTAATATTTTCCTTTTTAATTAAACTACCTTGTTCTGTTATATAGTCTTTTGGTTCGCTAACTAATGTTATTTTAGGTAATGCTTCTAATTCATGATTTACATTGTCTTCATCGCTAAATAATCCTAATAAAACACCTACTTTAACCCGTAGCTTTTCAATTGCTTTTGAAGTCTGTTGACTATTGATATCCTTTGCCAATTCAAATCCTTCAAGAGAAAAATCGCTAGCTTTGACGAAAGCAACAATATTGCCAGTATCTAATATACTAACTTTATATGTAGCCCCATCCATTTTAATATAGTCAACTAAATTTCCAGTTGGCAATAATTTTCCAGTAAATGCCCCGGATGAGTCAATAAAACTCACCGTAATCTTTGCTCCTGTGCCTTCAACACCTGAAATCGAAAAGTCACCTACACTTTTGATTTCACCTTGATATACAGGGACACGTACTTCCATAATTTTATAGGTATTGGTATTTAAAATTCTAACTGTTGTTTCACCATCTTCTCTCTTTACGAGGCCTTCCTCAACTGCGTATAAACCGACAGCCGATGCCATATTGCCACAAGTCACGTTGTAATCGATGCTTTTTTGATTAATTCCAACTTGTCCGAAATTATAGTAAATATCACTATCATTTGTATCCGTCATACCCACAATTGCTACTTTACTAGTAACAGAAGTGCCTCCGCCAATACCATCAATCTGCCCGTTAGCAGAGCTACCATAAATCTTTAAAATCACTTCTTCCTTCAATTTTTCATCTATGGGCAAGTCAGTATCTTTAAAAATTAAACCTCTGCTAGTTCCTCCCCTCATTAAAACACATGGGATTTTTAAACTTGTCGTATCCATAATATGCCCCCAGTTAATTATTGAAATATTCAGTTAACTTATATAAAGTATATAAGTATATATTCGATAAATAAAATATTACTTTTTTATGTTTGGTCATCAAAATATTTTATAATACATATAAAGTTTGTAGGAGGATTATATATGGATAGTATAGATTGGGAAATTTTAAGAGAATTATTTAAATGCAAAAACATCACACAGACAAGCAAAACCCTGAGAACATCACAACCTGCAGTAACGTATAGAATTAATAAACTTGAACAAGAATTTAATGTGAAGATTATCTATAGAAATAAAAAAGGCGTCGTATTCACTTCGCAAGGAGAAATGATTGTAAATTATGCAATTTCCATGTTAAAAGATAATCAAAAACTTAAAGAAGAACTTATAAGTCAAGAAAACACCGTTCAAGGAATATTAAGATTAAGCGCTTCTAGTATATTTTCAAGATATCAACTTCCTAAAATTTTGTCGGAGTTTAGCCAAAAATACCCAGCAGTAGAATTTGATGTTAATACCGGTTGGAGCGAAGAGGTTTTTAAATCTGTCCATAATGACTATTCTCAAGTAGGCATACTAAGAGGAGACTACAGTTTTTCGTCAGAGAAGATTCGTTTAATGAAAGAAAAGATTTATGTCGTCTCAAAACATCCAATTGATATTACTGATTTACCTCATTTACCCAGAATATATTATAACACCGATACCTCTCTCAATAAGTTAATTGATGATTGGTGGATTGGAAAATTTATCGAGCCACCTTCTATTACAATAAATGTCGACAATATGGAGACAAGTAAAGAATTTGTTCAAAATGGGTTAGGTTTTTCTATTTTGCCTGGTATTTTATTACGAGATGATGATAATTTGTCTAAAATCCCATGTTTAGATCAACAAGGTGACTATATTATTAGAAATACAGACATGATTTTAAAAGAACAATATCTAAATAATACCGTAGTGAGGGCGTTTTATAATTTCATGAAGGATGTTAATTTAGAATTTTAATATAATATATGATTATTTGATACCAATGCATTTCACCTGAATATTATACTTTAATCCAATTATATGTCGTCACTCACTGCTACCTAATTTACTCAAAGATACAGTATTCTTACACATAAAAATATAAAATTACACTTGCAACTAAAATGTAGTGCAATATATTCAATGTTTTATATTAAAGTGTTCAATAAAATTTTAATTAAAATTAAGGGAGAATGAGATGAACGATAATAAAAAGAATGGATGTATCGGTTGTTTAGGTTGTTTAGTTGTAATTTTACTCATTGTATTGTTGGTTGGTGGATGTAGTGCTTTCTTCTATATAGAAAATAATAGCGATAGTACCAAAAAAGAAACTTAAAAGAGTTCTGATGCTAAAAAGAAAGAGAAAGAAAATAAAAATTCCGACACTAATAATAGCAAAAATGAAGAGATTAATACTCAAGAAAATGGTTCTCAAGAATCAAATGATAATAATTATGAAGAGTCAAGTAATGCTAATGATAATGGCGATACTTATAATAATCAAAGCCAATCATCTAACAATTTTAATAACAGTACAAATCAACAAAACAACTCAAGCACAGAACTCGATACACCTGATACTAATGCACCAGACATTGATGCACCTGAAAAGAATGATTTACCAAAAACGCCAGATGTCGATGTACCTAAGCCAGGTGAAATAACAAAAGATATGCCAGGTTATGATTCATCCAAAGATAGAGATAACGATGGTATAATAAACGAAAAATAAGCAAAAACGACACTTCACAATTGCTGATATCAACAAATGGTGGAGTGTCGTTTCATTTACTAATGTGCTTCATCACTTATTTAATTTTTAATATTTGTCCTACTTTAATACTATTGGAATCCAACTTATTGTCTGATTTAATTTTGTCTACTGTTGTCTTTTGATTTTTAGCTATACTATACAAAGTATCGCCTTTCTTCACAGTATAGGTCTTCACTAAATACAGTGTTTGTCCCTTGCTAATACTATCATTTTTCAAGTTATTCCATTTCTTGATATTTTCAACACTTACATTACTTCTTTTAGAAATATTATACAGCGTATCACCAGCGACTACTTTATGTGTATCTCCGGTTATCGTATCACTATTACTTGGCGCTTTTAAATTTAATGTTTGTCCTACTGATAATGTGTTATTGCTTAAATTATTCCATTTCTTAATGTCATCAATAGCTACGCCGCTTCGTCTTGAAATACTATACAATGTATCACCTTTCGCCACTTTGTAAGTTGAACCAGTTATTGCGTCATCATTACCGCCACCACTTAGTGCTTTATAATGTTTTTGAACTAAACTATAAAATTGGTCCATGTTATATCCCCACTGATTGAAATAACCTACTGGGTCTGTATGATCCGTGCCACCCCAATATTGACTAATAGCATTGTGACTAATAATTGTACCTGTGCCTTGATTATTATCTGCCAATGATGGAGCCAGTCCATTTTGCTTCAACATTTTAGCAGCTAAATAAGCCTGGTTATTTACAGATTTAGCAAAACCGTCAAATGTATTTGATCTCGTCAACTCTATTTGATAGAAATACGGGTTTGCATTCGCGCCTGCACCCCAAGCTAAATAATTACTTGGTGCTGTTTGGATAATTTTATCACTACTTGCATAAGCATGTACAAAAGCACTCTGATAATTGTTATACATATAATTTACTTCGCCTTCAATCGTACTATTAGGATTGGCCGTTTCATGTATAACAACGCCTATAAATTTTCCTGACTTATAATTATATTTTGGTAAGTTATTCATACGTGAATCTTGAACGATTTTCGCCGGTTTAATATTATTATTTGCAATATATGTATTTACGTCTTGATAAGACCTATTTGCAAAAGTACGCATTTCTACTGAATTAGCATTATGTTCTGCAACCTTATTATGTAATCGTAAATCTTCAGGTGTGAGTTGGTCTTTTAAAGCTTGGGGACTCATCTTTTGTGCTTTATCAAAATCGATTGGCTTGCTTGTATTCTCTTTCTTATCTTTTGCTGTCGTTTGCTTTCCATTATCTTCCTGTGCATATGCTACGGTAGTACTTAATACTAAGCTCGTCGCTACTATTAATGATAAACTTAACCTATACTTCATTTAAAACACTCCTTTTATTATAGAACACGATTTTATCGCAACGTCTATATTAATTAATTCATCTTATTCTTACAGTTTATAATATTATTCAAATGTTTACAAAAAACTTTATTATTTCGTGCTATTTTTTGGATAATCTATATATTAAGTGTTTTAAATATAATAAAAATGAGTAAGATAATGAACTCACAAATACTTTTGACTTCATTATCTTACTCTCATTATTTTTACTACGCTTACATTTGTTGATTAATAAGTTTATCGTCCATAACCCCTCCATTGGTACGTGTTGAGGTTTATAACTTTGTATCATGCTCAAAAATTATAAATCGATAATTACACTTGATAATATCGCAATTAATGCAACTATAAGTACAAACACAAGTAAGGTATCAATCTTTCTTTGGTTACGTTCTTTATATGATTTTCTAAATTCTTTTAATGCCACAAAACCTGCAATTAACACTAATAATAAACACACTAAATCTAAAACCAATGCTAGTACGGCCATCTTCATCACCTCACACACTTTTATTAAATTATAGTTGTACTTATTTGTTTAAAAATGCTTCATGAACAATTAATTAAAAATAGTTACTCAGTAAACTGATAAATAGAGGAATGGTTACTTGCGTAGTCTTTATAATACGCTACCCTTTTTAATATCTCAAAAAACGCAAAGTAGTATTTCACTCCTTTCTAAATACATTGAGTATTAAAATAAAAAAACAAACCACACGCTAAAATCAGCAAATGGTTTGTCGATCATATATTATCTATAACAATTATATATTGTAAAACAGTCAGTTATTTTCAAAGAAATCTTTTGAATATATTCTTAATCTACCACAATTTTCACACAAAACATTTATCAACGTAATGGGCTCATTACCGTAAATAGTAGATAGTAATGGTAAATAATATTGGCCATCCAATACGCTCATGTTAGGGTTATCGCAATTACAAATACCTTTGTTTGTAGCCTTTGACTCAATAATGCTTATGATACGTTTTTTATATATCAGTAAATTTTTACATTGTCATAAACTTTGTATCCTAACATATTATATTTTATCCATTATAATATGTTGTCCCCTTTTAATAAAGCTTAATTTAAAAAAGGCCCTCAATTAAGAGGACCACAGGATTAAAGGAGTTGCGTTCTCCTACACGTCATAGGACGCATAAGAGATTGACCCATTTAATCACTCACGCCCTAAGACGTGCAAAATTATTATAAGTTAATTACTTGTATAAGTAAAATATAAATTATCTCAAAAAAGTAAAAGCTTTCTTAGTAATCAGAAACATAATATTTATTAAAGAAATTTCAATTACTGCTGTTATTGTTTTTCTTTAGTAAGCAAGAGAGCATAAAAGATGTTAAACCATGTAACACCCTTGATTCCAACCAAAAACAAACCGCCTCGAAAGGCGGTTTATCACGGATGAAGTACTGGAGGTACTTCATATATATAGCGTAACATATAAAAATTAGTATTGCCACGCCTATTTTATTTAATTCATTTTAATATTCAACTTTTATGTATGATTTAATATCATGAAAATTTTAAATACCTTTGTAATAGTCGTAAGATTTTTTCTACAAAAAGCCTCTGACTTTATAATTATATAGTTTTAGCCTGTAAGTAAAAAGGTAAATAAGAATAATACAATGAGCTTCAACACATCATTAATCAAAATACGATCTACCTATGTACTTATCTGATTTAAAAGTACGACTTTTATTTTATTAAAGCATGCATGGAAAAGAGCAAATTTCTATATTACTTAATCCAAGAACAGTCCTATTTTAAACAGTTCGATAATAACATATTTTTATAATTTAAACAGTACTTACTAAAAGGAATGATTAGTATGCAATATACACAATACTTACCAGGAACATGGCATATCATAGCTTCTACATTTAAAATGTGGACTTCAGGCAAAAAAACAAATCCATCTATCACTTATTCAATAATACAATCTTATCCCTTAAGAATTCACGATGAAGTAACATACCAAACGCGAAATAAATCAAAATCCATTGTCGGTTACGATACACTAGATAACGACCAATTCAATTGGAGAGGAAAAGGCATTTTAAAACTATTTTCGAGCAAGTGGGACATTATTTATATTGACGATGAAGTGCTAATCATTAATTTTTCTGCTACTTTGGCAACACCATCTGGAATGGATATACTTTTACGTAATAAGCAAAATGCTGATTCATATAAAAGACAAATACTAAATCACCCAGAAAAATTCAACTTAAACACCAAAACTATACAGAAATTTAAATGGTTATTTTAATTTTAGACCAAAAACAATTGCCTATAGATTAAAATACTAATCTTCATGGCTATTAATACTAATAAAACAAAAATAACCCCGTAGGTATATGCCTACGGGGTTTTCAGATACAATATCTATTATTGTTCTTCTTTAACATATGGTAATAATGCCATATGACGAGAACGTTTAATAGCTAATGTCAACATACGTTGATATTTAGCTGAAGTACCTGTTACACGACGTGGTAAAATTTTACCGCGTTCTGAGATAAAACGTTTTAATAATTCTGTGTCTTTATAGTCGATGTGTGTAATACCGTTTGCTGTGAAATAACAAACTTTTTTACGACGACGTCCGCCTCTTCTTGGTCCACCTGCCATGGTAACTGCCTCCCTTTAAGTTATTTTTTTAAATACCGTCTAGTTTTAATGTTTATTAATCATTTATTATGATTCATGTGTTTTTATTTTTTATTAGTAAAAGATTTATAATGCGTGTGAAACATTGTATTAAATCTTTGCGTGTGTGTGCATGTGTAATATTAATCTTATAAAATTATAGACTATTTGTCAATACGTTCAGAATAAATAAACACGCTGAGCTTGAAATAAATTAAATATCTAACTATTAAGTACTAATTTTACTTCTTCGCTTATATCTTTATAATGATTATTTATAAAGAAATGATCACCTTCAAAGAATCGATAATCTACTTTGCCTTTTGTCAGATCTGACCATTTATACAAAGTATGAGCACAAATGGAATCTTGTTTCCCTACAAATACTGATAAATTGATATCTACTTGTCTTTCCTTGGGCTTATCGCAATAATAATCGATTGCTAGAAAGTCGTTTTTCAATGCTGGTTTCACAAGTTGCCATAACTCTTCATGATTTAATACTTCTTCAGATGTGCCCCCCTTATCTCTTATAAACTGTTTGAATTCTTCATCATTCATGGCTTCTATATCATTATATTTATCCAAATAGCCAATCGGTTCACTTGCACAAAGGAACATATGCTTTGGTCGATAACCTAATTGATCCAATTTATAATACAGTTCATATGCTAATATTGTCCCTAAACTGTAGCCTAATAGAATAAATTCTTCAGGTTTTTCATTAATAATTTGCTTAACTAAGTCATCTACCATATCATCAATGCTATCTAACGCCTCTTCAATTAACCTTTCACCACGTCCAGGTAATTCTAATGGCTTAAATTGAATATAACTTGGTAAATTATTCTTCATTGGATAATATAATGCTTTATTTCCACCTGCAAATGGTATACAAAATAATGTTGTTTTAGCCATATACTCGCCCCTTAAAGTATAAATTCTGTATTAAAATTCTTTGTTATATCTAATAACTCTACTTCTAAATCATGGTTAGGTACATCTAAAATCACTGACAATGCATATTTTCCATACACAATATCATGAAAGAATGAACACCGTTGCATTATTTCATCTTCAGTTTCAATAAGTTGATAACGACCTTGAACTGGTGTAATAGAAAAAGAATCTAATGCTTTATACATGCCCATACCAAGTAATTTTAAATAGCACTCTTTCATCGTCCACACTTCAAAAAAACGATTAAGTCGAGAAATTGTACTTTGTGCATCAGTAATGTATCGATACTCTATTAATGCAAAGTATTTTTTGGCAATATCTAAATCTATACTTTCGGTTTTTTCCACATCTACGCCCACATTCGTGTCACTAACAACACATATGGAACAACCATCTGTATGAGACACATTGATGTGTGTATCTTTAGGTAATTTTAATACTGGTTTACCATGAGCATTTTCACCAAATTGAATATGCTCAAATTGCATGCCTGTATGCGCTCGTACACAATAATACTTAAACCATTTAGAGTATTGAGGATGCCTCTTAAGATTATGGTAATCAAAACCTTGCGTATTTAATACATATATCGTTATTTTCACGGTCACACTTCCACATCACTTAATCAATCAAGACAAATGAAGTAGCAAGTTGTTATTTTGCTACTTCATAGTTGTCATTAGAAATTATTTTTTGGATGGCTAATCATTTTAGATAATGTTGCATCTTCAGTAGGTTGCCACTTGAAGTTTAACTTTTCGAGTATGAAATTAGTTTTAAAATCTAATACTTCAAAATGAGATTTGTTGAAAATATTGTTGTCTAGTACGCCTGTATGCAATAGGAAATCATTAATTTGGTCGGTCATTACATCTTCTTTAATACAATGCATTAAGTAATCGACAAATTCATTCCATTGTACATCTTCAATATGGTAATTATTTTGATTATACACATGCATCAATTGTTTAAGTGAAAGGTGATGATTATTATATATATGATGAATCTCGTTATTTAGTTGATCATTTTTAATCAATTGACTACATGCTTTAGCTGCCTGATCAACAGGAGTGAATTCTAAGTCATCATTTTCTAAATCTGGGAATATTTCTAGATTTCTAAATGATTTTATAATGCTATAGAAAGCATTGTTTTCTTCATTTTTCTGGAATACGCCTGTACGAGAATCACATTGTAAATTACCTAATCTATAAATATTTGTTTCTACACCTTGCTCTCTACTAGCAATCAATACTTTTTCAGCTTCTATCTTAGTATCTAAGTAAACATTATTCATTACCTGACCTAAATCTAAGTCATGTTCTGAAAATGTTAACTGTGCTTTGTCCTCTACCTTACCTGAAGCGATAGAAATTGTAGACATGTGGTGAATCTCTTTAGATTGATTGTATTTAGCAAATTGAATTAGTTGTTCAATACCACCAACGTTTGCGCCGTATGAAGCATCTGTTGTCGCAAAGTGACTAACATTCGCCGCAGCATTCACAATCATATCAATTTTTTGAGATAAAGACTCGTAAGTCTCTGACGTCATGCCTAGTTTTTCTAACTCGATATTACCTTCAATGATATGGATTCTTTCTGCATACTCAGGATCAATTTGAGATTCAAAGTAATAAACCCAGTTACGATATAGTTTAGTTTCTCCTGAAACTTCTTTATTACTTCTTACCATGACATAAATATTAAAGTCTGTATCTTCTAATAAATTGTTCAACATGTATATACCAAAGAATCCAGTAGCTCCTGTGAGCAATACATTTTTACCTTGTTTAACCGCTCCAGAACTAATAACTTCATAGTTTTCTACACTTTCTTCTTTATATTCATTAATTTCTTGAATAAATTCACTACTGAATTGATGTCCTTGTGTAGTATCTATATTTTTAAGTGTTTCTAACTTAGTTAGAATATTTGTTTGATCTTTTGCAGCTATAGACTCACTGATACGGTCAATCGTTTGTAATTCGAAAATGTCTTTAATTGAAATGTTATATGATTTTGATAATAGCGATGTCAGTTTAATCGCTATGATAGAATCTCCACCAATTTCAAAGAAATTGTCATAAACGCTTATGCTATCAGTATTTAATACTTCTTTCATTGCTTGAACAACATCTGCTTCGATTTCATTTCTAGGTTCAACAAACTCCTGTCTCTCAACTTCAATTTCAGGTAATGCTCGTTTGTTTAACTTACCATTAGATGTAACCGGCAATTGGTCTATTTGTGTCATATAAGCTGGCACCATATAGTCTGGTACTTTGCGTGCAAGTTCAGTCTTAATATCAGCAAATGAAATTGGTTGATCAGCAACAAGATATGCACAAATTGCTAGTTCTTCGCCAGCCATTGGTTTAGCAATAACACCTGCATCAGAAATATTTTCAATACGTAGTAAGTGGCTAGAAATTTCACCAAGTTCAATACGATAACCACGAATCTTAACCTGTTCATCTATACGACCTAAATATTCTATTTCTCCATCTGTTGTCCATTTTGCTAAGTCACCTGTACGGTATACTTTTCCTGTACCAAATGGATTATCAATAAACTGTTGTTGCGTTAATTCTGGACGATTGAGATAACCATTTGTTACAGCAACACCTGCGATACAAAGCTCGCCTGGAACGCCGATACCTGTATGTTGGTTATTATTATTTAGAACATACATTTGAACATTAGCAATTGGTCGACCAATTGTTATAATATCGTACTCCTGAGTTGGTGGTAATGGATTATAAGTTACCTCAATTGATGCTTCTGTCGGACCATATAAATCAATAAGCAATGTATCATTTGGCTGACCAATGATTGAGTTAAAGCGGTTGGCTTGTTCAGATTTTAACGCTTCACCTGTTGCAAGAACTGTATTAATAGATACTATTTCATCCACTTCATTTGTCGATTTAATATAGTCAACAAACACACCTAACATCGAAGGTACAAAATGAATCATAGTGATTGCATGTTGTTGAATTAGCGATGTGATCTTACTTGGGTTTCCTTCTTCTCCAGATGGTAGTAACACGGCTTGCGCACCTACCATAGCGAATCCGAAAATTTCCCAAACTGATACATCAAATGTATATGGTGTTTTAAACATGATGATATCTTCTTGATTAAAGTCATACTCATCAATCATCCAATTCAGACGGTTCAGCACACCTTCATAAGGGACAACCACCCCTTTAGGATTACCTGTTGTACCTGACGTATATATGACATACATTAAATCCGATACATCCGTAATGTGGTTTAAATTGTCCGTTGATAGATTAGCAAGCACATCTTTCTTAGTTACGTCAATTACCTTTCTATCAAACTCAATACTTGTATCTAATGGACGATCTGTAATCAACAATGTCGGTTGACTATCATTCAAAATATAGTTAATACGGTCACTAGGTTGACTAGGATCCATTGGTACATAAGCACCACCAGCTTTTAATATTCCGTATATACTTACCATCATTTCTATACTACGATTTGTCATTAAACCTACAAGTGAATTAGCTTCTACCCCTTCTGCACGTAATCTATGGGCTAGCTGGTTCACACGTACATTAAGTTCTTTGTAAGTTAAACTTTCACCTTCAAATGTGATAGCTGTTTGATCTGGTGTATTTGCAACTTGCTTTTCAAAGCGCTCAACAAATGTTTGCTTATTAGGTAAATCTGCATACGTATCGTTAAATGCACCGAGAATTTGTGTTCTCTCTTCTTCTGTTGTCATATCAATCTCACTGATATTTTGGGCTGGATGTTGTACCACTTCACTTAATATTTTCAGATAGTGATTCAACATACGTTCAACTGTTTGTGGTTCAAATAATTCTGCAGCATATTCTAATGATACTTTGTATGCTTCGTTATCTTCAATCATCATATTTAAATCAAACTTAGCTTTTGTGTTTGTTGCTTGTTTTTCTTTAATGTCCCAATCTTCAATTTGAAGATCTTGTGTTTCATTATTTTGTAACGTGAAGAGCACGTCAAAGAGTGGATTACGTGTTAAATCACGTCTTTCTACAACCTCATCCACTAATTCTTCTAATGGATACTCTTGATTATCATATGCTTTCAGTGCAGTATCTCTCACTTCATCTAAAAATTGATCGAATGCTTTGTTATTTTCAGGATAAGCACGCATTGGCAATGTATTAACAAACATACCTAATAAATTATCTGTATCTTGGTGCGTGCGTCCTGAGATTGGACTACCTATAACCACATCTTCTTGTCTACTATATTTATGCAATAAGATCATAAACGAAGACAATAGAATCATATAATCTGTACTATTAGTTCTTTGAGCCAATTCATGTAATGCATCTCTCGTCTCTTTAGGCATTTCAGCTGATATCGTTTTACCTGTAAAGCTTTGTTGTTTAGGTCTTGAATGATCATAAGGTAAATCTAATACTGGAGCTTCATCTTCGAATTGAGATAACCAGAATGCACGTTGCTCACTTAAATCACGATTATGCATCCATTCACTATAATCTTTGTATTGAACTTTTAGCTTATCTAAAGTTCTTTCATGATATAGTGCGATAAATTCTTTAATAATTAGATTAATAGAGAAACCATCTGAAATAATATGGTGAATATCAAAGAGTAAAATATGACGTTTGTCAGCCAATTTAACGATTTTCACTCTTAATAGTGGTGATTGTTTTAAATTAAATGGTCTTACAAAATCATTTAATAATGTTTCATAATCATCTATATCTGTTTCTTCATAATCTACAGTTATATTTGCCTGTTCATCAATAATTTGTACAGGCTCACCATCTATCGTTTCAAAATGAGTTCTCAATGCTTCGTGACGTTCCACTAAGCTTTGGAATACATCTTCAACACGGGCTACATCAACAAAACCATTAATTTCTAGCATGCTTGGCATGTTGTAAGCCGTTTGACCTTGCACCATTTCATTCAACACATATAAACGTTTTTGTGGAGAGGATGCAAGATAGTATGACTTCGCTTCAGCTGTAGGAATATTTTGTCCATTTAAGCTACTTTCTTGGTCATTTAACACTTTTCCAAGTTGTGCAACCGTAGGGCTTTCAAATATTACTTTTAATGGTAAACGTATACCCGTTTCACCTTCGATTTTATTAATCACATTGATGGCTTTTAGTGAGTGACCTCCTACTTCAAAGAAATTATCATATATACTTACTTGTTCAATATTTAATACTTCACCAAAAATATTTGTGAGCATTTCTTCTATATCATTTGTAGGAGCAACATAATTTTCACTTTCAACCTGGATTTCAGGCAATTGTTTTTTATCTAATTTACCATTTGATGTTACTGGTAAAATATCGATTTGAGTCATATAGGTTGGTACCATATAATCTGGTAAGTTTTGATTAAGTTGTGATTTAATCTCATCGAAGTCAATGCTTTCATCTGAAACTAAATAAGCACAAATCGCTAATTCTTCGCCAGCCATTGGTTTAGCAACAACTGCTACGTCAGAAATTAGATTAATCTGACGTAATAAACTTTCAATTTCACCTAACTCAATACGATAGCCACGAATCTTAACTTGCTCATCAATACGGCCAAGATATTCAACGTTACCTGTCGTACTCCATTTTGCCAAATCGCCCGTACGATATAATTTACCTTCACCAAATGGATTATCAATAAATTTCTCGTCCGTCAAATCAGGTCGATTTAAGTAACCTTTCGTAACACCTACGCCACCGATACATAATTCTCCTGGAACGCCGATGCCCATCAAACTTTCATCTTCATTCATAATATAAGCCTGAATGTTTGCGATTGGGCGACCAATTGGAATCTTGTCATACGTTTCACCCGGTGTACATGGGTAATAAATCACTTCGATTGAAGCCTCTGTTGGACCATATAAATCAATCAATAATGCATTGTTTGGTTCACCAATTAAAGCATTAAATTGATTTACTTGTTCTGCTTTTAACGCTTCACCACTAGCAAGTACATAGTTAACTGTAGCAATAGCTTCTACTCTATTGGTTGATTTAATAAAGTCGATAAACACACCTAACATAGATGGCACAAAGTGAACCATTGTGATGTTGTGATGCTCAATAAGTGAAGTTATTTTTTCAGGGTTACTTTCTTCGCCTGAAGGTAAGAGTATTGCTTGACCACCAACCATAGTTGGTCCGAATATCTCCCAAACAGAAACATCAAACGTAAATGGTGTTTTAAATAAAATCGTATCTTCATTGTTGATGTAATATTTATCAATCATCCAATGCAGACGGTTCATTACACCTTTGTACGGTACCATAACGCCTTTTGGCTTACCTGTTGTACCAGATGTATAAATAACGTACATCAAGTCTGTGACATCTGTAACCTTAGTTAAATTGTCTGTTGATTGTGTCTCTACTATTGAATCATCTGTTAAGTTCAATACAGCTTTATTAAAGTCGATTGTTGCATCTAACGTTTGGTCAGTTAACAGCACGTTTGGTTGACTATCTCCTAAAATGTAGTTGATACGATCACTTGGATAGTTTGGATCAATAGGAACATAAGCACCACCAGCTTTGAGAATACCGTAGATACCAATCATCATTTCTAATCGACGATTGGTCATCAAGCCGACGAGCGTATTAGGTTGAACACCTTCAATACGCAAATAGTTCGCAAGTTGGTTCGCCTTAGCATTTAACATTGCGTAAGTTAGACTTTCGCCCTCGTAGGTAATAGCTATTTCATTAGGTGTCTTAGCTACTTGTGCTTCAAAGATTTCCACAAACGTTTTGTTGTTGTTGAACGGAACCGCTGTATCATTGAATTCATTAAATATTGTAGCCTCTTCTTGTTTGGTAATCATTTGAATATCACTGATTTTTTGTTCAGGTTGTTGAACACTATGCTTCAATATTTCTAAGTAATGATCTAGCATACGTGCTACTGTATCCTGATTAAACAATTCTTCTGCAAACTCCAATGAAATTTTATAACCATCGTCTTCAAAAATCGTCATACTTAAATCAAATTTTGCGTTAGTCGTTGACGGTTCTTTCTGTTCAATAGACCAATCTTCTATTTGGAGACTTTCTGTTTCATTGTTTTGCAATGTGAATAGCACATCAAATAATGGATTACGTGTTAAGTCACGTGTTTCAACTATTTCATCTACAAGCGCTTCTAACGGATATTCTTGATTATCGTAAGCTTTCAATGCAGTATCTTTCACTTCAGAGAGTAATTGGTTAAACGTTTTACTTCTCTCTGGGTATGCACGCATAGCTAACGTATTTACAAACATACCTAGCATATTTTCTGTATCTTTGTGTGTTCTTCCTGAGATAGGACTACCGACAACAATATCTTCTTGGCGACTATACTTATGCAATAGTACATTAAATGAAGCCAATAGAATCATAAAGTCCGTACTACCTGTCGTCTGCGATAACGCTTGTATCTCTTGGCGTAATTCTTCCGGTACTGCCACGCTTACAGATTTTCCAGTGTAACTTTGTTGAATAGCGCGTGCGTGATCATAAGGTAAATCTAGAACCGGTGCATCTTCTTCAAATTGTGATAACCAGAAGGCACGCTGATCACTTAAATCACGTGTATGCATCCATTCACTATAATCTTTATATTGCGCAGTTAAAGTTTCTAACGCTTGCCCATGATATAAAGCAGTAAATTCTTTAATGATTAGGTTAATTGAAAAACCATCAGAGATAATATGATGCATATCAAACAGCAATACGTAACGCTGCTCGGCACATTTAACTACTTTCACTCTAAGTAATGGAGCATGCGCTAAATTGAAAGGTCTAATAAAGCGATTTAAGAGTTGTTCATAGTCTTCAGTTGATACTTCTTCATAATCAACTGTAATGTTTGCCTGTTCATCTATGATTTGAACTGGTTCGCTATCTACCGTATCAAAATGCGTTCTCAATCCTTCATGACGATTCACTAAGCTTTGGAATGCACTTTGTACACGTTCAACATCTACTTCTCCACGAACTTCTAACATACTTGGCATATTATAAGCCGTTTGACCATCCATCATTTCATTTAAAACATAAAGACGTTTTTGTGGTGAAGATGCTAAATAGTGCGCTTTTGTTTCTGCCAATGGTATAGTTTGGCTACTTAATTCGCCAGCATGATTACCAATTGCTTTAGCCAATTGTGATACTGTTGGATTTTCGAAAATAGCTTTCAATGGTATACGTACAGACATCTTGCTTTCAATTTCATTAATTACGCTAATCGCTCTTAATGAATGTCCGCCTATTTCAAAGAAATTATCCAAAGCACTAACGTTATCAAGATTTAACACTTCACCATACACTTCTGCAATCGTCGCTTCTGTTGCATTTCTTGGTTCCACGTAGACTTTGTTTTCAAGCTTAATTTTTGGCAATCCTTTTTTATCTAATTTACCGTTCGCTGTCACTGGTAAACTGTCAATTTGCATCATCAATGTAGGAATCATATAGTCAGGTAATTGTTTTCCAAGCGTAGTTTTAATGGAATCAAAATCTACTACATCGTCTGAAACTACATATGCGGCAATCATTAAATCTGCATTATTTTCGTCTGATTGTGTAACTACTGCAACTTCTGAAATGTTATCAATTTGAGCAATTGAACTTTCGATTTCGCCAAGTTCAATACGATAGCCACGGATTTTAACTTGCTCATCAATACGTCCGATGTAATCAAGAAGACCATCTTTCGACCATTTTACTAAATCTCCAGTACGATACATTTTCCCTTCACCGAATGGATTATCTACATATTTTTCAGCAGTTAACTCTGGTCTGTTTAAGTAACCATTTGTTACAGCCGTACCTCCTATACAAAGTTCACCTGGTACCCCAATACCTAATAAATTATTATCTTCATTCATAATATATGCTTGAGAATTAGCTATAGGTTTACCAATAGGTACTTCTGTGTATGACTGACCTGCAAAGACAGGATAGTATGTTACCTCAACCGTCGCTTCCGTAGGTCCATATAAATTGTAAAGTAATGTATGATTTCTTGAACCAACTAAATCATTAAATTGGTTAACGTGATCTACTTTTAATGCTTCACCACTTGTAAATACATGATTTAATGAGGCAATTTCAGACGTCTTATGACTTGTTTTGATGAAATCGATAAAGACACTTAACATTGATGGAACAAAATGCGTCATTGTGATATCGTGTTGATCGATTACGGAAGCGATCTTCTCTGGGTTACTTTCTTCTCCTGAGCGTAACATGATAATTTCTCCGCCCATGACTGCCCAACCAAAGACTTCCCAAATAGATACGTCAAAAGTAAATGGTGTTTTAAATAATATCTTATCTTCTGTACCTAAACCGAAATAATCAACCATCCAGTTCAAGCGATTCATAACACTACTGTAAGATACCATAACACCCTTAGGTTTACCTGTCGTACCTGATGTATAGATGATATACATTAAGTTTGTTTCATCTATTACAAGAGGCAGATTCTCAGTTGGTAAATTATTAAGAGATGCATTATTTGTTAGTTTAATGATTTCATTATCGAATTTAATACCATAGTCTATTTTTTCATCTGTTAGTAAGACACGCGGATTACTATCTTTCAAGATGAAGTTCGTACGTTCATGCGGATGATTTGGATCTAACGGCACATAAGCGCCACCAGCTTTCAATATACCGTATATACCAATTATCATTTCTAAACGACGTTGCGACATAATACCGACTAAATCATTTGGTTTCACACCTTCATTGCGTAATTGATATGCTACTTGGTTCGCACGTTCATTTAACGCTTGATAAGTTAAGTGTTCACCTTCAAATGTGATGGCAGTTTTATTTGGAGTTTGTTCTACTTGTTTTTCAAAGCGTTCTACAAACGTCACAGTATTATTTAATTCTAATTCTGTATCATTAAATTGATTTAGAATTATTTCTCTTTCAGCATCAGTAATTATTTCAATATCACTGATATTCTGTTCAGGACGACGCACCACACTAGAAATTATTTCTACAAAGTGTGATAACATGCGCTCTACTGTATCTTCACTAAATAACTCTTGTGCATATTCTAATGAAACTTTATAGTCTTCGTTTTCATGAATTGTCATACTCAAGTCAAATTTTGCATTTGTATTTGAAGTTTCTTTTTTCTGTATTAACCAATCATCTATTTGTAAGCTTTGCTTTTCATTATTTTGTAACGTGAACAACACATCAAATAAAGGATTACGTGTTAAATCACGTTTTTCTACAACTTCATCTAACAATGCTTCTAAAGGATATTCTTGGTTATCGTAAGCTTTTAAAGCTAACTCCCTAACTTCATCTAATAATTGGCTAAATGTTTTATTTCTTTCTGGATACGAACGCATTGCTAAAGTATTAACAAACATACCTAGCATATCCTCAGTATCTCTATGTGTGCGTCCTGAAATAGGACTACCTACGACAACATCCTCTTGTCTACTATATTTATGCAATAGCACCATGAATGATGACAATAGAATCATATAATCCGTACTACCTGTTGTTTGAGACAATTGATGGATAGCTTTTTGAACGTCCTCAGGCATTTCCACACTCACTGTTTTTCCAGTAAAGCTTTGTTGATTAGGTCTAGCGTAATCATAAGGTAAATCTAAGACCGGCGCTTCATCTTCAAATTGAGATAACCAAAATTCACGTTGGTCGTTTAAGTCACGTGCTTGCATCCACTCACTATAATCTTTGTATTGTACGCTTAATGGCTCTAACGCTTGTTCATGATATAAAGCAGAGAATTCTTTCATGATGATGTTGATTGAGAAACCATCAGAAATAATATGATGCATGTCATAAAGTAGTACATAGCGTTGTTCATCTATTTTAGCTATTTTAACTCTTAATAACGGAGCTTGACCTAAATCAAACGGTTGGACAAATTCATTTAGTAAAGCAAATTCGTCTTCTTCATTAATTTCTTGGTAATCTACAACGATAGTTGCTGAGTCATTAATTACTTGAACCGGCTCGCCTTTTATCGTTTCAAAATGTGTTCTCAACGCTTCGTGACGATCTACTAATTTTTGGAATACATCTTCTACACGTGATACATCAACATTGCCTTGAATTTCTAACATGCTCGGCATATTATACGCTGTTTGACCATCTACCATTTCATTTAAAACATATAAACGTTTTTGTGGTGAAGATGCTAAGTAATACGGTTTACTTTCAGCTTGAGGGATACTTTGACTATTTCCATTATCAGTATATGCGTCAACTACTTTTGCAAGTTGTGCAATAGTCGGACTTTCAAACACTAACTTCAATGGTAATCGTTTACCTACTTCACTCTCAATCTTATTAATAATACCGATTGCTTTTAGCGAATGACCACCAATTTCAAAGAAGTTATCATTTGTACTTACCTTATCAATATTTAAAACAGACTCAAAAATAGAAGCTAACATAGATTCTGTTTCTGTTTCAGGCGCCACATAAACCTTACCTTCAACTTTAATTTCTGGTAGCGCACGTTTGTTTAACTTACCACTTGAAGATACTGGCAGTTCATCTATTTGAGTCATATAAGAAGGAACCATATAGTCTGGTAATTTATGATTTAATTCCGTTTTTACTGTATCAAAGTCAATAACTTGATCCGACACTATATAAACACAAATTGCTAATTCACCATCAACCATAGGTTTCGTGATAACTGCTACATCTAAAATAGCCTTATTCTGACGTAAGACACTTTCAATTTCGCCTAATTCAATGCGGTAACCACGAATTTTAACTTGTTCATCGATACGGCCAGAGTATGAAATATTACCGTCAGCATTCCATCGAGCTAAATCTCCTGTACGATACAGTTTACCTTCACCAAATGGGTTGTCGACAAATTTTTCTTGTGTTAATTCAGGACGGTTTAAATAACCTTCTGTAACATTGACCCCGCCTATTACAAGTTCTCCAGAAACACCAATACCCATAACATGGTTATCTTCATCTAAAATATAAGCTTGTGTATTGGCAATTGGTTTACCGATTGGAATATTCGTATAGTGAACATCACTATATGTTTCAAAACTTGTCACATCAATCGTTGCTTCAGTAGGACCATACAAGTTAATCAATTGCGTATTATTTTTTCCACCTATATATTCATTAAACTCGTTTACTAATTCGGGTTTAAGTGCCTCACCACTTGCTAATACATATCTTAAGCTAGAAACTAAGTGTGCTTGCTTTGTACCTTTAATGTAATTGATAAATACATTAAACATAGATGGCACAAAGTGGACCATTGTTGCTTCAGATGTTTGTATTAGAGAAGTAATTTGTTCAGGATTACCTTCTTCGCCTGATGGTAATAGCACAGCTTGTGCACCAACCATTGCAAAACCGAAAATTTCCCAAACTGATACATCGAAAGTAAATGGCGTCTTGAAACAAATAATATCATCACTATCGATATGATATTTATCATAAACCCAGTTCAGTCTATTCATTACACTTTCACCAGCAACTAAAACACCTTTCGGACGGCCAGTTGTTCCTGATGTATAAATAACATACATCAAATTAGAGACATCAGTGATGTGTTCTAAATTAGTTGTCGGCAATGTTTTCAGCACTTGGTTCTTAGTAATATCAATTACTGTATTATCATAAGCAATGTCACTATCTGGTGTTCTATCCGTCAATAATACAGTTGCTTGACTATCCTCTAAAATATAATTAATACGGTCTTTAGGATAATTTGGATCCACAGGTACATATGCGCCACCCGCTTTAAGAATACCGTATATGCCGATAATCATTTCTAAGCGACGATTTGTCATTAATGCGACAAGAGAATTTGCTTTCACGCCCTCATTACGTAATTGATACGCTAATTGGTTAGCACGTTCATTTAACGCGTGGTAACTTAAGCTTTCACCTTCATATGAAATTGCCGTTTTGTCTGGTGTCTTCGCAACTTGATTTTCAAAGCGTTCAACAAATGTTTGCGTGTTATTAAATGGTACCGTCGTATTATTAAAGTCATTAAAGATAACATCTCTTTCATTTTGTGTCACCATTTCAATTTCACTAATCTTAGATGTTGGTTGATCTGCAATGTTTGAAAGTAATTCCATAAAATGTGTTAACATACGCTCAATCGTATCTTGTTCAAATAATTCTTGTGCGTATTCTAAGGCAATTTTATAACCATTATTGTCATAAACCGTCATACTCAAATCAAATTTTGCATTAGTAAACGAAGCCTCTTTTTGCTCTGTTGACCAATCATCGATTTGGAAGCTTTCATTTTCATTGTTTTGTAATGTGAAGAGCACATCAAATAATGGATTACGTGTTAAATCACGCTTTTCTACAATTTCGTCTACAAGTGCCTCTAATGGATATTCTTGGTTATCAAAAGCTTGTAATGATGTATCTTTAACTTCTGCTAACAATTGTTCAAATGACTTGTTACGTTCTGGATTAGAACGCATTGCCAACGTATTAACAAACATACCTAACATATTTTCTGTATCTTTGTGCGTACGACCAGAAATTGGACTACCTACAACAATATCTTCTTGTCTACTATATTTATGCAATAGCACCATAAATGCTGACAATAGAATCATATAATCTGTACTACCCGTAGCTTGAGACAGTTGATTAATAGCATTTCTTGTCTTTTCTGGCATGTCCATACTTACTGTTCTACCTGTAAAGCTCTGTTGATTTGGTCTAACATAATCGTATGGTAAGTCTAGTACTGGTGCTTCCTCTTCAAATTGAGATACCCAGAATTGACGTTGTTCATCTAAATCACGCGAACGCATCCACTCACTATAATCTTTGTATTGTACTGTTAATTCATCTAATGTACGGCCTTTATACAGTGCTGTGAACTCTTTGATAATGAGATTAATAGAGAAACCATCAGAAATAATATGATGCATATCAAATAATAAAATGTATTGTTTTTCTGCACATTTAACAACTTTAACTCTTAATAAAGGTGCAGTTGTTAAATCAAACGGTTTAACAAAATCACTCAACAACGTATCATAATCTTCCGTTTGCGTTTCTTCATAATCAATCTGAATGCTACCTTCATTATCAATGATTTGAACTGGTTCACCATCGATAGTATCAAAGTGTGTTCTCAATGCTTCATGACGATTCACTAATGCTTGGAATGTATTTCTCACACGTTCTACATCAACCTCGCCTCGGATCTCTAACATACTCGCCATATTGTAAGCGGTTTGTCCCTCTACCATTTCATTTAAAACATATAAACGTTTTTGTGGTGAAGAAGTTAGATAATACGGTTTAGTTTCTGCTAAAGGAATACGGCGTTCAATCGCATCGCTCACTTCATTATCAATCACTTTTGAAAGCAAAGCAGCTGTTGGATTATCAAAGATTTTTTTCAGAGGTAAACGCTTATTAGTTTTACTTTCAATTTCATTTATTACACTAATTGCTTTAAGTGAATGTCCACCAATTTCAAAGAAGTTATCAAAGATACTTACGCGTTCTACATTTAATGTAGCGCTAAATATATCAACAACCATTGTTTCCATATCATTTCTAGGCGCAACATATTCTAAGTTTCCTACTTTTATTTCTGGTAAGGCTTTTTTATTTAACTTACCACTTGAAGATACTGGTAACTCATCAACTTGCATCATATAAGTTGGCACCATATATTCAGGTAATTGTTGGCTCAATTCAGCTTTTAATGCTTCGAAATCTATCGTTTGCTCTGAAACAATATAAGTACAAATCGATAACTCATCATCTATAATCGGCTTAGCAACAACTGCAACATTTAAAATGGCATCGTTCTTACGCAAGATGCTCTCAATTTCACCTAATTCAATGCGGTAACCACGAATTTTAACTTGCTCATCTATACGGCCTAGATAAGAAATATTGCCGTCACTATTCCATTGAGCCAAATCACCTGTACGGTATATTTTGCCCTCTCCAAATGGATTATCAACAAATTTTTCTTGTGTTAATTCAGGACGGTTCAAGTAACCTCTTGTAACGTTGATGCCCCCGATACACAATTCACCGGGTACGCCAATGCCCATTACATTATTATCTTCATTTAAAATATAAGCTTGTGTATTCGCAATCGGCTTACCAATTGGCACTACATCGTATTTAACATTATGGTCAAAGTCAAAACTCGTAACATCAATTGTTGCTTCTGTTGGGCCATATAAATTAATTAATTGTGTGTTATTTTTACTACCAATAAGCTCGTTAAATTGATTTACGATACTCGGTTTTAACGCTTCTCCACTCGCTAAGACATATCTTAGACTCGAAATCATTTGTGTTTGGTTTGTCGCTTTAATAAAGTTAATAAACACGTTAAACATAGATGGCACAAAGTGGACCATTGTAGGCGTGTCATTTTGTATAACTGAGGTGATTTTTTCAGGATTACCTTCTTCACCTGAAGGTAATAGTACTGCTTGGGCACCAATCATTCCGAAGCCAAATACTTCCCATACAGATACGTCAAACGTAAATGGTGTTTTGAAGAAGACTATATCTTCATTACCAATTCCATACTTATCTATAAGCCAATTCAAACGGTTCATTAAACTTTCTCCTGAAACAAGAACTCCTTTAGGCTTACCTGTTGTACCTGATGTATAGATAACATACATTAAATTGTTCACATCTGTAATATGTTCTAAATTGTCAGTAGGAAGTGATGCTAATGTCTCATTATCAGAGATATCAATTACTTTGTGATCATATGAGATTGTTTCTTGTAGCGCATTATCTGTCAAGAGTACTGTTGCTTGGCTATCTTCTAAAATGTAGTTAATACGATCTGCTGGATAATTAGGGTCTATTGGAACATAAGCACCACCTGCTTTGATAATTCCATAGATAGCCACTAACATTTCTAAGCTTCTGTTAGCCATTACAGCAACAAGTGATTCTGCTTCGACACCTTCAGAACGCAAACGATATGCCATTTGATTGACCTTGGCATTGAACGCTTTATAAGTTAGACTTTCCCCTTCATATTTGATTGCTGTTTTGTTCGGAAATTTAGATACTTGTTCTTCAAATCGTTCGATAAATGATTGACTGTTATTCAATGCTAAATCTGTATTGTTAAAGTCATTTAAAATCGTTTCTCTTTCTTCACCAGAAACAATTTCAATGTCTTTAATTTTGCGTTCCGGTGCTTCAATCATGCTGTTCAAGACATGTAAAATCGTCTCATGTAATTGATAAACACCTGCTTCATCCAATACATCAATTTGATAATCATAATCTATATCTAAGCCATTTTTACTACTTCTATTACTGATGTTAACACTTAATGGCGCATTGTTTGTCCCATTGTCTAACCATTCATCTAGGAAACCATCATTCATAAATTCAGCATCGTATTGTGCATTTTGGAAGGACACAAAGCAATCTACTAAACCTTTTTTATTCCCACTATTTTCAACAATATACTCGTATGGGTATTTTCTATGTTTTAATACATTAAGACTTTCCAGCTTAATCTTGTTTAAGTAAGATTTAACAGTTGCTTCTTTGTCCATTTCAACGATTATGGGTAATACTCTTGAAAATACTCCTGTGGAAGTTTTTTCTTTTCGATTATTCCTATTATGTATTAGTAATCCAACAGAATTAATTTTAGACAATGTTTTTTTATGTTTAATTACATGCATAATTGCTGAAAAAAGGTTACTAATACTCACATCATTTTCTTCACAGAAACGTTTAACATTTTCAGCATCTTGATCTAGCAAGTTAATACTTATTCTCTTACCGACTGCACTGTCCAATGTTGTCTTCTCAAAGAGAATGTTGTCTTCGAAATTTTCTAATTTTTGCAACCAAAAATCTTTATCTTTTGTGAAACGTTTAGTTGTTTCATAATCCATTTCTGTAGAAATTGCTTCAAAATAGGCAGCACTTTCTGTCTCTTTATCTTCTTTACCCACTAATTTTTTAGATAAGTTATCTACAACGATTGTTACACCCCATGCATCACTGATTAAATGGTGTTGTAACAAGAATATTACATAATGTCCCTGAGGCGCTTTCGCTATAATCACTCTATAAAGTGGTTCATCTAAATTAAAGATATTCATAGTAGCACTTTCTCGAACCCACTTATCATAGCCAACTTCATCTTGATAAAAATCTACAAACTCAAAATCTTGATGTTCATAGTCCACTAGATACTGTTTGTATTCTCCTTCTTCTCTAGTAACTCTTATTCTTAATGTATCATGTTGCTCTATGATTTTATTGAAGGCTTCATTTACTTCGTCATATCCTAAACCATTGTTCATATGAACAATACCAGCAATATTATTAATGCTAGTGTTCTCATAAAATTGTTCTATTTGTAAAATTTCCTTTTGTGCGTATGATAACAATTTTTTATTTGCCAATTAAAGCTGCCCCCCTATAAATATATAGTACATAACTTATAATAATATTATTTAAAGCATTCTTCAATGATATTATATTTTTTATTTACAATACAGTTAAATAAATTCCCATTTATCATTTGTTTAAACATTCATAAATATAAAGTTATTCATTTTAATTTAGAAACAAATAATTACTTTAATTAATTATAATCTTACATTAAACTTTATTTAATCATAAAGTAATAATACACTCTTTAATTGTGCTTAATTCTATTGTAAAATTCTGATTTTTCAGTTAATTTTAAGCGTAACTTTTTATTAAACTCGATTTCTATCATGTGCTTACAACTTATCCTCAGTTCAATAAATATATTTATAAAAACAAAAAATACACCTTCAACACTTGAAGGCGTATTCGTTATCATATTATACTTCACACATTTACACACACATATAATATAATTTCACACATTTTAATATACTTCTAAACAGTCTACACAACATTCACACAATGTTTGTAGATTAGAACGGTAAATCGTCATCACTAATATCAATAGGTCCGTTTGCATTTGCAAATGGATTATCTGATTGATTATTATTTGATGTATTGTTGTTATTATTATTGTTATTTTGATATGACGATGTATTTTGTCCTGATTGTTGTCCACCAAAGTTTTGGAAATTATTATTCCCTTCTTGGCCATGACGTTGGTTTTGATTTTTAGGTTCAAGGAATTGAACACTATCACAAACTACTTCAGTTACAAAAATACGACGTCCTTCTTGGTTTTCATAGCTACGTGATTGAATGCGACCGTCAACGCCAGCTAAACTACCTTTGAATAAGTAGTTATTTACATTATCTGCTTGTTTTCTAAAAACGACACAATTAATGAAATCTGCTTCGCGTTCCCCTTGCGCATTTGTAAACGTACGGTTTACTGCTAGAGTAAAAGTCGCAACACTCACGCCTGAGGGTGTTGTTCTATATTCTGGATCTTTCGTTAAACGACCGACTAAAACAACTCTATTTATCATTTAAACGACCCCCATCTATTATTTTCTTGTCTTATCTTCGTCTTCACGAATTACGATATAACGGATTACATCGTCTGAAATTTTAGCTAAACGTTGGAATTCGTCAGTAGCTTCGTTATCAGAAGTTTGGATACGTACGATATTGTAGTAACCTTCACTGAAATCATTGATTTCGTAAGCTAAACGGCGTTTGCCCCAATCCTTAACTTCTAAAACTTCTGATCCTTGAGAAGCTAAAATTCCGTTGAAACGTTCAACGACAGCTTTTTTAGCATCTTCTTCAATGTTTGGACGAACGATGTACATAACTTCATATGTTCTCATTTTATAATTGCACCTCCTTGTGGTCTATGCGGCTCATCATCATTATGTGACAAGCAAGGAATAATTTTCATTACTCACAATCAAGAATTATAGCACAAGCCTTTACTTTTTACAATGGTTATCCATCTTTAGCAATTGCTTAATTTCATATGAATGTTTCATATGAAACATTAGAAAATATTGATTTTACAATAGCTATTTCTCATATATAGACATTCGCTTACTTTAATAATGTATAAATTGACACCATTTCATACATTTAAATTTATAAATTACAATTCATTATTTTAATAAAAAATAAATGTCATTTAAGGTAAGGTTGAAAATCCACTTTAATTCTACTAGCATAACCACTATGTTCGTTTTTTATATTTTTAACCACTTTATTTTAGTGATAATTTCAAATACATAAACAAAGGAGTATGTTATGGTTTCTGCAATTAAGAAAGGATTCGTTACAATGTGTGTATTATTTGCATCAACAGCAACGATTAACTCTGCTTATGCAGCTGATAATACCTCAAGCCAAAAAGGGACAATGGGATATGGATACCAGCAATATTTGAATAAACATCCAGAAAAAGGTACAAATCAAGAGACAGCAACCCGGTCTAATGATATTCAATCAGAAGCTGGAACTACACAAAATGGTGAACGTATTTTAGATATTTCTGAATGGCAAGGCGATTTGACTGATCAAGAAGTAAAAGACTTAAAAGCAAACTACGACTTCATTATCATTAGAGCCCAATACGGTTCAGAAAAAATAGACGAGTCCTTAGAACACAATTCTGATTTATTAGACAAACACGACTTAGACTTCGGTGTATATTCATATAGTATGTATGAAAATCCTGATGACGCACGTTATGAGGCACAAACTTTATATAACCGAGCCCCAAAAGCAAGTTTTTATATAAATGATTTCGAACAAAATTCAGTTACTTCTGGCACTACCGAAGAGAGCACGGATGCTTGGTATGACGAAATGAAAGGTTTAGCTGGAAATAAAAAAGTACTATTTTATTCATACGAAAATTTCATGTTAGAACATGCTGAACAATCTGTAGAAAATTATGATGGCTACTGGATGGCTAACTACAACCCAGGTCAGCCTACTCGCGACCATGTTTTATGGCAGTATACTGATAGCTACGCTTCCCCTGAGTTAAATCAAGAAGTAGATGCGAATTATACAGGACCAAATGTTAGTACCGATTGGTTCATCTCTTAACCTTTATAAACATAGTAAAGGGAGTAGATCTTAAACTATTACCAATATAATGATTAAGGCTGGAACAATTTAAGTTGTCCCAGCCTGTTTTATAATATTGAGATATTTATATCCCAGTATGCCAATATATCATTTGGAGGCTAATTGTTTTACACGTTAAATCTAAAGTGTACAACGTCGCCATCTTTCATAATGTATTCTTTACCTTCTAAACGCTGTTTACCAGCATCTTTGGCACCATTTTCACCGTTAAATTCAACGTAGTCGTCATAACTAGTAACCTCTGCACGAATAAAACCACGTTCAAAATCCGTATGAATAATACCCGCACATTGTGGCGCAGTCATACCTTTAATGAATGTCCATGCACGTACTTCTTGTACACCTGCTGTAAAGTAAGTAGCAAGACCAAGCAAATCATAAGTTGTACGAATTAAACGATCAAGACCTGGTTCTTCAATACCTAAATCTTCTAAGAACATTTCTCTATCTTCATCTTCAAGTACAGCTATTTCCTCTTCAATCTTAGCACTGATTACGATAACTTCAGAATCCTCTTTCGCTGCATATTCACGGATAGTTTTTACTTTTTCATTATCTTCATCGCCAATTTCGTCTTCGCCCACGTTAGCGATATATAACATTTCTTTAGATGTTAATAACTGAGCCTGATTCACATATTTTTGATCTTCTTCTGTAAATTCCAAGCTTCTTACAGGGTTGCCTTCTTCTAAAGCTTCTTTAATTCTTGATAAAATACGCGTTTCATTAACTGCATCTTTATCTTTTTGACGTGCCATTTTTTCTAATTTTGGTAAACGCTTGTCTACAGATTCTAAATCTGCTAATACGAGCTCCATATTAATAACTTCAATGTCATCAATCGGATCTACACGACCAGAAACATGTGTAACATTGTCATCATCAAAAGCACGAACAACTTGGCAAATCGCATCTACTTCACGGATATGAGATAAGAATTTATTACCTAAACCTTCCCCTTTAGAAGCACCTTTAACAATACCTGCAATATCGGTAAATTCGAATGTAGTTGGAATTGTTTTTTTCGGTTCTACCATTTCTGTTAACACGTCTAATCTACTATCTGGCACTTCCACTATGCCTACGTTAGGGTCAATTGTTGCGAATGGGTAGTTTGCTGCAAGTGCACCTGCTTTTGTAATTGCATTAAAAAGTGTGGACTTTCCTACGTTTGGTAAGCCGACAATACCTGCTGTTAAAGCCATTATTCATTCTCCTTATCGGTAGTATCTTGTTGTGATACCACAATTTTTTTTAGTTTTTTATTAAATGTTTGTCTAGGAATCATAATACTGCGCTGACAGTTTTCACATTTTATTCGGATGTCTGCACCTACACGAATGATTTTAAAACGATTCGTACCACATGCATGCTGTTTTTTCATTTCTACAATATCATTCAAACCGTAATTGGATGTCATTCTGTAACACCTCCGACCGTCTTATGCATTATTTTGTTGATTTGCTTCGTATTGTACCATCATTGGCTGCGGCATTTTAATTTCTTTAAGTTTGAATAATTTCAATATTTCTTTTCTTAAAATGCGTGCACCTGTAAAGCCTTCTCCAGGTATCGTCTCTGCAGAAATACGCAATACGATTTCATTATTTGTGATGGAATTTATACCAACAACCTCTGGCGTAGATATAAATAAATAGTATTTCGAGCGAATTGCCTCAAAAGAATCATTTAATTCATCTTCCACTTTATCAATATCTTCTGTTATAGAAACTGGAATTTCTACTATTGCTTCGCCATTTATCACGGAGTAATTCGTAATTTCACCAACACTACCATTAGGTAATGTAGTCAGCTCACCAGAAATAGTATTAATACGCATGGATCTTAACCCTATTGATTTAACAGTACCTTCTGCTACTGGAGCTCCACTATTACTAATTTTAACATAGTCTCCTACATCAAATTGGTTTTCAAAAATAATAAAGAACCCAGTAATAATATCTTTAACTACTGTTTGTGCGCCAAAACCAACGGCTAGTCCAACGACACCGGCACTTGCTATAATGCCTCCTACGCTGATACCAAACTTACTTAAAATCGTAGTCAACACTATAAACCATACCACATATGAGACTACGTTTTGCACTAATGATATTAAAGTTTTTGAACGTTTTTTATTACCATTCTTGCTTTTATTTTGAATTTTAAAGAACTGCGCGATACCTTTATTCACAAAATGTAAGATAATCCATGCTGCCACTACGTAAACTATTATCATTATTAAATTAGAGAGTAATGATTGATATGTTTCTGGCTGCAATAATGGCTCTATTATAGAATAGAGAATATTTTTCACTTGATCCAACTATATTTCCTCCTTAACGCAACTTTACTTCATTTTATTATAACCTTTTTAAAGGTAAAACAAATCCAACTTTCGCTCTAAATTAAAACCTTATCCACGATTTATGCTACTACTTAATTGCAGTAAAAGTTAACCTCATCTAGTTTATTAAAAATATAAACATTAGCAAAGTATTTAAGCATAATTATCACGTTATTTTTAACGTTTGTTGTTAAAAAATGGCAAAAGAAAAAGAACCATAATTAAAAATTATGATCCTTTAACACCCAATTAGCAATATTACTATAAACTTTCTTAATAATTCAAGTGTATTTTTATTTTTTATTTTTATAGAATAGCAGAAATTCAAATTACG
Organism: Staphylococcus pseudoxylosus; assembly: GCF_044794325.1. Classification (NCBI taxonomy): domain Bacteria; kingdom Bacillati; phylum Bacillota; class Bacilli; order Caryophanales; family Staphylococcaceae; genus Staphylococcus; species Staphylococcus pseudoxylosus. The sequence goes on from NZ_CP085024.1 coordinate 2,748,649, forward strand.
TGATGTATAAAAATAATCGATTTTAATTAATCATATTTTTATGTGAATCGCTTAATAGACGAGAGTATAAAATTACATATAATTAATTTTTAAATAATTTTTATATATTAACATTTACGCATTGTTTTTGTGCAGTTAGGGAATTTTCGCCAAAAATTTATTCAATTATTATAATATTTACGTGTAGGAGGTGAACTCACTTTTAGTAAACTTTGTATATTAATATGACTAACCACTTTTACACAAGCTTTTAAACGAATTCATGTTACTTTATTTAAATAATACTTTTTTCGTCGTTGTTGGGTATTAAATAGTTAAGTTACATATTATTTTCAAGCTAGTGGTTAAAGTTAAAATATTAATCCCGTGATACTTAGTTTATGTTCTACACTATTAGAGCTTCTAGAACAATGAATCTTTAACTAAGAACCTTAATTAAAGATTATGATACTTTAACACCCAATTATTTATATGATAGTTTTTAACGCAAACTTTACTCTTCCGGATTCCTGATTCATAACTAGTAATGTGCACATACTGTCCCTTACAACAGTATGTGCATTTTTTGGTGCTATTGCCACATACAATATTATATTAAGTCTCGCCCCCTTAAATATGCGCTTAATTTACTTCTAATAAATTTTCAACGTTACATATAGTAATACACTTAATTTATCAATAAATTAAGTGTATTAGTTCGAAAAAAATCAGTATTGCTACTCAGCAAACTTTTTTTCTAAATCATTATATAATTTAAAAATCATTATACGTTCTCCAGTTATAGAGCTTAAATCTGTATGAAAGCTTTTAACTTTTTCCCCTGAAATTGTTAACACAATTTCATTAAGTTCTTCTATACCTGATTCTACAAGTTTAGAACGTGTTCTTTTAATCGTTAACAATCCTTCATTCGTGCCACAAACTTTATACTCTGCTTGTGTCAGTACACCTTGTAAACTGACTATAATCATATCACGCAATATGTCTGTTTTAACTGAAAGAGAACCACGACCAAGGAAATCTTTTTCCCATTGTGTAATTGCTTTACTGATTTCAGATTCATAGGTACCTTTGGTTTTTTTCATTAAATATACATCTCCTGTAGAACCAAAATTAGAAATTTATTTTAACAAAGATAACAGTACCATTTTTCAGCAATTTTCTCTATAGCTACGCTGTATTCCTTAGGAAATATAAGCTATCTCAACAATATATCCAATTGCTTTATTCAATGACATAAAGTGGAGACATTGGATATCCCACAACCATTTTAAAGGTTAGTTGTCCAATCATGCCATAAACCTTGTTCATCAACACTGGCTAATCTAACCCAGCCATTAACTATTTTTTGATTAAAATCAGAATCATTATCCAATAAGTTTTTGATAAATGACTGTGGTGCTTGGATAACAATCAATAATCTTATCGGGGAATGGTACATCTTGTTATCAGACGCCATAACAGATTGCCATGGCAATCCCGTTAATAAATCACTGGCATTTCCTTGCATAACACCGATACCCGCCGTTACTGTTTGTGTTGCTTTACTACCACTACCATAAAAATGAGGTGCTACTGTCGACGCATAGTATTGCAGATTAATCCATTGCGCAACAAGTGCTGGACCGGCAATAATATTTGCTAATATGCTACCATCTTTATCATTTTGCCAATCATAATTATGCAAGAATGCTCTACCTGCTAAATCACTATTTTTAGTTAATTCACGTTGACCTATAATAAATGCTGCATTTTTCGCTAATCCCCATTCTGGTCTTATCTCGCTCCAATCATTTGTTATACGATGAACTTCATTGACTGGGTTTGGTTTAACTATATTATTATTCGGTAATTGCGCCAATCTTTTTTCATTTGCGGCATAGCTTATTTGAGGCATTGCCGCTTCGATTTTATCATAAGCTATTTGTGCTTCTTGAGATAATTCTGGTAAATATATCCACTTCAATTCATCTACAGAAGTTTGATGTTCTGCAGCTGCGAAAATAGTTTTTTCTGGGATTTCTATACCTTCCTGTAACAAACTTTCTCTAACCTCTGTCATATTACACAAATGAGCCAAAACTTTAGCATTAAAACCGCTGGCTGCCCCACCACAAGCGCCACAATCTAATGAAGCCGCATAAGGATTATTAGCACTTTGGCTACCATGACCACACATCACAACTAACGGCGCAAAGTTTTTAGTTAAATCCATTAATTTTAGTGCTTGTAATGTGTAATTTACTTTTTCTGTTTTGGTGAAACCAATTGGTAACCCATCTTCAAAATGTATATGTTGGTGGTTATGATGTTGATCACGATCCAATGTTAAAGCAGTATCTTGAGGTTTTTGTAACCAATTGCTATAAAACTTACGAATCATCGCTCCCGTACGTCTCGGCACAAAACTTCTCGTTAACATTTGTAGCGATAACCAAGGGCCACTCAATTCCGGTAAAAGTAAACTAGGCAAAACGTTCTGTTTCATTTTTTTAAATGTATACGTAACAGATTCTAGTGCATGCTTACGTTGTTGAAATGCGTTAGGCTCACGTTCATGTGTGTATTCTTGGATTTTATGCTGTGGTCGATTCATAACTGGTAATGACGGATGACTGTATTTACTACCTAACTCAGATTTCTCTATTGGCAAACCAAAAAAGCCTGCAATACCAAGAGTTTCAAACGGACCAGCTGCTTCAACCTGTCTTCTAAAAGGCTCCGACCTTACATCAATACAGAATGCCATTTGAACTTCTACTTTTTTTGCTGTTATTTGATGAGATTGCTCTGGTACAATCATATCTTTTAATTGTTCATTATAGGTTTCTTCCCATGCTTCCAACCACAATTTCCGACACAATTGTTCATTAAACGCTTTCGCAAACTGCACATATTGTTCTTTTTCTTCTATACTTAACGCACGCCAAGTTTCTATCGTAAATCCACCCCACTGCAACCATGACACAATGCTTGTTTCCAAAACATTTTCATCTTTAGCATCTGGAGGCGTTACAGGTAAATGAGGCTCTACGATTGCCCATTCCATCGCAACACGTATAGCAAGATAAGTAAATAATAAATCATGAACTTTCTTATGATGGTCATCTTGCCACATCATCATACCCGCCCAACCTGGCAATGATAATAAATGATTCTCTAAATATGTTTGAACTTCTAGATCCTTAATACCTAGCTTATTTAATGATGTTTTAAGTAATGATTCAGCATCGTTTGGCAATGATTGTAGACGTGTACGTTGTTGTTTAGTTAACGCTAGATCATATGGTACTAATCTCTGCCAAGCATTAAAAAGTCCTTTATCTCTATTTGGCATCGTCCATCCGGATTGTGCGTCATCAATAAATAACTTGCACCATTTGATTACATGATAATCTAAAGTATCGATTAATTTTTCATTTTTATCATCAAAGACGTATGTACTAATTAGTGGCACTGATGAAAATTGTCTGGATTCAATATTGCTTTCCTTTAGACTTTCCGTCAAATCTTCCACGAGTTCATCTATGTCTTCTTGTTTCTCTGAGTATGACTCTAATGGTTGTAGTTTTAATGCTTGGTGACCATATTGAATAGCGTGCGCTTTCGGAATAGATAACTCTGTCTCTTTTATCCATTGTTGAAAACGACGTTCTATATGCTTATCGCTTATTTCACCTTGTTGTCTTGCTTCTATAATAGTTGTTCTCGCTGGATAAATATCAACTTTACGCACTTGTTTTAACCAACTTGCTACTTCATCAAATGTTTTATCTTCTAATCCAGACCAGGGACTTCTAGCAGCAAATACTGAAATGGGTGATAAAGGAACAATGACTTTGCTCGCATTTTCAACTGTCATGCGAATATCATTAATATAACTCGATTGCTCAACAGAATGTTTGTTTGATTCTCCCATTTTAGTGCCCTCCTTTGGATAAATATTTTTTCAAGTAATTAGGATGACGTTCTACTGTTTCAATTTTTGCATCACCTAAATATACAATCCACATATAAATAATTGAAAATGCTGCCGATGAACGATGACGCGCTACCCACGTACTCATCAAACTACCAAATAATAAAATTAACGCAACAATTACGGTTGCGAATATAGGTGGCTGTGCACTATGAAATGCGATGGTATGCAAAGCATCACTAAAGAAATGGTGAACGATATAATAGACGATGCCAACTATACTAAGTACTAATAAGCCCATGACACGACCAAATTTCCCTTCACCAAAGGCAACTAGTTGCGTCCAAGATACGGATAATGACCATGCTAAAATAAGACCGCTAACTAAACGATATCCTTGTTCTGGAGCAGATAACCAAAAGCCAAGACCCATCATAATTGCTAAACCACGTCCTGCTAATATCCATAGGTAAGACATTCTTTCATTTGCACGACTCGGTACATTAAAATGTCGTACAGCTGAACCAGAGCGTAAAAAGAGTGTCGCTTTAAATAAACCATGTAATATTAGATGAATAATTGCAGGTATGTATGCGCCTAACGCACATTGAATTAACATAAAGCCCATTTGCCCTATTGTTGAACCCACTAATAACCGTTTATAGTCTACATGTACTAAACTAATACCTGCACCTATAAGTACAGAGATACTCGCAAAGCATAATAAAACAATTGTTGCGATGTCACCATTAAACAGTGGAGAAAAACGCGTAAGCATAATACCTCCAGCGTTCACAATGCCAGCGTGCATAATTGCAGAAACAGGTGTTGGTGCAGCAACAGACTCTATTAACCATCTTTGGAATGGCCATTGTGCCGCTGGAATCATAACTGCTAATATTATTAAAATATTAATACCAAAACGTGCCCATGCATTAATTTGATTAAGATTAGCTTCGGTGAATATACCTGTATAATGCCATTCTCCTGTTACAAATCCTAACCATATAACAGCTAACAATAATGCCAACCAACTTAAGAAAAATAATTTTCCCGTAACCATTGCTGCTGCTCTTGTCACTCTCCAAGCGCTCGTCAAACTAATGAGTAATGTTAGGCCTATTAACGTGAAGCCCCAGCTGACTACCATAATACGGACATCACCTGTTAACCATGCTGTAGCTGCAAAGCTTGTCGTTAAAGTAAATAGCATAAAGTATTTTCTAAAGCTTCTATCTCCAGCCAAATAGCGTACACAATAACGTTGGATGATTAACCCGATAATCAATACGAAAAACGCCATCAACCAAGATAAAACATCTGAATACCATAAGCCAAGATTGGTGTTCTTTGGTGCTAAAACTAAGCCAACAAACGCTATCAATGGCGGCAATGCTACTAAACAAATATGTATACGAACGTACGCTAGTGATATGCGCTTATTCAAAAATATAATGTTGCTTATTATTGAGATGAATATCGCGACAAATAATAGTATGAATAGTAATGATAAATTAGGCGATGTAAGCATATCGAATCCTCCTTTATTAGGTATGAAGACTGTGATCATAAAGTTAGCTTTTCTAAAATATAATTGTAAGACTGAATAAAAAAGCCGACAATATATAATAAATCTCCGTCGATTTATTACAATTGTCGGCTTCATCACAACGCACGCTAATACTTTATGCAGTGTTTTGTTTTGCTACCTATATATGCATGTTGCTTTTAAATTTATAAATTAAATTAAGTTAGTCTACATATGTCGTATGATTTTCGTTTTCTACTTAAATTCGTTTACTTTTTCAATCTGCCAATATTTCTATTAACATCTTGCTAAAGCCTAAATCACCTAGTTCAAACGCACATCAACGACTATATTTATTTTTATTTAACATTACAAACATATACTTATTGTTCGTCATTGTCAAGAAACAGCAATTATAAATAACAAAAGAAGCATTAATTCAACAGGAATTTTATAAATATATATTTAATGTTTTTACTTAAACAATGCTAAAATAATTAGAAAGTATGGAGGGGTAGAAGTTGACGAGAAAAATTGATTACAGTGCTTATGGTTTTAGATTCAAAGGAGATTACCAGAATAATGTTGCTGGTTTAAGTGCAATAGGTTTTGAACTCGTACAAAGTTCAAATTATCGATGGCATGGTTTGCACAGAGGAGAACAAGATGTATACATTTTTCAATATACGACTCGTGGCTACGGTGCAATTTCTATAGGCGAAAAAAATTATCAACTTTCTAAAGGCGATGCTTTTTTTGTTCGTGTACCAAGTAATCATTGTTACTATCTTCCTAACCATTCGAGTGAATGGGAATTTGTTTATTTTACAATTTATGGCGAAGAAGCTAGTAGATTATTTAATAGAATTGTATCTACACATGGAAATATCCTCAAACTCCCTATAAATTCTGAACCTATAAAATATATTATAGAAACATTGCGAAAAATAGACGCTGTGGGCATTAAACATGGATACGAATCTTCATCCTGTGCCTATACATTTATGATGAAATGCTTAGAGTATCTCGAATATGGTTTGCAGAAATCTAATAATTATCCTCCCCCTACCATAAAAGCAATTAAATTTATAGAAAATCATTATCAACAAGATATTACATTGGACGATATAGTAGCAGTTTCGGGCTTATCAAAATATCATTTTAGTCGCCAATTTCATAAAGCTGTGAATGATACGCCTATTAATTTTTTAACAAAAACTAGAATTAAAAATTCATTAATTTTATTAACTAAAAGTTCTCAAAATATTGAATCTATCGCGTATGAAGTAGGTTACGCTTCTAGCAATTATTTTAGTAAAGTTTTCAAGAAAATCATTGGTGTAACTCCCAATAACTATCGAAAAAACACTACAATCATGCCAGTTGATAAGTTGTTTATAGATTTATAAACAGCAATATATTACTCTTTTCAATATTATTTACGCTTGTTTGTCCTAAAAATAATGTCTAATCTATACATAAGCTATAGTGATACTAGAAAATTTTCGCTTTAAATTTTCAAAAATAAACGGTATTAATGATCATTAAGTTTTCAAATAAAATTAGGGGGCATGATTAATGGACAAAATTACATTTCTAGGCGCAGGAAGTACTGTTTTCGCCAAAAATGTACTAGGCGATTGTATGACAGTAGAAGCATTACAAGGTTTTGAATTTGCTTTATATGACATAGATGAACAACGATTGCACGATTCAGAAATGATGTTAAATAATTTAAAGAAAAATTTAAATTCAAACGTTACTGTGAGCGCATACCATAATCGTAAAGAGGCATTATCAGGAGCAAAATATATCATCAATGCAATACAAGTAGGCGGATATGATCCTGCTACGATTACTGATTTTGAAATACCCAAAAAATATGGCTTAAGACAAACTATTGCTGATACATTAGGTGTTGGTGGTATTTTCCGTAATTTAAGAACAATACCAGTAATGCAAGCCTTTGCCGAAGATATAAAAGAAGTATGTCCAAATGCTTGGTTTTTAAATTATACAAATCCAATGGCAGTTTTAACTAATATAATGCTAAAAGAAGGTATTAAAACGGTTGGCCTTTGCCATAGTGTACAAGTATGTACGAATGACTTATTAGATTCATTAGATTTGCCACAAGAGAACATACAATCTAAGATTGCTGGAATTAATCATATGGCTTGGTTGCTTGAAATCAAACAAAATGGCAAAGACTTATATCCGGAAATCAAAAAGCGTGCCAAAGCAAAACAAAAATCAAAACATGACGATATGGTTCGTTTTGAAATTTTAGATAAATTTGATTTTTATGTTACAGAGTCATCTGAACATAACGCAGAATACCATCCTTACTTCATTAAAAATCTATACCCAGAATTAATCGATGATTATAATATTCCATTAGATGAATACCCTCGTCGTTGCATAAAACAAATAGAAGAATGGTCACAAATGCGTGATGATATAGTCAATGATCAAAACCTGACTCATCAACGTTCCAACGAATATGGTTCTTATATTATTGAAGCAATGGAAACAAATATACCATTTAAAATTGGCGGCAATGTATTAAACACAGGTGGCTTAATAAGCAACCTCCCTGAAAATGCAGTTGTTGAAGTTCCATGTTTAGTTGATGCAAGTGGTGTAGCGCCTACTTATATAGGGGATTTACCAGAACAGCTAGCAGCCTTGAACAGAACAAATATAAACACTCAATTATTAACAATAGAGGCTGCATTAACTAACGATAAATCAAAAATTTATCAAGCTGCTATGTTAGATCCACATACAGCTGCTGAACTATCTATCAACGATATTATCTCACTTTGTGATGATTTAATTGAAGCCCACGGTGATTGGCTTCCACCATATAAATAAACTCACACCAGACCTGTGATTATTCAATTAGATGAGCAGTGTCTGGTTTTTTAAAATATTTTACTACTAAAATTAAAAGTTATATATCTAAAAACTTGAGTATTTTGTTCATATAACGACTTAAGTTTTCTATGAGGTGATTTATTTGGAGCGACAAATAACACGTAAAGAAAAGTATTCGTTTGGCATTGGTGCTTTTGGTAAAGATTTAGTTGTTAATCTAATTGGCATATATCTTATGTATTATTTAACAGACATCTTAGGCATTACAGCTGGTTTTGTAGGTACATTATATTTTGTAGCTCGAATTTGGGATGCTATCAACGATCCTATTATGGGTATGATTGTAGATAAAACAAAAACAAAGTGGGGAAAATTCAGACCATGGTTAGTAATTGGTACTATTATCAATTCTTTTGTAACTCTTATATTATTCACAAATTTTGATTTGTCTGGGACCAGTCTATATGTATTTGTCACAATTATGTATATTCTTTGGGGCATGACTTACACTATGATGGATGTTCCTTATTGGTCATGGTTGCCAAATTTAACTAATAACCCAACCGAGCGTGAAGAGGTATCAGTGATTCCAAGAATTTTTGCGAGCCTAGCTAATTTAATTCTCGGTGCTATCGGTTTAAGCATTGTACTATTCTTGGACAATTTATTTGGAAATGGTGATCAGTCCATTGGCTTTTTAATACTCACAATCATTATAATTATCTTCTTTATCACAACAATGGGAATTACTGTTCACAATGTAAAAGAGGCCCCTACAAATATAGACACAGGTATTACATTACGTTTCAAAGACATATGGAGAATATTATTTACTAACAAAGAACTCTTGAATTATATTGGTATCTTAATCACCTTTTTCTTATGTACACAAATCATTGGAAATGTTCTCATTTATTATTTTAGCTATGTAGCTGAATCCAAGTTTTTATTTGCACTCTATAACGGTATGGGATTTGTAGAAATTCTTGCTTTAATTATGTTCCCAAGAATTGCAAAATGGATTACAAGGGAACGTATATTTCCTATTGCAACCTGCAGTGTAATATTCGGACTATTGATTTTGCTAGCTGCAAGTTACATTTCACCACAAGCCATATTACCTGTTGTATTAGGTACTACCTTTATCAAAATTGGTACTGGATTCATTATGGGAATAATAACCGTTTCAATAGCAGACGTCATTGATTATAGTGAAATGAAATTTGGACAAAGAAACGAAAGCGTTATCACTTCTACTCAGACGTTCTTAATGAAAACAGCTATGGCCATTTCCGGTTTAATTACTGGATGGAGTTTAACGCTTTTAGGTTATCAACCGGGTGTTCAACAAAATGAATTCACAAAAAATGGATTACGTTTCATTATGGTTATACTCCCAATAATTTGTATACTAGCTAGTTTTATCATTTATAAATGGAGTTATAAATTAAAAGGCACATATATAAAAGATGTGGTAAATGTATTAAATCTGAGAAAAAGTAAAAAAGGATAATCTAATTACCCACTGCGAAATTGATAAACAAAAATGACTAGTCTATAGTACTATATTTAGTGCTTTAGCCACTAATATTCAAAAATGCCCCCTTACTATTTGAAATAGCAAGGGGGCTGTTGCTAATAATATAATTTGTTTATTATTTAAAAGCTAGTATAAGTAAGTCTAAGAATTTTTCCAATAAGTCTGATGCAGTATCTGTATCTGGCATGAAAATCACTCCTAACTATTGTAACATTATGTTAGCGTTTACTTAAACGCTTATAAGCTAGTATAATAGTAAATTTTAACTTATACAAATTTTTTATATAAAAATTACTTAATATTTATAATTATATAAGCGTCTAGGCATATTATACAATTATAATTTTCATGCAATTTATAACTTATATGTATAGAAATAGCCACTTATTTCAAAACACTGCCTAAAACAAGTGGCTACTATAATATATTTTTTAAATTATTTTAAAGCACGTTGGTTATTCATTAATTGCAAGTTAATTACATTGTGCTTGTATCGATGACAAAGCGATATTTAACATCAGATGCTAAAACTCTTTCATAAGCTTCATCTATTTGATCAGCTGAAATCATTTCAATTTGAGGCTTGATATTATGTTCAGAGCAGAAGTCTAACATCTCTTGTGTTTCACGTATACCTCCTATAGCTGACCCAGCAAATGATCTACGGTGACCAATTAAGTTCGCAACGCTTAATGAGATTGGTTCCGCTGGTGCCCCAACGTTAACAATGGTACCGTCTAATGTAAGCAATTTAAGATAATCATCTAATTGCAAGTTTGCACTTACTGTATTGATAATTAAGTCAAAAGTTTTAGGCAGTTGCTCAAATGTAGATTCATCACTTGTTGCATAGTAATGTGTTGCACCTAATTTTAAACCATCTTCTTTTTTATTTAACGTTTGTGATAATACAGTAACTTCTGCGCCCATAGCATTTGCAATTTGAACAGCCATGTGTCCTAAACCGCCCATACCGATGATTGCTACTTTTTTACCTTCACTTGCTTTCCAATGATTTAAAGGTGAATAAGTAGTAATACCCGCACAAAGTAATGGAGCTGCAGCATCTAAACCGATATTATCAGGAATACGTAATACAAAATCTTCATGTACTACAATATGTGTTGAATAACCGCCTTGTGTCGGTTCACCATATCTATCCGTACCTGCGTATGTGCCAACCATTCCTTTTAGACAATATTGTTCTTCGCCGTTTTGACAATTTTCGCATTCGCCACAAGAATCAACCATGCAACCAACACCGACACGATCACCTACTTCATACTTACTCACTTCTGACCCAACTTCTTTAACAATACCTGCAATTTCATGACCTGGCACTAGTGGATAGTGAACTGGCCCCCACTCACCATGTGCAGTATGAATATCAGAATGGCATATACCTGCGTATTTAATCTCAATTAATACATCATGTGTATCAAGATCTCGTCTTTTAATTTCTGTAGCATGAAAATTCGAATCCGGCCCGTAAACCGCTCTAGCTTTAGCATTAATCATAAAATAATTCCTCCAGTACTTATCCTATTTGAAGACTTTCCAACTTCTTCACCTAATATCATAGCGCTTAGAGTTAACTCTAGTCTAAAAAATAGCCTATACATTAAGAAGTAATTATTCACACTATATGACTGATAAATTCAACTTATTTGTATAAGTGCTTAAATTCAAAAGCTTTTAAAATTTATTAAATTTTATTAACCTACATTTATCACTATACATCTATACCAAAAAACACATGAAAAAAAGTAGAAAGAAAATCATATTACTCAAATATGATTCCCATTCTACTCTCTAAAACAATCAAATAATTAATCTGCACTTACTAAATAACGAAAAGAATTTCAGTTTAGATTCATAGTTTTAACCCATCTATTTCCAAATTATTTTTTTAATTTTGCTTTTTTAAAGCCTTTTATAATCAGTGGATAGAACAATGCTAAAATTGTCATTAATAATAATACAATACTTATCGATGACCCTATAAATATATCTAATATATTATTATTACTTACTATTAAACTTTTACGAAAGTTTTGTTCCATATCTGACCCAATTATCGAAGCTAAGATTAAAGGCGCGATTGGGAAATCTAACAACTTCATTACTAAGCCAATAACTCCGAAGATAATTAAAATATAAAAATCAATTACGCTATAACCTAATGTATATGTACCGATAAATGCAAGCACTAAAATAATTGGATATAGCACTTTAGGTGGTGTACGTAAAATCTTTAATAGTAAGCCGATTAAAGCAATGTTTAATATAACTAAAAAAATATTACCGATAAACATACTATTAACAAGGGTCCATATCATTTCAGGTTCATTTTCAAATAATAATGGTCCTGGCTGTAAGCCTAACATCACCACAGCTCCTAATATAACAGCTGTGGTTCCAGATCCTGGTACCCCCATTGTTAATAATGGAATCAAAGCCCCGACTGATGCAGCGTTATTAGAAGATTCAGGCGCAGCCACGCCTTCTATTTGACCCTTTCCGAAATTTTTACCGTTTTTGGATATTTGCTTTTCTGTCGAATAACTTAGCATTGCCGCAATAGATCCTCCTGCTCCAGGTAAAACACCGATTAGGAAACCAATTGGACTTTGCCTAAACATCGCTCCACGTGTTTTTTTCCAATCTTCTTTTGATAATTTCATTGATCCCACGTCATTTTTTGGCGGCTTTAATGCATGTAGGTTCAAGTAATTGTACAGAACCTCTGCTACTGCATATACCCCTATTATAACTACTAAGAAATCTATTCCTTCACTTAAATGTGGGATATCAAAAGTGAAACGATAAATACTTGTCTGTAAGTCCACACCTACAGTACTAATAATCAGTCCAATACTTGTTGCAATAAATCCTTTGACCATCTTCCCTGATGACAAAGTAACAATAGCTGAAAGTGTAAATAAAAATAATAAAAAATATTCTTGCGGACCAAATTTCAAAGCAAAATTTGACAATGGTTTTGCTAGAACTATAAAACCAATAACTGCTGTAATCCCACCAATTAATGAAGCTATAGCTGAAATTGTAAGTGCTTTACCCGCTTCACCATTTTTAGTCATCGGGTAACCATCAAATGTAGCTGCAATTGCTGATCCATCACCTGGAGTATTTAATAATATAGAGCTTCTAGAACCTCCATACATAGCGCCATAATAAATTGAGACCATCAAAATTAATGCGCTTACTGGTTCCATACCAAAAGTAACTGGTATAAGTACTGCTACTGCAGTAGCAGGCCCTAATCCAGGCAACATCCCTACAACCGTACCAAGAAAACCACCGATGAGTACCCATAAAAGGTTCATCGGATGAAATGCTGTCGTTAACCCTTCCAAAAAACTACCTGTATCAATCCCCATTCATATAACCCTCCTTAAGGTAAACTAACATCTAATAATTGCGAAAAGGTATACCATGCAATACCGGAAAAAATTACTGTTACTAAAATATTTTGTAACCATCTTTTATATCCATTAATCAAGAACATAATACAACCTAAAAATAGAATGGTTGAAATTAAAAAACCAAAGGGTTCAAAAATAAAAGCATATATTATCGCTAAAATGATAGTCAGTACAATACGTATAAACGTACGTTTTTCGAGTAATTGTGAAAAAGCTGTAAATTTTTGATGACGCTTTTTGAATTCTTGAAAAAAGTAAATAATACTCATTACAACAAGCAATAGACCGATTAATAATGGAAAATACATAGGACTATTAGGATCACCAATATTAGATTTCGGTATATTGATAGTTAGCACTAAATAAATCACACCAAATAATATTAATACTAATGGAAAAACAAGTCGTGACATTTATACTCCCCCTTATTTTAGACCTGAGTCATTTACTAGTTCATTATATTTCTTACGTTGCGCTTTCAAGAATTTTTCACTTTCTTCACTATCTTTATAGAAATTTTCCCAATCATTGTTTTTTCTTATTTCTTGCCACCTTTTTGACTTAACTACTTTCTCCATTGTAGTATCCCAATACTCTCGTTGCTCAGGTGTCATATCTTTAGGACCCATGACGCCACGCCAATGTGGAAATACTACATCAATACCTTGATCTTCCCAGGTAGGTACATCTTCAATACCTTCAATTGGTTTATCAGAAGTTACAGCCAACATTTTTAATTTACCAGTTTGATGCTGTTCTTTAACCTCAGAAACAGCTGTTGAAGCTACATCTACATGTCCACCTAATAGAGCAGTTTGTAAATCTCCTCCACTTTTATAAACAAGAAAATCAATATTTTCTACATCAACACCATATTCTTTTGCAGCTTGAACAAATGCTAAATGATCATTATTTCCCAATCCCGGTGCAACTCCAATCGTTAAAGATTTAGGATCTTTCTTCAACTTTTCCATAACTTCTTTACCAGAATTTAAATTCGACTTATTAGATGCTGTTAGACTAATCCATTCTGTTGCTAAAATAGCAATAGGCGTAAAATCATCAGTATTTAAATCACTTAATCCTAATTCATTATTAGATAATAATAAGCTTGAATTAATAGAAATCGTATTAGGTGAACGTGATTTTAAATATTGCCAACCTACTTCACCGCCACCTCCAGGTTTATTAATAACATTAACATTTTGTTTAGTTAAATTTTCCTCCAGTATGATTTTTTGGATAGCACGCGCTGTCGTATCCCAACCTCCACCTGGAGAAGCCGGAGCAACAATTTCTACTGTTTCATCTGGAAATTGGTTCTTTGATGCGTTTGATTCATTGCTTTTGCCACATGAAGCAAGCACAGTTGAACAAACAATGACTAAAGCTAACCATTTTTTCATAATACCCCTCCCTATGTAAGCGATTACAAACTAGCTTTCATGTTATCAGAAAATTCTGAATAAGTGAACATTATTTTTATTAAAATTTTATATTATCTATTAATAAATTATTAATAAAAATAAAAACACGACAAGCTTATAAACTTATCGTGCTTTTAGACAATATTTATTTTGAAACGATTAAAACACTTCTTTTATTTATTATAGGTTAAAAACGTAATTTCATCCTGAGTATTTAATCTAAATAATCTTTCCTGATTTCGCAGATAACAAAGCAATTTTTTAACGGATAAGACTGACTCATAACCTATATTTAACGATAAATTTTACTACCTTTCGAAACAAATTCTTCTGACTTTTGCTTCAATCCTTCTGATTTTAAATCTTTATGTTTTCTCAAATCATGGGAGATACGCATCGAACAGAATTTAGGTCCGCACATACTACAAAAATGGGCAACTTTTGCTGCCTCAGCAGGTAAGGTCTCATCATGAAATGAACGCGCCTTGTCTGGGTCTAACGATAGATTAAATTGATCATACCATCTGAATTCAAATCGCGCTCTACTAATTTCATCGTCTCTGCGTTGTGCCCCTTTCAATCCTTTGGCCAAATCAGCTGCATGCGCAGCAATCTTATACGTAACAACGCCCTCTCTTACATCATCTTTATTAGGCAGCCCTAGATGTTCCTTAGGGGTAACATAACAAAGCATTGCCGTACCATGACTAGCAATTTGTGCGGCGCCAATCGCTGACGTAATATGGTCATAGGCTGGTGCAATATCAGTTGTCAATGGTCCCAATGTATAGAATGGCGCTTCTTGGCAATGGAAATCAGCGAGGTCTTGATTTTCCTTTATCTTGTTCATCGGTACATGACCTGGACCTTCAATCATCACTTGTACATCGTGCTCCCATGCTATTACAGTTAATTCGCCCAGTGTCTTTAATTCTAGTATTTGACTCTCATCATTTGCATCGTAGATTGAGCCAGGTCTTAATCCATCACCAAGAGAAATTGCAATGTCATAGCGACTCATAATTTCACAAATCTCTTCAAAATGTGTATATAAAAAGCTTTCTTCATGGTGAGCTAAACACCACTGTGCCATGATTGATCCACCCCTCGAGACAATACCTGTTAATCTATCAACTGTTGTAGGTACATATCGCAATAACACACCAGCATGTATAGTAAAATAATCAACACCTTGTTCTGCTTGTTCAATCAGTGTGTCTCGATAAACTTCCCAAGTCAAATCTTTAGCAGAACCATCTACCTTTTCAAGTGCTTGATAGATAGGCACTGTGCCAACTGGAACAGGCGAATTTCTCAAAAGATATTCTCTCGTAGCATGAATATTTTTACCTGTAGATAAATCCATGATAGTATCGGCACCCCAATGAATACCCCAGACTAATTTTTCTATCTCGGCTTCTATGGAAGAACTAACTGCTGAGTTTCCTATATTGGCATTTACTTTCACCTGAAAGTTTTTACCAATGATCATCGGCTCTGACTCAGGATGATTTACATTATTAGGAATAATCGCTCTTCCGCGCGCAATTTCAGAACGTACATACTCAGGCGATGTATCTTCTCTCATAGCTACAAATTTCATTTCTTTCGTGATAATCCCCTGTTTCGCATAATACATTTGAGTAACATTCTTACCTGTTTCTGCTTTCCTTGGTTGATATTTAAACGGTGTCTCGACAAATTTTTTATGATTATCTGACTTAAATCCATTATCTAATGAAACTATGCTTCTTCCTTCATATTGCAATGTATCATTTCTTTCTTTTATCCATGTCATTCGCATTTTCGGTATACCTTTTTGAACGTCAATCTTATAATTATCGTCGTGGTACGGGCCTGCAGTATCATAGACTAACACTGGATCATTATCAGTTGTTCCTTCTTCTGTTATGGTCGGAGAAAGTTGTATCTCTCTAAATGGCACTCGAATATCTGGATCTTCTCCACTAATCCATATTCTTTGACTTGATGGAAATTGTTTTTTTAATTCAATTTTTTCTTGTTCCAAATAAAAAACTCCTTAGCATTTTATTATTGCTAGGAGACCTGGTCAAAAATCACATATTTAGTGAAGCGACAGTAAATAAAAGCCCTACAAACAGACTTTACATATGTACTGTACTTTTCTGCTTCCCTACGCTGGTACTAACCAGATCAGGTTCAAAGGGTTGAGAACAATGCCTCTTTCAGCTTACAAGCACCCCTAGCAATTCTTATTAAATTCTTGCTTAAACTTAACACTAATAAAGAATAATTACAAATAAATTAGCAATTTTATATAAACGTGAAAAAATTGAATAACCTTTGTAACTACTCGACTCACAAGTTTGTTGAATTAATCATTCGTGATTTTAATTTAAAAATTTAATATTACATTTATAGAAAATGGATTTTCAAAAAAGAAACTTGAAATTGATGCTATTGTCATTTCTTTAGTAATTCAAATTTTTAGTAAGAATAATGAAGAAGGCTATCTATTGCATTATAACTATCAAGATGAAGTATTTAATTTTGAAGAAATTGATCAATTTCATGGCAATATATTGAATGATGCTTAATGATTTTATGGAAAACCCTAATCAAAATTTATAAATCATTATCTTGTTGATCTATTGAAATTAAATGAGTGGCTTCGTAGAAGATTTATTAGTAATAAAAAAACAAATTTAGTAAATAGGCATAAAAGTTTTCAGATGATGATTTACAAGTTTATTTAAAGGATGTTGTTAATTATGGCGAGTCTTGACATAATTTTTAAAAAAATTTTAGACATTATCACTCTCATTACTATCCTATTGAAAAAGCCGAAATATATTAATGATTGTATATTTAATGTTTCTAAGTATGTTTTGCAATTGTACAAAGCTTTCATATTAACGAAAATTGGTATAACCTCAAAAGAGATAATAATTTTGCTAAAAAATACACATTAATCATATCTAGCACATCGTTTTGCATTCCTACGCACTATGATGTTATAATACATCTAACGAAGATTATATGCATATATGCACCAATCCCCTCACTATTTGCGGTAGTGAGGGGATTTTTTGATGCGGCTTAACGTCGCCTTCTATTTATTACGTTTACTACTAAGCCAGTAAGTAAAGTACGTAACTGCACAGCCACTAATGACTGGTGCAATGATGTGAACGAAGATCATAAGCATACTAAGCACCTCCTTCCGTCGAAAATACCGACGGAAGTTAAGGCGACTTCATTATTATACCATCTGTAAATACATAGACATATACACTTCCGATAAGGTGAATGATGTTAATTTGTCCTAATATTAGAATTTATTTAATAATATCTATCAACTCTTTTTTAGCTGCTGCTCGGGCTGGAACCCAACCGAAGACGATACCAATCAACATAGATACGCCTACCGCAATGACGACAGAACTGATACTAACAACACTCTTAATGAAATCTGGTGTAACCGCATCGACAAGACTAGCGATTAAAATACCTAAAATCAATCCAATAATTCCACCGAGGACACATAGGACAACACTTTCCACTAAGAATTGTAGCTCTATATCTCGACTTTTCGCACCAAATGCGCGTCGAATCGCTATTTCTTCCGTACGTTCAGTAACTGAGATGTACATTACATTCATAACACCAATACCTGCAATAAATAACGAAATCCCTGCTACTGCTGCCACAAAGTAAGTAATACCATCAAAGACTTTGTTAATTCCTTTCATCATCTCTTCAGTGTCATTATAACTATAGCTACCGTCAGACATACCCGAACCATTTTTATTCAATTTATCTGCAACTTTGTTAGCTACCTCTTTTTTATTCGAATTATCGGCAATCGTTAATTGTAATGATGGAAAATCTTGCTGTAAATTGCCCATATATTGATTAAATGTTTGAGACGGCATGCTAACAGCTTTAGGGTTCATCATATCATTAACGATACCTACAACTTCAAAACCTTGGCCATCAATATACAACGTCTTACCTATCGCATCTTTATTAAAGACATCTTTGGCAATTTTATCATCAACCGTTACGACCTTTTTGCGTAATTCATTATCTTCTGAATTAAAGCCTTTTCCTTCTTCAGGACTTGTTACTTCATCCTTTTTCAAAATACTGATGTCGTCTTTTTTCTGCGGATTTGTCATTTTTGCTGAATAACCTTGATCTTCAGTTTCTTTAATTTTGGCATCTGACACGCCATCAATTTGTTTAACAATGCCTATATCTTGCTGACTGAAAGGATTATTTTTCGCACTTTCTCCACTACTTGTCATAAAACTAATAAGTGCGGAATTTTTACCAGCGCCTGAATCTGAGAATTCATCTGCCGCAGTCTTTTTAAATCCATTACCTAATGACATAATCGTTATAACTGCTGCAATACCAATAATAATACCAATCATAGTAAAGATATTACGTCGTTTATTTTTTAAAATAGATTTGAACGAGATGGCGATAATATTCGATAAATTCTTCATTCTACCACCTCTTCCCGCTGAACGCGTCCATCTAAAATATGAATAATACGGTCAGCTTTATCGGCAACTTTACGATCGTGTGTGACCATGATCATCGTCGTATTATATTCTTTATTTAACTTCATAAATAATTCCATAATATCCTTCGAAGTCTTCGAATCTAACGCTCCCGTTGGTTCATCGGCAATAATAAATTTAGGTTGATTAATAATGGCACGTGCAATCGCTACACGTTGTTGTTGCCCACCTGATAATTTATTAGGGACAAGATGCTCTTTATCGTATAATCCAACGTCATGCAACGTGTCGACTACTCTTTGTTTACGCTCTTGAGATCCTAAACCAGCATACACCAAAGGGATACTTACATTCTCTAAAATGGTATTATTTTGAATCAGTTTAAAGTTTTGGAATACGAAGCCTACAGTCTTATTTCTAATATCTGAAAGTTGATTATCTGAAGTTTTTTTATAATTTTCTCCATTAAAAAAGTAATCTCCTTCATATCCACGGTCAATAAACCCTAGTATATTGATTAATGTACTCTTACCAGAACCTGAAGGACCCATAATCGCAATGAATTCACCTTCGTTAATGTTGATATTAATGTCTTTCAAAATATGGTTCTCTTCATCCCCATTTTTGAAGTGGCGATTGATATCTACAAGTTCTATCATGATGACACCTCAACTTTGTCTCCATCATTTAATGTGTTTTTAGGGTTTTTGAGGACTTTGTCACCTTTTTTCAGTCCTTCTTTAACGAATATTTCTCCGTTTACTTTATCGATTTTAATATTACGTTTTTCAACTTTATTATCTTTATTAACGACAAAAACATTATTATCTTTCGTTAATACGGATTTAGGTAATTTAATAGAATCTAGTGGTACTTTGACATCCATAGAATACCCTGCACGTACTGGAATATCTAAATCACTAATAATCACTGTATATTTAGAGGACTCTGAATCATTACCACCATTTGGTGCGGATTCAACTGGATTCGATGACTGCGTTGCAGCACTTTCTTCATCACCACTTCCTCCAGCACTCGCACCACCTGCTGCACCAGATTCACTCAATTGATCTTCGTAACTTTTAGGTAATTCTGCAATTTTTTTAATTGTCCCTTTTCCTGTTTTACCGTTACTTGTGATTTTAACGTCTACCTTGTCGCCTTCTTTGATTTTTTCTAAATCAAATTCGGACACTGTTGTTTTAATTTGTGGCTCATTTGAAACTAATTGTAATATCGTTTGCCCATCCGATACATTTTCCTTATTTTTGATATCTACTTTACCATCAAATGCTGCATAGACACTGTCATTGATTTGTTTATCATGTTGATTCAACTGTTGTTGTGCTTCGTTTAATGCACTTTGATCTTGTGTCAGTTTCTTCTGTAAATCACTATTGTTGGGTGCTTGATTAATATTTTTATAATCTTCATTAACAGCGCCCTGTGCTTCGTCCACTTTATTTACTAATTGCTGGCGTTTATTGTTGTTAACGTTATAGTTAATGAGTGAGTCACCTTGTTTAACTGATTGACCATCATCAACTTGTGTACTTACAAATGTCCCTAATTGACTATTGTTGTTATATGTTTTTACTGATTGAGGCGATGCTTTCCCCTCTAAATTAAGCGGACTTTCTTTCTCTACTTTGTATGTATCGTAACCATCTTTATCCTTCTCATTGCTATTCACTTGTTTTAATACTAAAGCAATGGCTAACAATCCTATAACTGCGACAACCCCTATAAGCCACATCCATTTTTTCTTCAATTAACAAACGCTCCTTGTATATATTCTCACAGTAAGAATATCACAGTCACACAATTAAAAAAATAAAGCATTTCATAATTAATAAATCAATATCATTTTAAATTTATATATATAACAATATTGACACTTGAATTATGTTTACTTTTCACTGAATCTACTACATCTTTCGCTTATGTTACGATCAAGTATAAACACCCATTTCAAACATATCATCTCTTAATGCTTTATTTATAATTGTAAATTAATATTTAATATGTATATTAAAATGTAAAAATAAACAAAAAATATTTCTAAATTTTCAGAATCTAACAAATTATTTTTAGTTATTTTATGGTAAATTTAATTTATTTAGCATTTATATAAGGGGGAGGTTATTTGAGTTACTTCAATAAAGAACGCAATCATGCGCCAAAATCTAAGAAAAAATTTAAAATGCCGCACATCTATGTCATTTTATTTATTTTTGGTGTAATCGCTACGCTTGCTACTTATATTGTTCCATCAGGTGAATTTAAGAGAATTAAGGGGCCTGAAGGCAGAGAAATGGTGGATGCTGATTCATTTCACTACATTACTTCTGCACCAGTAAGCATTGTAGACTTTATATCGATTATTCCTAGAGGACTCATTGAAGCTGGGGAAATTGTATTCTTTACATTAATTATTGGTGGCATGTTCATGGTACTTAGAAGAACGGGTATCATTGAAATTGCTGTTGATAACTTAGCGCGTCGGTTTATTTATAAAAGTATATTTATTATTCCTGTGTTAACTACAGTATTTGCTATTGTAGCTACTTTAATTGGTACCGCAGAATTATCGCTAGTTTATATTCCTGTCATCATTCCACTCATCATCGCTTTAGGATATGATTCTATAACTGCCACAGCGATTGCTCTTTGTGGAACAGTTGTGGGGTTTACAGTAGGTGTACTTAACCCTATCAACACGGGATTAGCACAAAAGCTTTCTGGTATCCCTGTATTCTCAGGTATCGGTTTAAGAATCGTCTTATTTATCGTAGTGTTAGCAATCACAATTATTTTCATTATGCGTTATGCTAGAAAGATTCAAAAACAACCTACTTTAAGCTCCGTATATGAGGATGACTCAGAAAAAAGAGAGCTGTATCAACACATTACAGAACATGCACCATCTAAAGCTACAACAAGACAAAAGTGGGGCATCGCTGTTATCTTTGCCTTCTTAATTATCTTAGTATACGGCGTCACTACCCAAGGTTGGTTCATGATAGAAATGGCTGGTTTATTTATATTCATGGGCGTCATCGTCGGATACGTTTCTGGTCTATCAATGCAAACGATTTGCGAAGCATTCAATGATGGCTTTAAGGATGTACTCATGGGTGCAATCATCGTTGGCCTTGCACGTTCCATTGCTGTAGTTCTTGAAGACGGCAAGATTATGGATACCATCGTTCATGGACTTGGTTCAGCTATTGATGGTACTACACCAACCATTGCAGTCATCGGCATGTATGCAGTACAGATGTTGATCAACTTCATAATCTCTTCTGGTAGTGGTCAAGCATTGGTTACAATGCCAATTATGGCTCCTTTATCTGATATGCTTGGCATCACTAGACAAACTGCTGTCTTAGCTTTCCAACTTGGTGATGGCTTCACACACATATTTTATCCTACGAGTGGTTATTTTATGGCAGCATTAGCCATAGGTGGCGTTTCTTATACTAAATGGATCCGCTTCTTCTTCCCACTCTTTATAATATGGGCAATTATTTCTATTATTACATTAATGATTGCACAACTTAGTGGATGGTCTTAAATAGCTTTTTATAAGATAGTACTATCTTAAAAATATAATACTCAAGACTAAGTCAGAAATTACATATACTATGATACTTATCGCAAAACAGTAAGCCTAAAATTAACACCATGCATAGAAGATAGAAGCGATGCTTAACAATCTATATGTCTTTTTGTGACAATGTTTAATTTTGAGGGAACAAGAGATAAACTTATTACGAGTTTCTCCTGTTCCCTTCATTATTGTAGGAGTTAAATCACACTACATTAAAGATTTTTATACCATGAGCTACTTTATTGGTAATCAATGATTACCAAAATCAATTTCAAAGCCTAAATCTTCTATCATCTTATAATCTAATTTATTCGGCTGACCACCTGTAATAAGATAATCTCCCACGAATATTGAATTTGCAGCTTTTAAAGCTAGTGGTTGTAGCGAGCGTAAATTAACCTCTCTACCTCCTGCAATTCTAATTTCTTTAGATGGATTTATAATTCTAAATAACGCTATAATCCGTAAACATTTCATTGGTGTTAACTCATCCATGTCTCCAAACTTTGTTCCTTTAATAGGATGTAGAAAATTTATAGGAATACTGTCTGCATCTATTGCTTTTAATGCAAACGCCATATCTATAATGTCTTGATTAGATTCCCCCATACCACAAATCACTCCGGAACATGGCGATATATGGTTTTTCTTCATGATTTCTATCGTATCTGTTCTATTTTTATATGTATGCGTAGTTACTACTTCCTCATGATAATTTTCACTCGTATTAATATTATGATTATATCTATCCACGCCAGCTTGTTTTAGTTTTTTAGCTTGTTCATCATTTGTTAACCCTAAACACGCACATATCTTAAGTTGAGGATGTTTTGCCTTAATTTCTTCTACTGATTTACTTATATGATCTATTTCTTTGTTACTAGGTCCTCTACCACTCATTACAATGCAGTACGTACCTATGTCATGTTCATGTGCCACTTCAGCCCCTTTAAGAATTTGTTCTTCTGGAACTAATGCGTACCTTTGTTTTTGCTTCATATCTCTAGATTGCCCACAATAACCACAATTTTCTGGGCATATACCACTTTTTGCATTTAAAATCATGTTCAATTTCACTTTTTTTCCATAATAGTGCTTTCTTAAAATATAAGCTTCATTTAACAAATCTAATGTATCCACACTCGCGTCTTCATATACATCCAGTAACATTTCTTTAGTTAACTGCTTTCCTTGTAAAATACTTTGAGCTAATTTCATATATACATCCCCTTTTAAAATATGAATTAAATATTATTTTTAAATTTCTACTTAATTCATCATAAAACTAATCCACACTAAATGTAAACCTTTTAAATATTTTAGTTTACATTAAGCCCGCATTAATTCAATATACTTCATATTCCTCTCTATTTACTAAGGTAAAAGGACAATCTTTTTACACTAAATATTTGAATGTTTTTAAATGCTGAATGATATAATTATAGTAATTTACATATTATTACGCAGGAGGTAACCATGAGTTTAGCTGAAACTTTATTTACGACGGGAGAATTCTCTGAATTATGTAGTGTGAAAAAGCAGACACTTTTCCATTATGATGAAATTGGTATTTTAAAGCCTCAATATAGGAATGACAAAGGCTATCGATTTTACACTTTAAAACAATTAGAAATATTTAGTGTGATTGATATATTGAAGGGGCTTGGTTTATCGCTTACTGAAATAAAGGAATTTTTAGATATTCGATCACTACCTAAAACAATTAATTTGTTAGCTGACAAAGAACAAGAAATAGATTTGAAAATCCAACAATTAAAACAACAAAAGCTAACCATACAAAATAAAAAGCGTTATTTATACGAGTCTTACAAAGCCGACTTTTCTTCTATAGCTATTGTAACGTTACCAACACAATACTATTTGTTAAGTGATACTATCGGCGACGTAACACTTAAATCTTCATCGCATAAACTCATGTCGTTTATTAATTTTATAAAGCATAATCACCTAGACTCTGGTTATCCTATTGGTGTCATCATTGCTAAAAATAATATTCAAAACGATAAATACACTGTGTTTAATAATTTTTATATTCAAGTAGAACAAAATATTAAGCAGTCACATTTTACTAGAGACAAAGGACAATACATTATTGCCTATCATGAAGGCCCTGATGAAACGTTATACAAAACACATAAAAAAATTAAAGATTATCTAATAAACACTGGATTTAAAATGATTGGTGATAGCTTTGAAGAATATGTTGTTGATGAAATCAGTACTAATGGGCCCGATAAATATGTCACAAAAATTTCTATAGCAGTCGAACAAATTTAACACTTTCTGCTTTGTATAAAAACTTACAAAACCATGCTTGACTATCTGGTTACCGTATAGTTTATATTTTTATATATGGAAAGTAGGTGACCGTTATGAATATAAAAAAATGGATAATCTTATGTTTGGTTTCTAGTGCATTATTTTTAATCGTGATTGACATGACAGTTTTATATACTGCTCTGCCGTTGCTAACACATGATTTAGAAGCAACAGCTACACAAAAATTATGGATTGTTAATGCCTATGCTTTAGTAGTTGCAGGATTACTACCCGGTCTTGGTACATTGGGAGATTATGTAGGCTATAAAAAAATGTTTTTACTTGGTTTGGCTATTTTTGGTGGCGCTTCATTACTAGCAGCAATTGCTACGACGCCAACTGTATTAATATTGGCTAGAGTGTTATTAGCTATAGGCGCTGCTACAATGATGCCGTCAACACTATCAATCATAAAATTAACATTCAAAGATTACCAAGAACGTGCATTAGCACTTGGTATTTGGTCGGCAATTACCGCAGCTGGTGCGGGTTTAGGGCCTGTAATAGGTGGTCTATTATTAGAGAAATTTTCATGGCCATCTGTATTTATTATCAATATACCTGTTGTGATTATCGTCTTAATTATTTCTTATATTTTAATACCTCAATACCCTACAAACAAAGATGGTACTTGGGATTTTATAAGCTCATTCCAAATCATGGTAGGACTGATTACAGTAGTATTTGCAATCAAAGAATTAGCTAAACCAGATCATAATTCAGCAGTATTATTCGGTGCTTTCACTATTGGACTCATTGCTATATTGATGTTCATTAGAAGACAAAATAGATTAAAATTCCCATTAATCAATTTAGCAATCTTTAAAAACACATACTTTACAGGTGGTACTATTGTTGCTATTACAACTTCCTTTATATTGATGGGATTTGAATATATTCTTTCTCAAAGGCTACAACTTGTTTTAGGCTTAACACCATTAAATGCTGGGTTAACAATAATGATGATGGCCTTAGCCTCACTGGTAGGCGCAATTTTAATTGGGGTCATATTAACTAAATTTGGCACATTAAAACTACAATGGGTAACATTACTACTTGCCTTTATTGGCATATCAGCATTTTATTGGGTTTTAGATGCACATTTAGCCATACAAATTGTTACTTTAATCATCATTGGACTTGGTTTAGGTGGCGCAATGACGCTAGCATCTAACGCTATTATGTCAAATGCGGATGATAAGCATTCTGGTATGGCCGCTTCTATTGAAGAAGTGTCATTTGAATTTGGTGGATCATTAGGCATCGCTATTTTAGGTGGATTATTCTCTGTTTTCTACAGTTTATTCTTTAATTTTAATAGTAATTCTATTGATTTATCTAAGGCAAAAGGAAGTTTAGATGAGACATTGATTCAAGCAGAACAACTTCCTTTATCTATCAGTAATAAACTTATCGAGGCTGGCAAAGCAGCATATGACGATGCCTTTTCGCTCATTATTATTATAAGTATTTTGTCGCTAGCATTCACCATTATCTTATTAATATGGATGGACTTAAAACATAAGCGACTACCTGAATAAATAAACGTATAAAAAGCAGATGAAACGTTCAATCTATGAACACTTCATCTGTTTTATTCTTGTTGTTATATCATTGTTAAACATAATCCTAGTTGTCAAACTAAACTACAACCGTATAGAAATTATCTATACTTTAAATCTTACGATAACCATTCTGGTTTACTAGACCCTCTAGGAATTAACGTAGTATGGTAATGACCAGGTGTTTCTGACATTATAACTTGGTCAGTCACACCGATATAATGTCCGAGTGGTGTCTCAGCCTCAAATTGGTCAGGAGCGACAATTGCATGCGTATCTGTCGTATTAAAAACATCATTTACATATGATTTTTCAAAAATACCTAATGACATTAAATAGAGAGAAACGCGACTCAAATTAACCTGAACTCTATAACTGCCGCCTTCTTTCGCTCTTCTTTCTAACGCTTTAATTGCTCCAGTTTCTAACAACCATGATATAACATAATCATTCACAACCACGATTGGTGGTAACTTAGGTTGGTCTTCTGTACCCTCTAATGCCATAACACCTGTAGCGCTTCCGGCAGTTTGATCGAAACCATTTCTATCTGACCATGGTCCTTGATCACCATAACAATTAACTGAACAATGAATAATTCCGGGTCTTTTTTCGGCAAGTTCATAAGGTGTTAAATGTCTCTCTTGCATGAAACCATATCTTTTATTCATGAAAAAGATATCTGCTGATTTTAATAGGTCATCAAATTTTTGTTGATGTTCAGTTGAATGATCGATATCTAAATAGGTTGATCTCATGCCGATATGTGAAGTTAATAATAACGTTTCCTCTTCTAGCTCAGAAGGTCTCCAAACATTTAACACATCTGCACCATGTAAAGCTAAACCTCTTCCTAAACCAGCACCAGCAATTACATGTCCCATGCCTAACGCACGGATGCCATCCAATGGTTGTTGAGGGTTTTCACTGAAACTCTCGGGTTCTGACTCACCAATTTTCTCTATCGTAACAAGTGGTTCTTTAGCGATATATTCAAACTGTTCTTCTTGCATAAATTCAGGCAATGTTCTTACCATAGGCATGACGACACCTTTTTCTGCAGCAGCTTCTTCCAAATCTTTGGCGTCCCACTGTTTAATCGCATGAGCGACAGACTGTTTGTTTGGTAATGCTTTGATGAGTTCAAGCGTATGTCTATGTGAACTTGGATAAGGATTTAATGGCATCACCCATCGATTATCTTTTGTTTGATAAAAACTAAACCGTGTTGGATTATTTGGAAAATATTGCTGTTTAGCAGGAAAGCCATTTAATGTTTCCCATTTTCTTTCATAAAAAGGAGATAAACGTTTCAATGCCTTTCTTATATCTACATAAATATCCTGCCCATTACCTCCCCTGTTTTGCCATAAGGAAGCAAGCGCAACGGATTTGGCGGCTAAGCCTAAACCAGCTAATGAAGCAATTCTTAGTGTACTAGGTTGTATTGGATCCTTACCATAGAATGTAACTTCCCCACCAGCATCCGCAGTTGAATAGCCAATGTCATTTAACAATGTCTCTAACTCAGAATTAATATCAAAATCATCGTCTTTATTTATACGATTCCGATAATTGTGTAGCAACACTGTTTTTAAATCTTCATTTAGCATTTCTTTTCCTTCTTTCTCAATAGCTTTATTTCATTATAGTTATTTCGTTATACTCATTAAAGTAAGCGAAAGTTCAAAAATATACACTTTGTTTATAATTGTTTATTTTTAAGGAGTGTTTTTTTATTTATACAAATAAGCGAAATAAAACCAAAAAAAGCATTACAGCTTCAGCGTTGTCATTATTAGAACAACGCACTTTAACTGACATTACAATATCTGATATATGCAACGAGGCTCATATCACACGTGCCACATTCTATAAATACTATAAAAATATTGATATGTTATACAACAATATTAAAACACAAACACTCAACGAATTATTTGGTAACCCTTATGTCTTCTTTAATAAGCATCAAAACATTTTAGATGCTCAATTGTACTTAGCAAACCAAGTTTTTCATTATATTATTCATCATCGCTATTTATTCAAAACTTTAATACTGAAAGACACTAGATTCAATTTAGACATGTATAACTATTTTAAAGAAAACTATATTAACTTTTTAAGCAATACTATTATTAATAACCACAATTTAGAAATTGATGATCAATTTTTATGTACTTATATAGCTTCAGCTTATACCGGCATCATCTATGAGTGGGTACTTTCTGATTTTGAAATGTCACCTATTGATTTAACACATAGCATGATTTTTATAAATTCAAATGGTCCCATAAGTGTTTTAGAAAAGTAAAATTTATTGAAATTTCAAATAATAATAACGTTAAATTATTTTCTAAGTATTTAAGCAAAATGATTGAATCCCGATTAAAACGGTAGTATTATCACCTAATGTCAGTTTGAAATTCACTTCACAAAAACTGGACTACGAATATAAAAGACTAAGAGGAGTGTAATTATGTTCAATCAAACAAAACAATATATCAACGGTGAATGGGTAGAGAGTCACAGCAACGAAACAATGGATGTTATCAATCCAGCAACAGAAGAAGCTTTTGGTAAAATTGCTAAAGGTAATGCTCAAGACGTTGAAGATGCGGTTAACGCTGCAGATAACGTTTATTTAGAATTCCGTAATACTTCAGTAGAATACCGTCAAAACTTACTTAACGATATCGTTAAAGAATACGAAAATCGTAAAGAAGATTTAATCAAAGCGATGACTTTAGAGCTTGGTACACCAGTTACAGCATCTGAAAATGTCCACTACGAAATGGGATTATCACATTTTAAAGCAGCAAGAGATGCTTTAGATAACTTTAATTTTAGAGAGCGTAGAGGCAATAATATCGTTATAAAAGAAGCAATCGGTGTAGCAGGATTAATTACACCTTGGAACTTCCCTACAAATCAAACTGCTTTGAAATTAGCAGGTGCATTTGCAGCAGGTAGCAGCGTAGTCTTAAAACCATCAGAAGAAACACCATTTGCTGCAATTATCTTAGCAGAAATTTTTGATAAAGTAGGTGTGCCAAAAGGTGTCTTCAACTTAGTAAATGGCGATGGCCTTGGTGTAGGTAACCCAATCTCTGAAAATGAAAAAATTAGAATGGTATCTTTCACTGGCTCTGGTAATACTGGTAGTAAAATCATGGAAAAAGCAAGTAAAGATTTTAAAAAAGTATCACTTGAATTAGGTGGTAAATCACCTTATGTCATCTTAGAAGATGCTGATTTAGACAAAGCTGCAGATGCAGCAGTCCATAAAGTAGTTGGCAATTCAGGACAAGTTTGTATTGCCGGCTCAAGAACGCTTGTTCCAGAATCAATCAAAGATCAATTTATTGAAAAAGTAAAAGAAAAAATGAGTGCAATCAAAGTTGGCGACCCACAGGATGCAACAGTAGAGATGGGACCAGTCATTAACAGTAAACAATTTAACCAAATCCAAGAATTTATTAAAATTGGTGCACAAGAAGGCGCAACAATTGAATTAGGTGGAGAAGGTAAACCTGAAGGACTAGAAACAGGCTACTTCATTAAACCAACTATTTTCTCAAATGTAGATAATCATATGACTATCGCTCAAGAAGAAATATTTGGACCAGTAATGTCTATTATTACTTACAGCGATGTTGATGAAGCAATCAAAATTGCAAATGATACAAAATATGGTTTAGCTGCATACGTGTATGGTTCAGATATGGATACTTTACAAAAAGTAGCTACTGCATTTGAAGCAGGCGTTATTGAAATTAATGAATACCCAAGAAGCGCTGATATGCCATTTGGTGGTTATAAACAATCTGGTATCGGTAGAGAATGGGGAGACTATGGTATTGAAGAATTCTTAGAAGTTAAATCAATTTCTGGCTTCTTTCAATAAATAATAGTAATAACTGTACGATAACCAACTGATTAATATTAATAATGAAGCACTAATTAAATACACTTCCATTTAAATGTAATAAACCCCAAAAGCTGAACTTATAATTCAACTTTTGGGGTTCTTATATTTTATATACTATTACAATTATTTTCACACCATACTAAGTCAAAATATTTTTAATCACTTTTACTATCCCACCCATTATATTAACCAATATATCTAGTATTATAGTAAATATGCTTTCTTTACTCTCTCTACTTAACTTTCTTTTTCTTTGATTACACATTACCTTCACAACCTTATTCAAAGATTCCAAATTGATTTAACTATGTCATCATTAATAGCTATAAACCTTTATTTATAGAAAAAGAGTGAATGCTTATTTTTTATAGACCGTTCTTTTAGGGTTCGGACCGTATTGGTTATCTTCTTTTTGCCCTTTTGAACAACAAACAACTAATGCAACAATTGCAATAACCAGATAAATAACCCCAACTATAATTAATACAATATCCACCACAGGATTATCCATGGTCGTAATATCTGTGTCCATCAATCTATTTATATCTTCTAAAAAAGTAACTAAAAAAATCAAAATAGGAATTAACATCGTCATACCTACATCATGAAACCTTCTAACTGTGACAGTAAACATAGCAATTATGACTAATATATATATGACCCAAGCAATTATTTCCTCTATTATGGTTGGAATTGGTGCAATATATAAAAACAAACTAATTACAGTGTAAAGTAGCATATTCATTAACATAGGATACCAATATGCTTTTCTTCGTGATCTACCTGTAACATTTAAGGCATTAACCCAAAATAACTTATAGTAATGTAACATCAATTTGCACCCCTTCGTATTTTCAACTCAATATGTTGAAAGACTACCCACAATAATAAACATACAAAATATCATAAATTAGCAATTAAAACCCAATAATAAAATGTTAACAAAAAACTGATTTTACATTATGATTAAAATTTTTATTTGTATTTGATTGATTTTTATTAAGTTGTTTTAATATATTGTAGCACGTGTTATGCTTTTAAAAAAGAACACTTAGGAGGCAATATACATATGGAAACATCTAAATTACCCTTAGCTCAACATTTTTCAAATTTACGAGCTAATCCTAAATGGGCATTAAAACTACTTATCGCTGTTGTCGTTGTGGTACTATCTACCATAATTAGCAATAGTCTAATTGACTATGACACATTACTTAAAGATACTGGTTTAAGTGGACAAGAGCTTGAACAAACAAAAACTATAGGACAAATTTCTGGCCTCATTGGAGGCATTGTTGGTGGTATCATCGTCATCGGTATTCTATTTGTTATTTTCTTATTAATTTCAAAAATTATGAAATCTGATGCTAGTGCTAAATCTATTTTTTCAGCTACATTAAGCTATACAGTTATCACTAGTGTAATTGGACTTATCGTAATTTTTATCCAATGGATTGCAGGCTTGTCACCAACGGACTATGTCATAACAAGTCTCAATATCTTTGATAAAGGCAACAGCTTTCTTGCTGCATTCAACTTACAAACACTTATTGGCGCTTATGTATTTGGCGTAATGCTCTTAGCTACAAATCGTTTTTCTAAAAAATCAGCACTTATTTGGTCAATTGTCTATTTACTTATCTTAGTAGGCTTTGCATTAATTGGCGCTTCTTTCCAATAATTATTGAATCAGTAACTTTTAAAATTAGAAATTTTCAAGTGTTATTTGAGCTGTAACGCAT
Source organism: Staphylococcus pseudoxylosus (assembly GCF_044794325.1). Lineage (NCBI taxonomy): Bacteria > Bacillati > Bacillota > Bacilli > Caryophanales > Staphylococcaceae > Staphylococcus > Staphylococcus pseudoxylosus. Next base: position 2,781,091 of record NZ_CP085024.1, read on the forward strand.
GCATAATTAACACTTGCGACCTATGCGGACTTACTAACTCTATAGTACCTATACAAAAAGGAACCCAAGGCGTAAATAAACGTCTCGAGTTCCTTTTTAATTATTTTAATTTTAAAATCATCATAAAATACTTGTAATAAATAAGATGCTGGCAATTATAAATAATACTCCTGCCACTTTAGACTTTCTTATATAAGCTATACCGATAGATACTAAGAATATCGTTTGAAAGATAATCTGTGCATTATTTGTAAAATAAATAACTTCAAAAAGACCTAAGCCATTAATGACAATAAAAATAATTGCAATAATGATAAATATAATCTCATAAATTTTGAAATCTTTATTTATACTCAAATAAAAATCTCCTTTATAAATTTATATTTTATACATGATGACGCCAGAAAAAGAAACTTGTAATAATAACTACAAAACCTTTAATAAAAGTGACAAACGATTTTGTTTAATAACTGAACTACTTATTCTTTTCTGCTTCTCTTAATTCAATACGTCTAATCTTACCTGAGTTTGTTTTAGGTAAGTCTTCTACAAACTCTATAGCACGTGGGTATTTGTATGGTGCGACGTCTTGTTTTACATAATCTTGAAGTGTTTTGACTGTATCATCCGTTGCTGATATACCCTCTTGCAAGATAACAAAGGCTTTAACGATATTCCCTCTGATTTCATGTGGGCTAGCAACTACAGCACATTCTTTTACAAATTCATGTTTTGTAAGGGAGTCTTCTACTTCAAAAGGTCCAATTGTATACCCAGAACTAATGATAATGTCATCTTTACGTCCTTCAAACCAGAAATAACCATCCTCATCTAATTTGGCTAAGTCACCTGTGATATAATAATCACCTACTCTAGGTTCAGCAGTTCGTTCAGGGTCTTTATAATAACCTTTGAATAACGCCGGTAAGTCTAACGGCACTGCTATATTGCCCACTTCACCTATTTCGGCTAGTTCACCGTCATCATTAATGACAGTAACATGACTACCAGGAATTGCTTTACCCATAGATCCTGGACGGCTTTCTGTATCTTTTAAGAAACCAATTAATAAAGTACTCTCCGTTTGTCCATAACCATCTCTAACTGTAAGATTAAAATTAGTTTGGAATTTTTCTACAACTTCTCTATTTAAAGGTTCACCTGCAGAAACTGCGCTATGCAAGTATTCTAAATTATAGTCTGTTAGGTTAGGTAGTTTTGCCATTAAACGATATTCAGTAGGCGTACAACAAAGGACATTAATTTTATAATTTTGGAGTAATTCTAAGTATTTTTCAGCGTTAAATTTGCCGTTATAAACAAATGCCGTTGCTCCTGACCCCATAATTGATAAAAATGGACTCCATACCCATTTTTGCCAACCAGGCGCTGCAGTAGCCCATGCAATATCGTCTTCTTTGATACTCAACCAATGTTTAGGCGCCATTTGCATATGCGCATAACCCCATCCATGTGAATGTACCACAGCTTTTGGATTACCTGTTGTACCAGACGTGTATGATAATAAGGCAACATCATCTTTAGATGTGTCGACAATTTGTAATTGATCTGCTTCTTTGGCTGATTCTGAATCGACCGTATACCAATCATCATACACTCCACCAACAATAAATTTTGTTAATGTGTTATATTCTTTGACTGCTTTAAATTCATCAATGCTCTCAGCAGTTACTACGATAGCTTTGACCTCTCCATGTGAAATTCTATATTGTAAATCTTTTGTACGTAACATTTCAGAACTTGGAATAACGACAATGCCCAATTTCAAAGCAGCGATGTAAATTTCATACGTTTCAATAGAACGTGGCATCATTACAAGTACTTTGTCACCTTTTTGTAAGCCATGTTTTAAAAACATATTACCGACTTGGTTAGCATTTTTCACCAATTGATCATATGTGATTGAATAGGTTTCGCCCTCAGCATTTTCAAAAATAATAGCTTTTTTATTTTCATCAGCTGCATATTTTTCTATTTCGCTAACGATATTATACGTATCTGGAGCGACTAAATCTTTTTTATTCATTCTTAACTCTCCTTTAATTCTAAATCTATAATTATCGTATTTACGTATGCAAACGCCAACCATAGATCATACTTTCGTTAATACAAAGTAACCCTATTACTCAACAACATCACAATTCTAATCCTTATTTATCTAAAAAGATACAATTATGACTTTAATAATATGAATACATTCCTATTGTAATATGCTAATAATTATACTTAAAGCCTAATCAAATTTGCGATGTACTTGATTTTTAAAATATGGCTAATTCTGAAATAACTTTGACATTTAGGATATATCTCATGTAGTATTTCTAGCATACAGTTGTAAAATGTTATCGAAAACGAGGTTAGAACACAAATATATGGCGTAACCTCGAAAATGATGCTTATTTCAGCACATTATATTTATATTCACTTCCAAATATCCTACTATAATTTTCTATTTTCATAAGTTTTATTGATGAAATTTATTTTTCACAGTTCAATATTTAGCTTTAACTTGTTCTTAGTGATATAATATAAAACTGTGTAATTTTTAATGAAAGAAGTGATACGATTGAGTTCAAATGATACTTTCCATGTTGAAAAAAGAATCCCCTTATTTATTGTGCTACTATCTGGGGCATTTATTACGATTTTGAACCAAACGTTACTTGGTACGGCCTTACCGCCAATTATGAAAGATCTCCAAGTAACTGAAAGCACTGTACAATGGTTACAGTCTATATTTATGCTTATAAATGGGATAATGATTCCAGTAACAGCATTTTTAATTGAAAGATATACATCGAGGCAATTATTCTTAACTGCCATGAGCATCTTTGCCGCTGGTACATTACTTTGTGCAGTAGGCATAGACTTTTCAATGCTACTTATCGGACGCGTCCTGCAAGCAGCAGGTGCTGGTATTATGATGCCATTGATGCAAACAATTCTATTCTTAACTTTTCCTAAAGAAAAACGTGGTACCGCAATGGGCCTCTTTGGTCTCGTTATTGCATTCGCACCCGCTATTGGTCCGACTTTATCAGGTGTATTAGTAGAACATCTATCATGGAGAAGTGTCTTCTATGTGGTATTCCCTATCGCAATTATTATTATTATTGCTTCAATTTTCTTATTGAAAAATGTAACCGAGACTTCACATCCAAAATTAGATACACCGTCAGTAATTTTATCTACATTAGGGTTTGGTGGACTATTATATAGTTTCAGCTCTGTAGGTGAAGCAGGATGGAGCAGCGTACAATTCATAGCACCACTAATCGTAGGTATTGTTTCATTAATTGTATTCATACGTCGTCAATTGAAACTAAAAGAACCTATGCTTGAATTTAGAGTGTTTAGCTACAATATATATACATTAGGTACAGTATTAAGTATGTTTGTATTCGGCGTGTTAATTGCTACAAATATTATCTTGCCACTATATATGCAGAATATGTTACAGTTCTCTGCGTTAGAATCTGGTCTTGTATTACTGCCAGGAGCAGTAGTTATGGGTCTTATGAACCCACTTACAGGCTATTTATTCGATAAATTCGGTGGAACTTGGTTAGCTCGTATCGGGTTACTTATATTAGTAGTATCTTCCATACCGTTTACTGTGCTAACAGCGCATACTAGTTTTACTTACCTGGCAATATCTAATGCCTTACGTATGATTTCTATCGCAATGGTTATGATGCCTATGACGACGTTAGCTATTAACCAGTTACCAAATCATCTCATTGCACATGGTACTGCAATGAACAATACTTTCAGACAAATGGCAGGTGCTATTGGTACAGCCTTATTTATCACATTAATGTCTATATCAGCTAATCCAAGTGATGGCGTTGAAGGTATCATCCATGGTGTAAACGTGACATTTATGGTTGCAACTGGTATTTCAGTAGTTGCGTTGATCTTATCAGCTAAACTTTCCGACGATAGTAAACCAGCTCGTAGAACGTTATAAGATTTAATCATTTAAAACATGGATAAAAAATAACACTTTCGAAAAGTTCACTGCACATTGAACTTTTTGAAAGTGTTTTATTTTGCAAAATAATAGATTACAACAAAATACATAATCAACATAACTAATTCGCATGCGTTGAGCGTATTAACTTTATTAAGCCTTAGCAGATAATCTATTAATCGCAATCTCACCTAATGATTTTGCAGATACCAAGAGTGCATGTTCATTAACTTCAAACTTAGGATGATGATTCATATAAGGATCTTCTATATGTTCTGGCTTACAACCTACAATGAAAAATGTCCCTGGTATTTCTTTTAAATAATAAGCAAAGTCTTCTGAACCTGAAACTGCAGGAATTTCAACTAAATGTTTAAAATAGTCTCCCTGACTAGTTGATAAAATGTCTGTTACCGCTTGTGTTTGATCAGGATGGTTGTATAAGACTGGATAACCAAATTGATAATCTAAGTCATACGTAATATCGAATCCTACTGCGACACTTTTTGCGACTTTCTCAATTTCTTCATACATAAATTGTTCTAAATCATCATTAAGATAACGTGCAGTACCTTTAATCGTCACTTTATCTTGAATAACATTAGCGCCACCTGGTGCATCAAAAGAACCAACAGTAACAACACCCATCTCTGAAGGATCAATACGTCTAGACACAATTGTTTGAAGCGTATTTACAAAGTTTGTTCCCGCTACTAAGGCATCGTGTGTCTTATGTGGGCTTGCAGCATGTCCACCTAATCCTTTAATTGTTAATGTGAACGTTGAGCTTCCAGCAAAAGCATTGCCTGTATTATAACCAATTACATCTGGACCAGCGACTGGCACAACATGGATACCATATATCTCATCTAAATCACTTAACGCACCTGATGCCATAATTTGCTGTGCGCCACCTGGAGGCATTTCTTCCGCATGTTGATGGATAATTTTAATGGTGCCTGGCAGTTCATCTTTGATATCAATTAGTGCGTCCGCTAAACCTAGTAAATAAGCTGTATGCGCATCATGACCACAAGCATGCATTATACCTTCGTTCGTTGATTTAAAAGGGACATCCGCTTCTTCATGTATAGGTAACGCATCAAAATCTGCACGCAAACCTATCGTATTACCAGGGTATTGGCCTTTGATTTCTACAATAACTGCATTACTCTCAGCAACCGGTTGCGTGACTACTACATCTTTATCCTTATAAAAAGCTTTGATATACTCTGCTGTAGCATTTTCTTGGAAAGACAACTCAGGGTGTTGATGCAAATAACGACGATGCTGAACCATGTCAGCTTCCTTCTGTTCTAACTTCTCAAATAATTTTTCTTTCACATTCATGAACATTCACTTCTTTCGATTGAATTTTAAAACATATCACTCATTAATAATTTTAAATTCCAAAGCTTATTAATTCAAACATAAAATAACATTTTATAAAATTCCTAGTTATTTCCAATCGAATTTAGTGAAATTAAATACTAAAACAAACATATTTTCATTTTCACATTTTATTAACTTATTTTAATTCCTTAAGAAACTTTAAGTTCTGCTGTCGTTTCTTTTTTATGAATGATATACATCATAGCACTAGCAATGATTACCATTCCAAAGCCAAAATATGGTGTCATTGTAATACCGAAATGATTTAGTACAAACCCACCAATAACAGATCCTAATGTGATTCCAATATTAAATGAAGCAATGTTTAAACTTGATGCGAAATTCGTTGTCGCTTTGTTTCTACGTTCAGCAAAAAGTACTACAATCAGTTGTAGTCCTGGTACATTCATAAAAGCAAATAAACCCATAAGTAATACGATTAATGTGCCTAATACGTGATGCGTAACGGTTATACCTACAAGTAATAAGACTAGTGCTTGTACTAAAAATATACCTATCAGCACTTTAGTGGGCTGATTATTTGTTAATTTACCGCCTAGTGTATTCCCGATTGCAACCATTACGCCATAGATAACTAATAAAACTACAACGGCATCTTCACTATAATTTAATACATCTGTAAGCATGGTCGTCAAATAAGTGTAAACGACAAATGTTCCACCATAACCTAATGCTGTAATTAAATAAATCATCATCAAAGATTTATTTTTAAATACAGTTAATTGTTCTAACATTGAAGCTTGTTCATATTCATTAAGATCTTTAGGAACAGTAAATACGTTAACGATTAAACTGATTAAACCAATTAGCGCAATTGTAATAAACGAAACTTCCCAACCAAATTGTTGGCCAATCCATGTTCCTAGAGGCACACCGGTAATAGTTGCAACAGTCAATCCCGTAAACATCATTGCAATAGCGCTTGAACGTTTGTCAGGTGTTACTAAATCACTGGCAATAGCAGTCGCTATAGACATAAATACGCCATGCATTAATGCAGACAGTATACGCATAGCCAACAACATACTCAAAGTTGTAGCAAAAGCAGCGAGTGCATTTGCGATAATAAATATTAACATAATACCTATAAGCAAATGCTTGCGTTTCATTCTATTAGTTAATGGAGTAAGTAATGGCGCACCAATCGTTACACCTACTGCGTATAATGAAACAGTTAAACCAGCCAAAGAAATAGTTGTATTAAATGCATCTTTAATTAACGGTAATAAACCAACACTAATAAACTCCGTCATACCAATTGCAAAAGCTGACATCGCTAAAGCCAAAATAGCAAATTTATTTCTCTTCATAAGTTATTTTCTCTCCTTAATTTTGTTGATTGTGTTACTATATATCACACATGCAAGAAGAGGAAGTACGCACTTTAAAGTAATATAGGTACCTTTTAGTACCTATAAGGAGGAAATCATATGAGTAAAACATACAATATAGGCGTTGAAGCTACAATTGACGTCATTGGTGGTAAATGGAAGCCGGTCATACTATGTCACTTGCAAAATAATGGCTTAATGCGAACTTCTGCATTAAAACGAGCGATACCAACTATTACTCAAAAAATGTTAACCCAGCAATTACGTGAATTAGAGAAAGACGGTATTATCAATCGTATCGTTTACGACCAAGTTCCGCCGAAAGTTGAATATGAACTTTCTGAATATGGTCAAACACTTGGTAATATTTTATCTTCTTTATGTTATTGGGGAGAATTTCACGTAGAAAAAATGTATGAACAAGGTGAACCTGTCACATTAAACCAACAAGACTTTATTAATATTCCAAATGCCTAATCAAACGATTCAACTCGGGCTTCAAGCGCTTCAAACAAATTTCTAAGGATAGCAATTAAACATTTTGGACCAATTAATGATGAATTATTACAGTAGAGGAGTATTGAAAAATTATGAAACTTGATGAATTTGAAATAGATGATGTGTTTACTACACCTCCTAATAAGATAAGTGAGAAAGATATTATCAACTTTGCCCAAGAATTCGACCCACAATATATGCATTTGGATAAAGAAAAAGCTGCACAAGGTAGATTCAATGGCATCATTGCCTCAGGTATACACACATTGTCCATTTCATTCAAATTATGGATCGAAGCAGGTAAGTATGGTGAAGATGTAATCGCAGGTACACATATGAATCATATTAAATTTATCAAGCCCGTATATCCTGAAGATGAACTTCACACAAAAATAAAAGTATTGAAAAAACAAGCCACGAAACGCGACCAAGGTCTACTCACTGTATTATTATCGACATTTAACCAATACGAAGATAAAGTGTTTGAAGGAGAACTGACAGCATTAATGAGACGTTAATGCTATTGAGGCATTAATAGCTTACTAATCATATACTTAGCTACAACATATCCAAAAGGCTAAATAATAATGATGCTACTTCATGACTATACATGATTTATTAAAGACTACACGTTTCATTCATGTGTGTTCATATAAAAATTAATTATTTACTAAAGGAGATATTTATATGAGTATCATATCAGTGATTTTAGTTTTATTAGTTGCCGCAGAGTTTTTCTATATCATGGCCTTGCAGACTTTTGCAACAACTTCTGACAAAACGAGCAATTTATTTAAAATGACTAAACAAGCGCTACAACAAGATAATTTAAAAACGCTTATGAAAAATCAAGGCATTTACAATGGCCTTTTAGGCGTATTCTTACTATATGCTTTATTCTTTTCAAACAATGCTAAAGAGTTAGTTGCTTGTATATTAGTGTACATGATTATCGTTGCGATATATGGTGCCGTAACAAGTCAAAAATCTATTTTATTAAAACAAGGCGGCTTACCAATCCTAGCCTTAATTTCATTATTATTTTAATATCTAGCATCCATGAACAAATCGTTACAACATGTAGCTAAAAATAATAAAAAATATAATCCGAAATCAACAGCAAGACATGTTATGTTGGTTCACACAATACAAAACCTAACACCGTAATCTTTGAAACTTCTCAATTCAACTTGCTTCAAATAAACTAGAAGACAAATAAAGGCGAGTATATAACACCAATTAATTAATGTTGATGTCATATACTCGCCTTTTAATTTTTTACTGATTATTTACAACTGAGTACTATAAATCTCGTTGTTTAAAACCGATAATGCCTATGATACACATCATTGTTGCAATAATAGTTAATATCACCAGTGGTAATAATTTAAAATCATCTACCGGTATATTCGGAATATGATTAAATGGTGTAATATCTTTCATCCATGCTTTTACATTTAATAAAACGCCTAAGTAATTTACTACAAAGGTGTAAGCTAAATAAAGATATACTACATTTGTAAACTTAATACCCCAACCAATAACCAAAGTACCAAGTCCTACAAAAACCAATATTGCTGGGATAAAGATCATTGCTGATTGCATAATCGTTCCAAAATCAATTGCATTTTCTAATGCATAAACTTGCCCTACATATAAACCTAGAGCAGCTAAAGAAACCATAACTATAGCGTTAATAATACTTAAAATCAAGAAACTAGATAAAAAATTAATTCGTGATACTGTGTTTGCTAATACAAGCATCGCATACCCCATATCAATACTCTTTTTAATTTTAAACAGTGACATCAATGATGGTATTGTACTGATTAAGCTCATAACTAACATCAATTGTGGCAAAAATTGTTCAACGTAATTATTACCTTTATCGGAAAGCATTGATTGTAATAATGGATTGTCTTTGAAAAAACGATCTAAATCGCCAAAGATGGACCCATAGGAAAGTCCGAGTACGAATAATCCGATAGCAAAATAGCAAAAACCCGCTTTTTGTAATTTTATTTGTAAGCCTAGTGGCGATTTCATGTACCACGTTGCACGCTTTCTACTTGGTAATTGTGGTAGCATCTTAGCATTTATATCTCTAATATGATTTAATGCTAATGCGATAACATACATTAAAACAGTCACAACGAGCATGGTAATAATTGGCCACCAGTTATTTTCTGAAAAAGCATAGACTCTAGATAACCACCCCATAGGTGAGTACATTGATATTTGTTCATTGGCTATATCACCAAAAGCCCTAACTAAATACATCAATAACAAAACGGCAATACTCATACCCGCCGTTTCTCCACCCGATGATACAAGTTGTGCGATAACCATCGTTAGCCCACTAAACATTAAACCGAAGACACCCATACTAAAGCCATAAACTAAGGCACCTGAAAAATCTATAGAATTGGTATTTAAACATGTAAGTCCTACCACAAATAAAATAGCTAACAGACCATTGCTAAATATATTCATCAATAAATGACTAATTAATGGCGCATGTTTCCCTATTGGTAATGCTTTTAAAATTTCTGTCTTACCATCCGCTTCATCCCCACGTGTATCTCTAGCTACAATGAGAATGTTCATAATAGCTACCATAATACCCGTAAACAAAGTCATTTCATGCGCAAACAATACACCAATATTAACATCGTTGAAATCTCCTGGCCCTAGCATAACTTCCATTGCAGGGTTCTTCGACATTTCTATTATTGGCCCCATCTTCGCTTCATTAGGATACATGTTTTTAAAAGCTGGTGGGATAAGTAATGTTAAAATAGTTAAAAGTGTAAGCCATAGAAAAATTTTGAATTTATTACGCTTTAAATAAAAATAAAAAAGTTTCGGAGTTTGGAATAATAATGCCCCCATAATTATTCCTCCTCTTCACTATGTTTATCATAATGACGTTTGAATAATGCTTCTAAAGTTGGTGGCATAGATTCCAATTTCTTAACATCGTATTTCCCTAAGTATTTAATTACATCTGATACACAATTTGCATCTACTTCAAAGCGATATGTTGAATCCGCTTGCTGAATGTTATGAACACCATGCACTTGTGATAAATTTTCTAATTTTTGTTGTGACTCGACGATAAACTGCATGCGTGTTAAATGCCTCATTTCTTCTAATGTCCCCGTCTCCACAACCTTACCATTGCGAATAATACCCACACGATCACACAATTTTTCTACCTCACTTAAAATATGACTAGAAAGCAATACACTTTTGTTGTCCCTTTTAACAGCTCTTACACATTCTTGGAATATGTCTTCCATAAGTGGATCTAGACCTGAAGTAGGCTCATCTAATATATACAAACTTGCATCTATACTAAAAGCAGTAATCAAGGCTACTTTTTGACGATTGCCCGTTGAATAAGCGCTACATTTTTTGGTAATGTCTAACTCGAAACGTTTAATCAAATCCTTTTTCTTTTCATGGTTAGCATTAGGATGTAAATGTAAAAAGAAATCTATAATTTCACCACCAGTCAAGTTTGGCCATAGATTAACATCTCCTGGTACAAATGCAATATCTTTGTGAACCTCAACAGCTTCAGTCATCGCATCTTTCCCAAACACTTCAATTAAGCCTTGTGTTGGTTTCAACAAGCCTAATATAGACTTAATCGTAGTAGATTTCCCTGCACCATTTGGACCGATAAAACCGTAAATCTCCCCTGCCTTTAATTCCATATTCACACCATTTAATGCATAGAAATCACCAAATTTTTTTGTTAAATTCTCAATTTTTAGAATAGCCATCATATCACCCAATTTCATCAATTTTCTATTCATCAAATTAAATCTGTTTGAAAGTGATTATTTCATAAAAGTATGTCTTATAACTACGAATAATTGTTCATATGTTTATTCTAACCATTGTATTTTATTGTGTCGTTTCCAGATGTCCGGTCTCTTAAATCATATTCAATTTCTTCTAGACTCCGTCCTCGCGTTTCTGGCAAATATTTTATTACAAAGTACATTGCAAATATACCAATAACTGCAAAAATCAAGAATACCCATTCTGTACTTAGTGCATTATTTAACACTGGAAATAGTTGCGCAACAAGTAATGTACCGAAATTCAATACAAGCGTTGCTAATCCAGTAGCTGCACCACGCGCACGCATCGGGAACATTTCTGGCAACATAACCCAAAGGATAGGCCCCCAAGTTAAACCAAAGAATACAATAAATAGCGATAAACACACGATAATAATACCTGCTGATGATGCGATACCAATGGTCCATATTAAGATTGCCATAATAAGTAATGAAGCTACCATCCCGATATTTCCGGTTATCAACAATTTCTTACGATCAACTTTATCTGCTATAAACACCGCTATAATCGTTACAAGTACATTTATCGTCCCAATTCCTACCGTCCCTAAAATAGATGTTGCTTCACCTAATCCTGCCTTACTAAAAATAGTGGGTGCATAAAATATAATCGCATTAATACCTATGATTTGTTGAAATAATGCAAAAATACACCCAATGATTAATGTCGGTCTTAACCAAGGAGATTTTAAAATAGTCCAAGTTGATTCTGAAATTGCTGATAGTTCTTTCATCTCTTTAATTTCTGTATTAATCTCATCATCATCATTAAATGTAATGCTCATAACATCTCTTGCAGCTTTTTCATTCCTGTGTTCCAATAACCACCTTGGACTCTCAGGCATAAATGCTATACCAATTAATAAGATGACAGATGGTACTATTGCTAAACCTAGCATCCAACGCCATCCTTCTATATCGGCAAAGGCATAATTAATGAGATAGGCTGCTAGAATTCCAATTGTAATCATTAATTGATTCAACGAGCCGAGCGAACCACGATAAGCTGTTGGAGCCATTTCTGATAAATAGACAGGCACCGTTGCCATTGAACCGCCTACAGCCAGACCAATAATAAGACGTCCTAACACAAGCGTTGGCATGTTTTGCGCAACCGCTAATATCAATGATCCGACAATATAAATAATTGCAATGATTAATACTAAACGTCTTCTTCCGATTCTATCCGATAAAGGTCCACTCCCACCAGAACCGATGATTGCACCTATAAGCATGGATGAAACTACAAGACCTTCTGTAAAACTGTTTAATGGAATATCGTCATTTATAAAGAGCAACGCTCCTGAAATAACACCATTATCATAACCGTATAATAAACCACCAAGTGCACCTAAAATAAATATTAAACTCTTATTTGCTTTCAATTTGTACCAACCCCTTTAAAATTATGTCTATTATATTCTTAATATGTAAGCGTTACAAATATTTCCGAATTATTATATTCGCAACTGTTATTTTTAAAACTCTTATTATTATATATAAGATATATCAATAAGTTTAAAACTTATAATTTAGGAAATTAAATAATATATTATGATTTTAAGGGGTGAAGTGTAATGCTTTTAAAAGAAGAAATTAATAACTTAGAAAAATATGATGGTACAACAGAGAACCAAAAAGTATTTTCAATTTATTTAAATACACATCCTGATCAAGGCACAAAATGGAAAATCGAATTAAAAAATGCACTAAAAGATTTAGCTTATAGAACGAAACACAGTGATGACCATGAGGAAAAAAATCAAGCTAAAGAAGTCATTAAAAAAGTTGAAACAGAAATTCAAAGTGTAGAGCCTGAGTTAAAAAGAGGTCTCATTCTATTTTTAACTGCAGATGAATCATTATTATTTAAAAAATTAACTCATATATCCATAGATACTGAGTTTAATTGGGGGGATCAACCTAAATTAGATCAATTGAAATCATTACAAGGAAACTATCCTTATACGGGTATTTTAGTTTTACAACAAGATAAGGCACGTTTAATTGAAACAGAAATAGGTACTATCGTTAAAGAAAAAGACTTTATTTTAGATTTAGACACAGATGATTGGCGTGAACACCAAGGGCCACAAGGTGATGACTTTACGCAAGGCGGCTCAAAAAGAGACGAGTTTAAAGAAAGAGTCAAAGCGAACCAAGAACGTTGGCTCAAAAATTTAGCTTCTACTGTGGAAATAAATGCTAAAAGAAATGAATGGAAACAAATTTATTTAGCAGGAGAAAAAGAAGAAATAGAAAAACTACGTTCTTTATTTAATAGAAATATTGATAAAGTGATTACCAGTAACATTTTAAATTTAAACGCTACTGAAATTATAAATAAAGTTAATGAAGAATAATAAAAATGGGGCAATATAAAAATCACAGTGTTAAGATGATTTTTATATTTGCCCCATTATGTGCTGATATATTTTAAATTTAATTAATTTCTATGGTTCGCTTACGTTTTAAATTTTAAAACTTACAATACGATTTCTTAATTATTCGCTTTTACAGCTTTCGGCTCTCTACCGATATATATTGATTGAAGCATAATATATAAAACAAGCAAGCTACCCAATGTATCTGTAAAATAGTGTGCTTGTAAATAGATTCTAGAAATCATAATAGAAATGACTAATAGTACACAGATTACCGATAGTATTTTGCTATTTTTTAATAATAAGATGAGACTTACTAATAAACAAACACTTAAAACATGCATACTTGGAAAACTATAACCATCTATATCTAGGCTCGGTCTCGGGCGTTGAATCACATACTTTAGAAATGTGCCTATCGCAAATACACTAAAACACCAAAAACCATACCACCAAAATTTAACTTTATTAAAGAAAAATAATACAAGTAGTATGAACAACACCATGATCAAACAATTCAGAGGAGAAAATATCGCAGAAATAAAAGACAAATAATGAACAAGTATGTAGGCAGTTATTAATTCATGTAACCAATGATAAACAAAAGCATCTAAGCCATTCGTTAAGCCTGTATGTATACATAAAACTAAGAGCATAAAACATATGCTAACTAAAATCATATTTACGTAATTTTTCATTTAATAGCCTTCCTTTCTTTATTAATATTTCGAGCTACTGCAAGCAACGCACCAAATGCAATACTTATACTTAACATCGATGAACCGCCATAGCTTAATAACGGTAATGTCACCCCTGTTAATGGAATAAGGCCTGATACACCTGCAAGATTGATAAATACTTGCATAAATAAATAACTTACAACACCTACACAAATTAACTTATAAAATTGGTTTGTTGTTTTATTCGCATAAATGAATCCTTTAAACAAAATAACGCCATAAACCATTAATGTGCATAATACACCAATTAAACCCAATTCTTCTGCTATCACAGTAAATATAAAATCTGTATGAGGTTCTGGTAAGTATCCTAATTTTGCGATACCATTACCTAAGCCCTTGCCTGTTAAACCACCATTTCCTATAGAGGTTAGCGCCCCGGTTAATTGGTAACCGTCTCCATTTTCATATTTAAATGGATCTAACATTACCTTGATTCTTTTTAATCTATATAAGTTTTTAGAATCAAATATCAATGTATAAATAATATAAAAAACAATGGGAACCATCGTAATCATCATAATCTGAAGTTTAATTTTATTTTTTATGTCTGAATAAATAAGTATAGAAGCAATTATAGCGACTGTTAGCAATGTGCCACCTAGGTCCCCTTGCATCAACACAAGTAATAAACCAACACCTAGCACACCTAATGGAGGAATCATATGTTTTAAATGATAATCTCGAGAACTCGAAATACGCCGGTTAATTATGTATGATAGATAAAAAATTGAGGCTAACTTTAAAAATTCTGAAGATTGTAAGCTGAACAATCCTAAGTTAATCCAGTTTCTCGAACCGTTGATTTCTTTCCCAATCAGTACTGTAATGAGTAATAAACATAAAGTACCTATAATTATAAGCTTTTGTATATTGCTCTTTTTTAATACATTAATATTGATAAAAGCGCCGATGAAAATAATGACTAAAAATCCAATTACTACAAAGAGAAATTGCCTTTTCATAAAATGATTACTTTCAATAGGTACACCACCTGTAAGAGAGCCTTTAGAAGCTGACACCATACTGGCACTGTATACCATTATTACGCCTAAAATGCTTAGTAGCAAAAAACTTATAATTAAAATATAATCTAATTCCTTGATATGTTTACGTATGTAAGTTAAAAATCGTTTCATGTCTGCACCTCATTATGACTGTCAGAATATAGTAAAACACAAATTTAATATTAGCTCAATCATACTTTAGGCTTATCTAATTTGAATTCTTAATATTTAAGCATTTAACTTTTATTCAGTTATTATATATTTATCTATAATTGAAATATTTACACATATACACATCCTATCGATATTGCTTTTACACCCCTCCACATCATCAAATAAAAGAAATTGAAAAATATAAAGCGCTATGCTAAAATCAATCAAAGACTTAAAGCATCTATAATAACC
Source organism: Staphylococcus pseudoxylosus (assembly GCF_044794325.1). NCBI lineage: Bacteria > Bacillati > Bacillota > Bacilli > Caryophanales > Staphylococcaceae > Staphylococcus > Staphylococcus pseudoxylosus. Next base: position 2,796,738 of record NZ_CP085024.1, read on the forward strand.
TTATAAGTAGAAGCATATTTCAAACCTACTTATAAATGAAGGAGCTTTTATTTGAACAAAGATCATTTTGACCAAATTGCACAAAAATACGATGCCCCTGAAAGAATACACCTCGCTCATGTTATTACCCAAGCAATAACGCAACAAATTAAAGATACAAACTACCAAACTTTGCTAGACTATGGTGGTGGCACTGGCCTTGTAACATTAAATATCGTAGATTATTTTGAAGCAGTTACGCTCATAGATGCTTCTCCACATATGGTAGATATTTTTGAACACAAGGTATCAGATTTAAATCAAACTTCCATTAAAACCTTGGTGGGTGATGTACTTTTAGACGATACAATACTCAACCACAAAAATTATGATGTTATCGTATTATCTTTAGTCTTACTACACAGTGGTAACTATCAATTATTATTACAGAAACTTTATAATCACCTAAATGATGGAGGCATGATGATACTTGTTGATTTTGATAAAAATGAAAATATTTATCATCCAAAAGTATATAATGGCTTTGAACAAATGGATATCATCCATGCTTTTAACGAATTAGGCCTGACAAACCTACAGATTAATACTTTTTACAGTGGTCAAAAAATATTTATGAAGCAAGATGCAAGCTTATTTATAGCTACAGGTAGCAAACTATAGATGTTCATATTTATAACAAGGGGTTCCGTGACACCGATTGGTGTCACGTTTTTTTAATTATCTAGCTAGTAGACGACCAATACCGATGTCTTTGCTCCTATCATCAGTAGTATCAAGTACCTTGGCCATTATTCAAGTGTTTGTCCGTCTATTTAAGACTGGAAGCTTGCTTTTAATGACATTTTTTCTATATCTGATAAGAAAGTATAGTTAATCGCACGTTGATTAATGTATTCAATTTGCTCTAACGTAATCATTTGGTTATCTACTAACAATTCATACTCTTCATTCAAGGAAGTTTGAGTAACCGTTCGATTATCAGTATTTATAAGAAATGGAATCTCTTGGTCTAACAAATAAGGAATATTTAATTCTTTTAAATCTGCAATTGCTTTTGTCTGAATATTACTTTTAGGACACATTTCTAATAGTACATCCTGTGCTTTTACAAACTGTAAGGCTGCTTCATCTTGATTGATAGCAACGCCATGACCAATGCGCTTTGCCCCTAATTTGATAGACTCTACCACATTTTGCATACAACCACACTCGCCTGCATGCAATGTGAGATTGAAACCTTGATCTAAGGCATATTGAATAGGTGATGCTATATCATTAGGAGGGAAATCTGCCTCAGGGCCGGCGAAATCAATACCGTTGATGACTTTACTATCATATTTTTGAATAAAATCGAAAAGTGCTTTATTAACTTCTGACTCATGTTGTCGCATTGCACAAACTAATAAGTTAACTTGAATGTCTAATGTATGAATAGCCTCTTGTACGCCAGCTTCAACCGCTTCTATCACTTCAGTTAACGTTAATCCTAGATCCATATGAAATCGCGGCGCGAATCGAATTTCAATATATTTCACATTATCGCGCTGTGCCTGTTGTGCAACATCGACAACCGCTCTTCTTAAAGCATCGTGTGTCTGTAAAACTTTTAATATTTCATCAAAACATTGCAAGTATTCATCTAAACTCTCACAATTACTACTCACAAATAGACGCGCTTCATTTAAATTTATGCCTTGCTCCATCGCTAATTGTCTAATTAATTCAACACTAGTAGAACCATCTAAATGGCAATGTAATTCAACTTTAGGGATATCTTGTAGCATTTTATTCATATCTGACTGACCTGCCTTACCTCTCAAATGTCACCATTAATTTTTAATACGGAAACAAAAAGATTTTTTTAAAAATTTATCTATATACTATATCACGACGTTAAATACAATACTATAAACGCATATAATAAAGGAAAATGTATTTTGAATAAAATCACACAATACAACGCGATACCAAATAAATATCATCACACTATTAAACAGAGTCATTCAATAAAAAAACTGTCAACAAGTCTTCAGACTAAGTCGACAGTATTGTGATTAATCAAAAATAAATTACATTAAGCCCTTGTGTGTATAACATATAAAACATGCGCGTTACTACTTACTTCCTAAATAACCTATAGTAACTAATGAAATGCCTAAACCTAAAAAGCATACACAAAGTAAGATTACGATAATTTTCAATTCGGTCATGAAATGTTTTCTACTTTGTCCTTTATTAACAAGCAAGATACCTATAACAATATCTAAAATAAAGACTGTAATTAAAGTGTAAGCAATGATATTTAATATAGCCATCCCATCTTCCCCTTTTAATGTTATACATAAGTCTTATTATAAAACTATTATTGCGTTACTAAACTACTGCGCACACACGGTCATGTTTGTCTTAACTTGTAAGACTTAAACTTATGTACTTACAAATTAAATATATTGATGTGTTTTTAAATAATCGATAATTTGAGTAACTGCATCTTCCACACTATATTGCTCTGTGTCTATTACAATTTCTGGATTTTGTGGTTCTTCATACGGTGCGTTTATACCTGTAAATCCTTGAATTTCACCGTTGCGTGCTTTTTGATATAATCCTTTAGGGTCTCTGGCTTCACATTCATCCAGGCTACATGAAGTATAAACTTCTATAAATTCATCTTCTGCTAATAGTTCACGAACAACGTCTCTATCTGCTTGATAAGGTGAAATAAATGCCGTCACTGTTACTAATCCAGCGTCGACCATCAGTTTACTCACTTCACCAATACGACGAATATTTTCCGTACGATCGTCTGGGCTAAATCCAAGATTTTTATTAAGTCCATGTCTCACGTTATCTCCATCTAAACGATACGTATGAACTTGTTGATCATATAAAGCTTTTTCCAATGCTACAGAAATTGTAGATTTTCCTGAACCTGATAATCCAGTAAACCAAATAACTGCACTTTTATGGTTTTTACGCTGTTGTCTTTCTTCCTTAGTTACTTCTGATGCATGCCAAGTAATATTTTTTGAAGTAGTCATAATTAAGCTCCTTTAAAGTTATTTTTCTTGTAACCCTTTAATAAGTACTGCCGCTACTTCAGGTCTTGAGAACTCTTTAGGTAATGATTCACCATTTTTCAATTTTTCTCGAACTTTTGTACCACTTAGATGTAAGTGTGAAGAAGCATCATGCGGACACGTTTTCGCTGTTGCCATGTTTTCACAAGATTTACAGTAGAAAGCATGCTCAAACTTCAAAATTTGTATTCCCAACTCTGCTTCATATTGTGCAATTAATTCTTGGGCTTCATATGTACCATAATAATCACCCACACCTGCATGATCACGACCAACAATAAAGTGAGTACAGCCATAATTTTTACGCACTGTCGCATGCAATATTGCTTCTCTTGGGCCAGCATAACGCATTGCTGCTGGATATATAACTAAGCGTGTTCTATTTTCTGGGTAATAATTTTCAAGAATAACTTCGTAACTTTCCATTCGTACTTCAGCTGGAATATCATCAGATTTCGTTTCTCCTACTAATGGATTTAATAGAAGTCCATCAACCGACTCTAATGCGGCTTTCTGAATATATTCATGTGCACGGTGTACTGGGTTACGTGTTTGGAAACCAACAATTGTCTTCCAATTTAAATCGTAGAATAGTTGTCTCGTTTCTGCTGGATCTAAATGATAATCTACAAAATCGTCATGTTTGGGTCTATCTAATAAATGAATCGGTCCAGCTAAATATACACTACCTTTTTCATAAACTTTTGCTACACCTGGATGTTCTACATCTGTTGTTCCATATACAAATTGCGCTTCTTTCTCTTTGTCATAAGTATACTTCTCTTCTAGTTCAAGAACGCCGTATAAATGATTGTCTTCGCCATATAAAGCAATGCGCGCACCTATTTCAAGTTCATTAGCTTTATCCTCAGTCACTGGTAAAGTGATTGGGATGCTCCATACTAAACCATTACTCAAATGTAAGTTCTCTACTACCTCAGTATAGTCTGCTTCATTCATAAATCCTGTTAACGGACTAAAGCCACCGATACCAATAAGTTCTAAATCTGATAAACTCCATGGGTTTAATGTAATAGCCGGTAACGAATCTACTACTGTTAGTAACTCCTGTTTTAAACTTGTATCTGCTTCTCTATTAATCAAAGTTCCACCATGTGGTTGAATTGTATTTTCTTTAATTTCTTTAGTTAATGGCAATTGAAAAACTCCTTTTTAATCTACTTCATGCGCATTGACGTTGGCATTATTTTTAGTGAATATAAATGGTAATTTCTTGTTTTGATATAAAGTGAAGAATAATAAACCAATCCAAATAACAATTAGTGCTATTTTCACAGAGATTGAAACTGTTGTATTCGCTTCAAATACACTTAATAACGAACTAGTATTTGTGAAGATTATTAACCCACTGACACAAACAGCTAAAATATTCATAGGTAAAATCTTAACTAAATAAGCAGCAAATGGTGCTGCTATGAAACCACCAATACTTAATGCAATTACTAAGCCCCAGTTAATTTGGCTCCATCCTAAAAAGATAATGAAACTAATAGAAGCTGAAACAGTTACAAAAAATTCACTCGCTGAAACTGTACCTATTGCATATCTTGGCTCTAATTTTTTCTGAGCTAATAGCAATGGCGTATTAACTGGCCCCCAGCCGCCACCACCAACAGAATCTAGAAAACCTGCAATTGCACCTTGTGGGATCATTGAATATTTACCAATGCTTGAAGGTTCTTTAATTTCGTGTTTATTTCGTTTATATAAAAATTGATATAAAATATAAAAGCCCATCGTTAATAAAAATATCGCGATAAATGGTTTGATAAATTCACTGTGAATATGGCTCAAAAATGCTGCACCTATAAAAGCCGTGACAGCACCTGGAAGTGCCAATTTAAACATCGTTGGCTTGTGTACATTATCAAACTTCCAATGTGATGTACCAGAAGCAGCTGTTGTCGCAATTTCTGAAAAATGTATGGTCGCAGAAACGATAGCTGGTGCTACACCAAACGTTAATAGTATAGATGAGGAAGAGGCGCCAAAGCCCATTCCAAGTGAGCCATCAATTAATTGTGCAAGAAAACCTGCAAGTGCAAATATAAATAGTTTGTTCATGCGTCGTACTCCTTCCGACTCTACTTCATTGATTCAAGCCTTTTTATCATTTCAAGTTGCTTATTTTTCTCTCTATATGGCTGAGTTAAAACCATTTTCAAAAAGTCTTCTTTTTGCCTCATAGATAATTGTGTTTGCTTAATCTGTTGTCTACATTCATATAAAAAATCAACATAGTCTTCATAACTACTATCAAAACGTTCTTTGAATTCTGATAAAATTTGTGCTGTTAGCTTAGGGCTAGCACCATTGGTAGAAATACTCAGTGTCAACTTCCCTCGACGCAATATACTTGGAAATACAATATCACCTTCCTCAGCAACTGATGTCATATTGATAAATGCATGTTGAGATTTTGAAGCTAGAATTTGTTGGTTAACCTCACTACTATTGGTTGCAGCAATGATTAAATCCGCCTGTTTTATATCTTTTGCTTCGAATGATTTTGCATGCCAATGTACGCCGTCTTGATCAATCATATGGCGTAAATTCTCGGAAATCGTTGGGCTAATGATGTGAATGTCTGTCGCATAATGTACTAAAGTACTAACTCTACGTTCAGCCACTTTGCCACCACCAACAACAACAATGTGCTTTTTAGAAATATCTATCATAAGTGGTATAAACGGCATAACATCACTTCCTTCTTAGATTGAATTACTGAGTCACATATTCAAAAGTCTCTTCAACACGTTCTTTTAATGCATCTTGCAAATGTTTATGATTACCTAATCGTTTACAGAGTATAATCTCTTTGGCATCTCCATATTCAACAACTTTCTTAGAAATCTGTTGATCTAATATGCCTGTAAACCATATATAAGGCACAATGTAGATTTGTGAACATTCTGAATGGACAGCATCATGCAAAGCTTCTTCAAAGGAAGGCTTACAAGCAGCTAAATAACATGTTTCGATATCACTAAATCCAGTTTGCTCTCGCAATTGGGACTTAATTGTCTCTACATCTATTTGAGTTTGTGGGTTATAACTACCTCTACCAATGATGAGCACTTTGGCATCGTCTTTTGGCGTAACACCTGATGTTTCAATCCTCTGTTTTAAAATTTCAGTCAATCTTGGTTGCACGCCTAAAGGTTCACCATAAGTAACATGGACGTTGGGATGTTTTTGTTGATTACGTTCAATTTCTGTTGGAATGTCCTTGAAATAGTGACCAGCACTTAATAGCAATACAGGTATCACTGAAATTTCAGTTGCCCCTTTATCAACTAAGCGTTGGAAGCCCTGTGATAAGTCTGGGCTTGTTAATTCTAAAAAACAGGTCTCTTGCAGGGCCACATCAACTTGTTCTTTTACTAAATCAATAAATGCTTTAGCTTCATTGACAGCATCGGGTACTCTACTACCGTGACTTACATATAAGACGCCTCGCATACTTACCCCTCCGTTTCTAGCGCGCTCAATAACACTGGTGCCATGTTATTGATATGTTAGTTTCGCTACTGCTGATTCAACTGGCATCTCTTCAAACCAGCTAATGCGCTCTCTTAATTTGACTACTTCACCGACAACAATCATTGCAGGGTTTTCAATGTCTTTTGCAACTTCGACAATATTTGATAACGTCCCTACCACAGTTTTTTGAAATTCTGACGTTCCTAAACGTACTAGAGCAACAGGGGTATCAGCAGCGCGGCCATGTTTGATTAACAACTCACTAATTTCAGGTAATTTTTTAACACCCATATAAATACATAGTGTTTCTGGCCCTAGGGCAAGGTGCTTCCAATAACTATCTTTATCTATATTTTTATTAATAACACCTGTAACAAATGCTACGGATGAACTATAGTCACGATGTGTTACTGGAATACCTGCGTATGCTGGTGCCGCTACGCCAGAAGTTATGCCAGGGACAATTTCAAATGGAACATGGTGCTCAGCTAATATTTCCGCTTCTTCTCCACCTCTACCAAAGATAAAAGGATCGCCACCTTTTAACCTTGTTACTACTTGTCCTTTTTTGGCTAAATTCACGAGTAATTTATTCGTGTCTTCTTGTGGCAACGAATGGCGATTAGGATCTTTACCACAGTACATAAATTTTGCTGTGGGTGATGCATGATTTAACAATTCTTTATTCACTAATCGGTCATACAAGATTACATCTGCTTGTTCAATTGCTTTTAATCCTTTGACTGTAATCAGATCAGGATCTCCAGGCCCTGCGCCTACTAAAAATACTTTGCCCATCCTGTCACCACTTTCTCAAATTTTAACTATGGAACGTCTGTCCATCTCTTACTTCTTCAACAATTCCTGCACGTACAACGAAATCTCCGAAATGCTCTCCTTCAGTTCTTTCTTTTGCATATTGGATTAGTATTGGTTTTAAACTTTCTAATATTTCGGCTTCACCAATATTTTCTTTGTAGATTTTATTTAATCTATCGCCTGTAAATCCGCCACCCAAATACATATTATATTTGCCTGGACCTTTACCAATAAAAGCAATTTCTGCTAATGCTGGTCTCGCACAACCATTCGGACATCCAGTCATTCTAATCGTAATTTCTTCTTCGTTTAATCCCGCTTCATCAAGTAAGTTTTCAATTTTACTAATGAGTGAAGGTAGATATCTTTCTGATTCTGCCATGGCTAGACCACATGTTGGGAATGCCACACAAGCCATAGAATTTCGTCTCAAACCTGTATAATTTTCACCATCTGTAATGCCATACTCAGCGATAATTTTTTCGATTTCGGGTTTTTTATCTGCAGACACATTAGCAATGACTAAGTTCTGGTTAGGCGTTAACCTAAAATCACCTGTATGAATTTCTGCTATGTTTCTTAATGCAGTTTTTAATTTATATTCTTCAGTGTCTTTGACGCGCCCATTTTGAACAAATAATGTATAGTGCCATTGGCCACTGCCTTCTGTCCAACCATAGCGATCACCATTGTCATCAAAGTGATATGGACGTGACTCTTCTAATTTCCAGCCTAAACGGTTATTGATCTCATTCTTGATCCAATCAACACCAAGTCTATCTACCGTATATTTAAAGCGGGCATTCGTACGTACTTCCCGATTACCATAATCTCTTTGAACGGTTAATATTTTTTCACAGACATCTACGACTTCTTCTTTCGGGAAATATCCGATAAGACGTCCAACTTGTGGATATGTGGCAGTATCACCATGTTTCATGCCCATACCACCGCCTACAGTGATATTGAATCCAACAAGTTCATCGTTTTCTAAAATGGCAATCAAGCCAATATCTTGAGAGTACACATCTATATCATTTGATGGTGGTACCGCGATACCAATCTTAAATTTACGTGGAAGATATGTTTTACCGTAGATTGGCTCTGGCTCTTCATCACTTGTATCCAATACTTTTTCACCATCTAACCAAATCTCATGATATGCCTGTGTCTTAGGTGAAAGGTGTCGACTAATATCGCTTGCGATTTGATTAACTTCACTATGCACATCAGATTGGTAGGGATTAGGGTTGCACATCACGTTACGATTAACGTCTCCACATGCTGCGAGTGTATCAAGTAACGATTGATTGATATCTTTCATCGTTTGTTTTAAGTTACGTTTTAAGATGCCATGAAATTGAAATGCTTGTCTTGTTGTTAATTTTATTGTGTTATTCGCATATGTGTTTGCGATATCATCCATCGCAATCCATTGATCTGCTGTCGAAGCACCGCCTGGCGCACGCACTCTAATCATAAAACTATAAGCAGGTTCTAACTTTTGTTTTCTACGTTCATCACGAATATCTCTATCGTCTTGCATATAACTACCATGGAATTTTAATAGTTTCGTGTCTTCTTCAGCGATTGCACCTGTCACTCTATCTGCTAAACCTTCGACAATCGAGCCACGAAGATAATCACTATCTGTTTTAATACGTTCCATTTCATCGAGTTTGTCTGAAAAATTCACTTTTGTTTCAGCCATATCATCATCCCTCTCTTAATAAACATCTCTTTGATAACGTTTGTCTTTTTTCATTTGAGTAAGATACGCTTCTGCATCTGTTTCAGACATGCCACCTTCTTGTTCTAAAACATAACGTATGGTTTCATGTACATCTTTTGCCATATTTTTTTCGTCACCACAAACATATAGGGCAGCGCCATCTATCAACCACTGATAAAACGTTTCGCTCTTCTCTGCGATGCGGTGTTGAACATATACTTTTTCATCAGTATCACGTGAAAATGCCACATCTAATTTGGATAATGTTTCGTCTTTTAACCATGCTTGCCATTCCGTTTGATATAAAAAGTCGGTTGTGAAATATTGTTCACCAAAGAATAGCCATGTATTTCCAGATAATCCCAATTCTTCACGCTCTTGTAAATATGATCTAAACGGCGCTACGCCTGTACCAGGACCAATCATGATTACAGGTGTTGTTTCATCAAATGGGAATTTGAAATTTGGGTTTTTCTTTAAATATATTGGAATGGTATCTCCCGGTTTTACGCGTTCAGCTAATTGTACAGAACACACACCATTACGAGCACGTTCATGTGCTTCATATCTAACTGCGCCCACAGTTATATGAACCTCATCAGGTGTTGCTTCGTAACTACTTGCTATAGAATATTCTCTTGGTGGTAATTTTCTTAAAAATTTATATAAGTTGTCAGGACTTAAATTTTCTGCTGGGAATGCATTTAATAAGTCGATAACATCACGGCCATCAATGTATTGTTGTATCCACTCAGCATCTTCTATATGTGCAAGTAATTCGGTATTACCAAATAACTCAGCTGCTTTTTGTAATAATGGCTTCGTTAATTTTGTAACTTCAAAGTGTTCTGTTAATGCTTTTTCTAAAGTTAATGTATCACCATCGTCATTAATATTTACTTCTGTCTCTTTATCCCAGTCTAATGTCTCGATTAATGATGACACTATTTCTGGATCGTTTTGAGGTAAGACTACGACGCAGTCTCCAGGTTCAAATGATTCTCCATAATTGTCTAACAACAACTCAATGTGTCTAACTTCTTTGTTAGATCCTCTACCATTGAGGTTAATATTTTCTAGCACTTCCGCTTGATATGGATTCGCTTTGGTATAACGTTTTTCTTTTGCTGATTGCACTGTTTCAGTGGATGTTACTGTTGGTTCGTTACCAGAAGATTGGTTGATTAATTCAATATTCGTATTCATCCATTTTTCGGCTAATTCATCAAAATCTAAATCACAATCTTGTCTTTCAGCTAATTGTTCAGCGCCTAACTCTTGTAACCTCGCATCAAAATCCTTACCAGTTTGGCAAAAATATTCATACGATTCATCACCTAAAGCTAATACTGAGTACCTTACATTTTCTAATTTCGGTGCCTTACGACTATGTATAAATTCATGGAATGTAAGTGCATTATCTGGAGGATCACCTTCACCATGCGTTGCAGTAATGACAAATAGATCCTCTACTTTTTTCAATTCTTTTGGTTTAAATTCGTCCATCGCTGTTAATTTCACGGTATGATTTTGTTCAACAAGTCGGTCAGCAAATATTTCTGCTAAACTCTGTGCATTACCTGTTTCAGAACCATAGACGACAGTGATGTGACGGTTATTTATTTCCGCTTCTGATTCAGAATTCAATACATATGCTGCTACTTGTTGTGGCACTTCAGAGGCTGATTCTTGTGTTGCTTGTTGTGCCGTGAGATAGCCACTTAGCCAAATTTGTTGTTCTGCTGTTAATGTTTGAAAAATTTGATTTAATTGCGCTGCCTGTTCGGCGTCAAAAGGGCTATTTGATACTGATAAATTCACAATGCGTTCACCTCAATTTTATTTTTAAAACTTATGAATTTTTAAATTCTCCCCATTATTTTTAATTAATATACAAATATTAATTAATCTGGAAATATTTTAAAATGATTCAATATTTAACGACTCAATTCATTATATACCCGATACGAATACTAAGGTATTAGGGTAAAAATTTTTCTAATTTAAGTTATGGTTTATTCGTGGTATGAAGACCACATTCTGTTTTAGTAGAATTACTCCATCTACCTGCTCTTGAATCTCCTGATCCTGAAACCGCGGCTGTACACGGGATACAACCAATACTCGGATAATTAAAATCATGTAATTCGTTATAATGTAAATCATATTTTTTAATATATGCCCATACATCATCCCATGTCCAATGGATCAGTGGACACACTTTAACAGACTTAAATCGCTCATCCTTATTAATAAAATTAGTAGACTGACGACTTGGTGATTGCTCTCTTCTTAATCCTGAAACCCAAGCTGTCGCACCAGACAACACTTCTTCTAGTGGTTTAATTTTACGAATGTAACAACATTGATTTGGATCGTTCTTCCAGAGTGCTGGGTTAAATTGATCGGCCTGTTCTTCTAAAGTAAGATCTGGCTGTTTAAGTTTTATATTCAATTCTGGATAACGTGCTTTCACACGGTCTATTAAATCATATGTTTCTTGGAAATGAAGGTTTGTATCTAAGAATACAATTTCAGCATCTTTTTTTACGCTGTAAATTAAATCAATTAAAATCATACCTTCAGCCCCAAAGCTACATGAATATATAATAGAGTCACCATATGTTTCGTATGCCCATGAGATTACTTCACGAGCGCCTTTTGTTTCGTCTGTGATATCTAATGTATCAAAAGCGTTTGGCTTAAAGTTCTCATACGTAATTTTTGCTTCTGACATGAATGGGTCATCCCCTTTTCTTTTAATGTGCTTTGATTAAAAGTTCACGTTATATTTATTTTTTTAGAATTATTCGAAAATAATTATGTTAAACACTTTACTCACTGAATTTTTTTATGTCAAGTTCACTTTTTAATAATTAAAATTGTTAAACTTCTGCTAATTCCACTCAATGAAAGCGCTACAAACGCTTATTTAAAACGGTTTTTAATAATCATTTTAAAAAAACAATTATAATAATCTAATGATTACTATATCCGCTCAAACATGCGTTTTTATAGCATTTCTAAATTTTTTGAAAAATTTTTTAAATTTTTATAATAATTCTAATTTAAAAGCAAAAAATACCAACAAACATATAAATGCTTGTTGGTATTTAGTAATTTTTTTATTCTATATACATGTTTATTAGACCGAAAAGCTCAATCTCGGTATGAACGTTTCATAATGGACATGATTCATTGGAATATTCAGTGATTGTAATTCAGCGATCATCGCTTTCAGGAATGAATTACCTCCACACACGTATACCTCAGTGTTTTCGTCTACATACCGACTCAATTGTTCTGTCTCAATAAAGCCATCACTATCACGAAAATGCTTAATAAAATAAGCATTTTCTGACTGCTCAGTTATTTGATTCAATTTTTCTTCAAACGCTACATTTTCTGCATTTGATGTTGATTGTAAAAATATTGCAGGTGTCCCAACCTCTACTACTTTATCATACATAGAAACAAGTGGTGTGACTCCTACACCAGAACCTAAAAACAGTTGTTTATTTGATTTATTTTCTAATCTAAAACCACCGACGGGTGCAGATAGCGTTAATGTGTCGCCAACAGCCACTTCATCGTGTAAAATCGTTGATACTTCACCTTCATGTGTTTCAGTCACATCTCTTCTGACACCAAAAGTTAAGAAATCAGTGCCACCATCGACAATAGAATAATGTCTTTTAGCTTGATACGGTAATTTATCGCTAGAAATATTTACAGTGATGTACTGTCCAGGTATAAATTGGCTCAAATCTATTTCGTCAGATTTAACAGTAAATGATTTAATTAATTCTGTTTCCCTCGTAATTTGTGTAACTTCAAACGGTTTAAAACCTTCCCATGCCATTTGGTTATATACTTCTTTTTCTAAACCAATAAATGCATCAGCAATTTCATCATATGCTTTCACCCATGCTTGAATAATTGGATCTTCATCTTTCAATCCAGTTACTTCTTCAATAGCCCAAATTAAATTTTCACCGACAATTGGATAATGTTCAGGTTTAACTTGTAATGCACAATGTTTATACACAACTGGCATAATTGCTGGAACAATTGGCGTTAAGTCTTCAATGTTGTCTGCTGCAGCAACTACAGCCATTGCTAAAGCTGAAGATTGTAGTCCTCTTTTTTGATTCGTTTGATTAAATACATTTTTCAATTCTGGGTGTTCCTCAAATAATCTTTTATAAAAAACTGCAGTAATATCTTGCCCTTTTTCTTTAAGTAATGGCACGGTTTCCTTGATTGTTTGAATTTCTGTCTCGCTTAACATTTGACCCCTCCTATTTAGTTTTACATTCACATTATTATCTAACGTTAAATGACTATTCAATATTATAAAATTAAATTCACAGAATCATCACATGCTATATTCATAAATCTGTAACTTTTTTTATTTTTAATTAATTTGTCAAAACGAAAATGATTATAATATTTAACTAATGTTTTATTAACACAATATGAAATTTTAATAATCCTAAATCCAATTGAGCTTATAATTTTAAGGGGGGATAGTTGATGAAATGAATGAAAACTAACTGACAACTCATAATCGTCATATTATCTATAAATGTCATGTTTAAAATTGTATTACTGAAAAAAGAAACTGGCAGAAATCATATTCCTCTAAAATAATTTCTACCTCAGATTCTAAGCGCAAATTCAATATTTATACTCTACATATTTAGTGTGATCATTAGTCATTGTTGTATTTGTCATTCAATTGATGTATTAAACGTTTAAATTCTGCTTCAGATTTAAATTCAAAAGTAATTTGACCTTTAGTCTTGTTTGTAGATATCGCTACATTTGACCCGTACTGCTCTTTTAGTTGTCGCTCTTGTTGGCGAATAAATTTTGGTTTAGTGGCCTTTGAGCTTTCAGTTTCTTGCTCTTTTTTGTCACTGAAATGTGTAGTTACATATTGCTCTAACTCTCTTACACTCCAAGACTCCTGGTGAGCTTTCTTAGCAATTCGTTGCATTTTTTGAGTATCTTTAACAATCAATAAAGTGCGTCCATGTGCACCAGATAGCGAACCATTTTTCACCATATTAGAAACTGATTTAGGCAAGTGTAACAAGCGCAACATATTTGCGATATAAGGTCTTGATTTACTTAGACGCTGTGCAACTGCTTGTTGTGTTAGATTTAAATCATCCATTAATTTACGATAACTTTCTGCTTCTTCAATTGCATTTAAATCTTCACGTTGTAAATTTTCTATAATAGCTAGTTCCATCATATCTTCGTCTGTTAGTGATTTTACGATTGCAGGAACTTCTCCTAAACCCGCAATACTTGCAGCTCTGAAACGTCTTTCACCTACAACGATATGATAACCAGCAATTGTTTTTCTTAACACGATTGGTTGAAGGATACCGTGTAATTTAATAGATTCAGCAAGATCTTTTAAACGTTCCTCATCAAATGTTTTACGCGGTTGATATGGATTAGCTTTAATATCTTGAATTTTTATATTTTGAACTTGTGCATTTGCTTCTAAAGTTAACCTTTGGTCTTGTTCATTTTCGATTTTCAAACACCTACTTCCCTTATCACTATCAAAAAATGATTCATGTGTTCATACACTTATTATATCATCACTCCAATACCGTAAAATACAGATAGCAATATTTGTTTTAATCTAAATTTTCAGAAAAGTTGTTGACAAATGTAATTTTAATGTGTAATCTTGGGTATATCAAATTCGTAAATGACATATTTCACACACAGTAACAAGGAAAGTAAAACTTACACTACTGACACAGAGAGTCTTTGATACGCTGAAAGAAGACACGGAAAGAAAGTTTGAAAATGGCCTTTGAGTGTTGGTGCCAATATGAGGTATCAACGGGATCGCCCGTTATAGCGATACAGTATTAACATTTTGTTAAATGGCGTACTGGATTTTTCCACACGTCGTATATTTCGTTAATACTCATTTTATTCCAACATAAGATGGGTTTTTATTTTTTATTGAAAATACGATGTCATGATTCAGACAACGCTAATCATTCAACAATTTGGCGTACTGGATAAGGTTACTTTAGTGATAAAGTAGCAAACAAAGGTGGTACCGCGAGCTAAGCTTTCGTCCTTTATATCCGAATTATTCGGGTTTAAAGGACGGAAGCTTTTTTTATTTTAACAAGGAGGTTAACAATTATGAAAAATACTGAATTCGCACAGATTGCACTTTCTCAAGATCATACAGGTGCAATCGCTAATCCAATATACTTATCTACAGCCTATCAACACCCTAAGCTCGGGGCGTCAACAGGATATGACTATACAAGAACTAAAAATCCTACACGTTCAGCATTTGAAGAAGCATTTGCAAAACTTGAAAGAGGTACTGCTTCATTTGCAACATCCAGTGGTATGTCTGCCATACAACTAATTTGTAACTTATTCAAATCTGGCGATGAAATTTTAGTTTCTTTCGACTTATATGGTGGTACTTTTAGACTTTTTGATTTTTATGAGCAGCAATACGGTATACATTTCAAATATGTTGATTTCCTAAATTATGAAGAAGTAGAGCAAAGTATTACAGAAAATACAAAAGCACTTTTTATCGAACCGATTTCTAATCCGCAAATGATAGAAGTTGATATTGATCCATATTACATTTTAAGTAAAAAATTCAATCTACTATCTATCATAGATAACACGTTTTTAACACCATATCTTTCAACACCACTTGAAGAAGGTGCAGATATCGTTTTACATTCGGCAACAAAATATATCGGAGGCCATAACGATGTACTCGCAGGCGTCGTAACTGTAAAAGATGAACAACTTGCTGAACAACTAGGACAATTACACAACATGAT
Organism: Staphylococcus pseudoxylosus; assembly: GCF_044794325.1. Classification (NCBI taxonomy): domain Bacteria; kingdom Bacillati; phylum Bacillota; class Bacilli; order Caryophanales; family Staphylococcaceae; genus Staphylococcus; species Staphylococcus pseudoxylosus. Next base: position 2,812,730 of record NZ_CP085024.1, read on the forward strand.
AGGCGCAACGCTATCACCTTTCGATAGTTATCTATTACAACGTGGATTAAAAACGCTACATTTAAGAATGGATCGTTCTGAATATAATGCTAAATTACTTGCCGAACGATGTAATCAGTTAGAAGCCATTGATCAAGTACTCTACAGTGGACGTACTGGTATGTTGAGTTTGAGACTGAACAAAGATTATAAAGCTGATAAATTTTTAGAACACTTAGAGGTTTGTATTTTCGCTGAAAGCTTAGGTGGTACTGAAACATTTATTACTTTCCCATATACACAAACACATGTGGATATGCCAGATGAAGAAAAAGATAAGCGCGGTATAGACGAATATCTTTTAAGATTATCCATTGGCATTGAGAACTATGAAGATATTGAACAAGATATTATTCAAGCATTAGAAAAATCTAAACAAGGAGTGATTTTATGAGTTTATCAAAAGAAACAGAAGTAATATTCGATGCACATAGAGGGATTGATTATAATTCAGCAAATCCTCCTTTATACGATTCTTCAACATTTCATCAACAAGTTCTAGGTGGCGATGCGCAATATGACTATGCTAGAAGTGGCAATCCAAACCGTGCCCTTTTAGAAGAAAAACTAGCTAAGCTGGAAGGTGGCAGTCACGCCTTTGCATACGCATCTGGTATTGCAGCAATTTCAGCAGTGTTACTCACATTAAACGCTGGTGATCATGTCATTCTACCAGACGATGTATATGGTGGTACTTTTAGATTGACTGAGCAAATATTAACACGCTTTAACATTGAATTTTCAACTGTAGATACAACTCACTTAAAAGAAATTGAAAATGCGATTCAAGACAATACGCAATTAATATATATTGAAACACCATCGAATCCGTTATTTAAAATTACAGATATTCGAGGCGCAGCAGATATCGCCAGAGATAACAATCTCTTACTCGCTGTAGACAACACCTTTATGACACCACTTGGGCAATCACCATTAGCGCTTGGCGCAGATGTTGTTGTTCATAGTGCCACTAAATTCTTAGGAGGCCATAGTGATATTATTGCTGGCGTAGCTGTTACAAACAATCAAGCACTCGCTGACGCACTTTACCTATTGCAAAATGGCACTGGTAATGCGTTATCTGCACAAGATAGTTGGACACTGGCTAAACATTTAAAGACTTTACCTGTACGCTTTCAACAATCTGTTGAAAATACCAAACAAATCTATGACTTCTTAGCACAATGTGAGGAAATCTCAGAAGTCTATTACCCAGGAAATAGCGAGCTACACTTGTCTCAATCCCGTCATGGTGGCGCTGTATTAGGGTTTAGATTGAAAGATGAGACAAAAGCACAAGCATTTGTCGATGCCTTATCATTACCTTTAGTTTCAGTGAGTTTAGGAGGCGTTGAAACAATCCTCTCTCACCCAGCTACGATGTCACATGCAGCTGTACCTAAAGCTGTACGTGAAGAACGTAATATCACGTTTGGTTTATTTAGATTGAGTGTCGGATTAGAATCAGCCGACGAATTGATTTCAGATTTAAATTACGCATTTAAGGAGGCTTTCAATGAGTCAACTACTCGACAAACTAAAATCCAACATATTAGTAGCTGATGGTGCTATCGGTACAATCCTTTACTCTGAAGGTCTTGACACTTGCCCTGAAGCATATAACTTAAATCATCCCGATAAAGTTGAACGCATTCACCGCACCTATATTGAAGCTGGCGCAGATATTATTCAAACCAATACGTATGGCGCAAATTTTGAAAAATTAAAAGTTTTTGGTTTAGAACATAGAGTGAAAGACATTCACCAAGCAGCAGTACAAATTGCCAAAAAAGCAGCAAATGACGATACTTTTATTTTAGGGACTGTAGGTGGTTTTAGAGGTATTAAACAAGAAGACTTAGAGTTATCCTCTATTCAATATCACACTGAAATCCAAGTAGAAACCTTAGTTAATGCTGGTGTAGATGGCATTCTCTTTGAAACCTATTATGATTTGCAAGAACTTACCAATATTATTGAGGCTACAAAACGTAAATACGATATTCCAATTATCGCTCAATTGACTGCTTTAAATACAAATTATTTAAGGGATGGTACTGAAATCAATCACGCACTACAACAAGTAACAGCAAGTGGTGCAGATATTGTCGGATTAAACTGTCACCATGGGCCACATCATATGCAGCAATCCTTTTCACACATCGAATTACCAGAAGGTGCATATTTATCTTGTTACCCAAATGCAAGCTTGCTAGATATTGAAAATAGCCAATTTAAATATAGTGATAATGCATCTTATTTCGGTAAGGTGGCTGAACAATTGATTAATGAAGGTGTCAGACTTATTGGTGGTTGTTGTGGCACAACACCTGAACATATTCAATATATTAAATCATCCGTAGCTGGTTTAAACCCTGTTACTAAAAAAGATGTTATACCGATTACAAAATATATCAATAACACAGAAAAAGAACCCAAAAAACAAAACCTTACGTCAAAAGTTGAAAATCGCCCTACTATCATCGTGGAGCTGGATACGCCGAAGCACCTTGACACAGAAACCTTTTTCAGAAATATCAAAAAACTTGATGATGCAAAGATTGACGCCGTCACTTTAGCGGATAATTCGTTAGCAACGGTACGCATTAGCAATGTTGCTGCTGCAAGCATTATTAAACAGCATTATGATATCGAACCATTGGTGCATATCACTTGTCGTGACCGCAATCTCATCGGATTGCAGTCACATCTATTAGGATTATCATTACTAGATATCAACGAAATTTTAACAATTACTGGTGACCCTTCAAAGATTGGCCATTTACCAGGGGCAACCAATGTCTATGATGTGAATTCTAAAGGGCTAACCGAAATTGCCTTACGTTTTAATCAAGGTATTAACACTGATGGTGATGCGCTGAAGACAAAGACAAACTTCAACATCGCAGGTGCTTTTGATCCAAATGTAAGAAAGTTAGACGGTGCAGTTAGACGCTTAGAGAAAAAGTTAGAGAGTGGCATGCACTACTTTATAACACAGCCGGTCTATAGCAAAGAAAAAATCAAAGAAGTTTATGAAGCGACGAAGCACTTAGACGTCCCTTTCTTTATAGGTATAATGCCTGTTACAAGTTATAACAACGCATTATTCTTACACAACGAAGTACCTGGCATTAAATTATCCGAAGACATATTAGAACAATTTGAAGCAGTCAAAGATGATAAAGCCAAAACAAAGGCTTTAAGTCTAAAACTTTCAAAGGATTTGATTGACACGGTACACGAGTATTTCAATGGCTTGTATTTAATTACACCATTCCAAAAAGTCGATTACACATTAGAACTTGCAAACTATTCAAAAACAATTACTTCAACTAAACAGGAGGCAATATTATGACAATTAAAACATCAAATTTAGGTTTTCCAAGGTTAGGTAGAAAAAGAGAATGGAAGAAAGCAATCGAAGGATACTGGTCAAATAAATATGATTTAGAAACGCTTCATCAACAATTAACAGATTTACACAAAGAGAACTTATTACTCCAAAAAAATTACAATTTATCTAGTATTCCCGTTGGAGATTTCTCATTATATGACCATATTCTTGATACATCGTTACTCTTTAATATCATCCCTGAACGCTTTCAAGGTAAAGACGTAGATGATGATTTATTATTCGATATTGCCAGAGGTAATAAAGAACATGTTGCGAGTGCATTAATCAAATGGTTCAACACAAACTATCACTATATCGTTCCAGAATGGGATCATGCTGAACCTAAATTAAATAAAAACGTGTTACTTGAACGTTTTAACTATGCACAATCACTTAATGTAACTGCGCACCCAGTTATTGTAGGCCCAATTACATTTGTTAAATTATCTAAAGGTGGCACGCAGTCATTTGAAGAAAAAGTAAATACGCTTTTACCATTATATAAAGAAGTTCTACAATCGTTAATTGACGCTGGTGCTGAATATATCCAAATAGATGAACCGGCATTAGTTACCGACGATAGCTCGGAATATGAAACTATCACACAAGCCGCATATGATTATTTCGCTGATGCTGGTTTAGGTGAACATTTAGTAATACAAACTTATTTCGAACGTGTTAACTTAAAATTCTTAAGCGGTCTCCCTGTTAAAGGATTAGGTTTAGATTTCGTACATGACAATGGATTTAATCTACAACAAATTAAAGCAGGAGATTTAGACAACTCTAAAACACTTTACGCAGGCATTATCGATGGCCGTAACGTTTGGGCTGCTGATATCGAAGCTAAAAAAGAACTAATTGAAACGCTACAAACATATTCAAATGACCTTGTCATCCAACCTTCATCTTCACTATTACACGTTCCTGTGTCACTGGATGATGAAACACTAGATACTTCAATCGCTGAAGGTTTGAGCTTCGCTACCGAAAAATTAGATGAATTAGATGCACTCAGACGCTTATTCAATGATAGCGATGATTCAAAATATAATGAGTTGAAGGCACGTTATGAACGTTTCCAAAACCAATCATTTAAAAATCTTGAATACGATTTCGATAGTGTACGTACTTCAAGACAATCAGCTTTTAAAGAGCGTAAAAAAGCACAAGACGCCCGACTTAATTTACCAGATTTACCAACAACGACTATTGGTTCTTTCCCACAATCCCAAGAGGTTCGTAAGTATCGCGCAGATTGGAAAAACAGTCGTATCACAGATGCAGCATACAAAGATTTCTTAAAAAATGAGATTGCTCGTTGGATTAAAATTCAAGAAGACATTGGTCTAGATGTACTTGTACATGGTGAATTTGAACGTAATGATATGGTAGAATTCTTTGGTGAAAAACTACAAGGTTTCTTAGTAACGAAATACGGTTGGGTACAATCATACGGTTCACGTGCGGTTAAGCCACCAGTTATTTATGGAGATGTAAAATGGACAGAACCACTTACGGTCAAAGAAACACTATATGCGCAAAGTTTAACAGACAAACCAGTTAAAGGTATGTTAACTGGCCCTGTCACTATTTTAAACTGGTCATTTGAACGTGTTGATTTGCCACGTGAAGAGGTTCAAGATCAAATCGCATTAGCAATTAATGAAGAAGTATTAGCGCTTGAGAATGAAGGTATTCAAATCATTCAAGTTGATGAACCTGCTTTAAGAGAAGGCTTGCCACTTCGTTCAGAGTATCATGCAGACTATTTAGATAAAGCAGTTCGTTCATTCAAACTGTCAACATCTTCAGTCGCTGATGAAACACAAATTCATACACATATGTGTTATTCTCAGTTTGGTCAAATCATTCATGCAATTTACGACTTAGACGCAGATGTTATTTCTATTGAAACATCACGTAGCCATGGTGATTTAATTCAAGACTTTGAAGACATCACATACGATTTAGGTATCGGTTTAGGGGTATATGATATTCATAGTCCACGTATTCCAACTGAATCAGAAATTACAGAAGCAATTAACCGTGCTTTACAAGAAATTGATCGTTCGCTCTTCTGGGTAAACCCTGACTGTGGTTTGAAAACACGTAAAGAAGATGAAGTTAAAGAAGCACTTAGCGTGTTAGTAAATTCCGTTGATAAATTACGTAAATCAAAAAATACTGCAACTGTTTAATTATCAATCTTATAGGTGATACCAATGAGTTATCCTTTATGGAAGCAATTAGAACAATTAAAATCATCAACGTGGGTCGACTTGACCCACACCTTTGATGAAACTATTCCTTGTTTCAGTGAATTTGAACGTGCCAAAGTCTCAACACTTTTCAATGTTTCAGATGATGGCTTTTATGTTCAAAACTGGAATATTGTAAGTCAGTATGGAACACATATCGACGCTCCTATTCACTTTGTAGAAAATACACGTTATTTGCATGAATTAACTTTAAAAGAATTGGCCCTACCACTTGTAGTTTTAGATTTTTCACAAGATGTAGCGGAAGATGCAGATTTTATTTTAACGCGTAGTCACATTGAACAATGGGAAGCTGAGCACGGTACAATTGAACCTGAGACATTTGTGGCCTTTCGCAGTGATTGGTCAAAACGTTGGCCAAATATCGAAGCCTTTGAAAATAAAGACTCCGATGGCAACCAACATTTACCAGGTTGGGGGCTAGACGCTTTGAAGTATTTACTTGAAGAACGTAAAGTTAAAGCTGTTGGTCATGAAACTTTCGATACAGATGCCTCGGTAGATATTGCAAAAAATGGTGACATTGTAGGCGAGCGTTACGTATTAGGTCAAGACACCTACCAAGTTGAGCTACTAACCAATTTAGATCAGTTACCTAGTCGAGGGGCAATCATTTATGCTATGAGTCCCAAACCAAAAGATGCACCAGGATTCCCTGTTCGAGCATTTGCGATAAAATCTTAAACTTAAAACATAAGATTAGTACCACTCATATACAAGGTCCGGGGCATATATGTCTCGGGCCTTTATTAATATATCAACACGCAATTAATGATTCATTAACTCAAGAGATTATCCTTATTGGTTTTCATAATCATTATGTATCATTTCAGCTTAGTAAATATTTTAAATCAATTATTTGTATTCCTAGTTATATTTACCTGTTTGTGGGTCAAAAATCTTTTTGGCACAATAAGGTTTCTGGCTCTTCTTTATTTATTTCATAGTACAAAACATATAGGTCATTAGTTTGATTTTACACAAATGATAATCCATATCATTTAAAATCATTAAATCAATGTTATAATTCAAGAAAATTCAATATAGTTTATTTTGGGTGCTTTTCACCTATTTTCTATATAAATACCATAAATAGAGGTGACTTTTTTGCAACTTAATCAAACCAACACCCCTTTTAACAAGGAGCAATTGGTGCTCATAAATCAACTACTACCAATGCTTTCGACAGAACAGCAACATTGGTTAAGTGGTTATCTTATCAATCCAAATACGTCAAAGCCTGAAGACGACACTTCAGCAACACAAGAACCAAACACAACAGACAATACAGAGGATGAAGTAAATGATACAACATCTGTAGTAAATTCAGCGAAACCTATAGATGTTAATATATTATATGGTACAGAAACAGGTAACGCTGAAGAAATTGCCGAAACATTTGAAGGTAAGTTGAAAGAACATAATTTTAATGCACATTTATGGGATATGGATGATTTTCCTAAAGAAACATTAACCGAAGTTGAACATCTCTTTATCATTTGTTCAACACAAGGTGTGGGTGAACCCCCTATTAATGCTTTAGATTTATATGACTACCTTCATAGTGATGAGGCGCCACAGCTAGACACTGTCAACTTTGCAGTATTAGCACTTGGTGACCAAGACTTTCCAGATTTTTGTCAGGCCGGCAAAGACTTCGATCATATTCTAGATGAACTTGGTGCAAATAGAATCGCTGACCGTGTAGATTGTGATTTTGACTTTGAAGAAACTGCCGAGCAATGGATTTCAAATATGCTTGAATTGCTTTCTCAAACATCATCGAATATGGCTACGATTGATGAAGATGATGAAACTGTTACTATAGATGAACCTGAAGTGCCATTTTCTCGATCAAATCCTTTTCAAGCAGAAGTTTTAACAAATAAAGTACTCACACAACCGGAAGCTTCTCGTGAAGTACATCACTTGGAATTATCACTTGAAGGCTACTCTGAGACATACGAACCTGGAGATAGCTTGGTCGTTATACCACACAATGACTTAACATTGGTTTCAAGTTTAATCTCAGCATTAGGTTGGGAATCCGATACTAATGTGCAACTTAGCGACAATGACGCGCCACGCTCACTTAAAGATGTATTGTTATATGATTTTGAAATTTCTAAATTAACTCCCGGGCTCTTACACAACGCGGCAGAATTATTTGGCAACCCAATGTTAAATGCAAATGTCCAAAAACCAGAATGGATTCAGAATTATATATATGGCAGAGATGTGATTGATTTAATTCAAGACTTCACGCCCGTATCCTTAGAACCTCAAATGCTGCCACAACTATTAAGAAAATTACCACCAAGGGAGTATTCTATAGCGAGTAGTAATCAGGTTAACCCTTCCAGTGTCGATATTACAGTTCGTGTTGTTAAGTACGAAGCTCATCGTCGTGAGCGTTTTGGTGTTTGTTCTGTACAACTAGCAGAACGGACGCCTATAGGAGAGAAATTATCTGTATATCTTAAAAAGAATCCAAATTTCAAATTTCCTTATGAAGCTGATACACCAGTGATTATGATCGGAGCGGGAACTGGAATAGCACCATATCGCGCTTACCTTCAAGAGAGAGCTCACTTAGGTCTAAAAGGAGCACAATGGCTCATCTTCGGTAATCAAAATTATCACCACGACTTCCTCTATCAAAGTGATTTAGAGGGCTGGCTTAATGAAGGAGTATTAAGTAAATTAGATTTAGCTTTTTCAAGAGAGACAGAAAATAAAATTTATGTTCAACATCGCATTGAGGAAAATAGTGCTGAATTTTATCAATGGATTACTCAAGGCGCTATTATTTATCTTTGTGGTAATAAAGACGAGATGGCAAGTGGCGTCCATCAATCACTGATTAACGTTCTTAAAAGAGAAGGTAATTACAATCAAGCAGATGCTGAGGACTATTTGACAGAAATGATAAAAAATCAACGTTACCAACGTGACGTATATTAATCGGTTAAACCAGTAACTTAACTTCAATCATGTTTTAATTATCATTAACTATAAAAGTGCTATGCATACACCGATAAACGTAATCTGAATTCACGATGAAATGAGACTCAAATTTCAAAAGGTGGTTATTATATGACACAATTCGCAATCACTTATGACAATGCATTAATACTGATAAATAAGGATTATGATGGTATTCAACTTGAAAGAAAATTGGAAGGTATGAATGTTATTTCAATCGCTCAAGACCCAAACGATAAAAACACTCTTTATTGTGGCACTTTTGATCGTGGTTTATGGAAAAGTGTGGACAAAGGGCAGAATTGGTCCCCTATTGGGACACGTTTCACATACAATAGTCCCTTCAAACATGATGATATTCACATGACTGCTATCACTGCAGTTACAGTTATAGATACAGGCAATCATCATAGTTCGGTGCTCGTAGGTACTGAACCTAGTGCTTTATTCATCTCAAATGATCAGGGTGATTCATTCGAATTACTGACTGATTTTAGTCATATTGCTGGTAAAGAACACTGGTTCTTTCCACCTAGACCACATACACATCATGTGAAATGGTTTGATACAAATACCAAATCACCAAATGTCATTAACCTTACAATTGAAGCTGGTGGTTTTATCCAATCTACAGATTTAGGTCAACATTGGACAGCACCACAAACCCAAGATACACCTATTGATATTCATGTCTTAAAGAGCCATCCAGACTATCCGAATAGATTGTACGGAGTATTAGGTGATGCTTTCTTAAATGGTGGACGTGATACATTTATTGAAAGTGATAATTATGGTAAGACTTGGACAACATTGATTGAAGGAATCGAGCACAGATATGGCTATGGTTTAGCGATAAATTCTCAAAATCCAGATAATATTGTCATCGCTACTTCAAACACTCCATATAACGCACATAACTATGGAGACAACACCTTTTCAACCATTTACACTATTAATAAAGCACAAGACAGTGAGTGGACTGAAGTAACTACAGGGCTACCTTCCCCAAATGGTACATTGATTTCATCTATCACCGAACGAGATGGCACATTTTATATTGCCAATAATAATGGGGTCTATTATTCAGATGATGGTGGTATCAATTGGACAGCATTTGATATAACATGGCCAGATTCACTCACGTCTCAACACGCACATCAATTTATTACTTTCAATTAGAAATTGTTAAACGCATAACCTTAGCGTTTGGTTGCTAGCCAAACGCTAAGGTTATTTTTATGCGCAAACAAAACAACATGCAGGTAAATACCACTTAACCGTAAATACATGCCACTTATATCATTTATGTAGTATTCATAGTTAAAATTGGGGTTATTTATGGCAATAGGAGGTGTGCATTTATGGATTTAGAAATAATTCACGATAATGATTTACCCAAAGGCAAGGTCATCATTCAAAGTCACAAACATACTGAACAACTACCAGATATTATCGCTTGTATGAGACAACTATCTCAAAACAAATTATTCCCCGGAAAATATCAAGATGATATTTACTATATCAAACATCAAGATATTATTAGTTTTCGTATTGAGAATAAAGTTTTAACGATTATAACGTCAGACCATCAATACACCAGTACTCAACGTTTATATGAAGTGAGATCACAAATGAACAAAGGTAGGTATACTGTGTTACCAAGTGAATCTATTACACTATTCTTAATTGGTCTTCGTGTGAACAAATGGTATAAAATCCATAAATGGTTACCCGTTCTTTTAGCTATGCCACCTATGCTCAATGAGTTATTAAAAAACAAGTCTTTTGGCTGTCTATCTTATGAAATGTTTTTTAAATATCGTGGGATGATGGTAGTACAATATTAAGAGTCAAATGAACACCTTTTATTTTATTCAAAAATGCCAAAACACTTAAAAGCATGGCGTAGAATTTCAAAAGCATTAAAGCAGAATGACGCTGTCGGTTTCTACCATGAGACTTATAATTCAGAATCAAAACAATATGAAAATATTTATATCAACATGCCAGACTTTGGACTAGGTAAGGCACGTGATAATCAAGCAGTAAACAAAGAAATACAATCTGCAAAACAAAGACGACGCTCTCAAGGATGACTTTATACCATTGTTTTAACAGTAAATTAATGCAAAATGTAAATAGAAATGGCCGAGACACGATAATTGATGTCCCGGCCATTATTATATTGTTTATATTCACCTTATATATTCGAAGATGCCTGCAGCGCCCATGCCGACGCCTATACACATCGTTACCATACCATATTTTGTATCTGGTCTTTTCTTCATTTCTGATAACAATCTCCCTACCAGCATGGCACCTGTCGCTCCTAGTGGATGTCCTAATGCAATTGCTCCACCATTAACATTCGTCTTCTCAGTATCTAATCCCACTTCTCTCATAGACGCTAAGGTTTGAGATGCAAAAGCTTCATTTAATTCTACTAAATCTATATCGCTAACATCTAAGTCAGCTTGTTTTAACACTTCAGGAATTGCGTAAGCTGGTCCAATCCCCATTAATTTAGGATCTACACCAACAGCTTTGAACCCTACAAAGCGTGCAATGGGCTTAACACCTAATTCCTTAACTTTTTCTCCAGACATGACAACTACAAACCCAGAACCATCTGTTAATGGTGCAGATTGCCCTGCAGTCACTGTGCCGTCAGCCTTAAACACCGTGCGCAGCTTAGCAAGTGCTTCTTTATTTGTGTCGGGTCTAATCAATTCGTCATCTTTAAACACTTCTTTGCTAATAACCGGACCATTTTGATCATAAGTCACCTTATTAACCTCTATAGGAATAATTTCATCTTCAAATTTGCCTGATTGCTGCGCTGCTGCTGCTCTTTGATGACTTTGCACAGCATATGCATCTTGGTCCTCTCTTGAAACATGATATGTTTCAGCAACCATTTCTGCAGTCAATCCCATAGGATAAGAAACACCAGAATCTTCATCTTGAAGTATTGGATTATTCGTCGGTTCATTACCACCCATTGGCACTGCACTCATCAGCTCAATACCACCAGCGACAAGGACATCTGCTTGGTCAGCAATAATTTGATTTGCCGCATGTGCAATCGTTTGAAGTCCTGAAGAACAATAGCGATTCACCGTTTGCCCTGGAACTTCATTAGGCATACCTGCAAGTAATGCAATCGTTCTTGCAATATTCTGACCTTGCAAGCCTTCTGGGAATGAATTGCCGACAATTACATCTTCTACCATGCTTGGCTCAAATGAACCTCCAACTCTTTCTAATACACCTTTTAATACTTTAGCGGCAACCTCATCTGGTCTTTCATGAGCCATTGCACCATTTTTTGCTTTACCAGCTGCTGAACGTCCATAAGCAACAATATATGCATCTCGCATTTAAGTTCACCCTTTCTTATCCTGATTAATGATATTAGTTACGTAGTGGTTTACCTTTTTCTAACATGTGTGAAATTCTGTCATACGTTTTTTGGTTTTGTAAAAGTTCTAAAAATCTCTCTTTTTCAAGTTTTTGCAAATATCTTTGATTAACGTAAGTGTTACGTGGAATATCTCCACCTGACAATACTTCTGCCACTTTCAACGTAATTTCATAATCATAGTCACTGATAAAATGACCCATACGTTGTGCATCTAACTGGCCTTCAGCTAATGCTTTGAAGTCTTTTCCTAACGCTATATATTGTGTTTTTGGCGTTGGTACATAATTTGTTTCTGCTTCATAACGCGCTCTGTTTAAGGCTACCTCTACACGTCTCTCAGTATTTAAAATTACTGTATCTGTGTTTCTTAAATAACCAAATCTGATAGCTTCATAAGCATTAGTTGAAACTTTTGCAAAACCGATTTGCATCAATATATCCGTAATTGATTTTTGTTTATCATCATTTTTATGATTCGTACGTAGCACTCTATCTGTTAATTCAGCAAGGCCACCTCCAGCAGGTAACAAGCCAACCCCTGTTTCAACAAGACCTATATAAGATTCACTTGCAGCAACTACGATTGGTGAATGTAAAACTAATTCACAACCACCGCCTAAGGCTCTACCGTGAACTGCTGTCACAACTGGTTTCAATGAATATTTCAATCTAGAGAAGACGTGGTGTAGTTGTTCAACTGCTGCGCCAACTTCTTCTACTACGCGACCTTCTTCATGTGCTTTTTTCATTTGGAATAAGTTCGCACCAACACTAAAGTTGTTTCCACCACCATAAATGACCATGCTCGTATAGTCTTCGCTTTCTAATTTATTAATTGCATCTAATAAATCATCAAGGAAACCATTTGAAATTACATTATTTTTACTTTGTAGTTTTAATAAAAGTTGATCCTTATTGGCTACTGATAAATTTGAATCCTCTTTATTCCAAATTTCTTCATCAATATATTCTGCTACTGGTGTAATTCGTTCGATAGATTCACCTTCACTATAGAATGGTGCCGTACGTTGCTCTATCCAATCTGGTAGCTGCCCTAACTCTTCTTTCATACGTGATTTCACACGTTCGAATCCCATTAAATCCCATAGTTGAAATGCGCCTAGTTTCCAATTGAACCCCCATACTAATGCGCGATCAATATCTTTAAAGGATTCTGCAGCTTTTGGCACATTAACTGCTGAATAATAGAAATTATTTCTTAATGTTTCCCACAAGAACACACCTGCGTCATCTTGTGCATTAAAGATAACATCTAAGTTATTAGCTAAGTCTTTACTGAATTTACCTAAAATTTCTAATTGTGGTTGCTCGGGCGCTACATATTCATTCTGTTCTGGGTCAAACACATAACGTTTTTTATCTACTTTTTTATAAAATCCTTGTTTAGTTTTATTACCTAATGCACCATTTTCCACTAATTTTTCAGATAGTTTAACATCGTGGAAGAAAGGTTGTTCTTCAGGAATACTTTGCAATCCTTTGATAACCGCTAAAGCAATATCTAACCCAACTAAATCAGATAAACCATACGTCCCCATCTTAGGACGCCCAATACTTCGACCCGTTAATGCATCTACTTCTGTAATAGAAAATCCTTGTTGTTCAGCTCTATACATAATGTCATTCATCGTTTGAGTACCTACGCGGTTAGCAACAAATCCTGGCACGTCATTTGCAACAATGACACCTTTACCAAGTACGTCTTCAGCAAATGCTTGCACACGTGCAATAACTTTATCAGAAGTGTTGCTATTTGGAATGACCTCCACTAATTTCATAATACGTGGTGGATTGAAGAAATGCATTCCAAAAAATCTTTCTTTATCTTGTGTATCAAATACATTTGCGATTGATTCAATTGGAATTCCTGACGTGTTAGTCGCAAATATCGCTTCTTTTTTGGCAACGTCTTTCACTTGATTCCAAACTTGATGTTTAATCTCTACTTCTTCTTTAACGGCTTCTATATAAATATCCGCATCATCTTGTCCTACTAAATCTTCATTGAAATTACCGTAAGATAAATTAGATGCAAATGCTAAATCAAATAATTGTGGACGTTTAGGATTTGTTATAATCTCATATGCTTTTCTTGAAATTTTATTAGGATCATTTTCATCAATCACAATGTCTAACAGTTTTACTTTTAGTCCTGCGTTAACAAGCAGGGCTGCGATTTGACTGCCCATTGTACCTGCGCCTAATACTGTTGCTTTTCTTATCGTCATACTAAACCCTCCAAATTTTTTCTTGAACTACAGATATGTGTGTTAAATAAATGCTGAGTCACCCGTGATTGCTCTTCCAATTACCAAGGCATTAACTTCATGTGTACCTTCATAAGTGTAAATAGCTTCAGCATCTGCAAAGAATCTAGCGATATCATATTCTCCTGCTAAAATACCATTACCTCCATGTACACCACGTCCCATAGCTACAGATTCTCTTAATCTTAATGAGTTCATCATTTTCGCAGTTGAAGTCGCTACTTCATCATACTCTCCATTGCCTTGCATACGAGCAAGCTGTGCACATGTAGCCATTGCTTGCGCTAAATTACCTTGCATCATGGCTAATTTTTCTTGAATTAACTGGAACTTGCTAATTTCTTTACCAAACTGTTTACGTTTTGTTACATAGTCCGTCGTTGCTCTCAAAGCACCAGCCATAGCACCTGTAGCCATATAAGCCACACCAGCACGTGTAGAGTACAAGACTTTCGCAATATCTTTAAAAGAATTGATATTTTGCAAGCGTTTTTCCTCTTTAACGACTACATTTTTCAAACGAATCTTTGCGTTAGGAACAATTCTCAGTGCAATTTTATGTTCTAATAGTTCTATTTCCACACCTTCTTGACTTGGTTCAATGATGAAACCTTTTGGCTTACCTGTATCGACATCAACCGCATATACGGGCATAACATCGGCTACATTTGCACCGCCAATCCACTTTTTCTCACCGTTGATAATCCATTCATCACCTTCTCTTTTAGCTGTCGTTTCTAACCCACCTGCAACATCAGATCCATGCTCTGGTTCTGTAAGTGCGAAACATGTACGCAATTCATGAGATTGTAATTTTGGTAAGTAGTAAGCTTGTTGTTCTTTACTACCACCAAACCAAAATGAATTATGACCTAATCCTTGATGCACACCTAACAATGTCGCTAAAGAGACATCAAATCTTGCTATTGTATAAGACATGAAGAATTGGAACATTTGGCTTGGTGTTTGCGCACCTTCACGCCCTTCAAAAAGTAATGGATTTCTGAAATAATTTAATTTACCCAACTCTTCGAAATAATCTTCTGGTTCAGTAGCATTTAACCAATGCTCATTGACTGAATCTCGGTATTTTTCTTCTAACATGTCATTCAACTGTTTTAGCAGCTTAACTTCACCTTCCGTTAAATCTTTTGCGATGCTTAATATATCCTCTGGGTACAGTGCTTTGATTGTTTCTTCTTTTGTTGGCATAATTAAAACCTCCATTGTAATGTTTGCGCTTACATTTTCGTCGAAAATTTTTTACTTAATAATTATTTTAATTCATCTTTATCTTGAGCTAACTTCTGAGCTTTATCATTCATGTATTTCTGAAGTTCCAACTTATCTGCTTTTGACGTAGAGTTCAATGGCATATGTGTCAGTTTTAGATATAGTCTCGGTATTTTATAACCTGCAATGTTCTCTCGCATATGTTCATCTAACTTACGTTCAAAGTCTGGGTCATCCTCAGTAAGTACAACTGCAGCAGAAACTGATTCACCATATTTAGGGCTATCATATCCGACAACAACACCTTGAGCTACAAGTGGGTGTTCTGATAATACCGCTTCAACTTCGGAAGGTAATACATTCTCGCCACCAGTAATAATCATTTCTTTGCGGCGATCAACGATATAAACATCACCGTCTTCATCTACTTTAGCTAAATCACCAGTTAAGAAATATTCACCATGAAATGTTTTTGCAGTTTCTTCTGGTTTATTCCAATAACCAGGTGTTATGTTATTCCCACGAACCCCAAGTTCACCAATTTCTCCAACTTCCACTTCTTCAAAATTATTATCAAATATGCATATATCCATGAACATTACCGGTTGTCCAATACTACCAGGCTTCTGCGCTCCATTTTCTGGTGTATTAACCATGACGAGTGGTGCTTCAGTTAAACCATAGCCGTTAATAATAGAATATCCCATACTATTAAATTTCTTTTGTACCATTGGTAATGGCGCTGAGCCACCTTGAATTAAGAAATCAATACTTTCAAAATTTTTCAGGTCAAAATTTTCAGCTACTAACATGGCATAATACATCGTTGGAATCTGAATTAAATAATTTGGTTTGTACTGAGCCATCAAATCATTTAAAGATTCTCCATTAAAGTAACGTTGGAGTATAAGTGTGCCACCAGCCATTAATAAAGGTAGCGTCAAATCATTAAATCCTAATACATGGAACATAGGTGTTGAAATAATAGTTGTGTACGTCGAATTAATTTTATAAGTTAGCGCTACATTAATTGGATTATTTACAAAAGAGTCATATGAAAACATAACACCTTTAGGCAACCCCGTCGTACCACTTGTATACATTAACGAAGCTAAATCGCTTCCTTCAACACTTACAGTATTGAAAGGACGATGTTGCGTTGGATCCACAATATCATCATATACTTTTGAATCTATATCCATGTGCAGTAATTCGTCAGCAACGCCTTCTAAACTTGAAACGTGCTTTTCAGCGTAGAAAATGAGTTTCACATTTGAATCAGTAATAACACTATCAATCTCCTGTGTTTTTAGACGCCAATTAATTGGCAAGTAAACTGCGCCTAATTTAAATGAAGCAAACATTAAATCCAATATCGCGACATCATTAGGTGTGAATATACCAACGACATCACCACGTTTAATACCTTGATCTTGTAAATAATTGGCTAAGTTCTCTGCACGAATATTTAAATCTTTATAGGACCATTCAGTGCCTTTGAATGGATCAATCACTGCGGCTTTATTATCATCAAACGTTGCTCTTGTTTTAATCCAGTCGTAGTTCATATTTTTCTCCCCCTTATTTAAATACGATGTTCCGACTTAATTGCTTGAGACAATCCTCCCCATTCATCTTGATAAATATCGCTATTGGTCACTTTGATATCATCTGCAATGATAGGTCTAAATGCCATATGTGCTAAAATATCTTTTTCTAAATCCAAGCCAGGTGCAATCTCAAGAAGTTCCAACCCCTTAGACGTTAATCTAAAAACTGCGCGTTCTGTTACAAAATAAACTTCTTGCTTTAGTTCCAATGCGTTACGGGCGTTAAAATCCGTATTACCAATATGCTTTACAAACTTTGAAGTATGCCCCTCTTGCTTCACAGTTACTTTGTTATTTTCATATGATAGTTGACCCCCGACAACCATCGAACCTGAAAAAACAATGGTATGCACTGTTTGGCTGATGTCTATAAAGCCACCACAGCCATTCATTTTATCTCCAAACTTTGAAACATTTACATTTCCATATTGATCAACTTCGGCAAAACTGAGATACGCTACATCTAAACCACCGTTATAAATGAAGTCCCATGTCATGTCGTGTCTCATACGGGCGCTCAAATTATAGTTCATACCAAATCGTGATCCACTACTGATTAAACCACCGAAAACACCTGTATCGATATTTGGTTGTACCAGATGATTCACTTGTTCTTCAACTAACACATTGGATAATTCATTATTGATGCCAAAACCAATACTGATTACGTCTCCCTCGAGTAAAAATTGAGCTGCACGCCTCAAAATAACTTTACGGGTACCTAAAGCTATATATGGTTCTCGCATCTTAACGATTTGATAATGACCAGAGAGCGCAGGATCATATTGTGTTTGTATGACCTGTCTATGAAGCTTTGGATTTGTATTAATCACTACATAATCCACTAGCTTTCCCGGAATAAATACATCGCTTGGGTTAAAGCTGCCTTTTTCTACAACATCTTTAACTTGAACAATCACTTTTCCTTTATTCCTATGTGTTGCAGCTGCCAAACTATAACCTTCACCTAAATGGGCCTCATGAGTCATATAAATATTTCCATCTGTGTCGGCATATGTACCTCTTAATAGTGCTATATCAATATCAGGAAAATGATACTGTAAATATTTTTGATGATTAATTTCTATCAATGACACTAAATCCTCTGTTGTGCATGTATTGACTTTACCTCCTGAGTAACGAGGATCCACATTAGTATTTAGACCAATTTTAGATATTATGCCTGGTGACGCATCTGTTTTATTTCTATAGTGTGTCGTCATCACGCCTTGTGGTAAATAATATGCTTCAATGTCATTATTACGCATTGCATTGATGGTTTCTGGTGAACCCGTAATGATGCTTGTAATTAATCGCTTAATCATACCCCTTGTAGTAAAAGAATCTAAATCATAACTATCTCCACGATAATCACTAATGTCATTCGCTAGCATAAAAGTAAAATCCTTAAAAGATTGATCTTCATCATTATGTTCGACTAACGTTTTCAATATCTCAGCTGGTAAATTAGCCGTTGATAAGGCTGCCAGAGCTATAACATCACCTTTTTTAATGATACTTGTTAAATCTGAAAATGGAATAATTTTCATATAGGTGTCTCCTATCTTTATTTAATCCAAACTATTATACATAATTTCCCCCTTTTAAAGCCTCTCCTTTTTTAAAAATGTAAGCCCTTACATGTAATATACCATTATTTTTGAAAATTATGCAAAAATTTCAAATTTTACAAACAAACACCTTTCTCAGATTTAATTATAAGTGTATCTAGCAACTAAAAAGCATTTTTCCGTTAATATGCTTCATCTAATTTACCTAATATTATCTATTAATCATCCAGATGCAATAAAACCTGAGAATACACGTGCTGACTGTTTAATAGTGTCCTATTATTCAAGTTATATAACTCAAAAAAATTTGTTTTGTTAAGAAAATTAACGCTTTAAGTTATGTTATTTTACACAAATTTTGAATACTAAAACTTTTATAATAATATGTAAATGTAATATAAATTCAAAGCAAGGGGGCGTTTGATTATGTTATCTGGATTATTAGGACCAATCGTTGATTTAATTGCTGCTTTAGGACTTTAATTTCTTTGATTCAAGATCCATGGACAATACTTCATATTCTGATTTCATAGGCGTCGTGATGATATCAAACTAAACAAGGGGGTGCTTGATTATGTTATCTGGATTATTAGGACCAATCGTTGATTTAATTGCTGCTTTAGGACTTTAATTTGTTAATATAATTGCACACAGACAGGACATTTGTTATAAAAAATCAAACCAAACACTTTCGCCAAATTTATTAAGCGAAAGTGTTTTTTACTTCAAGATATTTCAAATAAGTGTCTGCTTGCTCGCCTTTTTTACATATTTAATCTAAATAGATTGCTTTTTAGTTTGCCCTTCGATGAATATGCGTTATATTATTGTTAACCAGTTAACAATAAAGAGGTGTACTATGAATAAAGAAAATGTCATTAAATCAATCACTAAGTTGATTCAGATTAAAGAAAATCAACAACGTCATTTTTCGTTAGATGATAACCAAGACAATTTATCAATCACACAGTTTCATATACTAGCTATTATTTTAAAAGAGCAAAATGTTAATAATAGAATGTTAAAAGAGCAACTTAAAATTTCTGCACCTGCTATTACAAAGGCTACAAAAAAGTTGATCCAGCTAGAATATATTGCAGAAGATAAAAGGCAAGATAATAAAAAGATATATTATAAGCTGTTAAACAAAGGTATTGCATACGCAAATCTACACGAACATATGCATAATCAAATTATAAATAAATATTTATCCATTTTAGAGAAATATAATGATGAAGAACTAGCAACTATTGATATTTTTATTAAAGATTTAACAAATGCATTAGAGGGGTGACAACGTGGACAAAATCATATTAAAAGAACAAATCGAAAACTTATACAATGATATTTTAATTAATTTAGATATAGAACAAATCCCTAAATACTTTGCAGAAGATTATATTCAAATTACTGACCACAAAGTATCTAATATCGACGAATTAAAAATCAAGAACGATGTATAAATGCGTTTATATCAAAACATAAAAATCTAATTTGCATGTAAATGGCAGTGTCTAAAAATTAGTCACTATTTTATTCATCTTTTGGTTTGTAGAATGATAATATATTTATTTGCCTCATATTTGGTTTTAATAGCTATAAAAGTAACTCTTAATTCTCCAAAATATGACCTTTAAAATTCAAATAAAGGCATATAATAAAAAGCGCTTAACAGCATTAATTAATCTGTTAAGCGCTTTATTAACCTTGATCACAGCAATATTTAATTAATATTTCTTTTGGTGTGATACAGTATGAATAAAATTATAAACACCAGCCACCATTATAAATGGTAATAAGAAATCTATTAGTGAAGGACTTTATTGATACAGAGTTGGCAATGCTGATATTGTTTTCCATGTTAGTAATGATTATGTGACAAGCGCTAAGATTTCTTGAAAAATTACTTTAACAGCAACTATTATTAGGAGTGATTTTTAACAGAGTATTTGTATCTTTAAATAATATAAAAAGTATGAAAATTAATACCTTTGATAATGATTTGGCTTATATCTTATAATTTATGAAGAAAGCATACAGAAAAAATAAAGAAAGGAGTTCTGTATGAAAAAACATATTTTTATTATAGGTACTGGTTTAAGTGGTTTAGTTACAGCAACAGAATTATTAAAAAAAGGACACAAAGTTACGATGCTCGACCAAGAACCTCGTCAAGCAATTGGAGGACAAGCATTTTGGTCATTTGGCGGTTTATTTCTTGTTAATTCTAAAATACAAAAAAGGTTAGGCGTCAAAGATTCATATGAATTAGCACTAAATGACTGGTTAAGTTCAGCTAAATTTGATCGTTTGAAAGATGAAGATTACTGGGCGTATCAATGGGCAAAAGCTTATGTAAAGTTTGCAACATTTGAAAAAGAGGATTATTTAAAAGAAATGGGCATTAAACTAACTCCTATTTTAGGTTGGGCAGAAAGAGGTGGAACGTCGGCTTCCAACCATGGAAATTCAGTACCCCGTTTTCATGTAACGTGGGGGACTGGCCCAGGGTTAATAGAACCTTTTATTAAATATGTATTTAATAAAGAGAAAGAAAATCAGTTTGAATTGTTACCAAGACATCAAGTTGATGAAATAATTATTCAGAATAATGAAATCAAACAAATTAAGGGAAACATCCTTGAACCAAGTGATGTGGAACGGGGGAGCCCATCATCTCGTAATATAATGGCTCACTTTTCTTTAGATGTAGATTATCTAGTAATTACAACAGGAGGAATAGGCGCTAATTTCGATCTGATTAAAAAAAACTGGCCAAAACGTTTAGGAGCTCCTCCCGAAAATATGATTCAAGGCGTTCCTGACTCTACAGATGGTAAAGCTATAGAAATATCTGAGAATTCTGGCGTAAATGTAGTTAACAAAGATCGTATGTGGCATTATACAGAGGGAATTCAAAACCATAGCCCTATATGGAATAAGCATGGCATTAGAATTACCCCGGGTCCCTCATCACTATGGTTTGACGCTAGAGGCAATAGGCTGAAATCTCCGGACTATCCGGGATTTGATACTCTTCACACGTTAGAAAGTATTATGAGTACAGGATATGATTATTCATGGTTTATATTAACAGAAGATATTATAAAAAAAGAATTTATCCTTTCAGGATCCGAACAAAATCCAGATCTAACAAATAAAGATATTAAATTATTAATTAAAGAGAGGTTGCTAGGACGATCTACAACTCCAGTAGCTAAATTTTTAGATAAAGGAGCAGATTTTGTAATAGCTGAAAATTTAAAAGATTTAGTCATCAAAATGAATGATATAACAAAAAATAAACTTATTGATTATGAAACAATAAAAGAGCAAATTGAAGCTCGTGATTTACAAATAGATAACAAATTTAATAAAGACCCCCAAGTCACTTTTATTAATGGGACTCGAAAATTTTTAGGAGATAAATTGTTGCGTACAGCAAAGCCTCATAAAATTTTAGGAGGCAAAAATGGAAAGTTAATTGCAATTAAACTGCATATAATAAGTAGAAAAACATTAGGGGGTATTCAGACTGACTTAAATGGAAATGCTTTAGGTAAAAACAATAAACAAATTTTAGGACTATATGCTGCTGGTGAAGCCTCCGGATTTGGAGGGGGCGGATTACATGGATACAGAGCTTTAGAAGGAACATTTTTAGGCGGTTGTATCTTCAGTGGTATAAGAGTTGCAAAAGGTATAGACAAAAAATAACTTTTTAATATAATTTGTGTCCTCCCCTACTACAACTTTATAAGTAAACTAAAAAAGTATAGTGCCTATATCAACCCAAATCCCTGACCAATGGCATATCGAAAGGATTTTTGGTGTAAGTGTGACTAGGCAGCTCTTTATAATTTCTCTAAAGTGAATTATCCCTTCATGTTTTTAAAAAAGAGAAATAACAATTAGGCATATCTGAGCATATATAATTAATGTCATTACAAATGACTCAATATTATAGATAAAAAATAATTAAAGACATTAGCATTTGACCTAACATACCAGCTTTGGTAGTAAGCGCAGCACCTAAGTAAGGCATTAAAAAGATATTAACAGTTATAAAAATAACTCCAAAAATTATGTGTCGAAAATAAGTATGGACATGAGTATAGCAAACATTATAGTAATATCTTTAAATATATTAATTTAATTATAATAGATAAGGTTCATCGCCTTAAAGTACAACATTTAGAACAAAGAAGAGCTATTTATGATGAATGGAATTTATCAATGATATTTATTGGTATACCAAGTATAAAGAAAGCAACGTAACATATTAAATTACGTTGTTTTTTCTCATTTATTAAGTAAAACCTGTCCCATATACAAACTAAAGTGACAATAGCATTTTACAAGCACTTTTTATTGTTCGATTAGGGCAGAATCTAAATATACAAAAATAAAATGAACTAATCATTAAAGTGACAAAATCGTAAGTCAAATTCGATTTTCATTTTTTATCCCCCCTTGTATAATAAGCTTTATATTATTGGAAAAGAGGGATAAAATGAACGTACAAAAAGGTACAGCTTCGCTAACAAGAATTAACCTCATTGACGTTATACGTGGTATAGCTATTATAGGTATTCTATTAATTAATATTCACTTTTTTGAACCCTCTGATACAAAAAGTATAGAGATTAACACATTTGATAGTAAAGTTATTAATTATATAGAAATGTTCAGTTTAAATAAATTTCATTTTATATTTGCTTTTTTGTTTGGTGTCAGTACTTCTATTTTTATAAATAATTTACAAAAAAAAGGGTTAACCATTTGGGTACATATACGTCGAATGGTTCTTTTATTTATGGTGGGCGCAACAAGTTCCTTATTATGGGATGGTGATATTCTTAAACTATATGCAGTCATGGGCTTACTTTTACTACTTTTCCAAAAGATCCGAAATACAATAAAACTAATTTGTGGTGTCTTTTTGATTATTTTGGGGAATTTTCTACCTGTATTAACGAAATTTTTAGAAATAAAAGGGATTCATATTCCTAATTTGCTTAATTCATTTGTTTTATTAATGGTCATGCTCTCAACATTAGGACATATGTTATTAGGACAAGCCCTTTACTATATCGGTATTTTTACAAATAAAAGTTTATTGCCTAAATTAAAAAAATATTGGGTACTATTTTTAACACTTACCCTCCTTATATGGGTACTTGCATTATTCATTCAAAGTAACGAATTACTGCATAGCTTTAATCAGAACAGTGGTCCTATTATTGGTATATTTTATATACTAACAATTTTATTACTATATCAAATTACACCAGTACAAAAATGCCTTTCTATATTGATTCCGTATGGGAAAATGGCATTCACGAATTACTTAGGCCAAACAATCATAGGCGTTGTTATTTTAACACCGATTCTTTCAAATTATACTGTCCATACTTATGGCATGCTTTTATTATATGTGGCAATTGTTGCATTTCAGGTTGTTTTTTCATTCATATGGATGCATTATTTTTTATTTGGTCCATTAGAATGGTTATGGCGTTGTGGTACATATTTAAAAATCCAACCCATTAGAAAATCAAACAACTTCTTATAAAACAATTAATCGTTTTAGAGTAAATCCTAAAGAATATGACCTATTAGAAGCTTTATTTATTCAATTTCCCAGTCAATGTCTGAAACAAAATCTTATAGATGATAGGGCTATTTTATTGATAGTACAAAACTGAAAGCTAATATCAATAGATATACATTTGTGTAAAAAAGAGTATTCAAAACTATGAATCAAAAATGAATGAAGATTCTAAAGCTCTATATCATGAATTAATAAAAGGCAAAATCATACCTAAGATTAAAGAAGTTAATGATTATGAATTAACACAAGAAGAAATAGATTTAATTTGTATTCATTTGGATAAAGAAATCAAAGATTTAAATCATCATATTGAACATGAAAAATGTATTCGGTTAAGAAAGCAAGCACGTCAAAAGCGAACTAAAATCAAGGAAAATTGATGTAGAACCTGTTTTTAGATTTATGATGGCTATTTTGGGATTCACTCGAATGTCGGCGCGAGGCATAAATAAAGTCAAAAGAGCACTTGGATTTATATTAATGGCACTTAATATAAGAAAAAGGCAATTTCTATATTATTTGATATACTCCCTTCAAAGTAGACACTGAAAAAGTGAAAACTTTGAAGGGAGCATATCATTTCAATAGAAATTGCCTTTTTTCACTTGGCCAAGAACTTTATGTCCCATGCTCTTAACCGTGTCGAATTTCAAACCAGTAATAACAAAACTTAATTTGTGAACAATTATCTATGGTACTTTGCTTTTTCCTTCTCCACTTTGTTTAAGTCTATTGGTAATTATCACTAAGTTTAAGCAAATGCTGTGCATTTTTATAATTAGTTTTGGCTTAGTCTTCTTCCGATAACCCTAATTCCTCTAAAAATGTTCCAAGCTCTTCAGGTTTAATATATGGATAGTCAGCAGCGTAAAGTATTCTATCTATGCCAAATGTATTTTTAACCATTTCAACCGGAAGCGCCCATTACTAAAATTTTTTATTGTTTTCCATCATAATCACCTTTCATCTCATTGTTTAATCAAAATATTACGTCCATATCGATAATATTATTTCTGAAAAACCTTCTGGCTTCTGAATATATCCTAAATGTCCGCCAGGTATGTCAGCGATTCTGATACCCGTTTGTTCAGCAATATAGAAATTGACATCTTGAGGAAATGAACCCTTAGAGTCAGTTCCATTTAATAACGTTATGAGGTCTTTGTACTGTAATAAATCTCCTAATTTAATATCAGAATGGGTGTACTGTCTAATTTCATATTCCGCCCAAAACATCATGCGTTCATATTGTGCTTTCTGCATTTCATCATCTTCGGAAACAGGTTGCGACATACTTTTTTCATCGATTGCTGAAATATTCAACGTTTCTCCGAAAGTTTTCATACCTATTTGCAAACCTTAAGTTAAGACTTGTTCTACAATTTCATTATTTTTATCTTTCCAATATTTACTATCTGGTAAAAACGTATTAATGGGCGGCTCATGAAAAGCAGTTTGTTGAATTACTTCTGGATAATCTTTTAAAACATGCATGGTAACGATAGCGCCAGAACTAGACCCAAGTAGATATACTGGTTCATCGCTTAAGTGTTTCGCCAGTTCTGCAATATCCTTGGCATCACGTTTAACACGATAATCGTCATCGTGTTTTTGCGCTCGTTCAGGAAGAGGTGCGGTTAACTCACTATAACCATAGTCACGACGGTCTACAGCTACGACGGTAAAGTTATCTTTCAACTGCTCTGCTAAAGGTAAAAATATATCACCTGTACCATTGGCTCCTGGCACTAAAATAAGTATAGGGCCTTGCCCTACTTTATAATAATTTAATGTCGCGCTTTCTAATTCAAATTTATTCATTTTGCTTCCTCCAGTTATAAAAATTCGAGTTGCACTACTTAATAAGTTATCTATATGATATTTCCCTTTCATATACTTAATACTCTTTTCCCACTGTCTAAAAATGCATTTAACTTTCATAATAATATAACCGATGTACGGTATATTATTAGCAACCCTGTGAATTAACCCACATTTGAAGCGATAAATAGTACTTAACAATATTGTTAAGTTTTTGCAGTATTTTAACTTCATTTATCAGTATCAAATATAGTTATAAATATTAGTTATTATTTATCACTGGCACGAGTATGTGTGAATCATAGTCCCCACCTGTGTAAATATTATGTGTACCTTTATTTACAGTTTCGCCGTGTTCATAACGTGTTTTGAGTCCAGGTGTACTATTTTAACAACTTCGCTTGCTTTGACAACGACTTGAATACTTTCACCTTGTTTGAATAATGTACCAGAAGGTAAAATTTCAACTTCTACAGGTACGATTTCTTCTTTATTAAGTTTATCTTCGCTTTCATGTGTATGCCATGGTTGTAGCGTTGTGGATTTATCTTGATCTAATTCACGGTGAGAGACACGTAACCAATCCGACGCAACTTGCCCATCTTATATGGTTAAAAGTATGATGACTTATTTGATCGAACATATTGATGTAAATATAGGGTTCTACAAAACAATGTTTATTATTGGAAAAGTTTCAATGTTGCAAGAGAAGTTACATATGCTGATTCAAAATCATCTAAGCGCATATAAAAGTAAAGACAATAAAATAGTCGAAAGGCATGTCTTCTATTTTATGAGTTATGTTTCTGGAGCAGGAATTGCACTATTGAAACATTGGGTTCAAGATGAGAAAAGAATTAAAAAAGAGGATTTTATTCATCATTTTTATAAGATTGTGACAGAAGGAACTATAGGCATTGTTAAAAAATCAGTTTAGACGTCTCTATGTTTTAAATCTCTATTATTTTTAATGTGTTATCATTAATTTACTAATCGAACCCATATTAAAAATGGCCGCATCCATAGCATATCTATGAATGCGACCATTCGGTGGTTTTAATTATTTAATTGACTGTGTGCAGTTCACATATATTTCTCTAAGTCTTTTATTTATTTTCTAGATTTTTATTGACGATTGCTTTTTTAGACGGAATGGGAACAATGAAACTAGAAAAAGGTAATTTACTTATTAAATAAATTGATAATACTGAAACACATAATACAATGATATATGAAACAACAAACGTAGATGGATTATTTACAATAGCAACATACGGCGTTTGTCTATATACCATAATTATAAAAACATGAATTAAATAAATGCCCATAGAATAATTACCTATAACCGTTAACGTTTGAGTTAGCAATGTATGATTTTTAACATGATTATAAAATATGATTAATAAAGCCAAAAAAATTGGTATATATACGACATTAGCAACATTTGTCGAACCATATAAATTTGTGACATCAATTTTAATCATTAAATCGACAAATAGAAGTAGTCCAATGATTTTGAAATATATTTTATATTTTAAAACAATATCATTAATTTCCTTATAATACTTCGCATAACCGATACCGAGGAAAAAGAAAGATATCCAATTTAAGATAAATACTTTACTGTTAACGAACGTACTCAACATTTCACTATGCAAAGTAACTTTGCCACTACCATAGCTTAACCAAAACACATTAATAAGCGTACCTATTATATATGCAATAATAAGGGGTGCTCCTTTTTTCAATTTATGCACAAAAGGAAATAATACATAAAATTGAATCACTACTAAAATAAAGTACAAATGAATTTCCGCAGTCCCTAAAAGATAATACTTAATTATTGGTGTTCCTGCTGGATAATATGTATTCCCTAAAAGCATTCTCAATATGATATATAAAGTAGTCCAAAGTATATAAGGTATTAAAATTTTTGTGAATCTAGATTTAATAAAATAAGGTAGTTCAAACTCACGCTTTAGTGTCGAGCTTGTAAGTAAAAACGCACTAATTACTGCAAAAATAGGCGTACCTAACCTCGCTATTTGATTAAAATAAGATAAAACTGGGTCTACGATAACCCCATTAGAATTATATAATTGTGCTGTCAAATGTATACAAAGCACTAACATCGTTGCTATAGCTCTTATGACAGGGATTTCTCCATAGTATTTCATATACTGCACCTCTAAATTTGTTATAAGCATTTTGTGAATTTAATAAAATTACAACTAATTTATGATAACACGTATTATAAAATTAAAATACAAATAATATGTAATTATAATTGGAAATACATACAATTCATCTGCAAGTAATTAAGATGTATTTATGTTCACACCATCGTCCATCAATATAAGTAGCTCTTTTATGATTTTCAAAACCTAGTATGCACTTTATCTTCTTATAGTTAATATAATTGAAACATTTTAATAAAAAGAGGACAGGATGGAAACTAAAATTTTCAAATTAGTTTCTTAACTCTGTCCTCATAGTACTGACTAGATAGCTATTATATATTTATTTGCTCGTAATAAATTATGCTTTTATATTTTTAGGAATAATAATTTGCGCTACAATGATGCCAATAATCATTAGAGCTACACCTGTAATCATTGACCAAGCAGCTGCTACGCTAGCACTATTTGAAACTTGTAATGCCGCAAAAATAGTCGTATACATTGCTATACCAAAAGCACCACCTAAAGTAGCACTCATCTTATAAAGACCTGATGCAAGCCCGACCTTTTCATCAGGAATAGTTAATATCGCAACAGTTAGACCAGGTGTCGCACATAAACCATTACCAATGGCGCAAATGACAAAACCAAACGTAACTGCTGCAATATACCATTCAGATGGTAAAATAGTTAAACTGATAAATATAATACCAATTGCAGGAAAAGCTGGCCCTAATAGTAACATTGGTTTCCCGCCATGCTTCATCGCAATCTTCTCGCCTAAACGTATCATTAAAATTGCCATAATCACATAAGGCACCGTAACTAATCCCGACTGGAATGAACTCAAACCTAGTTCAGTCTGGGCATACATATTAAATACCGTTGTGATACCTACAGCAGAGTTTAAAACAAAATTGATCACAGATGATCCCATTAAACCACGATTGCGGAATAACTCAAAATCTATAAATGGTAAGTGTTTACAGCGCTCAAAGAAGTAAAATATAATAGTCGAAATAACAAAGATACTTAGACAAATCATTGAAAAAGGACTTGTCCAACCTTGTTCAAAGCCTTGTGTTGCAAATAAAGTAATACTTCCTATAAGTACCGCAAATATTAACATACCTACATAATCAAAAGGCCGTTTGTCTATAACTTCTTTAGCTTCTTCTTTTGTACCAAGTAATAATATAAATGCAATAGTTGCAATGAGGATAGATAGTATAAAGTTAGATTGCCAATTAATATATGTAGCAATCAATCCTCCAACCATAGAGGCTAAACCTATGCCACCTACACTACCAATCATTAAATAACTGAAAGCTCTACGTAATGCTTTACCATTAAATTGATCGTTGAACACACCAACTGTTGAAGGTAATAATATAGCTGCAGAGACCCCTTGCAAAATTCTACCAATAAGTAGTAGTGCTGTAATATCAGAAATAATAATTAATAGTGACCCTATAATACTTAAAACAATGCCAATATAAGTCATTTTTAAGCGGCCAATTTTATCTGATATATCACCTGCACCTACCATAAAAATACCCGTTGCAAAAGAAGTGATACTAACAGACAAATTCAAAATTCCTGGAGTAGTATGATAAGTCTGTTGAACTGGTGTTGATATATTTATAAACGATTGGGCAAACAGCCAATACGTTAATATACTTAAGACAATTGCTAAAATCAATTTATTGCCAGAGCGTGAATGTTCGCTTGTGCTCATGATGTAAAACGCCTCCTAATATCAATAATAAAGCTAGAATAACGAAAGTTTCTTAAAAATCTTTCATCATCCTGCTCCTAACTGATAATATCACAGAAATAACGTATGATCGTAAGCTTTATAACGTTTTCAGTTATTTTTTAGTAACTTTTCCTATTTCAACTTATTTAAAACCTAATAATAAATTCAATGTTTGTACCACACCATCTTCATCGTTATTTTTTGCTATTAAATTAGCTTCTTCTTTCAATTCTGGATATGCATTGTCCATCGCAACTTTATATTTAGCTGCTTTAAACAAATCAATGTCATTTAACCCGTCCCCAAAAGCTATTGTTTCTGCAGGACTTATTTGGAGTAATCGTTGTATTCTACGAATTGTTGTCCCCTTATTGACGCCTAAATCAGCTATATCAATCCACTCATCATCTGAAGCTATAATATAAACCTCTGACTCGTAATGTTTTATTTGACTAGCAGTAGTCTTACAATTTCCCGTAGCATCATGAACTGAAATTTTTAAGAAATCATCTTCAACTTCAGCGAAATCATTGATGTACGTTACGTTTTGAAATGAGCCATGCACAATTTTCTTTTCAATTTCTGGTATATGATTTAATACATAAGCGCCCTGTTCAGTACAACCTAATATGGTTTGTGTTTGGTCAATATCTTGAATTGTCTGTATAATTTCTTTCCCTTTTTTATTTTCAATTTTGGCATTATAAATAAACGCTCCATTATATTTAATCCTCGTTGCACTATCTCCAACAATAAATGTATCTTTGGACAACTCTCCAATAATACTTTCCACACGCTCACATTGTTTTCCAGTACAAAATACAAAACGAATTTGATGTTCTTCACAATTTTCTTTTAATAATTGAAAAGATTCACTATTAAATTGACTGTCACTATTTAAAAAAGTACCATCCATATCTGCAACAATAAGCTTAATGTTCACTTTAATGCACCCCTACGATTCATATTTATGCTAATTGTATCTATTTGTTATCAGAAAAAACAATATTTACATTCTATAAAACAAACATTCTATTATTAAGTAAAAAATAGATAACTTTTACCATATTAATAGTTGATATATAATAAATATATAAATTTATTATGAAAAAATCATACAAATAACGCTTTTATTTAAGGGGAGCAAATATTATGGAGCTCAGACATATGAAGTACTTCGTGGAAGTGGTTAACTTAAAAAGCATGACTAAGGCAGCGTCAAAACTGTTTATTACGCAACCTACCATTAGCAATACAATCAAATTATTAGAAGATGAATTAGATGTTACTTTATTTCACAGATTTAAAAATCAAATTTATTTAACAGACGCAGGCGAAGCATTTTTCTTCCAATGTAAGGAGATGCTAAAAATGTATGATAACATTCCTAACGATTTAAGCAATTTATTAGAAATGAAGTCCGGCCATTTAAGAATAGGCATACCCACTATCATTAATATACGAAAGTTGATTAGTTTAATTTCTCAGTTCCATGAATCTTATCCCAATGTAACTTTTCAACTTTTTGAAAATGGAAGTAAAAAAATTGAAAATGATGTTTATTATGGAGATTTAGATATGGGGATTACCGTTTTACCAACTGACACTAAAATTTTTAGTACTTTTTCATTTTTAGAGGAGTCTTTAAAACTCGTCGTACATAAAAACCATAAACTAGCCGATAAACATAAAATAGATATAGAAGACTTAGTAAATGAAGCGTTTATTTTATTTAATTCTGACTTTTACCTAAACGATAAAATTATTAATATTTGTAGAAACCATGGATTTAATCCAAATGTTATTTTTGAAACAACACAATGGAGTTTTATTGGAGAAATGCTTTTAAATAATATGGGTGTTTGTGTGCTACCAGAAGGCATTTTAGAATTATTAGACTCTGATTTAACAGCAATAAACATCAATGAAGCATCGATGAAATGGGAGTTAGCGCTTATTTGGAGAAGAGATACAATAGTCGATTCACTTACTAAAAATTGGATTAAATTTTTACAAGAAAACTTTTTATTGAATGATTAAAGAACAAGGCATTTGTAAATTTTATACCTTTATAAATTATAGATATTTTATAGTTATAACTGCTCCTCCTATAATTTAATGTGTAATAAATAATAGAAATGGGAGCTAAGTTATGGAAAATTATAAGTATCCGAACGACAGTAAAATCATTAGTACTGATCAAGTATTAATTAATGATTTAAACAATTATAATACCTTATTTGGTGGCGTATTAATGAAAAAAATTGATAATAACGCTACTTTATCAGCACGAAGACATGCTCGGGTTAAAGAATGTGTGACTGCATCCACTGATTCTATAGAATTTTTACATCCAATTACCCAATTAGACTCTGTTTGCATTGAATCTTATGTAGCTTACACAGGTGAAAAATCAATGGAAATATTTTGTAAAGTAATTGCAGAAGATATGATAACTGCTGAACGAAAAATAGCTGCAGTTGCCTTTTTAACATTTGTTGCTCTAAACGAACACAAAAAACCGATCAAAGTAGCAAATATCACACCTCAGACACATGAAGAAAAATTATTGTATATGCATGGAGAAGATAGAGCAAACATGCGAAAGAACAGACGTCAACAAAGTAAACACCTTATTCAGTCACTTAATACAGTTAAGCCATGGTCATTGGAGGTTGTAAATAAATGATAAGCGAAATGGAAAAACTACAACAAATTAAAACGAATCTGTCTCAATTACAAGTTCATTCACCCGAACTCTACTTAAAATTAGAATATATTGCCAGTTTAACTAGACAACTGAGTATACATTATAAATATTTAGGGCTACTTATGTTTTCAGAAGACGCATATGTTATTGAGGAAAATAGACCCACTTTAATTAGGGATTCTGTTTTAAGTTTATATGAACAAGAAGTTGAAAAAGTAAAAAATAATGAAGCATTTAATGATTTCTGTGGCATGATACAAAATTTTCAAGATATAGCTTATTCACAAGTATTTCTCATTATTTTAGGGGCTGAACCTAGCTTCGTATTCCACAATACGATTATTAAATAATTAGAACAAGCTTTTAAAAATGAGGTGTACTTTATGAGCATATCCGAATGTAGATATGTATGCGTCAAAAATAACCAATCCTTTACAGTAGGTACACTATATTGGTTATTTCCAACAGATGTTACAACTTTAGATGAAAACTATGCTTACGTTTCCAATGATGGCCAACTATTAACAGAATCATATAAAGCAAATTATTTTATAAAAGCCAATAATTTAGTAAATCATAGTTGTTAGTATAAAACATGCTTAATATCATTATACCGATAACACAACATCACTTCCTACCCCGTAAATCATCAATAGTAATTAAAATCAAACACCAAAACGCCGTTTCCCTTATCCTAGCGTTTTGATTCTTGATTTCAATATGATAAATCGTTGGATAATGTAAGCATTGACATAGATTAAAATGGCCGAGACATCATTTTGATGTCTCGGCCATAAACGTTATATTGACAGTATTTACCATAATCAAATATTTTATATATTATTTAAGTTTACTTCTTTATTTTCTTCTTTGTTTTCAATAATATATTTTAATTTTTCGGCCAGTACATTGCCGAAAGACTCCGAATAAGTATTTGTCATATGATCCATATCTCTATAAACGTTAATATTTCCAATTACTGGTGTATATTGATTGTCTACTTTAAAAAATTCAGTAGGGTCAAATTTATATAGTCTCTCATCATTTTTAGCAAAATCTTTCCAATATGATGTGTCTTTTTGGCTTTCAAAGTCATTCATTTTTTTGATTGTCTTCTCTTCACCAAATTTTTCAAATTCTTCAGGAACACTAAAATCATAAGTTGGAATATCTCTTATAGCAAGAACATCCATACCATACTCATCTTTTACAATATTCAGTTGATTGATCATTTGATTTTGAATCCATTTACTATCACTAGCAGCAGAAGTTGCATGTGAAACAACTAAGTCTATATCTTTATGGTGCTGTAAATAGTTGTTAACATTTTCAACCCATTTTCCTTTAGGGCTATCATCTTCATAACCAGTAGAAAAACGTGTTCCAGAACGCGTAATATTCAATATTCTATAACCATTTTTATCTGCAGCTTTAATAAATCCACCAAGCCAATGCTCAGAGTGAGAACTTCCAACTAGAGCAATTGTAGCTTTATAATTCTCTGTTTTACCATATTCACCTACTTTTACATCTGTTTCTTTAAGGTTTTGATTACTATTATCGAGATGAGATTCAGGTAAATCATCAAACACTTTTGCAAAATTTGGCATAGGTGTTTGCTCTTCAATTTCTCCACTTTTGGCCACTGCATCTACACCCGGATAGTCTTTATGACTTATTTCCTTATCAGAGCCACTGTTTTTCACTACACCCATCACAAATAATGACACAATTAAAATTAAATTGACTAATAACACTTTACCTAACTTTGAAAAAGCTTTTTTATTATTTTCACCCTTTCTAATAGGTGCTTCAATAAATCTCGTCATAAAGAAAGATAAACCAATGGATAATAAAATAATCATAATACCAGATATTAGTCCTGGCTCTTCTGCAATTTTAAACTTATAGAAAGAAAGTAATACCCAGTGCCATAAATAAATACCAAAGGATATGCCACCTAGTTTGGTCATAATAGGTAATGCTAAAAATCTTTTTACACCATATTTTGTATTCACATTACCTGAAAGAACGATAAGCAATGCACATGTCATTGGCCATAAGGCAATATAGCCTGGGAATAGTTTAGACACATCGAATAAAGCACCTGTTAATATCAATCCTACTAAACCAACCCATCCAATAATCGTAGCTACTAAACGATTGATTTTGATTCGTCCTAAATTAACACATAATAAACCACCTAAAGCAAATTCCCATACCCTTGTAAATGTAATAAAATATGCAAAAGGCTGATTTACTTGGGTAAGGTATATAGAATAAATAAATGACACTATCAATATGGTTGTTAGTAAAAAGTTAACAAGTTTTTTGCCATTCGATAGTGCGTATCTACGTACTAAATATAAAACAAATGTAAATAATACAAACCAAATAAGATAAAATTGACCTTGGATAGACATGGCCCAAAAATGTTCAAGTGGACTCTTCATTTGGTTAGCATCTAAGTAATCTGTACTACTAAAAGCAAGTTGCCAATTTTGATAATAAAATATAGAAGCTAGTGCCTCTTTAATCGTTTTCGTTAAAATCGTAAGCGGTAAGAAGAAGAAACTTAACACCAATGTCACCAAAACTATAAACAATGCCGATGGTAAGAGACGCTTCAATAATTTAGATATGTATGGCCAAAACTTATATTCTCCAGTTTTATTTATAGTTGAGATAATAGATGTTGTAATTAAAAAACCTGATATTACAAAGAAGACATCCACGCCTCCCGACACTCTTCCAAACCATATATGATAAATAGCGACAAGTAGTGCTGCTACTATTCTTAGTCCTTCAATTTCAGGACGAAATTTGCGTTCAATATCAATTAAATTTTTATTTTGATTCATTTTAATCCCCTTAATAAAATATAACTCATTACTTCTTACGACTTGTTTGATGATAGAAAACATATAAGCGCGTGACAGAAGCTTGACAAACTTTTTTCTGTCTCCCCTCTGTCTACGCTTCAATCAAATCACATGACACAAATATTAAAAATCACATAACTATTTTCAACAGAAATACCACTACACATAGCTACTTCACATCATTCATTTCGTCGAATTTTAAGCGCTAAATTACCATTGATAGTTGGATAAATAGTAGCTGTTGTTGAAGATATTTTTATTTTCTTAGTAAATCCGTATTTAATATTTATTGCTTTATAATCATCATAAACAATTATAATGTTATAAACACCTGTAGCCAGTGTCTCCAATAGATGTTGATTTAACATGATTGTAAAAAAACTATCTTTCAATGACATGTCTTCGTAAGTTATATTTTGTTTATAATCCGTACGACTTTCTAATTGAATTTCTTTTATTCTGTTATCTTTCAAATTATTAACTTCTATTTGAAGGTACATAGCTTTTTCCATTACTTGTAAATTTTTTAGGTTTGCAAATGGGGGTGTTATTCTAAAATCATAGCCATCAATAGCTTTTGATTCATAATGGTTAGCAGCTATTTTTTCTAAAAATTTATGGCCCCTTTTCAACCATTCAAAATACGCTTCAAATTTATTAAAATCATTGTCATAAATCGCTGCTACAGCAGAATTAAACTTAGCATCAATTTGTGGCACAATATGTTTTTTGACATATACATTTTCAAATGCTGTTTTAATCATTTCAAAAATATTTATCTTAGTTGCTTTTGGTGAATCTAAAAAGATATGAGAACTACAACTTGTTAATAAATCATATTCTAAATTTCGCAATAACAACTTATCTCTACGTTTTTTGTCTTTCATATTCAATATATATTCAAATATAGTTAGATCACTTTCTCTCTTTTTAATAAAATGAGTTCTTCTAACAATCGAAATATTATCTGAGTAGCGATTAATATGCACTCCAATACACGTTGTAGTTGTAACTTTTTGCGCTTTTTCATATACTCTCACAAAAAATAATTTATCTTCTCCAAAATGTAAATTTATTGGAAATTGTATATCATGTTTTTCAATTAACTTACGCTTAATAAACTTTCCACCAGGTCCTAAATAATAATATAAATAGGGAATTTTATAACTTTGCTCATTAATGTATGTCTTAGCTGTCATAAATCTCGCATGAACAGATTGATTTTTCTCTGTATGCTTAATGACTTTTGAAATAATTAAGTCGCTCTTATGCCATTTTTTATTTATTGAAATCGTTTCCAAAATATTCTGTTCTAACCAATCATCACCATCCAAAAAGTATAAATACTCACCGATACTATGTTTAATACCAGTATTTCTAGGTATAGATGGTCCGCCACTGTTTTGGGCTAATCTATACTTTTTAATATTAAAATTTTTATATCGTTGCAATATTTCCCATGTACCGTCGTTTGAACAATCATCAACAATAACTATTTCATATAAATCTGCGTCTAAACTTTGTTCCATTACTGAGTCCAAAGTTTTTTCTATTGTATTTTTATTATTAAAAGTAGTAATAACAATAGAAAAAATAATCTTTTTATCTTTGATTATAATCACCTTTTCATAGTTATATTAATACATTATGTTAATTTAAATATTATTATAACAATTTATACGTTATAATTGTTACAACTTATTAAATTTATTGGAGGCCAGTAACTTGCGACATATTAATCAAGAAGGTTCTATGCTCTATATTTCTTTCAATCAACAAAATAATAGTATTGGAAAATTATATGTTAAAAATGAATTTCATTCTATTTCGTATAATCCAGTAGATGAATTTTGTAATTTTGAAATTGATTTAAACGAAATTTTGAAAGCGTTTAAATCGTATAATAGAAGTAAAATTTTTTTAATTATGGAAGAATCCGATGCAATTATTACGACTCAAAAAAATATTAAGGTAACAGATGAGCAATCTTCTGTTTTTAATTTATCAGAGATTTCGGATGGCTCAGATGTTATTCATCCGTATATCACCAAAAATGGTTTTTTACATCTTTCTATGGAAAGTTATGTACCACAAAAAGTATTCTTTTCAAGACGACATATTGATGCGCTTAAATTTAACAATAGCGAAGCTTATATTACAGGAGAATTTTCAACATTAAATGCCATTGTACAAAAATCAAATATTGTAATACGCACGCGCTTTACGGAACGCGAAACTGAAATACCTTTGCCAATCACTTTGAAAAGTGAGAATAAGCGGACAGATACTACTAATTTTAAATTTTCAGTAGACATTTATAATGAATTGATCGACTTTATGAAATATCCTTTTGAAACAGAAGATGTTATAGATATTTATTTGAAAGTTGATGTACAAGAATCAGCTGAACCACTTCTAACCAAACTTGGTAATCCTAGAATTTTTACAGAACGGTTCCTTAAAGGGGAAATTATTACAGATTATAAAGAGGAAATTGTTTCTATCACACCCTATTTCACAATGAAAGGTCGGAACTTATCTTTTCGCATAAATCGCTATAGCATTGAAAGTTACCTGACTTATCTTCAAAGTCTGAAAACACCTTCATTAAAGAACCTATCAGTAAAATCAAAAAATAAAGTTTGGATTATCGGAGAAAAATCTTATAAAGCTCAAGATAATGGATATCATTTCTTTAAATATATGAGAACGTATCATCCAGAATTACCTGTTTATTACATTATTGATGAACACTCAAATGAAGCAAAAAATGTATTACCGTTTGGTAATGTCATTTACTATCAATCTCCTGAACATTTTTCGATAATGTTGCAAGCAGATTATATTTGTTCAACACATCATCCAGAATTATTGTTCCCAACCAATAGCGCAGCCTATACAAGAAAAATCACTGCCACTAGAGTGTTTTTACAACATGGTGTCTTAGGCACTAAAAATTTAACTCAGATTAATGGTAATCAATTAAAAGACTTCAATGTAGATGTCTTTATAACAAGTTCAGAGCGCGAAAAAGAAATTGTAGTTAGAGATCTAAATTTTGATGAAGCACAAGTTAAAGTTACAGGATTAGCTAGATTTGACGAATTGTTCAATAAAGATATTCAGACAAAAAATCAAATTTTAATTATGCCTACATGGAGAGATTGGTTAACTAACTATGAACAATTAGAATCCTCTGAATACCTAGAGCGTATGAATACTTTAATTAATAGTGATAAAGTCAAAAAAATTGCGGAACAAGGCACAAAAGTCATTTTTTGCTTACACCCTAACATGCAACCATTTATTGATTTATTTGATGTACCACAGCATGTTACAAGCATTAAGCAAGGCGATGTAAACGTTCAACAACTTATTCAAGAAAGTAAATTGATGATTACAGATTATTCAAGTGTTGCCTTTGATTTTAGTTTTTTAGGTAAACCTGTAATTTATTATCAATTTGATAAAGATCACTTTTTAGGAAAAGAACCGTCCCACATTAATGTTGAGGAAGAACTACCTGGATTAATCGTAAATAATCAAAACGATTTAGAGGCACAACTTACTAGAATAATAGCAAATGACTATACAATAGATGAAAGCGTTAACATAAAAGCGCAACGTTTCAATAACTTCAATGACCGTCATAATAGTGCACGCATCTACACAGAAGTTACTCAATTTAAAACAAAAAATCAATTTAAAAGTAAGTTGAAATACGATATTTTATCTCAACATTTATTTAAACGTTTTAGAAGAGATAAGCGTTATTTTAAAGTTATGGATAAGTATAATAGTGCAGTATCTAAAATGGTTCCTGTTAAGAAAGATTTAGTAGTATTCGAAAGTAATGTTGGTAAATCAGTTAGCGACAGTCCGAAGGTGATTTATGAGGCTTTAAAACAACACAGCGACCAATATCAAATTGTATGGGTTAGCAACACACAATACCCATTTAATGATGCGAACGTTAAATCAATAAAACGTTTATCACCAGAATATTATCACTATTTATCACGCGCTAAGTATTGGATTAACAATCAAAATTTCCCTTACTATATTAATAAGCCGAAAGATACACTTTATATTCAAACTTGGCATGGAACTCCACTCAAAAAAATGTTGAATGATATAGAAACTTTTGCAGGTCGCGATGATGGATATAAAAATCGCATTAATCATGCAATAAAATATTGGGACTATCTTGTATCACCAAGTCCTTATGCGACAGAATGCTTTAAATCTGCTTTTGATTTTCATAAAGAGATACTAGAGGTTGGGTACCCAAGAAATGACGTATTTTATCAAG
This sequence comes from Staphylococcus pseudoxylosus, assembly GCF_044794325.1. NCBI lineage: Bacteria > Bacillati > Bacillota > Bacilli > Caryophanales > Staphylococcaceae > Staphylococcus > Staphylococcus pseudoxylosus. The sequence continues at coordinate 2,852,840 of NZ_CP085024.1, forward strand.
ATGAAGCTATATTAGAAAATGAAAGCATTCATATTAAGCAAAAATTAGGTATTCATGATGACCGTAAAATAATTTTATATGCTCCGACATTCCGTGACGATGAACTTACAAAAGCCAAAAAGCATATCATTAATCTGCAAATAGATTTATATGAAATGCAAAAACGCTTAAGTGACGATTATATCTTAATTTTACGTCCACATATTATTATCAGTAATGCGCTACAGTTAGACAGTAGTCTAGATAATTTTGTGATTAATGGCAGTGATTATAATGAAATTAGTGATTTATACCTCATTGCTGATATCTGTATTACTGACTATTCGTCAGTTATGTTTGATTACGCTAATACGAAAAAACCATTATTGTTCTTCACTTATGATCTTGAACACTATAAAAACAGTCTTAGAGGATTCTATTTTGATTTTGAAAATCAAGCACCTGGACCACTTTTAAAAACAAACGAAGACTTAATTCAATCAATAGAAAAAATCAATCAAGTTCAAGAAACTTATAAAGATAAATATGATGCATTTTATAATCGTTTCTGTACTTTTGAAACTGGCACTGCTGCTAAAAGTATAGTTCAACGCTTCTTTTAAAAACATATAATGGAGTAGCACAGAAAACATATTCTATAAGCAGTGTTTCTGTTCTACTCCCTCTAATATATTTTATAAAACAGCATGACGGAGGTTTACATATGTATAATCAGCTTACAATCATCTTACCTTTTTATAACAACGAAGCACACCTCAAACAATGCCTAGAAAGCCTTATTAATCAGACAAACCAACACTTTGAATTAATATTAGTTAATGATGGTGCACAAGATCTATCTGAAAAGTACTTATTTGAAACACTAGAAAATTATTCAAAGCAGCCTAAATATATTAAGTTAGATAAAAATCATGGTCATGCCTATGCAAGAAATAAAGGAATTGCTCATGTTGAAACACCCTATTTTATGTTTTTAGATGCTGATGATATCATCACGCCTTATACCATTGAAGTATACTTAAAGTATCTCAAACAGCAAGATGCAGTTATTTCGAAAATACAAGAATTTTCATTAAATATACCTAATTCTTATCTTGATGAAGATCTAACTGTTCATTACAAGCAGATTGATAAACATCCAGACTCCTTACTAAAACAAGATTCAATCAGTAATATTATATTCAAAACGAGCATTGTACAAAGTCATCATATAAAGCTTAATGAAAAGCTAAATATTTACGCTGATTGGTCATTCATTTTAGAATATAACAATTATGCAGAAACATTTGTTCAAATTGAAGGCATACCCTTTTACTTTTGTGGGGAGATTTACGATCCTTTTAAAACTGAAAAGTTGAGAGCCCAACCGTTTGAATCTATATTTCCAGACTATATAGACGCCTTTAAAGATGCTATTCAACGTGTTAATAGGCTCAATAATAAAAAATCATTAAAAAAATTTATAATACAGCACATGGTAGACAAACTGCATTTTTGGTTTGAACCAAATAATCAAAATAATGCAGTTCAATATCAATTCGCTAGCAAAATGTTAGCTGATATCATACCGATGATCAAACCAGCATTAAAATCAGAATCGCCTTTATTTAATTTAGAATTAGGATTTATTCAATTTGGTTTTACGCAACTTGCCATCAAACTTAATTACAAAAGGTATCGTTTACGCTTTTATAAAGCAATTTTGCTGAATAAACCGAATAAACATTATGCTAAGTATGTCTTGTTTAATAAAAATTCTGATGTGTCACATCAAACTGTAGTGTTCGAGTCGTTCGGTGGTAGTAGTTATAATGATAGCCCTAAATATATTTATGAGTATATGAAAGCACACTACCCAAACTTTCATTATTATTGGGTGTTTAGAGATACTGAAAACATAGCTGTACCAGAGGGTGTTAAGCCTATACAAAAACAAAGTGCTGAATACTACGATATTTATAAAAAAGCGCACGTTTGGGTTTCTAATGCACGATTACCATTATTTATTAAAAAGAAAAGTAATCAACTCTATATTCAAGTCTGGCATGGCACACCTTTAAAATTTCTAGCAAATGATATGACAGTAGTTCGCATGCCTAATACAACAACTGCCGCATATAAGCAATATTTTTATGAGTCTACACGGCGTTGGGATTATTTAGTATCACCGAATGCTTATTCTACTACTATATTTCAATCAGCTTTTTGGATGGCACGTAATCAAATTTTGGAAATTGGTTATCCTAGAAACGATTTACTCATCAACCATCAACATGATCAAGAACTACATCGTAAAATTAAAGATAAATTAGGAATCCCTTCCGATAAAAAAGTGATTTTATACGCACCAACTTGGAGAGATGATGAATACAGTATAGAAAATAAATATATTTCTAATTTAAAACTAGATATCAATCAACTTCGAAATCGCTTAGAGGACACATATGTAGTTTTATTCCGAATGCATTATTTAATTTCTAATGAGCTAGACCTTAGCCAATATACAAATTTTGCGATTGATGTTTCAAAGTATGACGATATTTCGGAATTATATCTGATTTCCGATTGCTTAATCACAGATTATTCTTCGGTCATGTTTGATTTTGGTATATTAAAGCGTCCTCAGATTTTCTATGCCTATGATATGGAGAAATACAGTACTGACTTGAGAGGTTTTTACTTTGATTATCTGAATGACTTACCAGGCCCTATTTATACAAATACAGAAGATTTAATTGAAGGATTGGAAAACGTTCAACAAATTGAGCAACAGTATCAGCCAAAAATCAATCAATTTTATAATCGTTTCTGTTCAATTGAGAATGGTAAAGCATCGCAATACCTCGGAGATTTAATTGCAAATAGAATACAGAATACAGGCAATTAAATTTTATAAGCTGGCAATAGTAGAAATAGAAGTTAGTGAAATATTGGGTTTAAAGCTTGCTGTATAACAGGAAATCACTTTTTAAATTTGATGGTGGTTATATTAAACGAAAATTATGATAAAAACGGGTAATTTTTTAATAAGGTGTATCTAACTATAGAAACATTTAGAGTAGTATTATTTAATAAATATAGGTAATGTCACTTTACCTTTTCATTCCAGAATCTATTACCTATATAATTAAAAGATCCGAGACATTTATCGATGTCTCGGATCTTTTCTTATTAGTAAATTTCTAACATCTTTTGATTAAATTAATTTAAATAGCTAGACAAATCATTGTAGCTAGTACTCGTCAGTAATTCTAAGTGTAGCGTTGAAAACAAACTTATATCTTTCTAAATTTTAAATCGGTCTTATTCATTATTATTGATTTGTGCTTGTAGTGATTGTGAATTAGACTGTGAAATATTGAGTAAATATTTGGACCTTGCCAATGATTGCTTACTATTATTATAGGAAACCCCAATTCGCTTGGAAAGTAACACCGTGACAAGTGACCCTAATATCGCTAACACTGTAATTGTGATAAATAATGACACATTCGCAGTTGGATTAACAAAAAAGATAATCACCGCAATAAGTATAGATACTATAGCGATACCGATTAATATTAGTGTAGCATACATATATTGCGTTGCTTGTTTCAAATCTTTTTGAAATTGTTCTTTGGAACGTCTATAGTAGAGGTTATTTTTGTATAATTTCAAATCTCTGTTTGCATCCATCGTTTGTGCAAAATCTGAAACTTCTTTATTGTCATCCTTTTTTAATGCTTCGATGATTGGTTGATAACCAAATGTAAGTGCAATTTTTTTCTCTTTTACTGTGCCCTTTGCCAGCCGGTTCAATTCTTCTAGTTTTTGTTGGTTCATTGTTTCCACTCCCGTATTGTTTAATATTGATCCGTGTTATTAAGCTAGCGCTCACTTATCCATTGAGACTGCTATTTTGTTAACAATAGGTGCTTCTAAACAGCATCATTTTTTTGATAATTCTGTTTTTTGTGAATTTTGAACTTGAGTTTGCGTCTCTGTATTATTATCTTGCTTTTCTTGGCTGTTGGCTACATGACTACCAAATAAAGTACCTGAACCTAGCACGGCACATAAAAAGAGTCCACCTAACCAAGTAAAGAACGTTGGTTTTTTTCTTCGTTCATAGCGTTTTGCTTTTTCAGCATCATCATCTAATAAGGTGCCGACATCGATGTTCTGCGGTCCAGCCACGTTACTGAAATTTGATTGATTTGAATCATTATTTGAAAAACTTAGAGCCTGTTGTTTAATTTCCATAGCACGCGCTGAGATACTTAAACTTGTTTGATTACTTTGTTCTAGTTGTTGATTTAATCGATCTAGATGACTTCTATTATTTTGAAGTTCCATTTCTTTAGAACGAATCGATTCATCTTTATCTGCGCTTTCTCTTTTTGATTTCTCTAATTCTACTCTTAACCAATTAATTTCATCTGTCATTTGTGAATCTTTTAATTCATAATCAGTTACTTTTTGATTCACTGCTAAATCTAAACGTTCATTAAATGTTGCTTCATTATGAATTAAATCTTGTTCTAACTTACTAATTTCTCCTCTAAGTTTGTCGACATCTTCACTTCTTTTTTGGACTAATGTTTCCACATCTTTTTCCATAATATTTTGAAGTTCCGACTTTTTAGTAGCTATAGTCTCTTGATGATGTTGAACGATGTCATCGACAATTTTAGTAATATACAAATCATAGTCATTTTTTACATTGGCATCTAGTACTTTAATTTGATTATTATAAGCATTTTTTGCTTTATCTGATAATGTCTTCTCATATTCACGAATACGATTTGTTAAAATCGGTCTTTCTTCTCTTTCTATTCTTTCTTCCATGTCTCTGCGTGCCTTTTCGCTACGCTCGTTTTTACTTGTTTCAAATTCTTTTTCTAATTTTTTAGTTTGCTCTTCAACTTTTTTTGGAATAACTCCTAAATCTTCTTGTAATTTACTTTCAATTTGTGTGTATGTTTTATGATATTGAGAATCATTAGATTTATAATTACGCATTTTATCTGCTTCAATGCTTTTGCTCCACAAATCATTAACAAGCTGATTGAATATGCTGTTTATAATATCTTCTCTCTTTTTTTCTAAAACTGCTAATTTATCATTTTTTGCTTTATTAAAGTCGTCTTCTGTTAATTGTTCAAGTTTTCGGTAGGTAGGTAATATGTTTTCATTATAACCTTTGTCATCGACAATACTTCTAAATTCTAAATTTTCGTCATCTAAATATATTTTATCTATAAGTGAATCCAGTGTGTGATATAGATTACTCTTTAAAAACTGTATGTCTGAAGAATTTCCGTTTTTATTTATAGATATAACTTGTTTATTCTTTTTCTCATTAAACAATTTTTTCTTAGCTCCGTTTTTATTTTTAATTTGTTCTATAATCGCGTCTTTCAGTGGTTGTAATGTTTCAAAGTTTAATCCTTTACTTAAATCAGAAATATCATAGCCAGTAATATTGATTTCTTTTAAAATATCATTGTTTATAACTTTCAATTTGGACTCATTTTTATGAGGCATATAAAGTCTTAAACCAAAATTACAGTCAGGACGTTTAACCTCTTGAATATTATGTAAAGAAGTTAAGTCTGTAATACAGTATTCTCGATCTTCGAATATTTTGAATGGCTCATTTTCATCATTATGATCTATCGTCACATCAAATGATTGTACAATTTTTGAGGACCCTAAGATTTGTTTAAAAGAATCAACAGCATTCCCTTTAGAATCTCCTTTTCTCAATACTGGTGCAACGATTGGAACAATATATATCTCGGTTTCTCCTGCAAGTACATGGTCTAATTCTAAAGAACTAATATCTAAAACGTTATTGCTCATTACATGTCATCCTTCCATTCGAGTTATTGTTTAAAAAGTATTTTAATAATACTTAAATGACTTCACTTTATGCTTAATCGATAGTCAAGAAGTCATAAAATAATATTTCTGCCTGTACAATGAAATAATATCAAAAAACAAACTTATGTATTTTTTAATATCTTCTCAAATAAATTATTATTACCAGTCATATTTAGATGATAACATATTAATTAAAGTTATAATATTAATATTTTAAACAAAAACACGTATTTTAATTATTGATTTTTAGGTTTTGTAATTATTTTTATACAATATTAGAAATATAAACATTTTTTATTGTAAAATGAAATGTTAACAGTGATATGTGAAAATTTACCCTTCAAAATCATCAAATGAACTTCGTCCAACTACCTCATTAATCACAGAAATATTTAAGATTAAACAGCGCTTTCAGGAAATGTTTGACAATGAAATCGAATTTAGTTTTACAACAATAAAGAGGTTCTTTATTCAAAAACATAAAAATAGAAAGTCCGAGACATAAATTTATGTCTCGGACTTTTATCATTTTAACTTACTTAAGAATTGATATAAAACACAATTCTAACGTGTTCTATTTAGTTAATCCTTTACTCTATTTCACTTATTTTTTGTTCTGGATACTTTATAACATTATCTAATATATTTATAAAATTATCCAACATACGTTTGATTGTTGATGAAGAAAATAACTCACTTGCATATTTTAAAGACACTTTGTAAACTTCATCACCTTCGATTATCATGTGTAAATCAAATTTAACGTTTGTATCGAAAGTTTCTTTACGTTCAATTTCCCAACCATCTATGTTCAATAATTGATTATTTATATTTTGAAATGAAAATGTTACATCATGTAATGTGTTACGAGTTAAATTATATTTTTCTATAATTTCTTCTTTTAATTGTTCAATAGGATAATCTTGGTTATCTAAAGCTTTTAACGATAAATCAGTAATTTCTGTTAATAATTGATTTATTGATTTATTTTTTTTTGGATAACCACGTAAAGCAAGCCTATTAAAAAACGGACCCGCCACCTCTTCCGTATCCTTAAAGGTACGTCCTGAAAAAGGACTACCGATTACTATATCTTCTTGATTAGTATACTTACTCATCAATATCATTAGCGATGTTAATAATATTGTATAGTCAGTACTGCCAGTTGTTTGTGCAAGTTTATCCATTGCTTTTTTCATTTCATCAGACAAGTTTACAGTAATTGTTTTGCCCTCAAAAGTTTGTTGTTTGGGTCTTGGATAGTCTAAAGGTAAATCTAAAATAGGTAATTTATCTTCAAACTGTGATAACCAAAATTTGCGTTGGTCGGTTAAATCATAATTATTAATCCACTCGCTATAATCTTTATACTGTAACTTCGTGTTTTCTATGTTATGACCTCGATATAATTTTGAAAATTCATTAATGATATGATAGATAGTGACTCCATCTGAAATGATATGATGGATATCAAATAATAATATATAACGCTGTTCATCATATTTCACTATTTTAACTCTTAACAACGGCGCCACCTTTAAATTAAACGGTTTTACAAAGTCTTGTAAAAGACTATCATAATCAATTTTTGATTTTTCTTCATAGTCTACACTAATTTGTGTATCATCTTCGATTATCTGAACAGTTTCTCCATTAATTCTGTCAAAACGAGTTCTTAATACCTCATGCCGATTAACTAAAGTTTGAAAGGCATACTGTATGCGTTGAATATCTAAATCACCTTTTATTTTAAATGCTCCAGGCATATTATATGATGTGGTTTGTTTGCCAGCAATTGTATTCAGTGTATATATATGCTGTTGAATCGGAGATATAGAATAAAATAGTTTATCTTCAGCTTTTGGTATATTTCGTATATTCTTGTATTCATTACTTTCCTTTATAATTTTAGCCAATTGTGTAACTATTGGTTTTTCAAAAAAAACTGTGACTGGTATACGAACGCCGCTTCTATATTCTATTTCATTTATAATTCCCAAAGCATTAAGTGAATGTCCACCTATTTCAAAGAAATTATCATTCATTCCAACCTTTTCAATACCTAATATCTTCTCAAATATTTGGGTAAGCATTACTTCTGTATCATCTTTAGGTGCAACATATACTTTGCTTTCAATCTTAATTTCAGGTAGCTGCCTTTTATTTAATTTACCATTATCTGTAACTGGTATTTTTTCAATTTGAGTTATATATGTTGGAATCATATAATTTGGCAAGCTTTCACTTAAATCTCTTTTTATATTTTCATAGTTTAGTTGCTCTTCTGAGACTAGGTAAGCACAAAGCGCTATATTTCCTTCTCCCATTGATTTAGCAATGACAGCGACATCTTTGATTTTTTCATTTTTACGTAAAGCACTTTCTATTTCACCAAGTTCAATGCGATAACCACGTATTTTTACTTGATCATCGATACGCCCTAAACATATAATATTGCCATCTTCTTGCCATTTCGCTAAATCACCTGTACGGTATAATTTTCCTTTACCAAACGGGTTATCAATAAATCTTTCTTTTGTTAATTGAGGGCGGTTTAAATAACCATCAGTCACACCTGCTCCTCCGATACAAAGCTCTCCTTGAGTACCAATACCCATGAGATTATTATCTTCATCCATAATATACGCTTGCGTATTCGCAATAGGTTGACCAATAGGTATAGTTTCATAGATAACATTATTTTCAAAACTAAAGTTCGTCACATCAATAGTAGTTTCAGTAGGACCATAAACGTTGATTAATTGTGTATTATTCACCTTACCAATCCATTTATTAAATTGATTAACTAACTCTGGCTTCACTGCTTCGCCTCCAACTAAGACATACCTTAAGCTAGAAAGTAAGTTCGCTTGTTTAGTTAACTGAATATAATGAATAAATGGATTAAACATAGAAGGTACAAAGACAACTATCGATACTTTAGATGTGTGAATTAATGATGTGATTACTTCTGAGTTACCTTCTTTACCCGAAGGTAACAATGTGGCTTGTGCACCAACCATAGCCCATCCAAATAATTCCCAAATTGACGGGTCAAATGTAAATGGCATTTTAAATAATATGTTATCTTTACTACTAATATCAAATCTCTTAATCCTTCTATTAAGATTATTCATAACACCTTTAGAAGTTATCTTAACACCTTTAGGTTTACCTGTAGTGCCAGAAGTATAAATAATACACATCACGTCAGATATACTTGTGACATGCGATAAATTCTTTGTCGGTTGTATTGATGTGCTTTTGTCTTCCATTAAATTTATAACCGATTGATTAAATTCAATAGAAGCGCCTAAAGCTCTATCTGTTAATAGTGTATTAGGCTTACTATCACTTAAAATATAATTGATACGCTCACTCGGATATTCTGGATCAATTGGGACATAGGCGCCACCTGCTTTTAAAACACCATATATCCCAACTATCATTTCCAAATTACGATTTGTCATTACACCTACTAAGCTATTTGGTTTAACGCCATTGCGTCGTAATTGATGCGCGACTTGATTTGCTTTAGCGTTTAATGTTTGATAAGTAAGGCTTTCACCTTCGTAAGTAACTGCCTTGTTATTTGGTGTTTTTTTTACTTGGTTTTCAAAAACTTCCACAAAGGTTTTCGTGTTATCCATACTTACTTGTGTATCATTAAAGTCCTGTAAAATAAGCGTTTTTTCTTCATCTGTAAGAGTCTCAATTTCACTAATTTTTTGTTCTGGATTTTCTAGAATTACATTTAAAATTTTTATAATATTCGAGTGTAAATTTACAACTTCATTTTCGCTGACCAGGTCCAGCTGGTACTCATAATCTATTTCAAGGGTGTCTTCACCATCTCTATTACTTATGTTTAGACCTAATGGGACATTTGTTGTACCCGGGTCTAACCATTCTTCTGAGTATCCCTTTTTAATAAAATCTGGGTTATGTTGAGTGTTTTGAAATGATACTACAAAATCTAATAAACCTTTTACATTTTTGCTATGTTCCACTATATAACTATTTGGATATTTTCTATGTTTCAACAACTTGAATGTTTCTTTTTTCATTAACTTCAAAAATTCATTAATAGATAATTTTTTATCTATTTCCACTATTATAGGTAATACTCTTGAATAGACTCCTGTCACTTGCTTTTCAAATTGCGTATTTCTATTGTGTAATATTAATCCAATTGAATTCTTATTTACTGAATTTTTTTTATACTTTAGAATTAGCATAGCAGCAGAAAATAAATTGCTAATACTTAATTGATTACTTTTACAAAATTCCATAATTTTATGTGTGTATATGTCTGAAAGTCTATAATTTAGCCTATGCCCTTGGGCACTGTTAGTCCTTTTATTTTCAAACAACTCGTTATTTTCTAAATTTTCTACTTTTTCAAGCCAAAATTGTTTATCTTTTTCAAATCTAGATGAATTTTTATAATTTATTTCTTCTTCCACGTGATCTAAATACGTATATTCAAAATTCGCTTCTTTTTTTCCGTAAATTAATGATTCACATAATGTATTACCAGCTATAGTCATGCTCCAGCCATCTGAAATAAAATGATGTTGCAACAATAATATTCCAATATCTCCACTAGGCTGTGTTAAAATTACAAATTTAAATAGTTCGCTATTGAGGGCAAATATATTTGATTTTATCTGTGTAGTAATCCATTCATCATAACCCTTTTTATTATTATAAAAATCAATATACTCAAAGTCTTTTCTTTTATATTCATCAATATATTGTTTATATTCAGAGTTCAATTTTCTAACTTTAATCCTATAACTCTCATGTCTTTTTATTAAATTGTTTAGTGATTTATCAATTTCTTCTATTTTAACATTATCTTTAATAGTAACCATTGCTGCTATATTATTAATACTAGTGTTTTCATAATATTCTTCTAACTGAATAATTTCACGTTGTGCTTCAGATAATATAAACTCTCTCACTAATTTTACCTCCATAATTTTAATCAATGTATATAACATGTAATTACATACATTTGCACATTATTTTATGATGATATTCTTTGTAATTTTTACTACAATTATATATTTAAATAAGTATAGTTCAATAAAACAGAAAAGTATTTATACTAATAGATTCTGAAACATAAATACTTTTCAGTAACTAAAAAGTGGCAGGTTTTATTTACTTTGGATTACTATATCTCAGGCTGTGTTACTTATTTCTTTTTAAGCTAAGTATTTGTGTAATTTTTTCTTCAAATATAATGGTGATATTTGATATATTTTTAAAAGGTAATGAACAAGTTGAGGCTTGTTTATTTCTTCTTTTTGCTTTTGAATACCTTTTACTATAGTTTGTGCTAATTTATCAGAATTTAATACAAATGTTTTATTCATGTTTTTATATAGTCCATGCAGATCTGCTTTCTTTAAAAAAGGAGTATCTATTGGTCCTGGATTTACTACAAGAACATGGTACTTTGGCTCTTCCATTCTTAAAGTATTTAATATTTGAGAAAATGCCGCTTTAGAAGCGCCATAATGACCAGTACCTTTATCTGTTATTAATGAAGCAAAGCTGGAAATCCCTACAATTGTTGGTTCTTCAACAAAAAATTTTCGTAAAACATTCAATAAAATAGAAAAATTAATTGTATTAATTTTATAAATTTCATTCATTTGCTCTATAGAGATGGAAGACATATTTACTATATAACTCAAACCTGCACAATGAATAAAACCGTCTATATCATTGCTTAATTTACTCTCCAACAATGTTAAATCTTCAATATTTAATAAGTCACATTCTATAACCTGAACACTCTTGTTATTTTTAAATAATTCAATTTGATTAAATTTATACAAATCTCGCGATAAGATAGTAACTTTACAACCTTTATTAAGCAATGCTTTTACGATAGAGTAACCTAAACCACTGGTTCCCCCAGTAATAATGTAATGCTTATTATCCAAACTAACACTCCTTTTAATTATATTTTAAAAATTGAAATATCAATGACAATCATGATAATAACATAAAAATCAGTTATAAATCATTTTATATATATTTGTCAATCAATAAAAAATATATTTTTATATGATGTTAAAAAAATCAAAAACAATGGGAAGCTATTCAAAGTGTAATAAAAGTGAGTTTTGTGGGTAGTACTATGACAAAAGGAATGTTTATAGAAGAAAATAAGAATCACAAGCAAAATATTTAAAGGACTAATCCATATGAAAATGAATTAGTCCTTTTAAAAAATGAAAATTGTAATCAAGCTCGTATTTACTCGTGATTGGGACATCAATCCCAGAAAAATAGCACTCAGATGATTTAATTCAATTCATCTGAGTGCTTCTTTTTTATTCAATACTCCGTATTGTTGGCTCTCTTTCTTAGGGGACAGCTTCAGCCTGTAGTCTTCAGCTTGTCCTGTTCCCTCAAGAGTCTTGCCAAAATACGTCTCATCCACATATAATCCAACATTATAATACTCAAAAAATTAATGCCCTTACGTATAATTTAATAAACACTACTAAACTAAACAATAATGAAAAAGACAATCTCTATATTACTTCAGTAGAAATTGTCTTTTTTCACTTGTCCAAGAACTTTATGTCCCAGAGCCTTCTTTATAAGATAGATTTTTAAATAGAGGCTACTACGATATAATCATTCCAATTAAGTGAATAACAATAATGCTTATATATAAATGGAAAGATTAATTGAATTAAAGTTGCAGCGAAGTATAACAAAACATACGTAAATATGAATAGTAAAATTTGAATTATCGATGTTAAAGCAACAACAATCACTATAAATGGATTAATTTAATGTTTATATTTTAGATAATGGTTGCTTGCTTTTTTCCTATTTCCACACGTTTCCATATCGCACCATTTTCGTTTTCCAGCTTTTGATATATCAAGAAAATAACATATGCAATTTTCATGATAACACTGCCTAATTCTTTTAGTATCATAACGTTTCAAAGTATCAACTAAATCATTAATAATAATATAGGTTATATTATCTTTTATAGTTTTACCTATATAAGCTAAATCTATATTTTTATCATTATCTAAAAAATCAACAGTAATATTTGTGTCATTTATATATTTCTTTATTTTATTTTTAATACTCTTCGAAAGTTCCCCTTCACTTTGGATACTATTTAATACTTCTTTAGATAGCATTCGCAATTCTTTTAGCAAAATAACTAATTCATCTTTTATAACATTTTCATTTATATTTTGATTAACCATATTATTCTCTATTAACCAATTTAATATATCTGGTTTACTAGTCAATAAATCAATATTTTTATTATCTTTAATAAATGTCGTATTAACTAGATTAATCCAGGGTCTTCCACCAATAGTTAATATTTTTTTATCCATGCTATCACCCCACTTACATACTAACCTTTAAATTATCATTTTACAAGTTAGTTATCTACGCGTATCATATAACCTGTAAAAACTTTTTAAAAGGTTATACGATAGGAGGAATTAAAATGACTACGTTTTATCAAAAAGTAACTGTGCAAGATATCAATATATTTTATAGAGAGGCTGGTAATCCAAAAGACCCGACTATTTTATTATTACACGGCTTCCCTTCTTCATCACATATGTATAAAAGTTTAATAGAAAAATTAGAAGATGATTATCACCTAGTTGCACCAGACTATCCAGGATTTGGAAATAGTGACCACCCAAATATAAATGCCTTTGATTATACATTTGACAACATTGCAAATATTATAAATGAATTTATAGAAATGCTATCTATAGAAAAATTTAGTATATATGTTCATGATTACGGCGCACCAATAGGATTTAGATTAGCTACTAAGAAACCAAATAAAATACAAGCAATTATTAGTCAAAATGGCAATGCATACGAAGAAGGATTATTATCTGCTTGGGACCCAGTTAGAGAGTATTGGGAAAATCCATCAAATGAAAACAAAGAAAAATTAAGAAAATTATTAACAGCTGATTTCACCAAATATCAATACATTGATGGTACAAGAAACCCTGATACTATAAGTCCTGATGGGTGGAATATGGATCAAAAAAATTTAGATAAAGAAGGAAATCAAGAAATACAAATCAGCCTATATTATGACTACAGAAATAATTTGAAATTATATCCAAAGTGGCAAAATTATTTTAGAACTTACCAACCATCTACATTAGTAGCTTGGGGTAAAAATGATATGTTTTTTGGGCCTGAAGGTGCATTAGGTTTTCTTAGAGACATTGAGGACTGTGAAGTTCATTTATTTAACACGGGTCATTTCCCATTAGAAGAAGAGCTTACAACAAGTGCATTTTTAATTAAAAACTTTTTAGACTCAAGATTGAAACAATAATTGTATAAAGGTTAAGTTTTGTTTTAAGTATGAAAAACTTAAAGAATTTCATAACCGACACTAAATTTGATTATAAATGCTTGATTTAATCCATTTCCAATAAGGAATTTGTTTGAAACTAAAAGACTTAAACGTACTATATATAGCCATAACTATTATTAAAAAAGAGAGCACTCGATGAATAACATAATCTATATTTCGAAATAACTAAGACACCTAAGTTTTTAGGTGTCTTTTATTATAGAAAGATAATTATAATACTTGATATGTTTAGTGATTGAAATAATATTTTCATATCATTTATAATTATTAAAACAATTTCAACAATGACGAATGTATACTTTTAGTGTTAAGATTCAATATTATTTGTTTTTTTCACTATAAAAATAAATTGCAATATATGCAAAACACAACATTGGCACTATAAATGATAATTGCATAGATCCAAATATATCAGCTGCTAGTCCTTGAATTACTGGCATTACAGCCCCACCTATGATTGACATAATAAGAATAGCTCCGGCAAATTCAATGTATTTAGAATTAGTAACTTTTTCGATAGTCTTGCCATAAATGGTTGGCCAACAAGGACCAAATAAAACACTTACAAAAACTGCTGCATATATAGCCGAAGTGTTAGGAATAAGAGAGGCATATAATAAAACAATAACCCCTATAGCTGAATAAATCATCAATATTTTATTTGCATCAAATTTTGATAATAATGAAGTAGCTATAAACCTTCCTATGAAAAATGCAATAAAGCTAAATATTACAAAATTAGTAGCAAATCTTTCATTAATATGAGGGTTTACATCAAGAGCTAATCTTAAAGTGAATGACCAAACCGTTGTTTGTAGACCCATATAAATAAATTGGGTTAAAACCCCTTTTCTAAAGCCTTTATTTTTTGATAAGTGCTGAATTGCTTCTTTAAAACCAATATTGCTATCTGATTCATTTTCTACTTCTTCAGGCTTACATTCAGGGAATTTAATTACTATAAAAAGTATCATTACGGCTATTAACACAACAATTAAAATGATATAAGGTGTCATCGTACGTTGTAACATTTCAAGCCCAAATTGAGTAGCTTCTTTGCTATTCATGACTGACATTTGTTTTTCTAAGCTACCCCCGTTAGTAAAAATAAAATATTTACCTAGTACTGCACCAATCATTGCACCAATCGGATAAAAAGTCTGACTTAAATTAATTCTTTGCGTCGCCTTCTCTTTTGGTCCTAATAATAAACTATAAGTATTTGCAGAAGTTTCTAAACAACTTAATCCAATCGCTATGATAAATAAAGCTGCTAAAAACATACCATAAGTTGCCATGTGAGAGGCTGGAAAAAATAACGCACAACCTATAATATACAAAAGTAAGCCAGTTACAATCGTCAAACGATAACTTGTTTTTTTGACTAATAATGCTGCAGGTAAGGCAAATATAAAGTACCCTCCATAAAATGCACTTTGAACAAACGCTGAAGCAAAATTACTCAAATCAAATATCGTTTTAAATTGAGCTATTAAAACATCATTTAAGCTAGCAGCTGCGCCCCATAGTGGAAATAGCAAAGTTACTAAAATATACTGCAGTATTGGCATTTTATTTAAAAACCCATCACGCTTTGTTTCTACTGTATCTTTCGACATTTAAAACACCCCTAATTATTTTACAATTTCTTTTACATTTTCAATGTCTCTCCATGTAGGTAATGAAGGCTGTGAACCTAATTTCGTTACTGTACACCCAGATGCTTTAATCGCTGATTCAATAATTTGATCAATATCCCAGTTCTTAGATAACCCATATGCTAAAGTTCCTATAAAAGAATCTCCTGCAGCAGTTGTATCTATAGGGCTAACGTTAAGTGAGTCAAAGTATTTGAATTCTTTTTTATTCACAAAAATTGCCCCGTCGCCTCCCAGTGTAACAATGACATTTTTATAACCAACACTTAACAAAATCTCAGCCGATTCCTTTGCATCCTCAATATTATTAATCGTTTTACCAGTCAATAATCCACTTTCTACTTCATTCGGTATAAAATAATCAACCTTTTTTGCTTTATTATGATCAAAATCTTGAGCAGGCGCAGGATTGACTATGATAGTTTTATTGTAATCATATGCTATATCTATACATTGGTAGACAACATCCATGGGTACTTCTAACTGAAGCACGATAATATCTGCTTCTTTAATTAATTTTTTATGATTTATAATATCTACTATCTTTAATTCTAAATTCGCCCCTGGAACAACGATAATTTTATTATTACCTTCATTATCAATGGTTACATTACCAACACCCGTTCTAGATGTTTCATCAAGCAATACAGATTTATGTGCTATCTTTTCTTTTTTTAAACTTTCAATATGTTCTTTTGCAAATTCATCATCCCCTAACTTTCCTATCATACTCACTTCACCACCGAGTCTTGCAGCTGCTACAGCTTGGTTTGCACCTTTACCGCCAGTATATTTTTCGTATTGTTCTCCAATAAAAGTTTCACCCGTGCTTGGCATTTTTGAAGTCCTAAACACAAAATCTGTCATTAAACTTCCTATTACTAATATTTTTTTCATTGTTAAACCCACCTTTTATTTTATAACTCCATCTTTTTGTAATTCTTTTCCTAGAGCACCACCAGGGTGATATTTTCCAAAAGATTGTTTTGAAAATCCCTTCATTTGCGATACTGTTAATGCAATTGCATCTCCTATGACTAAAGTTGCTGTTGAACTATTTGTTGGAGCTAAATTATACTTATCGGCTTCTTTTTTTATTGGAATTTCTATAACAATAGAAGCATTTCTACCTAAAGTGGATTTTTTTGACTTTGTGATAGCAAATATCTTTGCACCGATAGCGTTTATAGACGGTAAAACGTTTAATACTTCTTCTGTTTCTCCACTATTGGATATTGCAAAAACAATGTCTTCCTCACATATCATTCCTAAATCGCCATGAACAGCTTCAGTTGAATGAACAAAAAATGATGGCGTTCCAGTACTAGCGAAAGTTGCAGCTATTTTTTTACAAATATGTCCTGACTTTCCAACGCCAAGAAATATAATACGTCCTTTGCAATTTAAAATTTCAGTGACACATTGTTCATAACTATTATTAATACTATTTTTGACATCGTTGATTGTATTTATTTCTGAATTAAATACCTCTTCTAGCATTTTAATTGATCTCATAAAATTTCCTCCTTGGTTTTATCCGTCAATAGTAATCGATTACTATTGAACAAAAAAATTAATTATGATCAGTTAGAATAATCATTGTACCTATATAGTAATCGATTACTATATAGGTACAATTAGGGTAAGCGCTTTCATTTATTGTAAAAAAATATAGTTTTAAAAACTATATTTTTTTATCCTTTTAATTGCTTAATTGAATTCCCCTCAATAATTTTACTACTTTTTATCTCAACTTGCCCCTTATATTGACCTTCTAACTTACTCAATAAGCTAATAGCTATTGCTTCTCCCATAGATAATAAGTCTTGTTCTAGCGAAGTAATCTTAACTTTAAATAAATTATTATTGGCTAAAGACCCGTAAGACACAATTGAAAGATCTTGGGGAATCTTAATTTGATACTTATCAAATACGCTAAGCGCTCCTTTAGTCATAACATTATTGCAAATAACTATTCCAGTTGGTAATGCTAACCCTTTATACAAATATTCATTAATGAGATCAAATGTAATATCTTCCTTAAATTGACCATTAAACATCCATTCTTCTTGAAATGCTAGTCCGTACTCAGAAAGTGCTGCCTGGAAACCATTTAAACGTTCAATGCCAGTACTTGTATTTAGACTTCCAGTTACAATACCAAGCTTTTCATGTCCTTTGGATATCAATTTTTTAGTCAGTTCATAAGACTCTTTGAAATTATCAGTACCTATATAAGGTAATTGTTGATAATCATCTAATTTTCTATCAATTAAAATTATAGGAATATTTCTATTTTGTATCTCTTTTAAATTAGTATTTTTACTGTCACAAGGAGATATAGCAATGGCATCAATATTTTTACTTAATAACATGCGAATAATTTCTTCTTCTTTTTCAATTGATTCGTCAGTACTACAGGTTATCAAATTATAGCCTTTTTTAAATAAATATTTGTCAATCTGTTTTGCTATAGTCATATAATATGGATTTTCAATATCAGCTACAATAATAGCTACTAAATTAGACTTGTTTGACCTCAAACTTTTAGCTACCAAATTGGGTTCATAATTTAATTGTTCAAAAGCATTTAATATTTGATCCCTTGCTTCAGAACTTACTGGATAATTATTATTGAGGACTCTTGAAACTGTTGCTGTAGAAAATCCAGTATATAATGCAATATCTTTCATAGTTACATTATTTGTTTTGTTCTTCTGATTCATTAATAATCACCACTTAATAATATTTCAACTGCTAATTTAATAATTATGAAATAACACCCGTTGTCAGCATGATATTTGAATAAGTTCTTGTGTCTCCAGTGTTAATAACTAAAGTAACATCTTCTTCATTAGCCAGCTCATAAAATTGTTGTCGACTATAAGTTGCAAATGACTTATCTTTTAATATTTTGTTAAACTCAGTGAAAATTTCAGGCGTTTTTCCTTCAATTGGTTTCATAACTTCAAATTTTTCTATATTTATTACAGTTAATATAGATTTTAACACATCTGTGACCAAAGGTAAGTTAGGTGCAAATCCTAAATATATTTTTTCCGCATTTTCATTAGTGTTTGTCATTATAGGATAATTACCATCAGCAATCAATATTTTATTACCATGCCCACCTTTCGCCAATTCTTTTAATATTTGTTGATGAATACATTCTCCTTTTATCATATTATACCCCCCTAGAAACACATAGTAATCGATTACTATATGCAAAATTACATTAAATGTGTTTATTTGTCAAATATATTTATACTGAATATTAGTGTTAAATAAATAAATCATAAGTTTCAGTTTTATTTTTTTATTCTTTTTACATCAATATATGATAATTTCAGTTATTAAGTTATTAAGAAATGGAATTAGATGATTATAATATATATTCGAGTATTTTTTGCATTATATTTATTGCTTAATAAAAGTATTTACTTATAGACTACCCCTCACTATCAGCTAGTAGTGAGGGATTTATTATGCAAAAACTGCCATTCAAATCAATGATTTGAATGGCAGTTTGAAATATATTTTAGTATTATATTTTAACATTTACATCTAACTATTTTTGTTGACCATTCGTCTTAATGATATAGAACAGGTAGTATACTATACCAATGACAAACCAAATCAATGTATAGAATTTAGCTTGTCCACTTAATCCCCAAAATACTGCAAATACACAAATAAACACAAGTATTGGCATAACAGGATACAACGGTAATTTAAATGCTGGTAATGGCAAATCTTTACCTTCTCTTTTACGTAAAGCGAAAATACCCACTGTTACAAACATAAAGGCTACTAATGTGCCTGCTGTAATTAGTTGAGCTAAGAACCCAAACGGGAATACAGATCCAACAATTACTGCAACGATAGATAATACGACTAAAGCGCGATTTGGTAAGTTTTTATTATTCAATTTACCTAACCAAGATGGAAGGATGCCATCTCTACCAAATGAGTAAAGTAAGCGTGAACCAGCTAGCATCATTCCAATTAATGCAGTAAACATACCAATGACAGAAATAGCTTGTACAATAATTGCAATCGTACCATGACCGCTTGTACGTAATGCCCATCCAACTGGTTCAGCATTGTTTTTATATTCACTGTAATCAAACATACCAACTAACACTAACGCAACAACGACAAATAACGTCACGGCAATTAGTAATGATCCTAAAATTCCTCTAGGCATCGTCTTTTGCGGATTAATAGCTTCACCAGAATTGGCAGCGATAGAATCAAAACCAATGTAAGCAACAAATATAACAGAGCTACCTGCATAAATGCCCTGCCAGCCCCCAAAAGCACCTGCGGCTGTTTCTTTATATTCAGGAATAAATGGTACATAATGTCCAATATCTATTACCGACAAACCTACTATTATAAATAGGAAAATTGCTAGTACTTTTAACACGACTAATATATTCTGTACTCGTGCTGTTTCTGAAGTACCTCTAGACAATAATAAAGAAGTGATAACAACTACAATTGCAGCTATCAAGTCTATTACCCCACCATCAGTACCTAATGAATTAGAAAGTGAGTTAGGTAACGAAATATGGAAGGGGTCTAACAGCCCTCTTAAATTTGCAGAAAAACCAGAGGCTACAAAGGAAACTGCAATTAAATATTCAGCGATTAATGCCCAACCAACAATCCAACCAAAAAACTCTCCAAATAATATACTAATCCAAGTATATGCAGAGCCTGCAAACGGCATTACTGTCGCCATTTCAGCATATACAAATGCAACCATAGCTGCTACAATTGCTGCAACTAAAAAGGATAGACTGACGGAAGGTCCCGTATGATCCGCAGCCACAACCCCTGGCAATGTAAAAATAGCAGTTGAAACGATTGTCCCAACACCTAATGCTAAAAAGTCCTTAACGCGAAGTGTACGTTCTAAGTGCGCATCTTTATTTTGGTAGCGCGATACATCTTCTTTACGTAGTATTCTATGTATCAGATTCATTTTTATATCTCCTAGCTTTTTTTAAAACAAACATGTTTTTAAGTATAATGATTTTTGAAACTATTGTACATGCCATTTTAAAAAAGAATTATTATTTTTAAGTCATTTTACCTAGGTTACTTTAAAGTGCGTACTTACATTTTCCTAATAAGAGGTTTAAAATAGCGTTCATAGTTAATAATTTACTAAAATTTATTTAATGAAAAGGAGCATAATGATGCAAAATATAACTTTTAATAATGGCAATACAATGCCACAACTTGGCTTAGGCGTCTTTAGAGTAGAAAATGATGATACGGCAAAAAATGCAGTAAAGCATGCAATCATTAACGGATATCGTAGTATTGATGCAGCATTAGTTTATGCTAATGAAGAAATGGTTGGACAAGGTATACAAGAAGGTATAGAAGCCGCAGGTATTAATAGAGAAGACCTATTTATCACATCTAAATTATGGTTAAATCACTATGGTAAAGATAACGTGAAAGATGGCTATGAAACATCATTAAACAATCTTGGCTTAGATTACTTAGACCTATACCTCATTCACTGGCCAGGTACAAACGAATCACTCATGCTAGAAACTTGGGAAGGTATGGAAGCACTATATAATGAGGGCAAAGTTAAAAATATTGGTGTTAGTAACTTTACAATTGAACAATTAGAGTTACTAGAAGCGAAAACGACTATTAAACCAGTTATTAACCAAGTAGAATTCCACCCATACTTTACTCAAGAACCATTAAGAAAATATTTAGCTTCAGCATCTATCCAAATGGAATCTTGGTCACCTTTAATGAATGCTGAAATCCTTACAGATGAAACTATAAATGCTATAGCTGATGAAACTGGAAAATCTCCTGCACAAATTGTAATCAGATGGAACATTGAACATGGTGTTGTCACAATTCCTAAGTCTGTAACGCCACATAGAATTGAAGAAAATATAAATGTTTTTGACTTTGCATTAACTGAAGCACAAATCAATCGTATTGATGCTTTAAACCAAGATAAAAGAATTGGTCCAAATCCTGTAGAATTTAATGGATAAATAGTTAATAGAGTGGAGCGGCAATCATTTTATAATATATGATTGCTGTTCCATTTCTTTTTATTTATTATTTCATTAAATTATTTTTAAGTTCCTTTCTTTGAAATGCTAATGAATACGGATCATTGTACCAATAAGTCTCGGCTTTTACTTTAACAATATGATTATTTTTAACAGCAGGAATTTGTTGCCACATATTTGTTTTTTCAAATTCTGCTTGACCTTTACCTTCACTCATCGTGATAATGTAGTCGCCAGCGTACTTCGGTAGTTGTTCTTGTGATAATTCTTTCCAACCATCTTTTTTGACTTCTTTTTCTAACGGTTTAGGCATATTTAAATCAAATGCTTGATATAACACTTCTCCACCACGCCCCCACTCTGGGCCAAATGCATAGATGGTTTTGCTAAAATCATCAAAAATTGAAACTGTTGCGTTTTCTCCTATATGACCTTTGATTTCTTTAGAATCTTTAGCAGTTTGAGTTTTCCATTTTTCCACCCAGTCTTTAGCTTCTTTCTCCTTACCAAGTATCTTACCTAATTCAATTTGCGTATCTAAATAATCCTTATTACCGTATTCGATTGGTAATGTTGCTGCAATTTTTTCATACTTTTTAATATTTTTGTCAGTAGTATCAACAATAATTAAATCTGGCTTAAGTTTTGCAACTTTTTCCACATCGTTTTCATTTAATTTTGCAGTATTTTTAAATTTATCTTTTAGAACATTACTCTTTTCTATATCTTTAGTAACACCGATAATATTACCGCCTAAATATTTTATACCACCTGCATATGTATTAGCCACAACTGCAATACGCTTTGGATGTTTTGGAATATCAACTTTTTTACCACTGCCTAAAGTATAACTTTTCGTACTTTCTTCATTAGATTTTGACTCATTACTACACGCTGAGAGCAGCAGTACTGCTAAAATAATAAAACTTAATAATTGCTTCATTTGGCCCCTCCTATTGATAATGATTATCACTATTATTTATATTTTATGCCCAGTATTAAAAATAAGCAATATATTTATTTGAATTTTAAAATTAATAATAAATATTATTAGTTTTAATACTTTATATTTTTGCTTAACCCACCTATTAAATAGTTTACTTACAACGTACTAAAGAAATAAGATAAGCTTATTAACTCATGAGATAAAAATAAGTGGCTGGGATATGATTCCCAACCACTTTCACGTTAAATTTATTCCATACGTTTTAATATTTCTAATTTAATCACTTTTAATGCTTCGCTATATTCTCTGTTGGTACTTTCTTGGGCATTAACGATTAATAGTTCAACTAGTTCTATGTCACTTTTTTCGCTAACTTCATGTTCAAATTGATGTAAGTGCTCTTCGGATGTTTTAGCGTTTTGCTTTTCTATTTGATAATATTGGTCTGCTCCTAAACCACCTTCTTCAATCATGACAGAAATACCACTTGACCGCGTTTCATTCAGTCTTTTCACTTTAATGCATTTGTTTTCACGAATAATCATTTGAATCCCTCCTAATTTAATGCGCGTATTTTAAAGTACGTTACTGCTTATAAACATCACATTGCTTCTAGAATTAGATTGACTTCAAATAATCTAGCTGACTTTAATCATTATGTATCACGTTATCTTCACAAATATCAATTAGTTAGCTATTAAAATTATTGTTTCCTACAGTGTATTATTACACTTGTTTAATTACAACATCTTTGCTCACTATACTATACCCATTTAAATACTTATTTACGGATTACTAAATAATATCTTTTTTACTACTTCAAATAATATATGCCTTATTCAAAAATGTTTAACAAAGTTTTCATAAATACAATATGTTAACGACTTCTATTGCTTAAAATACAAATATATAATTGATAATGATTATTATTATGAAAGAGTGATGAATATGTTGAATTTAAAGACTGGTATTTTAGAAAAAAATTATAAAATCAAAGGTATGGAAATCGAAAATAAATACTTGATTCAGCGTCTTAACGCTTTAGGTTTAGCCCCTGGATCGAATGTAAAAATTAAACAAAAATGCTTATTTAGAGGCCCTTGTATTCTAGAAATAAATGGTCAAAATTTAAGTATTCGTGGTTGTGATGCATGTCATATTTTACTAGAGGAATCTCATGGCTAATAGTTTCTGTATTTTAGGAAATCCTAATGTAGGTAAAACCTCGTTATTTAACGCTTTAACTGGTACATACGAATATGTGGGTAACTGGAGTGGAGTTACTGTAGAGAAGAAGGTAGGACGTCTTAAAGCTAATGCTGGAGAGCTCATTGATTTACCGGGTATATATGAATTATCTCCTATTTCAAAAGATGAGACTGTGGTTACCGACTACTTATTAAAAAAAGAATTTTCTGGCATGGTTAATATAATCGATGCTAGCCAATTGAAACGAAATTTACAACTTACTATACAATTAATGGAACTCGGTGCACCAATAATTGTAGGGTTAAATATGATTGATGTTGCTGCAAAACGGGGCATACATATTAATCAAGACGCACTCATGAAAAAATTAAAAGTACCTTTACTTCCTATTATCGCTAGAAATGGAAAAGGTACTAAAAAATTATTAGATGCACTAAATGACGCACATTTATCTAGAAATTCCCCATTACATATCAATTATGGTGAAGCTATAGAAAACACAATTAAAAACATATCAGAACAGCTACTAAAGCACAGTAATTTCGACAGGCACTTATTACGCTTTATCGCCATACAATTTTTGTTAGATAACATAAAAATATATGAACTTCTCGATAAAACTTTAATTAATCTAATTGAACCTTTACGCCAAAAATTAGCCGCTTCTCAATCCATTGATATTCGAGCAGTAATCCAACAAAAACGAAACAATTATATAGATAATTTGTTGACTGATGTCGTCGAATATCCTGATGAAGAACGACAATATTTTTCATCACGTTTAGATAAATTATTAACACACAAATTCCTTGGTATTCCTATATTCCTCGGTATTATGTGGTTGATATTTCAAATCACATTTACTTGGGTCGGCACACCAATATCAGATCAACTTGATGAATTTATTGGGGGAAGACTGACCGACAGTGTTAAATCCGTAATGGAAAGCATTAGTTTAGTGCCGTTTCTACAGGATTTAATCACTGATGGTATTATCGCTGGTGTAGGTGCAGTCATAGTATTTGTACCTCAAATCATGGTACTTTTCTTCTTTATTTCATTATTAGAAGACTCTGGGTATATGGCACGTATTGCTGTACTCATGGACAGAATTATGGAAACCTTTGGCTTAAGTGGTAAATCATTTATTCCTATGATTATAGGGTTTGGCTGTAATGTGCCTAGTATTATGGCTGCACGTAGTATCGAAAGTGAAAAAGAACGCCTTACAACAATCTTAATTGCGCCTTTTATGTCCTGTTCTGCACGGCTTCCGGTTTATGCTTTATTTGTTGGAGTATTCTTCGCAAAACATCAAGCTTTGATTGTATTAAGTCTTTATGTCCTTGGTATCGTTGTAGCATTGGCTACGAGTATCATTTTGACTAAGACTGTATTGAAAAACGATGACTCTGTGTTCATAGTAGAATTACCAACATACCGCATGCCATCCATCAAGACATTGTGGCGAAGCACATGGGAAAAAGCTAAAGGGTTTGTAAAAAAAGCAGGTACATTTATTTTTGGTGGCTCTGTTGTTATTTGGTTATTAAATTACACTGGTCCTAGCGGGTTCAATGTAGATATTAACGAAAGCTTTTTGCATGCAATCGGTAGCTTCTTTGCCATTTTCATAGCACCATTAGGGTTCGGTACTTGGCAAGCTGGGGCAACTTTAATTCCTGGCTTCCTTGCAAAAGAAGTCATTGTTAGTTCAATGGCAATTATTTATGCTTCCGATGAGTCAGGATTAGTCAATATTATCCAAGAGCAATTCACACCATTATCTGCATATGCATTTATGATATTTATATTATTATATATACCGTGTTTATCAACCGTAGCAACTATTCGAAAAGAAACTTATTCACTTAAATGGACTTTTCTAGCAGTCGCGTATCCTCTAATTGCTGCCTATGTATTATCGTTCATTTTCTATCAAATTGTACATCTATTTATTTGAGGGAGTACTTTTATGACTATTTTAATTAATGTTATTGTCTTTTCCGCAATATTTAGCTATACCGTATATACACTCACTAGATTTATTAAAAGGTCCAAATCTGGAAAGTGTAACTCTTGTGGTTCAAAAGACGGCTGTATAACTGAACGTAGAAAAAACTAAAACAATGCCGAAGATATTGGGACATATCTCGCAGACACTTCGGCATTTTAATATTTTATCCTAATTAACATTTTTATATGCTTATACTTTACCAACAAATACTAAAATAGCATCTTTAAGAAATTGTGTACCACCTTCAACATGTTTATCATAGTAGTCAGTAAAAGTAGC
Organism: Staphylococcus pseudoxylosus; assembly: GCF_044794325.1. NCBI lineage: Bacteria > Bacillati > Bacillota > Bacilli > Caryophanales > Staphylococcaceae > Staphylococcus > Staphylococcus pseudoxylosus. Next base: position 2,879,289 of record NZ_CP085024.1, read on the forward strand.
ATCGTTAACATACATTTCTGCTAGCCCAGCATGAGCTGCTTTAGAGTATTCAGGCCATGTATACATGAGCCAAGCTTTGTGTTTTGCTGCTAATAATTGTGCAGGTTCGGAAGCTGGGTCACCTGTTTGTACGCTTCAGATAGCAAATCGATAATTTCTTTTTCCAAATTCTTCCAAGCATCGTAATCTGTCTGTGTCATATTCTTAAATTTTTTATTGCTTTGATCTATGAGGTCATCTCCATATTGCATTCTGATTTCTCTTCCATATTTCGTTTCATTTTCTTTAATAACTTTTTCTTTGAATCCTTCAAATTTTTCTTGATCTTTCATGATAATTTCTCCTTTATGATTAGCAATCGTTTTTTCAACTGTTTGAATAATTTTATCGAGGCGTTCACGTTGTTGTTTTAAGTTATAATAATGGTTTTCTAAAGCTTTCATTCTATTAAATGTCGGTTGTTGGATAATCTCTTTAATTTCATCTAAACTGACCTCTAACTCACGGTAAAACACGATTTGTTGCAGTATATCGACTTCTTCTTGTTCATATATACGGTATCCAGATTCATTAATTCTAGCAGGCTTAAGTAAGCCTATTTGATCATAATAACGTAAAGTTCTATTACTTACTCCTGATAGTTCAGCTAATTGACTTACTGTATAGTTCATCATTGACCTCCTTTCAAATTTCACTTTACACCCTTACGTAACGTAAACCTCAAGGGGAAATTTATTATATAGTGTTATTAACTTCATGTTCATAAACTTCAAAAACATGGTTTGCTATTAAAATTAATTATTATTCCAACTTACAATACTAATAATATTTTAATATAACTGAAATAAAACTTATTTTAAAGACACTTTTAAATGTTTGATAAAATAATTGTTGGGAATACTAATACAGTAGTGAAATATTACATTTTTTAATAATCCCAAAGGAGGCATTTAAAATGACAAATAATCCTTATAGAACATGCAAAAAAGTTCAAACCTAGATACTGTAACTTAAATAACTTACTAATTAATTTAAGTTCTAGATAAATTTATCTAAAAGTATTACTACAACTTTCATTTTCAATTTTCAACAACGATGCCGCTATTAATTAATGTCTTACAGTCAACCACCCTAATACGTTAGTATTTGTGTTAAAATTTCCAATTGATGTTCATTACAAATACTTTTTATTTACCATTAGAAGTAACACAATATTTATTAGTTAGGACACATACTTACATTTCAATATTTAACTAAGGTATTAAAAACCATTTTGTCGAGAGTTTAACTTTTAATAAATAGATAGAGGTGATTCTATGAAAATAGAAGATTGCATCGAAAATTTTATTCTCAGTATTAATGAAAAAAATTCCCAGCTTTTTTGTAACTTATTAGGCCCTAGGGAACTCTCCAAATTAAGAAAAAAGTTATATATTAGTCGAAATTATATAAGTATTAACAGATATGTCAAAGAACGATATTTAGAGAAACTATCTCGTTTAGTATCTCCTCTATATTCATATGAATATTTCAAAATTGACAATAAATATATTGTTAAGTATAAATTTTCTAAAAATAAATCATATTTTATAACTGAATTTAACGTTTCAGAAAATGAAAACAGCTCTTTAATTAGTTTGAATATTACTAAAATACAAGCTAAGATATAACCTATTGTACAATCCTTGTAGTTAATAATTCAGTATATTATAGGGGGAAATGGTACATTAACCCCAACCTATTTAGTGTAAATAAAAGGAAAGGTTCCTCTGTATTGTAATAGAAACCTTTCCTTTTTATGATGTGTTATTAATTTGTTTTAGCTATCCAAATGGTTTAAATTCATCACCAAAACATGTAATGATCCTCTCGGAAAAACAATAATATAATATTCACTATTTTTATTATTTAAAAATATAAATACTTATTAGTACGATTATTAAAAATGTACCTACAACTAATATAAAACTGTACCAAAATGTGGCTATATTTCTTAGTTTAGTAGTCTTGATTTCATTTGGGTCGTTACCTTTCATAAATGCAACAATACGGTCATAGGTTTGTATATCGTATGATTTCTTAATGCTATCCACTTTAATAGAAGCCGTTATACCAATACCTAATAATATAACTTCAATTATAGTTCCAACTATTCCCCAATAATACATTGCTGGGCCAATTAAAATCGCAGCCATTAGCATTGGCCATATCATTAAATGCGTCCACAAGTTAAAGCGAGCTTTTCTTAATTTTTGCTCCATAATCTCTACACCTCCTTTGACTAAATCGTCTAAAGAAACATCGAACAATGAACTAAGCATTAATAAATTATGCACGTCAGGATAACGCTTATCATTTTCCCAGTTTGATATTGTTTGTCGTGAAACATATAGTTTATTAGCTAAGTCTTCTTGAGAAAGTTGATCACGTCGGCGGAAATATTTAATTTGATAACCTAGATTTATTGGTTTTTGCTCCTTCGATTACAGAGTAAGATAAAATATATTATTAGACTATCAAAGTTCTTTAACATCTGCATAATTTTGTTTGTCTAAATACTTTTACATGCTATTATGACAGCTTTTCAAGACTTCCTCTAGACGGAATAAGCAAAAAGGGCGAGATTGAAACCAGTAAAGTTCCATATGCTCGCCCTCACGATAATCATATATTTAGATATTAAGTAATCATTTAATTACTTATTTTTGGTAACTGTATAGATTCAGTAGTTAAAAATTCATTCACCTTTATACAATTAAATGATTGACACGGCTAACTCAATTAATGTAGTTCTTCTTGACCACGTTTGTTCCATGTTAGTATGAAGCTAAGCATTGCTAAAATACTAATAACAGTTAATAGTACAAAGCCAATGTCCCAACCAAAATGTTGCACGACAAATCCTAATACGATATTAGCCATTACAGCTCCAAATAAATAACCAAACAATCCTGTTAACCCTGCTGCAGTTCCAGCTGCTTTCTTAGGAACATAATCTAATGCCTGTAAGCCAATTAACATTACAGGTCCGTAGATAAGAAATCCAATGGCAACAAGTGAAACATTATCTAACCAAGCATTGCCTGGAGGGTTTAACCAATATATAAGTACAAATATTGTTACACCTAACATAAAGAAGAACCCTGCTGGACCACGGCGTCCTTTAAATAATTTATCAGATAAATAACCACATAATAACGTGCCTGGAATACCTGCCCATTCATATAGAAAGTAAGCCCAACCTGATTCACTTAGGTTAAACTGTTTCTCTTCACTTAAATATGTAGGCGCCCAATCTAACACACCATAACGTACAAAATAGACAAATATATTAGCAAAAGCGATTGCCCAAACCCATTTATTATTCAGGACATATTTGAATAAAATTTCTTTCGTTGTCAGTTCTGTTTCTAATGTTTGCTTAGATGATGTGGAATAATCATTATTATAATGTTCAATTGGTGGCAAACCTTGTGATTGAGGTGTATCTCTAATTAAACAGTATGAAATAATCGCAATAATGATGGCTAATATTGCTGGATAAATAAATACGCCTTCAAAACCTTTTAAATAACCAAAATTATATAGTGCTGTCATGGAAATACCCCATGTCGCTATAGGAGCCATTAACCCGCCACCAACATTATGAGCTACATTCCATATTGAAGTCTTACTACCACGTTCACTAACACTATACCAATGGACAAGCACACGACCTGAAGGTGGCCATCCCATACCTTGGAACCATCCATTTAAAAATAGTAATACAAACATAATTGTAATACTTGATGTAAAGAAAGGCACAAAACCAAGTAATAAATTTACAATCGCTGTTAGTATTAAACCTAAAGTTAAAAATATTCGCGCATTACTTCGATCACTAATGGTACCCATTACAAACTTACTAAAACCATAAGCAATCGAAATGGCTGAAAGCGCAATACCAAGTTCACCTTTACTGAAGCCGTCCTCGATTAATGATGGCATCGCTAATGAAAAGTTTTTCCGTAATAAATAATAACCTGCATAGCCTATGAAGATACCTAAGAACACTTGAAAACGTAGTTTCTTATAAGTGTCATCAACTTGATCCTTTGGCAAAGGTTCTATATGCTTTGCTGGTTTCAAAAATTTAAACATTGAATCACTCCTGACTTAATATACTTTTGATATATGATTTATAAAATATCATCATTATATTATATTCAAAAGTAAAATATAGCAAGGAGTTTTGCAGATTTTTATAAAATAGATAATCGTCTATAATTAGTTGGATATTAAAAAAGCGAGAATTAAAAATTCATATGCTCGCTTTTTCTATAAATAATTATAATATTTTGTTATTAGTCTATTTAATAAATTGACGATTTATCTTCATAATATTAAATACAATTTTTGACTAATATTACGTTACCTGCTGTTGCTGATATGGAATAGGATGATCTAATTCAAATTGAGCACCGGCCGTCATTTTCTTATATTGATAACCAAAGTAAGCAATCCATAATATGGTCAACACAAATGCGAGTATATAGCTTAAATTAAGGTCTAAGCCTAAACCAATTTTCTGGCTTAAAATATAAGTAAATATATTCCAAGTCATAAATACAGCTGGTATCGCTGCAACCCAGAAATTCTTTTTCGCAATTAATAAATACATGGCACCTACCCATAATGCCACTACAGCCGTTGTCTGGTTAGCCCAAGAGAAATAACGCCATAAAACTGTGAAGTCAACCTGTGTTAACCCAAAACTTATAACAAATAATGGTGCAGCAACTATAATTCTTTTTACAATACTGCGTTGTCCATAATTCAAATAATCTGCAATAATCATTCTTGCACTACGGAAAGATGTATCACCACTTGTTATCGGTAATATGATAACGCCTAATACAGCAATTGTACCGAAGACAGAACCTAATAATAGATGCGAAGCTTGACTAACTACTAGCGCCGCTTCACCTCGCGCTAATACATCATTTAAGCCATTATAGCCATTAAACAGACTCATTCCAGCTGCTGCCCATATCATTGCAATAATACCTTCTGCAATCATCATACCGTAAAAAATGAAACGACCATTCTTTTCCTTATTAGTTGTTCTTGAAATAATAGGTGTTTGAGTCGCATGAAAACCAGATAATGCGCCACAAGTAATGGTAAAGAATAATAATGGAAAAATAGATGCGCCATCCGGATGCATATTCTTCAAACTTAACTCAGGAATAGGAGCACCTGTTTGAATAAGACGGAAGCCAATGCCTACTGCACTTACTAAGAGTAAAGCACCAAATATTGGATATATACGGCCAATTATTTTATCTATTGGTAAAATTGTAGAAAGTATATAATATACAAAAATAACAAATATAATAATACCTAGAGCAATACGACCATCCATTAAATTATGTAAAAGTAAGGCAGGACTTGTTACAAAAACTGTACCAGTTAACAACAATAATAAAATTGAAAATATATTAACGAAATGTTTCATAACTTGTCCCAAAAATTTACCTGCAAGTTCAGGTAAATGTGCCCCTTTGTTTCTTATCGAAATCATTCCAGTTAAATAATCATGTACAGCACCTGCAAATATACAGCCAAAAACAATCCAAATAAATGCTACTGGACCATATAAAGCCCCCATAATCGGACCAAATATAGGACCAACTCCTGCAATATTCAATAATTGGATTAGTGAATTAGATGATGTTTTCATAGGTAAATAATCTACATTATCCCTTTGATGATAAGCTGGCGTAGGACGCTCTTCTTTTGTTCCGAACATTTTATCGATATACTTCCCATAAGTGAAATACCCAATAATAAGTATAATAATAGAAACTATAAATGTAATCATGTTACCATTCCCCCTTAAGATAACGTGAAAGCGTTTTCTTAATTTAATCATAAATAGTAATTTTTCACAATATTCCGTTATTTTTTTATTCTAATTTGTTTCATAGAAAGTCTTAATATTATTATATGAAGCACAATCCATGCTCACCTAATTTTTCCAATTGATTACCCAATTTAACAAAGATAACTACATGGCTAGTTTTCGATTATTGCAAAATACTGTTGTTGTAAATCAGACGACAAACATATAAAACCTACTAATATAAAAGCAATCAATAAATAGTTAAAGGTCGAGACAAATGGATGCCTCGACCTTTATTAATCTAATATTTATATAATTTAATTTTTATTTCATAGTAATCATCGTGATCTTTAGCTTGATGTTCGAATTTAATACCACTTTTTTCAATAGACTCTAAACTTTGACCAACTGCTTCACGTGCATCAGTTAAGTCTTTTTCAAATTCAAATCTACGGGCTTTAACTTTTTCAGGGCCAAGCTTTTGTTTAACTCGTGCTTCTGTTTGTTTCACATTTAGTTTTTGGCTAATAACTGTTTCGACCAAGTCAACTTGATCTTCTTCTGATAAACTTAACATCGCACGTGCATGACGCTCTGTAATCTTGCTTTCACGTAGACGTTCTATTACTTTAGGCGCTAGTTTTAATAGTCTTAATTTATTTGCTATAAAACTTTGGCTTTTACCGACACTTTTAGCCAATTCACTCTGCGTGGTATCACCAATATCTAATAGCTTCTTATACGCTTCCGCTTCTTCTATGACAGATAGATTTTCACGTTGAATATTTTCAATTAAAGCTACTACAGCCGTTTCTTCATCATCTAAATATCTGATGATTACATCCGCATGTGTTTTATTGAGTGTTTGTAACGCTCTAAATCTACGCTCACCAGCGATGATTTCAAACATATCTTCTTCGATTGGACGTACTACAATCGGTTGTAGCAAACCATGTTCTTCTATAGATTCTGCGAGTTCTTTAATCTTATTTGGCTCAAATACTTGTCTCGGTTGATAACGGTTTGGCACAATGCGTTCGGTATGAATAGATTCAACGTTATTATGATCCTCTTCAATATAACCAACAATGTCATCTTTGTTCTTTAAACCAAATAATTTAGAAAAAGGTTTCTTCATTTATTATGCGCTCCCTCTAAATTAATTGTATTGAATTGAATTCTTTCTATTTTTCAAGTAACGGTGACTTATTCGGCGTTCCTGGTTTTCTTGGATATTTCTTAGGTGTTTGACTTCTTTTATCAATGATAATCATCTGTCTTTCACCTGCGTTTTCAGGTAATTCGTATGAAATGGTATCCAAAACTTTACCACCTAGGACACCTATACCAAAACGTGCTTCTTCCAATTCTTCTTCACCTTTAGAAGATTTTAAAGCAATAAATTGCCCACCTTTTTTAACTAATGGAATACACAATTCACTTAATACCGAGAGTCTTGCAACTGCACGTGCAGTCACAATATCATAAGACTCCCTGTAGTCTCCCTTACCAAATGTTTCAGCCCGATCATGTACAAAATTGACACGTTCTAAATCTAAAGCCTCTGCTAATTGGTTTAAAAAATGTATTCGCTTATTCAATGAATCTACAATCGTAACTTTTAAATTTGGAAAAATAATTTTTAAAGGAATGCTAGGAAAACCAGCACCAGCACCTATGTCACATATTGTTAATTCTTTAGTTAAATCCGTATAAAAACTAGCCGCAATTGAATCATAAAAATGTTTCAAATATACTTCATGTTCCTCTGTAATACTTGTTAGATTCATTTTTTCATTCCACTCTACAAGCATTTGATAATACGTTTGAAACTGTTGTCGTTGTTTGTCTGAAAGTTCAATTCCATGTGTACTGAGTTGCTTAGTTAACCATGTTACACTCATTTTAATTATTCACCCTTTGAATTTTACCTTGTTCAAGAAATACAAGTAAGATTGAAATATCGGCTGGATTCACACCTGAAATACGAGAAGCTTGTGCAATATTTAAAGGCTTAACTTCTGCTAATTTTTCTCTTGCTTCCGTAGCTAAACTATCTACTTTGCTATAGTCTAAATCCTCTGGAATTTTCTTCTCTTCCATACGTTTAACTTTTTCAACTTGTTGTAATGATTTATTGATATAACCTTCATATTTTGTTTGAATTTCAACTTGTTCTTCAACATCTGAAGGTAATTGATGTGTTTCATCCAAGATCTCAAGGATTAAATCATATGTCATTTCTGGGCGGCGTAGTAATTCTAAAGCTAATATGCCATCTTTTAGACGTGAACCGCCTTGTCCTTCAATAATTGCTTGTACACGTTCATTTGGTTTAACACGAATGCCTTGTAGACGTTCTTGTTCTGCTTTAATCATGTCGCGTTTTTCATTGAAGCGTGCATAACGTTCTTCAGAAACCATACCCAATTCATAACCTAAATCAGTTAAACGTAAATCAGCATTGTCATGTCTTAATAGTAAACGATATTCTGCACGAGAAGTTAATAAACGATAAGGTTCATTTGTACCTTTAGTAATAAGGTCGTCTATAAGTACACCGATATAAGCATCAGAACGACTTAATATGACTTCTTCTTTACCTTGAACTCTAGCTGCTGCATTAATACCTGCCATAATACCTTGGCCGGCCGCTTCTTCATAACCAGAAGTCCCATTAATTTGACCAGCTGTATATAAGTTTTTTATTTTTTTAGTTTCAAGTGTTGGCCATAATTGTGTAGGTACTAGTGCATCATATTCAATTGCGTAACCCGCACGCATCATGTCTGCTTTTTCTAAGCCAGGAATAGTTTCTAGCATTTGACGTTGTACATGTTCTGGTAAACTTGTTGATAAACCTTGAACATAAACTTCATTTGTATTTCTACCTTCTGGTTCCAAGAATAACTGATGACGCGGTTTATCATTGAAACGAACAAACTTATCTTCAATTGAAGGACAATATCTTGGACCAGTACCTTTAATCATACCTGAGTACATAGCTGATAAATGTAAATTATCATCAATGACTTGGTGTGTATCACCATTTGTATATGTTAACCAACATGGTAGTTGATCTAAAATATACTCTGTTGTTTCAAAACTAAATGCTCTACCCACATCATCGCCTGGTTGAATTTCTGTTTTAGAGTAATCAATTGTTTTTGCATTAACACGTGGCGGTGTTCCTGTTTTGAATCTAACTACATCAAATCCAAGGCCTCTTAAGTTATCAGCAAGTGAAATAGATGGTAACTGGTGGTTTGGACCACTAGAATACTTCATGTTTCCTAGTATAATCTCTCCACGTAAAAACGTACCTGTTGTGATGATTACTGCCTCTGCCCAGTATTCTGTTCCAATATTCGTACGCACGCCTTTAATTACATCGTCTTCAATCATTAAATCGTCCACCATACCTTGCATAATATCAAGGTTGTCTTCATCTTCAATTACTTTCTTCATTTCTTGTTGGTATAACACTTTATCAGCTTGAGCACGTAAAGCTCTAACTGCTGGTCCTTTACCAGTATTTAACATGCGCATTTGAATGTGTGTTTTATCAATTGTCTTGGCCATTTGACCGCCTAATGCGTCAATTTCACGTACAACAATACCTTTTGCTGGGCCACCAACTGATGGGTTACATGGCATAAACGCGATGTTATCTAGGTTAATTGTTAACATTAACGTTTTGGCACCACGTCTCGCTGAAGCAAGTCCAGCCTCAATACCAGCATGCCCGGCTCCTATTACTATTACATCATATTCTTGAGCCATAATTTTTCCTCCTTATTATTTTCCTAAGCAGAATTGACTAAATAACTGATCAATCAATTCATCACTTGCGGATTCTCCGATAATTTCACCTAAAATTTCCCAAGTTCTAGTTAAGTCTATCTGTATCATATCCATTGGTATGCCTGTTTCTGCTGCGTCTATAGCATCTTGAATTGTATTTCTTGCCTGTTTCAATAACGAGATGTGCCTTGAATTCGATACATATGTCATATCTTGATTTTGAACATCACCACCAAAGAATAAATCTCTGATTTGGATTTCTAATTGATCGATGCCTTCTTGTTTTAACATAGACGTTTGTATCAATGGCATATCGCCAATCATCTCTTTAACTTCATCAAGATCCAATTGTTTGTCTAAGTCCATCTTATTTACGATGACTATAGCATCTTCATTTTTAATAACTTCGTATAATTTGCGGTCTTCTTCAGTCAATCGCTCATTATAATTAAGTACAAATAAGATTAAATCCGCTTCGCCAAGTGCTTTTCTAGAACGCTCTACACCAATACGTTCTACTATATCTTCAGTCTCACGTATACCAGCTGTGTCTACAAGCCTTAATGGTACGCCTCTTACATTAACGTATTCTTCTAATGTATCTCTTGTTGTTCCAGGTACTTCGGTCACTATAGCCTTGTTATCTTGAATAAGATTATTGAGCATAGATGATTTACCTACATTTGGTTTACCAACTATTACTGTAGCTAATCCTTCTCTCATAATCTTACCTTGCGTACCTGTATCAAGTAATTTATTAATTTCAGTTTTAATGTTATTAGATTTATCCAATAATACTTCTGTTGTAGCATCTTCTACATCATCATATTCTGGATAATCTATGTTAACTTCAACTTGTGCGAGGATTTCGAGAATGGATTGTCGCTGTCGTTTGATCATATCACTTAAACGACCTTCTATTTGATTCATTGCAACTTTAGACGCACGATCGGTCTTAGAACGAATAAAATCCATAACTGCTTCGGCTTGAGATAAATCAATACGACCATTTAAAAACGCACGTTTCGTATATTCACCCGGTTCTGCCATACGCGCACCATAGGTCATTGTTAATTCTAATATCCTATTTATTGTCAAAATACCGCCATGACAGTTTATTTCAACAATATCTTCTCTTGTAAAAGTTTTAGGTGCTCTTAATACACTGACCATAACTTCTTCTACTACTTCATTTGATTCAGGATCAATGATATGACCATAATTAATGGTATGCGATGCCACATCTTCAAGCTTTTCTTTACCCTTAAATAACTTATCTGCAATTTCTACTGAATCAACACCAGATAAACGTACGATTCCTATGGCCCCTTCGCCCATTGGCGTGGATATACTCGTTATCGTATCTAAATCCATCATCCATCTCGCCTCCTTTTGAACTCATTTTTTGTCATTATAATATTTTAAAGACTTTCCTATTAAAAAGCGAACATATTGTTTCGAAAAATTTAAAAATACGTCAAAAGTAAGGCTTAGGTTTGTCTGAGGTTAGGCTTACTTCAGTCTTATTTTAGCCTCCCCTACCCTACTCAAATACGCTTATTAAAAACTTTCGCTATTTTCAAAACATGTTCTAAGCTACCTTGTATTTGTAATGTGTCCATGTGTTTTGCTGGTTGCCTTGCAATTACAATAATTTCTATTGGTATAATATCTTCCTTATGAACTTTAAAGTTTTCTCTAATTGCTCTCTTAATTCGATTTCTAACAACTGCATTACCTAACTTTTTAGAAACACTAATACCTAATCGAAAATGTTCAAGCTCTTTATTAGCTTTTGTATATACCACAAACTGTTTATTAGCTACTGATTTCCCTTTTTTATAAATGAATTGAAAATCACTATTCTTTTTAATTCGGTACGCTTTCTCCACCAAACATCACTCACTTATCTATTCATTACATATATTCACATCTATATATGTTATATCTATATCCGTCATTGTCTTAAAACAACAATTAAAATCAGCGTATTCACTAATCATTTTGCTAAATTAAAACCAAAAAAAAGACCACTGATGAGTCAGTGATCTTATGCTGATAATACTTTACGGCCTTTACGACGACGACGCGCCAAGACTTTACGACCATTTTTTGTGCTCATGCGTTTTCTGAAACCATGAACTTTACTATGTTTACGTTTATTTGGTTGATAAGTACGTTTTACCATGCAAAAACACCTCCATCTTTATTCGGTTCTATACTATTATAATAGATAAATTAATATACGTTTCTGCCTTTAAGTCTTGATTTAACTGTTATTAATTTCTAGTCATAATTCAAGCAACTACTACAATATAACAAAATATATTTTATAAAGCAAGTATCAATTTAAGCGCTCTTCTAAAATAACTTCAGAGCAATAATACTATTTCTTTAACTATTTATAATGAAGAAACTTAACAACTATCACTTCAATATTGTTGTTGAATTGTATCATACTCCCTCTTTTGAACATAGCCATCTATGGCTAATTTCTATTATACATTTTTCATACATGTTTTATAAATTATTTCCCAAGCCCACAAAATGCTAAAAATTTGATATACTGTTTATTCCTTAAAATTATCCACTTATACACAGTAGAACATTACATATTTGTGGATAAATTATATATTATTCACAGGATTCTATACGATTTAACAACATATTCACACCCATTTGACAGAGGTTAATGTTAAAAAGTATAATTGTGTGGATAAGTCATGTAGATATTGATAGATACAGGGTTTAATTTATTAAATTATATTGTGAAAGTCTGTGTATAAATCATAGAATTAGATTAGTTATCCACCGATTGTGTGTAACTTGTGGATAATTATCAACAGGCTGTGATTCTTTTTAATTACACTTGTTACTTTTGTGTATAACTTTTAAAATTTACGAAAGTTGGAGTTAGTTATT
>NZ_CP085025.1:0-44019 GCF_044794325.1 Staphylococcus pseudoxylosus
ATGCCCAATTTTGAGAAATACAATTTATCACAAGTAAAAACTGAAAGGTTTTATCAACTGCCTAAATATTTATTTGAAGATACATATTTCAAGAAAATGTCAGCAGAAGCCAAAATTATGTACGCGTTATTAAAAGATCGTTTTGAATTATCCATCCAAAATGAATGGGTAGATAAAAATAATAACATTTACTTTATTTTCAGTAATAAGCATTTGTGCGAATACTTAGGTTATGCAGAACAAAAAATTATAAAATTGAAAAAAGAGTTAGTAAATTTTAATTTACTAACTCAAGAACGTGTTGGCCTTAATAAACCCAATAGATTGTATTTATTAAAACCCAATTATGATGTTGAAGCCAGTCGTACCAAGGAACTTCCAAATTCACAGTTCCAGAACAATGAATTTGGAAGTTCTGGAACTGTGAATTTAAGTGGTCAAGAACTTCCAAATTCACAGTCTAATGATACTGAATTAAATAATACTGATTATATAGAAACTGAGAATAATGATACGCATGATATGAATGATATATCGAATACTCCAATAAACAATAATCATTCATATCATACAAATCATCAACAAACCGAATTTAATAATGATGCGCTTAAGTTCCAAGTACTCGAAGAATTGCCGCAACAACTTCAAAACTATTTAAGTAAATTTGAAATTAGAGAAATACGAATTATTAAAAGTGTCTTACTCAAAGGGAAGAAATCATTTAATAATGCGCATGATACCTATTACCGTTTAGAAGATGTTGAGTTTGAAATTGTAAGTGTGTTGAAACGTTTTAAAGCGATGCTGCTACAAAAAAATGAAACCGTCGAAGCAATGCAAGGGTATTTAATGCAATCCATTAAAGCTGAACTTGAAGAAACTCATGCACTTTATATGCGACGTCAAAACATGAAACAACATAATATCTTTAATCAATAATTTAAAGTAATCAAAGAAACCTCGAAATATTCAGTTACTGCAATTTGGAACTTTGAATGTAAATGGGCAGTGTCTAAAAATTAGTCACTGGTTTTGATCAAATTTTAGTTCGTGGAATTAAAATATATTTATTTGGCTCATATTTGCATTTTAAGAGCTTATGTAGGCATTTAGGTTAAAACCTATTTGAGTTATCCCTAATTCTTTAAAATACCCCCTTAAAATTCAAATAAAGACAAATAAAAAGCCAATCCAGATAAAATGGATTGGCTTTTTATCTACTTTTGTGAAGTAGATTATAAAAAAACTACTGTTAATAAGCACCCCCAACGTGTTGCCTATATTATAACAAGAACACACATTTATGCCGAGAAAATTTATTAATGTTAAGGGTTCCGAGGCTCAACGTCAATAAAGCAATTGGAATAAAGCATTACTTATATTTTTTACTTAATATATCAGTACCAATAGCTCCAATAATCATTAAAAGTAGTGGTAGGAATGAATAAATTATGGATCCTGATAAGAAACCAATTTCGTTGCCAGTTACTTTAGTAATTATAAATACAATTATTTTTGCAATTATGAATATCAAACCTATGAAAGTTAAAATATCAAAGAAAGATTTCCATTTTGGATATTTTAACTTTTTACTGTCTTGAATTATTTTATTTTTCAAGTAATCATCTCCTTTTAAAAGCTCATCTACTGTGACATTGAATATTTCGCTTATTTTTAGGAGTGTTTCAATATTTGGATATCCTTTTTCATTTTCCTATTTCGAAATTGATTGTCGGCTTATGTTTAATTGTTCTGCTAATTCTTCTTGAGATAAATGGGCTTCTATTCTTTTCTTTTTTAGTATTTTATGAAAATCCATTGTTATTACACTCCTTGTTAAAATATTTTAAAATTCTTTTAAGTATTTTGTAAGAATCTTATAGTTGCAGTATGTAACCGTAAAGTAGCATTAGGATAATTTAAATATATTTGTAATTAAGGTTATAAATAAAACCCCCACTTTACTCTGGAAAGTAGTGGGGGTTTTGCATATGGCGAACCATACTTCACTTGTTACTTATAAAATAACATAATAGATAGCTACTTATAAATACTTTACGTTATATTCTACTTTTCAAACAATCTTAATAGACTTAAGCAAGCCCATAAAATTAAAATAAAGAGTAGATAAGGGACGATATAAGCTATATACCATAAATAGCCCCATGCGGATTGCGCATGTGTAATTGTATGATGCAAGGCACTATACATGCTATCAATACCTAAAATATGTCCCATTTGACCTGTGACAATTGAGGCTAAAGCCATTAATAAAATAACGAAGTATAAAGCCCCAATACCATGCGTCATGCTTTTGATACTCGTTTTAAACGTGCTATTCAACTTTTGATTTTCTTTTAAACTATTATTCAATACTTCATGTTGTTCTCGGTTGGCCATTCGAATACCTTTGAGATCTTCATACATCTCATCTTTTTCTTGTCTGAATGCTTTTGTGACATCCTCAGTTATATGTTTGGTATCAATTTTTGATAACATTTGATTGGAAATTTTAATCACTTTGGTTTCTGTTTTATCTAAGTAGTTTTTAAAGTTCGAGGTCGAAGCCTTTAGTTCGTTTACTAAGTTTTGGTTCTGATTCGATCTGTTTTGCTCTCGCTGCTCGAGCTCGATCATCCTGTTCCCGAGCTTCGCGTTCTGTTCTTTCAGCTCGTTCACGGCGTTTGCGTTCATTGAAGAGGGCTTGGGTTGATTGGTCGAAAGCTGACCAGTTAAGCGTTGTTCTAGGCTGTCTATGCGTTGATTGATCTTTTGGAGTTCGTTCAGGAGTTGTTGATTTTGATTCGTATTTTCTTCTTCTACGTTGTTTCTCGGCTTCAAAGCCATGTGTAATGCCTCCTTTGTCATAAATATCCCCTAATTTGCTGCCACGTACTTTTTTATCTGCTTCTATATGTCTATATGTGATCGTCTTATCCGTCACACGTTCAATAATGATGCCTTTCGGACGTAATTGTTCTTGAAAACTTTCCATATCTGTCGCTTGTGTTTCATCAATGGCGATTCGAATGTCGTTTTTCCATGATTGTTTCCCTTTATCTATGAGATTTTGTTCAGCTTGTGTGTAGCGTATCTCTGCTTGGTCGTTAGGAATGGATAAATCGTGGTTACGGCAAACTTCATCATTTGCCTGTCTGACGTTTTTGAGTGCCTGTTTGTTGTTGTTGAATTTTTTTCCTGTTTCTAAGTTGATGGCATTAATCACGATATGATTATGTACATGATCAGTATCACCATGCGTATAAATCGCCACTTGATGATCAGGCGCTATTTTTTCGGCTAGTTCTAAACCGAGTGCATTACACTGTTCAGGGTTTACTTCTCCTGGTTTAAATGACTGGATAATCACATGACCTTGGTTGCCGTCTGTTTTACCGTAAACTTCGCGAGAAGCTTTAAACGCACTTTTCGCATAATCGATGTCGCAATTTAAACCACTTTTTTCTTCAGCGCGTTTTTCTGCATAGTTAATGGCCCGTGATGTCGATTTCGTAGGACTTATTTTAGTTGTTGCCATATATGATTCAACTCCTTACGCATGATGGCGATATCTTGTTGCATTTGTTCCATATTTGCGCGCTCGCCATACGTATTTAAAGCTTTAGCAATTTGGTTTAAGTTGCTGCCCAACTTACCCATATCTTTGGCCATCGATTGGCGCGTGACTTTGTCTAATTTGGGCGCCACTAATCGAGCCCCTTGTGCCTTGTTTTTAACAAACAAAGGCACACTCATATTCAAAGTTTCAGCCGAAGCCTGTAACTTTGAATATTCGGATTCGCTCACACGAAAACTAATTTGTTTCGGTGCCTTGCGGTCGGGGGTTAGGTTTTTCCCGACAGCTTCGTTCCCTTCACGCATTGTTTTATGTTCACTCACAATCCCACCTCGCTTTCTAACGAAAGATACGTTGTTCCGTTGGTTATATTATAACATAATATAACCTTCCTCACATCGTTTCAGAGGTTTGGCAAGCAATGGGAATGCTAGCCACTTCGTGTCTAGATGCCCTGCTTGTTGGTGGATAAATCCCCCAAGCCCCCTGTGATTTTTTCTGCGAAAAAATAGCAAATACGCATGCGTATTTGCTTAGTCCTTACGCTCAAAAATGTGAGCGTAAATATGAGTAATTACTAAATATAAATATTATTTATATAATTAGTAAATACTCATCAAATATCCCCTCATATGTTAGAATGATAACTAAGCAATCACTCAATCAAAATAGTGTTTATTTTTTGAGTATTTACTTAGTTATGGAGGGGATATCAATGACAGATCAAAATCATAAAAAAGCTAAAACAATCAATATCAATTTAACTGAAGACGAGTATGAAAAAGTAAAGCAACTTGCGGAAATAAGGGATTTAAATCCAACGGCATATACACGACTTACTGCATTAGGCAATCGAATTAAACCGACGATTTTATATCCTGCCGATGAACGTATTGATGAACTTGAAAAAGAGAATCAAGATCTTAAAAAGCAACTTATGGCAGGTTATGGTCAATATGAAGTGACAAGAGAAGATTTCGATAATCTAGAAGAGCAATATTATCAGTATGCAGGCTATGTGAATACATTTAAAGACTTCTTAAAGTATGTGCAAAACGATGCGGAATATATCAATTTAAATGGCTATAAAAATGATGAAAAATTAAAAGAAGAGATTAGGGATGTTATTGAAAAACTGAAATAAAGAGTATGAAATTAAATTAATTAAAAATTTGGAATTACTTGTTTAAGTCGAAAAGAGGAGCATATCATGGTAGCAATTGTAGTACATGCGTTTAAGACATTATTAAAGTTTGTGGATTTTGAAAAAAAGGTTGATTATTATTTTATATTATTGATGAATGTCCTTATTGTTGGGATATGTTTTATGCTTCCAGTATTTATAGATTATTTACTTTTATTAAAAATAAAAGACGAATTTCTTTCTATTATATTATCTATCACTACATATGCTTTTCTTTTTGTGTATTACTTAATGTGCATATTATTAATAAAAAAATCATTGAATTTCTTCATTGTTTTTATAGATAAAGATAAACGGTATTTTATAAAACATAGTTTTAATAGAAATTATTATGAAGAAATGATTAGACTAGATACAGTTAGAGATATAGAAAAACAGATTAATAGTCAAGATGTAGATTATCCTTTAAGAAGATTATATAAGAGCTTACATTATAGATACTATAATCATCATGGAGAAAAATTCGAAGAAATAGCATGTATATTTAACAAATTTTTTTATAAAAGATTTATATTCTCTAAAGAACATAAAAAGAAAAAAATAGCATGGTTGATACTGAGTGTATTTACAATTGTACTAACATTGTTATATTCTACCATCTCTAATATTACTTTTTTGAATGATTCAAGTGCTGCAATGTTAAATTTAATAATTTACAATATCTATTATTTTTTAAGCTTTGGGATACTTTCAATGATTATTGATAGTATAGATAAAAAGAATAATAGGGCGAAAATACTTTTATTAAATTATTTTTCTAAAAAAGATAAGAAATGTTAATCTAATTAAAATACATAATTCAACTTATCGGAAGTGCATATGCTTGCAGATTAACAGATGGTATAATAGGGAAGTCGCCTATCTCTCAGGCGTCAATTTGACGTAGAGAGGAGGTGCAGAAAATGACAGATATTCTTGTTCACATCATGACCACAGCAGCAAGTGGTTGCATTGTCGCTTTCTTTGCGTATTGGCTTCGCAAACGTGATGATAAGTAAAATAGGCGACTAAGTCACACCAAAAACCCCTCACTATTCTCAGTAGTGAGGGGTTTGGTGCATCAAATGCAGATATTCTTGTTAAGTGCATTATAACATCATAGCGTAGGGGAATGCAAAATTATGTTTTTATCTTAATTTTATTGATATATAAATATAATTTTCAGAGTATATTTGGTGCTTTTATTACTTTCATATGAAAAAAGAAAATTAATATTATTTTTAGTGCTGTGATATAGGGATTTATAAATTAAGTTACCTCTATGAAGTTATTTTCAAACTTTTTTTATAACTTGTAATAATATTATGATTAAAATACTTTTAAATGTAAAATAACAACTAATAGATAATCATATACTACTTTTATTTATTTGAGAAAGGTGGCAATTTAATGAGTAATGAGCAAATATTAAACCATGAAATGCAACTATCTAATTATCAGTTACAGTCACTTAAGATGCTCTCCTATAAACAAGAAGACATTATTCAGTATTTATATCGTGTGGAAGATAATTATCCCTATATTCAATATAAATTTAATAACAGCGAAAACACTATGTCTATGGATAATTACAAGAGTTCTGAAACTAATATAAGGGAAGATTTAATTGATCAACTTTTCGATTACAATTTAACAAATAAATATTTTCATATAGCTAAATTCATAATTTTAAATCTTGATAATAAAGGATTTTTTGACATAGACAAAAAATCCTTTTGTAATCAGCAAAATATTACTTTCATAGAATTCCAATCTATTAAAAAAATAATACAAAATTTATCACCTATTGGTTGTGGTAGCGAAAATACATTTGATTTCATCTCATTCCAATTACAGGAAAAAAAATTATGGGATAACACATTATTCGGTTTATTTCGAAATCATCTTGAAGATATTGCGAATGCAAATTTTAATTTCCTTGAGAATTATGATGTTTCACATGAGTCATTTGTAAACTATTTATCCTATATTAAAGATCAAGACATTTTTCCTTATCTTGAATCCAACGCTCCGCAAAATATTATTCCAGAAGCATATATAACTATAAAGAATAAAGAATTTACAATCAAAATGAATGATCATTATATCAATGCTTTATCTCTAGATGAAAGTGCTCCAGTCCACGATAAAATTTATAAACAAAATGAAAGTAAGTTTAATTTTTTAAAAACAATACTTTCAAAGCGAACTGAAACACTATACAAAATAATTAACATGATTATTACTGTTCAATATGAGGGGATCCTCAATAACAATCAATTAAAATACCGTCCTTTAACTCAAAATATGGTTGCAGAAAATATTAATATGCATCCTTCCACTATCAGTCGCGGCATCCATTCACGTTATATACAGATTAATCATACTTTATATAAATTATCTGATTTATTTGTACAACCATATAATTCTACTATTTCAACTCATCATATTAAGCATAAAATTAAATATTTAATTAAAAATGAGCCATTTCGAAACCCTTTTTCTGATGACACCCTTGTTTCTTACCTAAAAGGAGAGGATATTTTTATTTCTAGAAGAACTGTTGCAAAATATCGTAAGGAATTGCAAATTAAAAATTGTAATCAACGTAGGGCAATATACAAAGAAAAAGATGCAAAAAAATAGGAAGGGCATCCCCTCCTATTTTTTTGCATCTATAATTTGACCCATACAAATTTAACTTCTGTATAGTTATCTAACGCGTAACTCCCCATTTCTCTACCAATACCTGACTGTTTGTAACCACCAAATGCTGCAGAAGGGTCTTCTAAGTTATAATCATTTATCCAAACAGTTCCTGCCTCTAGTTGATTTGTTACATTAATTGCTCTTTGAATATCTTTTGTCCATACTGCCGCAGCTAAACCATATTCACTGGCATTAGCTCTTTCCACTACTTCTTGTTCTGTTTCAAACGGTAATATACATGCTACAGGTCCGAAAATTTCTTCTTGAACAATACGCATATCATCTGTTAAATCTGTAAATACAGTAGGGGCTACAAAATATCCTTTACTATCTTCTATACTTTGTTGGTAAGCTATAGTGCCACCTTCTTTTACTCCAATATCTATATATTCTTCAACGCGCTGTTGTTGTTTACGTGAAATTAATGGTCCCATATCTATACCTTTTTCGGTACCAAATCCGACTTTAATATTTTTTGTTTGCTCAATGAATTTTTCAACAAACTCTTTATAAATAGAAGATTGCACAAATATTCTAGTACCAGCGCTACAATTCTGTCCATGATTAAACATTACTCCATCTACTGCAGTTGTTGCTGCTTCAGACAAATCAGCATCTTCAAATATAATATTAGCCGATTTTCCTCCTAGTTCTAAAGTGATGTTTTTAACTGTATCTGCAGCTTTTTTCATTATCCCTTTCCCAGTTTCCGTAGATCCTGTAAAAGCAATTTTACGTATTTTAGGATGGGTTGAAATTGCTTCTCCTGTTACTGGCCCCCTACCGGGAACCACATTAACAACACCTTGAGGTATACCTGCCTCTTTAATTAATTGTGCAGCGTACAATAATGATAAAGGGGTTTGTTCTGCCGGTTTAATTAAAATTGTACATCCCGTTGCAAGAGCCGCCCCCATTTTCCATGAAGCCATGTTCAGTGGGAAATTCCACGGAATAATTTGCCCTACAACACCTATAGGTTCATGTACTGAATAATTAAAATACTCAGGACTTATTGGTGTGGTCTGCCCTAATACTTTAGTAGCCCAACCTGCGTAATATCTAAATTGGTTAATTGCTCCTGGTATGTCGTCTGAAAGCGCGATTTCATATGACTTGCCGTTATCTAATGCTTCTAAATAAGCTAACTCTTCTTTGTTTTCTTCTAATAAATCCGTAAATTTTATGATTAAATCACTACGTTCTTGTGCAGTTAATTGACTCCACTCACCTTTAAAGGCTTTTTCAGCACATTCTACTGCATAATCGATATCTTTTGAATTCGCTTCTGCAACTCGAGTAATAAGTGTATCATCTGCTGGGTTATATACCTCAAAAGTGTTGTGATTTTCACTACTTACGTAATCGTTATTAATGAATAATCCGATATCATGTTTAATAAATTTTTGTACTTTTGCTGGCATTTTGATTGTTTTTGTCATAGTATTCCTCCTAATTTAAAGTTGAAATAATTTCTTTTAATTTTTTTGTTTCTTCTGTGTTTAAGTTTCTTCTTGGTGGCCTACTAGGTCCACCGTTTAATCCTTTAATTTCCATACCTGCTTTAACAATTTGTACATACTTTCCACTATCTTCTATAAATTGCAATAATGGTAAAAGTTTCTTATATATTTCATGTGCAGAATTAAAATCTTTTGACTCTATTTTTTCATATAACTCTTTGGTTAAATTCGGAGCTAAATTTCCTGCAACTGAAACCCACCCTTGAGCTCCCATTACAATAGACTCAAACGCTAAGTCATCACTACCACAGAATAATGTTAAATTATTACCTGTAGCGTAATGTATATCTCTTAATTTTTGAATAGAACCACTCGATTCTTTTAAATGCGTAATATTTTTTACGTTGTTACCTAAATCAATTAATGTATTTTGATCAATATCTATTCCTGTAGTAAAAGGATTGTTATAAATCATGACTGGTAAAGATGTACTCTCAGCAATATCTTTAAATTGATGATAAATTTCTTCATCAGTAGGATGTGCATAATATGAGTTTATAACTAAAACGCCATCTGCCCCTAAATTTTCAGCAGATTGTGTTAAACGAATAGCATCATTTGTATATTCACTTGCCGTACCAACAATAATGGGAAAAGCACCATTTACAGTTGATAGAACTGTTTTAATTATTTCTTCTTTTTCCTTTTCTGTTAATGAAACAAACTCGCCTGTGCTCCCATTTATTACAAGTCCAGAGACTTTTTGTTTAATAAAGTAATTAACATTTTCTTTTAAACCTTCGTAATTTATTTCAAAATTTTCTTTCATAGGTGTTATGATAACTGGGTATACCCCTTTGAATTTTTCCATTTTCATTTCTCCTTTAATGTTTTATTTTTTAATTAATAATATTCTTATCTGCATATTTAGTTTTAATTTTATGATTCTTATAACTCTCTTTTTCACTGTAATAATCATCTGTTTTCCATATGAATATTCCTTTAAAACCGAAAATAATGG
Organism: Staphylococcus pseudoxylosus; assembly: GCF_044794325.1. NCBI lineage: Bacteria > Bacillati > Bacillota > Bacilli > Caryophanales > Staphylococcaceae > Staphylococcus > Staphylococcus pseudoxylosus. The sequence goes on from NZ_CP085025.1 coordinate 9,954, forward strand.
AAATAATAAGAACTACAAAGCTATACCATAAGAAAGGTAAATAGTGCATGGTAGATATACCTAAAGTGGTAGCCATAAATACCCCACCATCTGACCATGGAATCATTGGGGTAGTAACTGTACCACCTGCCTCTGAATTCCTAGATAATACGGTACGCTTAATTTTTAATTTATCGTAGTTTTTTTCAGTCATTTTTGTTGCTGTAAGTAATGATACATATGCAGCACCACCAAAGAAATTACCAAATATCCCTGCTAGTAAAGTGGTTAAAGTTAAACGCCCTGAATTATAAGCCCATTCACTAAATATATTACTTATTTTTTGAGTAACACCAATTACTTCCATTAATCCTCCAATACCTAAGGCAATGATTACGAGTAATACTGTCTCGAGCATAAAGGTGATGCCTCCACGATTTAATAAGTTATCAATAAATGAGATGCCAGAAGAAATATCATTACCTCTATATAATATTTTTATACTTTCCACAAAAGGGATGCCTTGGAACCAAACAGACCATAATGCTCCCATTAAGCTTCCGAATAATATTACAGGAACAGATGGAACCTTTAATGCCAATAGAATTATAACTATTATTAAAGGCACCGCCATCCAACCTGAAATGTTAAATTGATCAGATAATTGTCCCATCGCTTTTTCAGCTTGAGCTAAACTACCTTCTTTACTGCTCACTGTAAAGTTAGCTATCCCAAATAGAATTAAAGTAATAATGACACTTGGTATAGAGACGAATGACATTGATTTGATGTGGTCAAACAAGTCCACTCTAGATAATGAAGCTGTCATAACTGTTGTGTCAGATAGTGGCGACATTTTGTCCCCTACGTAACAGCCTGAAATAACTGCTCCTGCCACAAGTGGAAGGGGCAATCCAAAGCTTGTGCCAATTCCTATCATCGCAATCCCTGCTGTTCCTGCTGATCCAAAAGATGTACCAGTCGCCAAGGAAGTTATAATACATATAACAAATGCTGTAACAAGAAAGAACGTTGGGCTTATGATATGCAATCCTGCGTAAATGATACTTGGTACAATACCACTAGCAATCCATGTACCTATTAATGCTCCAATTGAAATCATTACTAGTATTGCTTCCATTCCCTCATATATGCCTTTACATAGACCTGCTTGAAGTTGGTTATAGGAGTAACCTATTTTTAAGCCAACTATAATGATGATGAACCAAATAAGTAATAACGCTACTTGGATTGGTAATCCTAAATAAATCACTACTACAAACATAGTTATAATAAATGCTATAAGTATAAATATGATTTCTTTTCCGGTTGGTAATCTGTAATTGTTATCCATTTTCCCCACCCTTTAGTTTAAGGTCATTGTAAAATGAACCCTTTTTTAAATGGATCTGTTTCAGACATATAAAATTGACTAAAGCTACTTAATGATGCCTCTAAAACAAATTTTTTATCCTGAGTTTTTATATGTTGATTCGTCATAGTAAGTAGACTAGATATATTGTCGAAACGATGATAGATTATAGAATACGCCGCTGAATCTGGCACCCTAACAATTTGATCACTATGCATAATTAAGACACGATGTGTTTTGCTATCAAAATATATATAATTTTCAATATCATTTTGCTGATGGTGTTTTTGATATGCATCATATATTCCCAATATTTTTTGTATGTTCATCGATTTTAAATCTAGAGTTTTAACAAACCCGTAAAGCTTACTATCAACTTTATAAATATCCATTTCTTCTTTTTCTTTAACTAACTCCACTGAAGACACTTTAACTTCCATGTTTTTATCTTCCACTGAATGATTCGTATATAAGCCGTTTACTTCTATATTAAAATTCATATTTGCATTCACTACATTCTGTAACATAAAACGTGTGGCTTTCGAAATTGTTTCTAATTGTACTGAATGGCCAAGAGGCTGAAACGTTACCACTTCACATTTGTCGCCTTTAATAGAGTAAACACAAAATAATAAATAAGGATGACCCCTAGGCTCGTGATACATTGCTGATAATTTTGAAATGTTTTGTTTCATCCAATCCATACTTAACTTTTGGTTAGAAGTAGTTTTAAGTTGTTCAAAAGAAACAAATCTAAATAAACCACCCATTACTTCACAATCATAGCTTGTACATATCAATTGAGTGTTCATTTTATAAACCTCCTATATTAAGTTAATGGCGGGATAAATAAGTAATTATCTTCCTTCGCTTTTTCACTGTAATAAAAATCATGTTTCCCCATTGGCCAAGCCCTACCCGAAATACTAACATCAATATATTCATATCCATTCACGATTGTATTATTTAGCACGATTCCTTTAAAAACAGAACCTATAATACTTTCATGTAAAAATTCATCTCCTTTTTTAAGTTCTTTTTTATAAACAAGCGTAGCCATTTTAGCTGATGTACCTGTCCCGCAAGGAGATCTATCAATACCACCTGGTGGCACAATAACTGTGTTTTTAAAATTAATATCCTTATGAGTCACTTTTTTAGATGAAAACTCAATATGTGTTAAACCTTTAATAAACGATTTTTCTGGATGCTGAACGTTATATTTTTCATTAATTTGATTTCTAATCTCTATAGCTTTTTTAACAATATAGCTGCTATTTTCAGGTATTAATTCAATACCTAATTGGTCAGCATCTATAATGCCGTAAAAATTTCCTCCATAACTAATATCGATAAAAATTTTACCTAGCGTTGCATGTTCGATATTTACAGTTTTCAAATAAAAGCTCGGGACGTTCTTAAAACTAACTTCCTTAACTTCTCCATCTTCTATTTTAGTTTCTGTTTTTACCAAACCTGCAGGAGTATCAATATTAATTCTCGTTATAGGATCAACTTTTTCAACGAAACCAAGCTCAATCAGCGCAGTACAAAACCCAATCGTATCGTGACCACACATAGGTAAGTAACCACCTGTCTCTATATAAATAGCACCAAAATCAGCTTCCTTATTGCAAGGTTCTACCATGATAGTTCCGCTCATTACTTCATGACCTCTTGGCTCGTTCATTAAAAATCTGCGATAGTGATCATAATGTAACTTCATATATTGCATTTTTTCAGCTACTGTATCCCCTATCATTTTAGGCATTCCGCTCAAAACTGTCCGAGTAGGGTTTCCTCCAGTATGTGTATCAAATGTTGAAAACAAACGGTCATATTTCATAATTAAACCTCCTTAAAACGATTCACTGATAAAGGAGAAATATCAATTTCTGTTTCTTTGTCTGAAATAAGTTGTTCTATAAATAAGCCCGTAATAGAAGACAACCCGATACCGTCCCCTTCATGTCCTGCAGCGACATAAAATCCTTCAACTTCTGTTTCGCTAACAATTGGTAAATGGTCCTCTGTAAAAGGTCTTAATCCAGAATAAGTTCTTATTAAACTCATATCTTTTAATTTAGGGTAAAAATGAATTGCTCTCTGTGCGATTAACCGATTTACCTTTGAATTAACTTTTTTATCATATCCATTAAATTCTCTGCTTGAGCCAATAAGAAAATTTTGACTTTCTGTGGGTTCAAATACTAAAGCAATACCGTAATCCTCCATCTCTTTAGATACTTGTCGTTCTCCCCCAAATTTGGACATCAGATAGCCAAATTCCATTACTTTTCTAATTCCAACTGTTTCATTCCTAGATGCTACTAAAATCTGTCCTTTTCTTGGATAAATGGGAATATGAACATCTAGCATACTTCCTATTTCAGAAGCATATATACCACATGCGTTGACCACTTTATTAGCGTAAAAAGAATAATTGGTAGTTTGAATATAAAAAGTTTCATCACTTTTATTTATGTTCTTCACATGTTCATATTCATAAACTTTTAAGCCATGTTGTTTAGCAGTTTCAATAAAACTATAGGTGAGCATATAGGGATTAACCGTCGAGTCTGTAGAACATTCCAAACCTCCCAATAAATGATCTGAAAAATACTTAGACTCATTTTTTATATCCTGTTTATCCAACATTTTAAAATCTAATCCGTAGTCTCGTTGTTGTTGAACCCATTGTTCTGCAGCCTGCATCTCCTTTTCAGTTTCACAAACTAATATACTTCCGGGTTTCCGATACTCAAAAGGTAGGATCAATTCTTTGCTCAATTCATGAATCAACTTTTGACTTCGTAAAGTCATTTGGCTATCAAACCCTGGCGTTTTATCAATCGCTAAAATATTTCCATCACAATGGGATGAAGTTAAAGAAGCAATTTCTTTACTTTCAATCAAACCGACATCATATCCAGCTTTTGATAAAAAATAACTAATACTTGCGCCTATAATGCCGCCACCGATTATAAGTACCTCGTGATTTATATCGTTCAAATAATATCCCTCCTTTACTAATTCTATAAGCAATTTATATGCCAAAAAGAAAATAAAAGAATTTTGGTAAAGCGCTTACATAAGTGTTAATTTTTATATAGTATTTATTAATTTTTTTACATTGGAGGAAAATACTATTGAATAAATCAGAATTAGAAGCATTAGTTGAAGTATTACTTAACATTAGTCATCAAAGCTACACCATTATTGATAAAGAGGGACGAGTAGTTTATTGGAGTGTGGAAGCATCTAATATATTTCAAATTTCAAATGAAGATATTATAGGAAAATCCATTAATCAATTTTTTGAAAAAAAGGATTTAATTATTTTAGAATCATTAAAAAAAGCGAAGCCCTACCAAAAAGAAGAACATTACGCTGGTAATAATAAATACGTTAATATCATTTCAAAACCAATCATTTGCAACAATGAAGTAGTTGGTGCAATTGTTACGGAATTAGATGTAAGTGACCAAGTATATAACCGTAACAAAATAAAACAATTTGAAAACCAAATTTCAGTACTGGAACGTCAAATTTCAGAATACAATGATCATGGTGCGTTTAGTTCAATTATTGGTAACAGTAGTAACATGACCCGTGTAAAATATTTAATAAAAAAAGCTGCACAATCTGAGGTGAACACATTAATTACTGGAGAAAGTGGTGTTGGAAAGGAATTATTTTCACGTAGTATACATGATTTTAGTAAACGATTTAAACAACCTTTTGTAACCGTTAACTGTGGAACTATACCTGCCAACCTTTTCGAAAGTGAAATGTTTGGCTATGAAAAAGGAGCATTTAGCGGTGCCAACCAAAAAGGTAAAGAAGGACTGATTGAACGGGCAGATAAAGGGACCCTTTTCCTAGATGAGATTGCTGACATGCCTCTTGAAATGCAAGTTAAGTTACTTAGAATGATTCAAGAGAAAAAATTTTATCGCGTTGGAGGTACCACAGAACGCTCTATTGATATACGTATTGTTGCAGCTACAAATAAAAATTTAATAGATGAAGTACAAAAAGGGACATTTAGAGAGGATTTATTTTATAGACTTAATGTAGTAAATATTGAAATCCCACCTTTACGAGATAGAAAAGAGGATATAGAAACACTTTCATATTACTTTTATCAACTAGCTAAACAAAATTACGACATCAAACTAGAACCCATCCCTTTGAATTTAATGCAAAAATTCAAACATTACAACTGGCCTGGTAACGTTCGTGAATTACAAAATATCATTGAAAGGTTAGTTATTTTTTCAGAAGACGGAGATTTTCAAGAATATATTTTTGATGATTATGCTAATTTCAAAAAGAACAATTATTCAAGATCTATTGAAATAGAGGGCAGTTTATCAGAAAAATTAAAATACCATGAAGGTGAAATTATAAAAAAGGTCTATAAAGAGTGTGATTATAATAAAAAGGCAACAGCAATAGAACTAGGTATCTCTAGGCCTACTTTATATGCAAAATTAAACTATTACAACATCGTTTAACAAGTTTGGCATCAAATTTGCTTACATATTTATAAATTAGAAAATGAGGTGTAAGTTATGGAAGATATCGTGATTTGTCGTTGTGAAAATGTAACTTTAAAACACATACTAGAAACAGTAGAAAAATATGATAGTAGTGTCAGAGAAACTAAATTACGTACGCGAGCAGGTATGGGGTTTTGTGGTGGGAGAACATGTAAAAATCATATCGATAGGATTATAAATAAAGACAAAAAAATAAATGATGAATTTACAACAATGAAAGTTCAACCTCCCGTGCGTCCTGTTACATTTGGAGAGTTAGGAGGTGGTGAGGATGACTAAACGTATTTATAACCATCCTTTATTGAAAAATATTGAAACTGAAACTGTTGAAATTTTTTTCAACCACCAATCTCTAACATGTCATGTTGGAGAAAGTGTAGCAAGTTGCCTACTAGCCAATGATATACGTACAATTCGTTATCATGAAGATGATAGTTCCCCAAGAGGTGTTTTTTGTAATATAGGACATTGCTTTGAATGCCGAGCAGAGATTGATGGGAAAAAGAATATTAGAACATGTCTTACACCAGTACAAGAAGGAATGTCTGTGATAAGTGGCCAATCCCTTCCTCATGATGTGAAAGAATGGAGTGAAAATCATGTTTGATGTAATTGTAGTAGGCGCGGGTCCTGCTGGCGCATCCGCTGCGCGAATTCTCATGGAAGAAAAAAAAGTATTATTACTAGACGAGTATTATCGTATAGGCGGGAGATTAATAGGTCAACTCTATGAGGACAATAACGGAGAAATTTGGAATGGATATGAAAAAGCAGAAACACTATCCGATGTGTTACACCACCCTAACTTAACTGTAAAATTATCCACAAGCGTTACTAATATCGAAAAATCAAAAGAATATTATCATATTAATACCACTAGTGGTAATTTTAAAGCTAAATATTTACTAGTGTGTGCTGGCGCTCAAGAATTAACGCCCGCTTTACCCGGAAGTACATTACCAGGCGTTATGACCGTGGGGGCAGCACAAGTTCTAACAAATGTTCAGCGTGTAGCTCCAGGTAATAAAGGAGCCATTATAGGTATAAATGTCTTAAGTAGTGCCATTCTATCTGAATTACACATGGCTAATATAGAAGTTAAAGTGATGTCCCTGCCATACCACAACGAAGTAAACGCACAGGATGCTATTCCTCAAAATGTATTTAAAAAATTATTGAATATCTCACATATGGCGCCTAGCTTTTTTATAAAATTAGGTACGAAATTATTGAAAACTATGCCCCAAATTCAACCTTTAGCTTTTAAACTTATTCCTAAAAAAGGTATAAAGCTTTTTAATACATCAGTGCATTTAAAAAAAGCAGTTGTATCTATTAATGGTAAAGAAAAAGTAGAATCTATTACATTAAAAAATGTAGATAAAGATGGCAACGTAATCTCAAATAAAGAAGAGATTATCCCTATAGATTTTGTATGTTTGTCTGGAGGTTTAACGCCTTTATCTGAGCTGCTTGGATTATTAGATGTATCATTTACCTATATAGAAAGTTTAGGAGGGTTTATCCCATTACACAATGATGTTATGGAGACCGAAATAAAAAATCTATATATAGCCGGAAATATAACGGGTATTGAAGGCGCCATGGTAGCTATGAAGCAGGGAGAAATAGCTGCTTATAAAATATTAGGTTTGGCTGAAAAAGTGAAATCAGTACAAAATGAACTTTTACAAGAACGTCGCGAAGCGACGATAGAATTCCATGAATGTATCGAAGAAGGACGAGATTATGTTAACAAGCTGTGGAAGGCCTCTCGGACTAATTAAATTTATTTACTTACACTTTTTAAAAGAAAATTCTTCGCTTTAATTATTGAAATTAAAAACAAAGTATATCATGTTAAATATTTACATTAAGTAATTTTAAGAAATTCGAGGAGGACAAGTATGATTAATTATACTCAACGTATTAAAACATTAACAACACGATTAAAAGAAGAAGAAGCAGATTTAGCAATTATTATGGATCCTGCAAATGTTTTTTATTTTACTGGATTTAATTCAAATCCACATGAACGTTTTATGGGGTTGATATTTGATTTCAAAACAGAACAATACACACTTTTTGTCCCTACATTAGACAATGATGCAGCTCTTGCTGAGTCGGTCATCCAAGAAATCATACCAATTAGTGATGAACAAGATCCTTTTCAAGTAATCCAATTACATATGAATGGGATAAATTCTAAAATCTACTTTGAGAAAGAATATATAAGTGTCATGCGTTATGAGGGGTTCCAAAACATCTTTAAATCATCCGCCTATTTTGATATTGGTCCCCTGATTAATGAGCAGAGGTTAATAAAATCTCTTCAAGAGATTCAGTACTTACAAGAAGCAGTTGATATTATTGAAAAAGTATTATCAGATGGTATTAAAGAAGTGAAAATAGGGATGACTGAACTTGAACTTACAGGACAATTAGAATTGTTAATGAAAAAATATGGAGCAGTGGGACCTTCATTTGCAACTACAGTATTATCAGGGGAAAAGGCTTCTTTACCTCATGGCTCACCAGGTGAACGAAAATTTAAAAATGGGGACTTTTTACTCATTGATTTTGGAGTCATAACGCAAAATAATTACTGTTCTGACATTACGCGCACTTTCATCATTGGAGAAGCAGATGAAAAACAAAAAAACATTTACAACATTGTCAAAGCCTCAAATCAAGCAGGTCTCGATGCTGTAAAATCAGGAGTTCCCCTTAAAGAATTTGATATTGCTTCACGTAATGTTATCAAGCAAAGTGGTTATGGTAAATATTTTAATAATCGAGTTGGTCATGGTTTGGGTATTGATGTTCATGAATCACCTTCTATTCATGAACAGAATGAAGATATCGCTCAATCTGGTCTGTTTTTTACAATTGAACCAGGAATTTATATTCCTAATTATGGTGGCGTACGCATTGAAGATGAAGTATATATTAATGAAAACAGTGAAGTAGAAATATTAACTTCATTTCCTCGAGACTTACAAATATTATAAATGTATTAGCAATATAGCACCTGTTAGACAAAGAGATAGAAAAAAAGGGGTTATATGTCAGTTCACAACCTTACTCAAAGTCCACAAGAAGATAGAGTTTTTTTGGTCAATTTAAAAAGTTACTCACATAAAAAACATTTCTGTAATTTTACATTTCCCTTTATATCGTTATACAGATACTACATAATTTAACTTATCAGAAGTGGATATATTAGTGGTTAATATGGAGAGCTTCATTTAATCATGATGATAAAAGATATATAATAAAAAATTGAAAAGATATCGTAGAGCTGGATTAGTTTTAATTATTTAAAAAAAGACATTTAAATTAATGAATGTCTGATACTTCTAGTAGCATTGTAACCTCCTAACCATAGGGGGTTTTTAGTGTGTCAAAGTTTATTACAGAACACATACATAAGCGTATACAGAGATTATTAGCAACACAACCTTATTAGAATATTTAGTTCGATTTTCTACATAATATACTTTTTAGTTAATATATTAATATAAAAATTTTAAACAGGGTATGTATTTATATGATATAAAATATTTAAATATATTTTTATCAAATGTTTATGGAAAACTTATAGATCTGTATTTCACTTAGTTCTAATGTATTATATTAGAGGATTATTTATAATGAAAGTTGTTTTAATATTAATTTACATATTTTAAAAATTCGTAAGGAGGATTTTTATGAACGGAAATCAACGTGTGGTAGTTACAGGTATCGGGGCCCTTACGCCTCTAGGTAATGATGCTAAGACCACTTGGATAAATACATTAAATGGAGTTAATGGTATCGATAAAATAACCCGATTTAATACTCAACCGTATAATGTACACTTAGCCGGTGAATTGAAAGAATTTAATATAAATGATTACATATCTAAGAAAGAATCTAGGCGTATGGACCGTTTTACACAATATGCAGTTGTAGCAGCTCGAGAAGCTGTTAAAGATTCTAATTTAAATATTAACGAGCATAATGCAAAAAATATAGGCGTATGGATTGGTGCAGGTATGGGGGGCGTAGAAACTTTAGAGAAAACTTATAGTACTTTAAAGTATAAAGGTGCAAAACGTGTGAGTCCTTTTTGTATACCTATGCTTATACCTGATATGGCGACTGGGCAAGTTTCAATTGATTTAGGTATTAAAGGACCAAACGGTGCTACTGTCACTGCATGTGCTACAGGTACAAACTCCATCGGTGAAGCATTTAGGATTATTCAACGTGGGGATGCTGACGCTATGGTTACTGGTGGGACAGAAGCGCCAATTACCGAAATTGGTATTGCTGGTTTTAGTGCAAGTCATGCTTTATCCATAAATAATGATGCTGAAACTGCATGCCGCCCTTTTCAGAAGGAAAGAGATGGTTTTGTTATAGGAGAAGGAGCAGGTATTTTAGTTATTGAATCTCTAAAGTCAGCACAATCAAGAAACGCTAAAATTTATGCGGAAGTTGTTGGTTATGGGTCAACAGGGGATAGCTATCACATTACAGCTCCAGCTATTGAAGGAGAAGGAGGTGCTCGTGCAATACAAGCAGCAATAGAAGATGCACAAATAGAAGCTAAAGATATTCAATACTTAAATGCTCACGGTACAAGTACTCCATTGGGAGATTTTACAGAGGTACAAGCTATAAAAAAAGTTTTCGGTGAAGCCTTTAAATCTTTAAAAGTAAGCTCTACTAAGTCGATGATGGGGCATTCATTTGGTGCTACTGGAGCTATTGAGGCAATATTTTCTATTTTATCTATTAGAGATAGTAAGATTCCTCCAACTATCAATGCTACAAAACCTGATTTAGATTGCGATATTAACTTGGTTGCTAATGAATATGAGAATTTAAATGTTACGTATGCTATGAGTAACAGTCTTGGTTTTGGCGGACATAATGCTGTCCTGTTGTTTAAAAAATATAATGAAAAATAGTAAAAGAAATTTTGTTTATAAGTGCTATTTTCTTTAAACCCTTTCAGTTAATTAACTGGAAGGGTTTTTTACATTTTCTTAAAATAAAATAAACATCCTATTTACATACAGATGATAAGTTTAATAAATCACATTTTTAAGGAGTAAAATACATGTTAAATATCAAAAAGACTTTAGTAGCTTCGTTAGTAATTTCAACAGCTTTGACTAGTAATACATATGCTGGAGAGTCGGGAAAAGATAAAGATAAGCCAAAGAACGTCATTGTTTTAGTAGGTGATGGTATGGGTCCCGAATTTAATAGTGCTTATCGTCATTATAAGGACAATCCAGAAACATCAAAAATTGAAAGAACAGCATTTGATAGTAATTTGTTAGGTCAAATGTCAACAGATCCTGAGAATACAGAAGAGGAGAATATTACTGATTCTGCTGCAGCTGGAACTGCTATGGCAACTGGAGAAAAGACATATAATGGTGCTGTGTCAGTTGATAATAATAAAAAAGAATTAGAATCTGTGTTAGAGTATGCTAAAAAAAATGAAAAATCAACAGGTCTCGTTGTTACTTCAGACCTTACAGATGCTACCCCAGCGGCTTTTGGAGCACATGAAACAAATAGAGATAATAAAAATGAAATCGCTAAAGATTATTATAATGAAAAAATCAATGGAAAACATAAAATAGATGTATTATTAGGTGGGGGAGCTAAATATTTTGGAGAAAAGAATAGGAATCTAGATCAAAAATTCAAAGAAGACGGTTACGATATTATAACAGATAAAAAAGGTTTAAATGAATCTGATGGAAAGCAAATTTTAGGTACATTTGCAGATGAAACTCTACCATATGCAATAGATAGAAAAACTGATACACCATCGCTAAAAGACATGACTTCATCAGCAATACAAAAAATGAATAAAAATGACAAAGGATTCTTTTTAATGGTGGAAGGATCACAAATAGATAAAGCAGCCCATCCAAATGATGCGACTGGTGTGATGTCAGAGATGGAGGATTTCGAGGAAGCATATAAAGAAGCTATAGAGTTTGCCAAGAAAGACAAGAATACTTTAGTTGTAACAACAGGAGATCATGCCACAGGAGGATTAACGATGGGAACAAAAGGAAAACAAAGTTTTCATCCAGAAGCTATTAAAGAAATGAATCATTCGGCTAGACATATGGAAGAAGAGATACTAAAAGGTGAAAATATTGATAAAGTAATAAAAGAGGGGTATGGTTTTAAATTAAAAGAATTAGAAATAGAAAAAATTAAAAAAGCTGCTCAAGAAATGAAATCAGACAAAGATGAAGATTATAAAGAGCAAAACACGTTAGAAAAAGCCTTAACCAAACCAGTAAATGAAAGAAGTAATACAGGATGGACTTCAGATTCACATGTCGGGCATGATACAAATATATATGGTTATGGAGTAAACAAAGAGATGTTTGAGGGGGCTATGGATAATACCGAATTTAATCAAAATTTATTCAAACAATATAAATAAAAATGAAATACTTCCGGAAAATCTACCTATTTATTAGGTGGGTTTTTTTATTTGATAAGAGATGTATTATTAAGTGAAGAATTTTCCTAACAATAAGAGAGTGTATTTATAAAATAATATAGATTCTAAAATAGTTACCTGAACGAAAATATTATATGAATATAATATTTTATATTAAATAAAATCAAGGATGAAACAAAAAATATGTTTATAAAAGTATAAAAAAGTATATAAAGGTGTATAAGTATTTATATTGTAAATTTTCTTGATGGAGGTTTTATTAAAAATGGCAAATATTCATGTAATGGCTTTAGATTTTGGAAATGGTTTTGTAAAAGGAAGAATTAATGATGAAAATTTTGTAATCCCCTCGCGCATTGGTTATAAATCAAATACCGATAAACAATTAGAGGGTTTTATTAATAGTGAAATAGAGGTTAGTGAATTTGTTATTAACGACGATTATGAAAATATAATATTATTTGGTAAAGACTTAGATAAGACAACAAGCACGGGTAAAGATACTGCATCAACTAATAATAGATACATATACCAATCTTTTGAAGATTTAGTTGAATGCTCCATCGGTTTACTTGCAAGGGAACTACCTGAAGAAGAGATAGATGTTGTCATCGCAACAGGTATGCCTAGTAACGAAATAGATTCTAAAAGCCAGGCTCAATTTGAGGAAATATTAAGGAGAAATAGGTCTATAACAATAGATGGTATAACTAAAGTAGTTAATGTTCAAGATATTAAAATCATCGCACAACCTATGGGAACTTTATTAGATTTACATATGGAAAATGGAAAAGTCTTTAAATCTTTCACAGAAGGTAAGTATAGTGTTTTAGATTTTGGTAGTGGGACAACAATAATAGATACATATCAAAACCTAAAACGTGTAGAGGAAGAAAGTTTTGTTATTAATAAAGGTATGATTGATTTTTATAAGCGTATTGCTACACATGTTAGTAAAGAAGCTGATGGTGCTTCAATAACACCAAGAATGATCGAAGAGGGGATGGAGTATAAGCAATGTAAGGTGAATTCGAGACTAACAGTTGATTTTGTGGATTATTTTATAGAAGAACAAGAAAAAATTATACAGGAAGTTATGAGTAGATTTGAAACAGTGGTAGGTAATATTAATTCTATAGACAGAATTATAGTGACTGGTGGCGGTTCAGCTATTCATTTTGATTCATTGAGTTATTATTATCCTGATGTTTTTGAAAAGGTTGAAAACAGTCAGCTTAGTAATGTACGTGGTTACGAAAAATTGGGGGAACTACTGAAAGATAAGGTAGAACAAGAGGTTGATTGCTTTGAGCAAACAAGAAACTAATCATCTTCTAAAAATTAAAAAAAAAGATTATCCCCAAATCTTTGATTTTTTAGAAAATGTTCCTAAAGGTACCAAAACTGCGCATATACGAGAAGCACTTATTAGATACATTAATGATTTGGGTGGTACTCCTCCGATACCTTTTAATAACAAAATAAATGATATGGAATCTATCAAGTACGATAATGGAAAATTATTGAGAAATCCGAGTGAAGAACGAAAAAAGGAAATTCGAGAAGCAATTAAGCAAGAAAATATTAAACAATCCAGAAAGAAAAGTAATGAAGAAGATGAACTAGAAGAATTGGTAGATTTAGATGTAAATCAATTGTAGTAAAATAGTGGGCATCTTTAGAAAAATTAGATTCTGTTTCTATAAAAATCAGTACATAAATCGGAAAAAGGGGTTGAAATATGAAAAATAAAAATGAATCAATTGTGTTATACGATGACTCAGGGTCTAGAGAAGATATGGATATTTATCTTCAAAGGATTGAAGAATTGGAAAATAAGAATAGGAAAGCTTCTGGGCTACTGGTAAAAACATGTTTATTTTTGGTGATTTTATTGATAATTAGTTTAGTTTTACTTAAGTGGTTAAACGATGAATAATCAAACATAATTCAACTTATCGGAAGTGCATATGCTTGCAGATTAACAGATGGTATAATAGGGAAGTCGTCGTTCTACTTCTGTGCTGGTTTAGCATGGAAGGAGGTGACACCATGTTCAGCATCATATTTGTATCTATAGTAGCTCCTATTATAGTGGGGGTTATAATCACGTTGTTTTCATATTGGTTGAATAATCGTGATAAATAATTAAGCGACGACATAGTAATAACACCAAAAAGAGCCCGATAACTATTCCAGTAGTTATCGGGCTCGGTGTTTACCATGTTCAACACATATTTGTTATCTAAATTATAACATCATAGTGGAGAGAAATGCAAAATAAGAATAAATATATACGTAGTCTAAATAAAGAGCAATTTACTTAGTTTTGCCTCCACTTAATTCATTCACTGCTAGTATAGCTTGCGCTACGTCTTCAGCAGTGAATTCGTCACTTAAATTAGAGAAAGTGTCATTAGGATCTTTTGCTAATTCTCCCACTTTTACTAAATCCTCAAAAGAAACGTCGTGTAAATGCATATTATTTAAATTTGTTGGCATTTCTAAGAATTTATAAAAATCAATATATTTTTTAATTTCTTCATAAGGTCTATTTTCTAAAACCATTTGAACGAGAGTCCCATACGCCACTTTTTCGCCGTGTCCAAGTTTATGGATATCTCCTGATAAAGCTGTAAACCCATTGTGTATTGCATGGGCTGCAGCAAGTCCACCGTTTTCAAAACCAAGTCCTGAGAGTAAAGTGTTTGCTTCGATAATAGACTCCACTTGAGGTGTTACAATACCTTGTGTTGCAGAAAAATAGGCGCTTTTACCGTATTTAAATATTGTTTCTTCTGCTTTTTCAGCAATGGCTAAAGAAGCTAATGTTGGTTTTCCATCCACCATAGTTTTCCCTCTACGGTTTAAAGTTGCTTTAACTTCTACTAAAGTAGCTAAAGCATCGCTCATGCCCGCCGCAAACAATTTGACTGGTGCTTGGACTATAATTTGTGAATCTGCTAATACTACATTTGGGTTTTTATAGTAAAATCTGTAACCCGTAAAAACACCTTCATCTGAATAGATAACTGACAAAGCACTCGTAGGCGCATCTGTAGAAGCAGTTGTTGGGACAATAATAACAGGGGAATTAAGATCATCAGAAATTGCTTTTGCTGTATCTAATGTCTTTCCTCCTCCAACGCCAACAATCACATTTATGTTATTTTCTTTGGCTATTTGGCTAAGTCTTGCTATTTCATTTTCAGAGGCTTCCCCATTAAATTCTTCGTATTTGTAACTAATCTCGTTAGATTCAAAACTCTCATTTATGTCTTTATTTGTTAGTGACCAAACTAAACTATCTGAAATAATCAAGGGTGTATCACCTAATTTATTAACTTCATTGGCTAAACTTTTTATTTCTCCTTTTCCTTGTATATATCTACTTGGCGATTGAAAAACGTATCTTGACATAAAAAACCCTCCTTATTATTTGATATACACTTATTTTATCCCCTGTATTCGTATGTATAAATCATAAATCTTTGTAAATGTGAAAGTTTATACGTAAAACAATTACTTATTCGAATGATTTAACTTCTTTTTTTGAGCAAGACGTATTCAGGGTGTGGGTCATTTTTTTATTATTTAAATTGGAAAATAAACTTTTGTTTAAGTCAAAATTTTAATTTTACGTGTTTAACATACTTCTTTTGAGGTTATTTGAGTTTGTAAGTAGGATATTTATTATGTTTTTCTATCAAGTTAGGAGTTACTTAATATTAACGCAGTTTGAAATATTACATTACTGGAGGGGTTTTATGGATTTTATCATTACAATAGTAATAGGTGTAATCGTTGGCGTGGTATTTTCAATCTGGTTAACTAACAATAAAATTACTAATCTTATTATTAGTTTGATTTCAGCAGTAATTGGTGCATTCATTGGTCTAACAATGTTAAATTCTTCAGGCAATGCATTATCAAATTCGGCAGGCATGTTCTTTATAATTCCGACACTTGTTGGTTCTGTTTGTCTGACTTTACTTGTTTTATTTATTATCAAAACGAGCAAAGATATAGCAACAAATTAAAATAGTTTATATTGCTACAGTATATGTGAGATTGTACTAATTTTTAATAATGTAATAAATAATAAGACGACATAGTAAATACACCAAAAAAAGCCCGATGACTACTGACATAGTTATCGGGCTCGGTGTTTATCTTATAGACACTCTACTTATTAATTATATTATAAAACCATAAGGTATAGGAATGCAAAAGACTAATTTGATAAAATCTATGATATTTATATTTCTTTAATAACCCTGTAAACAGTCGATCTACTTACTCTAGTTTGTTCAGCAATTTCTTCACCTGTAAGCTTCTGTTCATCATATAAGAATTTAATTTCCCTTTTCTTGTGATCTGGTAAAGATGGTCGTCCACCTTTTCTACCTCTTGCTCTTGCAGCTTCTAATCCTTTTTTAGTACGTTCACTTAGTAAATTAGCTTCGAGTTCAGCGAATGCACTCATCATGGTAAAGAACATCTTGCCCATCGCATCTTTTGTTGATACATTCATATCTATAATATGTAAATCAATGCTGTTTTCATCCAACCACTGAGATAACTCAATTAATTGTTTCGTTGTACGTCCAAGACGATCTAGTTTATAGATAACTAGAATGTCTCCTTCTCGTAAATAATCCAAACACTTATCAAGTTCCGTTCTTTTCGTTTTGCGACCACTCGCTTTCTCGCTAAAGATACGTTCGCAACCATATTCCTCAAGTGTATCAATCTGTCCATCAAGACTTTGATCTTGTGTTGATACACGTGCATAACCAATTTTAGCCATTTGAATACCACCTCTTTTAATCGTTTTATGGGTACTTATTAACGAAATATAATTCTCGATGCAAATAAACGCGTCTCTCATCGTCTAAAAACTCATGACTTTCGATATTTATGATACATTGATTATAACACAAGTTTATATACTTAAATGTTCAAGAAAATTCTCTTAATTTATGGTTAAGAAGATTTGTGTCAAAAAAGAAATAAGTTCAACTTTATTTCTTTTTCACTTTAACTGTCATTTTCAGCTTCATATTAAAATTAATTTCATATATTAATATTGTAATATTTCGAATGTTTTTGTTAAAGTAACTTTAAAGAGGGTGATGATTAATGTACTATACTCAAGATGTTGAAAAAATAGTGGGAATTAATAGTTCAGCAATGAGGTATTATGAAAAGGAAGGTATATTACCTATTGTGAAAAGAGACAAGAATGGAAATCGTACGTATACCGATGAAAATATAGAATGGTTGAAATTTATTAAATTGTTAAGGGCAACAGATATGGGGATTGAGGATATAAAGCATTATGTTTTTTTATTTAATCAAGGGCATTCTACGATAGAAAAAAGACGTGAAATTTTAAGTGAACACAAGGAAAGTATAAAAAATGAAATTAAAAGCAAGTTAGATTGTCTAGATCAGATTAACTATAAATTAGGTGTTTATGATGAATTATCACGTAATGTTAGTACAGATATTATAAACAAGGATTGCCTTATTTGACCTAAAGTACAGTTCAAGGTTTATCATTAATTATATATTTAATTAATGGAGGCGTATAATATGAATAATATAAAAGATAAAGTAATCCTTATAACGGGCGCATCAAGTGGTATAGGAAAAGCAACCGCCACATCATTAGCACAACAGGGCGCAAAATTAGTATTAGCAGCAAGAAACAATGAAAAGTTAAAAGAAATTTCAAAGGAATTGTCACAAGATAGTAATGAAGTTAAATATAAACAAACAGATGTGACAAATATTAAAGAAGTAAATGAATTAGCACAGTTTGCCATTGATAATTATGGAAGAATAGACGTCTTAATTAATAATGCTGGAGTTATGCCATTATCTTTAATGCATAATAAGAAGATAGATGAATGGAACTCAATGATTGATGTAAATATTAAAGGTGTTTTAAACGGTATTTATTCAGTTATTTCTGGAATGAGAAATCAAAATTCTGGTCATATCATAAATATATCTTCTGTAGCTGGACACTTAGTTACTCCTGGTAGTGCAGTATATAGTGGAACAAAATTTGCTGTAAGAGCTATTACAGAGGGATTACGTATGGAGGAATCATCTCAAAATAGTAATATTAGAGCTACTATTATTTGTCCTGGAGCTACTAATACTAATTTAACTCAAACGATTACTGATTCGGATGTAGAAGGTAATGTATCTTCTGTATATGAAACCACAATAGAACCTAATGATATGGCTAGAGCTATAGCATTTGCAATAAATGAGCCTTCTAATGTCGCTGTTAATGAACTTATTGTTAGACCTACAAATCAAGAATGGTAAATAAAATATCATTAGGAGTACAATATGAGTAAAAAAGAAGTTAGTATGTCAGAATTATTTTTTGATTTGATTTTTGTTTCAATACTTTCTCAAGTTAATCAAGCTACCGAGCACATGACGGATGGTATTTTATCAATTGAAAGTTTACTTAAAAATTTTATGCTTTTTCTTATCTTTGTAGCTATATGGGTATATAGAACATTATTAGTTAATAGATTTTTTAATAAGAAATGGTATCAATATGCATTTGTATTTATTGATATGTTTTTAATAATATTACTTTCAAAGGCTATTAATTCAGATTTTCAATCAACTTTCACACCCGGTGTTCTAATTACAATATTTCTATTTTTAAGTATTGCTACGCAATATATATTAAACTATATTATTAATAAAGAAAGGTTTGATATAAGACTCATTTTACCATATGTATTAAGTCTTATATTAGCATCTTTAATTTCAATTTTTGCTTTATTCATTAATGATAGCTCAAATGTTTTAATATTTTTAATTGCTGTAACAGTAGCATCTATAGTACCTTTGTTCTTTCAAAAGCAAGCAAAAAGATACCCAGTTTATTTTGATCATTTGAGTGAACGATTAAGTTTATTTGTAATATTGATGTTTGGTGAAGGTTTAATATTTATTGCAAGTGATATTAGTGTTTTCTCATTAAAACCAGTGTATATAGTAATGTTTGTGTTATTGGTATCTCTATTTATTTTATATACCTTGCACTATAAATACACAGAAAAAGAAGAAAAAAGAAGAACAGGTTTTTTCACTTTATATATACATTTATTCCTTCTATACTTTATAGATATAATGTTTTTAGTTATGAATGAAGAAATACAGCAAAATCATTTTTCTTCATTTAACTACCATTATTTATATATTATTTCTTTTGTAATATATTTAATTCTATTACTTTTTAATACTAAGCATTATAGTAATATTTTAAACTCTACCAAGGTTAAATTGAACACTATGGTAATAATTATATGTGTTGTATTAACGTCTATATTAAATAGCTTTATATTAATTAATATAACCTTTATATTTACCATTGTCATAGTTGTTTTTATTAATTATAAAGATAAAATAAAAAAAGAATTTATTTAGAAAAGAGGTTGACTATTATGCCAATTTTAAAACTAGAAACACTAGATTTAACAAAAGATCAAAAAAAGCAATTAGTTGAGGAATTAACAGAAACTGCTTCACGTATTACTGGAATCCCTAAAGAAGGATATTATGTTATTTTAAAAGAAAACAACTTAGATAACGTGGGTTCTGGAGGAAAATTATTAAGTGATCAAGAATAGTGTTTACGTTCTATCATTTAATATTAAAAAATAAATAAATAATACATTTCATAGATTTATCATTTCAAATATCTTATATAGAGTTAAAAAGGAACAAGCATAATTACACTATTATGCTTGTTCCTTTTTAATTCTATAAACAGTCTGTCTTGTAATATCTACTTCTTTCGCAATCTTACTAATAGAAATTCCTTGATCTAACATTTCTATAACTCGGTAATAGACCAAACGTTTTTGAGGATCTTTTGCATTTGGTGCATAAAGTACAGGTCTACCTTTATAGATGCCTTTTTCTTTCGCCACTTTAATACCCTGTGCTTGCCTACGCTTACTTTCATTTCTTTCTTGTTCTGAAATCATTGCTAAAATTTGAATAATTAAATCTTTCATGAACTTATCTAACAATGGATTTCCAATTGCTTCATTCATCATAGGCAAGCTTGTAATCATCAATTGGACTTCTTTTTCTTTTAAATAGTTAACAGTTTGAATAATCTCATCATAATTCCGGCCTAGACGATCAATAGACTCTACAATTAAACGATCTCCCATACGTACAAAACTTAGCGTTTCTTGAAAAGTAGGCCTATTTTCTATAGATTTACCTGATTGTTTTTCAGTAAATATTTTTTCAGCACCAAAGGACTGAAGATTTTCAATTTGTCTGTCTAAATTTTGATCAATAGTTGAAACTCTTGCATAACCAACAATCATTTTTACCCTCCTATTTTCATACACCCTAATCATACAAATAGAAACAGCATTTTACAAGCACTTTTCATTGTTCGATTAGGGTAGACCCTAAATAGACATTATATATGTATTGATATGCTTAGCTTGTCACTTTAGGAGTTATTTTGCACCTATTTTAATCGTTATTTTGCATTACAAGTTAATAAGGTTAGAGTCAGGAGGTATATAGAAGTCCAATTTCTCAGTTCTAAAATTAAGAAATTGGACTTCTATCGTGACTCCCAAAAGGCGGTCTTATATGTCAAACGAGCGCTGATTCTTATTAGAGAAAGCGTTCCGATTGTTAAAGAAATGAGAATAAAGCGTTAAATGTACCATTTTCAAACAATATATAAATCCCTAACCCAATGAATACAATAGGTACAATCCAACGTTCATATTTCTCAATTTTTTCCATCTCCAATATTTTATATTTTAGGGGTAGGACTTTTCTTCAAATTGAAAAGCCCCCCTTGAATTGCGCACAGCGTGACCTTACTATTCTGTTTTCTACCTATTTATCCTTCACTCTCATCAGTCGTAAACTATTTAATGCTACCAAAATAGTAGCTCCCATATCGGAAAGAATCGCTATCCAAAGGGTTAACCATCCCGGGATAACTAATAGTAAGGCAATTATTTTAATTCCGATAGCAAAAGTGATGTTAGCTTTAATGATATTTAAAGTTTTTCGACTGAGTCTTACTGCAAATGGAAGCTTACTTAAATCATCTCCCATTAATGCAATATCAGCTGTTTCAATTGCAGTATCCGTTCCAGCACCGCCCATTGCAATTCCAACAGTAGATGCAGCAAGTGCTGGAGCATCATTAACGCCATCGCCAATCATAGCTACATTATCATACTCCGATTGCATTTTTTTAATATAATCTAATTTATCCTGTGGCATCAATTCAGACTGAATATCAGAAACGCCTACATGTGTACCGATTGCATTTGCAGTACCTTGATTATCACCTGTCAGCATAATTGTTTGCTTGATACCTAACTGATGAAGTTTTTGAATCACATTTTTACTTGTTTCACGAACCTCATCTGCAACGGCAATTACGCCGAGAATTGTTTTTTCCGTTCCAATAATCATGGCTGTTTTTCCTTGGTTTTGTAGGATTTTCACATTGTTTTCAAACCCAAGGCTAAAATCGGAAACATTTAATTCCTTGAAAAGTTTTGGGCTTCCAATATAGTAAGTAGTTCCGTTTACAATCCCTTTTATACCTCGCCCAGTAATCGAAGTGAATTCTTCCACTTGTACATTAGAATAAGGGATATTATCTTGCTCTGCCTTTTTCATTATTGCTGAAGCAAGTGGATGTTGTGAACGATATTCTAAAGCTGTAATGGTAGAGAATAGCTCTTTTTCTTCCACTTGGTCATTTAATACTTCAAAATCTGTTACCACTGGTACACCTTTTGTCAGTGTTCCTGTTTTATCAAATGCGACTGTCTTAATGGCTCCTAATTTCTCGAGATAGACACCACCTTTAACCAACACACCTTTTTTCGCTGCATTTCCAATTGCCGAGACAATCGAGATTGGAGTAGAAATAACTAATGCACAAGGACATCCAACTACAAGAACTGCTAATCCTTGATAAACCCATGTATCCCAACTGCCACCAAAGAATAGGGGTGGAACGACTGCAACCAAGGCTGCAATAACCATAATGATCGGAGTGTAGTATTTCGCAAATTTATCAACGAATGCTTGGGCTGGAGCACGCTCCCCTTGTGCTTCTTCAACAAGATGAATAATCTTGGCAATGGTTGTATCTTCTACGTATTTGGTGATTTTTACTTCAATTAGTCCCTCTTCGTTAAGCGTACCTGCAAATACTTCGTCATCTACCGCTTTGGAGACGGGAACAGATTCTCCTGTTATAGCTGCCTGATTGACAGCCGACAAGCCATTCACAATGATTCCATCCATGGCAATTTTCTCCCCTGGTTTGACAATCATGATATCACCCACAGCGATATCGTCCACATGGATTATTATTTCCTGACCATTTCGTCTAACTAGTGCTTCTTTTGGGGCGATATCCATCAATGAACGTATGGATTGTCTTGCTCTGTCCATAGAGAAGCGTTCAAGTGCTTCACTGATTGCAAAGAGAATAACAACAATAGATGCCTCTGCCCATTCACCAATAATGGCAGCTCCAATAACGGCAACGGTCATCAGGGTTTTCATGTCGAAATCAAAGCGTATCAAATTTTGAAAACCGACTTTAAATAATGAATATCCGCCAATTACAATAGAACCTACAAATAACATGGAAGTTACGAGGTTATCTTCTCCATTTACAAAGTGAGAAAGGTAACCAAAAGCAATTAGTAGTGTGGCAAACAGCAATGTACTATGTTTTTTATAAAATGGTGTTTTCTCTTCTTTATGAGCCTTAGTGTCATCTTTAACCCTTTGTATCGTTTGATTCGCTAGTTTTTCAGGAGATACTTTTAGATTCTCAAAAGCACCTGCTTTTTCAAGTTCTTCAACCGATGCATTTCCATATACATCAATTTTAGAAGCGCCAAAGTTTACTTTTGCATCCTCAACTCCAGCTATTTGTTTTACATTTTTTTCAAACTTCCCCGCACAATTTGCGCAGGAAAATCCTTCCACACGGTAAACGTTTTTATCTTTAATTACCACAGGTTCTACCCGTCTTTTAGGTTTCTCTGGTGCCACTTTAAGATTTTCAAAAGCACCAGCCTTTTCTAGTTCTTCAACAGTTGCACTGCCGAAGACATCAATTTTTGAAGCTCCAAAATTTACTTTTGCGTCCTGAACGCCTGGAATCTTTTTAACATTTTTCTCAAACTTTCCTGCACAATTTGCACATGAAAATCCTTGGACCCGATAGACGTTCATTTCTTCTTCCATTAGTTTAACCTTTTGTTCAGACATTGACCTTCACTTCTTTCTTATGTGCTAGGGCGATCATCATTATCTGCCTGATATGTTCATCATCTAAAGAATAGAAAGCTAGTTTTCCTTCTTTTCTAAAGTTGACCACCCCTTGCTTATAAAGCGTACGTAAATGATGAGATGCATTTGCTATCGTAATACCTAAGATATTTGCTATATCACAAACACACAACTCTTCATCCTGACACAGAGCGTAAGTAATTTTTGCTCTATTTTCATCGGCAATAGCCTTTAACATTTGGCTAACACCAGAAATATCAACTGTTTGTAAATCCCCTTGTATTCGATTAACCTTTTCTTCGTCATAACAAAAAATTTCACAAGTATCTTTCTTTTTCATATTATCATCCCATCTTCATTCAAATATTTATTTGAATATATTATAACCATTTTCGACTCATCATGCAAGCAAATATTTGAATGAAAATAAAAGAAGTAAGTAGGGCATAAAATTCTAGTCTCAAAAACGAACAAAAAAAGAAAATCGAAACCCATACAAATGAAATTGTTGAAGAAATTCATGCTAATAATAAAAATAGAAATGAATTAGATGTTCTTTTAAGCAAGAAACTAGTGACGGGTGATAAGTTATATATTACGGATTTATGTATACTTGCAGATTCTACGAAGCATTTAGTAGATATATTAGATTATCTTTCACAAGAGGAAATATCTTTATATGTAATCAATTTAAATCGATATATTTATAAAGATATCAAAGGGGAATTTCTAGAAATATTACATAATATTACAGACTTTCAAAGTGACATCGTTAAATTTAGAACACGAGCAGGATTAGAAAATTACGCAAAAAAAGGAAAAACTTTAGGTAGACCCAAACGCGATGATAATAACCTTAGAGATGCTATTGAGATGTATATGAGCAAAAAATACACTTTAGATGAGATAAAAGAACAGACAAATATAAGTAGAGCAACCTTGTATCGTCATCTAGATAAATAAGAGGTGATGAACGTTGTTAAAACAAGATTTAGTGTATAATGTACTGTTATCGATTAGAGAAGAATAAAGTGTAGATTTTAAAACTTTAGATGTAAGCGAAAAAATTTTTTATTAGCACTTGAAAGCATAGCGAGGCAAGATTTAGCAAAAAATATAGAGTTATTCTACAATGGGTGTTTTCCTATATGTGGCACAACAATATATGCAGAACTAACAGAAAAAGGTAAGCAGCAAATATCATTATATAAAACAGAGGATAAGCACATATAACAATGCTTATCCTCTGTTTTTGAATTTTATATTAACTTAATTATCATAAAATTGCTTGATCTTTTGACCTATTTCATCTCTTACACGTTGAAATTCTGACCAAGATTTACCTGCCGGGTCATCAAAGCCCCAATGTTCTTTTTTTACATTAGGCGGGATGACTGGACAATTCTCATCAGCATCACTACAAAGTGTAACAACTAGGTCTGATTGTCTTAAAATTTTATTATCAATTAAATCAGAAGTATGGTTTGATATGTCAATATCCACTTCTTTCATAGCTTCTATCGCCTTAGGATTTACGCCATGCGTTTCGATACCTGCTGAGTAAACATTCCATTCTTCGCCGAGTATTTCTCTTCCCCAGCCCTCAGCCATTTGACTACGACAAGAATTACCAGTACATATAAAGTAAATTGTTTTCTTATCCATTTATTATTACCTCTCTTTTAAAAAATTATTAGTGTTAAATATAGACCTAATAGGGTTACAAATAAAACAGGGATTGTGATAATAATTCCGGTCTTAAAATAGGTTCCCCAAGAAATCTTGACACCTTTTTGAGTTAGTACGTGTAACCAAAGAAGTGTGGCTAACGAACCAATTGGTGTTATCTTAGGCCCCAAATCAGATCCGATAATATTCGCATAAATCATACCTTCTTTTAATATTCCTGTAGCACTCGATTGACCAATTGCTATTGCATCTATTAAAACGGTTGGCATGTTATTCATAATAGAGGATAGGAATGCAGCTACAAAGCCCATACCCATAATGCTGCTAAATAAGCCATAACTTGAAATGTTTGTTAGTACATCACCAAGAAGTGTTGTAATGCCCACGTTTTTCAAACCAAATACGACGAGATACATACCAATAGAGAATAAAACAATATTCCATGGCGCACCTTTAATTACTTGTTTCGTATGCACGGCTTTAGATTTACGCGCTAATAATACAAATATTAAAACAATGATACCAGCAATAATGGATACTGGAATATTTATAAACTCACTTATTAAATAACCAATGAGTAATATACCAAGTACGATCCACGAGATGTTAAAAAGTTTTTTATCTTTAATCGCTTCTCTTGGTTCTCTAATGTTTACTGCATTAAATGTTTTTGGAATAGACTTTCTAAAATATAACCATAAAACAAGAATACTTGCGATCAATGAGAATATATTAGGTATAATCATTTTACTGAAGTATTCAATAAATCCAATATCGAAATAATCTGCGGAAACAATATTAACTAAATTACTGACAATGAGCGGTAATGATGTAGAATCAGCTATAAAACCACTAGCAATAATAAATGGAAATATCGCTTTTTTATCAAATCCTAAACTACGAACCATAGCTAAAACAATAGGAGTAAGTATTAAAGCTGCTCCATCATTTGCGAAGAAAGCTGCTACAACTGAACCTAATAGCATGATAAAGATAAACATTTTCAATCCGCTACCTTTTGATGCTCTCACCATATGTATAGCAGACCATTCAAAGAAGCCAATTTCATCTAATATGAGTGAAATAAGAATAACTGCAACAAAAGTTAAGGTCGCATTCCAAACAATTCCAGTAACTTCTAGTACGTCTGAAAAGCTTACAACCCCAGTGATTATAGCAACTACAGCACCAATTAATGCAGTAATACCAATATCTAGACCTTTAGGTTGCCATATAACAAAAATTAACGTTAATACAAATATTGTGATTGCTAATATCGTCATCATTAACACTCACCTTTCTCTACTGTTTCACATATACATGGGACAGTACTGGAACTCAATAGAGTCAGTCGTGATGTAACGTCATCCAATACGTCATGATTCAATTTGTATAAATTTTTATTACCATCTTTTCTGGATGTAATTAAATTATTGTCTTTTAATACTTTCATATGATGACTTAATGTGGGTTGAGAAAAAGAAAAATGCTCTAATAAATCACAAGCGCATAATTCACCACAAGATAACAAATCTAATATTTCAAGACGGCTACTATCAGCAATCACTTTCAAGTATTGTGATATCTCATTATAATTCAATTTTTCTTCTCCCTTTCTACTTGAAATCTTTTATATCGTTGATAATTTTTATTGCCACCTGATAAATTATATACTTGTTTAAAGCCTAAATTAATAAGTACGTTTTGTGCAGCATTACCAGTAGTACCTTTATTACAATAAGTCACGATTGTTTGATTTTCATCTAACGTTTTTGCATAACTTCTCAACGTTTTCAATGGGACGTTAATCGCTCCATCAACATGATCAACTTCAAATTGCTTTGGAGAACGTACATCTAAAATCAATAAATCATTTTTTTGTTTTACGACTTCTTCAGGCGTTATAATTTTACGTCCCCGAGTAATATTGTGACCAATCATCCCTGTATAAATAACAGGATCTTTAGTTGTAGAAAAAGGAGGTGCATATGCTAAATCTAAATGAAATAAATCTTCTGCTTTGGCACCAAATGTTATAGCAGTAGCTAGTACATCAATTCTCTTGTCTACGCCCTCATACCCAACTATTTGCGCACCAAGTAATTTAGAATTATTTTTATCAAATATAGCTTTAATTACCATTTCTTGACCTTGCATATATTCTGGACGATTCGGTTTCACATTGTGTAATACATCAATATCAATTTCTAACTCAACAGCTTCTTTTTCGGTTAAACCTGTCTGGGCAATTGTCATATCAAAGATACGGACAATGCCTGTGCCTAAAATGCCTTTATGTTCTAGATTTCCACCAGTTAATCGATCTCCTAAAATACGACCCATTTTATTTGCTGTAGAACCTAGCGGTCTATATATAGGATTACCAGTAATTAAATTATAACTTTCTGCTGCATCACCAATTGCATATATATGAGGAATATTTGTTTCCAAATACTTATTGGTTTGTATTGCTCCAGATTCTCCAATATTAATACCAATTTCTTTAGCTAATTTAGTATTTGGTGTGACACCAATCCCAATAATGATTAAGTCTGTATCAATTAATTCGCCAGTTTTTAAGCTGACTCTATTTATCGTATGATTCTCATCATAATCAATAATGTCAATTTCATTATAGGTATATACGTTAGCTTTATCTTCAATATATTCTTGAATCATAAAACTCATATCGTAGTCTAAATGAGGCATAAAAGTGTTACGTTGAACAATTGAAGTGTTGTAATTAGATAATTGTTCTAACATCTCTAAACCAATAAATCCACCGCCAACGATTGTTATATTCTGAACATCATGGTCATTAATATAATTATAAATTGCTTTGGCATCATTAATATTTTTAACTTTAAACACATTATTATATTCTTCGCTATTTAATTGAGGGAGTTCTTTAGGCGATGAACCTGTTGCTAATACTAATTCGTCATATTTTTGAATCATCTTTTCATCATTTACTAAATTAGTAACTGTTATTGTTTGATCACTATCATTTATCTTATTCACTTCATATTCTGTATAAATATCTATATTAAAGCGTTCTTTAAACCATTTAGCATTTCGTGGCGTGAGTTCATCAATATCAGATACATTACCTCCTATATAGTAGGGGATACCACATACGGAATACGAAATATCACTACCTTTATCAAAAACGGTAATTTCAACATCTTCACTATTTCTTCTTGCTTTAGCCGCGACACTCGTACCGGCAGCAACTGAACCAATGATAACAATTTTTTTCATTATTCTAACCCTCCATAAGGTATGACAAAGTAATTATTAAGACTTTCATTTTTAATCTTGTTTATCCAAATCGATTCATCTTCTTTTTTGTTACTAAAAAGGTCATCACGTTGATTTAGCGTAACTAATGATTGATTAACGACCCACCAATTATGTCCTATATCGGCTCTATTTAAATCTTCTACTAAACGTTTAGATTCTAAATAAGGTGTTTTTTCTGCTAGTGTTACGATTATCATCTGTGTTAAATCTTGATTTTGAATTTTAGGTAATAACGTTTCAACATTACTGGTAGTTTGAGTTGATTTTTTCTTTAGTTCTTTATGGTGATTTTCACTAGAATCAAGTAACAACAAGGTATGGCCTGTAGGAGCTGTATCTACAATTACGTAATCCATGTCTTCTTGATTCTCCATAATGTCACTAAAGGCTTTGAAAAATGCTATTTCTTCTGTACAAGGTGATTTTAAATCTTCCATAATATAATCAATATCGTCTTGTGGTGTATCATCATTCACTGTGGCTAATATTTCTTTTTTATACTTTTCTAATGCTTGTTCTTCATCAATATAAGCAGTATTTAAATTACTTGTGGTTTCAACATTAATTTCTTTAGTAGGGTCAGTCGTTGCTAAAAGAATACGATGTCCTTTATTAGATAATTCTGTAGCTAATTGCGTTGCTACTGTCGTTTTACCAACGCCACCTTTTCCCATTGTAAATAAATATTGAACTTTACTATTTTCAATTTCATCTATTAATTTATTGAATTGCGGATGATCTTCAACAATAAAGTCATCATTTTCAATTAAGTTATCATCATTTAATAGATTAGTTAAACTTTCTATACCTTCTTCTTTCTGCTTTTTATATGGAACGTAATAAGCATGATTGTTATTTAACCATTCAGTAAAATGATTAATGTTTTTATCTTGTTCTGATTTCATCTGACTCGAAATTAAACCGTGACTTTCTTCTATATAGTTGTTAATGACTACTTTGAATTTAGAAATTGATAGTTGTTGTAATTCTTGTTGCGCTCTTTGAATTTCATATATAGAAGAGTGGTTAGGTTTCGCAACTAAGATCATGGTCGTATCGTCTTGGTTACGTAGTTTTTCAAGTGCTGAATTATATTTACCTCTATTTTCATTTAAACCCGATAATTGACCTAAGCAAGAAGCGTCATTACTCGTTGTATTTAAATAATCTGTCCATGCAGAAGGTAATTCAAGCATTCTCAAGGTGTGACCTGTTGGAGCTGTATCAAATATAATGAAATCAAATTCTTGTTCTAAAGTTTTATCGGATAAAAAATTTGTAAATTCATTAAATGCTGCTACTTCAACTGTACACGAACCACTTAACTGTTCTTTCATCTCAGAAAGCACATCTTCTGGTAGAATACCCTCATAAGGTTCTATAGCTTGTGCTTTATAATCGTCTGCAGCAGCAATCGGGTCAAAATTGGCTATAGAGAGATTAGGTATAGGTTGATATGTAGTTAATTTATTAGATAATTCCATTTGAAATACATCTTGTAAATTACTAGCTGGATCAGTACTTACTAAAGCTACTTTCTTTCCATTCTCTGCTAAGTTTAAAGCAATAGAACTTGATATCGTCGTTTTGCCTACGCCACCTTTACCAGTAAAAAACAAATATTTTGTTAACTCAACATTATCTAAATTCAATTTATTTAAGTATTTAACAGCATCCATCTCCACCACAGCATCCTCCATTTCTCATCTGATTAACCGTAATAATTTCATCGGCTTCTTCTTGGGTAATATAAGTACCCGTTTTAGCTATATTGCCTTCTATAAAAGTGATTGGTAAAACTTCATTACCTTTTTCTTGAATTAAACGAATAGCTTCTTTATTTTTAATAAATTCATTCGGATTATTACTCATATTATAACGTTGAACTTCTATTTGATTTTGTTTTAAATATTCATTGATTTGGTTCGTCTTTATTAGTGTTTCATCCGGTTCTGGACCACATACGCCAGTAGAACAGCACATAGCTTCTTCGTATATTTCAATATTTAACATTATACTCACCTCATTAATTATTTTACTACCATAGATTAGCATCTATATAGATTAGTGTCTATGTATTGATTTGAGTTTTAAAAATTTCACTAAATTTAATTCTTAATAATACAATTTATGAAGAAATTATTTTAATATTTCTGTGAGAAATACCTAAGTTTATGTAAAATTATAGGTTTTTTCTTGCGATAATATATATATTGATTTATATTTAATATATCAAAAAAAATTGATGTATTAAATGGTATAAAACTACTTTGACAATAAGGAGGTGTGCTTGATTGCGAGTAAACCATGCAAGTACTTTAACTGTTGGTTACTTTGTAAGTTATTTAAATCTTGTTATGGTATCAAGAGAAGTCACTTTAAAAGAAGCTACAATATATATGGAGAAGGAGTTCTTTAAAGGTAATATTCATCAGTATGGTGAATCAACAGAAAATAACTACAAACAAGCAATACAAGAATTGAAATAAAGATAATATAAACTCTAATCAAATATTATAAAAAAGAGGTGTTCTTTTTATGGAAGTTATTAAAGCAAAAACTGATATGAATGAAGATCAACAATTAGATTTTTATGAAAACATGTTTAATGCACTTGCCGACAAAAACAGATTGAAAATACTAAATCAAATTAGTCAGAGTTCTAATAAATCATTATGTGTGTGTGATTTAGAAGCGTTATTAGATTTAAAACAATCTAAAATTTCTTATCATTTAAAAAAATTAGTAAGTGCACAGATTTTAATACCTGAAAAACACGGTACTTGGAACTACTACAAAATCAATGAAGCACAAATTCAAGTTGTATTAACTGAAGATACTTGCTGTAAAATATTATAGGATTTATCTTCTTACACATCATATTAATCAACTTTTTTTAATTTATATATCAAAAAAAGTTGATTAAATAAATTCAGAGGAGTTATGCTAATGACAGATTCAATCATCGAATTCATAAAAACATTTTTAATGTTATTTTTTGAATTGTTAGCATTATTTATAGTTGTAAGTTTTATTGTAAGTCTAATTCAACAAGTAGTATCAGAAGATAAAATACAAAAGCTTTTAAGCAAACCAAATAAAGCAACCAACTATGTATTAGGAATGATTTTTGGTGCTATTACACCATTTTGTTCTTGTTCCACTATTCCTATTCTTGCCGGATTATTAAACTCAAAAGTTCCATTTGGTCCAGCTATGAGTTTCTTAATCGCTTCCCCACTCATGAATCCACTCATGATATTTATGCTTTGGCTTCTATTAGGTTGGAAAGTTGCTGTTGTTTATTTTGTTGTATTAGCGATATTCAGCATTTTAACTGGCCTTGTTTTTTCAAAAGTGAATTTAGCAGAGAGTTATAAAGGCGTTAATGTCAAAGGTGATGGATTTTTCACTAATAAATCAGGATCTCGTGTTAAGCAAGCGCTAAATGATGCTTGGGCTTTCCTATATCCAATGTTACCTTATTTAATTATTGGTGTATTTATCGGTGCATTTATTTATGGATTTATTCCAGAAAGCTTTATAACACAATATGCGAGTGGCGATAGTATTATCTCTGTTATTATTGCTTCTGTTATTGGTATACCTATGTATATTAGACCAGAAACAATGCTTCCTATAGCTGAAGCTTTAGTATCTAAAGGTATGTCACTGGGAACAGTCGTAGCATTAATTATAGGTGGCGCAGGAGCAAGTATTCCTGAAGTTGTATTGTTATCTAAATTATTTAAAAAGAAATTTGTAATATCTTTTGTTATAGCAATTTTAGTCGTAGCTATTGCTACTGGTCTAATTGTTAACTTAATCATTTAAGGAGGTGAAGTAAATGGGTATCAAAGACGCATTAAAAAAATTAAAACCTCAAGAACAGTCATGTTGTTCAGTTGAAATTGAAGAGAAAACAGACAAAAAAGACGAAAATAATGAGAAAAAAGAAAATGGTAATAAAAATTGTTGCTAACATTAAAAAAGTTCTGTTTGATTTTGCATTTATTAACATAATCGATGATTATCAGAAGTTTTCACTATATAAAAGGCACTAAAAGGTGATAACCTTTTAGTGCCTAATTAATTATATTAACTACCAAACAAACGACTCCAAAACCCCTTTTTAGGTGGTTCTGCTTCCCTATCATCAGGCCCACTCTCTATTCCTTCAGGTGGTTTATCATCTTTCGCTAATACTTCTTCGTTTGTACTGTCATCCTTTTTCTTTTCAGTTATATCCTTATGATTTACTTCTGCTTTTGTTGGTTGGCTTTTCTTTTGTTGCTGGTTGATATTTTGAGATTCTTCAGTAAAAGTTGCTTCTTGCGGATTAACGTTTTGTCTATCATTAGTCGCTGTATCAAAAGAATAATTAAGCTGTCTTTCTTCTTCTAATTGGTTTTCTAGTTTTTGAATCTTTTTATTACTTTCTAAAGCTAATATTTGTTGATTCTCCAACAGTTTATTTAATGTATTAACATTGCTATTTTGTTGATCTAGTTGTTTAGTTAGATTCTCAATATATTTTTCATCATTTTTAGCTCTAGTTTCAAAGATTTCTATTTGCTTTTCTAATTCATTTGCTTTTGTTTTTAATGTCTCAGAACTATTTGAATTATTATATATATGCTTTTCAACTTCTGCATTATTTTCATCAAACATTTCTTTTTTTACTGATTCTTTATTTTGCGTTGTACTTTCTTTCTTAGTGATTTTTTCTATAATTTTCAAACAATCATTATCATTAATATAATTAATTCCATTTTCTTTTTCAAAAGATATATTTAAGCTTTTAGCATTATTAACAATAGTTTGTTTAGTTACATCCAATTCATCAGCAACCATTTTAATAGTTTTCATAACATCCACCCTTAGGTACCTAATTTAGTACCTAAATTTTACCACCTAACAAATATTTTTTCATCTTTTACCGCCTAAATTTACTACCTATTTTACTACCTAAGCGCCTAATTAGGTGCCTATAAGATATTTTCAGTGCCTAATTAGTCACCTAATTAATAAATTCTATCATTTTGAGGTTATAATTTACTTTTAACTACACTTAAAACGCTTTATATACGACCTTAAAAGTGTTAATATTACTTTAATGAATATTAAAAGAGTCGATGCTACGCCAATAGCATCGACTCTCGGTAATAAAACGATTCGCATTCGTTTGTTTATATATTTTTTGATACTTGTATTATATATATCTAATCATCTAAGTGCAAGCACAAAACATATAACTTACGTAAAAATTGTTTTATTACCTCAATCCAAAAAAGTGGAAATGAGGTTTTTATT
>NZ_CP085026.1:0-4439 GCF_044794325.1 Staphylococcus pseudoxylosus
GCTTAAACCTGTTTTTGCTAACGCAAAAAATGAGTGGCAAAATGCTAGCCACTCATAGTTCTAAACCAAAATATAATATAACTATTCAAACTGCTTTTCAGAACGTTTAAATACAATAATCGTCAAAAGACAACATAAAATAATAAGGATAGCCATGGCTACAAGAATATTACTATACACTCCAGAAGAATAATTTATAAATTCCAGAACTAGTTTACGATTAATCAATTGTAGTGACAATAAACCTCCTACAATTGCTATACCTGTTCCCTCTGATAAAAAACTTGTGAAATTTAGCAAACTCATTCCAGAAGCAACTTCTTCTTCAGAAAGACTACTTGATACTATTTTTGATATAACTGTTTTAGTAAAAGATAATCCGCCCATAACAAATATAAACATAAAAGTAGTCAACCACATACTAAACTCAACAAAAAATGCAATAGTTAAAAAACTTATAGAGATAGACAATGATCCTAAAATAAAAACAAATAATGATCCTTTTCTATCCACTAAAAAACCACCAAAATAACCAAAAACAATAACACTCATGGTTCCAGGAAAAATAACACTATTACCTATTGTCGCTACATTTACATGATAAATAGTTTTCATCATATAAGGCACCATTGATATAAAACCAGCTACTATAGAAAATATTAGCCCACCAGAAAACAAACCAAGCATAAACGGAATGTTTTTCCCTAGTTTAGGATTAATAAAAGGGTTAGAAACTCTTGAAATATGTTTAATAAAAATCACAAAAAAGATTGTGAAGAGTATTAAAAAAGTCCAATTATAATTTGTCGTAAATAACATAAAACATATAATACTTATAGACATTAAAACAATACCTACGATATCTAATGTATTTTTTGTTGATTTACCAGGTACCATTACTTTAATAAGAAAAGGTATAGTTACTATTGTAATCATAGGAAGTATAAGTAGGTAAGACCAATGAATATAATGTGCTATTATTCCCCCTATTGAAGGACCTAACCCTTCACCTAAAGCTACAATTGATCCTATAAAACCAAAGGCTTTGCCTTGTTTTTTTCTTGTAATATTTCTAGCTACAACCACCATAATCAGTGAAGGGAATGCAGCAGATCCTACTCCTTGTACTAACCTACCAAAAATCAAAATAAAAAAGTGATTGTGACCAATAAAAGCAATCAATGAACCAAGACAGCTCAAACTAATACCAATAATTAACAATTTTTTTATATTTATATAATCAGATAATTTTCCATATACTGCTGTTCCTATCGAAAAAGTTAACATATATGCAGTGTTTACCCAGTTTGTAATTCCAGGAGTAGTATTAAAATGATTTGCAATATCAGGTAAAGAAACATTTAAAACCATTTCATTTAATACACTAAAAAATGAAAGAATACAAAGCCAAAATAAAACGCTATAAAACAAACCTTTAAATTTTTTATATAAACTAAACAATTTTACCTCTTTACTTGAGGTGACTAAAGTTTATAGGGGTAAATTATTCTTTCACCTCATATAAATTCCCCAAATTTTTAAATAGACACTTCATAAAAAAATCCTCCTAAATTAGAATAGTTTAAATATATCATTTTTGTTCAGTAATATTAATATGTACACTATTTCCAAAATTTAAATTCATGTTGCCAAAAATCGATTTGTTTTTGCAATTGTTTTTCGTTCGCTTTTAAAGTCGATTTCATTAAGTCCGTTAAATCGACTGGCGAAATTTCTTTTATCAAATTCTTATATTTTGTTCTAGAATTTCTGTGAAGCTTTCCCCATTCTTCTTCATCACTCAATAACATAAAAACTATTGCTCTATCCGCAGTGCGTTGGATAGTTTTCCAATCTGGTTGCAAGATATGTAAATCACTAAAGCAATCATTCCAGTAATCCACCATATCTCTTTTAAGTTCGATTTCTACACGCCATAAATGTTCAGACATAACTTCAGCATCTGCATTATCTTTACGTTCTTGCTTTTTATTATAAATTCTAATAAATCTATTACTATCTCTCACGCCAAAATATTTTGTTTCTGGCTTACCATTACGACCATAAAAAATAGTTTTCTTAACTGCTTTATCAGACATTGCATAGTAGTCACTCAAATCATCTTCAAAATCAAAGGCTAAATCTAATCTTGTAAAACCGTCATCTTCCATGTAGCTTATTATATTTTGTTTTAACCAAATCATTTCATCTCGTGTAAGTTTGTTTGGATTAAATTCAATACGCATATTACGTCTATCCCAACTATCTGCTTTCACTTTGTCATATTCAATATAAACTTTTTCTTGAAGTGCTTTAGCTTTAAACTTTGTTTGAAGAATATCCCAAAGTCTTATTTGGGGCTCTACACTCATAAATTTAGAAAGGGCTTGAGCGTTGTCTCGGTTGAGATTTCCAACGATCGTCATTGCATCAAAACTTAATTTTGGATCAGATATGCACACAGTATGTGCGTCCAACCGGCTATTAGAGTAGCCGGTTTTAGAAAAATTGTCTAAATCGTGATTTTCCAAATGATTTGAATGATTTGCATGATTGTTTTTATACATAAAAAATCGACTCCTTAATCTCAATTTCGTTTAAGGAATCGCTCACCCAAATATATATCTTGATGTATATTTAAATATCGTTTAATATCTAAATATACAAGATTATAAAAACAACTCAGTGTTTTTTTCTTTGAATGATGTCGTTCACAAACTTTGGTCAGGGCGTGAGCGACTCCTTTTTATTTTGTTATTAATATAACACTATCAAAAGACTTGGTCTAATCAGATCAAGTCTTTTTTTATTTAAGCATTTGTATTATCTGGTAAACAGTTAAAACTACTAAAACACCAAGTACATACTTACTTGTTATAAAATTCTCAAAGGCTTCTCTGAATTTCATTTCTTCAACTCCTTTTATTGCTTTATTCCAATTTCCTTATTGGTCGGAACCTACAGGGCTTTATGTGTTGTTGAGTTGGTACTTTCTTGGGATTAATCCCAATTCAAGTCCAACCAACTCGCTAACAAGTTAGCTAACACATAGCCCATTCCAACCAATAAGTTTTCTCGGCATAAATGCATGTTCTATAAGTGCATACCTCTATCTCGTTTTTGATTCTTTTGTTGTTCTTGTTGCTGTTCCTGTTCTGAATATAATTCTGGATTCATTTTTTTATCTAAGTTTCCTGCTAAACCATTTAGTTTTGGTTCATCTTCTGTTAACTTATTAACTCTTTCCGCAAAGGTATTTCTTCCTAAAACTCGTTCTAACTCTTTTAGTAAGATTTTTAAAAGCTTTAACGCTATTTCTATATTCTCTTTAAGTGGCTTTGCATTTTCGTAAAGTTGGTTAAAATTATCGTCTGCGTTTTCAATACGCTCAACTGCTTTATTTAATAAATCATCTTTCTCTCGTATTTCCTTATCTTTATCATCTAAGGCTCTACCAGACTTTATATACTCGTAATCTTCCGAAATATCTTGAGCAGCTTTTATCTGTTTCTGAAATTCATTGAAATCTTTTTGGCTTATTACAACATTTCCAGTTTCTTGTATTTCTTTGCTAAATAAACCACCTACTTTTTCAGTTTCTTGCTCATACGGAACATTTATAGGCTTTTTAAGCGTATTTAACGATTTTTGGTACTCTTGCATTAATTTATCGTTCTTTTGCTTTATATGGTCTGTTTTTTGGCTCTCACGTTCATATTCTTGCTTATGATATTCTGTTTTTTGTTTATACTGACTTATTTGCTCATGTTTAGCATTTGTTACTTGTCTTGATTGCCCACGTTCTAAATCATATCCTCGTTGTTTAACATGCTCATTAAATCTATCTTGAAACGCTGTTAAAGCTTTTTTATTACCTACAACTTCTTTAGCACTTAAACGACCATCATCAGTTATTGGAACAACGCCATAATGCATATGTGGTGTTTTTTCGTCCATGTGAACTGTTGCATATAATAAATTATCTTTACCGTATTCTTGTTCTAAAAACTCTTTAGCATATTCAAAAAACTGCTTTGTATCTTCTGGCGTTTGATTATCAAAGAAATCATTGTCTGATGTAATTAAACCATCAATGTGTTTAATCGCGTCTGTTCTAATTTTTCTTTTGCCTGTATAATTCTGTTCGATTTTTTCATCAATCAAGTTATTAAAATTCTGTTTATTAGCATTTACCAAATCATAATTTAAGTAAGTTTTACTATGGTCTATATCTTCATTTTCATAATTATTATTTTCTCTTTGAACATGTTTTTGTATGCCCGTTGTATTTGTTCCAGATTTAACTTTTGAAACTCTAACAATGGAATAAGACATATAAAAATCACTCCTAAGCACAAAGGTTTCATGTGTATTTAATAGTTTAAGTCTAACACACTAGACTTATTTTTAATAAGTCGTTAATACGTGTGCTCTGCGAG